>NZ_CP174299.1:2450000-5221363 GCF_052467065.1 Microbulbifer maximicatervae (SeqCode) | reverse complement strand
GCGATATGTGGCCGGCTGGCTCGCCAGATCAATGTGGCGAATGAGAGCCCGACGCCCAGGGCAATCCCGGTTTCCACGCCAAAAAACACTACCCCGAGAAATGTGCCGGCCATAGCCAGTCCATCGGTGCGATCGTAGCGCCAGTGGTGGGCCATACCCTGGAAGTTGATCAGGTTTGCGGCTGCAACAATGATGGTGGCGGCTAGCACGCAGATTGGCAGTTCGGTAAAGACTTTAGTGGCATACAGAAGTAGCAGGGCAATTAGCACTGCGGCTATCACGCCGCTGAGGGGGGTTTTTGCTCCACTCTCATCATTAACGGCTGTCCGTGCAAAGCTGCCGGTTACCGCAAACCCTCCTGAAAATGCGCTGAGTAGGTTGGAGGCGCCCAGCCCCCGCAGCTCCGCATTAGTGTTGAGCTTCTCGCCGCGCCGCTGGGCGATAGAGTGAGCAATAGATAAGCTTTCGACAAAGCCGAGCAGGGCAATAATCAGGGCGGGCAAAAGCAGTTTGTAAATCAGCCCCGGGTTAATAGAGGGGATACTTAGGTTTGGTAGGCCAGCGGGAATAACTCCCACAACGGGTAATTCCTTCTCCCAGTGAAAAATAGTGGTAAGCACAATGGCAATCACCACGATAAGCATGGGCGCCAACCGTGAAAGCAATTTGGATCGTGCTGGGCCGACCCCGATTTTCCTGAGCAGGAAGGGCAAACCTAGACGGGCGGCAATTAAGCTGGCCAGTGCAATGAGCCCCAGCAGAGCTGCTTCCCGATCGGTTTCGGGCAGGTGGTTAAAGGTGCTGATCAATATCTCGAGAACCGTATCCCCATTGCTTGATATTCCCAGTAAAGGGGCAATCTGCCCGGCAATAATCAGTAAGGCGGCGCCGGAGACAAAACCGTCAACAACCGGAAGACTCAAGAGGTTGGCGAGGCTGCCGAGGCCAAGAAACCCCATTAATAGCAGGATTACTCCACTCAAGAGTGCTAATAATATGGCGCCGGAAATGTACTCGGGACTTCCCGGTGAGGCTATGGGGGTGAGAGCTGAAGCGGTCATTAGGGCGAGCACGGCCACTGGACCTACTGACAGCACCGAGCTGGAGCCAAACAGTGCGTATCCTATTAATGGGAGTAGCCCAGCGTAGAGCCCTAGATATGGGGGTAGGCCGGCAAGTGCGGCATAGGCGAGGGCCTGTGGGATCAGCATCATGCTGGCCAGGAGGGCGGCAACACTATCTCCCACCAGCCACTTGGGCTGGTAGCGTCGAAGCCATGGAGGGATTAGGTGGAGTAGCCGCATCCTTACACTTGTTTCCGCTCTCTTCCTGCCGCAATTGTGTGAACTGCTCAAACAAGATAGACGGCGGCTGCCTCACCGTTGTGCTTGGGCGCAAGTTACTCCACTGCGGCAGTGCGCTTGATCCCGAAGAGTTGGAATATCCCCATACCCGTGAGCATGGCGAGCGTAAAAATTACCGCTTTTAGCTCTCCCGCCCCGGTAGCGACAATCGCCGGTCCGGGGCAAAATCCCGCCAATCCCCAGCCGGCACCAAATAGAAGACTGCCCAATACCAAGCGGCGATCAACCCGGTTACTTGCCGGCAGGTGAAGCGGTTGCTTCCAGATAGACTGTCCCCGGTGCCTGAAGAAATGGAATAGTGGCAGACCCACAACGATAGCGCCAAACATCACCAGTCCCAGAGAGGGGTCCCAGGCGCCGGCTAAATCGAGGAAGCCGATGACTTTCTCCGGGTTGGCCATACCGGAGAGCAATAAACCCAGGCCGAAAGTGAGCCCGGCCAAAAGTGCGCTGATATTGGTTTTCATCATCATTGCCCCAGCTGGCCGATCAGGAGGTGTCGCATTAGAAATACGGTTGCGAAGCCCGCGGCCATAAATATCAGGGTGGCGGTTAGCGAGCGAGTGGAGAGTCGGGACAAGCCGCAAACACCATGGCCACTGGTACAACCGGAAGCCATCCGCGTGCCCAGGCCCACCAGTAATCCCGCTGCAATTAAGGTGGGATAACCTGCCTGGATATCAATGTCGGGCACTGTTGCAAAGATTTTCCAGGCAAGAGGGCTTATCAATAGTCCCCCGATAAAGGCCAGGCGCCATAGGGAGCCCTGGATTTGGTCAAGCAGTCCGCCAATGATGCCGGAGATACCTGCGATACGACCGTTAAAGGCGAGTAAAGCGGCACTGGCAAGGCCAATCAGCAGCCCCCCGGCGAGTGAAGTGCCCGGGGTGAAAGCGGTCCAATCGATGGTCATGGGATTACTCCGCACAGTAGAGCTGGTAAAGGGTTTGCAGCAGGGCGAGTACTCGCGGGTCTGCAACCCGGTAGAAGACGTTTTTTCCCTCGCGGCGTGTTTCGACCAGGCCTTCGCGACGGAGGACACCCAGTTGTTGGGACAGGCTTGGTTGATGAATACCCAGGCGCTCTTCCAATTCGCCTACATTTAACTCTTCCTGGCTGAGCTGACATAGAAGTAGCAAGCGGTCCTGATTGGCCAGGGAGCGCAGCATCGCTGCCGCCTGGCCAGCGGAATCGCGCATTTTGTTGAGATCGAGATGTTCAGTATCAGGCATAGGAACTAAATCAATTTACACAATTACAATATATTGTTTTATATAATATCACATTGTATATTGTTGGTGTAGTGAATACGGGAGAGCAGAAGATGGCTCATGAAGAACACTGTGCCCGGGTACAGCCGTTCCTGGATCGGGATACAGAAACCTGGAGCTATGTGGTGTACGACAGGGAAGGGGGTTCCGCCGCTATTGTGGACTCTGTGCTGAATTTTGATTCAGCCTCGGGTCGCACCAGTAGCCGAGGTGCTGAGGAGCTGGTGTCATTTATTCAAGAGAAAGACCTGACTCTGGAGTGGATACTGGAGACTCATGCCCATGCTGACCACTTATCAGCGGCACCGTTTTTACGCCAGCATTTGGGTGGGCGTATCGGAATCGGTGAACACATTTGCCAGGTGCAGAAAATCTTCCGCGATGTATTTAACCTTGAGCGGGAGTTCCTGGCAGATGGCAGTCAGTTTGATCATCTCTTTAAGGATGGTGAAACTTTCCAGGTCGGTAAGCTGACAGCGAAAGTGATTTACAGTCCCGGCCACACCCCCGCAGATATGGCCTGGCTAATCGGCGATGCGCTTTTTGTTGGCGATACCTTATTTATGCCGGATGTTGGCAGTGCGCGATGTGACTTCCCCGGCGGCGATGCGTCAGAGCTGTATCGCTCAGTGCGTAAGATCTTGTCCCTTCCCGACCAAACCCGCATGTTTATGTGTCACGACTACCCGCCTAAAGGTAAGCGGGGCTATCAGTGTGAGACCAGCGTGGGAGAGCAACGCAGGGAGAATATTCATTTGCGCGATGGGGTTGCCGAGGAGGATTTTGTCGTGGTGCGCCGCAAGCGTGATGCCACTTTATCTGTGCCGCGGCTGATAGTACCGTCTGTGCAGGTGAATATTCGTGCGGGGCAAATGCCCCCGGCAGAATCGAATGGTACGGTTTATTTGAAAGTGCCGCTTAATCAGCTTTAGACGAAATTATTGATCGATATATTTATTCAGTTGAATGCATAGAACTGAGGTGATAATGAATATTAAACAATTAGATGAACAGGTGAGCGTTTCTGAGCATATAGCCTGTGAAAGTATGGCGCCATTGGCTCAGAGTGGGGTACAAGTTGTAGTATGCAATTGCCCGGAAGGTGAGAGTGAGACTCACCCTTCCTATGTGGAAATGGAGCAGGCCGCATTAGCGGTGGGCATTAAATTTGTGGCTATCCCTTTTACTCGCGGACGTATGATGCGAAATCACTGCGAGGCATTTCGTGATGTTTTGCAGGAAGGAGACAAAGTGCACGCGTTTTGCCGGACGGGAAATCGTTCCAGCCAGGTATGGGCCGGTGCCAAGATCCTGATGGGGGCAGATAAAAAGCAGCTCAATTCCCAGGCCCAGGCCGCAGGATTTGATATTGGCGCTGTGCTGATATCGATTGAACCCTAGCTCTAAAGTGCAGCACTTTCGGTGCTGCAATTCAAACCCTTCTTCTAAGGCGATAGAACTCAGGCCGTAAGGCCAGAGCGGAAAACAGATCATGGCGATGCAGCATCTCACCAGATGGTTTCCCATTCTGGCTACTATTCACTCCTATAATCGGCAGCTGCTAACCCAGGACCTACTGGCGGCCTCAATTGTTACCGTGCTCCTTATTCCCCAGTCCCTTGCTTACGCTTTGCTTGCCGGATTGCCACCTGAGGTGGGCCTCTATGCGAGTATTGTTCCGCTGCTAGTCTATGGCTTGTTAGGCAGCAGTCGAACACTATCCGTAGGACCTGTAGCGGTAATCTCCTTAATGAGCGCCGCTACTCTTGGAAAGGTAACAGCGAGCGGTGAGGTAGACTACCTCACTGCAGCAGCGGTATTGGCGCTCTTGTCCGGGGGAATTCTCATTGTATTAGGTATATTAAAGTTAGGTTTTCTCGCTAACTTTTTATCACACCCGGTAATCTCCGGCTTTATAACTGCTTCTGCGTTATTAATTGCACTTAATCAGGTTACCCAATTGCTGGGGCTATCGGTCCATGGAGATACAATATTAGAGCTGTTGCCTGGCTTGTTCGAAAACTTGGGTGGCTATAATCAGTTGACCTTGTTAGTCGGTTTGGGGGTGGTGCTATTTCTATACCTATCTAGAGCTTGTGCGGCAAAACTATTGCAAAGATTAGGAATCACAGCTGATACCGCTAATCTTCTGTCTAAGTCAGCCCCCGCAGTAGCAGTGCTGATAACCGTGTACTTCTCATATACTTTTAATCTTGAAGCATGGGGAGTAGCCCTTGTTGGCAGTGTTCCTTCGGGGCTGCCTCAATTTAGCTTGCCAAAGCTGTCGGTTTCCCTATTTGAGTCACTTGCGTTACCTGCGCTAATGATTGCTATCATCGGCTATGTAGAATCGATATCCGTGGCAAAGACTTTAGCCGCAAAACGTAGACAAAGAATTGATTCCAACCAAGAACTGGTGGCTTTAGGGTTGGCGAATGTTGGGGCAGGTTTTTCTGGTGGATTTCCGGTAAGTGGTGGCTTCTCACGCTCAGTTGTAAATGCTGACGCGGGAGCACAAACACAGTTTGCCAGCCTATTTGCCGCAATAGGCATTGGATTCACGGCTCTTTTTCTAACGTCACCACTATATTTTCTTCCGAAAGCTACTCTCGCTGCCACTATTATTGTTGCAGTACTTTCACTGGTAGATTTTTCTATCTTGCGCAAAACTTGGCAATTTTCCAAGGCGGATTTTCTTGCTGTAGCGGTGACAATCTTCGTTACTCTATTATTTGGCGTTGAGTCGGGCGTGCTCTGTGGAGTGGGTGCATCGCTATTATTATTCGTTTGGCGCGCATCAAAGCCTCATATTGCAGAGGTAGGATTAATCGAAGGCACTGAGCATTTCCGCAATATAGATCGACACCCAGTTAAAACTGCTTCTGAGATTCTTACTTTTAGAGTAGATGGCCGTCTGATGTTCTCTAATATAAGTACATTGGAAGAGCGTATTTATAGCCGTCTAGGAGGCAATTCCCAGGTCAGGCATGTGATCCTGATGTGTAGTGCCGTTAATGAAATTGATTGGAGTGCCTTGGAAGTACTGGAAAGTATAAACAGTATCTTACTTAATAGAGATGTTCGACTTCATCTTTCTGAAGTTAAAGGTCCGGTGATGGATCGTTTGGAGAAAAGTAGCTTTTTACAAAAGCTCTCTGGCGAAGTATTTTTAAGTCAGTACCAGGCATTTGTAAATATACAGGTAGGGCAAGGAGGTAACACATAGATACCTGGAAACCTTCTAGGTTTCCCCATGTTGATTTAAGAGTCACCTGTCAAGACTTATCACTTGAATTTTTAATGCTCTCACTTTTTAAATGGTCGACAATTAGATCGATTTGGGCTTGATTATCTTTGATTAGTTGGTCTGAATAGTCCTTTAACTTTGGGAGTTTCTTGTGCTCAAATATGCCGATAAAAGGCTCTCGAATTTCGATATTTAGATAGTCGTATTCTATCCTCCCTTCTTCAGATAAAGACTTTGCAATTTCCAGTGTGTGGAGCTGGTGTGTATCCATTGAGCGCTGCATATTTGTTAACGCATCTCGAAACCAGTTTATTTGTCCCCAGTTTTTCAGTGTGTCATAGTTTGTTGTTGAACTAAGGAGTCGAGGGCTTCCAGCACCTAATACCAGAATGTAGTAATTTTTATCGGGAAATTCGTTGATAACATCTCGAAGAATCATACTGGCCGGGTTGTTCATAGCTATAGCTGCATCTGCAAACACACATTGGGATTCGTTTTCCGATTCTGCAGATTCAGGCTCGCAATACTGGATATCTTCATCTTCCGAATAATTGAATACGACAGGCGGAAAAGCAGTTTCAGCACTTACTGCGGCTGTCATTAATTGATAAAGCCGATCGGTGGGGAGATAATTAACCGTCTCACCTTTGTTCTTGAAAAGATGAATCTCTCCATCCTTTAAGTTTAAAGAAGGAATGATTACGTAGTTCTCAAGTTCAGTAAAATTAAGGTCTTTAGTATAATGTTTTTCCATTACTTCATGTAATCGGCTGCCGAAGTAGGAGGGTGAAAACAGACCGCCTGCGGTTAGGAACTTGTGATACCAAGGGGGAGAGAAAAGGTAGTTTACTTCGTTCTCATAGATATCAACCAGATAGTCGAGATGGGAAAGCTTTTGCCCGTTTCTGGTGGGAATAGCTTCATCGGGAATATTGAGGCCTGTTGCGATAATTGCTCCAGTGGAAACCCCTGAAAAAACGTCGAACACCTGATCAAGGGGCCTCCCTAATTTGTCTTCAATATACTGCAGTACATGTAGAGGAATTAAGCCTCTGACTCCTCCGCCTGCTACGACGAGGATATTAATCGTGTCTTTTTGCTTGAGATAATCGGTATTGTGAGTAAGATCATACGTGACCGACTCTCGGGGGAATGTGGTTGTTTGCGTAAAAAAATTGTTATAAACGTAGGCGAAAAAAGCATAACCAACAGCAAGATACACAAGTGCAATAATAGTCTTTTTGAAAGAGGCGTTGAACTTACTTGCCATGTTGTACCCAAAACCATCTATTCCTTATGGGTTTTGCCTTTTTAAAGACAAACTCCCAAAGGTATATTAACTTTTATTTTATATCTTCAAAGACTGAATGGTAATAAAACAAAATCTATAAGAAATATAGTAAGGAGTTTACGCGGAGCTTAAGTAGAAAGTGTAATTGTTCTAGGTGGTGGTGACTTGTCTCGAAATCCGACGCTGGTAAGCTCCGCCTTTCTATTGATATAGCATATGCAATGATATCTAGCGGAAGTAATGCAGCTAGATTATGTATCTTGGTTTTTGAAATTAATGTGTTTGGATTGTAACAACTAATTCATGCGGTCTTGCAGCAAATGAAACAGCGTGGTAGTGGAGCTATTGTCCAGATATCAAGTATTTTGGGGGAATTCGTATTACCTTTTCTTGGCTCATATAATACTACCAAGCACGCAATAGAGCGAATCGCAGAAAACTACCGCGTGGAGCTGGCTCAATTTGGCATTCAGTCTCTGATTGTTCAGCCTGATAAACATTCATTTAGAACAACTGTTGATGGTACAGGATTAAATTCCATGATTGGGAAAATTAACAAGGCCACAGAAGAGCCGATGCAAGAAATTTATTCAGCTTATGGGGTGAGCAATATGTTCTAGATTAAGTAGCTTTGCTAATATAAATAATTGCTTGGCACTTCAAAGAGCAAGTTGATTTTTAGCGGGTTTGTGAGGTGCTTATTTGTATAAGAGTTAATTTTTAATGGCTGCTTTCAGGGTTTCCATTTTAGGGTTGTTTGCTTAAAGTATTTGCTTGCATGGAATGCTATTCCGAAATAAGGCCATTTAATATACGCATATATTCATTAACAAATAAATCAATACTATGTCTGCTAATCAATGGTTCACAATAGCCAAAAACAAAGACCGAATTACGGTAAGTGGTAAAGGTAGCAGCCATTAATGGGTTAATACCGTTAGTTAGAGTGATCATCGGCATCTGAATTTCAAAATACTCCATTTCATCGGCTAAAAGAGGTATGCTGCCTGCGTTGGATACAATAATCCCTGCTGGAAAGGACTTTTGTTGGGCTGTTATCTCTGAAGCCATATGAGTTATATCGCTCATCGTATAGTCTGAGCTGAGATTTTTTGTCATAGGCCTCTGCTTGAGCAGTACCGAAAAGATTTGCTTTTGTAGCATTTTGGCAACATCAATAACATTGGCAGACTCTATATTTGGGGGGAGCTTCAAGCTAGCGGTTTCGGAAAAGGCTCCAATATGCCCTATGGGAATGTTCGGGGAGCATAGCCCTCTGGCATCCATCGATAAAATTATTTCTGTTAATTTTTTGTCAATAGGTACTGCTCGTGCAGCAATAGATGCAATGGCACAGTAGATTGCAGTAATTTTTATGCCGTTACTCTTGCCCCAATTAGCGAGTTTTTTAGTTCTTTCTGGCGACATAAGATATGAAATTGCACAGGACTTGCGCTCATTGGGAGCGGCTTGCTTTTCTACCAGCCAGATGAAATCGTCAATGTTCTTATGTTCAACTCCCTTTTCTCCAAAATATCCAGCTGACTCTAGCTGGCTCGCAATGCTTTCTTGTAGTGGTAGTGACTTGGCCTGTTCAAGTGTTTCGTTAGATCGCAGAAATTTGTCTAAATCTGAAAATATAGTCATTACTGACCTGCCATCAAATGCCGCATGAATATTGATGACAGAAATCCACTCTACGAGACCTTCTTTATTGAGGTAGAGCTTTATGCTGTATACATATTTTTCACTGTCCAGGCAGTTTATGCCGTGAACTCTAAACTCATCCTCTAAATTGAGAGTATCACCAACTTGGCATATATTTAATGGAATATCATTGAAGTCAACGTCGCAAATCCAGCGAAGTTTTTCCCCTCTTTGGATACGAGCGCGTAGAAGAGGGTGGCGTTTGTGTAGGTACTCTAATCCTGTGCGTAAAGTGTCAACACTTAACGATTTGCAGACTCTAATGAAAGAAACAAATTGTAAGCCACCATAGGAGAGTCTTGTCATCTCTATAAATAAGGCCTCTTGTGGGCCAAGTTCTCGAGATGGAGTTTCTAAACTCATAAAAGACACCGATCAAAATATCGACGATCTTGATTATTTGGGGTCAGAGCAGCATGAATGCCGTATTCGGGAATGTATCCTGACTTTCTGTCAAGGATAGTATTACTCCGCAATTGACTACTTCAGTGCACCAAGCTGCTTTAGGAATCCATATTTATCCCAAGTGACCCAAGCTTCGACTATTTTGCCGTCCTGAATCTTGGAGAATTCTACGGCATCCCAGGTGATTGTTTTTTTGGTTGGAGATTCCCCCATAAACGAGCCGACATGATTAGCGCTGACTGTAACATGGGTTGCGACTAAATCTCCTTCAGCTACTTGCTTGGTACTGACCGCCTTGATGTCTTTGAAAGACTTGTGAAACTTAGCCACCTCTTCTTCAAATTGTTTGAGGTTACGCTTTTGTGGGCCTGCGCTATCCGTTGTCGCAGAATCCAGGTTGTTTATATAGTTAGGAGATAAAATTGTCTTGGGATCTATCTTATTGCCGCTTAGCCACAACCCCACAGCTTGCATTGCGAGTTTTTTATTCTCTTCTAAGTTATTTGGCTGTGCCGCCACCAAATTGGTGATACTGAATAAAAGGGCTGTTAAAACCAAACAGGAAGCTCGTTTGAACATTTGATAGATTCCTTTCTACATAAATTAGGGTGTGTTTCAGGACGTCTTGTAAACGACATTAAAAATGAGTAAAGAATTGTGTCATCTCCTATTATGGACACATATTTCATAAGGTGAATCGATATTCAGGTAGTTTGGCAAGCTGTCCATCTTTAGACTTTACTGGATTAAAAGTATGCCGCTAAAATTGATGTTTCAGATTAGCAGCAGAGTATTTATACGAGGTGAGTAATAGAGATGCTGCTGCCAGCATGGTACCTGGCAGCAGGTTATACGGCCGACCTACAAACTTAGCATTTCCCGTAAGCGAGTAGCGGGGCGTCTTGCAGCCTCTATTTCTTTTCCATCGGTCATTGTTATTAGTAGCCCACTATTGACCCATGGTTGAATATCCTGAATAAAATTCAAGTTTATGATTTGCTGGCGGTTGGCGCGAAAGAAAACCTCAGGATTTAAACGCTGTTCAATTTTAGATAATGATTTATAAATAAACGGCTTGTTGTTATCAAAGAATACTTGGGCATGATTTCCACAGTTTTCAAAATAACGGATATTTCCTATTTCTATTAGCCAGCAGCGCTCTCCGTCCTTGATAAAGATCTTGTTATTGGTGTCTAGGTAGTTCGATAAGTGATTATCATCCTGTAAAGGAGAATCACTTAGTGTTTTGTTAAGCGCTCGCTTTAATTTTTCCGGGTTGATTGGTTTGAGGAGGTAGTCTAATGCGTTGACTTCGAATGCTTGTATGGCGTATTCGTCATAAGCCGTTGTGAAAATAACCTGGGGTGCAGCTTCAAGCTGTTCTAGTATATCGAAGCCAGTCCCGTCCGGTAGATTAATGTCTAAAAAAAGTAAGTCTGGTTGTTCTTTTAGAATCAGAGAAACTGCCTGCTCACAATCTTTTGCCTCTGCAACTAAATTTATATTATTGTGAGGCTTTAACAGCTCTCTCAATTCATTGCGAGCGAGTCTGGAATCTTCAATAATAATGGCTTTCACTTATTATACCGCCAACTGTAGAGATGAAGTAGGAATATGGCATTGGGCAATAACTTGCTGCCCTTGTTGCTTTATCTGGAAGGATGTGTTGTTGCCATATTGAAGAGTCAATCGTTTTTGTATATTTGCTAGCCCCAATCCGGTATTTTCATTTTTCTTTTTGCTGGGCTTTGTTTCTATAGGTGCGTTTAGTTCTAAGGTCCCTGGGTTAGCTACCGTGATGACTAGGTGTTCCTCTTCGTGGGATACTTTGATGGTTACTTCACCGCCATGCTTGGACTTTTCAATTCCGTGGCGTATCGCATTTTCTGTAAGCAGTTGGATAATAAGAGGAGGGATTCGTTCTCCCATCAATTCTGGATCAGTTATCAACTTGAAAGTCAAACGATCTTCATATTGTATTTTGAGGAGGTCGATATATTGACAAACAATTTCCAGCTCATCTCTGAGTGGCACGGTTTTCTGTTTATGTGTCATCAATGTATATCTCAGTAGATCAGAGAGGTTTGTCAGCATCGTTCTTGATTTAGTAGCATCCTCGAGAATTAAGGCCCGGATATTGTTTAGTCCATTGAAAAGGAAATGTGGGTTAAGCTGCCCCATAAGTGCTGCCATTTTAACCTCATTGAGCTGTAGGTTAAGTTGAATGGCTTCCTGTTCAGCTTTGAGTAAACGGTCTTGATTAACTGCTGTAACATAAATCAGGGTCCAGCTTACTAATAAAATAGTCATGATAAGCCAGTTGCCAAGAACGTTGTGCCAAGTTGATTCGGGAATGGCATACCCCATTAAATTATAATATGAGAATAGAAAGATAACTGAAATATAGGCACATGCAAATGCAAGTGATATTGAAGATAGAAAGAAGTAGGGCCACTGTTGCCTCCAGTTTTTATCTAAGAGGTCAAAGCGATAAATCACTTCTCGGATAATTAGCGTTAAAGCTCCGCAGGTTAATATCAGGGTGAGTGCATGTATGGCGAGCTGCTCGAAATTTTCATCGGTAAGTAAGCCCCGAGAAATGGAGTTCACTAGGGCGAATATTAGCCAGCCGCCAAAATGATACGCTAAGAACTTTGTCGTAGGTGCGGGGGACTTCAGTAACTTCATAAATTAATACATGTTAATAAAATGGCCCCTTGTTCTGGGGCCACAGAGTTTAGTTAAAATCAGAATCTCTCGTTCAGCCAGGTTGACATCATCTCGAGGGCAATAGGGGAAAAGGTTTCCTCTATTTCCGCATACTCGGCATAGCTGCCGGTTTCGGCTGTTTGAAAGAGATGATTCATTTTATCGAGTTCAATAATTTCATAATCCTTATGATTGGATTTACTCAACACCTTTTCTATATTGCCTAAGTTCATTTCCGCATCAACTTGAAAATCCAGTGAGCCATTAAGAGCCAAAATAGGACATTTTGTACCCTCTAAATAGGGCTCAGGGTTGAAGTTCAATGCATAACGAAACCAAGGGGTGGAATACTGTTTCTTAAGTACCTCAACTTGAGCTTCCAGTTTGCCTCCTTCCAAGCCTTCGAGTTTAACACTCTTATGAAGAGCTTGATGTAAGCCATCACTGATAGTTCCCCCTATGGGAAGACGAGCAAATTGTTCAAAAACAATTTTATCAAGTTTGCGTAGCTCCAGTAGGTTTTTCTCAGTCATGCCGCTGTGTTTTCTATCCCTGTACCACTGGTCGAGAAAAAGCTCTTGCATTTTAACCCCTGGGCCGCCGAGAAAAATTGTAAACGCAATATCATCACGATTGCTGGCTACCATGGGAGCTATCATCCCCCCCTCGCTGTGCCCAATTAAGCCCGTTTTACCTTTGGGGAGATCGTTACGACTGTTCAGGTAATCCACAATTGCACTGGTATCATTGGCAAAATCTTCGGTAGTTGCCGTGGAGAAACTCCCGGTAGAGTCACCAATTCCTCGTTCATCATAACGCAATACCGCGTACCCTTGCCGAGTTAAATAGTCGGCAATTACCGCAAATGCTTTATGGCCAAATGCGGTTTCATCCCGGTCTTGCGGCCCCGAACCACTAATCAGGATCGCGGTGGCTTTTATCCTTGAGTTTGGTTTGGTTAGTGTCCCAGAGATTATATTATTTGTGATTGTACTTTTAAAACTTACCTCTTCAATAGTATAGGGGTAGGGGCCTGTTGGTGTCTGTGGACGATTCTCCGGCTGAACAGTATTTATCTTTCTGAAGTTAAGAGACAGTGACTTCCCTTGAGTAAATGAACCGAACATAAGCTCAACTACTGGGTTGTACGCCCCCTCGTAACTGAGTCCTAAGTCCTCAATTTCGAAGGATATATTGTTGCCGATAACTTCCAGTGATGACATCTCTATGCCATAGGCCTTTTGTGAGGGGCTATCCAGTACCCCCGTCCATTTGCCGTTGTCCTGATCAATATGGAGGACAATCGGAAGCACCTTGTCACTCTCTGTTTGAATAGTGGCCTTCCATTCCCCATCGATGCCACTAGCACTTGCTGTAGTAGAAAACAGGCCGGCGGCTACGAAGAGCGCCTTTAACTTTGCGTTGGTCTTTGAATATCTAGTTTGAATATATCGCATAACTATTCTCTCTGTGTTCACCTGCTGAATGCTTGCCATCTTAGAGCTATCTTTTTCTTCTGGATAAAAATTAGGATAAGTGGCGAATAGGGCTGCTGAACGGCGAGGAAGTCTTGGCTATCCTTTGTCTAGTTAGGCGTGGGGGTACGTTATAAGATAGAGGCGACTTATCCTGATAGATGGGACGGAGAGACTAACTAACGGTGCGGATTGTACCTATGACGAACATGAAATCGCCTATATAAGTTGGTAAAGAACTTGGGTTATTGCTAGGTATGTGGATGTAAGGGATGAGTTATTTCGGAAATAACTCTTTGGAAGATGGTCTTTCGGTGCCAATGAGTCCATGGGTGCTGCCCATTTATGGGCAGCACAGCGAGATGAAGCGTTTACTGTAGAATCACACCTACGTTTGCGTTTCCGGTTTGATTGGCAAAAGCAGATTGCGCATCGCCAATTTGTGTTGTTGTTTGGGCGTTACCCACACCATTTTGGTAAGTTTGAGCGGAAGAACCAATACCTGTAGCCGTAATGTTGGCAAAGTTAGAAGTCCCGAGCTGCTCAGTCAGTGCGTAGTGATCTGAACCCGTCTGGTTATGAATGGCCACATTGTTGTCGCCAATTTGCCAGAGACTGCTCTCGTGATCATCGTTGGTTTGAATCACATTAAGGGTATTGGTAGTACCGTCCTGATATGAGGAGGAGTAGTTGGAGTCTCCATTGACTTGATTGTGGGTCGCCAGGTTGGAGTCGCCGAGCTGATCTACATAGACTTCACTGTTTGACGTCAGTGTTTGGGTAACAAATGCAGTTTGGTTTACCCCAGCTTGAGTCACCACAATAACATCATCGGTACTATTGGTTTGAGTTAAGGTTGCACTGTGGCCATCCCCATCTTGGGTAATGGACATGGTGCTACCGTCAACAAATGACTGGAGAGTGAAGACGTACTGATTGTTGTCTCCTTGATTGATCTCGATATAGGCGCCTACAGAGTTATCCTGATAGGACTCGGCGGTATTCATATCGCCAGTTTGGTTATGAATAATCGTGCCACCATCACTGTTAGCGGATTGCTCCGCATAGCTGGTGTTGTTATCACCGATCTGAGTTTGATCGATGGTATTGTTTGTGGCGGTTGGATCACTTTGATCAGCTGTTGCAGTGTTCCCAAGACCTTCTTGGTAAACCGTTGCAGTATTGGTGTCGGCGATAGCGCCCTGGCTAATGATTGCCAGGGCAATACTGGCGGCTAGAGGTGCAATATTCTTCATCATAAACTCCTTTAGTGATGAGACTGTACGACCAATGTCGTTTTCCATTGCATTTTCAAGGTTGAGGTCGTATCAATCACCGTTCACTAGCCTGATCGTCGGAACTTGGCCGACAATCTGGCACGTACTCCTTGTGAATGGGGTTGATACAAGTATGAGTTTGATAGATGGCCTAGATAGGCGCTATGAGAGGTAAGTGCTGATTTAGTGGGACATTAGTTTAATGGGAGGTTTTACTTATTTTTGTTAAAAAACTGATAAATAAATAGTGATGCTGTTGATAAAGGCGTAGCATTCCAATTCAATGTAAATCCTAAAGTTGCGTTGGTAATTATGTAAGAAGACGATATGGAGCTTTATTATCGTCTTCAAACTAAACCTTCGATTGAGTAATCTTTTCGCTCAATTCAGGCATGAAGGGTCGCTGGTAACAAAAGTATTACCTAACCAAGTATTGGCGGTGCAGCTTGGATCATCGGGGGAGTAAAGGTCAAAAATCCCATTGTTTAGCGATGAGTTAGATAAAATGTTATTGCCACTAGCATTTGCATCCTCAATAGATATTCCATAATCCGTATTATCGCTAACGCTATTTATAGTGACTGTATTGCTATCTGCATTATCAATCGCGATGCCGGTTAGACTGTTTGTTACTACATTTTGAGATATAAGGTTTGAATCTGATTCAAATGTTAATATGCCTTCACCTGCACTCTGATCGATAATGTTTGATGTAACTATGTTGGAGCTGCCAGGAGGTTCAATAGATATACCAACACCAGAGCCATTAGTGTCAGAGGTGTTGGTGATTATATTGCCAGAAACACTATTTGAAGACCCCTCTATTTGCACGCCAACGTTATCCATACCATCAACAGTATTTCCGAAAACCTGGTTGAAATCATTGTTTTCAATTCGTATACCAAAGTTAGAGTCTGGGACGTTCGACTGTATCTGAACACCGGAGATAAAATTGTGATCGCTTCTAACAAATAATGCAGTTGAGGTAGGGTTAACAATATCAATGTCGATAACCTGGTGGGATCCATCCCCTAATAATGTAATGCTATTATTACAATTTTCAACAGTCCCAGAGCTTATGCTTGCAGAAAAGCCACGAAGTTGTATGCCATTATTTGCTGTGAGTGGGCATGTAACGGTAAAGCCATTCATATTAAGGCCGCCTAATGGGCCCTCAATTAGGAATGCAAAATTTGTAGTGCAATTTAAATCTTCAGTTAGTGTTTCCTGTGTAGTGATAACGCCTCCGCAGGTAACGGCATAGCTATTAAGAGAGGTTGATATTGCGGCGGTTGTTAAAAGGATGTAACAAAGGGCTATTGTTAGTTTTCTCATAGGGTTTGTACCATGTCAGTAATTATTGCGGATACCTTAGATAGGCAGTTTTTTAGTCCGGGTGAATCTCGTGAGGATAGATCAGTGTTCCCCCTGTAATATTTAGTTGTTTTAATGATTTTTAATAATACTTAATTTAAATGATAGAGGAGGGCTTAAGGGCTATTTCTAATAATGAATTTATTATTACGCATTTAAGTGGGATGTTTGTCTGTTCTAGGGCGCTATTTATTGTTGGGGTTGTTTAGGTATAGACAGGCAGGATGGTTGAAGTTTTTATCTCTTGACATACAAAGCGATTCACACTTCGCGTTGCGACTTCTTGAAAGGTCTAGACATCCCTACGCAACAACGCCTTGATTGTTGACCGCTCTGCATGGCAAGAGGCATCACGGAGCTATTCAGAGGCTCCCTGATTATTTATGCTATTTGTCAGCCAGCGATATACTACTCAGCTATTGCTTGTACATTAGGGAGTGTGAATGTAATCGAGTGAATATTTAGTCCAGACAGTTGGGATCGTTGGTTGTAGAGATGTTGCCAATCCAGTTGTTCGAAGATGTGCAGTTCGGATCATCAGGGGAGTAAAGGTCGAATATACCATTGTCATTGGCTGTATTAGATAAAATGTTATTGAATTCTGCGCTAGTTCCCTCGATCACTATGCCATAGTCAATGTTATTGTCAGCTTCATTGCTGCTTACGGTATTGCTGTCACTATTGTTGATTCTGATTCCAGTGGTGCTGTTCGATATACTATTTTGAGAAATGAGATTTGAATCTGAACTTACAGATATTCCCACATCTCCATCGCCATTGAGAGTGTTGAATATTCTCGCTTTACTGTCACTGGTTATAGTGTTAAGTAGGATTAAGTTGTTCCCTCCATCGGAATCAAGAGCTATGCCAAAATCACCAGGGTTAAGAATTTCATTTCCGGTGACTGTATTGCTTCGCCCCTCTATATATATTCCTGAAAATCCCGGGAACTCTAGAAAATTTCCAGTGATCTGATTGAGACTTGCGGGATTAGCTGTTTCTATGCCTATTGCATATTGCGTACCATTAAAAGGTATCACGATGCCGGTAACAAAATTACTGTTACTTTCAATACGTACGCCCACACCTACAAGATTATTAATCTCAATATCACTGACAAAATGAACACCATCTTCCGTAAGTGCTATTGAGTCATTGCAATTGTCTATTACACCATTAAACAGGCTTGCAGCCAGGCCTGTTAGATAGATGCCCTCATGTAATGGTTCTATACAGGTAACAGTAAATCCATTTAAGTTCAGCCCGCCACCGGGGCCGTCGATTGTGAGGGCTGGATTGGTTTCGCAAGAGAGATCTTCTGTGAGGGATTCCTGGGTAGTAATCGTGTCGCCACAGCTCACAGCAAAACTGTTTGAGGCTAAAGGTAATCCAAAGGTTGGTAGCAGGGATAAAAATAGCGTTAGGCTTGGCTTCTTCATGGGGGGCTCCCAAGATAATGAGTCTATTATTTACTCTAAAGTTTTCTTTCGACTGGTAATTGATAGGTGATGCCAAGTGGTATTTTAAAGGGTTTAACCAGTTTGTTTTTGGTTTGTTAATAATATATATAAATTAAAGGTGCAGATTTAGTGTCTATTATAAATATAGGTTTATAAATGGCGCATGATATTTTATGTGGGCTCAGGTCTTAGCTTGAAGTCTGTTCTCCTATATTGTCCATGCTTAAAGTTAATATAAAAAAGGGCCAGTCAATGACTGGCCCTTTTTAACGCTTTGGTGTTATTCAACCGAAGACCTAATCAAGTAGTCAAATGCGCCCAGCGCAGCAGTTGCACCTGCACCCATAGAGATCACTATCTGTTTGTAGGGGACAGTGGTCGCATCGCCGGCGGCGTAGACGCCGGGGACTGAAGTTGCGCCGCGCTCGTCGATCACAATTTCGCCCATGCGATTCATCTCCACATCGGTTTCTTTAAGGAATTCCGTATTGGGTACCAGGCCAATCTGTACGAAAACACCAGCCAGTTCGACCTGTTTATTTTCACCACTCTCTCGATCGGTATAGGCCAGGCCGTTCACTTTGTTGCCATCGCCGAGGACTTCGGTGGTTTGCGCATTGACGATAATATCGATGTTATCTGTCAGCTGTGCTTTCCGTACCAGTACTTCGTCAGCGCGCAGTTTATCCGCGAACTCCAGTACAGTGACGTGCTCGACGATTCCGGCGAGGTCGATAGCTGCTTCGATGCCCGAGTTGCCGCCACCGATAACGGCTACGCGCTTACCTTTAAAGAAGGGGCCGTCGCAATGGGGGCAGTAGGCTACGCCCTTGGTGCGGTATTCGGCTTCGCCGGGAACCCCCAGTTCCCTCCAGCGGGCACCGGTAGCCAATACTACTGAGCGGCTGGATAGGGTCGCACCGCTTTGTAGCTTGATATCTACCATTTCATTGCGTCGCAAGTTGGCTGCGCGTTGGTCGGTAATGATATCGACACCATACTCTTTAACATGTTGCTCAAGGCTGGCTGCAAGCTTGGGGCCTTCGGTATAAGGTACAGAGATAAAGTTCTCGATGCCTACGGTATCCATTACCTGGCCGCCGAAGCGTTCTGCCACTATGCCAGTGCGAATGCCTTTGCGAGCGGCATAAATAGCAGCCGCTGCGCCCGCTGGGCCACCCCCTACAACTAAAAGATCGTAGGGTGCTTTTTCATTCAGCTCTTCGGCTTTCCGCTCGGCTGCGCCGGTATCCAGTTTTCCAACAATCTCTTCGAGGGACATCCTGCCTTGGCCGAAGTGTTCACCATTGAGGTAAACCGCAGGTACAGCCATAACATTGCGCTTTTCAACTTCCTCTTGGAACAGGCCTCCATCGATCATTTCGTGGGTGATGTTTGGGTTGAGGGTTGCCATCAGGTTCAGCGCTTGGACAACATCCGGGCAGTTTTGGCAAGAGAGCGAGATATAGGTTTCAAAGTGGAATTCACCCTTGAGGCTTCGAACCTGCTCCAGCAGTTCCGGGTCTGCTTTTGAGGGATGGCCCCCCGCTTGCAACAGGGCCAGTACGAGTGAGGTAAATTCATGCCCAAGGGGAATTCCGGCAAAGCTGACCCGGGGTTCCTCTCCGGCAGGAGCAATGGCCATACTCGGCGTGCGCTTGGCTTGGCTCTGCTGTGCAGTAATTCTGTTGGTGAGCCCAGAGATTTCATCTACCAGGGCTTCCAGCTCTTTGGATTTTTCACTGTTATCTGTAGACACACGAATCTCGATCGGCTTGACGATATTCTGCAGGTAAGTGTCCAGTTGTTTTTTCAGGTTTGCGTCCAACATCGGTGTGTCCTTTCTCTAACAATATTAAGGCTTGGTTGTGGCCCACCTTTTGATGGGCCGGGTCAGAGGTATTTGGGTTAAATCTTTCCTACCAGATCGAGGGAGGGGGCTAAGGTCTCTTCGCCTTCTTTCCACTTGGCCGGGCAGACTTCACCGGGATGAGCGGCGATGTACTGGGCAGCTTTGATCTTGCGCAACAGCTCGCTGGCATCGCGGCCGATTCCGCCGGCAGTGATCTTGACAATTTGGATGCGGCCTTCCGGGTCGATTACAAAGGTGCCGCGATCGGCGATGCCTTCCTCTTCGATCATCACACCGAAGTTGCGGGTGATGGTGCCGGTGGGGTCGCCGATCATCGGGTATTGGATTTTGCCGATGGTGTCGGAAGAGTCGTGCCAGGCTTTGTGGGTGAAGTGGGTATCGGTGGATACGGAGTAGATCTCAACGCCCAACTTCTTGAACTCTTCATAGTTGTCGGCGAGATCGCCCAGCTCAGTGGGGCAGACAAAGGTGAAGTCTGCGGGGTAGAAGAAGAATACGGCCCACTTGCCTTTAACGTCGGCGTCGCTGATATCGAAGAAGTCGCCGTTTTGATAAGCCTTGGCGTTAAAGGGTTTCAGCTGGGATTCGATGTAACGTGACATGGATAGCTCCTTATTTATCACTGTCTTGTCGGTCGTTGTTTGGGAACGGGATTTATACTATCGACTAATGTTTTTTAATAGAAATTATCAATAGCTATACATTTGATAGTATTTGGCAATTAAAGCTTATACTTAGATAGCTTTTTATTTGTGAGTGAGTTGAGAGGCGTGGGTGGTAGATACACTGAGCTGTGACGCCGTAAGCCTCCCTCAACGGATTATTTTGCTGATAGCTGTTGGGAATTAAGGGGGGGGGCAGGTAGTAAAAACGACAATGCCCGCCAAAAGGGCGGGCAAGGCCAGTTCCAATCCTGTGAGGGCTTGGGAAGACTTAAATTTTGCCTACCAGATCGAGAGAGGGGGCCAGGGTTTCCTCACCTTCCTTCCATTTCGCTGGGCAAACTTCACCCGGGTGAGCAGCGATGTACTGAGCAGCTTTGATCTTGCGCAGCAGCTCACTGGCATCGCGGCCGATACCGCCAGCAGTAATTTCCACAATTTGAACACGGCCTTCCGGGTCGATTACGAAAGTACCACGGTCGGCAATGCCTTCTTCCTCAATCATTACACCGAAGTTGCGGGTAATGGTACCGGTAGGATCACCGATCATCGGGTACTGGATCTTACCGATGGTGTCAGAGGAATCGTGCCAGGCCTTGTGGGTGAAGTGAGTGTCTGTGGAGACTGAGTAGATCTCTACACCCAGCTTCTTAAACTCCTCATAGTTGTCTGCCAGATCGCCTAATTCAGTGGGGCATACGAAGGTGAAGTCGGCGGGGTAAAAGAAGAATACGGCCCATTTACCTTTGACGTCAGAGTCACTTACATCGTGAAATTCGCCATTTTGGTAGGCTTTGGCGTTAAACGGCTTGAGTTCGGATTCGATATAGCGGGACATGGTTAGCTCCTTATTGGGTGCCTGGCTCTTAACTTTGATGCTGTTTATGCTATTGAATGGCAATCAATAATAGAAATTAACAATTTAAATATCTGAGATAGTTTTCTGCTATCTAGGCAGCCTGGCGATAATTTAGTCTTCAATCCGTACCAATTTGAGGTCGCTGGTTACATCGGGGATACTCGGGACCAAAGTATTAATACCCATCCATCGGGTATGGGTAATTTTTCACAAGGCGCATCTATGCGATTGATTCGGTTGCTTAAGCATGACCTGGCCCGCGAAGCCGGAGATTGGGTTGAAGACGGTGTGATCAGTGAAGCTCAGGCTGAGCAGATCTGTGCCCGCTATGAAGTGGATTACCACCGGGCGCAAGAAAGAACACTTGGATATCGTATTTTGATTGGGTTGGCCTATCTCTTTATCGGGCTGGCGGTGATTACATTGATTGGAGCCAATTGGGAGGAAATCCCCAGAGCGCTGCGAATGGGGGGACTGATCGCTTTGACCTTGGTGACCCAGGGAGTGGCGTTTAAGGTTTACCTGTCTGGAGACCGGAAGGCCGGAGAGGGCTTGTTCTTGTTGGGCAACCTGTTTTTTGGTGCGGCGATTATTTTGATCGCACAGGTATACCACTTGGGCGAGCATATGCCAGATGGTATTTTCTGGTGGGCACTGGGTAGTTTGCCATTTGCTTTAATTACTCGCAGCCCATGGATTGCAGAGCAGTCCTTGCTTTTGGCTTTGCTTTGGTTCTTCCTGGAGTCGAGTTTAGGCTTTTACCCCGCCCTGTTCCCAATTTTCTTGCTGGGGGCTCTCTATATTCTGTTAAGTGGTCGTGCGAGCGTGATTCTCTTGCTGACCTTTATCTTTGGCTTAGGTTTTTGGCTGGAATTTTCCCTATCAGAATTTTGGCGTTTGCAGGATGGGAAATTTAGTGCGGATATTTATCCAGAGAACCTTGCTGTTGCAGTCTCGCTCTTTATCCTGATGTATTGCTTTGCCCATTGGTTGGCAACTCGCCCGTCGGCGGTAGCCAAGGACTACGCAGCAGTAATCTCTATTTGGTGCCTTCGGTTTACTTTAATTGGCTTACTGATTTTTAGCTTTGAATATCCCTGGGAGGAGATGATAGAAGCCCCCTGGAGTCACCTACCCTCTATGTGGGCGGTAGTGGGGACTATGTCTGCTGTGTCGATAGTGTTGGCGCTGCTGTCTCAGAGGTTGCTATTCGGACTGGGGTTGTGCGGTGTTTTTGCGGCAGTACTTGTGTTTGTAACGAATGCCGGCTCCAGTGACTACGCAGTTTGGTTACAAATTTTCACAAACTTCGCCCTGATTGCCTGTGGAATCTGGTTGATCTTCAGGGGTATTCACGATGGTATCTCGCACTACTTCTTCCTCGGAGTTATGGCGGTCCTGTTGACGGCTCTGCTGCGCTATATTGACTTGATTGGCGACTATATAGGAGCTGCTCTCCTGTTTATTCTCTTCGCAGTTTTATTGCTGGCAGCAGCCAAGTATTGGAAATATCACCAGGCGGGGGGAAGTTTGCGATGAAACGTAGAGTTGTGATTAGCCTGGTTGCCGCCATTGGCGTGCAGTTTTTTATACTGTTAGGAATGTATATTAAGGCTCAAATGCCGCTGTGGACGGGCCAGCCTGTTTCAGTGAAAACTGTTCCTGTAGACCCGCGCTCATTGTTTCGCGGTAACTATGCCCAATTAAATTACCCCTTTTCCACTTTAGATAAAGCCTTGTTTAAAGGGCAGGGACGGCTGCGTCAGGGAGAGGTGGTTTATGTAGGCTTAGAAAAAGGGCCATCCGGATTGTATGAACGCGCCTCTGTCAGCCTTGAACAACCACAGGGCGGAGTCTTTATTCGAGGGCGGGTAGCAGGCCAGAATTTTTGGAATTCATCAGATAGCTACCGGATTCGCTACGGTATTGAAGCCTACTTTGCTCCGAAGGAAAAAGCCCTGGATCTGGAAAAACAACTGCGGGATGGTGGCGTGGCTGAATTGATGATTTCTGCGGATGGGCGAGCGAGCTTGAAGGTTGTCAGAGGCTCAGGAAATCAATAGGCAAAGGGAAAAATCAGGAATGGAAGCGATTGGTCCGGCACGGCGCAGCCTGCCGGTTTTCTTTTTTTTAATGGATATTCAACTGGGCTGTCTATTGCTTGCGGCTCTGGGTCTCTACCTTGTGCCAATGGAAGTTTCATTTATTGGTGATACGGTTTGGCTGCAACTGCTGTTGGGATTGTTAGGCGCTATTGTCACATTTGCGGTAGTACTGACATTGGCTCGTTCTGAGACGCTATTTGGGAAAATGCTGCGGCTCCACTGTACTCAATTGACTCCGCTATTTTCCAAGTTGTCCCCATCACAAATGGTATGGGTTGCTTTAGCTGCAGGTGTTTGTGAGGAGCTGTTGTTTCGTGGTTTTCTACAGTCTTGGCTTTCCCAGCTCAGTACGCCATTCCTCGGTTTATTGGGTGCATCACTGATATTCGCATTACTGCACTGTGTTTCCTGGGTGTACTTCTTCCTTACCTTTATGATTGGGCTCATTTTAGGCATTTTCTACCAAATGTCCGGGGGCTTGGTGGGAGCGATTGTTTGGCATGCGGTATACGACCTTTTGGCAATTTTCGCCATAGTGCACTTTCCCCATTTGCTCGGATTAAAAAATCAAGTCTTAAAGCGAGGGTAAGTAGCCAGCTTTGGTCTGGAGACCCGCAGAGATATTATGGAGTTACTCGCGGGCCCCTAGGCGTTGCGACTTCTTGAAAGGTCTAGACATTCCTGCGAAGCCGCGCCTTGATTGTGAACTGCTCTGCAAGCCAGAGGTATCACGGAGTTATTCAGAGGCTCCCTAGATCACGGCAACGATCACCACTAGTACTAGGGAGGCCGTTAGGATAAAAGCAATAAGCGCTAAGAGTCCGTCTCGAGCTGCCAGCGATAGCCCAAAAATGGTGAGAGCGAGACCAGCAGTTGAGGCAGAGAAGGGGATTACTTCCATTATTGGCAGGGTCAATGCAATAAAAATGCAGGTTCCAGCAATAGCGTAGGTGCCATATCGGCGCACGATAAAATCCATCCGTGGCTGAATCCAGCGGTCGGCAAACCGGGCGGGCTTTTCCATCCAGTGCAGGGCATCCATCAGCTTCTCGCTGGATATGGAGCGGTTGATTAACCACTGAGGAAGCCAGATATAGTTGCGCTTCATCAGCAGTTGTAGGGCAAACAGTAGTAGCAATACGCCCATCGCGGTAGACATTCCGGGAATACCGCTTAGAGGGGAAAACAGGATCAACCCGATAAGGATAAGGAATGGGGCAAAGGATCGAAGCCCCACAGCCTCAATAACATGCTGGATGGAGATTTTCTCCTGCCCCTGACTTTTCTCCTCAATATCCTTCAGCAGCTGGCCCAGTCCTATGATTTCTTGTGTCATGGTTGGAATTAGTTGCTGTGTAGTTTCTTTGCAAGACAATCTACTGATAAGAGGGCTGGAAACCGGGTAGTCTCTACGAGCTATCCGGTTCCAGAGATATTGTCGAGCATAGCACTGTGACTGGCTTTTCGGCTAAAGTCAGGCAGTTTTTCAAAGGGGATAAGCTGTCTGGCGTCAAACTAAACGGATAGAGATAGGTTGTTGGCGGAGGATTATGCCTGTCATCATTTTCTGTTAGATTATTGCCGATGGTGGGTGTGCTTATTTCGGCTGATTGAATTTCGATGTGGTTTCTAGTTGATACGGAATCCTAAGGCAGTCTATTTAGGTACTGAGCCACTCGACTACCTCGATAAACTACTAATAAAAAGGACGGTCACAAATGGAAGCTGTTGACCAAACAAAAGGGAATCCACCAGTTTTTCTTTTATTAATTGGCACTCAGGTTGTTTGCTTGTTGCTGGCCTTTCTGGGCTTTTATCTGGCTTCACCCAAGGTAGTGATCATTGGTGATAGCGTAGGGTTACAAGTAATAATTGGCATCATTGGAGCGATGGCTACCTATGGTGTGATGTTGTCGTTAACTCGCTCAGAAACGACCCTCGGCATGTCAATGCGGCGTCAATCGATCGCCCTGATTCCACTATTTTCACGATTGTCTTTCTTTCAACTGCTGTTGGTTTCTGTTGTAGTCGGAATTTGTGAAGAGCTTTTGTTTCGGGGGTTTTTGCAGTCCTGGTTGTCAGAACTTAGCTCGCCATTGTTGGGGTTACTAATTTCCGCAATTGCATTTGCGCTACTTCATTTCTCATCGTGGACCAATTTCTTTCTGACTTTGGGAATTGGTGTGGTTTTAGGTGTGGTTTACCAAGTGTCCGGAAGTTTATTGGGAGTAATAATCTGGCACGCAGTCTACGATGCAATTGTCCTTATTGTTTTGACTCAATATCCGCATTGGCTAGGGATTAAAATAAAAGAATAACCGCAATATTCGGGAGCGTTTTACTTGTTTTAAGCTCCCGAATTTAACCTTTGGGGTTTAAGGAGCCTCCCAGATTCGCCGAGACATTACGGAATTATTCAGAGGCTCCTTAAGTATTGAATAGCTCATCCAAACGCAGGGTCTCAACCCCTGTTCGTTCTTGTCGACTTAAATAAACCATTTTTTTGGCTACTTCACGCCCCTCAATGGGCCTATAACGTCTCAGCCCCGGCAGCATACAAATTACTGGTAGGAGGATGCCTCCGGTTTTCTCACCGGGGCGGGCATTTGCACGATCTCCGAGAAGTAGGGAGGGTTGCAGAATACTGATGCGCTTAAATGGAAGTTTCTTGATTTTCTCTTCCAGCTCACCCTTCATACGTAAGTAAGCACTGGCGCTATTGGCATTGGCCCCGCTGGATGAAACCAGTACGTAATGGCTGACCCCTGCCTCCGCTGCCAATTGGGCCGCTTTGTATTGATATTCAACGTCAACCTTATACTGGGCGGCTAGGCTGCCGGCTTGCTTGCGAGTGGTTCCCAGGCAGGAAAATAGAGTATTTCCCTGAAAAAGAGGGGCAGCCTCCTCCAATCGATCAAAATCGACAATATGATTGTGTATTTTTTGACTTGCAGTGGCTTTGGGGCGTCGAGTGAGGGTAAGTACTTCATCAAAGACTTCTTCACCAGCCAGTTGCTCTGTGAGATGGCCACCGATAAGGCCCGTAGCTCCGAGGATAATGGCTCTTTTGGTCATTGGAGGTCGATTTCCATTGATTATAAGTTCGCAAGGCTAATAGCGTACTTTAGCGCAAAGATGTCTATGTTTGTTAAAAGTTGCCAGCTGGAAAGGGTGTCTGGTGAGCAAAGAAGGCCGAAGCGTAATTAATTGAGGGAAATCTAACTCTGGGATTCCTCAGTAATACTGGGGGATACAAAAATTCTCTATCAGATTGTGGATGTTCAATAATTGTTCACTGTGCAGATCCTTGCTGCATCTCATTGCGTCGCATGGGCATGCTGTCGATACGTTGGAAAACTTCGACGGCTGAGAATTTATTGGCTTTATACTTTACTTCCCCATCCTTTCCTATAAGAAGTACTTGCATTGCTGGTCCTTGCAGATATTTTTCCCGTACATTTTTAGCAAAATTGTCTGTGACTTTACCGGGGAAGTTAGTCTCAAGGGTGCCGTTAGAGAACAGGAACCATATTAAGTTTCTCTCTGCAAACTGCGGCGCTAACTTGAGTAATTCATTGATTGTGCTATTGGGATCTTCCGGGATATTCAGTAATAGAATGCGGTTTTTCCACTGGAAATCTTTTAGGTCGTTCACCGTAGATCCCTGGGCGAATGTAGAAGAAGTCAACAGAACCAAGACAAGCACAATGAACTTATGCATTTACTAATCTCATCTATTAGCGTGATCTTAGGGGGCTCAGTAGGCTATCCAATCACTAATTCAATTTTCCGGCGCTTGGATGCCCTTTAAGCATAAGATATGAGCTGCCAGTTACAAGGCAGATGATGATCGGTATCGACAGTGAAAACTGACTAGTCAAAAGGCGTGTAAATTAGCGAGTGGTCTAGGCTCTAGGCGGGAGTATTAAAAATATATCGCAAGCTAATTAGGTTCTGAAGGATTACCTGAGCGGCTCGGGTGTCGAGTGAATTACGCAGTATGGCTAAACAGAGCGGCAAAATTACACGAGATCAGTACTTGGGGTTGGCTGCATTAGTTCTCGCGGCCTTCCTTATTAGTAATGACTATACCGCTTTTGCCCCCGCACTACCTGCCATCGAAAGAGAATTCAATGCAGACATAACTAGCTCCCAGTGGATCATTAACGGCTACGCCTTGGTTTTTGGTGTTTTCATCATAACCGGTGGCCGCTTGGCGGATATCTATGGCCGCCGCAGAGTATTTATGATTGGAGCGGGAATATTCGTTTTCTTTGCCGTGCTGGGTGGCCTGGCAATGGATATGTGGATGTTATTGATATCCCGCGCATTGATGGGAGTGGGTGCGGCATTGATGTGGCCGTCCACTTTGGCAATGACTTTTAACTTGTTGACCTATGAAAGGTCAGGGTTGGCGGGTGGTATCCTGATGGCCACCTGTGGGTTAGCGAATGCAGCTGGACCAGTTTTGGGTGGGGTGCTCGCAGATTTTTTCAGTTGGCGATGGATTTTCTTCGTTAATATTCTCCTCACTCTGGCAACAATGCTGGCTTGCTGGTGGGCAGTACCCCCCGATAAACCGCGTGACACCGAGGAAAAAATAGACTTCTTCGGTGTGCTACTACTATGCACCTCGCTATTTTGTTTGCTTTTTGCACTGGATGTCTCCGCGGAGATTGGTTTCAAGCATCCTGTGGTTATCAGCCTGATCGTTGTGTTCCTGGTGTTGCTCTGTCTGTTTACCATCGTGGAGTATCGAGTTGGTAAAGATGCCCTGATTCCCCCTGATATTGCAAAGAACCGGAAGTTCCTAGCGGTAGGCGTTACAACACTTCTAATCTCCGTAGTATTCCTATCGGCAATTCTCTATGTCCCCCAGTTTTTGGCGAATTTTCGTGGTTACTCGGCATTTCAGGCCGGTTTGTCTTTGGTCCCTTTAATGGTTGTATCGGGGCTGGTTGCTATTATCTCCGGTCGTTTCTATGAGGTAGCCGGGCCAAAATTACTCGTCTCATTAGGTATTTTGGGGATGAGTGTTGGAATGTTCATGCTCTCGAACTTGACTTCGGACACGGGCTTTCTGGATATGTGTCCGGGCTTGATCGTGTTGGGAGTGGGTATTGGGCTGTTCAATCCATCCAGTACGACTGCGGGTATTACGGTGGTGGAACCTCACCGTGCCAGCTTGGCAGGCGCAATCCTCTATATGTTTAAAATTGGTGGGGGTGCGGTTGGTTTGGGTATGAATGCTACAATTATCGCCTTTGCTCCAGATATACCTTCGGGTATAGATAGAGCTTTTACAGTAAATGCTTACCTAGCCTTGGTTGGTTTGATTGTCTGTATGTTTTTTGTGATCGGTAGGCCAGAGAGCCAAAGTGGAGAGCTTTCTTGATTGCAAGTGAAGCACGTCTCACTTCTTTTGTGTCGTAGATCTCTTTTATCTAATTGAAGTGCTTTTTTCAAAATTTATCCATTCTTTGAGTTTTTGTGAGATTTGAATTTCCTCACATCTGATTAGCCCTCTATTCAATACAATGCCGCAGCTCAAGGCCCTGTTGTGCCTGGGTTTATTGTGGTCCTGTTCCAGGTTCTCTGGCAGGAATTGATAGTTTAGGGTTGGGTCGGAGGTAGGCCACATGTTCAGAATTCTTCAGATTGTACTTTTCTTTCTGTTGGCCAGTACTGGGCATGCTCAGACTATTGATAGAGATGATATCCGTGGCCTGGATGAGCAGATCCAGGATGTTAAGAAAGATGTAATTGATCTCACTGCTGAATTGTCACAGCTGGAGGAAAAGCTCTTATTCCCCTCTAATACGCAGGTAGCTCTTTTTGTCTCGGTGGCTGATGAAAAGCCCTTCGAGCTGGAGTCGGTTGAGGTCACACTGAATGGCAAATTAGTTGCCCATCATCTCTATACCTACCGGGAAATTGAGTCCCTGCAAAAAGGTGGGGTACAAAAAATATACACTGGCAATGTGCAAGTGGGTGGGCATCCATTAGAGGTTAGTTTTCTCGGTAAAACCCCATCAGGAAAAGAGTATCGGGCTACAGCTTCCTACACCGTGGAGAAAGCAGTGGGTCCTAAATTTGTCGAGATTAAGGTTCTGGGAACCGAGTCCACGATAAACTTCAAGGACTGGTAATCATGCTCAGGTCCCTGGTAAATGTGTTGTCCTGTCAAACCAGGGTGATGCTTGGTGCTCTATCCCTTTGTTCTTTGGCTGCTCTCCCTGCTGCAGCGGCGACTGAATCGCAGGAAGAACTTAAAGACCTGTTTTTCGGTGCGGCAATGTTTCATGCCCATCAGGAAAGTTATTTTGATGCGATTGTGGCACTGGACACAGAACTTGCTCAGTATCACCGCTTAGATCAGCCCGAACTCGATCCTTTCAGTGCGCACTTGGGGCAAGCTGAGTTTTCGGTGGGTGACTTGGAATTGTCCTACCGAATGCACAGGGAGGCCGGGCGGGCTATTGAGGCTGTACTGCAGGGAAATGTTTCCCAGCCGGTGCGCAATGAAGCCGCGTATCGACTGGCAAAAATTCACTATCACAAACAACAGCCGCGCAACGCCTTACACGCCCTGGAAATGATTGACGGGCGGGTTCCCGAGAGGGTCCGTGCAGATGAGCAGTTTTTGCGTGCTCGAGTCTATATGCAGCTCGGTCGATTCGAGGAGGCTGTAGAACTGCTGCAAGACCTGAAGGGTGAAGAGTCGCTAGAGGGCTTTGTTTCCTTCAATTTGGGTATTGCCCAACTGAAGGCGGGAGAAGAGGAGCGCGGTGTTCTGGAGTTGACTGCACTGGGAAGAAAGCGCAGTTCAGAGGCGGCCCTGCAGGCCCTTTACGATAAAACCAACCTCTTATTGGGCTCCCATTTAATGGAGCTGGGCAAGCTGGAACTGGCGCGCCCCTATTTTGATCGTGTAAACCTCGATGGCCCTTTTTCAAACAGGGCGCTGCTGGGTGCTGGCTGGGTAGAGGCCCGCGCGGGTCGCTATGATCGGGCACTGGTGCCCTGGAAGCTGTTGCAAGACCGCAAAGGCACCAATGAGCCAGTGCAAGAGGTCATGTTGGCGGTGCCCTATGCCTACGGCAAACTGGATGTCCACAGTACTGCTGCAATTAATTACGGCCGCGCCTTAGACGCTTTCGGACGTGAGATCGATACCCTCACACAGTCTATTCATAGTATTCGCAAAGGTAAGTTTCTTGAGGCGCTGCGTCGTAAAGAGGCCACCCAGGTACAGAACTGGGTAGTGGCCTTGCGCAATTTACCGGAAGCCCCCGAGACCCATTACTTACTCGACCTGATGGCGTCCAATGACTACCAGGAGTTTCTGCGGAATTATCGCGACCTCAACGATTTATATGAGCGCAATGAAGAGTGGCTAAAAAGCCTGACAGCCTACGAAGATATTATTCGTATTCGCCGCAACTATTACGAACCCCTGTTGCCGGAGCTGGACAGGCAATTCCGTGAACTCGATGCCCGTATCCAACTGCGGATGGAGCAGCGTGACCAATTTGCCAATCGTATAGAGCAGATGCTGGTCTCCCGCCGACCAGAATACCTGGCAACGGCCGAAGAGCAGGAAGCGCGATTGAAGCTCCTGGAACTTAGCGGAAAAATTGCTGAGCATCCCCAGGGCTTTACTGAAACTACTTTGGAGCGGGTACAGCGGCTCAAAGGTGTTTTGGACCTGCGTCTTTCCTTTGAGTACGACCAGCGTTTGACCGAGGCCTACAAACACCTGGCGGAATTAAACCAGGAGATCGAAAGTCTCCAGTCTGTTTACGATTCCTTTGTGCGCAGTCGCCAGGCGGCAACTCACAGCTATACCGGTTACGACCGCGATATTACTCGTTTGCGCGCGCGTATCCAGCAAACCCAGCGGCGACTGAAAACCCTGATGGCGCGCCAGGGCACCATGCTTGAGGCATTGGCAATTGCTGAGTTGGAACGCCGTCGCGCACAGTTGGAAAGTTATCAAATTAAAGCCCGCTTCGCCCTGGCAGACAGCTACGACCGCGCTAATGAGCTGCAGGAGCAGCGTGAAGATGAATTCAAGGTAGAGCAGCACAAAGCACTGTTGGAAGAGCAAATCCCTGAGGACAATCCGCCGGAGATGAAGCCGGTGGAGGAAGAAGAATCAGCAGAGGGAGGTGATTCGTGAGTAAGTTGCTCAAATCTAAATCTCGAGCTGGTAAATCTCTCAATCGCGCCGCCGGTCTTCTCTCTGCACTTATAGTGCTAGGGGGTTGTGCGGGAAATAGCGGCAAGACCATCGGCAGTCTTCAAAATGTCGAAGTAGAAATTAAGGAAGAGCATATTGATGGCAGCCTGGAGAAGGCACTGGCCAGCTACCAGAAGTACTTGCAGGAAACCCCTGAATCCAAGCTGACCCCCGAGGCGATGCGCAGGATTGCCGACCTGAAAATCAAGCAGGCACACCGCGCTGAAGATGCAGAATTCGATAACCTTGCTGGAGTAGCTGCTGGAAGCGGGGCGGTGATCTCTGTCGATGCGTCAGAAGCTATGGCTGAAAATACCCTGGATGCTCCAGAGACGGCAGCGCCGGTGGCCAAGGTAGAGCCGGTAGTGACTGAAGTGCAGGATCCTGGGGTTGTCGAGTCCGACGAGGAGTTTGAAACCCGGGCTAGTGGCAGCATAGAAATAGCTGCAGATGAAACCCCGCTTGAAGCGCCGGGCGTTGATTCTGAAGAGATGATGTCAGCCAATGCCCGCGAGGCCATCGATCTCTATATTAAATTGCTGCAAAAGTACCCCCTATACCACCGCAACGACCAGGTGATGTATCAGTTATCCCGGGCTTATGAAGAGGCGGGAGAGATTGATGCAGCGGTGGATGTATTGCGCCAGCTGGTGGCTAACTATCCGGATTCGCGACATATCGATGAATCCTGGTTCCGGCTGGGCGAATACTATTTTACCCGCAAGAAGTTTCTCGATGCGGAAGAGTCCTACGGAAAAGTTATTGATATTGGTGTGATATCCAGTTTTTACGAGCTTGCCCTGTATAAACGCGGTTGGGCGCTGTTTAAGCAGGATATGTATGAAATGGCCCTGGATGACTATATCGCCATGCTGGATTACAAAGTCTCCCAGGGATATGACTTCGACCAGCAAAACAATAAGGGCGAGCGCAAGCATATTGACGATACTTTCCGCGTGGTCAGCTTGAGCTTTTCTTACCTGGAAGGCCCTGATTCGGTTGTCGATTACTTCACCCGCAAGGGCAATAGAGATTACGAGTTCCGGGTATACAGCCAGCTGGGTGAATATTATTTGGAGAAGCGTCGCTACCAGGATGCGGCAAAATCCTATATTGCGTTTGTTGATCGAAACCAGTTGCACAGAGTATCTGCGGATTTCTCAATTCGTGTTATTGAAATCTACAGTAAAGGCGGCTTCCCCAAGCTGGTGCTGGAAGCGAAGAAGGATTTTGCCACTACTTATGCACTTAATGCCGATTACTGGACTGTCTTCGATATTAATGAATACGGAGAGGTGGTTGCCTTCCTGCAGACCAACCTGATCGACCTCGCCGGGCACTACCATGCGGCTTACCAGAACAAGAAGTTAAAAGATAAGAAGGCCGAGAATTATCGCGAGGCGATTCACTGGTATCGCAGCTATCTCGATTCCTTCCGGGAAACTGAGCGCGCACCGGAAATCAATTATCAGCTTGCCGGATTGATGTTGGAAAACCGGGATTTCCATGGTGCAGCTCTGGAATACGAGCGCACGGCCTATGAATATCCTGCGCATAAGGATTCCAGCGAAGCAGGCTACGCAGCGGTTTACGCTTATCGCGAACATCTGGCCAATAACTTAAAAGATGCAACGGATGAGCAGCGTGCACCACTATTGCGGGAAATTATCCGTTCATCGCTGACTTTTGCAGCTACATTCCCTGAGCATGCCAAAGCCCCTCAGATCATGCTCGGAGCGGTGGAGGATCTCTACGGGTTAAAAGACTATGCCCCGACAATCGCCAATGGTCGTTCACTGTTGGAGCAGTTCCCCACTGCGGAGCAGGAGATTAGACGTTCTGCCTGGCTGCTGGTGGCTCACGCTTCTTTCGATACTGCGGCCTTTGCGGATGCAGAAATCGCTTACGGTGAAACTTTGACGCTGACTGCCCAAGATGCAAAGGATAGGGCGGGTCTGGTAGATAACCTGGCGGCTTCTATCTACCAGCAGGGTGATATGGCCCGTAAGCAGGAGGATCATGCAACCGCAGCGAGCCATTTCCTGCGTATTCGAGGCGCTGCACCCGGTGCGACCATTTTGGCTACGGCGGAGTACGATGCTGCCGCATCATTGATTGTGCTTAAGGATTGGGTACAAGCGGCAACGGTATTAAATAACTTCCGCAGTCACTTCCCGGAGCATGAGCTGGCAAAAGATGTCACCAAGAAGTTGGCAGTAGTTTACCAGGAGAGCGGTGAGCTGTTGTTGGCAGCTGCGGAATTTGAGCGTATTGAGCGGGAATCCGAGGACGATGAAATACGCCGTGAGGCCTTAACCCAGGCGGCAGATCTTTACGCAGCGGCAGAAGATAGCGCTAAAGCGCTGTCTGTTTTGCGTCGCTACGTCGATTATTTCCCCGAACCCATGGAGCCGGCGCTGGAGACTCGCCAGAAAATTGCCGATATCTACAAAGTGTCCGGGAATCAAAAGCTTTACATGGCAGAGCTTCGTGAACTGGTGAAAGTTGAGTCCCGCGGTGGTTCCCAGCGCAGCGACCGCACCCGTTATCTCGCAGGTAATGCGGCCCTGCTATTGGCTGAACCCAGCTTTGAGGCTTTCACCCAGGTGGATTTGGTTGCGCCTATCGAGAAAAGCCTCAACCTCAAGCGCAAGCGTATGAAAGCAGCCACCCGTGCATTTACTGACCTGATTGATTATCAGGTGGCCGATGTGACCGCTGCGGCAACCTTTTACCTGGCTGAAATTTATCTCCACTTTAGCGTGGCCCTGAAGGACTCTGAACGTCCAACTAACCTGAATGCCCTGGAGCTGGAAGAGTATGAGTTGGCATTGGAGGAGCAGATTTATCCCTTCGAGGAAAAAGCCATTTCTGTTCACCAGAAGAATGTCGAGTTGCTGGGCGTCGGTATTTATAACCCCTGGGTTGATAAAAGTATTGGCAAGCTTGCCAATTTAATGCCCGCTCGCTATGCACGGGCGGAAGAGGCTGGTGAGTATCTCCAGACTATTGTACCCCTGCCGCCAGAGCCGGAATTGCCTTCAGCGGGATCAGCAGTTTCGGGTCAGTAATAACAGGCATTTGCCTTTTGGAGTGGAAAGTTATGCAAAAACAAATGCGTTTGTTTTTTCTGGTGGGCTTAGCCTTGTTGTTAGCAGCTTGCGCCAGTACCCAAACCAAGTCTGGAAAAATCTCTGATTATTCTTCGGTGCGGGTATCGGGCAGTGTGAGTCGGGACTTTGAGCGATCCCTGGAATATCTTGCCGAGCAGGATTATGCGAGTGCTATTGAACTTCTGCAGTCAGTGGTGGAGCGCGAGCAGCGCCTTCCGGCACCCTATATCAATCTGGGTATTGCCCACTACAAAAGTGGCAATGAGGCAAAAGCGGAAGAGGCTTTTTTAAAGGCATTGGCGCTGGACGAAAAGCATCCGGTGGCAACTAATGAACTGGCCGTTCTCTACCGAAAGCAAGGGCGCTTTGCCGAGGCGCGAAAAATATATGTGAATGCTTTGGCAGAAAATCCAGAATATCTACCTTTGATAAAAAATCTGGGCATATTGTGTGATCTGTATCTGCAAGATCTCCAGTGTGCTCTGGCACAATTCGAACAATATGTTCAATTGGAACCAGAGGACCGGGATGTCACTATCTGGTTAGCTGATATTCAACGGAGGGCTGGTAAATGATCAAACTTCGTTGGGCTTTGCCATTCGTGGCCAGCTTTATGGTTTTTCCTTATGCCTTGGCTCAGTCTGAGGGAGAGGAGAAAAAAGAATCCACCGATAAAAAGGTGGATTCAAAAATTAAGGAGTTGTCGGGTATTTCTATTATCGGTAACAAGGAAGCCCCTAAGTCTCTCTATATTGTCCCCTGGAAAAGTTCCGAAGTGGGTGTCGAAAGCGACCTTGTCTCCAGCTTGATGGACGACAAACTCAAACCGCTTGACAAGGAAGTTTTCATGCGTGAGTTGGAGTTCTATCAACTCAGCCTGTCCGGCGATTAACGCCATATTGATTCTGGCTGTCGCCGGAGTAGCACCAAGTTTTAGCTGTATTTCTCAAGAGGGTTTGTAATGGACTTTTTCAATAACGTCATCGAGTTTTTCCAGACGGGCGGTACTTTCATGTACCCGATTCTCGTGGTTGCCGCACTGGGTGGTGCTGTGGCTATCGAGCGCTTTATCCGCCTGCATTTGGAGCGCCGCAGCAACCGCAATATGTGGGATAAGCTGCAGCCGGTATTAGCTTCGGGAGACTTCGATCGCGCTCGCAACCTGGTAAAACAGGACGAGTCCAGTGTGAGTAAATTACTGTCTATGGGGCTGGCCCGGCAGGGGGCTGTTCGCCGTCGTGAAGATATCGAAATCGCGATGGAAGAGAGCATGATGGAGATCACTCCACAGCTGGAAAAGCGCACCCCTTACGTCGCTTTGTTTTCCAATATCGCAACTTTGCTCGGGCTTCTGGGAACCATTATGGGTCTGATCGAAGCCTTTACAGCGGTAGCCAATGCTAACCCGGCAGAAAAGGCAGACCTGCTCTCCGCCAGTATTTCCGTGGCGATGAACACCACCGCCTTCGGTCTGATGACTGGTATCCCGTTGTTGATCGTCCACGCACTGCTGAACTCACTCACCGGTGAAATTATCGATAGCCTGGAGATGGTCTCTGTAAAAGCATCCAACCTGATTGATGGTGCCACCCGTCGCCGCTTTGAAGTGGAGCCCGCAAAATCCAAGCCGTCTAGTGAAAAAACTGCCCCAGCAAAAACCAATCCAGTAGCACAGCAAGCGGAAACTGCGTAATGAGAAGGCGGCGCCACGGGCGGGATAAAGAAGCTCCTGAGCTGGATATCACTGCTTTCTTGAATTTGATGGTGGTATTGGTGCCTTTTCTATTGGTATCGGCGGTATTTTCGCGGGTGACAATTCTCGAACTGAATATGCCGAGTGGTGCCGGTGGTGGAGCACCGGATGATCCCACAGTTACGGTGGAGGTAGTTGTGCGAGAACAGGCCGTGGAAATCAGTGATGGTGAAAAGGTTATCGCACGTTTCCCCAACCTGAATATCGATGGCGAGGGTGAAAATGCTCCTATTGAGGCTCCCGTTGGAGCAGATACTGAACAGACTGAGATTCTCGCTGTGCTGCCCACAGCAGAGGTGTATGACCTAAAGAAGCTCACGCAGTTTTTGTTGGAAGTTAAGGCCAGTTATCCGGAAAAAACTGATTCCATCATCCTGATGGAGCCCACAATCGCCTATGAGCATTTGGTGGGCATTATGGATACTGTGCGCGGAGCTGAAGTGCGGGTTGAGGGGAGTGATCCCAGTGATCTGGATGCGGTGGAAAAGGTGGTTTTATTTCCTGATATTTCCATAGGAGATGCGCCATGAGAAATGAAAGCCGACGCATGAAGCGTATGGCGCGAAGCCATAAGCGCAAGAAAACCTCAGGTATGAACCTGACTTCCCTGATGGATGTTTTTACGATCCTGGTGTTTTTCCTGCTGACTAATACCTCCAGCAATGAAGCCCTGGAGCCCCCCAAGGTGATTACCTTGCCGGACTCAGTGGTGGAGACCAAGCCCCGGGAAACGGTGACCTTGATGGTGACCAATGATGAAATCCTGGTGGAATCCAACTCGGTAATTGCCACTTCCGAAGTGTTGGAAAGTGAGGAAACCATTATTGCGGCCATTAAGGAAGCGATGGTTGCGGAGCTGGCCAAGGCAATTGGTGTTGCCCAGGCCTCGGCAGACTCAGGTGAGGGCGGCGTCGAGGGAGGCCAGGATCCAGAACCACCGGAGGTCAATATTCTCGCGGACAGAGGCATTCCGTTCAGTTTGCTGAAAAAGGTGATGTCCAGCTGTACAGACGCTGGCTATACCAAAGTTTCACTGGCGGTTATTCAGAAAGCATCTCAGGGTTAATGGAAGTTTGTGAGTAATTTTCTTCAACAACAGCGGGCGGTAGGTGAGGCGCTTGAGGCGGTTCACCATCGCATGCAGCTGCTCGAGGATGAGCGGCACCAGATCGAAGAGAAGCTGGCTGGATTGCAGGACCAGGGGTCCAAGTACCAGTTGCTCGACGAGATTTCCGAACGCCTGCGCAAGCTTGAAGAAGCGGGCGCGGGAGAAATGTTCTGGGCGGAAGATTATCGGGAGAATGCTTCTGCGCAGGTTATCGAGCGGATCGGCCAGTCGACGCGCAGTTTCAACCAGAGCCTGGAGCAGCTGCGCGATGAGCGCAGTGCTATACAGAACAGCATAAGCGAGTGCCAGGAAGAGGTCTTTGCGCTGGATGAGCGCGCGGATGAGCTGCGCCGCGAGGAGGAAGAGTCAAAGTTCGAGTTCGAGATAACACGGGAATTCGAACAGCCTAAGTTCCGCCCTATGGTGATGCCATGGCACAAGCAGGGCGAGGACGAGAAGCGTTTTCGCCGCTGTGTCTTTGCCTCATTGTTTGTCGCTGCCTTGCTGGGCTACCTGATTCCTCTGTATACGGTGCCCCAGCCCGAGTCTCAAATAGTGGAAATTCCCGAGCGTTTGGCCAAGCTGGTTATTGAGAAGAAAACCAAGCCCAAGCCACCGCCGGAGCCAGAAAAGGCCAAGCCTAAGAAAGAGGAGAAAAAGCCAGAGAAGAAGCCTGAGCAGAAGGTGGCCAAGCAGGACCCGAAACCCTCCAAGGCGGAGAAAAAGCAGGCGCGTAAAAAAGCTGAGCGATCCGGTGTTCTCGCCTTTAAGGATAACTTCCAGGACCTGATACAAGATGATCTGGATAACCGCCTCGGCCAGCAAACCCAGCTGAGCACGGCCGGTAAAAAAGAGAACCGCAGTCAGCGCTCACTGATCACTGCAGCATCTACCGCGGGTAGTGGTGGTATCAATACGGCAGAGCTGAGTCGCAATGTGGGTGGATCTGGTTCGGACTTGGGTGGCGTTGCCTTTGCACGAGTTGAGAGTTCTATCGGTACTGAAGGTGACTTTGCTGGTGAGGACCGTCCTCTCAGTGATGGTGCTGGTCCGTCGCGGACAGATGAGGAAATCCAGATTGTTTTCGATCGCTACAAGGCCACCTTGTACCGTATCTACAATCGTGAGCTGCGTAATAATCCCGCGCTGCAAGGTAAGATGGTGTTGAAGATTACTATTGAACCCAGCGGATCGGTTTCTGCCGTGAGTGTAGATTCCAGTGATGTGGATTCGCCGTCGCTCAATGCAAAAATTGTGGCTAGGGTCAAACGATTTAACTTTGGTGAAAAGGCCGGAGTGCCGACCATTACCATTCTTTATCCGATTGACTTCTTCCCGCCAACCTAGGCTGATAATTGGCCGGAGCCCACTGAATAGTGGGTTCCGGCCGTTTCATGGTGATGAAATTTTCGTCATACCTGTTCAATTATTTTTTGTCCGTTCTGGACAAAAATTTTCCCTCACTGAGGGCCCGCCTGAGAACCACTTGGCAATCCCTACAAAAGTTCCACTTGTCAGCTGGCTAATTATGACTTGTTTCACGGCTACCTAAGTGGGTTGTAATTAAAGTTCGCCCACCGTGGAGTGTCTGGTGTAAATGCCCGATTTATCTCCAAACATCTGTATTAGAAAGTGGCGGCCGTTAAGTGATAATGAAGTCGGAATTTGTTGAGCAAAAATCCTGCAAGTCTGTGATTATTGGATTTTTATTGGTCTGTGCGGTGGTCCTGCTAACTGCACCGCAGGCACTTGCTCAATCCAACTGTCCTTCTATTACCGATGATCCTGCAGGGTTCAATATTCTCAGTCACCGCTCAGGCCAAAGTTGGTGCGTTTTATGTGGTGATGGACAGGTAACCATCGAAGTTGATGTACCCAGTATTTTCAGTGGCCTATCGGGTACCCAGTCTATTCAGGATATCGTTATTACGGAGAACTTCGGGTCCTCCGGTCTCGAGTATGTGACTGGCTCTACTTCAGTGAGTTCTGGATTTGTTCTGGGTGAGCCCACTATCAGTGGCACCACGATTACCTGGGATCAAAATGACCTGTCAGCACTTGCAGAGCGTGACGAAAATACGACCCTGACTATCACCTTCAACGTGCGCAGCCAGGATGAAGAAGAGGAAGAGCTGGTTGTTAATAATCGCACCTTAAATGCGACCGCAACTTTCGATTACTGCAGTTACCCGACCACTACAGATACTCACAGTATGGAGCTGTCTATCCGTGAGCCAGAACCCTCCATGGACAAGCGCGGCCGTAATATTGATGCGGCGCAAACGAACTACACCAATAATGTCTATGGCAATATTGAAGATGATGTGATCTGGCGTATTCGTATCTCCAATGATGGTGACGCGGATATGCAGGATGCGCGTTTTGATGATTTGATGTCCAACCCCAATATGGATATCAATTACGCTTGTCCGAGTGAAAGTGCCGCTGAAGCTGTTGCCAATAATAATGGTGTTGCGCCCGGTGGCAGTAGCTGCGTTTCCGCAAGTAATTCTATTAATAACTTTGAGCTGGATGGTAACTTTTCCAATGGCTCAGGGCGCACTGACGTTCCGTCTGGTGGCAACCTGGATATCTACTTGGTAGGTAAAGTAAATACTTCCTGTACCAATGGCACCAATACAGTGTCAGATTTACAATGGGGTTGTGAGATTGATGGTGATACGGGTGTTGGCGGTATTTCCAGTCCCGCAGAAGCCTCAGCTCCGGGCTCTGATACTTCGGCAATGCGTGTTGAGGTTTTATCAGACCTCACTATTACCCAGGAGATTACTGGTACCAACTTGAATCAACCGCTCGGTGCTTCCGGTTACGTTACTATAACCGTAAATAACCGGACAGGTGGCTCGGTAAGAGATATCCAGTTTGTCAGCGATCTGCCCGACGAATATGTGGTTGATACCACCTTTACACCGGAAATTACCCGCGAGCGTCGCGGTATTGATAGCCACGGCGCTAACTATAGCTCAACCTACGATGGCAAAGTCGATACGCTGGAATGGCGTGTGGGTTCTAACTGGAATCAATGGGATACAAATCCACTTAATAACAACCAACCGGAATTCCGCTTGTTGAGTAGTACAGTTCACTCGGTATACTCAGACCAAGAGCACATGATGCGACATGGAGATGAAATTCAAATTCGTTTCCGCATCGTTACGATCGAGCCGGACTTCTATGACTTGGATGCTGACCTGGATATAGAGGAAGAGTCTTCCACTACCGGTACCGATCCAAATAGCAATATCGCCCTTGCAAACAATGTCCTCACTATTGATTACGAGGATTTCTGTTCTTCAACCACTCCTGCTACTCAGGTAGAAGCCCAGTCGGTTACTCCCGACCCCGAAGATCTGGACGTCAGCACGGTTCATCCACTTTATATTGTTCGCGATAGTGGCACTTCAGAATTGACGGTGGATATCACCAATAACGGTGGCCACGACGCGGATGATTATTCCGTGTATGTCACCTTCGGTGAGGCGATGACGGTCCTGTCCAATGACCGCAGCTGTACGGCCCTGGGAAATCCCAATCTGGGCACAGTGCCAGGACACCCACTTTGGAACCAGCCTGATTATTTGCCAGGTTCCTCCAGGGTGTACCTGTGTGATAGTGGTGATTTGGGGGGTGAAATTGGACCTGGTGATACAGAGCGAGTGGTTTTTGTGGTTGAAAAGAATCACTCGGCCACTGATGACGACCTGACGTTCCGTGCAGATGTCGTAGGTGAAATCACCTTATATGATGGTACCGCGCTAAGTTTCCCCAGTCCTGCATCTCTAACGGATACGACACCAAACCAGCAATTGGCTAATAATTACACCCTTGATGGTATGCGCGCGCGGGTAATGGGTTTTAACCTGGTCAAGGACCGTTCCGATGAATGTACCGAGCTGACCAGTGAAACTGCTTTCCCAAATAGCAGTGTATTGATTGGTGAAGAGTGTAGTTTTGAAATTCAAGCCGGTGGTTGGTTTGGGTTCGATACACCGGGATTTACTTTGATAGAAGTGAAGGACATTGATGTTATCGATGACCTTCCCGACGGCCAGGGCTATATTGCGGATTCACCGCTAAATTGTTCAGACGTCAGCCTTCCTGATCCCACCTCACAGGCAAATTGTGTGGTTATTTCGAGCAGTGATATTGTTGAGGGCGGTGGTCTGAATAACTCTCTGAGTGAGACAGATTTACAGTGGGATATTACTACCAATATTACAGCGAAAGATCGCTGGTTCCTTGCGGATATGACAACCCGCTTGTTGAATGACCCAGTGGATACAGAAAATACTGATCCGAACCAACATGCAAATGACAGTATCGATTACGCCCGCGCCCAGTTTACGGCGGTTTTTGATACTGAAACGATTATCGTAGATAACTACAATACCAGTGGAACCCTGACCAATATTGATGGTGTTCCAACCACGGTCCCCGGTTTCCCAGATATTACTGAATGGTCGGAATCTGTCACTGTTACTGAACCCTCGATAGAAGTCGATAAAAAAGTCTGTAATGAAAATCTCTACGGCACTGGAACAAGCTGTAGCAATTTTGTGGATTTTACCGATGAAGGGCACCGGGACCAGACTTATATCTTCCGTCTCACGGTGACTAACCGGGCTGCGGATAGAGGTGTTGATCGCGCTCCCGCATACGATGTTGTCGTAACTGATACCCTGGATTCTTCCGGCCAGATGTGTGTGCAGGCAATGGATTCCGATAGCCTGGATAACGATGCTGATGGCAGTTCGGAAACTGTCAGTGGCGACGATGGCTTGGTGGGAATTACCTCCGGTGCAAATAACTATTCAGAAGCTACCCACTGCAGTGATGGTGGTACCCCGGCTATTATCACTTTTTCCTATGAGCATTCCACTGCCCTTGAGCGAATTAACCCGGGTGACTCCGTAACCCTGTATTACCGTGTGAAACCACATCAGTCAGTGGCACCACTGCAGCTGTTTACCAATACTTTCTTCGCTCGCTATGACAGTTTGGAAGGCGATTTTGGTAATCAGACTTCTCCGCAAATTGACAGTGACACGGACAATGATGGTGTCGGTGACGGCACTCCTGCAGCCGGTCGGGCGCGCCACTACCAGTCCGACGATGCCGAAGCACAGATGAGGATTATTGAAGTACAGGCAGAGCCGAAGGAAGCCCTTGAGTTCTCCAACGGCACGGCCAGTGGAACCAGCAGTGACACAGCGGTTGTCGGTGAAGAGGTACGTTACGAACTGACAGCACAGATTCCGGCAGCGAAACTGCGAGACTTTGTGATTCGTGATGAATTGCCGGCAGGTATGCGCTGTATCGAAGGGGAGACCATCGATTTAAGTGCCTCCCCTTACAATGCCGCTGGCTTTGTACCGGGAGGTACTTTTAATGCTACCTGTACCAGCACGGGTACTGCAGATTACGTTGAGTGGGATTTTGGTGATCAGGAACTCACCACCGTATCCGGTAGCCTGTTTGATTTTCCGGTAGAGTTTATTGCCCGTATTGAAAACAGCAGTAACACCAATGACGGTGATGTTTTGGGTAATGGCGGCAGCTATACCACTGCGCAAGTTACCTATGTGGATGAGTCCGGTGCGGCGGTGGCGGTGCCATTTGATGCCCATGAAATAACAGTACTCGAGCCACAAATACAGCTGACCAAATCCTTTGCTGTTACCAATAGTGATGCTGACGATATTTTGACAGTCACGGTTACAGCAGAAAATATTGGCAGTGCCGATGCCTACAACTTGCAGGTGCTCGACGATCTCACCGGTAGCAATCTTATTTACCTGGGCAATGTGGGCGGCAACGATCCTCCCAATAATGTTGATGTCACTACGGTGGGCACCAATGCCCCCATCTTTAGCTGGAATCGCAGCAATAGCGATTACACTATTGCGGTTGGCAATACAAAAACATTCACTTTTGAAGTCCAGGTAGAGCAGGGCGTTGAGCCCCATGAAATCCTGGACAACACCGTTGAAGCCCGCTGGCAGTCCCTACCGGGCTCGGATGTTGCACTTAACAGTGGCAATTCTATTGGCATTGATGGTGCCGCTGACGGTATGCGTATTGGTGTTTTGCCCAATGTCGGCGATCCTATCAATGATTATGAAACCACTGCCAGTGCCCAGACCGAAGTACCTTCATTAGCGTTGACTAAAACGGATTTGGACACCTCGGTAGTTCCCACCATCGGTGCCCATAAACAATTCCAACTGGAGATTAGTTTACCGGAAGGTATCAGTGAAAATGTAGTTATCACTGATCAGCTGGGTAGCCCTGAGGGTTATGTGCTCTCTCATAATACTGACTACGATATCACTTACGATTTTGTCGGTATTGAAACTATTAATGGCAGCGCGCCATCTGAATCGGCCTTTAACAGTTTTCCGGGGGATAATACTTCCGGAAATGCTACCTGGGATATCGGCACCGTCGATACCAGCAGTGAAAATGACACGGCCGGAAGCACAATTGCTCCGCTGATTCGAATTACCTATTTTGCCCGCATCGAAAATGATCTCGCCACTAATGATGGTGACAATCGCCAAAATAGTGCCGCGCTTACTTACAGCAATGGGGAAAGTGGCAGCACAGAAAATATCAACGACAGCACAACCAGTGTAACGGTAGTAGAGCCGTTACTCGAGATTAATAAGACAGTGAGTAATGCCACCAACCCCGGCAATCTGCCGGTGGGTGGTGATGTGCTGGAATATGTTATTACCGTGGAGCATGATGCGGGCTCCAGTGCCGCAGCTTATGAGCTGAATTTAGTCGATACGCTGCCTTCAGAGTTGACCTTTGATAGCAGCTTTACACCTACCGCAGAAATAGGCGGTACCGCAGTATCCGGCTTTGTTGCCACACCAGCGGCAGCTCCAGCAGGTCCACTCGTATGGGGTCGTGACAATGGCGATAACAGTCTGGATTTAGCGCTGGGTCAAACTCTGGTGCTCACCTACCGAACCCAGGTTACAGGCGTTTTTGGTTCGCCTATCAGCAACAGTGTGATGCTGGACTGGACCTCCCTGGACGATGGCAGTATCAATGACCAGGCCTATGAGCGCGACGGTGCTGGATGCCCCAGTATTTCCGCACCTGATGATTACTGTGTTGGTCCTGCAGAAGCCAGTATTAATACGGTAGACAATACCAGCATTACAAAAGCAGTAATTGCCGACACAGATACCGCAACTGCAGTGGGTACCCTGCGTGTTGGCGATACTGTCACTTACCAGCTCACCCTGAATTTACAGGCGGGAACAACACCAGCGGTAACTATTGATGATGCGCTGCCCAGTGGTTTGGAATTTGACACTGTTGTCAGCGTGAACGGGGATACCACTGCTCCCTACGACGATAGCCTGAATGACTTTACCTATTCAGCGATTTCGGTTCCCAGTGCCGGTGATACTGGCACGGTGACCTGGGATCTGGGAGATATCACCAGTAATTTCGGTAATACCAATAACTTTGTTATTGAGTACACCGCTAAAGTAGTGGCGGGTTCGGGAATCACCGCGCCTACCGCAACCGTGACCAATACGGCCCAGCTAAATTACACCGGTGCCGCCAGTACCTTGCAGGACAGCGCCGATATTACTGTACTGCAACCGGTGATCGACAATCTCAACAAGACCGATGCTACCTGGCCCAGTTCCCATATGAATGTGGACCCGGCCAACGATATTATGCAGTTTACCCTGCAGGCCTGTAACTCGGGTCTTGCCCCCGCCTACAACCTATTGCTAACTGACGATTTAGCGACGCAAATGGACGAGAGTTCCATTGCCAATCTCCAGGTGAGCCTCGACGGCGCTGTACTGACACAGGGAGCAGATTACACCTATAGTGCGCCGGCAACACGCGGTGATGATATGGGCTTCGATTTCCTGGTACCGGTCGAAGCGGGTACCTGCTTGGAAATCAGTTACCAGATCGGTTTCTATACAGATATTAGTGGCGGTGAAAGCTGGGTTAACACTTTTACCGTCGATGAATTCTGGTCGCTGGAAGCTAGTAATGGTGAACAGTACTCCGCAGTTACTTTGGGCACTCCCTATCCGATGGGCACTGTTGCGACCAGTGTGACTGCTCCACAAAAAACACTGCAAACAGCGACTACTGCCGCTGTCGGTGACGAAGTTGTATACCAGATACAGGTCCCCGGTAGCGGCACCACCTCGGCCATTTACGATATTGAAATTTCCGATGTATTAGACCCCAGCTTAGAGCTGGTGCAATTGCAGGAAATTAATGGGCTTACCTACACCGATAATACCAGTGGCAATAATATCGATCTGGCAGTCGATATTATCCCAGCCGGTACCGTGGCAATTTTTGAAGTTCGCGCCCGGGTTGCCAACAATGCCACAGCCCAGGCTGGTCACAGCTTTGAAAATGAGGTGACTTATTCTTATGCCGCGACTGATGGCGGCACTTCTCAGTCCGGAGGCACCGGCACTGCAGCGACACTCACCATCGTCGAGCCAGAAATAAGTGCAATTGCCTCTGTCGCAAATCAAACCAACCCCGGTAACGATCCGGATGCGGGCGATGTACTGCGTTTTACCTTGGACCTCAGTGCTGCGGGTAATGCGGAAAATTCTGCAGCTTACGATCTTTCGGTTAATGAGTTGTTATCCCTGGGGCTTGAGTTTGTACCGGGCACCGTGACTTTTTCCGGAGCCTCCCAGGCAGATCCCACCGTAACTGGTGACGGAATTACTACTGCGCAAAACCTGGTTTGGGATCGGGCTAATAGTGATCTGGATATCGCCGCAGGTGATAACAGTGAACTGGTCTTCGATGTGGTGGTACTCGACAGCGTACAGCCAGCAGCTGCGCTGTCCGCAACTGCCAGTGTGGAATGGACCAGTCTCGATGAAGATAACAGCAGTATTTATGAACGTAACGGTGCTGATGGTAGCGGTGGCCTGAATGATTACTTACTGGAAAATATTGCTGCTCAGCTAGATGCTGCCAATGACAGCACAATTAGCAAAATTCGTTCAGATGACAGTTATGGTAGCGCTGATGAGCAATTGCGAGTGGGCGACTTGGTTGAATACCAGATTACCCTCTCCCTACCAGAGGGCACGGCCTCCAATGGGCTTATTGTCGATACTTTGCCCCAGGGATTGGTGTTTGTAAGCACTCTTTCAATTAATGGCCAGACTTCAGCACCATTTACTGCTGCGGCGCCCTTTACCCACACCGATATCGCAGAACCAGTGCAGTCCGGTGATCCTTCTACTGGTGCCACTACGGTTACCTGGAGCATTCCCGACCTGGTCAACACGGGTGATAACGATACCAGCAACGATGAATTTGTTGTGCGTTACCTTGTGCGGGTTCTCAATGAGGATTCCCACCCCTGGCCGGCAACGAACACCGCGCTGATCAATACCGCAGAGTTTGGTTTTGATGCTGCCACAGGAGCTGAAACCCGCAGTGATAGCGAAACATTGGACCTGTTACAGCCGGACCTCGCCGTAGCTATTAGCTCAACTCCCGCAGATGGCAGTACGCTTTCCGCCGGCGATACCATTGAATATACCGTTACGATTACCAACAACGGTTCTTCACCAGCCTATGATCCGGTATTCCGCGATGTGATTCCTTTAGGTCTGCGCCAAGGGGGAGTCAGTGTCCAGTCCCTCACGGTAAATGGTGCCGCAGCAACAGTGGTTGCGCCTACTTTCGATAGTAGTAATGGCGAAGCCGTTTGGGATTTTGCCGCAGGTACGGGCTACGGAATCAACGCCGGTGAATCCATGGAAATGGTATATCGCGTTGAAGCGGATTCTAATTTAGGGGCTGGACTTAGCCTGCAAAATGCGGCCTACGTTGAAGTTTATTATTCGCTTGATGATAACGATTTGCCGTCTCTGAATTCCGTGGCGGTCACTGACGATTTACGTGAGGATTATGGCCCGACTTCTCCGGTGAGTGTCCAATTTAATACTCCCAATGCCGCGCCACTGTTGATTGAAGTTACCCAATTAACAGCTTCCATTGGCGAGCCGTTTAACTATCGCATTACCATCCCGGAAACGGTGCAGACCACGGCGCTTCACGATGTCACTGTGCTGATGGATCTGACTGCGTCTGCTGCGGATCTGGAATTTGTCAGTGCCAGTAAAGTATCTGGCAGTGCATCTTTCACTCCGGAAAATAACGGCAGCTCCACCAGTCTCAGTATTGCAGATAGCACTAACGGAATTGATGTGCCCGCCGGCGAGCAAGTCGTTATTGATGTAACACTGCGACTGCTGGATATGGACCCGCCGAATGTGGACGGTTTGAATTTTGCCGCCAGTGCCAGCTACAGCTACAACTACGATAATGATAATTCCTCTGCAGGGCAGGGTGCGGGTAGCGGCAATACTACGGCGGACATGACGGTAGTAGAGCCCACGGCTATTACCCTGACTAAAACTGGCCCCACCAGTGTCCAGTCCGGTGTAGGCGGTACCTTTACTTTAGATTTGCACAATACCGGTACGGGCCAGGCCTGGGATATTAGTGTTACCGATATTTTGCCGGATAATAATCCCGGTGGAATGTGTGAAACGGCCCCGGCCAATTTCACCGCGCAAATTACTGACAGCGCCGGCACCACGACGGCCACCCTGGCAGAGGGTTCCGACTTTAGCGCGGTATTCGATAACGCGACTTGTACCCTCACAATCACCTCCATTGGTTCAGTGGCAATGCTGGATGCGGATTACCATCTGCTGATTGGTTACGATGCCTATTTGGATGCCGACACCGTCGATGGGGATACGCTGACGAATATTGCTGGTGTTACTCAGTGGCACAGCTGGGATAGCAGCCTCACTGAAGTTCGCCAGTACACCCGTGCGGCGCCCACCGATGGCACTCCCGGTGTGCTGGATCATGAGGATGCTTATTCGGTTAGCGCCTCCGTACCGACAGTGACTTTCTACAAAGCAGTGGAAAATATCAGCCGAGGAGAAAACCCGGCCACTGCCGCCAGCCCCACGGAAGTTTTACGTTACACATTGACTCTGACCAATACGAGTGGTGTTGATGTGAGCGGAGTCGAGATTACCGATGACCTGGGTCGATTAAATAATTCTGCACTGTTTGAATCGGGCACTTTACAGTTGGTAAGTGCTCCGACTGGCAGTGACAGCAGTGCTATCGATGCTTCTGCCGGTACCTGGAATAGTGGCTATCTGGAAGTCAGTAATCTGGATCTTACGGCGAGCGGTACCACGGGAGATTCTATCCAGATTGTTTATGAAGTTACCCTGGCAGCAGTTATTGATAGTGGGACCCAAGTCTTCAACCAGGCCCAGGTTCAGCTTCCCGGGCAATTACTGCAAGACAGTGATGATCCCAACATCAACGGCACCGATGATCCGGATACGGCGGGTGATGAAGATCCCACAGAAGTACTGATTGAGTCAGAGCCATTACTGGTGGTAGAAAAAACGTCGGCAGATATGACTGATGATGCAGATCTGCTGATGGTTGGGGATACCCTGCGATATACCATTACCGCGGAAAATGCCGGTAATGAGAATGCGATCAATGCCCTGATATTGGATCAGATCCCATCTAATACAACTTATGTCAGTGGCTCTACCACCCTGAATGGCTCCACATTGTCTGATGTCAGCGGCACCTCTCCTCTGGCTGCAGGTATGAGCATTAACACCGATGGCGAAGCCGATGGTTTTATCGGCGCAACGGCCAATGGTGCAGCCGCAGTGGTCATCACCTTTGATGTCACCATTAATGATGTTAATGATGGCACCGTTATTTCAAACCAAGCGTTTGTAAATGGTGAAGGTGCGGGTAGCGGTACTTTTGATGAAGTGCCCTCTGATGACCCGAATACCGATGCTCCCAATGATCCCACGGTCGATATTGTTGGCGATGTACCCCTGTTAATTGCCCACAAGACTGTGGAGATTGCCGAAGACTATATTTCCGCAGGGATTGTCGATCCGGGTGATGTACTTCGCTATACCATCGCAATCACCAATATGGGTGGTGTAGATGCTCTCGAAGTAGCGCTTACCGATCAGGTACCAAATGACACTACTTATGTTGCCGGCTCCACCACTTTAAATGGTGAAGTAGTCGCGGATAACGGTGGTGGTAATTCACAGTTGGATTCTGCCCTACCGGTTTCATCCGATGACCTGACACCGCCGCTACCAGGAGCCAATGAAGGCATTATTACCTCGGGTCAAACTGCCACTGTCACATTTGAGGTAATGGTGAATGCTGGCACTCCGACAGGCACAGTTATCAGTAACCAGGGTAGTGTTGAAGCAGATGAGTTGGCACTTACCCTGACCGACGCAGATGGCAACCCAGCCAATGGTGCACAGCCAACTGACGTTGTCGTGGGTGATGCCCAGTTGCTCTCCATTGTGAAAGAGGTTGCTGTTGTCGGTGGCGGTGCCGCAGAAGCGGGTGCGGTATTGGAATACCTGGTAACCGTCGAAAATATCAGCGGTGTCCCAGCAACTTATATTGAGATCACCGATGACCTGGCTATAGCTGGAGATGGAGTTCTTACCTATATCGCCGATTCGGCCATGCTCAACGGGCAGACCGATGGAATAACGGTTGTCGACACGCTAATCACAGCAGACTACGCCACAACTTACGGTGACTTGGAACCGGGAGAGATGGTTACTCTGCGATTCCAGGCGCAGATGTCAGAAAACCTGGATTATGGTTTTACTGTATTAAATACCGCAGAAGTACAGTGGAATGATCCGGCTTCCAGCGCTCAGGCCAGTGTTGCCATTGACGTTGGCGGTACCCCGGGCATTGCCAACCTGGCTGGTTATCTGTGGCACGATGTGAATTTCAATAATGCCTTGGATACGGATGAGAGCCTGTTGCTTAATTGGGCGGTAGACCTGTATTTCAATGACGAATTGATGGAAACAGCTCAGTCTGATGAAAATGGTTACTTCCAGTTCCAGGGGCTGGTACCGAACAGCTATGGTGGCCTTAGCTATGAAATGCGTTACACCGCACCAGATGCTACGGAAAGTACGGCTTCATTGGGTAACTCTATTTCTGATTTCACCAACGGCCCGCAGTCCATTAGTGAAATTTATGTAGATTCGGGAGCGAACCCGCAGGATTTGAATTTGCCTCTAACACCCAATGGCGTGGTTTACGATTCAGTAACCCGCTCCGCCATTGAGGGTGCCACCCTCACTATGTTGAGGGTGAGTTCCGGTCAGGAATTGCCTGCGCGTTGTTTTGATGATGAGAAACAACAAGGGCAGGTAACCCAGTCTGGGGGTTACTACAAGTTTGATATCAACTTCAGCGATGCAGCCTGTCCATCCAACGCGGACTACCTGATTCAGGTGGATATCGCGGATGAGGATTATGTGGGTGGTGAATCACTGGTAATTCCTTCTCAGACAAACAGCGAAACTGCCGGTTTTGATGTGGCCGGTTGCCTGGGCAGCAACGCCGATATGGTTCCTGCGACCGCAAATCATTGTGAGGTGCAAGAATCGTTCTCTCATCCCTCTCTTGATGTCGAGGCGCGGGATGCGGCAACGGACTACTACCTGCGAATGACTTTGGATGATGGTCAGATTCCAGGGGAAAGCCAGCTGTTCAACAACCATGTCGCCATGGACCCGGAGTTGGAAGGGGCGCTGTCCATCACCAAAACCGCGGCCATGCTCAACGTAACCCGCAGTCAGTTGGTTCCTTACACCATTACTTTTGGCAATACGCTGCCAATTCCACTGACAGATCTACAGCTAGTCGATTACTTCCCGGCAGGCTTCAAATATGTCGCGGGCTCGGCGCGCCTTGATGGAGAGGCGGTTGAGCCTGAAAGCGAAGGCCTGCAATTGAGGTGGTCAGATCTGCGCGTGGAAGCGGAAGAAACCCGTGTATTGAAACTGCTATTGGTTGTGGGTTCCGGTGTGGGCGAGGGCAAATATGTGAACCGCGCCCGTATGTTTAATCAGCTCTCTGGACAGGCAGCCTCTGGTGAGGCCTCAGCCACTGTGCGCGTGGTGCCCGATCCCACCTTCGACTGTACCGATGTTATCGGCAAAGTGTTTGACGATAAAAATATGAATGGCTACCAGGATGAAGGAGAGGGTGGTTTACCGGGTGCTCGAGTGGTGACTGCTACCGGCCTGAATGCTACAGCGGACTCCCACGGTCGATTCCATATTACCTGCGCAGTGGTGCCGAATGGGGATCGAGGTTCCAATTTTGTGCTCAAGCTCGACGATCGCAGCTTGCCAAGCGGGTATCGTCTCACCACTGAAAACCCGCGTGTGCTGCGAGCCACCCGAGGCAAGATGCTGAAGTTCAACTTTGGAGCCAGCTTGCACCGGGTAGTGCGCCTGGATATTGCCGAAGCGGTATTTGAACCGGGCACAACAGAATTGCGCCCGCAATGGCATTCCCGAATGGATTTATTGTTGGAAAAACTCAGTGAAGCTCCCTCTGTTTTACGCCTTGCCTATCTTGGGGAGAATGAAGATCCGGATCTGGTGGACGAGCGTCTGCAGGCAATTAAAGATCAGGTCGCCCAGGACTGGGAGAGCCGTGAAGGTGACTACGATTTGACCATAGAAACTGAAGTTTTCTGGCGCCGTGGAGCGCCTCCTGGTAAAGGAGGTTTGGAGTGATGTCCTTTGCAAAACGGAATCGTGATCAGCGAGCTTGCTCGATAAATACTGCCGCGAAGACGACCCGCTTTTTCCCCCGGCGGGACTGCCGTCTCGCCACCGCGATCGCGTTGGCATTGACACTTCCAGCGCAGGCCCAGGAAGCGAGAGCGCAAGTAGATGAGCCTAGTTGGTGGCAGGTCTGGCAAAACATTCCAAGCCTGAGTTCTGAAGAAAGTGAAACCCAATCTGAACTCGAAGAGCAGTCGATAGGTAGTAATACTGAAGGTATGCTGCTGCGCGCACCTACAAATCAATGGTTGCAGGATGCGACTCAATTTGTTGCACCGCTGGACCCGATTGTGGTGGAAGATTTTATCGACCCAATCCTGTTCTATGGCGTTGAGGATGAAATTCCTCTGGAGGCAGTGGAGTTACTGCGCCAGAGTTTGAATGACTTGGGTGAGACGCCCAATTTTAAATTGCACTTTATTGGCCATACAGATTCCGATCCCCTTACCGGGGAACAGGTAGCAGACTTTGCCAGCAAAGAAGAATTTACTTTGGCGCGGGCCCAGTTCGTGGCGGACTTCCTTCAAGAGGCCCTTGAACTGCCTGAGCAAATGATTGTTGTTGAAGGGCGAGGGGATATAGAACCCACAGCGGATAATATTACTACCGCAGGTCGTGAAGAGAATCGCCGGGTACAGGTAAAAGTAACCTATGACGCCCTGGATGAAAAAGCCATGGCGGACCGTGCCCGTGCGGAAGCATTGTTGCTCAACCGGGTGAAAGTATGCCGCCAGGAAACGGTATGCAGGCTTACTTATGCCGCAGGCAGTGAACAGCGGGCACGCCTTAGAAACCTGGTGACGCCACTGAGGATGGAGCCCGGGCAAACAGAATTGCCGGAAGCCTTTATTCGCCGTATCCGCGAGGTTCGATCCAACCTTGCGGATAAAAACAATCTGGTTATTCACTTTATTGGTCATACCGACGCCCGCCCCCTGGACGTGAGTGAAAATCCGGAAGCCCAACAGAGTGCTTATCAGGAGCGATCCTATAGCGAAGCCCGCCGTGTCGCTCAGGCCCTGGGTTCTGCACTGAATTTGCCTGCGGCCATGGTCACCAGCAGTGGCAAGGGGGCAAGTCAACCAATAGCGGCCAACGATACGCCGAAAGGCCGAGCACTCAACCGTCGGGTAGAAGTGGAATTTTGGTATGACGACCCATTGGAAGTCGCTACAGATTCTGTTCAGGCCTGTCCGGAAGCTGCCGCTGCGGAAACTCTCACCATTGCCTATGAATCTGCGGGTGGAAAACTGTCGCCGATTCGTTTTGATAATGGCGATCCGATTATCAGTCAGGCACAGCTGACACAGATACGCGCGGCCATGGCTGAAATTTCCAATAAAGCGAATGTTCGTCTGAGCTTTATTGGCTACAGCGATAACCAGCGTATGGATCGCCGCGAAGCGATGGTTTACGGCGATGACCAGGGACTGTCCGGTGCCCGCGCTCAGCGCGCTATGGCACAGGTACAGGAATTATTGAATCTCGAAGACACCCAGGTGGAGTTTGAGGGGCGCGGCTACGTCCAATCTGCGGATGTTGTGAGCAATGGCTTTGAGCAGCGGGATGGCGCCAGGGTTGAGGTCGAAATCCTGTACGATGAATTGGCAATTCTCACTGAAAGTGATCGCTTGGAAATCGAGCGCATTAATCGTGAAGCCATAGCCAATAATCCCTACGCACTTAACTTGATGCGTATTACTGTCGACGGCAGCCCGGAATACGACCCCTATAAAAACTCGGCGGACTTACAGCGCTGTACTGATGTGGCCTTGCAAGAAGCGAATATTCAATTTCGCTTCGACAATAAAAAAATGCAACCGCGCCTGAATGTGACTGCGTGGCCCAATACCATCCGTTACGCAGATAACCCGGATACCGACCTGGCAGAGAACCGGGTATTTTTCAGTAGCTATACCAACTATCCCTCTTTTATTAAAAGCACCGAAGTGCGATTGTTCGAAGAGGGACAGTCTCTGCGCGATACACCTCTGGCAATTGTACCGCTGGATCACTTTGGCAAAGGGGAATGGCATGCAGAATTTTCTGAATTCCAGGCGCCTTTAAAAAAATTACACTATGTACTGCGTGCCTATGACAACAAGGGCCGCTATGACGAGACCACGGAACAGACCCTGTGGTTGGTAGATCAAATTGAAGAGTCTGCAGAAAATGAAGATATCGGTAGGGAATTATTAGTAGGCTACGGCGAGAACCGCTTAGCACAGCGGAACATCCCTCTGGATGGTAACAGTGTATTGGTTAATGGCACTCAGGTGCCGTCCGGGCACACCGTGTGGTTAGCGGGCAATCCGGTACCGGTCGACAGTCAAGGCCAGTTTATCGCCGAGCAAATTTTTGAGCCGGGTATGCATACGGTTGAAGTGGCGATACTTGATAATGAGGGTAATGGTGAACTTTTCCTGCGGGATTTGGATTTTGCCAAAAACGACTGGTTTACTGTAGGTATTGCCGACCTTACTGTGGGTTACGATAAAACCAATGGCCCAGCAGCCCTGGTTACCGGTGATGAAACTCACTATGACAACTCAGTAAGCTACGATGGCCGTCTGGCGTTTTACACCAACGGCGGTTTCGGGGAAGGCTGGCGCCTGTCGGCCAGTGCCGATACCGAAGAGGGCCCGGTAGAGGATCTGTTTTCCAACTTTATGGAAAAGTCTCCCGATGCCTTGTTCCGCCGCCTGGATAGTGATTTGTATTACCCGACGTTTGGCGATGACTCCACCGTAGTTGAAGACGCCCCCACGTCAGGCAAGTTTTATGTGAAATTGTCCAAGTACGATGACTACGGTCTCTGGGGTAATTTCAAAGCCAACTACGCCGATAATGAGCTCGCTCAAATTGACCGAACGCTCTACGGCGGTAGTGGTCACTTTGAAACCGATGCGATGACCAGCTTTGGTGAGAAGCGCTTTCAAATAGATGCCTTTGGAGCAGAGCCGGGAACCATTGCCGGGCGCGATGAGTATCGTGGAACCGGCGGCTCCCTGTATTACCTCCGCCACCAGGACATTTCCAGTGGCTCGGAAAGTTTACGGGTAGAAGTCCGGGATAAAGATTCCGGGTTGGTGCTCGCAGTTAAGACCCTTACCGCAGTAGTTGATTACGACATCGACTATATCCAAGGGCGTATCCTGCTTAACAGCCCCTTATCCTCCCTGGCAAATGATGAACTGCTCATTGAAGATGGTGCTTACAACGGTAATCCCCAATACCTGGTAGCACGTTACGAATACACCCCAGGTTTTGAAGAAATGGACACCCTGGCTGTTGGTGGGCGTGCCCACTACTGGTTGGGCGATCACGTCAAATTGGGCTTCAGCAGTATTCAGCAAGACGAAGATGAAAATGAAAGTTCCTTGCAGGGTATTGACCTGACTTTGCGTAAAAGTGCCAGTAGTTGGGTGAAAATTGAAATGGCCGATAGCGAGGGTAGCAATCTCGATAGCGTCAGTTCGCTCGATGGCGGCTACACCTTTGATGATGAAAGCCTGGATTCCACGGTTGCTGCCAGTGCAACCAAAGTGGAAGGCGTTTTACAGCTGGGAGATTTCTTCGAGAGTTTGCGTGGCTCTGGTAGTTTTTACCATCAAGAGCGTGAAGCGGGTTTTTCCGGTCCAGGCCAATTTGTGGATGGCGATACCATCCAATATGGCGGTGGCGTTAACCTGCCGATCGGCGAAAGTTTTGATGTAAGAATCAAAGCCGATACCAAAGAGGAAGAGCAGGGGTTGCAAACCAATGCCATGGACTTGATGTTCGGCTACCGTATCAATGATCACTGGCGACTCACCTCCGCAGTTCGCAATGATAGCCGTGAAGATGAATCCGAAGTTGTCGCCGCTACCCAGACAGAAGGGGATCGCACAGATGTTGCTGTCGAGGCGAGCTATGATTCCGGTGAGAGTTGGAGCGCCTTTGGTTTTGTTCAGAATACGATGGAAGTGACCGGTACCCGCGAAGAGAACAATCGCATCGGCCTTGGTGGCGCTTATCGGGTAAGTGACCGTTTGACAATGGACAGTGAAGTTTCCGGTGGTGATACTGGCACAGCTGCCCGACTCGGTACGGACTTTCTGGTGACTGACAGAACCAGCCTCTATATGAATTATGCGCTGGATAACGAGCGCAGCGATACCGGTGTGCGTGCACGCAAGGGCAATATGAGTACCGGCTTCCGCAGTCGCTATTCTGATACGCTAAATATTTACGGTGAGGAGCGCTACAGTCACGGTGATGTTTCCACTGGCCTGACCCACGCCCTGGGTATGGATCTGGCCCCCAATGACCGTTGGACCTATGGCACTACCCTGGAGGCGGGCACACTCGAAGACCCGGATACAGGAGCCAAGACCGAACGCAATGCCATGGGCTTTAATGTGGGCTATGGTTTGGATGCTATACGCATCGCATCCGCGCTGGAATACCGTACGGATATATCGGAAACGGTATCGGGCGAAAATATTGTATCGGAAACTGAGCGCGATACCTGGCTATTAAAAAATACCTTCAACTACCAGTTCACTCCGGACTGGCGCTTGGTTGGCAAACTCAACTATTCAGACAGCAAAAGTTCGGAAGGTGAATTCTACGATGGTAAATTCACTGAAGCGGTAATGGGTTATGCCTACCGCCCGATAAACAATGACCGCCTGAATACCCTGATGAAGTACACCTATTTCTATAATGTGCCGACTCAGGATCAGGTTACTGTTGAAAATACCTCCACTGAATTTATCCAGAAGAGTCATATCTTTTCGATAGACGCCAGTTACGACCTCAATCGACAGTGGACTTTGGGTGGCAAGTACGCCTATCGTCTAGGCCAGTTGAGCATGGATACGGAAGACCCAGAGTTTTTCGATAGCCGTGCGAGTCTCTATGTACTGCGTGCCGATTGGCATTTTATCAAGCGCTGGGACCTCCTCTTGGAAGCACGTCTGCTCGATTTACCCGATGCCCAGGATAGCAAGAGCGGCGCCTTAATCGGCTTGTATCGCCATGTTGGCGACCACCTTAAGTTGGGGGTGGGATACAACTTTACCGACTTCTCTGATGACCTCACCCAGCTGGACTATGACAGTCACGGGGTGTTTATTAATATAATTGGTAAGCTGTGATTTTGGGGCCCGGCGCAAGCTGGGCCTTTTTCCCACATTAGGCCTCAACTATCAGTTCGACTCATACTCCCCCACCTTTTTAAGGCAGTTTAGGTTTGAGTTGAGAGAGCCTGATTAAAGCACTCGAAAATGAATTATTTCGCAAGTATCGTAAACACTGCTGCCAGTCCATAGGCTGCTTGTATCGGCACCTATTAATATTTCTGATTGCGTGTGATATGCAGATAATGCTGATGATATAGTGTTTCGATAGCCCAGGCTGTCTTTTGCACTTAACCAGTACTGTTGGCAGTTTTCCGTCTCTTTATCTAATTTAATAACAACTTCACCGTCTCGAGATGATGCGGTTGAAAAGAATACTATCTTTTCTATTGTGGAGGTGTTTAGATCTTCTGCTGCAGTTGTCAGGTCAGATATAAACAACAATCCAATAGATACCGTTTTCAAAAATTTCATTGCGTACCTTGGCTTTAATTTTCTTGGTCCGAAACTTTACCATTATTTCGGCATTTAAATCTAGATGTTAAAGTCTGGGCTGCCAATAGATGGGTAGCAATACAATTGAGTAAGATTGTAGAGTCTATTTAGGTTGGAGATAATTATGAGATGCTGATAGTTTTCTAAAAGGTATTACCTTCGAATTAGTTTTCTAATCTTGGATATGTGTGTCATTAGGAGAGGCCTGAAAGTAGATGTATTCATAGTTGCCTTCTTAATGAGTTGCATAGTGCTATAGATTATTGGTCCCATTTTATAGGTAAAAGAATGATGTTGTGCTACAGGCTAAACTGTATTGTAGTTTGGCTTATAGAGCATGTATAGTAAATATGATGAATGTGAAGAGTATCTCTGAGGGACAGGTCTGGGGGCTATCAGTTCTATTTTTATCAGTATTCTTAATCGCCAGCGATTTTACCGCCTTTTCACCAGCTCTCCCCGCTATCGCCAAAGACTTTTCCGTCCGCATATCATTCGTTCACTGGGTAGTGAATGCCTATGCCCTGGCCTATGGAGTCATTATTGTGACCAGTGGGCGTTTGGCGGATATCTATGGGCGTGAAACTGTTTTCTTAATTGGTGTTGGTATTTTTTCTTGCTCATCGCTATTGGGAGGGCTTGCGAGTGAGGTAGGGGTACTGTTAATCGCCAGGGTATTGATGGGGTTGGGAGGTGCATTAGCCTGGTCGGCAATGCTAGGGATGGCTTACACACTGTTGCCATCTGATCGCGCAGGATTTGTTGGGGGCTTTGTTTTGGCTGCATTAGGTGTGGCTACTGCTTGCGGGCCTGTTATTGGAGGAGTGTTGTCAGATTTTTTGAGCTGGCGCTGGATTTTATTTATAAATATCCCCATTGCTATCTTTGTGGTCGTTTTTTACGTATTGAAGTACCCGTCAGAGCAGTTTGAAAAAAAAGACGAACGAATTGATTACTTGGGCGTGTTAACTCTCTCCGTATCCCTTTTCCTGTTTTTATTGGCTCTTGATTTAATAACTCAGACAGGTATTTCTCGACTCTTGGTTTTCTGTCTTCTGGCAATATCTTTATTGGCTGCGATAACTTTTGCTTTTGTTGAAGCTAGAATGGCAGATGATGCTCTTATTCCAGAGAGCTTGGTGAGAAATCGTGTGTTTATGACATCAGGAGTTAGTGTGTTTTTTGTCGCTATCGCCTTCTTTGCAACCCTTGTCTATATCCCTTTGCTTTTTATTAGCGTGCATCAGTATTCTGCATTTCAGGCCGGATTGGCTTTGTTGCCAGCTATGGTCTCTTCTGGCATTTTTGCATTTGTTTCTGGAGCAATTCATGAGCGGTTTGGCCCCAAATTACTGCTCTGTTCAGGCGCCCTGGCGATGAGTCTGGGGCTTTTCATGCTTTCGGTTCACGGTAATCATATTGTCTACCCAGTCTTTGTACCGGGTATGTTATTGATTGGTAGTGGCTTGGGTATATTTAGCCCTGCCGCTGTGACCGCTGCAATTACCTCTGTGGAGGCCTGTAAATCCAGTTTATCTGGTGCTGTTGTCTATATGTTCCGTTTTTTAGGTGGTGCTGTGGGTTTGGGGATCAATTCAGCCATATTGGCGTCAGCGCCGGATATTGCCACCGGTGTGAACCGGGCACTACTGGTAGATGGATTTATTGTCCTTATAGGGTTCTTGATTGCAATTTTCTTCTTTCAGGAGCCCCAGAGAAGGTAATTGACGCGCTGCTTAGATTCCTCTTAGGCAATACGGTTTCTTATCGGTCTTTAGGAGCGTGTTTCCTATTTTCATTCTCTCTAAATGTTGACTGCAAGGGATAAGGCGAGTGGTCGGGGCTATCCTTCAACAAGTATTAGCGATGTTAACTCGTATGGGTTGTTAGCCGTTTAATATTGGCGGCTCAGGAAGGGCTGAGTTCTTAGAGATTGCTAATAGTAAATTTATACGAAATGGATCTCGGATATGAAATTGTCTTGGTTGCGGTTCTTGGCTGATAATTCTCTTGTTGTATCTCTTGCTGTAATCTTGATGGTGTCAGGCCCCATTGCTCTGGCAGAGAATTTACGGGGAAGTACCACGGGGCCAACTTCTGCACCAGGATACAGCCATCCGGATCAATTTCTGCATTTAAAGCCTGTAAAGCTGGCTGACAATATGTATCCCGTAATCCAGCATCCGCAAGAGGAAAAGCAAGCTAGACAGAAGCTGGCTCTTCTGGAGGAGAAGTTTGGCAAAAAGCCTAACATATTGATTTTCTTACTTGATGATGTGGGCTGGATGGATGTTGGTTTTAACGGAGGAGGAATTGCTGTCGGCAATGCCACACCCACCATGGATAAATTGGCGAATGAGGGGCTTATTTTAACCTCTGCCTATTCAACACCTTCATGCTCGCCAACACGGGCTACTATTCATACCGGCCAAAATCCGCTACACCATGGAATCCTACGCCCCCCAATGTACGGTGAGGCTGGCGGCTTGGACGGAGCAGTAACCATGCCGGCGGTACTCAAAAAGTTAGGCTACGTGACCCAGGGGGTCGGTAAATGGCATATGGGGGAGAATAAGGGCTCACTACCGCAGAATGTTGGTTATGACGATTACCGAGGGTTTCTCGGTGTATCAGATATGTATACGGAATGGCGGGACGTTTATTTCAATCCAGAAGTGGCGCTGTCTCCAGAGCGCTTTGCCATGATGCAGAAGGAGCCATTTAGTCATAGTGAGGTTCATTGCACGCCGCAGGACACGGAGCGGTGTGAAGATCTCCATCTGATTGACCTGGACACTATCAAAGTGCTTGATGATCAATGGATGGAATACAGCGTAAACTTCATTAGGCAGATGAAAGACGCTGAAAGGCCCTTTTTCCTGTATCACGCTCCCCGTGGTTGTCACTTTGACAACTACCCATCCGATAAGTGGGCAGGAAAATCCAGGGCTCGTACAGTATATAGCGACTGTATGGTTCATATGGATTATGTACTTGCACAGCTATTTAGTGCTTTGCAGGAAACAAACCAGCTGGATAACACTCTGATTTTCTTCACCTCGGATAATGGCCCCGAGTGCGAGGTTCCCCCTTATGGCCGAACCCCTTTCCGGGGTTGTAAAGGTACGAGCTGGGAGGGTGGAGTAAGAGTGCCGACATTTGCCTATTGGAAGGGGATGATAAAGCCGCGCCGAACTGAAGGGTTGTTTGATCTGGCTGATCTCTTTAACACAGCCATTTCAATAGCGGGCAAGCCCGGTAGGGAGGTGGCAAGTTTTGTTAATGAAGATCGATATATCGATGGTATCGATCAAACGGGAATGCTGTTGGCGGATAATGGCCAGTCTGCACGCCGTAGTCGGCCCTATACGATAAATCAGTATTTTTCTGCCATGCGTATTGATGAGTTCAAATATGTATGGACGGCAGAAATCGAAAATGGTGTCGTACAGAGGGGAAACTGGGGCGGGTTCAGTGGTCCCATTTTTGTTGAGAGTGGCGGGGCAATATTATTTAACCTTTATTCCAATCCTCAGGAAGATGTCAGTATCGGTGTGCGTCATTTGCCAATGCTTGTACCAGTGATGACATCGGCGGGAGACTATATGAAAGAACTCATTAAGTATCCCCCACAATTCAAGATCGGTTTTATATCCAATAATCCGCCAATCTATGACCTTTTACCTCAGGCTAAAGAGAAGTTGGAGCAGTTTGAGAAAGAGGGTACTGGTAAGTATCCCTGGCCTTAGAGTTGAATCTTGAAATACAACTTTAACTCTACGAGTGGATTTATGCTTGAGCCGTATAAGTATGTAATATTTTGACGGCTATTAAATAGGGTGGCGGGAGTCATTCTCTTGAGATACAGGCCTCGATAGATCAAACAAAATGGCCGGCCTCGCTCGTGTTTCTGGAGGCCGGCCTGTGGACTACTGCAAGATTGTGCCGGTGTTACTGGTTCCCACTTGCGTAGCGGTTGCAGAGTTCCCAGATGTTGCCTGGGTGGTATCATGGGTGTTTGTTGTGCCCATTTGCATAATGTTGGCGGTATTCATCGTCATTGATTGGTTAATCGTAACCGTATTAGAATCTCCAATCTGTTCCACATCGGCAACCAGTAAATCTCCAAGCTGGAATAGCGTAGAGGAATTGCTTAAGCCATCCTGTTCGATCTCAGCATCGTTACTGTCACCAAATTGAATGGCAAAAACCATATTGGTTGTACCCAGTTGTTCGGCAAAAAGGTTATTACCGAGGCCGTCCTGCTGCCCAAGATCAGCATCGTTTGAATCGCCATCCTGTATTAGCTCAGCAGTACCACCGGTAGATGTAAATTGTGTTATGAGTGAGGTATTACCTGTCCCTAACTGGATTGTGCTCTGAATATTCCCCAATCCGTTGGCGACCTGAAAAAAGGTAGCCATATTTGATGTTCCATCCTGAAATATGGTGGCGGTGCTAGAAGTTTCACTTGACTGGGTACCGTCTACGTCATTAGTCGTTCCCAGTTGGATGACAACAAGTCCATTCCCCGAAGAGTTTGATTGAATAATAGAGCCAGTGTTTGAATCACCATTCTGGGTGATTGTGGCAGTATCGAGGGAGGAATTGAGTTGTGTTGTGGTGAATTGGTTGGAAGTGCCAATTTGTGTGGTTGTCGAAGTTACCGATGTGGTATTGGTTTGAGTGGCATCGAATAAATTAGTTTGACCGTTTTGCAGTACAGTAATTGTCGATGTGGTCGCATTATCTTGCTCAATCGTCGAAACGGTATTGTTGTCGCCAATTTGGGTACTGTTGATAACACTATTTGTAGAGTTGGTTATCTGTGATGTGGTTGATGAGTTGTTGTCTCCGGTTTGAGTGAATATCGAGAAGTTGCCCGACGTGGTGGGGTCTGCTTGGTTGGCTGTTGCTGTATTCCCGGTGCCATTCTGATTGACAATCGTAGTATTGGCGACAGCATGCGTGCTGATTGCTAAAGCAAGTGCCGAAGCAATATAGGTGTAAGCTCTCATATCTACTTCCTTACAAATCAACATATTAATCTTTATCAAGCGGATTACCGCCTGCTTGTCGATTTGGGACTCTGCGGAATATCTGGTTAGGCAAAGACGGCTCTCAAATCCCTGGGTAATTACTTGAATTGTTCCCATCCAAAGTTACTGCTGACACCCAAGATACTACCGTTAAAATGATATTGGGTGATGGTGTAGGATGACCTAACGATTTTCGGTCAGGTGAGCAGTATTTTCCTTGGGATTTAACTATCAATCTACTGAGAAGAAATCCCTAAAGAGATAGTTGCAGGCCTATATTGCAGTTTGCCTTGTCTGAAAAGAAGTGGCTAATTACGTTAGTCATTTCTTTCATGCATTTAAAATAGAGGAGGTGAAAACTTGGGAGCTTTAATTATCGAAAGATTTACTATAGCAAATTAAATGTCACGATTTAATCAGGCATGGCCGGCTCCAGTTTGAGGTTCACTGGGGCCGGCCGATAAATTACTGCAAGATGGTACCTGTATTACTGGTACCTAGCTGGGTAGCAGTTGCTGAGTTTCCACTTGTTGCCTGGGTGGTGTCATGGGTGTTGGCGAAACCCATCTGCATAGTACTGGCATTATTGTTGGTTGATGTTTGGGTAATTGTTGCAGTATTCGAAGTCTGGATTTGTTCTATATAGGCTACGAGCAAGTCGCCATCCTGTGATAGATCTGCTGAGTTACTTAATCCATCCTGGAGAATTTCACCATCGTTACCTGCACCAGTTTGAGAGGTCATGACCGTATTGGTGGTGCCTAGTTGTTCGGCGTAGAGACTACTGCCAGCGCCTAAATCTTGTTCAATATCTGCATCGTTTGAATCACCTTCCTGTATTAATTCAGCCGAATCTCCGACACTGGTAAATTGAATAACTAATGAGGTATTGCTCGTTCCCACCTGGGTTGTGTTTTGAATATTCCCTGCTCCAAGAGTCTGTATACTTCCCGATAAATTTGATGTGCCATCCTGAAGTACCGTGATGGTGCTTGAAGTTTCGTTTGATAGGACTGTACTTGCAACGTTGGTTGCTCCAAGTTGGGTGATAAAATGCCCATTCCCAGTGGAGGATGACTGAACCATGGACCCCATGTTGGAGTCACCAATTTGGGTGATTGAGGCGGTATCTAAAGATGAATTACCTTGTACGGCGGTGAATTGGTTGGAAGTTCCAGTTTGTGTCGTTGTTGAAGTACTTGAAGTGGTGCTACTTTGAAAGCCACTGAATAAGTTAGTTTGACCATTTTGTATTACGGTAATGACTGAAGTGGAAGCATCGCTCTGATCAATTGATGAAACAGTATTGTTGTCGCCAATTTGGGTACTGTTGATAACACTATTTGTAGTGTTGACTACCTGTGAGGTGGTCGATGAGTTGTTGTCACCGATTTGTGTGAATATCGCAAAGTTGCCTGATGTGGATGGGTCAACCTGGTTGGACAGGGCTGAATTCCCGACGCCATTCTGATTGACAATGGTGGTATTGGCGGCAGCGTGCCCAGTGAAGGCTATAGCGACTGCCGCAGCAATGGAGGCATAAGTTTTCATATCTATTTCCTTGCAAATCAACATATTAAGTTCTATCAAGCGGATTACTGCCTGTTTGTCGATTTGTGACTCTGCTGAATAGCTGGTTAGGCAAAGACGGCTCTCAAATCCCTGGGTAATTACTTGAATTATTTTCACCCAAAGCTACCACTGACATCCAAAGCACTATCGTTAAAATGACATTGGATGACGTTATAGGATGACCCTCCGATTTTTGATTATGGGCAGAGTGTTTTCCTTGGGAATTAACTATCAATCTACTGAGAAGAAATCCCTAAAGAGATAGTTGCAGGCCTATATTGCAACTTGTCTTGCATAAAAAAGAAGTGACTAATGACGTTAGTCATTTCATTTATGCATTTAAAATAGGGGAGGGTAAAAACTTGGGGGCTTTAATTGTTAAAAGATTTACTATAGCAAAGTAAATATCACTATATCATCAGGTATGGCCGGCTCCAGCTTGAGGCTCACAGGAGCCGGCCGATAAATTACTGCAAGATGGTACCTGTATTACTGGTACCTAGCTGAGTAGCAGTTGCAGAATTTCCGCTTGTTGCCTGGGTAGTATCATGGGTGTTTGTCGTGCCCATTTGTATGGTGCTAGCGGTATTCATCGTAGAGGTTTGGGTAATCGTAGCTCCATTAGAATCTCCAACCTGCTCCATAAAGGCTACAAGTAGGTCTCCATCTTGAGAGAGGTCTGCGGTGTTACTGAGGCCATCTTGTTCAAGTCCTGCCTCATTAGTTGATCCAGTCTGGTCCGTCATTACCATGTTAGTTGTGCCAAGCTGTATGACCTCAATGGAGGTGTCGGAGCCATACTCCTGGACAACATGGGCATCATTAGAGTCACCATCCTGTAGCAGATTAAAAGTGTTGTTAAATGCAGAGGATTGTTTAGTGAATGATGTATTACTAAGGCCTAGCTGTATGGTACTTTGATAATTCCCCGAACCATTTTCAAAAATAGAGTCTGCAATATTCGAGGTTCCATCTTGGAAAATTATGCCAACACTAGACGTCTCGTTACCTAGAATGCCTCCGACTACGTTTGAGATTCCCTGCTGATTTAAAATTTGGGAAGTATTAGATGTTTGGTCTTGTCCGAGCACGCCTATATTTGAATCTCCTGTCTGGGTAACAACCATATTATCTAAATTGGATTCAAATTGTGTAATTACCATTTCATTAGATGTACCATTTTGTGTGCTTATTGATGTGCTTGTCATCGTATTGCTTTGCATGGCAAAAAAGAGATTGGTTTGGCCATTTTGCAGTACATTAATGGCTGAAGTGGTGGTGTCAAATTGACTAATTGATGAAACGGTGTTGTTATCACCTATTTGTGTGCTATTGATAATACTGTTTGTAGAGTTGATTGTCTGAGCGGTGGTGGATGAGTTGTTGTCGCCAGTTTGAGTAAATATTGCAAAGTTGCCAGATGTTGATGGATCATTCTGGTTAGATGTTGCTGTATTTCCATTACCGTTTTGAATGACAATGGTAGTATTGGCGGCTGCATGCCCACTGATGGCTATAGCAACTGCCGCAGCAATGGAGGCGTAAGTTTTCATATCTATTTCCTTACAAATCAACATATTAAATTCTATCAAGCGGATTACTGCCTGTTTGTCGATTTGGGACTCTGCTGAATAGTTGGTTAGGCAAAGACGGCCCTCAAATCCCTGGGTAATTACTTGAATTATTTTCACCCAAAGCTACCACTGACATCCAAAGCACTACCGTTAAAATGATATTGGGTGATGATGTAGGATGACCTAACGATTTTCGGTCAGGTGAGCAGTATTTTCCTTGGGATTTAACTATCAATCTACTGAGAAGAAATCCCTAAAGAGGTAGTTGCAGGCCTATATTGCAGCTTGCCTTGCATAAAAAAGAAGTGACTAATGACGTTAGTCATTTCATTTATGCATTTAAAATAGGGGAGGGTAAAAACTTGGGGGCTTTAATTGTTAAAAGATTTACTATAGAAAAATAAATATCACTATATCATCAGGTATGGCCGGCTCCAGTTTGAGGTTCACTGGGGCCGGCCGATAAATTACTGCAAGATGGTACCTGTATTACTGGTACCTAGCTGGGTAGCAGTTGCTGAGTTTCCACTTGTTGCCTGGGTGGTGTCATGGGTGTTGGCGAAACCCATCTGCATAGTACTGGCATTATTGTTGGTTGATGTTTGGGTAATTGTTGCAGTATTCGAAGTCTGGATTTGTTCTATATAGGCTACGAGCAAGTCGCCATCCTGTGATAGATCTGCTGAGTTACTTAATCCATCCTGGAGAATTTCACCATCGTTACCCGCACCAGTTTGAAAGGTCATGACCGTATTGGTGGTGCCTAGCTGTTCGGCGTAGAGACTATTGCCAGCGCCTAAATCTTGTTCAATATCTGCATCGTTTGAATCACCTTCCTGTATTAATTCAGCAGAATCTCCGACACTGGTAAATTGAAGAACTAATGAGGTATTGCTCGTTCCCACCTGAGTTGTGCTTTGAATATTCCCTGTTCCGAGAGCCTGTGTACTTCCCGACATATTTGATGTGCCATCTTGAAGTACCGTGATGGTGCCGGAAGTCTCAGTCGATTGAGCTGCTCCTGCGGTATTAGTTGTTCCAAGCTGGGTAATAAAAAGCCCATTCCCAGTGGAGGATGACTGAACCATGGAACCCATGTTGGAGTCACCATTCTGGGTGATTACGGTGTTATCTAAAGATGAATTGGTTTGTACGGTGGTATATTGGTTGGAGGTGCCAGTTTGTGTCGTCGTCGAGGTGCTTGAGGTGGTAGTGCTTTGAAGTGCATTAAATAAATTGGTTTGACCATTTTGCACTACGGTAACTACCGACGTAGTGGAATCGCTTTGATCAATCGATGAAACAGTATTGTTGTCGCCAAGTTGAGTGCTATTAATAACACTATTCGTAGTGTTGACAACCTGAGATGTGGTTGATGAGTTGTTGTCACCGATTTGTGTGAATATCGCAAAGTTGCCTGACGTGGATGGATCAACCTGGTTGGACAGGGCTGAATTCCCGACGCCATTTTGATTGACAATGGTAGTATTGGCGGCAGCGTGCCCACTGATGGCTATAGCGACTGCCGCAGCAATGGAGGCGTAAGTTTTCATATCTATTTCCTTACAAATCAACATATTAAGTTCTATCAAGCGGATTACTGCCTGTTTGTCGATTTGGGACTCTGCTGAATAGCTGGTTAGGCAAAGACGGCTCTCAAATCCCTGGGTAATTACTTGAATTATTTTCACCCAAAGCTACCACTGACATCCAAAGCACTATCGTTAAAATGATATTGGATGACGTTATAGGATGACCCTCCGATTTTTGATTATGGGCAGAGTGTTTTCCTTGGGAATTAACTATCAATATTCTGAGAAGAAATTCCCAAAGGTGATCGGAGGCTCTTAATTCTTCGTCTGAGGGAGGGGGGAAGAGGCAGGTTCCTTTAAGCGCTCTTTACATCTTTGCCAGATTTTGCAACAAAATAATGGCATAAAAAGGCAATGGGAATTGAGTATAAAGCGATAATAAATGCGAGACCGAAGAAACCTGATTCTGTTGTTGCTATTCCTGCACAGCAAAGGAGAATGCTTGGAAGAGCACCACCCAACATCATAGAAACTCGGTTGTATCTCTGCATCTTTAACAGGAAGTACTCAATAAGCTTCCCGTAGGTTAGGGTGGCGATTAAGGATACCAGAGTAGTCATCAGATAGAATGTCAGCATGGGGACTGTGCCATTAAGAATCTGAATTCCGGAAGCACCAGGCAAGGAAAAAACCGCAATAATAGTTGGCAATACGACACAGGTTAGCGCAGTAGCTTTAAGGGCAATAAGGAAGGATATAGTTTGGGGCGAAGGAGTGGTTTTACTTTCCAGGTTGGCCTTAGGCGCTTTGTAATAATTTGTAGGCATGTACTTATTGATGAAGCTCGTTTAAATCTGTTTTTTCAAGTGGAATGTAGCTTAATTAATGGTAATCATTAGCTGTTGTCATGTAAATGTGATAGTGGCTCGAATTATATTGATTTTTGATTACGAATTGAGGCTTTGCTGGGGTGGGTGTTGGAACAAATACACCATACTGGATATAAAGTACATGTAGATTTAATCGATGGCATCCAATGAAAGCTCTTTAACTCCCACTCACTACTGGGGGCTCTTTGCCCTGCTACTGGCGGCATTTCTTCTTGCCAATGATTATACGGCATTTTCGCCGGCACTCCCGGCAATTCAAAAGACATTCAATGTCGATATCACCACCATTCACTGGGTCGTTAACGCCTATACCCTGGTGTATGGTGTTTTGATTGTGTCTACGGGCAGGATGGCTGATATCTATGGTCGTCGGCGAATGTTTATTACCGGCATCTATATCTTTACTGCATCTTCCCTTGTAGGTGGATTTGCGGGAAATATAGGAACGCTATTATTCGCCCGTGCATGGATGGGTTTGGGGGGAGCCTTGGCCTGGGTTGCCATCCTGGGTATGGTTTTCTCCCTCTTGCCCAGGGATAAGGCCGGGCTGGCCGGAGGGTTGATTCTCACTACAACGGGGTTGGCCAATGCCAGTGGCCCAGTGATTGGTGGTCTGTTGGCTGATTTTGCCAGCTGGCGCTGGATATTATTTATTAATATTCCCATTGCTTTGCTGGTTATTCTTCTGTGTTGGAGCAAATATCCTCCAGCTAGTACTCAGAGAAGCAATAAGAAAATTGACTATTGGGGTGTTATTACCCTCTGTGGGTCTTTATTTAGTTTCCTCCTTGCTATGGATCTGGTGGTTCAGTATGGCTTGTCCCACTTCTATGTGTGGGGCCTATTGGTACTGTCCATATTTCTCATGATAGTTTTTGCTGTTGTTGAAACTGTTGATCCTAATAACGCGCTAATTCCAGGTGAATTGATAAAGAACAGAGGCTTTATCGCCGCTGGACTCAGTATGTTCTTTGTTGCTATCGCATTTTTTGCGACCCTGGTTTATATCCCGCAGCTATTTATCAAGGTAAAGGGCTATTCTGCCTTTGGGGCAGGGTTGGCGTTGCTACCATTAATGGTCAGCTCTGGTGTTGTAGCCTATATTTCTGGCGCATTATACGAGCGGCTGGGCGCTAAGATTTTGATTTGTGCTGGTGCTTTGGGTATGTGTATAGGGCTGTTTCTATTGTCGGCTGTGGAGGCCCACGCATCTTATATTTATTTCCTTCCCGGGCTTCTGATAGTGGGCAGCAGTATTGGCATATATAGTCCAACGATTGTTACAGCGGCAATTAGCGTAGTTGAGCCCAGTGATTCTAGTTTGGCAGGGTCGATTATCTATATGTTTAAATTTGTGGGCGGGGCCCTTGGGTTGGGAGTTAATGCGACTTTACTGGCTATGGCTCCCAACATCGCTGTTGGGATTGAGCGGGCCTTTGTGGTTGATGCTTATCTGGCACTACTTGGGTTCTTGATTTCCTTGGTTTTCTTTTCTGGTCTTTCTACAAAAACGATTCGTTAATGGCAGCTATTTTCACTGAGAACAAGCCGAGTTTTTAGGTATGGTTGATAAAAAGGCCTCGGTGAAAAGTAATCTATATCTTGGTCTAGGCGCGCTGTCCCTGGCCATCTTTCTTGTGGCCAATGATTTCACTGCATTTTCGCCGGCATTGCCTGTGGTTGAACAAGAGTTCCAGTCAGATCTTACTACGAGTCAATGGGTAATTAGTGCTTACGCATTGGTTTGCGGTGTGTTGATAGTTTCAGGAGGTCGTCTGGCTGATATGTATGGTAGGAGGCGAACATTTATTGTCGGGTTATTAATTTTCATGTTTTTCTCGTTTTTGGGCGGAATTGCTGGAAGTATGGGAATGCTATTGGTTTCCCGTGCATTTATGGGGGCGGGGAGTGCGCTGATTTGGCCGTCTGTTTTGGGGATGATGTACAGTCTGATGACACCGAAGAATGCAGGGTTGGCCGGTGGACTGATTATTACGATATGCGGTATAGCAAATTCTGTAGGGCCACTAGTGGGAGGTTTCCTGGCTGACTATATCAGCTGGAGATGGATTCTATTTATTAATTTACCACTTTCTCTAGTGGTTCTTTATCTTTGCTTCAGAGTGATTCCACCAGATTCGTTAAATGTGCCTAAAGATAAGTTAGATTATCGAGGAGTTGCTCTACTGTCATCGGCACTATTCTCTCTTCTGCTTGCTTTCGACTTTGTAGTCGATGTGGGGTTTAAAAACTATCTGGTGTTTGGACTGTTTATGGCTTTCTTTCTCTTGTTTTGCCTCTTTATATTGGTTGAGGGGAGAGCAGCTGAGGGGGCATTAATCCCTCCAGATGTAGCAGGAAACAAGTCTTTTGTCACTGCAGCCTGTGTCGCTTTGTTAATTGCCCAGTTCTTCTATGCGGGGTTCTTTTTTATCCCGCAATATTTAAGTAAAGTCCATGGAGCTTCTGCAACAATAGCAGGTCTGGGATTGGTTCCACTTATGTTGGCATTTAGTGTATTTGGTTTTGTTGCTGGTAATGTCTATAAGGTGCTGGGAGCCAAGCTAATTGCCTCCATAGCAACACTATTAATGGCTTTAGGTTTATATATGCTGTCTCATATCTATCAGGACGGTCAATATATTCGCTTGGTTCCCGGGTTGTTAATTTTGGGGGCGGGTATTGGCTTATTCAATTCTACTATAATCACGTTTGCAATATCGGTTGTTGATCCGCGCCGAGCAAGTTTGGCCGGAGCAATAATCTTTATGATTCAAATAGCGGGTGGTGCAGTGGGGTTGGGCCTGAATACCACAATAGTCGCAATGGCTGGTGATATATCTTATGGGATTAGTCAGGCATTTACATTAAACGCATACTTGGCGATGTTATCTTTTATTATTTGCGTTTTATTTATAGGGTCTAAGGAAGAAAAAGCTTAACGTCATTTTGTATGTCAATTGGTTTATGTATATGTAAGTACAGGTTTACGCAATGGAAAGACAAGAGGGTCTCTTAGATAAGAATTTATACCTTGGAATGTTGGCTCTGTCTCTTGCCATTTTCCTTGTCGCCAATGATTTTACGGCCTTTTCTCCCGCGCTGCCGGCAATGGGGCACGAGTTCCACTCTGACCTTACAACGACCCAGTGGGTCATTAATGGTTACGCCTTAGTCTTTGGAGTACTGATTATTTCAGGTGGTCGCCTTGCCGATATGTATGGCAGGAGGAGGGTATTCTTTATTGGAACCCTGCTATTTATGGCGTTCTCACTTATCGGTGGGATTGCAGTTAATATGGGAATGTTATTGATATCCCGGGCACTGATGGGGATTGGAGGGGCTATGATGTGGCCGTCGATCCTGGGTATGACCTATGGCCTGATGACTGAAAAGCGAGCGGGTTTGGCTGGAGGGCTGGTGATTACTGTTTGCGGTATTGCCAATTCAGTTGGACCACTGTTGGGTGGTGCGCTGGCAGATTATGCCAGTTGGAGATGGATTTTCTTTATTAACCTGCCGGTATCAGCAGTTGCCTTATATGTTTGCTGGAGAGTGATTCCTGATGACTCTCCAGAAGCTTGTGATGAACGTATTGACTATGCCGGAATCACTTCGCTGTCGATGGCTCTATTTGCCTTGCTGTTGGCGTTTGATCTTGTGGTTGATGTCGGTTTCAAAAGCCCATTGGTCCTCGGCCTTATCGCTGCCTTTTTCTTACTTATATGCTTGTTTAGTGTCGTTGAGAAGCGAGTTGGGGCTCAGGCGTTGATTCCACCGGATGTGGCTGGGAATAAACGGTTTGTTTTCGCCTCTATTGCTACGTTATTGATTTCAGCACTTTTCTTTGCGGGATTGTTTTTTATTCCCCAATTCTTAACCCATGTTCGAGGTACCTCGGCGATGAAGGCGGGGATGGGGTTGATCCCTATGATGCTCTCCTTTAGCGTTTTCGGCTTTCTGGCAGGGAAGCTATATGATGTGATTGGAGCAAAGAAGATAGTATCGGCAGCTACTTTATTGATGACGCTGGGAATGTATCTTCTATCTCATATCCACAAGGATACTCAATATATGTCTTTGGTTCCTGGCCTGGTGATATTAGGTGCTGGTATTGGTTTGTTCAATTCCACCATTACCACTGTGGCTATAACGGTTGTTGATAACAGTAGAGCGAGTTTGGCGGGTGCAATCATTTTTATGTTTCAAATAGCGGGTGGTGCCGTAGGATTAGGGTTGAATACAACGATAGTGGCGATGGCCACTGACATGCCATCGGGTATTGAATATGCATTTACTGTAAACGCCTATCTCGCCATGTTTGCTTTTATTATTTGCATTTTATTTGTTGGGGATAAAAAAGCCTGAGGTTTGAGTTTAATAACCTATCCGTTGTCTATCTTTCCGCTTCAGTTGTTAATTGATCGGCAGCCTTTAAAGGCAAAGTTTGTGCTTCTTTGCCAAAGTTCCAAAATGGGAAAATTCCCGTTTCGATTGGGAAAACAGGTTTGCATTGGCTGATTGGTACGGCATTAAGTTCTATTTTTAGCTCTCCATAATGTTGTCTGTAGGCATAGGCTATTGGGATCAGTCTCTGCCGATCGAAATGCTTGGCGCCCTTGTTGTTTTCGAATGCTTGTAGAAAATTATCTATTCCCTGCTGGATGCCAGCCCCATTTCTTGCTGTGAAGTTCCAGAAATTTTCATCAATTGTTTCTGCGAGACTGGCAAGATAAATCCATAATTGAAGATTTATGCATTCATAATGAACACTATTTTTACTCTTGATTTTCGATACTTGGTTATCCGAGTGATCAAACTGCTCTAATATTCGGAAGCGGGAGTCCCTGAGAGTTTTTCTGGCAGTTTGTATTTGATTGAGATAGAGCGCTAAAGCTACAACTTGCAAATCATACTGTGTGCCAAGATGCCCAAGTTTTGGACGCATTGATTGCCCGCGATGACTATCTATCAACCAGCTAAGGTATTGCTCCAGATGGTAGTCTAATCGCTCAACTCCTATCAGACGAATCTGCTGTTCTTGTTTAAGTTCTCTTAAAGTGCATAGGGTATGGGCCAGTAGGTTGGGATTTACAGAATGTAATTGTTTGCTGTATTTCGTTTCATGTTTGTCGGGGAATAGCTTGATGAGGCTATTGTCGATAAATTGAATGAATTGTGGTTTCGAGCAGTGGGATTGCGCAAGGGCGACAATGGTCAAATCCTGAAGCAAGCTATTAATCGAACTGGGCCGTGCCCTCTGTTTTGCTCTTACTGATCTTTGCGTGGCCTCTCTTAGTAGCATTAGATAGGAAGGGTTGCGCCTGTTTGTACTGGCCAACTTGCTGCCAGAGGCGCTTGTATCGGCGCAGAAGCTGGAATCATCGAGTTGATCCAGCATGGCAAGGATAGCTTCAGAGCGAGTCGCTCCTCGCTCCCGGCTGGACTGCTGATCTGTCCGCTCCAGGTGCGGCTTTCCAGAAAATAGTCTGGCTACCCAGGCTCCTTGAGTATAGTGACCTGCGGCTTCCGAGTAATCCGGGCAGGGGAGATCCCATGGGAAAATCGCCCATTCATCCCATTTCCCCGATACGCCTAGCCGCCATAAAAACTCTACTTTGGGTCGCCTGCCGTAGCAGTAGCGGCTATCAAAAATCTCTCTGCTATCAGATCGAAATACTATTTGTGGTTCTTCAGTGGGGGTTGGTTCGAAGTTCTCACATAAAATGGATTTGTTATCCAACAGTCTTGTCATTGGAATAATATGGTAGGGGTAAGCGTTGTTGTTGAGTACTTGTTGCTTTATTGCTTGCCAGGCTTTTGGAGTTACAAAGCAATTGCCATCCCAGGGTAAAATCCAGTCTGCTTTTGATTTTCCGTCCTGGAGGGCGAGATTTCTGGCCCCATTATTATTCATTACATAATTATTTTTATGGCGGTAAAGGCTCAGCTCTGCCTGAACCGCTAAGTCCTGGCGTAATCGTAGCCCTTTTAATTTATAGGGGGCATAGCTGATGGGGTGATCGAGAATATTCCACTCTATTTTTCGGTAGTCGTCCCAGCTAAAGGGGATTCTGAGAAAGGTTTGTTGATAGTCGTCGAGCAGTTTAATGATGGCTGCTTCTTCATTAGGGTCGACTATTCGATTGAGGATAAATACTTTTTCGCAGTTGTCGAGTTCAGGCTCATGCTTCAAAATAAATTCGAGATTCTTGCGGGACTGTCCCACACTATGCCGGGGAGCTAAGTCGTTGCCGATGACTCTGTAGAGAATAAAGGTCTGGGTTCTATTTGTTGTGGCTTTATGAGATTTGACTGGCGTAGTTTTGGGGTAGGGGGTACGACTGCTCGGATAGTGGAAATTGGGAAAATGGCGATACCTTCGCATAATAATATTGGCTAGGCGCCTGGCATATTTTAGGGTTTTTCTTTTTAGCTTTTGAGAAAAAAATATACAGCGATCTCGCCACCTTAGCCAAAAAGTGTGCTCACGGAGTGATGTTGTTTCCTGTTCGGAAGCTAGCTGTTTTACGGGCGTTGGCATGGAAGCGTATTCTTATAGTTAGATATAGAGAAATCTAGTGAGTGCTCATTGATTGCTGACGGAAAGCCGGCAATCAAATTTTTCTCGTGATTCGGAGTTAATTATAGTCGGCTAGATTCTAGAGCTTGGTGTCGAGCCATGTAGACGTAAAGTGCGCCAGCTTAAAAGTTATTTTTTTATGCTGCGGCAAGCTGAGATCTTTCCTATAGGCAAAAAAAACCCCGCTAGTTAGCGGGGCTTTTCGTCTGGATCAGGCTGTCAATTAGACATTCACTTCCTGGATCTCAGTCGCTGCGATGCGCTTGCCTTCTTCGGCAGACTTCTGGAAGTCTTCAATCTGATCGAAGTTCAGGTAGCGGTAGATCTCGCTGGACATGGAGTCCAGGTTCTGTGCGTATTCCTGGTACTCAGCCGGAGTCGGTAGTTTACCCAGGATGGCGCCTACAGAAGCCAGCTCAGCGGAGGTCAGGTACACGTTGGCACCATCGCCCAGACGGTTGGGGAAGTTACGGGTAGAGGTGGACAGTACGGTGGCATTCGGTGCCACACGTGCCTGGTTACCCATACACAGGGAGCATCCAGGCATCTCGGTGCGGGCACCGGCAGAACCGTAGATGTTGTAGTAACCCTCTTCCATCAACTGGTGCTCGTCCATCTTGGTGGGCGGGGAAATCCACATGCGAGTGGAGATGCCACCTTTGTGTTCTTGCAGCAGTTTACCGGCAGCGCGGAAGTGACCGATGTTGGTCATACAGGAGCCGATAAAGACTTCGTCTACCTTGTCGCCAGCAACGTCGGACAGCAGGCGAGCGTCGTCCGGGTCGTTCGGAGCACATACGATCGGCTCTTTGATCTCGGCCAGATCGATCTCGATCACTTCCAGGTATTCGGCGTCGGCGTCCGCTTCCATCAGTTTCGGGTTGGCCAGCCACTCTTCCATGGCGCGCGCGCGGCGCTCCAGGGTACGCTTGGAGCCGTAACCTTCAGCGATCATCCAGCGCAATAGGGTTACGTTGGAGCGCAGGTACTCAGACATGGTGTCTTCGGACAGCTTGATGGTACAGCCAGCAGCGGAGCGCTCGGCGGAGGCGTCGGACAGTTCGAATGCCTGCTCTACAGTCAGGTCTTCCAGGCCTTCGATCTCGAGGATGCGGCCGGAGAAGATGTTCTTCTTGCCTTTCTTCTCAACGGTCAGCAGGCCCTGCTTGATGGCGTAGAGAGGAATGGCGTGCACCAGGTCGCGCAGGGTGATGCCGGGCTGCATTTTGCCCTTGAAACGCACCAGTACGGACTCAGGCATATCCAACGGCATAACACCGGTAGCGGCGGCGAAAGCTACCAGACCGGAACCTGCCGGGAAGGAGATACCCATGGGGAAGCGGGTGTGGGAGTCACCACCGGTACCTACGGTGTCCGGCAGCAGCATGCGGTTCAGCCAGCTGTGGATGATGCCGTCAGCCGGGCGCAGGGAAACACCGCCACGGTTCATGATGAAGTCCGGCAGGGTGTGCTGGGTGCTGATATCAACGGGCTTGGGATAGGCCGCAGTGTGACAGAAAGACTGCATTACCAGGTCGGCGGAGAAGCCGAGGCAGGCCAGGTCTTTCAGTTCGTCACGGGTCATGGGGCCAGTGGTGTCCTGGGAGCCCACAGTGGTCATTTTCGGCTCGCAGTAGGTGCCCGGACGGATACCTTCAACGCCACAAGCTTTACCAACCATCTTCTGCGCCAAAGTGTAACCTTTGCCGGTATCGGCAGGTTGCTCAGGCTTGCGGAACAGCTCTGAAGGCGCCAGGCCCAGGGCTTCACGGGCTTTGCCGGTCAGGCCGCGACCGATGATCAGGTTGATACGACCGCCAGCCTGAACTTCGTCCAGCAGTACGTCGGACTTCAGTTGGAATTCAGACAGGACTTTGCCGTCTTCGGCCAGGATCTTGCCGTCGTAAGGGCGGATCTCGATAACGTCGCCCATGCCCAGTTCGTCAACGGGGGCTTCGAATACCAGCGCGCCGGCATCTTCCATGGTGTTGTAGAAGATTGGGGCAACTTTACCGCCGATACAAATACCGCCGCCTTTCTTGTTGGGCACGCCAGGCATTTCGTCACCGAAGTACCACAGCACGGAGTTGGTGGCGGACTTACGGGAAGAACCGGTGCCTACTACGTCGCCAACGAAAGCAACGGGCAGGCCCTTGGCTTTAACTTCTTCGATCTGCTTCAGCGGGCCGGTAACGCCTGCTTCCTCTGGCTCCAGGCCGTCGCGCTTCATTTTGTACATGGCCAGCGCGTGCAGGGGGATATCCGGACGAGACCAAGCATCCGGTGCCGGAGACAGGTCGTCGGTGTTGGTTTCGCCAGTCACCTTGAATACGGCAACTTTGATGCTCTCGGGCACTTTGTTGCGCTTGGTGAACCACTCGGCATCTGCCCAGGATTGCATAACGGCTTTGGCATATTCATTGCCGGCTTTGGCTTTCTCTTCCACATCGTGGAAGGCGTCAAACATCAGCAGGGTGCCTTTCAGCTGCTCAGCAGCCAGTTCGGCCAGATCTTTGTCGTCCAGCATCTCGACCAGAGTGGAGATATTGTAGCCGCCCAGCATTTGGCCCAGCAGTTCTACAGCATGTTTGCGATCGATCAGCGGGGATTCTGCTTCACCTTTGATGATGGCGGACAGGAAACCTGCTTTAACATAAGCGGCTTCGTCAACGCCTGGCGGAACGCGGTGGGTGAGCAGGTCAACAAGTTCCTGTTCTTCGCCTTTAGGCGGGTTTTTCAGCAATTCAACCAGGCCGGCGACTTGCTCGGCATCCAATGGCTTTGGTGGAATGCCTTGTTCGGCGCGTTCGGCGACGTGTTTGCGATAGGCTTCAAGCACTGATAAGTCCCTCTTGGTGTGTGGGGTGGCACCTACAGCGGGCGGAATTCCCGGTCTATTAACTGTCAGCCGGGATTTTTTTTTCGAGGCCGCTGATGGCGGGGGGCGAATACTACAGGAAAGCCCTACAGCTGTTAAGTTTATCGAAAAATCAATAATTTAAGTGAATTATGACTATTTGCTAGGTGAATTTTAGTGGTTTGGCAGCTGGTACTTCCCCCCTTTTCTTGGCGGCGGAAACAAAATAGGCTACGCGCAATTTGAAGGCCGCGCGGGCGGCATAAATAGGTTGGTCGGATAGTTAATGTATAAGAAGGTTCGCACGCCCTGTATCGGTGTTTGCTCCACGGGAATTGGCGATGATGTTTGCCGTGGCTGCAAGCGCTTTGCACACGAGGTTATTGATTGGAATGCCTATAGTGAAGAACAGCGCCGGGTAATTGCCGAGCGCCGAGAAGGGTATTTGGTGAACGCAGTACGCAGCCAGTTGGAGATCGTGGATCGCGAGCTGCTATTGGAGCAGCTTCATCACCAGCGGGTCCGTTTTGATGAGAGTCAAAATCCATACTGCTGGGTGTTCGAACTATTGAGGGCAGGGGCCAGCCAGATATCGGACCTCAAGGCTTTTGGGTTGCAACTCACCGCACAGGCTCGCGGCGTCCCACTGGTGGAAATTCGCCGCCTTATCGATGAGGATTTTTACGCACTGTCTGTCGCCTATTACCAGCGCTATGTGGCGCCTGGTATTACCTAAGAAGGTTTAAAAATTTGATGGCAGCCCCATTTGGGGCTTGGGTTTAGCGCTGCTGGCGCAAAAATACTCTGAGCGCCGGTAGAAAGGGTTCACTGGCGATTGCCAGATCCCGCCGCTGGCGCCGTCGACTCAAGCTCGGTTGGTGGTCAACTCGGGTGAATTCAGGCAGCTGCCCGGCTTCGTTGGCCTCTACCAGAATCGGCATGGAGGAATAGCCGACCTGATGATATTCCTCTTCCTCACCTGGCTCGTGCCCATAGAAGATTTCCGCTACCTGGAGATTGGGGCGACTTTGCACTTGCACCTGGCGTAAATCCTCCTGCTGGCTTTTGTGTAGCCCGGCGAGTAGCTGGCGCTGATATTGGATACCGGGATCGGACCCTTGAGGGTCCAGCTGCACCAACTTCTTTTCACACCATTTCACCGTGACCTTGCGAATAGATTTACGCGCCTTGATCCATGAAAGGGTGATGGCATCCGGCCGCTTCGGGCACATCAAGACCAGGCGGTAACATTGGCGTAGATGTGCGCGGGGGAACCCAGCACCCGCAAGGGTTTCCCGCACAGTACGATCCTGCTCTGCCACTGGCCGCTCCGCCAGGGCGCCTCGGAGTTCGGCAATAACCTTGGCGAAGATCTCTTTGTGGTTATTGAGTTGTTGGGCAAGCTCAAGGGTTTTGGTCGGTACCGCCAATAAGCCAGGTACCTGTAAAGTAGCGCGGGCATCTCCTCCGGCGCTAATGGGCTCCAGATAGTCGAGTTGTGAGTAGAGAGCGCCTGACAGTGAATAGGGGCGTTCAAAGCTCTGACTGAGACTGAGTGCGGCATCCTGTGCGAAAGGGGGCTGAAGTAGATAGTGCTGCCAGGGTTTCTCGGCATTTTGCAGCAACTCCAGGGATTCTCTCAGGGCTTGGGCGGCGCCATGGACATTTTCTAGTAGCTGCGGGATAGCTTTTGCCTGGGTTCTGTAGTCATTCATCAGATATGCCGGATAAAAAGTGATTTTTATATTAATACACTTAATAAATCGTTATCAAATTGAGTGTATTTATCACTAGGGACCTTCCTGGATAATTGCAGCCCCTGCTTGTCAGTTGGGGGAGTAGTGCCCGCTGGTGGTTTAAAAGCGGGCGTTTGTGGCTTGGGGCCGCTATAATCCCGCGCCAAGTTATTTTGCTCCGGTTAAGTTTGTTCGTCTTATGAATGCTCAAGTCCCAGATCTGTCCGCTATCAATGAATTCCTGCTGTGTCCCACGCCCGATGCCTGGGTGGAGGCGGCATTGAAGGAGCCGGAAATGATGCTGATCGATCATGCCAACTGCGAGAAAAAAGCGGCGGGTACGGCCCTGAACCTGATGTTTCGCTATCTGAATGACTTTGAGCTGCTGAACAAAATGTCGCGTCTGGCTCGCGAAGAGTTACGCCACTTTGAGCAGGTGCTGGCGATTATGGAGAAACGCGGTATCGCCTATCCCCACGTTAGTGCCTCCCGCTACGCGGCCGGTCTTCGCGCTGAAGTGCGCAGCGCAGAGCCGGGGCGTTTGATTGATACGTTGATTTGTGGCGCTATTATCGAGGCGCGCTCCTGCGAGCGCTTTGCACGGATTGCGCCTCAGTTAGATGATGAGTTGCAGAAGTTTTATCTCTCCCTGCTCAAATCTGAGGCACGTCACTTCCGCGATTACCTACATCTTGCCCAGAAGGCTTCCGATGAAGATATTCAACCTAGGGTTCAGGCACTGCTGGAGAAAGAAAAGGAATTAGTGGAAGGCAGTGATGGACAATTCCGCTTTCACAGTGGTGTGCCGGAGAGTGCTGGGCAGTAATTCTCGCCCGGCCTGCTAAGTTGGCTCAGATTTTCAGGAAGCTTTTGAATTGATGTTTATTGGCTACAAGCTTCCTGATTCTTTAGTGAAAACATCAGAATTCTTGCTGCCTAAGCTCACTAAATTGGGTCATGCCGGCAGTAGCTCAAAACGTTGGCTATGGCGTTATCGTAGGACTGCTTGGTAGTTCTGTTGCCTTTGCCCGATTCTACGTTAGTGCTCTAAAAATCAGCACAGGTCTCTGTTGGATCTCGCCAGTACAAGTCGATATCGATTGATCAAACGCTATAAGTAAGTTGGGTGAGCAGTAGTAAACTAATACCAAAGGGTATTTGTAAGCTGTACTATCGTAAGCACGCTAGAAGATCAAACTCGTACACTAGGGGCTGTTCATCAATACCCTGTTGGCCACAATCTTGAAAAAGATATGTAATGCACAGTGAATTTCTACTGACCATCCTTCCGTAAAAATTATACTTTAGAGCCAATGTGTGGAAGTACAGTTTTTGAGTGCCGCCTTTTGAAGGTTTAAGTGCCGTTGCTTAATTAGCTTTTATTTTCAATCAGTTATTCTGTAATCAGAAAGCATAAATGGTTTATGGGCATCTTTGTCTGAGTGATTCAAGGAAGACGAAAGTTGCTCGCTGGATGCTTTTTTGTAGTGGATTAAGGACTAATGGAACTGCTTAACGACATATTAAGAGAGGGATACTAGGCAACGGGCTAATTTCAGGAAGTTTTTAGGCTACCTGAGAAATGCACCAAAACGGGAAAGCCTAGGACGGTAAACCTATTGGTGTTACTGCAGGGACCGCATTCGACGATCTTGGAGCACTGAAGATTGAGGAGCGTAATGATCAGCCAGGATGATTGTTATGGTGAGTTTGTACCAGGTAGCCCGGTATTTCTCCCCTCCTCCCCCAAAAAAAGTAAGTAATGGAAAAATTATCTTTCATTTCCAAGAAATATACAGATGCTGAGAGAAGCACAAAGACAAGGTTGTCCCGTGCTTTACTCAATAATTTTGCACAAAATCTTATAAAGCAAAACGGTATTCATGGTGGGGTTGATCACTTAGACGCCGTAGTATTTTAGTTTGCAGAAAATATAAAGATCTTGGGACGCTCTCCAGTAGATATGACCATGATTTACATTTATCCTTGGCGAGAAGGTTGTATCAATAAAGCCATTAAAGAATCCTGTTAGGGTGTAAGGCTATTTGGCCTTCCTCGAGAAGGACTGAAAAAAGACATGGCAAGCTTCCAACTTTACTCTGGCGAAAAAGGTTATATTTTGCCGTTTGAACATCAACATAGCTAACTCTGAATCAGTATTGATGCTCAAGATGATCTTTTGTGTGACCAATGATGTTGCTAGGAGCAAGATATTTCAAAACTGTAATTGTTTATTGGCTCCTGAGGATGTTAAAAAATATTTGCATGCAATGAAATGTAAAGGTTGATATTAAAGGGAGGCTGGGGAGATGGTGTTATTTGGGACTGGTGTTTGACGAAGTATCTGGTTATGGATAACCAACTATTGGATTTTTTAAACACAATTCTACCATGTTGGCAGGTGGTGGTCCTCTGCTTTTAGACGTGGCAGAAAAGTACTAGGCGCGTCTCCCAGTGATAACACTGAACCTTTTGGAGGTGTTGATGCCTTTTAGGTTCCGGGGGGATTGAATATGACGCGGAAGATATTGGCAACCGCAAGTTCAATCTTGCTGGTTACTTTGTTCCGTCAGGGAGTAATACCCAGGCTGATCTCGCAGGTATTTTTTCGTTCATGGAAGCTAATAAGGTTTCATATGAGAATTTTAAGTTTAATCTAATAGGTTTGAAGGCTGTTCAAATATCCATTAATGTGGGTATTCCAAAAATAGGGAGATTTTTGGAGGATGGAAAGAAGGAAAGATGGAAAATTTGATCAATTAGGAGGAATATTAATGAAAGTTATATATAAATTGTTTTTTATGGTCTTAACTGTCAGTGTATGTTTTGCTGGATCAATACATGAGGATGTGATTCACACTCAGATATCTGAAGAAGGGAAAACCATTTCAGCAGATATGTTAATGGCTGGAAGTGATGTGTCTGGTGGAGTGACGGATAGTGTTGGTTATATTCTTGGGGCAATAATTAAAATTCTACTAGGGGAAGCTTAAGATTTAGCCCAGCGGACTTTGGGTGAAATGATGGGTCAATGTTTCGCTGGGCTTCAAAATTCTGTGCTACCCGCATAAGTCCGTAAGATGATCGATTTATCTGGAAGGTAGCTGCGGTAGTATTAGGCTGTAATTTTAAACCGGATGCGTTGGGTTTTCTGAGGTTTTTAAGCTTGGTGGTGGATAGTGTCTCCATTTGTGCATACGGTGTTCTTTTAGTGAATGTCGAAAAGTTGCTCTCACCGTGTCTCATTTTGGTGTTTAAAATTTACCTCTGTTTGAGGTTTCTAGGTTCTTTTCTCTTATCCTGAATCAAGCTTTTTCAATAGCCGAATAAACTCTTCGAGCTCTTTGCTGCTGGTGGAATCCACAGAAAATTTATTGTGGAAAAATATGGTGAGTTTTACTTTGGGGGAGTTGATAAAAACCGTATAGCCGTCAAAGTCAGTGCTGACTGCCAGTCCCTGGTAATGCCATTCGTTACCTTCCTTGCGCCCCTCCTTTGTCGCCCTATCAAACACCCGCAGCGCTTGTTTGACGTCAATCTTCTGTTCGGCATCCATTGCTGCTTGCTCCTGCCGCTAAGCTTGTTGTTTGAGACGAAACTGTCTTTGACTTGGAAGCTTAGACGACATGGACACTGACATCCATCACTACCCACCAGTAGATACGCGGCTGTTTGACTGGCTGGCTTACCTTGGTTTGATTCCATTTGTCGCAGGAATCATTATGCAGTGGTTGGGGTTTTCTCTTTGGGGAGTGACTCCGCGCCTGCTGTTCACCGCCTACAGCGCCGTGATTCTGAGTTTTCTTTGCGGTGTTTGGTGGGGTGCTGCACTCAATCAAGTGGGGCATCCGCATAGGATGATTTTAGCGCTACTGAGTAACCTGGTGACGTTGGTGGGGTGGGTGGCGCTGCTGATGTTTCGCACCACTTGGGCGCTACCGGTATTACTAGTTGCTTTCGGTTTTGTGGTCTGGGCCGAGGCCCGGTTGAACCCCAATCTGCCCGGGCGGGATCAGTACTTTCGCACCCGCAGCATCGTGACCTACCTAGTGATGGCCTGCCATCTTCTAATGATTCTGCTGCTCCTTTGAAATGTCTGGCGCAAACTAAACTGTTACCAGCGAAGTTATTTTGGGGTAGCTCTTATGCAACCTGTTTCCTCTGAGGTGCTCGACCAGCTATTCAACAAAGCCCGAACCCATAGTCATTGGCAGGATAAGCCGGTTTCAAAAGAGGTTTTGAAACAGCTTTACGACTTGGTCAAATTCGGACCCACCAGTGCTAATTGTTGCCCTATGCGATTGGTGTTTGTTGTAAGTAAGGAGGCTAAGGAGCGGCTCAAGCCAGCGCTTAATGAAGGAAACATTGAAAAAACTATGCGGGCTCCGGTGACTGTCATTGTTGCTTACGATATGCACTTTTATGAACACCTTCCGAGGCTCTACCCCCAGACTCCTGCGCGCGAATGGTTTGCCGATAGCCCCGAATACGCGGAGGTTACTGCATTTCGCAATGGTTCCTTGCAAGGAGGCTACTTTATTTTAGCGGCGAGGGCCCTGGGGCTCGATTGCGGCCCAATGTCGGGGTTTGATAACGCATTGGTTGATGAGGAATTCTTCAGTGACAAATGCTCAGCACCGGCTTTTCTGCCGGAGCACTTCCCCGATTGTCATATGAAGTCCAATTTCTTGTGCAATCTTGGCTATGGCGAAACCGACAAATTATATCCGCGCAACCCTCGGTTGGGTTTCGATGAAGTGTGCAGAACTCTGTAAATTGTTGTGTTTAACATAATTCGTATTTGTTAATACGGATTAATGGCAGTGGATCAAGAATTAGGTGTGCTTAAGTGGTTCTTAAACGATCTCAGCGGTTGATTGACCCGGAAGAATATTTTTTACCTCGGCAAGAGGACGCGCTTTATGAGTTGTTTGGCCGGGACATAAGCCGGGCTGTGGTTGAGCGATTTTTGTCGATGCAAGATGAGGAATACTTCCGCTGTGTCAGTTCGGGAAATTTCGGTATCTATGCCGCAGACCAACTGCTGATAGATTGCTACGCAAAGAAAATTAATGAGCAGGCGATCCTCGATGAAAAGTTGTTGTTTAGTCGAGAAGAGCTGGAGCCGATTATTCAGGCATATAGAGCGGAAACACTTTATATGAACCTGGCAATGGACAACGCAGCGCTGCCACACGATGTAATTACCACCGAGGAATTTGTCTTACATCTACAGGCGACCATTCTTAAGGCGTTGGAGAAAAAGCGGGATGCTGATGATTTTATCGTGGTTATCCCGACCACCAGCTACAAAGGGGAGCTCATTCCCAAGGCCATTTGCAGTAAAGCCAAGTTGAATGATGAAACCTTTGAGCGTCAATTCCAGTTGGGGCTTGTTCGCAATCAGCACCTGCAATATGTCTTAAGTAAATCCTATTTGTGGACCCTGGCGCATGCCTGGCCCTTTATAACGGGTTCGGAAGTGGGGGAGGGGTTGTTCAAAGGGGTGGTATTTCGGCAGTTTGATCTAGGTTTTGGCACTATAGCCTCGGACCTGGACAGTGATACCAATGTATTTGTGATTACAGATGCAAGTTGTACCGGTGGTGAGGCAGAGCATATTCGCAGCCGTCTGTTGAGAATGGACCGACATGAACGCTCGGCGATTATTGTTCCACTATGTAAGAAAGAAGCGATACACCGTTTGGATAAAAGTGCGGAAGGTAATGCAGAAATCGTGTCTGGCGTAGTCCTGGATGACTTCAAGCGGCAGTGGAAAGATATTGGCCATCGAGCGAGCTATAAGACCCTCAGGGGGACGAAGAGGTAATGGCCAGGCATGAGTCCTTATAGTGCCGGCTTAGACACCATCAGATAGACAATGACAACGGTTATGGGAAATGCGATAGCCCCGAGCAGGCACCAAGCCATCATTAGCTTGCGCATTTTGTCTATATTACCGTCTTCTTTGGCATGTTTACGCAGCTGGTACTGAAGGTAAACAACCGGCAGCCACAACAAGAACACGGTTGCGCTGAGACCGGCGGCTAATTGCAGCCAGGCTTGTAGCATCCAGCTTGGATTAATCAGCAGCATTCCCACCGCGCTACCGAATAGACCAATTACCGCCGATCCGGTAAATATCCAGTCTGCCTGTACCGTTTCCCGGCTAACCCACTGCATAACTTGGGCATTTCCGGATAGCCAGCCCCTCAGGGTGTACCAAGCGATGCCGGTCCCTGTGCCGAGTACGATTATGGCGCAGAGGATATGCAGTGTTTTCAGTATCAGATAGTAATTCACAGCGCTGCCGGCCAGACTAAAGTTGGAGATAAATTAGTGGCTGCGGTCGTTAATTTCAATGCCAATTATCGCTGCCTTGATATCTGCTAGCTCGAGCTAGTAGGACGATAAACGATATGGGGGAGAAAAGTGATCTTCCGACCGGAGAAAATTATCAGTGGTGGTCAGACAGGGGCGGATACCGGCGGCTTGCTGGCAGGACAGCGCCTGGGAATTGTCACTGGTGGCACAGCACCGCAGGGTTACTGGACTGAGATCGGTGATCGGCCAGATTTTCTTAAAGGGCTTGGGCTGGTTGAAAACACGTCCCCGGATCTGGAAGAGCGTACTCGTGAGAATATCCGCAACTCTGATGCCACTGTTATCTTCACAACCAATCCCAGTAGTGATGGTACCCTGTTTACTATTGAGTTCTGCCAGGCATCGGGGAAACCACACTTGGTAGTCAATCCGGCTGATGCCGATCGAGTACAACTGGTGCGCGACTTTATCCTCAAGAATCGTCCGCAGACGCTCAATGTGGCGGGTAACCGTGAATCCAACTCCCAAGGGATTACTGAAATTACCGCAGAAACCATCGAGAGGGCGCTAACCCGTTGAGTCTAGGATTCAATGTGCCTCTCAAGATGATAACCCGAGGGGTTGGGTGCGCGCAGGCGCAATTCCAAGTCCGGGTATTGCCCTACGGAAAACCAGAAGAACAGGCACAGGGCAGCAATTGTGGCAAAGAGAGTGAAGTAGTGAACCCAGGCTGGTTCTGGCCCACCGGGTAGAAAGTGCTTTTCTTCAACGCTGCGACGGCGATTTAAAATTAGTGCATAAAAAATGACTGTCGCAATCACAAAGATCAGGGACCAGCGGGTTTGTTGCCCGTCAGATCCCACCAGGGCCACAAGGCAGTACACCGCTGCAATCAGCAAAATCACAGTAAACAGTCCGTACTGCTGAGGCGGCATTTTGCCGTAGGCCAAAACCCGCAAAGCTACCGCTGAATAGATATAGGGCATCAGCGTCATAATCACAGCGACAGAGGCAATTTTGCCAAACTGCTGGCTGGCCGTTGGCGATATAGTGGTAAGTATCAATACAGACATCAGCACGGCTACCAGAGTCAATCCGCCGGTAGGCACGCCCTTGTTATTGGTGCGGGCAAATAGCGCCGCAAACAGGCCATCATCTGCCGCCGCCTTGGCAGACTGCCCCACCAACAGTATCCAACCGCCCAATGAACCGATACAGCCAATAGCGGCGCACAGGGCTACGACATTGGCCGCAGTATTTCCCAGTGCCAGGCGAGCAGCATCGGCAAAGGGAGCGGAGGAGCTGATTAATTCCTGGTTCGGCAGCATCCCCATAATGACCGATGAGCTGAGTACATAGGCAATAGAAGCCAGGATAACTCCCCCAACCGTTGCGATTGGGACGTTCTTGGTAGGGTCTTTTACCACTGCGGCGGATACAGAGGCGGTTTCCACCCCAATAAAGGCCCAGAGCGTGAAGGTCAGGCTGGCCATTATAGCACTGGGGTCGCTTTTGCCTGAGACATTCCAGCTGCTGGTAAAGTTTTGCTGGTCGAACCAGAACCAGCCAAAAATAGCGGTGCCGAGGATTGGAAGCAAAACCAGGCCGGTGGTGAGGGATTGGATGCGACCGACGGTGCGCGGGCCCAGTACATTGGCGTAAGTTAGCAGCCAGACCATGGCAACCTGGGCCATGGCAAAAGTCAGTGGGTCTTTTAACGGTGGAAAAAAATGGGTCAGATAGCCCAGGCCTGCAGTAATCAGCGCAACGTTACCGATTACATTGGCTAGCCAGTAAACCAGGTTGGTTTGGTAGCCAATGTAATCGCCAAAAGCGCGGCGGGCATAGGCGTAAGGGCCGCCGGCTGCGGGATAGATAGCGGCGAGCTTGGCAAATACCAGGGCCAGGGAGATAGCGCCGACAATGGTTATCAACCAGCCGATCAAAGAAATACTGCCGACTGCGGCGAGATTGGCGGGGAGCATAAAAACCCCGGAGCCCATCATATTGCCTGCAACCATCAGGGTTGCGGGCACTAAGCCTATTTTATGCTCCTCTTTGATAGGCGAGCCTATGGCGAGTCTCCCCGCAGGGCGTAAATATGATAATGGCCGTCCCGCACCTCTACTCCGTGGTTATCGTGGGTAAAGCCTGGAAATTTCTGGTCGAAGGCTTCCAGAGTTCTCAAGTAAATCAATGCCGGACTGTCTTCATCGCCAAAATTTTCTCCGGGCATTAACAGAGGAATACCTGGAGGGTAGGGTACAACGCCGGTGGCTGCGGTACGTCCCGGTAACTTGCTTAGCGGAAGCATTTCCACATCGCCGCGAACCAGGGTTTCATAAGCTTGTACCGGACTGCAGTCAGCTCTAGGTAAGGCTGAAAATCCCGCAGACATTTGCACTGTGGTCTGTAATTTTTTCATGGAAGCAAACATATTGTCTGCAAGGTCGCGCAGCCCGATATTGCGATAGCCTGGGGACTTTTTTAAAAGGTTTGGCAGGCATTCACTTAAGGGCCGGTTGGCATCGAAGTCGCGCTTAAAGGCCAGTAAAGCATTGATTAGAGTGCCCCACTTACCCTTGGTAATACCGATAGAAAACAGGAACAAAATCGTAAAATCGGTAGTTTTTTCCACGATAATGCCGAGATTGTCCAGGTATTTACTGACGATGTTGGCAGGTATTCCAGATGCAGACAGTTTGCCATCAGGGTTTATCCCTGGGGTAGTAATCGATACTTTAATCGGGTCCAACATGCAGTAATCTGGCTCAATATCACCAAATCCATGCCATGACTCGCCGGGGTCTAATAGCCAGCAGCTGGGCTCATGACACAGGAGCTCTGCTGGGGCGCTGTGAAAGGCGTAGTTGTGCCCGTTACTGGGGTCGGTGACATGCTCAGGCTGCCAACCTCCGAAGAACCACTCTTCTTTATCGCGATACTCCTGTTGCAAACGGGACAATACTTGTCGGAACGCTACGGCCTCAGCAATTGACTCCTCTGTTAATGCTTTTCCACCCGGCCCATCCATCATTGCTGCGCTCACATCATTGGAGGCCATGATGGAGTAAAGTGGGGAGGTTGAGGCATGCATCATAAAGGCTTCATTAAAGCGCCCATGCTCAATGGGTTTACGCCCATCGCGAATGTGAATCATCGATGCCTGGGACAATGCGGCGAGTAATTTATGTGTTGACTGAGTGGCAAATTTGCTCGGGCCATTTTTCGCGTCGGATTCGCCCAAATCGTACATCGCGAAGCGATCTCGATAGATAGGATTAAATCGAGCGTATGAGTACCAGGCTTCGTCAAAGTGCAGGCGGTCAACGGACTCGCCGAGAAGTTCTTCCACTCTGCGCACGTTGTAACAGAGACCATCGTAGGTGGAATTAGTAATGACTGCGTGAACGGCACGGGAATTTTGGGCGTGCTTGGACAAAGGGTTTTGCCGAATAGCATTGGCAACAGAGCTGGCCGTCAACTGTTGGGGAGGGACAGGGCCTATGAGGCCGTAATTGTTGCGTAGGGGAATCAGGTAGGTTGGAACTGCACCTGACATGGTGATCGCGTGTTCAACGGATTTATGGCAGTTTCGATCGCACAGAGCCAATTGTCCCCGGGTAACCGATGCCATCAATATCACTCTATTCGATGTCGAAGAGCCATTGGTTACATAGTAAGTGCGATCCGCACCAAATACTTTTGCTGCATATTGCTCTCCCTTGGCAATGGGGCCCGAGTGATCCAAAAGCGATCCCAGCTCTGTTACAGAAACAGACAGGTCCGAGCGCAACATATTTTCCCCAAAGAAATCGTAAAAAGCGCGACCCGCAGGGGATTTGAGAAAAGCTGTTCCCCCAGTATGGCCGGGTGTATGCCATGAATATTCATGGACCCGGGCAAAGTGGGTCAGGGCGCGAAACATGGGGGGAAGAATGGCGTGGCGGTATCTTTCAATTGCGCTCTGGATGCGACCGCCGATAAAGGTCGGGGTATCTTCCAGCATCCAGATAAAATCGTTGGCTAATTCCAGGGCCCGTCGCGGCATGGTGCTGACAGTCTGCTGATCTGCCAGAAGGAATACCGGCATTTGGGGATTGCGGGCGCGAAGTTCTTCCAATACAACCAGGGCGGGGCATTTCGCTTCACCGGGCAGGGTCCAATTAATCAGCAGGCATTGGATCGCGGTGTTAGTACTCAGTATGGCGCAGGCATCACTACCGCTGGTGGTTGTTATTACGTCAATTTTTCGCTCTGATAACTCTGCCCGTAGCCTCATGGCGGCGCGGCCGGGAGCGCTGTTGTCGTCGACTTCACTGCTGGCGATCAGGGCCAGCATGCTGTTATGGCGTTGCTGTCCGAAATGATGCATGAGTGCCGCACAAACCTTTTGTTTTAGCCTGCTAAAAAGTCTCAGCGCAGGAAATTGTCTCGCAAAAGATCTACCACCTCATCTGCGCGGCCGTTGAGTATTGCCTTAAGTCCGAACAGTGCGGTGGAGGTGACTTGCTGCGCTGTAACTTCCGGCGGCATCACCAGTTCCACCCGGTTCGTCGGTACGCTGAGTAGTGCCGGCCCGTCAGTAGCGAGCCAGCGCTTCATGCTGTCCTCAAGCTGATCCGCACTCTCGATACTGGCACCGCTGATGCCACAAGCTTCGGCAACGCGGCCGAAGTCCGGGTTATGTAAGTCGGTATAGCTGTCGAGTAGCCCCTCAATGCGCTGTTCCATCTCTACGAAGCCGAGGGAGTTATTGTTAAATACCAGGACTTTTAATGGGATTTTTTCTTGCACCAGTGTCAACAGGTCTCCCATTAACATGGTCATACCACCGTCGCCGCACATAGCGATGACCTGGCGCCCGGGATAGGCTTTGGCCATGCCCAGGGCTTGGGGGTAGGCGTTGGCCATGGTGCCATGGGAAAGGCTGGTGAGAAATGAGCGTTTGCCGTTGGCAGTGAGGTCGCGGAGCATCCAAACCATACAGGCGCCGCCATCGGCGGTGAATACGGCATCCTCATCGGCCAGCTTGTTGAGTGTCTGAGCGACAAATTGAGGGTGGATCAGGCTGGGGTCTTTCTCTTTGCCGCGGCTCTTCATCTCTTCCCGATCTTTTTTGTATCGTTCGAGCAGGTCGTCGAGGAAGGTGCTATCGGTGCGGGCCTTTAATCGGGGCAAGAGGGCTTCAATGGTTGGACCCACATGCCCTACCAGGCCCATATCCACAGGAGCGCGTCGCCCCAGGTGCGGCGCTTCCGCATCAATTTGAATAATGGTGGCTTTTTCCGGGTAGAACTGGGTGTAGGCAAAATCGGTACCCAGGCATAGTAACAGGTCACAAGTCTCCATGGCCCGGTAGCCTGCGGGATTGCCGAGAATCCCGGTCATGCCCACATGGCAGGGGTTGTCGTATTCGAGAAACTCTTTCGACTTGGTGGTGTGGGCAATAGGAGCGGCCAGGTGTTGTCCCAGTTTTACTACTTCATCGTGAGCGTGACGGCAGCCGATACCGCCGTAAATAGTGATATTTTTTGCGGCGTTGATTTTCTTTGCCAGGGCGTCGAGCTCAGAGTCAGACGGACGCGCTAGCCATTCAGGGCGATGTACCGACCAGGGCAGACTATCTTTGCTCTTCTCCTTGAACAAGTCGCCGCTAATTTGCACCACCGCGACACCACCGCGAGTAAGTGCAGTTTGTGCAGCCTGCACAATCATTCGACGGGCTTGTTCCGGGTGGGTCATGGTTTCACAGAAGACTGAACACTGTTCGTAGAGTTTTTGCTGATCCACTTCCTGCGGATAGCCGAATCCCTGTTCCGCACGGTCGATTCGAGAGGCAATCAGTACCACCGGGGCGACATTGCGATGGCTTTCAAAAATACCGTTGATAAAGTGCAAGCTGCCGGGTCCGGCGGTTCCGGCGCAGACGCTCAGTTCACCGGTAAGGTAAGACTCACCCCCAGCGGCGAAAGCGCCCACTTCCTCATGGCGCACATGTATCCACTCCAAGTCGGAAGTGCGCACCGCTGATGTGAAGTGGTTGATGGTATCGCCGACAATGCCGTAACACCGTTTGGCGCCGGCCTTGACCAGTGTATCGACAATAATTTCTGAAACGGTCTGCATAGCAGTCTCCACAGATTGGGTGGGGCTAGCGGTTAATAGCGCGGCGGATTGACGCGTACTTGCCTTCTTCGAGCTTGATCGCAGGCTGAAAACTGTCTGCCTGTGCGGCCAGCCACCAGTGCCAGTAGGGCGTATCTTCCGGTGCATCGATTAAGGAATTGGTGTCGAGAAAATGCCAGATACGGTCTATCGGCCTGGATTCTGCGCCGTTAATTCGGTGAACCAGGTGGTAGGGTTTCAGGTCCCGGGGATCGGTAAGTCCTGCACCAGCCACTATATCCCCCAGTGCTTCGAGAGTTTTTGCCTGGAAAGCAGCCGCCCTTTTACTTTGCACATCCACCACCAGCCCGCGCTGGCGCCGAGGATCCTGGGTGGTAACACCAGTTGGGCAGGTATCCGTATGGCAGCGCTGGGACTGGATGCAGCCCACGGAAAACATAAATGCCCGCGCCGCATTGCACCAGTCAGCGCCAATGGCTAGGCATTGTGCCAGGCCGGACGCGGAATAAACCTTGCCGCTGGCAGCCAACTTCACTTTGTCTTTCAGGCCCGCCCCTACCAGGGCATTGCGTACGATAATCAACCCTTCCAGCAGCGGCATGCCCACGTGGTTGGACAGCTCCAATGGTGCTGCGCCTGTGCCGCCTTCGGCGCCGTCCACAACAATAAAGTCCACCATTTTCCCGGTCTCGTGCATGGCCTTCATAATGGCCATCACTTCGTAGATATGCCCTACACAAAGTTTTATGCCTACCGGTTTGCCGCCGGAGAGTTCGCGCATTTGCTCGGCGAATTCAAGCATTTCAATGGGGGTGGAGAACATGGAGTGCGCGCGAGGGGAAACGCAGTTCTGCCCGGGTGTAACCTTGCGGGTGGAAGCGATCTCCTGGGTAACTTTGGCGCCGGGTAAAACCCCACCGTGCCCTGGTTTGGCGCCTTGGCTCAATTTAATTTCCGTCATTTTGACCTGATCGTTGCAGGCCTCGCGAAATAGATCCGGGTTAAAGCTGCCGTCATCGTTGCGCGCACCGAAATAACCGGTACCCAATTCCCACACTAGGTCGCCGCCATGCTTGCGGTGATAGGGGCTGATACCTCCCTCACCGGTATCGTGATAGAAGCCGCCAATTGAGGCTCCCTTATTCAAGGCCTCTACTGCAGCGGCGGAGAGAGCGCCAAAGCTCATGGCGGAGATATTTAATAGGGCGGCGGAGTAGGGCTGCTTGCAGCGGCCCGTGCCTACTTCAGTACGGCAGGAAGTGTCTGCATTTTTTTCGGGCTTCACCGAGTGAGTGAGCCAGGTATATTCCTCACTCTGCACATCTTTTTCAGTGCCGAACGGATGCATATCGGAAAAACCTTCAGAGCGGGCATACACCAGTCGTCGGGCTTCAATGCTGTAAGGGCGCCCCTCCTCATCACCCTCGACCATATAGGCGCGGAAATAGGGACGCAGATTCAGGAATATCCAGCGAATGCGGCCGGCAACCGGGAAGTTCCGTGTAATGCTCCAGTGGGGTTGGAGCATATCGTAGATTCCCAGTAGTACCAGTGAAACGCTAATCAGTAGAGCCACCAGCCACCAGGCGCTGTCTGTAAACGTGAGCACCAAGAAGAATGGGGTCAGGATAAGAGCGGTAATGGGGATAATTGCGCGCTTTATACCATTCCGGCCGGAATAGGCGCACCAGGGGTTGGAGCTACTCATAAAATCAGGTTCAGCATCGTTACATAAAGTTCCGATACTGAACCTAGATCATTTGTAAGGGTTCTGCCTTGATAAGGTCAACTAAAGGGCTTTTTCCCCTAGCTCGCCGCCAACGCAGGCAGTGAATTTTGCTCTGCAGGTAAAAACTCGATGGCAGTGACGATGGAGTAATCCTTCAGTTCATCCAGAATTTCATCCAGCTTCAATAGTTGCCAGCATGCGCGCGCGCCACTGTCTGAAATCTCACCGCGAAGGAATTTTCTCGCTAAAGCCACTGCGGGTGCTGCAGGAATCCAGACGCCATCACCATCCATTCCAAGTATTTGCCACTGCCTACCAGCTGTCCTACCGTCAGCATCTTCACCCAGTGCGCGGACAATCATGCCGCCGTGAGAGCTGCCACCAGGCCAGCGGGCACTTAATTTATGGGCAATTTGTGCGATGCGGGAACTTGTGGCGGGCAAATTTAGGCGCGAGAGTTGGGCGCACAAAGACAGGCCGGCCTGGAGAATCAGGGGCTCTGTCCCCGTGGAAAATAGTGCTGTGTTTAAATCTGGCAGGTATCTTGGGCACAACTCCAGGTCGGGTACTTCAAAATCGCACAGCCAGCGTTTTCCCACTGGATGGGCAAGAGTTACCGAGCGCAGGTGATTGCCGGCAAATGATTCTCTCCAGCGCCCATCCCGCAATTGGGGGAAGCTCTCCCCCAGCGCTTCAAAGCCAGAGCGCACGGTGGCGAGGCCGCGCTCTACCTTGTGTGCCGGAGCAATTGCCGCCTGCACGGAGCGAATGACCGGCAGCTCTTTCTGGATCTCAGCTATGGCTGCTGAGCTGAGGCCGGGCAGGCTGCTGGCACCGGATACCATGGCGATACCGGCGGCCTCGGCAGCCGGGGAGAGACGGTGAAAATCACATACAAAGCGGCGCGCATCTGAAATATCGATGTAGGGTGTGCGGGCTTCAATGCAGGCTTTGGCCACCCGGTAATCGGTTTCTCTCTGGTAGGGGCCAGCGCAGTGGATTAATAAATCCAGGTGCAAGGCTTTCAGTTGCGCAGTCAAGTTGATGGAGTCCCTCTCCAATCGTAACCCCTCGGCGAGGCCACCGAGTGATTGGGCGCAGCGGTCTGCCCGTGTCTTGTTATGGCCGGCAATAATCAGCTGGATATTGGTCTCAGAACTCAGCATTTGTGCAATACGTGCACCGAAATTGCCGTAGCCGCCGAGAATCAATACGCGTTTATTCAGGTTATTGATCACCTGGATGGAACTCCTGCCCCTTATAGTTTGTAGAGATCATGCATCGTGCCGGTGACTTAAATCAAGAGAATCTTGTCTGCGCCTTCAGCATGCCGCCGTTGTCATTTCACTGTTTTGTATATTCTAAAAGTAACGTTCCCGATGATCTTGTGCAGTTTTATCAGACTCATTAGTGATCTTGTGTCGGGCAAATGATTTTTGGAGACCAGAATGGCCGGTTGGAGTTTATCGACTCAGGTCCCCCTATCGATCACTGAGCAGCGTATTTATGATTTGCATCACCGCAAGGATCTGGTCGACCTGATTACCCGCGCCATGGTTTTCAAAGGAGAATTCGATGTTGAACTGTTTAAGAAGTCTATTTCAGAGGTGGTAAACACCTATCCGATTTTTCGCTGTCGTTATAGCGGGGAACCGGCTGTTCGCTCCTTTGTAGATATTGAACTGGACTATATCGACATCCGCCACTTAAGTGATGCTCACTTCGAGAGCTTTTTGCGTCAATTTGGTAGCTCGCCAATGGATTTGACGCAGGACCAATTGTTGGGACTCAGTGTTCTTCGCAGTGGAGAAGATGAATACATTTTCTTGACCAAGTGTCACCACATCATTGCCGATGGGATTAGCTTGTCACTCCTCTGGTCTGAATCCTTGACTCACTATTTGGATAGTGTGAAGGGTAAGGATTATCAACCTAGGGTGGAAACTGCAGACTTTGCTGATTATGTGAATTATGAAAATACCTATCTGAGATCGCCGAGGGGGGATAAGGCGCGAAATCTTTGGCAGCAAAAGTTGCAATCCCAAAAAGATGAGATAGAGCAGTTGCCCCAATCGGAAGAGACCTCGGTTATTTGTAGTGAAGTAATCCAGCACATAGATGAGATTGAGCTGGAGCAGATAAAGGCATTGGCCAGCTCGGAGAATGTGAGTCTCTTCGCCTATCTGACAGCCGCATTTCAGCAGGTTTTATGTGAATTCATACCTCACTCTTTTTGGATGAATGGCAATTTATCCCTTCGGCTTAAGAGGGAGTATCGGGAAGTGTTTGGCCCTATGTGCCGGTATGTCAACCTGATGGTTTGTAGGGATGAATCCTGGCAGGAGAAGCTCACGCGCCTGTCTGCGGAGATAAAGTATGCCATGCGCACGGTTTATGCTGCTGATGCAATTGGGCCCCACGGCCTGATTGGCCATCACCTCGATGCATCCCATTGCTACTTGGTGACTTTCCTGCAAACAGAGGAGCATCGGGAAGGTTTTTTTGCGGTTTATACCGGTGAAACTTCTGACTGGGTCAAATTGGATGACCACTTGAAGATTCGCATTGTCCCTCTGGCGACGCGCTTAACGCCATATGGCATCTATCTATCTATTACCGTCTTTGGGAAGCAGTTGCGCTCGAGCTTTATCTACAATGAAAATTGCTTTGAACAAAAACAAGTAGAAGCAATGGTAAGTCGCTGGTGTGACAGATTATTGTGCGGACCTGAAGATATTCTACCGCCGCTGTAAATAACGCTGTATAGGGACTGTAGAGCCAATTGTTATGTCAAGATGTGCCTTTGTGACCCTGGTTAATAGTCCTGATTATGTGATAGGTGCGCAGGCACTGAAACACTCATTGGATCGTACGGCCAGTGCCTATCCGTTAATTTGTATGGTGCCACCGAACAGTTGTGATCCAGCGCCATTGGAAGCGGCGGGCTGCAAGATAAAAGAAGTTTATACGCCTCGTTTTTCCGATGAGTTTATCCGCCGCCATAAACGCGATTCTTTGCACCGGCGCGCGCCCTTTGACAAAGGTAGTAAGCCCGCTTTCCATGACCCACTGAATAACTTTTGCAAATTGGCACTGTGGCAATTGACCCAATTCGACAAGCTTGTTTTCCTGGATGCGGACACCCTGGTATTGCGCAATATTGACCACTTGATGAATTACCCAGAATTTTGTGCAGCGCCCAATCTTTACGAAGACTTGGATGGATTTCATCGCATGAATTCGGGATTGTTTACTGCGGTGCCGAGTGAAGCGACTTACCAAAAAATGCTTGAGCAACTGGATCGACCAGGGGTTTTCTGGCGGCGCACAGACCAGACATTTTTGCAGTCCTTTTTTCCTCGTTGGCACGGCCTGCCTTATATCTATAATGCCTTGCAATACCTCTACCTGAATTTGCCGCAGCTGTGGCAGTGGGACAGTATTCATGTCATTCACTACCAATATGAAAAACCCTGGCAAAAACAGCACTCAAAAGTTGAAAAGCTCAAGCCCCTGATCGACTTGTGGTGGGCGGTTTACGAAGGGCGAGATATCGCCGTTGATCTGGATGAGTTAGCCCGTGCTTAGAAAATAAAATCGAGAGAGGGAATTGTGAGAATAGGGATAACTGGTGCGAGTGGCTATGTGGGGCAATTTCTAGTCAGGCATTTTTTGCGGCAGGGCTATGAAGTGCGAGCATTACTGCGCAGGGAGGAAAGTGCAGCTCTTTTTCGCAGTATTGCTTCACCCAGATTGGCGTGGAGTGTCGGGGATATTACTTCTGATACAACACTACAGACATTCGTCAGCAATCTGGATGTGGTGGTGCATGCAGCTTTCGAGCATCTTCCCGGGCGCTATCGAAATGGAGAGGGGGATGATCTCGAGGGTTTTTTACATGTAAATCTCAGTCAAACCCTGGCATTAATCCGATTCGCCTTTGCGGCGAAGGTAAAAAAATTTGTGTTTATTTCCAGTCGTGCCGTTTATGCCACTGGAAAGTTGAGCGGTTCTTTAAGTGAGGAGCAGGTTGTTCAGCCGGATACTTTCTACGGCGGCTATAAAGCGGCTGTGGAAGCCATGCTGTCTGCTTGGGCGCATCAGCGCAGTTGGCATGCGGTTTCATTGCGCTTAACTGGAGTTTACGGGCTGGTGAGTCCGCTAAGTCGTAGCAAGTGGTATGACATCGCTCGAGCCGTGATGTCTGGGGAAGCCTATTTAAATTCCCGGCTTTCAACGGAAGTGCACGGAGAAGATGTGGCGCGGGCGGTAGAGCTTTTACTGGAGCACGAAGATGCCCGGGGGCGGGCAGTAAACTGTAGTGATTGCCTGGTTAGCAGTCGCGAGTTGGTGAAGATTCTAAGATCGATATCCGGACAAGAGGGACCGCTTCCTCCCCTGTCACAGGTGAAACCGCCGGCAGTGATGCATTGCGCCTATTTACAGGGGAAAGGTTTTCAATTTGGGGGTGTGCAGCGTTTGCGGGAGACGCTTGGGGAATTGGTAGAGGCTGCGCAGCAACAGCAGAGCCTCATCCAAAACGCCGGTTCCTAGCCGATCGGCCAGTGAATCAACTCCAGTGAGTCTTTGTCCGCTTTCAGGCACCAGGCATTCTTATCCCAGTCTCCCAACACAATACGCTCTGCCGGTTCACCGTTGATTGTCAACGCGTGGCGGGCGGGCCGGTGGGTGTGGCCGTGGATCAGTCGAAGCACATTGTGCTCAAGCATCACCCGCTCCACTTCGTCCTGGGTTACATCCATGATGTCTTCGGCCTTGCGGCTGTTCATACTCTTGGATGCCATACGAATCTGCGCGGCAATAGCGCGGCGTTCCTGTAGGGACTTGGCCAGTAGCTCTTGTTGCCACTTGGGGTCCCGGGCCTGGCGGCGGAACGCCATATACTCTTTGTCGAGGGTACAAAGGCTGTCGCCGTGCATAAGCAGCACGCGCTCATTACCGAGGGACAACGCAGTGGGGTCCTGAAGTAAAGTGGCTCCCGCGCGCTGGGCGAAGTCGGTACCCAACAGGAAATCCCGATTGCCGTGCATCAGGTACAACTCTACGCCGGTACCGCTATAGCGACTTAGCTCGCCAATCACTTCGCGGGCCAGCGGGGCATCGTCGTCGTCGCCAACCCACGCCTCAAAAAAGTCGCCGAGAATATATAGCGCCTCAGCACCGGCAGCTCGCCCGTGCAGGAAATCAAAAAACGCCCGGGTAATATCCGGGCGTTTTTCGTCGAGGTGCAAGTCAGAAATAAAATAAGTAGACAATGTCCCCGCCTTAGAGTCGGTACTGACCCGTGGAATTACTTATCGGCGTAGGCGTCAGAGATGCTGATACCAGTGATTTCGATAGTCTCCAGGGGTACGTCCTGGTGGAAGCCTTTGCTGCCGGTTTTAACGTCTTTGATTTTGTTGACCACGTCCATGCCGTCGACAACCTTACCAAATACGCAGTAACCCCAACCCTGAGAGTCTTCGCTGCGGAAGTTCAGGAAATCGTTGTCCTTAACATTGATAAAGAACTGGGAGCTGGCGGAATGCGGGTCCATGGTGCGGGCCATGGCAAGGGTGCCAGTGTCGTTCTTCAAGCCATTGTTGGCTTCGTTTTCGATGGAATCGCGGGTTTCCTTCTGCTGCATGTCCGGCGTCATGCCGCCACCTTGGATCATGAAGTTGTTGATCACCCGGTGGAAGACAGTGCCGGTATAGAAATCGTCACGGCAGTACTGCAAGAAGTTGGCAGCAGTCTTGGGTGCCTTTTCGAAATCCAATTCGATGGCTATATCTCCATGGGTTGTGTGAAGGGTGATCATAAAATGTCCTATGAGGGTTGATTTGGGGCGGCATGATACCTTGTAGTCTGTAGCTGTAAAATGCTGTGTCGGAATATCTGTGTCAATTGCACAAAAATCAAACGCTTGCAGTGAATTTCTATGAAAAGCGTTCCTTCAAATTCGATATTCTGTCTCTCAAGTAGGTTATAATTCGCCGTTTACGTTCGCACAGCTGTAAATTAAGAGAATCCTATGACATCCGAGAGCAAGCCAGCTCACTTTTTACAGAACCTTATCCGTGAAGATCTGACTGAGGGCCGGGTTACGCAGATCGCGACCCGCTTCCCGCCGGAGCCCAACGGCTACCTGCATATCGGCCACGCCAAGTCCATCTGTCTGAATTTTGGTCTGGCGCAGGAATTCGGTGGCACCTGTAATTTACGCTTTGACGACACCAACCCGGCCAAGGAAGAGGAAGAGTTTGTCGATGCGATTAAGCGCGATGTCTCCTGGCTCGGTTTTGAGTGGAATGGCGAGGCGAAGTACTCCTCGGATAATTTTGATCAATTGTACGAGTGGGCTCTGCACCTGATTAAAGATGGCAAGGCCTACGTCTGCGACCTGTCCGCAGAAGAAGCTCGCCACTATCGTGGCACGCTGAAAGAGCCGGGCAAGAACAGCCCCTTCCGGGATCGCTCTGTCGAGGAAAACCTGGCGCTGTTTGAAAAGATGCGCAGCGGTGAAATGGAAGAGGGCCAGTGTAGCTTGCGCGCCAAGATCGATATGGCCGCACCGAATATCAACCTGCGTGATCCGATCATCTATCGCATCAAAAAAATGGCTCACCACCAGACTAGTGATAAGTGGTGTATTTACCCCAGCTACGATTTCGCTCACGGCCAGTGTGATGCAATTGAGGGTATCAGCCACTCCATCTGTACCCTGGAGTTTGAAGACCACAAGCCCCTGTACGACTGGCTGATCGAGAACCTGCCGGTGCCTTCACGCCCGCGTCAGTACGAATTTGCACGCCTGCACCTCAACTACACCGTGGTGTCCAAGCGTAAGCTCAAGCAACTGGTAGACGAAGGCCATGTGGACGGCTGGGATGATCCCCGCATGCCGACCCTGTCCGGTATGCGCCGTCGCGGCTTTACTCCGGCTTCCATTCGCAACTTCTGCGAGATGATCGGTGTAACCCGCTCCGACTCAGTTGTCGATGTGGGCATGCTGGAATACAGCATTCGCGACGATCTGGATAAAAATGCACCGCGCGCCATGTGCGTGATGGAGCCTTTGAAGATCACCCTGAAAAATTACCCGGAAGGCCAGGAAGAGATGCTGTCAGCACCCGGCCACCCGGTGCGCGATGATCTGCCGGCCCGTGAACTTCCTTTTGGCCGCACTCTCTATATTGAGAAAGAGGATTTCCGCGAAGAGGCCAACAAGAAGTACAAGCGTCTGGTGCTGGGCAAAAAAGTTCGCCTGCGCAACGCCTATGTGATCTTTGCTGAAGAAGTCGTGAAGAACGATGCCGGTGAAATTGTTGAGGTGATCTGCTCGGTTGATCTGGACACCCTGGGCAAAGATCCGGCCGACGGCGTTAAGCCAAAGGGCGTTATTCACTGGGTATCTGCGGACAACAATGTCGATTGCGAAGTGCGCCTCTACGATCGCCTGTTTAACGATGCGGCGCCGGATGCCGGCGGTAAGAACTTCCTCGACTGCGTAAACCCGGACAACCTGCAAATTCTAAAAGGCTGTAAGGCGGAAATCGGCCTGGCCAAAGCGGAGCCGGAGCAGGGCTACCAGTTCGAGCGCAACGGCTACTTCTGTCGCGACAGCAAGTACGGCAGCGCAGAAGCGCCGGTGTTTAACCGCACCATTGGCCTGCGCGACAGCTGGGCCAAAGAGCAAAACAAATAGCAAAGCGGAGGGCTGCCCGAGTGGCAGTTTTCGCGGCTGGGTCAATGACTGGCCCAGCCACACAGCAAAAAGAATTCGAGAGAAAAGATGTCTCTACAAGTCTACAACACGTTTTCCGGGAAGAAAGAACCCTTCGTACCATTGGTGGAAGATCAGGTGCGCATGTATGTGTGTGGCCCCACCGTGTACAACCGCGTGCATATTGGCAATGCCCGCCCTGTGGTGGTGTTCGACACCCTGTACCGGATACTGAAAAGAAATTTCAGCGATGTGATTTACGCGCGCAATATCACCGATATTGACGACAAAATCATGAAGACCGCGCGGGATAACGACGAGGAAATCGGCGTGCTGTCAGCGCGCTATGCCCAGGCTTACTACGAGGATATGGCCGCGCTCAATAACCTGGAGCCGGATATTGTCCCCTACGCCACCCAGCACTTGCCGGAAATGATCGCGATGATCGAAAGCCTGCTGGAGAAAGGCCACGCCTACGCAGCTGAGGGTCATGTGCTGTTCGCCGTGGAATCCATGCAGGAATACGGTCAGCTGTCCAAGCGCTCCCTTGACGACATGCTCGCCGGTGCGCGGGTGGAAGTAGCGCCTTACAAAAAGTACGCCGGCGACTTCGTACTGTGGAAGCCGTCCGCCGATGACGAGCCCGGCTGGGACAGCCCATGGGGCCGTGGGCGCCCGGGTTGGCACTTGGAGTGCTCGGCCATGATCAAGAAGCACCTGGGTGACACTATCGATATCCATGGCGGCGGTCGCGACCTGACCTTCCCTCACCACGAGAACGAGCGCGCCCAGAGCTGCTGCGCCAATGGTGTGGATTTTGTGCGCTACTGGATGCACAACGGCTACGTGAATATCAATGGCGAAAAGATGTCCAAGTCCCTGGGCAACTTCCGTATGGTCAAAGACCTGCTGAGCCAATACCCCGGTGAAGTGCTGCGTTTCGCACTGCTATCTGCCCACTACCGCTCAGAGCTGAATTTCAGTGCTGATTTGCTGGATCAGGCATGGCGCACCCTGGATACTCTCTATGGCGCACTGCGTGAAACGGAAGCGGTTGAGGCTGAAGCGGCGGACCTTAACGACACCGCCTTTATCAAGGCGTTGGAAGACGATCTGAATACGCCGATCGCCATCAGCGAATTGCACCAGATTGCCCGTGACTTGAACAAAGCCGATGAGGTGGATAAAGCACGCCTGAAAGGCTTGCTACTGGCCGCTGCAGATATGCTGGGCATTCTCCAGCAAGACCCGGAAGCCTGGTTCAAACAGGCCCGTGGTGGAGATGAAGGTATTTCTGCCGAAGAAGTTGAAGCACTGATCGAAGAGCGCACACAAAGCAAGAAGAACCGTGACTTTGCCCGCGCCGATGAGATTCGCGAAGAGTTAAAATCCAAAGGTGTGGTGCTTGAGGATAGCCGCGAAGGGACCAAGTGGCGCCGCGAATAGCGCGGGTCCCTCCCCGAGACACGGATAGACTTGAGACACCGATAGATTTTCCCCGGTTTGGCACCTTGCGGCCGCCGGGGAAGTGAAATTCGAATTTCATTTGTAGAAGCGAACCATGAAAAAAGTATTTGTCCTGACCAGCGCTGTTATCGCCCTTATCGCACTGACCGGCTGTGAGCCCAAACGGGGTTCCGATGCTTGGTGCGAAAAAATGGATGGCATTCCCAAAGGGCAGTGGACTTTTGACGATACCCGCGACTACACAAAATATTGTGTCTTCAACCAAAAGCCGGAAGAGGAATAAGCGGGCCTATAGTCGTTGTTCTTCGTCGATTCCTACCAGCACTTCTTCCGCCCGCTGACCGGTAAATACCGCGAGCAGGTGGTTGAGTGCTTGCGTCTTTTGTATGAGCGTCTGTACACCGCCAAGGCTGACTACGGTGAGTCTCTGCTGCGCGAACAGATTCTGGAAATTTTTGCCGAGGCTCTGACCCGCGCGCCGCAGCTCGATAGTGAAGATGGAGTGCAGGACCCCGAGGGCCGCTTCCGCAACCTGCGCGATCAGGCGGTCTGGGTACTGAACAGCCTGGTGGAGTTCGGTTGGCTGGAGAAGCAGGTAGACAGCGCCACGCTCACCGCCACCTATCCGTTTAGCCGCCGGGGCCGCCTTTTCACTCAGCCGCTAGTGGAAGTGAATGGCACCCGCGTGCGCACCCGCCACCGCAATACCCGCAACACCTTAAATGCCTTGGAAGCCTTTGCCAGCCGAGGTGAAATCCACGACTTGATCGATGCCTGGGAATACTCCGAGCGTATCGTGGCGGATTTCACCGATATGATCGCCGAGCTGGAAGAGCGCAAGCGGGAAATGGTGCGGGAAGTGGAGGCTCAATTGCTGGTGCAGCAGGCCACCGATGAGTTTTTCTCCTTTATGGAGAGCCGCTTCCAACCGGACCTGGCTATCCGTCTGTCTGCGGACAGCGTAGAAAAACATCGCGATTCCATCAACCGGGTGATTGACTGCATTCGCCGCAAGGAGGATATGCAGAAAGCGGAGTGGGAGAAGCGCCTGCGCCAACTGCTGCCGGAGTTGGTGCAACCGGGCCACTCCCTGCTGTGGCTGATGCTCGATACCATCGAAGACCGCATGCGCCGCGCCTGCGAGGTGAAGTTGCCCGCTTTGCGCCGCGCACTACAGGGCTTTACCAAGCGTGCCGATATTATTATTCGCCAGCTCAGCTACCTGCACAGCCAGGCCGAAGGTGAATTTGCCGACCTGTGCCAGCGTCTCGGTGAGAGCCAGCAAAAAACACAAATTCTCGAGCAGCTGGGCGAACAGTTAGGCGGCTTCCAGCTGCGCCTGTTTGACCCCAAGCAAACCCAGCTGTGGCAGCGCAATCGCCGCCAGCCGGTGAATACCCGGGTTGAAGATGAAACCCCCATCGGTGAAGAGAACCGCCGCGAGATCGAGCTGCAACAACTGCTCGACCAGGCGTTTAACTTCAACAACAGTAACCTGCGCGATTATCTGAGCGATGCCCTCGGCACCGGCCGCCAGATCAACAGCCGCAACCTGCCATTGCGCGATGCGCGTGACCTGCTCGCTATGAGCCATGTGATCGAAGCGGCGGCGGTGAACCAGAGCGGTGCCGCCGACCTGCAGGTGAAATTTACCGGTGAAATTGCCAGCAATGACTATTTCACCGAATTTGACGAATATATCCTGGAGCTGAAAAACAGTGATTGAACAGGCTTTGGAAGAGGCCCTGGCGCAGTGTCGCCTGAACCGCAGCGAATTTTCCGAGCTGCTGGTGCGCCTGTTGGATTACGGCGTTATTTGCCGGGATGAAAGCGTAATCGAAACCACCCTTTACGATCGCTTCCAGCGCTGTGAGCAGCTGGTGCGCGAGTGGTTGGCCCCGCTGGGGTTGCGTTTGCAGCACGACAGCCGTTTCCAGTTTATCCGCGTGTATCCGCCTGGCGCCGAAGTGCCGGGACTGCCGGATCAGGAAGAGCCGCACCACGGTGGCTTCCGCGCCCGCCTCAGTCAGCAGGAAGTGGCCGCGATTCTCGCCCTGCGCGTGGAATACGATAAAGCGCTGCGGGAAGGGCAGGTGGATGAGAGTGGTTGCGCCGCCCTGTCGATGGAAGCCCTGGAACTGGGTATGCGCAATCTGCTGAAAATGTCCCTGCCGGATAAGCACGCCGAGCGCAAAAACCTACTGAAAAAATTGCGCCAGCTGCGTTTGGTGCAGTTCAGCAGCGAAGAAGTGGAGACCAGTGCGGAAGTCTGGCTGCGCGTGCGCCCGACCATCGCCCACTTTGTCAGCGAGTCGGTATTGCACCAGCTGATCGACAGCGAAGCCCCGCCCGCAGTGGAGAGCGAGGCTACTCAAACTGATGAAATTGATGAGGTTGAAGAGGCGGAACAAGAGCAAGCGCTCGAACGCATCACTCCAGAAGTCGAAGATAGCAGCCTGTTTGAGAGTGAAGCCGCTTCCTAGGTGAGAATAGAGGCCGCAGTAGCGGCTATAAAAAATCGAAAACATTCGACCGCCCGGGTTTGCGTAAATCGCGCCCGGGAGCCTCGGAGAAGGGTGTCGGCTTCCCGCCTGCAAAAGACCCTGCTTTTGAAAAGACCGTTTTTTTGAAAAGACTATGTTCCTAAAAAAACTGATCCTGATTAACTGGGGCAATATCCCGCAGTTGGAATATGATTTCGGCCCGATCAACTTGTTTTCCGGTGGCAACGGTTCCGGTAAAACCACGGCGGCCGATGCTATCCAGACATTGATGACAGCCGCCCACGACACCCTGTTTACTTTTAACCCGGGGCAGGATGAAACCACCCAGCGCGGGCGCGGTGGCAAGCAGGTGCGGACGCTAGCTTCCTATGTGCTGGGTTGTGACGACGGTAGTTATGCCCGTGTCGAGCCTACCGACTGTTACATCGCCGGTATTTTCCATCCCACCAGCGGTGAAGACGATGCTGAGCCCTTTACCGCAGTGATGGGTATTCGCGCGCACCTGGATAACAGCAGCAAGCCCGCCCAGGCTCGCCAAAGTGATTTGCGCTTTTTCGTATTCCCCGGCGAACAGTTGGTGATGGGGGATATTGTCCGGGATTACACCGATGGTAAACACCTGCTGCCGCTGGATAAATTCAACCAGGTCCTGAGCAAGCAGTTCGAAAAAGTAGAACAGTACGACAAGAAAAAGGCCTACTTGCGCCGCCTTTACGGTGCCCTGCGCGGACGCCGCGATGCGGTCTCCGATCGCGAGGCCATGCACGCCGCGCGCACCTTTGCCAATTTTATGGCCTACAAACCAGTAAAAAGCATCAACGATTTTGTCGCCCAGGAAGTGTTGGAAAAACGCGATCTGGGTGATGCCATCCGCTCCGTCTCCGAGCTGATGAAAACCATTCACAGCATGGAGCAGGAAGCCCGCCAGATTGTGGAGCGGGTCAGTTCCCTGGAGGCCATCGCCCAGTCGGTAGAGCTCTACCGGGAGCAGTGGTTGCAGTTGCGGGTGCAGGAATATTTGTGCGCGCGCCACCGCCAGCAGCGGGTGCAAAAGAGTTATCTGAGCGGCAAGAACGACCAGAAAAAACTGCGCAGTGATCTGGATAGCAATGAGCGGGAAGTGCGCGTCGCCTCCGAGCGCGTCGAGCAACTCAATGGCCAGCTGGTAGAGCTTCAAGCCCAGCGCCTGGGTATCGATGCGCTGCGCAATAAGGACGAACTGGAACAGCGTATTAACAATGCCCTGAGCCTTCTGTCCCAGCAGCACACCCCCATGTCTGCCGAAGAGGCCCGCTGGCGCGAGAACCGTGAGGCCGCCGAGGAATTATTAAACCTGCTCAACTCCACCTCCGCCGAGCTGGAAATTCCCGCCTTCTCCGATAAAGCACTGGTGCAGGCGATCAAGCAGGTAGCCCGCGAGGAAGACCTGCCGGATCTGCACAAGTTATTGGGCAAGGACTGGATTGACCTGGCTGCATTGGAGCCATTGCGCGAGCGCGCTGCCAGCAGTGAGGCCATACAGAACCGCCTCTTCGACCTGCTGGATAGCAGTGGCAAAGCCGGCGCAAGTGATGAGGTTTCCCCCAAAGAGCAGATTGCCCAACAGGCCTCCCGCTGGGAGCAAAAAGTACAGCAACTGCAAAAGCAGCTGCGCACCCAGGAGAGTCGCATTCAGCATCTCCAGGCCAACCGCGTGCGCTACCCCCAATCGGTAGAAGTGGCCCTGGCCGCAATTCGCGAGCAGTGCCCTGAAGCGGAGCCCCGCGTCCTGTGTGATTATGTGGAAGTGCTGGATGAGCGCTGGCAGATGGCGATTGAAGGCTATCTGGGCGGCGCGCGCTTCTCGATTATCGTGGAGCCGGAACATGAAGCCCGCGCAATTCGTATCGTGCGCGGCCTGCCCGGGCGCAACAACCGCGCCCGCGTGATCCAGGGGGATAAAGCCCGCCGCGATGCGGAGCGCCTGGATACTCCGTCGGGCTCTATTATCGAACTGATGGAGTTTACCCATAAAACTGCCGAGCACTATCTGCGCGCCTCATACGGTGCCGTGGTACAGGTGGAGGATGAACACGAGCTGCGCGGCACCCGCCGGGGCCTGACTGCCGACGGCATGGCCAGTGGCAACTACAGCATGTGGCGCTGCGATATGGACGATGCCGAGCTGGTATTCGGCCAGGGCGCTCGCGCTCGCGCACTGGCGGCGCAGCAGCGCGCTATGGAGCAGTTGCTGGAAGAGGCCGCCCACGTCAACGAGCGCCACCAGCTCTACCGTCGCGTCACCAATGCAGTGCGCGGACTGGCGAATATCAAGCTGTTGTCCATTGTGGATACCGCCCTGGCGGCCCAGCGGGAATGGCGCAGTGCCGAGCGCGCCTTGGAAAACCTGGACCTGAAGGACTTCGAGCAGTTCGAGCAGCAGGTCGATGAACTCAAGGCCCAGCTCAAAGATCAGCAAAAGCAGCTGTCGGACCTCCAGCGCAAACATGGCTCTCTGGAGACCAAGCTAAGAAGCAACGACAAACTCTTATACGCGCTGTCTGGCGAGCTGGAGTCCTTGGACGATGCTGCCAGTGACAGCGAGGAAATGGTAAGGCGTATTACCGCCATCGATCCCACTTTCGATGCCGAGCAGGTGCTGGTTACTGCCGACGAGCAGGTAGAGCGCGCAGCAGACAACTTCGACTTTTCAGCGGATATCGAAAGTTGGCAGGGACAGCTGGAGAAATACAGTCGCCAGCTCGATCGCGCGGTGATGGAGTACAACGCCACCTGTGCTAGCGTCGATACCCTGGTGTTTGAGCCAGACTTGAGTGGCGGCCATAAAGATGGTCTGTTCAAGTTGATCAGCGGTCTCGGCGATCAGGTAGAGACCCTGCGCAACCGCCTGAAGAACAACCTGCTGGTGGAGCGCCACGATCAACTGCTGGGATTGAAAAAATCCTTTAACACCACTTTTGTAACCCACTTGTGCCACGCTATTTACCAGTCCATTAACGATGGTAAGCGCGTGTTGGATGATCTGAACAAAGAGCTGGAACACCACCGCTTTGGCGCCGACCGCGAGCGCTTCCGTTTTGACTACCAGTGGGTGGCGGAATTCAAGGAATACTGGAGCTTCTTTAAGGCGGTAATTGAACTGCCGAATCTGGGCGAAGAGCAGAGCTTGTTCGACACGGACTTGGCGCCCAAGCACCGCAAGGTGCGGGACCGCCTGTTGAGTATGCTGCTGAGTGAAGACGAGCAGGTAGCGCGGCGCGAGCTGGATCGAATCAGCGACTATCGTAACTACCGCAGCTATGAGATCTATAAGGAGCCGGAGGGCAAGGAGCCGATTGCGCTCAGCCAGTACGGCACCGGTTCCGGCGGTCAGCTGGAAACGCCGGCTTATATTATCCGCTCCGCAGCGGTCACTTCGGCCTTCCGCTTTGGTGAAAGCGGCAGCCATTTGCAAATGGTACTGGTGGATGAGGCCTTCTCCAAAATGGATGAGTCCCGCTCCAAGGAAGTGATCCGTTACCTGACTGAAACCCTGGGGTTACAGCTGCTGTTTATTATGCCCAGCAGTAAATCCGGGCCTTTTATGGATCTGATCTCGAATCAGTTTGTATTCAGTAAGTGCCCCAGTGCCAAGCCCATCGGTCAGCTGAATACCCGGGTGTATGTCGATCGCAAGGTGTGCAACCAGGAGCGTATCGCCGAACTCTGGGCCAATCACCGCCGCACGATTCGCCAGCAGGCGTCGCTGGATTTTATGGACCTGGTAGAAGTAGAGGGATAGGTATTTTCGGGGGAAACCCCTCCATTGGCAGGGAGGCAACCGATGGAAAAGGCATTGCCCTATTGGGTAGAGGAAAACCCGCTGTTAATCGGCATCCTGAATTTTATTCTGGATCGGCGGGACAGCCAGCTGGAACGCGGCAAGGAAGCCCGCATTAGTTTCAGGCTGGATTTGCGCGCTGGCAGTAAACGCTGGTTGGAAGTGTTGGAGCCCCTCAGGGACCCCGATCAAGATGAGCAGGAGCTGTGGAATGAATTGCAGCATTTTGCGCGGGAATACCAGTGTTTTACGGTAAAACCGAATCCGAAAAGGCGGCCGGGTATTGCTGAGTGGCAGGGGGCCCAATTGATTTTTCGGGATGCCAGCGAGGAACAGCTGCGCCTGTGGCTCAATCGCCCATCCCCCACAGTTCGCCAATCCGCCTGGACCAGCCTGCTGGAACCCTATGTCGATCGCTTTGAAAATCCCTCTGCTTTTCCCCTTGAAGGCTTGGAACTCCAACCGGGGTTTGATTCCGTCGAAGAAATTATTGCTTGCTGGGTGTCTGTCGGCAAAGAGCTGATCTTTGCCGATAAAATTTCCTGGCGACAATTAGCCGCGCGCTGCTTTAAAGGGGATTCCAAATACCTGGAATTACCCAGCCGTCAATCTCTGGTGCGCAATCTCTATCCTGACCTGAGCCGTAAAATCCGGGAGCGCCAGCTTTTACTCCACGCCTACCTGCCCAGGCAATTTGAGCAGGTCATTTTTATCGAAAACCAGGACACTTTTATTAGCCTGGCGGAGCTGCAACCCAGTCGTGCAGCGCTGGTTTATAGCGAGGGCTACCAGGGCGGCGCAGAACGGATTCGCAATGGGGCGAGGGTGCGCTTCAGCACTATTAATGTGGTTAGTGAAAATATCCGGCAGCAATTCCTAAGCTGGTGGCACGATGGGGAATCCCGAACGGTTCCAACATTTTTCTGGGGGGACCTGGACTATGAAGGATTGCGGATTGCCGCAGCGCTGAGAAAGAGCTTTCCCGACTTGCAGTGCTGGCGCCCGGGCTACGATCTGTTACTGCATTTTCTGCGCACGGGAAAAGCCCATGCTCCAGAGCAGGCGGAAAAGGTGGGGCAAAAGCTGGTGCAAGCGATTGGTTGCCAATATGCAGATAGCACTCTGCTGCCAGCAATTTCAGACAGCAATCGCTATGTGGATCAGGAGGCGGTTGAGATTGGGGAGCTGGCTGGGACATTAGAGTGAACATGTCGCTATCCGATAAATTTTAATTGTTCGTTTTTATGGAATGGTGACTATCAAGGCGTCGGCGGGCGTTTGAACTTGTTTTTTATGCGCAATTTCTCGGAAGATAGAAAAAATATGCTGTAAAAATGCCCCTCAGAATAACAAGTGCAGTTTCCGGAGTTTGCTATGCGTCAGTTTTCCATCCTGGTCATTTTTGCGTTGGCCTTTGGCGGCGCCGCCGTGATGTACGAAAAGGAAAGTCGTAAAGTAAAAGGTGTGTTGACTCAGATTACTGAACTTCAAGCGCAGATGGGAGATTTACAGGCGGAGATCAACCGCCTGAACAGTGAGTTGGAAGCCGTGAAGCTTGCGGAGCGTCGCCGCCCTAATCTGAGTGCTATGGCTAACCGCATTCGCCGCGAAGGTAGCGGCAACTCCGCACAAGTTGCGCCCAAGCCAAAAGTGGAAGACCGCTTTGAAAAGTCGCGCAACCTGATGCAGTCAGACGTTACCAGCGCGCCGCCGGCTATCCAGTCGAACACTCGTAGCAACAATGATGAAAGCGAGTGGTCTCGCCCAACTGTAGATGCCGATGAGTATCGTGGTGAGACCGGTGAAGAACCCGCAGTGGTCGATCCCTACCAGTAATTTTGCACTCTGCATATTGATTCCCTCGCCAAAGCCCGCAAAATACCTGCCTCCCGCAGGATACTGTTTTGCGGGTTTGCCAGTTTTAGCTGACACGATTTGAAATTATAAGTGGGCAAGGGGCGCTAGGTATGTCGCTGAACAAGTTTTACACCACCTTAAATGGGCAGCTGGAAGGATTGCTTTCTGGAGAGCGAGACTGGCTGGCCAACACCGCCAATGCCAGTGCGCTGTTGTTTATGGAGTTGGAAGATATCAACTGGGCCGGTTTCTATTTCCTCTACAGTGATGAGCTGCGTTTGGGGCCCTTTCAGGGCAAGCCTGCCTGTACCCGGATTCCAGTGGGCGCCGGTGTTTGCGGTACTGCTGTTTCGACCGGTGAATCCCAATTGGTAGAGGATGTGCATCAGTTCCCCGGCCATATCGCCTGCGATGCCGTGTCAGCTTCAGAGGTGGTGGTGCCGCTCTATGACGAAGCGGGTCGTTGCCTGGGAGTGTTGGATATCGATAGCCCCAGTGTGGCGCGCTTTAGCGAGGAAGACCTGGCGGGCCTACAGGATTTTGCCCGGGTATTGCTCAAGTCCTCAGACCTCCCGGCGAGCTGATGGCGCTGCTTTGGCAAAAGCAGGTTGGCGATACCTGCTACCAGGTGCGCAACCATGGCGCGAGTGTGCGCCTCTACAGCAATGGGGTTTTCCATTCTCAGTGGAATCCCCGCGATCCCCTCAAGGGCTCCCTTTGGGAGCTGTTGCTGCTACCGGCATTTTTCCTCCCTGAAGAGCGCTTGAATTCGGTATTGGTGCTCGGCGTTGGTGGCGGTGCCCTGATTCGCCTTTTACAGGCGTTTACCTCCGCTAAGCGTATTGTCGGCGTAGATTTGGACCCGGTGCACCTGGATATTGCCCGTCGCTTCTTTGATGTGCGCGATGTTGAGCTGGTGTGTGCGGATGCCTGTGATTTTGTGCGCGATCACTTGAAGCGACCCTCTCACAGCACTTTCGACCTGGTGATTGACGACTTATTTGGGCACTGCGGAGGCGTAGCGCAGCGAGCGGTGCCCGCCGATAAGTCCTGGTGCTCCAGTCTGATGCGCCTGCTTCATAAAGATGGCGTGCTGGTCAGCAACTTCGGGGATAGGCCCGAGCTACAGAACAGTGCTTGGCGCGATAAAGCTATGCGTGAGCGACTCGGCGGTGCCTGGATGGCCTATATGCCCCAGTATGAGAATCATATCCTGGCAGTGAGCAGAAGAACTCTGCGCAAAGGTGAGCTGGCGGCCAGGGCCCCAGAAAAGATCAATCCCGCCAACCCCAATCGGCGCCTGGATTACCGCATGAGCCAGCTTCGCTAATCTCGACAGCCCCCACAGAGGCCGGCTCCTAAAATCCCTGTCACTTTAATAGTGATATTCATTGGCGCCCTTTGTCACCTCGTGACTATACTCAAGGTGAGCGAAGTGTTCTGCCGGGATCGATTGATGCGGTACAAAACTGTTGAGGAAGTGATTCAGGAAGGAAGGGATTTTCATGCCAAGTTGGCGCTGCAGTACGAAGAGTATGAGCAGCTTGCCACCAATGAACGGGTCGAGTTGCTGCTGGATCAGCTGCGACGACGGGAAGATTCCATGAAGCACTCACTGGAAAATTTCCATGAAGACCTGCCCCCTGGAGCCCTACATACCTGGGTGCAATTTGCCCCGGAAGGGCGAGAGAAAGAATTTTTGCAGCGCTTGCGCGGCATTGATATTGAAGACTTGGAGCAGATTGCCAAGTTGGCCATGGATATCGAGATCTACCTGGCCGATCAATATCGGGATCTTGCCCAGGGCGCTGAAACCCCATCGGCACGGGATGCATTCGAACGATTGCGACAACTCGAAGAGTTGGAAGAGCATACGCTGTCGATGAACTTGTTTAATTTGCGCGATTACTAGCCTTTAATCCTGTTTCCAGGCGACTGCTGCCGGCCTGCGCCCCAGCTCTTAGGGGCGCAGTCGGTATACGCAAAATCCTTGCTCTTTGGTGATTAAATCCACCTGGGAAAAATAGCGGGGCCCTTTTTTCGCCAGGGGAATAAATTCATTCACCACAAAAATCGCAGTGCCGGAATATTTAAGAATCCGCGCACTCTGTTGCAGAAAGCGATCGGTCAAATCTCCCTCCACCTGAAAGCCCTGATGGAAAGGAGGATTGCACAGTACCAGATCGGCGATTTCACTTTCCAGTTCAGAGCCTGCATCAGAGGGCACAACGATGCCTTCGACTCCCTGTTCGGTAAAATTTTTGCGGCAGGCCACTAGAGCAGCGGCGTTATTATCCGTAGCGGTAAAATGATATTTACCCAAAGCGGCTAATTGCATACTCAGGTAGCCATAACCACAACCGAGATCAACAATACGAGAACCGTCCTGTGGCAACTCCGTCGTTAATTGCTGGGCGAGTAGGGCACTGCCTTTATCGATTTTGTTCCAGCCGAACAATCCCGGCTTGGAGTAGAGGCCGCCAAGCTCGGGCAGCTTTTGTAACTGGGCGTACTGAAGCTCACTGATTGGATTGCCGGTGTCCTCGTGAGCGACAACATTACTGCTCAGGTAGTCGTTGCCGTTTTTTTGCAAGTGCTTGGCAGTGCCCAGGCGCTCGGCCACTTTGGCGGCGTAGCTTTTGATTCCGCTTTGCTTTTCACCCAGCAGAATCAATTCGCCACCTTCACCGAGGAAGTGGGGTGCACAATCAATAACATGGTGAACTACGGCCTTTTCTTTCGAAACGGCGTAGACAATACGGCGGTATTTGCGGTCCAGTTCTTCAAAGTGGAAATCATTGAAGAAGCTCCGCTTCACCGTATTTTCGGCGAGTTCGGCAATATCCCAGCGGTTACTGATTAAATCCCCGGCAAAATGAAACCCCTCCTGGTGTAAGAGGGGCTTGCTGTTTTCATCGGCGATCCACAGGGTTTCCTCTGGGGCCTGGATAAGTTCCTGATGTAGAAGGGCTGACATATCTTTTTTTAATTGATAGAGGCAATTTCTTCAGGGGTCAGGAGGCGGTAATCACCTTCCTGAAGTTCTTCATCCAAGATGATTTCGCCGATCTTTTCCCGGTGCAACTCCAATACCTTGTTGCCCAGGGCCGCAAACATACGCTTCACCTGATGATAGCGCCCTTCACCGATGGTGATGCGCACTTCGTTGGCAAAGAGGATCTCCAGCTTGGCGGGCTTGGTTCTCTTCTTTTCGTTATTGAGCCAGACACCCTTGGCAAGCTTGGCCACGGCATCTTCCTCAATTTTCTCGGCCAACAGAGCGTAGTAGGTCTTGTCGCAATGGTGGTTGGGGGAGGTCACTTTGTGGGACCACTGGCCGTCATCGGTAAGCAGCACCAGGCCGGTGGTATCAATATCCAGGCGCCCGGCAATATGCAGCTTTTCCTTATTAGGCTCATCAATCAGGTCCAGCACTGTAGGGTGCTCGCCATCTTTGGTGGCACTGACATAGCCCAGTGGCTTGTTCAACATAATGTAGCGGGGCCCCGGCTCGTGCAGGGGCTCATCATCCAGGCACAACTCATCACTGACTTGTATTTTGGTGGCCGCATTGGTGACCACCTCACCATTGACGGTAATGCGCCCCGCCCAGGCGGCGCGCTTTACATCAGTGCGGGAGAGGTCGGTGACCTGGCTGACCGCTTTATCCAGACGAATCAGGTTAGCCAATTTTACGCTCACCGGAATCGACAGATTGATAGATCAGGGTATTGATGGTCATGGGACCAACACCGCCGGGTACCGGGGTGTAAGCGGCAGCGCGCTCAGCCAGCGGGCCCAGCTCGATATCGCCGACACCGCCGGGGTGGTAACCGGCATCCACAACCACAGCGCCATCCTTAATCCACTCGGCCTTGATAAACTCAGGCTTGCCCACGGCGCCCACTACGATATCGGCGCGGCGGATATGCTCGGCCAGGTCTTGGGTGCGGGAGTGGCAGATAGTCACGGTGGCATTGGCATTCAACAACATGGCCGCCATCGGCTTACCCAAAATGGGGCTGCGACCCACAACCACGGCGTGCTTGCCTTCCAGTTCAATATTGTAGGCTTCCAGCAGGCGCATAATTCCTTTAGGAGTCGCGCAACCATAGGCCTCTTCGCCCATTGCCATACGGCCAAAGCCCAGGCAGGTTACACCGTCTACATCTTTCTCCAGGCTGATCGCATCAAAACAAGCGCGCTCATCGATCTGCGCCGGTACCGGGTGCTGGAGCAGAATGCCGTGGACGTTGGGGTTGGTGTTGAGTTCTTCGATCTTGGCGAGCAGCTGCTCAGTGGTGGTGGAGGAGGGCAGTTCCACCTGGAGGGAGTCCATGCCGATTCGGCGGCAGGCATTGCCCTTCATCTTTACGTAAGTGGCGGAGGCGGGGTCATCACCTACCAGAATGGTCGCCAGGATTGGCGTTTGGCCACCACTCTTTTCCTTTAGTACGGCTACCCGAGCCGAGAGTTCCTCTTCAGTTTTCTGTGCCAGGGCCTTGCCGTCCAGAACCAGTGCAGACATAGATACTATCTCTAACAGTAAAAAATCGATGGCTAATAGACCGGAATCTGCTTCAGCACCTACTTTATATAGAAGGGCGGAAGCCGGCGATTTTTAAAAACGCTTACTTTTTATCCGGTCGGATTCGCGAAGTGCGCCATTTTCGCACAGGTTGGAAATAATTTCGCCACTTCTGGGCCCAGATAGGCAAAAGGATAAACTTCTTTAAAAATAATAGCTTAGAAGCGTTGACATGGGCCGGGGGTATCATTACTATGCACGCACTTCGCAGCTACAGCGACTTACACAACCACCTACGGGGCGGTTAACAGGGTCAAAGAGGTGCGAATGATTGGAAAAACGGGGCATAGCGCAGTCTGGTAGCGCGCCTGCTTTGGGAGCAGGATGTCGGGGGTTCGAATCCCTCTGCCCCGACCAATTTTCCGGGTTCACCTTGCGCCCGTAGCTCAGCTGGATAGAGCATCCGCCTTCTAAGCGGATGGTCGCAGGTTCGAGTCCTGCCGGGCGTGCCATCTTCACAAGATGGTGCTGGTTTGGCAAAAAGGACTTAGTCTGAAGCCAGATTGGCTGCAAGAGGTATCCGGCAATCAGTACTGCCACAAGGTGCTGAAGTATATCACTTTTATGGTGGCCGTAGCTCAGTTGGTAGAGCACAGGATTGTGGCTCCTGAGGTCGCGGGTTCGATCCCCGTCGGCCACCCCAGATTCTTCCTTGTTTATCAAGGACTTAAAACCCCGCCGAGTGCGGGGTTTTTTAGTTTTAGGCCCCGTGGTGCCAATTTATGGTGCCAATTTTAGCCTCAATCTATGTTGAGGTTTGATGTTGGCAGGTCTTGAGCCATGTCCATCAGGCGGTAAAAATTCCCCCTCCCTCCTGTTGAGATCACTAAGAAGTAGCTTGGAGCTGTAATGAAGTATCTGCTGTCCGTATTTTTCCTAACTTGTTCTGCTTTCGCCTCTGCGGCTGGGGACTCAAACTTTTCATTAGGTGTGGGTGGGGATCATGGTGGGCTCGGGGCAAAGTACGCAATTAACCGAGATGAAGATAAATACTTTGCCACTTTGGGTTTATTGGGCTATTCAGAACATGCCGGTTGGACCGAAGGTTATGGTATTGGTTGGGAGCGTTTAGTGTCTTCCGATCGCCACTCTGTGGGAACATTTCTGGGGACTGTTGGTTACGATAGTGGAGGTAGAGTCTCGACTCGTTATCACGGGATTTCCTTACTCTATAACTACTATTTTTCAGGATTTTCTGATTCCTCATGGGTGATAGGTGGCGATATTTATGGCGGTGTTAGCGAAGATGATGACTTGAACTTTGATGATGAGCTATATGGTATTAAGTTGAAGTTTGCTTATCAGTGGTAGGGTAACGGGCCTAGCTTGCGGGGTTGATCCCCGTCGGCCACCCCAGATTCTTCCTTGTTTATCAAGGAGTTAAAACCTCGCCTAGTGCGGGGTTTTTTCGTTTCTGCCCTCGGTGTGGTAATTTGGTGTGGTAATTATGGCCTCAATCTATATTGAGGTTTTATGTTTTTAAGGATGTATGTCATAGGGGCTGGAGCAATATGGAAGCTAATTTAGAGAAAATTAAAAAAGCTCTTGCTGTCGCTTATGAATTCACCGAGCTGCAAGAAAGGTCCAGCCAAATAGAAGAAAGGCTATCCCTGAGTGATGAGTCAGGCGTGGAGGTAGCTCTCTCTGAATATAGGAGCTGGAAAGGGGCGCTGCAGTGCGATCGTCAAGCTCTGAATGGGGTCTCTGAAGACTTGGAGGCGCTTTCTGTGGAGCCTGGAGTGAATTCTGGTTTGTATCAACAACTGAAGAATAAGCAAAATAAAGTGACAAGAGTCATTGATTCATTCTTGCCTATTATAGAGATGCGAATCGAAGATCTTGAAAGGTTTGGCCGTGATAGATTGGAGCGAAATCAGGCCGAACTGTCGAGGCGTGCAGTGCATGCTGCTGAACTTGCAAATACAATTGCTGCTGACAGTTCGAAGGCAGCGAAAGTGAGTGCAGGTGCAGCCAAGCAAAGTGCTCAAGTTGCAAGGCACGGAGTCAAGCTTACAAAAAAGATGTTCTGGGCAGCAGTTTTTTCAGCCTTGGTAGCTGTTGGTGCGCTTATAGGGCAGATCTACTCCCAAAATAAAGATATTTCCGTAAATCTAAATTCTCCTGTGTCTTTACAGCCAGTCACTCTCTCTGATGAATCAATAAGTAACCTAACTCACGCAATTGCAGTTGAGTTATCTAAAGTGAAAGATGAGCAAGCCGCTTTATCACCTGAATCAGTTGAAGATTTGAGAGCTGTACTGAGACTTGAGCTTGAACGAAATGCTCGCATTGATGTTGTAGAAAACAAAGAAGATACGGAGCAGTAGGCTAACTAAATTATTTGCCTTTCTTTGGTTGCTTCCGGTCTAGGCTGACAACTTTATCTGCTGTTCGATTGTATCGCTCTGCCATCAAGCGGGTTTTATGTCCGGTAAATTTCTGCACATCGCCGTCAAAGTCACTGACGGCTTTAATTTTCAAATCGTGAAAGCGAAAACGCTGCTTGATTGCCCCAGCAGCTAGCGCCGCTCGTTGTTCTCTTTGCCAAATAGCATTGAACCCGGTGCGGGTGTAGGCGCGGCCAACACGGCTGCGGATGATATGGGTGGTTTGGATTTGGGCTTCTGTGTTAGTGGCTACTGCGTGATCAACGGCTTCTTTGAGCGCTGAACTCCATAGCTTTAGTTGGGCTTTGCCTGTTTTGGCTTGCACGATCAATAGGCCATCTTCTTGGATGTCTGCACGGGTGAGGGCGAGTACATCCTGCTGCCTGGCTGCACACAAATAGCTGATTTCCATAGCACACTGGTGCATCACGTGGCCGCGATCACCCAGCCATTGCCAAAAGGCTTGGTATTCCCAGTCTTCTACGTAGCGCCCGCCGGGCTTTGCTTTAATTGTTTTTACTAATGCTGTGGGGTCTTCAATCTTCACGATGCCCCTGGCTTTGCCCCACTTCATCACAATGCCTAGAAAGGTTCGCTCTCTATTGACTGAGGTGGGGTACTCAGCGCCGCGTGCATCCATAAACATTTGCACTAGCGGGGAGCTGATATTGTCTGGTTCCATCTCCCCAAATACCGCGAGAACACGCTGACTGTAGCGATGGTAGTCTTATTGAGTCTGCAGCTTTATGTGTTTGGTGTACTGAGGGGAGGCGAAGTAGAGCTCTACTAAATCCGCGAAGATAAAAATCTTTTGCACTAGGCCGGCTGGGTATTTCTCATAGGCAACCCAAACTTCAGCCTGGGATGCGTTAGGACTGGCAACTACCTTAATACCGACCCGGTAGTGCATGACACTATCGAAGTGCTCTATCTGGATGGTCAGCAAGCACCAGTCTTAGAAGAGTAAAATAGCTGGGATATCGATGGCGTGGAATTCAAAGTCCGCCTGGATGTCGCAGCCAAAGCCTGGAGCCCCAAAAACCAGCTAACTGCTAGTTCGAACAACGCTCATAGAAGAGGTCGCATTGCGCGGCCTTTTTGCTTTCAATTATTAACCCAATCGAGGGAAAGTGAAATGGTTAAAAATTTTCTACAAGACGGGCGCATGCTGGATTACACCAACGGCACCAGCGCGGTTATTACCTCTGGCCAGGTGGTGCCAGTCGGTGCAGTGCTAGGTGTGGCGATAGATGATAACGCCGTGGGTGAGTCAGGTGTAATTGGTATTGATGGTGTATTCACCGTACCCAAGCTATCCGCCGCCGAGATCAATCAGGGTGAAACTCTCACATGGATGGTTGTTTCGAAGTCGTTTGATAATAACGCAGCCACTGCAGCCACTGGTGATATCACCGTCGAAATGGTCTTTGCCGCTGAAGCTGCCGGCGCAGGTGCTGCCAGCCTTGCGCTTAAATTCACCGGCGTACCGGGCATAGTGAAGCCCTAACTCATCATGGGCTTAGATCAGAGGGCTGCAGAGCGCGCGTTTCGCAAATGGAGCATATGAAGATGGTAGCGGTGGTGAGCATTTCGATTGCCGCGTGATAAAAGATCGGGAAGTTGACGAATTCGAGGAAGATGAGCGTGTGCGGGTGCTGCGTATCGAGTTGAGTTTGCTGGTGAGTGAGGTGGGGGCTTACAATTCTGAGGTGATTATTACGCTTGGTGGTGTGGCGTATACGGTGCGCAATCGGCTCGGGGACGGTGGGATTGTTTGGCGGGTGAATGTATATGGGTAGAGGGTCTATTTTCAATATCGAAGCCGGAATGGTTTTAAAATATTCAGGTCAAGATAGAGCTTCGCAGCGAATAAGTTGTTAAAATTTTCTGGAAGGGTAAAAAATGCACAGAAATACTATTTTTGAATTAACTGTTATGGATTAGTTTTGTAATCAAGGTTTAGATGATAAACTGGTTTGGTCCTAGGGTGTGGCAGTTTATACTGTCCACTCACTTGTGAGTGCAACTAATATTGAAGAGGCTCGCCTCTTAGCCTTAGTGGCTTGCCCAAAACTGGGTGTTAACTCTATGTAACTCGATGACACCCTGGGACATCTTACAATGGAGGTGGGATGGCATTTTCAGATAATATGTGGTGGACAAGAAAGGCTAAAATTCAAGCTGAAAATCGGCTTTTATCTAATGCTTTTCAGTCACGGGTTCTGTTGTTGTGGTACTCATTTTCTAGTGTCGCCTCAGCAGTATATTATTTAAAATCAGCTAATGGTGCCTCGGAAACTTCTGAAATAGCCTGGGTTGTATTTTCAGTGCTAGTTCTGTGTATGTCAGGCTTTATTAATGGTCTCTCTTTTGAGAAAAGGGCTGGGCTAATAAAAGAGTGCTATGAGAAGATAAATAGCCTATATAAAAAATCGAAAAACCAAAATTCAGATATTTCTAAGTTGAATGATGAATATGATCAACTTCTAGGCGTTTGCGAAAACCATTTAAGTAGAGATTATTATCGGGCATTATGCATAGAGCATATCTCAACAAAAGGAAAGGCAGATAAAGAATCTGGCCTTAAGGAAGGTTTAGATCGATGCCCTACTTGGTTTCATTGGTCGGTAGTTGGTTGCTGGTTTACGCTGCGCTTGATTTTGCTTTCACTTTTATACGCTTTGCCTGTTTTTATTTTTTTGTTGCTTTTTGTTTCAGATAATAAGTGCTCCTAAAGTGAATATTAGCGATAAATTTAAGTGGTATTTTTCTGAAGAAAACCTTAAAGAAGTATTTGTAGATCATATTATTTATTCCAGGGCTACAGGGATAGATAATTTGGATCAGTATGCCTTTAGGTCCCAGTTGGATGAGCAGGTTGAAATTCTTTCAAGGAAGGTAATATCTGGGAATTATACTTTCACAAAGTATAAATTAAAGCTCATAAGTAAAGGTCGTGGAAAACTTCCAAGAGAAATATCAATCCCCACTGTGCGAGATCGAATTGCTCTGCGTACACTGTGTGGTTTTATTTCGGAAATATTTAAAGATAGTGTTGGGTTTGACCTACCTCAGAACGTAGTAAGGAAGGTGAAAGCTGATATAGAAAGTAACCGTTATGAAGCATGCATTAAGCTGGATGTGGTTAATTTTTACCCATCAGTTAAGCATGCTGAGTTGATTTCTCGTTTAGGAAGGAAGATACGAAATCAAAATATAAAAAGAATTATTGCTTCAGCAATATCGTCCCCCACAGTTAGTGTTTCCAGGCCGTCAGATCTTCGTTTGGAGCGAGGGATTCCTCAAGGTTTAGCTGTTTCTAATATTTTGGCCGCAATCTATTTATCCAATATTGATAAAAATCTGCGTTCTATCGAGGGGGTTAAATATTATCGGTATGTCGATGATGTGTTAATCTTCTGCTCGCTAAAAGACGCTTATAAAATAATTGATCTTGTTGTTGGTAAATTCAAAAGAGTTGGCTTAAAAATACATGATCCTAAGAAGTTTCCAGAGAAATCTAGTATCGGTCCGATTAGTGATGGCTTTGAATATTTAGGCTATAAATTCTCTCCCAATTTAGTAACTGCCAGAGCAGCATCAGTTGAAAGACTTAAAGAGTCATTGGTTTCAATATTTACAAGCTACAAATATTCAAAAAGAAAAAGTAAAGGGTTTTTGCTGTGGAGGTTGAATCTTAGGATTACTGGGTGCATCTATGAAAACAAGAGTAAGGGGTGGCTGTTTTTCTTTTCAGAAATAAGCGATGAGAGTCTCTTGCACACTTTGGATCACTATGTTAAAAGGTTGTCAGGGCGATTTGAAGTTAATGTTAAACCTAAAAAGTTTGTAAGAGCATTTAAGGAGCTAACCCATCGTAAATATGAAACGAATTATATCCCCAATTTTGATAGGTATGATATTGAGCAGAAGGGGAGAGTTCTTGTTGATTATTTTGAGTTGGACATCGGGAAGCTCGAAGAAGATGAGATCAATTTTGAGTTCAAAAAACGTTTGAGTAGACAGGTGAAAGACTTACAAACTGATGTGATGGATTTTTCTTAGCTTTTATGCATGTGTAGCTATTTAAAATATCTTATTAAGTGTGTCTAATAAATCTTATATTAGTATACCTAAATCTCCGTAGATCACGCTGTTAATGCTATAGCGATAAAAAGATATACCCCTAAGCTTCTTTGAGTCCGAAACAAACGAAAATGGCTGGTAAAGTAAGGCGTTGCTGTGTTATTGACACACAAACCCGCACCAGCGGGTTTTTTATGCCCGAAATTCCTGGAGCACACTCCAATGACCCAGCGCATAACAACCCGCGATGCCGTACAAAACAAGCTGGAAAATCTATCCGGCTACATATTCCCACCTCCTGGCACCACAGAAGAAATTGATTCCAAAAAACTGCCGGCTATTGTGGTGGGCTTTGCAGTTGAGAACACCGAACATGAAATGAATTGCGGTACCGAGCGGCAACTTGATCTGACGGTTGCTGCGGTGGTGGAAACTAGCAGCGATATGTATGCGGCGTTAGACCAACCAAGCAGCGGTGGATATTGAAAGCGTCTTGCAGGATGCTTCTCTGGAGGACATCTGTGATTTGTTCCTGCTTAGCCAAACCGAGTTTGCACTAGACCAGGATCACCCATTAGGTGAGGTATGCTTGACGTATAGCGCCAAGTCTTCCACTGAACCCACAGACTTTTAACGAAACAACCCGATGAGGTTATGACTATGGCACAAGGTTATAAAACTAAGTTTTATCGCAGTGATGATGGCAGTTTTTATTCTCAAGTAGCGGGCATGTTGGATCTTGAGCCCGGTGAAGAGTCTCGTGGTTCTGTTGATATGACTCCCATTGATGGCACCAGTGGCTATATAGACTATGACCCTTCGGGCTTGCGTGATGCCTGAGAGGTCTCTATTACCTTGATCTGGAAAGAGAGCGACAGCGGCCAAAAGGCTCTGCGCTCAGATTACGATTCTCATAACCAAGTCCGCTCACCTTGAGGAGGTTGTGTTCGCGAATACGGTGGTTACCCAATTCTGGATAAACCAGGGCCACATAAATTACCTGGGCACCTATCACCGCGATAATTTGCACGCAGCTGAAAGGCGATTTCAGGATTACTACGAGAGTATGCCGAAGGCTGCTTGACGGGGTGTCTGGTTGGTTTTTGGTTGCTTGAAAATTGCTTGGGGGGCATGACATGAAATTCGAAAGTGCTAGACAAGCGTGGCACGACGCCTTTGATAGCTCCACCGCTGCATTTGATTATGAAGCCATGGGCGGCAGAAGTACGGTTACCTCAGCTGGGCGAGGGCGAAAAGTTGTAATTCGCGGAGAAGTGCAGGGTAGGGCCAACCAAGTTATTTGCCGGGTTGCAGCCCCAACACTAGTTGCAAAAGAAACCCCCGGTGCCAAGGACAGCGGCAACCGCATCATGGATGCCTGTGAAAAGGGATTAATCCAAGATACAGTCGCAAAGTTGAGAGTGAGTGATCCGTTGGCATACTGCTGGGGCATGGCCGCCTACGCCCCGCCAGCCTCAAGAGTCAAAGAGCGAGCGGCACTACTGAAATACTTGATGAGTGAGTTCGACAAATGGCAGGAACCGCACCCGCGAGAAAAGGTTATCCAGCTAGCGCTATTTTGTATTAATGCGTGTGCACTGCGTGATGTAAATGGCCGATTAATAGACCTGGGCCAAGCGCGGACAATTTTAGGGTGTGACAAAAAGCGGTGGGATAGGGAGTGGGTAAAAATTTGGAAACGTTTGCAACGGCGCTTGGACCCTTTACCTGCAAGGGCTTTAGGGTCTATTTCTGAAGTTGTACAGGAGTACAGAGGGCGGCTTAAAGCCGCTCGTTGACAGCTTTGTCCTGAGGGGGTATAAATTTCCTAGCGTGCAGTTTTTCTGCTTTGCAAAATTAAACCGGCCACTGAGCCGGTTTTTTTGTGCCTGGAAGTTGGTCAGCTCAGTAAGTTTCTTCAAGCTTTAATCGCACTTTATGTATTTTTTTGAGTGGCTGTTTTACAAAGTGTGATCAGGTGCTGGGTTTTTATGCGCTCTGTTTGTATTAATTCGAGTGAATGAGAAAGATGTTGCTTGTGAAATTTTGAGTTTCTTTATTTGGTAATATCGTACTGGAAAAGGATGTTAAATTAAGTTCAATTTAATTTACTTAGTTTAAGGTGTACTGTAAGTTTTACTTCCTTTTTCACTAGTATATTCAATATATTTTTTGGTGAGTTTTTATGTTTTTTAGAAATACCGTCAAAACAGTAGCTGTTTCTGTGGCCCTGCTGGCCTTCGGCGCGCAAGCTAAAACGTTCCAATACGAACTTCAAGATCTAGATTCATCTAGTGGTGAAATACAGTACCCTGGCCTAGATTTAGAAGGCGCTAGCTCTGTAACTTTGACTGTTGATCAGGAGGATCAATGGTCCCCCGCTATACTTACTTCGTTGGAAATTAACTTTCCTAATGCACCCAGTCTGTCAGTAAGCAATTTCCAGGTGGATGACGAAGGTTGGAGACATGAAGCGACCGTTGATGACGTCTGGGTGTATCGTCAGCTTGATGTTGTAGTAGATGGCCTGGACGCCGAAAGCTCAATTGATACAATGATCAGCATTGAGGGTTATGTCTCTGAGGCTGAAAATTTTATTGGGGCAGAGCGTTCACTGAACTTTGACCAAAGACTATTTACCGTTAATGGGCAGTTGGTTGATGCGACTCCAAGCACGATTGTTGATGTTGCATCGTTCACAGTTGACGGTAAGCAGGTTGAATTATCTCTAAGAGATAACCCAACTTTTGATCCAAATTCAAACGGTGGTGATAATGTTGAAATGGCATTTGTTGTCGAATTGCTGTGGTTTGGGGAAGGGAAAGAAGTTTACTATTTTCACGCACCTTTTGGTGGTGAATCAAAATTTTATGAAGCATATAAGCTAGAAGCTTCAACATCACCTGGTCCTGATGGTGATGAAACATCCATAGTTATTAAAGTTAAAGACGCGGAAGGTGTGGAGTCTGAAACTCATGATGTATATCTTGAAGATATGCTGAGTGAAGCTTACGACTTCTAAACGCATCCTTAAGTTTTGACTTAAGGTTTAAGATGTGCTGTATGCTAAAATCAGTTAAGAAATCTTAGATAGTCGCTCAGTAGCGATACTTATTTCATAAAAATTAACCCGCCTTGTGCGGGTTTTTTTGTTTCTGGTGCTCTCATGTTTGATAACGATTATTTCACAGAAGCGGAATTGTCTTGTCGCTGCTGTGGCAAAAACAATTTCAAAGATAAAACCCTCAGGCGCTTGGTTCGAGTCAGAGAGCTTTATGGTAATCCGATGATCGTCAACTCCGGTTATCGTTGTCCAGCACAAAACACTCGGTTAAATGCCACTATGACCCACGCCACCGGACAAGCTGTTGATGTTTCAGTGGCTTTGAGTGGGGCGCATAAGCTTTTGAATATTGCCTTAGAGGAGGGCTTCACTGGGATAGGAGTGAAGCAAAAGGGTTCGATCAAAAAGCGGTTTATACATTTGGATGACCTTGATTCAATTCCTGGTAAGTGTATACGCCCCACTGTCTGGAGTTACTAATGATTTCAGCCATTTCCAATTTGATAGGCAAAGTCATAGACAAAGCCTTTCCAGACAAGACTGAGGCCAACCGCCTAAAAGCTCAAGTAGATTCACAGCTGATTGTGATGGATCTGGAGGAGCTGAAAGCAGCTACTCAGGTAATTACTTCAGAGGCTTCAGGAGAGTCATGGCTACAAAGAAACTGGCGGCCAGTAACAATGCTCACGTTCGTGGGGCTGATCGTCTTTCATTGGTTGGGGTGGACAGCGCCAAACCTCAGCGAGAACCAGACTCTCGCCCTTCTGGAAATAGTAAAAATCGGCCTCGGTGGTTATGTCGTGGGGCGCAGCGTTGAGAAGGCAACTATTGCCTGGAAGCAGTCATGACACTTCACGATACCCTAAGAGAATTAGCAGATAAGGCTGGCTATATGACTGCCATTGGTGCTGGAACTCTCGCTGGTTGGCTCGCGGATAACTGGTTAGGCCTTGCTGGAGTGCTGATAGCTGCGGCGGGCCTGATGGTTAATTGGTATTACAACCACAAGCGTTTAAAGCTGCAGGAAAGAGAGTGTGGAGAATCATGATGTTATCTGAGGGTTTGTGTTTTTCTTCTTAGATGCAGTATTTCTATTTGCGAATACGTATTTTTTGTTAAGGATTATCCGTATTTTGGGATTCTGTACCAAGTAATCCTCCAAAAAAACAATGTGTACTTAATTCATAATCTAATGTAAGATTTTTTGCTCTATTTTGGTTTAAATTAAATAAAACTACTCTTTTGTGGTTTTGTTTGATTTGTGTGTTTTTTTATTTTTGATATTGAATAGATTTTATGATTCTTATAAAAGCCATGAAGGTTGCGGCAATTTTTGCAGCCCTGTTAGTTGTAAATGTACAAGCAAAAACATTTAAGTATGAGGTGCAGGACGCGCGTGTATCCAACTTTGGTCTATATCACCTACCATTTGGAAATGATATTAACTCTGTAGTTTTGACGGTAGATGTTGAGCATCCAGAGTCTGATTCTGCGTCTGCGTCTGTGTCTCTCGAAATAGACTTTATTGAAGCAGCCAAGTTGGTAGTGAAAAAATTCAGGCTGCATGAATACCATTGGGGCGGGGCTGCTGGAAACTATCGAGGATCTGTAAATAATGCTTGGGTGTATCGACAGCTTAATTTTGAGATACCTCATTTGGAACCTTTATATTCGCATTTTGATGACTTTGAGTTTATAGCTTTTGTATCAGAAAGTGATAGTTTCACAGGTGCGGGTAGATCAGATGAATTAGGTGAACCGCTATTTGAGATTTCGGGTCGCCTTATTGATGTGACCCCAAGTAAGATAGTTGATATAGAAAAACTAAAAGTTAATGATAGTACACTAAAGTTATCCCTAAGGAATCATATTTCTGGTCTGCCAACCAGTCGTGATAGCGGCATTATTATTGATTCTCTGTGGTTTGGAAAGGGAGAGGCACAGTTGGTTATTCCTACAGAATGGGTTTATGATTTTTATATGAAGCCTGTTGATCTTATAATATCAAAAGATGCTGGTTCTGAAATTGATGAATACTTTGTTAGTGTTCGGGCAATAAACCAGGACGGTGAAGAATTTATATCGGATACTTTACCTTTGCAGCAGTTGTTGAATGATGCTTATGGGGATGCATCATCTCTGTAAATAGATGTTAGGTTCTGAGATTTAATTAAGTTATTGTTAATTTTACCCGCCTAGTGCGGGTTTTTTATTTTAGGTGATACGGTTTCTATATGGTTTGCTTGTTTTTAAGGAAATAATTTAGAGGTTCAAATAACGTAGGAATATTTTTCAGATGGACGTTAATGTAAAGCTCGATACCTCAAAGTTCGATCGAGCAGCTGCTGAACTGAAGAAGCAATTACCTTATGCCAGTTCGGTTGCCTTAAATAACGTGGCCTTTCGTATACGCGGAGAGGAGCGCGCAGCAATTGGACGCATCTTTACAAGTCCAGCGAAGCTAACACAGAACTCTGTACTGGTGAAGAAAGCCACTAAGCGCTCAGGTGTTGCGAAGATCTTTATCCGTGATCAAGCAACCAACGGCACAGCACCGAGTTAATAATTGGCACCGTCGGTTATCGATGTAAAGCGCAACGATAAGAGATTTGAGCGTGCCCTGCGGCATTTAGGTGTACTGCCTGCGGGTATGTATGCCGTGCATGGAAAAGCAGCAAGGCTAAACCGGCATGGGAATATCTCGGTCGGTACCTATAAGAAGATTCTGGCAGAACTCCGTGCTGGTTCAGGTACCAAGAAGGGCGGGGCAAATAGTGCTCAAGGGCCCACAGGCAAGCACTTTGTAGGAAAGGTAAACGGAGTGTTGGGTGTCTGGAAAAGGGCTGGGGGTAAGAGACGTCCTAAAGTAAAGCCCATTCTTATTTTCCTAAAGGGAAAGCCAGACTACCGCAAGCGCTTTCCTTTCTTTCGAATTGCTGACGGCATAGCTCGTAGGCATTTGCCATTAGAACTTGATAAAGCCATGGATCATGCGATTGCGACCGCGAAGAGGCGCTGAATGGGTCCTCCTGAGTGGGGGTAGCACACGGGTAATTCGGACCGTGTTTTTTTAACAGATATCTGAAATTTCCTAGGGGGTTATACCTTGGCTGACAACCTATCACTTGATGATCAGGCCACTCAGTCTGGTTTTGCTCGCCTGGTTGGTGCTACTCAACCTGCTATTGCCAAACACTTCAAGGCTGAGGTTTTTACCGTAGGCGCCAGTTACGAAGTTTGGCTTCATGAATATTGCGAGCGACTGCGAACCGAGGCCGCAGGCCGCCAGGCGAATGAGGCCCGAAATCGTCGCGATATGGCCCAGGCGATTGAGTCTGAAGTTAATGCAAAACTAAAAATGCGCGAACTGTATCGAGAGGATCAATTAATCCTTGATGTTGAGTCAACGCGCAAGGCGATGGTGGAGTGGTCCACCGTTGGAAAGAATGAATTTATAGGAGCGGTAGAGAGCATCATTATTGCTATCGAAAGTCAGTATGCCATTACCGTCGACAGAGAACCCCTACAGCCAAACATTGAAGCTGCCCTCAGAACTATTGGCGGTTACGAGATTGAATTTACAGAGGCTGGTGAAGGAGGTACGCCAGACCTGGATACCGCAGCCTAAAATCCCGCTGATTGAGTGGTTGCCAGAAAATATCAAACTGCCATCCGAAGATAGCGATAACGCAGGATATTACAGAGTAGATTTTGTGCCCTATTTCTGGGGCGTAATGTACGCGCTCGATAGCCAAGTCTCCTGGATGGTGGTAATGCAAAAAGCGGCGCAGATTGGCTGGACGGTACTGTTAGCGGCAGATATCTGTAAGGTGGCGGTGACTGATCCCGCGCGGGTTTTGATGCTCTTTCCTAAGGATTCAAAAGGCCAGAACTTCATGGACGAAAAGTTCGTGAAGATTGTTGAGGGCTCGCCGAATGTAGCGCGTGTGATTGATGTCTCCACTAGTCGCAAGCTAGGCAACAGATCTACCAGAAAAGTATTCCCTGGTGGGGAAGTGCGTACAGTCGGTTCTAACTCCGTCTCCAATGTTAAATCCACGACCGCCAAGCGCGGCTATGTGGAGGAACCGGACGATACTAATAAAGACGTTGGTGATCAGGGCGATTCCATTCGCCACCTCCGCGAACGCCTCAAGCGAATGCGCAATAAGAAATTAATTATCGGCGGCACCCCTGCAGTTGCGGATCTTTCCCAGGTGGAGCACTACACCAAACTTGGCACCATGCGTGTATTGCCGGTTACTTGCCATGACTGCGGTGATTCTCATGAACTGGATTGGGAAAACGTCAGTTGGTTGGAAAAAGAGGGAGGCACACCGCACCCGGTATTCGGCTTGAATCAGCCAGAAACCGCAATTTACGGTTGCCCCAAGTGTGGCAGTGAATGGGATGACTACCGCCGCCAAGCCAACATATTGCAGACCTGTAAAACAGCGCGTGAAAACGGTGATGAATTTGCCGGCTGGGTTAAAACCCAATGTGGCGAAGACTATGAGCAGGATGAGATAGAGCCGATAGAGACGTTTATGGAGCTATCGGAGCTTTATGTGTGTATCCCTGGCACAGGATTGGCGGAGGTCGTTAGGGATTTCTTAGAGGCTGAGCACGAAGCCAGAAGCGGCGATGAATCTGCACGCATCGTATTCCAAAACAACAAGTTAGGCAGACCTTATAAATATGCTGCCAATCGGTTACTGGACCACGAGAAACTGGAAGAAGCTGCTGAAGACTACCCAGAACTGTTTTGTCCTGCTGGAGGTTTGCTGGTGACTGCCGGTGTCGATGTCCAGCACGATCGACTGGCAATCACCATCCGCGCATTTGGTCGCAATGAAGAAAGCTGGCAAATGTACTGGGGCGAAATTGATGGCGACACGGTTGATAAGCGTGATAGCTGCTGGGATGCACTGGATAAGTTAGTTTTTCAAAGCTTTAAGCATGAGCGATTTGGTGAGATTTACGCATCTGCGGTGAGTATCGATTCCTCTGACGGAACTACCAGCGGCGCGGTATATGAGTGGGTAAGAACCAGAAAAAGAAAATATCGTCGCGTTCTTGTGATGGCGATTAAGGGCGACAGTAGAGACTTTGGTAGTAAAGAAATATTTTCCCATCCAAAGAAAGCTGAAGTTAACAATCCTACGCGCGCTACTAAAGCAGACCGCCATGAAGTGAAGGTATACATGGTAGGTACTCACAAGGCCAAAGATCTGATTGCCAGGCGACTACTAGGCACCAGTGCCTATATGCACAGCTGTAAGCATGTGCGACAGGATTACTGGGAGCAGGTAACTGCTGAAGTAAAAGCACCGAGTAAAAAACACAAAGGTAGAGAGACCTGGCAGCAGCGACCCGGGAGACCGAATGAGGGCACAGATACCGAGGTTTATGCCCTACACGCAGCTTACGCCATGGAAATACACAAAAAGACTGAGAAAAAATGGTCAACTCTTGAAGCGCGTTTAGGTCAGCGCACTTTGTTTAGTGAGTCTGATCGGGGCTCTGAATCAACGCACACCACTAAAAAGCCACTCCGGCCAGCACAGCCTGTTGGTTCCTTACTGGATAGTTAAATGTCTAAAACGCCTCAAGAAATGGTCGACCTCTATATCGAGGCCGAGATAGACGTGCTCGCCGGAAAAACCACGGTGATTAATGGCCGCCAATTTACTGCCGAGAACCTGCAGGAAATCCGCGCGGGCCGTCAGGAGTGGGAGCGCCGCGCAACTGCTGAAACCTTAAAGGCCGCCGGCAAACGCCCAGGGCCCGCCTACGCGAACTTTAATTAATGAATAAATTAGATTCTGTCATCGGGTTTTTTGCACCCGAGGCTGCCTTGCGCCGTGTACAAGCTCGGCGTGCCCTGGAGATCGCCGCCGCCTATGAAGCCGCGCGCCCCAGTCGCCTGCGCAAAAACCCCGGTGATAACCGCAGCGGTGATCTGGTGCTGGAAGGCAGTGTGGAAACCCTGCGCGGCCAAGCCCGACACCTGGAGCAAAACCACGACTTTGCCTTTGGCATTCTCACCACCTTGGTCAACAACATCGTCGGCCCACGCGGCATCGATGTGGAGTTCCAACCCAAAACCTGGGATGGCGATATCCACGATGGTTTTGCCAGCCAAATGAATGACGCTCACAAGGAATGGGCGCGGCGCCCGGAATGCACCCGGCAGTTCAGCTGGGGCAAAGCCCAGCGGCTTTTGTGCAATACCTGGCTGCGCGATGGTGAAACTTTAATGCGGCACTTGCAAGGCACAGTGCCCGGCTTAAAACACCGCACCCCGGTGCCTTACACCATCGAATGCCTAGAGCCAGATTTCCTGCCGGTGGATTACAACGACCCTAGCAAGCGTATTGTGCAAGGTATTCAAAAATCTGCCTGGGGCGAGCCATCAGGGTTTTGGTTGTACGACGAACACCCCGGGGCCCCATTTAACTGGCGCATGAAACGCAGGCTCCACAGCGCGGAAAATATCGAGCACCTGAAATTTGTACGCAGGCTGCACCAGACCCGAGGGGCTTCCATCTTTGCAGCGGTAATGAATCGCCTTACTGATATTAAAGACTATGAAGAAAATGAGCGTGTTGCCGCCAAGATTGCCTCAGCCATGGTCGGCTTTATTCAAAAGGGCAGTCCAGATGATTACTCGCAGAACGACGTTGATGATGAAGGAAATCGGACCCTGGATATTCGCGCTGGTGCTATCTACGACAATCTACGCCCTGGGGAATCTGTCGGCACCATTCAAAGTAATCGCCCCAGTGGTCTACTAACGCCATTTTTAGAAACCATGCACCGCATGACTGCCGCCGGAACCATGGCCAGCTTTAGCAGCATCAGCAAAAACTACAACGGTACTTATAGTTCGCAACGTCAGGAGCTGGTAGAGCAGTGGGGAAACTACGAAACCCTCAGCCTGGAATTCTGTGAGGAAATTGTAGAGCCGGCCACCCGCCGCTGGGTGCAGATGGGTTTACTGGCGGATGCCTTCAAAGTGCCGAGTGATGTCGATCCATCCACATTAATGCACGTCGATTTTATTACCCCGGTGATGCCCTGGATTAATCCGGTTCATGAAGCCAGCGCCGATGAAACCCTGCTGGAAAATGTACTGGCCAGCCCACAGCAGACCATCCGCCGCCGAGGCAAAAAGCCGGACGATGTGATTAAGCAAACCGCTGCCTGGCAGCGAAAGCTCAAACAAAACGACATTACCACCCCAACCAAACGCGAAGCCGTACCCGCGCAAGAAACTGAATCTGAATAGGAGGCAGCCATGCCGAATAAATCCTGGTACAGCATCACCGCTGCCGCCAATACCAGTGAAGCCGATATTTATTTGTATGACTACATCGGCTACTGGGATATGACGGCAAAAGACTTTGCCCGAGACCTGAAAGCGCTCGGGGATGTCAGCAAGATCAATCTGCATATCAATTGCCCCGGCGGCGATGTGTTCGACGGCACGGCTATTTATAACCTGCTTAAAGACCATAAAGCCGAAGTGGAAACCTGGATTGAAGGCATCGCAGCCAGTATGGGGAGCGTGATCGCCCTCGCCGGGGATACTGTCCATATCGCTGAGAACGCCTATTACATGGTGCACAACCCCAGTGCCGGTGTTCGCGGTGATGAGCGCGCTCTGGAAAAAACCAAGAGCCTGCTGGCCAAAGTTAAAGCCACCATGAAAAGCCTGTATTCCTCACGCACCGGAATGTCGGATGAGGACATCAGCCAAGTGATGGATGACGAGACTTGGTATACCGGCACCGAAGCGGTAGAGGCCGGCTTCGCCACCGACACCACCGCAGCCATCGAGATGGCTGCCAGCTTCAGTGCCGATCACTTAACCCAGTTCAAAAACACCCCGCAAGCCATTAGTGCATTGGTTATGCAGGGGCCCACTGAATTTAGATTCCCGTCTGCGGTTGCAGGCAATCCAACCCAAACCCAAACCAAGGAAGCGCAAGCCATGCCTAAAACCACCTCCACCACGCCAGCTGCAACCGCTGCGCCCGAGGTTACCCCAGAAATGAAAGCGCAGATTGCTGCCGATGCCAAAGCGCAATTTGCCGCCGATGAGAAAAAGCGCAAAGACGATATCAAGGCCGTATTTAAAGGCTTCGACGCGCATAGTGTTGTGATGCAGGAATGTCTCAATGATATGGACTGCACCGCCGAAAAAGCCAAAGACAAACTGCTCACAGCCCTCGGCAGCCAAACCCCAACCCCCGTGCAAAGCTACAGCGTGGTGGTACAGGAAGGTGAAGGCATTAAGCGAATGAAAGCCGGTGCAGAAAATGCGATTGCTGTACGTGCCCTCGGTGAAAAACGCACGGAGGGCAATGAACTCAGCGGCTACAGCATGATGGAAATTGCCCGGATTCTGATGCAGGCCCACGGCCAAAGCCTGTCCGGACTGGATAGAATGGGTGTGGTTGCCGCAGCCTTTACCCATAGCTCGGGTGACTTCGCAACGGTGCTCGGCAATATCGCCAATAAATCCATGCTCAAAGGTTATGAAGAAGCACAGGAAATCTTCCCGCGCTTTACCAGTGTCGGCAACCTCAGTGACTTTAAACTAACAACCCGCACAGACCTGGGCAGCTTCCCCTCACTGCGCCAAGTCGCACCCGGGGCAGAATTTAAATATGTGAGTATCGGCGAACGGGCCGAGACTGCCGCTCTGGCCACATACGGGGAACTCTTCTCTATTAACCGCCAGGCGATTATTAATGACGACCTGGGGGCCTTTACCCGAATCCCACAAAAGATGGGCCTCGCCGCCGTGCGAACGGTGGGTGATCTGGTATTTAGCATTCTGCTTAACAACCCCGAGATGGCAGATGGGAAAACCTTGTTCCATGCAGATCATAAAAACCTAGCCAGCACTGCAACTATCAATACCGCCAGTATTGATGCTGCGCGGGTATTGATGGGCAAGCAAAAGGATGGCGATGCGGTGCTCAATATCCGGCCCAAGTTCCTGCTTTGTGATATTGCTGATGAAGGCAGCGCAAAGGTTGCCTTGGAATCTGAATTCGAAGTGGGTGCATCCACCAAAAATAACACCACTCCGAACAGCGTACGCAACATTGCCGAAGTGCTCTCTGATGCGCGCCTTAGTGGCCACAATGCGTGGTACCTCAATGCCGACCCAGTAGCGTATGACACTATCGAGGTACTCTATCTGGATGGTCAGCAAGCTCCAGTTTTGGAAGAGCAGAATGGTTGGAGTATTGATGGGGTGGAATTCAAAGTGCGCCTGGATGCCGCAGCCAAAGCCTGGGACCCCAAAGGCATGGTGAAGACCCCAAAAACCAGCTAACCGTTAGCTCCGATAATGTTCTTTGAATAGGCCGCATCGCGCGGCCTTTTTGCTTTAAGTTACAAACCCAATTGAGGGAAAGAGAATGGCTACTAATTTTGTACAAGACGGCCGCATGCTGGATTACACCAACATCACCAGCGCGGATATCACCTCTGGCCAGGTGGTACCGGTCGGTGCGGTGCTGGGTGTAGCAATGGATGATATCGCCGTGGGTGAGTCCGGTGTGATTGCTATTGATGGCGTATTCACTGTGCCCAAGGTATCCGCCGCAGAGATCGATCAGGGTGAAACTCTCACCTGGGTGGTTGCCTCCAGCTCATTCGATAACAACGCAGCCACTGTAACTACTGGCGATATCACCGGTGCAACGGCCTTTGCCGCTGAGAATGCGGGTTCCAGGCAAAGCCGCTACCTATGATGATGGTAGCGGCGGTGAGCCTATTGATTGCCGAGTGATAAAAGATCAGGAGATTGATGACTTCGATGATGAGGAGCGTGTGCGGGTGCCGCGTGTTGAATTGAGCCTGCTGGTGAGTGAGGTTGGATCTTACAACTCAGAGGCGATGATTACGCTAAATGGTGTGGCGTATACGGTGCGCAAGCGATTGGCGGATGATGGGGTTGTTTGGCGAGTGCTGGTGGATGTGTAGCCTGAGTTGGTAGGTCAGCACAGGATTTATGATCATTGTGATTGTTATTTTTTTGAGTTGCTCAAACATACAGGAAAATGCTTTAAAATCCTTGACTTAAAAGATCGGTTGAAAATGGGGATAGTGGTCAAGTTGATCATTTTTCTAGATGGGGCGTTGGTGCCAAGTAAGCGTAATCTATTGATTTAGTGGAAGAAGATGGCGTGTTGGCGTAAATTTGTATCAGAAATAGTAGTCAAGATAATAGTGGTCATGATGACCACTATATAAATGTTAAGCGATCCCATGAAAGAAATTACGTTTGAAACTGATGTTTTCAATCTTACTGAAGAGAAGGATAACTTTATTAATCCTTGCTGCTTTGGCGAAGATGCTGCTGACTGGTTTAAACCTCAAATGGAATCAGCCGGCATTGAGGTTCTTGATACCTACCAGGAGGATTGGGGCTGGGAAATCAGCTGTTCTTTCAAAGGTAATAAATACTTTATAGGCCTTGGTGGCACACCAGAGACTGAGGGTAAGAATAATGGTGAGTGGCGTGTTATGGTCACAAAGCCTCGCTCTATTGTCCAGGTGCTTACGGGAAAAAATAAGCTTTCAGACGAAGAATCAATATTAGGTGTTTTGTCTGGAATCATTACAAAAGCGAGGTTTAGTAATGTGTCCACCTGTAGCGCTTAACAAGGGCCAGCACAATCGCCAAATGCGAAAAACGCATTTGGCTGGACTCGCGAAAAGCGCTCGCCTGTGTGGCCGGCGTTAGCTCCCCAAGTAGTGATTTATGAGATACGCAATACCCTTTACATTTCTGTCCGGCCTCCTTTTAGGTGGGGCAGTTACTTATATAGCCAACCTGAATATTGCAGAGAAGAGAGAAATCGTAATCTATGAGGGAGCTAGGAGAAATGTGTTAGTTGATTTAGTTGATTTTGTACATTTTTATCGCACTAGCGCCATAAACAAGCATATAAGTGAGAAAGAAGGTCTGGAGTGTTTCCTGGTTGAATTATACTCTGATGTATTGCGTGGGGTAGAGGAAAATAAAATTCCTCTGGAAAGTTACATTTACAAAAATGAATCTGCATATACGAATATAGATAGAGATCTCAAAGAGGTCGCCACGCTGATTGATTCGAGCATAGAAAATCCATGCCCACTGATACAGAGCTAACAAGGGCCGGCACCTCGCCGCCTCTGGCGGCTGGACTCGCCACTGCGTGGCTCGCCTGTGCGGCCAGCGTTAAGTATTAAGCTTATGTATAAACTGATAGCACTTTTAATCTTTCTATATACATCATCGGTTTCTGCTAGCACAGTCGCAGTTTGTTTAGGCGAAGGATATGTGGTTGCTACCAATGAGCGATTTATCGATTTAAAAGTTGCCGAGGGTACTCAATGCAAGGGAAGCTTCAGAACCATGAAAGCTGGTGCAATCCACCGAGTATATTTTTATGGCCAGTCAGTCAAAGAAAATCCGACCGAGGTATATATATCAAAATCTGGTGATTACCTTAAAAATCGGCCGGTAGGTTACAAATTTGGGTTTATCTACACTATTTCAGAGAGTGAAGGTACTAGTAAGATCACATGGCAAATCGAACCGGCAGAATAATACTAAACGAGTGGCAGCAGGCGGACCTCCTTTCCGTTCCTTTGTCACTCCAAGTCGCCCGCTGTGCCAGGCGTTATGAGTAAAACTATGGAACCAGAAAAGTCAGTAAAGGATACTCGCAAAGCTCACTCAGATGGAGCAGTAAACACAGCTAATGTTTTTCTTGGAGTACTCGTTTATTCCATAATCGGATTCTTTGTAGGTCTTATAATCCGTGCATTTTCATTTTCAACAGAGCTAGGATCTATCGAGGAAATTCTATGGCAGTACTTACCTTGGGGGGTCGTATCCGCACTAATATTTGGAGTTCTATCGTATCGGTACTGCAGGATAGCACTGGTTCTACTTTGTTTAGTACCTGGGTGCGAAGTGAGCAGCTAGGTCAAACTCATAACAAGCTGCGGCAAAATCGCCCACAAAAAGCGTGGGCTGGACTCGCTACACTATGTTTCGCTCGCCTGTGCGTAGGGCGTTACGTGTACACGACATGAAAACATTGGAAGAGTTAATTGATAGGGAAGAGCCGTTCATAAATATTATGAATGAATGGATTTCTAAAGCTAAGAATCATGTAGAAATGCTTCCGCCCTCCGGGAACCGTGATCAAATCCTATTGGATGTTCAAGTAACAACACACTCAATACTTGGGTCACTTATTTATCATACTGGCGGAGTGCTGATTGATCACGGGTGGATCAGAATACTGGGGTCAGGAAGCAAGCACTTTACTAGGGATGTCCATAACTGGAACCAGCCTATTAGGCAAGGAATCTATTTGGTAGCTGATGATGCAGCTGGTGGTTTCTATGCAATTAATGGCGGTGCTTTTTCGGGGAAAATGAATTCTGTTCACTATTGGGCACCAGACTCAATGGAGTGGGAGCCACTTGATTTATTGTTTTCAGATTTTTTGGGTTGGCTCCTTTCAGGAGATTTAAGCAGTTTCTATGAAGGGCTTAGATGGGATGGCTGGCAAAGTGATATGCAAAACATCACAACTAATCAGTGCATTTCATTTTATCCGCCACTATGGTCTAAGCAAGGTAACTGCAATTCTAGCCATAGAGGTTTTGTACCTATTAAAGAGGCACTGGAACTGAAATATGACTTACTGTCTCAAATGCAAGCAAACACGTAACAAGCGCATGTTGTCGGACTGGTTTTCCGCTGCGCTCCAAACCAGCCGCAAATGCGGGCGTTATGTGTAAGGAATAGATCAGATGATAATCATCGGAAAAGAAAGAGATAAGGAAATCAAAAATCTTGATTTCCCTGATGCTATTCATAGTCTTATGAATGGTGAGTTCGTTCACGAAGATTTGGAATATAGATTCGCACCCTTAAAGTATTCTCTAGAAAACGAAGACTTTTCTCCCCAAGGTATCGATGTTATTCCTCTTTGGGAGAGTGATTACAGTATTACGGGATTCTATTTAGAAAACGCAAGTCCAGTTTTTATCACCTACTATATAGATGATATTAATTCCATTAAAAGAATTGGCGCTAGTGTTGTAGAGTTGGTAGAGTATCTCGTAGAAAAATATGGCGAGGACGAGGAGCAGCTAAAAAGTGCGTTACTCAAGTAAAACACATAACCAGGTCAGGCACCGGAATCAGCTGACGCTGCTCCGGTGCTAACGGCGTTATACCTTATGAAAGATTTAGCTAAGCTCGAAGACGAAGTACAAAACGAAGAAACTTTCATTCTATTCTTGGAAGCCCTTGCTGCTGACAGACTAGATGAGGAAGAACATGAGAAGGCCAGTCCAAGTAATCCATATGGCCGAGGTCATAATGGATGGGAGCATGAGACTATTGGGCAGTATCTTGATGCGTCCGCTGCATGGGCAAACTCATCAATTAATGGTTTGCCACTCATGCCTAAAGAGGTTAATCCTTGGAAACGTATGGCCCAAATATTACACGCTGGAAAAATATACGAGTAAGGTATAACAAGGCAATCAACTACGCGCCTTCGGCGCCGGACGCAGTAAAGCTGCGCCGGTTATTGAGGCGTGTGTGCCAGGCATGGCATTTAACTAGAGAGGTGAAAGTCCTCTTACCAGGTATTCGTGGAGCCGAAGGTTAGCGAAAGGGCAAGGTTAATGTCGCGTTAAGAAGGCTGGGCGTTGATCGTTTTTTAGCGTGGAACACGGCCAAATCAGCACATGGACCATGGAGGCTAAGCAAAAGTCCTGCCCTTTACAGAGCATTGCCAAATAGATACTTTAGGAACTTGGGGCTGCCGGAATTGGCAGATAGGAAGGGGAATAGAATTGAACCGCCATGGTACGTGACCCGTATGCCTGGTGGTGTGGGAGGAGGGGCATCGTGAGGTGCCTCCCTATCCCGATTATACGTAAGTCGAGACCGAGCGATGGAATTAAAGGAATTCCCCATGAGTGAAAATATGAAGCAGTGTCCGTGCTGTGATTATTATTCACTAGCGGAGCGAGGCAAATGCCTAGTATGTCCAGTCTGCTTCTGGGAAGACGACTGTCTTGATCCAGAAAACCCAGATTGGGATGCGGCATCTGATTTAAACGATGATATGAGTCTTCGTCAAGCGAGAAGCAATTTCGTAAAGTTCGGAGCCTGGAAGGCTGAGTTTAACAACGTGGTAATAAGCGCAAAAGAAAGACGTACATTACATGTTACAAAGCGCAACGTATAACAAGCGGCTGTAGTCGCCATGCTTTGCATGGCTGGGACGGCTTTTCCGCAGCTTCGCTGCTACAAATCCGCCCCTAAGCCGGGCGTTAAGCATATGTCCAAGAATATAGTGATTTTGGGGGTAGCGGTTCTTCTTACTCTTTCGGCTGTGTTATTTACACAAATACAAAGTAGTAAGAAGGTTATTGAGGAGGTTTCTTCTAATGAAGCTGGTGCCGAGATGGGCGCTGAGGAAGCTAAATCAGATTTCGATCAAGGCTTCATAGTATTCAAAGGCCGTATTGAAAGTAATCGACTCTATCTCTATGGCTTGGATCGTAAGGATGCGCTCGAATTTCTACGCTCACTGGAAGGTGGCTCTGTAAAAATCGGGTATGTCACGGACCCTCTAGGGTGTAAATCTTTAGGGTTAAGTTTGGATCCATCTACGTGCTCTGAGAATGTACATTTTGCAGAAGCATATAACCGTCGAGCATTGGAGCTTGTTAGGTAGCCATGCTTAACAAGCTAATGAACTTCGCGCGCGAAAGGCGCGCGCCGGACAGCCTACGCGGCGCTTCGGCTGCCGGTTATTAGAGCGTGTGTGCCAGGCATGGCATTTAACTAGAGAGGTGAAAGTCCTCTTACCAGGTATTCGTGGAGCCGAAGGTTAGCGAAAGGGCAAGGTTAATGTCGCGAGGTATTGGCTGGAGGAAGCTCAACGCAAATTCACGGGGTGATGAACAAGAACTGGATATGAGGTGTGACGTAGGCGGAGCCAGTGGGCACGTGACCATAAAGCTCTCCATCCACAATTGGCCTACGTTTTATAAATCCAGCATCTACGTGAAGAAGGTTAAATGTCTTACCCTGGGAGGTCTATGGGTTGTTAATGGAGTAACTGAAAACTGAGAGATTGGTTTTGACCGACCCATAGAAGTCAGCAGAGGGCATAGTAGGTAGATTTCGTGCTACTGAAGGCCTGAACAATTCTGGACAGTATTATTAATGCAGAGCTTGATGACTGCATCTGACAAGTAACTGAGTTGCCAGGAAAAAAATATTTTTTTTCTGGGTGAACATCAAACTGGAAACTTAATCATACATTGTCCAATTTCCCATCTCTTTTAATGCAGCGAATTCTAGATAGGAATAATCTGTTTCGAGCATTACAACAAGTTTCTCGTAACCAGGGTGCGCCAGGTCTCGATGGTATGACGGTAAAACAGTTGCCGGAACATCTTAAGCAGACTTGGATTGCTACCCGACAAAAGGTGTTAAGTAGTATCTATCGTCCTCAACCGGTGAAACGCGTCTTTATACCAAAAGGCAATGGAGGCCTGCGTCCATTGGGTATACCCACTGTGCAAGATAGGTTGATCCAACAAGCTATCGCACAGATACTCAGTGAGCAATGGGAGCCGAAGTTTCATGCTCTTAGTTTTGGTTTTAGACCAAATCGATCGGCACACCAGGCGATTAGACAGGTCCAAAACTTTGTCCGGCAAGGAAAGCGCTGGACGATCGATATGGACTTGAAATCCTTCTTTGATGAAGTGAATCATGACAGGCTCATGCTAACACTGAAGCAAAGCGGAATACCGGCTGATGTGCTGGGGTTGATAAACCGATACCTAAAAGCGCCAACGGTAGTCGATGGCAAGGTAATAGCTACAACAAAAGGCGTCCCGCAAGGTGGGCCGTTATCTCCGCTTCTAGCGAATATTGTGCTTAATGAACTGGACTGGGAGCTGCACAAGCGGCAACTCAGTTTTGTACGATATGCCGATGATTTCCAAATACTGGTGGGAAGTCATCGGTCTGCAGAGCGGATAAAAGTAAGCCTTACGCACTTCATCAAATGTAAGCTGAAGCTCACAGTAAATACTGAGAAGAGTGCAGAGGATCACTTCTGGAAGCGGAGCTTTCTAGGATTTAGATTGCTGAAGAAGGATGCCCGGATAAAGGTATCAGAATCATCGATTAATAAATTGAAGGCAAAGATCAGAATGATCACCCGCCGAACACGAGGCCGTAAGTTTACTGAGATCATAGAAGAGTTAAAGAAGTCCCTGCTTGGTTGGAAAGCGTACTTTGACATCAGTGAAGTACTGAGCCCTCTGAAAGATCTGGACAAGTGGATAAGGCGGAAGTTGCGATGTTATTTATGGAAGCAATGGGGACGTAGTGGTTACCGCAGATTAAGAAGGCTGGGCGTTGATCGTTTTTTAGCGTGGAACACGGCCAAATCAGCACATGGACCATGGAGGCTAAGCAAAAGTCCTGCCCTTTACAGAGCATTGCCAAATAGATACTTTAGGAACTTGGGGCTGCCGGAATTGGCAGATAGGAAGGGGAATAGAATTGAACCGCCATGGTACGTGACCCGTATGCCTGGTGGTGTGGGAGGAGGGGCATCGTGAGGTGCCTCCCTATCCCGATTATGGCTAAGGTAACTATGAATAAATATCTCGCTATAGTTTTACTGGTTTTCTCACAACTTGCTATATCTAGTGAAACTAAAGTTGCTGAAGTTCATGAAAACTATCTCAGTGGATCGCTGCCTATGCCTTACGGTTCATTTAAGGTCAGCATTTCTTTACTCGAAGGTAATCGCAGTGTTTCAAAAGCTGAAATAAATGTCGGTGCTCTTACTTTCTCGGTGCCGAAAGAGCAGCTCGTAAAACTAAAAAGTGTAGATCTTTCTTCTGTATTTGTCGGCCATGAGATATATCGATCAGAAAACACGCCTTTCGACAAATTGGATGCCCTTTCCAGTGATCTATTCATAGTAAAGATCTCTTCGACTGAAGGCTTTTCTAGGGGTAATATTTGGTACACTGATTACTACACAGTTTTAATAAATTTGGAATCTCAACAGCTAGATGTATCCAAGTTCGAATATGCTAGACCATAACAATACAAGCCAGCCTGACGGTTTTTTCGTTCCTTGTTTTGCGGTTTAACGCTACGCTACCGCAAACCAATCCACTACAAAGCCGCAGTTACTTGCGGCGTTAGGCGAAGGAGAAATCGAAGTGCTTCGGATAATAATATTACTCTCATCTGTATTGCTTCCTATCAGCGTATTCGCCACGGCGCAGGCACCGGACTATCTGATTTACAAAGAAGAGCGGCATCGTTTGCATGTAAATCCACTTGAAGAGCTGTTTCAAAAGAAAAAAGAGTTGAGGCCTAAAGGTGGGGTAATGTCCACGGGCAATTGGCGAGGATACATCGCAACATTTGAAATCAAGCAAGGATTTTTAACTGTTAGTGATATCACTATCGAAAAACGTGATCCAGATAAAGAGCATAACTATTTGACGGAGTCAGTGCTTAAAAAGGTATTTCCAAATCAATCTGCCAGGAAAATGGATTGGTTTTCAGGCTTGCTCGTCGTTCCTCTTGGTAAAAGAACAGGCTATGTTCATCTTTCATATGCGTCTCGCTATGAAAATTATCTTGTAATTCGCATAAAAAGTGGGCGAATAGTCGAGTCAGCTCAAATGAATTCTGATGAATACCTGGATTTTAAAACGCGTCAATTTAAAGTGTTCAAGAGTACTTCTGAGTATAAGGCTCTATACGAGGAGCTAAGTAAGGATGGTGGATCGGAAGATGAATTTGATTTGGAGAGTTTCATATTTCAAATGGGTGGGTTTACACACAAAGTTGATGTGCCGTTTGAATCGCCTAACAAGTCAAAGCACACCAACACGCTAAAGCGTGCCGGTGCTTGAAGCGTTAAAGGTACTCAATAGTGTGGCTCTTAAAATTTACAAGTAAGCGCAAGGCCATACAGATCTTCAAAAGGGATTTGAGGCGTAAATTGTCAGATGATTGGGGTAACAAGAGGAAATATTTGGCCTCTGAAGTAACTAATAGTGTTCAAAGCCACTACCCCAAATTATCTAAGTATGAAATGTACGCAATATACATGTGGTCAGAAAAAAAGCAGTTTGATAAATATTGTACAGAATCTAACATAAGCCTTACCTCAATCGAGGCTAGGAAAGAGATTGGATCTGTTGTCATCTCCATGAATAATAGCGATTCTACCGGATTAGAATTAGATTCTAGCAACGATTTTTCGGGCTCAGGAGGTTTGGATTGAACCCATCTTTAACAAGGCTAGCCAGTATCGCCCACTACGTGGGCTGGACCTCCGTTTCGGCGCTTCGCGCCTATACTACGGTCGCTGCTAGCGGGGTTAAGCCCATATAGTGCTAATGTATACACCTCACTACATGGATTCACACTGCTATATGGTTCACACACCGTATATGTCTCTCTCAAGATTGAGAGGTGGTGAGTCGTTTCTCTCGTTTAAACTATCGGAAATTACTCCCTATGAAAAATTTATTGAGTATTTCCCAGGTATTAAATGCGAGCCATTAGAGTTTTTATATCAAACCCATAGAACAATATGCGCAATGGATAAGTATCTTTATGAGGATCTGGTTCGCCATTGCTGGAGGTCGATAAGCTGGGCAGCATGGATTGCTCTAGTAACACCTTATCCCGAAAAGTACATGCTTAAATTTCTTAAGCGAGTGGAGGGAAGAAGTTCAGAACAATGGAGTGTTAAGGCCGCAATTATGAGGCTTCGAAAAAAGAGTCAAGGCAATGATCTTTTATTTGCCAAGGCAAGAGAATTTGAAGGGTATCTAGCTCGCTTACCGTTTAGCAGAATACCTTTGCGGCAAACAAATATAGAAGCACAAATAAAGAATTACAATAAGATCCGAACTAAACTGAGGGAAATTTACAATAAGGAAGGTACGAATGCTGCAATTTCATACCTTCGTTGTCGTAAGCCAAATGAACTAGAGCTAAGCTATCAACAATGGTTATCAAAAATGGGCTTAACAAATTAATCAACGATCGCCTGCAGCTGGACAGCCAACCCTTCGGTTTGTCTGCCCGTTATTAAGGCGTTATGCATCAATAATGAAAAAATTCGTACTTACACTTAGTTTGGTCCTTTCTACAGCGATATCGGTTGCGCAAGAGGCAGTTGAGGAGATAGAGCCTATTGCCCCAATGTCTCCAGTTTGTAGAGAACTATCAGGATTGGTAAAGCTCGCCTATCAAATTAACGAAGCTGGAGTAGCTATAAACATAAAGGTCGTCGAGGCAGATACGGAAATATTCAATAGGGCTGCTATCAAAACACTAAGTAAATATCGGTTTAAAGAAGGATCTTACGTTGTAGGTGAGACGTACAACAAAGTCTTGGAGTTTAAGCCCAAACATAAGTGCCAGCGCAATTCATAACAATCGCAAGCAAAATTCTCTGGCCCTTCGAGCCTCAGCGGGACGCCCAATGCTCTGCTCATTCTGTGCGGAATAGGGCAAAGCCGCTACCTATGATGATGGTAGCGGTGCTGAGCCTACTGATTGCCGCGTGATAAAAGATCAGGAGGTTGATGAGCTTGTGCAGGAGCCGCGTATTGAGTTGAGTGAGGTGGGGGCTTATAACTCAGAGGCGGTGGTTACCCTTGATGGTGTGGAGTATTCGGTGCACAAGCGGTTGGCGGATGATGGGTTTGTTTGGTGGGCACTGGTGGTTGGGTAACCGAAGGCTGTGAAAATAGTTTAAGCAAATAGATCTAATTATAAAGAAAAATATTCTATTAATTTTGGCTTATATTGATATGCGGGCCTCTCGTTGCTCACTATAGGTCTGGTCGACTAAAGTTTAATTAAGAGTCCGCTTAGAATAGGAAATAATGAATAGGCAGGAGGAATTGGTGAACAATAATTTACCCTCTCAAATAGGGCCACAAAACCCACAAAACCCACAAAACCCACAAAACCCACAAAACCCACAAAACCCACAAAACCCACCACTCAATCCCAATGCAGCGGCCTTTGTTCCACCACAAAATCCCAATGGAGCGCCGCCACTCAATCCTAATGCAGTGGCCTTTGTTCCACCACAAAATCCCAATGGAGCGCCACTACTCAATCCCAATGCAGCGGTCTTTGTTCCACCACAAAATCAGCCTCAAGCATACCCAATGCCCCAGAATGGAGATCCAGTAGACGAAAGTCTTCTTGAGAGAATAATTAATCGAGCATACGTTGACCCTTATGGATTTGGTTTTAGGATTATTGGAACTTGGCATGCTAATTTTGAGGTTTGGGCCCAAGCGGATGTACTTCATTTTAATGTTCAAGTTAAGCAGGCTTTTAGCCCTATGTATCATGTTTATTACAATGGGAATTTTGAACTAGAGATTGTTCCTGTAAATGGGGTGCCTCAAGGTTTTTTTTAACTGCTTTGGACTACGTTCCTCACTCTAATTCTTCATCATCAGAAATTTCGATACGATAGAAAGAGCGTAATTTGTAATTATAGAGGTAGAATTTCGCAAAAATATACCTTGAAGCCCGCACCAGCGGGTTTTTTTATGTCCGAAATTTCTAGAGCACTATCCAATGACCCAGCGCATCACAATCCGCGATGCTGTACAAAACAAGCTGCAAATTCTATCCGGCTACACGTTCCCACCTCCTGGCACCACAGAAGAAATTGAATCAAAAAAACTGCCGGCGATTGTTGTGGGCTTTGCAACTGAGAACACCGAACACGAAATGCATGGCGGTACCGAGCGGCAACTGGATCTGACGGTTGCTGCGGTAGTGAAAACTAGCGGTGATGTATATGCCGCGTTAGACCAGGCAGCAGCAGATATTGAAAGGGCTTTGCAGGATGCTTCTCTGGAGGACGTGTGTGATTTGTTCCTGCTCAGCCAAACCGAGTTTGCGCTGGACCAGGATCACCCATTAGGTGAAGTGCGCCTGACGTATAGCGCCAAGTATTCCACTGAACCTACAGATTTTTAACGAAACAACCCGATGAGGTTATGACTATGGCACAAGGTTATAAAACCAAGTTTTATCGCAGTGATGATGGCAGCTCCTATTCCCCGGTGGCGGGCATGTTGGATCTTGAACCCGGTGAAGAGTCCCGCGGTTCTGTCGACATGACCCCGATGGATGGCACCAGCGGCTATATGGACTACGACCCCTCCGGCTTGCGTGATGCCGGCGAGGTTTCAATTACCTTGATCTGGAAAGAGACCGACAGCGGCCAGCAGGCACTGCGCGCAGATTACGACTCCGATACCAATAAGCATTACAAGGTTGAATACCCAGAAGGCACTACCGTGGAATTCATCGGCCATATTACCGGCTGGGGTAAGGCGGTACCCAAGGATGACAAGATCACCCGCACCGTGAAGTTTAAGATTTCCGGTAAACCCTCAGTGACCGCAGGTAGCTAACCATGAGTTTTGTTCCTGCGCCTATTTTAGAATCCGAAACCGTGCCTTTCGGTCAACAAGAAGTCGAGCTTTTTGAGCTGAGTGCCTACCACCGCTGTGAGTATCTGCAAAAAACTACTGAAGATATTCCACTGCCCCAAGATGAAGAGTTGCCGGAAACTCAGCTGGAGACCTTTGGCCAGCTTTGGGCTTTTCGCATGGGGGAGGTGAGTAAGAAACTGCTGCTGGTTGCCTATGCCATCTGGATGAAGCCGGACTGTCAGGATTCATTGGAAGATATTCATCAGCGACTGATCCGCGGTGTTACGCCTAAATTAATCGACGTGCTCTATATTCCCGCAGCTAAGCTATCCGGGCTGTTTGTCGATGTCCAAACTGAAGAGGCGGATAGCGAAACAGAAAGCGAGGAAACCGAAAAAAAAGGCTAGTGCCGGGTTTCTACTTTGCCCGGCAGCTCGCGCGGGATTTTAATCGCCCTGACTATTTCAACATGTTGCGCTCGATGAGTTCTACCGAGTTTGATCACTGGTATGAATTCCACTCCGAGCGGCCCTTACAGACCGAAGTCCAGCAATGGCAACTCGCCCATATCGCCGCTGGCACCTTGGGAGGCAAAGTCTCTCAATACCTACCTCAGACGCACAAACCTAAAACCGTGCAGCAGCAAATCGCATTCTGGAACTCCATGAGTTGAGCAATGGCTAAACAAACATCCATGGCCACGATGGTGGCCAACTTGGAGCTGCGCTCCACTCAATATAAGCGGGAGATGGACCAAGCTACTGCACGCAATAAAAAGCTAACCCGAGAACTGAAGTCCACCAGTTCAGCGGGGGATATGTTTGGCCGTTCCATGCGCGGAGCTGCACAGGGTGTCGCCGCTATCGATGGTCCCTTGGGGGGTGTTTCTGGTCGAGTCGGTGCGCTTAATGGATTGCTTACCAGTGGGAACTTGGCATGGGCGACTTTTGGTGTCGCGATCGCTGGTGTCACAGCCGTGATGTACAAAAGTATTCGTGCTGGTGAAGAAATGGAGCGGGGTCAGCTCAAGATTGAGGCACTGCTGAAGGCGACCGGTAGTGCCAGTGGTCGAACTGCAGAGCAGCTGGATGAACAAGCCCGTTCAGTGGCCCGCGCAACCCTGGCTAGTGTTACTGGTATCCGTGAAGCTCAGGGCATATTGCTCACCTTTAAAGGTGTTCAAGGCCCGGTATTCGATGATGCTATTCGCCTCAGCCAGGATATGGCAGCGGTGATGGGAGGCGATGCAAAGAACGCGGCACTTCAGTTAGGTAAAGCGTTAGAGGAACCCTCAACCGGAATCACCGCACTGAAGCGTGCCGGTGTCAGTTTCACGGCTGCAGAAAAGGAGCAGATCAGGACTCTGGAGCAATCGGGACGTGTCGCCGAAGCTCAGCGCATGATTCTGTTAAAGCTTGAGCAGCAGGTGGGCGGTGCCGGTGCTGCTGAAGCGGGTGGTCTCACCGGTGCTACCGATTCCCTGGCGCAGTCCTGGCAGGAGTTTCTGGAGGGGCTCAGTGAAACTGCAGGCTCCACCGGTATTGCGACATCCGGTATTAATAAGTTAACCGGTGCCGTGGATACCCTGCGGCGCGGACTCGCGCCTACCGATGAGGAAAAGCAGCGCAATCAGTTTGCTGAACTGCATGAGCAGTATGTTTGGCATCAGCAGATGCTAGCCAAGGCAGAAGCCGAAGGCATTCAGGTTCAGGTCGAAATCCATCGCAACAGATCTGAAATGATACGCGACCAACTTGCTGAGCTACAGAGTGAACAAATAGCCGCGCAAAAAAAGCGGCAGGATGAAGAGAGGAGAGCCGAAGAAGCCGAGGCAGCTGCGAGAGAGCAATCTGAGCGTGACCGTATAGCTCAGCAGCGTGCAATGGCAGAGGAGGCCGGCACTTCTCAACTAATACAGCTGGATCAGTTCCTGGCCAATCAACAGGGCAAAATTAAGCTGGATCATGAACAGCGGCTCCAGCAAATAGCTGGATTGCAAATTGCTGAGGAAGAGCTTACCAGGCGAGGATTTGAATCCATTGAGGCACTTCGTACTGAATATGCTGAGCGTGAGAAAGAGCGCTTCCAATTGGCCATGGCTGAAGAGCAGGCACGCACAGCCAGTGGTGAAGGCGAAGAGGGGCTGATCGGTGAGGATGGTTTAACTGAAGCAGAACGCCAACGCATGGTTGCCCGCTTGGAGACGTTGCAGCTTTCCTGGCTTACCGAAATGGAACAGCTGCAGGTACAACAAGATGAAGAAATGGCACTGCTGGATCAGGCATTCGCCAGCAAGTTAATTGCGCACGATACCTATGAGCGCAATCTCACCCTTTTAGAAAACAAACATCGAAAGCAGCGTGAAAAGTTCGAGAAGGCATCCAATAAAAGCAGACTTCAACTGTTTGTTACTGGAGCTAGCCAAGTGCTATCTGCAGCAGCGGCCTATAACCAAAAAGCTGCGAAAGCAGAGATGGCAATGGCCGTTTTCTCTACCGGGGTTTCCCTTGTAAAAAATATCGCAAAAGCTTCTGAAATTGGATACCCACAAAATATTCCCATGATCGCCGGGGCTATTGGTCAGGGCATTCAAATAGCTGGGATGCTGTCTGATTTGCAAGCGCCCAGAGGCGTTTCAGGTGGTGCTGCCGCACCCAGTATCAGCACAACGGGTTCAGCCGTGGAGAGCCCCGGTGTGTCTGGTATTGATGAGGTAGTCGAAGGGGAATCGCAACAACCAGCTTCTCAAGTGATTATCCAGATTCAGGGAGATGTCGTTGGCGATAGCGGTGAACGATTTATAGAAGAAATTCAAACCAAGATGAGTGAGGGAGAACTGGTGCTGTTCGATAAGAACAGCCGTCAAGCTCTAGAGCTTACTGGATAAAGGAGTAGCTCATGCTGATTCAATACACTCCAACTCGCTCACTAGTTGGTGATGGTAGTGACTTCCAGATTGAAGCGAAGTTGAAGCGCTATGACAGCAGTGACCGGCTTGAAGGTAAAGAACATAAAGCGCTCAGTGGACAAAGCGAGTACACGGTCTATCGCCTCGAAGAGGAATACGTTTGCCAGACAGTGCCGCTCAAGCTTACCAGTACAGAACTCGTACGCTGGCGTGAGTTCAAAAGAAGCTGCGCGTTCGGTGAGTTCTTTACTTTCGATGCTTACGGAACGTTAGCGCTTGCTGATGATCCCCAACAAGTGCAGCTCAAATTTAAATCCTTCAAAGAAAAGCGGCAGAAAGATGGTCGCTTTATCTTCTCGTTTACCACGGTTCAAGTGATTGCTTAATTATGCGCAACAACACTGAAATATTTGATTTGCATAACCAGGCTCCGCAGCGGCAATTGCGATTGGTGATTGAGATTGGCTATGACATGCCGCTCTATATCAGTAGTCATACGGATATTCCCGGGCTTCCTGCCAATGCGATTCTTGGGACCTTAAAGAAGTGCAGTTCCACCAGCCAAAAAATTATTCCTGAGCAGGGGTTGGCACAGATAGGAGCAATCTCCTTTGAAGTGGTCGATATCGCCGCTCAGTTATCCTATGTACTGCGTGATGAGCTGGAGCAGGGGCGCGGTATTAAGGGAAGTACAGTCCGCTTATATCAAGGTTTTGCTGGCCTTGCTTGGGAGAATTTTAGGCTTGAGCAGACTCAGATTGCTGAGGAGTCTATTTCTTACACGAACGGTATTTACCGTGTGCGTTGCCGGGATATTCAGCGGGAAATGCGCAGTGATATTTTTGTACTTAACAGTACGCGCTTATCTGCAGACTTCTCTAAATCTGACGTTATCCTACAAGTTTACGATGCAAGCAGCTTCGAACCAAGCCCGCACACCTCAGCCTATGGCGATGCCCCGAATCAATCAGTTTATTACCTGAAAATTAAATATCAGGATGGTTTCGAAATTGTTCGGGCTACCGGTAAAACCGATAGTAGCTTTACTGGCTGTACTCGAGGTCTGTTCGGTACCTATGCCCGTGACCATATACTCCCAGAAGACAGCGATGATGAAAGCGGGTTAGAAGTAGAAGAGTTTGTTTACCTGGAAGGTCCAGGCCCTCAGCTGGCGTATGCGCTCCTTACTGGCACTATCTTAGGTACCGATGATGCACTGCCCAGCAATTGGCATCTAGGGATAGATCCTAGCTATGTGGTCCGCGATCAGTTCGAAAATATAGGTTCAGACTGGTACAAGCCCAGCGACCACTCCAAAGGTAAGATTTTAAGATTCGACGGACTCGAAGAAACGGATGGCAAGAAGTTTATCGAGACTGAAATCAATCTGTTGCTCGGTGCATTTATGCCAGTTAATGCTGCTGGCCAGTTGGGGTTTCGTCGTATGGCTGGAGTACTCGCCGATTCTGGAAGTGTAGCGACAATTGGTCCTGATGATGTTACCAGCCTTGGTGAACTGAAATATAGCTTGGCGGGTGTGCGGAATGTATTTTCTGTTGAGTGGAGTTGGTTTGAGCAGCCTGGATTTGACGGCAAGTATCTGCGTACAAACCACGTACTTGATGCTGATTCAATCGCTGTACACGGTGAGGCAAAACAGCACACTTTGGCATTTAGAGGGCTCCATAATTCACGCCATACCTACACTACGATTAAAAACACTTTTGATGCGCTTAGGGATCGCTTTGCTGGTCCGCCGCTGAGTCTGCGCTTGGGTTTACTCCCAAGTAAGAATGACCTGGAAGTAGGGGATATAGTGCGGGTGAGCTTACCGCAGCTGCGCGATCACTCGATTCGAGGGGATCGCCCCTATGAATTTAACTTTACCAGTGATAACGAGGGTTGGACACCTCGCGATGGTATCACCTCATCCAGTGTGAAAGATGGAGTGCTGGCGGTTAATGTCGTTGGTGAGAATCCCTGGATTAGCCGCAATTTTTCGCCCGCTTTTTCCGGTGCAGATTTGCCCTATATAAAAATGCGCGCACGTCGTACTAGTGACGAGCTGATCGCTGCAGGCACCGGCAGTAAACTGTTTTTCAAACACACAGGGAGTAGCAGTTATATTTCTGCGGGCGCTGATGAGATGTTCGATTTTATCGAGCGGCTCAACAGTGCTAAAGATGAATGGCAAGAGTTTGTATTAGATCTATCCCAAGAGAATGACTGGACCGGCGGTGATATCGAGCCAATCCGTATCGATATAGGGCATGACCACACAGCAGACTATAGCTATGAGCTGGACTACATCCGGCTAGTCCCCACTTTAGGATTAGATGAGTACAGTCTGGACCGGGCTATGGAGGTTCAGAGAGTTAGCATTAATCAGGTGACGGGTGCAGTCAGTGTTGACTTGTTCGGAAGCTACCAACCTGCCGGCATGATTGCCGATCAATCCGAAAGCACCAGCGCTGAATTGCCAGATGAGTGGTATGAGAGTGAGGGCACTGCAATGGCGGCTGCCGGCCTCAGCATTGATGCCAGCGGTTTTTTAAGTGCCGACGGCTTATTAACTGGCGACACTAACAGCCGAGTGATTTATTTCCATGCCGGTGACCTCACAATTCCAGCAGAGCGAACCCTTTCTGTTAGTGACAATGTAGAGCTGCGTGTTCGCGGTGTTTTGCAGATTGAGGGGGAACTGCGCGGTGTCCCAAGTAATAGCAACGCAGGGTTTTTAGGCTCTTGTCGCGGTGGATCCGGTAAGTTATCGGGTAAAGATCCTTATTCTAGCCAAACCTCAAAGGCTTGCCGTGGCCAAGTGGTTACTGGTCGCAACGAGGTAATGCCGCAGCTCAATATTGAAAACTATGGTGGTGATTTACAGGGTATTCCCGATGACCTGCGGGGAAGCGGTGGCGCTAGGGGTGGAGCCTCTTACTACTACCAATGGGGAGACAGGACTTATGAAGACAGCGGGATAGGGGGAGAAGGTGGCGACGGTGGTGCGGGGATAGTAGTTATTGCCCGTGGTATAGCGCTGGGTGTCAGCGGAAAAATAGATAACTCTGGCGAAGATGGCGATTCAGGCACAAAGTTATCCGGCACTCCTGGAGACTATGGTGGAAGTGGTGGTGGCGGCGCACCGGGTGGAGTTGTTCTTTTAGTGGACGGCACTGATAACCCGATGCCGGTGCTTACCAATAGCAAAATCATTGCCTGCTATGGCGATAGCCCGGATAGTCCCGGGCGCGCAGGGTTGGGGAGCACCTGTCTAGGTGCTAACGCTGTGCGCCTGCTGTTTGCGCCCAAATCCCGTATTGCTTACCCGGATCATGAAGACCCGGCAATAGATCCTGATCTTCAGGCCGCACTGGATGCAGCAGAAGAGGCCTCTCAGGATGCAGAAGCCGCACTTGAAGATCTTGGCAATATCTCTGCCGACGGTGTACTTCACAAGAACGAAAAGCTGCAGCTCATCCGCGAATATAACCAGTTGGTCAATGATCAAACCGAATTAGATACGCTGGCCAGTAATTTCGGCACTGCGCTCGATGCGGAGCGTGCGGCATTTACGAATGCCTTAACTGCGCTGACTAGTTACCTGCAGGGATTGGTGCCGGCTTGGGATAGTCGTCAGGACGATACCTCAATCAGCCGCACCATTTTCGATAGCAACTGGGAGTATGCCTATGATCAAAAAATGGCACTTTTAAAAGCTGTTGTCGAAGCAAATCGTGAGCAGGCCTTTTACGCTACCCGCAATGTTATCGGATACGATGAGACCACTGGACAGTTTACCGATGAGGGCATACTGATTGGTTCAATGCAGAGCGTGCGCCGTGCCCAGCTGCGTGCGCAGCAGGCATCCGCTTCAGTTTTTATTGATGCATTTCTGGATACCACAGCAAAGAATGATTGGCCCATTGTTAGAGGGAATTCCTCGGACAATATCTATTATTTGCATACTAATGATTCAGGGGCGCGAGTTGGCGGCAATGTGTTGCGTATTGGTGGAGATGCTAGCGGAAATTTTGCTTCTGATGGCGAGGCATGGATTGAGTACATCGAGCGCTTCCCATTTGATCCCGGTGACCTCTACCGTATCAAGGCGCGAGTATGGGTAGGCAATGAGGGTGATACAGACAGGAAGTTGTATGTAGGGCTCAGCGGCTATCGTACTGACGGCTCCAGCTGTAACCGCACGGGAGCCGACTCATATGATAACCAGCACTTTGTGGCGTGTTCGGGAGTATCTGCGGCGGGGGACGGTTGGCAGGAGTACACCGGTTATTTTCAAGGTAATGCTAGCGCTGATGCTGAAATAAATGCGACGGGCGAAAATACGATTGCGCAGCCTGCAAAGCTACATGCTGATGTGCGTTATTTTTCCCCATTTGTTATTGCCAATCATGGTGGCGATAAGGTAGGGCGAACGCAACTGGATTATGTTCGCATTGATAAGGTTGAGCCTACAGGGAGTGGTCTTTACCTGAAAATAAATAGTGGATCGACCCTGGGGGATGATGCGAACCCGGGCGAGGCGCAATTGTGCGGCTTTGATTCCAACGGCAATCCCGGTGGCAATTTGCCAGGCTGGTTTATCTGGGATGGAGAGAGGGTGGCCGTTCCGGCTGTTCAGCTGAATCCAAGCTTGTCGGGGCAGTTTTATATTGTCACAGATACGGATGGCTCCTGGACCTCAAGCCGCTCAGCGCTGCCGGTATCTATTGAGCGCGGACAGTACCAATATCACTATTGGGATGGGTCTACCACCAAGCGCGTTCCATTTACACCAACGGAAAAGCATTTGATTGTCGGGGAGATTTATCTCTCGGCGACTGAGGTGGTTGATAGTGGTGGCGTTTACCAAAATCCTCGACCGCTAATTGGCTTTGCTCAATACATGAGCGGGCTCAATGAGTCCGGGCAGATTGCCGACCAGCGCAGCTTACAGCAAAACATGGGTAGCATTGCCAGTCTGCCAACTAGCAGCTCCGTACTGTCCGCTTCTGACAACGGCTCTTCTGCAAAAATATCTATCTCTGCTCACACTGTTCAGTACGCAGGTTTCACTGTTGCTTATAACAGCGGCTCCATTACCGGGCTGAATTTTTCTACCACCTATTATGTCTACGTGGATGATGCCAGCTATGCCGGTGGCGGCGTTACTTACTACGCAACTACACAGATTTGGCAGTTGGCTGCCGGTATTGGCCGTAGAGCAATCGGTACTATCACTACTCCTGCTGATGGTGGGGGAACGACAAACCCAACTGATCCCTTTTGCGTGGACTATGACACCGTCTTACCTGACGGCCGCTACGTGCGAGATCTGCAACCGGGAGAACTAGTCGAGTGCATAGATGTGCGCACTGGGAAACGCGGTGAGTTTCCGCTGCGTGCGATGGGCGAAGGTGAGGAAGAGTGTTATAGCCTGCGAGCTCCCGAAGGTGCCGAGATATGGCAGTCAAAGTCCACTCCTATGGATTTGCCGGACGGCTCCATAGTGCACACCTCAGAAATGCTAGGTAAACCGGTGTACGTACTTAGTAGTGGCTCTGCCCAGCTATCTGTTGTTTCTAAGCTGCAAAAGCTCGGTGTACGCCGAGTACTAAAGCCCGACTTTGGTAATCGTATGTTTTTTGCTGGGCGAAAATCAGGCCTAACCATCGCGACCCATAATGCAATTTATAAACCCTAAGGAGAGTGGAATGCCCAGCTTTTCCCCAATAACTATCGACAGCCTTGAGGCTTGGCAGTTCGCCTACACCATTGATGATGGCCATAGCGCCGGCACTATTGTGCGAGCAACCATTACTCAAAAAACAGATCCTGCGAACGCCGAAGCCCAGGCTGTGGCCGTGCTCAAGTGCGTTATTGCCGTAATTGATAGCCAGAATAATGTGAAGATTGATGCGGCCGGCGATTCTATGGATACCGTTTATGTCACTACAAAGACGTTAACCACGGATTCTGGTCAGACCGTGAGCGTCGTTGATGAGGCCGCAGATTTAGTGTCTGACTGTATTGTTGAAGTAGCCAATCGGCTTGCCGTGCATAGTTCTATTGCGGCTATGGCGATCCCTAGCGGGTGACAAAAACAGTTAGGGGCTAACCGCCCGGAGCTATTACAGATGGTTGTCGGGGATGTAGGCATAAAATTGGCTGAGGTGTTTACGCAATTTTTTTTCGCGTAAAGATATTTATTGGGCTAACCAGATTAATTAATAGTGTCGCCTTCAGTTTTTATTGTATCTGGTACGGTTAGGTAGGAAAAAATTTTGTAGGGATGGGAAAGGGTAAAATACAATGCTTCGGACAATTATAGCCTAGCAAACCGATAAAGTTATTTTTCTCAGATTGAAACTACCAAGACATTTGATGGATGCTTGATTGTCAAGGAACTGGGTTTGCTTTATCGGGGTTCGGCTCTAAAAAACTGTCCGAAGTAAGTTGTGTTTCATAATGTATGTAATGGATTTTAATTTTGAAAAGACTAACTATAAACCACTCTCTGTACAATTCTGTATTGAAAAATTCTATCGCTGGTTTCACCTTGATCTGCGCATCGGCATCCGTACAGGCAGACATGATCCATGCCGAAGTAGACCTAGATGAACCGTATCCTTTCATGATGGAGGATGGAATTACTCATAAGGTCAAGTTAGACATTGGCTTTCAATTCAATAGTATTGAAAGGCTTTGTATTCAAGTTGAAGTCGAAGTTAATGGTGGAGATGCGGACTATGCAGTTTTCAAAGCAGAAAATGAATCCCCAGGTTTCCCGCCTATAGCTGGTCAATGGATTTCGATACCTTTACTTTATCCCATTTTTATCCCAACTCCAGAATATCCTGATCCTATTAGCCGGTTGCAAGACTTCAATCACTGTATGGATGGCAATAATATATTGCCAAAGAATCTTCTTGACAGAAAAGGTGAGATTGATTTCAGTGTATCCGGTGGCAATGTAGAGTTGTCGAGTTTGAAATTGCTTGTTGAAGGTGATATCTCTGACACTCAGTTAACAGTTACACTTGACGAACCTGCTGAATTTTTAGTTCCTTCCTACGGGGGAAGAGTCAATTATGATGCAAGTATTCGTAATTTAGATTCTACACAATCTTTGGTGACACTCGAGCAGTGGAGTGTACTTAAATTTCCCAATGGAGATAACTATCCCATCCATAAGTCACGGGATGTGATATTAAATTATTCTGAATCGAAGGATTACACTCGAAATTATCTAAATATACCTGCTTGGTTTGAGGCCGGAGATTACGAGCTGACTTGGTATGTGGCTGACCCAAATACCGGGGTTCGAGTGAAAGATAGCCTGTCTTTCACAAAAAGTGCTGACTAAAATTTAGATTTTTTGCGGGCTGGGATGCTCTTGCGTCCTGGCTGCCCTATTTAGGTTGTATGATAAGCGAATCACCTAGCCTTTCATGGTTCTATTGCGACTCCTAGCGGGTGACTAAAACAGTTAGGAGCTAACCGCCTGGAGTTATTACTGATGGTTGTCGGGGATGTAGGCATAAACTTGGCTGAGGTGTTTACGCAATTTTTATTCGCGTAAAGATATTTATTGGGATATTCAGATTGATTAGTAGTGTCGCCTTCAGTTTTTATTGTATCTGGTACGATTAGGTAGGAAAAAATTTTGTAGGGATGGGAAAGGGTAAAATACAATGCTTCGGACAGTTATAGCCTAGCAAACCGATAAAGTTATTTTTCCCAGATTGAAACTACCAAGACATTTGATAAATGCTTGATTGTCAAGGAACTGGGTTTGCTTTATCAGGATTCGGCTCTAAAAAACTGTCCGAAGTAAGTTGTATTTCATAATGTATGTAATGGATTTTAATTTTGAAAAAACTGACTATAAGCTCCCCTCTGCACAGGGCTGTGTTGAAAAATTCTATCGCTGGTATCACTTTAATCTGCGCATCGGCATTGGTCCAAGCAGATACAATTAGTACAAAAATAGACTTAGGTGAGTCATTCCCCTTTAGGATGGAAGATGGAGTTAAGCATGAGATAAATTTAGATATTGGCTATCAATTCGATACCATTGAAGAAATTTGTATTAACACTGAAGTTAAAAATGGAAATGCTGGCTCAGCATTTTATTCAGCAGAAAGTGAACCTGCAGGGCCTTTCACTTTCCCACGTTTTGAGTCTGTTGCGCAAACGCTCGCAATTAGCATGCCTAGCCCAACGCCGGAAAATCCAAACCCCGAACCACAGCTACAAAAAAGCATAAATTTCTGTGGGAATGGAAATGGTGTCTTGGCACAGAATTTTCTCGATGGAGAAGGTAAATTTACATTCAATGTGTCCGGTGGCTATGTAGATTTCTGGGACTTTGAACTGGTTGTAGAGGGTGATGTCTCTGATACTCAGTTGGCGATTGTACTTGACGAACCTGCTGAGTTTTTAGTTCCTTCCTACGGGGGAAGAGTCAATTATGATGCAAGTATTCGTAATTTAGATTCTACACAATCTTTGGTGACACTCGAACAGTGGAGTGTACTTAAATTTCCCAATGGAGATAACTATCCCATCCATAAGTCACGGGATGTGATATTAAATTATTCTGAATCGAAGGATTACACTCGAAATTATCTAAATATACCTGCTTGGTTTGAGGCCGGAGATTACGAGCTGACTTGGTATGTGACTGACCCAAATACCGGGATTCGGGTGAAAGATAGCCTGTATTTCACTAAAAGTGCCGACTAAGTTTTAATCTCTCGGCAGGCTGGGACGCTTATGTGTCCCAGTTTTCCCTTTCTCAAGCCAGGGGCTTTGCATTATTGGGACTGAATTTTAAAAAACTGTCCGAAGTAGTGTTGTTCCTCATAATGTATCTAATGGAATGTGATTTTGAAGAAGTTAACTAATAAATACTCCCATTGCGGGGCTGTATTGAAAAATTCTATCGGTGGTATCACTTTAATCTGCGCATCGGCACTGGCTCAGGCAGATACAATCAGCACAAAAATAGATCTAGGTGAGCCGTTCCCTTTCAGGATGGAAGATGGAATTGAGTACGAGGTAGATTTGGATGTTGGCTATCGATTCGATAGCATTGAAGAAGTTTGTATTAAAACTGAAGTTAAAGAAGGCTTTGCCTCTGCGGCATTCTATCGTGTGGCAAGTGAACCTGTTCCTGGCTCTGAAAGTGTACAGTTATCGTTTGGAACGCCCATGGTTTATTTTGTCGATGCTCCAACTCCAGAAAATCCCGATCCGCTTCCACGGATGAAAAATATCAGCTTCTGTGCAGGTGAAAACAGTATCTTGGCGAGTAACTTTCTTGATGGAGAAGGTAAATTTACGTTCTTTGTGTCCGGTGGTTATGTAGATTTTTGGGACTTTGAGCTGGTTATTGAAGGTAATCCTTCTGATGCTCAGCTGGCGATCGTGCTTGATGAATCTGCCGATTTTTCAGTTCCTTCCTACGGAGGAAGAGTCAATTATGATGCGAGTATTCGTAATTTAGACTCTTCGAAATCATTGGTTACATTTGAGCAATGGAGCGTACTCACTCTTCCCAACGGGGATAAGTATCCCATCCATAAGTCACGGGATGTGGTATTAAATTATTCTGAGGCGAAAGATTACACTCGAAATTACCTAAACATACCTGCTTGGTTCGAAGCTGGAGATTATGAGCTAATTTGGTATGTCACCGATCCAAGCACTGGGGTTCGGGTGAAAGATAGCCTGTATTTCACTAAAAGTGCCGATTAAGCCTTAAGCTCCCGGCAGGCTGGGGTGCTTATGTGTCCCAGTTGTCCCTATATAGCTACGGGCTTTGCACTATTAGGGCTGAATTTAAAAAAAACTGTCTGAAGTATTGTTGTGCCTCTCAATGTATCTAATGGAATGTGATTTTGAAAAAAATGAATGCAAGCTGCACTCTGCACAAGGCTGTGTTGAAAAAATCTATCGCTGGTGTCACCTTAGTATGTGCATCGGCATTGATTCAAGCAGACACGATAAGTACTAAAATAGATCTAGGTGAACCATACCCCTTTAAGATGGAGAGTGGATTTGATTACGAGGTGGAGTTAGATATCGGCTATAAGTTCGATTCTATCGAGAAAATTTGTATCAACACTGAGCCTAAAGATGGTGATGCCTCATTTGCAGGCTATGGGTTTAGAAGTGAAACAGTCGGGCCTGACGGTTTCTTTAACGAATTTATGAAAATGTCGATGCTAACCGACCTTCCAACACCAGAAAACCCTGATCCAGTACCCCAAATTGGAGATATCGATTTTTGTGAAAATGGGGATAGTTTTTTTGCAAATAACTTCCTTGATGGGGAGGGTCAGTTTAGACTCTTTGTATCTGGTGGTTTTGTAGAGTTCTGGGATATTGAACTGGTTGTTGAGGGTGATGTCTCCGACATTCAGTTGGCGATTGATATTGACGAACCTACTGAGTTCACAGTTCCTTCCTATGGGGGGAGAGTCAATTATGATGCAAGTATTCGTAATTTAGACTCTACGCAGTCATTGGTTACGTTCGAGCAGTGGAGTGTACTCAAGTTTCCCAACGGAGATAGTTACCCCATTCATAATTCAAGGGATGTGGTGTTAAATTATTCTGAGGGGAAAGATTACACTAGAAATTATCTAAACATACCTGCTTGGTTCGAAGCTGGAGATTATGAGCTAATTTGGTATGTCACTGATCCAAGCACTAGGAATAGAGTGAAAGATAGCCTGTATTTTATAAAGAGCGCTGACTAAATTTAGGCTGCTGGTAGGTCGAGCCGCTCTCGTATCTTAACCGTTCAATTAATAAGGGTTGTTGTACCCCATAATATATGTAATGGACTGTAACTTTGAAGAAGCTGACTATAAATCAACCTCTACACAGGGCTGTGTTGAAAAATTTTATCGCTAGTATCACCTTCATCTGGGTATCGCCATTGGTTCAGGCGGATACGATTACTACAAGTATAGACTTGGCTGAGCTGTACCCCTTCATAATGGAAGATAGAGTTAAATATCACGTAGATGTAGATATTGGTTATCAATTCGATAGTATTGAAAGGGTCTGTATTAATGCTGAGGTTAAAGATGGAAATGCGAGTTCAGCGCATTCTGTGGTGGAAAATGAATTTGTAGATCCCCCTAGGAGAGACGCGCAATTATATCCGGCGTTTCTGATTTATGACGACATTTTGCCAACTCCGGAAAATCCCAATCCTATTCCTCAGTTGCAAAATTTTAGCATCTGTGCAGAAGGAAATGCTTTGTTGCTAAAGAACCTTCTTGATGGAGAAAGTGAAATCGAGCTCGGTGTACTGGCTGGCTATGTAGAGTTCTGGGGCATTGAGCTAGTAGTTGAGGGAGACGTTTCTGATATTCAGTTGGCGATTGATATTGACGAACCTACTGAGTTCACAGTTCCTTCCTATGGTGGGAGAGTCAATTATGATGCAAGTATTCGTAATTTAGACTCTACGCAGTCATTGGTTACGTTCGAGCAGTGGAGTGTACTCAAGTTCCCCAACGGAGATAGTTACCCCATTCATAATTCAAGGGAGGTGGTGTTAAATTATTCTGAGGCGAAAGATTACACTAGAAATTATCTAAACATACCTGCTTGGTTCGAAGCTGGAGATTATGAGCTAATTTGGTATATCACTGATCCAGGCACCGGTAGTCGAGTAAAAGATAGCCTGTATTTCACTAAAAGTGCAGACTAAGTTTTAAGCTGCCGGTAAGTTGGGATGCTTTCGTGTCCCAGCTATCCCTTTCGGATACCACAAGTTCGATCAGGGGCTCTATTCTTGGTGCCGAAGATACCCATGTGAAAGGGAAGATGCGGCAGGAACTTTGTTCTGTAGCCTGTACCTTTTAGTGGGGTCAACTGCTGGAGATCGGAATATGAACTCTGTGAAAATATACAGTCTTTGTGTGTGCCAAAACTTGAGGAGCTGAGTAACCACGGGGCTTAGAGCGGAGGTAAACTATCTTGCCTTTTGCACACGATAGGCGGTAACTATATGATAGTTAAATGGATTTAGGTTTGATTGTGGCTCCTTTGGTCGCGGGTTCGATCCCCGTCGGCCATCCCAGATTCGTCCTTGTTTATTAAGGACTTACAAAGTCACCTATACGAATTTTTTCGTTTCTGTTTCGGTGTGGCAATTTGGGCCTTAATCTATATTAATGCTTTGTTTCTCGGTATCCCGTTAAAAGATTCAAATATTAGTTAGGTGTGTATACTGGAGCCGATCATAGAGCTTTTGAGTATGATGGTAGGCAGTGAAGAGTAGCAGATAGAATTTGTTGTCAAGAGAGAGACTGGGAAGAAGCTCAACTGATCCTGCTCCCTTTTGTCATACGATATGAAGATTTATTATGGGTAGCTTGGAAGCAAGCTGGTTATCCAACTTCAGATAGAAATTTCTAATCGCTGTTCCTTTGTTGCTTTCGCTCCAAGGCCTGAACTTGTGGCTCGGTGAGGGTGAGTCCCTTCTCCATCTTAGCCCCAAGCTCTTTTAATCTCAGTTTGAAATCTTTTAGTCTGATCTTAGCCAAATGCTTCGAACGCCACGAGGACACACAAGTGAACCGCGTTTACGTAGTTCACTGATGACTCGAATCTGTCGATGGGTAGGCTCCTAGAGGAGGGCATAAGTCAAGGCTGTTTTTTTAACGGCTGTGTCAATATGGTTCTTACGGTTGGATACCCATCGATTATTCTCAAGATGGGCGTCTACGTCGCGAATTGAAACGGTTTCCAAGGTGTCTCTCGATACATTCTGAATCATACCAGCTTAGGATATATTTCCGAGTTCTTTTACTGGATTGAGCCTCTTTGATAATGCGATTATTAGTATGGATCATCGGGCTTATCTTTGGTTTTAGGTCTAGGTTCCTGCAGCAAAACCGGTAAACACTTCCTTTTCATAGGGTGTTTCAGATTAAGATTGAGCTAGTCCATGTAAGTGGTTTTTCATGAAGTTTCCGTTTCACCGAGATACACCTATGGACAGCGCAGTTTTACTATTAGCGCTATAAATTTTTGTAGACTGGGATACGCCTGTGTCGAAGCTACCCTTCCGAATCATATGAGTAGCTTTAAGATCGGAGTAATTTCTTCTTTATACTTGCTGCTATTAGTAATTTGGGGTAGAGATACCCGCAGAATTGATAGCGCACAGGTATTGTTGGAAAGTAAGAACCTCTTTATTCACTGAATAGCCACATAGGTATCTGCTATTCGATACTGCTAATAAATATGCGAGGGTTTGCGAGCCTGCTTTACGCGGGCTCACAAGCTGGCTGAATACTATTTAGCAAAACTTAGTTACAGCCTTCACCATTGATTTAGCAGATTGTTTCGGGCAGTCATTGATTTTACTCTCAACCACATTTTCATCGACAATATTAAAAATTCTTGCCTTATCAGTTCTCTTGTCGAATATCTGTGCCCAGTGAGTAAATGGGTCAGTTTTGGCAATCTGTTCTATTTCTTTATAGGCGTCCTCCTCATTGTGAAATGATCGCTTGAAGTCCTTTATTCCACCCATAAGTAGGTTATAAGTACCGGTAAATAATGCGTATCTTTCCATGGGATTCTCCAAATTTATAAATCTAGGCTTCGAGTCGGTAGCCTTGAGTAGTTGCTGTCGGCTAAATACGCCGAAGTGCCGTTGGCTAATTGCCTGGCTAGAAGTATGTTTTATCTTTTAAAAACCTACATGCTAACCATGCACTCTAATCTAACCCTTTTGTTTATGTATAGAAGATTAACCAGTATATGCTTTTGCATTTTGAGGAGGGTTTTTGTCGTGATCTGCAACATGTTTGTGCAAGAATAATAGGCCTAAATTCCTCTAGGCTTTATATTGTTCGATATATTTTTATTTTTGCTTGCCTGTATAGATGAAGGGGGAGGATTTTCAGGCCCTCTCGGCCGCTCTTAACCTTCCTTGCTTGATCTAAATGTTTTGTTTTAGCTTAAAGGATAGAATTTCCAACCCAGAAGCTTGATCGATATTTCCTTAATTGATAATGGAAGCTTTGTTTAGTTAATGAATTTGGTGGCGATATTTTCTAGATTTGTGCATTAGTGCTTAATATTTAAATGTATTATATTGCTTAAAATAGATGGGTGCATTTAGAGTGGGTTATCAATCAGATTTAAGTACTTTAATGGTTGATTCTTTGGTTGGGTATACGTGAACAAAAAGAGCCCTGAAGGCTGTAAGAGTTACTTTTGTATCTCTTATATAGTTTAAGTAGGTTAAATGAGTTAATTCGTGCTTTATATGTGTGAGAAATAGTATACCCAATACTATTTCTCTGTAGTATCTATTTTGGATTGGCTTTTGTTTGTGTCTGAGTAATAGCTCTTCTCTTAAAACATAGGAAACTTCTAAATGAACAACGTGCTCAAGATCGTTACTTGTCTGGTTTTATCTATGATGGCTTACAATAAGGTTTTGGCTATTGATATCCTTGCTCACAGAGGAGCTTCTGGTGAGTACCCTCAAAGTACCACCCTGGCTTTTGATATGGCATTGGAGCAGGGGGCAGATATTCTAGAGCTGGATATACATTTGTCGAAAGATCAGTTCATTATTATCAATCACGATGCAGACCTTAAAAAAAATGCAGGTGTCTCGGATAAAATAGAAGATTTGACTTTGGGAGAAATAAAAGCATTGGATGCTGGATATGAGTTTACCCTAGATAATGGTGATAGTTACCCATTCCGAAACCAAGGGCTCGTCCTCTTAACATTAAATGAACTATTTGAGCGCTATCCTGATGCCATATTTAACATTGAAATTAAACCAAATGATAAGGTCTTATCAGAAATACTATGGCAAGTAATTGTTGACTACAGAATGGAACAGCAAGTTACTGTGGCTAGCCAGTACAATAGGGCTATGGGGCATTTTCGTGATATCAGTGGGGGAAAGATTAGAACGAGTGCAACAATCGGTGAACTTATAGAGGCCAGTCTAGCCTGGAGTTCAGGCTTTGGATGGGCTTTCAGACCGGACTTTGAAGTTGCCCAACTGCCATACAGTATTACCACTAAGCCCTATGTTCGCTTTTTTCAGAGTAAAGGTGTGGCCGTCGATCTCTGGACAGTTAACGATACAGATGATATTGAGCGGAGTATATCCCTTGGTGTAGATGGGATTATTGGCGATTTCCCTGGGCGAGTTTATCAACTACTTGAGAGTGCTGGAGAACGGTAATTTTTCTAGATGTGGGTCAGAATTGCCGAGTACAAAAATTTTCTTGTAAAAGAATAGTGAGATTAGTGATAACTTGATAATTTCAACCTTAAAAAGTCAGTGCTTTATTGGCTTTTTAAGGTTCTAGGAGAAGGTAATATTGTTCTTTATGGGCAAAAGTAGGACGCAAAGAGTTTGTGTTTAGCCTGGAGACAGAAATCTACATACTTCATTGAGCCTCCCGAAGCTTCAGATTCAACAATTAGAGAGGGTTGGGAAAGGCCTAGCTGCAATCTATTCCGGCATACAAAAAGTGCTGTTGGGGAGGTGTGCTCTGATATCCACAGGCCTCCACCTTCTAATACTTACATTGCTAGTTGATAATTTGACCTTGGGTTTGCTGTATGCAATCCGTAGGTGAGGTTGCAATTGTTCCACCTTTAGAAGCTAGCGTTTCCTGCAGGCTGCTGTGTCAACCCCTAGAATTATCCCACTGACGATGACATTGTTTCTAGAAGTAATATGGCTGACCATTTTTTGAGCTATTTTCATTCCGTTTTTGTCGTATCTCTGGATCTAATTATTGCAATGCTAGGCTACTTAAGTAAGCTAATATTACCGCGTGCATATACAGTCGAGAGGGAATTGGGAGTGGCTTCTAGTCCATAGGGATATTTGCAACTACCACGTTGAATCTTTACTACTACCATTGTGCAAGCCAAAAGAGCCCCCTTTCTTTCTAGTAAATCTCATTAACGCGTAGACAGCTAACAAAAAGTCATAGCCGCCACACATGAGGCTTTCATGTCAGATTTCTTTCGGCCTTTGAGTGACACCGTGCTTTGTAATGCAAATCCTGTTGGAGAAACAATTGGCTTCTGAAATGAAGCTTTGTTTCGGGTGCAGGGCTGGGAATGTAATGTCATAGTTGCCTTAAGTTATACAGTAAGATCTATGGGCGAGACTTGTTGAAAGCGATAAGTTGACAGTTTAAAAATAACAGAAAGCCCTGTAATTGATATCTTCTGGTAATGGATTTTTTGTGCGATTGTCTTGTGTCAAAATAGGAGAGAACTAGGGCTGTAAATGAGATGTTAATAGGTATACATTTTTCTGAAGTTGATAGTTCTTTTATTGATATCATCTGCGCGGATAAAGATGTTCATCGTTTAGTATTAATTTTTTAGAGCTCGCAGGAGGTTTAGTCAAGAAAATGATAACTTCTGACCTCCTATGGCTGTTTGAGAGTTGTGCCATAATCGAGGCTTTAGTCCATTCGGGTTGAATAGATAATAGGTGGTATTAGGTTGATTTTTTAATTTTCCCTCTTTGTGCTTCGAACTCTTTTCATTTAAGCTGTGGTGGAAGTGGTGCTCGATAAGTTCAGTTGTTATTAGTCAAATATACTGGAGGGGGAATATGTACAATACTATCCTTTGCGCTATAGAAGCGTCTCAAGAAGGGAGGCATGTGTTGTCTAAAGCGGTAGAATTATCTAAGAAATTTGATAGCAAGCTAGTAGTTTTAAATGTACTGCCTTATAGCTTCCTGCCCAAGGATTATCAAAAAGAGCTGAAAGAGAGTGCAATTCCGAAGTTTGAGGAGATTACGGAAGACTTTGGGGTTAGCAAGAGAAATCGGGCCCTTAAAGTGGGAAAGCCTTATGAGGTTATCTGTAAGGAAGCTGAAAAAAGGAAGGTGGATCTGATAGTTCTGGGAACTCACTCCAAGAAAGGTTTGAGTTCCCTGATTGGTTCTACCGCTAATAGCATAGTGAACTATGCACATTGTGATGTAACTTTGGTTCGAATCTAAATTATAGGGACATAGTTGACTCAAAGTTTGCCTTCTATTCGTTCCTTATTCGTGATGACGCTTTTTGCAGGCCGGGCAACCGGAGTTTGCCCGGCCTACTTTGAATGTTGCTGTTTAGTTGGACGTAGCTTGGGCCGGGTAATCTGACTCCTCGCTTTTGGCTTCATTGGCTTCATTGTCTTCTGAGGCGGGAGCATTACGCAGCACCAAAAAGCCAGCTGTCCCAGCGATAACCGATGCAAGCAGAATGCCGGCTTTCGCCTGAATAAGCAGTTCATTTTGTGAGCTAAATGCTAGTTCTGCGATAAAAATGGACATGGTGAACCCAATACCTGCGAGCAATGCTACACCGACAATATGTTGGAAATTCGCCGCTTTGGGTAATTGGCCCCAGCCTAGCTTCCAACCTACCCAAGTGGCCCCTACAATCCCAAGTAACTTACCGACCACCAAGCCAAAGATAACCCCGAGAGTTACCGGGTTGAGTACTGCTTCGGAGCTGCTGAAGCTGTCGACCGGAATTCCCGCGTTAGCTAGTGCAAAGATGGGTATCACTACAAACCCGACCGGTATGTGTAGGCGAGTCTCCATGCGTTGTAGCGGAGATTGGGCTAAGTTCACGCCATTACCCAAGCCCATTACGCGAGCTCGTAAATCATCGTTAGCGATAATCTTGTCACCTGGGCGGAAGCAGCGGTCAAAGCTGCGAATGATATCTTTTACGAAGGTGCTAAATGCTACAGGATCGTATTTTGGCTTGGCAGGTAATGCCATAGCGGTAATGACACCAGCGAGAGTAGCGTGGACACCGGCTGAGTGAAGTCCGTACCACAATAGACCTCCAACAAAGACATAGGCTGCGGATCGGCGAATACCCGCAGCATTGAGCAGCCCGAGCACTACAACCAGGCCACCTGATGCGATGAGCGCTGTCATGTTTACTTGCTCTGTGTACCAGATGGCAATAACGAGAATTGCCCCTAAGTCATCTACGATCGCCAGTGCGACCAAAAAGGTCACTACTGCTCGTGGTACACGGTTGCCTAGTAGTGCAATACAGCCTACCGCAAAGGCAATGTCTGTTGCCATCGGGATACCCCAGCCTGGACCGGCTTCGGTACCTAAATTAAGGGAGCTGTATAGTAGGGCGGGCACCACCATGCCGCCGATAGCGGCCATCACAGGTAGTACTGCCTGGCGGAGATCTGAGAGTTCTCCCACAAGAAACTCTCGTTTTAATTCCAAGCCGACTAGAAAGAAAAAGATGGCCATTAGGCCGTCATTGATCCAGTGATGTAGGGAAAGGGAAAATGTCCAGTCTCCTGCACCTATCGCAATAGGCATATGAAGTAGGTGCTTGTAAGCCTCTTGCAAGGGAGAGTTAGCAACAATCAAAGCGATAAGCGCAGAGAGCATTAGTAATATACCACTGCTGCTTTGACGATGAATAAATTCCTCAAAAGGAGTAACCAGGCGACCAAATGCCTCTTCTAGCGGGGCTTCAAAAATTTTTCCTTTGCGAATTTTAAATCTATTTAAAACCCCTTTACTCATCGTTGAGCATCCTCCTTTACTGGCTATAAACCCTAAGAAATATAGGGCTGTTTTTTCTCAATTCCGGTTCACAGATTACCATGGAACTTGTATTTTTAACTAGATTAAAGCGCGTCACTCGGTAGCCGGCCGCAAATATGATGAATGAGAAAACCTGCGCAGTTGTCGGGGGGTTATTTGCTTCGTGTGAGAAAGTTGAGAGTATCGATGATTTGAAATTAAATGACGCTTTTTATCGGCAGGTGACAAGAGCAAGTCTAAGCTCATGCAATTTTATTGTATTCGGGTTGTAAGGAATAATAGTTTTTTGTGTTAACTGTAATAATCAATTGTCTATGGATTTGAATGGTCTACTTTAGTTTGCTTAGCTAGTCCAATAGGGTAGCGATGCTCCTAAGTTTCTTTGCTTGAGGTCAAGGAGAGTAGCATTGCATAGGAGCCTCCTTGCCAAATTTTCCTACCTGTTTTTGGCTTCTCAGCTGATGATGATTCAACGGCATATTGTTCATTGGAGCGAGTAAAAGGAGCTGACGGAAGGAGCTTACATCTCCGGTGAGAATTTATAGATTTATAAAATATGTAGATGGGTATTGGTTCCGAGCGTTTGTGACTAGTGATACTTCTTGCTTCATTCTTTATTTCACTCAATAGCTAATAGAAGTACCTAGTTACAGATAGATTAGTGTAACACCCTGATGTCTGACTCAGCCTTTGCGTAACGAAGGGATGGTAGTGGCAGAATGGTTAAAATGATGCTGCCTGCAGTAGTACCACTGGAGCAGATTCCAAGCAAAAAAGTCCTGTCTATAGCGTTATTTTGCCCATTCTGCCCCGCTATTAGAACAATGCCACTTTGCTGCTTATGCACTCAAGACTTTGAGTTGAATAGACACGTTATAACAGAGGGCTTTACGCTTACCGCCCAAATACTCGATAATTAGCGCCCATATCACAGGCAGGCATTGGCACAAAGTGCAATGAAATGCTTGACACCTGTGACACTAGGATTGTATTCAAGACTTGGAGTAATCAGTGACAGCTACAGTTGAGCAAAAAGCGACCAATGTCCATTGGCATGAGGGTGATGTGACCCGCGAAAACCGGGCGAGTATCCTCGGCCACAAAGGCGTGACCCTATGGTTCACCGGCCTTTCGGGCTCTGGTAAGAGCACTGTGGCTGTTGCCGTAGAGAAGGCTCTGGCTGCTCGTGGCGTGCTCAGTTACCGTTTGGATGGCGATAACATCCGCTTGGGCATCAATTCTAACCTTGGCTTCTCAGCTGAGGACCGCCAGGAAAATATCCGACGTGTAGGCGAAATTTCCAAGTTGTTTGCGGATACTGGCGTGGTTGTTTTATCCAGTTTTATCAGTCCGTACCGTGAAGATCGTGATTTAGTAAGAAAGATGCATGAAGCAGGTGATCTTCCGTATATGGAAGTTTTCGTAGACTGCCCACTGAAAGAGGCTGAGGCACGCGACCCCAAAGGCTTGTATAAGAAAGCTCGTGCAGGTGAGATCAAAGGTTTTACTGGTATTGATGATCCCTATGAGGCACCTGTTTCACCAGAATTGCACCTGAATACTGCTGAAATGATTCTTGAAGAGGAAGTAGAAGTGATTCTCTCCACTCTTCAGGAGAAAGGCATTATCGCTAAAGACTAGGCGGTACTGCTTTCGAAAGGGGGATCACTAGATCCCCTTTTTTTGTTTTTGTCCTAAAGATATTTGCGCTTCTGCGCACCGCTCTACAAGTCCTGCCTCTCTTTAAGTCTTCCTTGGCGCCAACTGCCAGTAGCCTGGGACATCCGTTCATATACTCAAGCTGTACAGAAAGTGATGTTTCCTGTGGAGGCGCTTATGTCCGTTAGGAGAGGCTGGATACTCTCTATTTTGCTCTTGGTGCTAGTGGGCCTGGGGGCAGCAGCTTGGTATGGGTATAACCAGCTGCCAAAAGTCCACGGGAGCGTAGATGCTCCGGTGTTGAAGGTTCCTGAAGGGGTGCTGGACTATCAACCTGCGCCAGCTTATTCCGGCCCTCACCCCCGAATGATGTCCCGCCCGCCTGAATATTTCCCATTTCCTATTGGCTTGGGAGAAGTCGGGCCTGTAGAGACTCTATTCAGTGGCCCAGCCAGGTACCCTCTATATTGCGGGAAAAACAATATTACAAATAAGCAGCCCCTGGTAGACAACCAGGATGGTGAAGGGGTGCCTATCTTTGCTCTAAATGATAAGGGCAGGAAGACAAAAGAGGTTATTGGGTATAGCCGGGATTGCAGTCACGCTACAGAGGTTACCTATTTTTACCGTAGTACCACTGATGGCCAGTTTCACTATCTGCATGAGGCCAGAAATGATATCGATAAGGTGACGGTAAACGGGAAGCAGGTAGATTTTATTGTTCGTGTAGAGACAGGCACGATCAACCGTCACTTTTATGCAATAGCAGTATTAAGGGGAGAGGGTGAGTCTGCAGGTGGGCCAAGTGGTAGTAACTGGAATAAGCGGCTGATCTATCAGTTTCGTGGTGGCGTAGGCATTGGAGGGCGCCAGGGAAAAATCAACAAAGGAGATATCACCACGCGGCGAATGGATGAGCTTGCGCGCGGTTATGCGATTGTCTATTCGACCGCCAATCAGACTAGAAACCACTACAACATGTGGCTGGCAGAAGACACTGCTCGTAGGGTGAAAAAGCAATTTGTATCGTTATACGGGGATCCAATGTACACCGTTGGCATTGGGGGGTCAGGTGGAGCGATCCAGCAGTATCTATTTGCGCAGAATGCTCCGGGCGTCTTAGATGCCGCTATCCCCTTGTATTCCTACCCAGATATGGTGTCCCAAACAATCTATGCCTTCGACTGTGAGCCACTGGAGTACTTCTTTGACATTGTGGATAGGCAGAATCAACGCTGGAAAAAAGCAGAGGAGCGCACGGTTATCCAGGGGTTAGCTGCCAGTGAGAATGGTTCAAGTAAATTTGGAGTGTTGAGCTTTTTTGCTGGGATTTTTGATAGTCGCTACCGAGATAGGATGCAGGGAACCACTGAATGCGTCGAAGGGTGGCGAGGCTTAGTACCGTTGGTTAATAACCCTAACTTTGTTCACTTTGCTAAGAGTTTCGCTGCTGAGGTTGTCCCAAAAGTGCATTGGACGCACTGGGAGGACCTTCGCCAATTTTATGGTGCAAACGCATCAGGGTACGCAAATAGTTCTTGGGACAATGAGGGGGTGCAGTACGGCCTGAAAGCCCTGGTGAACGGCGAAATCAATATAGATACATTTTTACGTGTCAATGCTGCTGTAGGTGGCTGGAAAGCACCAGAAGACCAGAGCCAAGAGCAGTTGTGGTTTATGAATGGGAATATGTTTCCGGTTCGCTTGTCCCTTTGGAGTGAGCAAAATCTCAATATGGGAACCCTCCAAAAGCCGGCGAAGCGCAGTCGCGCAAGTCTGGAGGCTATTAATGGAATATATCGTTCCGGGCACGTTTTCCTGGGGGATGTAGAGATCCCCATTATTGATTTGCGGCACTACCTCGATAAAGAGCCTGATATGCACCACAGCTCAGCCTCTTTTTCCGCACGCGAGCGTATTCGGCGTGCCCGTGGACATGCGGAGAACCAACTGATTTGGATGAGTGACAAAGGCTACAACCCATTGCATGAGGCGCTGGATTTAGTCGACCGTTGGATGCAGAACATCATAGAAAACCCAGGTAAAGGTGTAGTGGAAAACCGCCCGGATGATGCCAATGACCGATGCTTCGACAAAGAAGGAAATTTACTTGCGTCTGGAGATAAGGTTTGGGATGGCCCCTGGAATAGCCAAGCTCCCGGGAAGTGTATGAGGGTATACCCAATTCATAGTACATCAAGGCAGGTGGCGGGGGCACCGGTGACCGATGATGTCTTTAAGTGCGCTCTACAGCCGGTTGAGCGGGCGTTGGCGAAGGGGATCTACGGTCCATTCACTGAGGAAATTTCCAGTCGTGTGGCAGATCTAAAGAAAATATTTCCTACCGGTGTGTGTAATTACAACGAGCAAGACTTGGCCCGCCCCAAAGAGCAGCTGATACCGAGGGGGATCCCAGTGAAGATAGCTGGGCATCTGCTAGACCCAGACTATCGGCAGGGTAAGGTCTTGCAGGGAGCAAGTACTGAAGAGGCTGAAATGAGGGGGGTTCCTGTCTCTTTACCAGACGAATCGGATGGAAATTGATCGGACGTGATTATTTGGCGTGAAAATTGTTGACAGGAATCTACAGTCGGGTAATATGCGCCTCGCTCAAGGGGGCACGGCCCCTATAGCAAAGAGCACCGGGTGGTTAGCTCAGTTGGGAGAGCGACGGCCTTACAAGCCGTAGGTCACAGGTTCGACCCCTGTACCACCCACCAACTTCCATAGAGGAAGTTTACTACCGAGGACCGGTAGTTCAGTTGGTTAGAATGCCGGCCTGTCACGCCGGAGGTCGCGGGTTCGAGTCCCGTCCGGTCCGCCAGATACAAAAAAGCCCTCACATGTGAGGGCTTTTTTGTATCTGGTTGTTTTTTATTGGATCTTGCGGTTCTTTTAGAGTGGATTAACCTAAGGCCCTTTTCAATTCCCGTTGGCAAACCCGTCATTTAGCCGTTAGTTTTTTCGTCGACCTCGGGCAACTCTTAGATCTTTTATAGTTTAAACCTTGCTGTTTGCGTGGTGGGTAGCTCTGGTTTCACCTCCTCATCATAGGTTGTAATGAGGCTGTTGCCTAATGGGCTAATGTGCTAGACGGCTGCCTCAAGTAAACTTGTGTGTCATGACACATTTTTCTGATGTTTGTTCAGGTAGATTGTGTTATTTATTGATTTGGTAGGCCCCGCTTAGAAAAAATATAGTGGGTGCTAATCTCTGGATCGGAAGGCGGACTAGAACCTGCTGAGGGTCTTTTACATCCATTGCGACTGAGTTTTCTAATTTAAGGGTTCTTATTAAATCGTATTTTTCCTGATTTTCTCGCCCTGTAGCCCTTATGATCCAGCGATTGCGGGTATAAATAGACTCTTAATATAGGTGTCTTCAAGACGTACTGTTATTTGATAGAAGCTTGAAGTTATAGCTTAGGGAGAAGCGGGGGGTGTATGGTCGGCATTTATCTGTATTACCCTATGAAGGTTGTTTGCTCAGAGTCTAATGAGTATATGAGTTAAGTTGGAATAAATGTTGTCGAGTATTTGTAGGAAGTGATGTCCGGGTACATTGGTTGTGTGGAAGTTGATGCTTTTGCGATGCTAGCCTTAAAAGTTCCTTATCAGCGGGTCGCTAGTGTTTTTTTTCCAGGTATCGATCTATGGGTGCGCCGAGATGATCTACTTGACCCCCTAATTTCTGGGAATAAGGCTTATAAGCTAATTCCGAACTTGGCAGAAGCCGGGCGGCGGGGGTTAAATCATGTCGTTACTTGTGGTGGTGCTTGGTCGAATCATATTCATGCAACAGCAGCAGCTGGGGCGCGCTTTGGTGTTAATGTGGTCGGAATTATTCGGGGTGAGCGTTCGGATAGTTTGAGCGCCACCTTGGAAGATGCCCGGCGCTTCGGGATGGATTTATGTTTTGTAAGTCGGGATCAATATCGGCGGCGAAAGTTGCCATGTTTTTTAGATGAGGTAGGTATTGATGTAAATAAAACATTATTCGTTCCTGAGGGTGGCGCAAACATATGGGGGGTTCATGGTGGGAGACTACTAGGGAGAGTCGTTAACCAAAGCTCTCCTGTTAAATTCGATCAAGTTTGGACTGCTTGTGGTACTGGCACCACCTTTTCAGGGTTGGCCGCCGGCCTTCAAGAGGGGCTTCTGGTCGGCGTTGAAGTACTGAAGGCGGGAACAAGCATATCAACCGATTTTTCGAGGTGGCAGTGTCAAATGGGGAGAGCAGCGGATGCTGCAGTAAGGGGGGGAGGGCGTGAGCTTAGAAATTTTGAGTGTTCTGGTGTGGCTAGGTCTACATTGTTAAATGGATTCCATTGTGGTGGTTACGCCAAGCGTCCAGAATATCTCCAAAAATTTCAGTCTGATATGGAAAAAGAGACGGGACTACCTCTTGACCCGATTTATACAAGCAAGTTGTTTCTGGCGCTATCTCAGTGTGTGATGAAGGGGTGGGTCCCCAGGGGCAGTAAAGTGCTCGTACTTCACTCTGGCGGGCTTCAGGGAAGGCGTGGATATCCTTGAAGTCAACCTTCCTTTTTGACTTCCCTCTGCACCAAGTGGTCACAAATCTGTCGTGAATTCGACTCAGTTGCTGCTGTCCGGCATAATAGCAGGCTTTACAAGTAGTGCTGGACGCGGTTCGGTTGCTGCCATGCGGAGATGTTGCAGTCAGTGTGATGCGGGGGAGATGTGTCAGAGTTTCAAAATATTGGACTAATTGGTCGAACAGAGAGCGAGAGCGCAGTTGTCTCACTGAAGCGCTTGATGGCTTTTCTTGAAAATGAAGGCTATGTAGTCATTTTGGAGGAGGATACAGCTGCCTCTGTGTCAAACCACAATATGCAGGTTTCAGCCAAAAGCAGACTTGGGGAGCTTTGTGATCTTGTAATTGTGGTAGGTGGGGATGGGAGCCTCTTGGCGGCCGCACGAGCTTTAGCCAGATATAGCGTTCCAGTTTTGGGGATTAATAGGGGGCGTTTAGGGTTTCTCACTGATATTACACCTGATCAAGTAGAGCAGAAGGTTGGTGAGGTTTTGGTCGGTAAGTATATGGCCGAAAGTCGATTCTTACTGGATATGTCTGTTACTCGCGATGGGCGGCCTATAGGGCATGGGTCAGCGCTAAACGATGTAGTACTACATCCGGGCGAGTTTATAAGAATGATCGAATTCGATCTTTATGTTGATGGGCAATTTGTATATACCCAGCGATCGGATGGCTTGATTATTTCTACGCCGACAGGCTCTACAGCGTATGCGCTATCCGGCGGCGGTCCGATAATGCACCCCAAATTAGACGCGATCGTTTTGGTTCCGTTGAACCCTCACACTCTTAGCAGCAGGCCGATTGTTGTCGAAGGGAGCAGTGAATTTAAACTTGTAATAGGTCACTCCAATATTGCAAAACCACATGTGACCTGTGATGGTCATGAGCAAGTTATTACTGCACCGGGAGATATCATCCGAATCCATAAGAAACCCCACCGGCTTACACTAATTCACCCAATAGATCATAACTTTTATGAAACATGTCGCTCCAAATTGGGCTGGGCAGAATAGAAAGTTAAACTTTAAAACAAATTATTAGATGAGTGGTCAGAATGAGAGTTATTACATTTGGAACCTTTGATGTTTTTCATATTGGTCATGTGAATATATTAGAGCGGGCTAAGGAAATGGGGAATTATCTGATAGTGGGTGTTTCTTCGGATGCTTTAAATATTAGCAAGAAGGGGCGTCCCCCTATTTATAGTCAAGAAGATCGATTGAAGATAGTCGAATCCCTACATTGTGTCGATGAGGTTTTTATTGAAGAATCTTTGGATTTAAAGGGACAATATATAAATACTTATGAGGCGGACATTCTTGTTATGGGGGATGATTGGAAAGGGAAATTTGATCAATTTTCCAGTATCTGCTCTGTAAAATATTTCCCAAGGACAGAAGGTATTTCGACGACGGAAGTAATTAGTCAGGTAAAAGATTTAGCTTAATTTTAAGTGCTGGAAATATATGGTGACCATACACAAGGTTTAGATTTTTCTTTGATGTTAATTGAATTTAGATGGTAGTAAAGTAGTCATACTTATTGATCAAGGGTGGTGTCATTGACGCTTGTATGTATAACTTACTTTCTGTGGTGCTATGAGCAGTATGAAAATTTGTATATTTACTCTCAGCCTTAAACGGCAAGTTACAGGGATAGATAAGTTTGCGGTCGATTTATGTAGCGAGCTGAAGGTGCGAGGATATGAAGTTTTCTTTATTACCACACCGGGCAAGCTTGACAGCAAGTGTTTAGGTTTAGATGCATCTACAAGAGTATATAGTGTTCTAGAAAGTTACCGGAGTAGTAATGTTGCCAGGCTTCGTGACATTATTTGTCTGGAAAATCCAGATTTGGTTCTTCCCTTATTTAGTAATTCGATAGTTAGTATTTTTATATCCGCTCTTAAAGGGTTAGGGATTCCCCTTTTATTGTCAGAACATAATGATCCTGAGCATTATTTGAAGCAGTGGTGGTACTTAGGGTCCTCCTTGAGTGAGAAGGCGAATGGAAGGCTGGTCTGCTTTCACGCAGCAGATAAATTGCATGTATTGAACCCTGAATATGTAAAAGAGCTGCCGGGCTTCATTAGAGAGAAAGTAACTTGTATAGAGAACCCTTTACCTGCTGGATTTGAGCAAAATTTAGAGGGGTTGCCTAAAGCTAAAGTTGTAATTTCTATCGGAAGATTGGAGGAGGCATCAAAAGGACTCTCTTACCTTATTTTGGCATTTTCATTGCTCAAGTCAAAGCATAAGGATTGGCGGCTTTTTATATACGGAGATGGTCCTGATAGAAACTACTATAGGGAGCTAATAAAAAAAGAGGGTTTGCAAGAAACTGTACTTTTGATGGGTCTCACGGAGACCCCCGAAAAGGCTATGCGAGAAGGTCAGATCTTCTGTATCCCTTCGGTTTTTGAAGGTTGCCCTTTAACATTAATTGAGGCCAAGGCTATAGGCTTGCCTGCTATAGGCTTTTTTGATTGCCGCGCAATTCGAGGAATGATTGAACATGAGCGAGATGGACTTCTCGTCCAGCGTAGAGACCCAGAAAGCCTGGCCGCGTCTCTAGGGACCTTATTTGACAGCCCCGCTTACATTTCAAAGTTATCGAAAGGATCGCTAACAAGTAGTAACAGATATAATAGGAAGGATATCTTTGATAAGTGGGATAAGCTTATAAGGGAAACAGTTCGTAGCGCTCAAGATTCTGGTACGTGCCTTGATAGTACTAAAGACCTTACACAAAGAGAACAACTGGATTATCAACTGAGTCAGATAGCTTCAGATCAAGCCTTTTTATGGGGGGTCTCGCTTAAAAATCGTTATGCTAATAACTGGAAGTCTACCTTAGTAACATTGAGGCGTTACAGGCTCATTAAAGCGGTGAGGCTTTTGAATCGATGTAAGGCTATTGCTTGTTTTTTGATGCAATCATTCGGCAGCCGAGAGGCCACCTCTCGGCTTAAACAGATCGTGCGAGAAAAAATTTCTAGTGTGAAATGGGTGGCAATCCAAAAAATCGCTCAGCCCCTCCCAAGCGTGGATGTTGTTTTTATTGATGTTCCAGGTTTCAACGATATGAGGTCTGTTTTCGGGGGCGAGGTTGCTTCAAAATATTTTTTTGAAGATTCACCACTTGGCTTTATGGATAGCCTTCGAATCGCTAGAGCGAAAGTAATCGTGACTGCAGGAGGCGCAGCAAAATTAAACCTAAATAAGAGGGCAGCCCGTATCGAATTGTGGCATGCCAGTGGGGCCGTCAAGAAGTTTGCTGACCGCTCTTATGCTGGCGTCGATACAAATTATTATATTATTGCACCGTCACAGAACCAGAGAAAGCTATATGCCCAAAGTTTCGGTGTTGATCTAGCGCGCGTGTTCGCTTTGGGGGTCCCCAAAACGGACATATTGCTGCGCAAAGATAGTCAAAACTGCTTGAAGCATATCTTTTTCAAAAGCAATCCAGATTTGCAAGGAAAAAAGATATATGTGTTTGCGCCTACATTTAGGGGAGAGTGGCCGGCTGACGTCTATTATAATACTGCTTTGGATTTCAATAAGCTCTCGGATTTGCTGAGAGATGATGAGTGCTTTTTGGTAAAGTTGCACCCGTCATTAAATATGTATAGTGGGCAGCATAACATTAAATATATACATGAGAAAATAATAGATGCCAGCAGCATTTCTATCGATCAATTAATAGCAGCAGCTGATGTGGTGATTTCAGATTATTCTTCAATTATTTTTGATTGCATTTTGGCAAATAAGAAACTTGTTTTGTTTGCTGAGGATATAGATTACTTCGAACTAGAGCGAGGGTTTAGTTATGATTATAGGAATCAATTACCTTGCCAGCTTGTTGAACAGGCTGAGGCAAGCTTTTTCCTAGACGCCATAAGAGGGGCTGATATTAATAGCGAGGATTATGAGGAATTTAAGAAACTTTTTCTTACTCAGTGTGATGGTTTGGCTGTAAATAGAGTGAAAGGTTTGATAGATAGATTGTTGGCAGCATAAAAATAAGATGGGGTTTTGTTTGAGTATGCTTACATATCTATTTTCTATGTTTTTAATTAATTGATTTCGTTGCCAGAGGCTTATTTTTTATGAGTGTTCAGATTCGGCTAGGTAGGTCGATTTTGAAATCTAATAGTATTATTTGCTATCGTTTGTAGAGGTTAAAAAATGCCAATTTATTTCAAGGGCGACAAAGAACTATTGTTTATCCACATTCCTAAGTGTGGCGGCAGCACGATAGAAAAACACTTGCTTGAGGTGGCTTCTGGTGGGCACTTATTTAACCCTAGAAAGGGAGACCTCCCATGTTGTCCGCAGCATTTTCATGCTCCATTATTAAGAGTCTCCCTCAAGAGACCTAAAAACATGACAAGTTTTGCGGTTGTTAGGCATCCTTTAATGAGGGCTGTATCTGAATATTTCTGGCAGAACCGAAAGTGTATTTCCGAGGGGAAGGAACTGCCGGAGCCAAATAAAGCTATATGTGGTTTTTTTGATAAATACAAGCGTAATTCTTATGCCTGTGATAATCATATTCGTCCGCAAGTAGAGTTTTTGCTGGAGAAAACAAAAGTTTTTTATTTGGAGAAGGGTATGTCCGATGTTTTTAAGTTTGCCTACAAGGCACTAAATATATACTGGGATGATTCAGTCGGGGTTGAGGCGAAAAATAAATCTAAGCTTCAGCAGCTTACCTTAACGCGAGAGACGATAGAGTTGGTGCAGTCTTTTTATCAGATGGATTTTGAAGCTTTTGGGTATACGCCAGTTGCTATAAACAAGGATGAAATTCAGTTGTCAGAGCTTAAGAAAATTGTGGCTGAAAATTTAGATCTTGATACGCTGAAGTATGGCGAGAATTTTGTTGAAGAGTGTGCTTAATTTAGCTGCAGATTGTTGTCGGTTTTTGGTGTTGTGATGAAATATTATAAATTTAGAAGTCTATTAAAATCTGTATTATCAAGTGCCGGCTTGCTACCCTTGGCAAGAAAGGTTTATGGTAAAACCCTCGTGCAAAAGATAATCTCAATAGTCTTTAATAATGAAATTAAGTACCCACAAGATCTCTATGTAAAACTTAGGCAAAGTGAAGCTATAGAAGAGAATACCATTCTATATGAATCATTTCATGGGAGTTCAATAGGGTGTAGCCCATACGGTATATTTAAAGTGCTGTCTAACGAGTCTGGTTGTCAGGGTTTCAAGCATGTATTTGCCATTAAGCCTTCTGTGAAAATCCCACGAAATCTTGCTAATCTGAACAAAGTATCCTTTGTTAGGATTGGAAGCAAAAAATATATTTCGCTCTTGGCAAAAGCCAAATATCTGGTAAACAATTCTACATTCCCTACGTATTTTAATCGAAGGTCTGAGCAAGTATATATTAATACTTGGCATGGCGTGCCTTTGAAGAAAATGTTTATGGATGAAAGTAAAAAGGTTACCCTACATAGGAATTCAGCAAAGAATTTTCTCCATTCGACACATCTCCTTTTACCTAACAAGTATACTGCGGAAAAGCTATTGCGGTCATCCGGGCTAGAAGGGATTGTTTCTGCTCAAATTCATTTGGGCGTGCCTGCCAGGCAATGTTTGGCATCCTTAGCGAATGTTGATGAGTTACGAAGATATCTTGGAATATCCGGCGAGAAAAAAGTTATTTTTTACGCACCCACCTGGCGCGGAGAGTTAGGGGCAGGGAGGGCTCAGTCGTCTGAAATTGGCCAAGTGGTCGAAGCTTTATTGAATGAGCCTTCAAACCATGTAATTTTGTCTGTGCATAATATGGCTTCCGCTGATATTCAACTTTCTCCGCGATTATCCATTTTGGATGGAAGGGTTGATTCAAATGAAGTTCTTGCATTGTGCGATGTTTTAATTACAGATTATTCCAGCATAATGTTTGATGCGGCCAATTTGGGTGTGAAGACACTTTTATACGTATATGATCGGGCTGAATATTTAAGTACAAGAGGGTGCTACTTAAACTTTGATGACTTACCTTTCCCTTGTTGTCACTCTATTGATGAGTTAGTTGAAGCTTTAAACCAAAATTTAGACCAGGAAGGCGAAAACTATCCTGGCCCTAGCGAGCTTGAAGCTTTTTCTCTCGAAGGATCTTTGAAGTGTACAAAAGAATTGATCTTGGATATCTTTTTAGAAGGAAATACTATAAAAGGGAATTATAGTGCCCTGAATAGGCGGAAAAATATTGTTGTTTATTTGGGTGGATTGCGCCCAAATGGTATATCAACTTCTGCGATTAATCTCACTCGAAATTTCGATTACTCAAAATATAATCTGATTATTTTAACGTCGGGCGCTTTTATAGATAAGTCTGATGCCGCTAGGGATATAGTAAGAAAGTTTGACACTAGAGCTCATGTTTTACATCAAGCAGGTCCGATAGCATTTACAGACGAAGAGAAGTTTGCATGGGGTAAATTCCAATCTAATAACCTATTGGACGAGGAAGCGGAGAGAATATTAAGAGCCTGTTTCCAACGGGAAGCTGAAAGGTTTTTAGGAGGGGTGTGTTGTGATGTCGCCGTAGATTTTAGCGGTTATTCTCCTTATTGGTCCTTACTGATGGGATCGATACTAGCCAAGAGGCGGGTTATTTATCAGCATAATGATTTGCTATCTGAGGCAAATATAAGGTATAGATCCCTATTTGGTGTGTTTGCAAGTTATCGATTATTCGACAGAATCCTTTCTGTCTCTAAAGAGACTATGGAGCTAAATAAAAGCAGTTTAGAGCCTTTATATGAAGGGCTGGTAGAGAAATTTGATTTTATCCCGAATTTTATTGTTCCAGAGGAAATTAGAGAAGCGGCAAAGAAAGGTTCTAGTTTCCAGCTTGATGATGAACGTGTATTTTTTGCATGTAACTCTGACTCTTTGGGTGATAGGGAAAGGCGAGCCGCATTGGACGGAGTAAGCATTAACAAGGCTCTGCCAGTCGTATTTACTATGGGACGCTTATCAGGAGAAAAGGATCATAAGAAGCTTCTACATGCGGTGGCTCAGCTGGCTAAAGATGGGGTACAAATACAGTTATTTATTGCTGGAGAGGGCCCTTTGCGTGAAGAGTTATTGGTTTTACGTGATACGCTAGGCCTGGAGAATTATGTTTTTTTTATTGGGCAGTTATCCAATCCGTTCCCACTTTTGAATAGAGCTGATATCTTTGTATTGCCTTCAAATTATGAAGGGCAGCCCATGGTTTTACTTGAGGCTTTAACTCTGAGCAAACAAATAGTTGCAACTAATATTGCGGGTAACCGCAGCGTACTCGGGGATCACTACGGCACTTTGGTTGAGAATACTATTTCAGGAGTTGCGAGTGGGATTAAGGATGCCCTCGCAGGTAAAAGCTCCTTCGTGAACTTTGATGCCGCTAGTTATGTAAGGAAGACCTCGGATGAGTTTGAAAAGAAAGTTTTAGGTGCATACTAATACTGTATTAGTTATAACTCGGACGTTACTGAGGACCATGTTGCCACTTTAACTGAATTGTGGTCCTCAAATTTAGGCCACAGTGGATAGAAGCGTAATTGAGCAATTGGTTGACACATTGAAGTGTATGAGAGTCAACCTAGATGTTCAACTTTAAGGCGAATGAATATAGTCTTCGCTGTGTGAGGTTGGCGATATGACCTCGGCGTTAGTGCGACCCTGTATTAGAACTAAAATATGGTGATTTTTTGCGAAATTTTATTGCCAGTTTTACGGCATTAGTTACCTTCCATAGGGAGGGTTTGTTTGCCCATAAAACCCTCAAATCGATTGATCGGTGCAGACAGTTTGCTGAGGATCATGGCATTCCATGTAGGATTTTATGCTCGGCTGACAAGGCAGATGCTTTAACGGTAAGGACTCTTCGTTCCTCTCCTTTTCTTAGAGGGGAGGACTCTGTGGTGGAGGTGGACCTGGGAGACCTGGGTGAATCTCGTAATTATCTTGTTGGTGCTGCTGAAACTGATTTCATTGGTACATTTGATGGGGATGATTATTTTTCAGAAAACTGGATAGTTGAGGCAGTTAAGTTAGCAGCTATGAATGAGCTATATATTTGTCACCCGGAGATTATCATAACATTTGGTAAAGAACGACAATGGTGGCGTCAACCTGACCAGCTTTCGGATTGCGTTGAAAAAGAGGTTCTACTTAAGTTCAACCCTTGGAATGCCTGCATGGTAACTAATTTGGCATTAGCAAAAGAGGTTCCATACCAACCAGTTGCGATTGAGTCAGGTTTTGGATTTGAAGATTGGCATTGGAATGCTGAAACTATGGCGTTAGGAAAAATTCACCGTACGCCCCCAAAGACGATTAGGTATGAGAGGAGGAAAGCGACTGGATCGCTCTGTAAGTCCCACGAGGAAGGAGGGGCCACCATAAAAAAATCAAAAATATTTGATTAAGGCTATAATGTGTAGTTTTGAGGTAGTAAGATTCCTTGAAGGTTGGAATTAGTAAACTTTTCTGGTTATTTTAGAGTTGTAGAGATGCTAAAGGATAGAGTTAAGAGGCTTTTCAGTTATACAAGGAGTTTTTATTATGCGGCTCAAGCGAGATTCTCTAAAAATATTCCAGAGTGGGCTGCCGTTGATCTCATGTCAGTATCTAAAGAGATTGATATAAGTGTTTCAGGAAATGGAAAATGTGCCTCTTCTATATTGTATATCGATTTACCCTTATATGATAAAGAGGTCGGGCGTAATTATTTTTTTCTGAAGTCGTCTTTGAAAAAAAAATCATACACTTATATTTTTATTTCCCCAAGTTTAGAGTTGGCGATTGATTTATCATCAAAATGTTGTAGGGGTGAGGTTCAGGGTGTTGAAAGTGGCGATACTTTATTTTTGGTGATGGAGAAGGAACAAAGCCCTCATTTAGTTTCTTCCTGCTCTTCGATTGATGTGATTAATATTGGTAGCCTGCATTTGGGTCTTGTTGATCTGGGGTGTTTAATTGAACGTTTGCTAATACAGCTTAAGCCCGAAAAAATTTTTATTGTAAGCTCCTTGTTATGTTGGCGTCTGTTGGAACATAGAATTAGAACTTTAAATAACTTTTCAGAAGTAGCTGTCTATTTTCCTGGAGAGGGAAATCTCTGTGAAGAACTTCCAGATTCGCATCTAGAGAGGTTTATAATCGAAAGCATGCCATTTTTAGGTGATTTGATTTTTTCTGATCGTAAAATTATGGAGTACTGGCAGGGTCGCTTAGGGTTTTTTGGAGGCATGTTTCTAAGTGGTAAGTAACTACACGTATTTTGATTCTTAATTTTTGTCCCCCATGGTTTTGGTGAAATCACCCTTGCCGAATCATTTTGGAAGTCTGGGGATGTGGTTTTTTGACTGCGCTTGACCTGAGTATAAGGTTTAATGGATAAGCAAGTTTTTACAGTGTGTACCACGGATCGCCTAAATGGCGCCTTGGCATTATTTGACTCTTTGAAAGATACTAGCTTTTCAAAGTTTTATGTATTTTATATTGGTGATATGTCTGGCTTTAGGTTTGAAGTTGACCCAAGAGTAGAATTTATTTCATCCCAAGAAGTGATAGAGGGTGGGGTTCATTATCGAGGACGATATAAGCTTCTTTCTTTAACTGAGCAGTGTTGTTATTTGAAGGTGTATGCCCTCAAGTATATGTTAAACCTAAGTGACAATAAGAATACCTCCCTACTTTATGCGGATTCAGATATATATTTCTTCAACGACAACCTTGATTTTTTAGAGGGTGATTGGGACATATTACTTACTCCTCATCTCACGCCGGCCAGTCAAAGAGATATCTCTGAATGGGTTACCTTGATGAAGTCAGGTACTTATAATGCCGGCCTCTTTGCGGTGAAAGTAGGAAAGACTGGCAAGGACTTTTGTAATTACTGGATAGATTGTGTAAATACTGATTGTTCCATAAATTATTTTAGAAACATGAATGCTGATCAGAAATGGCTAGATCTTGTGCCCACCCTGTTTTCTGGGGTAAAGATATCTGATGACGGGGGCTTAAATGTGGGCCACTGGAGACTGGGTGAGGTAGACGAAATCAAGTTTATGAAGGGTGTGTTTAAAATTGGTGACATGGTTATTCGGTGTTTTCATTTTAGTGGATATTCTTTTGATCAGTTGCCAGTGATTTCCCGCCATTCGTCTCTGCTAGCAGAGAAAGGAACTGCGTTGCGGGATATGGCTGAGATATATTCGTTAAAAATAGAGGGGTATCAGGAGTTTAATCAGCCTTTAGGGTTTAGGTTGGGGGTCGGGTTTCACTTTATGAGAATTTTATCCAGGATTAGGAATTTTTTTCTAAAACTTGTCTCCTAGAATTTTCGTTTTAGTTGTTACAGTTTGTTTTAAATTTCGCAGCTGGATTATTTCTGATCGCTTGCTTTGTACATTAAGGGTCAAGCGGTCTAGCTTTTGAGTTTCTTGGGAAGTTAATATTGATAAGCAGGTTGCTCCCCGTGTAGCGATATAGGTGGCTACTAGGTTTTATACATTTTTTCCACCTTTTAATAAAAATCAATGGGTTGTATTTTGCGTGTAATAAGAGTTACAGATTTTCCTGGAGAATTGTACAGGGCTGGGTCAAGAATGAAGGGAAAAAACAGGCTAAAACTCCCCCACCAAATTAACTTCCAAATATAAGAGATGTAGCTCGTATGCTGGTAAGCCTTGGAAACTTTCTGGGGTGGGGCGGCGATGGTGAACTCGTAGTTAAAGCTGTCTGGCAGGGACACGCTATACCAGTCTATTATATGGAGGCAGCGGAGGCTTTAAATGATGTGTATAAAAAACAGAGCGGACGCTAGGGGGCAGGTTGGTGTCCCAATTTTTTATTTTCGGTTTCTGCTTTTTTGTTAGTATTATTTTTTGGATAATTATTAAATAAAGAGATTCTCTGTTTCATTGGTTATGGTATTCATGTTTAGCTGGGTGACCTTGGGAACTATTGGCGGAGGTGAAATTATTGGTACTAGCGAGCGTAGGTAACGTTAATTGTAAAGCCTAGCTAAAGCCCTTGTAATTATTCTTTTGTTTAAGATAGGTCTAGTTTTTCTACCAAAAAAAGATTCGAGGCTGTCTTGTAGGGAGTGTTGTAACTCAGGTGGTTGATTTATATTCAATATTGATAAAACGTATATTCCGGACATATTTGGAGTCACATTATTTCTATTTTTGAAGGTAGGTGGCTCTTTAGCAGCTTTTGGAGGGAGAAAGCTGTTTAAGAGATCTTTAGCAATGTCTTGTTTTTTCCCATTGTGATCATTCGTAGGGGAGCGAAATCACTGAATATGGGAATACTAAATTCCACCTAGCAAGAAGCCTTGGATTTGTATGCTGCTGCAAAGATATTTCGGTCAAATAGTGTAGGAGTGTAGAATGACAACCTATACTCTCTCTTGAATGAGGCTCCCTTTAAGCGTTGAAGTACCCCGAACTCTAAGTGCTGGCCTGAACTACGTATGCAAGCTAGTTATTCCAGTATCCTAATGGTTCAGCCAGCTGGGGCCCTTCTCTCCGCTCTGCACTTTTTTACTAAAATTTCATGGTTAATGTACTTTCCCTTAAGTTTTGGGTAAGAGGCTCCTTGTTGAAGTAGGGGGGGCTATTTTGACCTAAGACAAACTGAATCGCTATAAATCCAACCTTATCTGAGCCGATATGTATATGAATTTTCACGAATGTAAAAGGCCTGGTTACATTGCAAATTCAGGGATTGTCAATACTTTCATTTCATAGACTCTGTGGTAAGAGCTAGATTTAAAGCTTGAAGTAAAGCTCTACTTAGATCTTTCCGTAGAGTTGATCGAGCTCTTATACTCAGGTTCTATTTGAGTATAGGATTAGACCATTTAAGTGCTTTAAATAACAAAAGGTATTATTTTGCTGCCTCATTTTGCAAAATATTTTAGGTAAGGGTTGGCGGCATAAATAGGGCTTAATTTATACTTTGTGGGCATCTTTATCTAATTAATTATAAAAACTCTTTGGGGCTTCCTACTATATTCCTTGAGGCCTTTTAGTCTATTATAATTGACGTTTATGTCGCCATTAATATAGGATTGTCGACCTTGGTGTGTATTTGTCTGTCATATCGATACGAGTGATGGGGTGTGCCTCTCTAGGATGGTATAGGAGTGTTCACTGTGTTATTTCTTGTATAACTATACCGTTTGATCAGAGATCTTTAATTTAATCTTATTCAATTATTCAGAAGCTCACTTGTCTAAATTACCGAATGTAAATCCGCTAACTTTAATATTAGCCTTAAGTTGGAATGAGCCGTTGATTATTCGTTAAGCACAGATTGGTTGTTTTTTAATCGGCGTCGAAGATTGGTGTGTTTTTTATTTATTTCAGCTAATTGGGCCGCAATAGTATCTTCGGAAGCAGATATTATTTCGGGCAGGCTTGGAAGCCCAAGCGATTTAGGGGTTTTCTCGCTAGAAAAGCTGACCCCTTGAGCGCCAATTATTAAGTGGTTAAAGATTTGGGAGATCAGTCGCGCAGATGCACGTTTATTCCAGCTTAAAAATGCGCCTTTCTTTTTGCGTAAAGGATCATTTGCAAGGCTTCGATATAGTTGCTGTCTTAGTCCAAAAAGTTTATTTCGGGTTAGAATTGAGCTTGCGTAAATACCCGCAATGCTCGGAGTAACATTTCTGCTAATTTTGTCGGTTCGGATTGAATTTTGAGCCCTCGAAAGGCCTAAGCTACTTAAAAAATCTAAGATAAGGTTTTGGTCTTCCCACTGATTTTTGTCATATGGGCGGACAGTTACCTTACCGGAGTACTCTTTTTCCCAGCGCTTAACAAATAGCGTTTTGAATGCGGCGTTATAGACGTTAGGGTCGAGAAAGGTGGGGACATATTTCGCCGCTATATACTGCCACTTAAATGCTGTATATGATTTTGCGGTTTTTAGTCTTTGCATTACCCCTGATTCTAGATACTCATCGGCTCTGCGAATGTAAGTTATTACATAGGTCTCAGAGTGGTTTAGCCATTGTTTAAATAGGGCTATCTCTGAGGTCCTCAAATTGCAGAGAGCTTCCGCGCTAAGGATTAGGTGTTTGGGATTGCTGGAAATTATTTTATCCAGCTCAATCCAGCCTTCGCCTTTTTTGCCTGATCGGAGCTCTCGAAACAGGCATTCGTGGTGGTTTTCCTGATTTAGAAGTTGAGGGTACTCTATACCTTGTGCTCTTAGTGCTTCTCGATTTTGGTACAAAGTGGTTTGAATAGCGGTTGACCCGGTTTTATCCGAACCAATATGTACGTAAATCTTCATGCGGATACTGCCTCAGTTTCATACATATCTAGGATTTCTTGGGCTCCCCCAATTGCGTTAACCATTCCATTCTCTATCCACAGCACTCTGTCACAAAGTTTTCTTAATGTTTGGATGGAGTGGGATACTAGAACTACAGTCTGATTTGACTGCACTTTTTCCTTTAGCGCTTTTGTTGATTTCCGTTTGAAATCTTTGTCGCCCACCCCTAGGATCTCGTCAAGTAGTAATATATCTGGCGTTGCGTGAATTGCCGTGGCAAATCCGAGGCGAGCTTTTTGGCCAGCAGAAAATGTACCAACGGGCTCTTTGATTGTGTCGCCAAGACCTGAAAATTCTATAATGACTGGAATTAACTCTTTAGCATCACGGATGCTGCTTCCTTGGGTTACCAGCGCCATAAGAGCATTATCAATACCGCTCAGTTTTTTATTGAATCCTAATCCAAGTGATAGTAGTTGCGACTTAATTTGGGGTTGCCTGTGAATTTTTCCACTGTTGGGAGCGATAATATCAGCAAGTAGTTTAAGCAAGCTTGATTTGCCAGCACCATTTCGCCCAATAACGCCAAGTGTTTCGCTAGGTAGCAGTTCAAATGAGATATCCTTGAGTACCCAGTTCGGCTTTGTGAATAGACTCAACCGCCCACGGTAGGCAAGGCCTACTTTTGAGAATGTTAATATTGGAGAACTCATAGCAACACTCTTGGGTAAGTTCTATCCAGCGCTTTCATCAGGACCAGTGCGGAGATAAGGGATACAGTTCCAACGATGAGAGGGTAGGCTAGATCCCAAGTTGCTGGCATTTGGTTCTCTAGAAGAACCTTTCTGTAGCTAGCAAAAATTTCAGCAAATGGATTGAGAAACAGAAGTTCCTGAACCTCTGGGGGGCGGCTACTTATATCGAAGAAAATACCGGATGTGAAAAGTACGCCAGTTACGGATAGGGGTACAAGATGTCGTAAATCGGGTACTAGAGGTATAGTAGCCGCAGCTAACAAGCTTAGCCCGAGATTAATGACAAGCTGGGAGAAAATGACAGGGATAAGTCCTAGCCATGCGACGGAGGGGGCAAACCCTGAGAGCCATAGCGCACCAAAGAGTATTGGTAGGACGCATACAAACCTCAAGAGCATAGATAGATTGATCGAGCAAGCAAATATCCACTTGGGCAAGTAAAATTGGCCAAGTATCCCTTTGTTGTTAACTATCGATTCGGCGCTATTGCTGATGGATGACGCAAACCATTTAAATGGGAGCATGCCACACAGCAGGAATGCTAAAAACTCTGGCCCAGCTTGGTTGCCGCGGAATCCAGATGCGAATGCGAAGTAGAGAAGCCCTGTGAGAAGAAGTGGCTCCATTACCCACCAGACAGTTCCTAGATAGGTATTTTCCATGTCCGCTTTTAAGGCGTTTACGCCCCTGAGCCAAACAATATTGAAATGATTCTTAAGCATCCAGGTGTTACGGTTACAAATAGGAGTGGCATTATAAAGGCACAGCAGCGCCAAATATACAGTAAAAGCTTTAGAAACAACAGCTTACATGCTGTAAACTAGTACGTTGAATTTGTAAAGGCCGTATGTTTTGGTACAAAAAGTAACCGCAGCTCACTGTTATAGGACGTTCCTTCCTGAAACTCATGGAGGGCTGGAACAGGCCATATTTCAGATGGCTCGATCCGGAGGTGAGGTATTAGCCCTCTCTTGCAAGCCCGGCTCTTATGAGATTGAGCCCGGCTTGCAAGTTCGGGCTAGTCGCCGCTGGTTTTCTTTCAATTCAATGTGTTTTGGACCGGGTTTGCTACTGGATATGTGGCGTAGCAAAGCGAAAGTGTTGCACTTGCACTTTCCTTGGCCTTTTGGTGATCTTGCCTACCTATTTGCAGGCAAGCGGCGCCCCTTGGTTGTGACTTATCATTCTGATGTGGTGAGGCAGAGGTGGCTGCTGAAGCTTTATACCCCTCTCATGAATCGTTTTTTTGCCAAAGCGGATCGTATCGTCGCTACTTCTGAGCAGTATGTGGCAACAAGCCCTGTTTTGCAGCGCTGGAAGCATAAGGTCTCTGTGATTCCCTTGGGGGTTGATGAGGATACCTTGCCGCCCCCGCGTGAAGACGACTTGAAGCGTATTGAGGACACCTATGGCCAGGGTTTCATGCTTTTTGTTGGTGTTCTTCGTTACTACAAAGGCCTTGAATACCTAGTTCGCGCAGCTGAGGGGGCCGGCTGCCGCATATTGATTGCAGGGGCGGGACCAGAAGAAGGGCGTATGCGCGCTCTTGTTTCTAAGCTAGGTCTGAATAACATTGAATTTCTGGGGTTTGTATCCGATGAAGAAAAGGCCGCATTGTATAGACTGTGTGGTGCTGTAGTTTTTCCTTCCCATCTCCGTTCTGAAGCCTTCGGGGTCACTTTGATTGAAGGACTTATGGCCGGTAAGCCGCTAATAAGTTGTGAGATAGGCACCGGTACAAGCTTTGTAAATGAGAATGGTGTAACTGGCCACGTGATACCTCCAGCGGATAGCTCCGCGCTCCGGGCGGCTATGAATGACCTCAGCTCCAACCCTGAAAGAGCTAAGATGATGGGGGCTGCAGCCCGCCAGCGTTATGAGACCCTGTTCACGGGCGAGAAGATGCGAGAATCGTATCAAGAGCTTTATCGGGAAGTTCTAGGGTCTGATGTTGGTAGTGAGGTGATTGACTCCGACAGGAGTTCCTGTGCTTAGGATTGGTGTTGATGCCAGGCCATTGTCAGTTGTCACTACAGGTATAGGCCGTTATACGGAAGCCCTCATTGAGCGTATGGTAAAAAGCGGGCATGAATGGTTCCTTTATAGTGATGCGCCGCTCCCTGAGAGGTTCTGTGAGGCAGCTAATGTGGTTGTACGGACAGGGAAGGTTGGGCGTAAATCATTGGGTACTCTTTTTGCTCAAGCCCGCTTCCCATCCTGGGCTAGGTATGATGACTTGCAGGTGTTCTGGTCCCCCAGGCATCATTTACCACTGATGATGCCATCTTCGATAGGCCGGGTTGTGACTGTTCACGACATGGTTTGGGCGCGCTTTCCTGAAACCATGTCTGTATTTGGTAAATATCTCGAACGGGGGTTGATGCCCCCGTCTGTGAGTTCGGCGCAAGCGGTTATTGCAGTATCAGCATTTACTGCCGATGAGCTCACAGAACTAATGCCAAAGTCTGTGAGTAAGACCGTTGTTATTCCCGAAGCACCTTTCCTGGAAAATACTGGCGACCGTATTGATGGGGAGTATTTCCTTTTCGTTGGTACCCTGGAACCCCGGAAAAATTTGGAGCGCTTGCTAGCCGCATATCGAGCTTACTTGGATATGGCTACTCAAGGAGCATTGCCACTTTATATTTGCGGTGGACAAGGCTGGGGGCTGCCTCGTTTAAGTGAAGTTATTGAGGGGCTGGGTTTAGGGGAAATGGTAAAGGTGCGGGGTTATGTGCCTGATCACGAGTTAAGTGGCTTGTATCATAATGCCAGAGCTTTGCTTATCCCTTCGATTTATGAGGGGTTTGGGCTGCCTATTGTTGAGGCATTTTCGCAGAACACGCCGGTTTTGACCTCTAATACTGGAGCTATGCGGGAGGTGGCTGGAGGTGGAGCTATTTTAGTCGACCCTCTTTCGGTTTCTGGTATGGCTAATGGTATCCATCAGCTGCATTCAGACTTGGATTTGGTCCATAGTCTTCAGGAATCTGCATGCGTTAGGGTAAATGAGTTTTCTTGGGATCGGGCAGCGGAAGCCACCTTGACGGTGTTGGAGGAGGCTGCTATCAACGGATAGCTGGCTTTGGTTTAGCGTTAGCTTCTACACCATTCTCTATTTAGGTAGGCCTCTTGCTAATTCTCACTGTATATTTGTTTTCTGTAGTTTCAAGTTTGTGGGGCTTTAAGGCTTATCCAAATTTATTTTCTTATTGATTGTTTCGGTCCTCCTTTGAGGTTGTCAGGTTCTAACTGCCCTGGTTCCTATCGAAATTCCCATCTATCTCTCTCCTGACCCAGTTGTTGAAATCCCCGCCCATCATGTTTGTTGGCCAATATTGTAGGTTGCTAATTCCAAGTGTTGTGCTAATCGTTTAGTCAGTGCGTGATGATTCAAATGTCTAACAATATCTGCAATTGGTGCTGCTATGCGGGTTAAATTTTCCGTGATTGTTCCGGTCTATCAGCAGTGGCAATTCATTGAGGGGTTGATTTGTTGTTTGGAGTCTCAGGTCATTTCAAGAGACCTTTTTGAACTTGTACTGATATCAAATGACGGGAATTCTCCATCCTTTTTAGAGGGGGGAAGTTTTCAGGTTAAGAGAGGAAAGTGCAAAAAGCCTGGATCTTATGCGGCAAGAAACAGAGGGGCAGAGTTAGCTGAAGGAGATTGGCTTATATTTACGGATGCTGATTGCCTGCCGGATTCAAAGTGGATAGCCGGAATTGATAGGGCGGTTGGGTGTTGGGGGGGGAGTGTAAAGTTATTTGCCGGTGATGTGCGAAGTCAAAAGCAACATGGATTTTCCAATATCTATGAAGTCTATGACTTTATGAGAGGGATACCACAAGAGGTTTACGTATCTGCAGGAGTTGCGGCTACAGCAAATATGGTAGTTGATCGGTTTTTGTTCCTGAAGTTTGGCGGCTTTAGTGAGAATTCCTTTTCGAGTGGTGATTTTGAGTTTTGCAGAAGGTTGAGGGTGGGAGGATACCAAGTCTTATTTCTGAAATCTGCTTTTGTTCATCATCGAGTTAGATGCTCCTGGCAATCTGTAGCGACAAAGGCAAGGCGGATAAAGGGAGGGCAGTTTTTCCTCTCTCAAGGGGCAGGGAGGTTTAAGCTGATCCTATATACCCTTCTTCCGCCGGTAAGGTCGGTCGTATTTTTTTGGCGGAAAAGGGAAATTTATATTGGTTATAGATTGTTGGCAACTTTCGTTCAGATAAGGTTGTGGGGGGTTGAAATACGGGAGATGGCTCGCTTGATGTTAGGGGCGAAACCTGAGCGACATTGATCTTTGTAACTGTTTGGACGGTATTGGATGTGGAAAGGTGGTGCGCTTGTATACCAATAATTCTAACAGGCTGAGGCATGAAAAAAGCATTAATAACCGGTGTAACAGGCCAGGATGGCTCTTATTTAGCTGAATTTTTATTGGCGAAAGGGTACGAGGTTCATGGGGTTAAAAGAAGGTCCTCTTCATTTAATACGAGCCGCATAGATCACTTGTACCAAGGGCCGCAAGATGACAGTAGAAGGTTTTTTCTTCACTATGGAGACCTTACCGATACGAGCAATTTGACCCGAATTCTTCAGGAGGTGCGGCCTGATGAAATCTATAATCTGGGCGCTCAGTCACATGTTGCGGTCAGTTTTGAATGCCCTGAATATACTGCAAATGTGAACGGGCTTGGAACCCTCAGAATACTAGAGGGGATGCGTCTTCTGGGGTTGGATAAAACCAGATTTTACCAAGCCTCAACATCGGAGCTTTATGGTGCTGCCAAAGCTACCCCTCAGAATGAAAACACTCCTTTTTACCCTCGCTCTCCATACTCAATAGCAAAATTATTTGCTTATTGGACTGTGGTCAATTTCCGCGAGGCCTATGGCTTATATGCTTGCAATGGAATCTTATTTAATCATGAGTCATCACGGCGTGGTGAAACTTTTGTTACTCGAAAGATAAGCCGGGGTTTGGCAAATGTTGCCCAAGGTTTAGAGCGGTGCCTGTATTTGGGGGAGCTGAATGCACTGAGGGACTGGGGTCATGCTAGGGACTATGTTGAAATGCAATGGTTGATGTTGCAGCAAGAAAGTCCTAGGGATTTTATCATCTCTACAGGGCTGCAATACTCCGTTCGAGATTTTGTTCGTAATTGTGCTCAAGAGTTGGGGATAGCGATAGAGTTTCATGGAGAGGGGCAGAAAGAGGTAGGTGTTGTTGCTTCAATTGTGGGAGAAGATGCTCCAGCAGTTAAGTGTGGAGATGTAATTGTTAAAGTGGACTCTCGTTATTTTCGCCCGACAGAAGTGGTGTCACTAGTAGGTGACGCCTCATTGGCTCGGCAAGAGCTGGGGTGGGCACCTAAAACAACCTTGAAAGATTTAGTTGGGGAGATGGTTAAGTATGATTTGAGGGAAGCGAAGCGGAATTTGTTGTTGGCTGGGAATGGTTATCGCACTGAGCCTATTTTTGAGGAGTAGTTAGTGAAATACTCCCAGAGAGTTTTTATCGCAGGTCATCGGGGCATGGTTGGTTCGGCATTAATTCGGAGGCTGAGACCGGTAAAAAACTGTGAGGTCATTACTTGCCCTCGAGATTCGCTGGACTTGACAGATGCTAATGCTGTTTCTGATTTTTTTAATTCGGAATCGATTGATACTGTTTATTTGGCTGCGGCAAAGGTGGGGGGCATATTGGCGAATAGCAAACTCCCAGCTGATTTTATTTACCAGAATCTGATGATTCAGTGCAATGTAATTCATGAGGCGCATAAGGCTGATATCCAAAATTTGCTGTTTATTGGGTCGTCTTGTATTTATCCAAGGAATTCCCCCCAGCCGATACGGGAGCGGGACTTGCTTGGTGGTAGTCTGGAGCCGACTAACGAGCCTTATGCTATTGCCAAGATTGCCGGAATTAAGTTGTGCGAATCGTACTCAAGGCAGTATGGACGTAACTATCGCAGTGTTATGCCGACAAACCTTTATGGTCCACATGACAACTTTGACTCTGCAAATTCACACGTTATCCCTGCATTAATATATCGTTTCCATAAGGCCAAAAATGAAGGGCTGCAGAATGTCAGGATTTGGGGGAGTGGTGATGTTCGACGAGAATTTCTGTATGCAGAGGATATGGTTGATGCGTTGGTGTTTGTAATGGGTTTGGAAGATCGAGTATATCGATCCGTGACAGAGCCTATGTGCTCCCACCTAAATGTGGGTACTGGGGTGGATTGCACTGTCAAGGAGCTGGCTTATTTAATCGCCGAGATCACTGGGTTTGAGGGAAGTATTACATTTGACAGGTCAATGCCTGATGGTGTGCCGCGGAAGTTGCTAGACACCTCAAAGCTATCGAAGTTGGGGTGGGATTCCCAGACTTCCTTGGGGGTAGGGTTAAAGAAAACGTACGACTGGTATAGAAGTATTTTACGTTGATCGAATGTCAGATATTGTAATTTGTACTAAAGTTCTCAAGAGAGGTTTTACTTTTCACGAAACGACAACTTGAGACTTTTTGTGATAAAAATAAGCCTGATAACGGTTTGTCTAAATAGTGCTGACACCATTCGCGACACAATACTATCCGTGTTGGCTCAAGATTATGCAAATATTGAGCATATAATTATTGATGGTGGCTCTACTGATGGCACGCTAGAGATAATATCTGAGTTTAAAGACCAGGTCGCGTCAGTTGTGTCTGAAAAAGACTCAGGTATTTATGATGCTATGAATAAAGGCATATGCCTGGCGTCTGGCGATATAGTCGGCACAATTAACTCTGATGATGTCTATTCTGATAGTCGTGTAATTTCAAATGTTGTTAGCGAATTTTTAGTTTCGGGAGCCCAATCTGTCTATGCAGACCTAGAGATTGTGGCTCGCAATAATCTAAGCCAAAGAGTGCGTTTTTATGGCTCCAGTAAATTTAGGGTGTCTAAATTTCGCTGGGGCTGGATGCCACCCCACCCTACATTTTTTGTACGGCGTGACTGTTATAAAAAGCTAGGTTTATATAAAACCAACTACCGTGTTGCAGCAGATTTTGAATTGCTAGCTCGTTTTCTTCATCGGGATAAAATCAGCTTCAGACGCTTGCCAAAATGTATTGTGAAAATGCGTGAAGGGGGTGTTAGTTCCCAGGGTGTTTGGGGGCGGATTCATCAAAATCTGGAAATTGTTAGGGCTTGCAAAGAAAATCATATCTACACAAACTTTTTTCTGATTCTATTTAAAGTACCTCTTAAACTGCTCGAATACACAGGAATTGGCCTTACCCATAGACGGTGAAGGCCAACCTTTCCCTGTTTGATTTGAAGTGGCTCCTGTTAAGAGAACAGTGAGGGCAGGGCGCTATCCGCTTCACGGGATTCACTTTCAGGTTTCGCGTTCAGTAGTAAGTCGACTATTGCTTTCACCTTATTGATGTCCAAAGGACTAGCTGGTGACTTGTAAATAGCGGCGTCCAGAACTGCTTGGAGCTGATCCAGCTCAGGGATGTTCAGTTGCCTCGCGGTTTCAGCCAAGCTCTTCTCATTTACTTGCGGCCACTTTGCAGCAAGCCACTTTAAAGTGGCTTGCTGGATATGGATGGGGTTCTCACTCTCCAGAGCTTTTTTAAGGGCACGGGTTTCACGTTGTAAGTCGGGAGCCTGGGTGTGGTTGCTAGGTATTTGCTGGGCGGGTTTGCGCCTCTGAAAGAAAAAGTACAGCACCCACAGTAAGTGAGAGGCAATCGCGATAATAGCCAGGTTGCGCCAAAAATGGCTCACAGTACCGACTTGTTCGGTGGGTGTAGCTGACTGAGGTACTTTAGCACTGGTTTCATTGTCGCTGGTTACTGCAGCAGCAGTACCGGAAACTGAGAAGCGAAATGCCGGTAGTTGAGTGGTGCGTTGTCGTTGGCTTTTTGTATCCCACCAGGTCACAGTGACGGGAGGAAGCTCGTAGTCCCCGGGTTGTGTAGCCACAATCGCGGTTGTCTCAATACGGCTTCCGGTAACGCCGTTGGGCCCAACCTGGTCTTCTTGTTGCGGTTGATCGGGGTAAGTTTTAAGGCCATCCACGTTGAGTTTGGGAAGTGGGGGCAACTGTGCGGCCCTGAGCCCTTCGGCACGTACGGTAAGAATTCGGGTAATAGGTTCGCCTACGGCAAAGGTGTCCGGGTCCTGGCTCCAGCTTTGAACAATGCCGAGACTGGCAGCGGGCAGCCATTGGCTGCCAGAGTAGTCAGCGGGTTTTGGCAGCACTTCAATAGACTTCTCCTGGGAGCGAAGTCGAAGCCTTTGACTGTTGCGATTAAATAGGGAGAAGGGGTCCCTGCGCCCAGCGATGGCCACGTAGGTTAGTGCGGGAATGCTGAGCTTGCCTGAGCTATCTGGGAAAACGGCGTAGGTAACTTCGTAAACCGCATGGCTCACATCATTGAGCTTGCGCTCATATCGCTGCTCATCGACTTTTTCTGCATGAGCGCCGGCAACCTTGAGAGGCTCTGTTGCGATATCGTGTAAGCCGATAGTGGTGTACAGGCGAATTTTTACCAGCAGTTGCTCTTGGACATAGACCTTTTCCTTGTCGAGTGTTACTTCCAGAAAAGCCTGCTTTTCACCGCCGTTAGGTCCACTTTGCGCCTCGGTGACCGTGACGGGAACTGCATCGGAAACCTCTCCTTGATAGTTAAAAGAGGGGATAAACAGTTTGCCTTCCCGTTTGGGGGCTAGCGCCAGTACCCACTCGACAAAACTCTCTGCACGGCCATTGATAACGCGATACTGGTTGGACTGTTGGCGTGAGAGAATATCGAAATCCTGTTCCAACAAGTCAAAGTCCGGTTGTCCACCACTTTTGTCTCCTGAATAGCGCACACGTAAATTGACTGTCTCATCAATTCCAATCTTATCTCTATCGACCGTTGCGCTGAGATCGCTTGCTAAAACCGGTGTCGACAGACAAAGTGCTATTGCAAGAAGTAGCAAAGCGAAGGCGTGGCTGAGTGGGAGGCTCCAAAGTTTTATTCGGTTGTTAATGATTGCGTCCATAGGCATTTTTGAAATCAGTGTCCTTGAATCCAGCGACATTGTTCTACTGTTCTTTACCATCTTTGTGTCGCCCCATTTTCCGGTGGCTCCCACTCTCCGCTGCGATAGGCACGGCGCCTTTGCAGGCTCTCGTATTTGAACTTCTCGCGCATCAGGCCGGCTGGATCATCGGGAATTTGACGGAGCCATTGGTCCAGGGCTTGTTGGGTTTCCTGGTCGAGTGGGCTTTCTTCAGCGCCAGTAGGTTGCGATTCCCCTTGCGGCGGTTGTTCTTCACCCTGTTGTTCACCGTGCTGTTGTTGTTCGCTCTCCTGCTCTTCCTGGCCCTTTTCTTGGGAGCCCTGCTGCTCCTCACCTTGGGGCTGTTGCTCAGAGGACTCTGGTGAACCAGAGGGCTGTTGATTATTGCCCTGTTGTTGCTCGCTGGACTGCTGTTCGTTGTTCTCAGCTTGCTGCTCTTGGTTTTGCTGTTGCTCCTGGCTCTGCTGCTGGCCCTGCTGGTTCTGTTCCTGCTCGCTTTGCTGCTGTTCACCGGACTGCTGTTGGGATTGCTGCTGTTTTTCTTGCAGCTCTTTCAACTTTTCAGCAATTTCTCGATTGTGCTCGGCATCGGCAAACTCGGGCTGCTTTTGCAGGGCTTCATCGTAGGCTTTGATAGCTTTGTCGTAGTCCCCTTGTTGCACCAGGCTGTTGCCAAGATTGTACAAGCTCTGTGAATTATTACTTTGGGCGAAATTTTCCTGGGCCTCTGCGTAATTGCCTGCGCGATAGTTGGCAGTGCCTTTCCATTCGGGGTTGTGAAATTCTTGTGCGGCCTCTGCCGGCTGTCCCTCTTCCAGTAGGCGCTGGCCTTGCTGGTCTTTGCGTTGCCATAAATCCTGCCATTCAATAGCCTGGCTTTCACTTGAAATCCCAGTTAGCAGCAGTAAGGGCAGGGCGCATGCCAGAGCTCCCCGACGGAAGAGTAGAGCTGCAAAGGGTAGTATTAAAAGTAGTAATAGCGGCCCTTCATCCCGCCATTGGTCGAACTCTCTTTCAGTGAGCTGCGCTTGTTGCGGGCTGTCAGTTTGAGGCAGTAAGTAGTCGATATCGCTGTCATTTACCGTAATTTTGGCAAAACGCCCTCCGCTGGACTGGGCGAGCTGGCGAAGCTCACTGGCATCGAAATTGGAGATGACGATGGCCCCTTTACTATCGGTCACAAATCCACCGGTAGTCCCCCGTGGGATGGGGCTGCCCTCGCCGCTGCCCACGGCGAGTATGCTCATCTCAACTTTTGCGTTGGACAGAGCTTTGGCGACCTCATCGGCGGCCATTGAGTCTATGCCGTCGGTAACGGCAAGTAATTGCCCGCGTCCTGCGGCTCCATCCTTTAACAGGCGAATCCCGGTATCGACAGCCATTTCGATATTGCTGCCGGGGACGGGCATGATTGAGGGCGACAACGCGGGTACCAGATTGGCGATAGTAGCCGTGTCCTCGGTAAGAGGGGTGACGACATGGGCTTCTCCAGCATAGGCGACGAGTGCGGTGAGGCCGTCTTTTCTCTGGCGCAAAATATCCAAAATTTTAAGGCGGGCGCGGGTTAGTCGATTGGGTGATAGATCTGTCGCCATCATGGACGGTGACAAGTCTAGCAGTATGACCAGGGCATCCTGGTTGCTGTACACCGGGGTTGGCAGCTTGCGCCAGGCAGGGCCGGCCAGAGCGATAATCATCGCGACCAGCAGCGCAAATATTAATGCGAATAACCAGGGTCTTTTACTGCCACCGCGCAGTAGAAGGTGGGGCAGCAGATCTGGGTCTATGACCTTTTGCAGTTGAGCGCTGTTGAGCACCATCTTTGCCAATCCCCAACAGAGTAGTGCTGCGGGAATTAGCAGCCACAGAACCCCAGGGCGCAGGAAGTGGAAGGATTGGATTAGGTCGAGCATATTCACTGGGCTTGACCTCCATTGTTACGACTTATCTCTTCTCGTCTGGCAGGGAGCTGAAAATTGCTCGCCAGGGGAATCAAGGCCCAAATTCCAGCCAGTAGTAGGGCGATACTAAGGGGCAAGGTGAACAGGGACTTCATGGGGCGGTAACTTTCCGCTTCTTGTTCGACAGGCTCTAACTTATCCAGTTCGGCATAGATTTCTGCCAGCTCCTGCGGGTTGTGGGCGCGGAAATAGCGGCCCCCGGTTTTGTCGGCGATTTCCTTGAGTGTCTTGCTGTCGAGGTCTCGCGAAGGGTTAATTCTGCGGCTGCCAAAACGGCTCCCCAGAAGGCCGGGTTGAACCATTTCGTCGGCACCAACACCGATGGTGTAAACGGTAATGCCCGCTTGCTGTGCCAGTTCGGCAGCTTTGAGTGGGGAGACTTCCCCCGCAGTGTTGGCGCCATCGGTGAGGAGTATCAGCACGCGTTGCTCTGCGGGGCGTTGGGTCAGGCGTTTGACCGATAGCCCAATGGCATCGCCGATGGCAGTTCCCTGTCCAGCAAAGCCGATCTGGGCCTCTTTTAGTAGAGTTTCTACCGTCTCTCTGTCGTAGGTAAGTGGGGCTTGCAGGTAGGCGCGAGTACCAAACAGTACCAGCCCCAAACGGTCACCTTTGCGCCGTTCAACAAAGTCACCAACCACTTGTTTTACTGCATTGATACGCATCGCCGGTCGGCCATTAATTACCATATCGGGCGTTTCCATACTGCCTGAAATATCTACGGCAATAAGGAGGTCCCTTGCGCTGCTGGGTTGAGATATCGGCTCCCCATACCACCGGGGGCGGGCTGCGGCGCTAATTAAAAGCAGCCAGATCAGAATCAGCAAAAACAGATTGAGCAGATTGCTTTGTTCACCGCCGCCACGTTGGGATAGCTCCGAATAAAATGGCACCTTCAGGGCGCTGCTCATGGGTTTGGAGCGGGGTAGCAGCCAGCGAGCGAGTAGCGGGAGTGGGGCTAAAAAGAAAACCCATGGCCAGGCGAATTCAAACATGCGCGGCCTCCCCGCCCTGGTGTTGTGGGCTGTTTTTGGTGGGTTGTCCGTGCTGCTTCACCCATAAAATGGCATATTCCTGTAGCACTCGGTTTTTGTCTGGGTCACAGCTGCCGCGATAGAGGTTTTCAATGAGTGCTTGTTGCGCATCAGAGGGGCACTCGAGTGGGGCTGACTTTTTCAGGAATTCGACCCATGCTGTGCCGATAAGATTGCCGCACTCTGTACGGCTATAGGTTGTAACTGCCACTCGCTTAAGTATTTCATTAATTTCTGGTACTGCATCCGCCTCCTCAGTATTTACTGCGGCGAGCAGTGAGGCTGCTTCAACACGATAGCGATTGCGTTCAATTTTTTTGCGCCGCTGCCGCCACCATAAGGCAGCGGCGGCCACACAGACAAGAATTAATACGGCCAACATCCACCAGCCTGGAGCGGGTGGCCACCAATTAACCGCATTGGGCTCTTGTATATCGCGGAGTTGCGATAACAATTCCTGGGCCTCGGGCGAAGGCGCTTGCGGTGTTGGGGATTGCATTTGTTTTGCCAGAAGACTTCCTTTTATCACGACTGGCCCTCAATTAAATTGCCAGTGCGTTTTGCCTTCGCTCCTTGGTTCGCCAAAACATTGGCGACTAGCTTTTTCTGCACTTTCAAACTCATTACTACTTGGGCCTTCTCGTATTTTGCCAGCCATTATTTCTTTGCCGCGAGCCGTAGACGGACATCAGTGCTGGAATAAGCGGTTGGGTGTTATCAAAGTCCAGCAATGGCAGCCGATAACGCCGGCACAGTTGTTCAACCTCGGCGCGGGCGCGGGCTTGCTTTTCGGCAAAATGTTCGTGTACCGGCCGATTGCCGGCATGAAGGAATGTGCGCTGGCGACCGTCAGATATAGTGAGGGATTGGCCGGGCAGATGTTGCTCCAGCGGGTCCGATACCCTCAGTACCTGGAGGTCGGCATGGCGGGATAAAAGATAGAGTGGCTGTGAGCAGCTCTCGTCGAGATCGTGACAATCACTGATTAAAAAGAGCGCACTACCGGGGCGTGCGATTCTTCGCGCTTCCTCCAGCAATGTTTTCAGTGTTTGGTTGCCCTGTTCGGGGATGGGGCTGTTCAGTTCCGCAGCGCGGGCAACCGTACTGTGGATCATCGAAAGTACGGCGTGGTGGCTGCGGCGCGGGCGCACTGTATCTATTTCCCGGTCGGAGAAAAGTAGCGCCCCGATCCGATCACTGTGCTGTAAGCCAGCCCAACCCAGGGCTGCAGCGATGCCGCTTGCCGTCACCGATTTAAATGCCCTTTGGCTGCCAAAAAACATCGGCGAGCGCAAATCCAACAGGATAACTACCGGGCGTTCGCGCTCCTCTTGGTAAAGTTTGGTGTGGGTTTGGCCGGTTCGAGCTGTTACGCGCCAGTCAATGGAGCGCACATCATCGCCTGCCTGGTAGTTCCGCACTTCCTCAAAATTCATGCCGCGGCCGCGATAGCGAGTGAGCAGGCTGCCGGCCTGATCACTGCGGGCCAGGCGCGGTTTGAATAATTGCAGCTGCCGTGCGGCGTAACGCATTTGCACCAGCGGCGTTACTTCAGGGTAAGCCCCGCGCAGTTCGAGCTCAGTTGGGGATGCTTCAGCGGACATCAGATCGCAGGCACCTGTTGAAGTAATCGCTCAATTACCTGGTCGGTAGTAATTCCCGCCGCTTCCGCCTCAAAACTCAACAGGAGTCGGTGGCGTAAAATATCGGGAGCGACATTCATCACATCATCTGGGGTGACGTAGTCGCGCCCGGCGAGCCAGGCGTGAGCGCGCGCGCAGCGATCCAATGCAATTGTTGCTCTCGGACTTGCACCAAAATCTAGCCATGACGCCAGCTCGCTGTCATACTTCGCCGGCTCGCGAGTAGCAATGACAAGTTGGACAGTATAGGTTTCCACGGCCTCAACCATCTGCATTTCCAGAATTTGGTTGCGCGCCTGAAGAATGGTCTCTTGGCTGATAATTTCAGTGGGGCGATTTTCGCCAAGGCTAGCCTCGGATCTGGCCAGGCGCAGGATTTTTGCTTCCGCCTCCGCATTGGGATAGGCAAGATTTACCTGCATTAGGAATCTATCTAATTGTGCCTCTGGCAGAGGATAAGTCCCTTCCTGCTCAATAGGGTTTTGGGTAGCCATTACCAAAAATAACTGGGGAAGGGGATAAGTTTTTCGGCCGACACTGATCTGCCGTTCTGCCATAGCTTCGAGCAGCGCCGACTGAACTTTGGCTGGCGCGCGGTTAATCTCATCGGCCAGTATCAGGTTGTGAAACACTGGACCTGGTTGAAAATGGAACTCTCCGGTTTCCGGCCGGTAAATGTCGGTGCCGGTAATATCCGCCGGAAGCAGATCTGGCGTAAATTGAACGCGATGGAAGTCACCCTCAATAGCTTCGCCCAGTGTTTTAATGGCCTTGGTTTTGGCCAGGCCTGGCGCTCCCTCCACCAAAAGGTGGCCATCGGCCAGCATGGCGATCAGCAATCGGTTAACCAATCTCTCTTGACCGATAATCTGCTTTTCCAACCAATCGCCCAAAGCGGCGATATGATCCCTAATAGTCTGGTTTGCTTCCATAGTATCTCTTCTTCTGAGAATTTAGCCGCCGCACGGACCTGGCTGGCTTTCTACCATCTATATATAGTCGCCGCCGAGAAGGTGGCGACTGATGATTTTAGCGGCACCAAATGAAGAGGCAACTCTTGAGACGTAGGCCTCTGCCGAGCCGACTAGATTCTGAGGTGGAATGGACTTCTCCTCACTGTCTGACTGAAAGTGTAATTTTTAGGACTCGACCCTGCAGCTGCGTATGGGCTGAGATGATGACCTTTTCGGATCTACAGTGTTTGGATTCGATGTGACAAAAATGAGATTGGGAGGTTCCCCGTGAATATGGCGACGGTTATTACCGACAGCCGTGAAGAATTAGTTGCGCAGATTTGCGAGCTGATTCGTGACAAGCTGACCAGCGAAGCCGAACCCGTTGTGGCTTTTGCCCAGCAGTTCCTCAATCAGTACCCATTAGAGGATCTGGCCGGTCGTCGTCTTGTTGACGTCTATGGCTGCATATACACCTGGTGGAACTTTATTCAACAGCGCCCGGGCGGCCTACCCAAGGCGAAGGTTTTTAACCCCCGCCTCGAAGACGATGGTTGGGAGTGCTCGCATACGGTCATTGGCGTGCTGCAGCGGGATATGCCATTTCTGGTGGACTCCATTCGCATGGAGATCAATCGCCGAAATACAGTGACTCATTCGATAAAGAGTACGGTAGTTCGAGTCGAACGCGATGCCAAGGGGAAACTGACTCGCCTGTTGCCGCCAGAGGAAGAGTTACTGGGTGAAAAGCCGCAGGCAAAAGGGAAGCGCATCACGAACGAAGCGATGATTTATGTCGAGATTAATCACGACACTTCATCTGAGTTCGCTTCAGGCATGATGACTGGCTTAAAAGACGTACTCGGCGATGTGGAGCTGGTAGTGGACGACTATGTCCCGATGCTGGAAACCTGCAGCGCAATGGAGGGGCAGTTACAGGCGGGACTTCCAGACGAAGACACCAACCTATTGGAAGCCAGTGCATTTTTGCAGTGGATGCGCGACGGTAACTTCACCTTCCTGGGATATCGCGAATACGAGTTCAGTGTTGTCGGGGATAAAAAAATCCTCAATGAAGTTGAAGACCGCAGGCTCGGTATTTTCAAAAAGCTGGAAGAAGCCGCGCCGATGCTGGAAACCTCTTTTAGTGAGGGCAAGCAGCGTTTCTACCAAGGGCCCAATTACCTCACATTTGCCAAGTCCTCCGTTAAGTCTCGGGTGCACCGCACGGCCTATTCGGACTACGTGATGATTAAGCGCTACAACACCGAGGGTGAGGTGATTGGTGAAGCGGCGTTTATGGGGCTTTATACCTCGCCGGTTTACACCGAGAGCCCGGCGAAAATTCCGATTATTCGCCGCAAGATGGCCTCGATCATCGAGTCTAGCGGTCTCTCCGGGCAGGGGCACGATGGCAAAGCCCTGCGCCGGATTCTCGATACCTTCCCGAGGGATGAACTATTCCAGGGCAGTACCAAAGAGCTGTTTGACGTGGTAATGGGGGTGCTGCAGTTAAATGAGCGGGCTCACCTTCGTCTGTTTATGCGTCGCGACCCCTTTGGTAAATTCGTCACTGCCACGGTATACGTTCCCCGTGAGCTGTTTAACAGTGATGTGCGCGAGGTGATTTGCGCGCATATTGCCAAAGCGATTAATGCGAAGGACTCGGACTTCACCACTTTCTTCTCCGAATCCATTCTCGCGCGGGTTCATTTTGTTTTCCGCGTGTCCCCCGATGAGCCTGTTGATTTTGATGTCGCGCTGCTGGAGGCGCAAATTGTGGATATTACCCGCTCCTGGGAAGATGTTTTCCAAAGATCACTAATTGAAAATAGCGGGGAAGAAGAGGGCAGTCGTCTCTATCGTACTTTTGGCCGCGCCTTCCCGGCGGGGTACCGTGAAGACTTTGAGCCTCGTATTGCGGTGCAGGATGTAGCAGCCGTTCAGAGCCTTAGTGAAGATAACCGGGTGGCAATGAGTTTCTACCAGCCGGTGGGGGCCGCTCAGGGCAGCCTGCGGTTCAAGGTATTCAACTGGGGCAGCGGCCTGACGCTCTCCGACGTGATTCCCGTACTGGAAAATCTGGGCTTGCGGGTTATTGGTGAATTCCCCTATACGATTCGCCCCCGTGGCTATACCGATGTGTGGATGCACGAATTCCATCTGGAATTTGGTCTGCCCACCAAAATTGATGCGCAGGCATCCCGTGGCCTGTTCCAGGATGCGTTCGCGGCGATCTGGAATCACACGGCGGAAAGCGATGCCTTCAATCGCCTGGTACTGGCCGCCCGCCTTAACTGGCGCGAAGTATCCATGCTTCGTGCCTACGCCCGTTACCTGAAGCAAACGAAGTCCGGTGCCAGCCAGAGCTATATTGCCGCTACCCTGGCCAGCCACGTGGATATCACCCGCAACTTGGTAGCCTTGTTTAGGGCGATGTTCGATCCCCGTTTAAGCACGGGTAAGCAGGAGCAGCCCCGTGTCGAGCGCTTGATCGCTAAAATTCACGACGGTTTGGATACGGTTGATAACCTGAATGAAGATTTGGTTCTGCGCCGCTATTTGGAATTAATCCTGGCGACCCTGCGCACTAACTTCTTCCAGGTGGATGATGAAGGGCAGCCCAAGGATTATATTTCGATCAAATTCAGTCCCCGGGATATTCCCGGCATTCCCGAACCCCGCCCGGAGTTTGAGATTTTTGTTTACTCCCCTCGCGTGGAAGGTGTGCACTTGCGCGGCAGTAAAGTCGCTCGCGGGGGCCTGCGTTGGTCTGACCGACTGGAAGATTTCCGCACAGAAGTTCTGGGCCTGGTAAAAGCCCAAGCGGTGAAAAATGCGGTTATTGTACCCAGTGGTGCAAAAGGTGGATTTGTCGTTCGACGTCCGCCTGCCGATGGCAGCCGCGAAGCCATGATGGAAGAGGGAATTTCCTGCTACAAAACCTTTATTCGCGGCCTTTTGGATATCACTGACAATCTGAAAGATGGCGAAGTTGTACCGCCCAAATATGTTGTTCGCCGGGATGAGGATGACCCCTACCTGGTAGTGGCTGCGGATAAAGGGACGGCGACTTTCTCAGATATTGCCAACGGCATTGCCGGGGAGTATGGCTTCTGGATGGGCGACGCTTTCGCCTCCGGTGGCAGCCAGGGGTACGACCATAAGAAAATGGGCATTACAGCCCGTGGAGCCTGGGTATCGGTACAGCGCCACTTCCGTGAGATGGGGGTGGATGTCCAGAAAGAAAACTTCTCTGTTGTCGGCATTGGCGATATGGGTGGAGATGTTTTTGGTAACGGCATGTTGCTGTCTGAGCATATCTGCCTGAAAGCGGCCTTTAACCACCTGCATATTTTTGTGGACCCCAATCCGGATGCAGAATCCAGCTTTAAAGAGCGTCAGCGTTTGTTCGCGTTGCCCCGGTCGAGCTGGAGAGATTACGAGCGCAAATTAATTTCCAAAGGTGGTGGTATTTTCGAGCGTCGCGCCAAGGCCATTGCTATTACGCCTGAAATGAAAGAAGCGTTTGATATCAAACAGGATCAACTGAATCCCAACGAGCTGATTAGTGCCTTGCTCAGAGCGCCGGTGGATTTGATCTGGAATGGCGGTATTGGCACTTATGTTAAGGCTACTACCGAGACGGACTCCGAAGTTGGTGACAAGTCCAATGATCACTTGCGCGTTGATGGTCGGGAGTTGCGTGCCAAAGTCTTTGGCGAGGGCGGCAACCTGGGTATGACCCAGCGTGGACGTATTGAGTTTGCTCTCAATGGCGGGCGTTGTAACACCGACTTTATCGATAATGCGGCCGGTGTGGATTGTTCTGACCACGAGGTAAATATCAAGATCCTTCTGGATAAAGTTGTTGCCCAGGGTGATTTGACTGAAAAGCAGCGCAATGAGCTGTTGGATGGGATGACCGATGCTGTCGGTGAATTGGTGCTGCACAATAACTATGAGCAGACTTTTGCCCTCAGTGTGGCGGAATATCAGGTTGCCAAGCGCCTGGACGAGTACCGCAGAACTATCAACACTTTGGAAGACGACGGCCGATTGAACCGCGCGCTGGAGTTTATTCCTGACAACGAGCAGATTTCTGAGCGCGAGCACAAAGGGCAGTCCCTGACCCGCCCCGAATTATCGGTTCTAATTTCATACGTTAAGGTCAAGTTGAAAGAAGAGCTGCAAAATGCACAAATCACCGACAATGAGCGGGTGCGTTTTGCGGTTGAGTCTGCATTCCCGGAAAAATTGGTCGAGCGTTATCGCGACCAAGTCTATGACCATCCGCTGTTGCGCCAGATTGTGGCTACCCAGGTTGCCAATGAGATGGTTAACAGTATGGGTATCACCTTCTACAACCGTATCGGTACAGCTACTGGCGCCGATGTGAATGATGTAACTGCTGCTTACGTCAGCGCTCGCGATGTGTACGAGATGCACGACTTCCAGGAGCAGCTGGCTGCGCTGGACTACAAGGTGCCAGCGGAGCTGCAAACGGAACTGCTGAACTCGATGATAGGCCGTGTGCGTCGGGCAACCCGGTGGTTCCTGCGCAATCGCCGCAATGAGTTGGAGCCAGCTACCAACTGCGAGCTGTTCCAGGAGCCGGTACAGCGGGTTATTACAGCGTTGCCGCAGGTCTTGAGTGGCGAGCCCCTTAACGAATGGGAGCAGCGCTACCAGAAACTCCTGGAAGCAGGGGTACCAGAGGCCCTTGCCCTGCTGTCGGCGTCGCCCACCTACCTCTACTCGGCACTGGGTATTTCTGAGTCGGCGCGAGCTAGCGATACGCCCGTAGAGGAAGTTGCCACGGTTTACTTCAGGCTGTCGGATGAGTTGAACCTGCATTGGTTTGGCAATCTGATCGTCGACTTGCCGGTAGACAGCTTCTGGCAGGCGCAGGCCCGGGAGACCAGTATGGATGACCTGGACAGCCAGTTGTCGACACTGGCGGTGAACATTCTCCGCTTAGGCAAGGCTGAAAATCTTGATGTAGAGGGTGCAATGTCCCGCTGGAGCGCTATCATGGCGCCCGCAATTCAACGCTGGCACAATATGATTGCCGAGTTGAAGTCTACTTCTGTCGGTGACTTTGCCATGTTCACTGTGGCTTTGCGCGAGCTAATGTATCTCGCCCACGCCACTGCGGACCGGGAAACCCTGGCAGAACAGTAGCGGAATAGAGCCCAGGGGCCGCTCAAAGGTCCCTGTAGTATCGTCATCACAAGATAGAGCCCTTCGTTTTTCTGAAGGGTTCGCCTCCCCACGTAAGGAAAGGTATGTATTCAACACTGCGTAAAGCCTTGTTTGCGCTTGACCCTGAGCGGGCCCACCATTTGTCGATTGATGCCATTGGCGCTGCAGAGCGTCTCGGTTTGATGTCCCTGTACAAAAAGTCGGTGCCGGATGATCCGGTCGAGTTGATGGGGCTCACTCTACCCAACCCGGTTGGTTTGGCCGCTGGTCTGGATAAGAATGCGCAGGCCTTCAATGGTTTCGGAGCCCTGGGTTTTGGATTCGTTGAAGTAGGCACCGTGACACCGCGCCCCCAACCTGGCAATCCGCTGCCAAGGCTGTTTAGGGTGGAAGAGGCCGATGCGATTATTAACCGTATGGGTTTTAACAACCTCGGTGTTGACTACCTGATTGAACGAGTGAAAAAGCGCCGTTATAGCGGTGTCTTGGGGATCAATGTAGGTAAGAACTTTGATACTCCAGTGGAAAAGGCCGCCGATGACTACTGCCAGTGTATGGAGAAGGTGTACCGCTACGCCGACTACATCACTGCCAACGTTTCCTCTCCCAATACCAAAGGGCTACGTGACCTACAGTTTGGTGACAGTCTCAATCGCTTGCTGGGCAGCATCAAAGACAAGCAGATGGAGCTGGCTCAAAAGAGTGATCGCTACGTCCCTGTCGCTGTCAAGATTGCCCCGGATATGGAAGGCGATGCGGTGGCGCAGATAGCTGAGGCGCTGTGTGAGTACGATATCGACGGCGTGATCGCTACCAATACGACGATCGATAAGTCTTCAGTCGCCAAGCTGCCCCATGGTAGCGAAGAGGGCGGTTTGAGCGGAAAACCCCTGAGAGCTCAATCCACCAAGGTCATCGAGCTGTTATCGAAAGAGTTGAGCAAGCAGATCCCGATTATTGGGGTTGGCGGTATTTTTGATGGTGACAGTGCGGCTGAAAAGATTCGTGCTGGGGCGACTGCCGTACAGATGTATACCGGTTTTATCTATCGGGGGCCTGAATTGATTCGTGAGGCGGCAGAGGCAATTGCTTTGGAGCGTCGCCGAACAGAGCAAGGGTAAGCTGTATCGGTTGCTGACTGCTAGGAAAAGGGGGGGCTTTTGACGATAAGCCCCCTTGCCATCGCTAAATGGTACTCCACCCGTCAGGGTATTGGATGTCGGTAGAAACGGCGCCATAAATTTCCAGTTTTTGCGCCTTGGTAACTCTGTCGAAGCCATTCCAGTAATCTTCCCGCCCCTCACGCCAACCATTGATCCACTCCTGATGAGGATCCTCTTCGACAAATGGGCAGCTATCCATAGACTTGTTGTTCAGGGCTGCCAAATAGCCCTTGTAAAATGCCCTGTCGGCGTGATTTCGTTTTTGGCGTTTCATCGTATACGGCACCTCTACTTTGTCGGTCTGTGGACAGTTTGTCGGCAGGTTCGCAAACGGCTCTATTTGGGGGTGTCTCTCAATGAATTTTAGTGAAGGAAATAAGTCTTTGAACGGACCGACCCAATCCACCTTATTAGTAAGAGTAAAGTGGCTGCGTGGGAATCGGAAAACATCTCTAGTTGACAGTATGACTTATGGGGCAGGTAGTAATTAACGGCAGGGCGTATTCTCTTCTGCCACAAAATGGGATAATCGTCCTCTTTTGGGCAAGGCGATAATGCTCAATTTCCCTAGTTGGGGGCGGTAAAGGTTTTGCCTCCAAGTTTTATTTGTGCGTACTGGCGGCGCAGACGTTGCCGGCAGCTTTAAGTGGGCGGTCTTTATTGGCGCACAAAACTTCCTCCACAGGAGGAGCTTAATGAGTAAGTATTTTGACAGATTTACAAACCGAAGAATTTGAGTTTACGGCTACTTGTCCCAAGGGAATAGAGGGACTGCTCGCTAATGAATTACGCGACCTGGGTGCAGGGTCTGTAAGGGAGCAGCCGGCGGCAGTGTATTTTTCCGGCTCCCTGAAGCTGGCTTACCGCTGCTGTCTGTGGAGTCGCTTGGCAAACCGCATTATGTTGCGTTTGGCGCAGGTGCATGTAGCCACCGCTGAAGACCTTTACCAAGCAGTTGCCGAGCAACCCTGGGAACTCCACATTCGCCCCTCGGGCAAACTGTGGATGCAATTCTCTGGGACCAATCGAGAGATCCGCAATAGTCAGTTCGGTGCTCAAAAAGCAAAAGATGCCATTGTCGACCGCCTTCGCCGCCAGTCGGGAGCCCGTCCAAGTATTGATAAACATCATCCAGATTTGACGGTTGCCCTGCGCTTGCATCGGGATAAGTTGGATATCGCCATCGATCTAAGCGGTGACAGCTTGCATCGCCGTGGCTACCGAACCCATATCGGTGCAGCCCCACTGAAAGAGAACCTTGCGGCAGCACTGTTGCTGCGAGCCGGCTGGCCAAAGATTGCTGAGCAGGGTGGAGCCTTGCTCGACCCGATGTGTGGCTCGGGCACTATTCTGGTGGAGGCGGCGATGATCGCTGCGGATATGGCACCGGGATTAATGCGGGGTAGCTTTGGTTTTGAGCGCTGGCTGAACCATCAAAGCGATATTTGGAACGAGCTTCGCGAAGAGGCATTGCAGCGTCAAGGCGTTGGCCTGGCGCGCGAACTGCCAGAGATTCGCGGTTACGATGCCGATGCGAAAGTCTTGTTTGCGGCTGAGGCTAATATTGCCCGGGCCGGTCTGGAGCGCCAGGTGCGAGTGAGTTGCCGCCCAGTAGCAGGGTTTAGGGTACCGAGCCATAGAGAAGTCAAAGCGGGATTGGTTTTGACAAACCCGCCCTACGGTGAGCGCTTGGGTGAGCAGGAAGCTCTGCGGGAGACCTATTTTGAACTGGGGCGGCAGTTAAAGGCGGAGTTCCCGGGCTGGTTGGTCGGTGTGTTTACCGGCAATCCGGAACTGGGTTATGCCACCGGTTTACGCTCTCACAAGCAATACCAGCTATACAATGGCAGTATCCCCAGTCAGTTGCTGATGTTTGAGGTTCGTGCGCAAAGTGGGGCGGCGGCGAGTGAAGCTGCTGGGCCGAAGTTGTCACCCCAGGCGGAGATGGTAGCAAATCGCTTGCGCAAAAATCTGCGCACTACGGGTAAATGGGCCGCGAGGAGTGGCGTGGATTGTTACCGCCTCTACGATGCGGACTTGCCTGAGTATGCTGCGGCGATCGATATCTATAAAACCCTGGATGGCGCCGTGTACGCGCATTTGCAGGAGTATCGTCCGCCGGCTACTATCGAGGAAGAGAAGGCTCGGGGGCGCTTGCGCGATTTGTTAAGGGCCCTTCAGTCCGTGCTCGAATTGCCTCGCGCGAATATCAGTATTAAAGAACGCCGTCGCCACAGCCACAAGGGCGGAGGTAAGGGTGGAAGTCAGTACCAGAAGCAGACGGAATCCAGAAAGGAGCTCTGGGTTGGGGAGTATGGTGCTGAGTTGGCGGTAGATCTGTGGAGCTACCTGGATACAGGGCTTTTCCTCGATCATCGCCCGGTGCGCAAATATCTACGAGAGATTTCTGCCGGTAAAACATTCCTAAACCTTTTCTGCTATACCGCCAGTGCGACGGTCCAAGCGGCTCTGGGTGGTTGCAAGCAGAGCACTAGTGTCGATATGTCGCGAACCTATCAAAACTGGGCGGGACAAAATTTCCGTGCTAATAACATGGATCCTTATCGCCATCAGTTGGTCGAGGCCGATTGTTTACAGTGGCTTGAATCTGCTCAACAGAACAGGAAAGGCCATTACGATTTAATATTCATGGACCCCCCGAGTTTCTCCAATTCCGCGAAGATGAGCGGGGTATTAGATATTCAGAGGGACCACGGGAAATTGATTCGTCAGTGTATGTCCCTGTTGTCGCCTCAAGGTCGCTTGGTGTTTTCCAACAACTTGCGCAGCTTTAAGATGGACGAGGACGTTTCCAGTGAATATTCGGTAGAGAAGCTGAACCTTTTGGATAAGGACTTTCAGCGCAACCCAAAAATTCACAATGTTTGGGAGCTCCGGCTGAAGTAGGGTGGTACTAACGCTTTAGTGATTTATGGCCGGCTTGATTTAATAGCCGGCCTAAGATACCTAAGGTCTAATAGGTTTTGACCATTGAAATTGAGGAATTTTACAGGCTGGAGGTAAATCGCCGTCCAGTGTCAATTTACTTGTAATTCAATTCTAGGTTAATTTGGGCCAGCGGCTTTCAGCTAGAACTTTGCATAAATAAAAAGATAGCGAAAGTTGACGGTACAACCACAGAAACCCGATTCGCTGTAAGCTCGGATCTATTCATTCAGATCCATTACAACCCGTATCCCCACATCCTTTGAGCGCGCGGTTTCATTGAGGCCTTTTCGGTAGTCAGAAGAAATCTTACTAGAGGTATCACGCATTGAGCCGCCCCTTACAGAATGAAGTTGGCAGCCGTTAATCTTTATAGGCGCTGAAGTAGTTTTTGTTGGGTTGTATCCAGCTTGGTAGCAGTCTTCCACCCACTCAGCCACGTTCCCTGCAGTGTCAAAAAGGCCAAAAGGATTCGCCTGGTAATGCCCTACGGGAGCTGTACTGATACTGAACAGCTTTGTAAATTCGCTAGAGCAACCCCTGCGGCAATTCGCTTTTCCCCGGATGTCGCTGGAAGCCCACCAGTATTGGTGGGAACTACCTCCCCGGGCTGCGTACTCCCACTCGGCTTCACTTGCCAGCCGATACTGCTTGCCAGACTCCTTTGACAGCCACTTCACATACCTTTGTGCGTCCCGCCAGGTCACATTAATTACCGGTCTATCGCCGCGCCCCCAGCCTGCATCGCTGGGTTTAGCACTGCCGGTGGCCTCGGCGAAACGATCGTATTCGGCAAAGGTGACCTCATAGATGGATATAGCAAAGTCCTGCTCTACATTTACCCTGTGCGCAGGGCTGGCCAATCGCCGCTGGTTATTGCCCATGGTAAAGCTGCCTGCTCCCACTGCGACCATTTTCGGGCCCAAGCCACCGGAGGATAATTCAGATTGAAATCGCTTGCCGATAAAGTAGGCAGGTTCCAGCTCGATCGCCACTTCGAGGTTTTGTTCTTCCAGCAAGACCCACTGGCGAACTTTACTGAAGCCCCGTTTACTCACTTCCACATCATATTTGCCTGGGCTCAATTCAAGCCCCGGCTGGTAGCGGGGGGCTATGTTCATAATCCGCACACGGGCATCAGACGGCTTTGTGTTAATCGTTAGGCTGTACAGCTTGGGTTGGTTCTCTGCTCTTGGCTCTGCAGGCTCAGGCGTGAGAACTTTTGGGGGCTCAATATTACTCCTGGCAATCAGTGCCTGATTACCACTGAGGGGTAGTTGTGCATCTGCATTGAGCGAGGAAGGTAGATTTAGCTGGGTAACTTGTACCTGTGAGTTTAGGGCATCTGCTGCTAATTCAGTTGGCGCAGACTCTGTATTTGAATTTGGAGCAATATTGGCAGGCTGCTCCGCGGTACCTAGTAGGGTGGCAGCTGTAAAATCGGCAGCGCCGTCCAATATAGGTAGTCCAAGTTGCCAGCCGGCCTTGTGATCAACGATGCTATACAGGCCCCAGGTTGAGGTAAGGCCAACAGCGATAAAGCTGCTCATAAGCCAGGAGCGCTTGTGTTTTGTTGGCTCAGCGAGGAACTGCCGCAGGCGTACAACAGTATCCTGCTCCTTACGCTCTGGCTTCTCGGGCGTTTCCTTCCGTTTCCAACTGGAAGCAACTCTCCCGAGTTGGTCTGCCACACTGCCGTAAATGGTCAGTACAAGTGCTTTTGCCAAGCTGGAAGTTTTTAAAGTTGAATTGTTGAGCTGGCTGATTTGGTTGGCCGGCTTTCCGGCGAGGGCTGCAACCAAATCATCTGCGGCATCGGCGATATCCAGGCCGCGTTGAAATCGCTTATCCGGATCTTTGGCCAGGAAGTGATCAAGTAGAGGCTGATAAAGTGCGTATCGGGCTGGCAGTCGCGGTATTGGGTCGGTGAGGTGCTTTATTGCAATGGCGACGGCTTCGTCTGCTTGATAGGGCACGGCTCCTGTGAGCATTTCATAGAAAACAACTCCCAGGCTATACAGGTCGGCACGACCGTCAACCGCTGCTCCGCGAGCCTGTTCTGGGCTCATATAGTGAGGGGTTCCCACAACCATCCCACTGTTAGTCATACGGGTGGTTCTCGCGATAGCCCGGGCAACCCCAAAATCGCTGAGCACGGCCGATCCATCTTCGCGAAACAGGATATTTTCCGGTTTCAGGTCTCGGTGTACATAGCCCTTGCTGTGGGAGTGGTCTAGGGCCATGGCTATCTGGCGCACAACATTAAGCGCCTCAAGAGGCTCAAGCCCACCTTTGCTTAAACGCTCTGCAACCGAGCCCCCAGGCATGTAGTCCATGGCGATATAGTTCAGGCTGCGGTAGCGGCCAATATCGTGAATACCGACGATATTTGGGTGTGACAGCTGCCCAACGATATTTGCTTCCCGCTGGAACCGCTCACTGAAGATTGGATCAGCGTTCAATACTGGCGACATAACTTTTAGTGCCACCTGCCGGCCCACACTGCGCTGTATAGCCAGGTAGACTGAGGACATTCCCCCCTGATTGATCTTCTTGAGGATGCGGTAGCCCGGTATCTGCAGTGAAGAGGTGCCGCTATTGACGACTTCCATGAAGTGCTTTCCCTATCTTAAAGCAGAGTTGAAAGTCCGTAGGCAACTGCGGTGGCTAAAGCGACAGTGAAGAGGAGAATGAAGGGGCGATACTTTCTGAGTGTGGAGCCGGGCAGGGTGGGCTCGCTAATTGGGTTGAGGGATGCGGTAGAAGAAGGTTGCGCTGTGGATGGGGCATCTATGACCTGAACAGTGACATTATCTTTGCCTCCTGCATCCAATGCTGCAGCGATTAGAAGTTCTGTTGCTCTGTGTGTATCACTGTTTTCTGTCAATATCTGGTTGATTGAATTTGCTGGTACTTCCGAACTAAGTCCATCGCTGCAGATGAGTAGTCTCTGTCCTGCTGCCCAGCGATAGGAGACTCGGTCCACTTCGAGTTTGGGGTTGGTACTACCGCCGATACATCGGGTAATTACATGCCGGTTGGGGTGAATTGCGGCTTCTTCGGAGTTGATAGCGCCTGAATCCATCAACATCTGTACGTAGGAGTGGTCGCTGGTTAGTTGGGTGAGCTTCCCTGTTGTGCCTTCGGGAGCCCAGAGGTAAGCGCGGCTGTCTCCAACCCAGTAGATATGAAAGTAGTCACCCTCTTCAGCAACAACGACCGCAGTAGAGCCCATATTGGCTGTGGTTTGTTCATCGCCCAGTAAAAGGGCGTGCGCTTTTTGCAAGGCACGCTCGTAGTGCTTGTCAGTTTCCGCTGACTTTTGGATTTCTTCAACAACAGTTTTGCTCGCGAGTTCACCAGCGTGGTGACCGCCAAGGCCATCGGCTACAACCCAGATACCTTTGTCTTCCGCAGCCCAATAGGCATCTTCGTTCTGTTCACGCTTATAGCCGGTATGGGTTGCGCCGGCACTGCGTGTAGCGTCTTTGCTATGCTGAACTATCCCGCTGTGCCGTGATACTTCGCGTACTTTGGCTTCACTCACTGGCGTGCAACTACCTGTAATTTATTTAATCTTTCTAACGGTGATAACCCTCCGGTAATCACACGCCTCTTCCCTGTTGTGCTCTCGGCTTATTCAAGTTGCCGATCACTTTGTAGGTCATCGCTGAATCTGTTAAATACTAGACCTTTGGGCCATTTTAAGCTGCAAACCGAATCACACGCTAATGATATCGCCCATGATAAACTCAACTTTATCAATAAAAGTGAGTGTTTCGGCTGCTTTTTAACATTAGTTAAGCTCACTGTCTTCAATAATTGGCCAATTTCACACGGCCATTTTGGCTTTAGGAGCGATTTCGATGCTCAAACTTTGTGATGTCAATGATCTCAGCCAGAGCGTATGGCTGGTATCGCCGGGAGTAACTGTGGGGCGGGCGCAGAGTAGTGACTTGTGTATTGCCGATGATTCCGTAGCGAAGTCGCACCTTAAAATTGCAGTTAATGGCGATGTTCTGACTTTGCACAATTTGTCGGGCGCGGCCCGTGTTTTGCTTAATGGTCAGCCAACTGGTACACCGTGCCAGTTAAAAATAAACGATCAGGTCAAAGTGGGCAGCCGTTTACTCCAGGTAATCGACCCGAAGGTAACTAAGCTCAAGTCTGGCCCCCCTAAGGCTGCTTCGAATCAGGGCGTTGCCTGGGCGCTAAGAGCCAATCACCGGGCTATTGCAGGAAAGGTGTTCCCTGTGAAAGAGAGTGCGGTAATTGGGCGCTCCGATGAGTGTGATATAACTTTTTCGCTTTCACATCTTTCGCGTAGGCACGCTCGTCTCGAAGTAAGGGAGGGCTTACTGTTCGTTATTGACTTAGGTTCGGCAAATGGGACTTTTGTCAATAATAGAAAGGTTAGTGAGAGTCGGGTGCGCAGGGGCGATGAGCTTCGACTCGACACTTTAAGTTTTTCAATTGTCGGCCCAGCTGACGATAACAACCGCACGGCTGTACGCCCGGCTTTGCCGGAGTTCGAATTGCCCAGTTCTACCTCTGTCTCTGGAGAAGCCGATACAGTCCCCTATGCGGTGCAACCCAGTTTGTCTGAGGAGGTACCTGAGGGAGTCGATAAGCCAAAGGCTAAAAGTAAAACGTGGCTTTTAATAGTGGGGCTTGCGCTAAGTGTTGCGGGATATCTCTGGGGCAGCAGCCAGGGGGTTTTTGGATGAGCGATATAAAAGAGCTTTTGCTCTACACCACTTTGGGTTGCGGCCTGTGCGAAAAAGCCAAAATTGAAATTTGGCCTGCGCTGGAAAAATTCAACTTGCGTCTTCGCGAGGTGGATATCGCCGAGGATGAAGCGTTAATGGAGCGCTTTTCTATCCGCATTCCGGTGGTTGGCCTTGGAGACCCCGACGATGTTTGCGGTTGGCCGTTTGACCAGGCGCAATTGCAAGATTGGCTGAAGGAGCGGCTTTAAATTACAGCCGGCTCGCAGCTTCACTCTCCCTTAATAGTTGCAGCTTGGTGCCGCTTCGGTAGGCGTAAATTACCGAATAGGCAAGTACATTTTGCACATAATTACGCGTTTCCCGGAATGGAATGGTTTCAATCCACACATCATAGGGCAGCTGTTTTCGGGTCTCTTTTAGCCATCCCGCTACGCGGGTTGGCCCGGCATTATAGGCGGCCGCTGCCAGAAAACGGTTATTGTCAAAGCGGTTAAGTAAGCTACTTAAGTAAAAGCTGCCGAGTGCAATATTGGTGTTGGGGCTCAATAGGTCCCAGCTGCGTCGATAGCGCACCCCCGCTCTGCGCGCAGTAGCTTTTGCGGTCGATGGGAGCAATTGCATAAGTCCCAGGGCCCCGGAGCTGGATTTTGCATCGTGACTAAAGTGGCTCTCTTGTCGTGCTACAGCGTAAATCAGATAAGGTTCTAGTGCCGAGCTCTGGGCACCGACCTGTTTGCTCACATCGTGAACAATATCGGAAAAGGCGAGTGGGAATCGCAGTTCCAAGTCGTCGAGGTAGTCAGCCGCAAGCACTGACTGGATTGATTTGTGGTACCAGCCCCAGGCGCTAGCTACTTTGCCGGCCGCAAGCAATTCCTGGTGGTCCATAGTTCTTGTGGCATAGCTCCACTCCCTTCGGGCATGGAAGAGTTCGCCTATCGCTTGTAATTCTCGGGCTCTCTGCAGTTCGGGGCGCTTTGCCATCTCCTGCACTTGAATGGGGGTGATTGGTGCCGGCCGGTGCTCAAAGCTGTACTGTTGCCCCAAAGTATCAGCGGCAAGGAAACCGTAGTAACTGCGATTACGGGCGGCTTTGCGGTAAAGGTGGGAGGAGGCTTCAGAACTTCCTGTGCCATAAAGCTCTTCCAGTGAGCGGGCTTTCCAATATATCCACCGGTCGAGTTGTTGTTTCTCCTCAGGCAGGCGATCAATCCAGAACGCGACCTGTTGCCAATTTAATTCACGTAGGGATTGTCTGGCTAGCCACTCGATGGTGCGGCCATCTGTCACTGTGTGATGTTCAACCAGCTGTTGCAAGCGCTGCATATTATCCTGGCGAGCAAATTGACGCGCCAAGTGCTTGAACATGGCTTCTTGTTGGGCATCGGAAAACAAGTAGCTGGCCTGATAGCGGTGCCAGGCAGTTTCAGCTTTGATCGCGTCTTTTTTCGCCAATTGGTGCAATCCGTGCAACACGATATCGCGATATTCCAGTGGGTTGAAGGCGAACTTGGTGTCAGTGAGAAGCATCTGTGGGTTGCGATGGACCGAGCGTAGAAGTTTGGCTTTCTCTGCTTGGGCTGGCGTCATTTTTTTGGCGATATAACGTGCCAAATCGAGATTGCCTTCTTCGACTGCCAGCAGGTGCCGCTTCCAAGCGAGTTCCTGCGTCAAGCCGCCGTTTTTCATCCAGCGGGCAAAAACGGGGTCGCACTCCTCGACTTGGGACCGCCCAACAAGCCAGAGTTCTGATATCAACTGCTGTGTTTCTGCCTGATAGCCGTCTCGGCGCGATAGGGCATCGGCGTAATAGCAGCGGAGGGAGGTGCGACTGTGTTGCGAAGGTTGGTAATAGCGCAGGTAAGTCGAGAACTTTTTTTGACTACCGAGTTGGCGCAACAACCTGACCATCATCCAGTCGCCAATAGCCGTGCCTCTGTTGCTCTCCAGGAATTGATCAACTTCTTTTAAGGGCAGTTGGTGCAGTTTTTCACTGAGCGCCCAATAGTCAATATAAGCAGCGAGGGGATAATCTTTGAGCTCAGCTTTAAGTGCTCGAAGTTGCCGTCGATCCCTGTATTTTATCGCCTGCCGGGCCTGGCGGAGCTTTTCTCTCTGTGCCGCACGATCACCTTCGGATACTTCCGGTGCGATAGCGGTTGCCTGAACAGATTGTGCATTTGTGGGCACGGCTGTGCAGAGACAGGTGATGATTAGGGCAGAAAGAAGCGCGATTCCTTTTGCGTCAGCTGACATCTCAATTACCTCAGTTGGACGTGTGTTTCCAGCTATGACTGACTATACGGTAAAAACGCGTAAAATAGCTGATTTTTCACAGAACCCGAAAGAGCCGACTTCGCTTCTTTCATCAGCGGGATTGAGGTTCGGGTTTGATAATTGTAGTGCCTATTTATGTTGCTTCTATTGGATGGGGTCAGTCTTCGTTACGGGACCCAGGTACTGGCAGACAATGTCAGCGCAAAAGTTGAGCGTGGAGATCGTATATGCCTTGTTGGGCGTAATGGGGAGGGGAAATCCAGCCTGTTGCGCTTGATCGCGGGGCAAGTTGACGCGGATAGCGGCGAGATTGTTCGTGCCAGCGGTATGGTTCAAGCGGTTTTGGAGCAGGAGTTACCTGCCGATTGCCCCGATTCTGTCTACGGGTACGTGGCTATGGGATTGGGCGAAATAGGCGCTGTTTTGTCGGCGTACAGGGACTCCCCCACAGCAGAGCTACAAGCCAAAATCGAAGCGGCTTACGGTTGGGAGCTGCTGCCGAAAGTGGACAGTGTATTAGATCGTTTGGGGCTCGATGCAGACGAAAAGGTTGCCGACCTTTCCGGTGGCTGGCAGCGCCGTGCTGCTCTGGCTCGCGCCTTGGTGGTGGAGCCTGATCTGCTGATACTGGATGAGCCAACCAACCACCTGGATATTGCTGCAGTCGAATGGCTTGAGAATTTCCTCGCCAGCTATCGTGGCGCTCTTTTGTTTGTGAGCCATGATCGTGCATTGGCACAACGTTTGGCCACCAGTGTATGGGATTTAGATCGAGGACACTTGCGGACTTTTCGCTGCAAGTTCGACCGTTACCAGGAAGAAAAAGAGAAGCTTCTCGAAGAGGAGGCAAAAAACGAGGCCTTGTTTGACAAAAAATTGGCGCAGGAAGAAACCTGGATTCGGCAGGGAATTAAAGCGCGCCGAACCCGTAATGAGGGGCGGGTAAGAGCGCTTCAAGCACTGCGTCGCCAAAGGGAAGCGCGCCGGTCCCAGCAGGGTATAGCCAAGATGGCCCTGGATAGCGGTGAGATGTCCGGCAAATTGGTCGCTGAGTTGAAGGGCGTCACTTTTGCTTACCCCGATGAGCAACCGTTGATTAGGGATTTATCATTCACGCTGATGCGTGGAGACCGCGTTGGCCTAATAGGCCCCAATGGTGTCGGCAAAAGTACCCTGATCAAATTGCTGCTGGGAGAGCTAAAGTCCCAGGGGGGGAGTGTGCGCCTGGGTACCAAGCAGCAAGTGGCCTATTTCGATCAGCGCCGGGATCAGCTGAATCCCGATTTGACTGTGCTCGATAATGTCGCCGAAGGGCGCGACTCAGTGACTATTGGTGGTAAAAGCCGCCACGTAATGTCTTATTTGGCCGATTTTCTTTTTAGTGGTGTTAAAGCCCGTACTAAAGTCAGCGCCTTGAGTGGTGGAGAGCGAAATCGCGCCTTGCTGGCAAAATTGTTTAGCCAGCCCGCCAATATTTTGGTGCTCGACGAGCCCACCAATGACCTGGATGTAGAAACCCTGGAGCTGCTTGAACAGTTACTCCTGGACTTTGGCGGAACGGTTCTGCTGGTGAGCCATGACCGTGCTTTCCTGGATAATGTGGTGGGCTCATGCCTCGCATTTGAGGGGGATGGCCGCATCCGTGAATACGTGGGTGGTTATGGAGATTTTGTGCGCCAAGGTGGCAGCTTTGTCGCTGAGCTGAAAGAAGTTAAGCCAGCTGCTAGTAAACCAAAGGAAAAGCCCCAGTCCCAGGAGGCGGCTCCAGCGAAGAAAAAGAAACTGAGCTATAAGCTTCAAAGAGAGCTGGATAGCCTGCCCGCCTTGATTGAGTCTTTGGAAGAAGAGATAGGGGCTATTGAGCAAGAGGTTGCCGACCCCAGTTTTTATCAGCAGGAGCAGGCATTGGTGCAGGCTAAGCTGAACACCCTGACGGAAAGACAAGCCCAGCTCGAAGAGGCATTTGAACGCTGGTCAGAGCTGGAGGGGGGAGACGACTAAGTTGAAGGGGAAGCTGCAATTATTGCTGCTTCCCCCCCCCCAACTTTGAAGGATTATTCGTCTTCCATATGTACCCGAATCGCCAGAACATCGCATTTGGCGCCATGGAGAACGCCGTTGGCGGTAGAGCCGAGTAGTAGCGCTAAGCCGTGACGACCGTGGCTGCCAATAATGATTAAGTCAGCTTCGATATCTTTGGCTAAGCGATGGATCTCAGTAGATGGCTGGCCGAGTATTACGTGCTGGCGATCTGCGGGGATATCCAGCCGATCGGCGGCTTTTTGCAATTGCTCCTTGGCCTGGGACTGTAGCTGGTCCTGTACCTCGGAGAGGTCCATTGGGATGTCGCCGCCATAGGCAAAAGTCAGGGGCTCAATGGCGTGAAGTAAGCTTAACTCTGCACCAAATGCTTCAGCCATATCAGCGGCCCTATCAAGCACCTGGGAAGACTCTTTTGACAGGTCCAAGCCCACGAGGATGTGTCGGTATTTCGCCATAATTTACCTGCTCCTATCCCTTTTTATTGACTGTGAAAAGCACCCTTGTGACACCTATTTTGAGTCTACCGCAAAAAAAACCGATTGACATAGATCACGCGGAACACCGCACAATAGTCACTTTTTTCCACTGATGAGGAGTGGTTATGTCTGATTGGTTGCCGGTGATTATCGTCGGATTTGCCATCGCTTTGGTGCTGGGGCCGGTGATGTGGCTCAAGCCCAATGCCCGTGACAGCCGTCTTGCAGACTTGCGTAGCCGGGCGGCCCAGGCTGGCATTACCGTACAAATCCAAGCGCTGCCTGTGGCGTTGGGTGATGGGACCGCAGCTGTCTATTATCACCGCTGGCAGAACCGCAAAGGACTGAGTGTGGGGTGGGTTTTGGATAAGCAACGGATTGAGCACGAACTGAATTTTTCCGGTGTTTGGGATTGGGCTGATGGCCAGCCAGCTCCGCAAGGGGCATGGAAATATTTGCGCGAGCTACTGGAAAAAATCCCTCGGGACGCCTGTGCGATCACTGCAACACCAGTGGGTCTCGGTATTCAGTGGCCGGAGTCAGGAGGCAATCAAGCCTTCCAGAAACTGATGGCGTCGCTTGATGAGTACACCCCCTTAATAGAAGAAGCTATTCGAAAAGTGAGTTCACGCGCGGCGACTGAGGGGCTGTCTTGATTGCCGTATTAGCGGTGTAAAAGAGCGTCTACTGAGTCGCATTTAGGCGGACTGCCCAGTGCCAAATTTGGTGACTGTGAGTGGAAAATTGTCAGCTTTGCTTGACCGCGCTTGAAGTGAGGCTTATATATTCGCGCAGCACAAGCCCGATAAGAGGGCTTGAAAGACTTGCAATAGCAGTAAATTTTCATTTGAAATCAAAGGCTTATGGGTAAATCACTGGTCATCGTCGAATCACCGGCCAAAGCGAAAACCATCAATAAATATCTCGGCAAGGACTTTGTTGTGAAGTCCAGTGTCGGCCATATTCGCGATTTGCCCACAGGTGGGGGCAATAAACAGCCGGTTGACGCAAAGGAGCGCGCCCGTCGTGCAGCGGAAACACGCAAGCTTTCCCCCGAGGCGAAAGAGGCTTACAAGCGGAAGAAAAACCGCGATCAGCTGATTAAGCGTATGGGGATCGACCCGGATCACGAGTGGCAAGCCCACTACGAGATATTGCCGGGTAAAGAGAAAGTGGTGAGTGAGTTACAAAAACTCGCCGAAGGCGCCGATCATATCTACCTCGCAACGGACTTGGATCGCGAGGGAGAGGCAATTGCCTGGCATTTGCGTGAAGCAATTGGTGGCGATAACGATCGCTACCGCCGGGTAGTGTTTAATGAAATTACCAAGTCTGCGATTCAGGAGGCCTTTAAAGATCCCGGCCGCCTGAATATTAATCGGGTAAACGCCCAGCAAGCGCGCCGTTTCCTCGATCGAATCGTTGGCTATATGGTGTCCCCTCTACTGTGGGAAAAAGTAGCCAGAGGCTTGTCTGCGGGGCGTGTGCAATCTGTTGCGGTCCGCCTCGTAGTTGAGCGGGAGCGGGAGATTCGCGCGTTTATCCCGGAAGAGTACTGGACCTTGTTTGCCGATACGGCGACGGCAAAGGCTTCCAAGCTGCGCCTCGAGGTGAAAAAGCAGGCTGGTGAGGCTTTCCGTCCTACCAACGAAGAGCTGGCAATGAGTGCTGCCAAGCAGCTTCAGTCCAGTGAGTTTGTTGTTTCCGCCCGTGACGATAAGCCAACCAGCTCCAAGCCCAGCGCACCATTTATTACTTCCACTTTGCAGCAGGCGGCCAGTAACCGCCTCGGCTTCAGTGTGAAGAAGACCATGACCCTGGCCCAGCGCTTGTATGAAGCCGGTCATATCACCTACATGCGTACAGATTCCACCAATCTCAGTAAAGAGGCTGTGGAATCTGCACGGGATTATATTGCCGAGAATTACGGCGATAAGTATCTTCCAGAGAGCCCCAATAGCTACAGCAGTAAAGAGGGTGCTCAAGAGGCGCACGAAGCGATTCGCCCGTCCGATGTTCGTATCGCCCCAAATATGTTGTCCGGTGTTGAGCGGGATGCGGAGAGGTTATACAACCTGATTTGGCAGCAGTTTGTGGCCTGCCAGATGACGCCTGCCCAATTTACCTCCTCTTCAATCGTGGTCAGCGCAGGTGACTTTGAGTTGCGTGCGCGGGGTCGAGTAATTCGTTTCGATGGTTTCCTGAAAGTTGCGCCACCGAGCGGCAAAAAAGATGAAGATCTGGTGCTTCCAGATGTGAAGGTAGGCGAAAAGCTATCCCTGCAACAGCTGGATCCCAAGCAGCACTTTACCAAGCCGCCCGCGCGGTTTAGTGAAGCGGCCCTGGTTAAGGAGCTGGAGAAGCGCGGTATCGGCCGCCCCTCCACCTATGCTTCCATTATTTCCACGATCCAGGATCGCGGTTATGTCCGCCTGGAAAACCGTCGTTTTTACGCTGAGAAAATGGGGGATATTGTTACTGACCGTCTCAGTGAAAGTTTCAAGAACCTGATGGACTACGGATTTACCGCAAACCTGGAGGAATCCCTGGATGCGGTTGCCGACGGCGATAAGGGTTGGAAGCAACTGCTCGATGAGTTTTATCAGGACTTTTCCGGGCGCCTGGAGAAAGCCCAGTCTGCCGATGCAGGTATGCGTCGCAATACGCCGACAGACACCGACATCGAGTGCACTAAATGTGGCCGCCATATGCAGATCCGCACTGGCTCCACTGGCGTATTCTTAGGATGCTCTGGATATGCACTGCCGCCAAAAGAGCGTTGTACCAATACCATGAACCTGGTTTCTGGTGATGAGGCGGTCGATGCGGATAAGGACGAGGAAGCTGAATCCAGGTTGCTGCGGGAGAAGCGCCGCTGCGGCAAGTGCGGCACGGCTATGGATAGCTACCTGTTAGATGAGCAGCGTAAATTGCATATCTGTGGCAATAACCCGGATTGCAATGGCTACGAGATTGAGCAGGGCACTTTTAAAATTAAAGGCTATGACGGCCCTATTATTGAGTGCGATAAGTGTGGCAGTGATATGCAGTTGAAGTCTGGTCGCTTTGGCAAGTACTTCGGTTGTACCAATGAAGACTGTAAAAACACCCGTAAGCTGCTGAAAAATGGGCAGCCGGCGCCGCCGAAAATGGACCCGGTTCCCATGCCGGAATTGGCCTGTATCAAAGTGGAGGATCACTATATCCTGCGCGATGGTGCCTCGGGTCTATTCCTGGCTGCCAGCCAGTTCCCGAAAAACCGTGAGACCCGCGCGCCCCTGGTTAAAGAGCTGCTGCCTCACCAGAGTGAGATCGATCCAAAGTACAGTTTCCTCTTCTCTGCACCAACGCAAGATGACAGTGGGCGGGATACCGTAGTTCGATTTAGCCGCAAAACCCAGGAGCAATATGTTCAATCTGAGGAAGAGGGCAAGGCGACCGGTTGGCGTGCTTTTTATCGCGATGGTGGTTGGAAAGTAGAGGCCTCCACTAAGAGCACTGCCGCCAAGCGCAAGAAACCGGCAGCTAGAAAGACAGCGGCAAAGAAGTAGGTAATGAGTAACTCTTACACGATTCATGTCACTTCGGCTCTACGCAAGAGCCAGCTGTTGTTGCAACAGCCGTGGGACTTGCCTCTCCAGCGCGATGCGCTGGAAGAGGCAGCGTTGATGCAGTTGTGCAAGGCCTATCGGGCTTTTCTTGCAGAGCAGGCCGCCCAGCTTCAGCTGGGATTCGAACCGGAGTCTCCGCAGTTGATCATTGATGCGCTGGGCGTTCAGGGTAGGGCTAGTGCAGAGGCCAATGAGCTGTCCGGCCTGGTCGGCGACCCGCAGAGTTGGTTATCCCATATGCTTTACGCCTGGGAAGAGCAGCAGAAAATATCTGTGGGTGCTGATGAAAAACAGCAACAGGTTAATTTAATCCCGCTACACAACGAAGTTGCCAAGCCCGAGTTTGCACCCTTGTCCAAAGAGTTATTGCTTCAGTGGCATCGCTCGCTGAGTGAGTTGGTGGTGAGGCAGCGCGCTCACTTGGATGAATGTTAACTAATACGCTTACTCGACCTCGGTGAACTTCTGAATAGGTTCGTAATATTTCTGCGAATTTTGAAGGTTGTAGATATTAGGTGCACCTCTACGGGAAAGTCCGCTGTCCTTTGAGTGAGTCACAATAGAGTAGTTGCGACCCACTCGACATAACCCGCAACCGGTGCAACGTGCAAAGCAATTCACTCTTCTCTTGTGATCTCTTGAGTGGTTTAGGTAATTCTTTGATATAGCGTACTAGTAATAGACTGCCTCGAAAGTCAGGAGCCAGAAGCCCTCAAATTGGATGAATGAAACTTATCGCAAGCCTGTGGTACACTGGGCGCAAACTGTTGTGCCGTGAAGGAAAAGCGAATGTCCTCCGAAACTTTTGAAATAATCGAGCTGGCTAATGGCGATGTAGCTTTGCGTCGTGCTGGCCATAAAGAGGACCCTTTGGTAAGCATTTCTTTTTCTGCAGAAAGCCTTCAGTTTCTGCGCAAGAACAAGGTTGCTGTGGCAAGGGCTATGTTGGAAGCGGGCATTGAAGCCGTACAAAATCTAGACGATCTTGAGGCTGGTTACTTCGAGGAAGAAGACGATTTAATGCCGGTAAATCATACTATTCACTAACATCAGCGTTAGTTCGAGTCTTATCAACAGCGGCCAATGGCCGCTGTTGTCGTTTTTAGGGGCTTAAGGCGTTTGGCGAATAACCCCTACGGCTAATCCCTCAATCACAAAGTTCTTATCTCTCATATCGACTTGAATTAACTCAAAGTCATCATTTTCAGGTAGCAACTGAACGGTTGCCTGATTTCCCTTGCGGCGAAAGCGCTTCACAGTGACTTCATCATCGATACGGGCAACCACGATTTGGCCATTGCGCACTTGCTCGGTCTTTTGTACTGCCAGCAGGTCTCCATCGAGAATGCCCGCATCTCGCATACTCATACCATGCACCCTCAACAAATAATCTGCGGGGGGATGGAAGAAGCTCGCGGGCAAGTCGCAGTAATCTTCAATATGTTCGCTGGCGAGTATGGGATTCCCCGCAGCTACTCTACCCACAATCGGCAAGCCGGATTGGTGATCCGGAATTCGAATGCCTCGGGAAGCGCCGGCAACCATCTCGATGGCGCCTTTTCTGGCGAGCGCTTTCAGGTGTTCCTCGGCGGCATTGGGTGAGCGGAAGCCGAGCTCCTGGGCAATTTCTGCCCGCGTTGGCGGGTAGCCTGTTTCATCCAGGTAGGACTTGATTAGGTCGAGAACCTGGGACTGACGAGCGGTGAGATTGGTCATAGATTTACCTAGTTTTCTGTATTTATATACAGTTGCTGGAATTATATACAGATTTATTGTTCGCGCAATCCTCAGGTTTTAGTCTTTGTGAGCTGCTACATTGATGGAGAAAGCAAGGAGAGAAGAAAGCGTTGAAGGAACTGACAAAGAGGGAAAAATAATGTTGGATGCAAAAATGCCGGAAGCCTGGAGAGTGCTTCGTATTCAGTCTGAATTGGTGGATGGGATAGAGAGGCTGATAGCGTTAGGTGGTGCAGTGACAGTGTTTGGAGGGGCGAGATTTACAGAGGATAGTCCTGAATATCAGCAGGGGGTAAAGTTGGGAGAGTTGCTCGCGGCTGAAGGGATCCCCGTGATTACCGGTGGTGGCCCGGGACTGATGGAGGCTTGTAACCGAGGGGCTTTCGGGCAGCCCGGCGCATCAATTGGGTTAAATATAGAGCTGCCATTTGAGCAGGCGGCAAATCCATATCAGGACATCAGTTTGAACTTCCGATACTTTTTTGTACGTAAATTTATGTTTGTAAAACACGCACTTGGATTCGTTGGACTTCCCGGTGGCTACGGCACGTTGGATGAGTTGTTTGAAGCTCTTACCTTGGTACAAACGCAGAAGGTGCGGCGTTTCCCAATTGTGTTGGTAGGAAAGCGTTACTGGGGTGGATTGTACGATTGGCTAGTAGATACAGTGTTAGAGCGCGATTGTATTGATGCCAGTGATCTCGACCTTTTTCATATCGTTGATAGTGTGGAGGAGGCTGCGGCCCTGATTATGAAATATATGCAGGTGAAAGAATAATTATTCGGGTGATCTTAAAATACCGAAAAATTTTCAAAGTTATTTTTGTTAAAGCTGCCCCCGGACTAAAAGGCTATGCAGGCTGATGGGGTGGCGTACTTGCACAAGTTGGCGGGAGATCAACTCCAGCAGTATTGATCTTACCGCCTGACATACTTTTCCCTGTTATTTTTACTCTTGTACCTTGCTGAGTGGAGAGCTTAGCTGGCGGGCTCTAGATCAGTGAGAATGTGCTACTCTGGCGTCGATTAAACGTATGTTTTAAATGGTGGTTTGATACTTATGAGCCAGATAGATACGGTCAGCCGGATACTCGATGCAGCAGAAGTGCTGTTTGCTGAACGGGGTTTTCCTGAAACCTCATTGAGAACAATTACGAGCACGGCCGGGGTTAATCTGGCGGCAGTTAACTACCATTTCGGCTCCAAGAAAGAATTGATACAGGCGGTATTTGAACGCTTTTTAACGCCTTTCACTAATGCTCTGGAAGAAGAGCTTGATCGCCGTATTGCCCTGGGGCAGCCCCTGGGGGTGGAGGAGCTGATCGAATGCCTGTATCGAGTTGGGTTGGGAAGCCTTGGGCTGGAGGGAAAGGATCCACAGCGATTTATGCGTCTTTTAGGATTGGCCTATACCCAGTTCCAGGGGCATTTGCGTCGATTTATCGTATCTCGATACGGGGATACTTACCGCCGTTTTGCCGGACTGCTGGCTGAAGCGTTACCGGGCTTGGACCCAGAAACTTTCTATTGGCGCCTCTACTTTATGCTGGGAGCGACCATTTTCACACTGTCGAGCCACGATGCGATTGAGGCTATCCTGCGGGAGGATTTCGGTTCTGACAGTACCCTGACCCAGACTCTTGAGCGATTGGTACCCGCTGCTTCGGCCATGTTGAAGGTAGATAATTAGTGGGCGCACTCTTAAATCGATAAGGAACTTAATATGTCTTTACCACCCGGACCGGTCATGGTGGATATCGAGGGGCTTGAACTCACCGAGGAAGACTGTGAGTTGCTTCGGCATCCGATGGTGGGCGGGCTGATCTTTTTTGCGAGAAACTATCGGGATCGCCAGCAGCTTATCCAATTGGTTAACTCCATCCGTGCGGTGCGACCAGAGATCCTGCTAGCGGTAGATCAGGAGGGTGGCAGGGTTCAGCGGTTTCGCGATGACTTTACGCGAATACCTTCAATGCAGGCCCTTAGTGCTGTCGCCAGTAACGAGCAATTGCAGGATGTGGGGTGGCTGCTGGCCGCAGAGTTGCTGGCTGTAGGCGTGGATTTTAGCTTTGCGCCGGTTTTGGATGCGGATGACAGTCACAGCAGGGTGATCGGCGATCGGAGTTTTTGTCCCGATCCGGCCCAGTTAACCGCACTGGCTCGCCCCTTTATCCAAGGGATGCGCGAAGCGGGCATGGCCACAACAGGTAAGCATTTTCCGGGGCATGGCCACGTGCTGGAAGACAGTCATGTGGAGTTGCCAGAGGATAAGCGTTCGTTGGATCAGGTCTTGGCAACCGATGCACTTCCGTTTATCGATTGTATTGGAACCCAGGAACTTACTGCGGTGATGCCGGCCCATATCCGCTTCATCAACATTGATAGCCAGCCGGTGGGATTCTCCCGCTATTGGCTGCAGGATGTATTGCGGCGACAGCTGGGATTCAATGGAGTGATTTTTAGTGATGATCTGTCTATGGAAGGGGCGGGTGCGGCCGGAGGCTATGGCGATAGGATTCGCGCAGCCCTGGAAGCCGGTTGTGATATGGGTATCGTATGCAACAATCGTGTCGGCGCTTTTGAGGCGCTGGCGGCACTGGATACCTTTGTGCCCAAACCGGAGTCCACTCATCGGTTGTCGGCCATGGGTGGCAGGCCGGTGATCGGCTCCTGGGAGGAGCTTGAGAAGAGTGCGCGGTGGCACAGAACCAGGGAGTGGTTAGCTTCCATAATGCGCTGAAATAAGTTGTTTAAATCCGTCGTCTATTGAGAAGGCGCTGTACGGATATTACTGATTGTTGGTTAAAGCGGAGGGGGTCGAGTGGAGTCCGTTGAGAGCGTGCTGTTGTCCTGGCTTGGTGAGAACCGGGTCTGGATAGTTTCTGTTTTCCTCATAGTACTTGCGTCTGGGGTGTTGGCCTGGTTATTTGGCCGGTTCGTGCAGCGCATGGCCATTAAGGCGGAAAAAACGGTTAACCCCTGGGATGATGCCTTGGTTGGGGCGCTCTCCCCTCCCGGGCAGGTATTGGTATGGCTGTTGGGCTTGACTGTCGCTGCCCAGCGAGCGGGGGACGCCACTGGTGCCGAGATATTCTCCCTGGCTGCACCGACGCGGGAAATAGGCTTGATCCTGGTGATGGCCTGGTTTGCCTGGCGGTTCTCACACAGCGTGGAACACAATCTGTGCGATCCGCGCTATATGGGCAAGCCGATGGATGCCACTACGGTACGTGCGATCGGCAAGCTGGTCAGGGCCTCAATCGTGATCACGGCGGGAATTGTGGTCATGCAGTTCCTGGGCTATAGCGTCAGTGGTGTTTTGGCGTTTGGTGGTATTGGCGGACTGGCTGTCGGTTTTGCGGCCAAGGACCTGCTGGCAAACTTTTTCGGTGGCCTGATGATCTATCTGGATCGGCCCTTTGCGGTGGGCGACTGGATTCGCTCCCCCGATAAGGAGATTGAGGGGACCGTGGAAGATATCGGTTGGCGCCTGACCAGAATTCGCACTTTTGATATGCGACCCGTCTATGTTCCCAATGGCATCTTCACCCAGATTGCGGTAGAAAATCCTTCCCGTATGTTAAATCGTAGGATTTTTGAAACGATTGGTATTCGTTATGAAGATGCCCATCATATGGCGGCAATCGTGGCGGATGTTAAAAATATGTTACAGGAACATCCGGAAATTGATTCTAATCGTACGCTTATTGTTAATTTTAATAGTTTTGCTTCCTCTTCTTTGGATTTCTTTATATATACGTTTACCCGCACTACCGATTGGGTTCGTTATCATGAAGTAAAACAGGATGTTCTATTAACGATTCTTAAAATAATTGAGGGATATGGGGCATCTTGTGCATTCCCAACCTCAACATTACATATTGCCGATATACCTTCATTAACGCGAGAGGCCGCGTTAGACAGTTGAGGAATGGGAGTGCAATAAGGTACAAATGATTAGTTTCTAATTGAGCACTATTGAAGATTTTGACGGTTAATTACGCATATTGGGAAAAACGTAGTATTTATTTCACATAGAAAACTAGACACTGGCGCTGTTTTATCTAAGAATCAGGGTACGTCCTTTGGGTATATGCTCATCGGATTAAGCAAGATAGCATTCTGCATGGAGCAGTTTGTTAACAATGGGGTGGCGTTTGCCCCTCTTGCCGAATTGAGCAGTGAGGTAAAAGAGGTAGGCGCAATAACAATAATGAGGTTTTCTCAATGAGTGATCGCGTTACAGGTACAGTGAAGTGGTTTAATAACGCACGGGGTTATGGCTTCATCACCTGTGGAGAAGGAACTGAAGATATTTTCGTTCACTATCGCAGCATTCGCGGCGAGGGCTACAAAACCCTTAATGAGGGGCAGGCGGTAGAGTTCGAAATGCAACAAGGTGACAAAGGACTGCTGGCGGAAGATGTTGTTCCCTGTGAGTGATTTATAGATCACTCGTTGAAAGAACTGTTGTCGTGTAGGGTCCTGCGGCTCAATTGACGCCGGCCCTGTCAGCGCCTCTGAAAAGCGGATCTTTATGATCCGCTTTTTTGTTTGCTACTTTGCAGTGGATATAGGTTCTTCTTCTTTAAGTTGCATTTGTGTCCCTCTTTGTAGATTTGGTCATATCCCGCCCCACCTAAAGTCCCCAATGTAATTGTGTGTATATGAGTGAGTTTATTGTGCTCAATACCGCTGTGCTAATTATTATTTTAATACTTCCGGAATATTGCCCCACTGATAGCAATTTTATGTTGTTGTGGGGTGGCGGTATTTGCTTGTTTGCTGGCTGTATTTTGATTAAAGATAAATTGATTAAATATCGGCTGGATGGGGTGTGCTTGCAGTGATGGTGAAATTAATTCGTTTGAGGTGAAGAGTTTTAAAGGTATATTTAAAATAATAGCCCCGGCAAGATTTGCAGGGGCTATTGGCGAAAGTCGATTATTTAAATAAATTAACTTTCTGTGCGGTTATCTATTTCTTGGTCGGAATTAAGCATATCCATATTTTGCGAATCTTCTTTGGGTTTGGCTACAGTGCGCACTTCAATAAGAATGCCAAATGCAGGGTGGTCGATATAATGAAGTTGTCCGCTACGCAAACGTCTCTCGTGTTGCAGTCTCGCAGCCTGGGCTACATATAATGGTTCTTCTTTTATAAATTCCGGCTCGCCCAGTGTGAGTGGCTCAGTTGTGTTAATTGCGCCCTGACTATTTTCGATATCAAACCCGTTATTTTGTGAATATGAATTTTCAATGTCACTGTAATTACCGGTTAGGATTTGTAGTGGCTTTTCGATTTTATTTTGTGGGCGCTGAGGAAGAAGAATACTGTGTTCCCCGGGTTGCGTATAAAAATCGCTGAGCCACAAATTAGTACTGATATGTAAATAGCGAGCGACACTCAGGGTGATAGATCCCTCAAGCTGGCTGTGGCCGCTGAGCTGGCTGCCGCCATCAATCAGAATGGCCGGGGAGTTTCTCTTGGTTTTTAAAACCTGGCGCCAGGCCTTGTGAAACAGGACCCTGTCACCAGCCCTGGAAATTGTGGCGGCTTTGTTGCCCAGCAGCCTGGGTACAGGTCTTAGCAGCAAGTTTCTTGGTGCTTGCTCAGAGTTCTGCAAGCTAGTAGACACGTCGCCCTCAAGTTCCGATGATTCAATATCGGCTGGGCCGCTCGTTTCTGGGCTCGAGATGATGTCTTCAAGCGATAACACCTCATCTTCTGTTGGCTGAGTTGGAGTGCGCAGGGTGTCAAAGTCGATCCACTTTGATGGATACTGAAGACGGGGTGCCGTCGGCCAGGTCTCTGCGGTTCTTTCCATCCCCTGGGGGCGCTCGAATACGATCATTTCTATTTCGAAAGTATTGCCAGCGTAGTTGACGGCCTGGGCACTGGTTGCTGCCAGCGTGAGCGCCAGGGTTGAGCAGAGGCTAATTATCCTTTTCATGGGTTTACCACTTAAACAATTCTATTTGGGTGCCGAGGGTGTCATTGCCGACAGGCCGTTTAAGCGGGAGTAGGAGACTAATTAGTTTTGCCGCCAGCTCCCGCTGCTGCCTGCCGGATGGTATCACTGTGCAAGCTTTTCCAGAACTTCGTTAATTTCCTGGAGCTTGCGATCAGTACCCTCCTCATTGAGACTGAAATTCAGTTGGTTTGCGCCGGCCAGCTGGTAGCGTCCCGGCTGGGTTTGCACCATCTTAACCAAAGTGAGCGGATCTACACGGGTATTCTCCGCAAATTCGATACGCCCTCTTGCCGCAGAGGCCTCAAGTTTGCGGATGCCCATACTCTCGGCCTTTAACTTGATCTCCGTGGTGCGGAACAAGTGTTTTACCGATTCCGGCAGTAGCCCGAAACGGTCGATCATCTCTACCTGAAGTTCTTTCAGTTGCTGCCCGTCAGTGGCATTGGCAATGCGTTTGTACATGATCAGACGGCCGTGGACATCGGGCAGGTAGTCCTCGGGAATCAGCGCGGCAACCCGCAGATTGACGTCCACCGCAGGGGATTCGAGGGGTTCGTCAATATTCGGTGTGCGGCCCTCGCGAATGGCCTTCACTGCCTTGTCGAGCATCTCCATATACAAGTTGAAGCCGACACTCTGAATCTGCCCGCTTTGTTCCTCACCTAGCAGTTCGCCTGCACCGCGAATTTCCAGGTCGTGGGTAGCCAGGGTAAAGCCTGCACCTAAATCCTGGGCTTCGCTGATCGCCTCCAGACGCTTCACGGCGTCATTGGTCATGGAGCGCTTGTTGGGAGTCAGTAGATAGGCGTAGGCCTGGTGGTGCGAGCGCCCCACGCGACCGCGCAACTGGTGAAGCTGGGCCAGGCCGAACTTGTCTGCGCGCTCGATCAGTATCGTGTTGGCTGTGGGGACGTCGATACCGGTTTCGATAATGGTGGTACAGACCAGGACATTAAAGCGCTTGTGATAGAAGTCACTCATTACCTGTTCCAGCTCCCGTTCGCGCATCTGGCCGTGGCCTATGCCGATACGGGCCTCGGGAATCATCTCCTGTAGCTCCCGCGCGATTCGCTCAATGCTTTTGACTTCGTTGTGCAGGAAATACACCTGACCACCGCGCAAGATCTCCCGCAGGATAGCCTCTTTTACCAAGGCATCATCGCGCTCGCGCACGAAGGTTTTCACAGAGAGGCGCCGTGCTGGTGGGGTGGCGATCACCGATAGATCGCGAATACCGGCCATGGCCATATTCAGGGTGCGGGGAATAGGGGTGGCGGTAAGGTTGAGGATATCCACCTCGGAGCGGAGGCTCTTGAGGCGCTCCTTCTGCCGGACGCCAAAGCGGTGTTCTTCGTCGATAATCAGCAGGCCGAGATTTTTAAAGTCCAGATCGCTTTGCAACAGCTTGTGGGTGCCAACCAGGATATCCACCTTGCCACTGGCAACCTTCTCTTTCACGCTGTCCACTTCCTTGCCGGAGCGGAAGCGGGAGATCACCTCGATATTGATCGGCCAATCGGCAAAGCGATCCTGGAAGGATTGATAGTGTTGCTGGGCCAACAGGGTGGTGGGAACCAGCATGGCCACTTGCATACCTGCGTGGGCCGAGACAAATGCAGCCCGCATGGCCACTTCTGTCTTGCCGAATCCCACGTCGCCGCAAACCAGTCGGTCCATCGGCTTATCTGAGAGCATATCCCCTAGAACTGCCTCGATGGCTTGTTGTTGATCTGGAGTTTCCTCGAAGGGGAAACCTGCGGAAAACTCCCGGTAGGCCAATTGAGGGTTATCGAAGGCATGGCCAATACGGGCTTCGCGGCGGGCGTAGATATCCAGCAGCTCCGCAGCTGCATCGCGGACTTTCTCGGCGGCTTTGCGTTTGGCTTTTTGCCACTGTTCACTGCCCATTCTGTGCAGCGGGGCCAGGGCTTCATCGGCACCGGAGTAGCGGCTGATCAAGTGCAGGCTGGCCACCGGTACGTAGAGCTTGGCATCGTCGGCATATTCAAGGGTCAGGAATTCTGCCGGTTGCCCGTCGATCTCCAGGTGCTGTAGGCCGCGATAACGACCTACGCCGTGATCAATGTGAACGACGGGAGTGCCCATGCGCAGTTCAGCCAGGTTTTTAACCGCGTTGTCCGCTTCATCTTTGGCTTTTTTACGGCGGCGTTGCTGCAGTACCCGCTCACCAAATAACTGCGGTTCTGCGATCAGGTTGATTTGCGGGTCCTCAAGCAGCAGCCCTTGATCGATGGGGGCTACGGTAATCCCGATAGTGTCCTTTGCGGCGAGGAAGTCCTGCCAGCTCTGGAAGCTGGGAGGGCTGAGCCGTATGCCCTTTAATAGCTCCAGCAATGCCTCGCGGCGCCCGCTACTTTCAGCGCAAAAAAGCACCCGACCGGAGTATTCCATCAGGTAGCTTTCCAGTGCAGCCAGGGGTTGTTCGGACTTGCCATCTACTGGCAGTGAGGGGGGTACGGAAGTGTCAAAATTACAGTTGCCCTGGGCTTCCGGAAGACTCTCCGCAGAGAAGATTGCCCGGGGCATGGACTTCAGGGCACCGTTAAGCTCATCAATTTCCAGTAAAATCTGGCGTGGTGGCAATATGGGACGGGTCAGGTCGCCGCGACGACTTTCATAGCGATTGCTGACTTCGCGCCAGAAATTGTCCAGCGGCTGTTGGATATCTCCCTGTAAAAATGCCTGGCTGCCCTCGGGCAGATAGTCGAACAGGCTTGAGCAGTTCCCATCGAAGAACAGAGGCAGGTAGTACTCAATGCCCGCCGGGGCAATTCCTGCACTGATATCCTGGTAAATTGGCACTTGGCTGGGATCGCTATCGAATTCACCGTGCCAATTTTGCAGAAACCCTGATAGGGCAGCCTTGTGCAAAGGGAATTCCCGTGCAGGTAAAAGGTGAATGGTTTTCACCTTGTCGATGGTGCGTTGGGTTTCCGGGTCAAAGGTCCGCAGGGATTCAATTTCATCGTCGAACAGATCGATGCGGTAGGGCAGGGGGCTGCCCATTGGGAAAATATCCATCAGTGAGCCGCGCACAGCGAATTCGCCGTGTTCGTAGACGGTGTCTACGCAGTGGTAGCCGGCCTGCTCCAGCAGTCTCCGCTGGATATCGATATCAAACTGCTGCCCCTCCTCCAATATCAGCGCATTGCCGGCAATATAATTGCAGGGTGGTAGCCGGTGCATCAGGGTGCTGACTGGGATTATGACGATCCCGGCCCCCATTTTCGGCAGCTGGTAGAGGGTGGCAAGGCGATCCGAGATGATGTCCTGGTGGGGAGAGAAGGTGTCGTAGGGGAGAATTTCCCAGTCGGGAAAATGGAAAATTTCCAGCTCCCTGTTTTCCCCCTTATCTCGCCGCGCTTTGTTAAAAAATTTCAATTGCACCTCTAAACGGTGCGCTTCGAGACTGTCCTTTGTGATTAACAGGGTGGGCGCTTTGTTATTGCGTGCCGCGTTGAGGATGGCGAGCGCGGCAGCTGCGCCATGCAGTTGTCCCCAAAATTGTCGGTCACTGGAGGAGCGAAACTTCGGTGGGGTCAGGGGCTGTATTTCTGTCATCTTTCCTTATATATCCGCGCGTTCATTCGAGATGTCTTCGAGGTCGGCTATTGTAGCCGCGAACAGTTTTGCTTGCAGGGAATGTTAACCCTGCCTGTGTTTCCAGTCGGGAACAACTACGCTTTTTTATGGATTGCGCAATGTCGCTCGGGTGGACTACAAAAAGGTAGTTTTACTACATTTTTTTGGCTCTTTTTTGCTCAGTTGCGCAGTATAAAGCGAACACTATAATGCGCAGCCATGCGGTCCTGAGTGGTTTCAAGGCCGTATTTCTTGCCTACTAAATACATTGCAGAGGTGTCCGATAGTGACTCAGAAGCGACCGAAGCCCGCGGACTTTTTCAAGGACTGGAAACAGCGTGAAGCACTGGCTGAATCCATGATCCCGATGATTGGAAAGCTCAACCGTGAGAGCAACGTCGGTATTTATATGTACGGCCGCAACCTGGTTAATCGCTCAGTGCTGAGCATTATGAAAGCGCACCGTTTCGTGCGTCAGGTTGAGGAAAATGAACTCTCCGAGTTTGAAACCTTCCCTGTATTGGAAGCCATCTGCAAGATGGAGCTGGGTCCCGTACATATCGACCTGGGAACCATGACCAACAAGTACATGCGCGATGATCGCGGCTTGTCTGTGGACGAGTTTGTACGTGAAGAGCTGTCCGACGCAGCGGGTGCCGGCAAGCCTCTGCCCGAATCCAAAGATGTTGTGATCTACGGTTTTGGTCGTATCGGCCGTCTGGTTGCCCGCCTGCTGATCGACAAGGCTGGTAGTGGTGATGTTCTGCGTCTGCGCGCTATCGTATTGCGCAAGGGCAAGGCCCCCAACGATTTGGTGAAGCGCGCTTCTCTGCTGCGTCGCGACTCCGTACATGGCGCCTTCCAGGGCACTATCCGTGTGGACGAGGAGACCAACTCCCTGATCTGTAACGGTAACGAAATCAAGATCATCTACGCCAACTCCCCTCAGGAAGTGGATTACACCCAGCACGGTATCGACGATGCGATTATCGTTGACAGCACCGGTGTATGGCGTGATGAAGAAGGTCTGAGCCAGCACCTGCAGAGCCCAGGCGCTTCCAAGGTGCTGCTGACTGCACCGGGCAAGGGCGATATCAAGAATATCGTTTACGGTATCAACAGCAGCGACATCAAGCCGGAAGACAAGGTACTGTCCGCCGCTTCCTGTACCACTAACGCCATCGTGCCTGTCCTGAAAGCGATGATGGATGGCTACGGCGTTGAGCACGGCCATGTAGAAACCGTACACGCCTACACCAACGACCAGAACCTGATCGACAACTACCACAAAGGTGAGCGTCGCGGTCGCGCAGCAGCGCTGAATATGGTTCTGACTGAAACCGGTGCTGCCAAGGCGGTTGCCAAAGCGCTGCCCGAGCTGAAAGGTAAGCTCACCGGCAACGCAATTCGCGTTCCGACTCCTAATGTTTCCATGGCGATCCTTAACCTGAACCTGGGTAAAGAGACCACCAAGGAAGAGCTGAACGAATACATGCGCGATGTGGCACTGCACTCGCCGCTGCGTCAGCAGATCGATTTCACCAACTCCCCGGAAGTGGTGTCCAGCGATTTTGTTGGCTCCCGCGTTGCCTGCGTATTCGATTCCACTGCGACTATCGTGGATGGCAAGAACACTGTGCTTTACTGCTGGTACGACAACGAGTTCGGCTATAGCTGTCAGGTAGTTCGCTGCCTGGAAGATATGGCTGGTGTTCGTTACAAGTTGTTCCCGCAAGAGGACTAAGGTGTCACGCCTCCTCGCCGCAGTCGGTACCCAGATCCGACTGCGGGGTTTCGGCGACTGTTCCAGTCGCCGCACCATATCTCCCCAAATCCCTGTTTTTTCAACAGAAATTTCCAATCTTAGTGCCACTTAAAGACTTTCCAGACTGGTAATGACTCTGGCCCATCTTTATAATGCGCGCGATTTTGCGGGGCGGCCGTGCGCCGAGAAGTTAGCGCGCACATCCTTTTTAGTTAGCTTCCTTCCTCCCGGTTCACGGGTGATACGGCATAAGCCCTCGCAGCACGGAATTCCACAATAGGACCCGTCATCCCAGGCATGGGACGGTGGGTCCTATTGCAATTTTTTTAAACTAGAAACTTAGGCATAGGCGTATGAGAAAGATCCGTCGGGGATTGGACTTACCCATATCCGGCGCGCCCGAGCAGGTCATTCAAAAAGGACCTGCGATCAAGACCGTTGCTGTTCTCGGCCCCGATTATCACGGGATGAAGCCGACAATGGCAGTGGCTGTAGGGGATCGCGTCAATCTTGGTCAGCTGTTGTTTAGCGACAAAAAAACTGAAGGCGTGCGCTACACAGCGCCTGCTGCCGGTCGTGTTGTTGCGATTAACCGTGGCGCTCGTCGTGTTCTGCAATCCGTCGTGATTGGCATAGACGGCGATGCAGCGGAACAGTTCCAAAGCTACAGCGCAGATAAACTGTCTGGTCTGACTCGCGAACAGGTCGTTGAAAACCTGGTTGAGTCCGGCATGTGGACCGCACTGCGCACCCGCCCGTTCAGCCGCGTTCCCGCCCTGGACGCTGAGCCGGTAGCTGTGTTTATCAATGCGATGGACACCAACCCTCTGGCAGCCAATCCAGAAGTAGTGATTGCTGAGAATCCCAAAGCCTTCTCCCAGGGCGTTGAGATTCTTTCCAAGCTGGCAGAAACCACTTACGTCTGTACTGCTCCAGATGCGGATATTCCAGTACCGAGCGCAGCGAATATTCGCCGCGAAACCTTTGCCGGCCCCCATCCGGCAGGCCTGTCCGGTACCCACATCCACTACCTGAAGCCAGTTTCTGGCAACCGCAGTGTATTTACCATTAATTACCAGGATGTGATCGCCGTAGGCAAACTGTTTACCACCGGTAAGCTGTTTACCGATCGCGTCATTTCCCTGGCAGGGCCTCAGGTCAAGCAGCCGCGTCTGCTGCGCACCCGTCTCGGTGCCAGTCTGGAAACCCTGACTTCTGATGAGCTGAAAGGCGATAACGATCGCATCATCTCCGGCTCTGTATTCGGTGGCCGCACCGCTGCTGGCCCGATGGCTTACCTGGGCCGCTATCACAACCAGATTTCTGTACTGGAAGAGGGCGATGAGCGTCCATTCCTGCACTATCTGCGTGCTGGTAATAAGCGTTTCTCTGTATTCCCGATTTACCTGTCGCGCCTGGTGAAGAACAAGCTGTTCAACTTCACCACCAGCACCAACGGTTCTGAGCGTGCCATGGTACCGGTCGGTAGTTATGAGAAAGTCATGCCGCTGGATGTACTGCCCACTCAGTTGCTGCGCTCCCTGATCGTTGGCGATACTGCAATGGCGCAGAAGCTGGGCGCACTGGAGCTGGACGAAGAAGATCTGGCGTTGTGCACCTTTGTGTGTCCGGGCAAGTACGAGTACGGCCCCATTTTGCGGGACAACCTGACCCGTATTGAGAAGGAGGGGTAAGTATGTTGCGTAAATTCCTCGATTCGATCGAACCCAAGTTTCACAAAGGCGGTAAGTTCGAAAAGTTCTACGCCCTGTTTGAAGCGATTGACACCGGTCTGTTCCAGCCGGCAGACAAGACCAAAACCACTGCTCACGTGCGCGACGGTATCGACCTGAAGCGTATTATGATCACCGTTTGGGCTTGTGCCATGATCCCGGCGTTCTACGGTATGTGGAATATCGGTTTCCAGTCCAACACCATTCTGGAAGGTATGACCAACCCGGATCTGTCCGGCTGGCGTCACGCCATTATCGGCGCTCTGACTTCCTACAACCCAGCTAGCCTGTGGGACAACTTTGTCTACGGCGCTATGTACTTCCTGCCTATTTATGCGGTCACTTTTATTGTGGGCGGTATCTGGGAAGTCCTGTTTGCTGCGGTGCGCGGTCACGAAGTCAACGAAGGCTTCTTTGTAACCTCCATCCTGTTCGCCTTGACCTGTCCGCCGGATCTGCCTCTGTGGATGGTGGCTATGGGCATCAGCTTCGGTGTGGTTATCGGTAAGGAAGTATTCGGTGGTACCGGCAAGAACTTCCTCAACCCGGCTCTTACCGGCCGTGCCTTCGTATTCTTTGCCTATCCGGCAGCAATGTCTGGAGATGCGGTTTGGACTGCGGTTGACGGTTATACCGGTGCTACTGCGCTGTCTGTTATGGCCAGCGAAGGTATCCAGAACGGTATCGTCAATGCTGCTGTTGGCCAGGTAACCTGGTTCGACGCTTTCTTCGGCCAGATCCATGGTTCCATTGGTGAAACTTCTACCCTGGCTATCCTGATTGCCGGCGTAATCCTGATGGGCATGAAGATCGCCAGCTGGCGCATCGTAGCCGGCACTCTGCTGGGCATGATGGCCACCTCTTTCATGTTTAACATGATTGGTTCCGAGACCAACCCGATGTTCCAGGTACCCTGGTACTGGCACCTGGTAGTGGGCGGTTTTGCCTTCGGTCTGATCTTTATGACTACGGACCCTGTATCCGCTGCGATGACCAACACCGGTCGCTGGTGGTACGGCATCCTGATCGGGGTGATGGTTGTCCTGATTCGTGTGGTGAACCCGGCCTTCCCGGAAGGCATGATGCTGGCGATTCTGTTCGCCAACCTGTTCGCTCCGCTGTTTGACCACTTTGTGGTGCAGTCCAATATCAAACGGAGGTTGGCACGTGGCTAATAAAGATTCCGTAACCGGTACTCTGATTGTCGCGCTGGTAATGTGCCTGGTGTGCTCCGTAGTGGTATCCACCGCTGCGGTAATGCTGAAGCCTGCCCAGCAGGCGAATGCCGAGCTGGACATGAAGCGCAACGTACTGATGGCTGGCGGCCTGTTGAAAGACTCTCACGCTGATAAAGCGGAAGTCGAAAAGGCCTTCGCCGACGTAAAAATCAAATACGTCGACCTGAATACCGGTAAGTTTACCGATCAGGCTCCGGCTGGTGGCAGTGGTCGCGCTGCTGCCAAGATCCCGTCTGACAGTGAAAAACTGCCGGCTGACGAGGACACTGCCAAAATTATCCGTCGGGAAAATACCAAAGAGGTATACCTGGTAGAAAAAGACGGCAAGCTGGACAAGATCATTCTGCCGATTCGCGGTTATGGCCTGTGGGGCACCCTGTACGGCTTCCTCGCTCTGGAGAGCAACCTCGACACCGTAGCGGGCCTCGGCTTCTACGAGCACAAGGAAACTCCGGGACTGGGTGGTGAAGTTGACAACCCCAACTGGAAAGCCCAGTGGATTGGTAAGAAAGTCTTCAACAACCAGGGCGACGTGGATATCGCAGTGATCAAGGGTCAGGTTAACCCCAACAGCCCAGACGCGATTCACGAAGTAGATGGCCTGTCTGGTGCAACTCTGACCAGTAAGGGCGTTAGCAACCTGGTGAACTTCTGGTTGGGTAACCAGGGTTATGGTCCCTTCCTGAAAAACCTGAAAGCAGGGGAGGCATAAGCATGAAAATCAAAGATACTCTGCTAGAGCCGATTTTTAACAACAACCCGATCGCGCTGCAGATCCTGGGTATCTGTTCTGCACTGGCTGTTACCAGCTCGCTGCAGGTTACCCTGGTAATGTGTATCGCACTGACCTCGGTTGTGGCTTGTTCCAACGTTGCGGTATCCCTGATCCGCAAACAGATCCCGAACAGCATCCGTATCATTGTACAGATGACCGTGATTGCCTCTTTGGTAATCCTGGTGGACCAGCTGATCAAGGCCCTGGCTTACGACATCTCCAAGCAGCTGTCTGTATTCGTTGGTCTGATCATTACCAACTGTATCGTAATGGGCCGTGCGGAAGCCTTCGCTATGAAGAACCCGCCGCTGCCCAGCTTCTTCGACGGTCTTGGTAACGGTCTGGGATACAGTGTGATCCTGATCGGTCTCGCGGTGGTTCGTGAACTCTTCGGCGCCGGCAAACTGTTCGGTGTAGATATCCTGACTACCGTGAGCAACGGCGGTTGGTATATCCCCAACGGCCTGCTGCTGTTGCCGCCGAGTGCATTCTTCCTGATCGGCCTGTTCATCTGGGCAATCCGTGCCTGGAAACCGGCACAGGTGGAAGAAGATGAGTTCAAGATTGCGCCTAATTCCCAAGCGCAGGAGGCCTAATCCGTGGAACATTATATTTCTTTGATTATCCGCGCCGTTTTCGTTGAAAACATGGCGCTGGCCTTCTTCCTCGGTATGTGTACCTTCCTGGCGGTATCGAAGAAGATCGAGGCCGCTATTGGCCTGGGTGTTGCGGTTATCGTGGTGCTGACTCTGACAGTACCAGTGAACAACCTGATCTACACCTACCTGCTGAAAGACGGTGCACTGGCCTGGGCCGGTTACCCCGACGTGGACCTGAGCTTCCTCGGCCTGTTGTCCTACATCGGTGTAATTGCGGCACTGGTACAGATCCTGGAGATGTTCCTGGATAAATATGTACCGGCTCTCTACAACGCGCTGGGTGTATTCCTGCCGCTGATTACCGTGAACTGCGCCATCATGGGTGCTTCCTTGTTCATGGTTGAGCGCGAGTACGCGTTTGGCGAGAGTGTTGCCTATGGCTTCGGTGCCGGCCTCGGCTGGGCACTGGCGATTACCGCTCTGGCCGGTATTCGTGAAAAGCTGAAGTACAGTGACGTTCCGGATGGCCTGAAAGGTCTGGGTATCACCTTCGTAACTGTTGGTCTGATGTCCCTGGGCTTCATGTCCTTCGGCGGCATCGATATCTAAGCGGGGAAAACAATAGAATGAGTATTGAAATTATCCTCGGCGTAGCGATGTTTACCGTCATCGTTTTGGCGCTGGTAGCGGTGATCCTTGCGGCCCGCTCGCGCCTGGTAAACACCGGCAACGTCAACATCCTGGTTAACGGTGAGAAGACTCTCACCGTACCGGCCGGCGGCAAGCTGCTGCAAACCCTGGCTGCCAACAACCTGTTCCTGGCCTCCGCCTGTGGCGGCGGCGGCAGCTGTGCGCAGTGTATCTGTAAGGTGAATTCCGGTGGTGGCGATATGCTGCCGACTGAAGCGGCTCACTTTACCCCGCGCGATGCAAAAGAAGGCAAGCGTCTTTCCTGTCAGGTTGCGGTTAAGCAAGACATGGAAATCGAAGTGCCGGAAGAGGTGTTTGGTGTTAAGCAGTGGGAGTGCACTGTGGAATCCAACCCGAACGTGGCCACCTTTATTAAAGAGCTGACCCTGCGTCTGCCCGAAGGTGAAAATGTTGACTTCCGCGCTGGCGGTTACGTACAGCTGGAAGCGCCGGCTCACCATGTTAAGTTTGCTGACTTCGATGTCGAAGAGCAGTACCGTGGCGACTGGGAGCACTTTGGCTTCTTCAAGCTGGAGTCCAAAGTGACCGAGCCAGTGGTTCGCGCTTACTCCATGGCTAACTACCCGGAAGAGAAAGGTGTTGTTAAGTTCAACATCCGTATCGCGACTCCGCCGCCCCGCACTGAGGGCATCCCGCCGGGTCAGATGTCTTCCTACGTTTTCAGCCTGAAGGCAGGTGACAAGATTAAGGTGTACGGTCCCTTCGGTGAGTTCTTCGCCAAGGAAACTGATAACGAAATGGTATTTATCGGCGGTGGTGCCGGTATGGCGCCAATGCGTTCACACATCTTTGATCAGCTCAAGCGCCTGAATTCCACCCGTAAGATCAGCTTCTGGTACGGTGCGCGCTCCCTGCGCGAGATGTTCTACGAAGATGACTACAACGGTCTGGCTTCCGAGTTCGATAACTTCCAGTGGCATGTGGCTCTGTCCGACCCACAGCCGGAAGACAATTGGACGGGTTACACCGGATTCATCCACAACGTGGTATATGAAAACTACCTGAAGGACCACCCGGCTCCAGAAGATTGTGAGTACTACATGTGTGGGCCGCCCATGATGAACGCGGCAGTCATCAATATGCTCAAAGACTTGGGTGTAGAAGATGAAAATATCCTGCTGGATGACTTCGGCGGATAATTGGAGGGCTTAGCTTGCTAAAAGCAATCACAGGCCCGACAAACTCAAAAACAGGGCCCGTCTTTACGGCCCTGTTTTTGCTTTGGGCGGCTGTAATTTTATCGGCTTGTGCTCCTTCGCCGGAGTCCTGGCAGTTGGCTGGCCGCACCATGGGAACCAGCTATCACATCACCGTCGTTCAGGTGCCCTCTGGGCTGAAGCAGGGTGAGTTGCAGCAGTTGATCGACGATGAGTTGCAGCAGGTCAACCAGGAGATGTCGACCTATATCGACGACTCTGAGTTAATGCGCTTTAACCAAAGCCCGGTAGGGCAGGCGATCCCGGTTAGCCAACACTTGGCAGATGTACTGGAAATGTCCCTGGATATTTATCGCCGCAGTGAAGGCGCTTTCGAGGTGACGGTCGGCCCTCTGGTCAACTTGTGGGGTTTTGGTCCCCAGCCCGAACCGGAGCATATCCCCTCAGATAAAGACATTGCCGATCTGCTAACCGTCGTCGGTTCCGATGCGTTAACCCTGACCCGTAAGCCAGACACTGTTATCAAGAGCCGCCCCGTTGAGGTGGATCTTTCAGCGATTGCCAAGGGCCATGGAGTTGATCGGGTTGCCGAGCTATTGGAAGACCTGGGTGTTCGAAACTACTTGGTCGAAATTGGCGGTGAACTGCGAACTAAGGGTGTGAATCCAAAGGGTAAGACCTGGGTAATTGGCATTGAAGTACCCAGCGCGGCAGGTCAGATGGTGCAGGAGCCGATCGCGGTGAGCGGGAAGGCAGTAGCTACGAGTGGAGACTATCGCAACTACTACGAAAGGGATGGTGTTCGTTACTCCCATAGCATTGACCCACGCTCCGGACGGTCCATCAGGCACAAATTGGCATCGGTAACCGTTATTGCCGACACCTGTGCTGAAGCCGATGGTCTGGCTACCGCGATCAATGTCCTCGGTGCTGATGCCGGCATGGCGCTGGCTGAAAGAGATAATCTAGCCGTCTTTATGGTGGTGAAAACTGATTCAGGTTTCGAAGAGCGTTCTAGCTCTGGCTTTAAACCTTATGTAGAGAGGTCTGAGAAGTGACAATTTTCATATTTGCCTTTGTGGCCATGTTGCTCGTTGTTGCCGGTATGGCGATCGGGGCCATGGTTCAGAACAAACCGTTGAAGGGAACTTGTGGCGGGCTCAACAATATCGGCATGAAGCAGGATTGCACAGTCTGCGGTGGCGATGACGATGAGTGTGAAAAGGAACAGGAGAGACAAAGACAGCAGCAGATGACTGCCGAAGATCTCGCTTACGACGCATCTAAACGCAAGTAAGCTTTCCCTCTCCAACAAGCCCGTGATCAACGGGCTTGTTGTTTTATGTCATTGGCACAGCTGGTGCCGATAACCGTATATTTAGTATTGAGTAAATGGCGTTAGCGCGCTGTGGACTCCGTTTGGAAAATAGAATTAGAGCATTTAATGGCAGAGCAAAAGTTTGACCTGGTAGTAATTGGTTCTGGCCCGGCTGGAGAGGCCGCCGCAATGAGCGCAGCAAAAAAGGGCATGCGCGTTGCGGTTATTGAAAAGCGCCAAGTGGTTGGTGGTAATTGTACTCACAAAGGTACCATTCCCTCCAAGGCGCTGCGCCACTCTGTCAAACAGTTGATGCGTTATAACACCCAGAGCGTTTTTCGCGCATTGGGTGAACCCCGCCGCCTTACTTTCCCCCAGGTAATGCAGACGGTGAATAAAGTCATTTCCTATCAGGTGGAAATGCACACTTCTTTTTATGCCCGCAACCGGGTTGAGCTGATCGTCGGCGAAGCCAAGTTCCGCGATGAACATACTGTCGAGGTGCTTATGCCCGATGGTGCGGCGGAAACTATTACCGCGAAGAAATTTATTATTGCTACTGGCTCACGCCCTTATCGCCCCGCCGATGTAGACTTTGATCACGAACGGGTCTACGACAGCGATATGATCCTGGACATGCGGCACACCCCTCACTCCATTATGATCTATGGTGCTGGTGTTATCGGCTGTGAATACGCGTCTATCTTTGCTGGCCTCGGCGTTAAGGTGGATTTGATTAATACCCGTAACAGCCTGCTGGAATTTCTCGATGATGAGATTTCTGATGCGCTGAGCTATCACCTGCGGGATATGGGCGTGACTGTTCGCCACCAGGAGGAGTATGCGCGGGTACTGCCCAATGAGCAGGGCGTAATTATGGAGATGCAGTCCGGTAAACGTATTCATGCGGATGCACTGCTCTGGTGTAATGGTCGTACTGGCAATACCAGCTCCCTCGGCTTGGAGAATGTCGGTCTGGAAGCGAACCATCGCGGACAATTGAGCGTTGATGACCACTATTGCACCGAAATTGAAAATATCTTTGCGGTAGGTGATGTGATTGGCTGGCCCAGCCTTGCCAGTGCCTCTTATGACCAGGGGCGTGCGGTTGCAGCAGCGATTGCGGGCCGTGGCCATCGAGTAATTGAAGATGCGCCTACCGGGATTTATACCCTTCCAGAGATTTCCTCTGTGGGTAAAACCGAATCAGAGCTCACCGCAGCCAAAGTACCCTACGAAGTTGGCCGCGCACTGTTCAAGCACACTGCGCGGGCGCAGATTTCTGGTGAGCGCGTAGGCATGCTCAAGATTTTGTTCCATATCGAGACTCACGAAATCCTGGGCATTCACTGCTTTGGAGCAGAGGCTGCTGAGATTGTGCATATTGGTCAGGCCATTATGAAACAACCAGCACCGAATAATTCAATCGATTATTTCGTTAATACCACCTTTAACTACCCCACCATGGCAGAGGCATATCGCAGTGCTGCACTGGATGGGCTCAACCGGGTTGCCCGCCTATGACAGAACCCTCACCCAGTGAGTTTCAGGCGTTGGTAAAGGAATTTTTTGAGCAGATTCCTTTTAATCAACAAATTGGACTTGAGATGCGCGACCTGGACCTGGAGGCGCTCACACTTTCCGCAGGCTTTGAACTGACCCCACAGTTGATCGGCAATGTGTGGAAGAACATCCTGCACGGTGGCGTAATTGCCACCGCCCTGGATACGGTTGGTGGTTTGACCGCAATGGTCGCCGCCTACCAGCATCTGGGAGATGTGCACTGGAAAGAAAAAGTGGATCGCCTATTAAAGCTGGGTACGGTCGACATGCGTGTAGACTACCTAAAGCCGGGCAGGGGAGAACACTTTCTCTGCCATGGCTCAATTCTGCGCACCGGTAACAAGCTGGTTGTAACGAGAATGGAGTTGATTAACGACACGGATGAATTGATTGCTACCGGTACGGCAACTTACCTGTATTGACCTTAGTCCGAGCCAACCCTTGGCTCGGAGACCTCCTTAGATATACCCCTTAGATGTACCCCTTATCCACTGGCTTTCTTTAAGGTGTTTATTGTTATGAGTGAAATTCTCGCATTTGCTGCAATCTCTCTTTTGTTGGTTATTTCACCAGGGCCGAACAGCGTCCTGATTCTTAAAACAGTAGCTAGTAGGGGGCTGAGGCCGGGAGTAGAGAATATTTTTGGGCTGGTTTCAGCAACATTTGCCCATGGTGCCATTTCAATTTTGGGCTTGTCGGCGATTATATTGCAGTCGTCTGAGGTTTATACAATTATCAAATATCTTGGGGCTGCCTACCTGGTTTATTTGGGTGTGAAAACGATATTAGCCACGCTGTCAAAATCGTCCGTGAAGGATACAGGGGATGAATTGTCACCAATTACAGCAGCTCCTGGGAACTCATACCGAAATTTTGGTGAGGGCTTTCTAACCCAGATTCTTAACCCCAAGGTATCGATGTTTTATCTCGCGGCCTTTCCGCAGTTTATCTCAGTTGGCAGCTCTAGTTACTATGAGGCTTTCCTGCTGGTCTCACTTCATGCATCAATAATATTCCTGTGGTTTCTGGCACTTGCGACTATGTTGTCGAAGTGGAAAGTGGCTTCCATTGGTGGGAATATGCAAAGATGGGTTCAGCGTTTTAGTGGTGGCCTATTGATTGGTTTTGGCAGTTTAGTGGTTCGCCAGGACACTTAAGATTCTCTCGTGTAACTGATGTTGTTTCCAGGGCTTCCAGTATTTATTCCTTCCGCCCTAGGTTAAAACTTTCCCTGGCGGGTATGGAGCACAACAATAGCAGTATCCCTCCGAGACAAAAAAGAGCCACGATGTAGTGGCTCTTTAGCCTTTTTGATCCAAGTTCATTGATTCTTTCTTCTGATCGTTTGTTTATGTCTCTTTTGAGTACGTTATGCGGTGTAACGAAAGGTACGGATTGGTGCCTGTTTATCGAGGGTAATGAAATCATTGTATTGATTTAAAATTAACTGGGTGTTTAGTCAAATTGCTGTACTGATAAGTATATTTAAAACCGGTCTCTATTCAGAGGCTCCTTAAGTAAACCGAAATACCTTGTTGCCTGTAGTGAATTTTAAATAACAGTAATTATTTTGTGGTTGTTTTGCCTGATGGCGACATTGATCGCTTGTCGTGGACTTGTAGTCTGTAAAAATATAGCATGTTGAAAACGTTATATTTTCGACCATTCAAACTAATATAGTCATTGCTAAGCTGCGTTTTAATTTTAAGGTTCCCTTAAAGGTGGGTGATGCCTCAGTGTTTTATTTGTCACTTTCTTGTGATGAGTTGATCGGTTGAGGTGCAGTCTTTGAATTTTTTGTCGTGGTTTTTAAAGGAAATGTTCGGGTGATATTTTTTATAATAATAATTAATCACTAAATTTGCACATTGTTTGCATAAAGTCCGGATAATATAAATAAAGCCGAATATTCGGTTGTGATGTGAGGATAAAAAATGCCAAGTTTACTGAATAGTGATGCAAGTGCGTCCAATTACGGTGGGCAGTTAACCTGGAAATTCAGTCAGGGAAGCTATTCAAAAATCACCAAAAAGCATCCGCATACCAAGGGTGGGATTTGTGAGGCTCTGTCAGTTAGCTGGGTCAGTAAAGCCCTTCAGTCGGGGCTTCAGGATGCGTTAACTACCGGTGGCAGTATTGATGATACAAAAATAGCCGTGGTCGCTCAGAGATTTGCCTCTATGTATCGATTTAAGTTTGCAAATGGAACTGAGGGTAGGCCTAGCACATCTTTTGAGATGATTAAGGAGACTAAACAATATTTGGAATCTCAGGGGTTTCGCAATATTGGGCAGGCGGGTAGCGGTATTGCACAGAAGAAGAAAAGTCCTTCGTTGAAAGATCAGTTCGCCGCATCTTTCGATGTTCTTGAATCCAAAGACTGCTTCAAACAGCAGTCCAATACTATCCACTGCGTCTTAAGGACAGCTGGTACTGGTTGGGGACATGCGATGGCATTTCGTGTTGAGCCATCTGCGGATAAAGTAAGTTATTTTTTTGATCCTAATAAGGGTGAGTTTAAATTTCTTAAATATTCACAATTTAGAAAGTGGTATGAGCACTATCATAGTGATTCGAGATTATATAGAACATCAAGGGCTTTGGGGTTTGATATCTTTGTTCATAGCGACAGATAAATTAGGACTTGTGAGTTAGCGCTTGCGCATTTGAAGAGCACTTTGGATAGTTGGGTAGGGTGTCTACGGGTTGTAAACCTAGAGGAGCCGCTCTCCCTTCTACTTTTGACTCATACGGTTCTTTACTGATAACCCTTCCGTAAGTTTGTTTTAGTGTGAGTTTCTAAGGGCCTTTTGTGCGTCAAAGCTCCAAATATTGGCCTAGGCTATTAGTCCCATACTGACATAGTTTTGATTTTGAAAATGGGTTTTTAACTCCTTTCCGATATAGTTGTCCGGCTTCTCAATATGTTTGCTCTACTTCTTGTTGCCGCCCATTATATGTTGGGGGTATCTAGCCTTTCTCTGGGGCCCATTTGGGGCATTTTCAGTATCTCCTGATAAGGCTATCGAGCCCGATTAATTCTTCGATTCCACTCTAAACCATAAAGAAGCCCAATGGAGTGTGCTTTCTTGGCCAGATTTAAGCTCCATTGCGGCGTTGGTATTCTCATTGCTATCTATCTTGGAATAAGCGGTTTTGGCAGAGGGTTTCACATCTTTCGCGAACGGTGTTTGCAGCTAACAATTATCCCTGAGAAAATCACCGGCGCCTTTCTCTGAGAACTGCTAGTACCTTACATTTCAGGGGTTAATAACTTATCAATGGGAATCTCAATCCAAATGCTGGGCGACCTGCTGGTCTCCCGTGATGGCAGCCCAGTTAATCTACCACCTTCAAGAAAAACTCGAGCACTTTTGGCTTTCTTACTGTTGGCTGCGAGACCTCACAGGAGAGATCGCTTATGTGAGATATTTTGGGAGCTGCCCGATGATCCGCGTGCTTCCCTGCGCTGGTCTTTGAGTAAAATTCGATCCATTGTCAACGACCCAGAAATAGAGCGCCTCATTGCTGATAGAGAGCGTGTCAGCTTGGATACGGAAGGCATTTGTATTGATGTTGCCGAAATAGCACTTAAGCTTGATTCCCCCGGCGTTCTGACAGCAGAGCTGGAAGATATCCATCGACAGCTGCAGGAGCCTTTCCTGGATGGGATCGATCTTCCCGATCAAGAACTATTTCAACGGTGGTTGCTGTCTGAACGACAAGAGATTGTTCAATTGCAAGGGAGGGTACTGTCCCGCTTGTCCTCTCACCCGGGTGTTCCTATACCGGACCAGTTAACTTGGGCCCGCAGCTGGGTGGCATTGGAGCCCTATAACCCAAACGCTGCAACGCAGTTACTGCATTTGTTGAGCTCATTGGGATTGAGTAGCGAAGTGGAGTTCGAACGGGCAAGGCTTGCTGACCGATTCCGCAAAGCAGGCATTACATGGTCGCCCTGCAGGCTTGGTGAGTCGGTAGTTCAGAAATCCGGTGATGATTTAGCTACGGGGCGTAAACTGCTAACTCAACAGAAGGTTGAGTTTTGTACGGCCAGCGATGGTGTGCGTATTGCCTATGCCAAGATGGGAGAGGGGCTTCCTATAGTTAAAGCCGCAAACTGGTTGAGTCATTTAGAGCATGATTGGGATTCTCCGATATGGAGTCCATTGTTTCGGGAGCTTTCTGTCGACCACCAGTTTATTCGTTACGATGAGCGTGGGAATGGCCTTTCGGATTGGGAGGTTGAAAATATCTCTTTTGAGTCGTTTGTTACAGACCTTGAGACTGTCGTCGATGCCTGTGAAGTTGATAACTTTACTTTGCTAGGTATATCGCAAGGAGCGGCAGTATCTATTGAATATGCAGTAAGACACCCAGAGCGAGTTAGGCAGCTGATTTTGTTTGGGGGTTATCACGCAGGTTGGCGAATAGGTGCCAGTGAGGCCACGGTAAAAGAGCGCGAAGCAGTAATGACCCTGACAGCGACGGGCTGGGGACAGGATAATCCTGCTTATCGGCAGATTTTTTCCACGACATTTATGCCAAGCGCGAATGCCAGGGAATTAGAGTGGTTTAATGAGTTTCAGCGGCTGACTACTTCGCCGGAAAATGCTGTCCGCTTCCTATCGGTTTTTGGCAGTATTGATGTGCGGGACAAGCTTAAAGAGATTAATGTGCCCACTTTAGTGATCCATTCACTAGGGGACCAGCGTATCCCTGTTCAAACGGGCTGTGAAATTGCTTCTGCTATACCTGGTGCTCGATTTGTTGGTCTTAATAGCGACGGTCACTTACTCCTGGGGCGGGAGCCTGCTTCCAATGTATTTGTGGAGGAGGTTCGTCAATTTATATCAAAGCATTAATCGCTGATAGTGATGCTTATAAAAATAATAAGAGGGAGGGCGGCTCTGCGGTGCAGCCACCCTGCTCAAAAACCACCAACTAAAGCTCTCAAGGGTTGGCTAGAGGTAAACAGCCAGTTCTTTAGCTGAAAGATAGCGAATAGATGCTTCTGGAAATTTTCGAATGATATCGAGGGCGGCGGAGCGGGCATCGGCCTCATCGGCATATATATTGGGGAGTTTAACATTGGAGGTTGTTCTACCCGATATATAGCGCATTACCACGATATATCGCCCTTTCCATTTGCCCCAAAAAACGTCATTAGGAGCGTTGTCTACTGAGGACTTTTCAGGAGCTGCTTCTTTCTCCTCCTGGGGTTTAAGCTCCAACTCCGCTTCTTGCTCCCACATAAGTTGGGCAAGCCGATTTAATTCTTTAGAGTAACTAGTTGACATAAATCTCAAAGGCTTAAGAGTTTATTGGTTTAGGGTGTTTTGCTGATTACTAATACTGGCAAATTAAAGAGTTAACAGAAAAGATCTTGATAAATACTAATCTATAGTTGAAATACAGAAGTTAAGTATGGGTATGATCTTATCTGCTTGCATAGTTTATATATAAAACTTCTCTCAATTTATCAATAAATATTCCGCTTGGTTCCATGGCACCTATTTGGTGCAAAGTCTGTCATGAAGAGCCGGGGGGATATTGTTAAAAGCCATTTTCTCACATTTTAGGAAAAAATCATACCTGGTACAAATCAAATGTTTATTAAGTTTAAAGATAGTTAAGTTAACAGCTGCATTACCCGGTAGTATCTTTGTGATTACCTAGCGGTTTTTGGGTGATTACACCAGAGTGAGGGGCTTAATCAGGCAAATTGTTTGGGTTTTCCATAATTTACAAAGCCAGTAGATGGTTATGGGGCCTGTTTTAGATATCTTTTGCCAAATACCTGAGGTCTCTCATTGCCGGGCTGCTAGTGAATACTTAGGGTTTTTAAGTCAGTAATTTTCATATGGTGACACTATTTCTAATAGAATAGGCGATGCTTAAACCTCACAATCCCTCACTCTCAGAGACTCCTCTTGTTCCGTTTAAGGTAGTGTAAATAAATGTAAAGGGTGCATTGGGGTGTCTACTTGCTTTGTCGCGCATGAAGAATAATTGAATTTTGGAAGGGCCCGCTAAGTAGTGCAGGATTGTATGCTCCTGTTTATAGGTTAATTTACGGGACTTCCCCCTTATCCTGGCTAATAAAGTTGCCCTTCCCAAAGAGGTTGGCACTTTAGTCCTGCAAATAGTTTCGCTGTATCCGCCTTTCAAATGATTCTTCAAACGCTCAATTCAACGATTGTGAGTTTTAATGGCTGAACTCGAAAGCGGCTTTGTCTCCCCCTTGGTGACCACGCACCCCGTCTTGATGAGTGCTCCCTGAGCACAGTGGAAACAAAAGTGTCGTGATTGGAGCTTGGCTTCAGCTGAATCAGGTGAAGCGTAAAGATACAGAAGAAGTAAATTTAGTGGTGAATTCCATGATTGCCCCTCGCCAAAAGGATTTGGACACTCACATAAGGCAAAATGTCTTATTTGAAAGTCAGTATTTAGGTGACTTGTTTCGGTTTCAAAAGATACTTGTTTCACCGAATGGAAATGTTTCAATTGGGTTTTCTTCAGATTTTAATCTGACAATGGTGATTTCAGGTGTTGCTGATATCAATAGTGATGCTTGCGAATTCCCTATGGCTTCGGGGGAGATCTGGCTATCGAGTGAAATGAGCCATGTTACAGTTGATAATTTGTCTGAGGGAGAAGACCTAATAATCATCTGTGCGAGTATCAGCCCGGTCATGCTGACACGATTTTATGAGCGACACACTCGCGTACTGATTAAAGCAAAGAATGCTCTTGCATCCAGCGTGACAACGCTCCCCAAAAGTGGGCCTTTTGTTTTTCCAGAGTGTGATCTCACGCGCTTTACTTTGGACTCACTGAGTGCATTTAGCAAGTTAAATGACGAGAGTTTGAATTATTTAAAGCTGGAAGAATTACTTCTCTTAAAGCTGAAGGGTGCTTGCGGTTGTCGCTTAGCTGACGAGCTGCTTCGGCAGGTTAATCCGGTGAACGAGCGTTTCCGCCGATTTATGGAGGAAAATGCTACTCAGCACTGGTCTGTAGCAAATTATGCTAAACAGATTGGGATGAGTCTCACATCATTCAAGAATAAGTTTGGCCAAGTCTTTAAAGCTGAGTCACCAAAGGCTTGGATTAACGAACGTAGGTTACAACATGCTGATATTCAGTTGAAGACTACCAATAAGCGTTTAGTCGATATAGCTCTGGAGAGCGGATTCTCAAGTCAATCTTATTTTACCCAGCTTTATAAATCGATGTATGGGTACCCCCCTTCAGAGGTAAGGCAGAAATCCGTAAAGTCAGCTTGAAAAGGTACTTGTGATTTCTTGTGACCGTATGCGCCTGGCCAGTTCCCGGAGAGCTGTTATAGTATTCGGCACTCTACGAATAACTAAATAATTGGTCCATAGAAATGGAAGTTAGAGAATTAGAAGGCCTGGAATTAGTGGGTTTTTATACCCGCACTAAGAACGTCAATGAGTCTGACCCAAAAACAGCAAAGATAACGCCAATGTGGGAGCGCTTCGGCGCAGAGGCTGCCCCCAAATTAAGGGGCAACCCTAAGGTATTTGGTGTTTACTCCAACTACGAATCTGACCATACCGGCTTTTTTGATGTGTATGCATGTTCAGATATGTTGTCGAAGGATATGTCTGAGGATTTCAAGTCGATTCAAATACTGCCCGGCAAATACCTGATGTTTTCCGCTAAAGGGGAAATGCCTCAGGTCGCAATTGATTTGTGGGGCGAGGTTTGGAGTTATTTTGCTGCGGAGGATTGCCCCCATCAGCGAGCTTTCACCACAGATTTTGAGCAGTATGTGGATGGAAATGAGGTTCAGATAGCCATATCCATCAAGTAATTGAATCGCGTATATATACGGGCTATTTGACTCTAGGGTGAATACCAAATTGGCGAGCTGAATGCTCGCCCCTGCTGGGTAAGGGGTACTTTTTCATCCATTTCAATACCGAAGCGTACCTTGTCAAATAGAGTCCATCGAGGTGTGGGTATCTCCAGGGCGCGCAGGTAGTAGACGGCTCTTTCCTTGGGGTTAAAGTCGGGATCTTTGAATACCGCGATTAGCTGAGGGGAGCCGATGGAGTTGGTGTATTCCGCCGTCTTCATATCCACAGTAGTCCCAACTGGGGGTAGTTTTCCCTCGGTATCCAGCTTACGGCTTCCAGACCACTTCACATTAAAGATCTTCTCCCGGGTGAGTCCGCTGCTATCCAACCAGCCCTTGATGATTTGGATACGGTCCAGGTTGGCGCCCTCAGGGTCTTTCAGTGCTGCGATAAGGAATGTCGGTGCCTGTCCCTCACTGGCTTGAGGTAGCTTCCCGCCCATTGGCACGCCTTTTTTATAGCCATTGGCGACCAGATCACCGTGAATATCCTCATCGTTATAGTCATAGCCTCCAAAGAAGCGAACTGAGATCCGGGGGCCTGTGGTGGCGAAAGTCTCCTTGCGGTACATCGCATCCCATATTGCCTCCCGGGTATTCTCGTTGGCCCAGACTCCCGTAACGCCTGAGGCAGCTTGTTCCCAGCCGAAGTACTCTCCACCAACCCCCTTGAGCAGGGGAAATGCCCAGCGCTCCTTGTTGCTGGGTTCCAGGGTCTTGAACTTGCCAAAAAAGTTGTCCTGGTCTGGTGTTGAAAGCCCGGTATGGGTGTCGGTGGCTGCGTTTGCGCCTAGCACGAAAGGGTTGGTGCCCAGCTTCTCCTCCAGGCGTAGGCCAGACTTCAGTGCCTCCCTCCAGTACTCGTATTGCAGGGCACCGGGGGGCTTGGGCTTTAAGATCAGGTTGCCTCTATCCCACAGATCCCAGTTGGCAAATTCATCTTCCGGGGAGAGGGCAGGGTGGGACTCACTTTGTCCCTTTACCTGCACCAGCTCATAAAGGGGTTCATAGCGGGCGCGCATTTGTGCCCACTCCGGGGTGAGTTCGGAGCCATCAAACTGACGCTCGATAAACATACGGCCATTAGACATATTGCCGTTGTGGGGGATGGCGAGCACCCGGCCGCCGGTTTTGTCTTCGTAGGCTTTCATCCACTCCCAGAGTTTTACCGGGTTCTCGGTATCAAAGGTGGTCAGGGGAAGCAGGGTCTTAGTGCGGTTTGCGCCATCACGAAAAATAATATTGCGGTGCAGGTTGTCGCCACCATCGGCGTTAACTGTCCACTCAAAGGCAATAAAGGTAGAAAACTCTCCGGGTTTGTAATATTTCTCTGCGGCTTCAACGGTTTTTTCCCAGGCGGATTTCATCCATTTGGGGTCCATTACCTGCTCAGGCAGTTTGCCTTCTGATTGAAGCACGATGACTTCACTTTTTGCTTCATTGGTCGCTTCTTCGCTGCCTGAAATTAATGCCTCGTGCCATTTTTTCAAGGTGGCATTGGACATCATTTCCGGATTGCCATCGACGATCTCGCTGATAACTCCCATACCGTCTGAATGATCGGTGATCATGAACCAGTCGTAAGGGCGGCTGAGCTTGGCTTTCAGCCCGCTGTTGGAGGTAACAGTTTCTCCCAGGGCAAATCGATAGGCGTCATCGGGAGTAAGAATTGCGCCATCCAACCCCGCATCTACCGACCAGCCAGTATGGACATGTGTATCGCCAAAATAGACATTGCGAGCGATGCGTTTATCGCTGTCCCGTTGGGCTTCCAGCTCCGCTTCTATCTCCGGTGCCATCGCCGTGAGCGGCCTTTGTTTTTCTGGAGTGGCGCCCTCTGTCTGTCGGGCGTTTGAATTTGTATTTTTATCTCCGTCGGACTTTTTACTGCAAGTATAAAGGCCGAGCACAAGAATAAAGAGGAACAGGGTTAATCCAGCTTTGCTCTTGTGCATCGATGGCGGCTCCATTTCCTGAATGTGTCGGATCGCTTTTTAACTTAAAAGAATTCGTTGCGAAGAGAAGATAAATTACAGCTAGCATAGTTGAGCGACTCTGTTTATTCGCGAATGGGGCCACACTGGGGGCCTTGTTATCTATCGGCACAATAGATAGTCTTCGGCTCCAGTTGAGTTAGCACATTTATGCAACTTCAAGAACATGGTTGGCTAATTCAGTCATATTGAAATATGGCTACGCAATAATCATCGCTTCGGGCGATAGGCAAAAGCAGGCATATGAGTAACAACGAAAAGCGTCCACTTTACATCCCCCATGCAGGCCCCTCCCTACTGGAAATACCACTGCTCAATAAAGGCAGCGCATTTAGCTTGGAAGAGCGTCTCGAGTTTAATTTGGTCGGTCTTCTGCCGAATACCGTTGAGACGATTGAGGAGCAGGCCAAGCGCGCTTACCTCCAATTCCAGCAGTGTAAGACTGGCTTGGAAAAACATATCTACCTGAGGGGAATCCAGGACGACAACGAGACGTTATTCTTCTATCTGATCGAACATCATACGGAAGAGATGCTGCCGATTATCTACACCCCAACTGTAGGTGCAGCTTGTGAAGAGTTTTCCAGTATTTATCGCAACCACCGGGGATTATTTGTCTCCTATCCGGACCGGGAATATATCGACGATATTCTGCGCAGCGCCACTAAAGAGAACGTCAAAGTCATTGTGGTGACCGATGGCGAGCGGATACTCGGGTTAGGTGATCAGGGTATCGGCGGCATGGGTATCCCTATTGGTAAGCTCTCTCTGTATACCGCCTGTGGTGGTATCAGCCCGGCTTATACCTTGCCTGTCACCTTGGATGTTGGCACCAACAACCGCACTTTGCTGAATGATCCCATGTATATGGGGTGGCGCCATGAGCGGATTTCCCAGGAAGAGTACGATGAATTCCTGGAGCAATTTATTGAAGCGGTAAAACGTCGCTGGCCCAAGGTATTGGTTCAGTTTGAGGATTTTGCCCAAACCAATGCCACGCCGTTGTTAGAGCGCTATCGCGACCGCCTGTGCTGTTTTAATGATGATATTCAGGGCACGGCTTCTGTAGCACTGGGCACTATCCTGGCTGCCTGTAAGACCTGGCAAGAAACCCTCGCCGCGCAGAAGGTGACGATAGTGGGTGCCGGCTCAGCCGGGTGTGGTATTGCCGAGCAAATCGTTAGTGCAAAAGTGCAGGCCGGTCTATCCGATGCTGAGGCTCGTGAACAGATCTTTATGTTCGATCGCTACGGGCTTGTGACTTCCGATATGAAAGGCCTGCACGACTTCCAGGCAGCTCTGGCCCAAGACCCGAGCAAGTACGATGGAGTGTCCAGCTGGAACCTTGAGACATTGATCGGCAATGTTGAGCCCAGCATCCTGATTGGTGTGTCGGGGCAGGGTGGCCTGTTTACCCAGCCAGTAATCGAAGCATTACATAAGGGGCACCGCCGTCCTTTGGTGATGCCGCTGTCAAACCCCACTTCTCGGGCTGAAGCGACTCCAACTGAGATATTCAGCTGGACCAAGGGCGAGGCTTTGGTGGCTACCGGCAGCCCCTTTGCAGCGGTAGAAATCGATGGCCATCACTATGCGGTAGCGCAGTGTAACAATGTCTATATATTCCCGGGTATTGGCCTCGGCGTGATTGCTTCCGGTGCTTCGAAAGTGACTGATAGTATGTTGATGGCAGCATCCAACGCCCTGGCAGAGCAGGCGCCGGTGGTGAAAGATGGCGAGGGCGCCTTATTGCCACACCTGAATGATATTCGCGAGGTGAGCATGCATATTGCCAGGGCAGTGGCTGCCCAGGCGCAATTGGATGGCGTTGCGCCCAAGGTGAGCCGTGAGCATTTAGAGCGTTTGCTAGAGCGCAACTTCTGGCGTGCAGATTACCGCTCTTACCGTCGTCGCTCTTTCTAAATAAGAGCGCTGGGCCCGTTGCGACTATCGCTTCGGGCCTGCATTTAAGCCAGCTTTTCCCCGGTATAGAAGGAGTCCGGCTGGCGCAATACCAAGTAATCCTCCCAGTGGAATCCCTGATTCAAAAACTCAATTGCTGCATTGACGCCAGATAAGAACAGGTGTTCGCAGTGGTGGTCCGGCATGGAAAAATCCAGCCAGTGCGGGTTTTCTCCGGTATCGGTGGGGTTAATGGGGATTTCTTTTACCAGCGCATGGTATTCCGCGTTCAAGCTCGCGCGCACATGGTTGTCGAGCATATTGCGACAAGTGCTGATCAGCCCCATCGCAAACCTTCCTACCTTATCTGATTTTGGCTGGTACAGGTCCACTTCCAACTTGATCCCAAAGGTTGGCAATTTGGGGGTGCCTATGGGTTTATGGAAGATATCGAAAGGGAAGTTGGAGACAAGGCCGCCGTCAACAAATTCAATATCTTTGGGAAAGCCAGCGCGGAAAAAACGTTTGGGATCACCGATGCCTTTAATGCTGCGCCAATTCTCGGCGACAGTATTGCATTCACTTAATTGGGGGATGCCCTTTACGGTGTAGGGCTTAAAGAAACCGGGTACCGACATGGAGGCACGCACGAATTCTGCCGGATTTACTGCGCTCGGATTATCGAAGTAGAGCGGCGCCTTGGCTGGAAATACCGCGCGGGTCTCGGTAGTGATATCCGCTGCCACCAGGGCAACCTCGCCGCTACCTATCAAGTGATCGGGTGTGCCGCGGTACAGAAGCTGTGGGAACTGGTTAATTCTCTGGTTGAGCTGTGCGGTGTTGGTAATGCCCAGCTGTTTCAACTCCGTTTGTAACCACTGGGTAAAGGTATCTCCCGGATTTAGCCCCTTATGTCTGAGCAGGTGCCGCAAGGTGCGGATAGAATCGAAGGGGTGCAGTGCTAAACTGCTCATCAAGCCTTTGCCCTTGAGCAGGCGCTGTACCGTTTTGCGGGCATAGCGCTCGCCATCTTCAAAACTGGCAAAGTCCGCATTGGCCAGGATACCCAAGAGCTTTTCGCTCTTGCCAGTGCTCGGTGTACCGGCCGCCGCCAAGAAGAGTGCGTTAATGGCGCCCGCTGAGGTTCCTGCAATTTTGCGAAACCGAATTCCCGCCCTTTCCAGAATATAGGTATATCCCACCAGGGCAATCCCAAGCATACCGCCACCTTCCATCACAATATCGACATACTGACGGCCCTGGTTGTCTTGTACATCACTGAAGACTTTGCCTTCAATGGTGGACTTGGATGCCTGCCAGTGTGCATCCGCTTTTGCGATGGCGTTTTCAACCCATGGCGATTTTTGCATGTCGGCTTTCCGTAGTGTGACAGCGATCTACTTTAGATAACTTATGTGCAGGTTGGTGAAAAAGCCAGGGTATCACCCAAGATCAAATTCGTCATAGCATCTAGTCGTCTTTATTTACTTTCCCGCTTGAATACTACTTGACTCATTAAACGACGAGATATCTCGCTGTGGCTGTGTTTGGAGATATAGCAGGATTCGTGCTTACTGGCATGGTCGATGCAATGGCGTGGTGCTTACCTGATGGAGACTGGGGGTGAGTCGTTCAGGAGGACGATGTCCTTTACGAGAACGGCTTCCCTTCATTGCGAAATGGGAGGTCCACTTGTCCAGCCATTGAAACCCACTGAGAGCTTCATTTATTGGCTGGGAAATAGTTTGGTCAGGGGAGTATCTAGTTGTTGGACTATTTACCTGATAAGTGCCGCGCCCCACCCAAAAAGGTCCAGAGGAGCACTTTTTGGGTGGGGCAACAAAATAGCTTGAAAATAATGAATAGTATTCAGCAGATATAGTTATTGCCTATTAAATTGAGACACCCATATTGCCTTCAGTACCGACGCAGAATCCAAATATTTCATGAAAATAGAGACTTTTACATTCAAAATTCGATGCGATATGGAAAGTGTCATTTGGAAATTTGGGGTCGTAGAGTCCCAGGTTTCCCTTGGTTCCCACGCAGTAGATATCACCTCTTGGGTCACCGGGTCTAAAGGCAATCCAATCCAGTTTCCAGCCGCCAAGATCCCCCTGATCATCCCACTTGTTGTCAATTGGGTTCCACTTGCCTACATTGCCCTCAGTGCCAACACACCACATTTCCCCAGTGTTATCGAAGGCAATCATTTTTAGGTCCCAGGGCTTTTCAATGTCTGGTTCCTCCCAGGCTCCAGTGGTGGTATTCCACTTGGCAAGATTACCTTTAGTCCCAACACCCCACATTGCATTTGACTTGTCAAATGCAATCATTTTGGAATCCCAGGATTGGTTGTACTCTTTTTTGTCAACGAGGCCAAAAGTTCTTGAATTCCACTTTCCGATATTATTTGAAGTTCCAACGCACCACAGGTTATCTTCTCTATCAAAGGTGACCATATTTAAATGCCACGTTGAGAGAAATCCTCTATCTTTAAAGTTCATTTCCATGATAAACCTCCTTAGGGTTTTCTGATACTCAGGGGTGTCAAAATTTTAAGGCTTAAAGTGAATTCATTTGAAAGCTAGTAAATAATCCAGTTGGAGTTTTGGTTACATTTTGTTGACAGTTTTCAGGCAAAAAGTATGCGCAGCCTTTTGAATGAAAAGATGTTTTAGATGCGCTTAGCACTTTCCAGCAAAGACCTACATTGTGCTGGCCTATTTATTTTCCATTCGCCGGCTGTAGTCTATCCAATGGCGGCTATTACTGCAAAAAGTGAGATTGTAGCTTTGTGGCTAATTATATTTCTATTCACTAAAAGGCTGGGTTAATTAATAGAGCTGGCCACTCGGCTTGATAAAAACCTCCTAATCAGTTGTTTCAAGCGATCTTAAAGCAAAGGGCTGTGGTTTAAAATCCTCCTCGACTAAAAGGGCGGGGATTGCTACAGGTGGTTGGTGCCTTTTGGTAGTGGTTAGTAAATATAAGGCCGATTAGAACTACCAAATAGCGTGGGTTAGTTGGATTGATTTTTATAGTTTTTCGCCTTGGCGCGTTTATCAAATAATTCTGGCTTGTGGGATAGAATTTCTGTCAGCTTTTCTCAGTGATTTAGCAGCTTCGAAACCCTTAGGTAAACAGCTTCGCTTGAGCGGCGGGTATTTATTTATTGCATTTTCTGAGAGGTTTTTTCAGGCAGGAAGCGGGCTGTTACTAAAAGCGGAGAGTGAAAGAAATACACGGCGTTCAAGCTTTCTACTGCTGCTACAGGAACAAGGGGGGCGTTGAGGGTTGTGATGATTTTCTGAGAAGCCAGGTGATGACGGTCTCCCCGGTTGATTTGAGTCCCGGAAAAGAAGCCCTCAATACGGCGAGGCTACGCGACATAGCGTCGGTCTGTGGCGGATACATACGCCTGCTTCATTGTATTGAGTAGTGGCTGACGGTCATTGGAACTTCACTCTTTCAACGAAGTTCCAGGATGTGCGGCAGAACTTGAGTGATCAACCCGAAAGCCTTGATATTCGGTAATGGGGAGAGGTTCCAGATCGATATCGAAGCTTGGCTTTTCATGTGGGCCATATGCACATTGGTCAAGTAACGCGGCAAGGGCGGTATGAGAGCCCTGCGCCCATATCTCTACGCTTTTGTCAGGTCTATTCAATACCTTTCCGACGATGCCCTTGCTAAATGCTGAACGTTGAACCCACTTTCGATATCCAATACCTTGAACTTTTCCTTTGACCCTGATTCTCCAGTGCTGCAACTGAACTATGGTTTGTTCCAACCTGGGAAAGAGTTGCAGTAGCAATGCCGAGGCGACATCGCGCCCAACACCATAAGTGGGAAAGTAATGCCAATCTAGCGAGGGGCTACATGTGATTTGGCTTACCATCCAGTACTGAGAGGGTAATGGCCGACTAATGTCTTCTGCGACTATGTCGACTCCCGCAATTAGTGGATTAAATAGCGCCTCTACAGATTGGGTCGCAATTGATGCGAAATCTGCATGCAATATTTCACTGACGTCGCGAAAAAATTCTCCGAAGCGCTGCTGGTGTGTCTCAATGTTATTACTTTCATAATTGCGGATTGGTTCTATCCCTCTTTCCAATGCGGCAACAACCTGTCCGCCAATGGTAAGGGCACGAAATTTTCGGAGCCGAGAAGGCACTTTACCAGGATCATGAGTGGATGAAGTCAAGCTCGTATTGATCCCTGCTTCGTTTAGTCTCTTGTTTCGTAATACACGGTTTAGGCAGGCACGACGCGCTACTTGAGGCACAAGATCGGGGGTCGATTGATGAAACAAGACATGTTTGTCGCCGTATACGACACCAGAGATACTGGTGCTGATGTTGTAGGGCTTCAAATCGTATTTATATGCAGCCAAGCTGATCAGCGCGTTTTGTCGGTTTCGGAATCTTGGTGTGTAGAATGGATAGTTCCATGGTGCCGCTAGTCTGATAGAGTGGGGCCCAGGACAATACTGGCCTTTCTCGGCGTGCTGAATGGTGCGGGCTGGCCCGGAGGCGCTGAATAGATATTCCAGAAGTAGCCTTGGGAGGTCGATCGGTTTACCAAAATCAGGAAAAACTGGTGTTGAGGTTGCAGAGTTCGTATTGACTTCGATCACATAGGGAGAGCTGGCTGTCTCGGAGGAGTTGTCAGGGACAATAATATCCACTCCAACATAGTAAATCCCAGGAAATGCACTGGCTGCACGCTCTGCAACCTGAATGACCTCAGTGTCGAGTCTGTCCAATAACTGAATACTTTCTCCTCCCGCAGAAATATTTGCTACGCCCGCCAACCAGATGCGTTCTCCTTCAGCAGGCACATATTCACGGGAAATACCATTCACATCCAGCAGTTCTGTTCTGAGTATGTAGTCCGAGTCCACACGATACTTTGGGTTGCGTTTACTTTTATTGTTTTTTTTCTCCGAGATTAGTTCGTTGATGTTATGCGTTCCATCTCCAATGACGTTGGGAGCAATTCTCAGGCAAGCAGACACCGCGCATCCCCCGATAACATTCACTCTCAAGTCGCAGCCACTGATATGGCGCTCGATGATTATTTTATTTGATTTGGCGCTGGCGGTTTTCCAGGCATCTTGCAATGCATCGACCGATGTAATCCCCGTAGTAATACCTCGGCCATGACTACCTGTAACTGGCTTGATGACCACAGGGTAGTGAAGTGTTGAGAAATAGTCTGTTGCAGCTTTGATATCGTCGAAGACCCGACCTGTTGCCACGGGGACACCATTCCTAGCAAGCAAGTCTTTCGTCAGATGCTTCTGTTGAGCGCAAGCACGATAGGCCTCAGATACCAGTGCAGAGTTTCCGCAAAAGAGTACATATTTTTCTTGATATGTAATCTTGTATAAATCTTTGGAGTAATAATCGACCTGCATTCCCATATCTTTGGCTGTTTCAGTAATCAACAGCTGATTAATTTCTCCTTTCATTCCGAAATACTTCGAATCGAGATAGCTATTTTCACGCTCAAAGAGGTCGCTTTTTAGCAGGTTATCTAAGGAGAAAGAGGGTGATTGCTTGGCATTGACGTTTTCAACAATTTGGGTCATGGCTGAACACTATTCACTGCATTGATGGGAGATTTGAACTGAGAAATGCAATCAAAAAGGCAAGTATCCTGCCGAGAGTCAGGCCGCTCGTCATAGTATCTGAGACCACTTCGCAAGAATTGGGTGATGGCAAGCTTGCTAACATTTTGGCGTCGATAAGATTGAACAGTGAAATGCAGGATGATTCTTGCGGAGCCTTAGCCAGATTCTCTCAGTTGGATATCGGCAGGCGCAGTATGATTGTAGTCAATGGGAGGCTGTTGAAAGCTTGAGGAGTTGGATTGGCTGTTTGCTGTTCAGTGATAGGCGGGGTCAATCAGTGAGATAGAATCTGGCTTGGAGGGGGCTGACCTGTTTGGTTGCCCCTTTTTAGGGTGAAGGGTTTGTAGCTGCTACTGGTGTGCTGTGCAATATCAGCAGCTGTCGAAGAGTTCATACCTGTCAGAACTGAACTGTTCGCTTTAATGGGTTTCGGTAGATTCGACAATGATTGAGATAGGCATCCAGCCCAGATAATTGTGGGCATTTTCATAGTGGTCCATGCCAACTTCCCAGGTGCGCGTAATAACACCATTAGAGCTGTTGGTGGATTTCCAAATGACTCGGACGTAACCGCGAGCGGTCGCATCGGACTGCTCGGGCAAGCGTTCTTGGCAATTAATCCATTGGGGCAGTTCTAAGTTGGGTACACCTTTGGCAGAGGGTGGCAGATCTTGGCTCAATGGAAGTCTCCGGTTCGAATTTTTAAGAAATATATCAGTTTTTCTGTCTTTTTCTAGATTGTTTTTTTTAGGCGTCCCCATTTTTTCTTTTTAAATTTTATTCGGGTATCGCTTTTGGATTTATTGGTTGATTTGTGGTAGTGGTTTTTTTACTGTCAGTTTGAAAAAGCAGGTTATGTGTAACTACTTTTTGTTCGGTCTTAAGGGGGGTGATCAAACTAAAGTGGATGCTTCTAATATTAATGGTGTATTGAACTTTCATCTCGATGGTTGTTTGTTTTTTGTTAGAGGATAGTGTTTATGCAGAAAAACTTGGGTGCAACAGTTTTAGGTTTTGTATTCTTCTTTGCTGCAATAAATTACGCTAACTCTATAGATAAAAAAGTGGGAGAGGTAAGCGTCCTCACTAGTCCTTTCGACTACCGTGCGGCGGTGGTAAACGATGATAACCCAGTTCAGCGTTTTGCCGGACAAGCTATGCCAAAGGAAATCGTTGATGGTATCAGAAGAGCGGCCAATCTCGGTGCGGAAGCGCCTGCAGATTGGATTGCGAGGGGGACCTATTGGCGATGTATGGATGGAAGTGTCTATGCCTGCTTTGTTGGGGCTAATCTCCCCTGTGATGAGAAAGCTGACACCAGTCGGGAGCCGAGTGGTGCGATGCTTTCATATTGTAAAGATAATCAAAGTTCCGGGACCGTTCCTGCGGTAGTGGCTGGCCGTGCCTCTATGTATGAATGGCGCTGTAGGTCGGGTGCCCCGGAAATTACCAGGCAGATTTCTAAGCCCGATGCCCGGGGTTTTTTGTCTAATTATTGGTACCGGTTAGATAGGCCTGTTTCTGTTGAGTAGGGAAAGCCTATAATCAGAAGGCTTTCTCTTCCCGCCTATCTATAAGTTATCCCTGTCCTTCCATCTTTTCATTGTCCATACGCTTGGCGAGTTTGTGGCCTTCGTCCGACTGCCCGATTTTCCAGTAACTGGAGATATAAATATGGGTTTTGGGGATTACTCTTTCCTGCTTAAAGAATTGCCGTAGGGTGCGCATGCTGTCGAATTCACAGGCGGCCCATACGGAGGCCTGTCCATCGAGCCAGGTTAGTGCCCGTAATTTTTCCAGGAGTTTCTCGCCGGATGGAGCCGGATTGATAATCCATTGGATTTGCAGGTTCTCTGGGTGTTCCAGCTCTTGAATATCAGCTTCACTGGAGACCTCAATTAATGCGTAGCCCTTTGCATCCTTGGGTAGCTCCGCAAGGTTTACGCTGATGGCTGGCAGTGCAGTCATGTCCCCCAATAGTAAAAACCAGTCTGCCTCGGGATTGGTCATTTTTTTGGGGCCGGGGCCGCGGGTTAAAATCGTATCGCCAGGCTGTGTTTTAAGTGCCCAGCTTAGAGCGGGCCCTTCGTGTTCATGCAGGGCGAAGTCGATATCAATTTCAGTTTCACGCTGGTGTCTGATGGTATAGCTTCGCAATAGCGGACGCTCGCTTCCAGCTTGTGGAAACAGAAATTTGATATAGGCGCTTTCCTGGTTGGGGGCGAGAGTTTTTAGATCATCGCCACCGAGGGTGATGCGCAGCATATTTTCAGTAATTTGTGTCCTGCGAATAACGACCAATTCTCTGGTAACTTTCTCGGCCATAGGGTTTAGCTCCTTTCGTCAGGGGTGGAGTGTTCTTTCATATTGGCGACCATAACGCTGGCAATTCGGGCGAAGTTTTCTAGCTCTTCAGTACTCAAGTTGCGAGTCATTTGCCTGGCCACTTCAGCTTCTTGTCCGCTTACTTTTTCCAGCGTGCTTATTCCGTCTGTAGTTAGTGTCAAAAACTGGCTGCGCCGGTCATTGGGGTTGTCGGTCTTTTCGATTAACCCTGAGTGCACCAAGTCGTTTAGCACTCGTGTTACTTGGGCTTTGTCCAAATTCATCCGCTGGGCAATTGACCGGGCAGTACTCAGTGGAAATTTGAAGACACCTTTGAGTACCCGTATATGGCTCACCGGCAAGCCAATTTGCTGCTCCTGTATGCCAGCTCGCAAGCGCCGTTTGTAGGCGTGAATAAGCTGGTGGAGGGATTCATTGATTGCGGTATCTTTCATGGCGCCATGCTAACTGGTTGATAGTGTCAACTTTATTGATGTTGGTTGACTCTGTCAACTAAACATAGATGGAGAGAGGCTGGATTGGTGGTCTGTGGAGGATAATTTGGTTGAGGGCGCAGGGAGGCAGGGAAGGGGGTATCCCCTTCCCGTGAGCTTAATTAGGTGCTACCAAGTTAAGCTGATATCGGTTCCATCAAACTTTACATCTGAATCGTACACATACTTTAAGGTGCCTTTCCAGAAGGAGCCGTGCCATTCCCAGTCGGCATCGTAACTGACCTCATTGAGTACTTTCTGTCTAAAAGCATCAAAGCTGCCGTAGCGCTCTTCACTTCCCATGATGACGACCCAGGTCTGCTCGTTCCAATCGCAGGTCACAGTGTTGGAGTCACCATTGCCACAGGGGTAGCGGACGGCTACGTATCCATCATCTTCCTTACCAAACTTCCAGTTACCGCTGCGGGACTCCTCCTCGAACTCTTCGGGCCACTGTAGTGCGACATCGGAGCCACCGGAGTGAAACAGTTCTATCTCCGGGTAGGGGTTGTATTGGATCACTGCGACATTGTTTACCTGCTTTATTTTCGGCAGGTGGTCGTTTTGCATGGTGCTATTGCCGTCACCGACTTTTGCCCAGATAGATTGGGAACCGGTGGTGGCTATCCAGGGGGTTTGCTGGTAGCCCTGGCGGCCTCCCCAATAATTCTGGATGGAGTGCATCATGACTCCGCCATCTTTGTACATGGAGAAGTTGGCCGAGGAGAGGACAGAGCTGCGGCTGAATACAGCCCCCGCCTTGGCGGCCGCAGGGGCGGCTGCTTCTGATAGTCCCAGGAACTGGTCAAATGCTTTGAGCCCCTCATATCCTTCGAGTTGGTATTTGCTGGCGAACCAGGCGGTATCCGCTGCGACATCGGGGTGGAAGTAGGCTCCCTGGCTCCAATAGAAGGGTACGCGCTCTTCCCGGGGAAAGTCTGCATAGATCTCGTTTCTGGCATCTCCCAGCGAATGACCGACTGAATAATTTATGTTGAGATCTTTACCGAAATACTCGAAAACCTCATCGGTGATTTCCAAACCTGATGTGGCGAGCATTACGCCGGCGGGGCTGGGGGTGCGTACTGACTCTTTGCCCAGGCCTGTCAGGAGGTAGATAATCCGGTTGATATTCCCTCCGGACCCATTGCGGCGGTAGCCGTCATTACTACGCCCGGCTGCGGCGAAGTTGATCCCCTGGTCGTTGGTCACCAATAAAATATCTTGCAGCAAGCGATGAGCAGCGCCGATTGCAAGTTCACGGATTTCCTCATCCTCTGCAAAGTCTACGAGGTTTAGCAGTGCCGAGAGGGTATAGGGGTAGTAAACAGGGGAGTAGAACTCATAGAAACCATATTGGTTCTTAACTTCCAGATAGCGCTTTAAGCGCTTATAAGTTCTGTCGTCCTCAAATGCCCCATATTTCTCCTGGAGGAGATATTGGGCAGAGGTGTACATGATCATATGGTTTTCTGAAGCAAAGACATGGTCACCCGTCCCGCCTTCTTTAAACCAGAAGTGATAGCCGTCGAGTGCGGCAAAGAGTTCGTCTTTTATTTCGGGGCGGAAGAATAAGATGCGGATTAGGCGGGTGAGAGTGAAGTCAGAATTTTTCTTGCCGCCGTTGCGGAGTACATCCAGGTTCTTATTTAGCGCATCCCAGTTGAGATCATCACCGGTGTATGCCTGAAGTACGACGGCAGTATCGTTGGTAGAGGTGACTCCTTCCTCAATATATTGCAGCTGCCTGTCAATATAGGCGCTCTCATCAAAGGACTGGGCTTGAGACGTCGCTGACTGGATCGCCAATCCTAATAAAATCGGGTACAGCACTCCTGCTGATGGCACTTTCATAAGTACTAGTTCCTATTTGGTTTTAATTGATTTATAAAATAAATACAAGCGTACCACTTGCCTATTACATAAATTTGGCGATTGAGAAGCTAGTTATTTTCTTTCGGGATTAGTTGCAAAAACGATCAGCGGATATTGCTGGTTCTCAAATTGAAAATATTTTTTAAGTAGTCATTCTTGAGAAGTAGGGGCTAGTGCTTTATCTAATTTTTCTGGGGTTTCTACTGTGTCTAATTGGTACGCAGGCGTACTCAAGATAAATCTGGTTTATGCTTTGTATTATTGGGTAGGTAAAGTAGAAAAGTTACTCTGTCATCTCGGGTGGGGCTGTGATTCGTGCGTTAGGCTATTTTCCGTTGAGTGACGATGGTTCTTCTATATTGTGGTTTGATTCGCGAGTAAATATTGCAGTGGCCCTACAACTCTAGGAGAGGGAGATGAAAAACCTACTGATATTCTTCGCAGCCGGAAGTCTTGGTGCTTTGGCAAACAGTATTGCGGTGTGGCTATTTGGCCAGTTGGGGATTAATGCCGCTTTTGGCGTATCAATTTCCCCTCCTCTATCTCCTGAGTGGCTTTATCCTCGTATTGTTTGGGGTGGCTTGTGGGGACTGCTATTTATTCTTCCGTTCTGGTCATCAAAGTTACTTTTAAAGGGAGCTCTTCTTAGTTTGTTTCCCTCTGCATTTCAATTGTTTGTAGTTTTCCCTGTGATGGCTGGGAAGGGTGTTGCCGGATTTGAGTTGGGAGTCTTAACACCAGTCCTGGTATTGGTTTTCAATTGGATTTGGGGTGTTGTTACTGCCCTAACTATTAAAGCTGCTCGGTAATAGGGTGTTAACTTTGTGGTGGTAGGCTTGGCGCTATAGAAATGTTGGCGTTGTTACTTCAGTGGCAGTTTGATCTCGCTATATCGCTTTTCTCCTGCAAACTATCGATCTTATGTCAAGGTTGTACGTTACTCATGTAATCTATCTATTTCGTATCAAAGTTATTCGAATGGGGAAGTTGAACATGGGAAAAATGGTAAAAATCTGTAGCCTTATCTGCTCTATGATAATTCTTGTGATGGGCTTTATTACACCTTCACAAGCAGCTGATACTAAGCGGATACTAATCGTTGCTTCTAATCTTCAGGATATGGGTGATCCGGAGAAGCACGATGCAAGAAATAATTTGTGGGAGTACGCTCCGCCTTACCATATTTTTGTTTCCCATGGGTATGACGTGGACTTTGTTTCGCCAAAAGGTGGAGTGGTCCCGTTTATGATGGATCCACTGGGGATTAGTAGTTACACCATCAAACATGAAGGTTTTTTAGAGCGGGCAAATAGTTCACTAAAGCCTGAGCAAGTAGTTATAGAGAATTATGCAGCTGTTTATATCGGTGGAGGCTATGGAACCTTATTTGATGTGGCATCCAATCGTGAGCTGCTAAGGAGCCTCTGAATAACTCCGTAATGCCTCTGCGGGTCTTGAAGGCTGCAGATGTTAGGCGCAGCTCGCCGCGAATGGCCGTAGCCCTTTGCAAGAGCTGCAACACAGCAGCTGTGGCCTTCAAGGCCCGCCCTTCGGGGCTTGCAGAGCGATTCACACTCCGCGTTGCGACTTCTTGAAAGGTCTAGACATTCCTGCGAAGCCGCGCCTTGATTGTGAACCGCTCTGCATGCCAGAGGTATCACGGAGTTATTCAGAGGCTCCCTAATATTATGGGTGGGATTTACCAGAAAGGGGGAGTTGTGGGCAGCTGTGGCCATGGGGCAGGTGCGTTTGCTGATGTGAAACTGAAAGATGGCCATTATATGGTAAAGGGCAAGAAGGTTGCCGGTTTCCCGGATTCCACAGAAAAAGAGAAGTCTTGGGCTAAGCAGGGTACTTTATTACCGTTCTTGGTAGAGGAACGCCTTCGAGAGAATGGAGCCATTATTATTAATAAGGATAACGTTGCAGATAAGCATGATGTCATATCCGATCAGCGTATTGTTTCTACAATGTTTTTACCTTCTTCTGCGCTGGTTGCAAAAGAAATGCTGAGTTTAATCGAGAGCAACTAAATTGCTCCAGTACTTTATTGTGTATTTGCTCTATCGTTAGGCAGTCATTCTGCGGGTCAAGCTCTAACGAGTTTGGCCTCAATGCGACCAATCTCTACCTGTTAGTCTCAATATGCTATAACGCGGGTAACCAACTCGGGATCACTCGATCGCCCTGTAGCTAAATCTTGTCTCTGCATATTTATCTACCATTCTTTCTAAAGGGAACTGAAATCGGCGGCAGTGAATATGCGTCCATTTATTGTATTAATAATATCGGTAACTTTGGGGAAGCTGGCCTATGTGTTTAGCCCCTCTCTGGGGAACAATGTAATAGTGGCCTTATTGGCTCTATTGGGTGCAGTTCCCTATTTGTTAATGCCGATTAGATCCGAGTTTTTCAGGGTGCAAATTCTTCAATGGGCTAAACAGAATAATATTGGCGTTTTGAGACTCGAGAGTAGGGGGTTTTCCAAAGGACGATTGTTTTGGCGTGTATCTGATGCGCAAAGTGTCTTCTGTGTTACCTCAAGAGAAGTCACTTACTGGGTGGCCTGCGGCTCATGGCTGCTGGGTTCTTATAGTCGGAAGCTAATCATATATAAAGAGGTTGGGGGTGCCTTGGATTTGATTGCAGCATTTGACGGAGATAGTTGCCAGGCTGAGTGATTCTGATCGGTGCTTACTGAACTAGAGGGTTTGATTTGATAGCAGTAATGTGAATATAAATGTATTTTTGCTTGCGATTCATTATAAGAAGCAACCTATCTCGATAATTCTGTAAAGGATTCCCAGGCTGAAGAGCAGAAAGTTGCTGATCTAAAGCAGGATATCAAGAATTTACAGGCAGATATAAAATCCCTGACTGTCGGCATCGTTACGCTGGATATTGCCGATGCCACTGCTATCTCCTTGGGCACTGTTGCTTCTATCGTGGCTTTTCCTGAGGGCTTGTTGAAATGGTTTGTGATGGGGCCGGCGGCTGTTATGGCATCAACCTTTATTGTACTGGATACTGCAAAAATTGTTGCCGATCAAAAGAGTGTTCAGGATCAACAGGCGAGATGGACCCGATCACTGTTGATGTGTCCACTTTACAAATGTTGTCTCAGAGCTTTGGACAACTAGCAGAAAAAACTAGTAAGTTGAAGATAAGTTACAGGCCGTATTACAAGAGCGGCAAACACTTGAAAGTGATGTTTCCGGTGAGATAAGTGATATTCAAACTGCGATCTCTGATGAAGAGGGGCAAAACTATATAGCAGTTATTATTGATCTCAGTGAGGCGGTGGTCGAGCGGAATATGCTTATTTCCAAGCGGGAAGCCTGTTTGTTGAGCTCAACGTGAACAATGCAGATTTGAAAATTGGAATGAGTTCCGAACAGGTTAAATCTGCTTTTTCTGCTGGAAGCACTGTTGGTGTGATTCAGTATTATAATAATCTCTGAGAATATTTTTGCAGTTTAGTTTTGAAGGCTTATTCCTGTGGAATAAGCCTTTTTAATTACGCGGCCGCTAAATTGAACTCCCAAACTAAGTGTTTGAGAGCGCCAAGATCTCTATTCCTCGTAACGAATGTCAGTAATATAAAAAGCCTGCCACTTTTCCCCCTGACGGATATCCACTTCATCATCGAGCTTGCGCCCTAATAAGGCACGGGCAACGGGGGAGTCCATAGATATCAAGCCTGCTTTTACATCGAATTCATCGGGTCCTACAATGCGGTAGCAAACGCTCTCTCCCTCATTATCTTCAAGCGTTACCCAGGCCCCAAAAAAAACCTTTTCCTTATCGTCTGGTATTCGATCTACAACAGTGATCTCTTCCAGGCGCTTGGTTAGAAAGCGCACGCGGCTGTCGATTTCCCGCAGTCTTTTTTTACCGTAGATATAGTCTGCGTTTTCCGAGCGATCTCCCAGCTTGGCGGCGTCGCTAACTGCCTGGGTTACCCGGGGGCGCTCCTCCTCCCAGAGGTGCTTAACTTCGGCGCGCATACGCTGCGCGCCCTCTGCGGTGATGTAGCGGGAGCCGCGTGGACGCGGCGGTCTCCATCTTCCCATAGTATTTTTTTTAACTCTTTTTAATGCAATATTATTTAATTATAGGTTTTCGATGGTAATTCCCGGGCCGGGTTCCGCGAGCGGGAAATTAAATATGCGGCTGTAGAATTCAAGCTCTCCCTCCAGTGCCAACTTGATGCTGTCGCCACTGCGGAACCCATGCCCTTCATTGGCAAATGTAATATAAGACACCGGAATGCCACGCTCCCTCAGGGCATCCACCATGGTTTCGGCTTGGTTGGGTGGTACTACCTTGTCCTCCATGCCCTGGAAGAAAATTACGGGGCAATTCAGCTTTTCCACATCGTTAATGGGTGAGCGCTGAAGGTAGATTTTTTCTGCGGAAGGCCAGGGTCCTACCAGTTTATCCAGGTAGCGGGACTCAAACTTGTGGGTGTCTTTGGCGAGGCTGCTCAACTCCCCGATTCCATAATGGCTGGCACCTGCTTTAAAGGTATCGTGGTAGGTCAACGCTGCCAGGACTGTGTAACCGCCGGCACTACCACCTTTGATCAGCAGGCGGTTGGGGTCGGCGAGCCCATCTTCTACGAGGTATTCTGCACCGGCGCAGACATCTTCCACGTCGTAGATGCCCCATTTATCGGCGAGGCGGTCCCGATACTTGCGGCCATAGCCGGTACTGCCGGAGTAGTTTACGTCCAGAATGGCAAATCCCCGGCTTGTCCAGTATTGAACTTTTAGGCTGAGGCCTGCTGATGTAGCGCCGGTGGGGCCCCCATGACTAAATACAATCAGCGGTGGCTTGTCGCCACTGGGTGCTTGGAAGTTGGGGTTGTGGGGTGGGTAATAAAACCCGTGTACTGCGCGATTATCCACTTGGAAAGTGACGGCTTGAGCGATGGAGAACAAATCGGTTGGCAGCGAGCTGCTATTGCTACTGGCAATCTGTTCCGTTTTACCCGTCTTTTGGTTAAAGCTAATAACAGCGGGAAAGCTCTCTGCACCTGCGGCAATCATCACCCCGTTGCCATTTTCACAGTGCAGGCTTTCGATATCACAATAAGGCTGGGGAAGAGTTTGATGCTCTCCGCTTTTTATGTCGACCTTTCCAAGGTGCCAAGTGCCATTCTGGGTGTAAGTACAGAGGATTTCCGTGGGGCTAATAAAGCCGTAAGTGGACATTCCAAATACCCACTGTGGTGTGGCGAATTCTGCTTCTTTTTTCCACAAGGGTTCGCTTTGTCCCAGCCTATATAGGTTCCACCAGTTGTTGCGATCAGAGACATAGCAGAGTTCGCCCTCAGGAGACCACTGGGGCTGAAAGACGGATTCATTCTCACCGCCGGCTACTTGGGTGACTTCACTGATATCCCCCATCTGATCGAGTTTGGCGATACAGAGCTCTGTCGCGTCCCAGGGGAGGTTAGGGTGGTGCCAGCGCAGAAATGCGAGTCGATCACCGGCCGGATTCAGGGTTGGGTTCGAATAAAAGTCTGCCCCCTCCTGAAGGATTGTCGGTGAATTAGCCAGTGGGTTGTTTAGGTCTACCGCGATAATGCGCGCACGGGGTTCCTCGCCCTGCTGGTGGCCACTGGCATCTTCCTCGACACAAATTAATCGATTTCTCAGAGGGTCGATAATCAGATCGGCGTAGCGGGAGCTATTTTCTGCGGTGATTGCTTCGGGGATCGCATTGTCGAGCTTCATGCGATAAATGCGCTGATCTTCTGCCAGTACGAAATAGGCGGTGTCACCGTGAACAAGGTAACTGCCGCCTCCGTATTCATGGGCTTTGGTGCGTACGGCGATTGGGGCGGGGGTGAGATCTCTGCGCCCATTCTTTGGACAATACTGCACCAGTACATTCCTGCCTTTTTCAGACGGGCGGGACTCCAGCCAGTAATAGCGGCCATCTACTAAATTGGCTTCTGCCAGGCGAACGCTGCCCTCCACGAGAAGTTCTGCGTTGATTGCAGATTTCCAGCTGCCGTAAGGGGCGATGGTTGGAGTGATAGTCTCGCTCATGAGGTACTTACTTCCTTATTGGGTTTTTCGCATTCTGCCGAGATGAATCCGGGGAAACAAGGTGCCTTGGCGGGGGCCCTATGATAGTCTCGTATAACCAAGCAAGCGCTTGGTGCTGTATTTTGTCGATGCACTATCCAGAATCAGCTCTTCCACTCGCTCTGGTCCTTTTACGATCAGTTGGTGTTGTAGGAGCGGCGCTCAACGCTGGATAGCCCTGTAAACAGCGGCCTTAACAAAGATAATTCAGGAGAGCCAGCGATGTCTGATGAAGTGGTGATTACTTGCGCCCTAACCGGAGTGCTTACCAACCCCCAGCAGCACCCGGTCCCAGTAACCCCCAAGGAAATGGCGGAATCCGCCCGTGAAGCCTACGATGCGGGGGCTTCCGTTATGCATGTTCATTTCCGCGCGCAAGAGGAAAACAAAGGCCATTTACCCACCTGGGACCCGCAAATAGCCTTGGAAATTGCCAATGCAATTCGCGATAAATGCCCTGGCGTTATTCTAAATTTTTCAACTGGCACTATCGGACGGGATCAGCAAGGCCCCTTGAGTTGTGTGCGTGCCGGTAAGCCGGAAATTGCCGCCTGTAATGCGGGAAGCCTGAACTATTTAAAGGCGCGATCCAACGGCACCTGGGCTTGGCCACCCATGGTATTTGATAATCCGGTCGATAAGGTAGAGGAGCTGTTGGCAGTTTGTCGGGAGACCGGTACCCGCCCGGAATTTGAGTGCTTTGATATCGGTATCGTTCGCTCTGTGGGAATGTATGCGGATGTAGGGATGGTGGATAAGCCCAACTACAACCTGGTGATGGGAGTGGCTTCAGGTATGCCTGCCGATCCCGATTTGCTGGAAATTATTCCAAAATATATGAAGCCCGGCAGCTTATGGCAGAGCACAGTGATCGGCCGTGAGGAAATCTGGCCGGTGCATCGCAAGACTGCAGAATTGGGCGGCCATTTGCGCACAGGAGTTGAAGATACCTTTTACTTGCCGGGAGGAGAGCGAACTTCAGGGAATGGTCAATTGATTGAGGCTCTTGCGGCTGTAGCTGAAGAGACAGGGCGAAAGGTGGTGTCACCGAGTCGGGCGCGAGAGATTTTTTGTTGAGATTGGTTTAATTCTGCAAAATAGCCCGGCACTGGGTCGGGCTATTTTGCACGCTGCGCGCACCTCAGCTGGGACGACAATTTAAGAAATAATAGGGTTATCTTAAAATTGTCGAGGCTCTCGGTATTTCTAATTCTTGGTGGTTTATCTGAAACTGTTAGGGCCAGCCGCCGAGGTAAGTTTCAGAATGCAATCGGCTCTCTTCAGAAGTTAGTGATAATGTTGTCTCTGATTGCTAAAAATTGATCAATCTTAAGTCGCAAAGAATTACTGCCCCCCAAAGTATAGTTTCTAGTAAACGGTTGTTTGGAAGTTACAGGCCTCTTCAGGAAATTGATTAGGTTGTGGCCGAGCACGATCTATCCTTATTCGTAATGCCGTGATTGGCACAACTTTGTTGACTTTGATAGTGCTTTTGTACAGAATTCGCTCCATTTTTTATATCCTATGGGTAAGGAAGTCGGATGTTTGCGGTGCGTACTGTTGTTCCGAGCGGCAATATAACTGTAAGGTTTATACTGTTGTTGGGTGTGTTGTTGATGTCATTTTGCGCACATGCCTTTGACTCGACCGGGAAAGCAATTTACACCAAGGATATCGACGGGGATGGTGAGCAGGACTACTATATTGTTGGTCGTGAACGGTATCTGATATTACATGGTGAAATTCCTACTCCGATTACTTTGCCTCCTAGCCCCTCTTATGTAGTTTATGCAGATGGTTTAATTGCCCCTTTTACGGTGTCTGATAGTGAACTGTTAGGGTATACACTTCTTACAGAAGGGGTTGATTTTTATTATGGTGATTTTGATGGCGACTCTATAACAGATACGCTTTTTAGGAACCAATATGCAGATGGTTCCCCGTTTGTTCTGACTGGCGTAAATGGTGAAGAGGTTCCAGCAAATATCGTCGCATTTCCGTCATCTGACAATTTGTCAGCTTTATTGTCTGATACTCAAAATAGATTTTACATAGATGATATAAATTCAGATGGTCTTGATGACCTAGTTTTACAACCTGATGAAGTTTACTTAGCCTATACAGCTTATCTTTCTGATGGGGAACTACCCAAGTTAGAGCAAGATATTATATCGAGCGAGATGCAATCCGCAACCATTGCTGGTAGTTCTGCAGGTCAGTTTAGGGTCAACGAATCAGGTAGCGCTACTTATTCATTAGCAATAGTAACTGGAGTAGGTACCGCCGGTGTTGCCCCCCAGTTATCCATTAATTACCAAGGTAATAGTGGTAATGGCTTATTAGGGAAAGGGTGGTCTATAGGGGGGCTGTCAGGTATAACTCGTTGTAGGCAGACCCTTGCTACAGATGGGCAGGCTTTACCTATTAATTTCACTTCTTCAGATAGATTTTGCCTGGATGGACAGAGGCTTATTAACGTCTCTAATAAGGTTTATGGCTCTGAGGGTGCTGTGTACCGCACGGAGATTGATTCCTTTATCAAGGTTACTTCATTTGGCAGTTTAGGAGATGGGCCAGCGTATTTTACCGCCGAGAGAAAAGACGGCTCTACGAGCTGGTATGGTAATACAGCTAACTCCCGAGCAACTGCAGATGGTTCTGATGAAAACGTTGTTTCGTGGTTACAGAACGAGTTTCAAGATAGTGTTGGCAACCGAATTGAGTTTGAATATGAAGGTGATGCGAATACCGGCAAGCGTGTTCATGAAGTAAGATATGCTTACGGAGCGGGTGATAATGCCGCAGCTGTACAGTTTACCTATACCCCTAGACCTGACTACCTGGAAGCTTATACCGCTGGGCACTTGTTTAAAACCACTAAGCGCCTATCTAAGATTACCTCCAGTTCAGATGGTAGTACCCTTCGCGAATACAATATTAGTTATCAGTTAGTAATAGATGACCTGTCTAAAAACCAAGTCTCCCTAATTGATGGAATTCAGGAATGTGTGGGTAGTAACTGTTTGCCCGCCCTCACTTTCGATTGGTCCCAGTATGACCTGAGCTATGGCTCAGCCAGTGGTACGGTAGACTTTACCGCTAACAGCAGTAGGTCGTTGAAGGATTTCCAGGTTGGCGACTTCGATGGTGATGGATACCAAGATGTTGTTTGGTTGGAGCTGGATGTTGACAGTGAAAGTGATCAAGATCACCAGGTCAAATATGCTCTCTCCAATGGGGTGCGATTTGATCCGACAACTTATACTAATGGTAAGAGCTACTTATATTCAGGGGCCAATGCCGACGAGGATATCAGCATTGGAGTGCTTGATTACAATGCCGATGGCCGCTCAGATATTGCTGTATATGATGATCGCTATGCCAGTAAAACTTGGCATGTTTACCTGTCCACATATGTTGGCTCTCAGTGGAGGCTATCATCCAATGGTATTGACACGGGAGTACAAGAGCCTGATGGTGTCTTTGTTGATGTAAACTCTGATGGGCTTTCTGATTTGGTGGTTTTAAGTGGGGATAGCCTGCGTGTGTATCACCTTGAAACCGGATCAGCCCCGATTACTTCAGACTCCTACTATAAATTTGGGGATCCTAAAAGTTACTCTATTGATCTCCCATCCAATAGGAATATAAATAGGATTACTAATACACCATTAAAAGCTGCATCAGCAGATTTTAATGGTGATGGTAATGTCGATATAATGGTCGCTTTACAGAGGCCTTCAGTTAGCGGGTGTAAAGACGATCGTACTAATAGATCTGTAGACTTGGATATTTGCCTTGATGAGAATGGAGACATAAAAGAAGGGTATTCCTATACCTATACAGCATCGCATTCTGGACATGCGATATATGTTTATAATTCTGAAACAGATAGCTACGATCTCTTTGACAGTCTTGGGGGATACCCCATGGAGTCTCATGTTGCCGCTGACTTTAATGGCGATGGGCTGACAGATTTATTGTTGCATGAATCCTCATCAACAAGTGTTTATTTGAGCACTGGCACTGAAATGGTTGAGGTTACTCCCAGTAGCTTCGCTTCAGAGGATGCAGGGGTATTGGATTTAAACCAGGATGGAAATCTGGATGTCTATTGGCCAGATCATGATTCTGGAGTATTGAAAGTTGAGCTTTGGGACTCTCAGACGTCGAGCTTTGCCACTACAAAGTCAGTAATCTCTATACCTAGTGACGAAGATTACACATATATCTTTGTTGATATTAATGGTGATAACCAGCCGGATTTTCATAAAATTACAGACGGAGGAAAGCTGACTTCCTATGTCTCGAATTATGATAGTTCTGCAAGCCGGGATATTCCCAGTAAAGTAATTACAGAAATTGATAATGGTTTGGGGAATGTTACCAATATCTCCTATAGTAATACGGTAGATGCTGGGTTCTACAGCCGCCTTGAGATGTCTGAATCTGTAAATGGAAAAGAGTGTACCACCACGCCTACCGAATACGATGAGAATGGATTGGAAATTCCCGGGGCCCCATATTGCTATCTAACGAAAACGGCAAATCCCAATGATTTTTATTCTGAGCTCAACGGCCCTTGGGCGCTGCCGGAGGAGAGCGTTACATTAGGAAAAGACACTCCAGTTTTAGATGTTTTGATACCAATGTATTTGGTTTCTAAAGTTGAGAGCACTTCTCCTTCCGCAAGTGTATCCCCGGGCTCTGTTGATTATTCAGCAATGAATGCAATTTCCTACGAGTATTCGCAAATGAAATTGCAAGCCGCAGGGCGAGGAATGCTTGGCTTCCGAAAAATTTCTACCACTGATGAGCAGACTGGCGTAGAAACATCCACTTACTATCGTCAAGATTATCCTTTTATAGGAATGCCCCTGCAGACTGAAGTCCGAACTGCATCCAATGCTTTGATTCGAAAAGCCGCGAATATCTGGAATTTACAGGGATGGAATGGTTCAAATACATCTGTGTTTCCTTATCAGCCTTATTTAGAAAATGTGATTGAGGAGATTTACTCGCTTGAAAATGATGGCACCTCACATGGCGACCATCTACAAACGGTAATGACTGAAAGTAGCTATGATAACGATGGTAATGCAACTTCAATAAAAGTCAGAACAGTTGATGAGGTATCTGGTGAACAGTTTACTAAAGAGACGCTCAATTGTTTTGGCGGAGTTATGGCTACCTACCCTAATTCTAGCTGCTCAACTGGGAGTGAATGGGAGTCTGAAAAAGGACGTTTAACCTTTACTCGAGTGATAAACAGTCGACCGGGGCTTACTGACCATGTGCGTGAATCTGAATTCTCTTATTACGATAGCGGAGAATTAAAAGGCCTATTACACACCGAAACTGTTGAGCCTAATAAAGCAGAACATAGATTAACAACGACTTATGAATATGATGATTTTGGTAATATTCAGAAAAAGACGTTTAGTGCTTCGGGTGAGCAAAGTCGTTATACGAGAACTGAATATGGTGCTTCAGGCCGTTTTGCAGAAAGGATATACAATAGCCTTGAGCATCTTACGGAGGAAGTGGTTAGCAGGAATTCATTTGGGGCACCTCTTCAGGTTAATGGCTTAAATGGATTAATAAGTTATATCACTTATGATGTTTTTGGGCGGGAGACGTATCGATATGATTCTTCCGGCGCTGATACAGAAATCCAATACTTGCTCTGTAATTCCGGGTGTATTGCTGGAGCTGAATATAAAGTTATAAAGAGCAGTAGTACTGGTGCAAATGCTACGGAGTATATGGATGCGCTTGGGAGAATAATCCGCACAGAAATTCAAGGCTTTAGTAAAACTATCTATACGGATCAGGAATATGATGATCTGGGAAGGGTCAAGTATGTCAGCGAACCCTATTTCGCCGGTGATGGTACCCTATGGACACAGACAGGCTATGATCTTTTAGGCCGCCCAGTTCATATTAGTGCACCAGATGACTCAGAGTTATCAATAAGTTATGACGGTCTTGAAGTTGTTACTGTTAATGATAAGGGGCAACAAAAAACTGAACGAAAGAATGTTCTCGGTGAGCTGGTGGAGGTTGTCGATGCACTCAGTGGACGTATTACCTATGAGTATGATAGTCAGGGCAATCTGGGCAAAATTCACTCTTGGGGTTTAACAAACTCTTCTGGTAATCATATTGAGGAAAATGATGGCTTGACTTACCCCATTTCGGTCGTGATTGATTACGACGATCTTGGGCGAAAAAACAGTATGAGCGACCCTGATAAAGGTGATTGGTCTTATACTTATACCAAGTTTGGTGAGCTGGAAACCCAGACCAATGCAAATGGCCATAGGGTTGAATTTACCTATGATCCCCTAGGTCGAATGAAAACTCGTATCGATCTTGAGAATGGATCTACAGTTTCTGCCAATGTCACCTGGCAATACGACTCTGCCAACAATGGTGTGGGACAGGTAGAGCTGGTTGAGGATTCTGTTAGTGGCTACCAAGTGCTCTATCAGTATGACGATATTGGCCGAAATACCACGCAGTTGGTGGACTTTGATGGTAGCGGCTCCCAAGTATCCTATGTTACGACCACAGAGTTTGATGAATTTGGGCGTATTTACAAAGCCTACGATGCCCTCGATGATTTGTTGGCCGGCGGCCAGTCAGGTATTGAAAATCACTATAATGATTACGGCTATCTTGACAAAATTACCGATCTTGCTTCAGGTGACTTAATTCAGCAAGTATTGGAACAAACTGCTCGAGGACAGCTAAAGAAACAATTGCTAGGTAATGGTGCAACCAATAGCTACGGTTACGATAGCAAAACCGGGCGGCTCCTTAACCAGTCTTCCGATGTACTGGGTGTATTTGGTGTTCAGAACATCAGCTATAACTGGGATAGCTTAGGAAATCTGATAAGTCGTCATAACCAGAGTGGGGATAAAGACCTACGTGAAAGTTTCTGTTATGACGATCTTAATCGCTTGGTAAAGAGTCATATTGGCGGTAATGATTATAATTGTTCTGGCTTGGCCTCTTCTGGCCAGGACTTGCGTTACAACGCTATTGGCAATGTCATTTATAAGGCTGGTGTGGGTGATTACGCCTATGGAAACAGTTCTGGTCCCCATGCGGTCACTTCTGCCGGAGGTGTCGCCTATCGTTATGATGATAATGGCAATATGACTGCCGATGATTTTGATGGTGGCCGGGATATCGATTACACCACTTTTGATAAAGCGGAGCGTATAGAAAAAGGAAACCATATTACTGAATTTCTGTATGGTACTGAGCGCTCCCGCTATTATCGTAAAGATACCAATAATGCTACAGGGGAAGTGATTGAAACTTGGTACCTCGGTAATATTGAACGTATTGAAAACTCGTCCAAGCCTGGGGAGATTCAGTGGAAGCGCTATCTTGCCGGCACAGCAATTTATACCTTGACTACAGATGCTAGTTACGCTGTCCAGTCAACTGAGAAAGTATTCCAATATTTGGATCACCTGGGTTCGATAGATTTGCTGACTGATGATACTGGTGAGGTAATTCAGCAGATGTCTTTCGATATTTGGGGGCAACGTCGAAACAGTACAGATTGGGGTGGCTTGAGCTTATCGTCCTTGGCTGAGTATGATACTGATAATACAACGCGCGGATATACCGGCCATGAGATGCTGGATGCGGTTGGCATTATTCACATGAATGGCCGTATCTATGACCCTCGATTGGGGCGGTTTATGCAGGCAGATCCTTTTGTTCAGGCTGCTGCGGATACACAGATGTACAACCGCTATTCTTATGTGCGCAACAATCCCCTGAATGCCACGGACCCCAGTGGATATTTTCTTGACATTTTGGAAATGTCGTATGTTTCTGCTCGATTAAATAAACCAATTACTAGTTTATTTGCCGAAAGTCCTGAGTTTACGGCGGCGTTGCAAATTGTAGGAACGGCAATCAGCGCTTATTATTGCGGTCCCTGCTCAATTGCTTTTTCCGCTCAATTCTCGACGGATGTAGCCTATGCGAGAACTGGGGATTTTGGACAGTCCTTAAGAGCAGGCGCAATCAGCGGAGCCAGCGCAGCGGCCTTTTATGGGATTGGTAGCGCTTTTCAGGGAACTTCAGGTGCTGGTGCGGGAGCTGCCCGGATTGCTGCCCATGCAATGGTGGGAGGTATTACTGCTGAGCTTCAAGGTGGTAAGTTTGGTCACGGCTTCTTAGCCGCAGGGTTTAGTGCGGCAGCTTCAGCTAGCGGTATTTTAGGTGAGCCAGGAACTTTCACTCCAGAAGGGATTATCGGCTCAGCGGTTATTGGTGGGACAGCCTCAGCACTCACAGGCGGGAAGTTTGCCAATGGGGCAGTTACGGGGGCGTTTAGTTATACGCTTAATCATGGATTGCACGGGGAAGAGGGCAATACACAAAAGGGAGCGCCTATTTCAAAAGCTGAATATGCTTTGTTGGAGGGAGGAGATTTTTTAGGCTTCTGGCGGTCTAGGTATTTAGCTGGTGACCCTGTCGCAAGGACTGCTTTAACCGGTTGGGGCGATCCTGATTTCGTTAGTGCCAGCTGGTTTGAGCGATTTTCAGCAAATCATACTTGGAGTGATTTAAGTTCTTATATTGCGGAGAATGGTTTGACTGTCTCAATGGAGCAAATAGGCTTGGAGGTGGCAGTAGCCCATGCAGCTTCGGTAATGGGAGATGCTTCAGGAGTTCATTATCTATTAAGCCCTCAGCAAGTTGCCGACTATCATTATTCAGTCTTTAATAATCATGGAATTCCTAGTCATATATTTGGCGGAACTCACCAGATAGGTGGACATTGGTATATACCTAACATCAATGTACCAGTTGCTGGGGGCTGGGGGCCAGCAATGTTTGGTGCGAATACATACAGTGGGCTTTGGTGTGAAGGCTGTGACTCAGCGCCGTAAGGAGTAATAAATATGAAAAAATTGCTTATTTGCATTATTTTATTGTTGGTAGCTTGTAATGAGTCTTCAAACATTCAATCAAGTGAATTTGTAGACTTTGCGTTGGCTGATAAAGAGTTTAGTGTACCGTCTAAATACATACTACCTAGTTTGCCCTCTGCCATTGTTTCTCAAAAAAAACTTGATGCAGGTGGTGGTGTTTCGTTGAAAATCCCTCTTCGTGATTTAGGGCTGCCTACCGAAGGAGATGTTGTTGTTTTTCTTTCTGCTCCGAGTGAATTCGTTTCAGAGTTTGGTGTAAGTATTGATGCCTTTAATGCTTGGAATGGTATAGAGGTTTATTCTGAGCGTATAATAGAGAAGGATGAATCCTATGGGTTGTATCGAGTTGGTTCAGAGGCGGGGTATCCAATGTTTTGGCATTACTTTAATACTATGCCCTCGACTAAGGATGAGCTTGACAGAGTATGGGTAGCTTCTTGTTATGAGGCCGTAAAGGGTAATCCTACCTGTAGCAAACAATTCGTATTTATTGATACTGAGAATAAGCTAACTATATCGGGTTTACAAATTGAAAGCTTAAGTGACATTGAAAAAGCTTACCGTGCATTACTAAGATCATGGGAACAATAATATTAAATTGATTTTAGTTTGTATCATAAGAAATCTAGATGTCTATAGATTAGAGAAAGGCGCTAGCAGTATTGCTGGCGTTGATCTTTAGTGGCCGTTTCAACTTGGTTCAGGGCTAAGCACTTTGAAGTCATGAGAGTTCCACTTAAGGCTCGAAATGGAAAATTTGGATAGAGCTATAAGGGATAATGTTGGGAAATTGGGTGTAAGTTAGCAGGAGCTAGTAGAAAGGAAGCGCTAACGGTCGCTTATACCCTGTGCCCAGCGCACATCGAACTGGATAAAGCCTCTGCTGACCCCACCAAGCCTTTAAGCGGCTGTAAAAATTACGGCTGAGATACAACCAGTGTTTTGGTGATATGCCCAGGCGTTCGAGTATGGGGGAGCCTTCTCAGAAATGGAGCTGTGCTTTCTGGGATCTAAATGTTGACCGTTTCAGTCCGCTAGCTTTAAATAGCGATCCAGCCGAAAGGGCAGCCCTTTCGGCATATTCAGTTTCTCACTGGCTGCTCCTCCTGATGCGCACATAAATCTCTTCGCGGTAAACAGGCAGGGATTTGGGGGCATTGATTCCTATCTTCACTTGATTGCCTTTAATCTCCAATACTGTAACTGAGATATTGGTTCCAATTCTTAAGTTCTCGCCGGTCCGGCGCTTTAAAATCAACATGGTAATTTCCTGCAGAAACTAAAATCGTGTGCGGATCTTCCGCACGGGGGATGCTTGGTAAGTAAAGGGTGGTAGAAGTGAAGGGCGGTGCACGAGAACGGTAGGCGTAAAATAAGAAAAGACAGACGCAACGCTGCCAGAGCTTTAAGAATCTCTTCAAGCCTCTGAATCTGCTCCACTTTATTGAAGGCGAGCGGGTTTCTAGCGTATTATCCACTGAGCCACTTTGATACTAGGGTTATCAATTTGGTTAGCTGGCCCTTGGTGTGTCCGCACCTTGGGTCAGCGCCTTTTACTTACTCTTACGTCACGCTACCGTTCTCCTTTGAGAAATGGGGTTGGAATACTCTTGGGTTTCTTGATCTTTTGGTTGCGAGCCTATTCAGGCATACTCAATTACGGCCAAAATATCGATAAATATCTGTCAATTCTACGCAGCTTTGACACTAAAACAAACTGAATAAAATCCAATAAGATTATTTTCGTGCCTATATTTTATGGCCTATTCATCCATGAATAGAGCATGGGGCACCCATAGATTGAAAGTTGTAGGAAGGTTTCACGGTAATTTTTTGTAGATTCTTAATTATAAGTTTTGGATTGGTAGCTTTGAATAGGTGTGGTTTGAATCATGTAAAGCTTGTTTTCGTAATTTAGGTCATAAATAGCCCATCCAGCTTCAATGGTGAGAAAATTCTAGTTAGAGGGTATTTGCGTATTCGCAATAAAAGTAGGGCTCTATATCTAAGTAGAAGTTTAGCTGAAGGGCGATTAGTATAATGCAAGAGGCTGCTGGCTTTCTCCACCGCCTCTACTCAACTCGCCCAACCTGTAAATCGGCCTTCCAAGTTTTGATTGAAGTAAAACCCGTGCTTGGAATTGATACCCAATCACTCGTGGGCAGGAAGAGCGCTGCCGGCAATAGCACCGCGTTTTCTAGAGACTATATGCCGACTGTATTGGTTCAAAAGTTCCACATAAGAAAGTGTAACTAGTCGGTTATACCTTGTACTAAGAGTTTACCGAGGTTGTCGTACCGCCTGAACTGAGCCCGCTCAGCCTTAAGGTGACTTTAATAGTATTAATTGGGATGGTGAAGTAGCCATCCCCCAGTACATCAATATGCTAACCTGTCTTTGCTGCTTAAATTAATGTATAGACAGATTTCTTAAATCAGCAACATTTGAATAAATACTACAGTCATCTGTGCTCTTTATTACCACATCTCTTCCTGCTGCCAGTGCTGATAAAAGAATACTTAAATACATCTTCCCCTCTTCAGTGGTTCCTATGAAAGCAAATGAAAAACTGGTATTTGTTGAGCAGGCTACTTCTCCGGTTGGAGCGTCTTCAGTTTCAATAAAGACTTTTCCTTCATCTTCGGAGCTTGTATATTGGGGGCCTGTATGAATTTGGGAAATCTTTCCTGAATAAGTAAACTCAGCATTGCTGAATGCGGAATAAAATCCCAGCAAAATCACTACCAAAATTCTCATTTTGATTTCCTTGTAGTAAATTGTAAAAAATATAAAGGTGTTAGTGTAGAGACTGTATGATACAATACTTTGACTACGCTGCGCTAGCAGGTGCAAATTTATATCGTTTGCCATCCCATCTATTTAGTCTGCTTGGTTGTGCATGTAGGTTCGAGAAAGCCTTTGATCCTTGTTTCAATTCCATGGCGCTTATAACTAAGATTGTTTTTATTTCTCAAGCATTGGTTTTTGGTTGGTGAGCCCTGCTACCAATCCGTCAACATTAAGTTCATTTTTAGAAAGATTATAACTTAGTTTTAATTGGGTGAGATGTGGAAGGTGTTTCTGGACGCCCGTGGGTTGAAAGGAGCAAGAATTAGGTTTTGGCTTTAAAAATTGAGGCTTTAGGTAAAAGCCAAGAGGAGTGGGGGTAGCTAGGGATGGAGAAAATAATCAGCAGGGTGCTCCAGAATGGTAGCGTCAGCGATCGCTGATGCCGTGTACCCAGCGTTTCCCGAGTTTGATGCAAGCTTGTCGCGATCCAGTCAGGCCATTAAAACGGTATTCAAAATTACGGCTGAGATACAACCAGTGTTTTGGTGGTACTCCCTGGCGTTCGAGTATAGGGGGCGTCCTTAGAAATGGAGACGCGCTTTCTGGAACCTAAGTGTTGACCACTTCAGCCTATAAGCTCCAAGTAGTGATTTAGTCGAGACTTCTTATATTTTGAATAACTAGAAGTAGACGCTGTTCGCTTCCTTTGGGTAAGCTTATTGGAAGGCGGGTTTGTGCTAAGTAGAACATTAGTTTTCTTGGTGGCGATTAGGGGTAGATAAGCCACCTCGCCGGGAAGTCAAGTTGACCTTGTCCGGCAAGAATAATAAGATTTTCACTTCTATTTAAGAAACTACACTGGAAGTAATGATGAAGAAAATTATAGCCACTAGCTTAATGGCGCTTTCCATGCAGGCAGTTGCAGATAAAGGTTGGATTGCTACAGATGTTGAGGTAACAGCTGTTACAAATACCAATTCTAATGGCCAAAGCTTTTCAGTGGTTGTGACTGATGGTGATGGAAATTATCCATGTGAAGATACAACAATAGGTTTTCCTCTTGGTGCTGCAGGCAAGGAAGGCGGGGATGAAGGTATTCATAACAGAGCATTTAGCTTAGCCATTACAGCCTTAACTGCCGGGAAAAGAGTCAGCATATATAGCTATTCTGACAGCTCAATATGTAGTGGAGCAGCACATATTAAGTTGCTTAAATAAGCTTATCGGCCTAGGTGCATCCTCGATGCATCTAGGCTCGTCTATAAAATTTAAGCTCTAGATTCTTAGTGATGATAGGTTCATTAGGCTGTGCTTGTACCAGCTGATATCCAATAAGTCTTCTTGCTTTAGGCTAATTCACTCTTCGCACTTTCTTTCTTCATTGTAATCTGGTGAGGCTTTCTGAGCTGAACGCTCGGCCTTACTGGAAATCTTGAATAGCCTTTCCCAAAAGGTGCTGGTCTGGGTTTCAGCGTGGTTCATAACTGTGCAGAAGTACTTTTCTTTCTAATGTGAAATATAGTGTCGCAAAGGTATGGGGCGCTAGTTTTTAGTGGTCATAAAGAAAGCAATGGTTAAGGCTGTATCATTGCTATTAATTTAATCTTTTTTCTTAGTTTTGAGTTCTCTTATTGCGTTGCTTCTATTGTGTATGCTGTCCGCGCGTGGTGATATTTGAGGTGAGAAAATAATGTGGGCGGTTATTGGTGGCGGGTAATATAACGGGGAAGCTATAAATATTTCTTTGTCTCTCGTAAGTGAGATTAAGGTGGGTGCATTTTTATTGGGGTTGTTTGTTGTTTTCCGGAATTTTGATATGGTGCTTGTTAGGGTGGCTGTGTATAACCGCTTGCATTATGTAAGTGCAATATTGGATTGCTTGATGTGCCCCCTATGAATCGATAACGAATTGTTTGATTTGGGGGTTGAGTGAGAATTCTAATCGATGATTGGTATGCCTATGAATTGTTATGAGTCTGTGGTTTACCAAAAACCTATAGTAATATAAAATCAAAATAATAAATCTTTAGTTAATTTGGAGGCGTATTGCCTCAATAAATTCACTATGATGAATGCTGATGAAAATATATATTTTGGGGATGAATTTTGAATAACGGAATGTACTTATTGCTTGGGTGTCTTCTTGCCTCTGTTAACGCTTATTCTGCTGGCCAGACCTGTACTGGCAATGTTGCTACAGTAGAAGTTGCTGCAAATGGAAATGTTCACGCTAGTATAAAAGATAGTACTGGAGATACTAATTTTTATAGTGTAGGAGTTTGCAGGGTTACTGAGACCGTGGGTGAGTTTGCTGAAGAATCTTGTAAGGCAGCCTTAACCCTTCTAACAACTGCACATGCGACAGGAAAGGAGGTGACCCTATGGTTTCGGGAGGATCAGTTTTCTTCCTGCTCACAGTCATGGGGGGAGGTTTGGTCTCAAGGAGTTTATCATCTTCGATTGAAGGAAAGCTGAGAGTCCTGATTTTTCTGATGGATGAAGAGTTGTTTAAAGAGCCAATCCAGAAATCCAACATGCCATGATAAACGGGAAAAGACTGGAAGTGGCACCCCTGCTCGGTAAGCCCAAGCAAACTGCTGGGGTCGATTTTTAGTAGTTGTTTTATTTTATTCAGTACTAAGTGCTATGAAGTCACAGGGAGCTTCCTTCAGGCTTGAAATGGAGGGGTTGGATCAAAACGGAAGGGGTAGTGTTAGGGTGTTGGGTGTAAATTAATAGGGTGTGCTAGAAAGGGAGCACCGGCAATCGTTTATACTTTGTGCTCAGCGTTTATCGAAAAGGATCCAGGCTTGTCGAACAGCTCCTGCTGTTCCCGCTAGGCGTTTGAAGCGGCTTTCAAAGTTTCGGCTGGGTTAGGGCCGGTGCTTTGGTGAGATACCTAGCCGTTTAAGAGTAGGGGGAGTATTTCCATAAATGGTGCCGCGCTTTCTGGGGCTAAATGTCGACCACTCCAGTTCACCAGTTCACCAGTTCACCAGTTCACCAGTTCCAAGTAGTGATCCAGCTGAAAGGATAATCCTTTATGCATACCTAGACGCTCGTTACCAACAGGCGGTCGGGGACCTTTACCTGCCTTTCCGAGATTGCCACACAAATAGAATTGGGTTTGCCATTCGTTGTATAGGAGGAGCTATTGTGGGTATAAATTCTATGCTTCTCCCAGGATATAGATGTGCTCTCCATTTATGGTTCCTGGGTGCGATGTATGAATACCTGCTGGCTTTCTTAGTATATTTTTCTAATGAGCTTGTATCACCGCGCAGATTGATAGTGGGTCTATCTAATTACTGCTAAATCGACGGTGTTGTTTAGAGTTCAATATATCTTAATTGATATAAATGTGCTGGGAATGGTGGTAGTATGCGAAAATTTTTATTTAAGTTGAAACTTTAGAAAAAGGAAATATTGTGATGAAGAAGGCGTTGCTATAATTTTTCGCCCTGTGTTCGGTAAATGGATGGGCTTCCAGCGGAAATATAGCCCAAAGTGTCGAGATTACGGCAGTCGCAAATACCGCAGCAAATGGTGTGTCGTTTAAGATGAAGACTGCTAATGGTAATGGCTTGTGTAGCGGTGAGCCCATAACCTTTCCGTTATCAGTGGCAGGTAATGCAGGGAATAATGAGGAGATTCATAGTCGGGCTTACGCTGCTGCCCTTACTGCGCTGACCACGGGTAAAAAAGTTTCTATATATAGCTATGAGGACTCTTCAGCTTGCAATCGCGCGGCCTTTATTGAAATCTTTAAGTAAATTGTTTTAGTTTTATTTAATAAGTTTAGGGTGATAGTGTGTTAAGGCTTAAAGCTTTTATTTGCTTGTTTCTACTTTCTTTTTCTGCTGTTGCGGAGGAAGTTTGGTTTACTTCAACGATCACAAGGGTATATCCCCATGGAGATGGTCATTTCGTTATAACTTTTGCCGACGACTCTCCCGGCTGTCCAAGCGGTATTGACCCCAAGTACCATCGGGTAAAAGTTGGGGAGAATGGTGTGACTGAGGAAGGGTTAAGCCTGATGTTTAGTGCGGCTTTAGCGGGAGCTGCAGCAGGGAAGGAAGTTCGAATTAATTTTGATGGTAGCAGTAGCACCTGTTATATAAATAGATTGTTTGTTAAATATTGAGGGCTGCGCTCGCAAGGTGCTAGCGTTTTGCGAGCTGCCTTCAAGTATATAGTTGGCCTGGTATTAAATTATATTGATTCTTTTGCTGTCAGACTTGTTACTATATATCTTAAATTGTGAGAAATTCTATCCCTTCTGACATAACTTTAAGTACTGAAGTTCTCGAACCAGAAATCTTGCTTATTTTCCTGTTGGTCAAGAATGCGCGCCCGCTCAGCGGGTCTTTTGCTTCTCTCTTTATCCTTTTTGTATCGCACCCAGCCGGTAGTTTTATCTATTGCTGAGATGTAATAATCTATTATTCTGGTCTGGGAGTTGTATGTAAACTTCGGTTCTATAACGCCTGCTTGATTTTTAGATTTCAGCTATGAGGTGGGTGAGTTAACCTTACACCCGCCTATACAGTGTTACATAACCTTAAAATAATAATAGGCTTACCTAGCTTTGTTATCTGTAAATCAAAGTGCATAAGAGTTGCTGAACAAATCCACCATGTATAGAATGTCTGAATTGGACATTGCCTCATTTGTAAAAAAATTAGGCAAAGTTATTATAACTGGTACAAATGAAATAGTTATCGTCCCAAAATAGGGATAAGGATTTATAATGAAACGTCAGTTAGCAGCAATTGTAGCGGCAGGTTTGCTGAGTGCTAATAGCTATGCAGCAGAATACTCCGGATGGACAAGCATCGAGCAAATCTCTCTTGGATGGGGAAGTAAAAGGGTAAACTTAATGTTAAAGGATGAGATGCCTGATCCACTTGATTGTAGTGATGCTAACTCAATGGTGCAGGCAGATGAAAATGCACCGAATTTAGATCATATCCTTTCTATTGCTCTCACCGCTCATTCAGCAGGAAAAGAAGTAAACCTGGTAATCGATGATGAAAACTGTTCAGCTGGCGGTAATATTAGATTGCTTTCTCTATTGATTAGATAATTAATAAAAGTAAAAGTGATATATATCTAGGTTAGAGGCGGTGCGACAGCTGTAAGGCAAATTGAATCAAGCTAAGCGCACCGTATAAATGGTCAGGTTTTACAATTGACAAACTGATTGTTGTAATTTTAGAGTACGATAGGTATTACTGATTTTTTAAACGGGACAATGAATTTTGTCCCGTTTGTGGATAGAAGCACAATAATTTTTTATTGGAGTGTTAATGTGAGATTTTTTCGTTATTTTTGATTTTTTTCTCTGCTAGTGTTTTTGCGGACTTTCCTGAAGAGCAGGGTGAGATTAATTTTCTACAGGTCCATAAAACGCCTGAGTCAGACTCATCCTCAGGTAATAGATTTATTGTCAGACTAGATGGAGATATGTCTGACGATACTTGTGGTGGTGGACAGTGGACTGGTTATTTGACGTCCGAAGCTGGTGCGGCCCAATACTCAATGCTGCTTTCTTCTGTAATGGCCGGGAAGAAAGTGAAGATTGAAGGAAATTCAAATGTGATCTGTGAGGGGACTTCCACTCTTATTCGAAACATTTATTTGGTGTTCTAAGTCAACTTTATAGTGGTTTCGCGCGGAGGGTGTTGGAGTGTCGTTTTAATGATAGATCTTCAGCGCATTAATAGATCTTATGAATTTGACAGATTTCATTATTATAATTTTGTTTTACTGGTTTTGCATGCCTCCTAAGTACTATATCTTGCACAACGATTCAATTTTGAAGTAAACAAAAGTCTTTTGAAACGGCTATAGTCGCTATACCTTATTTCTTAAAGCTTGTTAAGCTTAATTAGCGGTTAGTTGTTCTTAAAGTGTTGTAACATGCCATTCTCTGAGTATTCCAAGGTTAATAGGAAGGTTTTGAGGTTGGCATAATTTCTACGCCAACTCTGTCATGTATCTTTACAGATCCATTTTTTGCTCAAAATTAATTCTTGAAATATCTGCTAATCTTACTACCAGCGGGCTGGCGGCATTTATAACTATAAGCGGTCAATGGGTTAGGTAATGCAGGATTTTCTGGATCATTTCACTACCCTAATCGAGTGGGCAAACCTGCTTGCCTGGGGTGGCGTCGGTGGCATCTGGTGGCTTGGAATCTTGATTTTAGGATTGCTGCCGGCGGGGCTCTACTTTTCTATTCGGACTCGCTTTATACAATTTCGTCACTTTGGTCATATGGTCAAAGTCATGATTCGTGGCATCCATAAGGAAAATGAAAATTCAGTAACCGCATTTCAGGCATTTGCCACTAGCGCAGCTGCGAGAATCGGCACCGGAAATATTGCTGGTGTGGCTGTGGCTATAACCGCTGGCGGGCCCGGTGCGGTGTTTTGGATGTGGCTGGTGGCCTTGCTGGGGATGGCCACCAGTTTGGTGGAGAATACTCTCGCGCAAACTTACAAAGAGCGCGGTGATGTTCCTGGGGCATTTCGTGGGGGACCTGCCTATTACATTGAAAAGGGACTGGGACCACAGTGGAAATGGCTGTCCCTGACTTTTTCAGTTTTTCTCATGATTTGTTACGGATTTACCTTTAATGCTGTGCAGTCAAATACGATGGCTGCCGCACTGTATGGAGCTTGGGGTGTAAGCCCTTTATGGGTGGGTTTTTTTATTGCGCTCTTTGCCGGGATTATTGTTTTTGGCGGTATTCGTTCAATTGCGCGCTTTGCCGGTATTGTTGTCCCTTTTATGGCAATTGGTTACTTGTTGGTAGCTTTCTATGTTTTGGTCGCCAATATTGCTGAATTACCTGGGGTGCTGTTGGAAATTCTGGCAAATGCCTTTGGATTTCAGGAGGCTGGGGCGGGGGCCTTTGGTGCGGCGGTGGCCAATGGAATCAAGCGGGGCCTGTTTTCCAATGAAGCTGGACTTGGCTCCTCGCCCAATGTCGCTGCTGCTGCAGATGTAAAACACCCAATGGTGCAGGGATACGTGCAAATGGCATCGGTATTTCTCGATACCATTATTATCTGCACTTCCACGGCAGCAATTATCTTGGTGGCAGATGTCTTTATGGTCGGTAATTTGGAAGGGGTTGAGTTGGTTCAAGACGCGCTGGCGAGCGAGGTGGGTACCTGGGGAAGCAGTTTTATTGCTACTGCATTGATGTTTTTTGCCTTTACATCAATTATCGGTAACTACTATTACGGCGAAACCAATATTTATTACCTCTACCACACCCGAACATCCATCTTATGTTATCGGCTATTGTTTTTGATGTTCGTGCTTTTTGGGGCTTGGGTGGCAGATACGGGAAGTGCGGAAAACTTTGTCTTTCTTTGGCGTATGGCCGATGTCTCGATGGGTTTTATGGCATCGGCAAACCTTATAGCCATCTTACTTTTGTCTGGTGTGGCCTTTAAGGTAATGGCAGATTACGAGAGTCAGTTGTCTTCCGGGGTGCGTGAGCCGGTGTTCAATGGAAGTAAATTTAAAATAAAAGGCATTGAGCACGATGTTTGGGGTTGATACCAGTTTGAGGTTGATACCAAGAGTACTCAATGCCATCCAGTTACAAGCTGGGCTTGTGCATCGCCAGATAGAAAATAGCGACTACTTGCAGGAAGGCAAGTACACAGGCTGTGATTCTAATTGGCTTGGAGAAGTTGGGGCGCAAAGCGAAGATGCCAGCAATAATGTAGCCAAATACCAGGGCTACTTTCGCACCTAGCCAGGGCGATGTGCCCGGGTTCCAGCTGCCGAGAACCACCAGTCCGGCAGCCGCAGCTAACAGCAAGGTGTCGTTGAGGTGTGGCACCCAGCGCAGAGGGCCATTTCGCCAGCCCGTGTTGTGGCTGAACTCCAATCCCACTCTGATGGTAAACAACAGGATACTGAGCGCTGCGGCGGTCATGTGGACGTGTTTTATAAGGGCATAATCAATCATGGTTATGATCTGGCTGTATGTTGACCAAGGTGTTCTGTGTACCTTCCAGACAAAGGGAAGGTGTGATTCTAGCCGCCAAAGCATAACGACATGCTGTGGTCGGATGCAATATGCAAAGCGGGGGAAAGCAAGAAACCTACTGCTAGCGATATCTCATAAGTTAATACTGCTAGCAGTAGGTACACAGATCATATCTGTCAGTTTGCTTTGGTGGGCCGGCCTCAGGTTTTGGTGCCGGCGGGGGCCATATGCGCGAGATTAGTTCAGGTTTCTGATCTGGCCATACTTCATTCGTTGCGCTACGCCATGTTCAGCCCGAATCATATTTTCGTTAATGGCTAGCGGGTCAGTAGGTACATTACCGTCATCGTCACTGAGCCCGACAGTGGCGATCTCCTCACGCAATTCCATGGAGCCACCTACCCAAATCCAGCCGCTAGTTCTGGTTGAGATCAGGTTGTTGCGGTTTGGGATAGTTATATTGTTATAAACAATATTTAGGCCGCCATTGGCAATACGGGCCATGGTTAAGGGGGCATTTTGCTGGCGGAGCACTCTACCCATGGGAGCCTGGCGTTCATCGGCCAGGAAAGTGGAATTTGCACTGCCCGACAGGTATCGCCCGCGATTACAGCGGTCAGCGTGGACCAATTCATGGGCCAGGGTGATATAGCTTGGGCAATTCCCCATTGCTACGGTGCCGTTGTTGGCCAGGTTGGCGGTTTGCAGGGCTGTATTGTTCCACATTACAACGCCGCTGGAGCCGCTGCTCATCACTTTGGCCATAAAGCCTCTGTCCGGGCTTACTAGTGGGAGGTAGCTCTTAAAGCCGCTCCATACCTGATCCATCAGCCACTGGTCGGGACGAAATCCGAGAGAGTGGTGCTCAGTAATTCTGGTGTCGTGGCGGCTGGTAATTAGTCGGCGTAGCAGAGTGGTGCTGTTTGCCCTCAAGCCAGCTGCAGTCAAAATACCAACCCCCTCTGTAATTCGCAGCACATGTCGCCCCCCGGTTCGGTATCGCTCCTGTGTATAGGTAAGTGCGGTACCGACACCGCCGACAAGAGTATTCAGGGCAGCCCTTACTTGTGTGATAAACGTGATATTACTGGAGTCAATGCAGAGTCCCATTGTTATTCTCCTGTCCTGCTCGCAATACGAATTATCGTGGCTGAGAAAGGCTGTGACTTTTTGAAGTTTCTTAAATGGAAATTAATACGTAAGCAGCATAAAGCTAAAGGTATTAATCGATATGATTTTGATAATAGTGTTCTGTACTTGCCTAGAATTTCTGAACTGAAAAGTTCTCTTTGGTCAGGTTGTATATTTTGTAAGCGAGGCAGGATGAATTCCTGGAAAATTAAAATTTTTTTTGTAATTTTTTTGAAATACATCTTGTAACTATCTAAATGATTATTTTAGGGATGCCTCTACGACTCTACTCCCAACTGGTACGTTTTGCTATATATTTTATTTTCCATGATGATTATTTTAATAAATTTAAATAATTGTCCTTTGAGCAGTGTTGGAGAGCGCCATTTGGCAACTTACTACTGGGGTGGAAGGAAAGAATACACCGCACTCGAGACACGCTGTGAATACATCCCTGTAAGCTCCTAATCGGCATCCATGCCTCATAGGGTCCCAAGCGCGGTGTATTCTTTCCTTCTCCCTTTTTAGTATGTGCTTGCCTGCTTTTGGGTACTGCGAAATGCTAAGTTTGGCTTGCATTGTGTGTTTTCTTGGTTCTGCTTGGGCCTCAAGGGATGTAGCTGTGACGTATTAAGGAAAGTATTTGGGGGAGAGGTGTGGGATTAACCATTAAATCAGCGCTGGTGTTAGTTGTTGTTGCGGTTTTGATTCTGGTATATGCAACTGTTTCCTATAGAAAATATAAATGGATAGCGGTTGAGTATCCTGTTGATGTTACAAAAAAGTGGAGAAGTAAATTTAACTTCCGATCGCAATTAAGTGTGCCCTACGAGCTGGAGTTGCAGACAGAAAGGGTGCTTGATTTTCACGAGCAAAATTGTCGGTTGGGTATTCAATTTCTTGATAGGGAAAAGTATAAAGCTCATTCTGAAACGCTGGCTATCGATTGGGCAATTTTAGAGGAGGGGGTTGAGGTTGCAGTGGGTAAGAGCGGTGACAAGGCCTCAGGATTTTGGGGGTCAACAATGGGAAAGACACTGCATGTATTCGAAACAATAAAGGGCAGGAATTATACCATTCTAGCTTCTGTGATAGAGCCTGACCCTGCACTTGCTGTTGCGGACCCGGTGCTTAAGGTGGTAATTGATCGGGTAGAACACAAAAGTGCCGTTATTTAGTCCGGCCTGCTTAATTTAACTTGTTCTCTGCTTATTGTTATCGCTGCTGCAATTTACTTCATTGGGCTTACTACTGGGGTGGAAGGGAAGAATACATCGCACTCGAGACACGCTGTGAATACATCCCTGTAAGCTCCTAATCGGCATCCATGCCTCATAGGGTCCCAAGCGCGGTGTATTCTTCCCTTCTCCCTTTTTAGTATCTTCAAGCGGCTGACTTGAAATTGCTAGCTTGAACCACACATAAGTAGATCCAAATGGCGATTTGTAAATGGGTTTGATTTATCAGGAGGAATCTAAATGGCCCCACTGTTAATAAGCGTCAAACTCTAGTGTTCATGGTACATTTTGTACAGAGTGAAGGTCGTTGTTCATAATCAATCGGAAAAAGGATACGGCGATATGTTAAAGGCAGAATATCAAGAGCGCGGACCAGTGCCGCAGGATGTTATTGAGGCGGTGTCCTTTGATACCCCTGAACTTCAAGAGGGGCAGGTGTTGCTGGAGATGCTGGCAGCTCCAATTAACCCTTCAGATGTTCTGACCCTGACGGGCGATTATGGGATGTTGCCTCCTCTTCCTGCGGTTGGAGGCAATGAAGGTGTTGCCAAGGTCGTCAAACATGGACCTAATGTTACCGCGCCAGCCGTTGGTCAGGTTGTTCTGCTACCGGTAGGAAGCGGCACCTGGGCCACACATATGGTGGCCAATGCCCAGGGGCTGATTCCGCTCCCGAATAACGTAGATCCCCTACAGCTTTCCATGATAACGATTAATCCGCCAACGGCTTACTTGCTGTTGAGCGAATTTGTAGATCTCAAGGAGGGGGATTGGGTTATTCAAAATGCCGCAAACTCCGGTGTGGGGTCTTATCTGACAACCCTGGCCAAGTTGCGGGGCCTGAAAGTGATCAATGTTGTCCGCCGTGAGTCTTTGGTTGAGCCGATGAAGGCCGCAGGCGCTGATGTGGTTCTCGTGGATGGCGAGCACCTGGGTAAACGAGTGGCTGAGGCTACTGGTGGTGCTGAGATCAAGCTAGGCATTGATGCTGTTGGTGGAATGGCAACTGCTCGCATGGGCGAAGCTCTGTCAAATGGCGCAACCTTAGTGAATTATGGCGCACTTAGCGGGGAACCCTGCGTTATCGCACCGGGGATGATCATCTTTAAAGATATCACCGTGCGCGGGTTCTGGTTGGCCAAATGGTTCGGCTCGGCATCCCCAGAGCGGCAACAGGAAGTTTTTGGCACTATCACAAAGCTTGTAGCGGAAGGTAAGTTATCTGCACCAGTTCATGGCACATACCCTCTGTCTGAAATTAAAGAAGCGGTACGAATAGCTGCGGCAGGCGGGCGTGACGGCAAAGTACTGGTTGTTAGTGAAAGCCTGACTAGCTGATTGCTCGCGCATTTATTTTTCTAGCGGAAGTGTCACCCAAATAGGCGACACTTCTGCAGACCGCTCCGTCATTCGTACGGAGCGTTACTTCCCAAATGCTACCCTTGATGTCAGTCCTGACATTTCGTCTAAGTTTGTTTGTTGCGATAGTTTTCAGCAAAAGCATTCGTTCGCAAAAATGAACACAAATATATTCTGCTTGCATAATACTTTGATCTTTAGTTCATCCGCCGGAGGCTGCTGCCAGATAATGGAAGAGGGTTCCAGTGCTTGTCTTGTATTGTCTCAGGAGGTGCCAAAGTACTTGGGGGATGAGTATCGATCATGGCATCAGAAGCTGGTGGATGTTGCGCTAGATTGTGATGGGTTGCTCGAGGTAAATTTGTTAGAGCCCGTTTCTAATATCCAAAATGAGTGGGTTCAAATATTTCAATTTGATACGGTTGCTCACCTTGAAACGTTTCTTGGAAATAACTTACTTAAAGATCTAATTGCTTTTTTAGAGAAGAAATTCTCGGTTGAAGTAGTATCTCAAGTTATCGCTGGTGCAGATCAACTAACAGTGCCCGTAACGATTGTGATATCCAAAAAAGTGAAGCCTGAGTTTTTTCGTGAATATATGCAGTGGCAGAAAGAAATTGATAAAGCACTTAAAAAATATCCAGGCTTCTTGGGTGCTGGTCTAACTAAGCCAATAAAGGGGGTTCAAGAGGAGTGGGTTGCAATATTTCGATTTGACTCCAATAAGCATTTAGACAACTGGCTTAATTCAGATGAACATAAGCGATTGGTAAAACGTGGTGAAGGGTTTTTTGAAGATGTAATAATAAAGCGGATAGGGCATGGCTTTGAGGATTGGTTTTCTCGGGCTCGTGGCCGAGCTCAAGACACTGCGCCCTCACAGTGGAAAATGGCCATGCTCATTTTATTGATGTTATATCCGATAGTTATGGTTATTACGATGTGGTTGTTACCTTTGGTAGAGAGTTGGCCCTTTGCGACGACTAACTTCTTTATCAACTTATTAATTGTTGCGTCGCTTACTTGGGTGGCGATGCCGCTGATAACTAGAGCTTTTAATATTTGGTTGTCTGACAAGTCAGGACAGCTAACAAAAATCAACACTATCGGAACCCTTATCATTATTGTTCTCTATGGGGTCTCGATAATGCTTGTTGCTTGGCTGTCGAGCCTGGATTTAAAGTAGTCTTTCATGATGATCAAAAGAGAGCTGTTTATCTGTTTTTAGTTTTTTTCGGACGGGGTATTTTTAGTGGTCTAAGCTTGGCGGTTAACAGAAGGCACTAGGTATCGAGCGAGTCAAAGGATAGATGGAGCACGTATAGTGAGCAACTTAAAGAATCGGTCTGAGAGTAAAGACTGGCCAGAGTTACCCTACGCTGAGTCGGTAAATACGATTGCCACCCTGCATATGTGGATGCAAGTTATTGGCAAGATTCGCCTGGTACAAACCCCTTGGATCAATCACTCCTGGCATGTTCCTTTATATATTACCGCCAGAGGGCTGGAGACATCTCTTATCCCTTATGGAGGGCGGTCGTTTTCTATTGGCTTTGATTTCTATCATCACGTGTTGAAGCTATTGACCACTGAGGGGGGAGAATGGGTATTACCTTTGGAGTCCCGCACAGTTTCTGATTTCTACTGGGAAGTGATGGCTGCACTCAAGCAGCTAGGTATACCGGTTGAGATTAACACTATGCCATCCGAAGTGGCGGACGCGATACCCTTTGAGAGGGATCAGGATAACTACGAGTATGATCCTGAATATGCTCAACAACTATGGCAGGCGTTGGTGCAAATTCATCGGGTTTTCACTGAGTTTCGCAGTCGCTTTATTGGCAAGTGCAGCCCAATTCATTTTTTTTGGGGAAGTTTTGATTTAGCACTTACCCGTTTTTCTGGCAGGGAGGCGCCTCCGCACCCTGGAGGCGTTCCACACTTTCCCGACTGGGTGGCCAGGGAAGCCTACTCCCATGAAGTTAGCAGTGTCGGTTTTTGGCCTGGTGGCGGTGGTGTAGATGGTGCTTGCTTCTATTCATATACTTACCCTGAGCCCCAAGGATTTCCCGAAGCAAGGGTCGCGCCCGCCTCAGCTTACTATTCCAAAGATCTGGGTGAGTTCTTGCTGCCCTATGATGCGGTGAGAGCTTCACGCTCCCCTGATGAGGAGCTGTTTGATTTTTTGCAGAGTACTTATGAAGCCGCAGCCGATAAGGGAATGTGGGATAGGTCTGCCTTGGAGGAAAGTTTCCCCCCACAAGCCCGGTAGAATTTGTGGGGGCTTTGCTTACTCTCTGCTTTTAAGCTGCTCGATAAATGCATCAGATGCTTGTTCAATAAGCTGGAGAATATGTTGAAACCCTTCAATACCACCATAGTAAGGATCGGGCACTTCAGCTAAATCACTATCTTGCAACACTGATAAAAATAACCCTAGTTGGGCGCCTGATGAATCAGGCTGTAAGGATTGCAGTGCTTCCAGGTTATCTTTGTCCATCGCAAAGATATGATCATATTTTGTAAAGTCGGTGGTGGCTACCTGGCGAGCGTAGCTATTTTCAAATGAATAGCCATTTTCTTCACCAATAGCCAAAGTTCGCGGATCTGGTCGCTTACCCGCGTGGTAGCTGATAATGCCCGCAGAGTCGACGGAAACAGGAATACCCGCCTGCTGTGCCTTGGTGCGGAAAACGGCTTCGGCTAAGGGGGAACGACAAATATTACCGAGGCAGACAAATAATATCGAAAGACCTGAATTAGCTGTCAAAATAGCTCCAAGATACTTCGGGTAAATTAAAGAGGCGCATTTTAATCAAAATATCGAATGTTTACACGCTGGCTATCAGGGGTAATAGAAAGCACAGCTTTAGTCTCAATATAAAAGGGCTGATTTTCATTTGAAAAATAGTTGGGGTTAAGCTGCTTTTGTGTGAAAGAGACCGCATTCTCTGTTGTCCAGTAAGCTTGCTCTGGTCCCCAGTTTTCAGTCTTTAGCTCGTATAGTAAGTCCAAAGTATTTTCAGATAAGCGGTAAACTTGTAAGGCATTTTCATTAAAACCGGCATCCAGGTCTTGTTCGGCAACAAAAAGGTAGCCGCCTTGTGGAGACAGCAAAGGGTAGCCGGCAAGAGAATATTCATGGCCGTTTCTCAGGTCGAGCAAAATATAGGAATGTGCTTCCCAGAGCTGTTGATGAATCAGTAGCAGGTTATCAGTTATTTGCTCAATTGCAGAGTAGGCTATATGTTCTACGGGATTATTAGCGGGAAGGATGTCTGTGTACGTCAGTGATTTCCCGTTATTCAGGGCTATAGTCAGGTGCCCTGGTTGCGTCCGCTGGATATGGTCGACCTGATCACTCAATCCACTTTCGATTGACCGTGCACAGTTTAGAGAATTGTGAATATCAATGCACTCAAATTTATCTTCAAACACACTGAAATGCAGGCCCAGGCAATAAGTGGGAGCTACTGCTAAAGCTGACAAGGTAAGGAATATCAGTGGACTATTCAGCCCCAACTTAAACGAGAACTTCATCCTCATAAGTGCCCTATAGATACTCTAGCCAGTGATTTTGTACCGCGCACTGAATAGTGCTACACACCCGCGAACCTCTATTTTGTACTCCTTAAATCGACTGGCAAGGAATTTATTGAGGTCCTCTTCACAATCCTGAGTATTAGAAAATATCCCTTTCTTATTGTAGATAGCCATTAATTTCTTGGCAGCTCCACTTTTCGGTACGCCTTCGGACAGGATGGTGGAACCAAATACGGTGCCTGAATCCGATAGCAGGGTTGCGACATTGTCCAGCGCAACCAGTTTTTCTGATAGCTTGCCGGGAAGGCAGTGAAATAGGTAATTTAAGGAGATTGAATCAAAAACTTCAGTTTCTAAAGTAATTTTATCCAGGACATTGCAGCGGAACTGTGTTGGATTATACCGAGCCACTCTTTGCGCTGAGATATCCAGGCTGTTTTGATTCAGGTCCATCAGGGCGAGGCGGACTTTGTCGGAGGGGAAATGGCACCTGTCCATAAAGTAGCCCGTTCCGACACCTACATCCAAGTGGTTGGAAGATATATTTCGATTGAAGTGCTCTAGTATTCCAGGAGTTGGGCACTTCCAAATAAAGCGGTTTGATATGCCCAGAACCCACATATCATAAAGCCAAAGTACGGGTTTGGAATAGACAGCTTGGCCTTGTTCGACCTCTTTAGTGATTGTCACTTCAATCTCCAATGTATGACTGTTGTGCGGCTTTACCAATAAAGGAGAGGGGATGTATCTACAGTGTATTTCGAGAGTATTGTTTTCACTCTCTTCAGCCCCAGTAGCAAGCCGCTTATTATTGTTCTATGGTACCACCTAATGTGGTACTAAACAGCTGAGTGTTTCACAGAGGATCTCTAATCGCTGCAGAGTTCTTTAGTGGCACATTCTCACTCATCAAACAGGCTAAAGTCATACTCCAGCAAGCGCTCTTGTGCAAAGTTCAAAAACACGTCAATTTTCTTTGAATCTTTTCGCTTTACTTTATAGATAGCGCCTACAGTTTTATCTTTTCGCTCCAAGTCAGGGAGTACCTCTACCAGTCGCCCCTTTTTGATATCCCGTTGGCAAAAATAGGAGGGAAGCTTGGCAATGCCATTCCCGTTTAATGCGGCTGCTCGGGTATGGAAAGTTTTATTGGAAATTAAATTTCCATTGAATTGGTAGAACTTCCCATCAATTGACCAGCCATCTTCCAGGCCGTCGAGGCGGGTTAGCATGATGTTGTGTTGGCTGAGCTCGGCAATGGATTTGGGGCAGCCGTGTTCTTCCAGATAGGTCGGCGCGGCAATAAAAATAGGGCGGATACTAAATAGGGGCTGGGCGTAAAACTGGCAATCGGGCAGGGTTTCCCAGACGCGAAAAGCAATGTCGATATCGTCCTCGATTAAATCCAGGTGATAGGGGCTGAAGATAAGCTCCAAGCTGAAATCGGGGAATGCTTTCTGAAAATCATTGCAGATATGACTAAATACTTTTAAGCCGAGGGTTTCCGGAAAAGTGAGTTTTAATTTTCCTCGGGTGAGTGTTGCTGCCTCTGCAATCTGGTCTTCCAGCTCGGTGAATGAGCTGATTATTTTTTGCCCTTTCTGGTAAGCAATCCTTCCGGCGTCTGTGACAGCGATTGCCCGGGTGGTGCGATTGAGTAACACCTGGCCAAGGGCCTGTTCAAGTTGGGCGAGAGTCTTGCTCACGGTGGGCGTAGACAGGCCCAAGTGCTTGGCAGCTTTGCTTAAGGAACCGTGATCAACAACACTGCAAAAAACGTTGATCAAGTGGTATTTGTCGTACTCTCTGCGCACAGACTGTTTCCTTAAAGCTAAAAGATCTTTTCAATATATCCCCTTTGTTAAATTAAAGTAAATAGTAAACTCCTTCTCCATACTAATCGACCAGGGAGATAAGGCTATGAATCCGTTAACTTGTCATTGTGGAGCGATTCATTTCAACAAGCTTATAGATGCCCTGTTTGTACCAGCGGGCCAAAGGGGGCACGCTGATACTGAAGTCGCTATCCATATCAGCGATCCTGAAAAGTCACTGCGCAAATATCACTTTAAAGAGGGGGCTTTACGGGAGAAGGCATTCTGCAAGCACTGCGGTGCGGAAATCTATGCGATCAATCGTAGCGGCGAGGTAGTGCACAACCCATCATCAGAGGCAGCCTCTCGGCCGAACTATGCCGGTGTCCTTAATTACGGCTTTTAGCTAGCGACACCTACTGATTGTGCAGTTTTGTCAGTAGATGCCTGCCGGCTTGCTATCCAGAGGCTCCTTAGGCCTGAGTGGTTAAGTACTTCAGGATATCGACAACCTGTGCGGGGGTCTGTGCCCAGGCGTGGGCGGCACCGTCCACTTCCTTGAGTGCGTGCACCAAGGATTCATCGTGAAGTGTGATATAGGACTTGCCTAAGGCTGCACAAAAGCCGGCATCAAATGCGGCGTTCCATTGTTTGTATTTCTCGCCAAATCGAATCACCGCCAAATCACAGTTTTCAATCAGGTGCTTGATTCGGATTGCGTTAACTTTGGCTGATTTGTGATCCCGCCAGAAAGCGTTCTGCTCCTCACCCAGGCCATCACCAGCGGCATCGCTGGCGTCGTGGTTGGTGACTGCGGAAGAGAAGGAGATTTCCAGCCCTTCTTTTTGGCAACCTTCGATAATTTGCGCACGCCAATCGGAGTGGATTTCGCCGGAGAGGTAAACTTTAAGCTTCATTGAGTGGCCCTTTAGAACTGGAGACTAATATGCAATTTAGAGTCACATATTAGCACTTGGAAGCTTTGAAATCCGGTAGTTGTTCTAGTTGGGAGGGGACTGAGAGCGATCAAATGGACACAGGCCCTGTGCGATCAGGGCCTGTAAGGCATTTTATTATCGGACTTGCTGCTCAAACTGGACGTCTTTGGGGAATTTCTCTGCGGGCAGGCGGGTTGAGTGTAATTGGGCTACTAGCCACTTGCCATCAATTTTCTTAACAATGGCGCTTTCCAACCACACCGCTTCTTTATTGCCATCCTCGGATTTAAAAATGGACTTGGTCCAGTAGTTGATGGTCAGCAGGTTCTCACGCTCTTCAAAATTGATGATGCTGAAGTAGTTGATTCTTTCCAGCTTTGAGGGCTTGGGCTTCATTACGGCGATAAGGTCTTCAATATCCCAGACTTCACCGTGCTCAAGGAGTATAAAATCGTCGCTGACGCCGTCTCGCATAGCCTGGTGGTCAAGGTTTGAAAGCGCAGCAAACAGCCCGTCTATCGTTTTAAAACCTTCGGGTTTCTCTACCGCTTGTGCGTTGATTGCGATCAAGGTAAGTAGTATTGCAAAAAATGATCTGATCACAGGAGTACCTCTGTGGTTATTTTTTAGGGGTGTGAAAAAGGGGGGTATTTTAGCCAAGTCGGGCCCTAGTTGAATTACTTCGACAGCAACTTTGAAAGTAACTTGGATTGCGCCGCAGTGACTGAAAGTCGCTTCTTGGGGGTTGGGCCTATTCTAGCAGGGATTACTCAGCTGAGGCTGTGAGCCGATAGGCCTTTCAATAACTGTTGGGCTTTTTTCCCGATATATCTCCCTTGCTCCGGGGACCTTTGGGTTTGGTTACTCCATTGTACCCCGTGCCAGAGAATACAAAGGTAACCGTAGATCAGCTGCCATAACCCCAAGCGCTGATTGTCTTCAGGTGACACAGTGCGATTAAGATAGCACTCCAGCAAACTATTTTGCTCTCGCTGATTCAAGTTGTGTTCCTCTACCAAAACAGCGAGGTCATAGAATTTATCCCCCATTGATGCGTACTCCCAGTCGATAGCGTATAGCTTGTTAGAGGGAGCCCAGATCAGGTTGCCAACCGTTAGATCGTTGTGACACAGGCAAAATTCGTCGCCCATCCGATAAGCAGCGTCAATTAATTGCGGAAGTTTCTCTTGCAGTGTGTCGAGCAAGTGGAAATAACTGGCTCGCTTATCGATAAACTGCCTGTAACTTGAGATTTTCTCACCGATGTTTAATTGGGCATCAATTGCAGGGGAACCGTGTATACGGCGCAGCAGATCGGCAAGTTTTTCCAAACTGTGGGCGACATTTTTATCCCAGGGAGTGCCTTCAATATAGCGGGTCACCAAATATCGGTAATGCGGGTCACCGTAAACCAAAGGGGCACAACTATCGGAATATGTGGCAGCTTGCAACGCCTGCTGTTCAGTAGCCCTGTCGAGATTGAGCTGATCGCTGATGCTGGAGTTTATCCGCAGCACCATCAGCTGATCGGCGGACTCAACCAGAAAGGCGTTATTGGTCAGCCCCCCAGCCAGGGCCCTGACCACCCTGGGTCGGGCCTTGCTCCAATGATGCCAATCGTTGGGGATGATGTTGCTCAAGTCCTGGCTCATATCAGTTGGTCACTATGCCGCTGCCATTGTTTGAGGAGCGCTATCGGGTTGTTGTTTCTCTTTTCGGAAAATGGCCAACCACTGGAAATAGCCAATCACAACCAGCACCAGGTACAGCATAAACAATACGGCAGTAAGGTAGAGTTCTCTGTCCAGGTAGAGGTAGATTGAAGCTCCGTCTACGACAATCCAGTAAAGCCAGTTCTCCAGTACCTTCCGGGTGACCATATAGGTGGTGACAATTGCCCCCAGAGTCGTGAATGAATCCAGGTAGGGGAGGGCGGCACTGGTGTTGCGATCCAGCAGGTAGCCGATCAGTAACGTCAGTATCAGGGTAGCGCCAATAACTATCGAGTGGGTTTTTCCGCTCCAGCGATGGATTTTTAAATCGTCTTGCCGGTTGCGGTGATTTCGCCATTGCCACCAGCCATAAACCGCCATCAGCAGATAGAAAACCTGTAGTGCAGACTCCATTAACAGGCTGACATCCCAAAACAGAAACAGATAGATCGCCGTACTGATAAAGGCAGCATACCAGCAGCTGATTTTCTCCCTCATGGCCAGAAGCAAATAGGCCAGAGCCAGTATTACAGCGGCTACTTCCCAGAGGGACATGGCTGCAATCGAAGCGCTGATTGCGGTACTGATATCCTGGTCAAACATGCGCTTCTCCCGGGGCCAGGTTGCCGTCAATAAACTTGCATACAAAAATGGCGCGGCCAAACTGTTCGTAGGATTTGCGCATTTCCAACTTGAGCACATCCATCAGCAGATCGTAATCGCCAAACACCTGAGTACTCATTGTATTGGTGATTACCTTGAGTTTTGGATGGCTGTTTAACTGTGCGATAAACGCTTGAATAGCTGGGATGTACTCGTCCTTTAACGGATACATACTGATTTCGACAGAGAGCTGCATAATTCCCCTCTTGATAGAGAGTTTTGGAGCAGCGAAACGCTGCCCCAAAGTCACTGAGTGATTAGAAGGTGTAGGTGCCTGTTACCCCGGCAATCCGTGGCTCACCATACTGATAGTAGGGCTCGGGTGCGTAGCCATTGGCCGGGTTGTTGCCATACTGGTTACTGAAGTAAAACCCGCGCACATAGTAATCTTCGTCAGTCAGGTTTCTTCCCCACAGGGCAACATCCCAGTTATCTCCCTGGTAGGTCAGGCGAGCATTGACCAGCTCGTAGGCTGTGGATTTTTCGTCGTGGCTGTTTGAGAAGTAGAACTCGTCTTTACCCTCAAGCTCCAATCGCAAGATCAGGTTTGGAAGCAGATCGATTTCTGTACCGGTAAAGAACTGGTAGTTGGGGGCGTGAGCGATATCGCGGCTATCCAGATCAACCGCAGCCAACACTGTTCCTGCGTAGTCATCGCGGGCATCGACGTGGGAACTACTTTCGTAGTCTTTAAATTCCGCATTCAGCCAGCCAGCAGAGGCGAAAAAGCGCAGGGCGTCGGTAGCCTGATAGTTCAGTTCCACCTCAAGACCAGTAGTACTTCCGCCGGCTGCATTGGCAAGGTAGTCACTAAATGAGTAGTCGGCAGGGTTAAAGATAGAAACCTTGGCCTGAACGTCATCCCGGTCCTGGTAGAAAGCGGCAACCTGGGCTTGCAAGCGATTCTCCAGCCAGCTGCCCTTAATACCTAATTCATAGTTGAGCATATGTTCGGTATCGAACTCGAACATGTCACTGTTGATCTCAGTATTGCTTGTTGATTCTGAGATGATTCTGCCGTTTACCCCGCCGGCTTTATAGCCCCGGGAAACCGTAGCGTAGAGCAGGGTGTTGTCGGTGTAATGGTATTGCAGGGAGAGATTGCCGCCCCACAGATTTTCTCCATTATATGCATCGATGCTATAGGAATCTGAGTAATCGGCTTCGCGTCTTTCCAGTCTCAGACCGGTGATCAAGTTGATCGCAGGGGTGATTTCCGTAGAGAGCTGGCCGTAGATGGCAGAGTTTTCAGTATCAAAAGTGCTGCGGAAGCTCTGGTTGCGATTAAGGTCCTCCCGCTCCGTGCGGCCATAAAGGCCTACAACCCAGTGGCTGCGATCCCAGAATAACTTGGACTCTTCGGTAGAGAGTACGCGAAGGTCAATACTGATATTGTCTTTATCGCGCTGGTAATTATCCGTTGAGCTGTATTCCCAGGAATGAAAGCCGACATAGCTCCAATCCTCATCGTAGCCATATTCAGTATCTGAATCGGCGAGGCTGAGGGTGCCTTCAAGGGTAAAGTTCTCGTTACCAGACCATTGAGCAGTCAATGCGCCGGCAAAGGTTTCCTGGCGATCCCAGCCGGGCTGGTCAGATTGGGTTTCACGGGTGTTATAGAGAGAGAAAGCATCGTAGCCGTTATCAACGTCGATATAGAAGAGGGTAACGCCCAGCTTTAAATCGTCGGACGGGGAGTAGGCCAGCTTTCCGCGCAGTACAGACTCATCAATATTGCTGGTGTCATCGCGGTTGAGATACACATTCTCGGTATAGCCGTCGGATTTGCGTTTGCTGGCAGCCAATCGATAGCCAAGAGCATCGCTCAAAGAACCACTGGTAGCCGCAGACAGACTCTGTCCATTGTACTCACTTAGCTCGGCGGACACCTTGGTGGTCGACTCACTGGTGGGCGCTGCACTGGTCATGTTGATCAGGCCGGCCAGGGCATTAGCGCCGTACACTGTGCCCTGTGGGCCCCGCAGGATTTCCACTTGATCGATATCCAAGGTGCTGGCAGCGAGCCCCAGGCCAGTAAAGTCGATACCGTCGATGATCAGGCCAACTGAGGGGTTTACTGGGTCGATAAACTGGCTGCGCTCACCAATGCCGCGAATCTGTACAAATCGTCCCCTGGAGGCGCCAGACGAAAAATTTACATTGGGCGCCATGTTCAAAAGCTGGTCCAGATTGGCCGCGCCCCGCGCATCGATCGCGCTTTCATCCAGTACGGTAACACTGGAAGGAAGCTCCAAAAGGTTGGTTTCCCGTAGCTGTGCCGTAACCACCACTTCCTCAAGCCCGGTCTCTGCGGTATTAGCGGTGGCGATACCGGCGAACAGGCTGCTGGCAAGGCTGACAGACCAGGCAATAGGGTGGGTGGGAAACTGTTTTTTCATGGTTCTCTCTCGAATAACGGCAGTGAAAGAGACCCGGAGTGCGACGTGGGGAGGTTTTGCTTTGTCTACCTATTCCTACGCCGGTATTAACCGGATCAGGTTCAAGGGTTTGTCACGACAGACCAATTTGATCCCCGGACATCTCAGGCAAGGCCACCCCTTAGGTTTTGCGGGCGCGATGATAGCAGAAACTGGGGTATAAAGTGGTAAAAGCAAGGAAGGGAAAGCGCTTATGGATCAGGTATCTTACTTCAGTGGCAAGACGGCACTGATTACCGGTGGTGCTTCTGGAATCGGTGCGGCCTTGGCCTGTCGACTGGCAGCATTTGGGGCTCAAGTCATTATCGCGGATATCCAGCAGGACCTCGCTACGCAGGTTGTCAGCCAAATACAGGAGTCCGGTGGGAGAGCATCGTTTGTTCACTTGGATGTTCGTAACTATGATCAATTTTTTCAGGTCATTAGTGAAGTATCTCCGTTAGATTTCCTTTTTAACAATGCTGGCGTAGGAGTTGGAGGATATTTTTCCGATCATAATGTTGAAGATTGGAAAGCGGCGATTGATATCAATTTGTTTGGCGTTATTCATGGGCTCCAATGTGGTTTCCAGGCCATGAAGCGCCAGGGCTCTGGCCATATTATCAATACTGCCTCGATGGCGGCTTTAGTTCCGTTGCCAGTAATGGCTGCCTACTCAGCTTCCAAGAGTGCTGTGGTAGCAATATCAAAGGCTATTCGCCCTGAGGCCGAGTCCTGCGGTGTACGAGTGAGTGTTTTGTGTCCCGGGGCAGTATCAACGCCGATTTTGCAGGGAGGTGGCGTCAATGGGCGGATGCCAACTCCCATTCCTCCTCAACAGCAGGCAGAAATGTTCGAGCCTCTGCGGCCAATATCTGCTGATGCTTTTGCAGAAAAGGCTTTGTCTCAAATTGCAAAGAACAAAGAAATCATTGTTGTGCCAGCAAAACTTAAGTTGCTGTGGTGGCTGGAAAGATTGTTTCCTTCTTTGCTGTGTCGCCTTTCCTTTAAGCAGATGGAAAAAATACTTCAGCCTTTGGGACTAAAATAATTGTATCTTTGGAAAGGTGGAGTAAATTGGAAAATGATAATTTCCTGTGACCACTGTGGTGAAGTCTGGGAGTTTTCTGCTGAGACCCTGTCGAACATTCAAGGAATAGCACGGAATTTTCCTGAGGGGCGCATTACTGCAAGCTTAGTAAAGGCGCTGAGAAGGGAACTTAAGCTGCCCATGCTCTACAGCAAAAATTTTGCTAATCATTTGACTATGAGAGAGGGATGCTGTTTTTACTGCCAGGAGCCCCTGGGCATAGAAGAAGCGTTTATAAAACACTGTCGGGGCTGTGGTGCCTTGAATTTGGATCGCAGATTCGCCTAATGGGGAGCAGCTTATTTAGAAGCACCCGGCGTGCCGAATTATCAGCATGCCGAGTTGGGGGAGGGGCAACTTTATGCCGCTAATAGCAGAATCTAATATCCGGGTTTGGGAAAAGTATATCTTTTAAGGGACTGGTGGTTGTATTGTACGACAACAATATGAAGCTCTGTTCAAATTATTCACAGATTAAGTATTATTTCTCTGCTAATAGAGCTGGCGGCTTACGCTTCCTATTTGGTACCCCCTCAGAACTTGATTCGATTTTCTGTTTTTCTGGCTCTGAATGATAAATTGCTATTTTTCAGGGGCACAAGTTAAGTACTATCTAGTCTAGGCATCATGCCAGTACAGTCTCTGTCTCCAGCTACGCCAAAACCATTCACTTTTTTGTGTTAATAATCAGGGTAAGTAAAAAGGAATTTATTTTATGAGCAAGTTTAATTCTCTACTGTATTCGATTGTTTTAATTGTGGCTTCTCATTGTGTGTCTGCCGGTGCTATTAAGAAAGAGGTGAACAGCTTTGAGGACGTCCAGAATATAATTGAAGAGTCAGCCACCCCAATAAATACGTTACTGGTTATGGATAATGATGACACCTTGAGTATGATGCCTTGCGCTGAAAAGTCTCAATGTCAATATCTTGGTGGCGCAGCTTGGTACTCATGGCAGGAAACTTTATTGGAAACCGATCCTAATTCAGGTTTCCTTGTGGCAAAAACAAAAGAGGAGTTGATTAATATATCCGGTTTGCTCTTCTCTGTGAGCAATATGGTTTATACAGATGACAATATTGTGCCGGTACTTGACAGTTTGAGGCAAAGTGGGGTGCGATTGATGGTTGAAACTGCAAGGGGCGATGCAGATGTTTCAGCTACCGAGAGACAGTTCAAACGCTTGCCAACCCCGAATACGTCCTACCAAAATTTATTAGAGCTTATTCGGTCAAATACTCTCAACTTCAGTCCAAATAATCAATTTAGCCTTGCAAGTCCGTTTAAGCCCTGTGATTTAAGTGAGGCAAGGCCAGTAAGCTATCGGCAAGGTATTATGTACTTAGCCGGGCAAGATAAAGGTTTTATGCTTGACTGCTTGCTGCGATCCTACAATTCTTCGGCTAATAGTAGTGAGCACTACCTAATTTCCAACATTATCTTCATTGATGACAGTTTTGAGAATGTCGAAAGTGTTTACCAGGCATTCAAGGACAATAAGAAATATGAGGTAATAGCCCTGCACTACACCCGTCTAAGTAAGCACAAGCAGGATTTTATGGACGGGCCTCAGAAAAAAGCATTACAAGAAACTGCGAAAAAGAGATGGGAAACCATCATGGCGAGTCTTAATAGTGCGCTATTAATGCCGGCTGTTGAAAACTAGTTTAACTTCCTTGTAACTAAGCTCAACGGCTCCATTTCTAAACTGTCATCCAAGTAAAAAGGGAAGTGTATACGTCTACCTCTAATGTTTAATCGATTTTGGAGGTGCAGAGCACTCAGAAGAGATGGTAGTCGTTGTATAACGATTAATCGGTTATAACTCAGTTGAAGAGGGAGGAGCATTAACCGGCTGTAATTTCGCGAGCCACGCGCCTAGGTCTTTTTAGCAGAGTGCAGGCTTGCCGCACCATTGCTACTGAATCGATTTTTTAAGTTTTGATAAAAATAGAGCACGTTATTTGCGGATGGACGTTTCTGTAAAAGCTTTGAATTTTTCCAGTGAACAATAACGTATATCTCCACCAGAAAGGTATCCAGCAAGCTATGACCTTAGCTGGATACCCTTGTGATTGGTTAGGTTATGGTTTATAGCGACTGTAAGAACTTGAGTAGCGAGTTTCGCTCTGAAGCCGACAGATCAATATAGTTCTGTTGGCTCTCAGCAGCTTCTCCCCCGTGCCAGAGAATGGCTTCTTCAATAGACCGGGCGCGACCATCATGCAACAAATTACTGTGACCATTCACTGCGCTATTAACACCCAATCCCCATAAGGGAGGCGTTCTCCACTCGCGGTTGTACTCCGCGCTAATCGTCAAGTTGTCTGCCAAACCTTCGCCCATATCATGCAGGAGTAAGTCTGTATAGGGGCGAATGACCTTGCCTCTCAACTCCTCAAGTGGGTGAGCGTGATTGGTGTTCATCTCTGGCCGGTGACAGGATGAGCAGTTGATCGATTCAAATAGAGCTTCACCCTGAGCCACGATGGATTCATTGATTAAATCGGGATTTCTGGGCGGTGCGCCCAGTGCCTGAAGATAAGTAGTTAGGTCGTCCAGGTGAGAATCAGTGAGCTCTTCGTCGTGATTACTGTGCTTTTTACATTCCAGCTGTTCGATACCACAGTTTGCATTGGGTTCCATTGCTGTGTTCACGCCAATATCATTGTTCAACGCATCTGCTGAGAAGCTGCGCAAGCTCGGTTGGGTAGCCTTCCAGCCAAAGCGTCCTACCTGGGGAAGAGGTGTTGAGCCCGTATCGACCAGTGATACTCGCCCAGAGATACCATCGCTATTGGAATCGTTAGGGTCGTGCCACTCAAGGATTTCTGTTTCGTCAACCGCCTCAAGTAAGCCCAAGCCAGTGATGTTTTGTGGCATACGTGGCGAAAAGTAATCAGCGGATGTGTTTTCACCTTCATTGGTTGTTACTACATAAGTGGGGGACTGTAGGGTGTAGCTATCCCCATTGGCATAGCTACCTTGAATGGGGCTATAGGTGACTTGAATAGATCCTTCTGGAGCTATGTCACTATTGAGTGAATGGGTTTGGAGGACAGGGCCAAAGTAGTGGTTTGGCAGGGGTTGTCCTGCTTGGGTTATTGCACCGGACGACAGCTTAAAGACCATCGAATTGGGAACACTAGCCTCTGAGGGGGCCGGGCCCCGGCCGTTATTGATATGGCACGCCAGACATGATTGCTCAATGGTTAAGCCTGCTGACAGGTTTGCCATTTGGTTGAAGTCTGGGTTCCCGAGTTCCTCGTGCTCTCCGGTATTAAACCGGGTGTGGAATATCCTGCGACCATCTAGAAACTCGTTGTGTGTCTCCCACTGGATGTTGAGGGCTTCTCTGAAGTAGGCTGTCCAGTCGGCGATTCCACTATCCACGATGTAAGTATCATAGACATCAATACCATCCAGTATTGGGTAGGTGACTTCAACGGCATCAGCGTCGGAAGCCGTTGCCCATTTACCATCGCTGCCAGCGTAGTAGATAAGAGTATTATCGTCAGTATTTACTGAAATGACTTCTGAAGCGGGTACCGGGTCAGTAGCCCTGATGTATGCTGCGGTTGCTTCACCGGCAGTTTCAACAGCGGTCTCAGTTTCCAGGTCTGCAACCATATGAATACCGGGTTGGCCCAGGAGAATGCGGTAGGTGTCTGTGTAGTAAACTGTCTGCCCACTGACATTCTCATCGCCCTCCTCAATGCCAATGAATTGCTGAAATTCCACCTCTATCCATTCGCCGACTTCCAGCTGCCCGTCATCACCATCGTGAGCATCGTAGGTGATACGACATACCCAGACTTGGCCTCTCCCATCTTCATCAGCTTCCCGGTAAGGGGTTTCATCAAATCTGGCGTTGCTATTAAAGTCAGCGCGGTGTTCATTTGAATAAGAGGAGCGGCATTCGGGTGGCCGATAAAGCGCGTATTCGGCAGAGTAAAAGATCTCAATCAGGTTCTCACCGGCGGGCGTATGGTCGTGAATCTCTATGCCAAAGGTTCTGTGTTCAAAGTAGAAGGTCGGGAACTCGTAAAAACTATCCTCGGATTCATGTCGCAGACGTGCTCGGCCACTTGCCAGTGTTACAATGGTGCCATCTTCCTGAATATACCAGTGTTGGGACTCTTCTTCTGGCTGCTCAGTATCAAATAGAGGGGTATATTCTATGGACGCGGTTTGATTAATTTCCTCTGCCGCACGATCAAAAACCATCAGTTCCCACAAACTATATTGCGAACTCCCCTCACTGAGTTCAGTTCCGTTTAGCTGGACATAGCGATACTCTCCACCAATTAGGTGAGAATCAATGCGTTGGCCATATTCTCCTGAATCAGCTGTTGCCAGGGTGGTCCATGTTGTGCCGTCGCTTGAGCCCAGTACCTCGTAAGATTTTGCGTTGTGGTCGCCCCAGTCTATGACCACTTTGCTGAGCAAGTGTGTAGATTTAAGGTCAAGGGTGAGGCTTGATGTGCTGGCAGTATCACCACTTTCCCAAAGTGTCCTTCTTAAGTCATCAATGGCAAGGACCCCGTTGCCAGAACTGGAAGAGATAGTTCCACTACCTGCAATATTTTGTCCAACCTCTTTATCGGACTCAGCTGGATCACTGTTTGAATTTGGTGTCTCTTCGTCGGACTCATCCGGGTCACCGCTTGAAGTCGGTGTTTCATCAGTGGAGCCGTTGCCCTGAGAGTTGGGGGTAGCTTCTGTGGGGTCTTCATCAGAGCTATTATCCCCGCCTCCACCACCACATCCGGACAATACCATTATGAATAAGGCGAAAAATGCTGTTAAATAGATTTTTGCCAGTGGATTGATTGTTTTCTTGAAATACGGATCCATATATTTCTCGTTTTATCAACAGCTATATATAGTAATAGTGATGAAATGAACTTTTTCTTTAATTCAAAAGGAGAATTTCAAAATTCTTGTTAAGTGTGCTTGGTTCGGGGTAAAAATAATTTAACTATTATTTTTAGTGTGTGTCCTTTTGTTTGTATGTGCTGCTGTTTTTTGGTGATGATTGCTCTTGGCTAATGTTGGGAATGAATTTTCTAGCTTGATTTGTAGGGCGACATAATAGTTATATTTTTTATGTGCATCGTTATGCTGCGCCCAGAGGGGATGAATTTAAGTTAAGAAGGAAAGCGATATGAACTTGTTCTCAGCTTCCTGTTTTACTTCGCATGATGAATACGACAGGGTTCACCTTATGTCTGTGATTTAGATTGGTTTATTTAGTAGGTCTGGCTTATAGATTGATATCGTGTGTCAGTTGTGATGCTGAGTGCGTTAAAAAGTTAATCTTTAGTCTTGTGTAAGATTTGACACGGCTAAAAATAGTTATTTAAAGATTGGTATTTAGTTTTCTACCCACAGTTACCTTTATTCCCATGGGTGTTTTTTATTAATTAACAAGCTCACCAACACTAGGTGTCACGCTCTAAGTCTCGATAATTCATTTTTTATACGTGAAGGTATTATGTATATTGAAAGGTGGGCCTTACTTTTTTATGAGTGGTTATCGAACATTGATCATCGCTACGTCGAGCCTGATTCTTATAAAAAGTCCAAGCTTACTGGAGTGACTGGTTTTAGCTATTGATTAATACAGCAATGACTTGAGCAGGGTGTGTAGATTATTTAGTGGTGCTCATCGTTTGGAAAGTAAGTTGAAATCTCTTCGGCTCAGATAATATCGAGAAATGAGTATAGTTTTTAAAAGCTACTTGTATTGCTGAGCTTTGAATCTTTATGGTGATTTTATAAATGGACTTAGGAAGGCCTCCAGCGTTCAATAGGATCAGAATGCTGGAGGCCTTCAGCTAGTGAGGCACTACTTCCTTACTAGCAATAACCCGGTTTCCGTATGATCTGTATAAGGGAACTGATCAAACAGAGCAAATCGTTCAATGCGATGGGTTTTGGTCAGCGACTCCAGGTTTTCCAATTGGGTTTCCGGATTGCAGGAGATATACAGGATTCTCGGGAAGCGGGCGACCATCGCACAGGTGTCTTCATCCAAGCCCGCTCGGGGAGGATCAACCAGGACGGTGGAGAAGTCGTAGCTATCCAGGTCTATATCCTTAAGGCGGCGGAAGGGGCGTACCTTATCGATGGCCTGGGTAAACTCTTCACTGGATAGACGTACGATATCCAGATTGGTGATCTGGTTGTTGGCGATATTCTCTTGGGCAGAATTTACCGATACCTTGGAGATTTCAGTGGCCAGGACCTTGCGGAATTTCTCACTGAGCGGGATGGTGAAATTGCCATTGCCGCAGTAGAGCTCCAGCAGATCGCTATCACTATCTCCGCAGGCACTTCTCGCCCACTGGATCATGGATCGACAGATCTCTCCATTGGGTTGGGTAAAGCTACCTTCTACCTGTTTGTACTGGTAAGTTTTCCCATCGATATCCAGTTTTTCGGTAACGAAGTCGCGCTCCAAAACCACTTTTTGCTTGCGCGAGCGCCCCAAAATCGGGAATCTCAGCTGTGCCTGGAGTGCTTTGGCTTCCTGCTCCCAGGTCTCATCCAGTTTCTTGTGGTAGATCAGCGTAATCAGCGCATCACCATTCAGCGTGGTAAGAAACTCGGCGGAGAACAGGCGTTTGCGCAGGACTTCGCTATTATTGACAGCAGCCAGCACCTTCGGCATCAACTGGTTCATCAGCTCAGAGCCGACGGTAAACTCATCGATGATAAAGGGCTTCTTGTACTCACCCTGGCGGTACATGGCGTAATTGGCTACACCTCCCTCATGCCACACCTTGAATTCGGCGCGCAGGCGGTAGTGAATGGGTGGGGAGGGGAAGAGTTCCGGCTCCAGGTCAGTGAACTTGCTGTAAGCCTCTTGCAGGCGCTCGGCCTTGTTTTGAAGCTGTTGTGGGTAGTCGTCAGTATTAACGCGGTACAGTGCCATATTACAATGCGGTGTCAGTACAAAAAGCGGGCGCGAATTATATAGGAAACCGTATGGCAATAGGTGAGATAAAAATTCCGGTTCATGGGCAGGGGCTTCACGAGTTTACCGGCAGTGTAGTTGATTGGGTCAGTGAACAGGCTCCCGATGAGGGTCTGTGTACACTTTTCATACAGCACACCTCTGCAAGCTTACTGATCCAGGAGAATGCCGACCCCAGCGCGCGCCGTGACCTTGAGAGCTGGCTTAATCGACTGGTGCCGGAAAATGACTCGCTTTACACTCATACCCTTGAAGGGCCAGATGATATGCCGGCTCATATCAAGTGCAGCCTTACCGCGACCAGCTTGTCCATTCCAGTGCAGAAGGGGCGTTTGATGCTGGGTACCTGGCAGGGGATCTACCTTTGGGAGCATCGCCATCACCACGGGGCTCGGCACGTTATCCTGCATATATGATGCATTGTTGGTTGCTGGTGGCACTAGCTAGATGGCTACGCCAACCGCCTGGCAGTACTGGTCGATCAATGACTGGGTCGAATGGGCTCTCTCTATAGCCTGGATACGCCCAACTTGGTTATCTGGGCTCGTTAAGCGGCAGAAGTTTTCAATCATCTGTACTTCTTGTGACTTCTGTATGGGCACTTGCTGGTGTGTGAAGTCACCGGGAGGGGCCAACTTGTGTCCGATGATGAACTCAGGAATAAATTCAGGATTGGTAAAACTAAATCCATTTCTCCAATCCAGAACAAAGTCATCCAGTTGGATTAGCCCATGTTCTCCATGAATGTCCAAGTCTGTTTGCCAGACGCCAGCACCATAACCGAACCCAAAAGTTGAAGTCTGTCCACTTGTAAATTCGATTAGACCCGCACCGCTAACAATGGCGCCGGTTTGAGAGTCCCGCTTAATGGCCCCCGCTATAGTCTTAACCCCTGTAGTGGGGCGCATAAATTCGATAACTGCGCGCATGTTGTACCAGCAGATATCTCCGATTGCGCCTGTAGGTTCTTGTTGTGGGGCGAATCGGATATTGTCTCTGTCCATCATGGGGGTAAAAAAAGCGCTGCGAATTCGCTCGACTGGACCCAGAAGCTTGGTTTGCTGCCGGATAATCTCGGCGGTACGCGGGTGGTGAGTGAAGTGGGTGGCATCCATAAACGCCAGCCCAGTTTCTTGCGCTTTTTTTGTGATTCTGTGGAGGGAAGCGGTGTTGAGAAACGGCTTTTCGCTGATTAGGTGTTTGTGGTTGTCCAGAGCTGCAAGGCAGATTTCTTCCCGGCTGGCCGTGGGGGTTGCCACATAGATGGCCTCTGAATCTTCCGCCTCTACCAGTGACTTCCAATCCGGGTAGACATTGGGAATCTGGTGCTCGCGGGCGAAGTCCTCGGCCCGTGTGTGCCGCCTGCTGGCGACGGAGGCGAGGCTGACGCTGTCTGATAGGCTGATGGCTCGGGCGGTAAAGTCGGCAATCTTTCCCGTGCCAACGATTCCGAAACGTATGTTTGCCATTGAAGGGTGCCTTGAGGTGGGTCGAGGGATGGCAGAGGTTAGTTTAGTAAAGAATAGAATAAACCAAAATTGTTTAGCCGGTTTTGTATTCGTCTCTCAATTTTGGTTTTGCTTTCAAGGACAGTGGTTTCAGTGTTTCATATATAAAAGTGATCCTGACTAGGCTTTTTAGAGGAATCACTTCCATATAAATTTTCGGGCTAATTAAAAGCGCAAAGCTAGGTCATTTTGCTTTTGCATTTTTAGTGACTTTCATGCAAGCGTTAAGCGCGGTTCAATAAAGTCTAAAAAAGCACGAATACGAGAAGAGAGGGCTGTGTTGCGATAGAAAACGGCGTTGACAAGTTCGCGCTGGTTCTGCTTGGACACACTCCCCGGTAGTATTTCTACTAGCTTCTTTGTTTTTAAATCTTTCTTAATCATGAAATGCGATAATAATGCCAGGCCTTCCCCTTGCAGGCACATTTGGCGAATTAGGGAACCTCTGAATAATTCCAGGCTAATTTGGTAGTATTCATTTATCCGTCAAGACTACGTTAGATCATGCACCAAGTCACCTTTGCCGAAGCAGAATACAATCTAAAGCGCCGCAAAACTCGCCGAGAGAAGTTTCTTTCTCAGATGGATACTCTCATTCCATGGCTGCGGCTAGAGACTCGAATTGAACCTTATTATCCACAAGGTAAGCGTGGCCGACAGCCATATCTTTTGAGCATCATGCTGCGTATTCATTGTATGCAGTTGTTTTACAATCTCAGTGATCCTGCTATGGAGGATGCGCTCTATGAAATTGAGTCTATGCGCAATTTCGCCGGATTGACTTTGGCTGGTCCAATTCCCGACGAAACGACGATCCTCAACTTTCGCCATTTATTAGAGACGAGTCATCTGAGTAAGGTTCTATTCGAGGAAATCAATAAATATCTTGCTGAGAATGGTATGGTACTGCGTGAAGGTACTATTGTAGATGCCACTATTATTTCCGCTCCAACTTCAACTAAGAATAAAAAGAAAGAGCGTGATCCAGAAATGCATCAAACAAAGAAAGGCAATCAGTGGCACTTTGGAATGAAGATGCATGTCGGAGTTGATGATGTGCTCGGAGTAATACATAGCGTAGATACAACAGCAGCGAATTCGCACGATGTCACAGCCACAGAGCGAGTCCTCCACGGGGAGGAAGGAAGAGTCTGGGGTGACTCTGGGTATATTGGTGCGGAGAAGCGTGAAGAGTTGAAGGAACGGGAGGTGGATTGGTACATAGCAATGAAGCCGAGCAAGCTAAAAACTCCTCCAGGGCGTGACGCACTCCGTAAGGCGGAAAAGATCAAGGCACAGATAAGAGCGAAGGTTGAGCACCCCTTTCGCTACATTAAACGGGTATTTGGTTATGACAAGGTCCGCTATCGGGGACTGTTAAAAAATACTGAGCGGCTGTGCTTGCTAGCAGGCTTTACCAACTTACTAATAGGGAGAAAATACTTGGCCACCTAGGGGTGGTGCGTCTGAAATCCCCCTACCGGGGATTTCAGGTGAAAAATTAGGGAGCTATTGCGTGAAAATTAAGCGTTTTTGCGTAGAAAAGTGAATTTTTTAAATAATTCAGCTTAATTCTAGATAAATGCTTCATTGACCAGAGGTTCCTTAAGTTGGACTATAGATAGGGATCCAGTGGGTAAATCTAAAAGGGACTTTTTAGAAAAGCCATCTCCAGCTGTTGATTTAACAAAGCAGCGTGCTTGGGCTTCCGGTACTACCGAGAGTGTGTTATTGGGGAAGGTGCTTTGTGCTTTGACGGTTCAGGCACCTAAGAATCTTTACAGCGAATGGTTTGATAAGGATCTTATGAAAAAGCTTGAAAATTATGAGGGGTTTATTCTAAAAAATGCCAATTGAATTGCTGTCTGAGTCGATGACTTTTGTAGTCGGATATGGTTATACGGGGTGGATTTTAACTCTCATCATGATTTCCATCTTAGGGTTTTCTTTTAATCAAATTTATATTGTTGAGAGAGGTGAACAACTATGGAAATTTAAGTTGGTAAGAGTGTATCTTGGAGTTGTTGTTTTTTTAACATGTTTTGCTCTAGTTATTACACTGTGGAAATGCTTTACCGTGTATAAATACCGTAAAGCTCTGGTCGAGGGTAATGTTAACTACATTGAGGGAGGGGTTGTATATGAAGAAATCCCACTTTCCAAGAAGGCACAAAGCGGACCTCAAAGACCTATAGCTAGAGTTGGGGGTATATTATTTACATTACGTAGATCACCTAGTGAATGTATCAATAAATTTCTCTCAGGGAAAACTATTGATGACGACCAAAAGGGCTTAATTTATCGTATTTGGTATGTGGAGAAACCTGCCGCAAATACATTCATAGGTATGCAAGATTTTGCCCCATGTATAGTTAAGCTAGAAATCCTATCAGAATAATCGGGCAACAATTCTAATTAATTATTAGGTTAGAGAAAGGCGCTAGCAGCGTTGCTGGCGCTAGTCCCGGTGGCTATTTCTTTCTGCTTTATAGTTAAGGTGAGGTGAAATTCAGAATGTCTATGCTTGGGCTTAGAAAAACTGCGGCTTTGAATAAAAGTGGAAAATAGTATCGAGAGAACGGAAGGGAGTTAGCAGGGTGTTGCAGAAAGGTAGCACCGACAGTCTCTTATGCCATGTACCCAACGTTTATTGAGTCGCCTACAAGCGTGTCTTACGGCCTCAGCTGACCCTACCAAACCCTTAAAGCGGCTTTCAAAATTACGACTGAGATAAAGCCAGTGCCTTGGTGGAATACCTAGTCGCTCGAGTATGGGTGGAGTGTTTTCAGCGATGGCTCCGCGCTTTCTAGGGTCTAGATGTCGCCCGCTCCAATCGACTAGCTCTAAATAGTGATCCAGCCGAAAAGGAAGTCCTTTAGGCATATTCAGTCGCTCACCGCCTACAAGTGGCAGTAGCTCTTTGGGCTGCTCGTCCAAGATTGATGCACGAATACGCTGCTGAATGGAAGTGTGATCAGAATCTTCAGGGGTTTTTGCCATATTAGCGCGGATGGGGTTGAGGTCTACATAGGCCATGCAGGCAGCAAGGGCCTTTTCATCCAATAAAGCTTGGGATTTAAAGCGTCCTTCCCAGAAGCGACCTGTACACTTGTCTTCAGTGTTGGCTTGGCGAGCGACAGACTCATTTAAGCAGCGCATAAACCAGCTGATATCCATTAAGCGTTCTCGCCATATCGAAGCGACATCTTCTATTGCCTTAAGCTTGTAGGGATCAAGAGTATCGCCGTTTAGATATCGCTGGGCCAAATTAGAGGCCTTGAATATTTTTTGCCAGCGATCAATCACCTTGAAAAGAGACCACTTATCAGAAGTTTTTTGTCGATATAGAGCACCGCGTGGTAGTGATTGCTCATTATTGCATAGGAGGCAAGATCCAGGGCAAAAACCTCAGTCAAATTATACATACGATTTTCAATTCACTCACGCCGATGCGAGCAATCTTTCCCGGATACACTATCCCGGCCGCAAAGGAATGTTTGCCGTACACAGCGGGATACGCAGTGGTAATAAGGTGTTGCGTCAAGAGATATTTGGGTGCTTTGTGGTAGAATCATTGGCTGTTCGAGTATTAGTGTTTTGCAGATTTGTGCTTCTTTATCAATAATGTTAGCGATCTATACGTTATGCTTGATGAGCGCCTGATAACTTGATGCTTAAATAATTATTTCTTGCTGTGTAGAACAATGAATACTACCACCACCAGAGGCAATTCCATTAATTGCTATTTGCTCAATATTATGATTTGGAAAGGCCTCTTGTAAAATAGCTCTGGCTTTTGCGTCTGCGTTCTTATCACCAAATTTTTGAGAGATTATTGCACCGTTACAAATATAGTAACCAATATAGCCTGCGGCAAAGTCTTTAGTGCCAAATCTTTCGTTAATAATTTCTGGCGTATCCAAAATGTGTAGTTTAAGTGGGTTTTCATCTGCGTCGACACTATTGCTTAATGTTTTGATGTTTTCACGAGTAACCCAATAGTCATAGGAAGATTGATAATTATCCCGGTTAACTATCACTTCACCTGGCTTAATAAAGCGTGCATAAAAATCGGTATGGCCATCTGTGATATCCTTACCCTTAATACCTTTGAGCCAAATAATCTTCCGTAATCCGAGTAGTACCTTGAGTTCCTCCTCAATATCAGACTTTGACCATCCTGGATTGCGATTCTCATTGAGAATGCAGCTCTCAGTCATTATTGCGGTGCCATTGCCGTCAACTTCAAAAGATCCACCCTCCAGTACGATATTTGCTCTCTCATGGATTGCTCCAGATCGATTAGCGATATACTTGGCAACATGTTTGTCTAGTGAGTGCTCCTGTTTGTTGCCCCAACCATTGAAATTGAAGTTTAAAGCGATTTTTTCTCCATAGCTGGATCTTACAAAGATGGGGGCAGTATCACGGAGCCACAAGTCATCGATTTCAAAAGTATGTAGCTCAATTTCATAATTTGAACTATCTAAATCCAGTAGTGTTTTCGCTTCATGAAAGTCCTTTCTGCTCACCAGGATAGATACAGGCTCATAATTGGAAATTGTATTCGCAATTAATGCCAGATTTCTTTTCACCTCAGGAATTTGCTTGTGTGACCAAATGTAATTGTTTGCAACAAAAGCCATCCATGTTCTTTTGTGTTGGCCACTTTCATCAGGCATGTGAAGCGAGCTATAGGCTAAGCTCTGTGTGGCTAATGTTTTTTTTGCGAATAAGGAGCTTCCGAACAAAAGGGAACTCATCTTAATAAATAGTCGTCGGTCAATCATGGTGGCTTGCTGCTATTTTGAATAGTTACTTTTCTGAGGTTGATGGGTTTAAGTCTAATGTCATTTTGCATTTAAGGCTATAAGTTCATGCGAAGTTTGCAGTCTAATTTCTATATAAAAAGTATATTGAAATATATTTTCTTTTTAAGTGGGGTTTCCGTGTGTTTGAAGAGGGTTTGTCCTGCTTGGGTATGTTCTAGAGAACCTTAATCTATCTTGTTGTTTAAAAATATAATTAACTAATATTATATTAAATAATTCATTTATATTAAGAACGCCCGGTTAGTGTTGGGCTATATAGCCTGTAGGGAGATTGTAGGGTGGAGTTTTACGGGCTAAGACCCCAGTATTCAGTTTGCTTTTCATTGATTTAAGAAGCTGAGGGTAGGAAAGAAAACGTTGCGCTCGAGACCGCATGAAGAATGAATGCCAATTGGGGCTTAGTGGGAAGGATTCCCAGCGTGCCCGAGTAGATTTTACTCTTTTCTTCTAATTCAGAATTAATAGTGTATACAACTGCTCCTTTTATTAGGGTGTTATATGTAGTAATAAAACTGAATGGTCAAGCTGATACTTTTTACACTTGGTAATTGCCTGATGGCGAAGTTGTTTGAGGTGGTTTGTGAAAGTTCTGGTTATTGGAGTTGGGCCTGCGGGGCTAGCAGAAAAAATTGCAGGCATAACAAAGCTAGAGTAAAAGGACATTCATGGATTATGACAAGCAGGAAATGAGCACACTAGACACACTGCTACTTAGCCATACTTGCTAGCAAAGAAATAGGGGTGTGATCGCGTTTAAAATTTTATCTATTTTAGTGCGCTGAATATTCAATACATGGGGGAATGGAAATTGCTCTATGGATGTATAGTGGATCAACTTAGTTGAACTCAAGAGGAGAGGAACTGCTGGCATTAGTGTACACTCTGTATTCAGTGTTCATTGAGCAAATTACAGGCTTATCGCACTGCTTATACTAAACCTACCATATCTTTAAAGCGGTTTTAAAAATTTCGTTTGAGGAAGATCTCAGTGTGTAGGTGATATCCCCAGCCGTTCTACTATAGGGGAGTCTACTCAGCAATGGCTCCACACTTTGTAGAGGCTAGATATCGCTCGCTCCAGCCGACTAAATCCAGGTAGTTGTCAAAATGGAAAGGTAAGCCTTTTGCATTTTGACACGCACACTATTTACAAGCGGCAGTAAACTTTTGGGCTATTCACTTGAGGTTTCTGCACAAATACTCTGTTGAATCGATGTGGTGATATTGGAATGGATGGAGTTGAGATCGATATAAGCCATATAGGGTTGCGAGAGTGCTTTTCTTCAGCTTAAATCGACCTTTCCAAGTGCCAAGTCTCATTTGTTCAATGTAAATTTAACTTGCCCTGGTATCCTTAATATTGCACTTTTCAACTGCATCATAAACTTTTTTTGATAACTCTTGGAACATATTAATTTGGGGTCTTTCTGCATTCCTGTTGGTGAGAATTACCAGTGCTAGCCCTGTTTCTGGAGCAACATAAGCTGCTGTGAATACTCCAATATTGCCACCAAAGTGGCTTAAATAAGAGCGTCCTTTGTAGTTATAGCTATTCCATGCAATAAATTGATTTTCCAGGTGGTCTGGAATGCCACTGATGGAGCGCTCGGAAAATATCTCTTGAAGCACTCTATCGGAGGAAATAGCTTTGCCCATAAAGATCCCTGAATTGGCAACTGCGCCAAAGAATTTTGTCATGTCTGATACTGTTGAGCGTAACATTGCTGCTGGATACCCGGGTGTACTACTCTGTGCAACAGCGACAAGCTGGCCATCAGAAAGTGCTTGATATGGCGTTGCAACTTCTAACCCATGTGTGTCTGCTATAGTCCAGAAAGTATGATTCATTCCCAGTAATTCAAAGAAATTATTCTTAGTCCAATCTTTAAAATTCAATCCAGACTGTTGCTCAGCCCAGTGGCCTAGTAAGCTATAGCCGATATTGCTATAACTCCATTGTTCCCCGGGCGCGGATTTAAGAAAAGATTTATTTGCTGAATAATATTTACCATTCTCTAGAAGGATACCTTCCAGCAGCTCGGAAAGCTCCATTTCTGAATCTTGCCCGGGTGTTCTGAAATCCACTTCATAATACATGCCATCTTGGATGCTGGATGTATGTGTAAGCAATTGGATCAGGGTAATTTCCTTTGAGGGGTGGTGGGGGGAAACTAAATGGGAGCCAGGACCTAAATCTACAGTACTTTCTAAGTCGGCCGCATGCTTTTCAGCAATCTCCATTACTGCTAGAGCTGTTATTGGCTTGGTTACAGAGGCTATCTGAAAAATAGTGCTGGGAGTAACTGGTGTTTTGCGTAACTTATCAGCAAAGCCAAAACCTTCTTCATACACCGGTTCTCCGTATATTGCTGCTCCTATCGCCACTCCCGGTACATTAGCTTCAACTCTAAAAGTTTCAAACTCCTTTGAAAGGTCTTGTAATTGAACGGAGCAATTTGTTTGAGCTATCGCACCCCACGATTGTAAAAGAAGTACGAAGGCTATCCATTTTGTATTCATTATTAGTCCTTTTTTAATATATTTATAAATATGTTTATAAATATATTTGAAGTGTATGTTAGAATCAAGTGGCAATTACCCGCTGATGGGCCCCATATTAAATGGACAGGTGAATACGAGTTGGCTTTATGACCTCTGAGAATTACTTTATTGGCAAGACTGCGGAGGCTATCTCCACCCTTATTACCAAGCAGTGTGAGGTAATTCTCACGAGGAATGGCGTGCAAGCTCCGGTTAAATCTTGCTCAATCATCGTGACTTTGTATCGATTGGATGGGTTGTCATTAAATGAAATTGCTCGTGAGACAGACTCTTCTCCTCAGCTTATTAAGCAGAAACTTCCCAAGTTGCTTAAGCTCTCACTTATAAAACATGAAGATGATTCAAGTGATAAACGAAGGAGGCTTTTCTTTTTGACAGACAGAGGAAAGCTGCAGGCGGAGAAAATACTTGAAACATTCCAAGAGCTAGAGCTTTCTATGGATAGACTCAATAAACATCTGGGATTCAGGCTTTCTGACAAGTTAGAGGAAATAAAGCGCGCACTTAATGAAGTTCCACTACATTCAGAGGCTCCCTAAGTAAAAGTTTATAGTGTGTATCTAGGATGTGCTTTTATAGCTCGCGTATGGATTTGAGCCCAAGGGCAAAGAGCTCGCAAAATAGAGCCGGCCTTATAGACTGGTTAGATTAAGTTCATTTAGCTAGTTTGCCGGCCAGGTTGTTTCAAACTTACCTGGCCAAGCATAGGGTGTTACAAGCAGTTGGTCGGCTTAGGTAAGCCGGCAATTTTACTGGCCACTTTTGCTGGGCTTGGGGGGAAGAGTTGCATCAAATAGATACTGCGGCCCTTTTCTGCGCCGAGATGCTGGCCAATATATTTTACCAGCGGGCGCATAGCGGGGGAGAGTTCAAACTCGCGGTAAAATTCTTGCAACAGCTCAATAACTTGCCAGTGTTCCTCGGTTAACTCGATGCCCTCAGCATTGGCTAACTGAAGGGCGGCGTCCCGGCTCCAGTCGCTGAGGTTGCGCAGGTAACCCTCCTTGTCCAAGGGGATTTCCTGGCTATTGACTACTAGGTTGCTCATTTTTTGTTACCGAAACCAGCTGACTATGGGTTGATGCTCGGTACAGAGCTGTACCCAGCGCGCATCATCGATCATTTCCGCTCTATCCATGTTTACTGCAAGTTGTTGCAGACCTCGGGCAGTGGCGTCTGCTTCAAGGCAGAAAATTTGGGTACTTGGCACTGTTTCCAGAGCCTTGTGCCTCAGCGCATAGACACCATCTTCAATAAGCAGGAGCGAGTCATCCTGAGCAAAAGCACCCAGGCATTCCTTAAGGGCATTGCTGGTATAAGGGGATTTGCTGACAATATGCAAAGTCATATCAGAAGCTCAATACAGTGGGATAGGCGGCGATCAGTGAGCCGGTATCTTTTACGGCTTTAGTCTCTGCGCCGGCAACCTGGATCTGCTCCAGGGTGATATTGCGTTCAGCAAGGCTTTTCTCACAAACGAAAAACTGCTCAATGCCAAACATCGGCAGAGCCTGCAAATTGCGTCGCAGGCTTTTCTGGCCGATATCCGCAGGTGATTGCTGGTCCAGCAATTGGAATACCCCATCGCCGAGAAATAGCAGGTCCATGTCCTGTTCCATCGCCGCCGCTGCCAGTACGGCTTCGATACCTTCCCGCGCCAGGGCATTGCCGTAGGGGGCGGTGCGGCATAGGGCCAATGATTTAGTACTCATGCTCAGCCTCCAAAGGTAATCAGGCGATCGGAGTTGGCGACAGCGTCGGTTAGTTGGCCGAGGCCTGCCAGCTCAAAACCCTCTGCCAAGTTGGCGGCGGGTCTTTCCAGGCGCTCGGCCTCTCGCTGATTCAGCACACCGCGCCGTTGCGCAGCGGCAATACAAACTACCAGGTCCAATTGGTGCTGGTGGCCCAGTGCCTGCCACTCTGAAGTCAGGTCAGTTTCGTCCTGGGGAGGGGCGGCAATGGCATTGCTGTTTTGTACGCCGTCGCAGTAGAAAAACACTCGATAAATTTCGTGGCCTTGCTCTAGGAGGGCTTTGGCAAACCGGAGTGCACTGGATGAAGACTGGGTGCTGTGGGGGGCTGAGTAGATGGCTAGGGAAAACTTCATAGGGGGCCAAATAGTAAAATGCCCCGCGGTGCGGGGCATTGTGACTTGCTCAACAAAGCTGTTGCTTAGTCGTCAGAAGATGCGAATCCAAAGATGTGCAGCAAGCTGGTGAACAGGTTGAAGATGTTCAGGTACAGGGAGGCGGTAGCCATCAGGTAGTTGGTCTCGCCACCGTTGATGATGCGGCTGGTGTCGTACAGGATGAAGCCAGACATCAGCAGGGCAACAACGCCGCTCAGGGCCACGCTAAACAGCGGCATGTGGATGCCGAAGAAGCCAGCGATGATAACGCCCAGGAAACATACCAGTACTGCGATCAGGCCAACGGCCAGGAAGCCGCCCATAAAGCTGAAGTCTTTGCGGGTAGTCAGTACGTAGGCAGACAGGGCAAAGAAGATCAGGGCAGTGGTGCCCAGGGCTTGCATAACGATCTGGCCGCCGCCAGCCATGCCCAGGAAGTGGTTAAGCATTGGACCAATGGAGGCACCCAGCAAGCCGGTAAATGCGAATACAACACCAACGCCTGCGGCGGAGTTTGCTGTGCGCGGTAATACGAACCAGATGAGGGCCAGGGCTCCCAGGGAGCAGACCAGGCTCATGCCACGACCCATGCCAATAGACATGGAAATGCCGGCGGTAATGGCACTGAAGAGAACGGTCATTGCCAGTAGGGCATAGGTATTGCGCAACACCTTCGCCGATTCCGAGCGATCCAGTGCGCGGGTTTGAGTATAAGCTTGCGGTTGCATTTAGCGACTCCTGCTATTAAGTGATAGAAGAATCATATAGCTCGCAGTAGGGACCTTCAAGTCGGGAAAACCCTTTTAGCGTCCGTCTGCCAGTCTCTATGAATTCACAAAAACCCTATATTTTTAAAGGATTTATTCAAATATTCTCCGCTTATTGTGGGGGCTGTGGGGCATTTTTCAAGTGTTATCACTCGGGTTGGAGGGTGCGAAGAGAGTGGGGCTCGATAAACCGAGATCGATTACTTTCCACCCTTGATGGGTAGGTCGATATCCACGATCAATGGCAGGTGATCTGAGGCTTGGCGGGTCAGCGATGTCCTGGGCACCCGTACCCGTTTCACATTGAGCCCCGCACTTAGGAACATGTGATCAATACGGACCTTTAGGAAGGTCCCTTTGGGGTTGTGGCGGGGCGCCTGCTCCTGGGCATCCCTGAGATAGCCTCCGAGTCGCTTGCACTCGGCAGAGTTGGGTAACGCGTTGAAGTCTCCCAGTAGCACTCGCTCTCCGGTACAGCGGGGATTGCTGAGCCATTCGGGGCCGAGAAGGGCATCCACCTGGCGCAGCCGCTCTGCACGGGATAACCCCAGGTGGGTGTTGATAATCTGGATAGGTTTGCCATTGGCTTCGATTTCCACCCAAACAGCTCCACGCGGTTCGTCTGCAGCGGGGTTAAAAAGTCCCCCTTTGCCGGAGGGAGGGCCGGGCAAAATCCCTTTCTTGATGAGCCGGGCGGGGAGATGGGTGAGGATCGCATCACCGTAGCGCTCCTCTTTCATATTTATGGTGGGCTGGAAGTGCAGGTCCATTGCCAGCAGGCGAGCAAGTCTTTCGGCCTGGTCGAGGCCTCCGGTGCGTTTGCGCATGACATCCAGTTCTTGTAATGCCACCACATCCGGGCGATAGCGGGCAATTACCCGGGCAATTCGCTGTGGGGAGAGCTTGCCATCCAGCCCTCGGCAACTGTGCACGTTGTAGGTCATGATGCGCAAAACAGTTTTTGGCATCCTGTGGTTATCTACCTTCATGGGGCGGGCGCCACGGAGGTAGGCGCGGGCTGTGGAGCGCAGATCCTGTGGGCGCCAGTAGCCCCGACTGGGGTCTGGGGGCTGGATATCCTCTGGCATCAGGGCGAAGGCATGGGTTTCATTGGGGCCAGAGCCACCGTGACTGCCATTTTCCATGGCAAAAGTCATGGGTTGCCGCATACCGGCACACCAGCCGTACATCATAAAGTCGCCAGAGTCCGGGTGCCGGCACAGGCTGGCCATATCCTCTGCGGCTTCAACCGGGTAGGGGTGTTCGTCCCCCATCAATTTGCGGCCGTCTTCAGGAAGCTTGATGGGGCCACCTTTCCACCACCCATGCACTGGTGAGGAAGCAGGGGAGGATGGGTCTTCCAGATAGAGTACTAGGGGCACTTTGGCTTGCTCCACCATCCTTTTGGCGGCATCTGCCCGGCTGGTACCGTTCAGATCAATGTTGTACAGCATCGCGATTGGGCCCAGGGCCGCTATGGCAGTGGGTGTTCTATCGCCCTCTTGCGTGGACTCCTCCTCGATGCTGCTTTTGTCCATCCACTCACTACCGAACAGTCGAGCTCGCTCGAAACGGACTTTTTTGGGGATAGTGGTAGATTTGATCTGCGGCGCTGAAGGTAAATTGGATAGAGCTTCCGAAAGGGCATCGCCAAGGCTGCGCCCGTTGACCTCTTCATAGGCCACTGTTTGTTCCTGCCCGTGGTCTGAAAAAATCCACACGTCGTAGTGCCGCCGCTCAGAGCCGTGAGCAGCCTTCCAGATTTTGGCTATCGCACTGTCTATCCCCTTTAATACCCAGTGGGCAAAGGCCGATTGCGGCCCGCGCCGGTGGGACTGCTCATCGTAACCGAGCAGGTTGATATAAATAATCGGCAGGCCGCGGGTGATATCAACTTTCACCCCCATGGTGCACAGCTCTCTCGTGAGAATGGTGATGGCGACCCTTGTGGGGATAAACATCAATTCCTTAAGTAGGTTTTGGCCACCGATTATCCCGCGTACGCAGTCGATTAGAGATAAAACTAGCTCAATCAAAATCAGCGCGGTAGTGCGAACAAGGCTCCAAATATTGGTGACAATCAGAATGGCGATTGCCATGGGGCTGGCTTCGCGTAGGGCTGGGCCCCATCCCTGGTCGGCGGGGCAGAAGTGCGCTTCACCGGTTTTTGTGCCGGCTTTAAATAGGCTGAGATAACAGCTGCCCCCACGCAACAGTGGATCGCGGTGTTGAGTCTTAATTCTTTTTTCGACCAGGGCGGCAACCTCAGGATCGTACATCCGTCCGAGTTTTTGCGTTTCGTGGACGAGGAAGCCAAATGCAGGTACGGCCTGGCGCACTCCATAAAAAAGTTCGGCCTGTACCGCAGGAGTTGTCGATGGGACTCCCGGGTACATATGCTCCAGGCGATAGTGCTCTTTTCTGATTAGCCGCTTCAGGAATGGCATTCGCCCTCGGGCCAGTGCTTTGAGAAGTTCGGGGTAGGCCAGTCCGTCAATCTGGATCAAAATTAGCCCTGGGGCATGGGGGCTGTTTGGGTTGGTGGATAATCCGAGCAAGCGAGTAATCCATTCGCTACGACTGAGTCGGCGGCGCCAGCGTCTGATTGATAGTCCGATACGGCTTAACATAGTTTTTGGACTAACGCTTAGGTGGTTGATTCAAGGCTGCGCCTGCGGCTTCGGTGAAGCCCTCGAAAATCTCCCACTGTATGGTGATTAATTTTCCAGTACGTATACATCGCGCATAAATAGAGTTATCAAGCGGCCAGTTGTAGTGCACGAGGGGTTGATAGAGATCCAGTGCTCGCTGGGCACAGCTATTCATGGAAAAGTCCTGGGCCGTAATTCTGGCTTCCTTAATCATCTGTTGGCGGCGGTCGTTAGGCAGATTGTGGAACCAGCGTATCGCCGCCACAAAATCATTGAGCGATTCTTTGGTTACCAGGCAGCCGTTAATACCTTGCTTCAATATATCTCTCGATCCATTGGCTTCCAGGGCGATAACGGGAACTCCAGAGGCCATAGCCTCAGACAGCACTAGACCTTGGGTTTCAGTAGTGGAAGTAAATAGAAAGGTGTCCATCGCGCTGTAGACATCACGGCGGGCATCACCAATGACTTTCCCTGGCATATGTACACGTTGTATTAATTTTTTGTCGGTAAAAAACTGCTGGAGCTGATCTTCCAGTGGGCCGCTGCCAGCGAGAAGAAAGTGTGCGGATGGATACTCCTGTAAAAATTTGGCGACGGCCTGACAAAGAAAAACCAGGTTTTTTTCCTTCCCGAAGCGGCCCAGGTGTCCCAACAAAAATGCTGATGCGGGTATTTTCAGTTTTTTCCTGAGCTTACTTCCCTCTCCATGGGCGTATTGCTCTGGGTGCACTCCCGTAGGAACTTCCGCTATTGGAGTTTGTACCCCTCGCTCCCGGAGAAGTCTCACAACACTCAGGCTTGGGGCCAGGACCAGATTTGCTTTATTGGCGAAGCGGGTGGCAACTTCCATTACAAAGCGTTTGAGCGCTTGTGAGTCTCCCATCAAGTTGTGGGTGTAGTGCTCGTACAATGTGTGATGGGTAAAAACGAGCGGTAGCTCGCGCTCGCGAGAAATGCGCAGGGCTGTCAGCCCCAGGAGAAAAGGGTGGTGGGCATGGAGGATATCCGGACGGAATTTATCTAGCGCATCATTCAAAACCCCTGAAAATGGCAGCGCCATGGAAAAGTCGGTGCCATTAAAATTCTGGATTGAGTGAATTCTCAGAACATGTTCTTCATCGTCAGACTTTTGCGGGAACTCAGGTGCGATCACCAGTACTTTGTGCCCACGTTTGCGATACTCCTCACTAAACGCGGCGACGGAGTGCGCAACGCCGCCCACGTGAGGTAAGTAGGTGTTGGTGAGCATCACAATATTCACTTGGGACTCAACTCCACACTCTGCGATTCGTCGGTGATCAGCACTGGCCGGAAGCCGATGGCCTTAATGGCGATAGGTGGGGGCTTCCCATGCCAATCGGCAGCCCAAGAGACCGTTGGTGTGGAGCTTGGTTGAATTTCCAGGGTGACCGAGCCAAACCGGGTTGGAGCGGGCCCAAAGCGGATGGGCTGATCTGAGTCAGTACCTTTGAGCCATTCGGGGGGGAGCCCAGAGATGAGAACCAGTGCGTCCTGCTCTTCGCGAACAAAGCAATTGCGTTGCATCGCCACCCACTCAGCCGCTGCCCAGGCGTGCTGTCCATCCCCCATGCATCCGCCGAGAGAATGGGGGTGGATGGCTTCCGGCCATTGCCCTGTTGGCGATGCCAGTTCTGCCACACTGCGCATAAGGTCAATACAACGGGCATCTCCAGCGCGAAGCAATACCTGGGCAATGTGGAGGGTGAGGTAGGCATTAATACCGGAGTGGATCATGTCCTGGAAAAATCCGCCGCTCACAAAGCACTTTTCCATCAGGTATTCCGCCAGGTCTACCAGCCTCGGGTCCTCTGGTGGGTAGAGTTGCAAGGGATAGCCTGCGGCGATTGACCCTACGGCACCGGCATCCAGGCGCCGGTTTGGTGAGGCTGGCATCGCAGGGCGGCCCAGGCGGTCCTGAGCATCCAGCAAGCTTTGATCAATAGTGCTTTGGAAGTCGCTGGCAGCGGTATTGAAGCGATGGGCGTTGTCATCCATACCTTCGCGCGTGCAAATACTGGCGGCACTCTGCAGACCGGCGACACCCCAGAAATCGTCCCAGTAGTAGCAGTCGTTGGGGCCCAGGTGTTCTGCACTGAATCCCGCTGGTAGCAGCCCCCCACAGGGGCTGCCATCATTCGGCAGGCGCTTGTTGACAATCCATTTGGCACCCCTGACGACAGGATCGCACCACGGTTGCTTCAAGGGTTTACCGGTTAATTCACAATAGAGGTTGAATATCCACAGGGCTTCACCATTGGAGTCCCATTCGCCGTCCTGGGAGTGAAAAAAACCATCCCGCTTTTGCCGGTGGGGAAATTGCTCCAAGGCCCTTTCTGCACGGTCTGTCAGTCCGGCAAAAAGCAGCGATTGAATCATAAATGCCGCGTCCCGAAACCAAAACCGTTTGTAGGTGTAAGGCCCCGGGTAGACATCTTTGGGAGAGTGGAGAATAAGGGTGCGTATTGCCGAGTCGTAGAGAAACTGAAATTTTTCGTCGGGAACAGTCAGGGCGCAGTGACCTTCCAGGACGTGTTCCCAGCACAGGGGAGAGCGCTGTTTACTCTCCTCTGTAACCAGTGGAATAGCAACTTCAATCTTGCGGGATTTTCGGTCTTCGATGCGAAACATAGCTGCAGCGGAGGCCATGCCAATATCGCAGAGCCCCTCGCGATTGCTCTCCTTGTCCCGGAGATGGAGGTAGATATCGCCACGTTTGTAATTGGATGCCAGGTGTTTGTCTACCGGCTGACTGAACTCTACGGCGGCCCTGTCTTCAATAAGCCAATTTCGCCCGCTATCGCCCAGGCGAACCTTGTGAATAAAGCTGACGCCTTCAGGATTGCAGGGGCGCAAGACCACCATTAACCAGCCGCCTCCCGGGCATTGGGCATTGAGTTCAAGCACACAGCGGGGGTGGCCCTGGAGCAAGCTCGCTGAAGCCCTGTTATGTAACTTAAGACCCCGGCGGTGGGATTCGGTGACTATCGCAATATCATCTCCCAGTTCCTGGTGCTGGTTGCAGAAGCCGAGGGTGGAAGGCATTAGCTCTTCACCGCTATCACTGATGACCCAGACATCGATAGACCAACCATCGTAGTGGGGTGTAAGCAGGCCTCGGGGGTCGACAATCGGCAGTTCTTCGCAGTCGGGTATGCCTACAGCAGTCCAGTTGCGGTGGCTCAGATTGCAGTGGCTAATGGAAAAAGCCCGGGGGATAAACGACTTGTCATAGGGATCGAACTGGCGCTGAATCCAGTAGGGCCACACCCAGTCCAGGTTGTGTTGTATGACTTTGCTGTTGATCAGTGCTCGAGCGTGAAATACCGCCCCTGCGCGTAGCAGCTCGATGGGTTCACTCACCTCTGAAGGCTCGGCAAAGCGCTGTAAGTGCGCCATCAAAGTGAGTGGATCAAGGAAACCGTGAGCGGTGGCAAAGCGGCGTACGAAGAAGCGCCAGGGTAGCCATTTCATCCAAGGCATCAGAGGTCCTCTTCTTTAATAATTCTTTTCAAAGCTCGGCGAGCCATTCGGGTGAGCCCAATTAGTGCGATGACGGCCAGGGCGAATCCGGCAATATAAAATCCCCATTGAACGGGAGTGCGCTCTTCAACCTTGCCCAGGGAGGTGAGGTCTGCTGCGATGGAGCCGATGTAAACGTTGTGCAATGTAAGGGGGATAATTCCAAGGAAATTTCCGATCACAAAGTCACGCAGTCGAACTGGAGTCAGTCCAAAGAAGTAGTTCGACAACTTGAAGGGAAATAGGGGAACCAGTCGGGTCAACATGATCATTTGCCAGCCCTCGCGACGAATCACTTCGCCAACAGTCGCGGGCTTGATATGAGACATAACCCACCGAGAGGGCTTCTCGCCAAGAAGGTAGCGGGCGATAAGAAATGCGAGGGTTGCCCCAAGTACGGTGCCGGCAATAACCAGTAGAGTTCCTTTTATAACGCCAAATACGAACCCCGCCCCCATGGTAAAAATGACGCCAGGGAGTAAAAAGACGATTGCTGCGGCCACAATTAAGATAAATAGCAAACTTGTCTGCCAGCCCTGCTCATTGAGCCACTGCATCAGCTCAATAATCTGATCATCCAGGTCAAAATAAACCAATAAGCTCAACACCCCAGCCACGGCGATAGTGCAAACCGCGAGAATCAATAGAGGAATAAACTTCACCGCCATAGGGTTTTCCACGGAACCAAAGAAATACGGTTTTGATTGCCGCCATTAACTAGCCTAGCTAAAGGATCACGACAGGTGATGCTTCTTTATGGCGTCTACACAGTTTCTGTTCGGAAAACTGATGGGAGGGGGCTGCCCGCTCTAAGAGGTGCTGGTGTTTTCGAAAATGAATCTCTAGTCGCCAGTCGGTGGAATATAAACTTACTAAGTTATTAAAAATGTGAATATTGTCCAAGGGGACAAATAGGAATCCGCCAGTCTGGGGTCAGCAGTCCGGGCAGTGGCTGTCAACAGATATACTTACTCGATCCTAAATTTATTTGCGCAGTGAGCAGATTTAAATTGTTGCTGGAAATAGAGGTGGCCGTTGTTCGAGTGCGCGCTCGCAATACTGCTGACTGGCGGCGGAGCCTGGAGCTATGCCAGCGAGCCGGTATTGACGCTGGAAGATGCTGTCGATTTGGCAGTGACCGCGAATTTACGGGTTCAGGCAGCTGCGCTCGAGGTCAATGAGGTTTGGGATGACGTCGAGGCATTAAAAACAAAGCGCTATCCCCGGCTGGAAATGAATGCGGGAATAATCGATAACCTAACACGCCAGAGGTATACTTTTGATCGTGGCGTTTTTGTGCAGAATTCTCCGATAGGCCCTATCCCCCCTAGGGATATAGAGATCACATCAGAGGAAGGTGTGACCAAGACCTTCTCCGTCAGCGCGACTCAACCTATCACACAGTTGTACACCATAGAGCTAGAGATTTGTGAGGGCTACGTTGTCACTGAAATGGCGGAGGAAAAGGTTCGCTTGGTGCAGCAGGATATAGGCTACCTCACCAAGATCCAGTATTTTGAAATTGGCAGAATCCTTGGTGATTTACAGGCCGTGGATGAAGCCATTATCTTCCTTACCTCATTGAGTGAACTTGTAGGGAATTATGTTGCACAACAAGTTGCCCTCGAGTATGAACTTTTGGATGTGCGAGCACGCCTGGCCCAGCGCAGGCTGGAGCGCCAGCGCCTTACCGATGAGATGGCGACAGCGAAGGAGCGTCTCAATGCGTTGATGGCCCGGGATGTTGAGACCCCCTTCAATATTCAGAGCCTTCCAAACCCACATCATTTAGCGTTCGATGTCGAAACCTCTTTAGGGCTTGCCTTTGAGCAGCGTCCAGATCTCGCAGAATCAGAGCTGTCGATTGAACGGGCTGAATATAGTTACGATGTGAAGAAGTCTGAATACATCCCCGATATCGATTTGAATATTGAATATCTAAAGCTCTATGACGTCAGGTTGATACCCGATGCCGAAGCTTTTATTGCTTTGGAAATGCGTTGGGAGTTTTTTGATTGGGGGCGGAAACGGGATGAACTGTCCAGTCGTGCCAATAAAATTCTTGAAGCGGAAAAAAAGTCTGAGGAGGTTCGAAATCGAATAGAAATAGAGGTTCGTGAGAGTTTGCGTCGTTTGCGTACTTCTCAGGAGTCTGTGGGGGTTGCGCGGGAATTACAGGCAGCTTATAGGGAGAAAGTGCGGGTAATGACAAATCGTTACCGCGAGCAAGCTGCCGTCCTGAGTGATGTCCTGGAGGCGGAGAAGCAGCTTTTTCGTGCGAATAGCGACTACAACCGCGCGGTACTGTCTGTATGGGGAACCTTGGCTGAATATGAAAGGTCGGTGGGGGAGGTGTGATAAATGCGCGTTATCAGCCTCTGTATTATCGCTATATTTGTGGTGGTTGGTGGTTGCCACCGCCAACCACCGGAAAGAAAGCCTACGCCGGTGGAAGTTTTTGTTGCCCGCTCGCAAGACGCTGCAGCTGGTTATCCCTACTCTGCAGTCGTCAATCCTTATACGCAAGTTGATGTAGCATTTCGTACAGAGGGCTATGTACGTGTAATACCCTCGCGAAAGGCGCTCGGGCAGACTCGTTTGCTGCAAGGAGGGGATTACGTTAAACGCCATGAAGTATTGGCGAAGATTGATGACGAGCAATATAGAGATCGCGTGGTGGAATCCGCTGCAAATGTGAGTAAAGCAGAAGCAGAGAGGCGTAAAGCTGACCTCAATTACAAACGGGCAACTGCGCTTTTTGCCACTGCTAGTATTACCGCGCCTGATTATGATTCAGCCAGGGAAGAGTATGAAATTGCGCAGGCGGCAGTAGTTGGCAGTAAGGCCCATTTGGACAGGGCAGAGGAAGAGTTACGAGATACCGTACTGCGCTCTCCGCTGACTGGAATTATCCTGCAACGTAACATTGAGGTGGGCACATTGGTTCACTCGCAGTCGGTTGGCTTCGTTGTGGCTGATATTTCCCGCGTTAAGGTTGTATTTTCCGTACCGGACATCGTGTTGAGTTATGCTCCACTGGGCAGTGTGGTGTCATTGCGTACAGAGTCTTTACCGGATCTTGTTTTTAAGGGAATGATCACTGAAGTCTCACCCATGGCAGATCCCCGCACCAGGGTTTTTGCGGTCACTGTTACCGTTGATAATCCCAAGGCGCAATTGCGGGTAGGAATGATTATGTCTCTGGCCTTGGACAAAATACCGATACCTCCAGATAGGGTTCTCATACCACTTTCCTGCTTAGTTGCTCACCCTGGAAAATCCAAAGGATTCGCTGTATTTGTGTTGGAAAGAGACAAGGAAGTATTGCGAGCAAAACTAAGAAAAGTGCTCCCGGGGCAAGTAGTTGGCAATGATGTTGTCATTATCCAGGGGTTAACTGAGGGCGAGGAGGTTGTATCAACGGGTGCTGCTCAGCTCAGAGATGGGGAAGCCATAATTGTCGTGCCTTGAGGGCTAGGGAATGGCAGATCAGGAAGAAAAAAGACAGGCAGAAATTATTGAGGCGGAAAGTCACCACCGTTTCAATACTGCTCGTTTTTTTGTAGACAACCCGAGTATTTCCGCTGCATTGCTGGTCACTATCCTAGTATGGGGGGTAGTTGCTTATCTCTTCATGCCGAAAAGCAAAGATCCAGATATTCCTGTGCGTATAGCGATAGCAACAACCAATTGGCCTGGTCAGTCTGCAGTTCGAGTTGAGGAGTTAGTAACGCGAAAGGTTGAAGAAGCGATAGCGCAAAGTGAATACTTGCATGAGCCAGATGCGAGAACTTTTGCAATAAAATCCTTAACGCTAAATGGTGTCTCCATGGTGCAAGCGCAGCTGGCACCGAAAACTGATGTTACTAAAGCATTTAATGATCTCAATCTGAAATTAATTGATGCACAGCAGCAGTTACCGTCTGGTGCGGGCAAAATTTCCCTAAATTCAGAATTCGGTGATACAGCCGCTATATTACTCAGTGTGGCGAGTCCCCGAGCGGGCCCTACAGAGATTACCTTGCGTGCAGAGGACATTAGGGAAGGAATTTCAGAAGTTCGCGGGCAAGAATCGAGTGGTAACGGGCGTGTCAGTATAGTTGTTGCTCTCCCTTTGTCACTGGCGAATACGTACTCTGTTATAGGATTATGGATTTTTGCAAGTTGGCTTGAAGAGCAGGGATATGGAACAAATTTTGAAGTCTTAAATGGTACCGGATACTTAGGGGTGGATTTCCTATCTGATAAGAGTAACAGCGAAATACTGGCAGCTACAAAACGCTACTTATCCGACAAATTAAGCGCCCAGCGCTTTTTCCCCGATGCCTGGGATCCATTCGTGGTTCGCGATCTCGCCAACACTAGTGAACATTTAACGAAAGTGGCCGGTGCAAAATATAGTTATCGGCAGCTTGATGATTTTTCTGACCTTATTGCTGCAAATATCAGAACTATTCCTGAAGTGAAAAGAGTGTTGAGAACTGGCGTACTTACCCAGGAAGTAAAACTTCTGTATTCTCAGGAGAGGCTGGCTTCCTATGGGTTGCGACCTGATATGATTGCCCCGATTCTTAATGCGCGTAATACGACTATTCCTGGCGGCACCATCATTTCGAATGACTTGGGTATCGCCATTATGCCTAGTGGCGAATTTACAAGTCATGAAGAAATTGCTGATGTTCCGGTGGCTCTGAGTAATACGGGAACGCCGGTATATTTACGTGGCATTGTCGACGTTATTATGGGGTATCAGTCGCCTCCGCCTCTACTAAATTACTATGTCAACAAAGATGAAAACGGAGAGTGGCAGCGTAGTCGCAGTATAAATTTATCTGTGCAAATGCTGGATGGCAAACAAATAGGGGAGCTGGGGCGTAATGTTAGTGAGGTACTGGACAAGGTTAAGGTAGATCTTCCGCCAGACCTGATTATAGACCGGGTTTCTGATCAGCCGCGACAGGTCCGGGAAAGTGTAAGTCTCTTTTTAGAAGCATTGATTGAAGCCATTATTCTGGTTGTGATAATTGCTTTTATTGGATTCTCTGACTGGCGCTCCGCCGTGCTTTTAATGATATCTATACCAGTAACATTGACAATGACCTTTGGGTTTATGCAGTTGCTGGGAATAGATATTCAGCAGGTGTCGATTGCGGCACTAATTATAGCCTTGGGGCTTTTGGTGGATGATCCTGTTGTCGCCAGTGATGCTATCAAACGGCAAATGGCATCCGGTAAACCCTCTATCATTGCCGCTTGGTTGGGGCCAACTTTACTAGCGAAAGCCATATTTTTTGCGACATTAACGAATATCGTTGCTTACTTACCATTCTTGCTATTAACCGGAAATCAGGGGGATTTTCTACATAGCCTTCCTATTGTTATGGTTTGTGCCTTAGCTGCATCTCGAATCGTTTCTATGACGTTTATTCCTTATCTGGGTAATACATTATTGCGTCCTCCTGAGCAAAAGGAGCGGAGCTTGGAAGTGAGGCGAAAAGAAGGACTAACAGGGAGTTACTATCGGGCGGCAGGCTGGGCTATTAGTAATAGGAAGATTGTTTTGTTGGTTGCCTTGGGATTGCTTGTATTTGGTGTTGTTATAAAGACCCAGTTAAGGAATGCATTTTTCCCGGCAGATGTTCAGTATCTTTTTTATGTGGATGTGTGGCTACAAAATGATGCGAGTATTGATGCAACAGATAATGTTGCAAAATTAGCCGAAGAAATAATTAGAAAAACTATTGAGAACTATGAGCAAAAACACTCAAAAAAAGGGTCTGCACCTATTTTGGAGGGAATTAGCAGCACCTTGGGTGGCGGGGCGCCGCGTTTTTGGTATACAGCAAACCCTCAACAGAAACAGTCTAATTATGGGCAGATTATTGTCCGGTTAAGTGATAAAAATTTAACAGCTACGCTGATTCCACTTATCCAAAATGCTCTATCTGAAAGTATTCCGGGGGCAGGATTAGACGTTCGTCAACTGCAGACAAGCACAGTAGAGCACCCTGTTGAAATAAGAGTTTCGGGACGTGTGGCTGTAGGGTCTTTGGAGGAAGAGAAAGATATTGCACTCTTGCGACAATATGCCGCAAAAGTTAAAGAAATTGTTGAGAAATCTCCCTATGCCCGCGTAGTCCGCGCTGATTGGGCTGGAAAAAGCCTGGTATTGGATATGAATGTGATAGAGGATCGTGCCGAGATGTCAGGGGTAACTAATGCTGATATCGCCATGGCCTCATCCTCTGGCTTTAATGGTTCCAAAGTGGATACCTTGCGGCAGGGAGATAAGGAAATCCCCATTGTAACCCAGCTTCGCCTGGCTGAGCGTGGACAGCTGGAAGATGTCAATAACCTATATGTATTTGCATCTGATAGCGATATTCATATCCCACTGCGGCAAGTGGCAACAACCTCAATTCTGTTTTCGACAGAGCGAATCTACAGGCTGGAAAAGTTTCGAACAATCACAGTATATGCATTCCCATATGCCGGTTTTATTTCATCAGATATTATGGCTGATATTGATGGAGAGTTGAAGGAACTCTCTGAATCGCTACCTGCCGGATATCAACTACAGATATCTGGAGATGCGGCCAGTACGAAGCATGGATTTTTGCAGCTACTAATGATTATGGCTGTCTCTTCCAGTGCGATTTTTTTAGCTTTGGTATTTCAATTTAGCAGCCTGATAAAGCCTTTGGTTGTATTTGCCACTGTGCCATTGGGCATGGTTGGTGCATTGGTGGCCCTATATATCTCCGGCCAGCCATTTGGCTTTATGGCGTTTTTAGGGATAGTGAGCTTAATCGGTGTTATTGTCAGCCATATTATTGTTCTGTTTGATTTTATTGAGATGCGTCATGCTGCAGGAGATTCGCTTCGTCAGGCATTACTTGACGCAGGTATTCTTAGGCTGCGCCCCATTTTAATCACTATTGCGGCGACTACCTTCGCCTTGATTCCCTTAGCCATTCACGGAGGCCCTCTCTGGCGGCCATTATGTTTTGCACAAATTGGCGGACTTATCCTGGCCACTTTTGGAACACTATTCTTGGTGCCGGTAATCTATACAACCATGGTAGAGGACTTAAAGTGGATTAAGTGGGTTGAGCGTAAGTCAAAGAAGGGTAGAGATCCCAGTGATTTGGTGACTACCTAAAGTGTGGCTGCTCTCCCTTGGGTCATGCTGCTGAGCTGAGTCTTGAATATTCTTGCAGGTAATAATCCTATTGGCAGGAAGGAAATGGCTACTTACTGAATATCAGTTGTAAATTACCACTGATATACTCTGAGAATTGTCACTTAATTCAGCGCAGCTGGATAGTGAAAAGGCTATGTTTTGATCCTATAGCCTTGACAACAGCCAGGATCAAAATGCGCCTATTAATGAAACTCCTGATACCGGCAAAGGCCGGCAATAAGTCCATTGCTGATGATAGTATGTCTGTGGCGATGAATGATTTTATCGCCTCAGCCAATCCTGAGGCTTCCTACTTCTTTTTGGAGCAAGGAAAGCGGGCAGCAATTTTTATCTTTGAGGAGAACTGTCAAGATCAGCTGATGACCTATAACGAAAAATTTTTTGCGGCCTTTGATGCTGAAATATGGATCACTCCGACCTTAAACCTTAAAGAGTTGCAGCTGAATTTATAGGCATTTTTTATGGTTGCAGTTTCTCACTTGTAAATCTGTCAGAGCATTGCAATTTTTCCTGCGTAATTCTGTGGGGTATTAGAAGGTAAATATATTATCGATTTTTTGTGTGTTCTGGTGGGGGCTGTCAGCATATTAAAGGGGTGCTTGTTACGCAGTGCTGAGAAGTAGGGCAGAGGGAGTTTGATGTTCGATGAGAACCCTATTTGAGAACGTATTTGAAGTTATTATTCCCGTATTTATCTGCGTTCTTATTGGATACCTGTTTGCAGCAAGTAAGCAAGAATTAAATTCAAAAATGGTATCCAAATTAATGGCTCATATTGGTTATCCGGCGCTGATATTGGATCATATGCTGGGCCAGCAGATAGTATTGGGTAGATTTCTATGGATGCTGTTGGCCGCCTTCCTGATGTACTCGTTGATGTCAGTGCTAGCCCTTCTATTCTTATCTTTATTTAGGCAAAATATACGTACTTACTTTTCTTGTCTAAGTATGAACAATGTAGGCAATATCGGCCTCGCAGTATGTGCGTTAGCATTTGGACATGCGGGAGTTCTATACGGAATTGCTTTTGTTGTTGTGGGAATGATTTTTTTCTTTGTGGTTGCTCCTGGAGTAACATCGGGTAGCTGGTCGGCCAAGGAAATTATGCTTAGCCCAGCAATTTACAGTGTGGTTTTTTCTATAGTCGCATTGATTTTCAATATAAGCTTACCAAAGCCCGTTATGTCATCTCTTAATATTTTGGGCGGTATGGCAATCCCTCTAATGTTGTTGACCCTCGGACATAGCTTGGCACAAATCAAGCTGGGTGATACTAAGATTGGATTGGTCTTTGCTATTGGGCACATAATTCTCGGTGGCGCCGTCGCGCTTATTTTGACAAATCTGTTTAACTTTACGGGTGCTATGCGAGGGGTGCTTATTCTGCAATCCCTTATGCCATGCGCTGTTAGTACTTACCTCTGGATATCTATTTATCGCCCCCAAGATACCCCGAAGATATCCGGTATTATTTTCCTCTCAACTATTATGAGCATTTTTATTTTGCCTGTTGTGTTGACTTATTGGGTACAGTAGTTCATAGCTAGTGCCTGAGCTTCAGGCTATTTGGGAGTGATAAGGTGGTTCACTAAACTTCTGTGTGTTGTTCATTTGGCCTTTACAGTACGGAATTCACAGCCGTAGGTAGATTATTTAGGGAGGCTCCAGACTTCAATGCCAACACAGATTTTGACTGGGCGGCCACTCTTGCTGCTGTTGACGTTGCTACTTTTCATGCTGGCTGTGCCACTTCTTGTTATTGCAACTCCCCATCCTCCAGGGCTATTAACCAGCTCCAATGATGATCAATATGCTAATGAGGAGCTATTGGGAGTTACATTTTTTCGAATGCTCCATCTAGATAGTACTATGGATAAGCAGGTGCGCCCGGATAGAAAAATCCAAACACCACCGATCCGCCACTTTGAAGGTGCTACTGCCAAGAACTTTCAGGAAAAGATAGCCCATAAAAAATACCACCAGATTTGTGATCGTCAGTCACCCAAAGGGTTGTCTCTTTGCGAGGAGGCGAACTGGAAGTACAAGCAAGCGAAAGCCTGTTTACAAGCCAGGGAAGCCTGGGAGGTCCGTTGGGGCAGGCCGGATACTCAAGCTCCACATGGGAGAGCCCTGAAGAATGTCCGGGCTCGGCTTAAAAATGCTATTACTGACAAAGAACGCCTTTGTGGTATTGAATAGAGTTCTAATAGCCAGCGATGCTTTGATAGTCTGTCATGCTCGCTATTTAGTTGACGAGATAAAGGTGTGTCGAAAAAGTGGTCCGTGTAAACTAACGTGAATTCTACAGCTGAGAAATAGGCCCCCATTGAAAGGACGTATATTACTAACCGGCGCTAGTGGCTTTGTGGGAACCGCACTCTTGCCGCAGCTCCGCAAAGACGGTTACCAGGTTTTGCCGGTGTATCGCAGCGATGTTGAGGGCGGCTTTCAGATCGGTGACCTGTCAAGCAATACGGATTGGGCTCAGGCGCTTGTTGATATAGATACAGTCATTCACACCGCAGCACGTGTCCATGTAATGACGGAGACTTCTGCTAACCCTCTGGAGGAATTCCGTCGGGTGAATGTCGGGGGCACTATCAAACTGGCACAGCAGGCGGCTTCATCTGGTGTTAGACGTTTTATTTATCTTAGTTCTATTAAGGTTAACGGGGAGTCTACCGACAACCGCTTACCATTTATTGCGGATGAACAATGTGATCCTACGGATCCCTATGGGATTTCAAAGAAAGAGGCCGAAGACGCACTGCTTGAGCTGGCTGAGTCTACGGAGATGGAAGTTGTTATTATCCGACCACCTCTGGTCTATGGCCCTGGGGTCAAGGCGAACTTCCAAGCGATGATGCGTTGGCTTACCAAGGGGATCCCGCTGCCACTAGGGGCTATTCATAATCGCCGAAGCTTGGTATCTATCGGCAATTTAATCGACCTGATCCGCGTTTGTATTTCTCATCCCAATGCGGCAAACCAGGTATTTCTGGTATCCGATGATATGGATGTATCGGTAACAGATTTGTTGCGTGGTTTATCCCATGCCATGGGATGTGATGCTCGACTATTGCCTCTTCCCCAATTCGCACTCACCAGTGCGCTGAAGCTAATAGGAAAAGGGGCAGTTGCCAAGCGCTTGTGCGGTTCACTACAAGTGGATATCACTAAAACCAAAGAGTTGCTTGACTGGACCCCCCCGGTGGCCTTAGGTGAAGGTCTGGCGGAGACTGCACAGGCATATTGCCAGGCAGGAAGCTCTCAGACCCCGCAAAAGAGCACTTAGTCAACATTCATTGCCTACGGAGAGGGGTAGTCACCCCTCGTAATTGGCAACCGCAGCGTAAAAACCAAGCAAGTAGGTTGCTGGAACCTCAATGGTAGAGCTGTGCCCGGATCTTGCTCTCAGTTTAAGTTTGAGTTTATCTCGATTGCGCACCGAAGCCTGTATTTGTTCCTCAGTGAGAGCAATATCCAGGATCTCTTCAAGCATACATTCATTGCCACTTACGCATTGAAGGACATTTTTGTTAATAGGGGCCGTCTCTACTGGTTGTCCGCCATTTAACTCCGCAGACTCATAGTGACGCCACGCCTTGCGATAGGTGATATGGATCTGTAGGTGGTACTTCGTTGGTTCGTTAGCAGCGGGTTCAAATGCGCGGAGGTTGTAGTAGTAGAGGTTCAGGTCAGAGCCATCAGTAGTGGCCTGTAATTTCGGCCCTGAGAACTGAGTACCAGAATTTTCCCCACTAGCTTGTATAGATACCGCCCGTCTGATTTCCCCTGCCGTTTTTTCCGAGAGCTGAGTGACTGAACTACAGCCAGCCAATAAAACCGCTGCCAGAGTTAGTGTGAATTTGGTCATGGGTCTTCCCTGTTTTCTTTTCACTTCTTTTGGGGCGGAAGTATCGCATAGTTGGAGTGCTGGCTGAAACTTAAGGTTGTCGTTTAGCTGGGTTCTCTCTGAAGTCGTTATGCAAATGTACGAGTATGCGAGTGATTTATCAGAGGGGCAGGGTGGCACCAAAAGATAATCTGCAGCAAGTGTTATTTTGGGGGGTTATTTTAGGTGTGACAGATACGGTGAAACATACCTTTATCAGGCTAAGCTAGTTAATGATAGAGAGAGATAATTAGTTTTGATGAATTAACTGGGAGAGGTTTCACTGGTTGGTAAACTCTTCTGAGCCAATGCAAGGCATAGTTCCTTCATGTTCTTCACGAATCCACCTATTACAGCTGTAGTTCTGTAGTATAAACCCCGTATCCAACTGATGATGCCTGGCAAATAGTGCGGCTTGTAGACCGGGGCTGTGTCGGGGCAATTTCGACAGGCCTGTCGATTCTGTAAAGCTGGAGTGGGGTTAGTGGAGTTAATTCCCTGTTCATTGGGTCAAGGTGATATGTTTGCTCGGGACAGCAATTTATGGCCAGTAAAACTATGTAAACTATTGATCGAATTAAGCAGCGTTTTGGCCGAGGAACATTATTTCTAGCAGGTCAGGTTATCCAAAAAAATTGGAAAATGCGGCAACAGTATAAGCCTCCTGCTTACACGACTCGGCCGGATGAACTGCCTGAGCTTTTCATCTGCTGGTTAGTTCTACCTTGCCGCAAATGCCTTCAAGATTACTAGCTCCGATTTGCTGCATAACCTGAGTTAACTGAGCTTTAAGCAGGTAAATTGCATGGTTAGCCCCTTCATTGCCAAGGGCACAGACGCTATACATAAAAAATCTTCCCAGAAAGCAAAACTTTGCCCCTAGACCACAAGCACTTGCGATATCTACACCGGATCTGATTCCACTATCGATAGCCAAGGAAATCCTATCCTGATAGTTGGAAAACCTTCCCAGCAAAGGGAGAGTCGCTTCGCCTAAATCAAGTTGCCGTGCACCGTGATTGGATAAAATGACTCCATCCGCTCCGAGTTTAATCGCTTGTTGAAGATCGGGTTCACTCATTATCCCTTTAATAATAAGTTTATGGGGCCATAGATCTCTTATACGTTTTACACTGTCAAAATCCAGTGGGCCCATAGTTGTGGTGTTCATAAACTCGGTTAGTTCAAGTTTTTTGTTATCGGTATCAATGTAAGGCTCTAGATTTTTAAATTTAGGGAGACCGTATCGCAATGTGGATAGGCTCCAATTTGGTCTGAGTATCGCTTGCCAGACGTTTTTTACATTCAATTTCGGTGGCATTGCCAATCCGTTGTGGAAGTCTCTGGGGCGTAAGCCAAAAGTAGGAACATCAATGGTAATGACTAAATGTTGGTATTGGGCAGAGGTTAGTCGGGATAGCAGGTCAGAAAGAATGGCTGGGTCTGTTGGGTTGTAGAGTTGGTACCAGGCTGTTCCCTGTGAGACTTCAGAAATTCGCTCCAGTGATTCAGAAGATACAGTGCTGAGGATGAATGGGATTTTGTGCTCATATGAGGCTTTGGCAAGTATTACAGGCGCATTTGGCCACATAAGCCCCTGTAGCCCAATGGGCGCTATGCCAAATGGAGCGCTGTATAGCTTCCCAAAAAGTTCACAATTTAAGTTCGGTGTAGAGTTGGGGCGGATATATTGGGGGGTGAATTTTACAGAATCGAATGCCTGGCGATTGCGGCATAAACCAATATCATCCATACAGCCTTCTATTAAGTATTCATAGGAAAATTTTGGAGTTCTCTGCTTTGCTCGATTTTTAAGCCGTTCTGAACTTGCGAAGTGACGGTTAAATAGGCTGTTGTAATTGGTCATACCCCCCCCCTTTTTTTTGAGTACCTTAGACATTAGATTAGTCTAGTTATATAGAAGGTGCCGCCTGGTGCAGAAGTGGCAATACACATGGGTTGTCGCGGTTCTTTCAAATATTGAATTCATTACTACGTACTATTTAGTTGTGGGATGAATGTTTCCTTCAGTTGTATTCCAGTTTAAAGAGTTGCCTCTGTATTACGTGCCTGTTATCTGGGATTTTGCAGGGATACGGTAGGGTGTTATTCTCGAAATATTAAAGGGGGAAGAGGGTTGATAGTGCGTAATACCTTTTGGGTTTTTATTTTATTGATGTTGGCCGGTTGTGCAAAACCACTTCCTGAAGACAAGTTAGATTACGCTGGCACTTGGATTGGTAGTCAAATAAATTTGATCATAACAACTGATGGCCGGGTCTTGTATGAACGGGTTGAAGGGAGCGTTACAACTTCTATAGAAGGGCCGATAAAAGAGTTCAACGGAGATGATTTCAATGTTGGATTTTTATTTTTGACTGCAAATTTTCATGTTTCCAATCCCCCTTATGAAGAGGATGGGATTTGGCAGATGACAGTGGATGATGCTCGGCTAACTCGGGTTGATTGATCAGTTCGCGTTATAAATTAGTATCTGGTGTATATGGAGTAAAGAGAGCAATAGAAATACTTTCTATTGTTTTCGATATCCCTTAAGGAGTTCTGTTGAATATAAAAATCAGACACCTAGAAGAATCCGATAATAAGGATTTGTTCGAGATTCATAGTTTTGCCTCAGTAAATGAAAATACCTCTCAACTACTTTTCCTAAGCTCTGATAAAGTCGCTAACCTTTTTTCTGATCCGAATAATTATACCTTGGTCGCTGAATTGGATACCAAGGTCGTTGGGTATGTCACTCTGTTCTTAACCAATAAAATCCGGGATAGACATAGTGCTGTGCTGGCAATTGCGGTACATCCTGAATTTCACGGTCGGGGAGTTGGCCGGATGTTAATGGAAGAGGCGCTTAATCAGGCGGATAATTGGCTCAATCTAATACGATTGGAGCTGGAAGTTCATGTTGATAATGGTACTGCAATAGCACTTTATGAGGGCTCGGGTTTTCAGGTGGAGGGAACCAAGCGGCTTGGCAGGTTCGTTATATAGACGTTTTGTTGATGGCGAGAATACACCCTGAGTACCAAGCTAAAGCATAGGGTGCACCTTGCAATCGCAAAAAATGGACCTGGATATTAGGGAGGCTCAGAATCGAAATTTGGAGCTCCCTAGGGCGAGGCGAATTATTCCGAAGTCTCTATGTGTGTAAATTCTCCACCGAGCTGATCCAGAGCGATCTCACCAAATCGCGCGAGTAAAATACTCTCGGCCTCATCCATTGCATCCTTCAGGGCGGCATTTACTGCGTGCTCAATGATGCAGTTAGTGTGTTCGTCTGTGAGGCCAATGGTAAAAACTGAGCTGTCTCCCAGCGCTTTATGGATATCCAGAAGTGTAATTTCATCCAAGGGCTTCGTGAGTGACCAGCCCCCATTGTGCCCTTTACTGGAGCGCACGTACCCCTGATCCCGCAATAGCGCCATAGTTCTGCGAGCCACCACAGGATTGGTGAGGAGCATAGCTGCCATCTTGTCTGAGGTAACCGGCTTGTCGGTCATGTTCAAATGGATAAGGACATGAAGTGCCCGGGATAATCGGCTGTCTTTGCGCATAATTCACCTAAGTTTCCGACCCTGCAGTTTATCACGAAACTTTTTCTGTTACGTGTGTTGTACGGTTTTGAATTTTTGTGTAACAATAAAAGTTACATGATATCGGAGGGGTGGCTATGGATATGGATGTATTGATTATCGGTGGAAGTTTTGCCGGTCTGTCTGCGGCGATGCAGCTGGTTCGCGGCAGGCGTAAGGTCGTTGTACTGGATGCTAAAAGACCTAGAAACCGCTTTGCAAAAGCGTCCCATGGAGTGTTTTGCCTGGATGGTAAGACGCCCGAGGAAATTCGTAGCACGGCGCTTTCCCAGCTACAGGCTTACTCGAGTTTCCAGGTGGTTGAAGGCACTGCGGATAGTGTGGATGTTCATGAAGAAGGGTTTGTTGTTGCTGCACAGGGAGATGCCACTTTTAAAGCAAAGAGGCTAATTCTTGCAACCGGTATTACGGATCAGCTACCGGATATCCCTGGCGTGAAAGAGCGCTGGGGTAGGAGTGTGATTCACTGTCCTTATTGCCATGGTTATGAGCTGAGTGATCGCCCTTTAGGTGTGCTGGCTACCAGCGAGCTGTCTTTCCACCAGGCGGCAATGATTCCCGATTGGGGCGCAACTACCTTGTTTACCCAGGGCCAGTTCAATCCGCAGGGGGAAGTGCTCGATCATCTGCTAGCTCGGGGAGTAATGCTGGAAGAAGCCCCGATTACGCAGTTGGAGGGAGAGGGGGATAGTTTAAGTGAAGTTATTTTGGCGGATGGCCGCAAGTTGCCACTGGAGGGTCTCTACGTGAGCCCCAAAGCGGAGTTGACCTCTTCGTTTATCGATAAATTGGGGTTGGAGCTGGAGGAGTCTTTTACCGGGCGGATTGTGAAGGTGGATGGCTTTAAGGAAACTTCTGTAAAGGGGGTCTTTGCTGCTGGAGATTTATCCAACCCGATGCAAAGCGGAACCTTCGCGATTGCATCCGGCACCATGGCGGGTGTTGGAGCTCATCGCTCGTTGATATTTAACCAGTGACTTTTAAAGACCGGTGGGGGTTCGTTGGAGATATGCGACAAAAAGAATTTGGTATCTTCCGGGCTAAGTAAGCGGCAGGAGCGGATTTGTGCTCCTGCCGAAAAATATCAGCAGTTCACAGCGTTTACTGCGAGCCCGCCGAGAGAGGTCTCTTTGTATTTGCTCTGCATATCGATACCGGTTTGACGCATCGTCTCGATAACGCTGTCCAGCGGTACGATATGAGCGCCATCACCGCGCAGGGCCAGGCGTGCGCCGTTAATGGCTTTTACTGCACCCATGGTGTTGCGCTCGATACAGGGGACCTGCACCAACCCGCCGATTGGATCGCAGGTAAGGCCGAGGTTGTGTTCCATACCAATTTCAGCAGCGTTTTCAATCTGCTGGTTGGTGCCGCCCTCTACGGCGGCCAAGCCGGCGGAAGCCATGGAGCAGGCTACGCCGATTTCTCCCTGGCAGCCCACCTCAGCGGCAGAAATAGAGGCATTCTTTTTAAACAGCATACCGATAGCGCCGGCGGTGAGCAGGAATTTCACTACCTGGTCTTTCAATTCACCGTGAATTTTGCTGTCGTGTACAAATTCCACGTAGTAGGCGATAACGGCGGGAATCACACCGGCGGCACCGTTGGTGGGCGCGGTGACGATGCGCCCGCGCGCGGCATTTTCCTCATTTACGGCGAGAGCAAAAAGACTAACCCAGTCGAGAATGGCGAGGCCGTGGTTGCGCTCTTCCGGACTCTGTTTGCTCAACTCCCGGTAGAGTTCAGCAGCGCGGCGGCGAACATTGAGGCCGCCGGGCAAGATGCCATTCTGGTGGCAGCCTCGCTCAATAGAGGCATCCATTACTTTCCAGATATTCCACAAACGGTCTTTGACTTCCTGCTTGCTCCGGAAGGCTTTTTCGTTTTCCATGGCCAGCTCGGCAATAGTCCAACCGTGATGATCACAGATCTTCATCAGCTGTTCTGCATTGCTGAAGTCATAGGGCAGAAGGGTGGCGATCTCCTCTTTATGAGCGAAATCTTCTTCGGAGAGCACAAAGCCGCCGCCGATGGAGAAGTAGCTGCGCTCGAACAGCAGCTCTTCGCCAGAGTAAGCCTGACAGGTCATTCCGTTGGAGTGCTGGGGAAGAAATTCCTCCATATGGAAAACCAGGTCGCGCTCGCGAATAAACTCGATATCCTGGTCACCGTTTAATGGCAGGCGGCGCTCGCTTTGGATTTGGGCCATTTTCTCGTCGATTGAGTCGACATCAATGGTGTCTGGAGATTGACCCAGAAGCCCCATCAGTACCGCCATATCGGTACCGTGGCCAACCCCAGTCAGGGCCAGTGAGCCATACAAATGGACTTGTACGCGGTCTGTGTGGGGCAGCTGGTTCCGGTCTTGCAAATCCTGCACGAATTGGCGGGCAGCGACCATAGGGCCCACCGTGTGGGAGCTGGAAGGGCCAACCCCAATTTTGAAAAGCTCAAAAACGCTAATACTCATAAATATTCTCTGCGCCGGGCTGCATCCTGCGGCAGCCCTCCCTAAAGGATATAGTTGCACTATTTAGGGGCGCACTTTGCCTTATGAGTCGCAACAATCAAGATGGTGCTCCCCATTCCGTACAAAATTCTATTAGCAGCAAATTTTGCGGAATTTATGAGTTCTCAGACCTTAAGCGTATAGACAAGCTACGGCGCTTCCGCGACCAAAACCGCTCTCTTGGGCGCGGGGTGACCTTCCACGGTTTTGTCTGGCGATTCCGGGTCGAGAAAATCTGCCAGGGATTCGAAGTGCATCCAGTCGGTGCGTCGCTGTTCCTCCAGGCAGGTGGTGTTCAGGTCCACGGTCCTGGGGTTGCGGAAACCGCACTTGCGCAGCCAGCTCTCCAGGGTGGCGCAGCTGGGGAAAAACCACACATTGCGCATTTTTGCATAGCGGTCTTCGGGTACCAGGCAATCGCCGAGTCCGCCGTCGATAACCAGTGTCTCCAGTACAAGCTGGCCGCCGGGGCGGAGGGTCTCGCGCAATTCGCGCAGGTGATCCATGGGTGAACGGCGGTGATAGAGCACCCCCATGGAAAAAGTGGTATCGAAAGCGCGCAAGTTTGCCGGGAGCGCTTCAATACCCAGGGGCAACAAATCCACTGGTGCTTCCTGGCCCAGGTATTTTTTCAGCGCGTAAAATTGCGCGACAAATTTGGCGGAAGGATCAATACCGATTACGCGGCGCGCGCCGGCACCGTAGGATCGCCAGCAGTGGTACCCATTGCCACAGCCCACATCGAGCACCAGTCGATTTTTCAGTGGTGCCAGGTGCGGAAGTACCCGATCCCATTTCCAATCAGAGCGCCACTCAGTATCAATATTTAGTCCAAATAACTCCCAAGGGCCTTTGCGCCAGGGGTGTAATTTGCGCAGTTCCCGCTCCAGGGCTTCGAGTTGTTCCGGGCTGGCATCGGCGGCAGTGCCTGCGCAGACCTTGCGGTTGAGTTCGATTGCGGAGGGCGCAATTTCCGGTAGGGCTTCCACCGCTGCGCGCCAATCCGGCAGGTCGCCCCAGCGGTGAGGGCTCAGGTTTTCAGCCACCTGTGTTGGCAGCTGGGCCAGCCAGGTGCGCAGGGCGGGAACGTGTTGCAGGCCTTGATAGAGTTGGGTGTAGTCGATCACGGGGTACTTACTTTTCCGGCGCGCCTTTGATGGCGATTAAAGAGGCAAAATTAAAACACTGGAACCAGACATCGACACTGGTAAAGCCGACATTTTTCAGTCGTGTGCGGTGGGTATCCAGGGTTTCCGGAATTAATACATTCTCCAGGGCAGAGCGCTTCTGTGCGATTTCCAGCGCGCTGTAACCGTTGGCGGCTTTAAAGGAGTGATGCAGTTCGATCATTAACTCGTTGTGGGCTTTATCGGCGAAGTCCACTTTCTCGGAAATAATCAGAATGCCGCCGGGGCGCAAACCATCGTGGATTTTCTGCAGGATTTCTTCGCGCTCTTCCACCGGAATAAATTGCAGGGTGAAGTTGAGCACTACGACCGAGGCATTTTCGATAGCTACGTTTTGCAGGTTGTCGCAGATAAGTTGAACGGGAACCTCGCCGCTATCGGCTTCGAGTACTGTGCGCGCCTGATCAACCATGGCTTGTGAATTGTCCACGGCGACGATTTCACAGTCGGCAGCGGGAATGCGATGGCGCATGGCCAGGGTTGCCGCACACAGGGAGCTGCCCAGGTCATAGCAGCGGCTTCCAGCTTGGGCGTAGCGCTCTGCCAGGGTGCCGATCATGGCTACGATCGTGGTGTAGCCGGGCACGGAGCGCTTGATCATATCGGGAAAAACTTGCACCACCTGGCGATCGAACTCGAAGCCGGCTACCTGGCCCAGTGGGTTTGCATAAATATTGTCGTGTTTACTCATTGGAACTTCGCTAGAGGATAACGGCGATAGATCGGCGCCGGTTTTTGGCCGGCGCCGCAGAGCTTCCCCGGACAAATTGCCGGGGAATCGTCGAGCTCCAGTTAGAGCTTCTCTTCCTTCAGGTTGAGTTTGGCTGCCGCTTCGCTACCTTGGGGACCGGTAACAATGGCGGTACTGGCCTTGCTCGGGTCCAGATAGGTGGCACCGACGCGTTGCAGGTCTTCCAGGGTAACTTCCGTAACCTGTTTGCGGAATTGCTGGCGCGTCTCGTGGGTGCGGCCGTAAAGGCCCGAGTGGAAGTTCTTCTTGGCTTCACCAGCGGGGGAGCCGGGTTTATCCAGACCGCCGACGACGCCGAGGATCGCTTCCTCAACCTGTTCTTCCTTGTGCTTCTCTTCGGCCAACCACTTAAGGGATGCGTCGAAGTCCTCCAGGGTTTCACCCATACGCGGATCGCGGTAGGAGTAGAAGCGGAATACGCCAATATTGCTGTCGTGGCCGGCTCCGCCGCCGTAGGCGCCGCCCTGTTCGCGGATGGTGCGATGCAGGAAGCCGTTGCGCAGGAAGCCGCTCAAAACCGACAGCGGTGCCGCGTCCGGGTGGGACATAGGCACAGTGGCGTAGGCCTTGGCACAGAAGTTCACCTGGCTGTTGGCAACCCAGAGTTCCTCGATTTGTTTGCGTTCGAAAGGTGCAGCGGGGTTGGCTGCGGCGATGCTGGAAGTAGAAGTCAGTGGCATCAGTGTCTGGCTGAAATCGCCAATTTTCTCTTCTTCACCCACCAGCAGGAACTGGCGCGGTGCTGCGAGGATTTTCTGGTGGATAGCCTGGAATTGGGTGGAAAGGTCTTGCAGGCCTTCCTCTTTTTCCAGTCCGGCAACCAGGGCTCGCAGGTTGCGCAATCCCAGCAGGCCACCGCTGGCATGGCTCTCCCAGGCGGCGCGGTTGTAGCCGGCACTGGCGGCAGCCATGGCGAGGGCGTGGCCGTTGCCGACAACACCCTGTTCGCGGCGGGCGAGAGTTTGCAGTAGCAATTCCTTGATGCGGGCGTGCTCGTCAAAACGCACCTGCTCCATAGTGGCTTGCATCAGTTCAGTCAGGCCGCCCTGATTGCGAGCCAGCGCTTTACCGGACAGGATAAAGTGGCCGGACAGGTGATCCAGGTTGTCGATGGCAGTACGGCTGCTGGTGAAACCGTGCAGGGCGCCAACCACGCTGGTCTGCCACTGCTGGACTTCCAGGTAGTCTTTTTCACCCAGGCCAACTTCGCTCAGTACCTGGCAGTAGTAGGGCAGCAGTTGTTTTTCGGTTTCGGTGAATTCCGGTAGCGCGCAGACCATTTGTTGGTAAACCAGGCCGTTGGTGCCCGCGCTATAGCGGGTCAACTTCTGTGGGCCCAAGTCTATTGCTTCGCCTTTGACATCCGGAAGCTCTGCGGGAATATCTTCCACGCCGACCTTGGGCAGGATAGAAGCGTCGTCCTCGCGGTTTTGTCGATCGGCCAGGGCTTTGGCCGTTTCGACAATCTGTGCTTTTTCTTTTTCGCTGAGAGCGGCTTTGATTTCCGCCAGCTGGTCTTTCTCCGCCTGCTCGCGGCGCGCAGCCAACTGCTCATCGGGACTCAGTACCATACGTACGCGATGCTGGTTCTCCAGCAGAAGTTCACGGGCTTTATTGGCGATAAACTTCGGATCTTTGATCTGCTCGCGCAGACGCTCCAGGGTGGCATCGATATTCAGCAGGCCGATGGCATCGCCACGGTGAGTGGCGCCGGTCAATGCGGTGAGAATCAATTGCAAGCCGAAGGGGTAGCCGTCGCCACCAATTTCCCGCTGTTGTAATTCCAGCTGGTGCAAGCTGGCTTCTACCTGTTCGTAGGGGATGCCGTTTTCCGCCACGTCCCTCAGCACGTCGAGAACTTGTTGCTCAAGCTCGTCGGCACTTTCGCGTTCGCTGCCTTCAATACCGCAGACAAACACCAGTTCGCGTTGGGAATCGTCCAGGCCAACCAGCGGGGAAGGGGAAGTGCCCAGGTCGGTGGTTTCCAGCAGCTTCATCAGCGGTGAGGCGCTGTTATCCAGCAGTACACCGGCGAGCAGGTGTGCGGTCAGGGCTTCTTCAAGATCGGTGACATCACCCAGCAGCCAGCTCAATACGATATGGGTCTTGGCCTTCAGAGGCTCGCCATTTAACGGGTAGTGCTCTTCGACTTTCAGCGGCGCCTGGTAGCGGTCTTCACGCCCAACGGAAATGGTCTTGTCGAGTTTCTCGAACTTGTGCAGCGCTTTTTCTTCAAACGCGGCCTGGTGTTCCGCTGCGGGAATATCACCGAAAGTCATAAAGGTGGCGTTGCTGGGGTGGTAGTGGCTGCGGTAGAAGGCAACCAGCTGCTCGTAACTCAGCTTTGGAATATCAGTAGGTTCGCCACCGGAGTTGTAGTGATAGGTGGTGGTGGGGAACAGATATTTGCTCAGGGTGTGCCACAGCTGCGAGGTGACGGAGCTCATGGCGCCTTTCATCTCATTGAACACGACACCTTTGTAGACGAGCTCGCTGCTCCCATTATCCGCTTCGGCAAATTCCAGGCGATGGCCTTCCTGGGCAAAGTCCAGTGGGTCCAGGCGCGCAAAAAATACCGCATCCAGGTAGACGTCGAGAAGGTTGTCAAAATCCTTTCGATTCTGGCTGGCAAACGGGTAGGCGGTCCAATCTGAACTGGTGAAGGCGTTCATAAAGGTATTGAGTGAACGCCGGATCATCATAAAGAAAGGATCGCGCACCGGGTACTTGTCACTGCCGCACAGGGCGGTGTGTTCAAGAATATGGGCGACACCGGTGGAGTCTTCGGGCACGGTGCGCAGGGCGACAAGGAAAACATTTTCCGAGTTGTCTGCGGCGATGTGCAGGTGCTGGGCACCGGTCGTAATGTGTCGGTATTCCTCGACGCGCACGCCGAGAGAATCAATATCTGCGCTGGTAACCAGTTCAAATGCAGGATGTGAGTTGTTCAAAAGACAGCTCCCTGGAGTTATATGAATTTTCTGGCCGGCCACTGCTGCCGGCGAAAGGGCGCTATTCTACCGCTTGCACACATCGGAATGACAGTGTTGACAAGGATGCCAGTAGGGCGAAGACTTCGCCTGCCGAAGCTACGGCATAAATGTAGACGAACACGGAGATATTAGAGGTTGTCCTGGTTGGATCTCGCCAGTGTTACTGGTTTTTTTATCACCTGGGTGGGTTACACCGTATTTGCGCGAAAAAAAGCCAAAGAGACCTGGTGCCTTACTTCATCACTTCAGTGGTATCGCGTTGAGTGGATGATGCGGATGCTCGATCGAGACATGCGCATGGCGGATACCGCTATTCTCAGCAATCTTGAGCGGGTCATTGGTTTTTTTGCCTCTACCAGTATTCTTATTCTGGCGGGTTTGGTGACGGCTTTAACGGCGAACAAGGCTGCCATCGAAGTACTTACCAGTTTACCTTTTGCGGAGCCCACCACCGTTGAGCAGTTTGAACTCAAGGTGATGTTGCTGATCCTGATTTTTATCTTCGCCTTTTTCAATTTTACCTGGTCACTGCGCCAGTACTCCTTCGCCAATGTACTCATTGGCGCGGCACCACCGCCGGAAGCTGGGGACCTTTCTGAAGAAGAGCGGCGCCGCTTTGCCATCAGCACAGCCAAGGTGATCGACCATGCGGGCCACAGTTACAACTACGGCCTGCGCTCTTACTATTTCTCAATGTCAGTGCTGGGCTGGTTTATCCACCCAATCCTGTTTGTTGCCGGCTATCTGTTTGTTGTCTGTGTTTTATACCGGCGGGAGTTTTTGTCCCGCGCACTGAATTCAATTTTGGCTGCCCGGGAGGGCGGGCTGGAGCGCCAGCAGAGGAAAAAATCCGATGGATAAGCATAAAATCCTGGCGGCTTTTGATGAAGTCGCTGAAATGCGCGGCTGGCAGTCACTGCATACCCCAAAAAACCTGGCTATGGCGCTATCGGTGGAAGTTGCAGAGTTAGGGCGACACTTTCAATGGTGTAGCGATCAGGATATCCAGGATCTGATGGCAGGCGACAAGGCCGATCAAGTTGCCGCTGAGCTGGCGGATATTCAGATGTACTTGAGCAAACTGGCTGCTGTACTGGGGGTTGATATGGAAGTGGCGCTACAGCGCAAATTCGCTGAGAACCGCCGCCGATGCAATGAGGCTTTGCAAGGCGAGGGCTCCGATGGGTGATAGCCTGCGTAAAGATCGAAACTTTGACGATCTCGCTTACCGTTTTCGCAACCGTATCTATGGCGGCCTTAAAGGGGATATCCGCCTGGCAGTGCTCAACCGGGATCTGGCGCCGCTGCTGGGGATCGAACAGCGCACTCTGAAAATTATTGATGCTGGGGGTGGTCAGGGCCACTTTGCCATGGATCTGGCAGAGGCTGGGCACCAGGTTTTTCTCGCGGACATTTCCGCGCAGATGCTTGAGATGGCCGATGCGGAAATTCGGCAGCGCCATTTGCAAAAGCAAATGACCTTACTGCATAAACCCCTGCAAGAATTGCCGCATGTAGAGGCGTTAAAAGAAGCAGACCTGGTAATTTGCCACGCTGTGTTGGAATGGTTGGAGCAGCCGCAACAGGCATTGCAGCAGCTGCGCAGTCTGTTGAAGCCCGGTGGGCACCTATCGCTCACTTTCTACAATCGGCGCGCCCTTGAGTTCCGTCTGTTGCAGCGAGGCAGCTTTCGCCAGCTGGACCGCAATATTGAAGGGGATAACTGGGGTGGCCACCCTGGCAGCCTCACTCCACAGAATCCACTCCTGCCGGAGTGGGTGGAAGACTGGTTGACCGAAGCGGGCTTTTCTGTGGTTTGCCACAGCGGTATCCGCTGTTTCCACGATTTTATGACGCCATCAATCCGGGAAAAGTTGCCCGCGTCGGCCATTGTGGAAAAGGAGCTTGAATACTCCCAGGTGGACCCCTATCGGCAGTTGGCCAGGTATATCCACCTGCTTTGTAAGGTTTAACCCAGAATGCTTAGCAGTAACTCCTTGGCGGCATTGATACGCGATGCCAGGTAATCGTTGCCGCCTCGGTCTGGGTGGAGTTTCTGGATCAATTTGCGGTGCGCGCTAATGATTTCATCTCTGCCAGCATCAGCATCGACGCCAAGAATTCGGCGCGCTTCATGTTCCGAGAGAGGCGGACCCTCGGTGCTGTGTGGCGGAGGAGATTGGGCGGCCCCTGGATTTGGGCGTCGGTTTGAATACTTTTCAAACAATGGCATCAACCAGGGTAAATAACGGGAGAGCTGACTGAGTAAACGGCCCAACACAGGAAGAATGAGCACGAGCGCTGCTCCTACCCAATGCAGGCGCCCGGTGATAGCCAGCACAACCACTATTACGGCGACGCCGGCGATACAGGCCATAAAAATCTGCTTGCGCCGCTCCTGCGGTGAGCTAGATTTGATTTTTTGCCAGAGATACCAGGCACCGATGGCGATTAAAATCAGTAAGATTATGCGCGCCAATGACGACTCCTTATAGTGTTGATCTGCCAATGTTTGTTCTGCGTATCATAGAGTCCTCTTAACTACTTGATGCGCGGATTAATATTACAAGGGGTCCTCTGAGCAATTCCGTAATGTCTCTGCGGGGCTTTCAGAGCGATTCACACCCCGCGCTGCGACTTTTTGAAAGGTCTGGACATTCCTACAAAGCCGCGCCTTGATTGTGAACCGCTCTGAAAGCCAGGTGCACCATGGAATTATTAGAGGCTCCCTGGATCTGGGAGGATAAGCGCCTTCGAGCTATCCTGACAAAAGAAAATTCCTGCACTCGAGAAAACAGTATGCAATACGACAAATTTCAGATACCCGATGCGGACCAGGTGCTGCCCGGCCGGCCCCAGCCGATGGAGATCAGTGGTACCCACTTTGTAAATGGCAACACCATTAAAGAGCCATTCCCTGAGCACCTGGAAGTCGCCATTTTTGGTATGGGATGCTTCTGGGGCGCAGAGCATGTGTTCTGGGATACGGATGGTGTGTTTGCCACTGCCGTTGGCTACACCGATGGCGCCACTGAAAACCCGAACTACGATGAAGTCTGCACCGGCCGTACCGGGCACGCAGAGGTGGTGAAAGTGATCTTTGATCCCAAAAAGGTGAGCTACGCAGAGCTCCTGCGGATCTTTTGGGATCACCATGACCCAACCCAGGGTATGCGCCAGGGTAACGATATCGGCTCCCAGTACCGTTCCTGTGTTTTCTGTCTGAACGAAGGCCAGAAACAGGAGGCGGAAGCGAGCAGGGCGGCTGTGCAGGAAGCGCTGGATGCCAAAGATCGTGGATCAATCACCACCGAAATTAGCATGGCTCAACCGTTCTACTACGCCGAGGAGTACCACCAGCAATATATGGCTAAGAATGAAGACGCGGTTTGCCCAATTCTTCGCAACCCAATGCACGACTGAGAATTGATAGATTACAGGAGCAGGTGGCGCGGTGAGTACCGCCTGCTTTTGTGATGCTTGGCACAGTTACTTTCCCGTCACTTTTCTTTCCTTCCCCTGTCTCGATAGATTTGGCTTGTCCGTATTAGGTGGCCGCAAAGTTATGGCCAAAATCTAAAAACTTACGACCAGAATCTAAAGTTGACTGCTGTCTTGGCGCGTAAAGTTCTTATGCTGACGTTGGTGTGGAGTGAGTATTGGCGCCTTCCTCTTGCTAGGTCTAGAAGCTATAGCGCTCGAAGGGGAGTGCTTTTAGCAGGCTTCGTTCTACCCGTGTTCAGCACAGAGGCATAATAATTTACCCGCAGGAGTACTTATGTACAGCGTTTACTCTATGGCGCGCCAGATGGATGGAGTATGTACTTGGGATTTCTCTCAATCATTTCCCGTTTTGAATATCAACCAAATTGCAGGCAGTGGAATCTGTATGTCATTAGCCTCACATTGGATTAAATATCACGCATTTGATGATTCACTGGTAAATCACCTGGGTGGAGTTTGGAGTCAGCGAAGGTTTATCCCCTTTAATATCCCCAAGCTAAGGCAGATGGCTGGACAGCAGCAAGCCTGGGCGCAAAGTGCCAATTGGAGGGGGCTCATAGGGCTTGGTTGTTATTTAATCGACTGAGAGTGCTGTCCTCTGTAGCAGGGCAATCAAATAGGGATTCCTTACGACAGAGGCTAGAGCAAATTAATGGGGCCTACGCTTTGATAGAAATGTGGTCTAACCGGGATCACACTCAAGGCTCCCATGCAGTAGCTGCGTGGATTGGAGCTCCATCATCCGCCGGACAAAAACAGGATGCTTGCTTCTTTGATCCGAATTTTGGGGAGTTTTGGTTTGAGGATAAAGAGGACTTCTATTTCTTTTTCCATTTGGTAAGTAATATGCACTATCGTGCCCTTTTTAAGTTCGATTCCTGGATGATTGACAGGGTATGGAAAAGCTAATTCTATCTGTAAATTGGTCTTGCTTAGCGTTGTAAGTTGGATTTCCCTTCGTGTAGAGCTGCGAAAGCTGTTTAAGATGGCCAGCATTTTGGCCATCTTACTTCCCTCTGGTAAAGCAACTTAATCTGCACATATTTAAATCGATCTGGCAAAAAGTCCAAAACCTAAAAATATTTGCCCAGTATCTAAAGTTTACTCGACAGTGCCGACATAATATGGAGCATAAGCCTGCAGAATGAGCGCTAGAGAAAATAGGATTCATTAGTGTAAATGTTTCTAGGCCTTGGTCTGGTTTTGCGGATGTAGGGCGATGAGTATTTGCTAGTTATGAGCAGTTATAGAGCGTTATAAAAGTATAAATTTTATGGTTCAAATCGAGCTGGAATTATTCACTTGAGCTAGCGAGTAAAGAGCTGGTTGATGATTTCGATGCGTGGGGTTTGTTGAATAGCGGGGATGTGGCTGCCCCGAAAAATTTTTAAAGCCTTGCCAGTGTATTTAACTACTGTGGGACTGCCGCAGGTATAAGAATTTATCAATCTCTACAATCTGTTTTTCTATGAGAGTCATCAATCTCTTTGGGTAAAAGTCTTTGATTAGGAACAGCTTAGTATTTTTAAGTAGTTCTTCGCTCTAATTAATATGGATATTTTTTGGATTTTAACCGTCTGTTGGGAGGCTGTCAGTATGCGCGTTAGTACAATTGCCGGGCGTCATCGAGGACAAAAAGTTTGGGGCTTTTCTCAGGGTTCACTGAGAGTTTGGGTGCACTATGCAGGATTTAGCAAATTTGGTATTTGTGGAGCCTTAACTGCACATTGGGTACATTGTAGGGCTACTGAAGGAGTATCTTTATCAAGTAAATTGGGTTTGTATGAAAAGTGGAGAGTTGGAACAGGTACATTTACATTCACTCGACTTCGCTCTCTAAATATTCGTGAGTTAAGAAGTGTTGCCAGATCTCAGTGGGGGTGGGCACACGATAAAAATAATGCTTACATGAATAATGTAGAAGCATGGCTTAGAGATCGCGGAGTGAGCGCAGTACCTGGGCTTGGTGATAACTCCAGTATCCAGATAATTAATCCTGGGGGGCAGCCTTTATCAATGACCGATTTTTTAATAGCATCATTAGATCAATTAAATGACCATTACGTAATAATTACCGTATCAGGTACAAGTTTTGGGTGCTTTCCGGCGGCCCATGCGATTTCTCTCTATGTTGGACCCGCTGGAATGGCTCAGCAGTGCATTTTTTTTGATCCTAATCATGGAGAGTATAGCTTTAATAACAAGCAGGATTTTTTCAATTTCTTTCGTGAGTATTACCGACGAAAGATCCTGTCTAACGGGTTTGGTTCCCTGGGGCTTTCAGATGGTTGGCGTACTTATGTTTATAAGCCATAAGGTTTAAGGCAATGGATATTTATTAGGCTTATGCCGTTGAAGCATAATCTGGCAAAGTAATGTGGGCTGACATGGGCTTGATAGTATTTACGGTATTTTGTATATAGAGATAGCTGTAAGTACTCTGGTGTTTACCTGATAAAGTGCCCTTGATGGTTACTGGATATGCCTGTAGTGTAGGCTGCATTTGCGTGTTACTGCCGACTATGGGCCCTTTATAAAGGTGGCGCCTTAAATAGTTGGCAGTCTGTGTTCTATTGGTAAAACCAATCTGGGTGGTGCCTATAGGGTAGCAGTGGTAATTCTCTTGATCTTTTCTTCCAATAGAAGGTCGCACTTAAGTCTTTGAACTGTTTGCCAAACCTTCCTTCATATATCTCTATGATTCTGCGAAAAGCCCACTTCGAGTCAGTCACATTATGATTGCGAGTAACACACTGTTTATACCAGTATAATGATTTAGCAATATCAACATGGCCTGCTTCGCCGCTCATCCACATTACGCCTAAGTCGTGCTGTGATTCTGATAAACCCTGTTCAGCAGCTTTGGTATCCCAGTAAACAATTTGAGTGTAGTCAGGCGGGACAACTTCTCCATGAGCGTAGGTAACTGCTAGCCATCTTTGTGCGTCGGCGGAGCCCTTTACAGCTGCTTTTCTGACCTTGGCAATTTGGGCCTTTGACTCTCCAAAACTTGCCCAGTGATTTCCTGTGAAGTCGGTAGTCGCTAAAAAGTATAGAGCGTCAGCATTACCTTGTTTTGCAGACTTTTCTAGCCATTTTTTTGCATTAACTCCATCCATTCCAGAATCAGCCATAAAATATAGATAACCTAATATTAGCTGAGCGACTTCATTCCTGGCGTTCGCAATAGGTAAGAGGAGGTCTATGGCCTTTTTATACTTTCCCGCTAAGATTAATCTTTTAGATATACCTATCCTATTGTACTTCATGGATGTTCATACCTGGTGCTATTAAGATAATTTGAGTGAAAAGTCAATTAATCCACAGTGATTTGAGGCTATTTATATATATCTAATTTTGTACCCTCGGTAGTACATACAGCCTGGAAGGCTTCTTTTGAGGCTAAGTTCCTTAAGCATCGGGCTAGATTTGGAAATGCTATTGGTGGCGTTTTAAATCCGCTTCCCCAGTGGCAAAGCATAAATAAAAAATAATCGCAAATAGATATTTTGTTGCCAACCAGATACTCCCGATCACCAATCTGATCATTCAGAATACCATACATATCGGTAATCCTCTGCTCTTGGGCTTCAACGATACTGGGGGTGCTGTTATTGTTTGTTGTGTGTTTTTCAGGGTAAAAATATATCATTAGCTCAGGTTGAAGCGTGGAGGTTAGATAAAATAACCATTGATAACATAGCGCACGCTCTGTACTGTTTGCTTGTGGAAGTAGCTCTGCCTCAGGATGTTTTTCGCACAGGTAAAGAGCGATAGCAGCGCTCTCGAATAGAGCACTTCCACCATCTACCAGCGTAGGTATTCTTCCAGTGGGGTTGAGCTCTAAGTATTCAGCGGCTTTTTGTGCTTCAGACCTACGATCAACTAGTACAAGTTCGAATTCAACACCTAACTCCTTTAATATAAGGTGAGGTGCCCAGCTCGCATTTCTTGGGTAATAGAATAATTTGTACAAACTAAGGTCCTGTATAGTGATTAATCCCACACAAACACAGGAAGATTATAAGGCCTTAGTATGGTGTGTCGCCAGAGGTTACTTTGATTAAAGTATTGTGTGTTATCGTTGGCTGTCCAATTTTTAGGCGCGAAGCCTGTGTTGATTTCAGTGGGCAACTTATACCTATGGCTTAGCTGTTTAATAAATAATATTAACTTTCTGGGACTTTATATTTTCGATACCTTCTGTGTGTGGGGTAGTGCTAATTAATTTTGCCTGATAGCCAGAGCATAATGTTTAATAAGAGCCTTTCATTTTGTTCAGCTCCTTTGGCATTCAATCCCATATTCCATTTCCCGTCTGGATCTGAATCAACCTGAGCGGTGAACATGCCTGCCTCACCAGATACTACCAGTCGACCATTTCCAAATTTTTATGTAGATAGCTGATGCCAGTTTGTGGCGGAAATTTCTGGCGTGTTTTCATTAAATTGAATTGAATTTCTAGGCATGTAAGCGATTGATGGCTTGCTAAAAATCATCACCGGCTTAGCATTTGGTGGACTCAAAAAACCCTGACCCATGAACCCCCTTACTTTATTCAGTTTATGGGAGTCTTTCACTCCTTTCAAAATACTGTGGTCAGCTAAGCTCCCATCGCTGGTTTCAAAGTACTGCTCTTGCTGTCCAATGACTTCAACATAACCATTCTGGAAGTGGAAGCCAAATATCTCTGCAAGGTCAGCTGTTGCTTTTGGCCATGGCATATGGTCAGCTATCAAAAATAGAGATCCACCACCTTTAACCCAGTGGAAAAGCGCCTCTATTTCTTTTCGTGTAAAAGCTGAATGGTTGGGAAGATTCCAGTTCTCAATGTTCTCTTCACTAAGGGCATTGGCAATAACAACGATATCGATGTCTTTCAGGTTGGCTTTGTCAATTTTTTTATCATTTGACCTTACTATGTATCCGTCACTTTTCAGAACGTCAGCGAATGGATGGTATCGCCCGGATATTGTATGAAAGTTATGGTGTGCAGCATCTACTAGAACTACAGGTCGTTTTTCTAGGGTATGCGTAATTTCTTTGTTTTTGGGTAAATAATCTAAATCCACAAGCTGCTCGGCCTGAATGTAGAGTGAGTAAAAAAGTACAAAAAAGGCAATCAGCTGTCTCAAGGTTATTTCTCTGTGAATGGTTGACTTTAGAGGAGTAAGCTACTTGTAGTATGGGGGGGTATAAGCTGTAGCTTTATTTTGCTCTTCAGAAAGTTTGTCCTATCCATTGCTGGAATCCCCGTCTATTGTTTTTCGGGTTTCTCTATTTTGTGCCGCATTGAATCCAGTAGTCTTTTTCTTCTGTGTCTGGAGGTATTACTGGCCCATTATCTTATCGAATAAAATCAATTTTTTCTGGCACATCAAATGACAAACTGGTGAGTGCGAAGCAAAGGATATGCAGTTGAGGTCACGTATCGATTGCTGCGAAGTTGATGCACTTGTTGAGTTTCATTCACAACCACTTCAACCCTTGATATGGTTTTGATTTTAATGATTCCAAGCGGCTCCTCAACGAGCCTGCATGAATCTCAAGTTGATGGCCATCTGGATCAAGAATGTACATTGAATTACCTTCACTGGAATTTTTTTTCCACTCTTTTACATTATGCTCCTTAAGTAAGCCTGCAAACCTTTCAAAGTTACTCTCGCTGATGTTGAAGGCAATGTGGGTGTAGACATTTCTTGGCTCAGGTGTGCTCAAGGATAGGCAAAGCCAGAGATCATTTAATGATAAATAGGCGCCGGAATTCCATTTTACCTGCCCCGAAAACCCAAGAATGCCCATGTAAAACTGAGCGGAGCGATCTACATCGCTGACAGCAAGAGTTATGTGATTAAGCCCTGTTAGCATGCAGACTCCTTTTTATCTTCACTGGCGCGAACACCAATCACTCCAACTCCCTGGATAGAGTAGTGAGTCGTGGCGACCAGCTAAATATTGTGCATAGAAATTAACGCAGGCAGTAACTCCGGAGCCGCAGTAATTGAGAAGTGGTTTACCATCTTCCAAGTTGCCAAACTGTGATTTAAGTTCGGCAATAGATTTCACTTTCCCATTGTTTTTGTCAGTAATATTTTGCCAGGGCTGGTTGATGGCGGTGGGTATATGTCCGGCAATCGGGTCGATAGGCTCTTCAATTCCTTCAAAGCGCTGACTGTCCCGGGCGTCTACTAACTGCCAGGGTGCTTTACCCAGGTTTTGTTTGATAGTCTCGTAATGAACCAAAAGATTTTCTTTTGGTTGTGCGCTGAAGTTTCCTTGCTTGGATCGAGTGGGCTCGCTTGTGTCCAATGCCTCCCCTGCATCGAGCCAGGCTTTTAGACCGCCATTCAGAATGCTGATTTTCTTGTGGCCAAAGAAGAAAAACAGGAACCAGGCACGGGCAGCGAAACCCAGGCGGTTGTCGTCGTAGACGATTACCTGTGTGTCACTATCGACTCCCAGATTGCGAGCGTAGTCCTGGAACTGTGCAGCGCTCGGCATTGGGTGGCGGCCGCCGTAGCGTTGCACAGGGGCAGAGAGGTCACGGTGCAGGCAGGCGTAATGGGCACCGGGAATATGGCCTGCCCGATAGTCCCGCTCACCACTATCGTGATCCGCCAGGCTATAGCGGCAGTCCAATATTACGGGTTCGCCGGTCTTTTTGAGCTCTACCAAATCCGCAACTTCAATCAGGGCAGGGTTGTTGTTGCTCTCCATCGGCCTTTCCTCAATCCTTGATACCGCTTTTGTCGTGTAACTTCAGCTGTTGTTTTTGGTTATTGGCCGCTTTCCGGGGCAGGGACCTCAGCTGCTTGGGGTTCAACGGCCTGTTGTTCGGCTTCTTGCTGGGACTCAGATTCTTCTTCGGTGGAAATCTGGTCTGCCAGCTCCGCTTTGCGGCAAGTCATGGTGGTTTCGGTTTGATCTTCGGCAGGGTTGTCGAGAAAGCGCGCAACTGCCCGCTCCGCGCAGTTGCTTGCGGAAATAATATCGTGAGCCAGGTTGGGAAATAGCAGCCATTGGTGATTCGGTAGCTCTTTGCGTGCGATATCGACATCATCTGCAGCCAGTACCGGATCCAGGCCGCCGTGTAACACTATCACTGGAACTGGGGTGGAGATGGCTTCTGACTCAGTGAGAGGAGCAGAGGGGATTGCCCAGATGCGACACTGTAGCTGCAACAAATTTAAATCTGATCGCACGGCCCCGCCGAGAATGCCGGTGTCTGCAGCGTTGGCCCTGGCCTGATCAAAATCGACAAAAGGAGCCTCTTCATAGCAGAAGTGGCTAACGCCGGCTGCATCCCCAAAGTAGGGATCCAGTACGATCTCCATAAAGTGTGCGATGGCATCCTGGGCCGGCTGTAGCCCTTCATCGCCCTCATTTTCCAGGCCCTCGATCATCTTGGGCAGTTCACTGTAGAAGTTTTCGTTATACAGCGCCTGGAATAGAACTCTCAGCAAGCGCTGTCCAGTAAGCACAAAGGGATAGCTTTGCTTTGAGTAGCGGTGCTTGATCGGAATGGTGCGCGGCTCTTCGTCTAAGGTCTGGATCAGGTTTTCCAATCTGCGACGCAAATTGGGGTAGCGACTGTTACATTTCTCGTCTTCGATGCAATGCTTCAGGCCGCGTTCGTAGGCCGCCAGGGAGTCCTGAGGGAGCTGTTGCGTGTAGACAATATTGGGGAATACCGCACTGTTAAGCACCAGGGTGCGCACTGACTCTGGGAAGTCGCGGGCCACTGTCAGGGCGTAGCGGGAGGAGTAGGACACCCCATAGAGGTCGAATTTATCGAGCTTGAGGGTTTTTCTCAGCTCTTCTACATCCCTGGCGATCACAGAACTGTTGTACTGGGCCAGGTCGGCACCTTTGCTCAGGCGGCTGTAACAGCGCTCCATACTGAAGGAAAAAACACGGGCCTCTTCTTCCGGAGACAGGTTGCGCCGGAAGGCGGTATCGGCGTCTTCGATAAACTCGCTGCAAGTGAGGCGTGGCTGGGCCATACCGGTGCCCCTGGGATCTATAACAAAGAGATCCCGGCCATCTTCTACTGTCATGGCGGCATAGTTAAGCCACAACCAGTCGCTGGCGTTCTCGGGTTCTAATCCCATGCTGGCTCCGGGGCCTCCGGCGCCTAGGTGGAGTAGGGGGATTTTCTTGGGATCGGGGTTTGTGGCGCGGAAGCGCACGACCGGAAAGCGGATTTTGCGCTTTTCCGGGTGGGCATAATTCTCCGGCACCTCCATCATGAAACACTGGGTGAAAGGCCAGGTTTCATCGGTTTTGAACCAGCAGGGCTTTGCGACCAGGCGAGCGTATTGTTTTTGCGGGGTTTGACCGGTTTGGACAGAGTTTGTCGAGCGCTCACAGGCTCCAATCACCATGGAAAAGAGAATGATGAGGAGTATGCGCAATCGGGCTTTTTGCACTTAGATTATTCCTGTGACTGCTACTAAATAGTGGTTTATGGTTCCAGACCTTTGAGCGGGTCAGTGCTTGCCGAAGCGTGCCACTGGCGCGGAGATATTCCAGCGCAATGCTGCGAGGCGAATCGCTAAGGTCACAAATACAGCAATAGCCACCACCAGCTCATGGGGTAGCCACCCTACATTGTCCAAGGCAACGAGTATGGCCGTGCCGGTAAGGGCAGCGGTGGCATAGATCTCTCGCCGGAGTAAAAGTGGAATGTCACCGGACAGCACATCCCGAATCACCCCGCCAAAAGTACCGGTCATTACGCCGAGCACGATTGCGATGGTCGCGGAATAGCCCAGTTCTAGTACTTTCTGGGTTCCGAGCACCACAAAAACGGCGAGTCCGATGGCATCTGCCACCATTAGCAGGCGCATAGGGACCTTTAGATAGCGTATCAGGTAAAAGCTTACTACACCGGTAATTGAGGCGATCCACAGGTAATAGGTGTGCTCAAGCCAGAATACAGGGACGTTGAGAATAATGTCCCGGGCGGTGCCGCCGCCAATAGAGGTGACGCAGGCGAGTACCACGGCACCAAATAAATCCATCTGTTTGTGGCCGGCGGCGAGTACGCCGCTGAAGGCAAAGACCGCGATACCGATCAATTCAAGCCAGTGCAGCAGCTCATCCATATCATCGTTACATCCAGAGATTGGCGGGCAGGGGAGAATAGCACTTCTGTCTACGCAAAGGGAATTGAGCAGCGATCTACTGGTGAGAAGTGTGAGGCGCCGCAATAGATCGGTACCAGGGAGCTATTGAAGCAATTACAAAGGGCCCATTAGGCGCAGAAGAGTAATGGAGGCTGCTACCCTTTGGTTACGTCCATTGTTTACTGGCTGTATAGATGCCGTATAGAAGCATACTGTTGGCTTTGCTGGCAGTCTCAATTTTTGGACTGAATTACCCGATAACCAAGGTGGCGCTGGCCGACTTCCCGCCAATGTTATTGGCTTCGGTTCGCTTCACCCTCGTCGCTGTTCCTCTGGTTTTCTTTTGTCCATTCCCCAAGACCTCGATCCTCAATGTTGTTGCGCTCGGCTTCTTCTTAGAGTTTCTCTCTCTGGGGTTGATGTACTACGCCATGAAGGCCGATATTCAAGCGGGTGTAGCGTCACTGCTAATGCAGTCGCAGGTGCCATTCACCCTATTGCTATTCGCAATGCTGTTTGGCGATAAGATAAATATGCAGCAGTGCTTGGGTTTGGTAATAGCGGCTGTAGGGTTCTCTGTATTCTTCTACTATGCCGATAAAGGTGGGTCGACAACGATAGTGGGATTTATCCTTATCATGGGGGCGGGGCTGTCTTGGGCGATAGCGAATATCGTATTCCGCAGGATGCCAGGAGTTAACTTACTTCATTTAATGGTTTGGGCTTCATTGGTGCCGCCGGTACCTCTTTTGGTCTTGTCGATATTTTATGAGAGCCCTACTCCCTGGGTTTTCTTTTTTCAGGCGCATACGGCCAGTTGGTTTTCAATTGTTTACCAAGTGTGCATGGTGACATTGGTTGGTTATATTTTATGGGGTGATTTAATTCGTCGCTATTCCTCTGCCTGTGTTTCACCATTCGGGTTGCTGGTTCCTATTGTGGGAATAATCGGTTCATCAATTATCCTTGGTGAATATCTTACATTTGTCGAGTGGGTAGCGACTTTTGTCGTGTTGCTGGGTATTGCTCTTTGTGTAGTGAAATTAAATGATCGAAATCCGGGGCAAGAGATTGTTGATGTGGAGGGAAGTTAGGGGAGACGTGCAGAATACGGCAGTCTAACGTTCTTTATACTGACGATGGAAGATACCCTGCCTATGTCGTTGGTAATAATTTTATTCAGCTTGTTGGGCTCTCTGTTTGGGCTTTCCGCGCTTCCCAAAACTTCCTTTTTATACCTTTATTGAGAGTTTAATAATTGCTGAGGGCTGTCTTTACTTATTTCGCGGTTCGATGATGCGTAAATGGTCACAGTCAGTTTTGGCCTGCTCTCAAATTATTATTACTTTAAATCCAAACGTTTTTTTCGGTGCAGTACTTTGCTTGGTGTGGGTAATAATTTAATACTGCTCCACAGTCTATGCGCCGCCTTTTTGCGTGACTATTCCGAACTTTAGTTTAATGGTTTTGTGCTACCAACCTGGGGGGCGAGGTAGAAGTAAGGAGATAAGAAGTGATGGGATAAGGGCGATGCCCACGGAAAATACCGTGAGCATCGAACTAGACGTGTTTTACACGAATGCTTGCAGGCCGGTCTGGGCGCGGCCGAGGATCAATGCGTGTACGTCGTGGGTACCTTCGTAGGTATTTACAGCTTCCAGGTTCATCACGTGGCGAATTACGTGGAATTCGTCGGAGATGCCGTTGCCGCCGTGCATATCGCGAGCAATACGCGCGATATCCAGTGCTTTACCACAGTTGTTGCGCTTCACCAGGGAGATCATGGTGGGGTCGAACTGCTTGTTCTCATCCATGATGCGACCTACGCGCAGGGAGGCTTGCAGGCCCAGGGTAATTTCGGTCTGCATGTCCGCCAATTTCTTCTGGAACAGCTGGGTTTGAGCCAGAGGGCGGTTGAACTGGGTGCGGTCCAGGCCGTACTGGCGAGCGGCGTGCCAGCAGAACTCACCGGCACCCATGGCGCCCCAGGAGATACCGTAACGAGCGCGGTTCAGGCAGCCGAAGGGGCCGCGCAATCCGCCAATTTCCGGGAACTTGTTTTCTTCCGGAACGAACACATTGTCCATCACGATCTCGCCGGTAATGGAGGCGCGCAGTGAGAACTTGCCTTCGATCTTCGGTGCGGAGAGGCCTTCCATACCTTTGTCCAGCACGAAGCCGCGAATAATATCGTCGTCATCTTTCGCCCAAACAACGAAAACGTCGGCGATTGGGCTGTTGGTGATCCACATCTTGGAGCCGCTGATGCGGTAGCCGCCATCGACTTTCTTGGCGCGGGTTTTCATGCCGCCGGGATCGGAACCCGCATCGGGCTCGGTCAGGCCGAAACAGCCAACCCATTCGCCGGAAGCCAGCTTGGGCAGGTACTTCTGCTTTTGCTCTTCGCTGCCGTAAGCGTAAATCGGGTGCATAACCAGGCTGGACTGAACGCTCATGGCGGAGCGGTAGCCGGAGTCAACGCGTTCAACTTCGCGCGCGACCAGGCCGTAGGAAACGTAGTTGAGACCGGCACAGCCGTAGCCTTCGATGGTGGAACCGAGCAGGCCCAATTCACCCATCTCGTTCATGATTTCACGATCGAAGATTTCGTGGCGGTTACCCTCGAGAACTCTGGGCATCAGTTTGCTTTGGCAGTACTCACGTGCCGTGTCGCGCACCATGCGCTCTTCGTCGGTCAGCTGTTGGTCCAGCAGCAAAATATCGTCCCAATGGGCGAGTGGCTGATGTTTACTCATGGTTTGTCTCTTCTACTTCCGTTATTAATTCCACCGGAGCGTCCAAGGGGGCCGGCTGAAGAAGGCCGAGCACCTTTGTACAGAGGGGAGACTTTTTGGATAAGCTCCGCGTCAAACCCCGATGACTATTCAGTTTAGTGTGCCGCATCATACCGAAGTAGTCGGTTTTCGGCACTCCTGCGGGCAGCAATTTTTTGCCTGATTTTACGCATGCTTTGTAAACAAGAGTAAAACGCATTGCGAGCGATTTTGGGGGGCGGATAATGCACGCAATAAATCTCTATTTTTTACGATTAAACGTTTAATTTCGGTGATATTCCTTGTCCTTTTACCGTATTTTGGCAATTTGTGTTCCGCTGCTTGTCAGCTGTAGTTCGCAGCCAATTGAGACCATTCAACCCGATGAAAATTTAGGGTTACCAGAATCTTTTCGTGCATCGGGTACCGTCGCACCGAGTTTGCGCTGGTGGCGAGATTTGGAAGATCCGCAGTTGGACAATTTGGTACAGCTGGCACTGAAAGATAATCCGGATATTCAGGCTACCTATTGGCGATTGGAGCAGGCCGCAGCCACTGCGCGGGGAGCGCGATCGGGCCTTTGGCCAAGACTGACCGCCAGTATTGAAAATACTGAGCAGCGCTACTCTTCCGGTGAGTTCACCGACCCCTCTGCGGAGGGCAATAGTTGGAGTACCCGTATCGCCGCCAGCTATGAAGTGGACCTTTGGGGGCGGGTCCGTGCCGGTGCCAGTGCAGCAGAGGCGGCTTACCTGGCCCAGGAACAGAATTTACAGACGGCAGCCCTGACCCTGGCGAGCGAGGTGGCAGCTACCTGGTTGGAGTTGCGGGAGCAGTGGGGGCAGCGGGATTTGCTGCAACAACAGCTGGAGATCAATCGCAAAAGCCTGAAGGTTCTGGAACTGCGCTTTGGTCGCGGCGTCTCAGGTGCAGCCGATGTTTTGCAGCAACAGCAACTGGTCCAGCAGTCACAGCAGGAACTGGATGAGGCGGAAGCGGATGCCGAAACTCTAAAAGTACAGTTAGCGGTGCTTTTGGGTATCAATGTCGAGGAACTTAGCAGCATTATTCATGAACAGGCCGGGTTGCCGGTATTACCAGCCCTGCCAGAGACCGGCGTGCCATCGCAATTGCTATTGCGCCGCCCGGATGTCGTTGAGGCGCAGCGAGACCTTTTACAGGGCTATCACTTAGCTGATGAGGCCTGGGCCGATCGACTGCCTGTATTTAGTTTGTCTGCGGTAGCCAGCAATGGCACCAGTTTAATTAGTGATGTGACTGAAAACTGGCTTTTGGCCATTGCAGCCTCCATTGAGGGGGTGATTTTTGATGGTGGCGCCTTGGCATCAGCCCGGGAGCAACAGGACGCCGTTCTGCAGGAGCGCTGGGCGCTCTACCGCAGTGCAGTCAATGAAGCCTTGTCTGAAGTAGAGCAGGCCTTGATTCGAGAGAGCCTGATCGAGCAGAGACTCAACCATCTACGTGAGCGTGAGCGTCTCGCAGACCTTTTGGTTCTGCGCCAAAGCCGCGCCTATGCGCGGGGGACCATCGACTTCCTCAATGTGTTGACCGCGACGAGTGAACAACAGAGTTTGGCGCGACAAATCTTGTCTGCCGAGCGCGAACTAATTGAAAACCGAGTAGTACTTTACCGCGCGCTTTCCGGCGGGATCCCCCAGGCGGATCTTCCAGCCCCCGAGCCAGTGGATTTGGAGTTGTACCTGGAGGGAAATAACTGATGTTGCAGAAACTCAATTGGCGCCTGCTGATTCCCATAATTTTGGTGGTGTTGGCATTCCTGGCCTTCAACTGGATGATGCGGGAAAAACCGTCGGTCAGTCGCGGTGAGCGCAAATCGCCACCGCCGACAGTCGATATAGCCGTTGCTGAGCAGGGTCGTTTTCCTGTAACCCTGAGCGCGCTGGGTAAAGTGAGTGCCCGAGAGTTAGCGGAGTTGGAGCCCCAGGTACAGGGGCAGGTGCAATGGCTCGACTATGATCTGGGCCCCGGAGCCGTAATGCCAAAAGGGCAGGTGCTGTTGCGTATTGACCAGGAGCCCTACCAGTTGGCCCTGATGACTGCCCAGAGTGCCCTCGCCGAACGCCGAGCTGAATTGCAGCAGGAGCAAGGACAGCAGCAAGTTGCTCAAGAGGAATACGAGCTTCTTGGCACAGCCTTGTCTGGAACGGATAAGGCTCTGGTGTTGCGCGAGCCTCAGAGAGCAGCAGCAGAGGCGGCAGTAAAATCCGCAGAGGCAAATGTGGCTTTGGCTAAACGCGATCTTCGACTTACCGAGATTCGCGCCCCATTTGATGCCCTGGTAGTTGAGCGTGATGCCGACGTCGGTGATCGTGTCTCTCCGGGAGATACGCTCTACAGCCTCGCTAGTGCCGACCGTTTCCAGATTGCCGTTGAGGTTCCCGCGTCGCAACTGCACCGGCTCGGACGCGGTGATGTTGAAGTTCGAATTTACGGCAGCCAGTGGCCGCAGGGCGTCTACCGCCGCGGTGAGTTTGTCCGGGTTATCCCGGTACTGGAAGAGCAGGGTCGTCTCGCCAGTGTGTTGGTAGAGCTGGAAGACCCGCTTTCCGTCCAGGATCCGTCCCAGCCGCAGCTGCTTCTCAACGATCTGGCGAAAGTAGAGATCGTTTCCCAAAGTGAGGATGAACGTGTGCGAATCCCCCTCACTGCGTTGCAAGACGGCAACAATGTGTGGGTGGTTCGCGAGAACCGCACCACGGTTCTGCCGGTAGAAGTGGCCTATATGAGCGGCGACTTTGCAGTCCTGGAGCAGGGGCTCAGCGGTGGAGAAGCCTTAGTGACGACCCGGTTGGTAACCGTTACTGAAGGCATGCCGGTGCGAATTGCCGGAGACAGTAATCGCCAGCAGCGTCCGCCGATAGATGCGGCTGCCTCTGCGGAACGGCCGCCAAGACGCGGCCCCGGTGGACCCAACGCTGGGGGCGCAGATGACTGAGCAGAATAGATCCAAAGATACGGTCGATACCCGCACGGGAGCCATCGCCTGGATGGCGCGCAACCACGTAACTGCCAATTTGTTGATGTTGGTCTTCTTGATTGGTGGTTTGATTTTTTCGACCATCGTTAAAAAGGAAGTTTTCCCGGAGTTCAGCCTGGACACTGTGAGCGTGTCCATATCCTATCCCGGTGCCAGCCCTGAGGAAGTCGAGCGCGGTGTGCTGGTGGCTGCAGAGCAGGCGGTGCAGGGCTTGGTAGGCATCAAAGAGATGACCGCGAGGGCCAATGAGGGTAGTGCCTCTTTAACACTGGAGCTGGAAGGCGATGCTGATGCTGCCCTGGTGTACCAGAATATTCAGCAGGCTATCGATTCTGTTACCACCTTCCCCACAGATATTGAGCAGCCCCAGGTCAGTCTGGCCGAGCGCAAACGGGATGTGCTGGATCTCGTACTACACGGCGATCTTACCGAGCACAACCTGCGCGCGTTGGCGATGCAGGTTTACGATAAGCTCGAAGCGCACAGTGGTATTACCCAGCTGGAAGCGCGGGGGATGCGGGACTTGCAAGTGGCGATCGAGATTCGCCGCGATGACCTGCGTCGCTATGGGCTTACCCTGCTGGAAGTGGCAAACATCGTAGAAAATGCAGCGGTAGATATTCCCAGCGGCAGTGTTAAGTCTGATGCGGGGGAGATATTGGTCCGGGTGACCGAGCGCCGCGATTGGGCTCGTGAGTTCGGCGATATTGTTATTGCCCAGGGCGCTGGTGGCGGTGCCGTTTATTTAAAGGATGTTGCGAATATCAGCGACGCGCTTGAGGAAGAAGCGCGCAATATGGTGTTTAACGGCGAGCCAGCTATCAGCATCAAGATCTACCGAGTGGGCGACCAGACACCAATGAGTGTCAGTGAGGCTGCCCATGAAGTCGTTGATGAGGTCAGGGCAAGCCTGCCCCCGGGGGTGACCCTGACAGTTCGCGATGACGACTCAGAAATTTTCAAAGCGCGTCTGACCCTGCTGCTGAAGAATGGTTTTATCGGGCTCTTATTAGTATTTGTTGTGCTCGGAGCCTTTCTGGAATTGCGGTTGGCTTTTTGGGTAACACTGGGCATTCCTACCAGCTTCCTGGGGGCATTGCTATTCCTGCCTGGGCTGGATATTTCCATCAGCATGGTAAGTATGTTTGCCTTTATTATCGCCCTTGGAATAGTGGTGGATGATGCAATTATTGCCGGTGAGAATATCCACGAGTGGCGGCAGAAAGGTTACAGCAATCTGGAGGCTGCCGTTGCCGGTGCCCGCCAGGTATCGATACCGCTCACATTTGCGATCCTGACTAATATTGTCGCCTTCCTTCCATTGATGGCCTTACCCGGCTTTATGGGCAAAATCTTTGGTGTGATTCCCTTTGTGGTGGGCTCGGTATTTATTATTTCCTGGGTGGAGGCCCTGTTTATTTTGCCCGGTCACTTGGCCCACTCTCGTCGTGGCTATAAAAGTCGCCGGGCGCGCCGCTTTGCCGCGCGGCAGAAAATGCTGGCGCGGGGATTGGATCGTTTTGTACAGCAGCGCTTTAGGCCCTTCCTGGATATATGTATCAAGCACCGCTATACCACTATTGCCGTGGCGGTAGCGGCGCTGCTGGTGGTTGGCGGCTATGCGGCTAGCGGCCGTATGGGCTTCACCTTGATGCCCAGGGTGGAGCGTGACTCCGGTCGGTTTGCCGTCACCTTTCCCACCGGAACGGCACAATCCCAGCTGGAAAAAGCGCGCTCGCAGATTATTATTGCTGCCGATAGGGTGCTCGAGCAATACGATAAAGAAAAGGTCTTCCTGGGGATTCGCGGTTTGATGGGCGATGACGCGATTATGGTGGACGCTTTCTTTGTTCCCGCAGATGAGCGTCCTTTTTCCACCGGTGAGTTTATTCGCGCCTGGCGCCAGGAAGTGGGACCCATTGCCGGTGCCCTTAGCGCGACAACAGCTTCTGACCGTGGCGGTCCCGGCGCTGGCTCCTCGTTAACCGTGGAGCTTCGCCATACCGACACGGATACCTTGGAGCAAGCTGCGATACGTTTAGGGGATGAACTGGAGAAATTCCCCAATGTCAGTGATATCGATCCCGGTATTTCCCTCGGTAAAACCCAGCTGGACCTTACGCTGACTGAAACGGCCAAAAGTTTGGGTATGTCTGCGGAGGATATTGGTCGCCAATTGCGGGCAGCGTTGTACGGGGCTGAGGCCCTGCGCCAACAGCGCGGCCGGGATCAGGTCAAGGTCATGGTGCGTTTGCCTGAGGATGAGCGGGCCAATATCAATGATGTGAATAGCATTATGATTCGGGCCAGCAATGGACTTTGGATGCCCCTGCCTGATCTGGTAAAAATTGATAAAGGGCGCGCCTATGCCACGATTAATCGCCGGGCGGGCCGCAGGGTTACAACGATTACCGCCAATGTGGAGCCCAGTGACCAAGCGACACTCGTCATTAATGAGCTGAATGAAAGTGTGGTCCCCCAATTGAAAGCTGAATTCCCGGGACTTAGCGTTTCCTATGAGGGACGCCAAGCGGAGGAGCGAGAGGGGTTGGCGAGTTTGGCGATGACCTTTGCCCTTGCGATGGCGGTGCTGTACTTGCTATTGGCAATTCCCTTAAAGAGTTACGTACAGCCGTTGATCGTAATGGTGGCGATACCCTTTGGTGTGATCGGTGCGTTACTTGGTCACTTGGGCATGGGGTATGGACTCAGTATGGTGAGTCTGCTGGGTATGGTGGCACTGGCCGGAGTTGTGATTAACGATACTCTGGTAATGATTGAGTACAGCAATCGTCTCCGAAATGATGGCGCCGATTTGGAAAGCGCGATCAAGGGAGCGGCAGCGCGACGTTTTCGCCCGATCGTCTTGACCACCATAACAACTTTCTGCGGCTTAATGCCGATGATCTTCGAAAGCTCGGTGCAAGCGCGCTTTATGATTCCAATGGCGATCTCGCTGGGCTATGGAATACTTGCTGCCACAGCGATCTCATTGTTATTGGTACCCTGTCTCTATTTAATGATGGGTAAAGATATTCCCCAGTTGTTTGCAAGGTTGAAAAATATCATCGCTCGCCTTGGTCGTAGCGGTGCAATCGCACAGAAATAAATTCAATAGTAGCCGGTATCTTCTTATCGGCTATTTTCCTCCGAAATTTAATTTTATGACTGATATTTAACTATCAGTTTCCAAAATACGTTTCTGTCTCCCTGAATACCACCTTCATTTAATTTTCCTTTATGACTTGGAACTGCGGTAGCTGAAATACTGCTCCAGTTCAATGTTATGAAATTATTTCCCGGCATACTTCCAATTTAGCAACTGATTTTCAAGTAGTTCAAATAACAGAAAATTTTGACCAAATTTGAAAGACAGGGAAATGAATTGAAAGTTAGTTTCCGGATTTTAATAAGTATAAAAGGTAATGTTCAGTGTGCAGCTCAATAAACAAACATAACGCCCAGTCCTTAGATTTTGAATCGGGAGAAATGGGCGCTGTATCATCAGGAGATACAGTTTGCGATTTGATCGAAAGACAAAAGCTAAAGAATCCTGATCAAGTCGTTATTATCGATGGCAACACAGAAATAAGTTTCGCTCGCCTGATGAAACGGGTCGATGGGATTGCCGCTGATTTGGTAAATCGAGGGGTTGAGCCTGGTTCCTTGGTTGGAGTCTGTATGAGTCGATCCTGGGAGCTGGTCGCGGCTTTACTCGGCGTAATGCGAGCAGGTTGTGCTTATGTCCCATTGGACCCAACTTATCCGTTAGAGCGGGTGCGATATATGCTCGAGCACTCCAGAGCCGCTGCAGCAATCGTTGATTGTGACGAAAACGCAAACTTGTGCCTTGGCGTGAAAGAACTGGTATGGATCGATGAGTTGCGAGAGCAGGCACCGGAGTTTTTACCGGAACATACCAGGCCGCAAACGAGTGATTTAGCCTATGTAATTTACACATCCGGCTCTACTGGAAGCCCGAAAGGGGTTGCTATCGAACACCGAAGCCTTATCGCTCTCAGTAAGTCCATGAGTGAGCTGTTGAGCGATGGAGAGCTAGAAGGCGTTTTGGCTTCGACCTCAGTTTGCTTTGACCCCTCGGTGATGGAAATCATCGGGACTCTTTCTCTGGGCGGCCGAGTTATATTGTCGAAGAATATTTTGGAGCTGCCAAAACTTCCCTCTCGAGAGCAAGTGCGAACTTGTATCACCGTTCCATCTGCGGTTCAGGCTTTACTTTCGATAGACAAATTGCCTCAGGGAGTGCGTTGCCTGATTTTTGGGGGTGAAGTACTTAAGCAATCCCTGGTCGAGCAAATATATGCGGGGGCTGAACAACTGCGGATAGTTAATGTTTATGGCCCCACAGAGGACACGGTTTACTCAACTTATTCAGAAATTAGCCCCGATAGCGACCAAATTACGATTGGAAGGGCGGTTTCAAGTTCACGCGCATATATTTTGGATGAGAGATTAGAGCCAGTTGCTCCCGGCGAGGAGGGGGAGTTGTATTTGTCTGGTGATAAGCTAGCTCGGGGCTATTTAAATGATGAGCATCTGACCGAGGAGCGTTTTATACAGCAAGCTTCCAACTCCCGAATTTCCGATCAGCGCTTGTATAAAACGGGAGACCTTTGCCGATGGACAGCAAATGGAGAAATAGAATACTTGGGGCGCGCCGATTGCCAGGTGAAGATTAGGGGCTATCGTATTGAACTTGAAGAAATAGAATCGGCAATTGAGTCTATACCGGACGTTGATGCTGCCGCTACTACCGTTATAGATGGCGGGGCGGGGCAAAAGATTCTAGTGGCCTATATTGTTGCTAGCGAAAAGACAATTACCGAAGTAGCAGTAAAAGAGTTTCTTGAACAGCGCCTTCCAAAATTTATGGTCCCCCAGTTTGTCAAGCACCTGCAAGAGCTGCCCTTGCTACCCAACAATAAGCTGGATCGTAAACGATTAGCCCTCCTTGAAGCGGAGCTTGTCGTCCCAACTGAAAGCAGTTTGGCTGCAAACGATGATATTAATCGAAGCCGTGGAATGGGCGAGCACTTCGCAGGTTTATCAGTAGATAGCGAGGCAATTTTTACTTCAATTATCCGCGGTGAGATGGCTTCCATCATGAACCACCCAGATCCGGAGGTTGTGCTTCCAGAGATAGCCTTCGACAAGCAGGGCCTGGATTCGCTGACAACATTAGAATTGGCCAGCCGGTTGAGTCATTGCATTGGACACCCCCTATCTGCGCAAACAATCTTCGATTATCCCACGCCGAAGCTATTGGCTGGCTATATGCTTGATTTGACGGAAGGTAAGATCAGTAGTAAGTCAGCTAATGAGGTTGCCAAATCTGAAATTGATGCGCTAGCTAACTTCCAGTCCCAGCTCCAGTTGAGCCATCCAACTTTTCAGGCCGCAAAGGCGTCATCCTGGTCTGCTTCTGACAAAAGTAAGTTGGTGCAGGCGGTGATAGCCATGGCAAACAATCAGAAGAGGAATCCTTATAGTAAGGTTTTACGTACGGGTAGTGGGACGCACGGCACTGTTACAGATGTTTATAACGATGATACCCAGGATGCAATTATTTGGACGACCAATCTCTACCTTGGCTTGAATAGAGATAAAGAAGTTATCGAACAAGCATCATCTGCTGTACAGCTTTTCGGAACAGGAATGGGCACTTCAGCGGCGGCATCGGGCCTGACGGACCTTCACCTCCAGTTTGAAACGGAGTTTGCTGATTTGGTAGGCAAGTCTGGAGCCTGCTTGTTTCCAACGGGTTATACGGCCAATGTTGGGGTGGTGGCAGGAATATTAGGTAAAGATGATGTTGTGGTTATAGACCAACTTTGCCATGCCTCAATTGTTGACGGTGCCCGTCTTAGTGGTGCCAAAATTAGAACTTTCCAACACAATAATGCCTCTGACCTGGAGTCAGTGCTGGAATCTGAAGCATCTCCCTACCGAACAACGCTAGTGGTTCTCGAGGGCGTTTACAGTATGGGGGAAGGTGCTGCACCGGTAGCTGAAATCGTGCGTGCAGCAAAGAAATACAACGCCTTGACCTTAGTTGATGAGGCACACTCATTCGGTTTTTATGGTGAGCGTGGTGCCGGTATCTGTGCGGCTCAAGGTATTACTGATCAAGTTGATTTTATTATGACAACACTCAGTAAGTCGCTCGGTAGCCTTGGGGGTGTAGTTGCTGCGAGTAAGGAGTACGTTGACTTACTGAGGTCCTCAGCCAGGGCATATATCTTTCAGGCTTCTATCAGTCCTGCAGATATTGCAGCCGCATTGACTTCTTTGCGTCGGATTAAATCTGACGATGGACTGCGCGATCGATTGTGGGATACGACCCGCTATATGCGCCGGAAATTCGAGCAGGCCGGATACGATTTGGGAACAGGTGATGGGCCTATTATCACACCCCATTTTAAAGATAAAGATAAACTATATGGGATAGTCCAAGCGCTTTATCAGCGCGGTATTCAAACCTCAGCTGTCACTTACCCGATAGTTGAGAGCGGCCGCGGCCGCCTGAGGTTGATCTGCTCGGCAGCTCACACGAGGGAGGATGTTGATAGGACCGTGGAAGCTCTTATTGAGGCTGAAAAAGAGGTTGATGCTCAATCCCAGGAAGCAAAAGAGGAAGCTATGGATTTGGGGCAAGCCCTCGCTGAAATTGGTGAGTGGGCAAATACCTTTTCTAACTTCTTACAGGAATATATCAATCGACTATCCAGCCCCGTGCCCAACTTGTGCTTGTCCGTGAGTGTTACTGAACAGTTTGAGCCGGTGAGGATTTTAATTGATGGCGGCAAAGTAATCTTGAGTGATCTCTCGGTCAACGACGTTCCTTTTTGCTCAGTAACGCTAAGAAACCAGAGATCTGTCACGGCCTTGCGGCTTCACGATGTTCAGTCGCTGCTTGATGATATTTGTACAGGTAGCTGCACCTTAAGCGGTCAGGTTGAGCCATTTATATGGTGGGTCGCCCGTATTCTAGATTTAAGTGTGGAGGTAAATAACCCTGTAGACTGTGGATTAGCTAGAGAGCAGGCGATTCATTAACTAATGAGGGGCGAGGTATAAAGTTATGGGCCTTTCAGCTTATCCTGATGGGCCCATGTCTGTTGTCACTGGCAGAGTAGGTCAGTTACGTATTTGCCTGGTTTTTCACTTTGCTACGCCTGGGAGTTTGCGCCAGCTCCAGCGGATTAAAACAAATACTAATATCGATGCAGCTGCTGTAATGTAAAACGGTAAGCGGATATCAACTTCCATTGCTATGCCCCCTGCGAGCGAAATCAAGCTTGCCACCAGCGTGAAGCCCGCAGTAGCTATTCCCATTACCCAACCCTGTTCCGTTTCATCGACACTATTGGCGAATATATTCAAGAGGGCGGGGTAAGCTAGCCCAAAGCAAAGGTACGCGAAGAACACACTGAGATAACATAGCCAAATATGGCTGCTGAATACGAAGACTAACGCACTCGCCCCCATCACTAAGGCGGAAAGCATAACTACCAGGGGTTTAGTCCAGCGGGACAAAACAGGCTTGACCATAAAGAGACTGGAAATTGCCACCGCAATACCCATAGTCAGCATGGCCATACTGGTTATTAGCAGGCCAGCTTGGAATCTGCTGCTTAAATAGTTTGTGATAAATATATAAAAGCTGAGATGCACCAGCATGAAACAGAGGTAGGCAGGGCAAAGTCGGACGACGCGAGGGCGGTCTTTCAGGTGTATAAACTGAGTAAATAGATCCAGAAAGCGAAGCCTAAGCTGCATCGGGGCTTGGCGGGTATCGTGATAAAAGGTCAGGATCAAAAACAAAGTAATAGCGACAAGTACCAGAGCAAAGTAAAAGGGCAGTTGGATACTGGCTATGCTCCCCAATAGCTCCCTGTCTGCCAGGACTCCTGCCATAATCGGTCCAGCTACTGCCCCAGCACTCATTCCGGCTACCAATAACCCTAGGTTCTTGGAGGCCTCCAGCTCACTTTGGCTGGCATCAATCATTGCTGCTTGAGCAATTGGTTGGTTTCCCGCAGTAAAGCCGCTGATCACTCGTCCGAGAATAAGAAGCCAAAGACTATTGCTTAGCAAAGAGAGAACAGTGATCGCGTACCCGGCCATGGCCCCCACCAAGCACAGCACCATGGCAGTTTTGCGTCCAATGCTGTCAGACAGTTTGGCGATATATACGGACCCAATAAACCACGCCAGAAAGAAGCTGCTGATCACAACTCCATAGTACAAGTGCCGAGTTGATTGTGGCGTATCAGTAGGTAGGAACTGGAATTTTGTCGACATAACCAATTCATTGATGATCGGGAACAGCAATCCCTGACCCATCAGATCTACAAAAACTACTGCCAAAAGGGCTAAACGGCACATGGCAGACATAACCACTTCCTCCCCCAGCTTCAGCTTTGCTGCCTAAAGCAAGATAGCAGGTGATGAATAGGTGACGGAGCCTGTCATTGAGCAGCGTAAGCCAGGTAAGAGCGATAGAGCTATTTGAGACTAAGCGCACGGTTAGTTACCCGGGAATAAAGGCGGTTAAGACAGTTGAGGCTTGCTCTATATATCAGAATTCAAGAGAAGCTTCTCCTATTTCTGGAAGTGACGATCTATCTCTTTGATTTTTATAGGGTTGATAATGTTATAAAGAGCAGAAAAAGCAGGTGGATATATAGCGCCTGCTTTATATCTACCTGTTGAGAATTATGTCAAAGCTCTTAACTTTTTGATATTATTGGGTTTTTGAGGTTATCTTGAAAGAAGTGAGTAGAATTATATAGAAGGGTGATATAAAGACGCTTCTTTTGAATTAACTGTTAGCTTTTTTTGAACTTGAGATACATTACTGACATAAAACATAAATGGGGATGAAGTGGAACATGGAAATGACTGAAAAAGTAAAGGGCACAGTAAAATTCAGAGGGCTATTTGGCAGTCTAGTTATTAGCATCGGTGGATACTTTGCAACAATTTTAGCGTTCGCGGTTTTTTATACTGCTGATAGGGTCTTAGGAAATAATCTCCCATTAAATGAACCAGATCCAGATAAACTAACAGTAAAAATGATTAACTTTGCAGTAGGAATGTTGTTCCCATTCTTGGCAGGTATTTATTGCGGGAGAAAGAATAGAAACTCGATGACATACACCCACTATTTGTTGATTTTAGTAACTGGGTTGTATGTAGGTTACCTGATCAAAGGCCAGCTAGAATTAACTTTTGTAGTCTTGTACTCTATCTTAGCAATGTTCGTTGTGTATTCGGGATATAAACTTGGTGGCAGGGGTGTAGGTAAATTCGCTAATCGACCCATAAGCTAACAAGCGGCTGCTGTCGGACTGGTAAAAGCTCCGGCTTCGCCTCCACTTTTACCAGCCGTAGAGCCGGACGTTACATATAGGTAGGCAATGACCAAAAATCTCGGTATTTTATTTTGTAGGGCCATAGCAGTGGTGTTGGTTGTCATAGCAATTCCGAACATTGCTTATGTCTTACATATGGCTATTACAGGAAACTATGATCCGGAAGTAGCCATATTGACTCTTATGCTACAAGTTGTAGTTCCGTTATTTTTGGCCGTGGTATTCTTTGCTAAGTCTCGTTTGCTGGCCTATTTAATTACAGGTGGAGTTGAGAATGACATCTCCGCAAGTGAAACAGGTATCGTACGAGCAGGCACTTTCCTGCTTGGGTTGTGGCTTCTAGTTAAATCTCTACCAGAGCTTAGTAATTTGTATTCAAAAACAAGATTGATGAATGAGCTCGGTTACGACAAGCCAGAATTATGGTTAGAAAACAATATAACCTTAATTTTTACGCTGTTTCTTGGGGTTTGCTTGATACTCGGTAGTAGAGTCGTGGGCAGTGCCTACACCAAACTGCGGGATATGTAACAAAGCGCTGCAGGCCGACGTCTAAATTTGCGCACTTTTTGCGCGGTCGCTTCGCTCCCATCATCGCGCAAAAAGAACACAAATTTAACCGCGTCTGAGCGCGGCGTTATGTTTCTGGAGAGAGAAGTGGGTAGTAGGCGTAAGCGAGAGGAGTTTGATGAACTGTTATCTAGGGTTCTCTTATTTCTATTAGGCTCGGCTTTATTCACTGTAGTAGCTGGAGTTTTATATCGAGAGGGATCTGATAGTGGACCAGCAGTTGCCTTTGGTTTTGTACTTATGACCATCGCATCGCCACTTATCTTCGTAAGTATTTTTGGTGGTAAAATTCGTGCCCAGAAGTGGGCAAATAATACGGGCAACCATGAAATTTTGATCTTATTTTTCCTCATGGCCTGGGCTATAAGCTATCTGCTCAAGAAGGCCTCGAGGAAAACATAACAAGTTGCTGAAATTCGTTCCGGGTGCAAAAGAACGCCCCCTCCACCGGACAGCCTGCACTGCGTTTCGGCTGCCGTTTAGCAAAGCGTTAGAGAACCAATGAATAACGAACATAGGGCGCGGGATTGGATTAACTTTATTTTAGAGAGATGTCAGTTCCCTGATGCACCAGCGCTAAAGAATCACCTCGATAAAGCCGTGTTTTCTGAGTTCTGTCAGTGCGGTTGTAATAGTTTCAAGGTCCTGGTCCCGGCTTTCACCAAAGCAATTGCAGTTCCAGGTAAATATGGTGTAATTTTTGAAGCACACTTTAATCTTGCAGAAGCCGGTAAAACGTTAGAGATCCTAATATTCTCAGGAAAATCAGGAATGGTTGAGTACATTGAAATAGACTGTTGTGGTAACAACTTGCCTGTTCCAGAAGCAGTTGAGGTTGTTGGCGAACCGTTTCATGTCAGTGCCGGTAGTGCGCTCGCTCTCTAACAAGAGCCGGCACAAGCGCGCACTTCGTGTGCTGGACTCGCAACAAGTTGCTCGCCTGTGCGGCGGGCGTTATGAATTCATGAGAAATACTAAATCAATACTACTACTAGTTCTCTTGGGGCTGACCGCTTGTAGCAATAAGCCGTCCGGTGGGTTTATGCGAGGAGATGTGCCTATGGTTGTCGGTATGTTTGAAAATTACTATGGCAAGCATGTTCAAGTTGTCGGTTATATGTACAAACCGCCTAGAGGCAATGTTTTAGTATTAATCCCATCAAAGGATCATATTAATTTACAGACACAGCCTCCAGCTAACGTATTGAGTTTACTGTTATTCTCCGACACAGCAATTAGAAATGGCAGCGTTCACTCCGAGATGGAAAGGTGTATTGGTAAGACTACCTATGTGTCTGGGCTAGTCGGCATTTTTTCTGGGTTACCTGCAATTGAAGAGATTCGTGAAGTGGCGTGCTAAATTCATAACAAACGCAAGCAGGATGCTCCGGCCCTTCGGACCTCCACGGGACACCCAACGCTATGCACATTTTGTGCGGATCGCTGCGCTCCCAGTTTCGCACAAAATGTGCATAGCATTGGTCGCCCCTGTTGCGGGCGTTATGAGTAGCGAGAGAAATGAACATCGAGCAAGAATTTAAAGGTAAGGTCGCAGAGCACTTAGAAAACCTGAGTGAGGATTTGAGGCCTATTCTCAAAAAATTAATTGAGTTCGATTATCCCAAAGAGGTTGATACGCTCGCATTTGAGATTTTCGTTGATGGGTTCTCGTCAGGATTCCCAGTTCGGGCATTCTTTATGGATAAAGATAATTCAGAGCACTTTATCTACGTAGATGGAAAAGCTGAATACCCCTCACCCGTAGATCCAGGTTTGTTGAAAATCGAACACGTATACCCGTATGAGCTAGAAGAAGAGTATACAAGCAAAGATGAGTCGCTTGACCCATGGGATATCGCTACAAATGAGCTAATTGAGTGGTTCTCAAAATGTTGGCAAGCTGTGGGCGGCCAGGGCTTTAATTTGAAGGCTAATATTACACCGCACGACAGTAACCATGAATTCAATTTGGTAGAAAGTAAGTGGCAAAACCGGTGGTAGCTCATAACAAGCAGCGGCAGAGCGACAGCCAACGCTACGCACCTTTTGTGTTACTCGCTGGCGCTCAAACATTAACACAAAATGCGCTCCGCGCTGGCTGCGCCTGCGCTGGGCGTTATACGATCGAAATATGAACGAGAAGCTCCTTAAGATTATCAATGAACGTCAGTTGGTCTCTGCAATGAACAAAACCAAGTGGCGTGAAGTTTGCGAGGACCTTGAAAAGCTTCATTCTTCATATATCTGTGTCCGTTATAAACTAATTACGTCAGATGAGATTTTTGGCTTTAGTCCAGTTTGGTGGGATCAATTATTCGAATATTCTTCAGCAATAGAATGGCTTGATTTCAACCCTATTGTAAGTGAGTATCAAGGTCATCTCATATCAGATAAAAAAACTGATAGGTCTGCGGAGATACTAAGTATCTTAAAGAGACACAGTATTAAATATTCAAATCAGGAATCATACTTTCGAGTTTGGGGTTACTTAAACCCAGGAGCTTGCCCTGAATTCGTATAACAAAGCTATTCACCGGAACAGCAGTCCTTCGTTGCAATTTATGCACTACGCTGCCGCTTCGTTAACATAAATTACAACTACACCCGCTGTCCAGTGATAGCGGCGTTATGTGTTCACTCGCTCCAATCTAAGAGATTAGTTATGATCCCGTCTTTATTTAGGAAAATTGTTTGGAATGGAGGTGGGTATGATTATTACTATTTTTACTTCTCGTCAAGTGGCCATGTATTTTGGGATGTAAGCGACTTGATTGATGAATATCCACCATTAAATAAAATTACAAATAGCAGAAATCTTCAAGGTGAATATAATTTAATAAATAATCAAATTGATTTTTCGATAGACTTTTACGGTGAAGAGCCTCGTGTAAAACTATGTTTCACTGTAAGCGATGGAGGCGGTATAGTTGCTGAGGATGAGGTATTAGATGCTGGTGGTTTATTAGCTGGCGAGTGGGAACGATGCATTAACTGCTAAAATATTTATATTATGCCAAAACGGCATTTACAATAATGTGGCAGCTGGATAAAGCCCACATAACAAGGCGCTGCAACCGACCTCCGGCAACTGTCACCTTTTGTGCATAAAACCCGCACAAAAGGCGGCAGTTACCTCCGGCGGCTGAGCGCGGCGTTAAGCATCAAGACACATATGCCTAAAAGAATTCAGCCCTTTTTTATCGTTTTGTCCATTGTCAGCGGCGGCTATGCAGCGACATCTGCTGTCTTGGGTGAAGTGATTGCATATCAGAGAGCTGGACTATCCGAGACTATTAATGCTTCAGATAATCCGGAAAAATTCTGGAGTGTAGTACTAATGTATACGGCCATAGCCTTTGTCTCTGCCATCCTTGGGGTGAAATCCTATTTCCATCCTAGAATACAGGCGTTTCTCAACTTTGGAATGGAGACGAAGCTTTCTCGAGTGCAAGTCATATTCATCTTATCATTTGCGTTTGCTGTGTTTATGAGTATTACTTGGATGTCCGGTGTCCTAGCAAATGCTTAACAAACGCAAGCAGGATACTCCGGCCCTTCGGGCCTCCGCGGGACGCCCAAATCTGTGCATCTTTTGCGCGGTCGCTTCGCTTCCATTATTGCGCAAAAAGCGCACAACATTGGTCGCCCCTGTTGCGGGCGTTCAGGCTGTAGAAAAACTCTTGAAAGGTAGCTTTTTTGTTAAAATGGAGATCTTGATGTCGAGATTATCCATATGCCCAATTTCAAACGTTACGATTACAACCAAGATGCAATGGTCGTCATCAATTTCGAAGAACAACTACAACCTGAAACCTTTGAGTTTACACTTCATCATTTGATAGATGATCATATAGACCTCTCTGTCTTCCATAAAAAATATCAAAATGATAGCGGCGGGCGAACCGCTTATGATCCAGCTATCCTCCTGAAAATCATATTGTTTGCTTACTCAAAAGGCATTACATCAAGCCGTGAAATTCAATGGCAATGTGAGAACAATATCCTCTTCAAAGCACTGTCATGCGATACCGTTCCGCATTTTACTAGTATTGCAAGTTTCGTAAGCAGTTATCCTGATGCGATTGAGTCGGTGTTTGAGCAAGTGTTACTGGTCTGCGATCAGCAGGGGCTGCTTGGCAACGAACTTTTCGCAATAGATGGATGCAAGATGCCATCCAATGCCAGCAAAGAACATTCTGGGACTTTTAAAGAGCTAGAACAGAAGCAGGAAAAAATTCGCAAGAAGATCAAACATTGCCTCAAAGAGCACAAGAGGCTTGATGGCAGGAAACCTAAAGAAAAAGAGCGAAAGCAAGCGGTAGCTAAAGCGGCGGATACGCTGCAGAAACACTTTGATAAAATTGATCAGTTCTTAAAGAATCACTCCCCCAGGATGGGGCAAGGTAAAAACCCTAAAGAAGTAAAAAGTAACATCACGGATAATGAATCAGCTAAGATGACTACCAGCAAGGGAACCATCCAGGGCTATAACGGTGTTGCCGCAGTTGATAGAAAGCATCAGATAGTTGTTGAAGCACAGGCCTTTGGAGAGGGCCAGGAACATCATACACTGAAACCTATTCTCGATGGCATCAATTGCCATTATCAGAATATAGGAATAGATGAAGACATCTTGGCCAAACAGGTCATCATTACTGCTGATACTGGATTCTCCAACGATGCTAACTACAACTACCTGCTAGAGAACGGCATCAATGCCTACATACCTGACAATAAGTTCCGTTCACGTGATAAAGCTTTTACAAAGCAAAAAACCAAGTATGGCAAGCGCAATCAAAAAGGTAGGGCTAATGTCCAGAAGACTATCCCAGCTAGTGAATTTACATTCAACAAGAAAAAGAAAACCTGTATCTGTCCTGCAGGAAAAGCCATGCTCTTGTTAAAAGAAGAGCATGTCAGTGAAGGTAAGAAAAAACTACTGTTCGAAGGGCGCCTCACCGACTGCAGGGCATGCAGCCTTAAAAGTCAGTGTATGCGAAACCCAGATTCTGCTGACTCACGAAAAGGACATGGAAGGCAAGTATCCTTAACTTGGACAAACGGACGGACAGCTACTGATTGGATGAAAAAGCGGATTGATAGTATCGAAGGCAAGACCATTTATGGGCATCGAATGTCTGTTGTCGAACCAGTATTTGGGAACATTGGTACTAACAAGCGATTGAATCGCTTCTCGCTACGAGGAAAAAGTAAGGTTCAGGGACAATGGCAGATGTTCTGCTTGGTACATAACATTGAAAAATTGATGAGATATGGCAGTATCCACTGATTGAGTATAAATTAAGGGCATCAAGACGCTTAAATTTAATACAATGAAAGAAATCTAGTGGTATAGATAAATTTTAGCCAAAATTTTAATTGGAGGAGTCTGGGAAATGGCAGATTTTTCTAAAACTGTTTTTCTACAGCCTCGTTATGCATCATGAGAAGGTTATGGGTTTTAAGATATCTGGAGCGCTAAATTTCCTTTGCGTCTTTTACTTTCTTGCTATCTGGACAATTCTATTACTTGTTGCCCAGCCAGAGGCACTAAGCACATACGAAGCGGCAAAGAGTACCTTGAGCTATGTACTTACAGAGGATGGTTCAGAGTTTTTTTATTTGAGTATTGCATCAATGCTTGTTTGTTTTGCTTGTGGTGTATTTCTCTTCCTAAGAAAATACCCCGAACAAACAATGTATATCATAGGTTTTCATGCTTTAATAGGTTTTTATTTTTATGATTGGTCGCTAGCATTATCTATTGGTCTGCCATTGTTATTCTTTAATAAGGTACGAGTAAATGCATAACAAGGCCATCAACCAACGCCACTTCGTGGCTGGACAGCCTAAAGCGCGCTTTGCGCATGGCTGCCGGTTATGGCGACGTTAGGCATCTAGAGTATGGAGCTACAAGAAGTCTGTGAATCTCTTTTAGACAATGCTGATATGAGCATTGACTTTGGTGCTTATCCGAAAGTTACTCTGGATATATTGGTCCAAGGCACCGTAAACGATAAATTCTGGAAGGTAGTATTTGAGTGTGGCCAAGTGGTACACATGGATGCCGAGTTTGATGACGACTCATCAAATAGTGATCTGTTTATGGTTTTGGAAGCAAGCGTTAACGAAACAATCAAAGGTAAAGTAACGCCAGCAGTTCAGCATAGAATGGATGGATTAAGCGATGAAGATCCAGTTTGGATAGTGCATCTATACGGTAGTATGTCACTCACAATAGTCACAACAAAGTTTAATTGGCAGCTCATTGAGCTATCTGAAAAAGAGTACGAGGCTGCCTATGCCTAACAAGATGTTGCAGTCGGACAGAATACTGCGTTCCTCAAATTGTGGTCGCTTCGCTTATACCACAATTTGCTCCACTCCGTATTCTGCCGCTGAACATGGCGTTACGTGGAAAGGTAAGCTGATGTCTCTCAACTTCTATAGAAAGAAATCGGGCTCCCGGCCAAACTTTGATGGGTTTTATTCATCAACGAAAGGTTTTGAGAAGTACGATCAATCATCATACTGCTATCTGATTAAGTTCTATGAAAGCGGTACAGTGGAAAAAGGAGTTCCTCATGAGGGAGATTTCCACAAAGTGGGTGCAGGAACCTACTCCCAAAGTGGTTCTAAAGTGATCTGCAAGATAAGATCTGATGCTGATGGTTTTGAATCCAAATGGATCGGTCATTTGCATGATGACTTCATCCAGTTCGAAATCGAACAGCCAGATTTTGAAGATATAGTAGGGAGATATACATTTGTTCCAAGCAAAAACACGTAACAAGGTGCTGCACCCGACTCCGGCACTATCGTGCCTCCGCGGGTGAGCTTGGCGTTACACCCTCAATAGGAATCGAGAATGAGTGAGAGATACGAAGGAAAGCCACTACTTAGATTGTTAGAACTTTACGTTTTAGATGCGATCGGTTCTCTAGATGCAAAGGATGAAGCTCTATTACAGCAAATGGCACCAAAGCTGTCTCAAACCTATGGAGTCGAAGGAAGCTGGAAGGAAATCATCCAGAGCGTCATGGAGCTTCCCGATAATATGCAATCTCTGATAAGTGATATGTGGCATAGAAACAAAGAGATTGCTAAACAAAATAGCACTGATCTACAAGCTGAGCATTTCGCGATGATGTTTGTAGATCAAAACTTATCGTAGGCAAGGTGTAACAAGTGGCTGCATCGGACTCGTCAAACTGTCACGCCTTTTGTACCAAAAGGCCCGCCAGTTTAACTCGCCGCTGAGCCAGGCGTTAACTGCTTTTGCATCGTTATGAATTACGAGTTTGGAAAATATTCGAAAATTACGTCGTATCGATATGATGAGCCACCAAAGACTCGAGGCGATTTTCGGGGTTGTGTTATTACCGTGCAAAGATCACGGAAAAAGGATGACCTGATATCTTTCAGAATTAAAGGCTACAAAGGCGCGATTTCCAGCCTTGTAGGGGCCACTGAAGTATCAATTCAAGAGGGTAGCGATCCAAATATCGAATTCGAACGATATAGAATTAGTTATCTTCTAAACGAAAGCGAGAGTGAGTTGTATTGTGCAGAGTGTATTGAAATCAACAGTTAACAAGGCGCTGTTGTCGGACTGGTTTTCCGCTGCGCTCCAAACCAGCCGCAAAGCGCGGCGTTATAACGCACACTCACTATGAGAGATAAATTCGGCGGCGCAACCCTAGCTTTAGCAGGCTTCTTGCTAAGCATGCTAACTATTATCGATTCAATTGATGGTAGCTTTACTTACGCAAGTAAGATGAATGGTATCATCGAAATTACACTCGCCCATGGTGCTATGGATTTCTTTTTTAGCCTTTTTGTCCAGGTATTCATTGGTTTGGCTGTGGCCACACTCGGCTTAGGTATCTACTTTAAGCCCAAATTTTAGCCTCATAACAAAGCCATCAACCACCGCCCGCACACGGGCTTGACGCTCACTGCGTTGCTTCAGTTGTGCTTTATCGCTACGCTAGCACAACTAAACCAACTCCGTTCCCGCCGGTTATGGCGGCGTTAACTGTAAGACTTACCCACGTTTAGTAGACACCCTGTATAGTTAGGTTTAGGCCTAACACGGAGGTGTATCATGGGTAAGAAAAGAACTCAGGCGTATACGGAGGAGTTCCGCAGAGAAGCAGTTAAGAGAGCGGAAAAGCCTGGAGCAACAACGGCTTCTGTGGCGCGAGAGCTAGGCGTCAGCGCACAGCAGATCTACAACTGGCGTCGCCAATTTAATCGACTGTCTGATAAGCAGTTCAATAGTTTAGACGGTGTCGACTATTCCAAACAGGAAAGCGCTGAAGTTCGCAAACTCAAGAAGGAGCTGCATGAAGCTCGTCAGGAGGTTGAGTTTCTAAAAAAGGCAGCTGCGTACTTTGCGAACCACCAAGAGTAAAGTACGCATTGATACAAGAGCATGTAGGGTCATTCCCGGTTAGCTTGATGTGTCGGTGTTTAGAAGTCTCAAGATCGGGTTATTATCGATGGCGGGGGCGATTGCCATCTGCTCGCACGATTAGAGAGATACGAACAATCGAGAAAATCCGAAAGACGTTTGTTGAGTTTAAAGGTCGTTATGGCGCGCCTAGAATTGCTTGCGAGCTTCAAGAGTTAGGTGAGCCATGCTCGCGGAACTACGTCGCTAAGCTTATGCAACAGGAACATATTAAAGCGAGAAACGGCAAAGGCTTTCGATATAGTCAGCCCGTAGAGGGGAGCATTAACGTCTCCGCCAACTTACTTAAGCGTTGCTTTGATGTGGATCGACCAAATTGCCGCTGGACCAGTGACATTACGTATATCTGGGTTCTGGATAGGTGGCTATACCTCGCGGTAGTTATGGATCTGTACTCTCGACGTATTGTAGGTTGGGCATTCGACTCGCAGATGACCGATGAATTGACACGTCGAGCATTGAAAATGGCCCTAGAGCGACGACCAATAAAGCCTGGACTGCTAGTTCACTCTGACAGGGGTGTGCAATATCGATCGCAGAAATACCAGGATCTCTTGTCCGAAAGCAAGTGCAAGCCGAGTATGAGTCGCCAGGCTAACTGTTGGGATAATGCGGCAATGGAATCATTCTTTAGCAGGCTAAAAGTCGAGCTGGTCTATGCCGGAACATTCGAAAGCGAAGAGCAAGCAAAATCTGAGGTGTTTGAATACATTGAGATTTTCTACAATAGGGTTCGTAGGCACTCTGCATTGGGCTATGTAAGTCCAGCAGAGTATGAGCGAAAATACGCATAGTTAGAGTGTCTACTTTTTGTGGGCAAGACCACTGTATTCGAACATGAGCCAGTTTTTACTCGCAATTATAGATCTCAAGCCTACAACTGATGTTTCAGACATTACTTTTGTGCCTGCCAGCGAAGCACAGGAAGTATTCGGTGAAGTAGTCGACTACTACGGTATTGATCAGTCTCATGCATGGGCAGTTTTAGATGAAACTGGTGATACTACAGACAGTATATTTTCCGAAGCTGGACTTCAGTTGTCACAAGGCGATCCTTTAAGTTCTACTCAACTTGGAAAGTTATTAGGAGAGTTAATATATAAAGGGGCAAAATTCATTGCTTGGTATGCTTGTGAGTATCAAGACCTAGAGCAAACTGATAGTGTCATTGATCTAATTGAGATCTTGAATAAAGAGTTGCCGATAGGCTCTGGGGAAATTTACGTTGAATATAGGTAAAACAGTTAACAAAGTAAGGCATTGGACGCAGCTAAAGCTGCGCCCATGCTAGCGGCGTGTTTGCCAGGCATGGCATTTAACTAGAGAGGTGGAAGTCCTCTTACCAGGTATTCGTGGAGCCGAAGGTTAACGAAAGGGCAAGGTCAATATCGCGAGGTATTGGCTGGAGGAAGCCCAACGCAAATTCACGGGGTGATGAACAAGAACTGGATATGAGGTGTGACGCAGGTGGAGCCAGTGGGCACGTGACCATAAAGCTCTCCATCCACAACTGGCCTGCGTTTTATAAATCCAGCATCTACGTGAAGAAAGTTAAATGTCTTACCCTGGGAGGTCTATGGGTTGTTAATGGAATAACTGAAAACTGAGAGATTGGTTTTGACCGACCCATAGAAGTCAGCAGAGGGCATAGTAGGTAGATTTCGTGTTACTGACGGCCTGAACAATTCTGGACAGTATTATTAATGCAGAGCTTGATGACTGCATCTGACAAGTAACTTAGTTGCCAGGAAAAAAAATATTTTTTTTGGGGGGTGAACATCAAACTGGAAACTTAATCATACATTGTCCAATTTCCCATCTCTTTTAATGCAGCGAATTCTAGATAGGAATAATCTGTTTCGAGCATTACAACAAGTTTCTCGTAACCAGGGTGCGCCAGGTCTCGATGGTATGACGGTAAAACAGTTGCCGGAACATCTTAAGCAGACTTGGATTGCTACCCGACACAAGGTGTTAAGTAGTAGCTATCGTCCTCAACCGGTGAAACGCGTCTTTATACCAAAAGGCAATGGAGGCCTGCGTCCATTGGGTATACCCACTGTGCAAGATAGGTTGATCCAACAAGCTATCGCACAGATACTCAGTGAGCAATGGGAGCCGAAGTTTCATGCTCTTAGTTTTGGTTTTAGACCAAATCGATCGGCACACCAGGCGATTAGACAGGTTCAAAACTTTGTCCGGCAAGGAAAGCGCTGGACGATCGATATGGACTTGAAATCCTTCTTTGATGAAGTGAATCATGACAGGCTCATGCTAACACTGAAGCAAAGTGGAATACCGGCTGATGTGCTGGGGTTGATAAACCGATACCTAAAAGCGCCAACGGTAGTCGACGGCAAGGTAATAGCTACAACAAAAGGCGTCCCGCAAGGTGGGCCGCTATCTCCGCTTCTAGCTAATATTGTGCTTAATGAACTGGACTGGGAGCTGCACAAGCGGCAACTCAGTTTTGTGCGATATGCCGATGATTTTCAAATACTGGTGGGAAGTCGTCGGTCTGCAGAGCGGATAAAAGTAAGCCTTACGCACTTCATCAAATGTAAGCTGAAGCTCACAGTAAATGCTGAGAAGAGTGCAGAGGATCACTTCTGGAAGCGGAGCTTTCTAGGATTTAGATTGCTGAAGAAAGATGCCCGGATCAAGGTATCAGAATCATCGATGAATAAATTGAAGGCAAAGATCAGAATGGTCACCCGCCGAACACGAGGCCGCAAGTTTACTCAGATCATAGAGGAGTTAAAGAAGACCCTGCTTGGTTGGAAAGCGTACTTTGACATCAGTGAAGTACTGAGCCCTCTGAAAGATCTGGACAAGTGGATAAGGCGGAAGTTGCGATGTTATTTATGGAAGCAATGGGGACGTAGTGGTTACCGCAGATTAAGAAGGCTGGGTGTTGATCGCTTTTTAGCGTGGAACACGGCCAAATCAGCACATGGATCATGGAGGCTAAGCAAAAGTCCTGCCCTTTACAGAGCATTGCCAAATAGATACTTTAGGAGCTTGGGGCTGCCGGAATTGGCAGATAGGAAGGGGAATAGAATTGAACCGCCATGGTACGCGATCCGTATGCCTGGTGGTGTGGGAGGAGAGGCATCGTGAGGTGCCTCCCTATCCCGATTATACGCTTCGGATAAAATGAACAACAAAGCTCTTAAATGGATTTTACTCCTATCCTACTTAGTCATTGCAATTTTGGCAGCGAGTCATTATTCCTGCCCCGCAGATAAAGGTAGGCCATTTGTTCTGTTTCTTAGCTTTACCTATTTAGTAAATTTAAATATTAATTTCTTCTTAAAGTTACCCATGAATGTGCCTCATGTACCAGAGGCAAGATATGTATCAAATTTTGGTATGAGACGACGTTTAATCCTAATTACATGGTGTATGTTTATGGCGGCAATAGTGTGGGGTGTAGTAGATGATTTTAGCTGTAACGTATAACAAGGCGCTTAACACGTGTAGCACTGCGTGCCACACTGCGTGCCACACTGGGACAGTAACGCAGCGGCGCTTCGCGATTATGCCGCTACGTTACTGCCCGTTAGCTTAGTGTTATACCTATTTAAAAAGCATCTCTTTTACCCAAAAACAGTCAAACACCCATAGCTGCTAATAGGGAGTACAGTGTTGAATCGTCAACCTTATCCGCTATTGAAAAATCACGCCCATATTGCCAGTACCAGATTGGAGGGCAGTTGCAGAATTACCGGATGTTGCCTGACCGATTTCATGCACATTAGATGTGCCAATCTGGGATTGACTGGCAAAGTTGGATATCCCCGTCTGATTGGTTAGTGCCATATTCATCATGCCAGTTTGGTTGGTATCAACTATGCCAAAATCAGAAGCATCTTGATTAACTTCCGACATATTCATCATGCCTGATTGGAATACGCTCACAGTATTGTTATTTGAATTATTTAACTGTGTAACAATGCCATCATTGCTATCTCCGTCTTGTTGAATAAGTAAGCTATTAAAGTCGCCGTCGTTTTGAGCCATGCCAGCGATATTAGCAGTTCCATTCTGGATCATAACTGAGGTATTTGAGGTACCGCTAGATTGGAAACCAATAGCACTATTGGCCATTCCTGTCTGGTTCACTATAAAACTGTTAAAGGAGGTATTGAGTTGAGTATTACCGGAAATTTGGGAATCTCCAGATTGCAATACAGAAATAGTATCGCTATCTGACATTATCTGCGCACCGCCATAGCTATTGGTATCCCCAATTTGGTTAACAAAAACAGTACTTAACTGAGAGTCAACTTGCGACATGCCTACCTCATTAAGATTGCCCTGCTGAATTGCCGTAATCTGGGTAGAGTCACTGTTATTTTGTAGTAAGGCAGGAGCGGTATTTAGATTTCCAGTTTGAATATGAATAATAGTGCCATTTTGAGTGGCATTCTCCTGTACCGGTGCAGATTCGTTGAAATCACCATCCTGGGTGATTGCGATCAAACTGTCCATCGTTGCGGGATCACTTTGGTCCGGGTTAGCCATATTACCATTTCCATTCTGGTTCACTATGGCAGTATTCCCATTTGCGAATGAATACCCACTAATTACTAAGAAGATAGCTGCCGCTATCGGGGTGAAAGCTTTCATGATGATCCCTTAAAAATCAAGCGATTAATTTTGTTACAGACTGTTGATCGATTTGGGACTCAGCTGAACAGCTAATTAGGCGGAGAATGCTCTCAAATCTTTGTCATTAAAGTTGAAGTGGAGTCACCAATATAGGATTTCATCCTTAGAGAGTTCCTACTGCTTGTCTGGCTGTCTAGGTAAAATAGAGGTGACACGGGAAGTATAGGGCTGGATTGCGGTAGTTATCTTTAGGAAGATGATCTCAAAAAGCTGGGAATAAAGTTTAAACATATAGGGATAACTAGTTTAGTAAGAAATTCCTATATTTATATTGTTTATAGAGTGCCAGGCTTGGCAATTTGCCTACATCATCGACGACCGCCACTGTACTGGTACGATTGTGCGATCTGCAATCACGCAAAAGGCTGAGCCCGCAAGCTCCGAAGCTCAAGCCGTCGCTGTGCTCAAGTGCGTTATTGCCGTGATTGATGATCAGAACAGCGTGCAGACCGATGCCCGATGGATCGGGTCTATGTGACAACGAAGACACTCACCACAGATGCAGGGCAGGCGGTCAATGTGATTGACGAGGCAGCGGGCCTTGTTTCTGACTGCATTGGTGAAGTGGCGAATCGCATGGTCGTGCATAGTTCTATTGCAGTGATGGCGATTCCGAGTGGGTGAGTATGGTTGCAATTAACTGCGGTAAGCGAGTTTATGCGGATGATGATGGTGAGTGGGGTGTTTGTAACAATGAACTTACGCGCTTCTGCAAATCGAAGTGCAGGGCATCCAAAACGATCCCCCCGACGATGGCGACCGCTACATAGTTGCCACCGGTAGCAATGAGTGGGCAAACCAAAACGGCCAGCTGGCCCGCTACGTGGCAGACACCGGCTACTGGCAATTCTTTCCTGCCAAGGTCGCGCTGAATCAGGCGGATGGCCTGCTGTATATCAACGGCAGCAGCGGCTGACAGGTAGCCAACCGTCCGGCGACTCTGCCGCAGATCACTGGGGATACCAACACGGATCTGGCCGGGGTGGTTGGGCAGATGTTGGGGGCTTTGGATGGGCTTCTATGGGATAATAATGTAAATTAGCCTACATGTTTCCCAAGTATGCACTTGAATTTGCAGCTCAAATATATCGGTATGGTATTGAGGTGTAACAATAGTGGTGCAGCACAATAATTTTCAACTTAACCAAAAACAAGGATAGGATAAATTGGGTAATATTTTAAATAAAACCTGGGAGTGGGTATTAGAATACTCCTGGAATATATTTAATGTTTTCGGTGTTTTCGCTACGTTCTACTTTGGTTTTTTTTATGTACCTGAGCATGTCAAGGAGAGTATGTATCAGAAGTCCGCTTTGGCCCAGGAAGAATTGATTCAGGAGGTTGGTGGGCGATTTTTTGCGAATGAGAATGTCACCATTCAGGAAGCTAGGTTGTCAATAGAGCAGAAAGAAGTCTATTACAAGCTAAGTTTTCCATATAGCGTTAAGCAAACCCTCTTGCTAATACGCAATGATTTTTCAAAAAATTCATATATTTCGTTAGAGCGTAGAAGTGAAATAAAGTTAAAAATTCAAGGGCTTATTAGTGAAATAAAGGAGCCGGTAGAAGAGGGAAGTTGGTGGTCGAAGTTTTCTTTGACTCAGTTTTTGAAAATCGAGCTTCCGTTCATATTGATAGCTGTTATTGGTCTGTTGAGTGTTGTTCGAAAGAAGTGGATTGATGCTGAAACAGAAGTGGATCTAGCTGAGAATGAAGAGGAAGTGCTCTCTGTGAGCGGTTTTGAGTCCCTCAGTGGCTATGAATATCAAGCACTGGTGAGTAGGGTTCTTAGAGGGTTGAAGTTACTTGATGGGAGTGAAGGTAGCTATATACCTGGAGTGGAAACTTATGCTTCTGAATTTTCTTTTGTGCATAAAGGGAAAAATATTTTTGTGGAGACCAAAGCATATCAAAAGAAAGTTGGGGTTAGGACGGTCCGTAGCTTTTTGTACATGGTTCGGCAGTCAGGAGGAAGCGGCTTATTAGTTGCTACCACACCTCTTACCATTCGAGCAAGACAGATGCTAGATGATTACAATAGGAGTAATGATAGTTCTACTGCATATTTTATCGAAGGGAAAACAGAGGAGCGTATTGAGTCTGAAATTAGATCCAAATTCTCTGTGGACACTAAAACAGGTCAATCATCTGTAGCGTAAGTTCATATGCGTTTACTTTTTTTGTTTGTACTGGTAGCTGTATTAACTAGTTGCTACGAAGCTGAAATGGAAGCTTATGATCGTCAGCAGTGGCTCCCCCGCTGGCCCGATGCGGATGGCGACTGCCAAAACACTCGCCAGGAGCTGCTGATTCGCCTCTCTCTGGCTCCCGTCACCTTTAGCAATGAAAAATCCTGCACGGTGTTGTCAGGTTTATGGTTGGACCCCTATACTGGCCAGTTTTTTGATCAAGCTTCAGATCTGGATGTAGAACATATAGCCCCTTTAGCCTGGGTTCATAAGAACGGCGGTGCTAACTGGACTCGCGAGCAACGCCGTGTATTCGCCGAAGACCCAGCCAATCTCTGGCTAGTGGATGATGACAATAACCAGAGTAAGGGCGACAAGGGTCCTGATGAATGGTTGCCGCCATATCGGCCCGCTCGGGCAATCTATAAACGCCAGTTTGAGACTGTAGCGAAAAAATATGGATTGATGTAGTTAGTGCTCTTAAGTTGAAGTAAGATTGGCGCTTATTTTAGTTTATCTATAAAGTATTATGATTGATAAAAATTGTATGCTTTATAGAAGGGGCTGCAGAAGAATTAAATTATGACAAGAAGCAAGATTACAGTAATTTTAACAATTTTGGCCTTTGCTTTAGGTGTTATGTCTGCATCAACATTAAATTTTTCTATTGATTATTCTAGATTTTTGTCGCCTGTTGCTGTGCTTGTTTCTGCCTGTATTGCAATATATATAGCTGTAGAAAATCTTGAAAAGGCTTCTGAAAAGGAGAAAATTAATAGAACTATTGATTATGTTTTTAGGCTAACTTCAGATCTGCCTCATCAAGAAAAAATAAACGAGAATGAGATATACAAAAAATTATTTTCTCAAAGCCATAAACTTAAAAACCCTCAAAATCCAGAAAATGGCTATAATATTCTGGGGGTTATTGAGGCAGTGAAGCGTTTGAGCGCTGAGGAGCAGGAGTATCTATCAGAGCGTGCTGGTAGGCTTGAAATAATTTTAGTCAATATCAAGTATGGCTTTTTTTCTGAAGAAATAATAAAAGCTCATTTTGGATCAAATTATATATTAACGTTCTGGGCTATGTTTTGGCCATATTTGATCCTCCAAAATGAAGGTTCCAGTCGTTTCGAACTTAGTAGTGGTTTGATACCAAATCTAGAGGAGGGGCTTTTCTATTTGCTTAAAGAGTATGTGGTGGGTAATGGAGATATTAAAAACCCTTATCCCTTGATGAGAGAGGGGTTTGGTATTGTGGATACTATTGAGTTGGATGATGTTAGGAAGCGTATGTTCCCGAATTCAGTCTGGACTTCAACTCCTGAAGATGAAGAAAGTAAAGCATGATCTATTCTTTGATGTAGTTAATAATCTTACTTATTGATCTGCCGAATTTTCCAGAGGCGGTGAATACTTTCAATGCTTCTCTGGATATGTCTCTGCCACTCTTTCGGGAGTGATAAGTACATTCTTGCAACTAATGGCGGAAATGGAATCTGTGCAAAGTGGTGCAGGTTCTCCACCCCATACACCTCCGTTAAAGTAATCCCAACCGCCTCACACCAAACCGGCAGCAGGTCTGCCGGAATTCTTTGTACGCCTGTTTCCATTGTCGAAATTTGAGATGACACAAGCCCCAGCTACTTTGCCAGCTGTGCAATCGTTATCCTCTCCCGTTTCCGTGCGTTGCGCAGGCGATCGCCTAGTGATCCGGCCTCAATTATCAAGGTGCGCTTGGTGACTTGTCGTCATAAGGCAGTGCAGATATCTGGCGTTAGGTGACACAGGGCGGAGATAGGGCTAGCAGTTACAAAGGGTTGAGCGTGCCTATAAAAGCACGAATGGAGCAATTGCAGCGGGTCGCAGGCCTGTGTGTGGCCCTGGAGTGGGTAACAGGTTGCCCCGATTTAGCGGGAAGGGATGCCGTATTAAAGCTGATAGGTGAGGAAGTGAGCACCACTATCCAGGGGGTGATTTATTCGGCTGAGTCAAAAGGAGGTGGCGGCGCCGAGATGGCTTGAGTACAAAATACCTGTGAGGCCCTGGAGTCACACTGGCTACTTGTCTTTATTGGGTGCTCACCACTATACTGTATAAAAATACAGTATATTGCTAGAGCACATGAAGCTTTCCCCTCTATACGGCAGTGGCGTTAGCTGCGGCTTTCCTTCGCCAGCGGATGACCACAAAGAAGCAGCGCTGAGCCTGGATCAACACCTGATAACCAGCCCGGCGGCGACATTCCTCGCCCGCGCCAACGGCGACTCTATGCAGAACCTCGGCATCTTTGACCGGGACCTGCTGGTAGTCGACCGATCATTACCGCCAATCCACGGAGATGTGGTGGTGGTTGCCCTGGATGGGCAGTTAACGTGCAAGGTGCTCGACCGCCAACAGGGCCGCCTGCTATCGGCCAATGACAAATACGCACCGATTCCCATTTGGGAGGGGCAGGAATTGATTGCTGAGGGAGTGGTCAAGGCTTCCGTGCGGTACCACCGGTCCTGCTGATGTTGGCACTGGTTGATTGCAACAGCTGCTATGCCAGCTGCGAACAGATATTCCGCCCCGACCTGCGCGGGCTCCCGGTGGTAGTCCTTTCCAATAATGATGGTTGCGTGGTGGCTCGCTCGAAAGAAGCCAAAGTGTTAGGTATTCCCGACTTGCAGCCGTTCTTCAAGATTGAGCATCTGTTGCGAAAGCACGGGGTAAAGATCTTTTCGAGTAACTACGCCCTGTACGGCGATATTTCCCACCGGGTAATGATAACGCTGAAGCAGTACAGTCCAGAGGTTGAAGTCTATAGCATCGATGAGATGTTTCTGGATCTGCATGGGTTGCAAGAGTGTCTGCTGGATTACGGTCAGCAAATAAGGCAAACCCTCTGGCGGGATGTTCGCATGCCGGTGGGCGTTGGCATTGCCCCGAGTAAAACTCTGGCCAAGCTGGCAAATAGAGTCGCCAAGAAGATCCCCAGGTGTCAGGGCGTCTGCATCTTGGACTCCCCCGCAAAGTGGCAGTGGCTGCAGCGACGCACTGAAGTGGGTGATGTGTGGGGTGTAGGCAGGCGTCTATCAAAGCGACTCGGGCACCTGGGAATCAAGACCGCCTATGACCTGGCGCAAGCCAACCCGAAAATCCTGCGCAGCCATACGAATGTAAATATTGAGCGCACGATAGAAGAGCTAAATGGCATTAGTTGCTTAAGCCTGGAAGAGCAGCCGCCAGCCAAGAAACAGATCTATTGCACACGCTCATTCGGCGAAAAGCTCACCGATCTGCAGCCGATACTGCAGGCCGTTACCTTGTACGCGAGCAGGGCGGCGGAGAAGCTGCGGGCCCAGGACTCCCTGGTAAAGTCTATCCATGTCTTCCTGCATACCTCACCCCATGAGCCGCTCTACTACAGCCGCAGCACCGTGGTACAAACCCCATACCCCACGGATGACACACGGCTGATAGTGCAGCTGGTAAAGCGCGCCATTACAGAGCTGTTCCTGCAGGGACATAGATTCCTGAAAGCGGGGGTAGGGCTGGTAGAGCTTATCCCCCGCTCACTGGGCCAGAGCGACATGTTCACCAGGGGCCAGCCAATACGATCAGGTGAGACCATGCAGGCCATCGACCAGATCAATCAGCGGTTTGGCCGGGGCACCTTGTTTCTGGGGGCTGAAGGTATCGACAAGAAGTGGAAGATGCGACAGGAGCATCGATCGCCAGCCTATACGACTCAGTGGGACCAGCTACCGGAGATTACGGTCTAGCTGCTGTGTGAGCGTATGAGGCTTTTGTAAAGTTAATGGGCGGGCTCTCGTGGAGCCTGTAAAAGAGCTAAATCGACCTGATGTTCAATGTGAAAGGGCAGGCGGTGAAGACGTTAGTGTACCACCGCTGGTGCGTATAGAGTTTACATCGCCTGAAGTGTTACGGGCCTACAAAAGATAAGTGGGGGAACTAGTGGGGGAATAAAAATAGCAGAAACAAAAAAGCCCTGAAAAATCAGGGCTTTCTGTATGAATAATGGCGGTGGGGCAGGGATTCGAACCCTGGGACCTGTTACAGTCAACGGTTTTCAAGACCGCCGCTTTCGACCACTCAGCCACCCCACCAAATTGTGCTGCGCATTATACATAGCTTCTCGGGATGTACAAGCGCCATTTTGATTTTTTTTATATAGTTCAATAAGTTAGGTGATTTATTGACCAGCTCAAGGCTTGCTGTCAGGTTGATAAGGCCGCCCCGGCCATTAGCTGGGGCGGCTTGGCAGCTATCGCTTAGCTCGCTTCTGCAGAGTCGCGATCGATATCTGCGTTGGCATCAACTTCCACGGCCTTGCGGCTGATACGCGGGTCGTTGGCCGGGCGGGCTAGGGCGCGTGGATTGTGCTCAATCGCTGCCGGCTGCGCGGTATCCAGAGGCTGCTGGGAGCCCACTTCACGGCGCTCAGTAACAATTGAGAATTCACCCAGTGGTTTGGGGTTGATACGCGGATCATTTACTGCGCGTCCCTGGCTGGGTGCGGTCGGTCCCTCTTCGGAAGCTGCCTGCTCAGCGGCAACAATTTCTTCCTGAGCTTCCGGCTCACTGGTGCCTGCCTGTTCCTGTAAAGCTTCAGCTGCAGCTTGTGCTTCCTCAAGCACGATTTCCTCTGCTGCTTCTACTTCTGGTTTGGCAGGAGTGGCCTCAGCTTTGGGGGCAGCTGGAACTTCTGCCGTGGTGGCTTTTTGTTCTGGCGCTTGCTTTACGGGTTTGGCCGGCTCGGCAGCTGGCACAGCTGCTTTTTCTACCGGGGTAGCTTTGGGTTTGGGCTGAGTAGGTTGCTGCGGCTCGGCGGTGGCAGCTTTGGCTGCCTGTGGGGTGCTTTGCGGCTGTGCTACTGGCTTCGGGGTCTCTTGTGCAGGTTTCTCCTCGTGGGCAGTTCGCACCGGCATGGTAATGGCGGGCTGGGCTGCTTGCTTGGGAGCTCGCTGCGGCTTCTGAGAGTCTTTTGCCTTGGGCTTGGGCGCCTCGGTGCGAGTCTCTTTTGCGACTTCCTTAGTTTTGCGGACCTCGTTTTCGGCTTCGTCGATGGCTTCGTGAACTTCGCGATTCAGCTCTTCCTGGCTGTGAGCTACCGCGGTTGCTGCGGTGTTCTCATTGCGACGTCCGCCGCGACGGCGCGCTTGGGGGCGACCGCGCACATTGCTTGGGCGACGTGCTGGGCGTTGCTGATCAGAAGTGTCTCCAGCCTGTTCGTTGGTATCAACGGTATTTTTGGCTTCAGCAGTTTGAGTGCGGTTGTCGCTGCGGCGGTTGTCGTTGCGGCGGCGGCGACGTCTGCGCTGACCTTCACCTTGGCGATCAGAGGCGCTGTCATGCTCGTCCAGCTTGGCGCTGCGCTTATCTTCGCGTTGGTCGTCGCGCTTATTGTCTTCGCGGCGATCATCCTTGCGGCGCGCGGGGCGGCCACTGCGGTTGTTGCGATTTCCGCGCTGGTTGCGATTGCGGTTGCGCTGCTGGTAGTCCTTGCCACGGCCTTTGGACTTTTGATGCTTCTTCGGCTCTTCCTCTTCTGCGGTGAAGAAGGAGGCGATAGCGCTAATCAATCGGCTGAAGAGTCCAGGCTCTTCCTTTTTCTCCGGAGTGGGTGCTGGAGCGGTGTGGGCAATTTGCTGCACGGCCGCTTGCACTGGAGCTGGACGCTGTGGCTTTTCCTCTTTCTTGGTCACTGTCTCTTCGGCAGTGCCAGAAATCTTGTAGGAAGTTTCCAGGGTTGCAGTGTCATCGTCACGCAGGCGCTGAACTTCAAAGTGCGGCGTTTCCATTTCTGCGCTGGGCACAACTACTACGCGAGTGGAATTGCGGGACTCGATCTGGGAGATCGTTTTACGCTTTTCGTTCAGCAGGTAGGTTGCGACATTCACTGGGGTGATTGCACGGATTTCGGCGCTGCGCTCTTTCTTCGCTTCCTCTTCTACCAGGCGGAGAATGGAGAGGGCCAGAGACTTGGTGCCGCGAATGGTGCCTTGGCCGCTACAGCGGGGGCAGACGCGGAATGTGGTTTCACCCAGGGATGGGCGCAGGCGCTGGCGGGACATCTCCAACAGTCCGAAGCGGGAGATGCGGCCAACCTGAACGCGGGCGCGGTCCATGCTGAGGGCCTTCTCCATGCGCTTTTCAACTTCGCGCTGGTTGGACTTGCTCTGCATGTCGATAAAGTCGATTACAACCAGTCCGCCCATATCGCGCAGGCGCAGCTGGCGAGCGATTTCATCGGCGGCTTCCAGGTTGATATTGCGCGCGGTCTCTTCGATATCGCCGCCCTTGGTTGCGCGGGAGGAGTTGATATCGATAGATACCAAGGCCTCGGTCACATCGATAACGATGGAGCCACCGGAGGGGAGCTTCACTTCGCGCTCGAACGCTGTCTCAATCTGGCTTTCAATTTGATAGCGATTGAACAGCGGAATGGCGTCTTCGTAGTACTTCACCTTATTGGCGTAGTGGGGCATTACCTGGCGGGCAAACTCTGCGGCCAGCTCAAAGGCGCCTTTGTCGTCGACAATAACTTCGCCGATATCATCGCGCATGTAGTCGCGGATGGCGCGGATAATGACGTTGCTTTCCTGGAACAGGAAGTGTGGCGCCTTGGAGGTATCAGCTTCTTCCTTGATGGCATTCCAAAGTTGCAGCAGGTAGTTGAGGTCCCATTGCAGTTCGTCACCGCTGCGGCCAACGCCGGCGGTACGCACGATGATGCCCATGCCTGAGGGGACATCTACACTGGCCAATGCATCGCGGAGCTCGGAGCGCTCATCACCTTCAATGCGGCGGGAGATGCCACCGGCACGAGGATTGTTGGGCATTAACACCAAGTAGCGGCCGGCGAGGCTGACAAAGGTGGTGAGGGCAGCGCCTTTGTTGCCGCGCTCTTCCTTGTCCACCTGGACAATAACTTCCATACCTTCTTTGACGACATCTTTGATTTTGATGCGGCCTTCGATGTCTTTGGGCTGCTTTAGGAAGTACTCGCGAGAGATTTCTTTCAGGGGGAGGAACCCGTGGCGCTCTTCGCCGTAGTCGACGAATGCAGCTTCGAGGGAGGGTTCTACACGGGTAATCTTACCTTTGTAGATGTTCGCTTTTTTCTGCTGGCGGGTTCGGTTCTCAATATCTAAATCATAGAGCCACTGGCCGTCGACCAGGGCAACACGCAACTCTTCAGGTTGGGTTGCGTTGATTAGCATTCTTTTCATGCGTGTCGTTTTCCTTGCGTTGCGCAAAGGCGTGACACCGCTACTCACAGGCTTGCTTGTTGGCTGCTAGGTGGAGAGGACCACCAGGCAGGGCAGGGAAAATAAGGTATGCCAGCTCTACCGCGCCATGGATCTATGCGGCTTGTTGAGACTGGCGTTTGCCTATTATTCGCTCTGCAAAAACTCCGGATACGCGCTGTTATTGTGCTATCCGTTGGTACCTTTAATACCTTTTGTTAGTACTGCCCTGTACCTGTGCTGCAGGCTTCTGCAGCAGGGTTGGGCGCCGCCCCTTGGTTTGTTTCATGCTGGGCGGCAAGGTTTGCGTCAATCATCAGAGGTTCTGCAGTTCAGCTTTTGGCTGATACCCATTCTTCTTAATTTTTTTACCAGGCTTGCGGAAGCTGTGCTGCCCTGGTTGCCAGTTCGGTTGCTGGCTCGTCGTATTCTGCAAAACCGGACGCAAGTTTGAGTCGTCCTTTCAAGCGCTGCGGGTCACGGCCCGTCTTACCTTCGCGATAATTACCCGCATAACCGCGGGCTGTTGTTGCCGGTGAGCTCCCCTCTGGTTCTGGTAATTGGGGGACATCTCAACGGCTAAGTTTTATCAATGACGCGGCATCCCCGCGCACCGACCGAATGGGGTATTTTCGTTGGGGTCACGGCTATCTCTTCATGTGGGAAGTCGCCTTTGACCGAAAATACGCCGAATTCAGGCCGGCCGAATATAGCATGGGCAGGGAGGTGCTTCAATTGTATCCCTGGCAACGCTATGATGCGCGTCATGCGAAGTATACCCCACCCCAAGAAGGCTCCGGCCGAGACCCCATCAAAGACCTCGAATCCATCTGGCGGCGTGCAGCTTTTAACTGTACCTGAAGAGCTGGCGGGACAGAGGATCGACAATTTCCTCCAGGCGCGCCTCAAGGGTGTGCCGCGTTCACGTATATACCGAATCCTGCGTAAGGGTGAGGTAAGAGTAAATAAAGGACGAATAAAGGCTGAATACAAGTTAAAGGCGGGCGATGTGGTGCGAGTGCCGCCAATTCGTGTTGCCGAGCAGGCAGAGGCCCCTCTCGCTGGTGAATCTCTGCGCCAGCTGATCCAAGAGTCCATACTTTATGACAAGCACGGGCTTATGGTGATCAATAAACCGTCGGGCCTTGCGGTCCATGGCGGCAGCGGTGTCAGATTGGGCCTGATTGAAGTTTTGCGCCAGATGTTCCCGCAAAGCCCGTTTATTGAGTTGGTGCACCGCCTGGACCGGGATACCAGTGGCGCCATCATGGTGGCCCGCAAACGCGCGGTATTGCAACATGTTCAGTCGGAGTTGCGGGCGGGAAAGATCGGTAAATCGTATCAGGCATTGGCGGTGGGCAAGTGGCCCCGAGGTCGCCGCGTTGTTGAGGCACCTTTGCGCAAGAACACTTTGAAAAGCGGCGAGAGAATGGTGTCAGTGCACCCTGAGGGCAAGCCTTCAGAGACTCGCTTTAAGTTGATTGAGAGATTTAAGGCGGCGACTTTGCTTTCCGCAGAGCCGGTCACCGGGCGAACACACCAAATTCGAGTTCATGCTCAGTTTGTTGGTTGCCCTTTGGCGGGCGACAACAAGTACACCTCGGACGAAGTCAATCGTGAATTTCGCGGTCGCGGTCTGAAGCGTCTCTTTTTGCACTCGGCTTCAGTGCGCTGCTCTTTGCCAGATGGCTCCAAGGTTGAGGTGGAGGCTCCACTCCCTGCGGAGCTGAGTGTAGTGCTGAATAGATTAAGGGAAGAGTAGGGCGTTCTTTTGTTATGTTGGTAATCCTCGATTGGGACGGGACGGTTTGTAATTCTGAGGCGCGTATCGTCGATTGTATGTTGCGGGCAGCAGATAGAGCCGGTTTGCCGGTGCTTGCCCCGGAAGCGGTTAGCAACATCATCGGGCTTGGTCTGCCGGAGGCGATATCCTCTCTGTTTCCGGAGGCTGCCAGTGAGGAAAAACTCACGTTGCGCCAACTTTACTTTGATGAGTGGATGGCGGCCCGGGTTGAACCCTTGCCGTTATTTGAGGGAGTCCTGGATACCCTGGACCAGTTGCTGTGTGGTGGTCACCTGTTGGCGGTAGCGACCGGGAAGAGTCGGCGGGGGCTCAATCGGGAACTTGAGGAGCACGGCCTCGGCCACTTGTTTGCCGCCAGTCGTTGTGCGGATGAGACAGCTTCCAAGCCTGACCCGCTGATGCTGAATGAGTTGCTACATGAGACCGGAACCGGTCCGGAGCAGGCGGTAATGGTAGGGGATACCGTATACGACCTGGAAATGGCGGCGGCGATCGGTATGCCCTCTATCGGGGTGAGCTATGGCGCTCATTGCCCAACCCGACTGCAGGGGTGTGGCCCCAAGGTTGTTATCGATCGTTTCTCTGAGCTGCTCCGCTGGCCGCCACTCCTTTAAGTGGCCTGCGGGCCCAGTGGATCTATGCCAAAGTGGTTCAACATATCGGTAAGGCGGATTAGTGGCAGCCCAACCAGGGTGTTGAGATCTGCCCCTTCAAGCCTCTCAAACAGGGCGATACCTAGCCCTTCCACCTTAAAAGAGCCGGCGCAATCGTAAGGTTGTTCCAGCTCTACATATCGTTCAATTTGCTCTGTGCTCAACTGCCGAAAGTAGACGGTGAAGGTTTCCGTATCGCCCAACTGCTCTCCGCTTGCGCTATTCAGCAGGCTCAAGCCGGTGTGGAATATCACTTTTTTGCCGTTGCAGGCTTGCAGCTGGGCGATGGCGCGCTCCCTACTGCCTGGCTTGCCAAGTATTTGACCGTCGCAAGAGGCAACTTGATCTGAACCGATAATCAGTGATTTCGGGTGGCGGCCTGCCAGGGCGCGCGCTTTCTCTGTGGCGAGGCGCAGGGCGAGTGCAGCTGGCGCTTCCCCCGCCTGTGGTGCTTCATCTATATGGGGCGAATCCTGCTGAAAGGGGATGCCAAGCTGTTGTAGTAGGGTTCTGCGGTAAGGAGAGCTGGAGGCTAGTATCAGAGGGTGGGGCATTCTGGTGGATTTTCCGCTGGGTCGAATAGTGGTTTGTGACCGGGCGATACTGCAATGCCTGATTTGTTTTGACAAGGCTAAGGTGAGTCCATAGAATTGCGCGCTTATGTCGATAGCCCCCTCTAAATCAGTATTGCCAAAGAGCATTGATGCTCGGAAATTGGTACAGCGAGAGCAGTTGCTCGATGGTGTTTTGCCGTTGGAGTCCCTGCCTCGGGTTGGTAGCGCAGTTGAGTCTGTCCACGGAGAGATTTCTGCTGAATTGCAGTTTGAGCGAGACTTGCAAGGTCACCAAACGGTGAGCGGCAAGGTTCAACTTGCAGTTGACCTCTTGTGTCAGCGCTGTTTGTCACCGGTCCATGAGCAGATCGAGGCACAGTTTAGCTGGGGTATCGTATGGACTGAGGAGCAGGGTAAGGCCCTGCCCAAAGATCTGGACCCGGTGATCCAGGACGGCGATGAGCTGGACTTGCACCAGATCCTTGAAGATGAAATTTTGCTCAATTTGCCAATGGTGGCTTATCACCAGGAAGAATGTGTCTCCAAGGAGAGCTTTCATTTTGGTGGCGAGGTTGCCGAGGCGGATGAGCAACAGGCAAACCCCTTTAAAGTGCTGGAGCAGTTGAAGGGTTCGTCGGGTAAATCCTAGGTTTCCCGATGAGTTTGGGCTCGCCGGTAGGCGCCCCGGTTCCAGCGAAATTTGTTTATTTTAGGAGCTAGCAATGGCTGTTCAACAAAACAAGAAGACTCGTTCCCGTCGCGGTATGCGCCGTTCCCACGATGCGCTGGGCGCAGGTGCTACCCTTTCCGTCGATCCGACTACCGGTGAAAAACACCGTCGTCACCACGTGACCAAAGACGGTTTCTACCGTGGTCGCAAAGTGATCGAAGTTAGCGGCGGCTCTGAAGAAGAGTAAGCTTTGTCCAGCCAATTGCGATTGGCCGTGGATGCAATGGGCGGGGACTTAGGTCCCCGCTCTGTCGTTCCGGCATGTATTAGATTTCTTCAAAACTTCCCTGAAGCGCAGCTAAAGCTATTTGGTCCGCGCGCAGAGCTTCAAGCTCTGGTTCATCAAGAGCTGCAGCGCCATCGCCGCCGCGTTACCCGCCGTCTCGAAATTATCCATTGCGAGCAAGTCATCACTCAAGAGTGCAATCCGTTGCAGGCTGTTCGCCATAAGCGCGATTCAACCATGGCGATGGCCCTGAAGAGTGTTGCATCGGGAGATGTGCAAGCAGCAGTTACCTCCGGCAATACCGGCGCCTTGTTGGCGTTGAGCCGCAGTATTCTCGGTAATATCCAAGGTGTTAGGAAGCCGGCGCTCGGTAAGTCTGTACCTTCGGGTATGGGTTCCTGCTATCTTTTGGACCTTGGTGCCAATGTGGATTGCAGTGCTGAGGATTTGCTTCAGTTCGCCCGTATGGGGATTGAGGCTCAGCGGATTCATACTGCCCGCAAGAGCGTGAAGGATATAAAGGTGGCGCTGCTCAATATTGGGGCGGAAGCACATAAAGGTAGCGCCGAAATACGCCGTGCAGCGGAGCTGCTCGATGCGGACCCCGGGGTCAATTATGTTGGCTTTGTTGAGGGGCATGATATTTTTACCGGCTCGGTAGATGTGGTTGTTTGCGACGGCCTGATGGGTAATGTTGCGATGAAATCTGCCGAGGGTGTGATTCGACTAATGGGTCAAAAAGCGTTCACAATCGAGAAAAGAGGGTGTTTCAAGCGTTTTTTTGGCCAATTGGCCATAAAGCTGTTGCGAAAATGGCGTACACAGGTGGAACCTGCTCGCTATAATGGCGCCAGCTTTGTAGGGGTAAAGGGCAACGTGATCAAGAGTCACGGCGGTGCCAGCAGCGAAGCTTTTTATCGGGCGATGGTTACGGCGAAGGAGTGTGCCGATGCTGACCTGGCAGCCAGGGTCGATGCCGCTATGGCACAATCCGGCGAAAGACGCTCCATGGATGAAGGGTAAAAAGCAGTTTTCCCTTACTGAAATCAGCCACATTTAGGTTAAGGATATCTTATGACCAATGCCGCACTCGCATTTGTCTTTCCGGGGCAGGGTTCCCAGAAAATAGGTATGCTCTCTGAGATTGCCCAAGAGGCGCCTGAAATTCAGGCCACTTTTGCCGAAGCATCCAATGTGCTCGGCTATGACCTCTGGGACCTGTGCCAGAATGGCGAGCAGGAAGCCATTAATCTCACCCAGCGTACCCAGCCCCTCTTACTGACTTCCAGTGTTGCCCTTTATCGCATGTGGCGCTCTCGCGGCGGTGCCCAGCCTGCATTCATGGCCGGTCACAGTTTGGGTGAGTGGTCAGCACTGGTGTGCTCTGGCGTTCTGGCATTTAAAGATGCGGTTCATTTGGTTCGCGAGCGCGGCCGCTTGATGCAGGAGGCGGTTCCCGTAGGGGAGGGCGCTATGGCTGCGATCATCGGTCTTGATGATGCAGCTGTCGAAGAAGCTTGTGCTGTTTCTGCTGAGGATGAAATAGTCGCTGCGGTGAATTACAACTCTCCCGGCCAGATTGTTATTGCGGGAAGTAGCGCGGCGGTGCAGCGCGCCATCGAAGCCTGTAAAGCTGCCGGTGCAAAGAAGGCTATGCCTCTTCCGGTCAGTGCTCCATTCCACACTGAGCTGATGCGTCCCGCGGCGGAAAAGCTGACCCCTCAAATAGAGGCGACAGAATTTAACGCGCCGGAAATACCCATCGTGCACAATGTCCACGCTGAGCTTGAATCGGATCCGGAAAAAATTAAGACCCTGATGATCGAGCAGATTTATCGCCCGGTTCGCTGGACTGCCTGCGCACAAAAAATTATTGGCTCCGGAGTGGAGCAAATGGTTGAGTGTGGTCCGGGTAAGGTTTTGTCTGGCCTGATCAAACGTGTCGATCGAAGTGTTTCCTGTCACGCAATCGATAGCCCCAGTAACTTTAATGAAGCTCTGCGAGCTACAGCGGTATAAATCGCTCAAAAAGTAGTCCAGAAGTCGAATAAGGATAAGTGAGAATGACCTTACAGATGTCCCTTGAGGGTAAAGTTGCCTTGGTGACAGGTGCAAGTCGCGGTATTGGTGCGGCAATTGCAGATATGCTCGGTGGAATGGGTGCCACAGTTATTGGTACTGCCACCAGCGAATCCGGTGCTGAAAAAATAAGCGCCCGCTTCGCAGAAGCCGGTATCGCAGGTGCCGGTAAAGTTCTGGATGTGGGCAATGCGGAAAGTGTTTCCGAGCTTCATGCAGCGATAAAAAATGAGTTTGGTGCTCCTGCGATATTGGTTAATAATGCTGGCATCACCAAGGACAACTTGTTGATGCGCATGAAGGATGACGAGTGGGATTCAGTCGTCAATACGAATTTGACCGCGGTCTATCGCATGAGTAAGGCTTGCCTGCGCGATATGACCAAGGCGCGATGGGGACGGATTATTAATATCAGCTCCGTCGTAGGAAGTATGGGTAATGCCGGTCAGAGCAATTATGCGGCGACCAAAGCTGGTGTGGGAGGGTTCGCCCGCTCCCTGGCTTCAGAGGTGGGCTCCCGAGGAATCACGGTTAATACCGTAGCCCCCGGCTTTATTGATACTGATATGACAAAAGTCTTGCCTGAAGCGCAACGCGAGTTGCTTCTGGGTAAGATTCCTCTCGCGAGGCTCGGGAAGCCGGAAGAAATTGCTTCGGTGGTTTCCTTCCTGGCGAGTGATGCGGGAGGCTATGTCACCGGCGAGACAATTCATGTCAATGGCGGTATGTACATGGCGTAGTTTGTGTTTCAAAATGTCTCTTTAACTTATTGATTTTAGAGATATTTATGTTTTTGCTGATGGTGTTGAGGGGCCGCACATTACATCCCGAAAAACTTGGGGTACAATGGCCTCTGAATTATCCAAAAGCTGTGTGAGCCGGTCGTTATCACCAACAACATTGGATACGGTGAAAAACAATAGCGACTAAAACAGATTTTTACCCACTAGGAGTTAAATTGAATCATGAGCAGCATTGAAGAGCGCGTTAAAAAGATCGTTGCTGAACAACTGGGCGTTAAGGAAGAAGACGTTAAGCCTGAAGCCTCTTTTGTTGAAGATCTGGGCGCTGACTCACTCGACACAGTTGAGCTGGTTATGGCTTTGGAAGAGGAATTCGAAACTGAAATTCCCGATGAAGAAGCTGAAAAAATCACTACTGTTCAGCTGGCAATGGATTACATCAAGGATAACCTTGGTTAATTCCTGCTGGGTAGTTTAGGCACGGGCAGCTCAATATGCTGTACCTAGCCGAGCGATTCTGAAAGCCGTTCTATGTTTCATAGCGCGGCTTTCTTGTTATTGGTACTACGGAATTGTGACTGCTGACCGGATGTTGTTCTTTTAACTACATTGGTGAAGGACGGTAGCAGAAAATTTCAGGGGGGAGCGCAGTGTCGCAAAGAAGAGTTGTTGTAACCGGAATGGGAGTCGTTAGCCCGTTAGGTAACACCCTAGAGGATACTTGGTCTGGGGTACTACAGGGAGCTAATGGTGCTGCTCCGATTGAGACATTTGATGTCTCGGCTTTTTCAACCCGCTTCGCCGCTACTGTAAAGGATTTTGATCCCACGCCATACATGCCCGCAAAAGAAGCGCGCAAGATGGATACTTTCTTGCAGTACGGACTGGTTGCCGGTATTCAGGCTATGCAAGATAGCGGCCTGGAGGTAACCGAAGAGCTGGGTCCGCGCGTGGGTACCTGTATTGGCTCTGGTATGGGCGGTATCCTGGCTATCGAAGATAATTCATTGCTGATTGCCGAAAAAGGCCCTCGCCGTGTATCACCTTTCTTTGTACCTGGCGCCATCATTAATATGGTTGCGGGTAACCTCTCGATTAAATATGGCCTCAAAGGCCCCAATCTGGCAGTGACAACAGCCTGTACCACAGGAACCCATGCGATTGGCCTCGGCGTTCGTGCGATTCAGCACGGTGATGCCGATGTGATGGTATGTGGTGGTGCAGAAATGGTTACCACCCCGGTAGGGCTCGGCGGTTTCTGTGCGGCAAGGGCGCTGTCCACCCGCAATGATGATCCGCAATCAGCAAGCCGCCCATGGGATAAAGACCGTGATGGTTTTGTACTGGGTGAAGGGTCTGCGGTACTCGTTTTGGAAGAGTACGAAAATGCAGTCGCTCGCGGAGCCAAGATTTATGCAGAAGTAGCTGGCTTTGGTATGAGCGGTGATGCCCACCACATGACCTCTCCTCCGGAAGATGGCGCTGGCGCTGCTCTCTCAATGGAAAATGCCCTGAGAGATTCCGGTATGAGCCCAAGTGATATCCAGTATATCAATGCTCATGGCACTTCTACTCTGCTGGGAGACACAGCTGAGATCCTGGCGGTTAAAAAAGTATTCGCGGGGGTGACGGACTCCCTCGCTGTGAGTTCTACCAAGTCGATGACCGGTCACCTGCTGGGGGCTGCCGGTGCTATTGAAGCCGTTTTCTCGGTATTGTCATTGCGCGACCAGGTTGCGCCCCCCACTATCAATCTCTTCTCTCCGGATGAGGCCTGTGCCGGTATTAACCTGGTGCCCCAAGAGGCCCAGCCGATGGCAATCAATGCAGTCCTATCCAATTCCTTTGGTTTCGGTGGCACCAATGGGTCACTGATATTCAAGCGAGTCTGATTCCCGTGCCCACCGCGAGGTGGGCACACCTGCCTTGGGAGTTCCATGTACCAGTTACCTCAAATGTACTTTCGGGGGCTGGCCGTTGATCAGTTGCCAGATGATGCTGATTACTCGGGTGGAATCCTCGAAACAATGCGCTGTCACAACAAAGGTCTACCGCTTTGGTCTTTCCACCGCGCTCGCCTGGAGCGTTCGGGAGTGTTGGATGAGGCCTGTCTGGGAGAAATTGAGCAGTCGACGTTAAAATTGACAGCCGGCTGTCGCTGGTCTGAGGCGATTGCGCGCCTGCGTGTTGGCAGTGTGCGCGGGCAGCAATGTTGGGATTTGGTGCTGCGGCCGCTGATTGAAACTGCTGAGGGGCAGGTGGGCACTAGCCTTTTTCCTTGTTCGACGAGCTTGCCGATCGGTAGTAATTCGAACCAGGGCTGCAAAACTTTACTCCGTAACCGATATAATGCGGCAAAAGCGGAGCTGCCGGTGGGGCAATTTCTCGATGGATTGATGCTGGATTCGGCGGGAAGGGTCATCGAAACCCTGCGCTGTAATATCCTGGCCCGATTTGGTGGGAAGTGGATGACTCCATCCCTGCACCGGTGTGGTGTTCATGGTGTGATGCGGCAGTGGCTCTCGAGCCATATCCACTGGCAAGAGGAAGACATGGAGCTTTCCGAACTCTGTGAGGCCGATGAGCTGGCTCTCTGCAACAGTGTTCGAGGTGTATTACCGGTGGTAGAGGTAATCGGTTACAAAAATTGGCCTGTGGGTGTCGAGACCCGCAAGCTACAGAAGCTGATATTGGATAAATTGTGGTGAAGAAAAAGCAAGCGAGTTTCGCTTGGAGAGTGTTGAAGCTGTTATTTGGTGGGCTGGTATTGGCCTGCTTGGTTGCAGTTGCCTCTCTATACGTGGCAAAGGAAGCCTTGGAATCCCCCCTGCCGATTGCACAAGATGGACTTACGCTTCAGGTGGAAAAGGGCGGAAGTTTGTCCCGGACGCTGCGAAGCCTGCAGGGCGAAGGGATAATCCAGTGGCCGCAAATACTTCTCGCCTATGCCTATTGGGAGGGCACAACAGAAATCCATTCCGGCGAGTATTTAGTTCCCTTTGGCAGTAACGCGCGGGACTTGATTGCACGCCTGAATCGCGGTGAAGTTACCCGCTATCGCATTACGCTATTAGAGGGCTGGACCTTTCGCCAGGCCCTGCGACAAATCCGCTCCGGTGAAAGAATCGTTCAGTCCGAAGAGGGAAGCAATGTCAGTGCCGCTGCCCAGGCCCTGGGCCTAAAGGAAGATGAGGTCGAGGGTTGGATTTTCCCGGATACTTACGTCTACCGGTCCGGTACCACAGATATTGAGCTGCTGCGTCAGGCCTATGATCGGATGCAGAAGGTACTGGATGAGGAGTGGCAATCAAAAGGGGATGATCTGCCCTATAAGTCGCCCTATGAAGCCTTAATCATGGCTTCAATTATCGAGAAAGAGACAGGGCAGCCATCTGAGCGCAGTGAAATAGCCGGTGTTTTTGTACGCAGGCTGAATAAAGGTATGCGCTTGCAGACAGACCCCACCGTAATTTACGGCTTGGGTGAGGACTTTGACGGAAATCTGACCCGTACACACCTGCGCCAGGCAACACCTTATAATACTTATGTTATTAATGGCCTTCCCCCTACGCCGATTGCCCTACCTGGGCGAGCGGCAATTCGGGCCGCTTTAAATCCAAAGCCCGGCAAGAGCTTGTATTTTGTTGGCAAAGGGGATGGATCTCATCATTTCTCAGCGACTCTGACAGAGCACAACCGTGCGGTGCGGGAGTATCAGCTGAAAAGGCGCGCGGATTACCGCTCGAGTCCGGCAAAAGGAAAGAATTAGTGTCGCACGGCAAGTTCATCACCCTCGAGGGTGTAGAGGGGGTGGGGAAATCTACCAATTTACTCTTCATCACCGAGTGGCTCAAAAAGCACAATATTAACTTTATCCAAACCCGGGAGCCGGGAGGCACCCCATTGGCAGAACAGCTGCGCGAGCTGTTATTGGCCAAACGGGATGAATCCGTTGATCCCACGGCGGAACTATTGATGGTGTTTGCCGCCCGCGCGCAACATCTGTCCCAGGTTATACTGCCCGCCTTAAAACGTGGGGATTGGGTGATCTGTGATCGCTTCACCGATGCTACCTATGCCTACCAAGGCGGTGGTCGCAGACTGGATCGACAATTGATCGAGCAGTTGGAGCAGACAGTTCAAGGGGATTTGCGCCCAGATAAAGTGCTTTTATTGGATCTCGACCCGGAAGTGGGGCTAAAGCGAGCCGCTCGCACTGGGGAAGCGGATCGTTTTGAGAGTGAGCACTTGGAGTTCTTCCAGCGGGTGCGTGCGGCTTATCGCGATCGAGCTGAAGCTGCGCCTGCCCGTTACGCGGTTGTGGATGCCGGCCAATCTCTGGAACAGGTGCAGATGGATCTAGCCAAGCAATTGGAGCTGTTGCTTTAAGCTATCTTGCCCCAGAATCTATTTTTAAATGATAAGAATTGTGGCTGATGTCTGTGCCTGAAACTTTTGAGTATAAATCGATACCGGTACCTCTTCCCTGGCACTCCGAGCAATGGCAGCGGTTGGGGTTGCAGTTGCAGGCGGGCCGTTGCCCACACGCTTTGCTGCTGACTGGCCCGGAGGGGTTGGGAAAGCGACAATTCGCGGCTGCTTTTACCGCGTTGGCCCTATGTGAACAACCGAGGGCAGGTCAGGCCTGTGGAGAGTGTAAGGATTGTCGGTTGTGGATGGCTGGCTCGCATCCTGATTTCCTACAAGTTGAACCTGAAAAGCCCGGTGGCCCACTGAAAGTGGAACAGATCCGTCAGCTGGGCAACTTTGTTTCCCGCACCAGTGGGCGGGGCGGGGCGCGTCTGGTTTGTTTGTCGCCAGCGGAGGCGATGAATGTCAACGCAGCCAATGCCCTGTTGAAAAACCTGGAAGAGCCGGCACCCTCCGTTATCTTTGTGTTGATCACCGATGCCCCCACAGGCCTTTTGCCAACCATTCGAAGTCGCTGTCAATCTATAGCTTTTCCGCCCCCAACTGGAGAGGTGGCGCTACAGTGGCTATACAGCAATGGGCTGGAAGAGCCGCTGGCACAGCGTGTCTTAACTCTGGCAGGCGGGGCACCATTATTGGCGGCGGAGCTGGCCGAGCCCAAGTCGAGAGAAGTACGTGAGCAGTTTTTTAAAGATTTGGTTGCTGTAGCTCAGGGTACGGCAAGTTCAGTCTCTACAGCGGGCCGTTGGGAAACACCGGCCGAGGGTGTTGAATTGGTTCAACTACTGCTTTTCTGGCAGCACTGGTTAACCCAGATGGTGCAGATTCGCAGTTGTGATCTTAGTGGAGATGCCCAGCTAATGGTTCTTTTGCAGAGGTTGCCGGGGTCGAGTGAGCAAAGCTTGCAGCCAGTATTTGCGTTCTACGATCATTTGCTTCAGGCGCGGAAAGGGTTACTGGGCACAGCTAACCCCAATCGTCGTTTGCTGCTGGAAGAATTATTTATTCGTTGGGCGAAGCTTTTTGCTTAGGCGTCTTGCACAAGTCGGGTAGGGTAATTGACGTTGCCTGGACACAGGCAGCGGGCTTAGATAAGTTAGCGCATCATTTAGAAATATAAACATTGAGGTTGTCCATGAAAGCCATGGGAGGCGGTGCCCGCAACGGCATCCTGTCACTGAAAATCCAGGATAAATCTGTGCTCTATGCGGCCTATATGCCCTTCGTAAAGAATGGTGGCTTATTTATCAGTACGGATAAATCGTACAACCTTGGCGATGAGGTTTTTCTGCTTCTGAGCTTAATGGATGAGCCGGAAAAGATTCCGGTTGCCGGTAAAGTGATCTGGATTACGCCCAATGGTGCTCAAGGCAACCGCACTCCCGGAATCGGAGTTCAATTTGGCGATAAGGACAATATCGCGCAAAACAAGATTGAAACCCACTTGGCGGGAACCTTAGAATCCAGCCGCCCAACCCATACGTTGTAACTCTCTAATGCTTGTTGATTCTCACTGTCACCTGGACAGACTTAAGCTCGATAAATTTGATGGCGATCTGGATGCTGTATTGGACCTGGCCCGCAGTCGCGGTGTTGGCAAGTTCCTCTGTGTCGGTATCAGTTTGGAAAACGCCGATGCGGTTGTTGAAATCGCATCCCGCTACGAGGACGTAGTCTGTTCCGTTGGTGTGCACCCGCTGGATGTCGACTCCGGCATGGCGGATGTTGAGCGACTGGTAGAAATGGCTAACCAGCCCAATGTTGTTGCATTGGGGGAGACAGGCCTGGATTACTACTACAGCACTGACACCCAGGAAATCCAGAAGCAGAGCTTTATTGCACACCTGAAAGCGGCGGGGCAGGCAGAGCTTCCGGTTATTGTGCATACGAGAGATGCGCGGGAAGATACTATCGCTCTCATTAAAGAGCACGGTAATACCAATACCGCAGGTGTTCTGCACTGTTTTACCGAGAGCTGGGATATGGCCAAGGCTGCCCTGGATCTCAATTATTATATTTCTTTGTCCGGCATCGTGACCTTTAAAAATGCCGAGGAGCTGCGGGATGTCGCCCGCAGGCTGCCTTTGGATCGGTTGCTCGTTGAGACTGACTCCCCTTATTTGGCTCCAGTGCCCTATCGGGGTAAGCCCAATATTCCGGCCTATGTGCGTGAAGTGGCAGAATTTATCGCTGATTTACGCGGTATTCCCTACGAAGAGCTGGCCGAAATCACCTCAGAAAACTTTTTCAGATTATTCCCCCGGGCAGTTTGATCCGGGTCTATTGGATGTTCCCCTATGATGAAGCAGCAGTTGCAAGTCATGCTGACTCTGCAAGACCAGATTAATACAGTAGTAAATGAAAACTGGCGTGAGCAAAACTTTGCCTGGTACCGCGCTATTTGGGTAGAAAGTGCAGAGTTGTTAGACCATTACGGTTGGAAGTGGTGGAAGAAGCAGCTTCCAGAAATGGATCAGGTGAAGCTTGAATTGGTGGATATCTGGCATTTCGGTTTGAGCCTTGAGTTGCAAAAAGGCTCTCCGCAGGAAGTGGCTGAGATCATGCTGAAGGAGTTTGCCGGTTCCGAGCGTACGGCGGGTGATTTCCGTGAAAACCTCGAGTCTTTCACCTTGAACACCCTGGCCACCAAACAGTTTGATGTTGCTGGCTTTGCTCAACTATTGGCCGATGCAGAAATGTCTTTTGCTGAGTTGTACCAGCGATATGTTGGTAAAAATGTACTCAACCGATTCCGCCAGGATAACGGCTACAAAGATGGCAGCTATGTAAAAAACTGGGCGGGCCGTGAAGACAATGAACATCTAGCGGAAATTGCCGGACTTTTGGACCCATCTGCTGCTGATTACAGTGACCAGGTTTACAAGGCACTGCAGACGCGTTACCGGGAATTGGCGCTGACATAATCACTCGCAAAGAGTGTCCAATACAGTCTGAGAGGTTTTGTCATACAAATTGAGCCGCTATTTCGCTTGTGTAAGATGAAATTTACTCGCGAGGCCCTATAATGCGGCCGCTTACAAACGAGGGAGAACTATCGTGAAAGCACCTGTACGTGTTGCTGTTACCGGCGCTGCCGGTCAGATTAGCTATTCGTTGCTGTTCCGCATCGCCTCTGGCGAAATGCTGGGCAAAGATCAGCCGGTTATTCTGCAATTGCTGGAAATCACTCCGGCATTGGAAGCGCTGAAAGGCGTTGCTATGGAGCTTGAAGACTGCGCTTTCCCGCTGCTCGCGGGTATCGTTCAGTCCGATGATGCTACTGTTGCGTTCAAAGATGCAGATTACGCTTTGCTGGTAGGCGCGCGTCCCCGTGGACCGGGTATGGAGCGTAAGGACCTGCTGGAAGCTAACGCTGCTATCTTCTCTGCACAGGGTAAAGCCCTGAACGACGTTGCTTCTCGTAACGTAAAAGTACTGGTTGTTGGCAACCCGGCTAACACCAATGCCCTGATCGCTCAGCGCAATGCTCCAGACCTGGACCCGCGTAACTTCACCGCGATGACCCGTCTGGATCACAACCGCGCTCTGTCTCAGCTGGCAAACAAAACTGATTCCAGCGTTAACGACATCACCCATATGACCATTTGGGGCAACCACTCTTCCACCCAGTACCCAGACCTGCACCAAGTGAAGGTTTCCGGTGCTGCAGCCATGGATAAAGTGGAGCAGGAATGGTACGAAAACGACTTCATCCCGACTGTTCAACAGCGCGGTGCAGCTATCATCAAGGCGCGCGGTGCTTCCTCTGCGGCTTCCGCTGCCAACGCTGCCATCGACCATATGCGCGATTGGGCTCTGGGCACCGCTGAAGGTGACTGGACCAGCATGGCTGTATTCAGCGATGGTTCTTACGGTATTCAGGAAGGCCTGATTTACTCTTTCCCTTGCACTTGCAAAGACGGCGACTGGGAAATTGTTCAAGGCGTTGACATCAACGACTTCTCCCGCGAGAAAATGTCTGCTACCGAGCAGGAGCTGGCGGAAGAGCGTGATGCAGTAGCACACCTGCTGCCGTAATAGGGAGTGACAGGTCCCAGGCCTTGGCCGCAGACCTCTCCCAAAAACCCACACTGAGGTGTGGGTTTTTTTATGCCTGAATTTTGTAAACCCCGGCCCGGACCAGGAAACTTTCCCGGTCAGTATCTTCGTGTGAGCTGCCGCCATCGGCACTACACTGATTTTATATATCTGCCGGATGTCCCTGCTATGGTCACTGAAGTTGGCCGCAACACCGCCCGTTGCGCCTGTATCCTGCTGCAGCCTAACCAGTCCCTGTCCCTCTCCGGCAATCTGTGGGTGTTTTTCTCCTTGGTTGGGGTATCCCTTGGAATCAGCCTCGCTTTTGCGATGGCGGGAGCCTGGATGATTCTTCCCTTTGCCGGGCTTGAAATGATCCTGCTGGGCATCCTGTTTACCTACGTGTACCTCGAAGGGACCCGCAGAGAAGTAATACGCATCAATGAGGAGTTGGTAATTCTGGATTGCTGTAAGGGGTTCAGGCAGCAAACGGTGTATCACCGGGAGTTCGCCCGCGATAAGTTGGCAGTACTCGTAAGGATGGGGAGCAGTGCTACCGAAATGGCTTCGGTAAACTTTAGTGGTCCTGAGGGGTGCCTTGAAGTCGGGGAGTTCCTCACCGAAGCTGAAAAGGCGGAGCTGGTGCAGAAGTTAGGTCGTTTTGGCATTTGTGCCAGGAAAGAGAAAGAGTTTCGTCTGCAGCAGTTCTGATTTCTCTATAGAACTGGCGTCTCGTTTGTTTCTTTTCGCTATAATCCCCGCTTTACTCTTAACTGTTCCACAGGGGATATCAGATGGCTTTTCCGAAGATCGGTAATTTGGCTCCGGCTTTTACGCTGACCAACCAAAGTGGCGAGAAAGTGTCACTTAAGGATTTTCGTGACAAAAGTAATGTCGTCCTCTACTTTTACCCGAAAGCACTTACCCCCGGTTGTACCACTCAGGCATGTGGGATTCGCGATAGTGCGGCTGAATTTAAAAAAGCCAATACTGTTGTGTTGGGGGTGAGCCCGGATCCAGAAGCAAAGTTGCAGCGCTTTATCGACAAGCACGAACTGAATTTTGATTTGCTATCTGATGAAGAACACAAGATTGCTGATAAATATGGCTGCTGGGGCTTGAAGAAATTTATGGGCAAGGAGTACATGGGGCTTCTGCGAACAACTTTTATTATCGATAAGAGTGGGCGCCTTCGCCATATTATCGACAAAGTTAAAACCAAGACCCATGACACTGATGTTTTGAATTGGATTGGCGAGAACCTGGATTAATTGCCAGACTCTGAGGGGCGGGGCTGGACTGGTGCTTGGTCTGCCGTAGCCCCTACCTTTCGGACTCAAAGGCGACATGTGGGTACCGAAAGTAAGTATTTTTGGCCCTTGGTACACAATAAGATGAAAAAAAGCACTGTCGCCCCTTGCTTTCTTAATTCTTGGTCTATACTGGCAGTTGTAAAGGAAAGGTGCGCCGGCTAGAGAGAGTCTCTCTGCGGGAATTGCCGGAGCGGTTAGTTTAAAAATTGTACATCTCTGTGAAGGATTCGATGTCTGTTTTTTGGTGCATCCCGCATCACGTAGTCGTCCGCCGAAGTTGATGTTGTGTTGGTGTGGGCAGGGGCAACCGGGATTCGCTGGATGCGGACATAGAAAAATAACTGCGGCTCACGGAACTCAATAGGAGCAGCTCGATGAACCATACTCAGCCCGACCAGACTTCGCTCTCTGAAGACAAATCACTTCAGCAGGCCAGAATATCCGGAGACCCGAATATTCTCGACCAGCTGCTGGCCCCCCCCGAAGCAACCAGTTTTGGTATTGCCGCACGGGTAATAGATGTGCTGGAGCAGCGTATCGGTAAGGCCTCTCTCGCTATTCGCCCGGTAGCGTCCGACCTAAGTATGTCCACCCGGACTCTGCAACGCCGGTTGCAGGAACACAACCTCAGTTTTGCATCTTTACGTGACCATGTTCGTTTTCGTCACGCGGTGCATTTCCTCAAAGATACTGCGCTGAGCGTTGATGGAATCTCACGAATTCTCGATTTCTCTGATCGAACCAGTTTTACCAGCGCGTTCAAACGCTGGACCGGGATGTCTCCCACTGGCTACCGCCGGCAGGTCCGCCAGAGGTTCTGAGTGTGGATTGGTTTGGCCGGTCTCTACGGGATCGGCCCAATCCGTTGCCTCGGCGGGGCAAACCCGTTAGAGTTGGCGGCAATTTAATAGGCTGACTCTTTGAGGTTTTGCATGAGCTTTTTTATCCCCTCCGCCATGGCACAGGAAGCGGCGCCGGCAGCACAGGGTAATCCGATGATAACCCTGCTGATGTTTGCGGGTTTGTTTGCATTCATGTGGTTTTTTATTATTCGCCCACAGCGCAAGCGCCAGAAAGAGCACCAAGAGCTGGTTGGCGCCCTGAAAAAGGGTGACGAAGTTGTAATGAGCAGCGGGATGCTGGGCCGCGTCGACAAGGTCGATGAGGACTACATCGTATTGGAAGTTGCAGACAGCATGTCTTTGAAGTTCCAAAAAGTAGCTGTGCACGCAGTATTACCGAAAGGTACGATTAAAAAGATCTAATCCTATTCAGGGTTTATCTTTGAATGTCGTCACTAAAAAAGCCTGGCAATTGCCGGGCTTTTTTATGGTTACTATTTTTGCGCGGGTGGCATTTGTTGGACCTTGAAAGCCCACAGAAAAATTGCGGAATTAATCAAAGGCTGGGCCAATTTGTCTGATTAATTTTCCAATAAAAAAACAGGTTAGGCAAAAAGCAATAAATAGCACTGAAAGGCATGCTTATGTTCATTTTTAAAAGCTAGTCCTCTATCCGCTTACTCAGCAAGCTTGGCTCTACCTCTGCGGAAACTTTTTGCTAGAGGTGTCCTCTTACTGAGTCACATCGATAAAACTAATAATTAGACATAACAGGTTTAATTCACCGTGCTTAAGAGCCTGCCAATAGAGTTGCCTAAGCGGTTGCGCCTGGCGAACCTGCCCACACCTCTGCAGTCGTTAGACCAAATCAGTGATCTTTACTCCCTTCCTTATGGAGGGCCCAGGATTTGGATAAAGAGAGATGATCTTACCGAGTCCGGCATGTCGGGAAATAAACTGCGCAAGCTAGAGTTTGTTGCCGCTGAGGCCCGGGCCCAAGGGGCTCAGGTTTTGATCACTTGTGGCGGAGTGCAGTCCAATCATTGCCGTACCACTGCTTTGGTGGGGGCTCGATTGGGGTTTAAGGTTCAATTGATTTTACGTGGCGAGCGCACTGCAAATCCCGATGGCAACCTTTTACTGGATGAGTTGGCAGGTGCTGAAATTGCGGTTTACTCACCGGAGGAATACTCCCGGAATTTACAAAGCCTCTTTGACAGCTGGGCTGCTGAGTATCTGTCCAGAGGGCAGAGGTCTTTCTGTATCCCCACTGGCGCCAGCGACGGTTTAGGCATCTGGGGTTATATTTCGGCCTCTCAGGAATTATTGGCAGACTGTGCAGATAGGGGCTTCTCGCCTGATCATATTTTATGCGCTACAGGCAGCGGTGGGACCCAAGCGGGTTTGACCTTGGGGTGCCACTTGCTGGAAGCCGGTACGAATGTTACGGGTTTCGCCGTTTGCGACAGTGCAAATTATTTCCAAGTGAAAGTGCGTGAGGATATTTCGCAGTGGATGGCACAGTCTGGTGTATCGCTTGATTTTGAGTCTCTCAAGATTTTGGTTAATGCCGACTATAAAGGCCCCGCTTACGGGGTGGCGGAGCCAGAGGTTTACCAAACTATTAAAGAGTTGGCTTGTCTGGAGGGGATTCTTCTCGATCCTGTCTACACTGGCAAAGCATTTCATGGTCTGCTACAGGAGTTAAAAAAAGGAAATTACCGGGGCTCAGACAACCTGGTTTTTATTCATACCGGAGGGCAATTTGGCCTCTTCCCCCACCGAACTCACTTCTTCCCAGTGGCCGAATAATACGACATTACTGTTCTCGTGCCGCGTAAGCTGCTAACCTGCGCAACAAATTACAGTTGTATCTGTATATAAAACAAACAGAAATAAGTCAGAGTAGTGGGGGGTTAGTTTGGATTCCTTTAACAATCTGCTGTTGTTAATAGACGGCATGCTCGGCTCAGCACCTTGGTTCCCCTGGGTGTTACTTGGAGTCGGTTTCTTTTTCACCATTTATCTTGGTTTTCCGCAGCTTCGTTATTTTGGGCATGCGATCAAGATTGTACGCGGTAAGTACGACAAGCCCGGAGACCCGGGTGATACCTCCCACTTCCAGGCATTGGCCACAGCACTGTCGGGTACCGTAGGTACCGGTAATATCGGTGGCGTTGGCTTGGCTATTTTCCTCGGTGGTCCCGCTGCGCTGTTTTGGATGTGGATGACCGCATTCCTGGGTATGACCACAAAGTTTGTGGAAGTGACCCTGTCACACAAATACCGTATTAAAGCAGCGGATGGTTACTACGCGGGTGGCCCCATGTTTTACATGGAGCGTCGCTTGAATATGAAATGGCTTGCGGTTCTCTTTGCAATCGCGACCGTTATCTGTTCATTCGGTACCGGCAGCTTGCCCCAGGTGAACAATATTGCCCAGGCAATGCACGATTCTTTCGGTGTCGAGAAGGCTCTGACTGGTGGCATCCTGGCGATTTTGCTGGGCATGGTGATTATTGGCGGTATTACCCGAATCGCTAAAGTGACCTCCACCATTGTTCCCACCATGGCAGTTATCTATGTAATAGGTGCCTTGGGCGTTATTATCTACAACTACGAAAATATTCTGCCGTCCTTTGGGGCTGTTTTCCGCGATGCCTTCACCGGCAGTGCGGCCGTAGGTGGATTCCTGGGTGCGAGCTTTGCCTATGCCTTTAACCGTGGTGTGAACCGCGGCCTTTTCTCCAACGAAGCGGGTCAGGGCTCTGCACCTATTGCTCACGCCGCCGCTCGCGCGGACGAACCGGTTTCTGAAGGTATGGTTTCCCTGCTGGAACCCTTTATCGACACCATTATCATTTGTACCTTAACCGGACTTGTGATTCTTTCTTCTGGTGTTTGGACTGAGAAACACGAGAACCTGTTTGAAGGTGCAGATACCTACGTTGTAGCGGGTAGCTACGATGAGAAGAATACCCAGGATGTTGAGCAGCTGTTCAAGTATTTGAGCGGTCAGGAGAGTGATGTTAAAGCCTATAACGGCTCCATTGTTGTGACTGACGGCCACCCGCTGAACAGCCAGGACTTTACCCTCATCCATGCCCGTTCTATTGCTGAAGACCTGGACTTCCGTGTGGGGGATGACAGCTTCAGCGGTGTTCTGGATGTGAAAGATGGTAAGTTTGCCAATGAAGATGTGGATATTTGGGGTAAGTCCCTGGTGCACTCTGTGGCCCTGACCAATCTTGCCTTCCAGCGCGGTTACTTTGGTGAATACGGTGGTCTGATTGTTACTCTGGGAATTCTGCTGTTTGCTTTCTCTACAGCAATTGCCTGGTCATACTACGGCGACCGCTCAATGATTTACCTTTTCGGCCCCAAGGCAGTAATGCCTTACCGAATAGTTTACGTTATTGCATTCTTCTGGGCTGCGATTGAGGACACCACAGTTATTTGGAACCTCTCTGCGGTGGCCATTGTGATAATGACCTTGCCCAACCTGTTTGGTATTACTGTGTTGGCCAAGGAGATGAAAGATACCGTGAAGGACTACTGGAAAGACCCAAGCCATAAATAATTTGTCTGGGTTTGATTAAAAAAGGCGGCCAATATGGCCGCCTTTTTTGTTTGTGCACCGCCGATCCTTTGATCGGTCTAGAGCTTGCCCACCACCCAGCAGAGACCTGCTGGGTGGAAATCAGCTCAATTACTCAGTGCTTGCACTCAGGGTAACGCCAGAGTAGGCAGAGTAAGCGCGGATACTGATATACCAGGTTCCAGCATCCGGATTACTGATGGTGCAGCTTTCGTCATTGCCCCACTGGTAGGGACGGCAGTCGTACGCTGTACGGGTAGGCTCTTGGCTGTGGCGAACATAGAGATCTGCATCTCCGCTGCCACCTTCCATTACGGCGCTCAGGGTAGAAGCTCCAGCGTCAACCTCAATGGTGAAGTGCTGCCAGCTGTTGCGAGAACCAGAAAGGTTGGTTTCTTCCCAGCTGTCGCTACCGCCACCGCCACCACCACCACCGGTGTAACTGCCTACCAGGGTGACATCGGAGAAGGAGGAGTAGCCGCGCACCATGACGTAATAGGTTCCGCCCTGTAGGTCAGCGTCAGCGATATCACAAGTTTCATTGTTGCCTGAAGTGTACGGACGGCAATCATAAGTGCTGGTGGTTGGAGCATTGCCGAAGCGAACATAGAGGTCGGCATCACCGCTTCCGCCTGACATTGCAAAAGACAGGCCTGTGGCATCTGCGGGTACATCCAGGGTGAAGTGAACTTCATCACCACTGCTGCCCTCGATGTCGGTCTCGGTAACCCCGTTTTCGAGTTCTCCGCCTTCATTACCACCACCGCCACCACCACCGCCGCCACCGCAGCTGCTGGTGGAAACGCCTACCGTGGAGAATGCGGCAACAACGTCATCAGTGTCGTAGCCTAAATCTGATGCTGCAGAGAAAACACCACAGGCACCATCTTCAAAATCAGTATTGGCACTCCAATACATCTGGTTGGCAAGAACAAAGGGGTCGAATGCTGTGCGGGTATTCCAGCCGCTGGTATTCGCCAGTAGGTAGAAGGCCCGGTTAAAGACGCCGGAGCTGTAGTGCACGTCCATGCCGTTGTAGTAATCATCGGCATGACCGATGGAGCTGCCATCGTCAGTTGGATCTTCAAAGTAGCGGAGTGCTCCGCTGGACTTAAAGATTTCGGCCCCTACCAACCAGTCATTGCTGCCGCGCATATAGTACTCGGCAGCTTCACCGGCAATATCAGAGAAGGCTTCATTGATACCGCCGGACTGATTGTAGTAATTCAAGTCCGAATTTTGCTCGGTAAAGCCGTGGCTGACTTCGTGAGCGGAAACATCGAGGCTAACCAGTGGATAGAAGTAGCTCTGGCCATCACCAAATGTCATCTGGCTGCCATCCCAGAAGGCATTCTCGTAGTTGTTGCTGTAGTGCACCCGCATTCTCAGTTTTTGTGTGAGAGGGGATGTGTTGTACCAGTCGCTATAGAGATCAAAGACCACACCGCCAAAGAAGTGTGCGTCATTGAGTGGTGAGTAAGCGCCGTTGATTGACTTATAGTCATTGTCCGGGCAAGTGAACGAGTGGATGCTACCGCCATTCGTGCTGTGGTTCATATCAACGGTTTCTACATTGTCCGTATCCATGGCACAGCTGTCGTCAACAATCATGTGGGGGTAGTCAGTACCGTACTCGTAGCGCCCGGTCTTTGAATTGCCCCCTGGGCCTGTCGCATTTTGTGCAAAGTTCAAGCCGTCCCAATGCTTGAGAACTTCGCCAGTCATTGCATCGATAAAGTAGAAGGGGCGTGTGGGTTCATCGCCGTACTCAACCCAGTTGACCAGGTAAGCCAAGCGGGCATTGTCTTGCTCATCGATGTAGACGTAGAGTTTCTTTTTGGGGTTATGTGCTTCCAGCTTCAAAGCCTGAACTGACAAAGCTCCCTGGATAACGCCCTGCTGCGTGCGCCAGTTGATCTGGTGGTCCATTGCCCGCTCAATAGCATTATCTTCATTGATAAATGCTTTGATATTGGGTACTTCCAGTTCCAGCCCAGTGATGACATTGCCGCGAACCTCAGTAATCAGACCCTGCCCGGAGCTGGTTACTGTTTGGCCGTAGACAGGAATGCCTTTGTGAGTCTGTTGGTAGCGGGCTACGGTTTTGCCGTTGACGAGAGTGCGCTCACGAACTTTTTCGAGCGCCATATCCGATCCGCCGGTGGCAGCTAAAGTTTGTGGTGAGAGCATGTCCGCCGTGGCGGGGACGCGCTCAACAGCATGTGCACTAATAGCCAAGGCTAAAGTGCAGCTTAGTCCTACAAAATGCTTCATTGCTAGCTTTCCCTTTTATAGCTTTTTTATATATGAATCCGCCGGTATACAGCCGTATTTCCCTTGTGGGGACCGTATTAAATCTGGTTGGCCAATACAGGCTGGATTTTTATGTGGTAAGACAGCAGAAGATAACCGTCGCCAGGAAGGGACCGCGGTAGCGGCAGTGGCGTTCGCTTTCTCAAACCGGTTGCCCTAATTAATTGGGCAACTTGAGATTACCCTGCATACGCATCTAGGCAACAAAAAGGTGATGGCAAACTAATATATTTGAATTGTTTTCGATATTTTTGCTCGGATCGTCACAAATTAGGAAGTGATGTTCTGCCTGTGAGGTGGAAAAGATGAGTTGTTTTTTCCGAAAAAATAAATTTGGCGATAACAGTTTATTATTTCTGTTAGCTTTTAGTGGAACGGTTATTTATACATTTAATAATAGAAATTCCCTCTCCCATGAACTGATCACACGATTAAACTCCTCATATTCATTTCTCTTGATTGCGTTCCAGGCTTTTACGAATTTTCTGCCAAACATTTCTGTTGCTTCATCACAATCTGATAGGAGTGTCAGGGCATGTTCCTGGGTGCGGGGAAGTGTAATTGATTCTTTGGAGCAGTCGCCCTGATAAGGTGCGCTCGGTGCGACTTTATTGGTCATTCCTAAATATCCGCAGGCAAGGGAAGCTGCTATGGCAAGATAGGGGTTGCAGTCTGCCCCGGGAAAACGATTCTCAAGACGTTTACTTTGTGGCGAGCTGTCGGGAACCCGAAGGCCTGTTGTTCGATTGTCATAACCCCAGTGGAGACTGGTGGGTGCGGCCATTTCAGGTGTGAAGCGGCGATAGGAGTTTACATTTGGAGCAAAAAAACTAATAAAACCGGGAGTGTATTTCTGCATGCCGCCAATAAAATGCAAGAAATTATTGCTCTCTTTTCCTGTATTATCGACAAAAATATTTTCACCGGTTTTTCTATCCGCCACACTCTGGTGTAAGTGCAGAGCGCTTCCAGGTTCGTCTTCCATCGGTTTTGCCATGAAGGTTGCATAAATGCCGTGGCGCAGAGCCGTTTCGCGCACTGTGCGTTTAAAGGTAAAGACCTGGTCAGCTAAATGAAGTGGATCTCCATGTAGAAAGTTAATTTCCATCTGGGCAGTGCCTGATTCGTGGATCAGTGTGTCGACATCAAGCCCCTGAGCTTCACAAAAATCATACATGTCTTCAATGATGGGCTCGTATTCATTGGCTGCATCAATGCTGTAGGATTGTCGGGTTTTTTCTGTGCGTCCCGATCTTCCCACAGGCGCGGATAGCTTTTCATCCGGATCCAGGTTTCTTTTTACAAGATAAAACTCTACCTCAGGGGCGACAATGGGCTTCCATCCTCTGTCTGCATATTTTTCGAGGACAAATTTTAAAATATTACGGGTGCTGATAGGGTGAGGGTCCCCATCTCGAGAATGGCAGTCATGAATGATTTGTGCTGTCGGATCATTGGCCCAAGGGTTTAGGCGCACTGAGTTGGGGTCAGGGATTAGGAGCATGTCGGTGTCTGCTGGATCAACAAGCTCATTGTGTTCGTCGACATAATCCCCCGTGACAGTTTGCACCAAAATGCTTTCCGGTAAACGGCTGTCTTGAGTTAAGAACTTATCGGTGGGGGTGAACTTTCCTCTGGCGTTACCTGACATGTCGGGAACAAGGCATTCAACTTCTGCAATATTGTGATTTGCCAGCCAGTTTGTAATTTTATCCATTGGATAGCCATTGCTTACTTTTTCTTCCTGAGTGAAATTCTATGATCAGTGCCGGAAAGCGTTGCGCTGAAAATAATTCCTCCTGTGTAAAGGAACTATATACTGCCGATTGGAACAGGGCCGTTTATTTAAATGGCATCGAGCGTATCTGGTAGAAATATGAAGGTGATGAATAGGTTGGATGAGCACACGGAATCCTATTATGCCGCTACAGCTAACGACCTTCAGGAGTATCCATGCCTGGAAGGTAACGTGGAGGCAGATGTCTGCGTTATTGGTGGTGGTTATACGGGACTTTCCAGTGCTTTGCACTTGGCAGAGCGCGGCTACCGTGTGGTGCTTCTGGAGGCTAATAGGATTGGTTGGGGCGCATCAGGAAGGAATGGAGGACATGTCGGTGTTGGACAAAGGCGAAGTCAGGGTGATCTGGAAGCCATGTTCGGATTCGACACCGCTAAGCAGCTCTGGGATTTGAGTATCAACGCTGTTCAACTGGTGGAAAGTCTTATAGTCAGGCACCAGATTCAATGTGATTTAAAACGCGGGATCATGCATCTTGCAGCAAAATCCAGTCACGATAAATATCTGCAGGATGAAACTGAAGAACTCAGAGATAAATATGATTACAGGCAAGTTGAGTATATAGAGAAAGAGGAAGTTCGAGAGCTTGTAAGTAGCAAACGATATCTCGGCGCACAGCTGGATTTTGGTTCGCTACATCTTCATCCTCTCAATTTTGCATTAGGTCTTGCCCGCGCAGCAGTTTCTGCTGGTGCCAGGTTTTTTGAGTGTAGTGGTGTGCAAGGGTATTCGAGCTCTTCTCCCTTTACGGTGAAAACTGCACGAGGAAAGGTGAAGGCCGAAAAGTTGATTTTAGCTTGCAATGGTTACTTGAAAGATCTTGAGCCCCGCTTAGCGGGGCACATAATGCCAATAAATAATTTTGTGCTGGCAACAGAGCCCTTACCGGAGGGGCTCGCTAGGGAAATCATAGCCAATGACTTCGCACTGCAAGATACTCTATTTGTTATAAATTATTGGAAATTATCTGGCGATAACCGTTTAATTTTTGGGGGAGGGGAAAATTACACCAGGCGTTTCCCTAAAGATATTCGCAGTTTCGTCCGCAAGTATATGTTGAGGGTTTACCCGCAGCTGGAAAATACTGCTGTTGATTTCGGCTGGGGGGGTACGCTGGCCATTACTATGAATCGGATGCCCTGTATAGGACAGTTGCAGTCGGGCCTATATTACAGTCAGGGGTATTCTGGACATGGAGTGCCTACGGCAACTTTTGCCGGCAAGCTTCTGGCTGATGCAATTTATGGGGAGAGTGAGTGTTATAACGTGTTTTCTTCTCTTCCTAAAGTAGAGTTTCCAGGTGGCACTTTATTGAGGTGGCCGGGGTTGGTGTTGGGGATGCTTTACCACAGTTTGTTAGATAGGTTTGGAAGCTAGTCTTTGAGTGATGTAATAGAGAATGCCGACACACTAATGTGTCGGCACCTGCCTTAAATATTACTGGCTCTGGGCGGAAAGGGTTACGCCTCTGTACGAAATATAGCCTTGTACACTGATGTGCCAGGTACCTGCAGCTGGATTGCTAAAGCTACAGAATTCATTATTGCCGTTTACGTAAGGACGACAATCCCAGTTGTCGGTGGTTGGGGTGGCACCATAACGAACGTACAAATCGGCATCGCCATTGCCACCGAGCATTTCGACAGTCAAAGATGATGAGCCTGATGGTACATCCAGGGTGAAGTGCTGCCAGCTGTTGCGGCGGCCTGATAAGTTGGTTTCTTCCCAGCCTTCTGAGTTTGAACCGCCATCATCGCCACAGTTACTGGTAGATACCCCTACGGTGTCGAACGCTGCGATTACTGTTGCAGTATCGTATCCGAGATCTTCAGTAGCTGACAGGGCTCCGCAAGCACCTTCAATGTAATCAGTGCTTTGATTCCAATAAGTTTGGTTAGCAAGCACAAAGATATCGAAAGCAGTTTGGGTGTTCCAGCCGCTTGAGTTGGCAATCAGGTAGAAAGCCCGGTTGAATACGCCGGAGCTGTAGTGCACGTCCATGCCGCTATAGTAGTCGGAGGCATGGCCAATGGATCTGCCATCTTTGGTGGGGTCATCCATATAGCGAAGAGCGCCATCAGCCTTGTATATATCGGCTCCCACCATCCAGTCGTTAGTGCCCTTCATGTAGAACTCGGCAGCTTCACCGGCCATGTCAGAGAAGGCTTCGTTGATGCCGCCGGATTGGTTGGCGTAGGTCAGGTTGGAGTTTTGCTCAGTAAAGCCATGGCTCACCTCATGAGAGGATACATCCAAGCTGACAAGTGGGTGGAAGGTTGTGAAGCCATCACCAAATGTCATTTGGCTGCCATCCCAGAAGGCGTTCTCGTAGTTGTTGCTGTAGTGAACTCGCATTCTCAATTTTTGTGTGAGGGGCGATGTTCCATACCAGTCACTATACATATTGAAAACGACGTTGCCGAAGAAGTGGGCATCATTCAATGGAGAATAAGCACCATTGATTTCTTTGTAATCATTTTCCGGACAGGTGAAGGAGAAAACGCTACCTCCGCTTGTACCGTGATTCAAATCCACAGTCTCTACGTTAGCAGTGTTCATGGAGCAGTTATTGTCAACTTCGAGGGCAGGGAAGTCCGTTCCATATTCATAACGCCCGGTTTTTTCATTGCCACCGGGGCCTGTGGCATCCTGGAAGGCAAGGCCGTCCCATTGCTTGATAACTTCGCCAGTAAGTGCGTCTACAAAATAGAACGGTCTGCTCGGCTCATCTCCGTATTCGACCCAGTTAACCAAATAAGCTAATCGCGCCTGGTCGTTTTCATCGACATAGACATAGAGCTCTTTTTTCTGGTTTTGCGCGTTGAAGCGCATGGAGGACATTGAGAGGGCTTTTTTACTATCACCATCCTGAGTGCGCAGATTCAGCTGATGGTTCATGGCTCGATCAATAGCATTATCGGCATCAATCGTTGCGCGGGCGGTAGGTACCTCCAGCTCTAGGCCTGAGAGTACGTGGCCTCTCACTTTTTCAGTTAAGCCTTGCCTGGAACTGGTTATGGTTCTCCCCCAAACGGGTATGCCTTTGTGAGTTTGCCGATATCGGGCAACCGTTCTCCCATTGGCAAGCGTACGCTCGCGAACCTTTTCCAGCTTCATATCTGAGCCAGCGATTGAGGCTAGGGATTGATTGGAAAGTAACTCTGGTGTGACATTAATACGCTCCGCCGCTTGGGCGCTAATAGCGAGTGCGAGTGTGCTAGCGGCTCCTAACAAATATTTCATTAAGTAATTCTCTTTATGATTATAATTTAATGGCCATAGTTAACCGGGAGCATAAAATAAACGCTCAGTGGTTAATGCTGTCTGGTTAAGCGGCCAATTGAATCACACCCCAAGAATATCTCGCGCTATGAGCTGAGAGCTGTATGGAGTTTATGTGCAAAATTTTCTTGGGGGTTGTTTGCCGTTGTCAGGCGAAATAACGATATCCCTTGTTGTTATTCCTGACAATAATTTTTTTGTAGTGGATGTAAACTTAAAAGGTCAAATTGTTTTTTTGATGTGTATGTCACGAATTCGGATATTTGCAACTTTGGTTATTTGAGGGGTTTTAATTGGTTAGTTTATAGCTTTTTCTGAATGGCAAACTTTTTTTGAGTTGTATTTAAACGGTAAAGCTTTCTGTGGTTTTGTTATTTTTGTTTATTTCTGGTGCGAAATTCTTCAATTTAATTCAATTTGCATGAAGAGGGTGCTATATGTTTGTTAAGTTTGAAGGGGTGTATTAGTCTGGGTTCTTTAAGGGGTTGTCAAACTAAAGGATTAAAGTATTAATCCTTTCTGAATTTGATGGGGGTGGATATTAACTCTACCAAACTTTACTGTAGAAAAATGCACGCGGTAGTTTGGGGCGGTTTCAATTTCGAGTTTTGAAATGTTTTGCTCCATCGTCTTAATCCCGCAGTCAAAGCAACTTTGACTCCCTGGACACTTGTGCAGCGCTCTGGAGGTAACATCGGGAAGGGCTGGCATTCTTATCTGTACATATCGCTCAATTTGTGGAATATAAGTTTGAGATTTGTCGTAGACTCTCACTGCCCTCAGTGAAGCTGCGGTGTCGGTGGATTAACGATGTAGAGGCTCTCTAATGGCTGTGCGTCCAGATAAGTTAGTAATCGCTATTTCCTCTCGCGCTCTGTTTAACCTTAGCGATAGCCACAAGGTTTTTGAGGAGCAGGGATTGCACGCCTTTTCTCATTATCAAGTTGAGCGTGAGAACGATGTTCTGGAAAAAGGGGACGCATTCCCTCTGGTTGAGAAGTTTCTAAAGATCAATGAGCTTCTTGGCGGGGAGCCACGGGTGGAGGTGATCCTGCTATCAAGGAATAGTGCCGATACCGGATTAAGGGTATTTAACTCGATAGAGCACTATGGACTCAATATTACTCGTGCGGCCTTCTGCAATGGTGGAAGCCCTTACCGTTATATTGGCCCATTTGGATGCAACCTGTTTTTGTCTGCTGATGGTGTAGATGTCCGCCAAGCGTTGGAGCAGGGGGTTGCTGCGGCAACCTTGGTTGCCGGAGGAAATCGCGAATATCGTGATGATGTGTTGCGATTTGCCTTTGACGGCGATGCGGTAATCTTCTCTGATGAGGCTGAGCGAGTCTACAAAACGGAAGGCCTGGCTGCTTTTACTGAGGCGGAGCGTGCCTCAGCACAGAAGCCACTGGGGGGAGGGCCCTTTAAGGGGTTCCTTGAAGCTTTGCAGAGGTTGCAGGCTGAATTTGAGATGGATACCTGCCCGATACGAACGGCTTTGGTAACGGCACGTTCCGCACCGGCTCATGAGCGGGTCATCAGGACATTGCGCGCCTGGGATATTAGAGTGGATGAGTCAGTTTTTCTCGGCGGGCTTCCTAAAGGTGAGTTCCTGCGGGCTTTTGGCGCCGATGTCTTCTTTGATGATCAGCCTAGTCACTGTGTTTCTGCAGGTGAGCATGTGGCTACGGGTCATGTTCCTCATGGAATCGCAAATGCAGAGGTATAAAAAGTTCAAAAGTGATAAAAGTGTACGTTATCACTCAGTGCTCTCTATGCCGATAATGTTCGAACTTTTCCCGGTCCTCATCCGAGAGGCTTAGCTCTAACCATTAGAAAATAAAGCCGACAGAAAGTCCGGGATCCCCCAAAGTTGATTGACACTTTCGTCTCTACCACGGATATTCAACCGTCCATTGGCCCTGGCTTTGATTCACTGCTATTCTTTTCTCGTATAACTCAAGATAGTTTTTATAACTATCGATCAAAAAATGGTATTACTCGCTCTCGGCCATGAGCGAACTTAATGAAAGGGAGGATCTATGAAGCTGCAGCAGTTGAGATATATCTGGGAAGTGGCACATCACGACCTCAATGTTTCTGCTACAGCGCAGAGCCTCTATACCTCCCAGCCGGGAATCAGTAAGCAAATCCGACTTTTGGAGGATGAGCTTGGCGTAGAAATCTTCGCGCGCAGCGGCAAGCATCTCACAAGGGTAACCCCGGCAGGGGAGGCAATCTTAAAGACTGCCGGCGAAATTATGCGCAAAGTGGAGAATATCAAACAGGTTGCGCAAGAGTTCAGCAATGATAAAAAAGGTAGTCTCGCTGTAGCCACCACTCACACGCAGGCGCGCTATGCCTTGCCCCCGATTATTAAGTTGTTTATAGGCCGTTATCCGGAGGTTTCCCTGCATATGCACCAGGGAACCCCTATGCAAATTTCTGAGATGGCGGCAGATGGTACTGCAGACTTTGCTATCGCTACCGAAGCTCTGGAGCTTTTCAGCGACTTGGTGATGATGCCTGTCTACCGCTGGAACCGCTGCATCCTGGTACCGAAAGATCACCCGCTTTGCCAAGTGAGCAAGCTATCCCTTGAGGACGTGGCGAAGTACCCGATAGTTACTTATGTATTTGGGTTTACCGGCCGCTCCAAGTTAGATGAAGCTTTCTTGGAGAAAGGGTTGTCACCTAAGGTAGTCTTTACCGCAGCCGATGCTGATGTAATCAAAACTTACGTGCGTCTGGGATTGGGAATTGGCATTGTGGCTGATATGGCCGTTGATGGCGAAGATGAGGACCTTGTGGCTCTCGATGCCAGTGATCTATTTGAATCGAGTGTTACGAAAATTGGCTTCCGTAAGGGGATTTTCCTGCGGGGCTTTATGTATGAGTTTATCCAGCAATTTGCCCCCCATCTCAGCCGTGAGCTGATTGACCAGGCGGCACAGGCGACATCCCGTTCTGAGGTCGATGCGCTGTTCGCCGATATGGAGTTGCCGGTTTACTAGAGCTGCTGCTGAATGGAAGTGCCGAATAAAGTTAAGGGATGGAGGCTATGAAGCCTCCATCTCGATCAGGGGGCGCAGCACTTCTTTGGCGAACTTGAAGTAAACAGTGAAAATCTCTGCTTCCTTACCTTCGCGCTCTACGACAAAGAAGGGCGCTCGCTCCACCTTGTACTGCTGAGCCAGTTGTAAACCCGGGCTTTGCGGGTCACGCACGTCGGCGATAAGTGTCTGGTCGATAAATTGCATTTGGCCATTTTCTTCCAGCTTTTCTTCAACGTCGCGACACTTGGCGCAGGGCGAGCCGTCGGCGAGAATTTTCTTGACCAGTGTGATCTTCACGATAATTTCCTTGATCCAGTGCAATGCCATTAAAGGCAAGATGGACTGAATCTATCAGAACCCCTAATAACTTTGAAATATCAATCGCCGATACCTTTATAACTGAAATTTGTAGTGATGCTACAAAAGGCGCCAAAATAGGCTGATTTTTAGTCGTTTTTCAGCGATTTGATGCCTACTGCAAAAATTGTTCAGTTGTTTCCAGTAGTAAGCGCACCTTGGCCAAGCACTCCTGATGCTCTGAAGTGGGATCGGAATCTGCAACGATCCCACCACCTGCCGCGCAGGTTAGATGTCCATCGTTGGCACTGAAGGTCCGGATGGCGATATTGGTGTCAGCGCGGCCACAGCTGCTGATGTAGCCAATACTGCCGCAATAAATCCCCCGGGGGCTGGATTCCAGCTCCCGGATCACTTCCATCGAGCGTCGCTTTGGAGCACCTGTGATAGACCCGCCGGGGAAACAAGCTTCGAGTAATTCGCTATAAACTGACTCTTCGGGTAGCTCGCCAGTTACTACGCTGACCAAGTGGTGGACATTGGCAAAACTCGCCAATTGGAATAGCTCGGGAACACGTACGGTGCCACTGCGACACAGCTTGCTCAAATCATTGCGCAGTAAATCGACGATCATCAGGTTTTCCGCCCGGTCCTTGGGGCTTCTCTGCAACGAGAAGGCGGCGCGCTGATCTGCCATCTTGTCAGCGTGTCTTGCTGCAGTGCCTTTAATCGGTTCCGTGCGCAAACTGGCGCCATCAGCTCGGATAAATCGCTCCGGTGACATACTGAGCAGGCTGCCATGGGGCAGGGCCATATAAGCAGAAAAGGGACCGGCAGCTTGAGAGCGCAATGCCAGGTAAGCGGTTAGCAGATCGCCGCTGTAGGGGGCTCTGAAACGCTGGGTAAAGTTTGCCTGATAGATATCGCCGGCGGCGATATATTCCAGTATCTGCTCAATTTGTGCCCGATAATCATCTGCACTCAGTTCGTGCTCAAATGGTGAAAGTAGCCGGAAGTCCCCGGGTGTAAGCGTGGTCTCCCAGTTGATTGCTTTAAATCGCTGTATCAACTCGCGAACTTGCTGTCGGGGGCAGGCGGGGTGGAAAACCAGGTGGTTACTGCCCAGTTGGTGGTCGGCAATAAAGGCCCATGTGTAGAGACCAAAAAAGCCTGCGGGCAAGTCCGTAGGGCGCATATCTGCCGGTAGATAATTGCCCTCTACACCGAGTTCATAGCCAGCGTAACCAATAACCCCGCCGCAAAAAGGCAGTTGTGAGTCCCTGTCCTGAGGGCAGAGTTCGCACACGAGGTCATCCAGCCGGGCAAATGGCTCGGGCGTGTCGGCACTTAACTCGAGGGTATTTATCGGGTCGGCACTAATGATGTCATAGCGCCCACCCTCCGCGAGAGGTCGACCGCTGTCGAGCCAAACGGGGATAGGTAAATCCGCTATCGCCGCAAATGCGGCGGGCGTGTTTAATGAGTAGGGCAGAGAGACAATTTGCATATCAAGCTACAGCAGTCCGGAAGACGGCGCACACTACACATTTTGCGGCGGCAATTAAAGGGTGTGTGGCTCTTTAGTCAATCCTGCGCTCAATACCGGCCTGAGACATCAGGCGGGTGGCGAGTTCCTCCACCGAAAGTTGGGTTGCATTGAGGAAAGGCACCTGGGCCCGCCTCAGCATTTGCTCAACTTGGCGCACCTCGAATTCACATTGTTCCTTAGAAGCGTAGCGGCTGTTGGCGCGCCTTTCCTGTCTAATTTGCATCAGGCGCTCGGGCTCGATTGTCAGGCCAAACAGCTTGTTGCGAAACGGGCGCAGGATCTTGGGCAGGGTGGTGGAGTCCATATCCTCTTCGGTGATGGGATAGTTTGCCGCGCGCAGGCCAAACTGGAGTGCCAGGTACAAGCAGGTTGGCGTTTTGCCGGAGCGGGAAACGCCCAGCAGGATTACATCGGCTTGCTGGAATTCGCTGACTCTGCGGCCATCGTCATTGTCCATGGCGAAATGCACTGCTTCAATCCGGTCGGTGTAGCGGCGGTTGTCGTCAATGCCGTGAGAGACGTTGACCATCTGTGCCGGATCTCGGTTAAACAGATTGGCCAGTGGCGTGAGGTAGTTCTCGAAGATATCGAGCATCAGCGCAGAACTTTGGTGCAGCTGTTCCCGGATCTTGTCAGAAACAATGCTGGTAATAATGATCGGCTGTAAACCGGACTCATCGGCTGCTTTTTCTATGCGTTGCAGGGCCTGTTTAACTTTTTCGGTGGAGTCGATATAGGGAAGCGTGACCTGCTCAACTTGTTGATCGCGGAACTGTGCAAGTAGGCTGTGGCCAATCGCTTCGACGGTGAGACCGGTTCCGTCGGAGATAAAAAAAGCCGTGCGCTTGTCTTTTGCCATGTTTGTTCTCAGTTTGTCGGCGTGAGGGGGCTATTGTAGGGGAGGAATGGGGCAAAGGTCTTTTATTCTGGCGTTATGCAATTTTTGTAGAAAATTTACAACATTTTGGCCAATTTTTACGGGCTATTTTTTACAAAACTCATCCTTATAATCTGCCGCCACTCAACCTGAATTTTAGAGGGCCTTCACTTGACGAACTTCACGATCGACTTCGCAAAACTGGGCATGGCCGATGTCGACAAAGTCGGCGGCAAGAACGCATCACTGGGCGAGATGATCTCCTCTCTCGCCGGTGCCGGTGTGAGCGTACCCGGTGGCTTCGCTACCACCGCAGAAGCCTTTAGGGCTTTCCTGGCTCACGAACAGCTGGAGCAGCGTATAGCCGAGCGTTTGCAAGGATTGGATGTTGGTAATGTCACCGAGCTGGCCCAGGCGGGAGATGAAATCCGCAACTGGATTTTACAGACTCCCTTCCCCGAGCAGCTGGAAAAAGAGATTCGCGAGGGCTATGAGGCCTTGGGTGGTGCGGAAACTGCTGTTGCAGTTCGCTCCTCTGCAACTGCCGAAGACTTGCCGGATGCGTCCTTCGCCGGTCAGCAGGAGACCTTCCTGAATATCCGCGGTATCGACGCTGTATTGAAGGCAGTAAAAGAAGTTTTTGCTTCCCTCTACAACGACCGTGCTATCGCCTACCGCGTGCACACCGGTTATGCGGATGTGGGCGTTGCTCTGTCTGCCGGTATCCAGCACATGGTGCGCAGTGAGACTGGCGCAGCGGGTGTGATGTTTACCCTGGACACCGAGAGTGGCTTCCGCGATGTGATCTTTATCACCGCCGCCTTTGGTTTGGGCGAAACCGTTGTTCAAGGTGCGGTTAACCCGGACGAATTTTACCTCTACAAGCCAGCCCTGGATGCGGGTCGTCCTGCGATTCTGCGCCGCAATCGCGGCAGTAAAGCGATCAAGATGGTTTACGATGAGAGCGGTGAATGTGGTCGTTCCGTAAAAACTATCCCGGTGGCAGACGAAGACCGCCAGCGCTTTGCCCTCAACGATGCGGAGCTGACAGACCTGGCAATCCAGGCCCGCAAGATTGAAGAGCACTACGGTCGCCCGATGGATATCGAGTGGGCTAAAGACGGCGACAGCGGTAAGTTGTTTATCGTACAGGCGCGTCCGGAAACTGTACGCTCCCGCGATCAGGGAACCAGCATCGAGCGCTACAGCTTGCAGGAGCGCAGTGACGTATTGTGTGAAGGTCGCGCAATCGGCCAGCGCATTGGCGCGGGCCCCGTTCGCAAGCTTGAATCTGTAGAAGATATGGCGCTGATGCAGGATGGTGAAGTCCTGGTTACCGACATGACCGACCCGGATTGGGAGCCGGTCCTGAAGAAAGCGAGTGCTATTGTTACCAATCGCGGCGGCCGTACTTGTCACGCGGCAATTATCGCCCGTGAGCTGGGCATCCCCGCAGTTGTAGGTTGTGGTAATGCAACCGAGCTGCTGGAAACCGGCACCCCGGTGACTGTTTCCTGTGCGGAAGGCGATACCGGTTTTGTAATGGCTGGTGAATTGGAATTCCAGCGCGAGGAAACTGAAGTTGCGGAAATGCCTGAGCTGCCGTTTAAAATTATGTTGAACGTGGGCAACCCGGATCGAGCATTCGCTTTCAGCCATCTGCCGAACCAGGGTGTTGGCCTTGCACGCCTCGAGTTTATCCTCAACCGCATGATCGGTATTCACCCGAAAGCACTGCTCGAACTGGATAACCTGCCGGAAGATCTGCAGCAGAATATTCGCGAGCGTATCGGTGGATACGATTCTCCAGAAGACTTTATTGTCGAAAAACTGGTGGAAGGTATCGCTACCTTGGCTGCAGCCTTCGCACCGAATCGCGTCATCGTACGATTGTCCGACTTTAAATCTAATGAGTATGCGCACCTTGTGGGTGGCCAGTTGTACGAGCCAAGCGAAGAAAACCCAATGCTTGGCTTCCGTGGTGCAGCTCGCTATCGCTCTGAAGATTTCCGCCAGTGCTTTGCCCTGGAGTGCCGTGCACTGAAGAAAGTCCGCGATGAAATGGGACTGACCAATGTGGAAATCATGGTGCCCTTCGTTCGCACCCCGGAAGAAGCTGAGGAAGTAGTCGGTCTGCTGGCTGAAAACGGCCTGCGCCGTGGAGAAGGTGGCCTTAAGGTCATTATGATGTGCGAACTGCCGTCCAACGCTTTGCTGGCGGAAGACTTCCTGCAGCACTTTGATGGCTTCTCCATCGGTTCCAATGACCTGACCCAGCTAACGCTTGGCCTGGACCGCGACTCCGGCCTGGTTGCCGATTTGTTTGATGAGCGCAACCCAGCGGTCAAGGCACTGCTTTCCAGGGCGATCCAAGCCTGTAAGAAAGCGGGTAAATATGTAGGTATTTGTGGTCAGGGTCCTTCTGACCATAAAGACTTCGCCCGCTGGTTGATGGATGAGGGGATCGACAGTGTGTCCCTGAACCCGGATACCGCAGTAGATACCTGGCTATTCCTGGCCAACGAGGAAGGTTAATTTTCCTCCTAAAGCGGCCCAATTGTGGGCCGCTTTCCCAATTATTTCCCCGCTATATTTAACTGTAATTTTTCTGCTGAAGCGGTGTTTGCCTTGGTGGAAAATGAGTCCGTTGTTGCAGTTAAATCCGGAAACACCTGATTTTGTTCTGCTAATTGTGTTTGAAAAATTTAAACGACACATTATCCAAAAAATACAAACCTCTATCAGCTGATCCACACAGAAGAATTCATTCTAAATCTTTCCGCTCGCCTCAATAGAATCGGAAGAGTCTTAAGGTTGCGTGTAAATCGAAAAACAGATTGCGCAATGTGCTCCGTAAAAATGTTCGCCGTGGGCCCTGGCCCCACTGGCGCGCACCTGAAAATTACCGACAGACTGTTTATCTGTTGGATTCAGGGCAGGGTACCCAGACTCGGTGAGGTGAGCTATGCAAACGAGTAGACAGTTTCAAATCCCCATACTTCATGTCTTTTTGATGATGTGCCTTATGGCTTTAATGGCAGCGCCACCGGCAGATGCAAAGCCACGCGCATCTAATTGGTTTGATGATCGCGCCGCAGCCAGGGGTGGTAGTCCATCAATTAGAATTGATTTAAGTGAGCAGCGCGCATATCTGTATAAAGGTGGGAAATTAGTTGGTGTCTCCCGTATTTCTTCGGGGAAGCGCGGTTACAGCACACGCCCCGGACATTTTCGTGTGTTGTCCAAACACCCTTATCACCGCTCGTCTATTTATGGCAGTTTTGTTGATAGACGCACTGGCAGAGTCGTGAGATCGAATGTAAATACTCGAAAGCATCGTCGCCCTGCGGGTACTGTGTATCGCGGAGCAAAAATGAATAATTACATTCGTTTTAATGGCGGTATCGGTTTACATGCTTCTGGCCATGTGCCCGGCTATCCCGCTTCTCATGGTTGTGTACGTATGCCCCCACATATGGCGAGAAAGTTCTATCAGCATGTGCGTGTAGGCACGCCGGTTCGTGTAACACACTAGTTTCAATTTCGTGGCAGCGAAGGCTTGGCCGGGTATTATCCATCGTGGTGATACCCGGTATTTATTTGCCTCTTAGCTCTTCTACTTTTTTCCCGCTATTATCCTTCTCTTCCATAGATTGCTGCGAGAATATTGATGCTCAAGTCAACCCCCGATTTATGTGATGCCTACCCTGATGAGGTGCGAGTAGTTGATCCTATGTTTATCAATTACGGTGGCCGAGATCGTTTTGGTGGGCAGATTGTCACTATCAAATGTTTTGAAGATAACTCCCTGGTGCGAGAACTGGTGGCTGAACCGGGGCAGGGCAAGGTTTTGGTAGTCGATGCCGGTGGATCTATGCGGCGGGCTTGTCTTGGCGATATGCTGGCAGAAAAGGCGGTTGCCAACGGTTGGGAAGGTATCCTGATGTATGGCTGCATTCGCGATGTAGATGAAATCGCGGAACTGGATCTGGGGGTGCAGGCACTTGGTAGCCATCCAATGAAAACAGAAAAAAAGGGAATTGGTGAAAGAGGCCTGGCGGTGAGCTTTGCCGGTGTGGATTTCCGCCCGGGGGAATACCTCTACGCGGATAACAGCGGTGTAATTGTGGCGGGTAAGGCACTGACCTAAAAACACCAGTAAGTCCATTAGGTCTGGAAACTGGCAGCCCAAAAGCGCTGCCAGTTGTTGAGAATCAACTCAGCGGGGATCAATTAGATCATCAGCGGGGTTCTCCGGCATTCTCAGGGACATCAAAAATGCCAAGATCTTATTCTGATCATTTTCACTTAAATACTTGAAATTCTGTGCTGCGTTACTGGCCTCGCTTCCGGGGCTGTCGTGGAGAAAAATGGCTTCTGCCAACGTAGTGGCTCTGCCGTCGTGTAAATAGGGCGCGGTATCGGCCACTCCCCAAAGGCGTGCGGTAATAAACTCACGGTTTTGCTGGTCCGTTTGGAAGAAGGCGTTCTCAGCCAGCCCCTCGCCCATATCGTGGCGCTTGAGATCAGAGAACATTGCGACCTCTATTCCGCCATTGCGGGTTTGGCGAAAATTTGTCGGTTGCTTGGTGAGGTCCACTTCGTAAAAAATGTCTTCAAAGGGAGTTTCTGGAGAGCCGGTAAGTTTATAAGGGAGGGTCCTTCTCTGGGTGACCATCGTTGGGCGGTGGCAGTCGGCGCAGCCAATATCGGAGAAAAGCCTCCGGCCGTCACGGTGTTCTCTGTCATCGACATCGAAAGGTGGTTCCAGGGTGGTAATAAAGATACTCAGTGCGGATAAGTCCCCAACGGTGATTTCGTTGACGACTCCGTCGTTATCAGCATCTGCTGTTGCTCCGCCAAAGGCTTCCGAGGCCTGCATCCCCATATGAAATGCCAAGGCGGAGACATCGAACTCCCTGACTGAGGCGTTGTCACCTTTTCGACCAAATGGCCTGACAACCAAATCGTGCTCGACGCCTTCGACATTGGTTGTATCCAAATTGCCGTACTCGTCGGCAATGATGCTCCCAAAACTGACTGATTTTGTTTCCAGTTCAACGATGGTGCCGGGGTTGTTGAGGGCGTGTTGTTTAAGATTTTGTAATTCATGGGTCATCTCACGACCAACCAATTCAATCCCCCCAGCGCCAAATAAAAATACCGGATTAATCAGCCGCCCATCAAACTCTGCGATACCGTCAAAGTTTTCATCGATAACATCGATATTGGCGGGACGGAATAATACGCTGGTTCCGAATCCTCCACCTCCGCCAATGCCCAATCTGGGTGGCGTTGTTCTATTGCTGATAACGGTGTGGCACTCCAGACAATTTTGCGCATCGAGGCCATTGACCCGTAAAAATGTGCCATTACCTTGCAGGGTGGGCCTGTTACCTCCGGTGGGGGAGTGGTTGTCCGGTTCAGAAAAATCGTGGGGGCCATCACCAAAGCCGTCGTAACGATTGAAAGGCGTGCTGAAAATAATTAGCCCCGCTTCACGTATTTCGTCGAGGTGAAGTTGTCCCTGGGAAATTTCATCCTGGCTAATCCTATCTGCAGGGTCTAAGCGCGGTGCTTCGCCGATAAGATCGGCGTAAATTAATGAAGGGAGCATCAGGCTGATGCTGGTGAGAGATATTGCCGTTAGTCGCTTCATGTCAAAATCCTTGTTTATTTTTCTTTCCCTTTCAAAAAGTTATAAGGCGAAGTCCCTGGAAAAAATGGTTGTTTAATTGAAAGGGGGTGAGGGGGTCTCACACTACGAATTGCTGTGGACGGAGTGAGAAAAAGCTAATCTCAATAACTTTTCAATGGCCCTAAAAAAAATAACGCCGGTTTTGTTGAAAAATAAAATGTCTATCAGGGTAGGGGCATGGATTTCTTCTGTGAATTCTTACCTGCAATCAAACGTCTCCTATTATTGTGCATTGATGACTCTCTCGGCCCTGCGGGAATTGGCAGTGTTTGTTGCAACGGCTGCCGCTATGGAAGGTGAAAATGAGCGAATTGCGCAAAAAATTCTTTACCGCGCCTCTTTTAAAAATTATTAAACGGGTACTTCCGCCAATTTCTGAAACAGAAAGGGAGGCGATGGAAGCGGGTGAGGTTTGGTGGGACGCTGAGTTATTGTCAGGTAAACCACATTGGGATCAGTTGTTGGGGATGGGTCCACCTGCGCTCAATGAAGAGGAGCAGGCTTTCCTGGAGGGGCCAGTCGAAGAGCTGTGCCGAATGATCAACGATTGGCAAATCAGCTATGTGGATCGCAATATTCCGGAGCATGTTTGGGATTTTCTACGGAAAAATCGCTTTTTTGGCATTATTATTCCCAAGAAATATGGCGGCCTTGGCTTTTCCCCGACAGCTCATGCGGAGATAGTGACCAAAATTACCACCCGCAGTACCTGTGTGGGTGTCACAGTAATGGTGCCTAACTCATTAGGCCCGGGAGAGCTGCTACTGGCTCACGGTACGCAAGAGCAAAAGGACTACTATTTGCCACGTCTGGCAGATGGCACTGATATTCCCTGCTTTGCGCTGACCAGTCCGGAGGCCGGATCTGATGCGGCATCCATGATTGACCGTGGCGTAGTCTGTTACGGCGAATATCAAGGCGAAAAGGTCCTTGGTATGCGTGTTAATTGGCACAAGCGCTATATCACCTTGGGCCCGATAGCCACGGTGTTAGGTTTGGCCTTCAAGCTCTATGACCCGGACCATATTCTCGGCGATGAAGAAGAGCTGGGTATTACGGTTGCCCTGGTGCCCACAGATACACCGGGAGTTTCCATTGGTCAGAGGCATCTCCCAGCGCTGCAAGCATTTCAGAACGGGCCCAACTGGGGAAAAGATGTTTTTATGCCCATGGATTGGATTATTGGCGGCGAGGAGAATGTCGGCAAAGGTTGGGAGATGCTGATGAGTGCCCTTGCCGCAGGCCGAGGAATTTCTCTGCCATCCCTGTCTACCGGTGGGGCAAAAATGGCCGCGCGCATGACCGGCGCTTACGCCCGGGTTCGAGAGCAATTTAATGTGCCTGTTGGCCGCTTTGAAGGCGTGCAACGCCGCTTGGCTGAAATTGCTTCTATCGCCTTTGTATTGGATAGCGCCCATAAAACGACTACCCGTGCCCTGGATGAGGGGCGAAAACCAGCGGTGATCACCGCAATTATGAAAGCCAATGCTACTTGTGGTCTACGCCAGGCCATTATTGATGCAATGGATATTCATGCGGGCAAGGCCATTATGGATGGTCCATTAAATTACCTGGGTAATGTTTATCGAGCGATACCGGTAGCAATTACGGTAGAGGGGGCCAATCTTCTCACTCGCAGTTTGATGATCTTTGGTCAGGGCGCAATTCGCTGTCACCCCTATATCTTGCAGGAAATGTTGGCGGCAGAAAATCCGGATCATGAAGCAGGTTTGGACGAACTGGATAAGTTGTTGCCCAAGCATATGTGGTTTCAATTCAAAACCCTCTGTCGGGGTATTTTTCACGGCTGGACGGTGGGCTTGTTTGCCAGCAGCCCTCGCAACGTAGGGCACGCCGCCAAGTATTACCGGCAATTGAACCGGTATTCGGCGGTGCTATCTCTGGTCACCGAATTTTCCTTGATGACCCTGGGAGGAGAACTCAAGCGAAAAGAATTGATTTCTTCCCGATTGGGCGATGTCTTGAGTCAGCTGTATCTGCTCAGCTGCACCCTGAAGCGCTTTTATGATGATGGCAACCCTAAGGATGACCTCCCTCTGCTGGAATTTGCCATGCGAGATGGATTGCATAAGATCGAAGTCAACTTGTTGGAGGTGTTTCAAAATTTCCCCCGGCCATTTATTGGCCAAGTAATGCACTTCCTCACCATGCCTTGGGGTCACAGTGTCCACACCGCATCGGATCGGCAAGCCAAGGCCTGTGCGGAATTACTGTTGACGCCGTCGGCGACTCGCGACCGGCTGACCAGTGGAGTCTTTCTCGGAACTCCCGGGGATGGAGTGGATATTGTTGAGCAGGCGTTTGATCGGGTATGCGCTTCCGAGCGGGCTCGTGAAAAATTAAAAAAAGGCGGTATTCGCAACCTGAGCAGGGATAGCGTGGAAGAAGGGTTAAAGAAAAATCTAATCAGCGATGAAGAGGCTGAGATACTCTACGATGCAGCGGATGCTGTGGAGAAGGCAATTCAGGTGGATCACTTTGAGCACTTGGGTGGGTGTGCGGGCACAGTCCAATAAGGTTTGAGGAAAGCTACCTCCGATGGAATCTGCGCACAAGAATTCTCCAGAGAGCTTTACCAGTGCCGAGGAATGTGTCGATAAGCTTTTAGAAGTCGTCGGCAAGAAAATAGTTCTGGCATTACCGCTGGGGCTTGGTAAGGCAAACCATTTCGCTAATACGCTATACGCTCGAGCGGCAGAAGATCATACGATTTCTCTGACGATATTTACGGCCCTGACGCTGGAGCGCCCCCGTGGGGATAGTGATATTTCCCGGCGCTTTATCCAGCCACTTCTGGATACCCATTACAGTCAATACCAAGACCTTGCTTATGTTCCCGCGAGGAGGAAAGGGCACCTGCCAGGTAATATCCAGGTTATTGAATTCTTTATGGAGCCCGGTTCGCTGCTCGGCAACAACTATGCGCAGCAACACTACGTGAGTGCAAATTATACCCAGGTACCCGGTGAGCTGATCAGTCGGGGGGTTAACGTTATTGCGCAAATGGTGGCGCCTTCAGAGTGTGGAGGTAAGTTCAGTTTAAGTTGTAACCCAGACCTGACACTGCCTGTTCTAAAGCTGGCTGCTCAGCGCAAGGACTACCCCCTGTTTTTATTGGGTGAAGTAAATACACAGCTGCCCTATATCCATGGAAGCAGTGAGCTACCGGCCAGTGATTTTGACTTTTTGCTGAAAGGCGAAACTTTTGATACGCCGCTGTTTGCGGCTCCGGCCCTGCCAGTAACCTTTACCGAATACAGCATCGCCTACCATATCGCCAGTCTGGTTGAAGATGGGGGAACCCTTCAAGTAGGTATCGGCGCCCTGGGAGATGCGGTTTGCCATGTACTGCGCTTGAGGCATAAGGAAAACGTCCTCTTTTGTCGGATTCTGGATGACTTGGTGGAAGAGGATGCTAAGCGCTACCGAGAGGAACTGCCTCTATGCACTGGCATATTTAAGCGGGGCCTTTATGGGGCCAGTGAAATGGTGCCCCACGGTTTTCTCCATCTGCGCAGAGCCGGAGTTCTGACCCGTAAAGTCTACGCTGATGCGACAATTCAACATCTGCTCGATAGCGATCAGATTACTGATACTGTGCAGGAAGAAACGCTGCTGGCATTAAAGAATGCTGGCCGTATCAGTTGCCCTTTAACCGTGGCGGATACAGATTTTTTACAGCAGCTTGGTATTGTGGACCCCAGCTACAGTTGGCGGGGCCATAAGTTGCTGACTCCTGATGGTGAAGAAGAGGAGTGTGATCTTCACAGCGAACATGGGCGCCGCCGTCTAATTGGTAGTTGCCTGAATAAAAAGATCGCTGGGGGGATCTGGTTACATGGCGGCTTCTATCTGGGGCCGGAACTTATGTATCGAGAGTTGCGGGATCTGGACCCTAAGGAGGGTGCAGGTCTCGATATGATTGACATCAGTTTTACCAATGACCTCCAATCCCAAAGAGACCTAAAGCTGGCGCAGCGACAGCATGCGCGCTTTGTAAATTCGGCCATGATGGTGACTCTTGGGGGAGCGGTTGTCTCGGATGCCTTGGTGGATAACCACGTGGTGAGTGGGGTGGGAGGGCAATATAACTTTGTCGCCCAGGCTTGGGACTTGCCTGGGGCCCGATCCATTATTGCGCTCCCCAGTGTGCGAATGCGCGATGGTATCTGCGAGAGTAATATTGTGTGGGAATATCCTCACACGACCATTCCCCGGCATTTGCGCGATGTGGTTGTGACGGAATATGGCGCAGTCGATTTGCGTGGTAAAACAGACCGGGATGTAATGGTGGCCATGCTCAGTATCTGTGATACCCGCTTTCAAGCTGTATTGCTAGAGCAGGCCAAGCACGCGGGGAAGATAGAAAAAAGCTTTTCGATTCCCGAGAGTTTTAATAAAAACACACCTGAACACCTCGCCAGTGTATTCAATGACGAAAAATGCCTGGCGGAACTGCCTCACTATCCACTGGGTACTGATTTCTCTGATGAGGAAGCCCTGCTAGCGGTGGCCCTACAGAACTTGCGCTCCGCTGATAAAAGTTGGTGGAAAGTGTTGGCCAATATTTTTAAAGGCCGCCGGGTCTGGCACGATAAATCCTCAAGTGCTGACTATATCCAGCGCTGCTTACAGCGAATGGGGTACGATCATACAGAGACCTATGAGCACAGGCTGGAAGCCTATATCGTTGCGGCCGCGTTACAAGAGTATATCGACCAGCGCAGGCCCCTGCGCCGTGAGTAAATAAAATTAGTGAAGTTTGCCCTGGGCCTGGATGGCGGTGAGGGCAATGGTATACACAATATCATCCACGAGTGCGCCCCGTGATAGGTCGTTAACCGGCTTGCGCAATCCCTGCAACATTGGCCCAATACTCACTAAGTCAGCGCTGCGTTGAACGGCTTTGTAGGTAGTGTTGCCGGTATTCAGGTCGGGAAAGATAAAAACTGTGGCCCTGCCGGCCACGGGGCTGTGGGGGGCTTTTTGGGCAGCGACATTGCGGATTAAGGCGGCGTCGTATTGAAGGGGGCCATCAATAATCAGCTGCGGTCTCTTCTGTTTGGCCAGCTGGGTGGCCTCGCGGACTTTATCGACATCGCTGCCGCTGCCGGATGTGCCGGTGGAGTAACTGATCATTGCGACTCGGGGTTCTATACCAAATGCCGCTGCGGAATCTGCTGATTGAATGGCTATAGCGGCGAGTTGCTGTGCATCGGGATCGGGATTGATCGCGCAATCTCCGTAGACCAGTACCTGTTCAGGGAGCAGCATAAAAAATATCGAGGAAACCAGCTCTTCATCCGGGGCGGTTTTGATCAGTTGCAGGGCGGGCCGAATGGTATTGGCTGTTGTGTGAATAGCGCCGGACACCAGTCCATCCACTTCACCCAATGCCAACATCATGGTTCCGAGAACCACATTATCCTGTAGTTGCTCAAGTGCCACTACTTGAGTAAGTCCCTTGTTTTTACGCAGGGCAACCATGGGTTCCACATAGTGTGCCCTCACCGCCTTGGGATCGACAATTTCCAACTTTTTATTGAGCTTTAACCCCTGCTGCTCGGCAATTTTGAAAATATCTTTTTCTTCGCCCAATAAAACCGGGTGTGCAATCTCTCTCTCCAGGCAGAGCTGGGCGGCGCGAATGGTTCGCGGTTCGGTTCCTTCGGGTAGGACAATCCGCATAGTGCGGCGCCGGGCCAGTTCCGTGAGGTGGTAGCGGAATGCCGGGGGTGAAAGGCGTTTGGGGATTTCACTTTGCTGGCTCAGTGATTCCACCCACTCTTCATCTAAGCGACTGGCGAAAAATTCCTGCACCCGGTCCACGCGATTTCTGTCATCTGATGGGGTGCGCAAATTAAAAGTCTGCAGTGACATCACAGTGTGCCAGGTATTGGAAGGCACCAGTAAAATGGGTAGGCCTGTTTCCATGGCCGGGGTGCACAGTTTCAAAATGGCTTTGTCCAAATGGTAGCCGCCGGTTAATAGCAGGCATCCAATTTTGACTCCATTCATCACGGCCAAACATGCGCCCACAACCACATCGGGCCTATCGGCAGAAGTTACCAGCATGGCCCCAGGCTTAAATCTTCTCAACATATTGGGCAGTGAGCGGGAGCAGAATGTGACGGTATGTAACCTGCGTGTTTCCAGCTCCCCTTTATTGAGTACCTTTGCATTAAAGTGCCGCGCCAGGTCGAGTGCACGGGGAGAGAGCAGTTCTGCATTCCAGGGAATAAAACCGACAATACGCAGTGGAATCTGCTTTGAAAGTATCTCAGGGGTCAGGCTAGGGGGGCTTTCTTTACTAGATTCCAGTTGTGAATGCAGTCCAATTAAATGAGCTCCGGGAGTATCCATAATTTCCGCAGGCAGACCCACTTTATTGATGATGCAGCCCACTACGCGCTTTGCATCCTCGCCGCCATAAAGACGAACGGCAAATTCCAGTCTCTCGCGAAGTTGCTTGACTGAGTCGCTGGCACCGGGAGATGGACAGGCGACGAGTACCACTTCCGCATCTAGAGTTTTGGCAATTTGATAATTCAGCTGGTTAGTCACGGGATTGTCGCGGCTGGGTAGCACGCCTTCGATTACATTAACTTCAGCCTTCGCCGAGATTCGTCTGAAGCGGGCGAGAATCTCTTCCAGTAAATCTGCCATTTTTCCGGTGGATACCATCGAGTCCGCATATTCGGCACTCAGCGAGCTGGGGATGGCCAGGTTGGATGTTTGCCGCAAGATTTCGGTGGTGCGCTCTATAGTGCCGTCTGGTGGCGGGGGCTCGGCGACGGGCTTAAAAAATTGAAGCTCAATACTTTTTCGGTCTAGCGCCCGAATTAAACCCAGGCTTACAGAGGTGATGCCGGCTCCCGCTTCCAGAGGAACCAGCATTAGGGTTCTGGCATTGCTGTGTCGCAGCATGTTTAAGACTGCACCAAGCGCGATGTATCCCGGGCAATAATCCAGTCTTCCTTAGTGGGGATTACCAGGATGTTGGGAGTTTCCTGCGCAGAGATTAAGCCCTCTACTTGCGACTTGGTTTTCTGATTGGCTTCGGGGTTGAGCTGGTAGCCTAAGGGTTTGAGCCATTCGATGGTCCGGCTTCGCACCCCGGAGGAGTTCTCCCCGATACCGCCTGTGAATACCAAAGCATCGACGCTACCCAAGGGGATGGTGTAAGCAGCAATATATTTGGCCAGGCGGTAACAGAATATTTCCAGGGCGAGTTTGGCTCCCTGATGATCTTTTTCTGCAGCTTGCTCTAGCGCGCGGCAATCACTGCTCAGGGTGGATATGCCCAGCATACCGCTTTCTCTATTTAGCAGCTGCTCAAGTGAGGCTTGGGTATATCCCAGCGCTTGCTGTAAGTAGAGGAGTATTCCCGGGTCCAGATCGCCGCAGCGACTCCCCATTACCAGTCCTTCAAGAGGTGTAAGCCCCATGCTTGTATCTACACTGCGCCCCTGTTTGATGGCGCAAATAGAGGCGCCGCCACCAAGGTGAGCAGCAATAATATTGAGTTCAGCCGTCTGTTTTCCCAGTAGTTCAGCGCACCGCTCGCCAATGTACTGATAGCTACTGCCATGCATGCCATAGCGGCGGATCTTGTGCTCTTCGTACAGTGGGTAGGGGAGCCCGTATAGATACGCATACTTCGGCATTTGCTGATGAAAGGCGGTATCAAAGACGGCGATTTGGGGGAGTTGGGGGAATGCATCGAGGGCGGCGTAGATCCCCTTGAGAGCAGCGGGGTTATGCAAGGGGGCCAAGTCACAGCACTCTTCGATACAGGCCATCACCTTCTGATTGATCAGAACGGAGCTGGAGAAATGCTCGCCGCCATGGACGACTCGGTGACCTATCGCTTTTAACCCGTCCTGTAACTCTGACCAGGCTCGGTCAAACTGTGTTACCAGCTCATTAATTACTGCCGCGTGGTCGCTATCCAGCGCGAGCCGATGGGAGTCTTCTGTTCCTTGATAGTGCCACTTCAGTTTGGCTTTGGGGGTGCCAAGGGCTTCCGCGATACCAGCAAGATGTTCTGCACCCGAATCTGGGTCCAGCACGGAAAACTTCACTGACGAGCTGCCGCAATTGAATATCAGAATTAAATTTTGATCGCTCATGATGCGCGAATTTCAACGAGGGTGCTTTAAGGCTAGCCGAGGAGTTGTCTTTACGAGGGAAAGAACCGGGGTAGTTCAGTTTCGGAATAAAAAAGGGCCGCAGTAGCGGCCCAAGTAATAAAAATTGCAGAGATCAAAGCGTAGGCAAACTTGCGGTGCTTTGAGATGAACCCAATGGGTTCAAAAAAAGAGGCGGCAAGTGCCGCCTCAAATTTACTGAAACCGTACCGGTCGATTAACCGAACTGGTTCATGGTGTTGTCTTTACCACCAGCCTTCAGGGCAGCATCACCAGCAAAGTATTCTTTGTGGTCGTCGCCGATGTCGGAACCAGCCATATTCTGGTGCTTAACGCAGGCGATGCTCTGGCGGATTTCTTTGCGCTGTACGCCTTTCACATAGCCCAGCATACCTTGCTCACCGAAGTACTCTTTGGCCAGGTTGTCGGTAGACAGGGCCGCAGTGTGGTAAGTCGGCAGAGTGATCAGGTGGTGGAAGATACCAGCTTCGCGAGCCGCGTTGGCCTGGAAGGTACGGATCTTCTCGTCGGCCGCTGCAGACAGCTCAGAGTCGTCGTATTCGGCGCTCATCAGGTTGGCGCGGTCGTATGCGGATACGTCTTTACCTTCTTCAGACCAGGCATCGAATACCTGCTGGCGGAAGTTCAGGGTCCAGTTGAAGGACGGGCTGTTGTTGTAAACCAGCTTCGCATCGGGAACGACTTTGCGAATTTCGTCCATCATGCCGCCGATCTGGCGAACGTGAGGCTTCTCGGTTTCGATCCAGATCAGGTCTGCACCGTTCTGCAAAGAGGTGATGCTGTCCAGGATGCAGCGCGCTTCGCCAGTGCCCTTGCGGAACTGGAACAGGTTGGAAGCCAGACGCTTAGGACGCAGCAGCTTGCCTTCGCGGTTGATGATTACGTCGCCGTTGGCCAGCTCGGAAGCATCGATTTCTTCGCAATCCAGGAAGGAGTTGTACTGGTCACCCAGGTCACCCGGCTTATTGGTTACAGCGATTTGCTTGGTCAGGCCAGCGCCCAGGGAGTCGGTACGGGCAACGATAACACCGTTGTCTACGCCCAGTTCCAGGAACGCGTAGCGAACTGCGCGGATCTTGGCCAGGAAGTCTTCGTGGGGAACGGTTACTTTACCGTCCTGGTGACCACACTGCTTCTCGTCAGAAACCTGGTTTTCGATTTGGATACAGCAAGCACCCGCTTCGATCATTTTCTTGGCCAGCAGGTAAGTTGCTTCGGCGTTACCAAAACCTGCATCGATGTCGGCGATGATCGGTACAATGTGAGTCTTGTGGTTGTCGATCTTGTCCTGGGCAGCTTTCTCAGCTTCTTTATCGCCAGCTTCGCGAGCGGCATCCACTTCGCGGAACAGGTCGTTCAGTTCGCGGGCATCAGCCTGGCGCAGGAAGGTGTAGAGCTCTTCGATCAGAGCAGCTACGGAAGTTTTTTCGTGCATGGACTGGTCGGGCAGAGGACCGAATTCGCTGCGCAGAGCGGCGACCATCCAGCCGGACAGGTACAGGTAGCGGCGGTCGGTGTTGCCTTCGAAGTGCTTCTTAATAGAAATCATCTTCTGCTGACCGATGAAACCGTGCCAGCAACCCAGGGACTGGGTGTACTTGGACGTGTCCTTGTCGTAGTTTTCCATGTCGGCGCGCATGATATCAGCGGTGTACTTGGCAATATCCAGGCCGTGCTTGAATTTGTTCTGGGCACGCATACGGGCAACAGATTCGGGATCAATGGCGTCCCAGGAGCTGCCATGGCTTTCACGGAGCTTTGCTACCGCGTCGATGTCTTGAGTGTAAGTGGACATGACTGTAAATCCTTAAACGGTGACTGCGATTAGGTGTTGAGTATCTTAGGAGGAGTGGCATAATTTGCCTAATTTATTGATTTTATTTTCACTATCGATTTGGCGAATAGATGTATGCAACTGGAAAGAGCTGACCTGAACCTGCTGGTTTACCTCGATGTGCTACTGCGCGAACGCAATGTGACCCGTGCAGCCAATTACCTGGGGCTGTCCCAGCCGGCCATGAGTAATGGCCTGAAGCGCCTGCGGGAACTGTTTGACGATCCGTTGCTGGTGCGCACCCGTGAGGGCATGATGCCCACGGAAAGGGCTCTTGAACTGCAGCCGATGGTGCGCGAAGCACTCTCCTCCATTGATCGGGTTATCCAGCCAAATCGGGATTTTGACCCCGCCAATACCCGCCGCACCTTCCGCATCATGGCCAGTGACTACGCCGAGTCCACCCTGATACCGCCGCTGTTAAAGCAGCTTCGGGATGACGCCCCGGGTATCAGCCTGGATATCATGACGCCCAGTGATGTGAGCTTTGTGGATGTAGAGCAGGGCAAAGTGGATATGGTGATCAACCGCTTTGACAGCATGCCGCAGAGCTTTCACCAGGCCACCGTATGGCGCGATAGCTTCTCCTGTGTGATGCGCGCCGATAACCCGATACTCCGGGATTACAATCTGCAGAGCTACCTGGAAGCCCAGCATATCTGGGTGAGCAAGACCGGTATGGGGGTGGGTGTCGGAGTTAACCCGGAAGATGTACAGCGCTTGGGCTGGGTGGATGAGGCCATAGGTCGTTTGGGAGAGAAGCGGGATATCTCCGTTTTCACCCGTCACTACCAGGTAGCTATGCTGCTGGCTGAACAGAGCGATCTAATCGTAACGGTGCCCACTCGCTTGGCCCAATTGGCCAGTGATAATCCCCGCGTGGTGAGGCGTGATCCGCCCCTGGATATTCCCAACTTGGAGTTAAAAATGGCTTGGAGCCCACTGTTGCAACAGAGCGCCCCGCACCGCTGGCTGCGCCGTTTAATTCTCGATATTGGCCGCGCTTTGTAACGATATTGCAGTAAGGTGATGTGTCTGCGTGGTTTTGTCCGAGCAATCGCACATCAGCCACTTCTTCATAAAAATTCGATCTATGAATAGTGGGAATTGTGTCTATAAATTAGCGGTATGTGGAAATGGCTGTTTAGAATGCCGCTATTCCAACAATCTGATGAGAGGCCCTGGGTATGACGGAACGAGTCCAAATCGGCGATCTGCAAATCGCACCAGAACTTTACAACCTGGTTTGCGAGGAGGTGATTCCAGGAACTGGAGTTAGCGCCGAAGCTTTCTGGGCCAAATTGGAATCTATTGTCCACGATCTGGCCCCGGTAAATCGCGCATTGCTGGAAAAACGTGATGAACTGCAGGAGATCCTGGATCGCTGGCACACGGACAACCCTGAAGGTTTCCGCGATCTGGAAGGCTACCAGACTTTCCTGCGAGAGATCGGCTACCTCGCCGACGAGCCTGCTGAATTCAGCGCAACTACCGAAAATGTCGATGAAGAGATCGCTATCCTGGCGGGACCTCAGCTGGTAGTGCCGGTAATGAATGCACGCTATGCGCTCAATGCGGCAAACGCGCGCTGGGGCAGCCTTTACGACGCACTGTACGGTACAGATGTGATCAGTGAAGAGGGTGGCGCGGAAAAAGGTACGGAATACAACCCGGTTCGCGGCGCTAAAGTGATCGAATATGCACGCAACTTCCTCGATCAGTCGGCCCCGCTTACCTGTGGTAGTCACGCTGAGGCGGTGCAATACCGCATCAATGGCTCACTGCTGGAAGTGGTACAGGCCAATGGCGACATCGCCACCTTAAAAGATGCCAAGCAGTTTGTTGGTTATTTGGGTGACAGTGAAGAGCCCTCCAGCATCCTGCTGAAGCAGCACGGTTTGCACTTTGAGATCCAGGTGGATCGCGAGAGCCCCATCGGCAAAACCGATGATGCCGGTGTGAAAGATGTGCTAATGGAATCCGCGCTGACCACCATTATGGATTGCGAGGATTCGGTAGCGGCTGTCGATGCTGAAGATAAGGTAGTGGTTTACCGCAACTGGCTCGGTCTGATGAAGGGCGACCTGAAGGAAACCATTAGCAAAGGCGGTAAGTCCTTTGAGCGAAAGCTCAATGCAGATCGTGAGTACACCTCCCCGAACGGCAACCAGGTTACCTTACCGGGGCGCAGCCTGATGTTCGTGCGCAACGTCGGTCACCTGATGACCAACGATGCAGTGCTGTTCGGCGATGGCCAGGAAATCCCTGAAGGGATTCTCGACGGCATGATCACCAGTTTGATCGCTTTGCATGACCTCCGTGGTGAGAGCCCGATCAAGAATTCCCGTGAAGGCAGCATCTATATCGTAAAACCAAAGATGCACGGCCCGGAGGAAGTGGCTTTCGCCAATACTCTGTTTAACCGAATCGAAGATGCGCTCGATCTGCCCCGTTACACAGTAAAAATGGGCATTATGGACGAAGAGCGTCGCACCACTGTGAACCTCAAAGCTTGTATTGCCGAAGCGAAAGAGCGTGTAGTCTTTATTAATACTGGCTTCCTCGATCGCACCGGTGACGAGATCCATACTTCCATGCTTGCGGGCCCCATGATTCGCAAGGGTGATATGAAGCAATCCACATGGATTAACGCCTACGAAGAATGGAATGTGGATGTTGGCCTGAACAGCGGCCTGAAGGGCAGAGCGCAAATTGGTAAAGGCATGTGGCCAATTCCAGACCAGATGTCAGCCATGATGCACGCTAAGTTGGCCCACCCAATGGCTGGTGCCAATACGGCGTGGGTACCGTCGCCCACGGCTGCTACCTTGCATGCTTTGCACTACCACAAAGTGGATGTGAATCGCCGCCAGGAAGAGATTCAACATCGCCATCACGCTAAGTTGGAAGATATTCTGACAGTTCCGGTGGCGGCTGAAACCAACTGGAGTGCTAAAGATATCCAGCTTGAGTTGGACAACAATGCTCAAGGTATTCTCGGCTATGTAGTACGCTGGGTAGAGCAGGGCGTGGGTTGCTCCAAGGTGCCGGATATCAATGATGTCGGCCTGATGGAAGACCGTGCAACCCTGAGAATTTCCTCTCAGCATATCGCCAACTGGCTCAAGCAGGGTATCGTTAGCGAAAAGCAAGTGCGTGAAACCATGGAGCGTATGGCTGCTGTGGTAGACCGCCAGAATGCCGGCGACTCCAACTATAACGATATGGCACCGAACTTTGATAAGAGCGTTGCCTTCCAGGCTGCTTGTGAGCTGGTATTCGAAGGTTGTGCCCAGCCGAATGGTTATACCGAGCCGGTTCTGCACCGCCGTAGACGCGAGTTTAAAGCTCTAAATGCATAATTGCTGAGCTAGCTGAGATTGAAAAGGCCCCAATGGGGCCTTTTTTATTTTAGGGGTCATTGGATTATTAATTAATTGGCACGAGCTTGATTGTTCTGCGTTAATCCACTTTGCTGCGGGTAATCCTGTAGCTTCTATATTGGCTCTTAAGTTAAATTATGGAACTCTAACTTGCAGAGTTTTTCATCTTTGTTATTCGTTATTGGATTGGGTGACCAAGGCAAAATAAGCAGTGCACCTTAGAGGGGTTGATGAAGCAGGAAGAATTCTTCTTATGTGTGTTTGGGAATTGGTCTGTGCAAGCATGTTATTTTCTATGGATTGAGATGATGTTCCTATGGCAGGGTAATACGGACAGGCGATACTGAGGTGATATTTTTTTACATTCTTACCGGGGCTCAATCCATGTTTAATTACCCAAAGGATATCTACGCGACTGGATTAGTGATGCTGCTTTCATGTGTTTATTCTACCGGTAGTTTGGCTGTCCAATGCGGAGATATTATTGCCAATTCTCAAGTCCTCACTGACGCATTATCTTGCAGTGATGATCCAGCGCTAACTATTGAGGGGCCGGAGGGTTTCCTTGTGATAGAAGGTGAGGGTTCTATTGAGTGCACTACTAATGGTATAGGAATCCATATGCTGGGGAGATCTGGGCTTGTCATGGGCGGGGTTGTCACTAATTGTGATTTAGGGTTGTTGCTGGATGGAGATGGTTCCCATAAAGTGATTGGTGTAACAGTTGAAGAATCCTCTAGCGCAGCAATTTTTGCACAAAGTGACGGTAATCTAATTCGTCAAAGCACGGTGTCGAACACTACTAACGTAATAGCATCTGGTTTGGAGCTAGATGGTGAGAGAAATGTTGCCGTTGGTAATAATGTGTCTGGATTTTTAGAATATGGAATAGCTGGCTTTGGTTTCTATTCATATATTGGAAATAATTATGTAGATAATAGTGAGTTGGGGATTATATTGGGTGCATTAGTAGTTGATGGAGAGAGTATAGGTGCTTCGTATTGCGTAATTGAAAGTAATACAGTGGTAGGCAGTCTACGTACGGGGATTGGAATAGGCGCACCCTATACATATCCTAACATGGATAATTTAGTGACAGGGAATACTGTAACTGGAAGTGGTAATGATGATATTTTGGATGATAATGAAGAGTCAGATTGTAGTGATGGTTTAAATGTGTGGTCTAACAATGCTGCTGATACATCATTTCCATCCTGCCTTAAAAATCTTTAGAAGTTAAGAAAATATTCCTATAGTGGGTTGATCGTAAAGAGGCGACACTTTGGTGAAGCTATACTCTACTTGCTGAGGTTCCATAAATGTCCTTCTCTCCAAAAACACTCCTTGCTCCTGGGGTGGTGATGTCAACTCTATACTTTTCTTCAGTCTGCATTGCAGATGTTGAATGTGGCGATACTATTACTGACGCGCAGACTCTTACTGGTGAGCTTTCTTGCAGCGAAGATCCAGCAATAACGGTTGAAGGCCCTGACGGTAGTCTTGTAATGTCTGGTGAAGGCGCAATTGAATGCACTACCGATGGGGTTGGGGTACTTATGTTGGGAACTTCAGGAGTTGTGACGGGTGGAGTTGTTAGTAATTGTGAAACTGGATTGGAGTTGGCGGGGAGTGGCCTACATAAAGTATTCAGTGTAACCGTCGAGGAATCCAGTGGCGCAGGCGTTTTTGCAGAAAGTGATAGTAACCTTATCCGACAGAATACCTTGTCAAACATCACTAATGTTCAGGCATCGGGTATTGTGCTGGAAGGGGTTGCTAATGTTGCAATTGGAAATAGTGTCTCTGGTTTTTTTGAAAATGGAATAGGTGGCTTTGGTTTCTTTTCTTATATTGGGAATAATTATTTAGAAGGTAATGCTGTTGCTATAAGCCTGGGAGCAAGAATAATTGATGGTGTGACTGTAGGTGCTTCTTTTTGTGTTATTGCCAGTAATAATGTCCAGAATAATGAAATTTGGGGCATAGCGATTGGAGGTCCATATGTCATTCAGAATATGGACAATGTAGTTAGTGGAAATACAGTAGCAGGCAGTGGTTTTGATGACCTTTTAGATGACAACGAGGCTTCAGATTGTAGTTCTGGGACCAATATTTGGTCTGGCAATACAGCAAATACTTCGTTCCCTTCATGCCTTAAAGATTTATAAGTAGTGTATTTTGGGTGTGGCTCAGTTAGTCATAATCTTGATCTTTAGGCTTGCAGAAAGGAAAAGTCTATAAGGATGTACCTGCATGTTTGGGGGATTTAGGCGTTTATTTTTATTGTTTGTCAGCTTTTATATTTCATATTATTTGGATTGATTCTTAGATCTGGGGCTGGTTTAGAGAAGCTCGCCGATAGCGAATTTCTTTAGCTCTTGGTATGCCATACTTCCTTTTGGTTATCCAGTATATATTCGGGGTGAATATATATTGCTGTGTCATAGATCAAAATGACGAATTAATAGTATGTAGAAATGGTCGGAGAAAGCTTTGCAGTTGTCTCGTAATGTTAAAGAGTCGATTAAGCTAGCAACAGCTTTAGTGATCGTTTATGCCATTGCCTTGGGCCTGAATTGGGAAAAACCTTTTTGGGGTGGATTTGCTGTTATTGTTTGCAGCCAGGCAAATCTTGGGCAGTCGCTAAATCGAGCTATTTTGTGGATTTTAGGGACGCTATTTGCCTTGCTAGCTGGCTGGTTAATCGTCGCGTTATTTCCACAGGATCGCTGGTTGTTTATGATCGCCCTATCTATTTGGGTGTCTATCTGTGTTTATTTTTTACAGAGGTCGAACTACCAGTACTTTTGGCTTACAAGTGGTTATGTCATCTTTTTATTATGGGATGTGACCGGTGGTGACTTTTCTATCTCCTACAAGGCTGGGGTATTACGTATTCAGGAGTCCCTGCTCGGAATAATTGTCTACGGATTGGTAGCCGTTTTGATCTGGCCTAACTGTAGTCGTGGTGAGTTAAGAAGAGCATCTCTGGAATTATTGAGAGAGCATCGTCGGTTTGCGGATAATTGTTTTTCCCGGGTTAGAAGTGGCGAGAAAATAAAAATTAGGCGTAAAAAGCGTGTTGCTCTTTTAGAGCTTGATACGCGCTTACAAACAGCCATTGGCGATGCGAGCTCAGATAGTTATGAGGTGTGGGAATGTCGAAAGCAGTGGGGTCACTTTGGTCAATCTGCGACAGCCGTCACGCAATCCCTCTTGAAGTTGGAAGAAAGCTTAGCCCTCTCTGGTGATCTTGGTATATCAAAATTCCTTATTGGTGTCGACGAATACATGCCCGACATTGAGGGGCGTCTCGCGCAAGTGGAAACTGCCCTTTCAGAGGAAATGCCTGTAGATAGTGCCAATGGGAGAGTGGTTCGAGGAAATATTGAAGAAGTAAAGAGGTTGTCAACCTTTGAAACCGCTGCTTTAGCCGTTACTAGAAAATCCTTAAATGACTTGGAGGTAGAAACCCGATCTCTGATTGATTCAGTAAATGATATACAAACCCGGGGTGACTCCTATTCGAGACAGGTAAGTAGTGATGGTATAGGGTGGCTTGGAGCTTTGATGCCCGACCCAGACAGGTTGACTAATATTGTCCGTGTTCAGATGGGAATGTGGATCGCTTATCTGGCATATCTTTTTATCCCTGATATGATTGGTGGATTGCTGGTTATATTACTGATAACAGTAATAGGTATTCTCGCCTCAATGACCCCCAAAATTCAATTGTTTGAAACCTGTGTTTTCACGATTTTAGTATGCATATTATCGGCACCTATCTATTTCTTTTTAATGCCGAAATTGCATGGATTTTATTCGTTGGCTGTCGTGATCTTTGTATGGACGTTTGTAGTAAGCTTTTCCTCAAATAAGGTCTTTGGGCCCCAGTCGATGATTCGAACCTTGGTTCTTATCTTTCCTCAGATTATTTTCAATTTCAACAACTCTCAAGAGTATAGTTTTGTGGTTTACACAAATTATCTATTTGTGTTAGCAATAATTTTTTGTATTTTGGCCGTTTCAAGAAATATCCCCTTCACTGCCCACCCAGAAATAAACCTGAAGAGAAGTATTGATAGAATTCTCAATAGTGCCGCATGGCTGGTGGTGGAGGGCGATATTCCGAAAAAGAAGAGAAAATCATTGTTTTTCCGGTTATATATATTGTACCACCTGAATATTATTATGATCTCAAGGAAGAGAGTGTTCTATTGGGTGGAGGGTATTTCTGATAAAAAAATGCGGGGTATGACCAAAAGTGAGATGCAAAGCCTGATAGGTTTGGTTATGTTGATATCCAACCAGGTTAAACTTTTATATAAGATAGATAAGAAAAAAATCAATTTTGTGGCTCCTAAAAGGTTGCTTCGTGAGGCGTTCATATGGAGAAGGTTAGCTAGCAAAATACTGATTTATTTCTCTGGCGGAAATCAGAAAGTTGATATTGAATCCCTGCGGAGAGGTTATAGAAGAATATTTGAGAGGGCAAACATTGATGTTGGTGAGTTGATGGAGCTAAGGGGATGTAGTGAAAAATCCAGGGAGGGTGTAACAAATTTCCTTTATTTCTTGGGTGTTACCCACTGTATAAATAATTATTTGGTAGAGTTTCGTCGTCTTTCGGAAACTGTGGACTGGAAGGCTTTTTGCGAGGAAAGGTGTCTTTAATGCCTGTAGGATTTTAAATGGAAAGAGTACCGCATGATATATCAATAGGCAGTTTCTATCTATCTCCAATATTAGTGATAGCATTGTTTGGTGTTGTTGCGGCATTGTTAACCGCTAGGCTTTTGGATCGGTATCGTTTGTCCCGATACTTTGCAAATCCGCCGGTTGTCATTATCTCCCTCAGTTTAATTTATGCAATTTTTATAGGAAGGATATTCTTGGGGATATAGTAGTGGCTAGGTATAGAAAATATATTTTTACTGGAACAATAGTGCTTGTAGCACTGCTGTTACTTATTGTCCAGTTCTGGAGGTATCTCAATAATCCCTGGACCAGGGATGGAAAGGTGCAGGCGGATATTATTCAAGTGACTCCCAGGGTAACTGGACAGGTAGTTGAGTTGCCTATTAAGAATAATCAGTTTATTAAAGCAGGGGAACTACTGTTTCAGATTGATCCGAGAATATATGAAGCAGCCTTGGAAGAGGCCAAGGCAGAGTACGAGGAAGCTCTCGATACATACCGAGCGCAAAACAAGAATGTTCTCGCTTATGAGGCCAGGATTAGGGAATCAATAGCAAATATTGATCTGGCAAAAAGTAATATTGGCGCGCTTGATGCGGAAATTGCAAGAACCAAAGCTGAATATGATCGGCAGAGAGAACTGCTACCCCAGAGAGCGACATCAGTAAGGGCATTGCAAGCGGCTCAGGCTGAGTATGAATCCACAATTGAGTATCGAGCGGGTGCAGAAGCCAGCTTGGTGGAATCTATGGCTGCTTTGGAGCAATCCCAAGCGGAGCTGGAGCAGGTTAGAGCACAATTGGGAGCGCTTGGAGCCGATAACCCGGGCGTTCGTGCGGCTTTTGCGCTGCTGGAGCAGGCGCGGCTTAATCTCGAATACACAACAGTTGTTGCTCCGGTTACTGGTTATGTTACCAATATAGATTTTCGTTACGGTGATCAGGCTGTCGCCAACCAACCTGCACTTTCTGTAGTTGATATAAGCACTTTTCGCATTGATGGTTTTTTTCGCGAAACTTTTGTTCGTCGGATCGCTCCGGGGGATAAAGCGTTTATGAAGTTGATGGCTTATCCTCACCTAGAATTGGAAGGATATGTTGAAAGTATTGGCTGGGGTATTGCTCGCAAAGATGGAACTGCAGGTAATGACTTATTGCCAATGGTAGATCCCACATTTGACTGGATTCGCCTTGCACAGCGTATTCCTGTCAGGATTCATCTGACAGAAGTCCCCGAATCTGTGAAGCTTCGTGTTGGATTTACCAGCTCAGTGCTAGTAATGAGCAATTCTGCGGGCACCGAGCAAGATGAACCGGTGCAATCCCAATAGTTTCAGGAAAGGGTTAATACGGAGCCTACAGGGGTGTCTGTTGGCATTGCTGCTCATCTTCGGCAGTAGTTGTATGCTGGGGCCAGATTACCATCCCCCGCCGGTAGAGGTCGAAAGTGAGTGGATCTATCAAACCAGCTCAAAACTGGATACCTTGGAAGCCGTTAACCCATTGTGGTGGCAGTGGGCATTTTCAGATGTGACGCTGGACGAATTGGTCTCACTTGCGATTGAAAATAACCTGGAGCTGCGTTCTGCGGCTCTCAGGGCTCTCCAGGCCCAGCAACAACTAGCTATTGCAATAGGTAACCAGTATCCCCAAACACAGCAGCTTGAGGGACTTATTGATCGTTCAAAGTATGTTCGATCGGGGATCACTGGCAATCTGCAGACTGAATATTACCCGAACTTTAATTTAACCTGGGAATTAGATACCTGGGGGCAGTTAAGAAGGCTGGTTAATTCGGCCGCAGCAGATTTTGAAGCCAGCATAGCGGACTATGATGGTGTGCTGGTTTCTATTATTGCCCAGGTGGCGCAAACCTATATCAATATTCGCACAACGAAACGCAGGCTAGAAGTTGCCAGGGAAAACATTCGCGTACAACGTGAGGGTTTAAGGATCGCGAGAGTCAAATTTCGTGCAGGAGAGGTCAGTGCACTTGATGCGGAGCAAGCGCAGGCTTTGCTCAGTAACACGGAGGCCAGTGTGCCGGGACTGGAGATAAGCTTACAGCAGTTTGAAAATGCCCTGGCAGTCCTTCTGGGAATACCTCCTAATAGTTTGAGGTACATAGTCTCTTTTCCCTCATCCATACCTATGATTCCTAAAGTCGTTACTGTTGGTATGCCTCAGGATCTATTAAGGCAGCGACCCGATATCCGTGCAGCAGAGCGACGGCTGGCAGCTCAAGGTGAGTTAATAGGTGTTGCGAGGGCGGAACTCTATCCAAATTTTAGTATCGGTGGGGAGATAGGGGCTATCGATATCAATGGCGGTCAACTTAATGGCAGCAGTAGTGCCTGGGACCTTTTTATTGAATTTGACTGGAATCTCTTTAACTACGGAAGACTTCGGAGCAATGTCAGGCTACAGGATGCGATTTTTCAGCAGTTGGTGTCTGACTATCAGCAAATAGTTTTGTTAGCTCAAGCTGATGTGGAGAACGCTATTGTCGCTTATATAAAATCTCAAAGGCAATTAGTTCACTATGAGGTGGCTGCCCAGGCCTCCCAGCGATCTGTCGATATTTCCCTGTCTCAATATACTAATGGCCAAGTGGAATTTGATACTGTGATAACTACGCTGATATCAGATGTTCAGCAGCAGGATATTTTGGCGATAGCACGAGGTGCCGTGGCAGCGAATCTGGTGCAGGTGTATCTATCGCTAGGAGGTGGATGGCAGATACAGCAGGGAATTCCACCATTTCAACTTCTTCCAGAAGATATTCAGCAGGAAATGTTAGAAAGAACACCGTATTGGAATAAGGTTGAATAGTTCATGCTTGTAGTTTGTTGTGTGGAGGAAGGTGCTAGACATATACCTTCTAGATGCATATCAGTTTTTATATGATTTTATAGTGGAGCCTTATCTTGGTGTTGTGATCAACTCCAAACAGACAATTTGTGGAGTACTAACTGATGAAATCTATATTCTCAAATTTAGCTGGGCTTAGCTTGCTCGTGTTGTGTTTAGTTTTAGGGTGGCACCTATCGGAGTTATTAGGGCGGACTAATTATGGTTTTAGTCATACCAAGATTGGAATAGATACAGCTTTACTTTTTTATATTGTCGGAGGCTTAGCATTAATTACAAGTTTTATGTCATATAGGTTTGGTCTAAATTCCAGAAAAATTTATTTGGTAGGTTTTGTTGTTAGTGGTGGAATGATATTTACATTCTCTCTCCTCGTGGCTCTCGGTGCTGTAATTCTTCGATAAGAAATAACTTAGGTGGTGCAATACAGTTTGTTCAAATGATAATTAGTTTTGACAGGGGTTTTTATGCGGAGCTTGCTGATAAAGGTAGCTCTTACTCTGCTGGGGAAAGATGAATTCACGACACCCATAGATAAGGGTGAGGGGCGAGCTAAGGCACAGGTATCCCCCTTAACGACTGGTTTTTTCTAAATTGGTACTAAGGCGTAGTGAAAGGGGTAAGCATTATGCTTCGGATGCTAAAATTAAGGTATTAGGAAAAATCTGAGAGGAATGAAGGCAATTGGAGGGAGTCAGAATTAGTAGAGTGTTTCAGAAAGGTAGCGTTGGCAATCGCTGATGCCCTGTATCCAGTATTTCCCGAGCTTGAGTTAAGCTTGTCGTACAGTTTCTATTGCTCCAACCAGGCCATTAGAGCGGTATTCAAAATTACAACTGAGATACAACTAGTGTTTTGGTGGTATACCCAGGTGTTCGAGTATGGGGGCTTTCTCATTAATGGAGCCGCGCTTTCTGGGATCTAAATTTCGACCACTCCAGTCCACTAGCTCTAAATAGTAATCTAGCCGAAAGGGAAGCCCTTTCGGCGTATTTGGTTTCTCACTTGCTACTCCTCCTGATACGTAAATAAATCTCTTCGCGGTAAACGGAAAGGGATTTGGGGGCATTGATTCCTATCTTCACTTGTTTGCCCTTAACCTCCAATACTGTAACTGAGATATTAGTTCCAATTCTTAAGTTCTCGCCGGTCCGGCGTTTTAAAATAAACATGGTCATTTCCTGTAAAGACTAAAAATCGTGTGCGGATCTTCCGCATGGGGGATGCTTGGTAAGTAATGCGTGGCAGAAGTGAAGGGCGGTGCACGAGAACGGTAGGCGTGGAATAAGAAAAGACAGACGCAACGCTGCCAGAGCTTAAAAAATCTCTTCAAGACTCTGAATCTGCTCCACTTTATTGAAGACGAGCGGGTTTCTAGCGTATTATCCACTGAGCCACTTTGATAGGTTAGTTATCAACTTGGTTAGCTGGCCCCTGGTGTGTCCGCACCTTGGGTCAGCGCCTTTTACTTACTCTTATGTCACGCTACTGTTCTCCTTTGAGAAATGGGGTTGGAAAGCTCTTGGGTTTCTTAATCTTTTGGTTGCGAGCCTATTCAGGCATACTCAATTACGGCCAAAATATCGATAAATATCTGCCAATTTTACTCAGCTTTGACACTAAAACAAACTGAATAAAATCTAATATGATTATTTTCGTGCCTATATTTTTATGGACTTTATCTATAAAAATATCAACTCCCTATCAATAGTTCGCACTTAAGTTGAGGTTGTCCTGATTTAAAAAGCAGAATTGAAAATTAATAATGCCTCAACAGTGGATGCAGTAGCTTCGAATACAAAACCTTCAGTGAGCGCACTGTCAGCTCCGGTGCCAAGATCCAGATGGCTGGCACCTTCTGTGATAAGCTCGGCCGGGTTCACGGCATAGTCAATAATGGCGATACCATTACTAGGTTGTACGACCAGGACGGCCACTACGGGCTTTTAACCACCGAAGCCCATATTCGCCTGTTTGAATACCAGCCGGGCACCTATCATCCGATGGCTACCTATACGGTGATCAATGAAGAAAAAGTCCTCCAGGAAAAACTGCCAAGGGTGCGCCTTATCATCGACTTATCGCTAGCTGCGTCGCCGATGGTGAAATTTTCCGCAGTCGTTATAACAGCCTACGAAAGCACCAAGCCCAACGCTGTTCCCAAAGACGCTGGGGTAGATTACGTCTACAGTGTGGCAACCTGGCAACCTGGCAACCTGGCAACCTGGCAACCTGGCAACCTGGCATCCGGCGTACTGGCAGGGCGTTCACGTGTACCATTTTCGATTGATCCTTGGGGTAAACGCCGCGATAGCAATTGGGTTCCCTGGCGATCAGTGACCTGATCGGTAGCAGCTACCAGTTGATGGGTAGCCTAAATGAGATCACCATTCACGGCTTTTTGACTATTAGCTGGTGGATGCCCTTGGCATTATCCATATGAATGGTCGTAACTAGGACCCCATGATTGAGTTGAGGATACCCAAGGCTATGCCCGTTAGAGAGGTTCATCAGCCGTATGCCCACTATCTATTTTAAGTTCGAGGCGGATAGGAGTAAAAATACTGCTGCCCACGGTTTTGGGCGCGCTCTTGGGCTTGGGTATCAGAGGAATTTTACCAATAGCTTAATGTCTTGTAGCCATTTAGATGGTCAGCGTAGATCTGGGGTCCTGTATGATAAGGAATTTGATTGGCTGTTTTCCCAATACGAAGGTTAGTGATGCGTTTTCGGAAACATTATCTACTGTTCCTATTTGTCTTACTTGGTATTAATTCGCACGGTGATGTAGCCTTTGGTAAATGTACGTTTACAGGCGATAATGTCTGTGTTAGGCGTGGCGAGACAGGGAGTCGATATTTTTCCGTAGAAGTCAGGAATTATCGAGGGCGTGAGGTAGTATGGTTATCGAAAATAGATTCCGAAAGTACAGGATATAAGTGGAGCAACAGCTCGGAAGGTGGGGCATCATTCTACGTTTTTCCGAAGGGATACTCTCCGAAAGGAGCGGGTGAGATTAAGGGGCGGGATGCTATTCATGTAAGGCTTAACAATAGCTCTGCTGAAGAAAGTGTTGAGCAGTTTTTTAGTGTATATGAAATCGTATCGAGAGCTAAGTTTTCAGCGGAGGAATTTGAATTTGTTTTTTCTGGTTTAAGCCTTTGGAAGCGGTTTCTCCATAGGTACGGCGATTTTAAAAAGGCTTACCTTAAAGCTGAAGGAAGACCTGTCGAGCCGAAATCGGTAGTATATGCTTCGACTCCTGAATGTAACAATTGCCTTCATTTTATATTTGCAGGGGAGGGTGGGCGTTGGTTGCTGTCTGGTGTGATGGTTGATTCAAGTGTAAATATATCTGACTTGGTGAAGCTGGATTGATAAATGAAATTAAAAGCAGCAATGAATAGGAAAAAATTTAAACGTCCATAGGTTAGAGAAAGGCGTTAACGGTATTACTGGCGTTGATCTTTTAAGGTCATTTCAACTTGATTCAGAGCTAAACGTTATAAGGTCGTGGAGTTTCACTTAAGGCTCGGAATGATAAATTTGGATAGAGGCAGAAGGGGTAATGTTGGGAATAAACAGGGTATTGTAGCAAGGAAGTTCCGTCCGCTTATGCTCTGTACCGAGTATTTATCAAGCCGGAGTTTCTGCTGATCCCATCAGACCCTTAGAACAACTTTTAAAGTTTGACTGAGATAGAGTCAGTGTTTTGGTTAGATACCTAGCCGTGACTTTCTATTTTTGAATAGCAAGATGTAGACGGTATTCGATTCTTTTGGGCAGTCCGTAGTGGTCTAATACTTCCGGACACTTCACTAAGGTGGTAAAGCCGCTAAGCAAAGTATGGTAACTAAAGAAACAGGCCGTAAGAGCCGCTGCAAATAATCTGTGACGCTGGAGAATAGGGTTGAATCAAGAGGAGAGTGGTGAGAGGTTAGATTTGATCGCAACAATGCTCTAAATACCTACTCAGAAACTTCGAAAGTGTTTTCATCAATTAGTTCGCCATCTAATGTTTCACTGCCACCACGATAGCGCATAGTCATTTGGCCGGTGGCAATTAAAGTTCCTTCACTGTCGTATATCTCTGTATATGAATAGAATATCTTTCGTCCAGTACTCGTTAGCTTACCTATCGCAGTGAGTTGATTAGTTTTTGCCTGACCGGTGAAATTTGCTGTTAAAGAAAGTGTAAAAGCTCTACGACGGCGGTTGGGGTGGGGGCAGTAGAGGCCGCAGTAAGAGCCAGCGATATCGATTAATGTTGTAATAAAACCACCGTGGGGTACACCGTGGGTATTCAGATGTTCCGGTTGTACTTCTACGCTGATTGCCACATGGCCTTCCTGCCAATTATCTATGGTTACACCTAGATGGTCATTGAACGGGGGTTGTTTCTTGTTCTGCCAATTCATCCAATTTCACCTTAGAAAGTAAGTTTATGATGGGTCGCTACAATCTGTTTTCTGAGTTGAAAGGTAGACTGTGAGCAATCCTGCACTGATAACGATCAGCGTCCCCATCAGTGCAATAGTGTTAGGTAAGTGCTGCCAAATGAGCCAACCTAGAAGTCCGGCAATAACCACACCAAAGTAACTGATTGGTGACACCACGCTGGGTTTTGCATAGCTATATGCTTTGGTGTACAGCCAGATAGCCAAGAGTACAGACACACCGTTGAAAATAAGATAGGGGAGTGTCCATAAAGGTACTGGTTCCCAATAATAGATACCCAGGGGCAGGCTGCACGCAAACGAGATTAATACGTAGTAAAACAATATAAGGCTGGGCCGGTCGGTATGGGACAAAATTCGTGTTCCGACCATAGAGGCAGCCAGGGTAAGCCCGGAAATCAGACCGAAGGCATGACCGCTACTAATACCGTCTACGTTGGGTTGAAGAATCAAGGTGACCCCGAGTAAGCCCAGTAAGATTGGTAGCCAGTGGGTTATGGGGATCTGTGCTCGAGCCCAAAGCCAGGCAATAAGGGGAACAAAAATGGGAGCTGCATTACGCAATAACCCTGCTTCCATTAGTGAAATTTTGCTTAGGGCAGAAAAATATGTGAAAAAGCATAACCACCCAGCAAAACCGCGTATTAGGTGGGTTCTCCAGTGTTGGGTGGTAAGGTGTCGAGGTGTTTGTCGCACTAGCCATGGGGTTAGCAGTATCAGGCAGATACTGTATTGGCTGAGCGTAATTAATGGCACGGGGACCGCGGTAGACACCCATTTGCTGGCTGCGGCCGCTGTACTTGCTACCAGCGCGGTAGCCAATGCAAAACCAATGCCCTTCCAGTTTTGGATATCCGTGCGGAGTGGCTGACTTAATGGGGATTGTACTTCGACTAAGGCATTAGGCCTACTCATGGTGACACAATTTCTTTATTTGGCTGCAGCGGGTAAAGTGGGAAGCCAGTAGCCATACTGACTTCCCCTATAGTTTACAAGCTTAGATTTTGCCATCAGCCCATTGCGCAAATGTTTTTCCCTCTTGGGCTAGCCGTTCCAGTAAAGGGGCTGGAGTCCAGTAGGTATCTCCATGCTGTTGGCGGAAAGTACATATTTTTTCGTAGATTTCCTTCAAGCCGATACTGTCGGCATAGTGCATAGGTCCTCCACGATGGGGCGGAAAGCCATAACCGTAAACATATACAACGTCAATATCACTCGGACGTTGGGCTATACCTTCCTCCAGGATTTTGGCTCCTTCATTAATCAGCGCGAAAGTTAGGCGGTTTAGAATCTCCTCGTCGGAAATTTCCCGCCTTACAACCCCTTGGCTTTTAGCTTGGGCTTCAATGACTTTCAGTACTTCCGGGTCGCTGCTGCGAGCGCGAGTTTCGGGATCGTAGCGATAGTAGCCGGCTCCACTTTTCTGCCCCAGGCGGCCCATTTCAACCAGGGCATCTGCAATACAGTAGGTTTTTGGCTCTCCTCTTTCTGATTCGCTCAGGCCCTGGCGCGCCTTGTAACCGATATCCAGTCCCGCTAGATCTCCAACGGCGATAGGGCCCATAGCCATCCCCCAAGACTGCATAACCGAATCAATCTGCTCCGGGGTTGAGCCCTCGATTAAACACAGCTGCGATTCTCTGCCATAGGGGCGCAACATACGATTGCCAATAAAGCCGTAACAGTTTCCCGCTAGTACGGGAACTTTCTTGATCGTTTTAGCGAGTTGCATGGCAGTATCAATTACATCGTCAGCACTTTGCGAGCCGCGAACCACCTCGAGTAGTTTCATTACATTGGCAGGGCTGAAAAAATGCATCCCTATAACGTCTTGAGGCCTGTTAGTTGCAGCTGCGATTTGATCAATATCCTGGTAAGAAGTGTTGGTTGCAAGGATGGTACCGGGTTTGCAGGAGCGATCCAATTTGGCAAAAATTTCCTGTTTGAGCTCCATATTTTCAAATACGGCCTCAATGACCAGGTCTACGTCAGCTAGGTCTGCGTAGTCAGTTGTGCCGGAAATCAACGAGAGACAATGAGTTTTTTGACCTTCTGTGAGTTTCCCTTTCTGCATGCTGATGGTGTAATTCTTGTCGATCACTGCTAACCCTCGATTTATTGTAGCTTGATCGATTTCTACCAGTTTGACTGGAATACCGACATTGGCAAAATTCATGGCGATGCCTCCGCCCATAGTGCCTCCACCGATAATGCCCACGCTCTTTATCTCCCTGGTGGGTAGGTCTTTTGGTAAGCCCGTGACTTTGGTTGCAGTGCGCTCGGCAAAAAACAAATGCCTGAGGGCGGCCGATTGGCTGGAGAGCAGGCATTCGATAAACAGGTCGAGCTCTTTCGCGAGACCTTGATCAAAAGGCTGGTGAACTGCGGCCTCTATACAGGTAACAATATGTTGCGGTGCAAGCTGACCTCGTGATCTCTTTTCAAGGCGCTTGCGGAAATCATCAAATAACCCCTCAGGAATGCTGTCAGGATCTATTGCGATGTCTCTGACTCGGCGCAGAGGAGCTTCATTTGTTATCAATTCACGGGTAAAGGCGAGGGCTCCCTCTAACAAGTCATTATCGATAACCCGGTCTATTAACTTCATACTTTTGGCTTTAGAGGCCGGTATTGGACTGCCTTTTGTGATTAATTCCAGTGCAGCGGCAACACCAGCCAAGCGTGGGGTGCGCTGGGTGCCACCGGCCCCTGGCAGTAATCCCAGTTTGACTTCTGGAAGCCCCACTTTGGCCGATGCTATTGCACAGCGGTAATGGCAGGCTAGCGCGACTTCGAATCCACCGCCGAGTGCCGTGCCGTGAATGGCGGCGATCACTGGTTTACAGGAGTTTTCTATTTCCTCAATCACTTCTGATAGGGCGGGCGCCTGTGGTGGCTTGCCAAATTCCGTAATGTCGGCACCAGCGATAAAAGTTCGGCCTTCACACACTAGCACCAGGGCTTTTGATGCATCGCCTTGAGCGTTCTTAATCGCTCCCCAAATGCCCTCACGCAAGCCGTGAGAAAGGGCGTTCACAGGGGGATTGTTCAATCGAATTACACCGATATCGCCAATGAGTTCATAACTTACACTAGACATTGCTATCTCCAGATCTTAAGTGACAACTGTTCGGTCTCGGTTTTATTTACATCTAATCAGGTTTAAATGCGTTCTATGATTACAGCGATGCCCTGGCCAATCCCGATACACATGGTGGCCAGTGCATAGCGCCCGCCGGTACGTTCCAGCTGGCGCAATGCTGTTAGCAAAATACGGGCACCACTGGCCCCCAGGGGGTGACCAACGGCGATGGCACCACCATTGGGATTTACCCGTGGGTCCGCATAATCAATTTCGAGCATTTTGAGGCAGCCCATAGCCTGTACCGCAAAAGCTTCGTTGAACTCCATTACATCCATATCCCCAAGCTCCAAGCCCGCCCGGGCAAGGGCTTTACGGGTAGCCGGTACCGGGCCCAACCCCATCACTCGCGGCTCTACTCCTGCAATGGCGCTGGCGAGAATACGTGCCCTTGGCTTTAGATCTGCTGCTTGGCCTGCTTCGGCGCTACCAACAATGAGTGCCGCCGCGCCATCGTTGATGCCGGAAGCGTTGCCGGCAGTAACCACTCCATCTTCGAAAAGCGCGGGTAGGGCTTGAAGTCGCTCCAATGTTGCATTGGGACGGGGATGTTCATCCGTATCGATAAGAAGGGCTGGCTTCTTGCGGCCTTGGGGTACTTCGATGGGAATAATTTCATCGACAAAGAAGCCATCGGTACGTGCCGACTCGTATTTAGTTTGTGATGCCAATGCAAATGTATCGCACTCTTCCCGGCAAATATTCAGGTCTGATGCAATATTGTCTGCGGTCTGAGGCATGCTGTGGCTTCCATACTCAGCAACAATGTCTGGGTTGGTGAAGCGGGGACCTAGGGTCGTATCTGCCAGCACCTGATTGCGATCAAAAGCACTGTTGGCTTTGGAGAGAACCAGGGGGGCGCGACTCATTGATTCGACACCTCCCGCGATAAATAGCTCTCCTTCTGCGGCGCGAATGCAGCGAGCGGCATCTGCTATGGCGGACAAGCCGGAACCACAAAGGCGATTTACCGTTATGCCGCCAGTGGATATGGGCAGGCCTGCTAGCAGGCCTGAAAATCGGGCAACGTTGCGACTGTCTTCTCCCGCCTGATTGGTATTGCCCGCAATAACGTCCTCAAAATGTTGAGGGTTAAAATTGTTTCTTTCAGTCAGGGTCCTGATGACATGGGCAAGCAGGTTGTCGGGCCGGATACTGGAAAGGCTGCCCCCGTGGCGGCCAAAAACACTGCGGCCGCCGTCATAAATATAGGCATGTGACATAGTGAAATTTCCGATATTGGAGTTCTAAGTGCATTGAGTCATGCGGTAATTTCTTTTATTCAAACTCCAAAGCCACGGGTAAATTTTCCAGGGCTTCCTCTACAGCGGCTTTGCTGGAGGCTTGTTCAAGTTGAACTTTTGCTATCTGGCCAAGGGATGCATCGAAGTGGGCGGAAAACTTAGCGGTAATACTTTTTTCCTCTAATGCCTGGCCTACGACATATTCGGTAGCGCGATTGCGCAGAGCTGGTTTGAATACTTTGGCTACAGCAGTGAGTGGAATCTCATCAATAATTTCCACGCGTTTAGGAATGGCTGCACGCTCAGAAATTTGGCTACGGCAATAGTCAATGAGTTGTTCTTCTGTGGGCGGGTTTGTGGATGGAAACAGGGTAACGTAAGCTACTGGAACTTCTCCGGCATAAGCATCTGGTTGACCCACTGCAACGGCAATAGCAACGGCAGGGTGACGGGATAATGGTTCTTCGATCAGAGCCGGATCTATATTGTGGCCGCCGCGAATAATTAAATCCTTGGCCCGCCCGGTTAAGAACAGGTTACCATCTCCATCGAGATATCCCATATCGCCGGTATTAAACCAGGACTTATCGACCCAGGCTTTAGCATTATCCTCTTCTGATAAGTAGCCAGAAAAAATATGTGGCCCGCGCGCGAGTACTATGCCCACCTCTCCTGTATTGCAGGTTCTAACCAGTCGGGTACCGTCTACTTCGGCAATTTTCATTTCCATATAAGGCAATCGCCGGCCGACGCTGCCTTCAGGGGCTTGCATATCGGTAGGAGGGCGAGCTAAAAGGCAGCTGGACTCTGTCATGCCATAGCCATTACTGACAAGGACGTTGAACTTCTCCTCAAAGGCATTCTTCAACCCCGTTGGCAGGGTGGAGGCTCCACAGCCAATGTCTGTCAGACAGCTGATGTCATTGTCACCCACTGGAATTTGCATCAATACACCGAGGATGGTGGGGACGGCGGCAAAGCCCTTCACCTGAAAACGCGCAACATGATGCCACCAATTTGGCAGGACATTGGGTGAGCGAAAACCAGAGGGTGTCATGATAACAATTGTGCGTCCGGCCAATAGGGTGCCAATACCCGCAACAACCGTACCGAAAATATGAAACAGCGGAAGTCCGCTTAGGGTAGCGAAGCGCCCTTTACTGGATGACGTATCAGCACTTAATTGAGCGACGAAGGCAATATTGCTGTGAGTTAAGCGGGCTATTTTAGGTCTTCCAGTAGTGCCCCCGGTGTGGAAATAACTAGCGGTTTCACTCCCCTGGATATAACGCTCACTCTTTAGATGATCGTCCGGCTGTTGGGATATAGCCGAGACAAAATTATCTGCGTGAATACCCGCTGGAACTGGAGTATTGCTAATTGGCTTTTTACTGATTAGTAACAGAGTTTTTAATGTGGGAACTTGCTCGAGAATTTGCGTTACTTTATCCCATATTTCCTCGCTAAGATCTTGGCCAAGAGTGACCAGGACTTTAGCCCTGGTGGTATTCATAATTTCGATTATATGTTCGGGTTCCAGCAACGGATTAATAGGGCTGGTAATACCTGCTGCCTGGCCTCCCCAAAGTGCAAAATGAGTTTCTGGCAAATTGGGTAGTAATAAAGTCACTGTATCGGTTGGCTCAACACCGATGGAGTGAAGAAGATTGGCAGTCTGGTGCACTCGCTGGGATAACTCGAAGAAACTTACTTTAACCGTGTCTTCGTCAGGTGCGGCCGTTGGCAGGAATTCGATGGCCGAGTCATGTTGGTAGAGGCGGGCAGATTGCCGGATTAAATCAAAAGTGCTTTCCCAGGGGTATCGCTGCGAAAGGGGGACTTTTTCATACTCCTGAATTTCAGCAAGTGACTGCAACATTGTATCGGAGGATTGAATGGGCGTGATCGACATGGGAGCTTCTCTCACTTTGGTTATTATGGTGACGACCATAGCAAAAGTGAATACAGCATTCCACTCTGCGGAATAAGGTGTTAGTGTTTTACATATTAAGAAGTGCCTAATGCATTTTTTAATGGAAAATGGCGCAAAAAAACTTATAAAAAATAAAAAGGCGCCATGTTGTTGAGGTTTTTCCTGTTTTATTTTTCAAGCGGTTGATTTGTGTGTCTATCTGGAGTTGGTTGGCGCTAGAAATGCTCGGGTTTTTATTTCGATAAAGGCATTTTGCGCCAATAATTTAAATCGTTGGGATCGATTCAAAGGCAATTAAGTAACTTGTCGAGGTGAACCTGTTAAACACTAGTTCCGCCTGTACCGGGGATCTTTCAAAAGATTGCGTATTTTTGCTGCGCAAGATTGTGATAGAAGCAGTTTGTAGGAACTGCTGTTCAATGCGCCGACTAATAAAGGAGCAGGCGAATGAATATAGATTTTTCTCCCGAAGAGTTAGCTTTTCAGCAGGAGGTCCAGCAGTTTCTCCAAGAGAAACTTCCTGAAGATATTAGAGAGAAAACCCTGAAGGAAATCCCCCTGGAGAAAGAGGATTTTGTTCGCTGGCAAAAAATACTCTATGAGCAAGGGTGGGCAGCTACGAATTGGCCGGTTGAATATGGAGGTACCGGTTGGACACCTACTCAGAAACATATTTGGGCAGACGAATGTGCTAACTATGGTGTACCAGAGTTGATTCCTTTCGGCTTAAAAATGGTTGCTCCAGTGATCTTTACCTACGGTAGTGAAGAACAAAAGCAACGATTTCTGCCTGACATCCTGGCAAGTAATGTCTGGTGGTGTCAGGGGTATTCAGAACCAAATGCTGGCTCAGATTTAGCTTCCTTAAAAACAACAGCTGTCCGTGATGGCGATGAGTATATTGTCAACGGCACCAAGACCTGGAATACCTTGGGTCACTTTGCAGACTGGATATTTTGTTTGGTTCGTACTGGTGGGCCTCAAGTAAAGAACCAGGCTGCTATCAGCTTCTTGCTAATTGATATGAAACACCCGGGTATTACGGTTTCGCCAATTATGACCTTGGGTGGTCACCATGAAGTAAATGAAGTCCATTTCAATAATGTGAGGGTGCCGGTAGAAAACCGTATTGGCGAGGAGGGGCAAGGGTGGACTTACGCCAAGGTTTTGCTAACCCATGAACGCACCGGTATTGCGCGGGTGGCAAAATCCAAGAAACGCTTACAAACGTTAAAGGATTTAGCCAAAGAGACCTGCGATGGAGAAAATAGTCTACTTGAGAACCCGGCTTTTGCCCAAAAACTGGCCGAAGTTGAAATTGATCTCTTGGCCCTGGAGTTTACTGAACTACGCACGCTTGCGGCGGTAAGTACAGGTGGTGCCCCAGGAGCGGAATCTTCCATCCTTAAAATCAAAGGAACCGAAGTCGCTCAACTTATCGATGAACTGTATATGGAGATGGCGGGTTACTACGGAATGCCGTTTGTGAGAGAGCAGTTTAGGAGCGGGTTTGACGGAGAATGGGTGGGCCCCGGTGTTATTGCCAGCAGTGTGCCTCGTTACTTAAATAACCGTAAATCCTCAATTTATGGCGGAAGTAATGAGATCCAGAAAAATATTATCAGTAAATGGGTACTTGGCCTGTAAGTGCAGCATCTAAAGAGGACTTGAGCGATGGATTTTTCCTACAGCGAAGAGCAGCGGATGCTGCAAAGCAGTGTGAGCAAGTTTATCCAGCAGGATTATGACTTTGACCGTCGTTGTAAAATAGTGAGTAACGATATTGGCTTCAGTAAGGAAAATTGGAAGCTATTTGCGGAACTCGGCTGGTTAATGGTGCCGTTTGGAAAGGATGATGGAGGCCTAGGAGGCTCCGCCGTAGACTTGATGGTGGTTATGGAGGAGTTCGGCCGAGGTTTAGTGGTTGAGCCTTTCCTGGCCAGTGTTGTTCTCAGTGGTGGTCTTATCGCTGACTGCGCTAGTGAGGTGCAAAAGCGAGAACTCCTGGGAATGTTAATGGAAGGCCAATTGCAATTGGCATTCGCTTTTACTGAGTCACAGAGTCGCTATAACCTTACTGATATAGCCATGACTGCGGTAAAGGATGGAGACAATTACCTCCTGAATGGACATAAAGCTGTCGTTCTAAATGGTGACGTAGCAGATAAACTCTTAGTTGCTGTGCGGACTAGCGGAGCACAGCGAGATCGTGAGGGGATCACCTTACTACTTGTCGATCCCAATACAGAAGGGCTTCAGCGGCATGGATATGCCACTGTGGATGCACACCGTGCCGCCGAAATTAAATTCAGTAACGTGAAAGTACCCATAGCTAATCTTATAGGGGAAGAGGGGGCGGCTTTAGGAGCTATAGAAAAGGCTGTTGATAGAGCGACGTTGGCATTGTGTGCAGAAGCTGTTGGAGCTATGGAAAGGATCTATAAGAAGACAGTTGAGTACACTAAGACGCGGGAGCAGTTTGGTGTTCCTATTGGCAAGTTCCAGGCACTACAGCACCGCATGGTGGATATGTTTACTGAGTATGAGCAAGCGCGCTCAATATTGTTGATGGCTGCGCTACAGCTTGATAGCAATAACGGAGTTGCGCCTAAGGCGATATCCGCTGCAAAAAGCCGTATTGGTAAAGCTGCGCGGTTTATCGGCCAAGAGGCGATACAGTTACATGGCGGTATAGGGGTTACTGAGGAGTTGGATGTAAGTCACTACTTTAAGCGTCTAACAACAACTCAGTACCTATTTGGCAGTACTGATTACCACACTTTACGATTTGCCAAGCTGTAAATTATAAAGTACTGACTATACGGCCAAACTCACTCTCTACTTGCCACTTTGCGAGGGCACACACATGGAAAAAGTTGTCGAGTACACCAGATCTGTGAGCATAGGTAAAGTAGAGAGTGTTTTTAAACTTCAAAAGGATGCATTTAATAGGAACCCCTATCCGAGTCTTCAGGAGCGTCTGGAAAGTTTAAAAAAATTAGAGCAATTGATCCTGGAAAACCAGAAATCCATAGCAAAGGCAATAAGCGAGGATTTTGGTAATCGTGCCATCCAGGAAACTAAAATTGCAGAGATCTATGGGTGTATCGAGGAGATTCGTTACACTCGTAAGCGCTTAAAAAAGTGGATGAAAATTCAGAAGCGCCATGTGCCTTTGCTACTTCGAGGAGTAAAAAATCGCGTATTACCTCAACCAAAAGGGGTGGTTGCTATTGTTACCCCCTGGAATTACCCACTACTTCTGTCTGTCGGGCCCTTGGTGAGTGCGATATCCGCAGGGAATCGCTGTATGATCAAGATGGCTGCTAACTCGCGCGCCCTTTCTACATTATTACATCAGCTATTTAATAGGTTCTTTTCAGCGGATCTGGTAGCTATTCTTCCGGAAGTAAGCGCCACGGAGTTTACAGCCCAGGCATATGATCACCTGATCTTTACTGGATCTGGCAAAGTAGGAAAAGTGGTAATGCGGAGGGCTGCGGATCACCTAACTCCTGTGACATTAGAGCTGGGAGGTAAGTCGCCAGCCATAATATGTGGCGACTTTGATGAAAATATTGCTGCGGAACGTATTTTGAGCTCAAAATTCTTCAATGCGGGCCAAACTTGTGTAGCTCCAGATTATTTATTGATTCCTGAAGAAAAACTTTCAGGATTCTTAGAGTCGGCTAAGAGACTTGTGCCCAAATGGTATCCATCTTTAAATTCAGAAGATTATACTTCGATTATTGATGAAAAGGCGTTTAATAGGCTGACTACTTGTCTAAAGGAGGCTCTGGAGAAAGGAGCTACAGTTCTGCCGTTATTAGATGTTGAAAACAGTAAAGGTTTGCAAAAAATTGCTCCCACCTTAGTGTTAAACCCGACAGAAGACATGAGCCTGCTACGTGAGGAGATATTTGGTCCTATTTTACCTATTCTTACCTATAGGGATCTGTCTGATACGATAGATTACATAAATAGTAAAGATAGGCCTTTAGCATTATATATTTTTAGCTCTAGCGGAGATGTTCAGGAAAAGATTATCAAAAGCACAATGTCTGGAGGTGTTTGTATTAATGACTGCGCGATGCATGTCTCCCAGGCAGACTTGCCTTTTGGGGGTATTGGGGCGAGTGGCATGGGGCAATATCACGCTTATGAGGGTTTTTTGGAGTTCTCAAAATTACGACCGATCTTTACACAAGCCAAAAAGTCAGCGGCGGTGCCTTTACGACCACCTTATGGCCAAAGATTTGATAAAATTTTCAATTTTCTACTACGCTTCAAGCTGTAGCTGTACTGGTTGAGAAGATCTGGAGTTTGAGTCGACTAATATCGGATTAACATAGCTTCGATATTGCCTACCAGGTTTTTCAACAGAGGAGCTACTTCATTTTCTAAGTATTCCGGGTTAAGTCTAAAAGCAGGTCCGCCAGCATTAAAAGTGTAAATATGACCTTGGCTTAAAGAGAGAGGTACTGCGATACCGTTGACATCGCGATTCCATTCGCCAAAAGAGCAGCAGAAGCCGCGCTGCTGGTAGCTGTTGACCGCTTCTTCAATACCGGCTTTGATCGTTGGCCATTGATCACCAGCTTTTTTCTCCAAGTAGCCATAAAAATATTCCCGTTCTTCTTGAGGGAGTGCTGCCAAAAAGGCTCGCCCGGAGCCGCTGGAAGCTATGGGTACGCGATTTCCGATTTCATGGCGAAAAGTTGTGACATTTGCTGGAGCGCAGAACTCGACAAAAATCATATCCAGCCGGTCCCGATCAGAGAGACCAACAGCGGTACCAGTAGAATTAGCCAGATCCTGCATTAAAGGCTTGGCTACCTGCCTGACTGTGAGATTTGAGACAAAAGCATAACCAAGAGCCAGGACGCCACTACCCAGCTGATATTTTTCCATTCGATCGGAGTAGGTTAGATAACCTAACTTGGTTAGAGTATAAGTCAGTCTGGAAACACTGGAGCGGGGCAGGCCAGTACGCTGGGCGATCTCCAAATTACCTAGGAAGCCATCACCTGGTTGAAAAGCTCGGAGTACATCCAACCCACGAGCTAAAGCCTCAATAAATTTTCGATCTGGTTCAGTATCTTTCTGTCTGGGAAGGTCACTTAAGGAAACCATTGGCTTAGTCCTACTTTGTTGCTAATAAGTATATAAGTTTTGTATCCAGAGCTAAAGTGAACACCCTAAGGTTTATATGTTAATTTTGCTCCTGTCTGACTTCGAAAAATACTCATCAGGAATATATTAAACAGTGGGTGCTCTTTATGGTTAGAGTATGTGAATCTTACAGACATATATGCCCTGGAGAACCATTTTAAAATTTTCCAAGAATGATTGGAAAAATAGCTTGGCGACGGAATCTAATTGCCGTACCTCCCTTAAATTTATATGTCTTGAAACATGATTGAATTATATTGGGGCGCTATAATTATACAAATATGGGGTGGAAGGTGCTGATTACATAGAATGACTGACCGTTATGTTATCGCGGGTGTAACTTAACATGTGAATCTTAAATTACCTCTATGAAATAACGATTTATGGTAAAGGTAAATGTTTGAGCGTAAATATAATTTGTAGCATTGCGATCAACACTTGATATGAATTTTTAAAAGAGCTTGAACGGCTATTTATAAATGGATGTCAGGTTGGGTGTTCGATCTTACTGGCGTATAAAAAATAACTCCTGATAGTGAGATGCGGCAGGCTATTCAGGTGCGAGGTATAAGGTGAAAGTAAGATGTTCCCTAGAGAGGGTTTCATAAAGTCGTTATTAGTTTGAAGTGGTCCCTAACATTTACTTTTACATAGCAGCTAATTCAAACCTATGGTATTAATTGTAAATGGTACACATCCTGTGTACTTAGAGTTACAGTCAGTGTTTCTATGAGGAATAGCAGTCTAACTCAGTTAATATATTAAGCCGTATGCATGGAGTTACAAATCGAGCGCAGGGCAAGGTATATCGGTTGTTCTATATGGAATGAATAGGTGGCTCATGTACGCTTGTTGTTTGAGGCTTACAAGCATTTATTTATCCATATAATTTATAATTTTTTGACCTCAAAAGAGTATATTGATTGGAGCGAAAATAATTGTGTATCACAGGTGAATGTGAGGCGACTATTATCGTTACAGCTATTCGAAATTGCTAACTTTGTACCATGTTCTGCAAGTCGGGTATCCCATTATTGGCTAAATTTTAGACGTTTACGCTGTTGTGTCATATGATGTCGTAAAGGTTTCGTAGAGTTAAGGGAGCTTTCTAAGTACTTTAGATGGAAACTTCTAATGTGTGGGAAAGAAAGATGGATATGAACGTAAACATTGCACTAATTAAAAAAGCTCGTGAGAGCAATAATTGGACACAGCAGCAACTGGCTGATATCTGTGGCGTCAGCTTGAGAACTATACAAAGGATTGAAAAAGTTGGAGCCTGCTCACGAGAGTCATTAAGCGCACTTAGTTCTGCACTGGAATTACCTAGAGAAAAGTTATTAATAGCTAATCCAGAAGCTAGTGATAAAAATAAAATGGCTGTTTACAAGTTGGCGATGTGTATTTTAACTATTGTCCATCCTTGTAGTTTGGTATCCATCTATTTTAGTAGATCAGAGCTATCTCCATATCAAATTAGCATATTTACGCTATTCATTTCTGTAGTTTATCTGGGTTCAATATCTTTAGTCCTATGGAATGGAATTCAGCGAGCAGGGTTCAAATTTTCGGAACTTTTTTGGTGAATGGAGGTGATTTTTTGACAACTGTTCGGGTTATATTTTTATACTGTTGGATAATGAGTCACTAGTAGATATATGATAAGCAAAATATAGGGCATAGTCTGCTGCACTCTGTAGCTGTCTTATATCCCGATTTAAAATTGAGTGGGTACGCTGCGCAAGTGTGATTGCTCGGGCTTTGAAATATAGAATCTCTAATGGCTGGAAAAGTGATGACTAAAAAGAAGTGTTAAATGTAGCTTTTTATTTTTACTGGGTAGAAAAATTAGACTTTGTATACATAATACCTTAAAGGTTAGGGGGTAAATATCCACGTGTAGTTGCCGCATAGCCTTTAGCGCTGGTTTTTTGTATATGGAGGAGTTTTCCAGATTTCTCCAATAAAAGATGCATAAAATCCTCAGCTAAATATAGTTGTCCCTTATAAATCAACTGCGCTTCCTTTTTGATAGTATCAATTGAGCAGCTCGCCTTGCTATCTTTTTGGTAGCGTGTGCTGAAATGTGTGAGAACCAGGTTGGGAATTGAAAGGCTCTCGGCAAAAGAGGCTATTTGGGTGGAATAGCTGTGCCCTACATGCCCCGCTTTCTGAGCCAAATCTTTTGCATAAGTCGATTCATGCACTAAGACATTGCAGTTGGCACAGGTATCTTTTAAAAGCTCAGGGTTATCATTGTCTCCACAAATTATAATATTACGTGGAGGCCTCGGCTTTAGAATAAAGTCCGTTGCAGTGTATATTTTACCGTGATGAACGACATCGATACCGTTCTTTATCTTTCCCCATTGCGGTCCTTTAGGGATACCGGTGGCAAGTAAACTTTGTGTATCTAATATAACCTCAACATATCTTTCCGTAAAACTGTACGCATAAGAGGGGACCCTGTGGGAAAGTTGTATAGTGGTTATGGTGAACTGTCCCATTTCTATTTGGGGTAAATCTTCAACAGGAATGAAGTTGAGTTCAAATGGAAAATAGAGTTCTGTGATTGTTTGAGTTGATAGAAGCCAATCATAGACGGCCCTAGGAGCAACAAGTGTCAGTGGTCTTGTCCTTCGTTGCATTCCTGAGCTACCAAGTAGACCAGGGAGTCCGTAGCAGTGATCGCCATGCTTATGGGTGATAAAGATTGCACTTAGCCTATTTAGTGATAAGTTTGTATGTAGAATCTGCTGCTGGGTACCTTCCCCACAGTCGATCAAATACCAGTTCTTTCCCAGGCTTTCTAATAGCCCAATACCAGAAACATTCCTCTGCTTGGTCGGAGTGCCTGATGATGTCCCCAAAAACAGTATTTCCACTTAGTCGCTACCTGATTGTTTAGCAATATTGAAGATTACGGTGGCTAGGGGTCTTCCTGAGCTTTGGCTGTGATTAACTTCTGATTGATAAGCAGTGTAGAAGATGAAAAAAAGCTATTGACCTCAAGTTAGGTTTAGGTATTAAGCTCCCGTCTATTGTTTATGAGGCCGGGTTTTGAGGAGACAATCGAGATGGGTACCCCTGGTATTAACTTGCAGCAATATTTAGACCGTATTAATTTTGATGGAGCCCCGGGTGCTAACTTGCAGTGTCTACAGCAGTTGTTGACCCAGCACGTCCGTACGATTCCATTCGAGAACGTCACTTCATTTTTGGGAAGCCCCGTGGATATTGAGTTGGAATCTATTGAGGCCAAGTTGGTACAACAAAAACGTGGAGGTTATTGTTACGAGCAAAATGCCTTATTAGGGGCAGTGTTAGGGCAAATCGGTTTTAAAGTTACGAACCTCGCCGCACGGATACTGTGGCAAATGCCGATAGGGCATCAACCCGCTCAGTCGCATATGATTCTGATGGTGGAGCTTGAGGGTACACGCTTCCTGATAGATGCGGGATTTGGAAGTAACACTTTGACTGCACCACTCAATTTAGACTCCAGTGATCGTCAGAGCACACCGCACGGTGTTTACCGCTTTACTTTAATAGATGATGAGTACCTGTTAGAGGTTACAACCGATAGTGGTTGGCAACCTATGTACAGCTTTGACTTGAAACCTAAAACTCATGGCGATTATAAAATTGGTAGTTGGTATTGTTCAACGCACCCTAAATCCAGGTTTGTAGAGCACTTGATTGTTGCTCGGTCTTTCCCAGAGGGGCGGCATACACTTTTCAATAGACAGTTAAGCTATCAACCACTTTTAGGCTCCAAGAGTGTTGTCATGTTAGCGGATGTTGATGAGCTTCGGGCTACTTTACTGGATATCTTTGGGATAGAAGTGCCGTTTGGCAGAGAAATTGATCAAAAGTTAGGCCGGATATTTGAGTCAGACGGCATAGCGGAGCGCGTCATATGAAGAGGGTGGGTGTTGTTTACCATTCTGTATCTGGTTGCAGTAAAGTTCTTGCGGAGTCCGTGGTGGAGGGGGTTAACACGCTAGAGAAGTGTATTGGTGTTGCCCTTGAGATTCAGGGAGAGAGCATTCTTCACGGACGTTATGAAGATCAGTCATTATTAGCTCAGTTGGATCAATGTGAAGCCATAGTAATGGGTTCGCCGACCTTTATGGGTACTGTCTCCGCTCAATTCAAAGCATTTATGGATGCAGCAAGTGAGCGCTATGGAGATCGGTGCTGGCTGGATAAGTTAGCTGCAGGATTTACTGTTGGTAGTAATTTTAGTGGTGATCAGCTAGGTACCATCAGGACTCTACAGGTCTTTGCTGCACAAATGGGCATGTTGTGGGTTCCCCTGGATATTCTACCGAGCCAAGATTCCCTGGGTAGAAACCGGGGTGGTTGTCAGTCGGGCTTGGTAGCTGTCGCTGAGGGAGCTGGTGAAATTCATGAGTTGGACCGACTTACAGCCGTACATTTAGGCCGTCGAATCGCAGGCTTAGTACTACGAACTTCCGATTTTAGGACCTCGTTTCTTGACTAGCTTTTTGCTATTCAAAAGTAGGCTGCTGATGCAGCCTACGATGGCGACAATCCCGATTAGCTGAAATCCCGCTTGGTAATTGTAGAATTTCTGTGTTGGTTGTGGAGCAAAGTCAAAAAGTCTGGCTAATAAATCGCTGAGGGAGCGGATATAAGCGAACTCTATATCTTGATCAAGTGAGAGCCCTATGAGGGTTTGAATTACCCCTCCTAAGACAAAGCCCCCAGTTACAATAAGGGCAGAGGCAATGGCGTGCGCCTTTTCAGGAAGTTCAGATTGCACTATCGAGAGAGATAGAATTGAGCTGCTGAGGCCAAACCCTAAGAGAAAATTTGCCGCCAAAGTCCAGGAGTCCGACAAGTGAATACTCAGTAAAGCTGTGACAGCAATAATTGAGAGGAAACTAAAAGTTCTCGCTGGAATTACATAATCTCCCCGGTAATGAGACCAAGCACCGACAATAAAGCTGCCGATAATGATGCCCGTTGAAATCATCGCATTGAGTAGGGCACTTTCCCTGGATGTTTCACGAAAAAAATCAACTTGGAACTGTATATTCCATAAATCAGAATAGGCGATAACTACGCCAAAAAGGCAGGAGTAGAAGGTGAGAGCTAGCCAAAAAGCTCTTGATTTGAAGCATGAATTTAGCTTGTCAAATTGAGTAGCTTTTTTTACGGAGAGTTCATGGGAAGAGTTTTGATTGCTGCCAATAAAAATAAATAGCAGCACAGCAAGGCAAATAAAAAATAGCGCTGCGATGAAGTAGGGCCCCCGGAATGAGACTTCGGTATCGAACAAACCGATAAGTAACGAGAGTGAGGCTGCTGCGAAATTAGCTAGTCCTTGGCTAACAGCGGCCATCAGTGAAAACTTTTTAGGTAAATCCCGGCCGATAATATGGATAACTCCCAAGAAGCTACTGGATAATCCAAGTGCGACTAAGAGCTGTCCTGTAAGGGCTGTTCCGAAAGAATGACTGCTGGCAAAAATTACACAGCCGCTAGCGGCGAGGGCGGCTGAGATACCCAGTAAATACCGTGGACTTATAGGGCCCAATAGTGAGCCAAGTGTCAGTTGACCAATAGAATAGGCGACAAAGTAATATCCTCCCAGCATCCCTAAGCTTTGATGGTTGAGATTGAGTTCTTGAGTGAGGCTAGGTGATAGTAGGGCAAATAGGATTGAGTTGGTTACGCTGGCGCTGAAAAATATGACTGCAACTGTCCAAGACGCGTAGCGGAAGTGTTTCTGCCCCATAGGCTTTTCTTTATCGGTGTCTATTGCCACGTCTCGGCCTTGGGCTTCACTCCTCAGCTCCTGCTTATGATTGCAGCGACCAATAGGGATAAAGCGCTAGGGTTTTAAATGGATATGAAACAAGTCGCATTAGATAGATCTTAGAGCAATTAGGAGCCGTAGCCCGAACACAAGTAGTTGATAGTAAGCAGGATTGAAATCGATCGGGCAGCTAGGTTTGATCAAAGTATCGCCAACGGCTGTTGAAGTTGAATGCTATTTGCTAGGCGGTGCCGTATTGAGGAGCTTTAATAGACTCTTTATTCAAAAGAATACACTTACAAAGTCGTTATCACGTGATTTCATCTCCCCAATAGAAACATTCCGTGGCTCGTTATCAGGTGGAAGGGATGTGAGCAGTGTGAACGCTGTTGGCATCTTGATACTGGAGGTGAGATCGTGCTTCGGGACTGGGCTTTAATGAGTATGCAACCCTGGCAATCGATGGTGGCCCATGCGTCGAAAGTCTTTCTTGGCTAGCCGTATTAATGCCGTGAGTGATGGCGTTTTTGCCATTGCTATGACGCTGTTGGTTTTTAATATCCAGATTCCCGATCTGGAGGATATAAAGCCGGGCGAGGATTTCCACAGCAATATTCTTCAGCAGTTGCCCCACTTTTTTTCCTGGATACTGAGCTTTGCGATTCTCTGTCGGCTATGGCTTACCCACAATCATCTGATGTCGGACCACCAATTTAAATCGGTTGCCTTTACCAGTTTTAACTTTTTGCTATTGGGGGCGGTGGCGTTTATTCCTTTTCCAGCAAGTTTGATGGGGGAATATCCTGACCAGGTTTGGTCAGTGATCTTATTGTCAGCAAGCTATGCGGTGGCCGCTATAGCAATTGCGGGTATGTGGTGTGTCGCTGCCAATCGAACGAACGTATCCGCGCACCGTGTACTAGTGGTCAGCATGGTGATGTTGTGTACCAGTATCCTGGCGTGCTTGTTGACCCTTTTCAATCCCTATTGGGGGCTTGGGCTTTGGATAGTGTATGTGTTGGGGATAGCGCCTTTGGCTCACTTTGTCGAGAAGCGCTATGTCCCTGCAGAGAGTTGAGGTGGGGCCGGGCCTGCCATATGGTTGCTGGTGGCAGGCCTCAAAATGGTCAAATCAGGCTGCGCACCATTTTGATATGGGGAATTCCCGCTTCGTAAAACACGTCGCCTTCCACCTCAAACCCAGCCTGCAAGTAAAACCCCTCAGCATGTTGCTGTGCATGTAAATGGACTTGCTGAAAGTTTTGTTCCTTCGCCCGCTCACAGATGGCCTGTAATAGCCGGGCCCCGATGCCGCATCCGCGTGAAGATTTCTGTACAGCCATACGACCAATTTTTCCGCCTTGGGTGAGGCGCCCGGTGGCAACCGGTGTTGTTTCGCGGTAGGCGAGGAAGTGCTGGGATGTCTCCTCTTGATCATCCCATTCCAGGTCTGCGGGTACCTGTTGTTCCTGCACAAAAACGGCCTCGCGTATTGAGCGAATTGCGTCCCGGTCAGTGTCCCAATCGGCTAGGCGTATAGCTACTGGCATCTCAGAAATCCTCAGGAGGGTAGATCAGGGTGCCCTGTGCAACCAGCTGATCGAGAATGCCGCTGTCTTCGGCAATTTCCGGGAAGGCTTCGATATCATCCCAGGATATTTCATGGGATTCAGCAAACTGCTCGGCAAACGCCAGGGGGCAGGGGAAGGCTTCACCATCAACAAACAAAGTGGCTGGCTCGCGGCAAAAGGCGGTGCGGGAAGCGGGATTTAAAACCAGTTGTGCTCCCCGGGGCATTTGTTCGCGCCAGTCTGCAGCATCGTCAGCATCCAGGGCGACAGTATCCGGGTATTTTGCTTCGGTCATAACCGCACCAAACCACTGGGCGATTTTCTCCGGCTGCTGCAGCCATTCGCCGAGTTGTTGTTGCAGGCGGGCAACAGAGGCGGGGTCAATTTCCGCTGGGTTTTTCGCCACTTCAGCACCGGCATCGGTGTAACGCTGGCTGTCCGGCAAATCCATAGCGATTTCAGCGGCGAGATCTTCGAGGATCGCCGCGGCGGAAGGCGCGCGGAAACCAATAGAGATCGTGGTGCACCCACCTTCGGCTATTCCCCAATGGCTGTATTGGGGCGGCAAGTAAAGCATATCGCCGGGCTCTAGTACCCAGTTGTTTTCTGCTTCGAATTCTTTCAGGATATTGAGGCGCGTTCCTTCCAGGCGGGGATTGCTTTCATCCACCTTGGGGCCTTGTTGCCACAAACGCTTGCCTTCGGCCTGGAGAAGAAACACATCGTAGTGATCGTAGTGGGGACCAACGCTGCCCTTATCGGCGGCGTAACTGATCATCACATCATCCAGCCGCCAGTCGGGGATAAAGCGGAAGAAATCTTTTAGTTCAGCAATTTCTGACATCCACTGATCGACAGCTTGTACCAGCAGGGTCCAGTGGGTTTTAGGGAGGGAGAGAAAATCCTCTTCAGTGAATGGACCGGTGCGCAGCTCCCAGGGGCCGCTCTCACCATTTTCCAATACCAAGCGAGACTCGACCGCTTCCTCCAGGGCCATACCAGCGAGTTCTTCACCCGAGATGGGTGATTCAAAGTTGGCGAAAGCATTGCGTATCAGCAGGGGTTTCTGCTGCCAGTAGTCACGCATAAAAACTTCGATGGGCATGTCGCCAAGATGGGTAAGGGGGCTGGCCACGGTAACTCTCACTGTCAGAAGGCTGGGGTTTGTATCTGGATATTCTGAGGTTCGGAAACTATCCAGCGTACTTTTGTATTTTTTAAAAGATGACCAGCCGCACTGGGGGCGGCTGGTAGCTGGGCTCGGTTAAATTTTGCGAGCTTGTTCTACGGCGTTACCGATATAGGATGCCGGAGTCATTTCCAGCAGATCGCTCTTGGCTTCTGCGGGAATCTCCAGGTTCTCGATAAATACTTTCAGGGTTTCACGGGTGATGCCCTGGCCACGGGTAAGGGCCTTCAGTTTTTCGTAAGGCTCTTCAATGTTGTAGCGACGCATAACCGTTTGGATCGGTTCTGCCAACACTTCCCATGAATTATCCAGGTCTTCCGCCAGGCGCTCGCGGTTGATTTCCAGTTTGCCCAGGCCTTTCATGGTGGCGGCATAGGCAATGGCAGAGTAGCCCGCACCCACCCCCATATTGCGCAGCACGGTGGAGTCTGTCAGGTCGCGCTGCCAGCGGGATACTGGAAGTTTGGCTGCCAGGTGCTGGAATACGGCGTTGGCGATACCCAGATTGCCTTCGGAGTTTTCGAAGTCAATGGGGTTAACTTTGTGCGGCATGGTGGAGGAGCCAACTTCACCGGCTACGACTTTTTGCTTGAAGTAACCCAGGGAGATGTAGCCCCATACATCGCGGTCAAAATCGATCAGGATGGTGTTAAAGCGGGCAACAGCGTCGAACAGCTCAGCAATGTAGTCGTGGGGCTCGATCTGGGTGGTGTAGGGGTTCCAGCTAAGGCCCAGAGAAGAAATGAATTCTTCAGCATTTTGCTCCCAATCAATATTGGGATAGGCGGACAGGTGAGCGTTGTAATTACCTACCGCACCGTTAATTTTACCCAGCAGCGGTACCGCTTTAATCTGGGCTACCTGGCGGCGTAGGCGCGCGGCCACGTTGGCAAGTTCTTTACCAACAGTAGACGGGCTGGCAGTCTGGCCGTGAGTACGGGACAGCATGGGTACGTCGGCAAAGTCCTGGGCCAGGCCTACGATAGCGTCAATCAGGGCTTCCATCGCAGGCAACATGACGTTGTCGCGGCCGGCGCGAAGCATCAGGGCGTGGGATAGGTTATTGATGTCCTCAGAGGTGCAGGCAAAGTGTACGAATTCACTCACTTTTGCCAGCTGGGCATTGCTGCTGATTTTATCCTTGAGGAAGTATTCAACCGCTTTTACATCGTGGTTCGTGGTGCGCTCGATTTCCTTGATGCGCTCAGCATCTTCCAGGGAGAAGTCGGCCACAATGCTGTCGAGCAGCTTGTTGGCAGCTTCGTCGAACTGCTCAACTTCGGCGATCTCTTTATGTGCGGAAAGTTTTTGCAGCCAGCGTACTTCCACTTCAACGCGGGCGCGGATCAGGCCGTATTCACTGAAAATTTCACGCAGGGGGGCAGTCTTGCTCTCGTAGCGACCATCAATAGGGGATACCGCTGTGAGTGCGGAAAGCTCAACTGTCATAGTAAATCTCCGGGATTAGTGTTCTATAGATTCGATATGTGCGATCAATTCGTTGGTCGCATTCAAAAGCTTTTTGCGCTGGAACAGAAGGTGCAGGCGACGCCCACCCAACTGTCGCCATAGAGTTGCCGAGCGGATGCCGGCAAATAGCATGGAGCGAATTTGATTGGCGATACGCTGCTGTTGCAAGTAATTGAAGTCACCCAGTACTTGAATCCGGAAGCGGAAGGTACCTAGCGTATCGCTGTAGATGCTGGCGAGGTTGGAAAATACATTCTCGTGAGTCAGCTCGAAGTGCTCTGCTTGAGTCTTGGCCTTATCCAATCGGCTGCCAATGATTGATAGCAGGTCATTATTCTTGCTGAGTTGTCGCTGCAGGTAGATCACCGAGAGGGCGTAGCGTAGACCGTCGGTATATTCCGGGTGTTGCCGGGTCTTTAGTATTTGCTGCGATACTTTTAAACCGGGCAGCAGCTTGTCTGCACCGGCGAATATATCTTCAGTGCGATCAGGGTTTAGCTGGAAGAGGCTATATACCCCGGTTTCCAGCTGTTCCTGCGGTGCAGAGCCTGTTTTGGCCAGGCGCTCCACCAGTGTTGCGGATTGGAATATTCCTGCCAGTGCCAGTGCCTGATCCCGCCAGTTATTCAAAATTACTCCTTAATCTTTCTTGTATTTTTCCGGTACTGCGGCGCCAACTCCCGTGGCTTTCTCGATCACCGCACCACCGAGACAGGTTTCTCCATCGTACAGTACCAGAGATTGTCCCGGTGTGATTGCGCGTTGTGGCTCGTCGAACTCTACAACCAAATTGCCATTATCCTGCAGGTGCACGGTGCAATCCTGATCTGGTTGGCGATAGCGGGTCTTGGCCTGGCAACGGAATGTTTTGCCCGGTGCTGCGCCATTAATCCAGTGGGTCTGTGTTGCTTCCAGCCCCGTTGCATAAAGCAGGGGGTGGTGTGCACCCTGGGCCACAATCAATACATTGCGCTCCAGGTTTTTTCCGACAACGTACCAGGGCTGTTCGCCTGCACCTTTGACGCCACCAATACCGAGCCCCTGGCGCTGGCCAATGGTGTGGTACATCAGGCCCGCGTGGCGCCCCATGACTTCACCCTCTGGGGTTTCCATATCGCCCGGCTGGGCGGGCAGGTACTGCTCGAGGAAATCCTTGAAGCGGCGCTCGCCGATAAAGCAGATGCCGGTGCTGTCTTTCTTGTTGTGGGTGATAAAGCCGTTTTCTTCAGCGATACGGCGAACCTCGGGCTTCTCCAGCTCCCCTAAGGGAAAGAGCGAGCGGGCAAATTCGGCTTCTCCCACCGCGTGCAGGAAGTAGCTCTGGTCTTTGTTACCGTCGAGGCCCTTCAATAAATAGGTGCGGCCATCGATATCGCGGCGACGGGTATAGTGCCCGGTGGCTATTGCATCGGCACCCAGCACTTCGGCGTACTCAAGAAAGACCTTAAATTTGATTTCCCGGTTACAGAGGATATCCGGGTTGGGAGTGCGCCCGGCTTTATACTCTGCCAGGAAGTACTCGAATACGTGATCCCAGTACTCCGCAGCAAAATTGGCGGTGTGCAACTTGATGCCCAACTTCTTACAAACTGCCTGGGCATCCGCCAGGTCCGCCTTGGCAGTACAGTATTCTGTGCCGTCGTCTTCATCCCAGTTTTTCATAAACAGGCCTTCCACTTGATAGCCCTGCTGGATCAGCAGGTGTGCGGCTACAGAGGAATCCACACCGCCGGACATACCGACGATGATGCGCTTTGGCTGTTTGTTGTGGGTGGAATCAGGCATAAGAAGGACAGTCACTACTTCACTGGTATGAAAGGGGGGCGAATTTTACCTGCGAACGCCCCATTTGACCAAGACCGCTTTGATCTTCCGTTATAGATTATCGCTTTCGGCGCGGTCGATTGCGGTTGTTTGCCGGCTTTGTTCGGGGCTTGGGAGCGCTAAAAACCTCCTCCGTTCGATACTCGCCAGGCTTTAATGAGTCGAGCTTCCAGCTGCCTATCGCCACCCGGATTAGCCGCAGGGTAGGGAAGCCTACCGCCGCAGTCATCCGCCTTACCTGGCGATTCCGCCCCTCAGAGATAGTCAGCTCCAGCCAGCTGGTTGGGATCGATTTGCGTTCGCGAATTGGCGGCGTGCGGGGCCAGGGCTCCATCTCAGGCAGGCGCTTGGCCTTGGCAGGTGCGGTTCGGCCATCCTTCAGGTCGACCCCTTGCCTGAGCATATAAAGGGCATCATCAGTAATTTCACCCTCCACCTGGGCCCAATAGGTTTTGGGCATTTTCCGCTTGGGGTGACTGATTTGATGTTGTAGCGCTCCATCATCAGTCAGTAGTAGTAATCCTTCAGAATCGTAGTCCAGGCGGCCCGCCGCATAGAATCCCTTGTGCTGGATAAAGTTAGCCAAAGTGGCGCGATCCTGATCATCTGTAAATTGGCTTAATACGCCAAAAGGCTTGTTGAGGAGAATAATCTTTGCCATAAGAAAAATTGAGTATTGTAATCCAACTACAAAAATTAGCCGAGGCTGCTATAATCCCGCCGTTTTTCATCCCCGCCCTAAGGTCCCGGGGGAGCGGTGCAAGCAACGCTGGACCTAAAAAGTCATAGAATTTTGGGAGTTTACGCAATATGGGTCATATCCAAGTGCCGGCAGACGGCGAAAAAGTTACAGTCAATTCCGACGGTTCGCTGAATGTTCCGAATCGCCCGGTTATTCCTTTCATCGAGGGTGACGGCATCGGTGTGGATATCACCCCGGTAATGCGCAAGGTGATCGACGCGTCTGTAGAAAAAGCTTTCGGCGGCGAAAAGAAAATCGAGTGGATGGAAATCTACTGCGGTGAGAAAGCAGCAGAGACTTACGCTGGCGACTGGTTCCCGGCTGAAACTCTGGAAGCGATCAAAGACTACGTTGTTAGCATCAAAGGCCCCCTGACCACTCCAGTAGGCGGCGGCTTCCGTTCCCTGAACGTAGCCCTGCGTCAGGAGCTGGATCTGTACGTATGTCAGCGCCCGGTGCGCTGGTTCAGCGGTGTACCTTCTCCGGTTAAAGAGCCGAACAAGGTAGACATGGTTATCTTCCGTGAAAACTCCGAAGATATCTACGCTGGTATCGAGTGGAAAGCTGACACTGACGAAGCTAAGAAAGTTATTAAGTTCCTGCAGGACGAGATGGGTGTTAAGAAGATCCGTTTCCCTGAGAACTGTGGTATCGGTGTTAAGCCGGTTTCTGCAGAAGGTACCAAGCGTCTAGTGCGCAAGGCTATCCAGTACGCTGTGGACCAGGATCGCGATTCTGTAACCCTGGTACACAAAGGCAACATCATGAAGTTCACCGAAGGTGCCTTCGCTGATTGGGGTTACGAGCTGGCTCGCGACGAGTTTGGCGCTCAGCCGCTGGACGGCGGCCCCTGGCACAGCTTCAAGAACCCGAAGACTGGCAAGGAAATCGTTGTTAAGGACGTAATTGCTGACGCTATGCTGCAGCAGATCCTGCTACGTCCGGCTGAGTACGACGTAATTGCTACCCTGAACCTGAACGGTGACTACCTGTCTGACGCACTGGCTGCACAGGTTGGTGGTATCGGTATCGCTCCGGGCGCAAACCTGTCCGACGACGTTGCCCTGTTCGAAGCAACCCACGGTACTGCGCCTAAGTACGCTGGTCAGGACAAGGTTAACCCGGGCTCCCTGATTCTTTCCGCTGAGATGATGCTGCGTCACCTGGGCTGGAACGAAGCTGCTGACCTGGTAATCAAGGGTATGGAAGGTGCTATTGAAGCCAAAACCGTAACCTACGATTTCGAGCGTCTGATGGACGGTGCTGAGCTGAAGTCCTGTTCTGCGTTTGGTGACGAAGTTATCAAGCACATGGCTTAAGCTACATCCGTGAGGCCGGGCTGGCTTTAAGTTGGCCCGAGTCCCATGAAAAAAGCCCTTCACATTGGTGAAGGGCTTTTTTATTGTCTGTTTGCTGGGCTCGCTTAGCCGACAGCTTCCGCTTCCTTCTCCCTCGACTTTTCTGTGTGTACCGCATCAGATTCGCTTTTGCTCGAAGTGTTGGGTGAAGTGGTTTCGGAGGTCAATGCGGAGATATTTGCAGCGTGGTAGCCCTTGTCTCCCCGAATAATATCGAAGGTGACTTGCTGGCCGGCCTTCAGGGTTCGGTAGCCTTCCATCTGAATTGCGGAATAGTGCGCGAACAGATCCTCCCCTCCCTCATCTGCAAGAATAAACCCATATCCCTTAGCGTTGTTGAACCACTTTACAGTACCGGTAGGCATAACGATTCCCTCTAATTGCCTGAGTGGCCCCTGGCCACCTTACAGAGTTTTTATATTTATTTGACCTGCTGGTTAGTCGGCTGCGATCCTATCTGCGACTAACGTTTGATGTAGCGGTCACTACCTCTTGTAGTCAACAGCTGGGGGATTGTCAAGGTTCCCCGCTGACCGCTGTGTCAAAGGTCAAATAAGGTTACAATGTCACGTCATTGAAGGTTGCATTGGGTGCAATTTTCAGGCTCGATAGAATTCATTGATAATTGTTATGAGTACTTCGCGAATCATTAAACTAAGCTCCAGTGACTCCGATGGAGACAACCCGTACTTCGATGATTTCGATGGTGGGTTGGCCCTTGAGGAGGCGCCGCCGCAGCTGAAGCGGCCGCCGATGTATAAAGTCGTTATGCTCAATGATGACTACACCCCCATGGATTTTGTTGTTGAGACTTTGGAGTTGTTTTTTTCAGTAAACCGGGAGCGCGCCACACAGTTAATGTTGCAGGTTCACACACGGGGAAAAGCAGTGTGTGGTGTCTATACTCGGGATATAGCGGAGACAAAGGCCGCACAGGTCAATCAGTTCGCTCAAGAGAATGAGCATCCCCTGTTATGTGAAATTGAAGCGGACGAAAGCAAAGAGGATTGATTCTGACAAAAACTGCTTTGAACAAAGGGTCCCGTCACCTGAAGGGAATCAGCCAGGATATAAACGCCGGCGAAGGGTGCGCGCCTACCAGCGGAGTCGGCGGGAAATATTGGCGATTAGGGTTTGAGGTTTAGATGCTCAGCAAGGACTTAGAGGTAACGCTTAATCTAGCGTTCAAAGGTGCTCGAGCGAAACGGCATGAATTCATGACCGTTGAGCACCTATTGCTGGCGCTCTTGGATAACGAATCCGCAGCAGATGTTCTACATGCGTGCGGGGCGGATTTAAGTGCATTGCGCCGTGAACTCCTGGAGTTTGTGGACTCCACAACACCGTTGATCCCGGAGGCCGATACAGATCGAGAAACCCAGCCGACATTGGGTTTCCAGAGGGTCCTGCAGAGGGCCGTATTCCATGTCCAGTCATCCGGTAAAAAGGAAGTTACAGGGGCAAATGTCCTGGTCGCCATTTTTTGTGAGCAGGAGAGCCAGGCTGTTTACTACTTGAAGCAGCAGAGTGTTGCCCGGATAGACGTAGTTAACTACATCACCCACGGAATTTCCCGCGTTGGCTCCAGTGGTAATAATCACCATCACGGTTCCGATACTGCACCTGAGCAGGTAGATGAGGAAATTAGTGGGGGCGCTGAGCCAGGTGGTTCCGACCCCCTGGAAAGCTACGCCACCAACCTCAATCAAGAGGCAATTCTTGGCCGTATTGATCCGCTTGTGGGGCGTGCACCTGAGGTGGAGCGTGTCACGCAGGTTCTCGCTCGTCGCCGCAAGAACAATCCACTGTTGGTGGGTGAGTCCGGTGTCGGCAAGACGGCAATTGCTGAGGGCTTGGCACGGCGTATTGTCGATGAGGATATCCCCGAACCTTTGAAGGAGAGCACTATTTACTCTCTGGATCTCGGCTCCCTGTTGGCAGGAACCAAGTATCGCGGTGATTTTGAGAAGCGCTTTAAGGCGCTGCTGGCGGAACTCAAGAAGCGTGAGCACGCCGTACTGTTTATTGATGAGATCCACACCATCATCGGGGCCGGCGCCGCTTCAGGAGGCGTCATGGATGCCTCCAATCTGCTTAAGCCGCTACTTTCCAGCGGCCAATTGCGCTGCATAGGCTCCACTACTTTTACTGAATATCGCGGTATCTTTGAAAAAGATCGCGCGCTGTCGCGCCGTTTTCAAAAGATCGATGTCAGTGAGCCCTCAGTGGAAGAGACCGTGCAAATATTGCAGGGGCTCAGAAGCTGCTTTGAGGATCACCACAAGGTTCGCTTTACCGATGGAGCTTTGGATGCTGCTGCGCAGCTATCCAGTCGTCACATCACCGAGCGATTCCTCCCAGATAAGGCCATTGATGTAATTGATGAGGCAGGAGCCTACCAATCTTTGCTGCCTGAAGAGGACCGCAAAGAGGTTATTGGGGTCTGTGAGATTGAGATGGTTATCGCCAAGATGGCGAGAATACCTGCCAAGAGCGTGTCTGCTTCTGACAAGGAGCAGTTATCACGTCTGGATGACAATCTCAAAATGGTGGTGTTTGGGCAGGACAGCGCGATTGATGCCCTGGGTACGGCGATTAAGCTGAGTCGTGCCGGTCTGGGTTCTGAAGAGAAACCCATCGGCTCCTTCCTGTTTTCGGGCCCCACCGGAGTTGGTAAGACAGAGCTCTGCCGACAGTTGGCGAAGGTGATGGGTATCGAGCTGATTCGTTTCGATATGTCTGAGTATATGGAGCGCCATACGGTTTCCCGCCTGATCGGCGCGCCCCCTGGGTATGTGGGTTTTGACCAAGGTGGTTTACTGACAGACTCGGTTACCAAGCACCCTCACAGTGTTGTGCTGCTCGATGAAATTGAGAAAGCACACCCCGAAGTATTCAATCTGCTTTTGCAGGTGATGGATCACGGTACTCTAACTGATAACAACGGCCGCAAAGCGGACTTCCGCAATGTCATCCTGATTATGACAACCAATGCGGGCGCTGAGGTGATGAGCCGTCGTTCAATCGGTTTTTCCCATCAAGATCACTCCACAGATGGAATGGAGGAGATCAAGAAGATGTTTACCCCGGAGTTCCGCAATCGCCTCGATAATATTATTCAATTCCGTTCTCTGCCTCTGGATGTCGTGAAGACGGTGGTGGATAAGTTTATCGTTGAGTTGCAGGCCCAGTTGGATGACTCCAAGGTGACACTGGTCGTTGATGATGAGGCTCGAGAGTGGTTGGCGGTGCGGGGTTATGACGAGAAGATGGGTGCGAGGCCTATGTCCCGTCTGATTCGCGACAAGCTGCGCAAGCCTCTGGCAGAAGCCGTGCTCTTTGGTGAGTTGGCAGAAGAGGGTGGGCGTGTTTGCGTCACTATTGAAGATGATGAGCTGGCGATTAAAACGGCGGTGCCCGCCTAAAGTAAATTAGCTTCAGCCAAGCAATAAAAAAGCCACCGAGAGGTGGCTTTTTTATTTCAGGTCAAATTGCCTTGCGGAATTTGGCCTCTGAGCGAATTAGCGCGCGCGGTACGTAATGCGGCCCTTGCTCAGGTCGTATGGAGTCAGCTCCACTTTCACCTTGTCGCCGGTGAGAATGCGAATGTAGTTTTTACGCATCTTTCCAGAGATATGCGCAATTACCACGTGTCCGTTTTCCAGCTTTACGCGGAAAGTGGTGTTCGGCAGGGTGTCGATCACCTCGCCTTCCATTTCAATATAATCGTCTTTTGCCATGCGGCAGCAACCTTACAATAACTTGATCAGACCTTTACCCCGGAGGCTCTTTGGCCTAGCCGCGGCTTGACGGGCGAGCATTTTGCACGAAAAGGCAAGATAGAGCAAAGGGAGAGTGTGTTGAACTAGAGCGATTTAAGGCTCCAGCGGTTTTCTTTTAGCATTTCGATGGGGCGAAATTGGCTTTTATAGGCCATTTTGTGGCACTTCTCAATCCAGTACCCCAGGTAGAGATTAGATAGTCCCAAGCGCCGGGCCCATTCGATCTGGTAGAGGATGCAGTAACTGCCCAGGCTCCGTTTGTCCTCATCGGGATCGAAGAAAGTATAGATCGCCGATAACCCGGCAGTCAGGATATCTGTTACAGCCACTGCCACCAACTTGCCGCGGGCTCTTAGCTCAATATAGCGAGTAGACCCCCAAGCCTGACTCAGGAAGCTGCGGTATTGTTCCCGGCTGGGCGGGTACATCTCCCCATCGGCGTGGCGCTGCTCGATATAGCGGGCGTAGAGTTCGTAATGCTCATCTGTATCGATGGACTCGATATGGAATATGTCCAGGTCCTTGTTGCGCTTCCAGCAGCGTCTCTGGTTGCGGTCGGGGACAAACAGGCTCACAGGTACGCGAGCCGGTATACAGGCGCGACAGGTCGCGCACTGGGGGCGATAGAGGTAGGCACCACTGCGCCGGAATCCCAGCTCTGACAGACGGTTGTACAGACGCTGATCCACTTCTGTTTGCGGATCGACAAACACCGTTGTTGCCTCCCGATCCGGCAGGTAACCGCAGGGGTGGGGCAGGGTGGCCAGTAGGCGCACTGAATCCAGCTGAGAGTATTTACCCATAAGTCCACGAAAGCTTCCAGGGCTGCGGGAAAGGCGGCTGCTTAACGCCGTCTGCCAGCAGTTGTTCGAAATCCTTACGACACATTTCCACTGCCCCAAGGCTGCTGAGATGAGGATTGCTCACCTGGCAGTCGATCAGTGGGCAGCCCCACAATTCTAATTGCCGAACGAGGTGGACAAAAGCGACTTTTGAGGCGTCTGTCTCCCGGTGAAACATCGACTCCCCAAAGAACACTCGCCCCAGCGCAATACCATAGAGTCCGCCAACGAGTTGACCGTCGCGCCAAACCTCCACTGAGTGGGCAAACCCCTGATGGTGCATGTCGATATAGGCGTCGCACATCTCATCGGTGATCCATGTGCCGGTTTCATCCGCCCGGGGGGCGCGGCAGGCCTCAATTACCTCGGGAAAGGCTTGGTCGAAGGTGACCGAAAAGGTTCCTCGGCGCAATACTTTGCGCAAAGTGCGGCCAATACGAAAGTTATGCGGGATAACCACGCAGCGAGGGGAGGGGCTCCACCACAAGATCGGCTGGTCATCTGAATACCAGGGGAAGACCCCTCTTTGATAGGCTTCAACCAGCCACTCGGGAGTCAGATCTCCTCCGGCTGCCAGCAAGCCATTGGGGTCATCCAGTGCGAATTCAGTTGGGGGAAAGTCTATAACGGTGTGGTCGAGCCACATCAGGCGGCTTTGGGTGTTCCCTGCCACGATCTGACTCCTGTCGGTAGAGGGGGATACCGGGCAGAAAAGCTCTGCCCGGGGATTTGGCTTACTTCTCGGCGTCGAGGAAGCGCTCGGCGTCCAGGGCGGCCATACAGCCGGTACCCGCAGAAGTTACCGCCTGGCGGTAAATATGGTCGGATACGTCACCTGCGGCAAATACACCGGGAACAGAAGTCTGGGTGGCATTGCCGTTCAGGCCGCTCTCCACAATGAGGTAACCACCATTCATTTCAAGCTGGCCTTCAAAGATGCCGGTATTCGGTTTGTGACCGATAGCAATAAACACACCGGAAACGTCCAGCTCTGAAGTGGTGTCGTCCTGGGTGTTGCGCAGGCGCAGCCCAGTTACACCGTTGTCGTCACCGAGCACTTCGTCCAGGGTGTTGTGCCAGCAGACGTTGATATTGCCGTTTTCCACTTTATCCATCAGGCGGTCCTGAAGGATTTTTTCTGCGCGAAGCTCGTCGCGGCGGTGAATCAGGGTCACTTCACTGGCGATATTGGAGAGGTACAAGGCCTCCTCTACGGCGGTGTTGCCACCACCGACAACAGCAACTTTCTGGTCGCGATAGAAGAATCCGTCACAGGTCGCACAGGCGCTGACACCGCGCCCCTGGAAGGCTTCCTCAGAAGGTAGGCCCAGGTACTGAGCTGAGGCGCCAGTGGCGATAATCAGCGAGTCACAGGTGTAAGTTTCGTTGCCTTTCAAGGTGAAAGGACGCTGTTTCAGGTCAACCGATTCGATGTGATCGAAGATGATTTCTGTCTCGAAGCGCTCTGCGTGCTGCTGCATTTGCACCATCAGGTCCGGACCTTGAAGCTCCGGAATACCACCCGGCCAGTTCTCGACTTCAGTGGTGGTGGTCAGCTGCCCACCCTGTTGCATACCAGTGATAACAACCGGGTTCAGGTTTGCCCGTGCAGCGTAGATAGCCGCGGTGTAGCCGGCAGGGCCTGAGCCGAGGATGATCAGTCGATGATGGTTATTGCTCATGAAGTACTCTTTAAAACTCTCAATTTGCGAAGTTTACCCAATGGGCTGGGAGTCCATATGCCCGTCCATTTTTTGATCAGGCGAGACTATTAAATTGGGCGATATAATAGGCGATATTTACCATTCGGCGAAATAGTTTGCCTTAATTTGTTCGATTGATCGTACCTATTCAACTCTCTTTGACCTGGCTAGAGGTTTGGCTCAAATCGGAGTTTGCGCCATAGCTGGCCGTAAGAGCTGGAAAAATGTAAAAAAGTTCCAATCTGGGGCAGCTGCTGCTGGCACTGCTAGGGGGAGAATGGGGTGTCACAAATTAAAATTACGGATTGTTAGATGTATTGAGTGTGTGAGCGTCATAGAGGCCAGTGACTTCGAGTAAGTGCCCAAACCCCAGTGGGTTGAGGATCGTTATGCGCTACAAAAGAAAGTTCATACCCTTAAACCTGAAGCGAGAGCAGTTGGGGCATCCTAAAACTTTTCTGACCCTTAGTGAGGAGGCCCAGGCTTTCGTAGCCGAAATTATCGACGATAGTTATTCGTTGCGTTTTTCCATTGATCTGGAGCCCGATGGCGATCACCGGGCGAGCTTACATGGCCCACCCCACCTGCTGGATCTATTTACCGCGCTCAACTTGCAAATACGCTGTGAAATTGTCTCTGATGGATATGGTGATACAGGAGGTGGGGCGGTTACTTGCGCGGGTGAGCCAGAAGAACTCGAGAAGTTTGCTATGGCGCTGGGCCTCAGCAATGGTTGTCGAGTTCTCGACTTGATGTGTGGAAGGGGAGTCCTGAGTAGCTACCTGCTTAAGTTTGCCAAAGCTCATGGGGTTATTATTCAATGTAGCTTGTGCGATTCCCACCCTTCGCAGCTTGAAAACCTTGACCCAAATATTCAATTGCTAGCTGCCGATATCACTATAGGGGATGGAAGAAACTTGCCATATCCCAGTGAATTATTTGATGCTGTGGCAATCAGAATGGGCCTGCACGAAGTGCCTTATAAAGATCAGCCCCTGGTTCTCCAGGAGTGTTATCGGGTTTTGAAGCCGGGAGGTCCGCTGTTGGTTTGGGACTTGATGCCGGCATCTGCCGGGGTCCAAGATTTACTGTGTGCCCAAAAGCGAAAACTGTCAGCGCTGACACACCGTGAATCGTTGCTCTTGGATCGGTTCTTTTTGCGGGAAGACCAGTTGTTACAATTGCTCAGCGATGCAGGCTTTTCGCAAGCAGAGCGGGTATCCAGAACCTATTACCGGGATAGTACTCAAGACAAATTAAAAACAGAGTTGGGCGGGGATCAATACAAATTGGAAATTCTGAATAGTTACCTCCGCGAGAGAGTTACCCAGGCGATTATTGATGAGGTTTGCTGGGAGGATTCAGGGCAAGATATCTCGATGATGATTCCAAATTGCATCTATCGCACGTACAAACCGATAAATTTAGAAGAGAATACTGGCTAGGAATCGCTCCAGGTTTTCCGATACTGCCGCCAAACAACAAAAAACTACTTGGTGTCAGGGATCGTAAGGCGCAATCTGAAAGCGTAGATTGTAAAATAGCCTGATTGAGTTGCTTTCTTCTGTAAGCAATACAGAATTTTGTCAGGCGGCATGGGGATTCAGGCCCCAGGTAGACACCGCCAAGTTCATGTAGACATAAAAAGTACAGCATTATTGAGGTAAGCCATTGAAGGCCGAAAGCGCAACTGAAAAAAGCCCTGCAGAGAGCAATGCATTGCCAGACTCATTGATCGCCCGACTCGTTCGCGAGGGGGCCCTGATCAGTTTGCTGGCTGGTGCCCTGTTGCTCGCCATTAGCCTGTTAAGCTTTAGCGCAGAAGATCCGGGCTGGTCGCAAACTGGCAGTTCCCAACAAGTGCACAATGCCATTGGCCCAGCCGGTGCTTGGCTGGCAGACGTGTGTTTGTCATTGCTCGGATGGATGGCTTACCTGTTCCCCTTGCTGATTGGTCTGCGGGCCTATCACATTCTTCGCGATCGCAATGCCCGCTTCCATTTACCGCTGTTTGCATTGAGAGTATTTGGTCTGCTGCTGGTTCTTGTCAGCGGGGCGGCAATGGCGACTCTTTGTTTTGATCCCGCAGAAAACCCGTTGCCGTTTACCAACGGGGGCATCATCGGCAGCGCGATGGCTTCTGCCCTGGGTTCTAGCCTCGGCTATGTAGGGGCAACCATTTTACTGCTGGCGATATTTGCTATCGGTGTCACTGTTTTTACGGGGTTGTCGTGGCTCAAATTGGCAGAGGCAATCGGCAAGAATGTGCTCGGCTTTTTTGCCTTGCTGGGCAGTTTCTATCAACGCTGGCGCCAAAAGCGCAATGAGCGGAGGGTGGCCAGAGAGGCGATCGTCGTGCGCAAGGCCGCTGTGGAGGAAGAGAAGCAGCGAGTTGCCAAACGAATTCCCCCGAAGATTGAGCCCGCAGCCCCCAAGCCGAAGCAGAGTCCTCGGGCAGCAAAGGAAAAACAGCGAGAGCTTTTCAAAAGTGGCCCGGTTACTGGAGCCCTGCCGCCGCTGGGTCTTCTCGATCCAGCAGATCAAAACAAGAAGGCCGGCTTCTCCCGGGAATCCCTGGAAGCGCTGTCGCGCCTGCTGGAACTTAAGCTGAAAGACTTCGGTGTTGTTGCCGAAGTGGTATCTGTTCTGCCGGGGCCGGTAGTAACCCGCTTTGAAATTCAGCCAGCTCCCGGCGTAAAGGTGAGCAAGATTTCCAATCTGGCAAAAGACCTGGCGCGCTCACTGGCGGTGATCAGTGTGCGTGTGGTTGAGGTAATCCCAGGCAAGTCGGTTGTGGGTATTGAAATCCCTAACGAAAATCGACAGATGGTGCGCCTCAGTGAAGTGCTGTCGGCAGATGTCTACGATAATGCCAAATCGCCGCTGACTCTGGCGCTCGGTCACGATATTTCCGGTCAGCCGGTGGTGGCCGATCTGGCCAAAATGCCTCACTTGCTGGTAGCGGGTACCACCGGTTCGGGTAAATCTGTGGGTATCAACGTTATGTTGTTGAGCCTGCTGTACAAATCGACGCCCGATGAGGTCCGCCTGATTCTGGTGGACCCAAAAATGCTGGAGCTCTCGGTGTACGAGGGCATTCCACATTTGTTGACCCCGGTCATCACCGATATGAACGATGCTGCCAATGGTTTGCGGTGGTGTGTTGGAGAAATGGAACGCCGCTACAAGTTGATGGCGGCAATGGGGGTGAGAAACCTCGCAGGCTTTAACCGCAAAGTGAAAGAAGCGGAAGAGGCCGGGGAGCCGCTGATCGATCCTATCTGGCAGCCAGATCCCGCCTCCAGCGTGCCGGAAGATGAACAAACCGCACCGGCTTTGAAAGCACTGCCTGCCATTGTTGTCGTGATTGATGAATTTGCCGACATGATGATGATTGTCGGTAAAAAGGTCGAACAACTGATCGCGCGAATCGCACAAAAAGCCCGTGCAGCTGGGATCCACTTACTGCTTGCAACCCAGCGTCCGTCGGTGGATGTTATTACCGGCTTGATTAAAGCTAACGTACCTACTCGAATCGGTTTCCAGGTTTCGTCCAAGGTGGACTCCCGCACAATCCTCGACCAGGGCGGCGCGGAGCAGCTGCTCGGTCATGGTGACATGTTGTACTTACCGCCTGGAAGTGGTGTTCCCGTTCGTGTCCACGGCGCTTTTGTCGACGATCACGAAGTGCATAAAGTTGTCGCGGATTGGGGCCGTCGCGGTGAGCCTGATTATATCGATGGTATTGTCGACGATAGTAATAACAGTATTCCCGTGCCTGGATTACAGTCTGAAGGCGGTGAGGATGAAGACCCTGAAGCCGATGCGCTCTACGACGAAGCCGTAGCTTTCGTCACTAAATCCCGCAAGGCGTCAATTTCCTCTGTGCAGCGTCAGCTGCGGATTGGTTACAATCGCGCGGCTCGAATTATTGACGCCATGGAGGCTGCTGGGGTGATATCTGCGGCGGGCCACAACGGCAATCGAGAGGTGCTGGCACCGCCGCCAGCCTGATAGGAGTTTGGCCCTTGGAGCAGTGGCGGGTTAAGCCACTGTTCACTTAGTCGGGGTTAATCTTTAAGGAAATCAATACGTTGGGACTCCACTATGAAAAGAATTCTGCAGGGTCTGCTGCTTTCAATCAGTGTTACCGCCAGCGCGGCCTGGGCTGATGCCACCGATGACCTGAGCGATTTACTCAAGCCGTTGGAGGCGATTTCGGGTAATTTCAAACAGACATTGATCGACGAGCGCGGTGAGGTCACACAGAAGAGCAATGGTAGCTTTTCTGTGCAGCGCCCGGGCAAATTGCGCTGGAAAACCGGTGAGCCTTACCCCCAGTTACTGGTGACAAACAACAAGACGCTCTGGCTGTACGATCCGGATCTGGAGCAGGTGACAGTTCGCCCAGTGGATGCCCGTATTAAGGATACCCCAGCCCTATTGCTGGGGGGCAAAGTAGAGGAAATTCGGGGCTCGTTTAATGTGAGCCAGAAAGAAGGGGTTTATCACCTGACCCCCAAGAACCCCTCGGCCCCTTTTAAAGCCATGGAAATTCGATTTGCCAAAAATGGCTTGCCGTCGGCAATGACCGTGCGCGATGGTATGGGACAAACCACTGAAATTCAGTTCAGTGGTATGGAGGCGAATCCAAAACTATCCGCTTCTATATTTGATTTTAAGCCCCCGGCCGGTACTGACATTATTAAAGATGAGTGATCTGTTCGATACTCCCAAAACCCACCAACCCCTCGCGGCCCGTATGCGACCGAATTCCCTGGCCCACTATGTGGGCCAGTCGCATTTATTGGGGGAGGGCAAACCTCTGCGGGAGGCCATAGAGCGCGGCCAGCTGCACTCTATGATTTTGTGGGGCCCTCCCGGTGTGGGTAAAACCACTTTTGCGCGGTTGCTAGCAGAAGAGTGCGATGCTCGATTTGCCACACTGTCTGCGGTACTCGCCGGAGTGAAAGATATTCGTCAGGCGGTGGCCGAAGCTGAGCAGCACCGGATACAGTCGGGCCGACACACTATTTTATTTGTCGATGAAGTGCATCGATTTAATAAGGCTCAGCAGGATGCCTTCCTTCCCTACGTGGAGGAGGGCACTGTGACTTTTGTCGGGGCGACTACGGAGAACCCGGCTTTTGAGTTGAACAATGCGCTCCTGTCCCGGTGTCGGGTCTATCTTTTGCGCAGTATTCCCGAAGAGGAGTTGTTGGGGTTGCTGCGCTACGCCCTGCAAACCGACCAGCAATTGCGCGAGCGGAGCGTCAACATTCCCGAAGAAGTGTTGGGTAAGATTGCCCGGGCTGCCGATGGGGATGCCCGCAGTGCTTTGAACTTGCTGGAAGTGGCCTGCGATCTGGCCAAAGAGGAGGCTGGGCGACTGATTGTCGATGAAGACGTGCTCGCCGAGGTGCTCAGTGCCGATGTTCGCCGTTTTGATAAAGGCGGCGATTATTTTTACGATCAAATTTCCGCCATGCATAAATCAGTGCGGGGGTCTGACCCGGATGCGGCGCTCTACTGGTTTGTGCGGATGCTGGATGGAGGCTGCGATCCGTTATATATCGCTCGCCGTGTCGTACGTATGGCCAGTGAAGATATCGGCAATGCGGACCCGAGGGCTTTGCAGTTGTCGCTGAATGCCTGGGATGTGCAGGAGCGCTTGGGGAGCCCCGAGGGCGAGCTGGCAATTGCCCAAGCCATTACTTACCTGGCGGTTGCGGCAAAAAGCAATGCAGTTTACTCCGCTTACAATCGTGCCGTGGCGGATGTTCGTCGCGAGCCCAGTTACGAAGTGCCAGTGCATTTGCGCAATGCCCCTACCAAACTGGCAAAAAGCCTGTCCCACGGTGCGGAGTATCGCTACGCCCACGACGAACCCGATGCTTTTGCTGCGGGAGAGAATTACTTCCCCGAAGAGATTGCTGAGCGCGAGTACTACCAGCCGGTTCCCCGAGGGCTGGAGTTAAAAATTTCAGAAAAATTGCAGACTCTGCGCCGACTGAATCGCGAGAGTGACAGGCAGCGTTACAGAAACTCTAAATAGATAGAAAGGAAGCAGCTAAATGCAGTGGCTGGCAGTCGCCCTGGGCGGCGCACTTGGGGCAGTTCTTCGCCACCTGGTGAGTATCTGGAGCTTTCCGGTATTTGAGGGTCGGTTTCCGCTAGGAACCATCATTGTCAATTTAACAGGCTCTTTTTTGATCGGTATTGTTTATGTACTGATCGCTCACCGCGCCATGTTGGGGGAGGAATGGCGTCTACTGTTGATGACCGGCATGTTTGGCGCACTGACAACCTTTTCCACTTTCTCCCTCGAAAGCCTGATACTGTGGCACAATGGCCAGCCGCTGGTGGCCCTTGGCTATATTGTCGGCAGCCTTGTTGGTTGTTTGTTGGCCACCGCTGCTGCTGTCGCTTTGGCGACACGGTATTTTTAATTTAACTTCTCTGTTGTAGGAGCCTGATAACAGGCGAACTGGAAACGATGCTCGATCCCAAACTGATTCGCACGGATATGGACCAGGTGGCCGCTGCCCTGAAAAAGCGCGGTGTAGAACTGGATACTGCCAAACTTGAAGCCCTTGAAGAACGCCGCAAAGAATTGCAGGTGCGCACCGAGAGTTTGCAAAACGAGCGCAATAGCAAGTCGAAAAATATTGGCCGTGCCAAGGCGAATGGTGAAGATATTGCTCCGCTTTTGAAAGAAGTGGAGTCCCTCGGTGGTGAGTTGCAAGATGCCAAACATGCACTGACAGAATTGCAGGGAGAGTTGGATGCAATCTTGTCTGCGATTCCCAACTTGCCGGATGCCTCAGTGCCTGAAGGCGAGAGTGAAGACGATAATGTAGAGGTTCGCCGCTGGGGCCAGCCGCGTACTTTTGACTTTGAAGTTAAAGACCACGTAGACCTGGGCACACACCTTGGTGGCCTCGACTTCGAGATGGCAGTGAAGCTCACCGGCTCCCGCTTTGCGGTAATGAGCGGTGATGTTGCGCGTCTGCATCGCGCGTTGGCACAGTTTATGCTGGATACTCACACCGAAGAGCATGGTTACCAGGAAACCAATGTGCCGGTTGTTGTGAATGCTGATTCCCTGTACGGCACTTCCCAGCTGCCTAAATTTGAGGAAGACCTGTTTAAGCTCGAGGATGATCGTGGTTTCTACCTGATCCCGACTGCGGAAGTGCCCCTCACCAATATGTATCGCGATCATATTGTTGAAGACAGTGCTAGCCTGCCGCATAAATTGGTTGCTCACACTACCTGCTTCCGCTCTGAAGCTGGCTCTCACGGCCGCGACACTCGTGGCATGATTCGCCAGCACCAGTTTGAAAAGGTAGAACTGGTTTGGGTGGCGCGTCCGGATCAGTCTGAAGAGGCATTGGAAACCCTGACGCAAAATGCTGAGACCATTTTGCAGAAGCTGAACCTGCCATACCGCACAGTGATTCTCTGCGGTGGCGATATCGGTTTCTCTGCTCGAAAGACATACGATATTGAAGTTTGGATTCCGTCCCAGGATAAGTACCGCGAGATATCCTCTTGCTCCCTGGTAGGTGACTTCCAGGCGCGCCGAATGAAGGCACGCTGGCGCAACCCGGAAACCAATAAGCCCGAATTGGTGCATACACTGAATGGCTCCGGCCTTGCCGTGGGTCGTACCCTCATCGCTGTTCTGGAAAATTACCAGCGCGAGGATGGCAGTATTGAGGTGCCGGAAGTATTGCGGCCCTATATGCGAGGCCAGGAAGTGATCTCAGCTTCCTGAGCGTAGCACTCCAAAAGGGCGAGCGTAGAGTTCGCCCTTTTTTGTTTGTAGTAATGAGTTTCACTTTGCCCGCTATTTGATGGAATAAGAAGTTGCGTTATTTACCCCTCGCATTTGATGTCAAAGATCATCCCTGTTTGATTGTTGGAGGCGGCTCCATTGCCACCCGTAAAGCTCGCTTATTGCACAAAGCGGGTGCACAGATATTGGTGGTATCCCCGGAAATTACCGATGAGCTTCAGCAAATGGTGACTGATTCTGGTGGGGAATGGTTTCAATCAGTTTATTCGAGCGAGTATTTACAGAAAGCGGGGCTGGTCGTTGCTGCATCTGATAGTGAGTCCGTGAATGCACAGGTTTCAGCCGATGCCCAGGCTCAGCGCCTACCTGTCAATGCGGTGGACGCGCCAGAGTTGTGCACGTTTACTTTCCCGGCCATTGTGGAGCGGGGAGATCTATCGATCGGTATCAGTAGTGGCGGCGCGGCTCCAGTACTGGCGCGCAGAATCAGGGCTCAGCTCGAAGCTCTGCTATCGCCGGGTCTGGGACCGCTGGTGACTTTGGCGGCGCGAATGCGCGATAGGGTTAAGGCAGCGTTGCCAGAGTCTCGCCGCAAGAATTTTTGGGAGTGGGTTTTTGCCGGCCCCGTTGCCAATCGCATGGAGGCGGGGCAACCAGCAGATGCAGAGCAGGCGCTGGTGGATGCGCTACAAGACTGGCAGGGGAGCCCCAATCCGGTGGGTGAGGTTTACCTGGTGGGTGGAGGTCCGGGAGATCCAGACCTGCTGACTTTTCGCGCACTGCGCTTGATGCAGCAGGCGGATGTGGTGCTCTACGATCGGCTGGTTTCACCGGAAGTGATGGAGTTGGTGCGCCGGGATGCAGAGCGGATCTATGTGGGTAAGCGCAAGGCTTTCCACGCGGTGCCACAGGACGATATCAATCAGCTGTTGGTAGATCTGGCCAGCCAAGGTAAAAAGGTTTTGCGGCTTAAGGGAGGCGATCCCTTTATTTTTGGTCGAGGCGGTGAGGAAATAGATAAATTGTCAGAGGCGGGGATTCCCTTTCAGGTGGTGCCGGGAATAACAGCGGCCTCTGGTTGTGCCAGTTACGCTGGTATCCCACTGACTCACCGGGATCACGCTCAATCTGTGCGCTTTATTACCGGGCACCTGAAAGAGGGTGAGTTGGACCTCCCTTGGCAAGAACTTGCGGGCCCAGCACAAACCCTGGTTTTCTATATGGGGCTTACGGGGTTACAAACCATTTGCGCTGAACTGATTAAACACGGGCTCGATGCGAATACGCCGGCGGCCTTGGTTGAAAAGGGCACTACGCGAGACCAGCGAGTAGTTGTCGGTGACTTGAGCAGCTTGCCGGCCCTTGCTGAAAACAGTGAAGTTCGAGCGCCAACACTCACCATCATTGGTGGGGTAGTGAGCTTGCATGAAAAGCTTCAGTGGTATCAGCCAAATCGAGAAGATTAAGGCAGGGACCCAATGACGCCGAGAGTACCTATACTGAAAAGGTACTCTCAGAGTGGTGTTCAATATGCTGCTTGCATTTATTCGCTTTTATTGCACCAATGCTGTGCGCTTTTTTCTCCCACCGGTCCGTGAAATAGCAATTCCTGCACAGCTAGACAGTCACACCCGGCGCTACACCTACCACTACCATCAAAAGAAGAGTTGGGTGAGAAATCTCTGGATTACATCGGCGGCACTGATGTTGTGCTTTCCAGTGCTGCCTTTCGTTGTGAGTCTTGCCTTCTTCACCACGTTTCTGTCTTTTGCAATTCTCGATGAGACTGCCTGACTTTAGCGTCCCTGCGGTACCTCTAATTTAACGTGAGTCGGTAGCGAGGCTCGCGTTCAATAAATGATGAAGTGTTTCCCTTTACCCAATCCTGATGGCCGTTGCCGAAAAATGGTGAGAGTGGATGAGCACTTTGACCTGTGGCCATATGGAAAATACCGTCTGCATCCCGGCCCGGTGAAACCACTAAGCGCTGGGATGCGCCATGAGTGGGAGACTGGAAGCGGGGCATATGGGTATCTCCTGCGAGAGGCTCCGCAGGCATTGCCAGGAACCAGTTCAGCGGTGGTATTGCTTTGCCCAGTGGATGCTGGATCTTTGCCGTATTTTCAGCACCCCAGGATTGACGCTTAAGGGGCTGATTGCTGCGATTCATTTTTTCCAGTACTTGATCCAGAGCGGCGAGCTTTATCGCGTTCCAGGATTCAAAATCCGGGTTGAGAAGCTGTTTTGGCTCTTGCTGAGCCATTTCCCAAAGTGGGTATTCAAATTGGCGCTTGAGTTGGCCGAAAGAAAACTTGGGCTGATAGCGGCGCATGTAAGTCAAAATGGGCGCTGTCGTAAGCTCCATCAACTTCAGGCGATAGTTGCGAACGATGCGATAGCCTACGGAGTCGATGGCGGCTCGGCCTCCCCAATTTTGAATCTGTATATATACCTCGCGGTAGTCTTGCTGATCTTCAAGTAAGGTGAGGAGGTGTTGCTGCCACCGCTCGAGAAAAACTGCCTGATCGTCGAGCTGGATATTTAAAAGGTCCTGCTCATTGAATTTTTCTTGAGCGAAAAGCCGTTCGCGAATTTGTTGCTGACGTGCGCCGAGCGCATAGCCGTGGTTGCCCATGAGTTTGAGATAGTCCCCATCAACGATTCGAGCGTTGGCACTCCAGATTCGGCTTGACTCTGGGTTATACAGGCGGGGGTGCTCCTGGGGGCTTAAATAACCGTCCCAATAGGCACTACCATCTGCCCAGCTGACTGATCGACTGCCATCAAACCCGACTCGCTTGGGAATAGCGCCAGCCACAGTCCAACCAATATTGCCGTTACTATCGCCAACCACTAGGTTCTGGTGGGGGATGCCTATGGTGGGGCCAAGCTCCAGAGCTTCTTCGGCGGTACGAACAACTTCCATATCAATCAAGTTCATATTGCCGCCCAGAGTGTCGTGAGCAACCCAGCGGAATGCGAGAGGAACGCCATCGTGGTTTGTACCGATAACGGGACCCCAGATAGTTGCGCGAACTTCTATGGTTTTTGGGTCGCTGCCTTTGACGGCGATAGATTCTGTTTCATAGGCAAAATTCCTCCAGCCTTCAGGCGTTTTATATTGATTGCCGTCTTCGCTGAGTTCCAGTGGAATCAGGTCACTCCAGTCGCCCCCGGTGTTGGTAAATCCCCAGGCAACTAATTCGTTGCTTCCGGCAACCATAATTGGGCCGCCTGGAAGGGTTACGCCACGGACAAATCGGTTGGTGCCAGGTATGCTCCAGCCTGCTCGGAACCAGATATTGGGAACACTCAGCCCGAGGTGCATATCGTTGGCAAGAATGGCTCCACTGTGCGCTGTCAAATTACCGCCGACCACCCAGTTATTACTGCCGTAAATTTTGTCATCACTCTCCATCGCCTGATAAACGATAGTGTCCTGTTCATCTAAAAGCGCAGAAATCGGCGTTTCTGGGAGGCTGACTTTTTCTCGTGCTTCGCCAAATAGTGGTGCGTCCCATCGCCCGCCTTGGGGAAAATAGAAAGCGTAGAGATCTGCTGGAAGCAATTCGGCTAAAGCGGTGTCGCGAAGTTCATAACTACCGCGTTCACTTTGTAGCGTCAGGTACATGCTGTAGATAGTTAACAGGCTGTCGGCAGAATTCCAGGGACGCGGTTCCTGACCCAATAACAAATACTCCCAGGGTTTTGCGGGAAGCTGGTTGAGGCCAAAATTAATACCGTTGATATATTGATCCAGAAGGGCTTTTTGTTCCGTCGGCATCGCAGCAATGTTTCGCTCTGCTCGCTGGCGAAATTGATGTAAACGTACCTTTTGATCGTGTTTTATAGTGGATGCGCCCAGTAATTCTGATAATTCCCCAGCAGAACTTCTCCGCAACAGATCCATTTGGAAAAAACGTTCCTGCGCGTGTAAAAAGCCCAATGCGAAGGCCGAACTGTTTCGGTTTTCAGAATGAATTAATGGCACTCCCTGTGAATCGCGCTCGATAACAACCGGGTCTTTTAATTCACCCGTGGTAATGGTTCCATCGAGAGAAGGCAAGCTCTGTCGGAGCCAGATCCAGGAGCCAATTAAAAATATAATTATCAAACCCAATAGGCTGAAAATTATTGCTGGCATATACCGCTTGAGAAATGGAAATGTTGTCATTGTGGTGGCCGCAAAATCTCTGAGTTAATGTCGGTAGCACTTTTTTGTGCAATTTTAATTTCACTCGCAAAGTTACTAAGCGATACAAAGAGTAACTTTTAGTGACAAAACCCAAGCTTTAAATTATAGGATTTTCCTGTCATTCACTGCTATTTCTCGAAGAACTGACTGGTCACAAGAAAAAAGTCATCGCAGGGTTTTCAATATGAAAACGCAACCGTAAGATGGCGTGCAATAACAAAAACAACAAGAAATCGAAAACATCAGGCTGTATAACAATAAACGCGAGGACGCGATGATGCACGATGTTGGTAGAGATGTAACAAACCGTAGATTCAATCTTTCCATTCTTTCTGGAACCATTGCTTTCCTCACCGCTGTCGGCTCTCACGTTCACGCTGCGGAAATTGAGGAGGTTGTCGTTACTGCGCAGAAGCGAGCGGAAAACCTACAGGACGTACCTATCGCGATTTCCGCCTTCACCGGGGAAAATATAAAAGAAGCCGGTGTCAAAAATTTGACTGACTTGGGGAAATATACGCCGGGCGTGGAAATGCACAATGATACCGCCCTGCAACCAACGTACAGTATTCGCGGCGTGCAAACTAATGACTGGACCATAGGCTCTGATCCAGCAGTGGCGGTCTATGTGGATGGGGTTTATACCGGCCGCAGTGCAGGTGCCGAGATACCGCTGACCGATATTGAGAGGGTTGAAGTCCTCAAGGGGCCTCAGGGCACACTATTCGGGCGCAATGCCACCGGTGGTGCGATCCACATTATTACCACCAAACCGCAGGCTGATGATTCTACAGAATTAAATCTAACTGCCGGTAATTATGGGCGCCAGTCGTCGGATCTTTTGGTTAATCGCCAGATTAGTGACAACCTGTATGGTCGTTTTTCGGCGTCGACAAATCGTCGCGATCCATTTGCCGATAATTTAGCAAATGGGTTCTCTGTAGGGGATCAGGATACTCAGACCTACCGCGCCTCTGTGTTGTGGGAGCCGGCGACGGATACCGAGGTGCTGTGGCGCGCCAATTACGGGATTATGGATCAAGGCAGCGCTTTGCGAACAACCATAGTGCCCAGCCTTAAAGATGAAACGGATGTTTTTGGCGACTACGCCTTGGATACCCCGACCATTGAGGATCGTGATTCCTTTGGCACATCACTGACAATTACCAAAGATTTCGATAATTTCACTTTTACTTCGATTACTGCCTACAGCGAATTCGATGCCCACCTGCAGCAGGATGAGGATGGTACCGCCAACCCGGACTATATGTTTGGGTCGGCTAATACTGATGATCAAAGCCAGTTCTCTCAAGAATTCCGTCTCAATGGTGCTACAGATACTATCAAATGGACTCTGGGAGCTTCTTACTCCGAAGAAGAGGTGGATCACACCACTTATGCCAATTTCACTACCGGATCGGTGGAATCCTTCGCCGTTTATGAAGGGGTAAAGGCTGCCTATCCAGACCTGACCCAAACCGAGCAAGAGGACTTAGCGGTTATCACCCGTGCGCAGCTACAGCAGGCGGGGTTGGAGGGAATTGCCAGCGCTTCCTTTGTCTATGACCTAATGCTGCAAACAGGCCAGGTGGATGCGTTACTCGCTCAGTTAGGGGCCACTGGTATAACCGGCGATATGCTCTATGCGGAAGATGTAGTCGGACAGATGATGGCGGGCTTCAATCCCTGGATAGCCTCGGATGCACATTGGGGGGAGAGCGTTCGCAACACAGGTGATTACCGTTCCAGTGCTATTTACGGTGATATGACCTGGAGCCTTACCGATAAGATGGACCTGACTGTCGGTGCTCGTTATACATACGATCAAAAAGATTTCACCATCCAGACGGCTTATGGCAACAGTATTCCTCTGTCACTATCCGGCGGAGATGTGCGCTTGGTTGACGGAGATGGCAACGTAATCGGCACTGTAACCCTGCCTGAGGTCGATTTGGGGTCCCAGTTGTTTGGTATTGTGTTTTTCAACAATGGCCAGCCGGTTTTGGACTCCAAATTGAGTGATAGTTGGAGCGACCTTTCCGGTCGTATAGTGCTGGATTACCGCTGGAATGACGATGTGATGACCTATGTCTCCCTGGCGGATGGTTTTAAAGCCGGTGGATTCAATAGTCTTAACTTTGGTCCCGGGGTTGAGTCATCTTTCGATCAGGAAGATGTCGTTAACCTGGAGGTTGGTCTTAAGAGCAGCCTGTTCGACAACCGAGTACGCTTGAATACCTCTATTTACACCTACGAATACAACAATTTGCAGGAGCTGGATCTGGTGGGTACTCCTATTCCCAGTTATAACTTGCGGAATTCGGATGCGGAGGGTACTGGGGCGGAGATCGAAGTACAGTGGGCAGTAACGGAGAGCTTGTTTATTGCCGGTAATTACTCCTACCTGGATACAGAGTTTACTGACTACCAGATCATCGAAGCCATTGGTGAGACTGAAGAGGACTCGAAAGTAGGTCAGTCCCGTGTATCAACGCCAGAGAATAAATTCAACCTAATGGCTGAATACACAGTGGACCTTGCATCTGGCGGGGAGTTTATTTTCCGTGGCGATTATAACTGGACAGATGAGCGAATTGGTTCGATTACTGATCGGACACGTATCGTGGAAGACTATCAGTTGTTCAACCTGCGGGCAGCCTGGAACAGCCCTTCAGATAGTTATTCTTTAGCGCTTTGGATACAAAATTTGACGGATGAAGAAATCGCTGGCGGCTATGGTGGTACTGGTGCAGCCATTGGTGCTAGCCCCGCTTGGCGGTTTATGCCGAGAATGTACGGTGCGGATTTAACGGTCCGATTTTAATTAACCCATGGGTTAATACGGCACAGGGATGTGCTGTTGTCGACCTTGGGAGGTCATTTAAAGGCCACAGGGGCATTGTGGGATTATTTAGAGCTTCTTATTTCGGCAGTAGCCTATAAAAAACGTTTAGATTGTGAAAATTGCGTCTAAATTTTGAAAGAAATATTACATAAAACAATTTTTGCTCTATTTTATTAAGTTATTCCTGTCAGCATGACGAGAGAGTGGGCCGGTTTATCCGGCCCTTTTTTTTATTGACCCTTCAAGAGAAAAATAAACTGGCGCATATACCCTTCTGTTGAATAGCTAGCCTCTAGGTTTACACCTAAAACTGCGTATGATGATTTCAATAGAGAAGAAATGTGTCGCAGTTGATTACTAATATGGCAATACACGTCGGTGAAGTAACTTTAGAGGAAGTACAACATCAACTTCTCAGTGATTACCAGAAAGTTCGTGCAGAGACAGAGAACCTCGCGTTGCCGTTATCCCCGGAGGATATGCAGTTACAGTCTATGCCGGATGCCAGTCCTACCAAATGGCACCTAGCACATACGAGCTGGTTCTTTGAGACTTTTATCCTTGCCAACCGGTTGCGGGGATATCAAACGTTTAACCCACACTTCAACCACCTGTTCAACTCTTACTACAACAGTTTGGGTACCCCCTTTGCACGCCCTAACAGGGGGCTAATTTCGCGTCCGGATAGTGCCCAGGTTTATGAATATCGAAAGTTTATCGATGACTCCATGTACCGGTTGCTCAGTGAGTACCCGATTCCTGAAAATTTGGCTGCGTTGGTCCAGCTGGGGTTGAATCATGAGCAGCAGCACCAGGAATTGATATTGACGGATATCAAGCATGCTCTATCAACTAATCCCATGGCACCAGCTTACCGGGATATGTTTCCTGAAGATGAAGACGGGGCACTGGAACCACTGCGTTGGTTGAGCATACCCAAGGACTTCTATGGGATTGGGAGTAATGGGGATGCTTTCTGCTTTGATAATGAAGGTCCTGAGCATCAGCAGTTTATCGATGACTTTGTGATTGCCTCCCGACTGGTTACCAATGGGGAGTACCTTGAATTTATAGAGGATGGTGGCTATGGACAGCATCGGCTGTGGCTTTCGGATGGTTGGTTGCATTTGCAGAAAAATCAGCAAAAGCACCCATCCTATTGGCGGCTGAACAGTGATGGTTGGCATCAGTACTCCCTCTCTGGGTTGCTACCCTTAAATCCAGCTGAGCCTGTCTGTCATCTTTCTTTCTATGAGGCAGATGCTTTCGCAACCTGGGCTGGAAAACGATTGCCTACCGAATTTGAATGGGAGGCAGCTGCTTGCCATTTACGCCAGCCGAATCAGATGGCATCAGCTAATTTCCTGGAAAAACGTTACTTCAGGCCGTTGCAGGCGCAGCGGGGGCAAACGCAGTTCTTAGGGGATTTGTGGGAGTGGACTTCCAGCGCTTACTTACCTTATCGAGGCTTCAGAGCCCGGGAGGATGCAGTAGGGGAGTACAACGGAAAGTTTATGTGTAACCAAAAGGTTCTTCGCGGTGGATCTTTTGCAACCCCGGCTGACCATATCCGGATCAGTTACCGCAACTTCTTTTATCCACACCAGTCGTGGCAATTTACCGGTATCCGTTTGGCAGGAGACTAAATGTGAAAGCAGCCGTATCATCGATGCAGGAAAGTTCACAACAAGACCATGAATTTCTCAATGATGTGTTACGGGGGTTGGCCGGAGATCAGAAAACACTACCGTGTAAATACCTATACGACGAACTTGGTTCTCAGTTATTCGAGAAAATATGTGATGTAGACGATTATTATTTAACCCGTACTGAGGCTAAGATATTCAATCAGTATCTACCGGATATTGCTGAGGAAATTGGCCCAGGGGTGCTACTGGTGGAGCCTGGTGCAGGCAACTGCGAAAAAGTAGAGGGCCTACTGCATCTTTTAAAAAGCCCTAGCGGATACTATCCCATCGATATTTCCCCGGAGATTCTCTATCTGGCGGGGCAACGAATTAAAAAAGGCTTACCTCATATTTCTATCTGGCCGGAAGTGGGTGACTTTACTCAAGCCGAAGTATGGGACAATCTGTCGAATATTGAGTCAAAAAAACGTGTGGTGTTTTTTCCTGGTTCGACAATTGGAAACTTTGAGCCGGATAGGGCGGAGCAATTGCTGGAGACGTTTGCGGCAAATTTGAGAGCGGGAGACGGCCTGCTTATCGGAACTGATTTAGTTAAAGATTCAGTTGTGCTGGAGAGGGCGTATCACGATAGTGAGCATATTACGGAGCAGTTTAACAAGAACCTCCTGCAACGAATTAACAGTGAGTTGGGAGGCAACTTTGATTTGTCATCTTTCTCTCATCGCGCCTTCTATCAGCCATTGCGACAACGCGTAGAAATGCATTTAGTTAGCCTCCGGGATCAAAGCGTCGCAATCGCTGGGGAACAAATCGTCTTTTCGGAAGGGGAGACTATTCATACCGAGAATAGCCATAAATATAAAGTGAGTAGTTTTAATACCCTGTTGATGAAAGGCGGCTTTAAACCTGTTCGCCACTGGACTGATTCCTCTGAATCTTATGCTATTCACTATGCCCAGGCTATCTAGGGAGGTTTTAGGTCTCCTTTTCTCACTGGTGATATTGGCCGCACCAGCAAGTTTTGCTGGTGCGGAGGAAAAAAAACAGTGGGATGCTGATAGTTTTATTGTGTATAAACATCCGCTTTGCTTCTGTTGTAACAAATGGGTGGATTATCTACGGGGTAACGACATTGCCGTATCTACCAGTTCTGAGCTGAATATGGCCAAAATTCGGCAGCAATGGGGTGTTCCTCGGGGGATGGAGGGTTGCCATACGGCGGTGTGGCACAACAAATATGTTTTTGAAGGCCATGTTCCCGTCAAACATATCCTGCAATTTATTTCCTCTCCTCCAGAGGATGGAATCGGTCTATTAGTACCCGGGATGCCCGTTGGTAGCCCAGGAATGGAAGTGGATGGAAAGTTTGAACCTTACAATATTTATCTGCTGCTGGAAGGGGGAGACTATCGCCCCTTTGTCCGAGTCGAGAAGCCCCAGAGTTAGCTCTTGTTTTTAGGTCTGTAGCGAGCTGTACCAAATAATATAGAGATAACTCGCTGCCACACTGATAACACTTACCGGCAACATCAATAAAAAGAACTGCCAGAAGTTAAATGGTTGCACACCAAATTTTTCCGCCTGCTGCAGCACTATTACATTGCTGGCTGCGCTGATTATAAATAGGTTACCAGCAACTGTAGATATGGCTGATAGCATCATAAGTGTTTGAGTGTCGTGTTCATGTAGCAGATTCAGGTATATTTCCACTACGGGAACATTGGAAAACAGTTGGCTGGCAAAAAAACTGACAAAAGTTACAGTTCCGGGTTCAGCCAGATTAATCCCGCTCTCGTGCAAAAAAAACTGTAGTGATCCGGACTTGAGTAGTGAGCCGGTCACTATAAACATGGAAATAAAGAAAAAGAGAGTGGGCCAGTCTACTTCTCTCAGTATTTTTCTTCTTTCATGACTTGCCAGATAAATGGGTGAGCAGGCGACCAAGCCTATTTGACCCAAGGTTGGGTGGTAAATACCTTCTACGTTATGAAGTACACTGCCTAATGCTATTAGAATTACCAGAAGGGCTGCCGACAATAGAGGTGGCCATTTTTGTGCTATCTCATTGTCCTCTCGAGGCTGAATGCCTACATTGTGACTGGGTTCGTCAACTTTAAGAAACCTTTTTAACCAAAGAATCGACAGCAGCATGGTGATTGCTGCCGGGATAAAGATCCACTCGGCAAATACCAGAAACATATTGTCAAACTGCCCTGCGTTGGCAATCAAGATATTTTGTGGGTTGCCGACAGGTGAGATCATGCTGCCGATCGTTACGGTGGCACAAAGTAAAATAAGTAGGGGTACAACACCCCAGTTCATATCCCGAGCCATCAATAGCGCGATGGGTACACCAATCACTGCTGCAGCATCATTGGTGAGAAGGGCTGCGCAGACGGCCATGATCAGGACATAGCTTGCCAGTATGGTATTGGGGTTTTTACGGGAGAGTATTCGCCTGCTGATTTGTGCTGAAATCCCTGTGTCGTATAGAGCGGATGCAATCGAAAATACAGAGAATAAGTAGAGGATTAAATCCCAATCTACAGCAAAGAATGCGTCTTTAAGTGTGATTTGCCTCAAGGCCAAAAGTGCTACTGCGCCAAGGGTCATGATGTGCCAGATACGAACGGCAGACGGTAGCCATTGGCGCACGGCTATTAGGATAAAGATGATTGCCGAGACGGTTAAGCTGATAGACATCTATCGTTATCCGAGTGTCGCTAGTCCCAACTGCTACTCTGGTTTTCAGCGTTGCTATTTTTCTGAGGCTCTATCCAGTGCAGCAGAGTGCCAACAAGGCCATTCATAAGAGTTTAAACAAACCTCTTCTCTTTACGAATTTCTTTGCTGGAGATGTGGTTGCGGGTTTGGGACCATACCTGGCTATTTACCTGCTCTCAGCCATGCACTGGAAGCCGGGAGATATTGGGGTTGTCCTGGCAATTGGCGGGGTAACCACTGTACTGCTGCAGACACCTGCTGGCGCATTTATCGATAGTACTCGCTTTAAGAGAGGGCTTATTGCTACTTGCGGGATCATTATCGGTATTGTTTCTATCACTATTGTGGAATTTACCAGCCACAAGCCATTGATTTATCTCTCCCAGGTTTTGATGGGAGGCGCAATTGCCTTCGTGGCTCCTTCTATTGCGGCAATCACACTCGGGGTTACCAGCGATAAAAACTTTACCTATCAAACCAGTGCCAACCAGGCCTCCAATCATGCGGGCAATGTCTTTGCTGCTGGGCTTGCAGCGATTCTTGCCCTGACTATTTCCGGGCAGGGGGTGTTCTGGTTGATGGCGGTTATGGGTGCCCTTATGGCGATCTCGGTAGCCTTTATTCCGGGAAAATCTATCGATCATATCCGTGCTCGGGGCGGAGAGCACAAGGATCTAGAGGGCAAAGCACAGCCGTCGGGCTTCAAGTCACTGCTGTCTGACAGGCGCCTGGTCGCTTTGGCTGTCAGCGTGTTTCTATTCCACTTTGGCAATGCCGCGATGTTGCCCTTGGTGAGTCAGAAACTGTCGATTAACTCGAATGCCGATATAGCTATTGCCTTTACATCAGCTTGTATCATCGCCGCCCAGTTTATGATGATGCTGATGTCCTTTCTGTGTGCGGCCAAAGCGGATACCTGGGGGCGCAAGCTAATCTTCCTTATCGGTTTTTTTATCAATCCGGTACGGGCGCTGTTGTTTATGTCTACGGACAATCCGTACTTCCTGGTAGCAATTCAATCCCTGGATGGCGTGGCTAATGGTATATTTGGCGTCATTATTATTTTAATGTGTGCCGACCTGACACGTGGTACGGGCCGCTTTAATGTTACCCAGGGCGCTATGGCCGCCTTGGTGGGAATTGGTTCGGCATGTAGTAATTTTTCTGCGGAATATATTGTTCAGTATTTTGGCTATGGCGTTGCTTTTCTTACTTTGGGAGCTATTGCTCTGATCGCCGGTACATTTTTTCTGATTTTTGTCCCAGAAACGAAAGGGGCAACAATCCCTAAACCATCAGCAGGAAACTGATAGCCCCGGTTGTTTCGACTATTGATAGAAATCTATGGTTAATTCTTTTTCTCCAGCCCCAGGCCTTGGCAATCGACATATTCAGACCGTATTCAGTCGTTTTCACCGCGCCACCCCCTGGATTGAGACAGATTGCCGCTGGTACGAAACGCCTGATGGCGATCGCCTTTCTTTGCATTTTCCCAGGCCGCTACGCAATGATCCCGATTATCCTCTGGTATTGATACTTCACGGTTTGGGAGGTTCGGTAGAGTCGCCCTATGTGCAGGGGCTGATGGAAACCCTTCTGGCATACCATTATCAGGTCGCTGTAATGCATTTTCGAGGTTGTGGTGGTGTGCCTAACAAGTTGCCGAGGGCCTATCACAGTGGTGACACTGAAGATCCTCGCTGGCTGGTTAGTGAACTTAAGAAACAGTTTCCATTAATGACGATTGCCGTGGTTGGCTTCTCATTGGGCGGAAATGTTGTTCTGAAAATGTTAGGTGAAGATGGTGGCCGCGGGCAGGTAGCCGCTGGGATTGCTGTTTCGGCGCCAATGGACCTCCATGCCTGTAGTCGCTACATCAACACTGGTATATCCCACCTTTATGAGCGCCACCTGATTAGCGGGCTTCGTTTGAGCCTGCTTCATAAGGCGAAAGACCCACAGTTGGCTGCGGCCTTACCCGATCTCAATTGCAGTGAGGACTTTGTCGATTTCAGGCATTTCGACAATGCTTTCACTGCGCCGTTACATGGTTTTCGTGATGTGGATGAGTATTACACCCAGGCATCCAGTAAGCCTTTACTCAAAGATATTCGCACGCCGACTTTGATTATCAACGCCGTTGATGATCCTTTTATTTGTCCATCAGCGATACCTGTAACCAGCGAAGTTAGTTCTGCTGTCGATTTGGCGGTGAGTGATCGAGGGGGGCATGTAGGGTTTATAGATGGGACGGTATGGAGCCCCAGTTATTGGCTGGAGAAAAAAATACCCTACTTTTTGGGGGCAGTCGTTGGGTTTCCAAAGGGAGCCCGTTAGGGGGCTCCCATTTCCAGGCTCAGGGTTAACAGCACTGGGTACTCGATTGATCCGCTTCGGGAGTGTCGCTGGCAAATGGCATTTCCTTGCCGCAGCCGGGAAACAGGCCAAAGTGCCGTGAAAAATCGCCAATAAACTCGAAGTGGGGTGCGAGACGGGTCTCTGCGAGCATTCTCCAAGTATTACCGCACACAGGGAATACTCGTCCGGTCTCAATAATGTGGTGTCCATCGAGAACGAATTGATCGGCAGAGCCCGGTAGTGTGCCTTTGTAAATCACTGCTTGGCCGTAATCCTCACAGTCTTTTTCCAGTTGCGCTAATTTGAACAATCGATAAGTGGCGGAAAAAAATCGAATTGATCCACAGCGCTGGGCCAGGGTTGGGTTGGTGATAAGTAATGGCCGACTCTCCACCAGGCGTGGATCGCGGAAGCCGCTGCCCTGAGCAATTTCCAGAAAGTCATTCCAGTAGAGTGCGCCCCCAAGACACTCGCCAAACAGCTCGGGGTCAGAGCTAATTGCGGGGGGAATGCGGCGGTCGGCATAGACATCGGAGAAGTAAAATTCTCCCCCTTGTTTCAGCAGCCGGAACAAGCCTTTGAGTACAGCATCTTTGTCTGTGGAAAGGTTAACCACACAATTGGAAATGATCACATCAAAGCTTTCAGGCTCTAATTCCAGTTCCTCCAGCTTTTCGATGTAGCCGTGCAGGAAGCGGACATTGTCATAGCCAAACTTGTCGGCGTGATGGGCTTGGTGCCGCCTGGCCACAGCCAACTGCTCTTCCGTCATATCGACACCTACTACTTCACCTTTTGGGCCTACCAACTGGGAGAGCAAGTAAATATCCCGGCCTGAGCCACAGCCAAGATCCAGTACCCGGCAGCCTTCCAAAAGTGGAGGGCAGACAAGTCCGCAGCCGTAATAGCGGGATAGGACATCGGGATGAATATTGGACAGCAATGGTTTTAGCCACTCTGGCATATCGCTGGGGTCACAACAGGCATTGGTCTTCAGGTCTGAAGAGTTCTTTAGTTGGCGTCCGTAGTAGTCCTGTACTAAATCGTGCATTGGCTCTTTACCTATTGCGGGGGTTAACCAAAAAGGCGCAGTTGCGCCGGTATTGGCGCTCTTTGTAATTTTGCTGAGGAAGTGTAACAAGTCTGCGGTTCCCGCGACTAAAAACCAGAGGAATCACGGAGGAGTTGAGGAGTTAGAGGTTCTTCTGGCCAAAGGTTTCCGCTTTCGAATCTGATGCAGAGCTCTATACTGGCATGATATTTCACTCATTCTGGCTCGAGAGGCGGGGTAAAGCAGAAAAGTCTCAATTGGCACAAAAATACCAGCATGATGCACTGGATATTTCAGAATTAGCAAAATTGCCTTTTGGCGCCAGTGGGAATTGGTTTGTAGAGAATCGCATTATTTTCGTTAATATCGACTCTCTCCGCTTCGATATTATGAGGGAACGTAATTGAGCGATCACCTAGCTCCCAGTGCTTCGACAGAGTCCGCCGAGGATTCCTTACAGAATTCGCAGTTCCTGGTGGATTTGCGCCAGCAGATGCTGCGTTTTGCCAGTTTGCAGTTGCAGGATACGCAGTTGGCTGAGGATGCCGTTCAAGAAGCATTGATGGGTGCCCTAAAGAACTCGCGCAGCTTTTCCGGTCGCTCGGCTTTGAAGACCTGGGTCTTTGCCATTCTCAAGAACAAGATTGCCGACATATTGCGACAGAGACAGCGCTTCGTAGATGCGGATCAATTGGTTCGTGGGGATAGGGAAGAATATGATCACGACGAGCTGTTTGATCAGACGGGGCACTGGCAGAAGGATGAAAAGCCCAAACGCTGGGCTGATCCTGAGTCCGCAATCCACGACAAGCATTTCTGGCGAATCTTCGAGGCCTGCCTCAGCCATCTTCCTTCGCGCCAAGCGCAGATCTTTATGATGAGGGAATTTATTGAGCTGGAAAGCCATGAGATCTGTGCTGCTGTGGAGATTACCGTTAGCAACTTGAATGTCACATTGCACAGGGCGCGCCTTCGCTTGCGCGAGTGTCTGGAAGATAACTGGTTTGGTGTGGAGAAGTGACAATGATGAAGACCTGCCGGGAAGCCACGAGGCTGATGTCTGAGTCCCAGGAGCGGGACCTGCTCATTTCCGAGAAGGCGAGTTTGAAATTACATTTGGCGGTTTGTGGAGCTTGCCGCAATTTCAATAAGCAGATGAAGACCCTCAGGCATATCACCAAATCCTATGCCGAGGGTGGCCCGGAGAAAGCAGATACCGAAAAATAGTATTTCGCACTTCTCTGGGGCCACTTTTCCCATATGAATGTCCCTAGCGGGGAGGGCGAACCGGACGGTAGGCGATATGGCCACCGACAAAGTGCGGTTCATACCAGTAGGACCCGCAGTGCTCATAGGTGACGTTACCAACAGTTACTGCAACACAGCTGCGAGGCAACGTATATAGCCATCCACCAACACCTACGGCCGCTGCGGTACCCCAAAATGCTGGTCCCGGGTATGGCCAGTAGTGGGGGCGCCAAGGTGGCGGTGGGTAGGGTGGGCGATGCGGGCGAAATGGAGGATGATTTGGAAAACGCCTCGCAAACTCTCCCGGCGCATAGCCACCGTGGAATCCTCCGCCCATCGGGCGCATCCCATTAAAATGTCCCCCAATATTGAAATGAGCCCCACCACCACCAAACCGACCAAAGGCTTCGGCTGAGGGACTGGCCAATGCAGTCAGTAGTGCCCCCGTGACCAGGGCAGGCATAACCAGTTGTGCAAGGAAACCCGTCTTTTGACCGTTGCGATGCATCATGGTGTGGCCTCCTTATTGGGTTCCGCCTTCTTAAACTGGATCAGCTTGAGCTTGTCGATGGAAGGGGTAAATTGCCCGGCGGCACCAGGTTTGGCTTCCATCCATTTCAAGGTGGCAATAAAGCGCGGCTTGGCGGGGTCGCGGGTGTTAACTGTTGAAATACGCAGGGGCAGGGGCTTGTCACCAGCCTTGATCCAGATTTCCCAGTCCAGGTTTTCAGAGCGAAATGCCCAGTGCTCGGTTTTTTGGCCGTCAACCATAGGCCGGTTTACCAGAAAGCCTTCTTTGATACCGGACCAAACATTTTCCTTCCTTCCCCATTCGAGGAGGTCGGCAAAAGGAATCTCAATGCCGTAATCCTTGGCGGCTTTGGTCAAAACTTCCGCTGTAGGCTGGGGTGCTTCCATTTCTGCGAAATAACCATCGCGGGGAGCAATCACGGTAAACTTATCGCCATTGTGAATAAACTGTCGGGTAATAGAATCTGTTTTCAGGTCTACACGCAGTTGCTTCGGTGGCATTGCCATATATTTGACGGTACCGCCAATCAGGAGCTTTTCCTGATTTTCCAGAACGACCTCAGTGAATATATCGGCGTTAAACATCATCATTTTGAGGCTGGCGAGGTAGTCACCCATTCGTTTCAAGGTTGCCATCGCCTTGGGGTCTAGGGGCTCGTTTGATTCCATGGCCCCCATTTGGCCTTGAGGAGGTTTGCCTTGCTGCATTTGCCCTGGTGGCTGGGGGGGATTGCTGTCATCGTTCGATTGAGTGGGGTGCCCTGGTGGCGGGGTTTGGCCTTGGGAGCCAGTGCTATCGGGTTGCGGGGGTGGAGTCGGGTTTTGAGCGACAATCGCAGGGGCTAATGCCACCGTCGCTGCAAGAATCAGCGCCTTAGCCAAGCCACCAAAGGGTTGAAAAGCAAGCATTTACCGGTACCTCCCAATACATAGCCATAGTTGTGGCATCTGAATCAGTGTAGAGGAGAACCTTCGCGCCTGCCGTTGCGTAAAAACGAGTATTGAAACAAGACTGGCTATCCAGAATTGCTGGTCAATAAGCTGTTGTTTTACAAAACTTTTGCCGTATTCAATTGAGGCTCCGGGTTATGTTTGCTAGAGTCGGTCTATTATTGATACTAGCCTGCTCCTATGAATGTGGTTCGTCTGTCATTTTTATTGATTGCGCTGCTGATTTTCCAGACAGCTGGCGCCTTCTATGACAGTCATGATGAGCTAGAAGATATCACCATCCACTTCTCTTCAAATCATATTGATCAACTCCCGGGGGTAGCTCCTACTGACGAGCCTGATGGGGGTTCCGTCACTTTCTCGCTGCCTTCCTCCGGTGAAGAGCAATCTACACCGACGTTGGATTTCTGTAATCACTGTTGCCATTGTCACGGAATTAATGCAACCGGGCTTTTGGGGCAGTCTTATCAACCTCTTCTTCGGGGCACTATCAGTTACAGTGACACAATCAGTGCAGCTGCGCCCTCAGGTTATTTTTCTCCACTTTTACGCCCACCTATAACCCAAGTCTGATTAGTTAAATACAGCGTGTGCCGCTATAGAAGTATGTAGCTTTTGCTCGCACACGATGATCGAGTTGTGACTTGGGAGAATTCCATGGATTTTTTTTCCACGCTCTCGCTGAGCGTGATTGGTCGTGCATCCTTTAGATTTTTGTTGACGACCGCTCTACTTATATCTGCGCAAGCTACCTCTGCGCAGAAGGGAGAAGTATTGACGTTGCCAGAGGCAATACAGAAAACTCTGGCACAAAATCCCCAGATTGCAGTTTTTCCACTCCAGCAATGGGCATTGGATGGTGCTGAGTTCACAGCCGGCCTACGTCCTGCATGGGATTTTGGTTTCGAAGCTGAGTATGCGGTATACGGAGATGATGGTTCATCAAGCTCAAGCTCAGGCTCCCCCGGCCGGCCCGGTCCGCCAAGTGACGACGATGATGATGATGACAAGGAACTTGAGCTGACTGCTTCTTTGTCATCAGTTATTGAGTTGGGGGGCAAACGCCAGGCTCGAATTGATGTTGTCAATGCTCAGCGGGATCTCTTAATTGCCGATGAGCAAGCGACAGCACTGGATGTCTTGGCCGAGGTGGTTCGTGGTTATGCGCAAGTTCTCGCCGCCGCAGAATTATTGATTCTGGAAAAAGAGAAGGTCTCGCTGGCGCAAGAAGCGTTGGACGCTGTAATTACAAGGGTCAATGCTGCTGCGTCCCCCATAGCTGAACGTATGCGGGCTGAGTCTGCACTGGCGAATGCCATTTTGGCCGCCGAGGCACAGGAGCGAATGCTGAGCTACTACAAGTACGCACTATCCGCGCTGTGGGGGCAACCTACTCAGGACTTTGCAGTTGACTCCAGCGTGCTCTTCCGATTTGAGCCAAATGCCAGCTTTGATGTTCTGTACGAGCGGGCTCAGGAAAACCCTTCTATTGCCCGTTTTGCCTCTGAAGAGCGCTTGCGCGCATCTCACCTGCATCTGACACAAGCGAAATCGACCCCCGATATTGGTTGGTATGCAGGCTATCGGAACGACAAAGAAGATGATGAGAATGCTGTCGTTGTTGGCTTTAACGTACCGCTTTTTACCGGGCGGCGTAATCGGGGTAAAGAGATTTCTGCAATGGCTGAGCTGGAACAGGTTCAGTTGGATAGAGAAGCGGCATTGCTAAAGCTCTATCCCCAGCTTTTCTTGGCGGTAACGAGCCGTGAACAAGCGCTGGCCATTGTTGACGAAATGCAAAATACCGTTATTCCCACATTGCGCAAGGCGCTTTCTGAGGTTGACCGGGCCTATCGCCGGGGGCGCTATTCCTATGTTGAGTTGATCTCTGCCCGCGAGGAATTGCTCGATGCTGAGCGCTCGAGAATTGTGGCGGCACGTTCTGTTCATGTGTATGGAGCGGAAATTGAGAGATTAACTGCCCGGCCATTAGGTGTCGTGGTTGTCGAGAGCAGTAGATGAAGTTGAGTTTAAAAATGAGCAGATTAAATAGAACTTTAAAGCTAGCGATGCTGTTCCTATTCCTTTTGGTACCTTTAGGGTGGGTGGCAAATTTTAGTTATGCCAGTGGCTCCCACGGTGGAGATCATCATCAAGAAGAAAGTAAAGGGCCACATGGGGGCCGCCTCTTAGAGCAGGGGGATCTCGTGGTTGAGCTGGCTCTGGTAGAGCGGAGTGGTGGCGCTGAGTTTCGCGCATGGGTTCAGGAAGACGGAAAAGCGCTAGACAATGCAGAATTGACCCTAACTCTAGTTCGACTAGGGGGAGAGTCACAACATATTGCCTTACACCGCGATACAAATATTGATTACTGGCGCAGCCAAGAAAATCTGGCTGAACCTCATTCATTCGACATTGAACTCTCTTTGACTCACAAGCGAGGCCGTGCCAAATGGCAGTTTGAATCATATGAAGGAAGAGTAAAAATAGATGAAAATACAGCGGAAAAGGCCGGTATTAAAACTGCTATAGCTGCCCCTGGTGTCATTCAAGAGCGCATTACCCTTTACGGTAAAACTACTATTGATCATCGCAGTCTCAGTCATGTTCGTGCTCGTTATCCTGGCACAGTTGTCACGATTGAGAAAGCGTTGGGAGATTCAATACAGAAAGGAGAAAAGCTGGCAACAATTGAGTCCAATGACAGCTTGCAAACCTACTCCTTGATAGCGCCTATTAGCGGTCAGATTATTGATAAGCAGGCCAGTCGAGGGGAGTTTAGCGGTGATCGGGTGCTGTTTACGATTGCGAACTACAAGCAAATATGGGCAGAGCTTCAAGTATTCCCCACTCGCCGGGGACAAATTGCTCGCGGGCAAAAAGTTTCTATTACCGCCGATGGGCTCTCATTTGATTCGACAATTGTCAGCTTGGCACCGGGGGGCAATGGCACGCCTTTCGCAATAGCCCGCGCGATGATTGAGAATCCAGAGGACATTTGGACAACAGACCTGATGGTTCAAGGAGATGTGGTTACCCATGAGAGTCCTGCGCCTTTAGTGGTGGAAAATCAAGCGCTACAACCCTTCCGCAATTGGACCGTTGTGTTTGTAAAAGTAGGGGATGCTTATGAGATTCGCCCACTGGAACTTGGGCGGACCGATGGCAGGGTTACAGAGGTATTAAGTGGACTCAACCCTGGAGACCGCTACGTCACTGAAAACAGTTACTTAATCAAGGCGGATGTAGAGAAATCCGGCGCTGCTCACCACCATTAATTGAGGCCAGAAGATGATTGAAAGCATCCTGCGCTTCTCCATTGAGCGGCGTTATTTCGTATTGTCCCTAATTTTTATTCTGGTGGGGCTCGGGGTTTGGAGTTACCAGAAACTCCCTATTGATGCGGTTCCCGATATCACCAATGTTCAGGTGCAGATTAATACTGAAGCACCTGGTTACTCGCCTTTAGAAGCTGAGCAGAGAATCACCTATCCGGTAGAGGCGGCACTTGCCGGACTTCCCAACTTGGAGTACACCCGTTCGATTTCGCGCTACGGGCTATCCCAAGTGACCGTGGTTTTCAAAGAGGGGACAGATCTCTATTTTGCGCGAAACTTAATAAACAGTCGTCTGGGTACCATCGAGAGCAATCTGCCCCCGGAGTTGGAGCCGGAGATGGGGCCTATTGCCACCGGGCTCGGTGAGATCTTTATGTATACCGTGGAGGCTCTGCCCGGAGCAACCCAGCCCAATGGTCAGCCCTACGACGCCACTGCACTGAGGGAGATTCAGGATTGGATTATTAAACCGCAATTGTCTCTCGTTCCGGGGGTTACGGAACTAAATACTATCGGTGGCTATAACAAGCAGTATCACGTAACACCGGACCCCCGCCAGATGCTTAACTTCAGCGTATCTATGGAGGACATTGCCGAAGCTTTGCGTCGCAACAACGAAAGTCGAGGTGCTGGCTATCTGGAAAATAATGGACGCCAACTGTTAGTGCGTTCACCGGGACAACTACAGAATATCGGAGAAATTGAAGACGTAGTAATTACCAGCCGATCCGGGGTGCCGGTTAAAATTTCTGATGTTGCTGAAGTGGCTATTGGTAAAGAGCTGCGTACCGGTGCTGCTACGCGAGATGGTGAAGAAACCGTATTGGGCACCGCTATGATGCTGGTGGGGGAAAACTCCCGCGAGGTGGCGCGCAATGTGGCGGAAGCTTTGGAGCAAGTAAAATCCACTGTACCTGAAGGTGTAAAGGTGGAAGCTGTTTATGATCGCACGACGCTCGTGGACAAAGCCATCGCTACCGTGCAGAAAAACCTTATTGAAGGTGCGTTGCTGGTAGTCGTCGTGCTGTTCTTGCTGCTTGGAAATATTCGGGCTGCCTTTATTACAGCTGCTGTAATCCCGCTGTCCATGCTCGCCACTATATTTGGTATGGTGCAAACCGGTGTTTCTGCCAACCTGATGAGTCTCGGTGCGCTCGATTTCGGTCTGATTGTCGATGGGGCTGTAATTATCGTAGAAAATGCGATTCGCAGGCTCGCCGAAGCCCAACAGCGCAAGGGCGGTAAGTTACCTCTGCAAGAGCGACTGGAGCTGGTATTCCAGGCCACCAATGAAGTGATTCGCCCGAGCCTTTTTGGAGTGTTGATTATCACGGTGGTGTATATTCCTTTGTTCACACTGACTGGTGTCGAAGGAAAGATGTTTCACCCTATGGCCGCTACTGTGGTTATGGCGTTATTGGCTGCATTGGTTCTTTCTCTCACCGTAGTACCTGCAGCAGTTGCTGTTTTTCTCACCGGGAAAGTCAGTGAAAAAGAAAATAAGGTGATTGTTGCTACTAAGTCACTGTACAAGCCGCTTTTAATTGCCGCAATGAAAGTGCGTTGGCTGGTACTATCAGGGGCTCTTGCTTTAGTACTGTTTTGTAGTTGGCTAGCTACTACTCTCGGTTCTGAGTTTATCCCTCAGCTTAATGAGGGCGATATTGCACTACACGCTTTACGTATTCCGGGGACTGGCCTCGAGCAGTCGGTGGAAATGCAGCGTCTACTAGAGCAGCGCATTAAGGAGTTCCCCCAGGTAGACAAGGTATTTGCAAAAATTGGTACTCCAGAGGTGGCTACAGATCCAATGCCTCCGAATGTGGCTGATAACTTTGTGATCCTGAAACCCAGAAACCAATGGCCCGATCCAAAACTGCCTCAGGAGCAATTAGTGGCAGAAATCGAAGCAGCCGTTCGAGAGCTACCAGGTAATAACTACGAATTTACCCAGCCAATCCAGATGCGTTTCAACGAGTTAATTTCTGGTGTGCGTGCAGATCTGGGCATCAAAGTATTTGGTGATGACCTGGACCAGCTGGTCGCTTCGTCTAATCAAATCCTGGGTGTGTTAAATGGGATTGAGGGTGTAGCCGATGCTCGAGTAGAGCAGGTTGAAGGTCTGCCAGTTCTCTCTGTAGTCCCCAAGCGTATAGCGCTTGCCCGCTATGGTATCGACCTGAAAACCCTACAGGACTTGGTATCAACCGCAATTGGTGGGGAATCTGCAGGGCTGATTTATGAGGGTGACCGCCGCTTCCAATTGGTAGTAAGGCTGCCGGAAGGGCTGCGCCGGGACTATGAAAACCTTGGTGACTTACCTGTACCTTTACCCGCTGGTAGCCCGCTAGGTAGCTATGTGCCCTTGTCTGAAGTAGCCAATCTTGAAATGACACCGGCTCCCAATCAAGTCAGTCGTGAAAATGGCAAGCGCCGTGTAGTGGTAACCGCGAATGTACGCGATCGCGATTTAGGATCTTTTGTAGAGGAGGCAAAAGCCCAAATCCAACAACAGGTGTCTTTGCCTGCCGGTTACTGGTTGGTATATGGAGGTACATTTGAACAACTGGAATCTGCAAGTACGCGTCTTTCTATCGTTGTCCCGCTGACGCTTTTGGTAATCCTCGGTCTTCTAGTAATGGCTTTCGGCTCATTCAAAGATGCCTTGATCATTTTTACAGGAGTTCCCTTAGCGCTAACTGGCGGGGTGCTAGCTCTATGGCTGCGCGGTATGCCTCTATCGATTTCTGCAGGGGTTGGGTTTATTGCCCTTTCTGGTGTTGCGGTTTTAAACGGCCTGGTAATGCTGTCATTTATTCGTCAGCTGCGGCAACAGGGCGGTGAGCTTTTGGTTTCGATTATTGACGGAGCAATGATTCGTCTTCGTCCTGTACTGATGACTGCTCTGGTCGCCAGCTTGGGGTTCGTGCCTATGGCATTGAATGTGGGTACCGGCGCAGAGGTACAAAGGCCCCTGGCCACGGTTGTGATTGGGGGGATTATTTCTTCCACACTTCTAACTCTGTTTGTACTTCCGTTACTTTATCGGATTGTGCATGGCAGGGGAGGAAACGAGATGGCTAAAAACTCTATTAAGTAGATGTTTCTGCCTACTTCACCTCACAAAAGAGGTGAAGTAGGTGTAGAACCAATGAGGCAAGATTCAGTTAATTTATTGACTCCTAGTGACGCTCTAAACAAAAGGTATGAGTGCAGGTCGTTCGGCGTCCTAATAAACTCCCCTATAAGTCTGTAAGATAATCTTAGTGTTTAATATACAGACTGCGTATGGTTTAAATGCATTGCTTTTATGGCGCTGTGTTTTTGAGAGTGGTACATGCCGAAAGTGACTCGATAGCTTGAGACGCCTAGTTTATGTGCAGCTGATTCATATCAAATTCTTTAGATTGTTGATATATTTTTCAGCAAAATTTAAAGCGTTATTTCTTTTTGTCAGTGGCTCACAGTATGAAAAGACAAAAACGGAACTTTTTTCTGTTGAATAAGTGCTCAATGATATTGGATGGGCTCCGTGAGTTTGGAGTGAGGTACCTATGATAGGTTCAAAAAAATTCATGTGCACACCCAGGGATTCCAGGTTACCCAAGTTGGATACGCATAATCCTTCAAGAAAGTAGGGATTGTTGGTTTCGTATTTTTCAACCCACTCAATAATATTCCCTAAATCATAGTTCTTGTGAAAGTTAAACTTACAATATTCGCCGGACTCTGCCTGCCGATCAAGTTCAATCTGTAAGTGCTTTGCCAGCTCCCAGGTGTTCTCGATATCGATATCTGGTGTAACCTCAAGAGTAGTAACTGCAGAAAAGGTACCAATAACGCTTAACTCGATTCCGGTGCCGCATAGGTCGCGGACATCCATGGGTAATAATATTTTGATCCATTCTCTGTGATTTGGCAGTATGTTTGATGCCTGGATGGCAATAGCACAAAAAAGCGCACTAGGTCTTACTTTGTGTTTTCTGCCAATAGTTGCAACGTGAGAGAGTTCCTCCAAAGGAAATTTGCGATATAAAATATGGCCCTCCCGTTCAGTAACAAAAGCGGCTTCTTCTACTGGCCATTTAAATAAATTTTCTTTAATTCCAGATGTTTGCTGGTTGGAGAAATGCTTGCTTGAATCAAAGTAGGTCTCAACAGGGTCGTATAACGGCTGTCTATCTAACCTGAATCTTCCTTGATCCAAAAAATACAAATCTAAAATATAGAATATTATCCCGGCAGACCGGCCGTCCAATGCAGCATGATTACTGACCATAGATATGTAGTCGACTTTACCGAGTGAATTTAGATAGAAGGAAAGAGTATATGTACATGCTTCAACGTTGAGTCCTGTTTTACCTCTGCGAGTATATTCGTATTCAATATTAATGGGTTTTGAAAGCTCCCTTATCTCTAAAAGGATATCCTCAAAGGGTACGTCGCAATACCAGCGCAGTTGCTCACCTGACTCAACACGAGCCTGTAGAAGGGGGTAAATTTTATGGATTAAAGAAAAGGCAGTTTTAAGTTGCTCAACACTCAGTGGAATTAGAACTCTATAAAAGGAAACTAGCAAGGTTCCCCCGCAAGTTCTCCTGGCTAGCTCGGTAAATAATGCTTCTTCAGGCCCCAGCACCCTGGAGAGCTCTCGGCTGGACATAGGTGCTCTTTCCAAGAACAGATTGACTTAATGTCAAACTTAATAAAATAGAAGTTAAGATGCAAAGATATTGATGCCTAAATATTACTTGCTTATCTATATATACATGTTCGGAGTACATAAGTGTTGGCTAAGATTTGTCGTGGCTTGATCTAATGTTGACTGGTTTGAGGTGCATTACTTGAGTGGGGGTATGGGGCAATAGCTCCTTTGGAATACATGTATGCCTTTCAATAAAGCTAGTAATGTCGCCTCCTTTTGGTAGGTTACATTAAAAATCAAGTACTGAATTTTATATGGTTTATTGGCTTAAGGTTGATGTTTGGTGAAATCTGTGAGATGTATATGATATGACTGACTGTACTTGGTTGGCGTTGCCAATATTTCCTTACATTGATTTTTGGTGGTCACTTGTAGTGACCAATTGATTCTTTGTTGGAGAATCGTACATAAGGTGAAATTATTTTGGGGTAGCCTCAGCTGATTAGGGAGTAGTGGGCGCCTTTGCTTTACTTTTGCTTTTGTTCGTTTTTTCAAGTCAAGGGTTAGTTCTCAGGTTCTAAAAGCCTCTTGATAGTGTTGATGAATTTTTCTGCAAAGTTCAAAACACTATCTCGTTTTGTGAGTGGATCACAGTACGAAAATATAAATACAGAATTACGTACCGTTGAATAGGTTAGTAGTGAGATAGGGTGAGCCCCATGTGTTTGAAATGGAATTGCCGTGATGATTTCAAAGTACTTCATTGCCGTGCCAAGCGCTTTCATGCTGCCTACATTAGATATACACATTCCTTCAGAAAAGACAGATTTCTTTTCCTCATAATCCTGAGCCCATTCAATAATATCCTCGAGTTTATATTTCTTGGGGAACATGAACTTGAATGGTTCTCCTTCTTCCGCCTGTTTATCAAGCTCAATCTGTAAGTGGCGCGCTAGTTGCCAAGTATCTTCTATATCTATATTGGGCATGATTTCAAGAGTGGTTGCTGATGAAAAAGCACCTACTGCACTTAATCCAATTTCAGTGCCGCAGAGTTCACGAACATCCATGGGTAGTAAAATTTTTATCCAATCTTTATGGTTGGGTAATATTTTGGATGCTTGAATCGCAATGGCGCAAAACAGGGCGCTTGGCCTTACCTTGTGACTTTTCCCTATTTTTACAAGTTGTGAAATTTCTGCAATCGTAAATTGCCGATATATAGCATGACCTTCACGTTCTGATACAAAAGCAGGTTCCTCTACGGGCCAATTAAAAAGTTCATCTTTTTGAGAAGATGGTTTTTCATGGGCAAAGTATTTAGAGGAGCTAAAGTAGCTTTCGACAGCTTCGTAAAGTGGTTGTCCGCCCAACCTGAATGTTCCTTCATCTTTAAAGAATATGTCCAAAATACAGAATAAAGTCATCACTGATCGGCCATCCAAAGCTGCGTGGCTGCTGACTAGTGAGATCCATTCAACTTCGTCATGGGAATTGATATAGAAAGAAAGTGTATATGTGCATTTTTCAACATCAAGGCCCGTCTTCCCCCGGCGATTGAATTCAGCCTCGAAATCAAGAGGCTCCTTCAATTTTCGAACCTCAATTGGGATTGACTCGAATGGTACGTCGCAGCGCCATCGAAGCTTGTTGCCGGACTCAACTCTTGCCTGTAAAAGTGGGTAGATTTTATGTGCCGATGCGAAACCACTTATCAATTTTTCAACGCTAAGAGGGGTGAGTACTTTGATAAAGGAGATTACTAATGTCCCCCCGCAAGTTCGCCTTGCCAACTCGGTGAACATAGCCTCCTCTGCACCTAATACTCTGGAGAGCTCTGTAGCCGGCACAAAGTACCTCCTTTTTAAAGCCCATCCATATCATGTAAAGTAACTTGAATAGGCTTGAATCGCAAAAAACAATTGCTTAAAGATAAATGACTGTAGATTTGATTTTGGATACTTTGTTGCAGAAGAATAGTTAAGTGATGGTAAGTTGTACTAACAATAGTTTTATTGGTGCGGGTTTTAATTTAAGGGTTTTTCCAGGAAAATTGTTGTTTATTGGTCTGTAGCGGGTTTAGTGAAGTTCTTTACATTTGCTTTTACCCTGCTGGGGGGGTAGTAGACTTACAGTTGGGTTTTGGACAGTAGCTTTGTGGCCAGCATGTTGTAGTTGATGTAAGCTGTGGGTGAGTGCTCTTAGTAGGGGGGATATTTGCTTATCCATTGGTTGCCCCTTGCTGAGTAAGATAATTTGCACATCTTATATAATTTATTCTGACTGGGCTTTTAAATATGCCGGAACAACTCTTTACACTTTTACCTTTTTGGCCTGCGATACTTGGAGCTGTAGTACTTTTTTTGCTAGCTAAATCCATCGTGATAGTGGAGCCAAAGCAGTACCACTTCGTGCTATTTCTTGGTAAGTACTGGAAAACTGCCACCCCTGGTTTCAACTTGATTATTCCCTACCTTTCCTGGGTAGACAAAAAAGCCTCAACGGCTCTACACGAAACCCCTGTTGAGTTGAGTCTAAAGACCAGTAATCATGTCACATTTGGCTTGATTCTAAAGGTTCAGCATCAGGTGTCGTCGGATGTGCAGCTTGCATACAAAGCTCTCTATGATCTAGAGAATTACCAGGCACAGCTGAAGTCGTTTGCAACAGATGCAGCTATTCCTGTTGCCAATGGCATTGAGCTGGAAGACGTTTATAACAAAAAAGAACATATAGCTGACAAGGCTAAGGAGCGCCTTCGCCAATTTTTCCACGACTTTGGTGTAGAGATTGTCGATGTATTATCAGATGAGCCGCGGCTTCCCAAGTCGGTAGAAGTTCAGGCTAACAAAGTTATGGAAATGCAGCGGGAGAAGCAGGCCGCTACCTACGAGGCTGAGGCGATCCGGGAGCGCGAAGTGGGTAAGGCTAAAGCTGATGGCGAGTCCGTAAAGATTCGTATGGAGAAAATGGGGGAGGCACGACGGGTATATGCACAAAGTGCAGCCGAGGCTATTAAGGTTCTCACCAGCGCTGGTACCAGTGCAGACGAAGCGTTGCGCTTTATGACTGCCATTGCAGATAATGATGCGCTGGTAACCGCTGCACGTCACGGTAGTACTGTGGTAATGGCTACCAGCCAGGCGCAGCAAGTACCAGTCGCTTTGCCGTTACCTGATAAGTCGGCTGCGGTAGCAAAACAACGGCCGCTGAGAGAGCCCGAGCCTGTCTAGTAAGGTCATCCGAGGGGTAAGCCTATGGGCTTATCCTTTGGTAGCTTCGGGGTATCTTGATAGTACTTTACTCCGATAGTTGATGTCGTACTGCTCAGCGCTACAGTACTTGATATTCTAAGTGGTACAACTACAACATTTTTCATGCTCCTGGCGCTGCTTATATTGCTTTATCAGTTGTCTTTGGTCGTAATTTGAGTCAATGGGCCGACATGATCTTTGCTAGGCATTTTACCGGCGAGTCCAAGCCGGCTAGTCCCGACTATGGTTGGCCCAAGTTAAGGTATGAATTGATTGTATTTATAAAAACACTGTTAGCCTGCGTAATCACCCTAGCTCTCATTCGAGCAATGACATGAATGATCGGTAATCTAGATAAATCATTTGCACTTTATATGTGGGATGATATTTTCAAAGCACTCTTATTTTTTTGGCTTATTTTTGGCCCTGGATGGAGGACTATGTTTCGCCTGTTTAGAAGGCCGTTGAAGCAAAGCTCTTAGAGTATTTTGTGCTATTGCTGTTTCGAAGTTCTATTATGACTCCTAGTGTGTATTTGGTCTGCATAGCTAGTGGCGGAAAATTATACGTGATATCGAAGCTGTCAAGTTTTTACCTGGAAGATGATGCTCGTATTATGTCTCGGAAGGGCAAGGTATCGCTATTTTGTAGTTTGTTGGTATTGGGCAGGAGTATTGATGTCCACTATCGCGCCAGTATTGGTCTCACATGAATTGTTGCATCTCAAGAAGTTATTGGTAGGGTAATGCTTGGAGGGGGTCCCAGCTGCTAATAAATAAGAATAATATGGTTTTTTTGATTTTGACCTAAGAGCTAGGGTAAGAGGTGCAGCTATAGTAGCTCATATATATTATCTTGCCGCGGCTGCTTAAAGAACCTTATTTGTCGGGGGCAGAAATGCACCATCACAAATTATTCAGTGACAAGAGTGAGCTTTATAAGACTGCTAGGCCAACCTATCCTCCAGAGCTTTATAAGTGTCTCTCAAGCTTGGCTCCATCAAATAAACTTGCCTGGGATTGTGCATGCGGTAGTGGTCAGGCAGCGATAGGATTGGCTAAACTATTTGGTAGTGTGTACGCAACTGATATTAGCGCCGAGCCAATAAAAGCGGCTAAAGTTCACCCTAATATTCACTATCAAGTAGGACCTGCTGAGCAGTGTGACCTGGCAAATGAGAGTTGTGATTTGGTTTGTGTAGCCCAGGCGTTGCATTGGCTTAACCTTGATGATTTTTGGCCCGAAGTTCTAAGGCTTTTGAAGCCAAAAGGTATTTTTTCAGCTTGGGGCTATAACTGGCCAGTCTTAGTTGGAGATCTGGCTCAAATATTCAATGAACTTGTTTTGGGTCCAATAGAGACGTACTGGGCTCCACAAAACAAGTTGCTCTGGAATCATTTTAAGGATATAGACTTTCCTTTTAGTGCTATACAGATTTTGAAGCCAACTATGGAGGCAGTCTGGGACCTGAATGAGTTTTTAATTTTATACATACTTTTTCGGCTGTGCGGAGATGTATAGATGACACGGGTGGTGAATTTATGGAGCGGACCTACCGTAAGGCCAGGGAGGTTTGGAAAATACCACAAGAGAGAAGAGTGATAGCATTTGATTTTGTGCTCTATGTAGGGCGTAAGAAAAATTGGTGATAGAGAGGTATCGCTATCACTAGATCAGGGCAGTAGAAGTGCTTTGCAAATCTGTATTTAATTTAAATAGTAACTTATCAAATTAGAAAATGTCGGGGAGTTAAAAATGTCTTATGCAGATGGATTTGTAGCAGCTGTACCCTCAGATAACAAAGAAGAATATATTAAGCATGCAAAAATTGCTGCAGAGGTATTTAAAGAGCAGGGGGCCCTAAAGGTTGTTGAAACTTGGGGTGATGATGTTCCAGAAGGCGAATTAACCTCTTTTCCTTTGGCTGTAAAGTGTGCTGGCAATGAAACTGTAGTGTTCTCCTGGGTCCTCTGGCCTTCTAAAGAGGTTCGAGACTCCGGATGGCAGGCGGTTATGGATGATCCGAGGATGAATCCAGATCAAAACCCCATGCCATTTGATGGTAAGAGGTTAATCTATGGTGGTTTCAATATTATTTTGGATAAATAAGGCATATTTGTAGGTTGTTGCAGCATGTCAACATGAGTGGTTGAGAGCAATATCAACTCCTTAGCTTGCGTTGCCATGAGATTGTATTTTAGTGGTACAAAGGTGTCGCAGACAGTTGGCATGCATGTGTCCTCGGAGTATAGATCTACTAGAAATACTTTAGATGAGGTGGTAAAGGTGGTATACAAGGGCCTCTCTTTAATAAGCCACTTTGAATAGAAACTTCTAACAAATATGTACCCCAAACTATCCAGAAGACTTAGAGCATTGATGGTTGATTCTTTGGTGCTAGTTGCAGTTGTTGCCTTCTCAATAGCTATTGGTACTAGCATCGACTTAAAAAATGATGTGTACCAATCAGCTTTAATTCTAATGCCGATCATCTTATTTGAACCGGTATTGGTTTCGTTAACTGGTGGGAATATTGGGCATCATCTAATGGGTATTTGTATCCGTAAGGTGGGAGCCAATAAAAAAATTAATATTTTTCAGGCACTTGTCAGGACGTTCTTTAAGCTATTCTTAGGGGTTCCTTCACTAATAGCTATTCTTACATCAAAGAAGCGTCAAGCTGTGCATGATTTTCTTTCTATGTCGCTAGTGGTTGTAAAGGACCCGGCTTCATTGCCAGGCTATGAGGTGCTTGATGAGCGCACTGAATCGCTAGACTGTAAGTATCCAGGAAAGGTTCGGAGGTTGGTTGTAGTAGGTGGATATCTATTACTCTCAATGCTCTTCGCATCCATGATTTCTTTTTTTTTAGTATCGGAGATGTGTGCTTTTAGGCAGGTTTGCAGTCAGCTGGAAAGTTCTATGCAGTTTCTAATTAGTTTGTTCTTTTGGGTTTCGGCTTTTGTGCTTCCTTGGCTGGGGTGGTCTGGTCGCTTATATGGGGCGAGGAGAATAAGGCTGGAAGTTTACTAGTCTACTACCGATTTACCTTCCCCTGAGGAGCAATGGTCAACTAAGGTGAGTTAAATGGCATTTGAAAGTTGGTTAGCCTTTTGCGTAATCGCACTCTTGGCGACTGCTACCCCAGGGCCTGCGGCACTACTGGTCTCTATCAATACTCTATCGGACGGTGTTAGAGGGGGTGTGTTCACGGCATTGGGTAATATATCTGGTTTGTTTGTTATGTCCGGGCTTTCAGTTATTGGATTGAGTGTACTTGTCCTTAACTCTTCCGTAGCGTTTACTATGGTAAAGATGGTTGGGGCTGGATATCTGATTTATATGGGGGTTAAACTTTGGAAAAATGGAATAGGAAGAGCGGATTCTGCTGATGTAACTTGTAATGCTAGGCGAGGCGCATTGAAATTGTATGTTCAAGGGGGCTTAATTGCCTTAACGAACCCTAAAGCGATTATATTCACAACCGCGCTTTTCCCGCAATTTATTTCCTTGTCAGATCCACTGTTGCCCCAGTTCTCCTTGCTGGTTTTCACTTTTATGGCATTATCTTTTAGCTGTTTGTTTTGTTATAGCTTATTAGTTTTTGGTACTAAAGAAAAATCTAGGAATATGGCCTCAAGTCGATTTCTCGGTCGGATATTTGGTTCCACTTTTGTTGGTGCTGGTTGTATTTTAGTTGGCACATCAAAATAGGAAGATGTATGTAAGAATATACAAAAATCTATTTTGGGTGCTTCTGTAAAATATACAGTATTCCTCATGCTGTCAGAAGCAAGGTGGTAAGTAGGTAGCAGCTAGATGAGTAGGGTAAGCCGCACCCTTTGCTTAATATGTACCCCCCCAAAAAAAAATACAGCAAGTAGTTTCGCGAGTTACGTAGTATGGATATTAAAGATTATATTGAGTTGATCCATAGTTTTTCAAAGACAGATTTTGAACTTCAGGGAGGTGGAAGCTCTATCTGTTTTCGATTGCAAAAGGAAAGGGATTTTGTTTTTCCGAAAGAGTTTCAAGAGTATATAGTTCACTATGCGCCTGCCCACAGCCAATATCTTGATGGCGTGGGCAATCCAATTGATCTTTATAGTGCCAGGCGCTTGTCATGGGTGATGAATGGATATAACTACAACCCGGTTGATAATCAACCAATACCCGGTTGGGATAAAACTTGGTTTTTATTCGCCGATGAGGGTGCAGATCCAATCATTGTTGACTTGGCCGAAAGCAACCGAAATTCAAAGGTATATCGTGCCATGCATGGGGCTGGGGGGTGGGATTTTAGGCCTATCGCCGATTCAATAGGGCAATTTCTACTATGCGCTTCAGCTCTACATCATGCGCTCTCCGGAATAGTTGGCAAAGATGTACTTGTTGATGATGGATGTGGGTTTAATCTTCATGAAAGAAGTGCATCTTGGTTGTTTCCATTCTTTCGTCAATATGCGGATAAATATTACACAGATTGGCTTGCAGTATTTGATAATAGTTAGCGGAATGATTTATTGATAAATTCTTTATTATGGCTGCAACTCAAGGTTGATCTCAGTTTATGTGAAGGTACCTTGCTAAGCGCTTTTGAAATCTTGCTCATGAATAACTAGTACTTATGTAGTGAGGGAATACCCGACTCACGAACAAGCTTCCCTCACATTTTTTGGCTTCTGTTGACTTTCCGGTACCTTTCCACTAGTTTCGCGATCACGATTAGAGGTGCCTTCTGCCCTGAATTGGCTGAGAAGGTTAAACGGGAAGTCCGGAAGTCCGGCGCTGCCCCCGCAACGGTGATCCACCTGTATTCTAAGTGGTAAGCCCGATACCGGCCTCTTTTCTAAACACGATGGAGCGGAGGGCTACCATCTTGCAATACGATCTTTCGCGCTTCGGCGTGCCGCATTGCTATTCCTCCCTCGATCCCATGTGCTTTTGTCTTAGGGGTTGAAACTTGAAAAAATCTATATTGAGCCTGGCTGTACTGTCAGCCGTGAGCGCGCCGTCTTTTGCTGAATCCACTGTTACCGAATCTTCAATTCCAGACCTGGAAACCGTGGTTGTTGTGAGCTCCCGTCAGGGCGAGCCGCTGCGCCAGGTAGCTACTTCAGTAACTGTATTGGATGAAGAGCAGCTAAAAGAGCGGGGATTGGTGTCCCTTGCCGATGTTTTGCGCAGTGTGCCTTCCGTGTCTGTTACCAATACAGGGGGTATGGGCAAGACAACCTCCTTAAGGGTACGTGGAGAGTCCGGTTTCAGAACCTTGGTCCAGATAGACGGTATCGACATTTCTGACCCAACCGGTACCCAGGCGGGGGCTCATATTGAACATATTATGAGCAGCAACTTGCAGCGCGTGGAATTATTACGCGGTCCACAAGGTATGCTCTACGGAGCCGATGCCGGTGGTGTACTGGATATCTCGACTCGTCGCGAGGGAGAAGGGCAGCGCTTTGAGGTGTCAGCTGAGGGCGGTAGCTTCGATACTGAACGCTACAATGCCAGCGCTAGCGGAGCCAATGAAGCACTGGATTATTTTGTTTCTGCAGCGGCGGCAGAAACCGATGGTTTTAATACCAGTAGTTATGACACGGAATTGAGAGATGACGACGGTTACGATAATGAAACCTTGCATGGCCGTGTAGGTTGGAATATTTCTGAGCAGTGGCGACTTGAGGCTGTGGCGCGGGATACCGATGCTTCAGGTGAGTATGATCGCTGCGGCTGGCCCTCTCAGGATGATTGTAACTTTGATTTCAGCCAGGAAAGTGTTCGTGTCAGCTTAGCTCATAAAGGCGAAGATGGTCAGCAGGAGTTGGCTTATACACGTTCTGATTTGCAGCGTACCTATATCAGTGAAGGCGTGCCCTTTTATGAAGCGGAAGGTGATATCGAAAAGTTGAACTTCACCGGTTCCTACGGGTTTAGTCGCGAACATGGAATGGTCTACGGGGTAGAGCACCGTGAAGATACTTCGGGAGACCTGGATCGGGATCAGTGGGCAGTTTATTCCGAATATCAGGGAAGCTATGCCGATCAGGCTTATATCACCCTTGGCCTTCGCCATGACAATAACTCTGATTTTGGCAGCTACAACAGCTTCCGCGCCAGCTCAGCCTATTTATTTGAGGATGTTGCCAACGGTACGGTAAAAATAAAAAGTAGTTACGGCACTGGCTTCCGTGCCCCGAGCTTATATGAAGTTGACTACAACGCTACCGCATTCGACTGGTTAACTTTTACTCCATTAGAGTTGCCGTCTCTTAAGCCGGAAGAGAGCCGAGGCCTGGATCTTGGTGTTGAATACTTTGGTGAAAACTCTCTCTACCTGGAGTTCGTACTGTTTAAACAGGTCATTGAGAATGAAATCGGATTCGATATGGTCGACTACACAGGTTACCTGCAAAGCAGTGGAGAAAGCGTGTCCCAAGGCGCTGAGTTTGTTGTCGAAGCGCAATTGACTGACAGTCTATTGCTCTCTGCCAATTACACCTACACCGATGCTGAAGAAGCCGATGATTCTCCCCGAGCCCGCAGTCCCAAGCACTTGGCGAATCTCGGCTTCACTTATAAGCCTACCAGTGACTTGAGCCTTGTTATGAACCTGCGTTCCAGTGCGGATGTGGTAGATAGCGATGGCACCTCGCTGGATGATTATCAAGTGCTAGATGCCAGTGTCCGTTATCAGCTGAACAACTCCACGACGGTATTTGTTCGGGGTGAAAACCTCACCGATGAAGATTATGTGGAAGTCACTGGCTATAACACTGCGGGCCTCGCCGGTTATGCTGGTGTGGAATTCAGCTTCTAAAACACTTTTTTTATAGGTTCTTGAACTGAGGTGGCCATGTCGGAAGACGAGCAAAAACGAAATGCCAAGCACAAGCAGGCAATGCAAAAACACAAGGAGAAGGTTGATGCCAACATTGCAGCAGCCGATATCCAGCGTGGAGTTGCTGTCCTTCTCACTGGAAATGGCAAAGGGAAGTCGAGCTCAGCTTTCGGCATGGTGATACGCGCACTGGGTTACGGACAGAAAGTGGGTGTAGTGCAATTTATTAAAGGCGCACAGCAATCTGGGGAAGAGCTTTTCCTTAAAAACCATTGCCCGGAAGTTACTCTCTATCAAATGGGTACTGGCTTTACCTGGAATACTCAGGATCGCACCAGTGATATTGCTGCTGCAGAGAGAACCTGGGCAGAGGCAGAAAAAATGCTCACCGATACCACCTATGACTTAGTGGTGTTGGACGAGCTCACTTATATGCTCGCATACAAATACCTGGATGAGTCCAAAGTATTGGAGACTCTAGCCCAGCGGCCACAGGAACAGAGTTTGGTGGTGACTGGTCGAGGTGGTGGTAGTGCACTACAAGAGCTAGTGGATACGGTATCTGAAGTGAAAGATGTTAAGCACGCTTTTAAAGCGGGCATCAAAGCCCGCAAAGGCGTAGATTACTAGGTTGTTTTCACTATGTCCGTGTTGATGGTTCAGGGCACGACTTCCGATGCCGGCAAGAGTACTTTGGTGGCCGGGCTCGCTCGTTACTTTTCCCAGCGCGGAGTCAGTGTCGCACCTTTTAAGCCGCAAAACATGGCACTCAATAGTGCCGTAACGGTGGATGGTGGTGAGATAGGGCGGGCACAAGCGTTGCAAGCCCAGGCCTGTGGGATCGACCCCCACAGCGATATGAACCCGGTGTTACTTAAGCCCGCTTCAGATACCGGGGCTCAGGTTATTATCCAGGGTAAAGTGCTGGGGAATATGCAGGCGCTGGATTACCACCACTACAAGGCTACCGCGCAAAAAGCAGTGCTGGACTCCTTCGCACGGCTCGATGATCAATATGAGCTGGTGTTAGTTGAAGGGGCTGGCAGCCCGGCAGAAATTAACCTGCGGGAAAACGATATTGCCAATATGGGCTTTGCCGAGACCGTTGATTGCCCGGTTGTACTGATTGCTGATATCGATCGTGGAGGTGTGTTCGCCCACTTGGTAGGCACCCTCGAACTGCTGTCTTCCTCAGAGCGAGAGCGTGTCGTCGGTTTTGTGATCAACCGCTTTCGTGGCGATCTGCAATTACTTCAGCCGGGGCTCGACTGGTTAGAAGAGTATACCGGCAAGCCAGTACTCGGAGTCTTACCTTATCTCCATGACCTCTACCTTGACGCGGAGGATGCCATTAGTACCCAACAGAGCGGTGCTGATGCTCGATTGAAAGTGGTAGTGCCGGTATTGCCGCGCATAAGCAATCATACAGATTTTGATGCGCTAAGGTTGCATCCGGATATCGATCTGCAATTTGTCAGTGTCCGTGAACCAGTCCCACAGTGCGACTGGATTATTCTTCCCGGCAGTAAAAATGTACGGGCAGACTTGGCCTACTTAAAAGAAAACGATTGGCCTGCACAGTTGGATCGGCATCTGCGCTACGGCGGCAAACTCGTGGGTATTTGCGGTGGCTTGCAAATGCTGGGTAGCGAGGTGCAGGACCCGGATGGGGTAGAGGATACGTCGGGTAACGAACCGGGCTTGGGTTATCTGGATTACACAACTCGCTTGCAACCAGTCAAAGCACTGAAAAATGTTACCGGCTTTTTAGCTTTGGAAAATGAAGTAAAAGAAGCTACTCCTGTTCAGGGCTATGAAATCCACTGTGGTATAACCGAAGGTGTAGCTCTGCAAACTCCGGCAGTATATATCTGTGATAAAGACGGAAATTCCAGGCCTGATGGTGCAATAAGTGCTGATGGACAGATATTCGCGACCTACGTGCATGGGCTGTTCGATTCACCCGAAGCGCTGAGCGCACTTTTTGCCTGGGGTGGGTTGAAAGACTCTACGCCGCTGGATGTGGGTAAACAGCGACAGCAACAATTGGACAGGCTGGCTGAGACTATTGCCGAGAATATCCAGGGAAACTGGCTCGAGCAATTTGAGGGAACCAGGGAGACGGCAATGCTGCAAGAGGATGCTCAGTGACTGTTGCCCGTATCAAAGCATTAAATATTGCCTGGTGGTTACTGCCCACAGCACTTGCCCTGAGTTTTTCTGCTGCCGTTGCTATAGGTGCAGTGTATCTCTCACCCTCACAACTATTTGCCGCGATCAGTGGCCAGGGCGATGGTGGACTCGCTGGGGATATTGTTCAGGCAATACGATTGCCAAGGGCGCTGTTGGCGGCTGGAGTGGGTGCTTTGCTCGCCATCTGCGGGGCAATGTTGCAAGGCTTATTTCGAAACCCTCTAGCTGACCCATCCCTGATTGGTGTTACCGCAGGGGCTTCTCTCGGTGCTTGTTTGGCCATCCTGCTAGGAGCAGAGGTTGCCGCTGCGTTTGGGAGTTTGCCCGTTGTATCCATAGCTGCTTTTTTCAGCGGCCTTTTAGCGGTGACACTGGTCTACAAAGTGGCGAAAAGTATTAATGGCACTTCCGTGGCCACCATGTTGCTAATGGGGATTGCCGTTACCGCTTTTTCCGCAAGCCTGATCGGGCTAATGGAGTACTTTGCTGATAACGACACCCTGCGCCGTATGAGCCTGTGGCTTATGGGAGGGCTGGATGCAGCGAGCTATCCTCGCGCTTTCCTGGTTTTGGCCGTGCTGGGCGCTTTGCTTGCCAGTATGTCCCGCTTCGGCACCTCACTAAATGTTCTTTTATTGGGAGAATCCCAGGCGCGGCACCTCGGTATTGATGTGGAGCGGGTAAAAACCCGTTTGATAGTGCTTGTTGCGGCGGGAGTGGGCACTTCGGTTGCTGTAGCCGGCAGTATTGCTTTTGTGGGGCTGGTAGTGCCCCATATAGTGCGTTTATGGGTAGGACCTGATCACCGGCAACTGTTGCCGCTTTCTGCCCTGGCTGGAGCCAGTTTATTGCTGGTTTCCGATACCCTGGCGCGAACCATTATTGCCCCGGTGGAGATCCCGGTAGGGCTGATCACCGCACTAATTGGAGTGCCTTTCTTTGTTTCCTTGTTGCGTAAAAGCAGGGGGGCAATTTAATGGCTCTGCTACAGGTGGAGGGAGTTGCGGTTAGTGTCGATAATCGGCCGCTGTTGCAAGATATCAACCTGAAGGTAGATGTCGGCGAGCTGGTTTGTGTGATTGGCCCCAATGGCGCCGGTAAGTCGACTCTGCTGCGTGCCCTTTGCGGTGAAGTCAGGATGGATTCCGGGCAGGTCCACTTTAAAGGCAGCTCTTTTTCAAAGTTGTCCGCCCGCAATCGAGCCAGGCAAGTTGCCGTCCTGCCGCAAAATAACCCACTGACATTTGCCTTTACCGGGCTGGAATTGGTCGCCCTCAGTCGAACTCCGCATTCCACTGGCACTGACCGGGACCGAGAAATCTGCCTGGAAGCCATGGCAGCGCTGGATGTTAGTCATTTGTCTGAGCGCCTGTACCCAACATTATCTGGCGGCGAGCAGCAGCGCTTGCAATTGTCTCGGGTGATGGCCCAGATCTGGCGGGCAGAGGATGGTGGAGAGCGGCTCCTCTTATTAGATGAGCCCGCTGCCAGCCTGGATATTGCACACCAATATGGAATGATGAGAGCGGTAAGAGACTTCGCGCGAAGTGGCGTAGCTGTGGTAATGACGGTCCATGATCTGGCCCATGCCAGCGGCTATAGCGACAGAATCCTCGCCTTAAAGCAGGGGCGCAGTATGGCCTACGGAAATCCAGAGGATGTATTGACTGCGGAGAATATGCAGCAGCTTTACGGCTACAGTGTCACGGTGATGCCACACCCGGTAACCGGTAAATCCCTGGTGATTGCCGATGTCTAGCACCAGTGGTGTGCATCTGGTATTAGGGGGCGCACGCAGTGGAAAAAGCCGGCTCGCGCAACAGCGCGCGGAGCAGTGGCTAAGCAGCAGTAGCGATGGTGGACTTACCTACCTGGCAACGGCTACGGCGGGCGATCAAGAAATGTCTACCCGTATTGCTCGACATCGGGAAGACCGGGATCATCGCTGGCAGACCCTGGAAGAGCCTATTGCACTGGCAGAGGCTCTGGTTACAGCTCCTGAGTCCCACTGTGTACTGGTGGACTGCCTCACTTTGTGGTTGAACAACTGTCTTCATCAAGGCGTTTGGGAGCGTGAGCAAGAGGCGCTTCTGCAATGTATCGATCAGAGGCTTACTCTCTCTAACGGTAATACCCCACCTTGGATTTTTGTCAGTAATGAAGTCGGTTCGGGTATTGTGCCCCTTGGGCAGTTATCGCGGGAATTTGTGGATGCGGCAGGTTGGCTTCATCAGGCATTAGCCGAGCGAGCTGATAGCGTCACCTTGGCAATTGCTGGTTTGCCGCTCACTGTAAAGTAAAATTACCTGAAACTGATAATGATGACAGATGAACTCAGTTGGCTCGATAAGCCTGCACCAACCCCGGACCAGAGTGCTCGCAATGCCGCGATTGCCCGCCAGAAGCAATTGATTAAGCCGCAAGGCGCACTCGGTCGGCTCGAGAGCATTGCCGTGGATTTCGCCGGATTCCAGGGGAGGGAGCAACCCCAACTGAATAAATTGTCGGTGCGCGTATTCGGTGCTGATCACGGTATTGCAGCTCAGGGAACTTCCCGATTTCCTCAGGCAGTCACTTCTGTAATGCTGAAACTATTTTGCGAGGGTGGGGCGGCTATTAATGTATTGAGCCGCGAGCAGAATGCTGACTTTGCCGCAATTAATCTGGGTTGTGTGGTCCCCGCTGAACACCCTGACCTGATTGATGAAGTTATAGCTCCCTCTACTGCGGATTTCTCCCAAGGTAACCCAGCTATGACCCAAACGCAGCTGGCTCTTGCTCTTGATGCCGGTCGCCGCCAGTGTACCGATGCAGATTGTTTTATTGGCGGAGATATGGGTATTGGCAATACCACTTCCGCCGCTGCCATGTTTGCTGCCCTTTTTGAGCTAGAGGTTGGCAGCATTACGGGGCGAGGAACAGGTATCGACGATGCAGTGCTCGCCCGCAAAGTGGAACTGATCGAATCTGCCTTGGAGCAGCATCGGGCAGCGCTGGGCTCGCCACTTGCTATTTTACAAACTTTTGGTGGCTTTGAGATTGCAGCCTTAACAGGAGCGTTTGTCGCCAGTGCCCAGCGAGGTGTCCCTGTATTGGTTGATGGTTTTATGGCGACTGCTGCGGCAGCTATTGCCGGTGCTATTAATCCGTCAGTGAAACCCTGGTTGCTCTACGCCCATCTCTCTGACGAGTCTGGTCACAAACTAGCCCTCGAGTGCCTGGGGGTGAAGCCATTGCTGAGCTTCAATATGCGCCTTGGCGAAGGCACAGGTGCAGTGTTGGCCATCAGTATTATCAAGCAAGCGCTGAACCTGCATAACAAAATGTTCACGTTCAGTGAGGCAGGAGTGCCAGTTGCGGATTGATCTTTTACGACACGGTGCCTGCGAAGGTGGAAATATTTTTCGTGGCCAGATCGATGTGCCCCTAACCAGTGAGGGTAGGGAGCAGATGTTGCGAGGGCTTGCCGAACTCGATGGCTCCTGGGACCGAATTGTTACTTCACCCTTACAACGCTGCCAACGCTTTGCTGCTCAGCTTGCCCGAGAGAAAAAACTGCCGATAACTGAAGTTCCTGATATCCGGGAAATTGGTTTCGGGGATTGGGAGGGGCAGTCAGTCGATAAAATCTGGACTGAGCAACGAGCACAGTGTGAAGCCTGGGGGCGTGACCCAGAAAAGCACGCACCGCCGGGAGGTGAGCCCTTTCCCGTATTTCGATCCAGAGTTCTTCAAGCTATTGATAATCTAGCCCAGCAATATTCGGGAGAGTCCCTGCTGCTCATTACTCACGGTGGCGTTATCAAGTTGTTGCTCGCGTATGCGAATAACTGGCTTCCAGTGAAAATGATTTCACTGCAAGTTAATTACGGGTTTGCCGCATCGCTGAGATACGATTCGGACAATAAGTCCTTTACCGTTTCCTACCCAGAGCAGTCAGCTTATGTTTATTGCCCGTAAGTTGTACAACCTATCCCAAGCATTTCTGTATGCGCTGGTATTTCTTACCCGGCTGCCGGTGGCGGGCTTGCTGCGGGAGGTGGACAAGGAAACGGTGAAGCGGTCGATATATTTTTACCCCCTGGTTGGAGTGGTGATTGGTGTACTGTTATCCGGGGCCGCCTACCTTCTGGCTCCTTTAGGTACTCAGTTGCAAGCCGCAATACTATTGGGTTTCTGGGTGGTCCTGACAGGTGCACTACACCTCGACGGTCTTGCTGACTGTACTGATGCCTACTTTGCTGGACATAAATGCGCGGATCCTGAAGAGCAACGTCAGCATATTTTGAGAGTAATGCACGATCCCCACTGCGGCTCTATTGCAGTAGCGGCTGTTGTTGTTTTCCTACTGATAAAGTTCGCTGCAATTGCAGCCCTGCTAGAGCTAATAAACCCGGTAACAAAAGATGCTTGGGTCTATCTGCCGTTAGTGCTCTCACCTATGCTAGCCAGGGCTGCGGCCCTGGCTTTAATGGGAATTTCACAATACGCACGTGTTGAAGGCCATGTACCGCCCTCTGGCTCCGAACGCCGATGGGACTTATTGCCGGTAGTTGCAATCGTAGTTGCTATTGGATGTTTAGCGGCGCCAATACCCATTGCCATAGGCATCGTCTGCAGTTTGATTGCCCTGGTTTTATTCTGGCGTCGCCTGTGGGATAAGGCTATTGGTGGTTATACCGGCGATTGTTTGGGCGGTTTGGTCGAGATAAGTGAGTTGTCGATATTGATTTTATGGGTGGCAGTGGTTGCCAATGTGAGTTACGGAGCTGTTTAGAAGCTCCTTAGTTATAGTCGAGTTAAAGAGATGTCTCGAAGCAGTATTGTCCGTGTTGTTTTAACCTTGAACCTGTTATTGGTGAGTAATACTTGGGCGGATGATTCCGTGCGGGTAAAAGATGCCCGTGGCCAATGGGTTGAACTGCCTGCACCAGCAGAGCGTATTGTTGCGCTAGCGCCAAATATCGTGGAGAACTTTTACAGTGCCGGGGCAGGGGATAAGCTAATTGCTGCGGTAAGCTACAGTGACTACCCCGAGCAAGCCAAGCAATTACCGGAGATAGGTAACTATAAAGCGGTAAACTATGAAAGTTTACTATTGCTAAATCCTGACTTGATTGTTGCCTGGGGATCGGGAAATGGCGATCAGATGATTAATAAACTGGAGGATCTCGGTTTTACAGTTTTCGTATCTGAATCTCACACTCTTGAAGATATCGCTGTGAATGTAAAGCGCTTCGGTAAACTTGCAGGAACAAGTGACTATGCAGATAAATCTGCCGGAGAGTGGCTTGAGCGACTGAATCAAATACAGCTCAGCCATAAGAACCTGGATTCGGTCAGTGTTTTTTATCAGGTTTGGAATGAGCCACTGCAAACACTTAATGGCGACCACCTGATTAGCGATGTTATTGAAACCTGTGGTGGCCGTAATATATTTGCCGATGCATTGGTATTAGCACCGAAGATTAGCATTGAGTCTGTACTCGATAGAGACCCGAGAGTAATTATCGCCAGCGGAATGGGTGAAGAGCGGCCAGATTGGTTGGATGCCTGGGCAGCTTACCCAAGAATTAATGCAGTTAAAGAGGGAAACCTGTTTCATGTACCACCGGATATCATTCAGCGACATACTTTTCGGGTGCTGGATGGTATGGAGATGGTTTGTGATGATTTGAATCGGGTGAGAAAAAGCGGTTAGTTTTTCTGCTTATCAGCAGGAAGGCTCACTCGCAGCGTATTATTTTGTAGATCAACTATCGAAATTGAATTTGCTGGCTAGATATTTTTATGGTGATATTTTTTGTTATTCTCTTTGTCGGAGGGCTGCTTGCAGTCCCATATTTGGTGATTAAACTAACCATACTTGAACAAGATGAAAGTAGTCAGTGGTCAACCTTCTGGAGGCTGGCTTCCGCAGACTATTATACAATGCAAAGTGTTGCAGCTATCCCAGTCACTGGCTTGTCATGTTATATATCGTTTTATCGAGGGGTGTCGACAGGAAGTTTTGAATTTATAGTAATTGCTTTTGGTTTGGCGGTTCTCATGTTGTTTTTAATTGAAGATCTTCTGAGGCGAGATTATCTTCAATTTCATATCAAAAATTTAAAGCTGTTATCGATAAGTGTCATTTCTTTAACGTTGATTGCTCTAGAGTTGTCAATGGTAGCCACTACATTTATTGGAGCCATCGCTATACTTTTGGTGTCAGTTAGATGTGTAAAGCAACAAGTACTCAGCAATAGAGATAAAACAGAATCTGGAACTTTAGACGGTGACAGATAGTCGGCAATGTAATTGATGCAGTCTGATAAATCTCAATTTTCTTAGTGCTCAAATTTTGGTGGGTCCGGGTGTGTTTAATGTCGTAAAGTCCGACGATTCTTCTTTATAATTGAAAGCTATCATCGTTCTTGTGTTTATCGGTAGTATCCGAAACTGGAAGATATATCCATGATAAGGAATTGCTGAAGAGTCAGCCACAGAGATGGCCGCCGGACCTCTCTCCTATAACTTACATGATCATTGCGTAGTGAAAAAATCACTTTTTGGTAGATCAGGGCTCATCAATGGTAAAGCCGCCCCTAGCTGTATTAATGTTGAGTTCAAGTCAAATGGCCCCTTAATTTCATTGCCAAATGCTGGCGGTATTTCCAAGGTGTCTAAATTATTCGTATCGTTATCTAGCTTGCGGTATTGAAGTTAAGAAAACGGCTATTTTCTTGGGTAGGTATCCTTGGAGCCTGGAACAAAACCCATCCCACAGTCGAAGTAGGCTGAAATGCAAAAAAAACCTATTGACGATCGGTTTTTGCCGCTCTACCATCATTCAAAGAACAGTTTTAACCTCTGGAATAATGGTCTATGCGACTTGGCGATCTTGAGAAACAGGTGCTCCAATACCTCTGGGATAAAAAATCTGCGGATGCCAAGCAGGTCCACTCGGACTTGAGCAGGGCCCGTGGAGGTTCTCTTAATACGATCCAAAGCACGCTGGATCGCCTTTACAAGAAAGGTTTGCTGTCCCGGGAGAAGCAGGGGCATGCATACCAATACAGCCCGGCAGTGGAGCGCTACGAGTTTGTCGGGCAACTGATTCAAGATGTTACTCGTGAGTTTGTTGATGATGAGAACGGGCTGGTAGCCGCGTTTACCTCCATCTCATCGGAGCTGAACGAAAGCCAATTAGAGCAACTGGAGCAGTTGATCGAAAGCCAGAAGATAAAGCGCCAGCAGGGTGATCGCTAATGATTTTGGGGCAGGTTGCACTCTGGCTAAACCTGCTGACTATTGCAGCGCTTGGCCTGTTTGTCGGTATTTTACTGGTATCAGCTGCCTGCCTTTCCGTTTCCCGGTATTCACTTAGCTTGTCTGTCAGTAGCCGGCGCTTACTGCTGTGGAGTGCGGTATTGCTGCCGTGGTTCGCGGCTTCCACCGCCGCTGTAATCCTGGCTTTCCCTAGCCTTTTGGGAGGCGTTGCATCACTGGCGCACTGGCACCATATCAACGCTTTTAACCTCTATAGTTGGCACGGTGTTTTTACTATTGCGTTTCTTTTCTTTAGCGGTTTTTTGGCGTTTCAAAGTTTTAAACGAGCTCATCGCCATTTGGCGCAGCTCCGTTTGTTAATGCAACTTTGCGAAAGGGATAAGTCTGACCAGAGTATTATCCAGGCAAAGGGGCCCCAGGCTTTCACCAGTGGTCTGCTCCGTCCGCAAGGGTTTTATACCAGCGGTCTGCGAGACCAGTTAACAGCGGAAGAGTTTGAGGTGGTGCGCCTGCATGAGGAAGCCCATGCGCAAAAATTTGATCCTCTGAAGAAATTAATATTCGCTTTATTTGCCAGCTTTTTCCCTACGCGTTTGGGGAATTACCTGAATCGGCAGATGGCGCTGTGTATGGAGCAGCGTGCAGATGCATATGCTCATAGGCAGGGGTGGAGTGAGACTTTTATCGCCCAAACCCTACTTAAAGTAACCCGTATCTCCAATGGGTTGCATCCCAAAGAGAGAAGTTCAGCAATGGTCTGTTATTTCGCTCTTGACCAATTGGATGCTCGTATTCGTTACCTGCTGTCTGATGATAAGGGGCGCAGCTTACCCCCCTTGTTATTAGCTGGAATGTTTGTGGCTCTTACAGGCACTTGCCTTGTTTCGGTGGATGCGCTCCACCACACCGTCGAAACCCTTTTCTCCCACTAAGGAAGCCGAAGTGTTTAATTGTTTGCGTTTAGTCATAACTAAAAAACCGATTATAGATCGGTTTTTTGTGGCCGGAGCTGTGTTCTTTTTGGCCGCATTAAGTGGGTCCCTTAGGGCAGAACAGGGCGAGGAGTTATCGGGACTTACTTATGAGCAGGCAATTCTTAAAAGCTTGCAAAATCATCCTGAACTGGCGGGCTACCGATATCAGTTTGAAGCTGTGGATGCTCTATCCGAGCACGCCAAGCTAGGACCACGACCGGAGCTTAGTGTTGCCGCTGAGGGGGTGGGAGAGGATAAGAGCAGTGATGGCAGCGGCAGTTCCCAGGTAACAGTAGGTATCAGTTGGTTATTACAGGGTGATCTCGCAGAAAAACGTGTATTGGCTACACGCAGTAAGACTTCCGTGATTGAGGCCCAAAAGCAGGTTCTTGAGTTAGAAGTTGCCGCTAATACTGCGCGTTACTTTTTCCAGGTCCTGGCTCAGCAGGAACGCCTGGAAATTGCTAAAAGAGCAGTCGACCTGGCTCGCAGGATATCCGCTGAAATTAATCGTCAGGTTAGTGTTGGCAGAACGAATGAAGCCGATTCTTTTCGGGCGGAAGTCGACTTACAGCGTCGGCTCTTAGCTGTGGAAGATGTCGAGCACGAGTTGGATATTGCCAGATATCAATTAGCTGCCCAGTGGGGCTCCAGAGAGCCCAGTTTTCGTGCGGTGGCTGGTTCTCTTTCCAGTGTCCTTCCAGAAGTTGATTTATCTAGATTGCGAAGCTTGGTGGCGAGCAACCCAAATTTGGAAATATTCATGAGCCGCGAGCGCGTGGCGCAGGCGGAAATTGATTTGGCACGTGCAGAAGCTGGTATTCAGTGGAGGATTGATACAGGAATTCGTCGCAACGAAGCGAGCGGAGATTATGGGTTGGTGGCAGGGTTCGCAATCCCACTAGGTAAGGGTGACCGTAATCGCGGCAAGGTATCTGCTTTGAGGGCGGAACAAAATCGTTTCCGAACAGAAAGAAATGCGAAAGAGATTGAGTTGGATACACAGCTCTTTGTGATGACCCAAAGGCTACAGCATCACCGGCACGTAGCTACCGCCTTGAATGAAAAGATGATTCCCAGTTTGGATAAAGCGCTCATCGCTACGCAAAAAGCCTATCGACGTGGCCGCTATAACTACTCGGAGTTGGCTCTAGCCCAACAGGGGCTTAGCGATGCGCAGCTTTCACTGCTCCAGGCACAGTACAACGCACACCTTAGCCTGATTGAAATTGAAAAACTTACCGGCCTGTCATTGGCACAGATAAGCGAGAGCGAGATATGAGATCCGCAGTTTTTTCCAGCCTGATATTCGGTGCTTTACTTTCCTTGTTCCTAAGTGGCAGCGGCAGTGTGTATGCGGCCGGAGCTGTCGCAGAGGCAGAACCGGAAAAAGGGCCCAATCGTGGGCGCATGTTGAGAGAAGGTGATTTTGCCGTTGAGCTAAGTATTTATGAAACTGGTGTTCCCCCGGAGTTTCGGGTTTGGGTGAGTAACGATGGAGAGCTGGTTAATCCTCGCCAGGTTGATCTTAAAGTGGTTCTTACAAGGCTTGGAGATGGAGAGGATCACATCGAGTTCAGGCCTGAGGGGAATTATCTGCGTGGCGATATGGTGATCTATGAGCCTCACTCATTTGTTGTGACTCTAACAGCCAAGTACCAGGGGCATGAATACCGTTGGCAATACGATAATTTTGAGGGGCGAACCCGTATCGAATCCGGTATTGCTGAATCCATGGAAATTGATACGGAAACCGTCGGCCCCGCCAGGATGAGTGAGACCAGCCGCGCTTATGGCAGGCTTATTGTAGATCCAGAGCAGGTACGTGAAATTAGTGCACGTTTCGATGGCTTTGTAGAAAATGTGCAGGTGGGGTTGGGAGAGCGCGTTAAAAAAGGGCAACCCCTAATCGCAGTTAACAGCGATCAAAACCTGAAAACTTACAGTATTAAATCCCCCATTACCGGTGTGGTAATTCAGCGCAATGTAAACCCTGGTGAACAGACCGCAGGTAGAGCTTTATTAACGGTTGCCGATGATACTGCTTTATTGGCAGAGCTGGATGTTTTTCCCTCGACACGCCCCCAGATTCGCCAAGGCGCGCCCGTTTCCGTAAATATCAAGTCCCTGGAAACTCCTCTGCTCGGGGTAGTTAAACAAATTGATACTTTGATGAAGCCCAACCAGGCCACTGCCGTTCGAGTGTCACTGCAAGATATTCCCTCAGGCCTCGCACCAGGTTCTTTTGTAAGCGGCGATATCCAAGTTGCTGAATATGAGGTGCCTCTCGCCGTCAAGCGTTCCGGTTTACAGGCGTTCCGCGATTTTACTGTCGTTTATGCCAAGGTGGGCGATCAATATGAAGTGCGCATGTTGGAGCTGGGGCGTGAAGCAGGCGACTGGGTTGAAGTGCTGGGGGGGATTCGACCGGGAATCGAATATGTCACCGGTAACAGCTACATCATTAAAGCGGACATTGAAAAGTCCGGTGCATCCCACGATCACTGAGGGTTCGACATGCTTGAGTACTTGATAAGAACCTCAATTCAAAATCGCGGGCTGGTTATTACCTTTGTGCTTTTACTGTGCGGTTTGGGTATTTGGAATTTCACCCGGCTGCCCATTGATGCGGTACCGGATATCACCAATATCCAGGTGGTTATTAATACGGAGGCACCGGGGTATACCCCTAAAGAAGTTGAGCAACGGGTTACATACCCAGTGGAAAATGCAATGGCTGGTTTGCCGAGCCTTGCTTATACACGCTCCGTTTCGCGATATGGGCTGTCTCAGGTTACGGTGATTTTTGAAGATGGCACCGATATTTATTTTGCCCGCCAGTTAGTGAATGAACGGCTCACTAGTGTACGTGGTGCACTGCCTGCTGGTTTGGAGCCAGAGCTTGGACCTATCGCCACAGGTCTTGGCGAAATCTTTATGTTTACAGTGGACTCCGAACCCGGAGCCACCAATGCTGATGGCAGTGCAGTAACACCCAAAGACTTGCGTTCGGTGCATGACTGGATTGTGCGCCCGCAGTTATTGCGTGTACCAGGTGTGGTGGAAGTCAATCCGATTGGCGGATTCAAGAGAGAAATTCTAATTGCTATAGAGCCAGAGAAACTGCTGGCATTTGGCCTGACCCAAGAAGACCTGATTCGCTCGATCGAGGAGAACAATCGTAACCGCGGTGTAGGCTTTATTGAACACAGTGGCGCCCAGTGGTTGTTGCGGGTTCCGGGGCAGGCAAGCTCGTTAGAGACACTGAAGGATTTCCTGGTTGCGGAGGTGAATGGGGTTGCTGTTCGCCTTGGCGACTTGGCCAAGATCGAAGAGGGGCGCGAAATGCGCACCGGGGCGGCTACTCAGAACGGCAGGGAAGTGGTGATGAGTACCGTTTTCATGCTGGTTGGCGAAAATAGTCGCACCGTTGCAGGTGCAGTTGGTGAAAAGTTAGAGGATATCAAACAGAGTCTACCACCAGGTATCACATTGACTGCGGTTTATGATCGTACCGGTCTGGTTGACCAGACATTGCGCACTGTACAAACCAATCTTATGGAAGGTGCGCTGTTGGTTATCGCGGTTCTTTTCCTGCTGTTGGGCAATGTTCGAGCAGCAATTCTTACTGCGCTGGTAATTCCGGTGGCCATGTTAATGACCATCACCGGCATGGTTCAGGCCCGCGTAAGTGCAAACCTGATGAGTCTGGGGGCGCTGGACTTTGGCCTGTTGGTGGATGGGGGCATCATTATTGTCGAGAACTGTCTGCGACGCCTCAGCGAATCCGCCCGCGAGCGTGGCCAGTTAGATCTAAAAGAACGGCTTACCCTGGTATTCCAATCGACGCGGGAAGTGATTCGCCCGGCCATGTTTGGTGTGTTCGTTATCACAGCAGTGTATTTACCCATTTTTGCCCTGACTGGAGTGGAGGGCAAGATGTTCCATCCAATGGCTATAACCGTGGTGATTGCGCTGCTTTCTGCGATGTTTCTTTCCATCACTTTGGTGCCAGCCGGCATAGCGCTGCTATTCCGCAAACCGGTGATCGAAAAGAAAAATCCTGCACTTGAGAAGCTGAATAGAATTTATCGCCCGGCCTTGGAGTTTGCACTGCGCCAGCGTGGCATGGTTGTCGCTATTGCTGCGCTACTGGTGTTGGTTTCCGGCTATACGGCAAGCAGAATGGGTAGCGAATTTGTGCCGAATCTGGATGAAGGCGATATTGCCATGCACGCCTTGCGTATTCCCGGCACATCCCTGGAACAAGCGATTGCACTGCAAAAATCCCTAGAGGAGCGGATTAAAGAGTTGCCCGAAGTGGAGCGTGTATTCGCCAAAATTGGTACTGCGGAAGTGGCTACCGATGCCGTTCCCCCAAGTGTTGCCGATAACTTTATTATCCTGAAACCCAGGTCTCAGTGGCCAGATCCGGATAAACCAAAAGAGCAATTGGTAGAAGAGCTGGCAAAGCTGGTAGAACCAATTCCCGGCAACCGCTATGAATTTCTCCAGCCAATCCAGATGCGCTTTAACGAGCTTTTAGCGGGGGTACGCGCGGAATTGGCGATCAAAGTCTTTGGCGATGACTTCGAGCAATTAGAGCGTTTGGGCAGTGAAATTGAAGCGGCTATAGGCAGTGTAGAAGGCGTTGCTGATATACAGGTGGAGCAAACCAGCGGTTTACCGGTTCTCGCCATTGTTCCTGACCAGGCCGCACTAACCCAGTATGGGCTGGCTATCAGTCAGGTACAGGAGCAGCTGGCAACCGCCCTGGGAGGTACGGTTGCTGGCCGCTTTTATGAAGGAGACCGCCGCACCGATATTGTTGTGCGTTTGCCAGAGGTATTGCGCCAGGATTTGGATGCGCTAAAGAAACTGCCGATTCATCGACCCAATGGCAACTATGTGCCCCTGGAGGAAATTGCCAGCTTGGAGCTCACCGCCGGTATCAATCAGGTTTTCCGCGAGAACGGTAAACGCAGGGTAGTAGTAACAGCCAATGTGCGGGGTAGGGATTTGGGTAGCTTTGTTGCTGATGTGCAGCAGTCCGTTTCCGAGAAAGTGGAAATACCACCCGGTTACTGGGTTGAATACGGCGGAACTTATCAAGCGCTACAGTCTGCTACTGAACGCTTATCGATTGTAGTGCCGCTGACTCTTGTGTTGATTATGGGGCTTCTCCTGCTGGCGCTTTGCTCCATAAAAGATGCGGCAATTATCTTTACCGGTATACCCCTCGCATTAACCGGCGGTGTGCTCTCTTTAATGTTGCGGGATATCCCGTTCTCCATTTCCGCAGCCGTTGGTTTTATCGCACTTTCCGGGATTGCCATCCTTAACGGCCTGGTGATGGTTTCCTTTATTCGCGATCTGCGTGACCAAGGTTACAGCATAGAAAATGCCATTATTGAGGGCGCCCTGATCCGATTACGTCCGGTCATTAGTACCGCACTGGTTGCCTCACTCGGTTTTGTGCCCATGGCCCTGAATACTGGTATTGGCTCTGAGGTACAGCGCCCACTGGCTACGGTGGTTATTGGCGGTATTGTCTCATCAACAATCCTGACACTTTTAGTGTTGCCGGCACTCTACAGAATTTTACATGGCAGGAATGCCAAGTCGGAAAGCTTACAAGATAACCCTGAAGTGGCTCTGGCTGGAGCCAGTTAACTGGGCCTGTGTACGCTTTGGTTCACAAGAATTTAGAACTTTAATAACGGGAGATAGTAACGTTGCACAATAGTTTAAAAACAGTTTTCGGTTTGATGGCGCTGATAGCAGGTATGGTGATATCAGCGCCACTATTTGCCCATGGAGTGGACGATGCTACCAAGACTTTTCTTGCCGGCAACGAAGGGGTATCTATTATTCCCTTTCTATATATTGGCGCCAAGCATATGGTGACTGGCTATGACCATCTGCTGTTCCTGGTGGGAGTCATTTTCTTTTTATATCGATCAAAAGATGTTCTCATCTACGTAAGCTTCTTTACGCTCGGTCATAGCTTGACCCTTTTATTTGGAGTGCTAAACGACACCCATGTGAATGCCTATTTGATCGATGCCATTATTGGATTATCCATTGTCTATAAAGGCTTCGATAATCTCGGCGGCTTCAAACGGGTTTTTGGCTTCCAGCCTAATACCAAGGCTGCCGTACTGATTTTTGGGCTCTTCCACGGTTTTGGTTTGGCAACCAAATTACAGGAATTCAAGCTGTCCAGCGATGGGTTGGTGGAGAATATCCTGGCCTTTAATGTCGGAGTAGAAATTGGTCAGTTTGTTGCGTTGCTGTTTATTCTTCTCGCCATCAATTATTGGCGTCGCTTTGACAGTTTCCTGCGCTTCTCCACTATGACAAATACCTTACTAATGAGTGGTGGACTGATGTTGGTGGGTTACCAGATGACAGGCTACTTCGTAGGTTAGATAGCCAGAAAGTGACTTTATAAAGTTAATTGAACAGAAAGAACACAGATTTAGAGCTTACAGAATGAATACAACTGAAATGCCAGTGCAGACTGCACAAACGCTGATTAAATCCACACTTGCTGCTGGTGTGCTTGCAGCCATTATGTTGACCACGGTGATCCTGCCAGCTGAATACAATATAGACCCCACCGGAATCGGCAGTGCACTGGGGTTGACTGAATTAAACAGTCAAGAGCAGGAAATTGCTGTGCCGGAAATAGTGCAGCGTGGTGAGCAGACCTTTGCTTATCGGACTGACACTACAACTATTGAAGTGCCCGCTGGCCGTGGAATTGAATACAAATTTCAATTGGATAAATACGGTCATTTGGAATATGAGTGGGTAACGGAGAGTGGTGAACTTTACTTTGATTTTCACGGCGAACCCACAGGCGATACTACCGGCTACTTTGAGAGCTTTGCTATTGCTACCGCAAATAAAATGAGTGGCTCTCTCACTACGCCTTTTGATGGTTCCCATGGCTGGTATTGGAAGAATAACGGTCAGGAATCTGTGAAGATCACTCTAAAAACAAAGGGGTTCTACGAGGTTATTGGACTCAAACAGTAACGTTTTTTATCAACATTCGCTAAAACCGAGAAGAAAGAGAGCATTATGAACAAACTTATTCGAGTCATCTGTGTATCAGTTATCTTAGGCTTCGCAAATCTTGCTTTCGCCCATGGTGATCACGAGAGAGACAATTTTGCTACCGTATCGATGGCTGAAGCTAAGGGCATCGCCAGCCAGGAAGTCGCTCGCCTAATCAAAGAGGGCAAGCTCAACAAGTCCTGGGCCGACATGCCACTCAATGCTGCAATACAGCGTGTTGATAACCAGCGACAGTGGGTTGTTAGCACCGAGGACCAGAATGGCAACCTGGATAAAATATTAAAAATCTTCTTATCAACGGAAGGCTACTTTCTGACTTTTAAGGTGATTGATCGTTAATGATTTAATCATGTTCCTGCGCTGATGCTCAAAAGCATTGGCGCAGCTGCTACATCTTGAGGTGTTGGCGTGTGTTAGTTAAGTAGTACTCTCTTCTTGGAGGCCTGAGTTACTAAAAATTGATTAGGCTAAACCTGGAGTGTTACTTAAAGAAGTATTCCCAGGTTTAACCTAATCACCATACTTTATTTAACCATAATGCTTTCTTAGAGCACTCAGACCATTTTCATAAATTTCTTGAAATAGGCTTGAAGCTTCTTCCTCTGATACTCCAACTGGCGTAAACTCTCCAAACCACTCAACACGAGAAACACCGCTAGTATCAGTATCCTTTACACGCAATGTTGAATAGTAATCGGCTACAGGGAAGGGCGCTTGCAGGATATGGTAACTATAGCTTCGCTTTTTCTCATCAAAAGCTATCAGTCTCTCTATAATGATCCCGCCATCTGGGTTTTCAAGGTAACGAACTCGCCCTCCCTCACCGAGCTCCGACTTAGGTATATATGGAAGCCAGTCTGGCAGGGAGTTGAATCCACCAATCAGTTGCCACACCTCGTCACTACTGGCTTGGATTTCGGTGAATGTAGAAGCTTTAGCCATTGCAGTTACTCCTTATTTCTCAATCGGTAGGGGGGCGAATTCATCGACAAGGTGTTCTTGGCGTAGCTCCTGCCATAGTGCATCTGGAATATTGGTTTCCAGAGCCGCAACATCTTCTTTGATTCTACTCGGTTTACTCGCACCTGGAATTACTGCAGCGATAGCTGGATTGGCTAATACAAATTGCAAGCCAATAGCTTTAGTGCTAACTCCATACTTATCGCCAATCGCTTTGATTTTGGAAACTTTTTGCAGCACGGATTCTGATGCTGGCACATACTCAAAATTAGGCCCTCCAACCAGCGCTCCAGAACTATAGGGGCCTCCAGCTACGATACCGAGGTCACGTTCTAAGATCTGTGGTATTACTCTCTGAAGGGCTCGAGAGTGATCCAGCAAGCTGTAGCGACCAGCAAGTAGGAATCCATCGGGGCGAGGTTCCTCAAGATCAAGGAGTATTTCAATGGGTTCCACTCGGTTTACTCCCAGGCCCCAGGCTTGGATCACGCCTTCATCACGCAGTTTGTCAAGAGCCTTGAAAGCGCCTTTGCGAGCACTTTCGAATATGCTAAGCCATTCGTCACCATAAAAATCTTGGGCAACATCGTGAACCCATGCAATTTCAATTCGATCGGTCTTTAACCGCTTGAGGCTATCTTCAATTGAACGCATTGTCGCATCATAGGAGTAGTCATTTACTATCTTATTGGGTCGTCCATACTTGAAAATGTCGCTTTTATCTCCAAGGTCTCGATCACTGGTATTTTCAACTTCATCCAGGATCAATCGGCCTACCTTAGTGCTGATTACATAGTCTTCCCGTGGGTATCTGGACAGCGCCTCGCCCATACGAATTTCTGCGAGACCAGCTCCGTAGAACGGGGCATTATCAAAGTACCGGATACCACTGTCCCAGGCCGCCTCTACTGTTGCTTGGGCTTCCTCATCCGGAATTTCACGAAACATATTTCCGAGAGGTGCGGTACCAAAACCGAGTTTACTGGGGAAAAGATTTTTCAATTTCACTTTGAACTCCTAAATGAAGCATGCAACTCATAAAATATTGACTATTCAGTCTGCTTATTTATAGCGTCAGAGTAGCCAGTCATTGCCCGCTATCACTAATACTACTGTAGGGAATCTGCAGAATGATGCGTCTGTGATCAGGGGCAGTGGGTTAACGCAGGCAGTTTGCTTTAGTTGCTTTTGACGAAAAAGCCGTCTATAAGCAAATGACAATTGACTTGGAATCAATAATGCAGATTACCCTTCAGGAACTACAGGTGTTTATTACCGTGGTGGATACTTCCTCAATCACTTCGGCGGCTGAACGCTTAGAGCAGACCGTTTCCGGGGTCAGTCGTGCACTGGCCAGGTTGGAAGATAAGCTTCAAACTACCCTTCTACAACGCACTACAAGGCGACTGGAGTTAACCGAAGAGGGCCGGGCTTTTCTGAGTTATGCAAGAGGTATCCTCAGATCGGTAGAAGAGGCTGAGGAACAGATGGCTGCTCGCCAAAAGTATCCCTCGGGTTTGCTGCGCATAGACGCCGCCACGCCATTTATGCTGCATGTAATTACGCCGCTGGTAAAAAGTTTCCGAACCCGATATCCACAGATAGAGCTTGAGCTAAACAGTAACGAGGGAATTACCGACTTGATAGAGAAGCGTACTGATGTGGCATTTCGCATTGGGAAGCTTGAGGATTCAACATTACATGCCAGGCCGATAGGTTCTAGTAAAGTTCGAATACTAGCCAGCCCTGGTTACTTACAACAACATGGGACTCCAAAGAGTGTGGAGCAGCTTGTCCAGCACACATTGCTGGGTTTCACAAAGCCTGAACTTCTCAACAAGTGGCCCGTGCAAGGACACGATGGGGAGATGTTGCACATTAAGCCTACGGTCACTTCATCCAGCGGAGAGACTTTGCTCCAATTAGCTCTTTCGGATGTAGGGATCACCTGCTTATCAGACTTTATGACCCAGAGAGAGTGTCATGCTGGGCGATTGGTGCAACTATTTCCAGAGCAAACTGTAGAAGTAAATCAATCCATTAATGCGGTTTACTACCGAAATACTGCACTTTCATCACGTATCAACAGTTTTATTAATCACATTATTGAGGAACTGGGTGAACGGCCATTTGATGTTCCTTAGGTAGAGAGTTGTCTTATTGTTTTTGTTTATTCCCTGCCAAGCAGTTTAACTTCAATATAAAACGGGACAATAAAATTTGTAATAGCAGGCCCTGTCAAAAAGCTATAAAGAAAGACTTTATTTAGCTTGCGTAGCACTTTCTCTGGAAAGCTAGGTAAGCGATCTTACCTAGCAGTGAGTCAGGATTCTATTTGAGGAACTCAAGTTGGGGGGTGAGTGGCCAGTCATCGAAGTTCAAAAGCCAAACAAAAGATATTCTGATGCTGCAGCGGCACATCACAACCAGGGATTGCTTATTAAGTCCGAACTACCACAATTTACCTGCTAGGTGATTTCGATTGCAATACCACTCCAAACGTAACTATGCGCCCCACTATTTTGATAACGCAACGTTCGCCATCCAACATCATTCCTCCAAACTGGTTGGCTTTCATTCGGGTTATAATATTTGACTGTGTTCCCATCCTTGGCAATCAGGATATTATGGAAACCCATCTCTTGAGCAGACACAGGGGAAGGGCCTCGAAACATCATAAAAGCGCAATTGTAAAAGGTGTCGGCACGCAAGTTCCTCGGCATTCCCCCGTTACTAGCTGGCTGAATGAGATTTGTAAACAGCGCATTATAATCAGCTCTATTGGTCGCCTGCGCGAGTTGAAGGCACACGTCTTTCTGCGCCGCATCGTATAGAATCCGACCGGTGCGCCCAGGCTGTGCATTCACGTAGTTTCGCACACGTATCGGCGAACTATTGTTGGCCGCCACTAAGGGGTGGTTACCACCGAGTGGAACCGGAGGTAGGTCAGCATTCTGCCATTTGATGGTGTTCCACAGAGTCCCTTCCACAAATGCCTGTGGCCTTGGCGCACGGATATCGAATCCTGACACTGCGATCTCGGTGCAGTGAGCAGCACAAGAATTACCGGCCTGGCTGGGTAAAGTTTTTAGATGCAACATCAAAGTTTCCTTTTTTCAACAGATTTATTTGAAAGCGATAGAGACAGCTTTTTTCTAAATATGTTCTTAATGATGGTCCTTTTAAGATGTGTAAATTTGATTACATCAAAGTTTTAGTCGGTGTAGCTTTCAATTTGTTACATATAAAAAGCTGAATTTATCAATACGTGAAGTTTGAGTAGAAATATCAAAGATTTTGAGGCTAAAAACATGCCGAATACGCAAAAAACATCACGAAAATATTTAATTAAAATTGAATAAAGGGGGGTGAATTTTATAGATTCTTCATGTCGAATCTTAGGTTTCTAGGTGGCGCAGCATCTTCTTATTTGGATTAGTTAAGACAAAGCCCATTTGAGGATTCAATAATACGTACTAGGTAGATCGGTTCTAGCAGAGTTCGAATTCTAGCCAGTCCTGACTACTTACAACAACATGGTAGCCCGGAGGGTGTTGAGCAACTTGTCCAACACACCTCACTTGGTTTTACAAAACCAGAATGATTCAACATATGTCCGCTGTATGAGCAGAGTGGGGACATACTGGACATCAAGCCAACGATTACTTCATCTAGTGCTGAGACTTTACTGCAACTAGCACTATCAGATGCAGGAATCGTATTTTTATCAGGCTTTAAAACCAATAGAGAGTCAAACCGGGCGGTTGGTGCAATTATTTCCAGAGCAGACTGTAGAGGTAAATCAACCTATTTATGTGATTTGCTACCGAAACACTGCGTAGTCAACACGTATCACCAGTTTTATCAATCACATTATTGAGGATCTGGGTGAGCGGTCCTTTGATGCTCCTTAGGAAAGGAGTTGTCTTATTGTTTTAGTTTATGCCTAGCCAAGCTGATTAACTTCAAAATAGGATAAGCTAAGAGAAGATGCAATAGGATACCCTCACACATTATCTACAAAAAAACTTTATTTAGCTTGTGCAGAATTTTCTGTGGAGAGCTCGTTATGTGAGTCTTCTTCATTTATTGGTTGTTCCGGCTATCTCTGTGTTGTTTGACCGTGGCATGGATTAATCGATTCATTTACGCTGTGAGCCCTCCGCCTTAATCCTTATTTCTAATTGCTATGTTCTGAATCTTTCTAAGAAGAAATTTATTCAGCGGAAACTGTAAGAATATTCGGTTCACCTTCGACTGATATTTAGGTGGCATATGTCAGGCTTGATATTGTCGCCAATCTAAATATTAACTTTTTAGGAAGGGAGGTAAGTGGTGTCAGAGTCAAATTTAAAATTTTGGTTTTGAGGTGAGGGATAACCTCGCAACAGGTAAAAATAATTAATTATGTTGACCTGTTGAGTAGAGTTGTTGGAGGTTGGTGAATGAATATTTATCAATTTACAGGAGGTATAACCATGTATCTATTTCGCTAGTTGCTGAAGAAAATTTAAGTAATAAGTCGTATTTATAGTTTTATACATTTATAGATGCGTAAATATTTACTTAGTTAAAGTTATTCAACCCCGAATCAGTGTTTAATGCTGGAGATTTTTATGTGCCTTCAAAAAAAAGCTTGGTTAAAACAGCTTTCAAAGGAAGCTCTTGAGCATAGAGCTGTAAACCATCCATATCTTGTGCAGTTTTCCAATGGTACTCTACCAAACTTTAGGTTTGCAGTAGCTGACTTTGCCCAGCAGTATGGATTTTACTCTTCCCGTTTTATCAATATGTTGGCTGCAGTAATTGCAAGGTTACCATCAAAGAAACATCGAAATGTACTTCTGGGAAACCTTCATGAGGAGTCAGGGCATTATGAAGAAGCGGAGCTTAATCAACTGGAGCAATACGGGATTAAAAAAGATTGGGTCCATGATATTCCGCATACAGAATTATTCGAAAATTTTAGGTTGCGAGTAACAGATGGTATCCCGCAGATACCCCTATTTGAGGAGGCATTAGTTTGGTATGAAATGCTATCTGGTGTCCTACTTCATGGCCCTACAGAGGAGGCGGTAGGGGCTTTAGGGTTGGGGACTGAGCACATTGTAAGCTCTATTTATCCATATATAGAGAGAGGGTTGCAATCTCTGCCTGATCTAGGTCTGGCTGACTACTGTTTTTTCCCAGTACATACACTCGTTGACGACAATCATACAGAGAGCCTTAATCAAGTCGCCCTGGATTTTGCTAACACTGATGAAGAAAGAAGGCGCCTGCGCCATGGTGTCATGAAGGCTTTAAATCTTAGAGCTGCGTTTTGGGATGGTTTGCTGGAAAGAGCAATAAAGGGGCCTGAGAGTAGTTTCATCAATAATGCACAGGAAGGAGTCCGTAATGATTCACTCTCCATCAACTGAAGAAATATATAATTCTCAGGCGACTAATTGGCATCGGTCGGAAAAGGTGATGCTTAGTGACTATACAGCCAGACCTCTAGTTTTAGAGGCGCTGGGTAATGTCTCCGGTCAGCACATTTTAGATATTGGCTGTGGGGAAGGCTATATGTCTAGAATAATTATGGAATCTGGTGCTGGCTCAATATTTGGGGTTGACTCATCTTTAAAAATGATTGGTCAAGCAAAGTCAATGTCGGTTGAGCTTGGGTTGCATAAGGCTAATTATGAAGTTGGAAACGCGGTAAGCTTTAATCAATACCCAAGGACTGAATTTGATCAAGCAATAGCAGTCTTTCTGTTCAATTACTTAACCATTGAGGAGATGGTACAGGTAATGACTAGGGTGAGATCACTACTCAGCTCTAATGGAACCTTCATATTTACAGTCCCACACCCCTGTCTACCCTATATGCGAGATGAGATCCCGCCATTTTACTTTGAACATAGAGGGAGAAAATATTTAGAGGGAGTTGATGAAACTTTTGAAGGAAAGATATGGCGTAGAGATGGTATTGCTGTATCTGTGCGATGTGTACATAAAAACTTTACTCATTACTTTGAGGCTCTTAGATTGGCAGGGTTTACCAGGTTACCATCAGTTAAGGAACTTGCAGTAACTGAAGATCATTTGTCACTTGATACTAATTTCTTTGGCCCTCTTAAGGGCTATCCACTTCATGTTCTATTTAGGGTTCAAGCAAATGACTGAATTGGCCCCATCACCCTTGGTTCGTGCTCAGGCCTGGGATGCGGTGTATATGGAGAAAAACTCTTCCTGGAAGTTTGCCTTGCCTAAAGGATGGCGCGCTGAAGCACACGCCTTGGCAGAGTGGGCTTCCAAGCAGACTAACCCTGTTGAAGTGCTTGAAAATAACTCTGTCTCTACTCCTCAAATTGGCAGCCTGTCTCAGGGTATTAAGCGAGAATTACATCAAGGGACTGGTGTAGCATGGATACGAGGTGTAACCGATCTTGATCATCAGGTACTTAATCTATTTTTCTTGAAACTCAGTCTTGCATTGGGTAATACCATTGATACTTACGGTAGACTCTATGGTGTTCAGAATGCCGGGATGGACTATAAAACGGAGCCCATTCCAATCTCTCAAACCAATGAAGCTACCAGTGTTCATACTGATAGCTCACAGAAATTGATTCAACCAAGGATAGTTGGACTTTGCTGTTTAACGCCTGCGCTATCTGGTGGTATATCTAAGGTAGTATCTGCTGCACAAGTTCATGAGAGAGTAAGGGCGTCATCGCCTGAAGACCTTCTTCTTCTGTATAAGAGTTATATTCGAGACCTGGTTACTCCAGATAGTAAAAAAAATGTGGAACATTTGCTTGGTAACCAATTTCCTATTTTTAGCTATATTAATAGTAAATTATCTATTCGTTACATGCGCTATTGGATTGAAAAAGGTCATGAAAGGGTAGGTAAAGTATTGTCCAAGGATGTTTGTCAATCTTTTGATCTATTGGATCAAGAGTTAAATAATAAAGAAAATGTAGTTAGTTTTTCGATGAAATCTGGAGATTTACTCTTTCTTGACAATACCAGAGTGCTCCATGATAGAGAAAAGTTCACTGATACATTAAGCCAAAGGCGAAAATTTACCCGAGTATGGATTGAATAGCTCCTGATATATGACTAGATGGTGGCCTTTAAGTATTTCTTATTAGCGCCTTTGCTAACTCTATAAGGTTGATAGGATGGCATAGAATGCTATGGCAAGCTAAATAGTTTAAGCGTTCATTGATGACGGTAAATGGTATAAGTACTAAATATGTAATTAAACTTGATCTGACAGTCATGCACCCTCCAGATCCTGCACTGTCAGATCAAGTGTCTGTATTTATATTTAAATGATTGCTTTATTAAATTTCTGAGTCTCCTGTCGGAAAAAATCTTCAAGCGTAGTTGGTTTCCTTCCCAATAGCTCTTCCACATGACTAGAGGGTTCAATGGTATGGCCCCACTCGCGGGTTACTGGCCACAGCTGGGCAAGAGCATCAGCCGATTTCTTTTGGATTCCGGCATTTAACAATCCTAACTTTGCTGCTTCATCGCTTATAGGTAAATATGTGATTTTTCTATCTAATACTTTGGATAAAACATCTGCAATATCGCTATAAGTTAATTTTTCTGATCCAGTGAGTACATATTTCTTTCCAGTATACATGCCTGGGTCCACTAATATTTTTGCTGCTACATCTCCGATGTCCTGATGATCGGCTGTAACAACAGTAGCGCCTGGTGCAGAGCCAAAAGGTGCACTAATAGTATTTTGTGTGGCAATTTCACTGGCTGAGGCGAGAAAATTGCTGTTAAAACCAGCAGGCTGCAGAATAGTCCAGTTTAAACTTGACTGGGTAAGATAATTTTCTGCTTCTCCTAACCATCTGGCTATATCAATCGATGAATTGGTATCTGCCCCTAAACCTGAGAGCTGTACAATATGTTTAAGACCAGCCTGTTCAGCTATACGGATAAAAGCAGCATGTTTTTGAGGGAATGAGGGTTCGAATGCAGTAACTAGAAAGGCTGATTCAATGCCATCCAACGCTTCTAATAGAGAGTGTTCATCTTCGTAGTCTCCTCTCACATAGTTGATGTTATCTGCCTTGATTGGGGCACTTGAAATATCTCGTAACATAGCTCTAACAGGTATATCAGTTTTGGCGAGATTTTTAAGAACGGCTTTGCCATTGTTGCCAGTGCCGCCAGTGATCAGAATTTTTTCCATGGTTATATCCATTACAAAGTTAAGAGGTCTATCAATTAAGCACTTTCTTCAGTTAGAGATGGGTAATCTACATACCCTCGCTCATCACCCGCAAAAAATGAGGACATATCTTCTTCGTTATAGGGCCCATTAGTTGCCAGGCGTTCTACAAGGTCCGGGTTGGATATAAATAAACGCCCAAAGGAAACGTAGTCGGCTGATCCTTTAGCAATAGCGTTTTTTGCGGACTCCAGATCATACATACCATTGGCAACGTAGCGGCCGTTATATGCATCGCGTAGCTGGATGTGATCAATGGCTGGTTGCTCATCTCTATCCCAGGCTCGCTCCATCATTTGCATATAAGCTAGGTTGTACCTATTCAGCTGGTTAACAACATATAAATAGGTTTCTTGAGCACTGCTGTCCGTCAAGCTAATTTCCGGAGATAGCTTGATTCCAACTCTATTTGATCCCCACACTTCACTCAGCGCGGATATTACTTCAAAGATAAAGCGAGCTCTGTTTTCTACGCTGCCGCCATAGGCATCAGTACGATGGTTGCTACTATCGTGAAGAAATTGCGCGGGTAGGTAGGGTCCTGCGGCGTGGAGTTCAACTCCATCAAAGCCGGCTTTTAGCGCATTCTTAGCTGCTTGTTTGTAATCTGAGATAATGCCTTGAATCTCATCACATGTTAATGCTCGTGGAACTGCATAGGGCTTCTTTCCCTCATAAGTATGTGCTTCTCCTTCCGCAGCTATTGGCGAGGGCGCAACAGGCGCTTCACCTCCGATAAGGTCGGGGTGTACTTCTCTGCCCATGTGCCAAAGTTGGATAAAAATCTTCCCACCACGGCGATGTACAGCATCGGTAACCTCTCGCCAGCCCTCGATTTGTTCTTCCGTAAAAATGCCAGGGGTGTCCACCCATCCGAGCCCTTGTGGTGAAATCGCGGTAGCCTCTGTGATGATCATCGCTGCGCTGGCCCGTTGAGCGTAATACTTGGCGTTGACGCTTGTTGGTACACCATCTCGACCTATCCTTGCACGTGTCAAGGCGGCCATGATGATACGGTTACTAGTTTCCATAGATCCAAGCTTTCCGTGGGAAAAAAGGCTTGTATTGTCTTGTTTCTTAGTCATATCTATTGGCTCTGCTTGTTTCGATCGGGTGCAGATTAGCCATGTTGACGATAAAATAATAATGGTATATATAGATCAATATGATAAGTTTTATGAATCAGGTTCTAGTATGACCCAAGAGCAACTCAAGATGTTTATTGCCGTAGTGGAGCAGGGAAGCTTTCGCGGTGCGGCCAAGGCGATTTTCAAAACCCAGCCGACGATTAGTAATGCGGTTAAGAAGCTTGAGGAGGAATTTGGCTTTCCTTTATTTGATAGAGATAGTTATAGACCGAACCTCACAAAGCAGGGAAAGGCTTTTTACCAGCAGACTAAGCGAGTTATGCAAAGCCTTGAACAGCTCTCTGTAATGGGGCACCAGCTTGGAGCGGGAATAGAGCCCAAGTTTACCGTGGTCATCAGCGGTATTGTTGAGCTATCACCCTTGTTAAAACAGATCAAGCCTATAGTTTTGTCATTTCCCAATACGGATTTCAGTATTAGCACTGAACTACTGTCGGGCGTAATGGAGCGTATAGATGACAATGAAGCTGATCTGGCATTTGCTACTTTATTCGGTGTTGAGAGTAAACATGAGTGGAAGAAAATAGGGCAGGTTGAATTAGTTAATGTTGCGGCTCCTGACATTTTTCCTGGCGATGAGATTTCACAATTGGAAGCGGCACAACTACCCCAAATTGTCGTGAGGGATACGGGCCGCTCAGAAAATAAGGGAAATATCAACTTGCTGGAAGTTGGACGCAGATGGTTTGTTAATGACTACCATACAAAAAAAGAGCTGACCCTTGCTGGACTTGGTTGGGGTCGGATACCAAAACATTTCATAAAGAGTGAGCTGGAGCGAGGTTTACTTGTACCCATTAGTGTTGAGGGGATTGAAGCATTTAGCAGTTTTGATCTATGTATTATTCGTAATAGAGAACGCTCTTTGGGACCAATTGCTGGTAGATTTTGGGACTCTTTTTAAGGTTGGTATATTTTTAATACATTTACAACTATAAGGGATTAAAGCCGCCTTACAAATTTGAGTGGAGAAATTGTTCTTCAAATAAGATGTCTATTTTAAAAAATATGTTGATAAATTAATGTGAGCTGGTTGAAACAGTTCAGACCTAAAATGAAGTTTTCTGAGTAACCGAAGGCTATCAAATCAGGCCTGAACATCTACATTTTTAGCGATATTCCCATCAATAATGGAGATTTGCGAGTTGAAATCTCTATTAGTCAGACTTAGGGTTCGATATCCACAACAACTTTCCCCATAGCTTGCCCACTTGCCAGCCGTTCATGGGCCTTGCCAATATCAGGCAAACTATAGGAACTTTCATCAAGCACAGGTTTGAGATCGCCTGCTTCAGTAATGGCTTTTAGTGCTTTTAAAATATGTCCGTGTTCCTCACGATGATAATTGTGTAGCATTGGAATTAACATAAAAATGACATGCAAAGACAAGCCTTTAAAGTGAGCAGGCGTCAGGTCAAGTTCTACCATGGAAACGGTAGTAGCTACTTGGCCGTTGAGTTTTGCTGCCTCAAAAGAGTTCGTTATATTTGCACCACCGACTGAGTCGAATACTATATCGAAGCCTGCTCCGTTGGTGTACTTCAGTACATAAGACTCAACTGATTCAGTCCGGTAGTTAATCGGCGTTGCCCCCAGTTTTTTAATCATTGCCAGTTGAGGATCTCCGGAGCCTGTTGAGTAAACATCAGCACCAAAGTGACGAGCCAGCTGTACAGCTATATGACCCACACCGCCCGAGCCACCGTGAACAAGAACACTTTGTCCAGGCTTAACCCCCGCACGCTGTAACCCTTCGTAGGCGGTTATGCCTACTAAGGGCAAAGCTGCTGCTTCCCGCATGGTCAGGTTCTCGGGTTTCAGGGCAATTAAGTTCGCGTCTGCAACAATATATTCGGCTAATGTTCCCGGCAAGTCAGCCAGTCCACCTGCGCAGCCATAGACTTCATCGCCCACTTGATAATCGGTTACACCTTCGCCAATCTCTTCAACAACACCAGCGAAATCCATACCCAATATCGCCGGGGTTTTAGGTGAAAGGGGTAATGCAGGTCCCATTTGGCGAATCATGGTATCTACGGTATTGACGCTGGTTGCTGATATTTTAATCCGCACATGGCCAGCTTTGGTGGTCGGCTTGGGTACTTCAGCAGCTTCAAATACGTCTGGGCCGCCAAAGGTATTTACAATCATTGCTCTCATTTTGATTCCCAAAAATTGTACTTTCTGTAGAGTTTTGTCTAAGTGTCCGAAGTAAGTAGGGCATCGCAGCCTGTAAATCGTCGGATGCCCAATTGCTACTGCTAGTTTATTTTTTGTACATCCATAACCAGTTGGTTCCAGTTCCGCTGATTTTCAATATCGTGTTCCAACCCTTGTTCATCTGCGATAGAGAAGCGTTTTAGCGCAGGTGTTTTACTGGTTGCTTGATACAGCCAATAGGCCTCCGCTTTTAGCGCTTCACCGATAGGTTTATCGATGGACTCATAGACCGCCTGCTTACAAGCATTGATTGATTCTGCTGGAAATTGAGCGATTCTCTTCGCTAGGCTATCGACATACTCGCCAATTTCATCTGGCTCTAGTGCTTTGTTGATTGTGCCGAGGCTTTCCGCTTCGTCAGCATCGAAATCACGGGCGCTGAGAATAATCTCCAGCGCTTTACCCAGTCCTGTCTGCCGAGCCATCCTTGATGCGCCTCCCCCACAGGGGAGGATTCCCATACCCACTTCCATTTGCATGAATTTATATTTTCCTCGGGCTGCGAAACGCATATCGAGTGCCAAGGCCAGTTCATGGCCACCACCTCTAGCGAAGCCTTCTAGTTTGGCGATCGTTGCTTGGGGCACCTTACTGATGCGTTCACAGATAGCCTGTAAATCCAATAGTTGGGCTTCTTCGCGAGATACAGCTTCGTCAGACATATCTTTCAGTAACTCAGTATCGTAATGACATACCCAAACTTCCGGATTTGCCGACTGAAACACAACGACTTTGGTTTCTCGATCCCGTTCCAGGCGCATTGCCAGGCTGTTTAAGTCGGCCAGCATTTCTTGCCCTTGGACATTCACGGGACCAAAGTCAAATGTCACAGTTAGGATTCCGTCATCTTGCATCGCCGAGAATGTGGTAAAACCTTCATATTTCATGGTGAATTCCTTTTAATTGATTGCGTTAACGTCTTAGGTATTTTTAATGCTGAGTTTGTCGAGAGTGTTCTCAATTTCTTCAATAAGTACCTTTCTCTTTTTCTCATCTAGCGCGTCTGGATGTGGCTGGGACCAGTTGCCTATGTCATTGTCAAAGTATTTACCGCTAGCGTTTGAGAACTCATCATCGAGTGCCGCCCGTACCAATATGCTGGCGCCGATACTTAAGTCTTTCCCTTGAGTTCCGTAAGCATCTTTCACCATTTTGCTACCCAGAAATGAGGCGGGATTGATTGCGATAAATTGCGGGGCCTTGTCGCCAAGTGAGCGGGCTAGTTGAAAGGTCCACATAGTGAGAGCCAGTTTACTTTGGGCATAAGCGTCGTTGTCGGATAGTTGTTGGTGACCTTTGAGCGCCTCGAGGTTCACAGTTGCTTGCGCTGCAGAAGACAGATTGATAATGCGACCGTCAGTGCCAAAAAGCGGCAATAGCCGTTTCGTTAGCAGGTAGGGGGCAATAGCATTTACGATAAAACGAACATCGTAACCCGTGTCGGTTATTGGGTTTTGTACTTTAAATACGCCGGCATTATTGATAAGAACATCAATACTTGAATATTGAATTTTTACCATTGAGGCCAGTGCTAACACATCTGATAAATTGGATAAGTCTGCTCGGAATGTATCTATATGGGCCTTGGGATAGCTTTGCTTTATTGCTTCTTTTGCACTTTCTAGTTTTGTATCGCTGCGGCCATGTAAGAGCAAAGTATGATCCTTTGCTGCCAGTATTTTTGCAGTTTCTAATCCGATACCGTCAGTACCGCCTGTCAACAAAATGGTCTTTCGCACTTGTTATTCCTTTTCATTAAAATGTGGGAGAATTAATTCCGAAATTGTTCCAAGTATTTCTTCAATATTTACCCGGTTAAATCGGAGGTTAAGAGCAACATGGTTAACTCCGATCTCTTCTCGCGATTTGAGGTATTGATATAATTGGTTAATTCCCAGTCGATATCCCAAGTGTATGGGGTGTGGTAGGGCATCCGGAGTTTCAGTTATATCAATATAGAGAGGTTCCATCACTGGCTTGTTAATGGCAGAGTTATCTCTCAATTGGCCAATAAATTGTTTTTGCGCGATATGTGGACGAGGATAGGTGATCCAACCATCCCCGTTGTTAAAGAGCCAGTCTGGGGACTGCTGAGAGGAGCCCGTTATCAATAAAGGCAGCTTTGTTTTTTCTGGTTTGGGCAATATGTCTAGTTCGCCCGAAATTGCTCCAAAGTAACTCTGAAGTTGGGGGTAGGGCTCTGCTACACGGCGAATATATTTATAGCTCTCCCGGAACAGTTTCCCTCGCTCCTGATATGAAACATTCATCGCAGGATATTCTTCCGGACGATCGCCACTGGCGATCCCTAGAATTAAGCGCCCGCCTGAGATTTGATCAACAGAGGCAGCAGCTTTTGCGATATGCGCTGGGTGACGTAAGGGCAAAATGATGCTGGCTACGCCGAGGGCAATTTTCGATGTCTGGCCTGAGAGCAGCCCAAGGTAGACGAATGGGTCAAAAGTTTGACCCGCATCGCCAAAAGAAGGCACATTGAAGGGGACATCTCTAAGCCAAATCGCACTAAACCCCAGTTCTTCCGCAAGCCGAACCTTTTCAACATGATTAAGCATTGTTGGAACCGGATTCGTGGCGTAATTCTCTATGGGAACCACAAGTCCCACCGTGAGCTTACCTGGCCTAAATACAGCGTTGTAACCGGCATTGATACTAGCAAAAGAGCCACCTTGAGCTTGGTGTTGAGAGTGCACTGAGGTAGCTCCTATGCTTCTCGGTTAGGAGAGGCTTGGCGGCCAAAGGTGCTAACTAGATCACTATCAGCGGCTTGGACCTGGCCATTTTTTGCGCCGCCGTTCATAAGCACTCTTACACTCATCTTTTACCTCCCAGAAAGCCTAGGCCAGTCATCGATCGACGCTGGCTCGATCTGTGATTAAAGGCTAAAGCATTGGAATCTATGTATAAACGGCGTATAAATAGAATCAGAATTCGGTTTTTGGAGATAATAAGTGGATACAAATGGGGTTCGGCTATTCGTACTGGCTGCGGAGATGCTGAATATAAGCTCTGCGGGGCGGAGGCTTGGATTGGCTCCCTCTGTTGCCAGTGCCCGCTTGTCCAAGCTCGAAGTTCATTTGGGGGCGGACCTATTTCATCGATCTACCCGCAAGGTCTCTCTGTCGATAGAGGGGGAGGAGTTCCTGCCTTTTGCTCGGGAGATCATCGCACAAGAGGATGCGGCTTTTGCTGCGCTGGGGCGTGGAAATTCCTCCGTGAGCGGAACCCTCAGGTTTGCGGCATCGAGCACTTTCGTTCAGCGCTTTATCGCGCCTATCCTGCCTGAATTCCTGGAAAGGTATCCTGGAGTCAACATAGAGCTGAAGCTCTCAGACACACAAGTCAGCCTTATCGAGGGCGGCTTTGATTTGGCACTACGCAATTATGCGGTTGAAGACAGCAGTTTAATTGGTAGGAAGCTGGCGGATGATAAACGAGTTCTATGCGCTTCTCCCAGTTATTTGGATAAATACGGCATTCCTGAAAAACCACAAGACCTTGTTGCGCATCAGCTGTTGGCCTTTATTAATTCAAAGCCAAGAAAACTGATATCAATGAGTGATCGGAGCACTTATGAATTCCCCCCCTCTAACAGTAAACCCCGAGTGATTTGTGATGATGGCGCCAGTATGCGTATAGCTGCAAAATTCGGGGTAGGGATTTGTATGAGTTCTTTTTGGAATATTAAGGCCGAACTTAATGAGGGTTCCTTGGTGAGAGTACTCCCTGGATATCATATAAGTGATCAATCGGCGATTTGGCTCGTTTACCCCAAATCCAATGTTCTAACATCCAAAGTGCGAGTATTTATTGATTTTCTCATTGAAAAAATCGGAAATCCTCCGATCTGGGGGCGATAAACTGGCTGATTAAAGAATGAGGAAGCTAGAGAAAATTAGACTTCCTCACTTGGGCTACAACTTTATTCTGATCTATATCGGTAAGCTTTGAGTGTTATCTATAGAATTCAGAGGGTATGTAAGGCTAATTCAATAAATCTTTTTCTAATTTGTTGCAAATGTCTTCCAAGAAAAATCCCCCTTGTTTTTCCAGCCCCCTGGAAAGCTCTAATAGCGAATCTGGGTATTGATCGACATAGTTTTGCTGAGTAATGCTATCTCTCGTTTTAAACCTTTTATACCAGGCATTGAGCTTCTTGAAACGACGGGGCAGCCTTACATCATAAAATTCATCCAGGAACATGATTAAAGGGAATGTGACACAGTCGGCAATAGTGGGGGAGTTCCCGTAAATAAATTCGTGACTTTCATTGATAGCGGTCTCTAATACATCCAGTCGTTTAATGAAATAGTAGGCTCCACTATATCCGGCATCTTTAAACTGTAGTTCTCGCTCCTGAAATACCGGGCTGATGTTATGGTTCCAGATTGCCAAAATTGTGTTGGCTTCATCTGCCATGGTGGTTAACCTAATAACGTTGGCATAGTCGATCGCATTTTCCCCGATCATGCTTGGGTTTGGGAATACTTTCTCTAGATAGTGAATGATCGCGAGGGATTCTGTAATTGAATTTTCATTATCTATTTTAAGGATTGGAAGTTTGCCATAGGGATTCAGTTCCAGTACCTCCGGCGGGGGCCATTTCTTCTCGACTTTGGGGTCATATTCCCTTGATTTGATATCCAACCCTTTCTCGGAAAGGTAGATATGTATCCTGCGCGGATAGAGCGCCCAGGAAAAGTTATATATCTCTAAATTGTCAGTCATTTGCAGCACCTTTGGTAACGTAAAGCGTCAGAGACTAATTTTGCAAACCCAACCTCTAGAAACATTAAAAGTTACATGAGTGAAGGCGTTCATGCAACCTTAAATGTTACGTAATGGCATCTGCTTTTGCAGTGAGAAGAATTACCGGGCAGAGGCTCTCTAGGTATAAGCTGCCGGTGGCTACGAGTTTTTAGGCTTCCTGCGCCGAGCAATCCACGCGCGTCTTTTCTCTACATGCCTATATTTAAAAGACCAAAATCTAAAAATGTCTGACCAAATTCTAAAGCCGAGAAAGTGGAATCTATGTAACTTTTAAACTGAGAGGCTATTGGGGCTTGGAGCTCATTTGGGGTAATAGATAATGATGCTTTGGCCATGTATTTGTACATACAGGATAGGGCATAGAAAGAGTCCGGAAATCGAAATGCTTAAGTTTTTAAAGCTCGCAAGTCTGGTTCAGTTTAAGTTCACGGATATTGGTTTATAAATAGATACAGGTTTAAAAAGGTGGCCATGGAGTTTTAACCCTTCGTCTTTATTAGTGAAAGTTAGAATTCCAGTATTGAGGGTAGGCCAGAATAATTTCTTAGGATTCTTGCCCATTAATTTATTGCTTTCACAAAGCTCCCCAAATTTATCCGGTGACTTATGTTTGTGTAACTTAATTAGACTCAAGTGTAAGCCCCCAAAAAAAGGAAGTTGATATATGGATCTTATATTTAACAATGCTGCATTACGCCAAAACCTTATAGGTTGCCCTGTAACTCATGCTGATGCATTTAAGTCAACGGCCGCTTCTCATCGTTGCGTTATCATCGTTCGCGCAACAGGGCCAACGTGTACTCAATTACTTGAGCAGGGATATGATACAAAGGGATTTAGGATTCATGGGAAGTCATGTGATTGGGGGCCGATGGCTGGTTTTGTTTTACGAGACCCCCGGTTAAATAAACACGGGATGAGAAAAGCGGCCTATAACCGCGCCCAGCATCAAGAGGCATTCACTGATAACAACTCTGGCGCGGGATGGACTGCATCAACAACACCGCTTCGCTTGCATCAGGAACGGGTTGATTGGCTGATTCAGAACGGAAAGATCAATGTTACAAGAAAAACTCAAGATCGTTACGAAGGTATAGCCAGCCACCTCAGTGGCATTACTTTTCATTACTCACTTATCAGGGTTAACACATGCTTGGGAGACATGTGGGGTGTCTATATTGATAAGGAAAAAAGTAGGCAGTCAGGCTTTATTCAGGAGCGTGGCAACATTGTTGTTCAGTATGACACTAAGTACAAGGATATGTATGAGCCGCTACTGGCAATGACTAACCCTGTTGAGCATCGTCATTTTCGAAATGAGCATCCCCTCAACGCGATTACTGGAGATTATGATCTGTTTGCTATCTGGCCATTTAAGCGGGGCGCAAAGAAGTTTGATCGATATGGAGATGATCGCCGTATTCTCGGCACTGCTCAAGCTTGGTCGCAGCGCCAGCATATCGAAAATCAATTGGAGAGAAATTTCACTACTCACAGGCAAGGCACCAAGCTGGGTAATATAACTAATCGGATTTATGAAGTAAGTCAGACTCTCAATTCCACTATCGGTGGTATCCGCAGCCCGAGAGCTGGAACTGGCCAGTGGGGGCCATTCCCCAGAAGAAATGTACTATGGCACAGTGATGAAGCCGCACGCCCATATGTGAACGATATAGATTTACCCCTTATTGCATTTACTCCTGCTCGCAGTGAAGCGGTTATTCAAACTTTGCAGGCTTTTAGAGAATTTATCGCAATGTGTAGAATACATGGTGTCCATGTCACTTTGGCAGAGGGTTGGGCAATGAACCCTACCAATAATAAGCCCGACCGATTGGGGCAAGGGTATGGAAGATTTGTACCTCGCGACTGGCACTTTGGTCAGTGGATCGTTCCACCTTGGTACAATGCTTAATAGAGTTATTATGTCGATGTCTGTGGTTACTTGAAAAGTAGCCACTACTTCTCCGGAGGCTGGTTGTCAACAGCGTTCTTGGAGCGGTCCTTTTAGGTAAAGTAGATGATTCTGTGTATATTTGAGGTGTTCAATATATACAGAGAGAGGGTGTGTGCGGAAACAAATACATTTATCCAGGCGGCAGTCAAGTGAGGTGCTCCAATCTAGTCAAGCTCACCATAAGCTTGTGGAGCAATTCATAGAGCATTAATCTACTTGAAAGTCTGACAAGGGGTTTCTACTTCAGGTGGTAGCTCTCGTGGGATGCGCAAGGTTGTAAGGGGGGCGACGGAATAGTACTAAACTGACATCAAAGATAAAATAGGAATTTGTTCTCAATTTTTTGTGTAACTAACTTTGAGTGCTGTTAAGCCATTTAATAATTTCTTTATGTTCGACTTCTCCTATTGTATTCATGCTTGGGTGATATCTGCCAGTAATTTTAATTAACGTTACATTGTCTTTTTTCAAGTTTTCATAATCCACATAAGGAGATATTTGGTCTGAATCTGAGAGTATTAGTAGTGTTGGAACCTTGGAGGACTTTAGGAGTGGTATTATCTTCGTGTCATCCAGATTGATTTTGGCTTTCTCTAGAGCCAGAATTGCACCCTTGCGAAAGTCTTTTTCAGGGATAATTTTGCTAAGTAGTGGGTGGTCACGTTTTGCATAATTGTACACAGCTTCATCAAATGATGGCATTGGGGCCGAAAGGATAATTCCACTAATGTCTTGTCGTTGGAAAGAAATATGGGCTGCCGTTAATGCACCCATCGAATTTCCCAGAATATAAATATCCTCATCTTTAATGACGCCCTCTTTAATTAAATTGTCAATGAGGTGGTTAATATAATTGCTGTCATCCACTCCGTATTTTTTATTGCCACCTGAATCACCATGACCGAGAAGATCTGGAACAACAACCTGAAACCCAAGAAAACGGAAGTATAAAGCTGAATTGATCATAAAATCTTTGGAGGTGCGAAATCCATGCAATAAGATTACGGTACCATCGTAACTCCGCTCCATAGAGTTTCTGGTTAAATCGATTTTAACATTGTTCTCTTTGTCGCCTTCTCCATGCTTTACGGAGTACTGAAGTTTGTTATCGGTTAAAGGTGGAGCATAGTAATAGCTAATACAGTTCTTTTTTTGCAGTGGGCAATATTTGTCTTTTTTGAAGTCTAAGTCTTTAATTTGATCGGCAGTTATTCTGTTGTTAAAAGAATAATCTTCAGCGTTGTCTATAAAGCTTGCGATCCTTTGGGAGCAGGCTGAAGTAGCTAAGCATGTTAAGGTAATGGAGAGTACTTTAATTAGAGATACTTTGGTTTTCATGGTTTTTGACTTTAGGAGGTTGCCGTAATTTACTCGCAGGATTATTCGTTTTTCTCTTGCCTTTGATATGTGCCATATAGGCAACCAGTTCTTCTGCCTGTAAACCTGCTCTGGGGGGTACTTCGTTCATAATTTAGGGCTTTTCCAACTTTTGCCCTTGTTTTGCGAAGGGGGCTTAGGAGTCTGCTGAGGTATTGTGTTTCGAACCAGCGTACGCCCAAGATGAGTACTAATTACTTGAGCCGGCTTGTACTTCTTCTAGGCTAGCGTGTGCCACTTATGTTGGGAGTCTAGGGTTTTGCCGAATAACTAAAGTGACCACTAAACCCCTTCTTTGGTTGAGAAGGCTGTCGGCTATCCTCTAAGGCAGCATGAAAACCTCCATTCCTCAAGGTGCTACCGTGTTATATCTAGTCACAGCAAAGCGTGAGGCCGAGTATGGTGCTTACCTTTGCTTGCTGTAGTTGCGTTCCAGCATTTCCTGGCGACTTTTTTCTTCAAAAGAGAGTTCTGCAGTGGGCCTTAATAGCAGTCGCTGCAAACCGATCGGATCCCCACTTATCTCACAGTACCCGTAAGTGCCATCTTTAATCTTCTCTAATGCCCGCTGGATCTTGCGCAGAAGTAGATGCTTGCGGCCGGTAAAGCGTAGGTGTTGCTGGTTCTCCTGCTCTGCGGCCGCTCGGTCCAGGTCATCAGCTAAGGCAAGGTTCGTGGTTGCAATAGCCTGCTGTCCCTGTTCAACCTCTGCCATTAGGTCGCTTTTCAATTCCATTAGACGATGCTGGAAGAAGAATAGTTGTTTTTCGTTCATATAGTCTGAGGCGGGCATCCCCAGCAGTTCTTGCTCACTGATTTTTGGCATTCCATGAATCCCCTGTTCCATAGCTCACGTTGACTTGAAATATTAAATTGATGATATAACATATCATCATGTTGGCTGAAGTGTATGTGGTTGTCTTGGGTTCTCGTAGATTAAAAGGATTGTTGTGAGAGATACTTTAGGAATTTTGGCTTCTGGGCTTTGCTTGCTGCACTGTCTTTTGACTCCTTTGTTACCGGTATTGGGAGGTTTGGGGATATTGGGTGCTTTACAAGAGGACCAGTTTCTCCATTTGCTGTTGCTTGTACCCGTGGTAATTCTGGCCTTGGCCAGCTTCCCAGCCTCTTGCCGACGCCATCAGCGCTACGCGGTAATGATTGTTGGTTTCTCCGGGGCATTGCTATTGGTTGGTGCGCTATATATCGAGGGGGTATGGGAGCTAGTTGCCAGTGTTCTTGGTGCAGGCTTATTGATTGTTGCCCACTGGGTAAATCAGCGCTTGATTTATCGGGGCGCTCTTGTCGAATAGGTGAAGATCATGAGGCTTGCAGGAGCATTGTTCGTTGTGTTTTTTTGGGCTGGCCCGGTGGCTGCAGAGGTGGGAAGCCATGTTCACGGTAAGGCGATGATGTACCTGGTGGCCGAAGCAGACAGAATCAGTGTCGAGCTGGAGTCGCCCACAGTCGACCTGGTGGGATTTGAGCATGCGCCACGTAACGATGCTCAAGAGCGGCTGTTAGAACAGGTTGCTTTTAATCTATCCAAGCCAGACCATTTTTTGGAGTTTGTCGGTGCTCAGTGCCATCCCTTAAGTGTGGAAGTTAAGGCGCCATATAGCGCAGAAGTTACCAGTGACAACTCAGTGCACAGTGGTTTCCGTGCTAGTTACCAATTCAAGTGTGATAATCTGGCAGAGTTCAACAGTGTCATTGTTACCCTGTTTGAGAGGTTTCCCGGTATTCATGGGATTGCAGTGCAATGGATCAGCTCCGGTCGTCAGGGGGCTGAACTGCTCACTGGTAAAGACAACAAATTGCAAATGAAATAGGCTATGAAAGCATCCCAAATCAAACAGACCCTGAGTGTGGCGGAACAAACCTGTCGCAGTTCAGGTGCCCGCCTGACTGAAAAGCGTAAGAACGTTCTTACCGTGTTGTTGCGGTCAAAAACTCCGCTCTCTGCCTATGAAATAGCGGAGCATTACAATGGTGACTTTGGCGACTCAATTCCCGCCATGTCAGTCTATCGAATGCTGGACTTTCTGGCAGCAGAGAACCTGGTTCACAAACTCAATTCAGAAAACAAGTACCTGGCCTGTGCTCATATTGCCTGTGACCACAGCCACCAGACTCCACAGTTTTTAATCTGCAATCGCTGCAGCAAAGTGCGGGAAATTGGCATTAGGCCCGAAGTCATTGATGCATTGCGGGATACGGTTGAAAGTGCTGGATATCATCTCCAGACATCCCAATTGGAGCTGGATTGTGTTTGTGATGAGTGCAGCCGGGATGCAGCTTAGTGGCAGCTAGTCAGTTAATACGCGGGGTACCTGCCAACGTTATCACTGGTTTTTTGGGCGTCGGCAAGACAACGGCTATCCGGCATCTCCTGGAAAGTAAGCCCGCTGATGAGCGCTGGGCTGTTCTGGTCAATGAGTTTGGAGAAGTGGGCGTTGATGGCGCACTTTTTGAACCAGAACAGGAAGGCAATATTTATATTCGAGAGGTACCTGGCGGTTGTATGTGCTGTGCTGCTGGTTTGCCGATGCAGGTCGCTTTAAACCAGTTACTGGCTAAGGCCAGGCCCCATCGATTAATAATTGAGCCGACGGGCCTGGGGCACCCTAGAGAGGTGCTGGCGGCTTTGTCTGATGCAGTGCGCGGCGGTGTGTTGGACCTTCGCGGTACGCTAACTTTGGTCGATGCTCGCTGTATTGAAGACGACCGCTACTTACGCAGTGAGACTTTTCGGCAGCAATTAGAAGTTGCTGATCTGGTAGTGGCTAATAAGTCTGATCTCTACGGCCCCGAAGACTTGCAAAACCTTCAGCGATTTCTCTCGTTCTTAGGTGAGGGCGCTGAAAAACCGCTGCAAGTGGTGGAGCAGGGGCGTATCGAATTGGATTGGCTCCAACTGCCCTGCAGTTTTCAGGTCTCGTCGGGGAGTGACCACCACCACCCAGTAACTCAGGCGGCGGATGAGATTGAGCTATTGCCGGAGTGTGGCTATCTCCGCTCAGAGAATAGCGGAGAGGGTTACTACAGCTGTGGCTGGCGTTTTAGCCCTGAATTTATATTTGATTATGATGCGCTCTTTTCACTATTCAGTGGCACTGACGCTGAGAGAATCAAGGGGGTATTTATTACCGAGCAAGGTGTATTTGGATTTAATAAGGCTGACAAAGTGCTTACAGTTTTAGAGCTGGATGACACATTGGAAAGCCGGGTAGAGGCGATTAACCAAGCGCGTTTGGATTGGGATGCAATGGAGAGCTCCTGGATCGCTGCCCTGGCGGATAACCAGGGTACCGAAACAAAAGTGTTTTACGAATCCAAATAGCTATATGGCCAGGTATTCAAATCTGGCCTGGCTTATTAGAAATTTTTGCATAAATTCGGTCATTTTTTCGCGGCCGTATTCCGTAAAGTTTTAATCTGACGTAAATCTCTGAAGTAAACCAATGAATATAAAATTACTCGGCCGCTTAACTGTGGCATGGCTTGCTATGTCCGGAACCTCGGGCAGCTTTGCCGCAGATCCCCTAAATGTAACCGGTGATAAGTTCCGCCAGCTGGAGGAACTGCTGCCGACACCGAATAGTTACCGAACAGCGTCGGGAGCCCCTGGTCATGCCTATTGGCAGCAGCAGGCGGACTACGATATCAAGGTTTCACTAGACGATGATAAGCAACTGATCACTGCTTCAGAGACCATCACTTACACCAATAATTCGCCGGATACCCTGCGTTACTTATGGGTGCAACTGGATCAAAATCGCTTCAAGCCAAATTCCTCTGGTAATTTGGCGACGCCGGTTGATATGGAAGCTATTGAACCGGACACCATTCCATTTAAGAGTTTTCGTCGTGCAGTAGTATCCGGTGAATTCCCAGGCGGATACCAGATTACTAAAGTGGCTGACACTCGGGGTAGGGAGCTTCGCCATACTATTGTCGATACCGGCATGCGAATTGACTTGCCCCAGCCTCTGGCCTCAGGTTCCAGCGTGAGTTTCCAGATTGACTGGGCTTACAAGGTTATTGAGCAGAAAGCACTGGGTGGGCGTTCCGGTTATGAATATTTTGAGCGCGACGATAACTACTTATACGAGATAGCCCAATGGTTCCCTCGTATGGCTGCATATAACGATGTTAGCGGGTGGCAAAACAAGCAGTTCCTGGGACGCGGCGAATTTGCGCTGGAGTTTGGGGATTATCGCGTTGCTATTGAAGTGCCAGCAGATCATATCGTTGCTGCAACCGGTGTTCTTCAAAATCCCAAGGATGTATTGACCTCCAAGCAGCGCGAGCGTTTGAGAAAGGCTCGAGTAGCCAGTAAGCCTGTGATGATTGTCACTAAGAATGAAGCGCTGGAGAACGAAAAAAGTCGTTCAAATAAGCGTAAAACCTGGGTATTTGAAGCTGAGAATGTACGTGACTTTTCTTGGGCTTCGTCACGTAAATTCCTGTGGGACGCACAGGGTTACAAGAAGGGTGGAACCGATACGATGGCTATGTCCTTCTACCCGGAAGAGGGCACTCCACTGTGGGACAAGTACTCAACAGAGTCCATTATTCATACAATAGATATCTATAACCGCTACAGTTTTGACTATCCCTATCCGGTCTCTATTTCCGTCAATGGCCCTGTGGGGGGAATGGAATACCCCATGATCACCTTCAATGGTCCGCGCCCTGAAATTGATGAGGAGGACCGCAGCAAGCGTACTTACTCTCGCCGCACCAAGTATGGGCTTATCTCTGTGATCATTCATGAGGTGGGGCACAATTATTACCCTATGATCATTAACTCTGATGAGCGTCAGTGGACCTGGATGGATGAGGGCCTGAATACCTTCGTACAGTTCTTGGCTGAACAGGAATGGGAAGAGAAGTATCCATCCCGCCGTGGCGATGCACGAAAAATTGTCGAGTATATGAAGAGTGAAAACCAGGTTCCGATTATGACGAACTCGGAATCTGTGCTTCAGCTTGGTAACAATGCCTACGGTAAGCCTGCAGCTGCACTGAATATCCTGCGTGAATCCATTATGGGGCGTGAGTTGTTCGATTTTGCTTTCCGGGAATATGCCCAGCGTTGGAAGTTCAAACGCCCTATGCCTGCGGACTTTTTCCGCACTATGGAAGATGCATCAGGTATGGATCTTGATTGGTTCTGGCGTGGCTGGTTCTATACTACCGATAATGTCGATATCAGCCTTGATGCGGTCCATCATTACACAGTAGGCACCAAGAACCCTGAAGTGGAAGGTCCCTGGAAACGGGCCCAGCATGAAAATGAGCCAGACACTATCACTGTAATTGAAAACCGCGAACGAAAGCTGACTCGCATCGTTGATGGTAAGCCGGAGCTGGAAGACTTCTACAACAAGCACGATGAATTTGATGTCTCCAATGCGGACCGCAATAGCTACCAAAGCCAACTTGAAGGGCTTGAGGACTGGGAAAAGGACATGCTCAAAGTAGAGAGCAATGTCTATGTAATGGACTTTAGCAATATTGGCGGCCTGGTAATGCCGTTACTCCTGCGCCTGGAATATGAAGATGGAAGTATTGAGGACTTACGTATCCCTGCGGAAATCTGGACTCGCAATGCTAAGAAAACTTCCAAAATGCTGGTGCGGGACAAGAGCAAGGTACTCAAGTCAGTAGTGCTCGACCCCCACTGGGAAACAGCAGATGTTAATGTGGAGAACAATTTCTACCCACGCCGAATTATCAAGTCTCGCCTGGAGCTATTTAAGGATGAGAAGCCGCGTAACTTGATGAAGGATTGGGACGTAGAGCTTAAAGAGGAAGATTAAGCCTTGGAAGAAGTGCAGCTCTGCGGCAGTGGGCCTGGAGAGCTGCACTTAGTGCTCTTTACTTAACGTATCCACCTGAAACATTCATTGTGTTGTGGTAGTAATTGATGAAAGTTTTATTTTCCTTCTTGTTGATAGTAACGACCTCGATATTTACACTCCAGGCAAATGCACATCGCTATCATTTTGGTTTGACCGACCTCTCCGTAAACGAGCGCACTCAAACACTGGAGGTCTCCCATCGTTTTTTTGTTGCTGATATTGAAAAGGCCTTATCAATAAGTGCCAGTAAAGAATTGAATGAAGCACAAAAACAGATGGAGAGCTATGTCAATTCAAGATTCCAGATTAGCCAGGAAAATGGTGAGTTGTTGAAGCTCAATTGGGTAGGTGTGGAGTCCGATGTTCATGACATCTGGATATATCAGGAAATACCTTTGGTAGATATTTCCAGCAAAAAATTGTGTGTTAAGCAATCAATGCTCATGGAAATTGAGCAGGATCAAGTGAATACTATAAATGTCAATCGAGGTAAGAAAACCCAAAGTTACACCTTAAAACCAGGTGGGAGTAGGGTAGAGTTTGCCTTATAAGCTGGAAATTTATCAGATAGCATCTAATTTTGTGCTTGTCTGAAGAGCTGTAGTTCAGGGTTGACCTGACAGAAGACCTTTTGAAAACCGGTAACTGTCAGATCAAATCTGAACTGATGCAGTCAAAAGCAGAATAGCTCAATAGGCTATACGTCCACTCTTGAGAAAAGTTAAATTACTTGCCCCGTTACCGGCATATATATCATGGTTGTATGGGAGTTGCCGTTATGATTACTATCTTTACCAAAAAAATGAGCCATATCTAGTAGCTCCCAACCGCCTGTATTTCCATCAGTAAAAACACAGTCACTTTTATTGCCTGCTCCATGACCATTTGAGGTATGAATCATTACATGTCTCATAACTCCTAAATTTGATAGAAAACCAACGAAACAGCCCTCCGGCAAGGTCATTAAATCGTGCAGAGTATTAACTGATCGGGTTCTGGGGGTGGCTCCAAAAATTCTATTGTAGTTATTGTTACCAGTAACATTATAGTTTTTGTTGTCCATGGTTACACTTGGGCAGTTTACACCCTTGGCGCTCCAGGCACAGTAGAGCGCAGCGTCCCAGCATTGCAAACTGCTTAGTTTTGTATAAAGGGAAAGCTCTGGCCCTGTCAGAGTGCCGTTCATGAAAGCGGGTTTCGCATTTCCCATCGCCTCAGCTAACAGACGCGTTCTTCTACCTGGTGTTTGCCCCTCAGGGATTAAGGTCATTAGTGGCATTTTTGTTCCTTATTTTTATGCTTAGAAGTTGTTTTCTAAATGTTAATGCACCAAATGAATCGCATTGAAGCCATGATAAATGAATGGCGGACCTAACTGTTAGAAAAAAGTGCTATTTGTAATGCTGTGTTTTAGTCGGCTAATGGCAATCTCTAGATGCGACTCTTTATTTTATATTTTTTGATTAAATGGCCGTGCTTTGTGGGCGGCAAGTCGTAAAACCCTACTTGGTATCAGGGGTTTCATTTTCGTAATTTCCGTTTCAGATCTTTAGTTTGAGTAACTGTGATCTCTGGTATCAATTTCTGGATGTTATTAACGGCTTCATGTTGCTTGTAAAGGCAGTTGAGTTGAGGTCGCTATGGTTGTTTTAGCTTGGAGTAATAGCTAGATGTAAATCTTTCTTAAATTATCCGCATCGATGGGTAGGGTGTTTGGATTTCCTTATAAAACTATTAATCTGGAGTCACATAATGCCAGTCGAGGCTATTGTGTCCTTTGTTTTTGGTGGTTTTTGGTTGTCTCCGGGGTTATATTCCTTCACGTACTTGTTTAAACCAGCTGAGTACTTTCTGGTGGTGTTCTTGCCCGTATAAGAGAATAAAATTACGGGTGTGGTAATTCTTGTTGTCCTGCAGTGCATTGATGCGCTCATCAACAAATTCTGGTGTTAGTTCGATGCCGCACTCTACCGTAATGCAATGTAGCCAAGCGTTGAAATTCTCTGGTACTACTGGCTGGGTCATAATAACTCCTAATTATTTTCTTGGTGCCTACGGGCCCTAAGGGAAGTTCTTGTGAAAACGCAGGGATTTATCTAAGTTCTTATTGAGGGCAATTTATAAAATGGAAAAACCACCGGCAATGATTACTGCTGGTGGTTTGATTGATTGACTAAAGCCTTTCCCTGACTAAAACATGCCTCGCAATCCAACACTAAAGTTCCGCCCCGGCAGTGGAGCAAGTTCCTTTAGGAAGGATGAATGCACGTAAGCTAACTCGTCAGTTAGATTGTTAGCCTTCAGGTAAACGGTGAGGTCGTGTTGGCTTCCTTGAAAAGTGTATGCAAGCTCAGTATTCAAAAGTGTGTAAGCAGCGGTGCTGGTTTCCAGTTCTGATACTTTGTTTTGCTCAAACGCGTGCGTAATCTCAATTCCTGCATCCCATCCATTGGAGCTATAACTTAACATACTGCCCAATCGTGCAGGTGGAATGCGAGGCAGGTTACCTCCGTCATCTAACTTTCCACGAACAGTGTCTCCCCACAGTGTTAATGTGAGTGGCTTGGATATTTGCCAGGCAAATTCAGCTTCTAGCCCGTAGAGTGTCGAATCAGCTTGATCGAAGACATAAACGGGTAATTCGCCATGATCGTGACTCTCTTCTTCCTCATCGTGACCATGCTCTTCAATATCTTCGCTGGTGTAGCCCGTATTTCGCTCGTAGTAGAAATTATCAACCTGGTTGTAGAATAGATTCAGCACCCAGCCGATATTTCCGGAATGCCGGCGAAAACTGAGGTCAATGTTGTTGGAAACCTCTTCCTCAACATTGTTCTCGTAGTAAAAATAGGGCTCTTCTGTGTCATCCAGTCTAAATAGTGCGCCGACTTCGAAGGTGCTGGTGCCAATATGGGGACCATAAGAAAAAAGTTCAGCGGCACTGGGTGCTCGCTGGGCGTGGGTAAAAGAGATGCCGGCATTGTAATTAGCGGCAATGTCCCAGACCAAGCCGGCAGAAAAACTATAGGGTGTAAAAGCTAACTTATCGAGATTTCCCCCCTCCCAGTCATCATCGGTGGCTTCGATAGTGACTCTTTCGATTCGGGCTCCTAACTGCCATAGGAGCTCCCCCGTGTGCTTTTCCTGTATTAGCCCAATCGCTGAGCTTTCCGTTGTGCTCGGCGGAGTGAACGCCTCTTCGCCTATTGCTTCAAAATCGGTGGTTTTGCTTTCCAGGGTTATTGCACCACGCCAGCCGGCCATATCTTGCAGCAGCAGGTTGACCCGTGCTTGCAGTGTTTGATTACTGAATGTCGTACCGATAGCGTTGTTTTCGATCTCAGAATGTTCGTAGTCTGTGTAGCCAATTCTGGCATCCAGGCCGCTCAACCATGGGTTATCCAGTGACAGTTCGCTAGCCAATTGCCAGCGGTCCTGTTTCAAGTCAGAGACTACTTCTAACTCTTCTTCATGCTCGTCATGATGCTCTGACTCATCTTCCTCGTGTTCCTCATGTTCTTCAGCGTGCGAATGGCTGTGCCCGGGAATACTGTTAATTCGCTCCAGGCGTCCATAGGCAAGGCCGATTGAACCATTATCTAAAAACCAGTTGCCACCGATGTTGAACCCTTTGCTTTTTGAGTCACTGTTCTCTAATACCCCACTGGATTCTTCGCCATAGTCGCTTGAGGTGGGAATTTCATAGTTGTCACCTTTGCGCCAGAAACTGTCCACGTGATACGCGAGCTGATCATTGCCGCCGGTATGAGCCAGCGAGGCTTCGCGCTCATCTGCCACGGTATTGCTGCCCAGCGAGTAAGCGGTCCTGTTTTCACTAGAGGTAGGGATCCGCTCATCTACAACATTGACTACGCCACCAATGGCTCCTGAACCATAAAATAAAGTGGCAGGCCCCCGCAGGATTTCTATCTGCTCTGCAGTAATGGTCTCAGTGGCGACGACATGGTCTGGGCCAACTCGGGAGGCATCAGCGCTATCGAGCCCATTTTGGGTAATCAGAACGCGGGGGCCGTTGAGTCCGCGGATAATGGGACTACTGGCTACTGGTCCAAAGTAACTGGAATGAACCCCTACTTCATTCTTGAGGGTTTCTCCCAAAGTGGAGGCTTGTTTTCGACGCAGCTCTCCACCGGCTACCACTGTTACTGGTTGTGCTGATTCAATAGTGGAAGCATGTAATGGCGTGGCTGTTACGTCAATTTGTTCGATAACAGTGTGTTGCAAGGTAACCTTCAGGGGCTCATCCTGACCAGCTTGTAAAATTACTGTCTTATGGCTGTGCCCCGGGGCATTGATATGGATCTCGCGGAGCTGTGAAGTATTCACCTCAAGTGAAAATCGGCCCTGCGCATCTGTTTGTGCCTGCTGTCTACTTCCCGCGACTTCAATACTAGCGCCATAGATGGGCTCTCCAGAAGAATCTAATACCTGGCCGGAAATCCCATGGGCCAGGTTAGATAGGGTCATCAGTGCGAAAAGGTTCGCAGTAAGTTTCATGAGTTATTCCTTATAAGATTTTTACGTCCAAGTGCACGCTAGTTACTCGTCGGCGGACCCGAAATCGAAAGTGAGTAGCAGTCGCAGTTGGCCGGGCTCGACACTCGGCGAGCGGTGGATTAGACCGGCCCCTTCATTGCCCTCCCAGAGTTCGCCTTTGAGAAGGGCAACCGAGCCGCATGCCAGGTGATTGATGGAAGTTGGAGGGAATTCGTGGTTAGCCTTTAAGTCGAGCGTATTTGGGTCAATAGAGTCTGGAGTCAGCCACTCTGTACCCGTACCTAAATATGTCGTAATCAATCGGCAGGGCACCCGATCTACATGAAACTTGGGGCACATTGCACCGTTCAGGGTTGTTAAACGAATACCGACTCCACTTAGCTCAAATAGGTAACTGAACATGTCTGCCAGTAGCTGGATATCAGCACACAAGTGCGGGTAGGGAGCAAGCTCTGGCAATGCTTCACCGAGGCGCTCGATCTTGGAGGTGGGTAATAGAATCCTGCGGTTGGGGTGTACACCACTATTTAAGAGGGTGCGGCAATCACTGGCTATGCTACTGGGCAGTTCCCGTTGCCAGATGGCCATATTGATATCAGCTTGGAAAATATCTGCTAAAACTTCTCCATTATCTGCAGATACGGCCCGACGGGTATTTGGCAGGTCTGCCTCTGACAGTCCTTCCTCTTTCGGAGCCAGTTCAGCACTTGGATTTTGTGTGATAAGTGTCTCATGGCTTCTTTCTGTAAAGTCAGTCAGGCTCAAACTAATCTCCAATTAAGTAAATTCGGCCAATAAAAACTATTTTCAGAGGCTTTAATTGCTTTGCTCTTTGCTGTGGCGGGCACTGCAATACCTAAATTCCTCACTCGCACTACCCACTCCTCAATGCAAGTTATGATATAACATATCATATTGGGGGGTGGTCATCCTAGCAACTTCCAATATTGGGGTGAATCAAGCTTGAAGACCGAATTCATCGGGAGTTCTGACAGCTGGAGGGAACCTTGGTGAGGCGTATTGCCCACCGCCTGGCGCAAGTAGATTATTCGGCGATGTTCTTTTTAACAGCAAAACTGTTTATCGCAGATTTCTTTCTTGCTGTCGTCGTAATTCACATTTTGCTCAGATTTGATTGAATCAAAATGATATAGTATATCAATTGTGTATTTATGGTTTATCCCACTTTAGTGGAGGAGCCAGGGAAATAATGGCAATGATTGGCAGGATTTAGCTAGGGGTGCAGCTTCGTGCCGGCCTGCAGCCGGGGAGGGTGTGTTACTCTGTCAGCCTGCCGTGTTTATGAGTGAATTTTCGGTGTACCGGAAAAGACAGGGTTAGCGTTGGGAAGTACCCAAAATTAACCTGTTATTTTTTAAATATTGCTGAGTAAATATGAAAATAAATAATTCTATTGTTTACGGGGTTGCAACTGCTGCATTATTTGCTGGAGCGAGTTGCGCCAGCCTCGCCGCAGAGAAAGAGAGTGTTTCGACTGAAGGTATGTGGCAACCTCACCAGTTGCCTGAGCTGTCCAAAGAGCTTCGCACTCATGGCCTGGAGCTGGACCCAGCCAGCATGACCAAGCTTACCGAATTTCCAATGAACGCGGTGATCAGCCTGGGGGGATGTTCCGCTTCCTTTGTCTCCCCCACGGGATTGGTGATTACCAACCACCACTGCGCCTACGGTTCAATTTCATACAATTCAACTGAATCCAAGGATTTACTGGCTGAAGGTTTCCTGGCCGGAGATTTGTCTGAAGAGCTGCCTGCTGCACCGGGCTCCCGCGTCTACGTCACCGTTGCAATGAACGAAGTAACGGACAAGGTTAACGAACGCCTGACAGATGAGATGGATGGTGCTGCACGTTTTGCCGCAATCGAAGAAGCGGAGAAGTCGCTGGTTTCCGAGTGTGAAAAAGATCCGGGCCATCGCTGTGAGGTCTATAGCTACTACGGCGGTTTGAACTACTACCTGGTCAAGCAGCTGGAAATCCGCGATGTGCGCTTGGTTCATGCGCCGGCGTCTTCGATTGGCAAATTCGGCGGCGATATCGATAACTGGATGTGGCCTCGCCATACTGGCGATTACGCTTTCTACCGCGCCTATGTGGGTAAAGATGGTAAACCGGCCGATTACTCTAAAGATAATGTCCCTTACGAGCCCAAGCACTACCTGCCCGTAGCGGCAAAAGGCCCTAAGGAAGGCGATTTTGTGATGGTTGCCGGTTACCCTGGCCGCACTAATCGCTATCGCACCGCCCAGGAAGTGGAAAGTAACTTTAATTGGTATTACCCAAACATGCAGCGGGTGCTGGGTGAATGGTCGGAAACGATTGGTGCGGCAACTGCCGACAATAAAGATGCAGAGTTAAAGTATGCAAGCCTCGTGGCAGGTTTGAATAATTACTCTAAAAACTTTACCGGCATGATGGAGGGTTACCAGCGTAGCGATCTATTGCAGCGTAAAGAAAAGCTGGAAAAAGATTTGCAAGCTTGGGTGGATTCAGACAAGGCCCGCGAGAAAAAATACCAGTCGACGATCGATGATCTCGAGGCGCTGGTTGTAGAAAAAGAATCAACCCGTGAGCAGGACCTGGCCATCGATTATATGGATCGTTCAGCCATGCTGGGTGCCGCGAGCAAACTGTATCGATTGGCCAAAGAGAACGAAAAACCGGATGCTGAGCGCAAGCCGGGTTATCAGGAACGGGATCTAACCCGATTCAAAGAGGGCATGCGACGTATAGAGCGCAGCTATCACCCATCAGTCGACAAACAGATCTGGCTTTACTTCCTGGACCGTTATCAGGCGCTCCCTAAGGAGCAGCGTATAGCCAGCTTTGATCGTTACTTGAATATCGGCAAAGGCAATACTGACTTAGAGGCAACTCTCGACAAAATGTATAAGGAAACAGAGCTTTCCGATGTCGAGGTACGTGAAGCGTGGATCGGTAAAAAGCCTGAAGACTTTAAAGAGAGCAAAGACCCGTTTATCCAGCTGGCAGTGGCCATGTACGAAGACATGCTTACGCGTGAAGAGCATGAGGAGTCCATGAAAGGGCGCTTCGCTCAATTGCGCCCACAGTATATGGAGATGCTGATAGATTATTACCACTCCCTAGGTAAGCCGGTCTACCCGGATGCAAATAGCTCTCTTCGCGTGACTTATGGCCTGGTTAAAGGCTATGAGCCACCAGCTGGAACAATTAAAGAGGCAGCAGATGGTAATGACGGTAAACAAGGCTTTGTACCTTTTACAACATTGCGTGGTATTAAGGCAAAGTATACCGGCGAGGACCCCTTTGATGCTCCCAAGGCTTTGATGGAAGCGATCGATAAGAAGAACTATGGCCGCTACTATGAAAAGCAGCTGGATTCAGTACCGGTTAATTTCCTAAGTACCGTAGATATTACGGGCGGTAACTCAGGATCTCCGACAATGAATGGTCGCGGCGAGCTGGTGGGAGTCGTATTTGACGGAACATACGATAGCATCAATGCTGATTGGGACTTCACCGATAGCACCCGGGCGATTCATGTCGACATCGCTTACATTCTCTGGGTAATGGAGAATATCGACGGTGCCGGATACCTGGTTCGGGAGATGGGCCAATAGCCGGCAATCGATGAAGTAGTGTCCTCGGGTGAGCAGCGCTCGCCTGGGACATTATTCTGTGTAAGGTTGAATGTTATCCACTTCCATACTGTAAGCCGCAGTTCCGAACTCGCTTTCTATTTTCAATGTTCTCAGTTTCCCTTCTATAGAGAAAGGTTCATACAGAGCGTCAACTTGAACTCCCTCAGGAAAACTGCCATGGATAACCTGATTTGGGGGTGGGGGCGGCAGGTGGATACAGGCTCCGAAGTAGGGAACAAAAAGGAAATTGGAAATTGTTAATTCGTCATTGAATTCAATTGGAACTATAAACCCAGCAATACGTATCTGTTGGTTGTCGAACTCTGGTTTTATTCGGGTGGAAGTCAAAGCGGCTTGGTAGCGGCTTTCATTTTCGCTCGTAGTGGCAATAGCTGATGAGTTAGGCATTGAGTCGGCAGTGGAGCCTTCAACAATATCATCTATGTATTCTGGTGGGTTGAGTAACGCATCCAGATCATCTTTTGGGATTAACTCTTCCCAGCTGACTTCACGATAATTGATACTTACCTGTTTGACTTGAGTATCTTCAGCGACTGGCGCTGAAACTTGATTGGTTTCAACTGGGCTATCACAGCCAGCTACGAGTAGTACGATTGCCAGGGTGCAGGCTGATGAGAAGAGATATCTGTTCATGGCTGGGGTTTATTTATCGTATTAAATGATTTGATATATCGTTATATATCTGTTTGCAAAAATCCATGCTGCAAATGAGGTGCAAGATGAATGCTTTCACTACGAAATTGAAACTAGCGGTTGAAGTGGAGCAGCTGCGCTTCGCCTATCGTACAGGTCCTTCGGTTTTAGAGGTCCCTTATTGGTCAGTACCTGTCGGTGAGCAGGTATTTTTACGTGGCCGCTCCGGTAGTGGTAAATCAACACTGCTGAACCTCCTGGCCGGTATTCTGTCGACAAAAGTTGGAAGCCTTAAGGTTCTGGGTCAACCACTGGGTACACTGAGTGAGCGCAAGCGGGATCGCTTCAGGGCGAGACATATTGGCGTTGTATTTCAGCGCTTTAACCTAATTCCCTATTTGAGTGTGGAGGACAATATTCGTGTCGCTACCCACTTTTCTGGTTTCCGTGGCGATTTTCGCGGCAGGGTTAATGAGCTGCTAACGGGACTCTGTTTAGGAGAGGAAATTTTACCCAAGAAAGTGGCCAGCTTGAGTGTCGGACAGCAACAGAGGGTGGCAATCGTGCGGGCATTGATCAATGAACCGCAGTTATTGCTGGTTGATGAGCCTACATCTGCTTTGGACCCTGAAGCGAGAGATGCTTTTGTCCAGTTGTTGATGACTGCATGTCAGCAAAAGAAATGCACTCTGATCTTTGTCAGCCACGATAGCTCTTTGGAACGACACTTCCCTCTGGTTATGGATATGCGCGAAATAAATATTGCCTGGAAACTTAGGCCCGAGTGGGACACTGCACCGGAGGCTTTAGCCGATGTTTTTTAAACTTGCTTGGCAAAGCCTGATGCAGCGTAAGGGTAGTGTGTCACTGGCCGTATTGTCTGTAGCAATCAGTTTGATTCTAATGTTGGGGATCGAGCAGTTGCGAAGCCATACTAAAAACAGCTTTAGTCGAACTGTGTCAGGGGTAGACCTTATTGTTGGGGCACCTACGGGACAATTGAATCTCTTGTTATACAGCGTATTCCATATTGGGAATGCCAGCAATCATATTTCATGGGATAGCTACCAGGAACTTACTCACTTACCCCAGGTACGTTGGGCGATACCCCTATCCCTGGGGGATTCGCACCAAGGTTACAGGGTGGTGGGAACCTCAACGGGATTTCTCGATCACTATCGGTATGGGAATAAGAGGCCATTGGAGCTATCAACCGGCCAGAATTTTATCGATACTTTTAGTGTCATATTGGGGGCGGAGGTCGCTCGGGAACTCAACTACCAACTTGATGACACTCTCACATTGGCGCACGGTTTGGTTGGAACGCGCTTCACAGAGCATGGTGAAAACCCCTTTATCGTTAGTGGCATACTCAAGCCTACTGGTACACCAGTAGATCGAGCACTCTATGTAAGCTTGGCGGGACTGGAAGCCGTTCATGGTGCTGATGCGGAGCACGATGATCTGGTGCCTAATAACATTACTGCCTTCTTACTCGGGCTTAATTCCCCTATAGCTACATTTCAGGTACAGAGAAAAATAAACGAATATTCGAAGGAGCCGCTGCTGGCAATATTGCCGGGCATTGCACTATCGGAGCTTTGGCAGATATCCGGTGGTATAGAAAAGGTATTATTTTTTGTCTCAGCTATGGTGGTTTTGGCTGCATTGCTTGGCTTATGTATCTTACTACTTTCCACGATGCGCGAGCGCAGACTGGAGATAGCACTACTGAGAACTGTAGGTTCTGGCCCTTTGTTTTTATTCCTATTGATCCAGACTGAGGCATTTTTGGTTTTACTTTTAGGTGCGACAATTGCTGTTTCTGGATTGATAATGGGAGGCTGGCTGGTTGAGCCAATTCTGACAGATAAATTTGGAATCTATTTGGACGGCGTTGTTATAGGCGAACATACGATTGTGCTTTTAGCTTTAGTACTGGTAAGCACATTAATTGTGGCTGCTATTCCCGCTATAAGTGCATGCCGCCAGTCTTTGGGGGATAGTGATCTTCTGCATTGACTAGAAGCTGAGGCCGAGCCAAATTCAGAGTAAGACTTTCTCTAGATTTTGATGTCAGAGGTAACCGAATATCTTTTATTTTATGGGCGATATTAGTTTTGTAATTTCTATATATATTTGCTTTGTTGCCTTTCCACACCATTCGTGATCCTATTTCCAGGCTGCGAGCTTTTCCTGTCACTGGGACTATTTTTATCCCGTGGCTTGTAGCAGCCTACAAACACTATCTAATAATTTTTCATGACAAGGAAATAGTTTTGAATAGGATAATACTAACAATCTTAATGTTGCTGGGTAGCCTCAATATATTTGCTTCAACCCCAGATATTGAGCAGGCCAGAGATTCCTTAGAGATTGTGAAAGAATTAACCCCCTGGCCTTGGGAAGAGCCGGTAACTCCAATTATTGAAGAGTATCTGGCAGCTGATTTTGATCAATATTCGGGAATGGCAAAATCCCACTATATGGTTGATGAGCTGCTGATGCACAAGTGGGGTCAGTCAATCACAGAATTTATTGTATTAGCCGAGCTTCTGTACACGTTTCAGCCAGAAGATTACCAGAATCAGTATAGGTCAGAATTTGATGCGGCTACTGCTGACCTGAATCTCTTCAGGTTGGCAATTAATGAGTTACTGCTTCCCCATGTACCCGGTTATAAACTGAAACAGCAAATTTTGACTAAACGCTTTGATGGCGAGGGTATGGTAATTGCTGTCTTTGATTTGTTTGATCCGACACGCTTACAAGAGCAGCGCGAACAGTATCCCAATATTGAAGCAGAAGTTGCATTTGGTGATCCCATTACTTTCCTTCATGGTAACACCGTAATTGATATCATTTTGGATATTGCTCCGAAGGCGACTATTGTACCCGTTAGTGCCGAGAGCAAAACTTATAATGATGCAATGGCCTATATGCGGTATCGAGATGACATTAGTGTGATCAATATGAGCCGTGCATTTCATATCACCAATGACCAACTCGACCCAGAGTTTGCAGAGCATCTTTCCGCTATTTTACAAAGTAAGATTTTTACCAAGTCACTGGGGAATACAGGTACAGATCTTGAGCATAACAACACCGATGTGAGAGAGCGCTTGGAGCTACCACCACTCGGCAGCTTCTTTACCTATGACCTGGATTTAATCAGGGCATTCCTTGCTCAGAACGAAGGGCAGGCCGGTGCTGAGAATTTGTTTTTTGCAATCAACCTCCAGCCATTCTCAAATGAGATCTCACTTACGGCGACGGTTCCGGGTTACAACCCCTTGGCTATTAGGCAGAGCTTTGCTATTGCCGGCGATGCAGTATATTCAGCTTCCAGTCAAAACTTTGAGTCTGGTAGCTCTTTTGCCGCGCCTCAACTAGCGGCTGTCAGTCTATTGCTCCTTGAAATGGCAGACTATTATGGCCTTAGCAGGGTAGAAGCTGCTCAAATAGTGAGCAAATCATTGAAAGATAATGCTCGCCGCAGTTGGTTAGGTGATCACAACACCGGGCTTGGGTTCGTTGACGCCCACCGGGCTATGAGCGCTATTCTGAGAGCGAATAGCAAATAAGCTTGATTTAGTCATCGAGTTGAATGAGAGTGCGCTGGCAGGTTGAATATTTGCAGCCTGCCAGTTACCTGTATAGATGGTACTGCGGGTAAAGGAAGTGAATAGGAGTGAATATTGAACATACTTTCTGCTCATATGGGGTCCTCATTCAATGAATTATCTCCACTACTCCAATTTGCACACACTGGGGTGAAGAGGTATGAGGGCTCTGTTGTGGTCAAGCGAGGTGGAGTTATTGCGAATACTATTTGTTCAATATTTCGATTTCCGAAGGCGAGTTCAAGTTCGCAGTTAATTGTAGATTGTGGACACTTTTCCGATCGGATGGATTGGGTGAGAGATTTCGATGGGTTCAAGATGAGTTCATCATTTTATTTAGAAAAAAATTACCTGGTGGAAAGGCTCGGCCCTTTGGAAATACAGTTTACCGCTCATAATGTCGACGGAGCACTTGAATATCAGTTTTCGAAAACGAAGCTATTAGGTATACCTTTGCCAAAGTTTCTTTGGCCCAAAGTCAAGGCTTATGAAACAGAGAGTGAAGGGCAGTATCAGTTCAGTGTCAGTGTGCACATGTTTTTAGTGGGATTCATTTTATCATATGCTGGCGATCTGAAAATTACGGAGCCCGCTTGATTTCAAATGCCATTAGGGAAGAGCGATCTCAGTAACAAGCTCTTCCCCAACTACAATATATTTTTTACTTACTTGGTATTAGATGCTTCCGCTAGTCCCTTCAGAAGTTTATGGCTATCTGTATGAGCGCCAAAGACACCTCCCTGCATAGTAATCATCTTGAGAGCCGACTCATGGTTGCCGATGTCGGTAGCCCCAGTGCAGTCTGATAGAAGCAGGCACTCGAATCCTCGATCATTTGCTTCCCTCATGGTGGTGTGTACGCATACGTCGGTTGTAACGCCCACGAGAATCAAGTTATCGATCCCTTTAAGATTGAGTATTAGCCCGAAGTCTGTAGAAAAGAAGGTACCTTTGCCTGGCTTATCAATAATGACCTCACCAGGTTTGGGCGCTAGTTCAGGGATCACGTCCCAACCAGGTTCCCCTCTGACTAAAATACGTCCACATGGTCCCGGGTCGCCGATACCTGCAGCAATTTGTCGTGAGCGCCAGTGTTTGTTTGCAGGTAGGTCAGAAAGGTCGGGGCGATGCCCCTCCCGGGTGTACATAATATGGTAGTTTTCTGCCCGCATCGCATTCAATACTTGCTGGATGGGTTCGATGGGCTTGCGCATTGCCTCCAGGTCATATCCCATCTTGTCGACATAGCCGCCGGGGCTGCAAAAGTCCACCTGCATATCAATAACCACGAGAGCGGTGTTTTCTGGCCTGAGATCCCCATTATATGGCCACTTGTATGGGTTGGCCTCGACAGGGCCATTTTTGTCCGATGAATCTGAAGTACTCATTGTCAAGGCCTCTACTTATTGATAGAGAAAGTGATTGCCAATGGATAATAGCGTTGATTGAGAGCTTGATTGAATGGCAAGGCTTTATCGGGCGCACAATTCTTGCTTAGGTGAGGCATAGCTGGATTTGCATAAGTAATAAGTGCTCATCTGGTAGTGGTTTTAGGCGTATCTCTCCTATATCTTTTATTCATGAAGGGCCAAAAATATTTTGACATATATTTTTGTGTATACGTGTCTCTTCAAGTATTTGATCAAATTTAAAAGGCGGTTTTTATTCGTATATCTAGCATTTGAAATTGCGAATGCGATTTTATTGTGCGCTAAATATCTACAAACAAGATCACGGTTGGATAGTTGAAGCTTACTTCTATATTTCGGTTCAAAGAGTTCGTTCCACTGATATGTGGAAGTGAAACGTCACACTTTTTTTATTGAAAAATTATCTATATTATCCTGCGGGTCATTTTGAGTGAATTTTAGTGGGGCTTATTTGGTACTCCCTTCTGGTTTAGAAATATAGGGATTAAAGAATATCCGCTTATGTATTCATCTTTGAAGTTAAGAACCATTTTTGGATGTAAGTAGTTAAAGGAAAGTTTGTGGAAAATCTTAAGAAGGGAATTTTCGCTGGTGTTGCATTACTGATTATCCCTATCACCATGGGGACCGTTTTCACAGTTGATGAGGGTCACGTAGGAATCGTAAAGCGATTTGGCAAGGCAATCTCACAGGTTGATCCTGGAATTCATACGAAAGTCCCATTTATGGACAATGTGGTCGAAATCGAAGTAAGAACCCGGAAAAATGTTGAGACGATGAATGCCGCCACTGCAGAACAAATGCCGTTAAAAGCAGTGACTGCGGTGAACTGGACGGTAACTCGCAGTGCAGCCATTGATTTGTATAAGCAATATGGCGGTTTGGAACAATTTGAACAGCGGATTCTCGATCCCAGGCTGAGAAGCGCCAGTAAAGCTGGTTTGGCTGAATTCAAGGCAGAGCAGATTATCCAGAACCGGAATGCAGCAATTCGACGTATTGAGGAACTCTTGGAGGAGGAAACCAAGGGGTTGCCTATGGAATTGGGAGATGTACAGATTGAGAGCATCAGCTTGCCTCCCAAGTACATCCAATCTATTGAAACCAAGCAGACAGAGTTGAACCTGGCGGCTGCCGAAAAGCATAAATTGGAACGTCAAAAACTGGAAGCGCAACGTGAGGTGAATACTGCTAATGCGCGCCGTGATGCCACCAAAGCTAAAGCAGATGGTGAAGCCCATAAGATTCGTGTAGAGGCCGAGGCGGAAGCTTTTGCGATTCTGGAGAAAGGGGAAGCGGAAGCCGCAGCGATTAAAGCAAAAGCTGATGCGATTGCCAGAAACCATACCTTGGTTGAATATATCCGCGCGCAGCAATGGAATGGTCAAATGCCTTCAACGATTATGGGTGGCGATCAGCCAATTCTGTGGGATATGGGGAATAACTCAGACCGCAGAAATTAAGATGGCCCAAAGCTAGATTTTTGCTCGCTTTTTACACAAAAGGTTTGGCGTTTATCAATAGGAAACGCCAAGCCTAGTTTGTTCAGTTGGCAGTATTTCCTAAATTCTAAATGATGGTACAGTTATTACTTAATAAGGACTGTTTGTTAGTCTCTTAGTTACTTGACTTGCCAAGTAACTCCTCCCAATATCCGAAAGGTACTTTTCGGTGTGCTAATTACCCAGTTTATCCGGATTAAATTTATTGATGTTCCTCGGGTATTACGCACTCTAAATCAAGGAGATTCCGGTTGAAACACTTTATATGGTTTATCAATGCTGCAATATTGGTTTTTGGTGTCAGCAACTCGGTGATTGCAGAAGATGGGGGCTCATGTAGCAAGTTATGTACTTTTGTGCTCAAGAATAGTCGGACCTCAGAATATACGGTAATTAATAGGGAGAGGGCAGCCAGGCAGTTCACACCATTCTCTACTTTTAAGGTTCCAAATACCCTTATTGCACTTGACTTGGGTTTAGTTGAGAACCTGTTACAAGAGCTAACCTATAATCATGACAAATACCCGGCTAAAGGGTGGTGGCCTACAATCTGGTCAGAAAGACCTTTGACAATTCGCGAAGCATTTCAAAATTCAGCGGTTCCGATCTATCAGCAATTAGCAACGGAGATTGGCGCGAAGAGAATGAATCAGTATTTGGCAGGTTTTAATTATGGTAATCGGGATGCTTCGTCTGGTATTGATACCTTCTGGCTCAATGAGAGTATCAAAATATCCGCGTTGGAGCAGGTAGACTTCCTGGAACGTTTATTTACTGGTCAATTACCTGTATCGCAGTCAGCTATAGATAAAATTAAAGAAGTGATGCTGGTAGAGGAGACTGATACCTATAAGTTATATGCAAAAACAGGAGGAGGGCCAATAGCTAAAAATAAGGCTTTAGGCTGGTATATTGGAATTATAGAGTCCAATAACAATATTCATTATTTTGCGATTAACATAGATGGCAGCAGTTTTCGGGAAGTACAAAAGAAAAGAATTGAAATTGCCAGAAAGAAACTATCTGAGTTGGGGGTTATTTAGGCTCTTTATAGCAAAGCTGTGGTACGTCTGTTTTGCAATGGTTAGGGCTTTTTGATTGATTGTTGTGAGTCAATCGGCATAATGGCGATCAAATTCACTTTCATATGGGGCTTCCTATGGGAACTCAAACTGTAAAAGTTATATTTGCTTTATTTATCACCACCTTTTGCTCATTATGCCTGGCCGCCGATAAAGTAGCCAATTTGGATAAGCTTCTGCTTGTATCGGGTTTCACCAAGCAGGTTGAGGGGTTTCCTGAGCTAGTAAAATCTGGATTTGCGGAAGGCGTACAGCAGGGTGCACCAATTCCTCAGGATAAACTGCAAAAGATTCTTGAAAGTGCAGATAATACAATTTTGCCGTCCATCATTATGGATGAAGTGCGCTCGTCACTGAGTACTTCTTTGACCGATAAAGATGTTGAGGTCTTATTGGCTTGGTATGAGTCAGATATCGGTAAGAAAATTACTAAGGCTGAAGAGGAAGGAAGCTCTGAAGAGGCATTCCAGAATTTGATGGCTAATGCACAGCAGTTGATGGCTGACACAAAGCGCGTTGAAATGGCAACTCGTATTGATCAGCTTGTTGGTGCTACCGATATGGCGATGGAGATGCAGGCCTCTACGGGTATAGCTGTCTATTCTGCAGTGATGGCAGTGATGGCTCCCGGCCAAGAGATCAATTTAGATGCTTATAAGGCACAAATGGAAGCAATGAAGCCCCAGATGCGTCAAAATGTTGAGCAATTTGTTACTCTCTCTTTCGTGCAAACTTATCAAGGCTTCGACGATGCAAGCTTAGCGAAATATGAGAAGTTCTTGAGCCAGCCAGAAGCTAAAAAATTCAACTCCTCTTCAATGGCAGGGCTAAATAAAGCTCTAACACAAGTAATCGGCCGTTGGTCCGGTGATATGGCCTCTATACTTAAGAGTGAAGCGAACTGATTATGGGGTAGGGAGCTCCTGAATATCTTTGTGCTTTCTAATTAGATATTTAGGGGTTCCTCGGCCTACAGCCTGCTTCCATATTAGCCGTAAAGGAAGCAGGCTGGTATGATCAGCATGTTTTAACTATTTCTCTCTATACTCTAAGGTGAGTTTCATAAGCTCGTCAGTTATTTGATAAAATAGCTTGTCAATTCAGATCATTATATTCTCTTGTACTTCGACAGTCCTGTTAGCCGGGATACGATAATATTCAATAGCACTGCTTGAATTCCTTACCATTGCAGCAAAGATCCGCTCTCGCCAATTTGCCATTTTGCTATAGCCGCCTTTAACAGGAAATATGTTATAGCGGCAGGTAAAGAAAGAAGACTTACTTGGATCTATATCCAAAAGGTGCATTTTGTTGAGTTTATTTATGGCTCCTTCGACATCTGGGCGTTCCATATATCCATAACGTAATATTAGCCTGAAACATCCCTCTCTAATCTTGCTAATGATTGCTCGGTTCTTTGGGAGTACTTTTGGGGTGTTCGCTGACGTAACGGTTAGGAAAAGGTTCTTTTCGTGAAGAACACTGTTATGTTTCAAATTGTATATTAGGGCATGAGGGACAAAGAGTTGATTGGTTCCCACAAATATTGCAGTTCCAGGTACTCGTAATGGGGGATTATCAAAAAGTGAGTTTAAATAGGGTTCCAATTTATAATTCTTACCCTGCAAGTAACAATTTATTGCTTTTTTTCCATCTCGCCAAGTAATCATCAGCATCGCAATAAAGGCGGCTAAACTTATAGAGAACCACCCCCCGTGGCCAATCTTTGCCAGATTTGAAGTAACAAAGGCAAAATCAATAAAAGCAAAGAATGAGCCGACAGCCAGGCAAATTAGCAGATTGTATTTGAGGTAGTGGCGATACACGATTGCTGCAATGCAGGAGGTAATCAACATTGCGCCACTCACTGACACACCATAAGCACTAGCCAGGTGAACTGAGCTTCCAAAGAGAATTGCCACCAGTATTACCGCTGTCATTAATAGGTAATTGACACCGGGCATATAGACTTGTCCCGCGAGTGCTGATGACGTGTGCCGGATGGCAAAACGGGGCATCAAGCCAAGTTGGATTCCTTGTTTTGTCAGGGAGAAGGTCCCCGAGATACAGGCCTGGGAAGCGATGCAGGTTGCTACAGTTGCAAGAATAATCATTGGGTAGAGCGACCAGTCCGGGTACATCCGGTAAAAGGGGTTGTCTACCGCAGAGGTGTCACTAATAAGTAGAGCGCCCTGTCCCATATAGTTCAACACCAGGGCGGGGAAAACCAAACCTATCCAGGCAATTCTTATAGGCATGCGTCCAAAATGCCCCATGTCGGTATATAGGGCCTCTCCTCCGGTAAACACCAGTAATACTGCACCTAATATCCAGAATGAAGCCATGCCATGGTTAGTGAGGAAGCTAACAGCATGCAAGGGATTAATGGAGTGGAGAATTACAGGATTCTGGAGCACCCAGTAAAGGCCCGCGAGCAGCAAAACTAAGAACCAGATGGCGGTAATCGGGCCGAACAGTTTCCCCACGGTTTCGGTGCCGAAGCGCTGTACAAAAAACAATCCAAAGAGTATGCCGATAGAAATTGGCAGGATAAACGGTTTTAGAGTCTTATTGACTATTTCCAGTCCTTCGACTGCGGAGAGAACGGAGATGGCTGGTGTGATAACGGCATCACCAAAAAATAGTGCCGCCCCACAGATCCCGCCGCCGATAATGAGCTTTCTTAATAATTCTCGCCCTTTTGTCGCTTCCAGGGCCAGTGTCATCAGCGCCATGATCCCACCTTCTCCTCGGTTATCCAGGCGCATTACCAATATGACGTACTTAATAGTGACAATGAGGGTAAGTGCCCAGAAGACAGCAGAGACCCCACCAATAATGGTCTCGGTGTTATGGGGAATTCCAAACCGGGGGTGGAAAATCAGTTTAAATGCGTAGAGTGGGCTAGTGCCGATATCACCAAATACAACCCCGAGAGCGGCAAGTGATAGAACCCAGTGTTTTCTTGCGCCTTCTGAGCGAGATTCCATTTGCAACTCTTATCATCCGGTGTCATACAAAGGCAGTGATTTAAGACTTATCAGGGAGTTTGCTGTCATCACTTGGATGGTGGATATCAGCGCGCAAGAAATTAATTTTCCCTGAGACTGATCTTAGCAATACATTGCTAAGGCACCATGTGAGCTACTGTGCAGGGTGCAAACTTACAAGCCGATAAAGTGAGATGTAAGAGAGGTATCCGCGTAATTGAGCAATCGTGTCAGGCAGTTATAAAAGCAGCTCTTTTGGCGGGGATCTTATTGTTAGTAAGGCGGGACTACAGGAGCCTCCCCAATGAAAGCATCGGACCTTTTTATTCGTGCCCTGGAGAAAGAGGGTGTTGAGTATATCTTCGCGATTCCTGGTGAGGAAAACCTGGATATGCTGGAGTCTTTGCGGGGTTCAAAGATAAAACTAATTGTCACGCGCCATGAACAGGGTGCCGGTTTTATGGCTGCTACCTATGGTCGGCTTACGGGCAAACCAGGTGTCTGTATGTCTACTTTGGGTCCGGGAGCCACGAACCTTGTGACAGCTGCAGCCTATGCCCAGCTCGGTGGAATGCCGATGGTGATGGTCACTGGTCAAAAACCTATCAAAAGTTCCAAGCAAGGCCAGTTTCAGATTATTGATATTGTTGACATGATGCGTCCGCTGACCAAGTTCACCAAGACCATTGTGGGGGGCGACTATGTGCCTGCTCATGTCCGTGAAGCCTTCCGGCAATCGGAAGAGGAGCGGCCGGGGGCAACCCACTTGGAATTTCCTGAAGATATTGCCCGTGAACACTCCACCATGCCGGTTTTGGAACCCAGCTATAACCGCAGGCCAATTGCCGAAGAGAAGGCGGTGCGCAAAGCCGCAGAAGCGATTGAGGCATCCCGTAAACCTCTGCTGTTGGTGGGAGCAGGCGCAAACCGTAAATTAACCGCCAAAATGTTGCGCAAGTTTGTCGACAAATTGGGTATTCCGGTGGTCACAACTCAGATGGGAAAGGGAGTAATTGATGAATCGGGCCCGCACTTTATTGGCAATACCGCGCTATCGGATGGGGATTTTGTTCACCGGGCCATTGAGCAGGCCGACCTGATTATCAATGTGGGTCACGATGTTGTAGAAAAACCCCCTTTCTTTATGCGTCCCGGTGGCCCGGAAGTTGTACATATCAACTTCAATTCAGCGCAGGTGGATCCGGTCTACTTCCCGCAGATAGAGGTGGTTGGCGATATTGCCAACAGCTTGTGGCAGCTGGACCAGCACTTGGAACCCCAGGATCACTGGAGCTTTACCGATGCGCACCGTATCCGTGCCGCGCTTCAAAAGCATATCCAGGAGGGCTCAAATACCACCACTTTCCCAATTCGTCCGCAACGACTGGTAAAGGATCTCCGCGAAGTGATGCCGGAGAAGGGCATTATTGCGCTTGATAATGGCATGTTCAAAATCTGGTTCGCGCGGAATTATCCTGCTTTAGCCCCGAATACCGTGCTGCTCGACAATGCACTGGCAACGATGGGGGCGGGCTTGCCTTCGGCAATGGCTGCCAAGTTGGTGTGTCCAGACCGCCGTGTGGTCGCAATTTGTGGGGATGGGGGCTTTATGATGAACTCCCAGGAGATTGAAACGGCAGTTCGATTAAAGCTTGACCTTATCGTACTTATTTTGCGCGATGATGCCTACGGTATGATCAAGTGGAAGCAGGCCATGATGGAGTTTGATAACTTTGGTCTGGATTTTGGTAACCCTGATTTTGTCGACTATGCAAAATCCTATGGTGCTCATGGCCACAGAATAACGGCCACGGATGAGTTTAAGCCGATGATAGAAAAATGCTGTAGGGCGGGTGGGGTGCATCTCGTGGATGTGCCCGTGGATTACAGTCACAACGACCGTATTCTGAACCATGAAATTAGGGAGTTATCGAGTAAGTTGTAGGCGCTAGCCGGCTCGGGTAAGGTGATTGTGACAGGGGGGGCGGCTTTCTTTTAAACAAGCTCCTCGGGCCCGAGTACTTTAAAGTAGGGGCCAATATCCAGCCTTATGGAGGACATGGCAATCTTGATCATTTCTCTGCGATCTTCAAGTATGTCCTCCTTAGCTATTCCATGTAGAACCATATAATCTTCATATTTCCCGGTAATAAAGTCCTCTTTCCGTATACCTTCGTAAGCTCTACATAAAACTCCATGAAGGTTCTCTATGAATTGGCGGCGGCTCTGCATTGCTTGTCGGGGCCCATGCTCGACTTCGAGTTCATGAGCATGTTCATAGTTGATATTCACCAAGCAAAAATTTGTTTTGTTCTCTTTCCATGCTCTTGCCGCCTGGTTGAGTTCTACGATCAGGGTGAAGGGTAGGTCAGCGAACATAGGGTTATGGTCAGTAAAATCGAGAAATGCATAGCCAGCTCTTAGGTAGCTACTGGCGCGTTCCGTAATGTCGTAGCTGTGAATATCCCCGGTGCGTATGGATTCGCTGTCGGTATCTTTCTGGCAGTTGAGGCACAAAAAACCTATCTCCACTTCTGAGCTGGCATGGCCGCAAGCATTGCAAATAAGCAGTGTGCCGGGTTTGTCGTAGTCACTGCCGAAGTGTAAAAGCTCCTTTCGACATTTGGGGCAAATCAGGTCTTCACCCTCCCTGAAGTCAGCTTCACGACCCAAATAAGCGCAGCTGAAATGGTGAAGATAGAAGTCTTCGGTAAGGTTAGAGGATCTGCATACCGCGCACTCTTCACGGACATTAAACTGAGAACCCCCACAGCCGTTACAGATATGGCGTCGATCGAAAAACTTGCCCTGTAGAAATCCTGATTCGATCAGTTTTTCACATTCCGTCACAACCGTCGGGCTATCGAGGATAATATTAAAATCAACAGTAGCTTTGGAGTTGGGGCTATAGTGCGGCGAGAGACTTACGCCAGATACAAATAATCGCGCTAGTATTTTGTCGCTATCTTTCTGAGTGGTGTGGAAATCCAGGTGGACTTGCGCGCGCCGATAGTGAAAGTCGTCAATAACCTGGCTCACAACGGGCATATCCTGCGCACTAAGCTTTGAGCAATCCAGATCTGCCTTTTCGCCGACTGTTCCAGTGAGATCAATAACCGGGAGTAGATACAAGCCACCACGCATATGCCATATATGCGTCAGGTCATCTATTGATGCTGGCTCCTCAATTAAAATAGCGTCTTTGGATTCACCAGTATGCGATGTCACCTTAGAGTCGCCGGGCCAGCGAAAAAAGCTATATTCGTCACTTAAAAAGGAGATGCTGATTCCTCCACACCTATATAACAGCTGGCGTTTGAAAGATTAACTGAGTGTTTTAGCTTATTTCATGCCAGTTATACGTAACTGTGTAGCCTGTAGTGTATATGGCGTCCCTTTAACTGAATAGATTGTTGAGTATTTAAGAAAAGATAGGTGAAAAATTGGCAATAGGCAGGGATAGGTGCCCTACGTCCCTGGCAGGAATTAGGAATAATTGTATGACATAGAAGGTAGTCGTCATCTGGGGAAGTTAATTAATAAATTTATCAATAATGACATCAATCCAGTCAATCTTTAGGGTTATGGTAACTTTCTCGTTCACCGGAAATTTTGATGGGTCAAGTAAGACTATTTTCGCTAACTGATTACGCGATGTGGGCTTGAATGTATTTTGGAACTCCTGGGGTAGTGCGGCTGAGAGGGGGATCATTTCTACAAGTACCCCTTTGTCTTTAAAGCGTCCACCAGTAACCAATACCTCCATTCCAGGCTTGATCACGAATTGATATTGATTGGGTAGATAGGCTAGGACATAGGCTTCCCCGGTGTAGATAGACATAAGGGGCTCCCCAGCATCATAGACATTGCCGACATGGGGGACTGAAGCCCCAACTAGACCAGAAGTGGGGCTTTGAATAATACCGTTATTGTAATGCTCCTCCAGTTTTCTTAGCGCTTGTTCGGAGCGATAAATTGCCTCATCAACAGATCTACGTTTTCCTTCCAGGGTGGCGCTTTCAACTTGTAATTTTACCAGGGTCTCACTGGCCTCGAAGTTATCTTTCAATACATCTTGGTAACCGACTTCGCTGACTACTCCTCTATTTGCAAGTTTATTGATTCTATCTACGATTCGGCCAATTTGTACTTTACGCTCCTTGGCGGGAGTGAGTAGTTTTTTTGCAGTCTCTGCCAATAAAGTGAATTCAGCAGAAATCTGTATTAGGTTAGCTTGGCGGGTGGAGAGATCGGCGATTCGCTCCAGTAGCTCCATTGATTCAATCCTTAAGAGTAGCTCGCCCTCTCGAACAGCTTGCCCTTCATCTACGGCAACCTCTACCACTTTTACCAAGTAGCCCATTTCAATAACGCTTTGATCGCGTAGTACTAACCCATCGCTTCGCAGTAAAAACCAGTCACCCCATATATAGCGAATAACGCCAATACCAAATAGGATTAGCATGGCTAAATATATTCGACGGCTTGCAGAACCCCGGGTTTTTCGCTGTTCACTTTCGAAACTATCAGGGCGTAATCGTTTTCGCAGAGCCTTCATAAAAACTACTCGCGAACACGATGGACTTTTAGTGGTGCGAAAGAATCTTTATAGGATGTTCTAAAAATCCACTCCTGCACATATGCGTAGAGTCGAACAACTCTCATGAAGTTTACATAAAAGATGCTGTAAGCTGGAATATAAGGCCAAAGGGGAAGTGATTTAACTTTTGGAGTCGCATAAGAGGCTAAAGCAAAGGTAATTGTATCGAGCGCAATTAATACAACCTGGGCCCCAGCCAAAATAAACCAGGCATTTTCGCCATAACGCACGAATAGCCAGATTAAATAGACTGGTAAAGCTATTGCGGCAATAACATTAAAAACCAGGAATTCATATTGGTGAAAAAACTCTTTTAGCTGCATTCCTTGGCGGAACGGATTAATAAAATGCAGGTACTTGCGGTAGCGAAGACGAATAGCATCCCGTTCCCACCTAAAGCGCTGGCGCATTAGAACGGTTATGCTGGTGGGAACATCGGTATAACAAATCGCCTCAGGTGCAAATTCCACTTTCCAACCGTAATCCCGCAAACGAAAGGTGATATCTAAGTCTTCTCCTCCGCCGGCATCAAAGCCGCCAATTTGATTCATTGCGGATACCCTAAAAGCACTGAAGGCACCGGAGGCACAACACATTTGGTCGAGCATCGCTAGAGAGTGTCGCCCCAAGCAAATACTGATTACATATTCAATGGCCTGGAATGAGCTGAGTATATTTTCTGTGGAGTTTCGGACAATTACATTACCAGAAACCACGCCAACCCTGGGATCTGCAAAGCCTTGCATCACGTATTTCATAGCGTGGCGATCGAAGGTGCAATCGCAATCAATTGATGCGATAAAGTCGCCAGTTGAAAATCTCTGTCCTAAGTTGAGGGCTGAGGCCTTGCCTCCACGCAGTTCTGTTGCATGAGCGCCATCCAAGCGGCCCTTGTTTTGCAGGTAGTGAATATCGTCTCGGGTTTTATCTGTGGAGCCATCGCTGATTGCGATGACTTCATAGGGGATATAGCTTTGTTCCTGTAAGCGTTCGCCGCACTTTTCAATAGAGTTTTCTTCGTTGTGACCGGCGATGACTGCAGTGAGTCTGCCCAGGGATTCAATGTCCTCCTCGTACTCTGGTTTTGTGGCGAAAAAGAATACCGAGGTAAAAAACGACATTAAATATCTAGGGAATTCCAATACCACCACGATCCAAAACATCGTAAAGAGGGTGGCGTAGCTCTGAGTGGCAAAGAAAGTAATTCCATCATCGATCATTTCCCACATTTAGGTCTGCTCCTGAATAAGCGAATATAGACCCCGGCTATTGCTGTTACCTATCTGTGATGTGGTAGTGATCTTATTAGGAGAACAGCGAGTGTCTCGCGGTACCTCGCTTGGGTGGACTAGGGGGCGAGCATGGAAGGTTGGTCTTACACTTGGCTTCCATTCACTGGTAAGGGATATCAGCTCACTGCTTATAAAGGCTAAGCCCAATTTTGATACCCCCTGACTTTGGCCCTTTATGCTATAGAGCCTGTAAAAGAGACCTTGGCTCAACCAGAGGGGCAGCCATAAGTCTCCCTAGAAGGAAATGCTATCTCTGAGACTGTCAGTATAGTCCACGGTGGTTTGAGGTGTCGGGCAATGCTGAACCCCAGAGCCAGCAGGGGCTCTGGGTTGATTTATTCGCTGCTATTAGGAAGGGGGAATTTGGAGGCGGTGGTTCAGCCTTTATCGAACCTCAAGGTCCAGGTTGTATTGAGCAACCACACGACCTATGTAGCCCAGTTTTAGAAACGTCGCACTAATCACCATGAAGATATGTCCTGCGACTTGCGCGGGAATTGAAAATAAGTGCGATAGGGGATAGCAGATAACAATCGTCAGAATAAGCAGGGGAACTGACAGAAGCAGCGTAAAGTTACCGGCTTTTAGCAGAAGCTTGAAACGCTCACGCAGTAAGGGGTTTTCCGTATTCAGCATATCGGCCTCAGATTCAAACGGCGTCAATCTATCTTTAGCAACTGCTATGCCAAATATAAATGCCAATAAAAACAAGGGGTTATGGTTTATTCTTGGTATTTGTGTGTCAAATTGACCTTTATGGTTACTGTGTCATAATGACTCTAAAAGGTCTTTTGGACTGATTTGGCTATGGTAGATACCAACGCAACCTTACTGCTCGAAGTGGCTCTGGACCTGGCTAACAGCCTTAACAACAGCGATCGCTTTGAGCGCCTGCTGTCTACTATCCGCAAAGCGATCAAATGCGATGCCGTTGCCTTGCTTGGGCTCAACGGCGATACACTCACTCCTCTCGCAGTTCAGGGGCTTGCCCGAAGGACTCTGGGGCGGCGATTCCTGATTGATGAGCATCCACGGCTTGCGCAAATCTGCGCCTCGGAACACCCGGTCCGCTTCCCATCTGACTGTCAGCTGCCAGATCCCTTCGATGGTTTGCTGTTGGATAGGGAGGGAGATCTTCCCGTGCACTCTTGTATGGGCTTGCCTCTCTATTCAGATAACCATCTGATTGGTCTGGTAACAGTGGATAGCATGTCTGCGGATGCCTATGCCCGAATCAGTGATCGAACCCTGGAGCTGATAGCCGCGCTGTCTGCGGCCACTTTACGCACAGCTTTAGAGCTAAAGGCCCTGTCACACTCCGCCGAGCATGCCGAGCAATTGGTGAAAGATCTGACCCAGCAGGCTCTGGAGCGGGATGGAGGTGAATTAATTGGTGAGAGCGAGGAAATGCAGTCCCTGCGCAGTGAGATAGAGCTGGTGGCTGGGTCGGATTACAACGTGCTGATTCTCGGTGAAACGGGAGTGGGGAAAGAGCTGGTGGCCCGTACCGTCCACAGGTTGTCGGCTCGCAAGGAGAAGCCCTTAGTCTATTTGAACTGCGCTTCCCTGACTGAAACCCTGGCGGAAGCTGAACTTTTTGGCCACTCAAAAGGGGCCTTCACCGGCGCAGATCGTGAGAGGCCCGGTAAATTTTTACTGGCGAACGGCGGCACTATTTTCCTGGATGAGGTTGGCGAGTTACCGCTTGTGGTGCAGAGCAAATTGTTGCGTGTATTGCAAAGTGGTGAGATTCAGCCGGTAGGTAAGGATACGGTACAGCATGTAGATGTTCGTATTGTAGCGGCGACTAATAGGGATTTACGCAAAGGGATTGAAAACGGTACTTTCCGAGCTGATCTCTACCACCGCCTCTCTGTATATCCCCTTGAAGTCCCACCGCTATGTCGGAGGGGTAATGATGTCCTGCTGTTGGCAGACTACTTCTTGGAGCGCTCCCGCAGGAAGCTGGGTTTTCGTCAGTTGCGTCTCAGTACAGAGGCCACCAATAAGCTACAGCGATACGCTTGGCCGGGTAATGTTCGCGAGCTGGAACATATTATCAGCCGCGCAGCCCTTAGGGCCCGCAAAGGTAGCTCTCCAGAAGCTATTGTTGCCATTACTGCAGCACAAATTGAAATTCCCGATGACTTGGTTATTCAGAAGCCTCCGCGGAAACCGGTAGAGTCGCTGTCTGAGGCTACTGATTTAAGGGGGGAAACGGAAAACTATCAGCGCGAACTCATTGGGCGTGCTCTAGCTGAGACCGATGGGAACTGGAGTAAAGCGGCCAAATTACTATCGGTAGACCGAGGGAACTTGGTGCGTCTCGCCAAAAGGTTGGGTGTTTACATCAAGAAAGAGGTTGTTCGAGGTAAGTAATCTATATGAAGCAAGGGGTTGCAATGTTGATTAGCGATAAAGGATTACGGTTTTCGCTGGTTGTAGGGGGAATTTCCCTGACTATCGGCTTACTGGCATTTGCGTATAACTGGAAAATAATTGGTGGGGGTTGGCCGTATTTCGGTACATTTTTATTTCCAGGCAATCTTGTACTGTCATTCTTCTCTGAAGAAATAGATTTCTGGCCAAAGTTTGCACTTCAGATGAGTGGCCAGTTTCTGGTTCCTTTTTTGCTGGCCCGTAGCCTTATTAGTTTTAGACACTGGTGGAATTGATAAGGGGTATTACGATTTGCATGTGATATTACTCCAAGCATTTGATAGAAGGCTAGAGCTGTAAATACTTATACTTGCGATCTTGTATAAAAATAACTAAATCGCTAGCCACAATAAATATGCAAAAAATGTTTCTTGGCTATCAGGTTGACTCTCGGCAATATTATAAATGACTTTGGTTCTAATGTTATTGAATTCTTCTGGAGTTGCTTCATATTTAAAGTGTTTTGCTGTCTGGATAGCAGATTCTTCAAAGAAACCCGAGGGCTTACTTTTAATAACTCGGGGGTCTACCGGATCGCCGTTTTTATTAATGTCATACTCAACAATTACGTAGCCTTCCATCTGCTTTTCCAGCGCTTCTTGTGGGTATATTGGCAGTGATTTGTAAACAGAAACAGGCCCGCCTTTCTCTCTTGCCATTTCCCTGTCTTCAATGCTGGATTTATAAAAGTCAATGTACTGGGGGCATTCGTCGTAAGAGCTGCAATTTTTGCTTGTTGGAGAGTCAGTACAACTGCAAAGAAGAAAAATAATAGATATCAGGGCTAATTTGTTCAAAACTATTAATCTTCTTTGCACTTATTGAAATGGCAAGTGTAACACCCTATAGATTTTCTCTGTAGCTGTTAAATAGCAAGTAATCTATCCGGTATCTAGCGGAGTTAACGGAAAGACTGTATTGCTGAATTAGTACGGTTAACTAGAAAAGCCGTATATCAAACCGGCTCATTTCCTCATCACTCTCAACCCATTAAAAACCACGAGCAGGCTGGTCCCCATATCGGCAAAAACAGCCATCCACATGGTTGCCTCTCCGGCAAAAGCAAGCACTAGAAAGACCGCTTTTATGCCCAGCGCCAAGATAATGTTCTGCCAAAGAATATGGGCCGTTGAACGAGATAGTTGGATAAAGGTGGCGATCTTGCCCAGATTGTCGTCCATCAGGGCCACATCAGCAGTTTCTATTGCTGTGTCGGTTCCCGTTGCTCCCATAGCAAACCCTATATCAGCACGTGCCAAGGCGGGGGCATCGTTAATGCCATCGCCAACCATGCCAACCTGGCCTTTTCCAGATAGAGCCTCCACCTCTCTGAGCTTGTCTTCCGGCAGTAGGTTGCCTTCAGCCCGATCGATGCCGACTTGCTTGGCAATCGCATCTGCAGTGTGCTGGTTGTCCCCGGAAAGCATCAGTGTTTTCACGCCCAGCTTGTGAAGGCTCTCAATGGCGTGTTGGCTCGATTCCTTCACGGTATCGGCGACAGCAAATATCGCCAGAACGGAGTTCTCCCGGGTCAGCATCACAACAGTCTTCCCTTCTTCCTCAAGGGTTCCCAATTGGCGCTCCAGCTCGGCGGAGCAAATGCCCAATTCTTCAATAAGCCGGTGGTTACCCAGGTAGCACTGATCTCCCTGAATTCTGCCCCTGACGCCGCGCCCGGCCAGGGCTTCAAAACTATCCACTTCTTGTAGGCGTTCGTGGGGAATCTGGGCAAACTCAAGTACGGCCCTGGATACCGGATGATCGGAACGCTCGGCTAGGCTCGCCGCCAGGGTTTGTACCTCTTCCGCTGGCATTGGCGCTATCACTTTAAAATCCGTGACGGTTGGCAGGCCTTGGGTGATGGTTCCAGTTTTATCCAATGCTAACCAGCGAAGGTGGCGCCCCTGCTCAAGGTAGGCCCCGCCTTTGACAAGGATTCCGTGGCGGGTGGCCGATGCCAAGCCGCTTACGATGGTGACAGGAGTTGCGATCACCAGTGCGCAGGGGCAGGCGATGACCAGTAGCACGAGTGCACGATAGATCCACTCCATCCAGCTGCCAGCAAAAATCAGCGGCGGTATTACTGCGGTAGCCAGTGCCACTGCAAATACCAGGGGTGTATACCAGCGGGCGAATTGGTCGACAAAGCGCTGGGTTGGCGCGCGACTACCTTGTGCGGCTTCCACCGCATGAATGATTCGGGCGAGCAGGTTATCGTTGGCAGCAGCCGTAGATTGGTACTCGAGTGCCCCGGATTCGTTGATACTGCCGGCGAAAAGTTCATCTCCAGGGCCTTTGTCTACCGGAAGGCTCTCTCCGGTAATTGGGGCCTGGTTTACTGCTGAATTGCCGCGTATTACTTCCCCATCTAGAGCGATACGTTCGCCGGGGCGCACCCGGATGGTTGTGCCAACCGGAACAGTCTTGGCTGACATGGAAACCCACTCGCCATCTGGCCCCTGTACGGTGGCGGTTTCCGGGGCCAGGTCCATTAACTCCCGAATCGCATTGCGGGCACGATCCAGGGATTTGGCTTCAATTAATTCTGCCAGGGTGAATAACACCATCACCATTGCCGCTTCGGGCCAGTGACCGATAAGCAGGGCGCCGGTGACCGCGATGGACATCAGCGCGTTCATATTCAGGTTGCGATTGCTGAGCGCAATCCAGCCCTTTTTGTAGGTCGTGAGTCCGCCGCCAGCGATAGCGGCCAGGGCCAGTATCATTACCAGCCAATTGTTTCCCCCCTGTAACCAGAATACGACCTCGGAGGCAATCGCCGCCAAACCGGCCGCGCCCAATAACCACCAGTTTGCATGGGTGGCAGGTGGCGCGGAATCGATGTCATCTTCCGTGGCCAGGCGTGCGTCCAGGTCAAGAGGGGTTAGGGTGTTGAGGATCTTGCTCTCCATACCTGGCGCGTGGCGCACCTGTAGGATTCGCTGCACCAGATTAAAGTCCAGCTGGTAAATTCCCTGCATGCCAGAGAGCTTGGCGCGTATCAACCCCTCTTCAGTGGGGCAGTCCATCTTGCTGATGGAGAACAGGGACAGGTCACCTTTGTCGCTGTTGTTATTGGTGTTTTGAATCGGCGTCATGGTTGCGGCTTGGGTTGCCCCGCTGCAGCCACAGCTGGAATCGCGCTTGACCATTATTCACTCTCGGATAGATCAGTCGGTGAGCCAGTATTACAATCCCTCTAGTAACTATAGAGTCAAGAGGGAGTGGCATGGCTTACAAAATTGGTGAAGCTGCCAGGAGAGTGGGCTGCAAAGTGGAAACGGTTCGTTACTACGAGCAGGCAGGGCTACTGCCAGAGCCCGCTCGCTCAGAGGGTAATTTCCGGCTCTACTCAGAGTCTCACCTGGAACAACTGCGTTTTATTCGCCACTGTCGTTCTCTGGATATCCCCCTCGAGGATATTCGCAACCTGTTGAGATTAAAAGAGACTCCATCGCAAAGCTGCACTGATATTGATAGCGTGGTTGATGATCAAATTCAAAGAGTCGAAAAACAACTGGAATCGCTCAAGCAGTTGCGAAAAAGCTTGGTAGATTTACGCAATCGATGTGAGGGTGGCCAGGCAATTAATGCCTGTGACATTATGCGGGAGCTGACAGATTGTAGCTGTCATGGCCATCTGGCAAATAATAATGAGTGTTAGTCGTAAATTTTGGGCCTTGTTTTGAGTAAGTGGCGTATAACTTTTATCGTATTATTTTGTATTGGTTTGTTGTTGGCCGTATGGGCATTTATCGTTGAGCCAGCAAGTTTCCGAATTAATGAAGATGATATTGTCGTAGATACCTGGCCAAAGGAATGTAACGGGCTAAGGGTCGCGATACTTGCTGACCTGCATGTAGGTTCCCCTTACAAGGGGCGGAAGAGCTTACAAAACCTGGTTGAGACTGTTAATAAAAGCCAACCCGACCTTATTCTCCTACCCGGTGACTTTGTTATTCAGGGGGTTGTTGGAGGTAAATTTGTTCCGCCGGAGGATGCAGCGGGAATTCTTAAAGAACTCAAGGCCCCGATGGGGGTGTTTGCCGTATTGGGAAATCATGATTGGTGGCTTGATGCAGCGCGGGTTGAGCAATCCCTTGAAAACCAGGGAATTTCAGTGCTTGAGGATAAGTCAGTAAGTCTGGTTAGTAGCGAATGTAAATTACGACTAGTGGGAATCAGTGATTTTTGGGAGGGGCCTCACGATGTTAAAAAAGCAATGCAGGGGATAGATGAAGGTGAGACGATATTGGCCTTCACTCATAATCCGGATATTTTCCCCGAACTGCCTGCGGAGCTGTCATTGACTATCGCCGGGCATACTCACGGGGGCCAGGTCTACTTGCCGTTTATTGGGCGGCCCATAGTACCTTCAAGTTACGGGCAGCGTTTTGCTATTGGGCATATTGTTGAAGGTGATAAACACCTCTATGTAAGCCCTGGGGTAGGGACCAGTATTTTGCCAGTACGTTTCCTGGTGCCACCAGAAGTAACTGTATTATCCATATTTGGTCCTTGAGGTTTGATCTCTCAATGATGGATTTGGGTAGGTGGTTTGGTAGGAATGGAGCGGGGACCTTCACATATAATTCCAGCCCAGATAAGAAATATCGGGTTGATACGATGATAACAGTCAAACGAAAAGTACTGTTCGGGGATTGTGATCCCGAGGGAATCGTATACACCCCAAGGTTCTCATCGTTTGCACTTGAGGCAACTCATGATGCAATGGCTGTTCTGCTTGAAGGGCCTGCTATCGCCAGAATGAAACAACTGGGTTTTCTTACACCTGTAAGAGCTTTTAACCTGGAATTTCTATCCCCTGTAACCTGGGATCAAGAATTAAGTATCCATGTTTCTGTTGCGGATATTGGTAATCACTCTTTTACGTTTCAAACGAAAGGCTTTTTGGATAATGGGATACTAGCGTTCACCGCCAATATTACCTATGTCACCCTGTCATCCCCTGAAAAGCTAAAGACCCCATTACCTGGCTATCTTAGAGAGGCCCTGCTGCGCGTCAGTTAGCTGCCAATTCATTGGCAAGTTATTAGAGTAGGGTGCTTCCTAATTATCTTTTTGAAAGACCGTTGTCGGAATTCCCTTAGCACCAGCGTAAAAAATGATAAGTGTCGCCGGCTTGTCGCCTTCATTGCGCCCAAAATGCCACATATCGGTGACTTCAACGTAGGCTTTCCCCTCATCCAAAGTTAGGCTTTTACCCTGGTCAACGAGGGTAACTTTTAAAATGCCTTCGGCAACATAGACGCTATTAGGTACGGGGTGTTTGTGCACTGGTAGCCGTGCGCCGGGCTCAATTGTCACACGCACCACAGAGAGCTCTGGCTGCCCCTCTGGATATTGGGGTAGGGTATCTCCGGCCCAATCCTTGGTCGCTTCTACCAGTGTGTCAAATTTTACCCCCTGCATATTTTCCTGTAGATAACCCACCAAGGGGAGCAGTAGCAATAATACTAGGGCAGCCATAGGCTTCCAGGTATTCATGGGGCGACTCCTTATCGCTCTAAGTAAGCAGCCGTCGCCATGCCGCCGGCAGTGCAGACACCAATAATTGCCCGATGGGCGTCGCGCCGGCCCAATTCTAATAGCGTTGAACCCAGATAGCGGATGCCCGACATACCGTAGGGGTGGCCGAGCGCAATAGCACCGCCATTAACATTGGTAATGTCCCAAGGGGTTTTGAGTTCAGCCTGGTTGTATAGGGTGGTTACGGCAAAAGCTTCATGTAGCTCCCAAAGGTCAATCATATCCTGGGTGAGTTGGTGGCGTTTCATAAGGCGACTGATCGCTGGCGCCACCGCAATACTCATCTCTTTTGGCGCTACCGCTCCCAGCTGCATGCCGCGAAATAGCCCCAGAATAGGCAGGTTTCTCTGCGCTGCCAGTTCAGCATCCATCATGACGACCGCTGCGGCCCCATCGGATAACTGGGACGCATTACCGGGAGTTATCGTCCCCCCTGTGTTTACGGGCTCCAGCGCAGAGAGGGCTTCCATGGTTGTGCCGGGGCGGGGGCCTTCATCTTCTGACAAGGTGACTTTCAGGCGATTGGTTTCGCCACTCTCCTTATCTTTCACTGCCATTACTGTATCAAACGGCGTGATTTCCTCGGCAAACTTTCCGGCCTTTTGAGCTTCGGCAACACGCTTTTGTGATTCAACCACATAGCGATCCTGGTCTTCGCGACTGATGTTGTATTGATCGGCGACATAGTCGGCCGTTTGGATCATGGTCCACCAAACTGCCGGCACTTTCTTTTGTAGGGGCTCATAGACAAAATGGTTCAGGTTCAAGTTGAACTGCACCAGGCTGATACTCTCGACGCCACCGGCCACCCCAATTTGCATTTCGCCTGCGGCAATACGGTTGGCCACAATAGAAGCCGCGTTAAGGCCAGAGCCGCAGTAGCGATTTATAGTAAAACCCGGCACTTGAGACCCAAAGCCGGCAAACAGTGCCGCGTTGCGCGCGACATTGTGCCCGGTAGCTCCCTCGGGTAAGCCGCACCCCAACACAACGTCTTCCACTTCCTGTGGCGTTAAACCCGCCTTATAAACCACCTCCCTCAGGACATGGGCAGCCATAGAAATACCGTGAGTTTCATTCAACGCACCCCGCCTGGCTTTGGCGATGGCAGTTCGGCAATAGGCAACAACGGCGACATCTCTCATGGGTGTAGCTCACACGATCGGGGAGGGGATGTGTTTACATTAGATCAGATAGAGGGGCTTGCAGGAGGGAGGTGAGTTTGGAGTTGCTTTCAAGCGTAACCGCTCCAACGGGAGGGGTTGTTTTGGGCTAGATTCTCCTCAATTTTGGCAGCTAACACGTTGAGGGAGCCTGTAGTACCCATGATAATCTGCCATTCACAAAATAATGGTATGGCATCACAGTATTCTTCATGCGGAAACTTCCCTCGACTAACTTGCTGGTAACCTTTGATGCAGCCGCTCGGCACTTAAGCTTCAAGGACGCTGCACAAGAGCTTCATGTAACACCCTCCGCTGTTGGGCACCAGATACGAGCGCTGGAGGCGGAGTTGCAAACCAAGCTATTTATTCGTTTCAATCGAACTATTGAACTTACGGGTATTGGTAGGGAATACCATCTGAAAATTGCCAAGGCACTGGAAGTGATTCGAAGGGCAACTTTGGATTTACTTGCGCGGGATCAAAATAAAACACTTACCATCCACAGTATTCCATTTCTGACCAATACAGTACTCGCCCCAAATATCAAATCCTTTAAAGCGCTATACCCCACAGTGTGTATTAGTATTGAGTCTCAAATCGCCCGCGCCAGCATAGACCCTGGCGAGCTGCAGGTTGCTATACGTTATGACAAGGAGTCGAATGATGATTTGTGTTACCGGGAGATCTCAAGGGTGCGAATTTCACCGGTTTGCGCGCCGGGTTACTTGAAGAGCGATCGAGCAAATCAGATCCAATTGTCTACAGATAAGCTGGGTTGGCAAAGATGGTCGGCAGATTGGGGCTTATCAGTTGAATTCAATGAGACGCTGACTTGTGATGGCTTACAACCCGTACTCGAGATGGCCGAGCAAGGGTTGGGAGTCGCAATGGGATACTTTCCCGCACTAACGCCTAAAGTCAGATCTGGAGAGCTTGAACTACTCTACCCTGAAAAATTCAGTGAGCTGGCTCCTTTGTATCTTGCCTTTAGCAAGTCATTGGAGGGTAACGAAATTATTGAAGGATTTGTTCGCTGGTTTATAGAAGTTGTCCATTCCCTAGAAGGTTAATCACCTAGCTTTATTTTCCCAGACAAGATTTTCTTGCCTGAGCCTAAGGAAAAACCCATTTGTCGCAGTGTTGTCACTTCCCTAGGATTATCTGATTGAGTATCTAAAGTAATCAGGTGGCCAGAGTATGATATCGGCAGTTATAGATGGCTTTGTGCCGAGTTTGCTTAAAAGTCAAACCCTTAAAGGGTACGCAGCTCACTCAAGAGATGGTATTCAGTTTATGGATTTGGGCTCTTGTGTGATTCGCTATCGAAAGATAGGGCGAGGCAGCCGTGTAATTGTTTTTGAAGCAGATCCGCCAGTTGTTATTGAGCATTATGACTATCTTGTAAGCCAAGTTCCAAGTGATTTCACCGTTGTAATATTTGAACCACCTGGCTTTGGTTTTTCCATTCCTTCAACGAGTCTTGATTATAACTTTGCATCTTTGGTTAGCCTTACCGAGGTGTTTTTACAAAACCTTGCCCTTGGATGTGTGACGCTTGTTGCTCCATGCGTACTCGGCTTTGGAGCAATTGCACTTGCGTACAAGCGTCCAGATTTGCTTGACCACATAGTGCTATCTCAAGTACCGAGCTGGGGAGAAATGTTGAGATGGAAGGAGGGGAGAGATCCACGAGGATTGCTGAGCAAGCCAATTTTAAGTCAGCTGTTGCTAAAAGCTCTGAAACGTAAGCGAACACTTGCCTGGTTTGAAGCTGCGCTAGGGAGGAGTGAGCTGATCACACCGTTTAATGAATTGGCCCAACAAGCCTACCAACATGGAGCAACTTTTAATCTGGCGTCAGCTTTTCAACGATTATTAGTCGGCGAATCTCCTTTGCAGGGTACTCTTTTCTCCAAACCCTTAACAGTGAGAGCCTTATTTCTTTGGGGGGAGCGGGACCTTTCTCATAAATGTACTTGTAAGCATTCAAGTTTGGATATGATCCCGGAGGCCTCTCTACTACGCATAGCAGAAGCTGGACATTTCCCTGAGCTGGAGGCTCCAGATGTGGTGCTGGGTCCTCTCATAAATTTTGTATTAGACCAAGACATGGAGGTCTCAAGTAATGATTGAAGAATGTCGAATAGTAACTCAGGATGGCCTATCTCTCGGGGCAACGCTATTTTCACCAAAAGGTCCGCCTAAAGCGGGGGTAATCATAAATTCGGCTACGGCGGTCAAGCAGGGCTATTATGCTGAATTTGCAAAATTCCTGGCTAAGAATGGCTACTTGGTAGTGACCTATGACTATCGAGGTATAGGTAAGTCTGCGGTTGCCAATCAACGAGACTCCCGACTATCTATGAGCGCGTGGGGAGAGTACGATTTGGCCACTGTTATCGATTGGTCTACTAGCCAATACAAAACGCTAACCTGGCATTGTGTGGGGCATAGTGTAGGGGGCCAAATTATTGGCTTCGCAGATAACAATACCCAACTTGCTAGTGTCTACTGTGTATCCTCCCAAAGCGGGTATTGGGGTCACTGGGGATTGCGTCAGAGGCCCAAAATAATGTTTGCTTGGTTCGCTATGATACCGCTCTTATCAAATATTTTGGGGCAGGTTCCAGGCCTTTTCCTCGGAGGTGAAAGTTTACCCGCAGGTGTTGCCCGGCAGTGGGCCTACTGGGCGCGCCATAAAGATTATATTGTTGACCAGAGAGGTAGCCCCGTACGAGATGGCTTCTCCCGTCTAGAGTGCAATATGAAGTTTCTATACATAGATGATGATATAGATTTTGCTCCACTGCAGGCTGTGAAGGCTCTCAAGGCGTTCTATTGTAATGCAAATACTGAAATACAGATTGTGAATGCTAAAGCCGTGGATACAAAGCCAATAGGTCATTTTGGTTTCTTCACGGCGCGCTACGAAGATAGTTTGTGGAGGGATACTTTAAGTTGGTTGAATGCTGCGGCTTGAGCATCTAGGGAGACCATTTCTATTTTGATTTGGAGGTCGCCCCACTATTTATTCTTCTGTATCAGGTCCTGCTGTTTAGTCTTGGGTGCTCATCTTAAAGTGGGTTTTGATGACTGAATACCCTAAATTTGCGAAGGAAAATATAGCGCGTGCGGGACAATATAGGCATAAATGGCGGCTGAAAGCTCATAAACACCTATTCACAGTGCGTTTTAAGACCACTGTATTCTCCCGCCCTTTACAGTTGCGAAAGAGTTACCGTTAATGGTCGTCAAGAATCTAAAGAAAGTTATTGCTGTGCTTTTGACTGCGCTCCATTGTGGTCAGCCCTCAAGCGGTATGACTTACCGTGATAGGGCATTTATAGTTGAGAGCAGTAAAGTAAATGAAATGCCAGAATACTTAATGGAAGTAGGTCTTTCCAATAGTGTATTACCTAGACCAACTGACTGGTGGTCGGGTGAAAATACATGTAATTATCATGGGGTGAATGGGGGCAGGTGTGCACCAGAAGGTTTCTCCCTGTGGACTTTTACTATGAACGATACGAATAGGGCTAATGAAAGTAGCTCTAGTGTTGCGGTACATGGTAATTCAAAAATAAAAAACTACAGGCTTTTTGAGCTTCATTCAAAATACAAGGGTGAAGATGTAAGGTGTCTTGAAAAATTTAAATATATGTGTCCTGCATATGTTATTTATTACACCGATCTCCAGAGAGAGGGGACGAAACTATCGGTGATGGATGGGAAGATTTATGACTCTACTGGTGAGCTTTTTGATACTAGGCGTGCACAACAGGCAGAAGACTATAATGGTAGAGCTGCTATCTATGTTATGGATAAAAATGGGAATATATATTCAAGTTACTTTTATCCAAAGCCAGTCTTTGCTCATTCGACGTTTCTGGCAGGAGGCAGTGTTGCAGCTGCGGGTGAGATTGTTGCGGAGGGTGGAAAGATAGTTTTTGTTAACACCTGTTCTGGCCATTATCGGCCCACTCCAGTTGCCATTGATCAACTTCGTGCCCAGTTATTGTTGCTAGGATATACGGATATAAGCTTTAGTACTTCGACTGAATGTAGATGGCGGTGAAGGTTGTTTAGCGTATAGTTTTATTTTTGTCTAACTATATTCGAGTATATCTGGAGTGCGGCGATGTGGGTTTTCTAGGCGATTTGCAAGTTTCTTAAGCTATGTGAGCCTTGTTTTTGGCGTTTACAGCTATGTTTTTTTGTGCATGTCTCGTGGTTATCTTGAATCGATTTTTATAGATGTTATGTGGCAATAGCGCTTTCTTGTTCTATACTGTCGGCAGTGATCTCCCTACTGGGAAGAGCCTGCAATGAAAAAAGTAAAACCTTTTCGTAAGCTTGGGGCTCAGGAGGCACTTTTTGTAGAGTTGACCGAAAAGTCAAACGGTGCGGTTCAACTGGCTGTCTTTTTCAGGGCATGTAAGTCTCTCGGCGTCGAAGAATTGCTAAAGGGAATGGAATACCTCCATAACCTGCACCCAATGCTCCGTTCTCGTATAGAAAAAAATCATCATGCTTATTGGTTCTGTGATGTAGCTTTTAAGGCGATACCTTTTGAAATAAAGCATGGTGCATTGCCTTTAAATTATCAGGAAGAGTTCAAGCGATTAGGAAGTAAAGTTCTTAAGCTAGATAAGTATACTTATCGTTTCACGGTTTATGTGAATGAGGATGAAGAAGTAAAGTGGATTGCTTTTATGGTAAGCCATGCTGCCATGGATGGACGCTCCTTATTACTCTTGGTTAGAGATTTGGATCGGTACTTGAGAGGGGGGGCGGAAGATAAATTCTCTGCTTCGATAATGCAAAAATCGGTGGTGGATTATGTTAGTTCCATAAAGCATCTTAAAAAAAGAAAGTCGGCAGTTGGTGACAAAAATGATGTTTCTTCAAAGTGGCCTGTAGAGCAGGCAGTAAACGCTTCCCTTCGAAAGGGATGTTCTATGTATCGTGTCCTCCCCAAAAAATTATGCTCCCATTTACACTTACTTTCAAAGCATGGGAATGTTCAGGTTACCTCTATTTATAATGCCATTGCTGTTATCGCTGCCCGGTCATTACCAGGTTTCTGCTCAACAACAGAGTTAATGTTACCTATAAATGCACAGTACTTGTGTAAACGCCAGATAGATCGAGATGTTATCGGGGAATGTACAACTGTATTAACTATATCCTTATCCTCAGATGAAACTAGTCTCGACTTGTTAGATCTCGCGCGTTTAATTCAAAGAAAAGTCTATTTGCAGTTGAGAAGTGGGCATTTTTTTAAACCTCCACTTGTGCCCGATTACAGCCTTGTTGAGATCGAACATTTGGCTAAAGCTTCTAGTGCTGCAAAAGATTACTTTCCATCTGGGATTTGCGTATCCAATGTAGGGGATATAGGTGAGTATACGGGCCCTTTGACGTTATTTGACTTTGGTGTGGTTATGACCGTTCAAACACATGGAGAGCACCCCATAATGCTAGTGACTTGTACAATAGATGGAGAAGGGGTGTTTGTTTTTGGATATTGCGAACCGCTAGTTAGCAAAGAAAGCGCTCTAAAGTATGTGGAAAAATATATGAAGACACTAAGAGAATTTTCCGAGGGCAGTGATATTTATACAAGTTAGCGATCGGCAAGGCATAACGCGAGTTTAATAAATAGGGTGTAGGTACAATTTCCATATTCAAGCGAGCGTCTATAGATTCTTACGCTCCACCGCCAATTTGAAGTAATTTAGGGCTACCAACCATCCTTGTGCGATAAAGCCCATAGGTTTCGCAAGGAGAAGTAGCGAGATATTGGGTTGGGATTAGGTCTGGTGGAAAGGAAGTGCCGACAGTCGCTTACGCTGTATATCTGTTGGGGTAGAACTGGGGACAGGATTAATACTCTTGATCTAAAAGTGGTCAAAACTCAACTTTCATATTATGACGTTCATATTTTTTGTAACAGGGAAACTGACGCCGGCAGGCAAGTAATTACTGCGCCAAAATCTTTGGTCAGCCCAACAGGAAATGAATCAATCGGAGGGCTAATGTTACATAGTGCTCTGCTCTGTAATGACCTGCCCGATGCATAAATGAAGTCATCATTATTACCTCTCAGGCAGGTTTGACCTCTATTTGCCAAAGGTAGTGACAGTTTGCCATCTACTTATCAAAATCATTCCCTGGGTGTTGGGTTAGCTCTTCTCGGCGGAGTGTTGATGGGGGGTCTTGGTATTGCCGGTAAGCTGGGTTCTGGTGCAGGCCTTAGTCCATTTCTACTATTGGCTGCACAGGTCATATTGCTTGCTCCATTGTCGGGTATGTTTCTTCTGATGCGACAAGGGGTGGCGGGGATAAGGCCGGTGAATCCCCAGATCCTTATCCTTCGCTCCATATCAGGTTTTGTCTATTTTGCTGCCTTCTATTGGGCGGTCAAGGGCATACCCATCGCAGATGCCCTGGTGCTGGAAAGCACGAATCCATTCTTTGCCATGTTGGTGGCCCGAGTATTCCTCGGTCACCGGGTTAGTATCGCCATTATCTTTCTTGCTATACTGGCATTCTTGGGCGTATGCCTCATTTTGATCCAGCACAGTGTTCAGGGCATTTTCAATCCCTACTCACTCCTTGCGTTGCTGGCGGGAGTAGCGCGTGCAGCGGGTAGTATCACAACCGGTGTCGCAGGCCGGACCGAGCCACCTGAGCGCATCATGTTCTATTTCGCTGTTGGGATGTTGGTCTTTAGCTTATCTATTGTATTCTGGGAGGGGGCGAAGGTAGAAACATCGTCGCTATGGATTCTCGCGATTCCCGCACTGCTGTTTGTTCCACAGAATCTTGCTTACACGATCGCTAATCGTGTTGCACCTGCTTACCTCGTTGGGGCACTGTTTTACAGTGCGATCCTCGTCGGTGTGTTAGCTGATCGTTTTATGTTTGGCACAGAATTCGGTATCCGTGGTGTGATAGGCATGGGTATTACGGTTGCTGCTGGTCTCGGGTTGGCTTGGTTGCGGGCGAAAGAGCTCAAAGAGTAACCTGACGCTCAGTACTCCTGCGTCAATCAAGTGTCTAAATACTCAAAAATCCGGTGGGTTAGGGAGTGGTTGTTTGCTAGGCCATTATCCTCAATAACAGAGGCCTCTTCAGAACTTCAATTTGTTACCTTTTTTGCCTGGTAAATCGCTAAGTCTGCTATTAGACGATAGGAGTTTTCGGAGTAGCCGCCACTGGTTACGGTGACCATAGGCACATCCAGCGATTGAATCTGGTCAACCAGCCATTGGTCCCTTTTTCTGGCCCCATCGATACTGACCTGGAGCCCCCCCAGATTGTCCTGGGCAATAATATCTGTGCCTGCATTGTAGATAACCAGTTTAGGCAGTGGGCTCTGCTTAATGAAGTCCGAAAATTCCGACTCCAACCGACTGAGGTAATCTTCAGTATCTGTTCCTTGCTTTAGGGGAACTAAAAATGGCCAGCGAGATTCCTGCTCATCGGAGTGCAAGCCGGGGTAGGCTTGCATATTGTACATATCAAAGATATGTATATTGGGGTCCTCCATGGCCCAATCAGCAAACCCATTCCCTCTATGGGCATCAAGGTCAATTACCCAGATATTGTCATCTGGTGAGAGCAGGTGCTGTTCGCGGGCACGATTAATAGCAATGGCTACATCGGCGAAAGCACAGAACCCTTCACCGTGACCAGCGAATGCGTGGTGATAGCCTCCACCGAGATTTAAGGTAGAGGATTTCTTACTCAAGGCTTCCTGTACCGCCAAGCAAGTGCCTTCAGCTGCAAAGCGCATTGGCTTCATGAAATATTTATTTAATACGCCTGCGGGCAGCAAGCGCAGTAGCGGCATCTCTATAACGCGAGCCAGTGTTTTCGATTGATGCAAGCTATCTAAATAGGGCTGCGTATGTACAGATAATAGCCAGTCTTGACTAAGAGGCTCTGAAACAACTTTTAACTCAATTTTCGCTTCTGACTCGGCATTAATCAGTGCCAATGCTTTCTCATATTTACAGCCATCAAAAGGGTGCAAGCTGGAAAGCAGCGGCAAGCTGATGTTGTAATTTGGCGAGTAGAATAGCGGTAGGCTCATGAGGTTATTTGGCTTCGAATTTGTAGCGCATAAGCTAACCCATCATTGGGGGTCCACATATCAATATGATTACCAAAAAAGCGTAACTGGAAGAGAATACGGTAAATAGGGCTCGCTGCCCAGTCACTGATCTTGATTCCACCTTTTCAGGGTGATGTGAATCCTGAGCCAGTCTCAAGTAGCCAGGCAACGACCGTCGAGCAATTCTGATCCTTCATATTGTAATGCTTCTGCTCGACCTTGAAGTTTTCCCAGGCTTCAATCATTTTTGTTTCATTCAGCTCATCGATAAGAATATTCTGATCCGCATCACCGCCCTCGAGGCGTCTATCAACTCGATAACCACTTGGAAAGGAGGGCTGTGCGATCGCGCGATTTTAAAGTCCTTTTTCCTTGATACTGAAGAGGGCCAGTAGCTGATATAGGTGTTATCAATAGTGATGGAAGCATGTCCGACATCCCCGGTCTTTTGCTTCCAGACATGAACAGTAATAGCCATTTCCTTATTGCTTAGCGACTTCTAAATTCAATACTCAATGAAGAAAGAGCGGTTCAGTTTTTGTAGTTCAGTGACTTATTTTATTTAGGTGGGAGGTTAGCATACTTGCATCTGGGTACGTAGTTTCAGGCAATTACACTGATCTGGTGCCGTATTATTCTGCCGATCCAGTAGTCATTGTGTGAAGGAACAATAGTTTTGAGTTTATACTCGACAAGGATTTGCCATCGATCGATAAATGGATGAATAGCACTTCTTTATCTTTGTAGCTTCTGGAGGTCTAACAGTTGTGTGATAAAAATAGAAAGCAAAAGCCTCTATTTTTATCACAGCTAGTTTTACTTTTTATGAATGAATCAATTGGCGCTATTTGAGTGGTAAATCATCGCTTGCCAAACGTTCTGCTTGCCGCCGCCGTAACTATCAATTGTAGGGTTCTTGATATATGACCAAGCGACTTTACCGTTGCCCATGAAGACAGGTTCGTCAAGTCCGCCCCAACCAAAATTCGTCAGCTTTACAGGGCCTTCCAATACATTTAGGTCTGCATCAATTTCCATAACATAGTAGGCTTTCGGAACAAGCATCCGCATTGCCCCATTTTTAGCGGAACTCCGGTTATAAGAAAGGTTGTCGGAAATACACTGAAATTGCGCATAGCCAAATAGGTAACGCCCATTTTTCAAGTCGATAAGTTGTGGATCACTGATTTGACAGTCGGGCTCTTCTACAAGCCATTTAAAGCCTTCCCCCTCGATACTTCCTTCACCATCCACTTTAGCAATACCAATGCGAGTCAGGGATGAGGATTCCAGAGCATCCCCACTGCGTAGCCCCTGTCTTGAAATGGTTGGATTATCGCTGTTTGACATGTAGGAAAAGAAGCAGTTCGTATCATCGGATGAGCATTGCTGGTCAAAAGGCCCTTCAGTGCTGGTATCAATGCCGTATTCGCTTTGCAGGAAGCGATTCATTTCCTCATCATCAATGTACTTGGGGGAGACGATGAGAGATAAGTTAGTATCTTCATCCACAGGGACTACAGTATGTCCACCTCCGTTAGAGAAAAATGCATTGTCGGAGGGGATCAGGTAATTGTAGTAACCTTCAAATCTACTGGTAGAAGAAATATCCTCCATTTTGATGGCAATAGTATTTAATCCGCGCGATTGATTATATTGACCACCATCGCTAGTGCAAATCGCTCCATATTTTTCGGTACCAGGATTATAAAATGCCCGGATATTCAAGACATGACCGTAGCCGCAAAGCCAATACCAGCCTCTGTTATTACTGCCACTCATATTTAAGGACCAGTTATCGCGATCAATAACAGTCATTCCAGCAGAATAGTGGGAGCCACCATAGCTGCTATCAAAAACCCGAGCAGTTACTGAGAAGGCGTAGCTGGTGCGGCCTTGGCTATCATTCTCGACATAGATAAGCTCTTGGGCTCCGGCGTGGCCACCACCGTGCATCTTGTTTACAACGTAGGCCGCAGGCTTCTCGCTAAGCGCTAAGTTATCCCACTCCATTAGCCAGATCTGATCATTATATTTATAGCCATTCTCGCGAATATACTCGACCATAGCGTTATAGTCGGCATCAGAGAGTTGATCGACAATGTAAGCCATCTCCTCTTGCATTTCGTTACCTTTAATTGTCTTAAAGGTCGGGGAATCGCCGAAGTCGGTCTCGGGGAAATTTTCTTTTAGCCCAGGTAGGAAGTCCTCGAACTTTAGTGTGGGATGGTCCGTAAAATAGCCAATGTATTGACTGTGATTGGTAGATATCATCAGGCCGATATCCCTTTCAATACGTCCGTCAATAGCACTGATATTATTTTCCATCTTCATCCAGTCGCTACCGTATTGCTCAACCAGATCCCCTTGAACATCATAGCGCTCGCTTGCCTGGTATTCAGTGTTACACAAGACCGCAACCCGTGAGCAATCAGCGCTAGCTGCGATACCATGGGCTTCGTAGCATTGTTTTAGAATTGTGGTATTGCCGGTTTGGTCGAAGCTTAGAGTTTCAGGATTATATTGCAGCTCATAAACAGTGCCATAAGTGGTTTCATCTTCTCCACTACCTTCGCTAAGGGTTTTGGAAACAAACATCCTGGGTCTATCAGTGTCGGTTGCGCAAGCTGTGGTGTAACTTCGCATGGGTACAGACTGTAGATTGTCATCCTGGTTACTATCTGTTCTGGCTATATAGTGTGGGAGTCCATGGACTTCTTCGGCATTGGTTTGGCCATTCGGCAATGTGATATCCCGGGAAGTAATCTGTGCAAACCCAAGATCTGCCGTTTCTATATCGCCAACAGTCACGGTGCCAGGTTCGTTGTCTGGAAGGGTCCCCGATCCGCTATCCCCAGAGCCGCTACCACTACCTGAACCGCCTCCGTCTCCAGAGCCTTGGCCCCCGCCATTGTCGCCAGATGATTGGGCTGGGTCCGAATCTGAAGAAGAGCCTCCACCTCCACCGCATGAAGCCAGTATGACTGTAAATGCCAGTGCCAAAGTTTTCTTGCTGAATAGCTTGCTCATAAGTTTGCCCGTAAATGTGCGATTGGAATCGATTGTTATCTGTGAAATTGTCGACAAAATCTCATTTTTGACTTATTAGAATTGGGAGCGCCATTCTAGTTCTCTTGATCTACCTTTCTGTGGATTACTTAATAATTTCTCTAAAGGGGCATTATTTTGATAGGAAATCTGGTGAAGTCCCTCTGTTTGAGCATCTGAAGAAGCTTTACATGGAATCACTAGAATTTTTGTCGAAGGGCAAGTAGGGCGACTGTTATCTTAATTGGTATTGCTGACTCTATAGTTTTTACCAATAATTCTGGCTAGCGCTTTGATAAGGATTTCAAGAGTGAAAGGGTAGGGGGTTAATCTATTACCGGAATAAATTCCATTAAAGCTGATGCGGCTGGAGGTAAATGTATTAAACGGTTTGAACTAAGTTGCAGCGTGCGCAGGGGAGGAAGCATCGGCAATAGCCCGCGCTAAGATGTCAGCATTTATTGAACCAAATATAAGTTTTCTGTACTGCTCCCACTATCTCACAAAGTCTGCGCAAAGCCTCAAAAAATTCCGGTTCAGAAATGGTCAGTGCCTGATTGATATAGTGGGCTGTGCCGAGATAGGCGCTGTGCTCTCGGCAACACGGTATTCTTGTCTGAGGTCTACATGTCCTCTACCTTGAGTGTAAAATTCAATATGATTTTTTCGTGCCTATATTTTAATAGAGTTCCATCTTTAAAATTTCAATTACCTGCTGGCAAGTTTAACGCGGAACGAAGTCTTTCCTAATTTGAAAGTAGAGATTGTCAATGGCTAAAAATAATCTTTGCCACTTTGAGTACATAATGTTTGGTAGGCATGCATTAGGGGTAAATACCAATCATTGTGTTACTAATTCCCTATAAGTATGGTTCAGTCGCGTAATCCGAAGGGCTGGCAAGAGTAATTCGACCGGGAGTCTTTAAGACCATAATGGCTATTGCGAGCATCTGAAAATAGATGCTTGGAGGGAATAGACTATTTACTTCCGATCCGTTAAAAGCAACCCAGAGAGTAGGTCTAGCCTAGCCGAGATAGTAGATTGAAGTTTTGCCAGATAAAACGAACCCCGATAATACAAAGCAGTAAGGCAAAACACAGCTTTAAGCACTTAGCAGATATCCTGTGAGCAACGCTGGCGCCAAGCCTGGCAAAGAGCACGCTGGTAAGTACAATTCCCAGAAAAGCCGGCCAGTAAATATAACCACTGCTCCACTTAGGTAGTAACTGATTGTCCCACCCTTGCACTGCAAAGCTGATTGAACCAGAAATAGCGATTGGCAGACCAAAGGCAGCGGAGGTTCCGACAGCGCGCTGCATTTTTGTACCGAAGTGCGATAAGTAGGGAACCACCAAGGCCCCTCCACCAATACCAAAGATCGCTGCGAGCCAGCCGATTACTCCCCCCGAACAGATCAAGGGTGCTGCCCCGGGTAAGTGACCGCCATTTTCTTGTGAGGTTGTCGGGGCCAATCCACCTAAGCCCATACGCAGGGCCATAAATATGGCAAATACGCCAATTAATAGCTGCAACCAAGCACCAGGTAACAAGTCTGCTGTCACGCCGCCCAGCCAAGACCCTACAAGTATCCCAGGAGTCATAATCCAAAATAGGTGCCAGTCAACGGCACCTTTAGCGTTATGAGCCCAGACCGAACTGACTGAAGTCACGATAATGGTTGCCAACGAGGTCCCCACCGCCATATGGGTCAGTACCTGGGGGGAGATACCCGTGGCAGAAAAAATCAACACCAAAGCAGGCACGATGATCAAGCCTCCACCAATCCCCAAGAGGCCTGCCGCAGTACCCGCGATGACGCCGAGCAACAAGTAAACAAATAGCATTTCCATAGTGCATTAGTTTAGTCACTCCTGAAGGCAACTAAATACATTGAATCTCGCCGTTTGGTAGATTAAATTGCTTTTTATGATTTTTTCGCTCCAGTTAATTGACGCATTCAAAATGTAATCGAGCGCCCATTGAAAAATGGAGGAGGGTGCCTCGGTAGGATTTGCACCTGTCAAGTTTGAGCTCTGGGGGGGGATATTGGACTGTATAGATGTGGTATTCAGCTAGCGCTTGAGCTATACCAGCTACTTATTTTCTGGCTCATTATTACTGACCGGTGTTTTAGTCTAATAGGTATCGAAGCCACTGGTTATTTTTGGTATTCAATGAAATCTACCTTGCCTATGTATTTGTGTGGGTAGGTCTGAGAAAGCATAGGTGTCATATGCTATAAGTATTTTACCAGGATCACAAATATACTTACACCCCAGATTTAAAGGAATTTAAACCTTCCTTATCTACATAATTCAATATGCGTTTCAGGTTAGAGTAAAGGTGATATATTGAGTTTAATGATGTTTTCTTTGAGTATTGTAATATTTACCTTTCATATAAAAGAACAATTTTCCATTGTGTTTGACGGTATTGAAGCAGAGCAATGCTTTACTCAACAGACTCAAACAATTTATAGCATTTTAAGGTTTTCTGGAGCTAAGTGGGCACATGCAACAGAATTCAGGATTGAGCCCACTGCAGAAATAATTTAAGTTACTGTTAGAGTGAAAGTGATTAAAAGCATGAACGCTTGGTAATCAGTATTTGAGCAACAAGGTGTAGCTATCTCACAATTTTTATTGGCGCCACCTAGCCTTTATAGAGCTAGCATCAATATGGGGCGCCAACCTGACTTAGGGGAAGGCTAAAAATCTGTCTCAGTAAAGCCTCACCAGCTAAGGTTAAATATTGATCGCTCCTTTCATTATCTCTAAGTGGGGATAGGGCAATCTCAAAGAGTTGTTGAGTCACTTTGGCAGCTTGGTCTGCCAATTTTTTGGATGATACAACTTATCATCGGATAAGGCTTTGTCAGTTTTAAATTTAAGAAATCAACTTGACTAAATGTGCGTCTTGCGACAACCCTATCAGGAATCTACGGGCGTGTAGTTTTTCTTTAATTATTATTTAGATCCGGATCCCAGGACATATACAGTGTGTTAAGAGATGTCGGTTGATAATCATTACTTGTCTTATATTTTTCTACGTCTTCTTTATGCTAAGTTACTCAAAGGAAACTCTTGAAGTAATTGTAGCCATTAGGGGAGTTGACTAAATTTAAATGATATGTAATCGACTTAAGTGGCAAACCCTCCCTTTTAAGGTGATATCGTGGCTGATAAATCCAACTTTCTGTCCAGATTATTCACGCCGATAGAAGCACCAGAGAGCTTTGTTCAGCAGCACCTAAAAGGTTATGGCTGTGTATCTACTTTACTTATAAATGTTGTAACTAGAACTAACCAAGATGAAATTACTGATTGTCTAGACAAGCTCTATGACTTAGTTGCATTGACTACCGCGCCTCACCCGAAACGCTTTTACTTAGAAAAGATTGAGGCGCTGAGGGAAGAGCTGACAGGTGTCGTTGGGAGGAAGGTCCTATATAAGAGGTTGGAGGTTGAAAAGATCCCCTTCTACATCCACTTTGATAGCACATCTGTATGCTTTGTAGCAAATCATGATTTTTTTTCTGGTTACACTGGCCTGCTCTTTTCTAAATATGCCAATTGCTTGTTGAAGAAAGATCAGGAAAAGTCAGATGCATATTGTTCTTCAATAATGCATATATACAAGGGTAATGGGCAACACTCAAATTTTCACCGAGTTATAGGGCTGGTCCAAGCTTTATTTATAGGTTTAAGTCTGAGAATGTTTAATAGGAAGGAGAACAAGCCAAATCCATTTCTCTTGGAGGAAAAGGGTTGTATAAAAGGAGATCTCGATGACATCGTATTGGTATCAGCTAAAGTTGAATCTAGCGAGATATCTTTCGAAAGTGTTTTGAAATCTTTTATAGATAATTTTGTCAGTACTTTCGAAAGGCAGCGAGCAAACATATTGATTACCCAAGAGTTTATTCACAACATTCCGGATCAGGGTGAAAGACTGGCTGGGGTAGGAAATACGGCGTCTGGTTTCTATTTTTCTCTAAATAAACTCTCTAGGTATCAAATATACCTATTAAAAAGGTACCATATTGCATATTATGCAATGGTACTCCTCAATATGTTAAAAGTTGAGAAGCAAGTTACATCAAGTATTAACGAAGACTTTACATTTAGTTATTTGCCTGCTCGAGAGGTCGACTGTATCGCGACCTATTCAATCACAAGAGATGCACTGGTTTTTGTTATTAGTAAAGCTTCTGATGGTTATCATATTGAGGTTGCTGTTAATGAGGCCATTTTCTCTCTTGATAAGGTTGTTCTGTTTCTGAAAACTTTCTCTAGTGAGGTTGAACTATCAGATATCTGATAGATGCTTGAAAAATGTATAATAATATTTAGGCGCGTTTAAGTTGGTCACTCAGGTCAATTGTTAGCTTGCAGTAGTTGTTAGCCCAAATCGTTTGAATTCGCGATTACTAAACTCATAATACCCGGAAATTCTCTTGCAGATATATTGATAGTTTGGGTTGCTCAAATTTTTAGTTTTGTTCTTCTTGCCATTGATTGTCTCTGTTAAATTTATGTTGTCTTGGTGGTAGACAATGGCTTCTTTCATAAAAATTGGCTGTACTTTGAGATCATTGATAACTCGATAAGCCAAGTCTATGTCATCGTAACCCCAGGTTCCATCGTATTTTTCATCAAAAAAACCAACCTTAATGACATCCTGCCTTTTAAATACCATATTACAGCCATAAAAGTGCCCCCAGGGGTGTTCTGTATTGGGTAATTTCTCTATTTTCCCTAGGCGCCTATCTTTACTGAACCCATAATTTGATGGGCTATTAAATCTAGGGCATGCGTCAAGGTACTTGCCGTCGCCGTCCATTTCTGCTGGGACAATATCTTTAGAGTGAATAAATTCTCTTATCCCAGTCATGCAGATGCCAGGCCCATAATCATTGATTATTTTTTGAATCTCTGCCAGATAGTTCGGGGCGGGGATACAGTCACTATCTGTAAATACACACCACTCGTGTTTAGCAATCTTTACCCCTAAGTTTCGCGCTGAGTTAAGTGCGAATGGATCTGGTAATTGAGGTCTGAATAGTAAAGTAAATGTAAGGTGGTTCTTAAACTGGTTGTAACATGACAAGATATCGGGGTCTTGCGAGTTATTATCTATAATAATTATTTCAAAATTTTCCTTTGGAAAGGTTTGTAAAGTGTAGCCTTGTAATAGGTTATACAGAAGGTCAGAATCATTGTAGCATGGCATGATAATACTGAATCGATCGGACATGCACCTAAACTTCCTGTTGTCTATAGCTCAAAATCATTTTAAGTGAATCAGGTGAAATATAAGATAAGCGATAAATTGAATCTCCTTAACTTGGCGACTGGATTGATCGACTATCAAACCTGATCCTTGCATTTTAGAGTACTTAGAAGTTTTAGCACTTTTGATAGTGAATATGAGGATTATTGGCAGGGTATATCTTTGTGCAGCTCACATGGACATTTGTAGGTGAAATAGTGGAAAGCTAGAGCAATAGTCTGCCATGTTATTTGACTTTTTGGTAAAGCTACCTCCTTTCAATTCATAAACTGGAACATCAAATCTAATTATATAGGGCTATATAATTAAGGCTTTTAACTTGCTCTAGTCTTTAGGGGGTGGTAAATGTCGAGAAGTGAATATTCAAGTCAATTTACTGCTCTTGGAAGGAGGAAATACCTGTTAGGAATCAGCTTGTTAATTACATCTCTTGCGATAGACCGGAAGTATTGGGCGGAATTTTAACTTACCCAATAGTTTGTGTTGAATTACACGGGGGAACCTTTGAATAGATGATTGAGGCACAGCAAATCCCCACTAACGATGGGATAGTGCTTGGTGCAAGGCTATTCTCGCCGAGTGAGGTGCCCAAAGCCGGCATCATTATTAATTCTGCTATGGCGGTTAAGCAGAGCTACTATCGGGATTTTGCTTGTTTCTTAGCCCGGAATGGCTATTTGGTTCTTACTTATGATTACCGAGGTATCGGAAAGTCCGCTATCGAGAATCAAAGGGACAAACGACTGACCTTAAGAGCCTGGGGGGAGAGCGATTTGGTGGCAGTGATTGATTGGTGTAGCAAACGGACTAAGGGCTTGGAGTGGCACTGTATTTGCCATAGTGTCGGCGGTCAAATTGTAGGTCTTGCGTCAAATAATACCCGGTTTGCGAGTGTGTATTGTGTTTCTTGTCAGAGCGGCTATTGGGGGCATTGGGATGCAAGGTATCAGCCAAAGCTATTATTCGGATGGTACTGCGCATTTCCTTTGCTATCGAATGTTTTGGGATGGGTGCCTGGAGTACTTTGGGGGGGAGAGAACCTACCTGCAGGAATAGCTCGTGAATGGGCTTTCTGGGCTCGACATAAGGATTATGTTGTCGATCAGCATGGTCTGCCGATTCGTGAGGGATTCGAGCGCTTGCAGTGTGATATGAAGTTCCTGCTAATAGATGATGATAAGGACTTTGCACCAGAGAAGGCTGTCCGTGCATTGCGAGATTTTTACTGTAATGCGAATACAGATATTGAGGTTATTCAAACCAGCTCTATTGGAAATACATCAATAGGCCACTTTGGGTTTTTCCGAAAGGAGTTCAAGGAGAGTCTTTGGCGAAACGTATTAGGTTGGCTGGACTAGCCCCTCCTGGCGTTGATACGCCCTCGTATCACAAATGATGCCTTTTTAACCAACTCGAGTCTGTGGCCGTTAGCATGGAAAGACAAGTACTATGTAGATGCTTACAAGAACCAGAAGGGCCCGTCTGTCTGCCTGATGGCCGCATTTATGTCACTGAAATGGCATCGGGTCGAAACTGTATAAGCCGTATTGACTTGCAGGGGCGATATCAACAGATAGGATATTGTGCTAGACGTCCTAATGGCATGGCGATCGATGGGTGTGGCAATTTATTGGTTGCAGATGGAGGGGGTAAGCAGCTTGTTCGCATGGGGCTAAATGGGGATCTTATTGAAGCTTATGACGGACCAAAAGATCAGCCCTACTTATGGCCTAATGATCTGGTTTTTGGTGAAAATGGCTTACTTTACATAACAGACTCCGGGATTGACCCGGATATTTTTGTTCAGGGGCAGGTGATTCGAGCTGATTGCCGGTCTTGTCGCTACTATGGACAGGTATTAGAGATAGATCCTCGCAATGGAGATGTGTTGCGACAGCTTGATTCCGGATTGCGTTTTCCCAACGGTATTGCCATTGATGATCGGGGCCAGCTGTATGTAGGGGAGACTATTAGCGGCAATATCTACCGCTACGATCTCGCTTCGTTAACGCACCCCAAACGGGAGCTTTTCGGCAATGTAGTTGTTGGGGCGCCAGAGGGATTTGTAGGGCCAGATGGGATGGCTTTCGGTAGTGACGGGCGATTGTATTGTGCAGTGTTTGGCCAAGGTGATGTGACCGTTCTTGATGGTGAGGGAAGGGTGGCCGAACGTATACTCACCTGTGGTAAGCGACCCACGAATATAGCCTTTTGCGAAGACCCGAGAGGTGGGGCGGTAGTAACGATTCTGGATGCAGGGTGCTTAGAGTGGGTGGGAATACCGTGCCGTGGTAGGCAGCTATATCGCCCAAAGATATAGACTGAGTAGATTGTCTACCTAATGGTATTGTTTAGGGCCAAATAATAGCAGCTTCAACGTCAGTTTTTAGATTTCTGTTGTATATAGTTGCGCCATCCATGAAATCGGGAAATATCTTCTTGTTGCTGAGTCAAATAGTTTTCTCCTAATATCCCTAAAACTTGCCCGCCATTTTCTAAGACTACTTTACCCAAAGTTAGTCCCGCCGCTTCTAAATTAAGTACTTCAATTAAGTTGGCCTTGGGTAAGGACCAAATTTCAACATTGAACCATGTTCCACCTGTGCGCACTCTCTGCATCGAAGGATATTCGCCTTTGATTGCCCACATCCGGTAAATGGCTTCTGTTTTAGCCTCTCTCACAAATGTTGCATTGTTTTGTATTAAATTTTTATCTAACGCCAGGCCACGCATCAATGGTCCATTCACTGCGACTTCTGTATGTGTACTCATTTCGATTGTCTAAATCAAATATTTGATATTAGTGCTACTGACCGGTTTTATTACTACTCATACCCATACTCTCCGTATAGGCTCGCCAGCCATGCCACTTGGATATATCTTTCTGGTTTTGAACAATATAGTTTTCACCCAGTATGCCTAATACCTGTGTTCCATCCGCTAAAGCAACTTTACCTAAAACCAATCCTTTGGCTTCCTCCTCTAATAGGTTGACCAAGTTGGCTTGCGGAATCGACCAGATCTCCAGTTTAATCCATGTGCCGCCGTTGAGAACTCTTTCCATTGCGGGGTATTTGTCTCCAATTGACCACATGCGATAGATCGACGCCGTTTTAGCCTCTCGTACAAAAGTGGCATGGTTTTTAAGCATATGTTTTTCGAGGGCGAATCCACGCATTAGCGTGCCATTAACTGCGACGTCAATAGATTCAGCATTCGCTAGTGACACCAATACCATTAAACTAGCAGCAATATATCTGAGTATCCTGAGCATTTATTTATCTCGAGTTGACGCCTTATGAATTTAGCTTAGATATGGAGGCAAGAAGACACTAGATTATGCTTGTGCCTCCCTTATTATTTTAGAATGCTACCAGTGATATATTTTGTCGCTTATCTATAAAAACCAGTGGAAACACATTATGAACCTTACAGATTTATTGTTACCTACGTATATACAACTATTGGAAGCACTTTCTAGTTGGTTGGATAAGGCAAAAACAGAATTTCCAGAAGATGAGTCTGAAGCACTCCTTAAAGCGAGGCTTGCTCCAGATATGTTTCCTTTATCATCCCAAGTTCGGTTTAGTTGCTTACAGGCGCAAGAGGCAATATTTCGATTGGGGCGGCGTGCGCTTCCAGATTTTCTGGAGCAGTTGGCTCGTGAAGGGCAGGGAGCTGGTGAAAACCCCGGGTCCATTTCCGAAGCTCAAGAGCGAATTCGAGAGGCACTGGCATTTTTAAAAAGCGTTACGCCAGAAACAGTGATGGTAGCAGTCGATGAGCCTGTGACGATTAAGCTCCCGAATGGGATGACTTTCGATATGACTAATAAGCAATATGCCAGAGACTGGGCGCTACCTCAATTTTATTTCCATATCAACACGGCCTATGCAATCCTGAGAGCTCAAGGTGTCTCCTTAGGTAAAGCCGACTATGTACAGCACGCTTTTGCTTATCTCAGGCCAGAGATGATTTCAGATTGTTAATGGCTAGCAACGCTTAGTTTTTCAAGTTTATAGCTGAAGGAGAGGGGGGGGTTACTTCCCTTAATATGACTTTTGTGTATTAACTCCATAAGTGTTAATTTTGAGAGAAAAAGAGATTACTAGCTAAAAAGTCAAACTTCTTTGTTGGTACGTTCTTCTATAGAATCCGCTCCCTTTCCGATTCTTCATACGTACGATAACAGGAAGTTTATATATGACCATCTCCCGCCGAACCTTTGTCCAGGCCATGGGTGTCGCACTTTTGACCCCCTTTACGGTCCGTTCTCTCGCAGACACTGATAGTGAAACCTATGCACGTTTTGTACTGGGCGGCACCACATTCGCTGATCAAATTGATAACGACGGAATTGTTTTTGATTTATCAGTAGCCTCGGGAGATCCCAGTCAAACTGGAGTGGTTCTTTGGACGCACATTAACCCTGATTCCTATATCGCGGGCCAGTCTCTGTATGTAGATGTTGCGCTGGATGAGGAATTTACTCAGCCAATTCTAAGTGCTGAGATTAATGCTAGTGATATCACGGCAGACCGTGATTACACCGTTAACATTGATCTGGAAGGCTACTTATCTTCTGACCAACGTTACTATTACCGCTTCAAATACGGGACTGTCAGTAGCCGCGTTGGGCGTTGTCACACACTGCCTACCGGTAGCCTAGAGAATCTAAAGATGGCTGTGGTTACCTGTCAGGATTACACCACCGGTTATTACAACGCCTACAACCATATCGCGGACGAAGATGTACATTGCGTACTGCATTTGGGTGACTTTATCTATGAATATGCCCAGTACGAAGGCTTTGAAAGCTCGATAGTGCATTCGCTCTCTCTGCCTTCTGGCGGCTCTGTTGCGATGGATCTTGAGGACTATCGCCATATTTACAGAGAGTATCGCAAGGACAAGAACCTGCAGCGAGCGATGGAAATGCATTCATTTATCATCACCTGGGATGATCATGAAACTGCAGACAATGCATACTGGGATTACGAGCGGGATACTCTGGGTGTGCCATCTCATCCCTACCAGACCGGCGATAACAACCCTGACCAGCTGCGCCAGTTGCGTCGCGATGCTCAGCAGGCCTGGATCGAATATGTCCCTGCACGGGTAAAAGTCGATGAATCCGCAAGCCACGCTTTTGACTACTTACAGATTTATCGTTCTTTCCAGTTCGGTGACTTGGTTGATCTGTATATGACAGATAGCCGCACCTATAGGACCAAGGAGCCGTGCAAGGATGGTACAGCTTGGGAAAACTACTGGTGCACAGATTATGAAGAAGATACCCAAACCATGCTGGGTAAGACTCAGCGGGATTGGCTGATTGATGGAGTTGTTAACTCCAGTGCCCGCTGGAAAGTGTGGGGGAACCAGACTTTGCTGGCACAATTGGCTGGTACTATTTTGGGACGCTCTCTTGTGTATGCCAATTATGATGCCTGGGATGGTTACCAGTGGGAGCGGGAAAAAATCCTGTCATCTGTTAAGGACAGTAATGTCGATAACTTTGTAGTGCTGACAGGGGACCTCCACTCCAGTATCGCTTCATACCTGAAAGTTGATTTCAGCAAAATTAGCAACTGGGACTACGACAACCTGGTCGGCGTTGAGCTGATGACCCCTTCCATATCTTCTCCCAATATGAACGATACGATTGAGAAAGGTATTGATGTTGGCAGTGTGTTTACATCATTGCTAAATGGCGGGGTTCAGGTCAATAACCCACATATCAAAGATTTTGTTAGTAATATCTATGGATATGCAGTGATTGAATTCAATGTCAATGAATTGAACTGGACCGTATACAACATCGATAAGAAGAGTGATAACCCGGATACCGAAAAAGCGGTATATAAGAAGTTTAATTATGAGCCTGTTGGCATGTGGTTAACCGAAAAGTAGCTGTGTCCCAGTCAATATGAAGTTGTGGGGCGCTTGCCCCCAACTTCACAAGATTCCACTATTTCTATCCCCTCTTCATCATATTTAGCTTGTACGAGTAAGAAAGTCCTTCCCCGGTAGCAAAACTAATAAGCCAATGAACACGCATTTGATATATGCCTGCGGGTCATCTATACCCGACGATGGGCACAATGCTGTATCTGGCGTTGGGGCGCTCTTGATAGATCAAGACATCAAGTAAAAGGATATTACTTTGCTGCAAGAATCTTACCCTTACTACCTGGCCAATGAAGCAGTGCATGCCAACACCGATCTGGAAGTTACTGACAAGTATTCAGGGAAAGTAGCTACCCGGGTTGCAATGGCTGATGCCAAGGTTATTGACAGTGCCATCGACTGGGCGCTTTTGGCAGAAAAATCGATGGCTAATTTGCCGTCTTACACCCGCCAGGAAGTTTTACAGCATTGTGTTGTACGTTTTCGGGAAAGGTTTGAAGAGCTGGCCGAAGCGTTGTGTATTGAAGCTGGTAAGCCGATTCATGATTCGCGGGGCGAGGTGCTGCGTCTAATCGATACATTTCATGTGGCCGCTGAAGAGGCAGTGCGTATCAATGGTGAGATTATCAATCTTGAGATATCCAAGCGCTCACGGGGCTACCGTGGATATATCAGGCGAGTACCGGTGGGCGCATGCTCATTTATATCGCCGTTCAATTTCCCTTTGAATCTTGCTGCTCACAAGGTGGCGCCTGCCATCGCTGCTGGATGCCCCTTTGTACTGAAACCCGCAAGCCGCACGCCCATAGGGGCATTGATTATCGCTGAAGTTCTGGCCGAAACACAGCTGCCGAAAGGTGCCTTTTCTGTATTGCCTTGCCATAGAGAGGGAGCAGAGCTGTTTACTGTGGATGATCGATTCAAACTACTCAGCTTTACTGGCTCACCGGCGGTGGGCTGGGACCTAAAGGCCAGAGCGGGGCGAAAGAAAGTGGTTTTGGAGTTGGGAGGTAATGCAGCCTGCGTTATCGATCGGGATACAGATCTTGATGATGCTGTAGAGAGGCTGATTTTCGGTGCTTTCTATCAGTCGGGCCAAAGCTGTATCGGCGTCCAGAGGATCTATGGACATTGCAGTCTATATGAAGACCTGAAGCGACGTCTGGTTGAGCGTACCAAAAAGCTTAAGAAAGGCGATCCTCGATCAGAAGATACATTTATTGGCCCAATGATTTCTGAGGGAGAGGCTACCCGCTTGCATACTTGGGTGGAAGAGGGGATTCAAGCCGGGGGAACCCTGCTTTGTGGAGGTACACGAGATGGCGCCATGCTTGATCCAACGCTATTGGAAAACGTGCCCCATGACTGCTCCATTGTACAGCAGGAGGCATTTGGCCCAGTTGCAATTCTGGAGCCTTTCGATAGCTTTGATGATGTTTTAGACAAGGTGAATGACAGTGCCTTTGGTCTGCAGGCTGGCATATTCACTCGTGACCTTTACAAGGCCCAGCAAGCCTGGGATACCTTGGAAGTGGGTGGTGTGGTTATTGGTGATGTACCCAGCTGGCGGGTAGATAATATGCCCTATGGTGGTGTTAAGGATTCGGGGCTTGGTCGGGAGGGGGTACGCTGGGCTATTGCGGATATGACCGAGGAGAGGCTGATGGTGGTGCGAACTCCAGGGTAGGACCTAAGAATTTTTTAAATTGAGATGTTACTCACAGGGAAAAGCGATAAGTTAGACCTCATATCTGACATGCCTCGATTGTGATACTATACAGCAATTATTTTGAATATAATAATTAATCCGCTGTTTATGTTTAGACTCAGCCTTTATTATTTTGTTAATTATTTCGCTATTTTTTAAGTTTCTTTTACGGACTAGATAAATTGAGTTGACGGCCTCCAGTAGTGATTGAAGTTGTTTTAGGTGTTTTTTCATGGATGACCGGATAAAAAATAAAGCTAAGATATCACCGAAGTCTTTATTATATTTTATTACTTATCAAACTCTATGTTGCGCCTGTTTATATCTATGGGCGCTTTCACCAATAGTTGACAAAGTTAGGATGTCAACCTGGCTTCCAATGGATGCTCAACTTCTTGATATAGATTTAGAGGTTTATCAGGATGGGCACAGTACCTATCGCCAGGTTGTTGCCAGTTATGAGTATTATATAAACGGTAAAACCTACTGGGGCAATCGAGTTGATATTCATTCAGAGTCTGATGATTCTGCAGGAGGTTACTACCATGAAATCATGTATGACACACTTCAGAAGTATAAGAGGCAGAAAGGCACGTTTAGTGGCTGGTATAACCCAAATGATCCCTATGACTCAGTATTGGATAGAGGATTGCGATGGTCAGAGATTATTGTTCCAGGATCAGTGTGCTTTGTCTTTATTCTTATCGGAGTAGTTGTTCTTAGAATAGATACTCTTCAGGAGCAAAGGCAGAGTCCTAAGTTAATTGAGAGAAAGCCATGGCTGGCAAAAAATAAGTGGAGTTCTGAAGGTATATTATCTGAAACCAGAGTAATCCTTAAAAAACAACTGTGGGGCGGAGTATTAGTATTCTTGCTTGGGTTGATCTTTATTTTTATAGGGTTGACGTTTCTATCGAACTGGAATTCTGACGGGCTAATAGCTTTGATATTAGGTGTTGTCAGTTGCTTATTTATAATTGTGCCAATCATTAATTGGTCTAGATATAAGGCAATTGGAAGGGTGCCTATTGTTATGCGGCCATTTCCTGGCCGTATAGGAGGTAAGGTTTCCGGGTATATTCAATTTCCTCCACTACTAGCGCTAACCGATAAATCTATTCGTGTCAAATTAAAGCAGTTCGCGTGTGTAACAGAGGGGAGGGGAAAAGATGCTAGAAAACGTGAGTATGTGAATTGGGAAAAAATGATACAGGGTAATCTAAAGGCTACTGCTGTGGGGAATAGGGTCTATTTTAGTTTTGATATCCCAGAGGGCTTACCTGAATCTAGTACCAGTGTTTATTGTGGGGATAGAGAATATTGGTACCTAAATGTCAGCGGGGAAATCCGTGGCGATTACTTTGAAAGGGAATATGAGCTTCCAGTTTTCAAATTAGCGTCCTCTGAACACGGTGCAACTAATTAGAGGGAATAAAGCGACACCAGAGCGCCGTTACTATCAATGGCTAGATACATCAAGGGGTGCAAACTCAATATTTTTATATGACCTCACACCTATTTGGCCCCAATGTAGAAATTTACCTTTGTTGTCCTTAGGCAGTTATTAGGATAATCATTTCGCTTAATAGAAAGTTAAGTTTAACTTTGTGTGATCTTTGGGAATTATTTTCAAAAGATCGCTTTACAGGGTTTGGGTACTTGGATTACATTTGTAGTCACCGGACTACAAATGTAATCAAGGAGCGTAAATGGAGATTACCGATGCTGAGTTCGAAGTTATGGAGGCGATGTGGCAAGGGGCGCCTGCTACGGCGCGTGAGCTATATCAGAGGTTGCATTCGCGCAAGTCATGGCAAGAGAAAACGGTTAGGTCTTTAATCAGCCGTTTAGTTAAGAAAGGCGCCCTTTCTTTTGAAAAAGCAGATAGAGGTTATTTGTATTCACCTTGCATTGAGAGGGGGGAGTATCAGTTAAAGCAAGGTCGGAGTATTCTGGACCGCTTGTTTGAAGGGCGGGTATCTCTTTTCTTTTCTGGATTTGCCTCCAGTGGTGAACTTAAACGAGATGATATTGAGGAATTAAAGGAGTTAATTAGAAACTGGGAGCAGGAAAATGAGTAGCTGGGTGTTTCAGCAGCAACTTTTTTTCTCATTTCTTGCAATTCTAGTGTTACTCAGTGATCAGCTTCTTAGTAAACGTCTTGGTTCTGTTTTTGTATATAAGCTGTATTTGCTGATCCCAGTATGCTTAGTGTTAGCCAATTTGGCAGCCTCTGATACTTTTAATTTAGAGTTCGAGCAAGCGGCACCAACAATTCAAGCCGTCAGCAATGGTTATAGTAATGTCACTGACTCTGTATCTGAGGTGTTGAGCCCGGTATCTGAAACTCGCTCGGTTGATTGGATAGGCGTTGTTTGGTGGTCTGGATTTGTATTTCTCTTGTCAATACTGGCTATGAGTTTTCTGAAAGTTAGTCTTTTACCCTTGGCGCCACGCTCAGGCTTTTCTTTTGAAGAAAATTATAGAGAAAAATTCTACACATCCAGGAATATATCAAGCCCTATCTTGATTGGTTTTGTTTCACCGAAAATAGTGCTGCCTGAGAACTATGATCAAATTTACAGTAATAGGCAGTTGTCATTAATTTTTTCACACGAGGAGGTGCATGCAAAAAGATACGATAACTTATGGAATTTGTTAGCTTTAATTGTGGTTATTACATTTTGGATAAATCCGCTGGCATGGGTTGTGCTATATAGATTTCGCTTATCTCAAGAGTGTTCATGTGACGAAATTGTGCTTACGAGTGCAGTAAAATCTGACCGTTTGGAATATGCCAAAACTATGGTGATAACCAATGAGTTGAAGACTGATTTTGGTATTCTTCAGTCACATTATGGAGATAAAAGAACAATGATTACAAGGATTGAAAGAATGAAGAACAAGTTTATACCTTCTAAAATACTCAATATTACAACTAAGGGATTTTGTCTGTTGGTCGGGTGCTTGTCGATAGTCTGGGGGCAAGCTGTGGCGGGAGAGAAATCAAGGTTGCAGAACTTGGGAACCTTTTCCTCTGTATATCTCCAGCCCCCGCGTCAAGCATTCTTCGCGGGAGTACAGGGGGAAGTGTTACTACAATTTAATGTAGCCGAGGATGGGGAAGTTTCGAATATTAAAGCTTTGCAAGTTGTTACTTCCGGGGGATTTGAGGATCAGTTTGTTGAAGATGCAACCTTCCTCGTTAAGAATGTAGCATTCCAGACAAATGGTAAACTTGTCGAAGATGTTAAATACATTGTTCGCTATCATTATGCCGGCGTCGGTACATCTGCTGAGGCTCGTGATGAAGCCCTAAAGAAGATGCCGAAAAGAAATATAAAGTTACTTCCTTACTCTATTCCTGACTCCGAGGCAACGCATAGTTTTAATATTGATCAGTCTTTATATGTGATTAAATCCCATTTTCCCCGCTACCCTTCTAAGGAGTTGGAAATGATGGGCGTGAGTGCGGAAGCCACCGTGGAGTTTGATGTTAATTCCAGTGGAATTCCATTTAATGCCCGGGTCATTGACTTGGAAGTTCAGGACCAATACAGAGATTTATTTATGGAGGAAGCTCAGCAGGCCTCTGAGCTCTATGTCTTCAGAAATCAAACATCTTCAACTGTTGGAGGAGTTAGAGTAAAGCTCAAGTGGCAGCCCTCAATTCAGATTGTGCAGAGGTAGTGTTTGTCACTTTGTGGTTTGATAGCGAAACCTAAATGTTTATCTGCAGATGGGCCCATTGTGGCCCACTTGTAGTTTGATTTCTCCTCCAGCCAACCGCAATAGTTTTCTTGAGGGCATCAACTATTATCCCTTGAGTGCTTGATTGAAAAAGCCTCCATGAAACCGAAGATGTTCCTCAATAAAGCTGGCGATAAAGTAATAGCTGTGGTCATAACCGGAATGACGGCGAAGTTGGAGCGGGTAGTTGCTTGCTTTGGCAGCTTCTTCGAGCGTCTCGGGTTTCAGCTGTTCAACAAGAAAGCTATCGGCTTCCCCTTGATCCACCAACATCGGCACAGGCTTGTCGGCATTTTTGAGCAGTTCGCTGCTATCGTAGTCTCGCCAACTATCCCGATCTTTGCCCAAATAGGTTTCAAAGGCTTTTTGTCCCCACGGACACTGAGAAGGATTGCTGATGGGGCTGAAGGCTGATGCGGAAACATAACTTGCTGGATTGCGTAGGGCGATCATCAGTGCACCATGGCCCCCCATTGAATGTCCTGCAATGGCGCGCTGTGTTGTCACAGGGAAGGTGGTCTCGATAAGTGCTGGCAGTTCTTCCACCACATAATCATACATGTGGTAGTGGCGACTCCAGGGCGCTTGGGTGGCGTTGATATAAAATCCAGCACCTTGCCCCAGATCATAGGCTTCATCATCGGCAACAGATTCTCCACGGGGACTGGTGTCGGGAGCAACGATGGCTATCCCTAGTTCGGAGGCAATCCGCTGGGCTCCTGCCTTTTGCATAAAATTCTCATCGGTACAGGTCAGACCTGACAGCCAGTAGAGCACCGGAACCTTGTGCATTTGTGAAGCTTGCGGTGGCAAATAAATAGCAAAACGCATTTTGCAGTTAAGTGACTGAGAGTCGTGAAGGTATTGCTTGTGCCAGCCGCCAAAACTCCGGTTGGCACTGATATTTTCAATAGACATGATGGATAGCCCTAATTGGACCACCTCCAAGGGATGGCCCAATTGATCATTGCTGGTTATTGATCGAAGTGAATGACGGTGCGGATACTTTCGCCTTTATGTAACAGATCGAAAGATTTATTGATGTCATCCAGGCTCATGGTGTGGGTGATAAAGTCGTTGAGCTGGAATTCGCCATTCAGATAGCGCTCTACGTAGTCTGGTAATTCGGAGCGTCCTTTAACGCCGCCGAATGCGGACCCGCGCCAAACTCGGCCTGTTACCAGCTGGAACGGACGGGTGGAGATCTCCTGGCCGGCACCAGCTACACCGATAATGACCGATTCACCCCAGCCCTTGTGGCAGCACTCCAGAGCGGAGCGCATCACATTGACGTTGCCGATGCATTCGAAGGAGTAATCCACACCGCCCTCGGTGAGTTCGACAATGACTTCTTGAATTGGCTTATCGTAGTTGTTGGGGTTGATGCAGTCCGTCGCCCCCAGTTTGCGGGCTAATTCAAACTTGCTTTCATTGATATCGATGGCAATGATTCGCGAGGCCTTTGCCATGGCAGCTCCGATAATCGCCGAAAGGCCAATGCCCCCAAGGCCAAAAATCGCAACAGTATCGCCTTCTTGAACTTTGGCGGTGTTCATCACAGCGCCCATACCAGTAGTGACACCACAACCCAGCAGGCAGACTTCCTCTAAAGGTGCAGCCGGATTTACTTTTGCCAGTGAAATCTCTGGCAGTACGGTGTACTCCGAAAATGTAGAGCAGCCCATATAGTGATAGATGGGCTTGCCATCTTTATAGAAGCGTGTGGTGCCGTCAGGCATCAGGCCTTGGCCCTGAGTTTCACGGATCTTTTGGCAGAGGTTCGTCTTGCCGGACTTGCAGAATTTACACTCGCCACATTCTGGGGTGTATAGGGGGATAACATGATCACCCGCTTTGACACTGGTAACCCCTTCACCGACCTGCACGACAATACCGCCACCTTCATGGCCCAAAATACAGGGGAATTTGCCCTCCGGGTCGTCGCCAGACAAGGTGAAAGCATCGGTGTGACACACTCCCGATGCAATGACCTTGATCAATACTTCACCAGCCTTTGGCAGCATGACATCCACTTCTTCGACCGATAACGGTTGCCCAGGCCCCCAAGCGATAGCGGCCTTCGACTTGAAAAATTGTTCAGACATAAGATTACTCGCTGTTAAATCATGTCATTCAGGGCCTGGTGTTGGTTGGCCTCGCTGTGACGACTGGGGAGCCATTATATTGATTGCAGAATTGATTATAATTGGGTGTTTTTGAAACTTACTTTTACATATTTGCAATAATGAAAGACTGGGAAGGCATTACGGAGTTCGTTTATGTTGCTGAAAGCGAGAGCTTTACCCTCGCAGCGCAGCGGCTGGCTATTTCTACTGCTAAGGTCAGTCGCCAGGTCAGTGCTTTGGAGAGCCGTTTGAATGTCAAACTGCTATATCGAACCACGCGTAAGGTGTCACTGACACAGGAAGGTACGCTTTTTTACCAGCATTGCCGGGGGGTGCTCGATGGGCTGGAGGCGGCGGAACGAGCAGTAACTCAATTACAGAGCCACCCACAGGGCAAAATCAAACTGACGGCACCGGTCACTTATGCTGAAAAGAAGGTTGCACCTCTGATCAATAATTTTGTGATTCAAAACCCCAAGATTGAGGTCAATGCCTATTTCACCAATCGCCAGGTTGACCTTATAGATGAGGGTTACGATATCGCCATACGCCTGGGTAAGTTGCAGGACTCAACCTTGATGGCAAGAAAGTTGGCGGACCGGCGAATTCATCTGTGCGCCTCACCGGATTATCTTGAAGAGCACGGGACCCCACACTCGTTGTCGGAATTGAACAGGCACAACTGCCTGTTGGGTACACTGGATTACTGGCGATTCAGTACCAGGGAAGGAGAAAAAAACCTTAGGGTCAAAGGTAGCCTTCGCTACAACAACGGTGGGGCGCTTTTAGATGCTGCGCTTAAAGGCCTGGGGGTTGTGCAGTTGCCAGATTATTACGTCGAGCAATATATCGCTGAAGGAAAATTAATCACCCTCTTAAGTGATCTCGAAGATAGGGATGAAGGGGTATACGCAGTTTACCCCGGAAATCGATATATCGCGCCGAAAGTCAGGCTGCTGATTGATTATCTAGCCGAGTATCTCACCTGAGAAAAGGGAGGAGGCAGATTAAGGGTTTGGTGTAGTAAAGGGTTCACAGTGATTTATTGCTAGTGGAGGTGGTTTTTTGAAATTGTTGGCTTACCCACGTGCTGCAGAATTCCGCAATCCGCTTCCATTTTGGCTCCAGCATTAAATAGTGACCATAACCTTCTGCCCGGTAAAAGGTGGTATTTTTACCTTGCCGCTCCGCGATTAACTGTGCTGTGGAAGGGGGAATTGCCAGGTCATCGGTTCCCGAAACTATTAAAGTGGGGCAATTGATTTTTTGATAGTCAATCCTGGTTGTTTTATTGCTGTCAAAAATCCAGAAGAACAATTCAAATAGGACTTGCCCAGATTCAGGACCCAATCGATCGAAGACCTTGTGCTGGTTGTCTGGATTAAGTTTATTCAACCCGAATTTCGCCATTGTCGCGAAATCCGGTAACAGGACATCATTCCAAAATTCACCCGCAGCCATAAACAACTTGCCCAGCGCACGCTCTTCTTCTGTGGTGGGCAGTATTCCCCAGTTCACGCTTCCGTTAAGCAATACGATTGCCCGTGCCAAATCCATAGTTGCCAATTTTTGTGCAATAACACCGCCCAGGGAGTGGCCGACTACAACAGGTTTTTGATTTAAAGATTGTACAAATGCCCGGATGTCATCAACGTAGTCGGCAATACTCAGTCCTTTAAGGTGTTGCTGATTTTGTTCTGACTTTAGATCTTCATGGTAGCGGTAGCTTGGGCTGTGACAATAGAATCCTTCCTCTTCAAAATGCTGGTGGAAGTTCTCCATTGTCCAGGGGCCGGCATTGGTTCCGTGGATAAAGACGATAGGGGTATCCAAAGCCAGCTCCCGGTTTTTCAAGGCTTCCTTAGACTTTAGATGCGAGGATATCCGCAGTCATAATTTGTGGTTCTGATGCGAGCAGTTCATCCGCTTTGCCAAGCAATGCTGCAGCGATCTTGCCGTTAAGGTGTGCAGTTAAGCCGTCTTCATCGCTAAACGTGTCGAAAATAGCAAATCGCGTAGCGTTGATTTGTACGGCATACCAGCTCAGGGTTCCTTGCTCTTCCACAGCGAGCGGTTGGGCTGAGGTGAGCAGCGCCTTTACCTCATCAGCCTTATCCGCTTTGGCGTCGATCAGTGCCACGATGGCCAGCTTAGCTTCAGTCATTGTTTTCTCTCACGTTGTTTGGTGATGAGTATCCTAGGGGAAGCTCAGGCTTGACTATCAGTGTCCAAAAAGACAATGATCAGACAAAATTCGCCACTTTGAGGATTTATGGCCCAGATAGTCATCTTATCTATGCCAGGAGTTTTGCCGTCGGCTCTTGCTGGCGTTCAAGATATGTTTGCCCTGGGTGGCCTCCGCTTATCTGAAAGCCAGCACTCCCTGGACCCTGCCTATCAACAATCCTGGTCCCCCGAAATCATAGTCGCCAGTGCTGATGGCGCCGACATTGTAGACGGGCAGGGCAGGCACTTTGCTGTAGGCTATGGGGTATCACAAATATCCAGTTGCGATGCCGTGATAGTCCCCGGATTTATGCCCAACCAGTTTGGTGTGCCTTCTGAAAAGTTACTGGACCAGCCGACTTGCGAATGGTTGCGAACCCAATATAGGCGCGGGGCAATTATCGCGGGTTCTTGTAGTGGCGTTTTGGCGCTGGGTGAAGCGGGTTTGCTAAATGGACGACAATGCACAACCACCTGGTGGTTACACAATGAGTTGAAATCCCGCTTTAGCAATGCCTGCCCGCTATGGGCCAGTGGGTTATTAGTAGATCAAAATATTGTGACAGCGGGTGGCCCTTTATCTTGGGTGGATGTGACTCTACAAGTGATCAAGATGCTAGCTGGCGATGAAGTCGCTACCAAAGTTGCTGATCTCGCCGTTGTGGACTCCCCCCCGCGTTCGCAAACTTTGCATGTACCAAAAGGCTACCAGGTATCAAAAGATCAGTTTCTGGTGGAAGCTGAAAATGTGGTTCGTCAATATTTTGGTGAACAGTTAGGCAGCCAGTTGCTTGCAAAAGAACTGTCGATATCCGAGCGAACATTACACAGGCGGCTAAAACAGTTAACAGCGCAAGCACCCAAACAATTTATCGATAGCGTCCGTATGGAGTACGCTCGCAGCCTTTTACTAAACCCAGCCAATAAAGTTGCCAGTGTTGCGCAAGAATTAGGCTATTCCGATGATGCAGTATTCCGACGTGTATTTAAGTCGCATGTGGGGATGAGTCCCAGTCAATTTAGGCAGAAATACCAGAAAAGCTGATTTTCTTGTAAGCATGGTGGGTACTTTTGGCGATTACTGAAATGGACTCGGTTGAAATATAGAATCCCTTAAGATAAAAAATATTGGTCTGCTAGACTTTTATTGACGCAATAAAAATTGAGAAATTATGAGAGTTATTGTTTATATATTTTCTGTTCTCGTATCCATCTTTCCGATCGCAGGTATGGGTAAATCCCAGGGGGCGTCTGCTGGAAAAATCGAAAAAAGAATTGATGGCATTATAAATGTTCTGCGTGACCCTGATATAGAGCTTGAAGAAGCCTTAAGCACTCTTGTCAGTTTACGTTATTATCGAAGTCTTAATGATAAGCAGGTACAAGAATTAATAGAGGCGTTCGACTATAAGGGTGCGGAGGAAAACGGGTGGAATGAAGATTTAGTAAAGTCTCACGAAGTCAAGATACTCTTAGCTGAATTGATATGGAAAAAAGCCAGAGACCAGGATTATAAGTACCTAAATTATGTAAGATCAATGCTAGGCTCTAGTATAGAAATCCCAAGAGCTTATGCTGCTCTTAGCTTGGGGAAAATGAGGTCTACACAAGATATATGTCGTCTCAAAGAGATGGTTTTGGAAGATTCTGAAATGCCTGCGACAAAGGCGGGCCTTAGTTTAATTTCCATGCAGACTGCGTCTGCTGAAATGGAGCTAAAGTCGGCATTGTCAGTGGTGTGTACCAGGAACTATCCAAGGGACCTTAAGGTTTGCAGACCTTTGTCCGAGTAGATTCGAGCATTATCGGAGAAACGCAATACACCGGATCCAGGTCTTTTGCCTGACGGTGCTGAAAGCTGTGAATAAGATGAATGCAAAACGCTCAGTTACTTGCAATTTTTTACGCCTATCCAGTGTGATAGCATCACAATACTATAGGTATATTACGTTCAGATTAGTGGTATACCTTAATCAAGTCTTCTCCTCAGGCGATAGTGTTAAGGCAGTACCCGAGTATTTATTAGTTCTACAGAGTTAAACAAAGCAGGCATAAAGCTGGCTTATTTAGGCGGTAGATAAACATTCACTGTCTCCGCAATTGACTGTGATAGATCTTTCCCAAATAAGCAGGTGACGAGTTCAAAAGCGAACTCTATAGCGGTACCGGGCGATTGGCTGGTGACTAAATTCCGGTCGATCACTACTCTTTGATCACTGGTTTCCTTCACATATTGACTAAGTTCGCCGCGAAACGTCTTGTAACAAGTGGCCGTAAAATTGGTTATCAGCCCCTGCCGCCCAAGAACGATCACTGGAGCGGTACAAATTGCTCCTAGCCAGCGATCCGATTCAAGTTGTTCACGGATGAGCTTTATTAGGGGGGCTGAGCTATACATTCGCTCGGCACCTTCCTTGCCGCCTGGTAGGGCTATTAGATCCCACGTGGAGTCCAAGCAATCCTCTATGGAGTAGGGGGCTTCAATAACAAGATTGCGTAGGGTAGTTATACGTCTACTCGGCATAATCGATGCCAGTGCCAGCTCTGCATCCGTTCGGCTCAAAATGTCGTAGATGGCAATGGTTTCTATATCCTCGTTACCATCAGCGACGGGAATCAGTATTTTGGGCACGGTTGCAGCTCCAAACGATAGGGTTAACCTATTTATAGGCTTTCTGGGCTAATCCTACCTCTTTGAGCTGACCTACAACTTTGGTAAGTGAGCTAAGAGCCCCCCTGATATGTCGCACCAGATGCTCTTTCAACTTTGTGTTCTCAATGTTCTTAAGTGCTTGTACTGCCGCATTTTGCTTAATCACAACATAGGCGGTCATGTGCAGCACGTTGAACTTGCCAACATCTTTCCCGTTTAACGGACGATCGCCACCTTTAGGGCACCCACGATATCCTCGGGGTGGACCTTTTGCTTCTTATCACCATCGATTTGTAGGGTGGCAATCGGTGTCTGGAAAGGGGATGCTTAATTTGCTGGTCGGTGGCGTTGTATCTGGAGCGGATAGTGCGGCAGATTCACACGAAGCCGCTTGCTCAGCAGCGCAACCGCACTTAATAGCACGGCCGGTCCGGTTGGCATGTACTTCCGGACCTTTGGCGATATCCAGACCGCGAACTGTCACATCGGTGGCCACCAGAATTGAGGCGCTCAGGCAATTGTGAGCCTCAGTGTTGCTTCCTTTCACCTATTCATAATTCCAGCAGTCCAGCTAATGCCGTTTGCAATGATAGCCAATCCAAGAGAGTGGCTGCCCAGGGTAGTCGTAGGCGGAAAGACGCAGGCTAAATTTGTTAGTTGTGATTATTTATGATGTATTCCAGGTGTCTTGAATCAGTACCGCAGCAGCCGCCCAATATATTGAATCCGTGATTCTGATTTAAGTGGAGCATATGGTTGCCCCATTCGGATATGCTGTCGGAGTGCGTCGATTCGCTATTTTCTAGCTCATTGTGCGTTAGTGATGAAGCATTGGCTTGTATGCCGATTAGTCTGTCAGGTAATTGACTTGAAGCGTTTAGAAAAGAAGGATGAGAACAATTAATAAAGTACCCAGAAGGTTTAGGCGAAATCTGATGATCAATATGTGAAATTGCTTCTTGAATGGTATGGCCATCTAAAAGGCGACCATCTGAGCCAATGACAAAGCTAATAAAATATGGCTTAGAGTGCTTTGACATTAGAGATGCAATGCCAAGTGCCTCTGGTACAGCTGGTAGGGTTACTCCCATGAGGTAGTCAGCATTAGAGGTTCCGAGCTTATCAATTTGCCAACGATGATAAGAAATAGATTCTTTGTAAGTTAGGCCTTGTTCTGGTTTGTAGCAGTCATTTTTACAGCCGACTAGGCCTCCTACATATACATTTCCTTCTTTTGGCAAGATATTCGAAAGAAAATTAACAGCGTCTTCATTGATAGACGTAGGCGCCTTGGCTAGAGAAACTCTCTCTGAGCTGGCCCTCCATGTGGGAGTTGCAAGCAAAAGAGGGAGTTTTGCATCAATTGCAAGGTTTATGTATTCACTGTAGATTCGTTTAAGGCTTTCAGCACCAGTTTTGCTATAGATTAATTTAGCATGGTCGACATGGCTGCAAAGGCTTATATCTTTGTTACGCCTGACTCTTTCGAGTATGGCCGCTTCAGTAAGAATCAAATTTTCTGAAAGAATTCCTTGCATGATGCTCCTCAGTGTAAGTTGTCGGACGCCGAAGGCGCGAAGTGAATTGACTTGTTATGAATTACCGCGCACCTTGCTTTTTACTCCAGTTAGCTCCAAGGGTGCGAGATACATTTTCGAAGTTTTTAATATAACTGAAGTGACTAAAGGTGCCACCAAAAATGTCACCACTACAAAGCCAATTAGATTAAATCTTGCATCTTCTAGAAGCGTCAGAGCCGCTTGAAGTATCAAAAAATATAGGAAGCCCGCTCCAATAATCTGCACAAATTTGAACCAGCCACGAATCTTAAAGATAGTTACACAGTTCCGGCAGATAAAAGTTGTCGAGAACAATGGAATTTCCAGAGTCCTTCTCTTACACTCTGAGCAAGTTCGTTTAAGTACTCGTAATTTCAACGGATTCATAACGGTGGCAGCTTACCTTGTGCGCTCTTTTTGTAAAAAGTGTACAAGGTGAGCCGTCCCGCGAGGGGCCAAAGGCCCGTAGTAACCTGCTTGTATTTGTTAAGCATGGTTTTCCTCAATCATTCTACGGAGTGAATGGCTACCAGGCTCTTCACCCCACTCTTTGAGTAAAAAACTATTACATTTATCCCATTCAGCCTGTACACCTTGCACCGAAAACGACTGGTCTTGATAAGAGGCCGAACCGCCAAATTTACTAATAATGTTTGATGATAATTCTAACGCTAGCAACTGATCTGAGCTTGGACGAGTTGCCAATGGATAAAAAATATGAATTTCATCGAAGTTATCTTGCGCATCAACCTCACTGCCTTCTTTGAATAGGTGGAGGTACAAAACTGAATCCGATTGCCAAATTTCACTTGAATTTGCTTCAAAACTATAAACATCGTAATGAAGAGTAGCCCCTAGTTCACGAAGCAATCTATTGCCTTTTCCGGCTTCAATTGATTCAGGCAACTTAACAACTATTTTTTTTACTTCGTGCAATTCTCCCCACATAGGGCAATACCTCCTGGATGCTTAAAGTTATGAACAGGGCAACCGAAAAAGAGCGTAGATTGTCCAGCCTGGCCCCCAACTGAGCGATCTTGCCTGGCCTGGTTATACCTGGCGCTCTCTGAACGACCTGCTTGCTTTCTGCTAGCCAACGTTGGGTGGTAACTGTCCAATAATTTTACAGAGAAATACCATATTCCCCCCACCAATTAGCTCTCTCATTGGCACTCCGCAACGGGCTAGCGGAGTTGCAGGACCTGCTATTTACTTATTTTCCAGCCGAGTAAACAGAAATAAACCTGTATTTGTAAAGCTCCACTCCTTCAGAGGAACAGCTAACGTCTTGGGTTACTTTCTTCATATTTGCATTTTCTGACACACTTAACACTGAATATTGGGGGTTTGAGTATCCGTACCAAGTACATTTGAATTCATTTCCATTTGAAATGCATGAACTTTGACCTGTGATTTTAATTTCCTCTTGCGCAAAACAAACCCAGCCCATGTCATCTTTATTAATCCCACACATCAGTCCTGACTTGAAATTACTTATCTCAATCGCTTGAATAGGAATTGAGATAAAAGCAAGCAAAAAAGTAAATTCTTCATGATTCTTCTTGAAATATAATGCCCAGAGCAGCATAGCGCGTCCGAAGCCTCCCCCGGCGTTGCCAGGGGATAATCACTCGACTTAGCCTCGAATACGCCGCACCCGAAATTTGCGCCCTTTCAATTTTCCGTTTTCAATTTTCTTAAGAGCTTGAGATGCCACATTGCGTTTAATCGCAACATAGGCGGTCATGTCCAGTACGTTGATCTTGCCAACATCTTTACCGTTAATCGGGCGATCGCCGCCGGTTAGGGCACCCAGGATATCGCCGGGGCGGACCTTTTGCTTCTTGCCACCATCGATTTGCAGGGTAGCCATCGGTGCCTGGAAAGGGGGTTCACTTAATATGCTGGCGGGTGGTGGTGTATCTGGATCGGATAGTGGGTCCTGGGTTAGGTCCATACGAACCAGTTTGTGGCCTTCCTTCTCGGCAAAAAAGGAGTAAGCGCAACCGCGCTCACCGGCACGGCCGGTCCGTCCGATGCGGTGGGTGTGCACTTCCGGGTCTTTGGCGATATGAAAGTTGATAACCGCATCCAGCTTGTCGATATCAAGACCTCGTGCAGCCACATCAGTGGCCACCAGAATTGAAGCGCTGCCATTGGCAAATCGAATCAGGGTTTCATTGCGCTGGCGCTGCTCCATATCACCATGCAGGGCGAGGACATTGAAGCCAGCCTGTTTCAGATCATTGGCTACTTCATCGGTTTCGCGTTTGGTGTTGCAGAAAACCAGGGTGTTGACTGGTTTATCATTGAGCAGGACACGCCGAGTCATCTCCAGGCGATCCTCGAAACTCTCAGTTCTGTAAAAGCGTTGTTCGATCACCTCGTCACTATGGGCAGAGTCAATTTTAACCATCACTGGTTTTTGCATCACTCGGGCGCTGAGCTTTTCAATTTCATCGGGGTAGGTAGCGCTGAATAGTAACGACTGTCGCCCAGTTGGCACCTGCGCCAGAATGGTATCGATAACGTCCTGGAATCCCATATCGAGCATTCGGTCGGCTTCGTCAAAGACCAGCGTATCGACATGCTCTAAGGAGAGTGTTCCTTTGCGCAGGTGTTCTTCGATGCGTCCTGGAGTACCAACGATGATATGGGCACCATGGGCCAGGGAGCCGATCTGCGGGCCGAAAGGCATGCCGCCGCAGAGAGTCAGAATCTTTATGTTGTGAATTGCCCGGGCCAGTCGGCGCAGTTCCTGCGCAACCTGGTCTGCCAATTCCCGTGTTGGGCACAGAATCAGCGATTGAATCCTAAAGCGGCTGACATTGAGCCGATGCAGCACCCCCAAACCGAAGGCGGCCGTTTTGCCGGAACCGGTTTTTGCCTGGGCGATTACGTCCTTGCCGTCAAGAATGATCGGAAGCGTTTTGGCCTGAACCTCGGTCATGGACTTGTAGTTGAGTGACGCCAGGTTTTTCAGCAGGGCGGGGTTTAGGGGAAGATCGGAAAAAGGTGCAGTCAAGGTGAATCCTGGAGTCGTTAAATGTCAAATACGCGTATTACACAAGCAGTAGGGAAAGTGATCGTCACCTACTTAGCCTTTGTGATCGCTGCAATTTTGCAGTTTGTGCGATACAAAATCTGTATGGAATTTTAACAGTTAACCCTGAAGAAACCTATGAATCACCTTGTTCCCGTCAAAGTCTCTTCTATCCAGATTATCTTCTTGTGAAATGAGAACTGAGGCACTGGGTAGCATAAACCCGGTGCCCCAATTTACTAACGTCAGCTTTGCTTTCCTTCGCGGGCCTTCCACTGATAGAAAACCCCGGGCATCACTAACAATACAAACAGCAGTGTGGTTATGGTGCCGCCCACCATTGGTGCTGCGATCCGTTTCATAACATCTGCGCCGGTGCCATCGGAAACCATGACTGGTATCAATGAAATTAACAGTGTCAGGCTGGTCATTAGCATCGGACGTATGCGGCCAGCTGCCGCTTGGGCAACAGTCGCAGTATTGCTACGCTCCGAGTTATTTCCAGCGGCAGATAAGTAGTGCAACATCAATAATCCCATCTCAGCGGCGAGACCAGCCATAGCAATCATGCCGACCCATACAGCAACGCTCAGTTTGTAGTCGAGCAGGTACAGCAGCCAGAAGGCGCCGATCAGTGCCATTGGCATGGCGGTGAGTACAAACAGGGTGTCGGATAGCCTGCCTCGATGCAGATACAGGAGGAAACACACAGCCAACAAGGTCAGGGGCACTAACCATTGCAGGCGGGACTTGGCGCGCTCCAGGTATTGGTATTGGCCGGCCCAGGCGATACGTTGCCCGGGAATCAGATTAACCTGATCGGCAACAACCTGCTTTGCGCGATTAACATAATCTGCAACGCCGATATCGCCCTTCAAGTCGACAAATACCAAGCCCACCAACTGCCCATCCTCATTGCGGATCATGGGCGGGCCAGTACGGAAGTCCAGATCAGCCAGCTGGTTTAGGGGCACTTGGGAACCATCAGAGGCGGGGACCAGGATTTGTTCAAGCTGTTCAGGGGTATCCCGGTAGTCGCGGGCATAGCGCACTAACACATCGTAACGTTCTCGGCCTTCGATGGTCTGGGTTGCGGCCAGGCCACCAGCAGCTGCGGCGATCACATCTTCGATATCTTGTACATTCAAGCCGTGGCGGGAAGCCCGTGCGCGATCGATATCAAAGTCCAGGAAGTAACCGCCGGTTAGACGCTCGGCGAAGACGCTTCGGGTTTGTTCCGAAGTACGTTGGTCACTGCGCAGTGCTTCTTCGATGGCCAAAGCGGTCTGTTCGATCTCCTCCAGGTTATCTCCAAACACTTTGATGCCGAGCTGGCTGCGAATACCGGTGGCGAGCATCTCAGTGCGGGTTTGGATGGGCATCCACCAGATATTGGGCATACCGGGATAGCGCAGCTTTTCATCCATTTCCGCCAGCAGGTCGTCCCAAGTCATGCCGGGGCGCCACTCATTTTTAGGCTTCAGGGTGATTACGGTTTCTACCATTGAGAGCGGTGCGGGATCGGTGGCGCTATTGGAGCGGCCAATCTTGCCAAAGACATGCTCTACTTCTGGGAAAGCTTTCAGTTCCTCGTCCATTTGTTGCAGCACCTTGCCCGCTTCGGTAACCGACATGCCGGGTAGGGCGGTAGGCATATACAGGATGCTGCCCTCATTGAGCGGCGGCATAAATTCACCACCTAGCTTGCTAATGGGGTAGGCCACAGAAACCAGAGCTAATATCGCGAGAGTGGCTACAACTTTGCGTTGCCGCACGCAGAAGTGGATCACTGGCAGTAGTGTATGGACTAAAACGCGGGAAATCGGGTTTTCCCTGTTGCGAATTTTGCCGCGCATTAGCAGTACCGCGAGCGCTGGAATCAAGGTGATAGCCAATAGGGCGGCGAAAGCCATGCTGTAGGTTTTGGTGTAGGCGAGGGGTTTGAATAGGCGGCCCTCGGTAGCTTCGAGCGCGAATACCGGCAGGAATGAAACCGTGATAATAATCAGGGAGAAGAAAATACTCGGTCCGACTTCCTGCATTGCCCGAACGATTAGCGTTCTTTTCTCACCCGGAGACAATTCCTTATCGCCATTGATTGTCAGCTTTTTGTGGATGTTATCCACCATTACCACTGCCGCATCCACCATGGCACCGATGGCTACGGCAATACCTCCCAGTGACATAATGTTGGCGGTAAGCCCTTGTAGGGACAGTGGAATAAAGGCCAGTAAAACTGCAATCGGCAGAGTGATTACAGCTACCAACGCTGAGCGGGCGTGGAGTAGGAAAATAGCGATCACAGCGGCGACCACCAGCATCTCTTCAATCAGAGTATTTTTGAGATTGTCGATCGCGCTATTAATTAATTGTGAGCGATCATAAGTTACTACCAGCTCAACGCCTTCCGGTAAGCCTGCACGGATTTGCTCGATACGCTCTTTAACTCTCTCAATAACCTTGAGGGCATTTCCACCGTAGCGCATTACTACGATGCCACCTACGGTCTGGCCCTCGCCATCCAGCTCGGCAATACCGCGCTGCATTGCAGGCCCCAGGGTAATATCCGCTACCTGATCCAAAGTCACTGGAATCTTCGCCGCATTGACCCCGATCACCACCTCTTCGAGATCGTCAACGCTGCGGATATAGCCCCGGCCACGCACCATATGTTCGTGGCCTGCGATCTCCAGTACTCGTCCTCCGGTGTCGTTGTTACTGCGGCGAATGGCCTCGACCACTTTGCCGAGCGGAACCTTAAACATCTGCAAACGATGGGGGTCGATTTGGACCTGGTACTCCTTTTCGTAGCCGCCAATGGAAGCCACTTCGGCCACGCCCTCGACAGAAGTGAGCCAATAGCGCAACTTGAAATCCTGCAGCGCACGCAGTTCTTGCAGGTCGTTGTTACCGCTTCGATCAACCAGCGCGTACTGGAACACCCAGCCCACTCCAGTGGCATCTGGGCCAAGCTTTGGCTGAACACCTTCTGGGAGCTGGTCGGCTACCTGGTTGAGGTACTCCAGAACCCGTGAGCGGGCCCAGTAAATATCAGTGCCGTCTTCAAAGATGGCGTAGACAAAGCTAAGACCAAAAAAGCTCTGGCCCCGCACATATTTGACTTTGGGCAGCCCTAACATTGCGGTGGAAAGCGGGTAGGTGATTTGATCCTCGACCAGGTCAGGGCTGCGCCCCGGCCAGTCTGTCATCACAATCACCTGGGCGTCGGACAGGTCCGGAATAGCATCCAGGGGGACACTGGTTAGCGCCCGGTATCCCGCCAGGGCTGCGATCGCTACAAGAATCAAAGTGATCCCCGGCTTACCGGCGCAGGCCCCTATAATTCGGGCAATCAGCCCTTTGGGTTCGGAATTTACCACTGCTGTACCCCCGACTTCAGGCGGCTTTCCGCCGCGATCAGGAATACACCCGAGGTGACAATTTTATCTCCTGCCTGGAGGCCAGAACGGATAACAATCCTGTCGCTGTCGCCATAACCGGTGCGTACCTGCACCGGCTCCAGACGACCCTGGCCCAAGTCGCGGAAAACAATGCGTTTCTTGCCGGAGATCAATACTGAATCCCTGGGTACCACCAGGAGATTTCCCAGTTCGGCAGTCAACATGATGTCCGCAAACAGTCCCGGGCGCAGTTCACCATCGGTATTGGGCAGGGTCACACGCAGCCGTGCACTGCGGTTATTGTGATTAAGGAAGGGATCAATCTGGGTGAGGGTGGCTGGGATTTCCTCGTGGTAGACGTTGGTTAAACGCACCTTGGCCGGCATGCCTTTTTCTATCAGTGGCAACTGATCTTCGTAGGCGTGGGCTTCAATCCAAACTTGGCTGAGATCGGCTATGCGCAGCAGGTTGTCGCCCTTTTCAAACGCAGAGCCCGCGACAATATTCTTCTCAATAATCACACCACTGGCGGGTGCAAAAATCGGGATATAGTCCTGCGCTTTTTGTTGCTCAACCAGCCAGTCGATTTGCTCTTCAGAGAGACCCCACAACAGTAGACGCCTTCGTGCTGCTTTCTCCAGGGCGTCGCCACGTCGGCGGGCTTTTAGATACTCGTCTTGGACTGCGAGCAACTCCGGGCTGTAAACAGAAAACAGTACTTCGCCGCGTTTAACCTGCTTGCCTTCAAAATCTGCATCTAACTCACCAATCCAGCCGTCGAAGCGTAGGCTGATATCCCGCAAGCGGGTTTCGTCATAGGTAACCTGGCCGTGTAGGTGAATGGGCAAAGCGAATGGCTGTCGCTCGACGATACCGGTTTTGATACCAATGGCCTGGCGTCGGCCGCTATCCACCACAATGCTGCCACTTTGCAGTTCATCGTGGCTCACAGGCTGCAGGTTCATACCGCAAATAGGGCAGCTACCGGCTTCGGCAGCTCTCACCGATGGGTGCATCGAGCAGGTGTAATAGGCGGTATCTGAGGCCTCAGGCGCAGACTTTAGGCGCAGGCCTTTGCGATTGGTGCTCATATCAAAGGCAAGATCGACATGCTTATCGTGGCCTGTCGCTACATCTACCACCATGGGCCAGGAGCCCACCATGGCCAGTTCAATTTCACCGGTGAAGATACCGGGGCTGGATTCGCTGATATCGGCGACGGCACGCATAGCTGGCATGGCGCCCATGGCAGGCATCTCGGCTACCGCGCGAACTTCGGCTCCAGATACCGGCTCATTGTCAGCATTGCGAACTTCAATTCGAATTTGGTTTTTACCCGCTTGGGGTTGCAGCGGATCGACAGACACGGCGATCTGGAACGGGCCAGCTTGCACAAAATCGGCATTTGGAGCTGTGGCTTGTGTAGAAATTTTCTTCCAATAAAAGGCCGCGCCGGCAGCGGCTAACAGCAGGATAAGGGCGATTAAGCTCAATGTTCGTTGCTGGCTCATAGGACACCCTCCTGATTGAAGGAAAGGGGCATCTGCGCGCAAAGCACATTATCAATAAACGGGGCAATGAGCAGGCTACCAATGGCCGCTATAGCTTGTTGGGAAATCAAAAGGTTCACTCCTAGAACAATCTTTCTGAAGCCGCCAGCAAATTGGGGCTGGGGCATATTTCGCTAGTCAGAGAGAAAGGGAGTGATCAAATACGCAGGCGCAAGGTGGCAAGCCAGGTTCGGTTGCCGGGGTGGGATTCTGTCGCAGTAGGAGATAATTCAGGCGTACCGAATGGCGGAGCGAGAATTTGGGGCCACTGGTAAGTTGGCGGTGGCGCCAACTGGGGAAGTTCCAGATTTAAGTGTGCGGCGGTGACGGCAACTTGGTGGTCGTCCAGCGAAGTCTTCAGGGAGACTTGGGCATCATAGCCACAACAGTCATCATCTGAGTCTGACCCCTTGGCCATATCATCGCAGCAGCATTCCGCTGATGGCTTGGGGTCCTCCATCATTTCGCAGGCGAGCACAGTCTGCACCTGCAACATCAGCAGGAGCAGGGCCGCCATGGCAATCAGCTTGGCGCGAAATGTGGACGAATAGTTCTTCATTACTGATAAATCATACACCAGAGGCCGGTTGCACGACAAAGGTTGCTTTCGCTATGTGACCAAGGGGTACTTCTAAGTTTTTCTTTCTTCTATTAGGGGTAATTACGGTACAGGTTAACCCTTCGGCAGAGATTTCTTGACGATAGTTAGTAGATTCCCTTCGATAAATGCCACTACAACAGCACCACAAGGTGTCTCTATGAAAGTAACTCCTCCGGTTTGCCTCCTTCTGATCTGTTTATTGACGGCACCTTCTTTTGCAGATTCTAAACGCACATCTCTCGAGGAGTTATTTGCGACTACCTATAAACATAATGAAGAGATTAACAGTGAATGGGTGCTGAGTAGGGAGCGGAACTGGGCTGCCTGGCAACGAATGAGGGCTGTTAGGGAAGCTGCTAATAGAGGGGAGGACTTGTCATACCTCAGTAAGTATGGGCTTGAGAGAAAGTCCGCGTGGTACGAGATTGATTTAGGAAAGCAACGAGCGTGGCTGACGTCATTTAGACTGCTAGGGGTACTCTCTTCTTGGTATATGTTAAAGACGAATCAGGAGGAGCTTTATGAGCTTGGTATGACTGTGGCTGAAGTGGAAAAGTTGGGTCGCTATGTTATCGCCAATGACATCAAAGAAATAAACATCCAGGCAAGATTGGATTATTTCCACAAAGAGGAAGCTGGTTACATAGGCCGGATCCTTCAAGGCGGTGAGGACTTTGCCGCTATCTATTTAGAGCTTCAAGGTAATCTTGAAGCTCTTGAACACCTCTTGGAAACTAATTGGATCATAGATCTATTCAGAAAGTTTGATAGTGAAGCTCAAGAGATATTACTGGCCTATAGCTTATCGAAATATAATTCACGAGAGGGAATGGGCCGTAGTAATTACAGTCTGGATCAAGAAGCCGAAATGTTTGTCGATAAATTTCTCTCTGGAGAGATAAACGCAATGACGAAGGAGGCTTTGGAAAGGCTTCAAGAGAAAAGGCTGGCTAAAAAAGCTACCATCAATGTGGAATTTAAGCCCCCGGTTGATTCGCCCGTAAATGAGTGCAAGTGTCCTCCCGATCAATGTTCCTACAATAATTCTTGATTATACTTAATTTAATAGATTTCCCGTCATAATCGACCGCGTGGCATGGTCTTCACTTCGAGTGGTAGTTGTAATGACTGTAACAAGGATCTGTTTTTGGCTTGTCGCGCTTTTCTATTCCTTATCCCCCTTTGCAGATGAATACATAGTTCAGAGCGAGGACTACGACCCGTTTACCCAGATGACAGAACTCTGGCTAAAGGGTGAAATATCAAATCGTCAGATAAGGGATTTGGCACTAAGAGGCCGATATCAAAATAGCTCTGCCGCTAATAGTGCTCATGTCTCGTTCTTTCTTGATGAAATGCAGGTGATTGCGCGGGGGAATTCTGTATCGGGTCGTTCGGCCCAGATATCCGTCCAGGTTGATGAGTCAATTTTTGACTTGGATTATGACCTCGTATCAATGCATATGATGATCAATGGTCATGGAAATGGGTTATCGAGCAAGCAGAAATTCCTTTTGGTTACCTTTATGTACCGGTTAGCAGCAGAAGGCTGGAGCAAGTCTTCTGGAGTCGATGAAATGGAGAAACATCTTATTTATCGAACTCTCGATTACTTATCTGAAATGCCTGCAGATTATAAAATGTGGGTGATTGCCAAAGAAATACAATACCCGGTTCATTAGGTTGTTAATCTATAGCTTCATTAAAGTTTAAGTGGCTTAAATGGCCAAAACAGACTTTAACTGAAGGGCTAAAGGATAAGATTCCTGGCAGTTATTCAGATTATTGGTAGAGGTTCAATTTATTCAGTTTTTATTTCTGTGAATAGCTATATATCAACTATTTAAGGATTTGTTTAATCTAAAGTTCCTAGTCACGTTGAATACATTGTAAAAAGGAAAGTTATGGATTTGTCTGATAAAGTTGCTGTTGTTATAGGAGCGGGAAGTGGACTAGGGCGGGCTTTAGCAATACGTTTGGCCGAAAAAGGAATGAAGTTGGTATTAGCCGGATATACCCTAAGTCATCTCGAATCAACAGCCAAGTTGATAGCACTAGAAGGTGCTGAGTGTATTTGCGTACAAGCAGATGTATCTAAACTTGGGGATGTGCAAAACATCGCTGATAGAGCTTTAAAGCACTTTGATAAGGTACACTTGCTCTGTAATGTGGCGGGTATAGGTCCTTTGGGGGCTATAGCAGAAACCTCTATGGATGAGTGGGAGTGGATTTTATCGGTGAATTTGTGGGGGCCTATTAACGGTATTCATGTATTTCTCCCTCATATCGAACAGAATGACGAGGGCCACATATTGTCTGTAGCATCGGAATCTGGCCTATATGGTATAGGGTGCTTTGGGGCCTACAATGTTTCAAAATTCGGTGTAGTAGGTTTAATGCAAAGTCTAGAACGGGATCTTCGTTTGGCTAACTCGCCGATAAAAACTTCTGTATTTTGTCCTGGTGCTATGAAAACTAATATTCTCGATTCTTCACGTAATAGACCCGCAAGTGTAGCGGTAATTCACCCTGAGTCTGAAGTTGAGAAAAAAGTTAAAGCCAATGTTGTCAAAGTGGTTTCTGAAGGTATGAAGCCAGAAAATGCTGCTGATATAATTACTAGTGGTATAGAGAGTGGGCAGTTTTGGATTTTCTCCCATCCTTATGTACCCGAAACTGCATTTCAGCAGGCAAAGGCGATGTTGGATAGTAATACGTTAATTGATATTTAGCTTAGTTAGGAAGCCTCTGATTAGTTTCGAGCCAACTTGGTAGTATTCCGCTATCCGTCAAGATCTTGCCCCTAGCTGCCTTTGCCGAAGCCGCATATAATCTGAAGCGTCATGGAGCTCCACGCGAGAAGTTTCTTTCTCAGATGCATTCTCTCATCCCATGGGGGTGGCTAGAAGTCCATTTATCAAAGCTTCCCTAGAAAGGCCCTAGTTGGTACCTACGAGCAGAAAAAATATCGCGATTTCGTCCTCTTTTCCTGTAATCTCTACCTCTTTATATCCGTATCATATTTTGGTTTTAAAAGGGCTTATATGCAGGATCGAATATCACAGTTGGATTTGTTAAGGGGATTCGCTTTGCTGGGGCTTCCTTTAATGAATATGATAAATTTTTCTATGCCTATGGCGGCTTATTTGAATCCAAAGGCCTATTTGCCGAATGGCCCTTTGAATGATTTTCTCTTTAGCTTTTTCCATTTGTTTGCTGATCAAAAATTCATGGGGCTTTTTGCCATGCTTTTCGGCGCAGGCATCATACTTTTAGCTGAGAAACGTGAGCAACAGAATAAGTCTGCTGCAAAAATTCACTACAGTCGAAATTTCTGGCTACTGTTGATTGGCCTTTGTCATGGCATCTTCATTTGGGAAGGCGACATCCTGATGATCTATGCCTTTATAGCCATGTTTGTCTATTTGTTACGCAAGTTGCGCGGAAGCTGGCTGATTGCATTGGGGGTGATTACTCTTGCCTTGTCAGCATATAGCTCATATCTGACAGGAGCTTTTATAGAACCCCTAACAGGAGAAGCTCGATATGCAACGGCAGCCATTTTTGCCCCTGATACAACGCAGATCCAGCAAGATATAGAAATATATCGAGGAGGGTTCTGGGATCTGGTCGGGAGTCGATTAGTTGCTGGTAATTTAGCTTCTAGTCCGGAATCAGCAATCGTTATTTCCTACTTTAGTCTCTCCATTATTTTAAAAGCTGCCGCTATGATGTTGCTGGGAATGGGCCTGTTTAAGTTGGATATCCTACGTGGCCAAGCCAGTTCGTCTGCCTACAAAAAACTAGCTATTACTGGGTTGGCTATTGGGGTGATATTGACCGGTATAGGGCTTATCTGGAACTATAGTCATGACTGGAGTATGGATGATTACTTCACCTATGGTGCCATTTTTAATTTGGTAGGGTCCACATTTACCAGTATCGGTTATATTGGCTTGATCTGCCTTTGGTTCAAATTAGGTAAACACCTATGGATCAAAGGCAAGATCCAAAGTGTTGGGCGGATGGCATTTACCAATTACTTGGCTCAATCATTTATTTGCATCTATATTTTTTATGGCTTTGGATTGGGTTTGTATGGTGAGCTGACACGTATAGAAGTACTTGGGGTCTGTGTGCTGCTGGGTCTGTTTCAGCTGGCCTATTCGGATCTTTGGCTTAAGGCATTTCGTATGGGGCCGCTAGAGTGGTTTTGGCGAACTTTAACATATTTCAGGTTTGCACCGCTGATAAAGGAAAGGGGCGTACCGGTGACCGAACAGCGCTTATAGAGTTCATAGCTAAAATTTGGCGGGCTGCTGTTAATCTTGAGAATAGGAGTCATCGGTAGCTCGTTACCTGTACCACAGATTGTTTATTACGAGGTCTTTTAAATATTTTTATAGGATGATGGGCCGTAAAGATAAGATGTTTTCACATTAAAAATAGGCATGATTGAACTTGATCTGACAGGACTTCTTCTAAGAAGCGGGTAACTGTCAGATCAAGTTGAAAGTTAGTAGATCTCTAATTACCTTAAGACAAAGAACCCTACAATATCTTTTTAGTAATCTACAGTTGTTATTATAAAGTCACCTTCAATTGTACCTTCACTATCCTGGTCAGTATAAGCAATCCAGGCTGCTGTCTCACTGGCAGCTGCCAGCTTACTTTTCAATGCGAGCGCTTCCATCATATTGCGAGGCACATCGAAGTGCCATTGAGTACCCAGTGCCTGACATTCACTTTCTCCATTCGACCAGGTAGACTTACTCGTAGTCAGTGACCACATAACAGGGTAATTGATAGCGCCATCATCTTTTAAGTCGTTTACATGCAGTTCGCCATTTAACCGTCTCTTACAAGCAAATGAATAGGAACGATCACATTGGCGGTCATTAAAGCGCCCGTCGCTTCTGATAACAGCGCAGTCCTCTCCGTTACCATGATCATTGGGTTCTCCCTCTCCCCAAGACCATAGTCCTTTATTTTGAAATCTGCTGTCTGTAGCACTGACATCATAGTGTTCTACGGTGTTGATGCCGTCATCCCAGTTATCCAGGGAATCGTCATCGCCACTCTTCCAGTGTCTGTCCAGTCCACCCCATCCATCGAATATTACATCGAATGACTCATTATCATCCCCAATATTGCTGTCATTTTTTGTCCAGAAAAATACGAATCTCTTTTTTCCATTTACACCATCATGTTTACGGACTGTCTCCCGTGATAACTCTTGAGAGGGGAGTGAGGTTCGTTTATAGCTCGTGACTTCAACCCCATTGGGAAAGTCCTCTCTATAGTCTTGGGGAGTGTAAATGTATTCCAGGCCTATCTGATCTATAAGATGATTTTTAAAAGTTACCTGGGCACCGGACGATACCGCATTTTCGATATGTACGATTACTGTACGGTTAGTGCCATATTGATCCTGCTTGTAAGCCCAATCCCTCAAATCTCCCAATACAGTAGAGATAGGAACGCGTTGAGGATCAAGCCAGAAATTGCAATAGAATGAGCCATGACAAAAATATTGTTCACCACTGAACTGATGCAGGTCCAGCTCAATAATTTCAACACCAATATCAATTTGGTCTTTAACCCTGGCAGATTGTTCAGAGCCTACCCAGATAGCACCATAGGCATCAGAGTTATAACTGTTGTGTGTTGCAAGGACTTGTGTATAGCGAATTGGTGTTGAGTAAGTCAGGCGCCGTTGTAGCTCGAGTGCATATTTTGCGTGGTCATTGGTACCTTGCTCTGTCTCGTAATCGTAATAGAGGTTGAATTGAACCAACATTGAATAAGGATCGGTCTCTGCAAATAGAGGCGTACTCATCAACGTTATATAACTAAATAGAGCGATACAAATCTTCTTTAGCCCTTTCGAGAGTGGCCATGAATAGTTTTTTTTCATTATTATTCCTACTGTTCGCCTGAGTTTGTTATTTTTTAAACAGATTTAATTGCGCTCTCTATTACGACTGCCGAGATAAAAGTAATCGCATGCAGCAATACTTGCGTCTCTAAACGTATGAAGTTTATTTCTACACATCTCCCTTGTGAGGTCGGATATCAGGAACTTCAATAATCTTCAAATGTTTCAAGTATAAACCCCTGAAGGGCAATAGAGTGCGAAAGCAATGATATCGAAAAGATATAACCTGTTAGCTACTTTAAATGTATTAACGAGAAGCACCTCACAAAGTTATAGTTTTATAATGCTTAAATCAAAAACTATTTACTATTATTTAAAGGTTAAACACTTTCTATCTAATACCCTAATAGTCAGTCGGTGACGAAATGGTAATCAAAAAACGAAGTGCTCGTGGAAGTAGCGATAGATAGCATATAAGTAAAATAGGATAATAAGGGTAGGGCTAGGGTTTTCTGGCCGATAATACCGAGAAATAGCCGAGTGCCTGGTATGATTGAGGATTTACAAATCCTGCTGTCTCAAGCATCCGATAAAGCTCTTTGGCTGAGTATAGTTGGGAGCCGTGGTTCATAAACAAATGAAAGCAGAACAAGCTTGGCGTTAAACGAGTATCATCGAAGAGCATATCGTGGATAAATACCTGCCCACCTTTTGGTAAAAGTGCGAAGGCTCTGTCGATTAAGATTTGGCATGTAGCATGCTGCCAATCGTGCAACACATTGCTAAAGCAAATGCCATCGAACCCCTCAGGCCATGGGTCTCTAAAGAAATCCCCTTTAACTATCTGGATTTGCTGGTCTTTCTTGAACTTATTTATATACATTGCTGCTATATCGCAAACCGGCGGCAGGTCGAAGAGCAGCGCATTGCGCTCAGGATAGGTATCGCAGAAGGCGAGAGCAATGGTTCCAGAGCCTCCACCGGCATCGAGTAGGGTTTGAGCGTTTTCAAAAATACCGCAGGAAGCAGCCTCAACTGCGGAGGCAAACCCCTGCGAATGCATCAGATGAGTAAAAGCTGCTGCCGAGTCATTGTCCATTTCATTTTTTTGCCACATGTCGGTTACAGAGCGACCTTTACATTCCAGCTCATATTCTCTTTGTAAGCTGGTGAGTATCTTTTTATCCAGGTGATTGATGTCATAGATTTGAAAAGGATCGAGTAAGACTTCTCCCCAATAGTAGTGACTATTCTTGGAGAGGTAGCATTTCCCCAGCTCTGTATTTTTCACTTGTTGTTTGTCGAAGCAGATATACCCCAAATGACTCAGAATCAGCAGAAAGAAGCCCATTCCTTTATTGCTGAGCTGCAATTCCTTACTGAGTGCTTCGCAGGAATCATAACCGCATTCAATTAGCCCGGTGATATCCAACCTTGCAGAAACCATCAGGCAGGCAAAATTATAGTTTCCCATAAGACGGTCCCACATAGGACCGTCGGATACGCTAGGTGGAGTTATGCTTTGAGTTCTACCGCTATTTCCCATCGCTCATTCTCCAAATAACCCGGGGAACTTTGTTGGTGCGTTCGATACGCTTAAGTCCCTCGGCTTTTTGTACTGTGAAGGACTGAGGGTACTGTCTGACAACAGAGGCGAGGTTGTGAATGTTGTTCAAAATATGCTCACAGATGCTGTTGGCACTTGCCGTGCCTGTGAACTGAACGACTATTAAATCGGCAGACTTTTTTGTTTGGGGGCCGCCGCTGAGAAGTAGTTGAACTTCTTCGACGCCTTCACATTCATAGGTGAGCTCTATGATCTTATTGAGGTCCAGAAGGGCGCTGCATAAATCGACATTATCATCTGCTCTCCCCTGAATAGATAGGCCATTAGGACGACCACAGGGACAAGTTGCTTTTTGGATTAGGTCACCTAATCGGTAACGCACTATCGGTACCGTCCACCCTGTACCTACACGGGTAAGCAGGGCGCCTTGATCGTCAGTTTCGATCAATTGGTCCGCTAAAAGGTGATATATGTTCAAATCACACTCAGGGGAATTGACAGCAATGCTATTGGTTTCTACCGATCCATAGTCGCACCACAGCCCAGCATTAGGGAAAGCCTCACGTATGACCTTCAACTTTGCTTTGGTCCAAGGTTCCCCCATCCAGATAATTGTCTTTATTGGGAGTTGGCTACCTGAATCTAGTATACCTTCGGCAAAATCTGCCAGTCCTGTGGGTGCGCCAGCAAGTGAGTCCACATCGATATTACGTAGAAGTTCCAGCCAATTCTCCACCTCACCAGATATAAAGGGGCCTGTAGGTGCAATAGTGCATTTGGAAGCCTCTGCCAGAGTTTGAATAAAGTAGTGTGCACCCCATAGCCGCCCAGGATTAAAGAGATTAAGAAGAACACTTTGAGAGCTGAGCGGGCGCCATTCCTTCAGCAATCTTTGAATTGCCTGGTGATAAGGTGTATAGGCCAGCTTCGGCTTTCCAGTTGTGCCGCCGCTAGACATGATAATGGCTCCGTGTTCCTGAGCGGCATTTTGGCTGATATGTTTCAGTTCAACGGGGCCACAAACGGGGATGTCATCGAGACAGACGGCAGAAACAGGTATATCTGGTCCACCGTAGGGTGAAAGACTGCGGGCGTGGGCGAGAATGGCATTCCAATCCAGGTGGCCGATGTTCATAGCGTTAAGGTAGCTCCCGTTCAATCCCGTCTTCCTGGGGTGGTGAGGTATCGGATGGAACTGAGGAAATTGTAGTAACAGGGCGCCTAGGTAGAGAGTGGTCTGGCCAATTGGGAGTTATCCTCATCAGTACCGATGTATTTCAGCAGCAATAGATCACGCCAGCTTTTGCCAGGGACTCCACTTCATCTTGTGGGATACCCAAGTCACCAAGGATCTCTCGAGTGTTCTCTCCGTAAAGTGGTGCTTGCTGGAAAGGCACTGGAGAAGTGTCGGGAATAGAGAAGGGGGCGTTTATAAATTGTATTGAGTCACGGCTTGTACTGCGTGTATAAGGAATTGATACAGTCTTGTCGTTATCTTGGACATAGGGGTTGTTAAGCGCCTCGGCGATATCATAAACCGGGGCACAGGGGATTTTACCCTCCATTTGAGCGCACCATTCTTTTGTTGTTCTCTTCTGGAAGTACTGGTCTAGAGCATCTGTCAGCAGCTCTCTGTTTTGCATCCTGCTTTCATTGGTCAAAAAGCGGGCATCAGTTTGTAATAAATCGGAGCCTAGTTCGTGACAAAGCATTTCCCAGAATTTCTGGGTTAAGCAGGCCACATAAAACCAACCATCTGCTGTCTTTACTAATTGGCAAGGTGCTTGGGATGCGTGGGCCGAGCGAGGTTGCTTCCCTGGGACTATCCCCTCGTTGAGAAACCATAACCCTTGGTAGCAGAGGCAATTTAGCGCTATATCGAATAAGTTAGTGTCAAAATCACCGCCTTTTCCTGTGATTTCGGTCCGCAGTAACCCTGAAACTGTACAGAGGGCTGAATAGACACTCCCCAGGAGATCTACTACTGATACGCCAACTTTGGTTGGGATAGATCCTGGTTCTCCAGTCACTGACATCCAACCAGTTTCTGCCTGCATAAGGAAATCATATCCTGGCCAGTGTTTTCTATTGTTGTCTCTGCCATACCCTGAGAGATGGGTACAAACTATTTTGGGGTTCGCTACTTTGAGGTCAGCATAGGTAACGCCTAACTCTTCGGGCAAAGAACCTCTAAAGTTGTCGATAACAGCATGTGAGTTATTCACAAGCTTCAAGAATACCTCCCTGCCAGTGGGATCCCTGATATCCAGGGCCAAGCTCTTCTTGTTGTGGAGCGTCGATTCACTTGTCTCATTGTCTTCGCAAGCTTCATCAAGATAGATAGATCCCATTTTTCTAAGTGGATTCCCACCTTGTTTGGGGTCTTCAATATTGACTACTTCTGCGCCCAGAAAAGCTAGTAAAGTGCCATGAAAGGAACCTGCGCCCCAGGTTTCGAATGAAAGAATACGCTTTCCGTGGAGAGGGAGCATCATGATATACCTGATTTGCGCAAACAAAATTAATGGCCAGCCAAGTTTTGCCACTTAGTTACAAGTGGGTATTAGTTTATAGATCACTGTGTAAATCTGATGTGGGAAAAGAGAGTACGAAGTTTGCATTGGTTATTAGGATCTATTGAAGTTACGGCGGACATTGAGTGTTTAATTATTCCTTATAGGTTTGGCTGACAAATAGTATCCCGATCCGAAGAGTAGTTTTTACCTAGTAGTAAGTCTAAGTATGTGCCACCAACGCACAACTGGGCATTGCGAACTAGACTCCTTGAGATCCAGTTAATAGCTTTTAAGGATGTGAATATGGATCGTTTTCATATCAGCAGGGTGGAGCTATATGCGATAGCCGATAAAAATGCGCCGCCAATTTGTTGGACTGCTAATCAAACTCCGTTGTTATACACCAACAACGTTATTCGCATTATAACCAGTAATGGTATCGAAGGTATTGGTGCGACATTGAGTTATACCGAGAACGGTTTTGATCGATGTATTATTGAATCCATGCGCACAATTGCACCTGGTATTTTGGGTAAAAACCCATTGAGGACAGAGGAATTATATAACTGGTTAATGGAACGGTGTACTTGGGGCGGGTTGCCTGCTAAATCGCCTTTTGATATTGCTGCATGGGACATAAAAGGCAAAAAGGCTGAGATGCCGATTTATGAACTTTTAGGTGGGGCACGCTCAAAAATACAATCTTATGCATCCTCTCCTATGTTTGACACTGTGGAGGAATACGAAACATATATCGAAGATTGTATAGCGGAGGGGTTTACAGCAATAAAATTTCATTGCTCTTGTATATATGAGAGAGATATGGAATTAGTTTCAGCAATTCAAGCACGTTTTGAAGGGAAGTGTGTGCGTTTCATGCTGGATACAGCCTCTCTATATACTCCTGCTGAAGCTATGGGCATGGCCAAGTGGTTGAGTGAAAACAACTGGGAGTGGTTTGAAGCTCCAGTTCCAGATTCTGATTGTAGGACTTATCAAGATCTTGTTAATAAATTCGATTTACGAATATTAAGTGATAGTAATTCCTTGTTAACACTACATGAGATAACCAATGCGTTGAACTTGGATACCTGGACTAGTGTTCACCTAGATGCCACTGTTTGTGGAGGTATTACGCCTTTAAATAAATGTTTTGCCATTGCGGAAGGGTTTGGTAAAACGTTAGAGATACAAAGTATGGGATTTACGCTTACACAAGCTGCGAACCTACACGTTGCCCTTGCACATAAAAATTGCAATTATTTTGAGCAGTTTTTCCCTTATGAAGCTTTTGAGCTTGCGAGCAAGGTGTCTATTCGAACCGATAAGGAGGGTTATGTCCATGCCCCTCAGGGAAATGGGTTGGGAATAGCCATGGATTGGGAAAAGGTAAAGGATAACTGTTTTTGTCAATATGTGTTTGAGTAGGGTGATCTAGACTATGCAGGAATCGGATGCCAAGAAATATATCATGGATAAGAAGTTAACATTGGTTAGTTTCTTTTTGGTTTTACTTCTTGGTGTTGTTGCAGTTATTTATCCTGAAGGTACCAAGGACTTTATGAAAGAAATGTTGGCTCTAACTATAATTGACTTAGGGACAATATTTCTTTGGTATACTCTTTTAGGGACCTTGGCCCTTTTGTTTTTGGCATTTTCAAAATATGGCAAGCTTCGTTTGGGAGAGGGGAAGGCAAAGTATTCTCTTGTTCAGCTTTTTTCTATGGCTCTCTGTGCAGGTATGGGGGCTTCGACGATGTATTGGGTGTATATTGAAGTAATTCATTACTATATGGACCCCCAGTTCGGTATTTCTGCCGAATCGATTAAAATGGAGTACGCAACGGCTTTCAATATTTTCCACTGGGGGTCGGCAGGATGGGTTATCAATTTGATGGTGGCGATCCCTTTTTCTGTGAGTTTTCATATTAAAAAGAATCGAACCCTTAAGTTGTCCTCTGTATTAAATAACATGCTTGGCGATCGTATGCCTGAGTGGTTGAAAAAAGGTGTAGATTTGTTGTTCATTGTGACCATGCTTTCGGCTACGACATTAACCCTTGGTCTTGCGATTCCAATGATTTCGTATAATGTCAGCGCCTTAACGGGTATTCCGGATAGTCTTTCTACAGGGATAGCCATTATCATAGGTTTGTCTCTCCTTTTTTCATTGTCGTCATTTATTGGCATTGAGAAGGGGATGTCACGTATATCTGAGTGGACCATCTATATAGCAATTTTCCTGCTTTTATATACGTTTATTGTTGGGCCAAGTGCTCTTATTGCAAATAATGTAACGAATAGTTTGGGGATATTGTTTTCTGAATATTTCCGTATGTCCTTAAGTACAGACCCATATGGGAGTACGCATTTCCCTCAGTATTGGACAATTTTCTTTTGGGCAACCTGGATATCCTATTCGCCGGGTGTAGGTGTGTTTGTTACAAAAATTTCTCAGGGGCACCGTCTGAGAGATGTGATTTTAACTTTGATCCTTGGGGGAGGGCTTAGTAGCGCATTTATCTTTGGGATAGCGGGAACTTATGCTGTAGATCTTATGAATCAAGGAGCTGTTAATGCAGTGCAAGAGCTTTCCAACGGAGAGCCTCTTCGTCTCGCCCATGATATTTTAAATCAATTGCCGCTTCCTGAGTTGGCGATAGCCATTTTTCTGCTGTCAATGATATTGTTTTGCGTGACAACCTTGGATGCAACTTCATATTCATTGACCGGGGTTGTCACAAAAAATCTTGATGCTGAGGCAAATGTTATGCCGGCATATCGAGTTTTTTGGTGCGGGTTGCTAACGGTGATACCCATTGTGTTTTTATTTATTAACGCCGATATGGATACGCTAAAATCCTTTCCCGTTTTAATTGTAATCCCTCTCCTTCCTATATTGGTAATTCTATGTGTTAAAACAGGAGCTTATCTGTTGTCTCAATTTGGCGACATGTCTGAGGGTGAAATTGAAGCGTATAGAACACCTGCTAAGATTTAATGTGTAGGAAATTATTGAGTTGTACCTTAATTATAGAGTGTAACTCTGTGCTAAATAGCTGGCCAAATGACATGAAAAGATAAGTGGTCGCGGGGTATTCCGATTTTCAGCCTTCCTCCTTGAGTTGTCCGATATAAAAGTATCAGTACTATTAGAGTGTCAGTTTTGATTGTAGTTTATATCGAAATTCAGAGTGTTTAGGCGGGGAGTATTAATTTAATTGCTGCGCTTTTATATTGTTGGTTTATGCCCGTTCGTCACATTGTTAAGACCTTTCGGTACCCTGGCAGTAAATTGAGCCCTGGAAGTTTGGAGTTACTGCTACTTTTAAATTCATAGGAGTATAGATTTGCTTTGAATCCATAGCTATTCATTGCAGAAGAAAGTCATTTGTCGATATTAAGATGAGAGTGTTGACAAATAGTGTTTTGTTACGCCGTAAAGGGCAATGAATCATATCGATAAATCGTTGTATTAGATATTGCGTGGGGTTTGAGTTGTGTAAAGCGACAAGGAGGTTACTATGCGCCTGCACTCAGCTGTCATTGTTGGAACACTTATTTTTTCCATGGAAGCCATAGCTGCTGACTATGGTAGCCTAGAAAACCCGTGGGGGTTTCGTCCATATGTTTCACTGAATGGTGGAGTTAATAGGCTGGAGGTTAAGCAGGATTATCGTACTGTAGGGGTATTTTATGACCCATATTTCTACTACGATTATTTTTACGAATATAGTTACTACAAAACCTCAAGTTCAGGAAGTGAGCCTTGGGGCAGCGTCGATATCGGGATCGACTTCAATGGCTACCCGTTTGAACTTCGCTTTAGCTATGGCAGAACAAATTTAGGGCGATCGATATCGGTAGAAAATATCGATTATATTGATGACGAAGTTACAGTTGTTGAGCGATACCAGGTCGATCAGAAACATCGCTTGGATGTATTTTCAATTACAGGAACTCTGGATTTATCTTGGTATTGCGACAGGTCCTGCATGTATTTGTTGTTGGGCTATAGTTTTGCGCAGCTGGACTGGTCATATACCATGGATGAATTTTACGCTGGTGGTAACTATTATGGGTCAAATGAATTCAGTAAAAGCTATTTCCATGTAGGTCTAGGTGCGCGATACAACTTTAATAACTCTTTCCGTATAAGTGCCGAATACATGCTGCATAATGTTGGTAAGGTGGGGGAGTATTATATAAATGACTTTGACCATATAGAATTTGATTTAAGGAACCTTAATGTGTTGCAAGTTGGTATATCCTTTATATTCTGATTTATACTTCTTGTTCATTTAAAATGAAAGTATGGGTTAAAGCCATACTTTCATGAATATGGGTGCTCAATCTCTCAAATAGTACTAATCGATAAGATCTAAGAGCTTCCTCTTATCAACTTTCCCGACTGCGGTAGCCGGCAGACGAGATAACACCTTAAGCTGCTCAGGTAGCTTAAAGCTGGCCAGGCCCCTTTCGGTTAAGAAGTCGCGCAACGTTTGCAAGCTTGGCGCTTTATCCGTACATACGATAGTCGCTCCAACTTGCTCTCCCATCTCTTGGTCTGGCAAAGCGATGATAGCTGCTTGTTGGATGCTGGGGTGGGCGAGTAGATGCTCTTCAATTTCGTCACATGCAAATGTTTCCCCGCCCCGATTTACAACATCTTTGAGTCGTCCAGTAACTACAATATTGCCATTGTCCAGAATGCGTACACGATCCCCGCTGCGATAGAAACCATCTGGGGTAAAAGCGCGTCGGTTATGTTCTTCTGCACGGTAATAGCCTCTCAGTGTATAGGGGCCGCGAGTAAGCAGCTCTCCTTCTTCTCCGGCTTTCACTTCCTGTCCGTACTCATCAACCACTTTTAGAGTATCGAGGGAACTCATAGGTCTTCCTTGAGTATTGGTGATGGTTTCATTGTTATCTTCGCGATGGGTGTAACAAATCAACCCTTCGGCCATACCGAATACCTGCTGCAGTGCACCGGGAAAAGCATCTATCGCAGCATTGGCGTCAGTTGGACTCAGCTTTGAGCCACCAACTTGAAGTAAGTGGAGAGAGCTTAAATCAGCATCTTCCCATTCTGTCGCTGCAGTCCAGACTTGAGCCAGTGCTGGGACCAGGGCTGTGGCGGTTACGCCGTAACGCTCTATCAGCTCGAAGCAGTAGTCCGGGCTTGCATCATTGGTAAATATTACCTGCCCACCCATGGATAGCGTGCCCAGAATGCCGGGGCAACCCAGTGGAAAATTATGGGCGGCGGGGAGTACTGCCAGATAGATTTCATCTTTTCCTAAATTACAAGCAGCCGTAGCGCAGGTAATGTTGTAGCGATAGTCATTGTGGGTGCGTGGAATAAGTTTCGGAAGTCCTGTAGTGCCACCGGAAACGAGGAATAGAGCTGGGGCGTTGGGGTCTACGGGAACAGGGGTGAAGCCTTGGCACTCTCTTCTGGGCAGGGGAGGGAATGTGTCATTTTCATCTGAGCTGTATATGCCTCGCAAGGTCGGAGATTGCGAGGCAATTTGTTCTATCATGTTGTGACTACTCTCATCACTTTCCGTTCCTGAAGCGACATAGATACTGGCGCCCGAGACCTGTGCAAAATGGCATATTTCATTTTGGCGATGTGCAGGTAAAGCTAAAACAGGAACCAGTCCCGCTCGAAATAAACCGAGTAGAGTAGTGATAAAACTTACCTGATTGCTCCACTGGAGTATTGCCCGCTCCCCAGCTTTGTAGCCTTGTTCCACCAGGCCTGCAGCAATACTATCGGCCTCGTTAACCAATTCTGCGTAAGTTAATTGATCCGATAGGTCCCGAACTGCGCATCGATTGGGAAAGTTTTTCGCATTACGCGTGATCAGCTCCCAAATAGGTTGGTTATCCCAAATTCCTTGTTGCTGATAGAAAGCCTCTAGTTCCTTTGGGTGAGGCGTGTAACCATTAAGTAAATTATTTTCCATGCTGGTCTCTTGAAATGTTTGGGTGGAGCAGGCGGGTGATTTTTTGAATCTTCTTCAGATTTCTAAATTAAGAATTAACAGTTAGTATTCACGGCTTCAAATTTCTTATTGAGATAAATCTATGTCCGGCGCTTGGCTACAAATCCCTCGCCCTCAACCTAAAGCGGCTATCCGACTTTTGTGTTTGCCTCATGCTGGTGGTACAGCATCACTTTACCGGCCCTGGGCGAAATTATTGCCAGATTCCATAGAATTGGTTCTCGTATGTTTGCCGGGTAGGGAGCAACGCTGTAATGAAGCTATGCCCGCAGATATGCAAACTTTAATTGCTTTGTTAAGTAGGGCTATCAAACCTGTCATCGATAAACCCTGGGCAGTATTTGGGCACAGTATGGGAGCTACAGTTGCTCATGAATTGGCTCTCTCCTTGTATCGCGAAAAATTGCACGGTCCTGAACACATATTTGTCTCTGCGCGCGAAGCGCCACAATTTCAAAAGAGTGGAAACATACACCAGTTAAGTGATGAATCTTTGTGCCAACAACTCATTGAGCTTGGCGGCACCTCTCCTGAATTATTGGAAATTCCTGAGTTAAGGGCTCTACTACTTCCTGCTATACGCCAGGATTATCGATTGATCGAAACCAGCAATATGTCCTCGGACCAACTTCTAGATTGCCCCATCACCGCGATGCTAGGACGGGATGATCCTGAGTTGAGTACCGTTGAAGCTCAGGGTTGGCAGCAGTGGACCAATGGTGAGTTCCAATTGAATGAATACGCAGGTAACCATTTTTATCTGTCAGATTGCCCCGATCTGGTGGTTGGCCATATTGTTCAGAAGCTCCGCTTGGCCTAACTGTATGTGAAGTTATGTTGGCCGTATAAAATATTTCTGTTTCTTGTAACGCTATCGAAATTAATTGTTGGGAGAATAGGGCTGTTGAGCGGCTCTATATTCTCCATTGTTCAATAGATGGCGGATCTCTACTTCGATTAATCCGGGATCGTTATTTTTAATGATGTTCGAATTATTTCTCTTTAGTAACAAGCAGCACACACTCTCTCCACCCTGACGCGCAAATCCAAAACAAACATCCCGTTGATTTCATAAATGATATGTTATAACGTTTCATTATTAATGGGAAGATGAACAGCTTAGGTGATGGAGTTTCTATGCAAGCAACGAAGCTACCAATGGAGTGTGAAAATCTGAATGAGATCCGCCAAGGTATCGATTCCATTGATCGAGAGATCATCAGGCTGTTGCAGCGGCGTATGGGGTATGTTTTGTCAGCAGCCCAGTTCAAGCCGGATGAAACGAGTATTCCTGCTCCAGACCGGGTTGCGGATATGTTGATTGACCGCCGTCGTTGGGCTGAGAAAGAACAACTTTCCGCAGATTATATAGAGCAGCTTTTTACCGGGATTATTCATTGGTTTATCAATCAACAAAAGCTGCATTGGCGCGCTGAGCGCGGCTTGCCCGTTGAGGAAGGTGTATGAAGGGCCGCTCTAAATATGCTGGCCTGGAAGCCTGTTTGCAGGAAGCCAAGTCCAGGGTAAGCCGGGGGCAGCCAGAGGTTCTGGCATCGTTTTCAACTCCATGTCATAGACGCAACCCAATAGGGTTGTTTGCCACCGGCTATCAGCATGAAAGATTCGCGTCTCTGTGGGGTGTGCCCTCTAGAGATGAATATGCTGTGACCTTTGGCTCTGCCTGTGAATTTAGTTGTGCCCCAGGGGAATCTTGGTCTGAAATCCAAGCCAATTGGCAAAAATTACTGTCCTCCGCTGTGGTAAGCGGGGGGCATCGGCCGGTTTTGTGTGGTGGGTTTGCTTTTGATAGCCAAAAAGATTCCTCATCCTTGTGGCAAGACTTTCCCGCAGGGGCGCTTACGTTGCCCGAGTTGGCCCTTTACTGTGAAGGGGGTCGCAGTTATCTGGTAATGAATTTTATCGTTACCGATCAAACAGAATGCAATCAGACTGCGGAGCGGATGAAGGCGCGGTGGCAGCATATTTTGTCTCGTAGCTCCGACCTTTCTGCGAATGACAATGTGTTTTCGGTGGAGTCTGATTTTAGCCAAAATTATGCAGGCCAAATAGCTTGGCAGCAGCGTGTAGTTGGTGCGGTCGAATCAATCAAGCGCAACGAGTTTCAAAAAGTAGTTCTCGCTCGTTCTGAATCACTGAGCGCGGATTGCTGCCCGGGAAGTATTCTCGGATATTTACAAGAATCTTACCCCGATGCCTATTTATTTGCCTTTTCCCGCGGAAAAAGTTGCTTTCTTGGGGCTTCGCCTGAGCGCTTAGCGGCTGGTAAAGACGGGCGTATTAGCACAGTGGCTTTGGCCGGTAGCGCACCTCGGGGAAAAGACCTGGCAACTGATTACAAATTGGGGATATCTCTGCTTGACAGCGAGAAGGACCGATTTGAACACGACCTGGTTGTCCAACATCTCCTTTCTATTTTGCGCAAATACTGCCACAACGTAGCGGAACCAGAACCGCCCCAACTCTGCAAATTAAAGCAAATTCAGCATTTGCTTACGCCGCTGGAAGGTTTTGTGAAAGATGGCGTAAATCTGTTGGATATCTTATCGGATTTACACCCAAGTGCTGCGGTGGGAGGCCTGCCGAGGAAAAAAGCACTGAAGTATATCCGTGAAAATGAAGGCCTGGATCGCGGTTGGTATGCCGGACCTGTTGGTTGGCTCAATGCCGAGGGGGAAGGGGAGTTTGCTGTTGCACTGCGTTCTGCACTTATTACTCCGGGCAAGGTAACGCTATTTGCCGGTTGCGGCCTGGTTGAGGCTTCCCTTCCTACCCACGAGTATCATGAAAGTTGCATCAAAATGCGTGTTATCCGAGACGCAATAAGGAGCGTATCTCTTGTCGCCGAAGCCGCAGAATAAATCAGAGCCAATCAGTCCGTCCAGTTTGTTAAAGGATTTAGTTTGTCAGTCTATTGATGCCGATATTAATGGCATTCATCCGCAGGCTGACTTAATTGCACTGGGGCTCAACTCAGTACAAATCATGAAGATAGCTGGTAAATTAAGGCAGAAAAAGATCAAAGTAAAATTTGCTGATCTTATTGCAGTGCCTCAATTGGAAGCCTGGCTTTCTCTACCTCAGTTGGCTACTGGAACTGAAGAAAGTACCAGTGAACATTTATCTGTGCCGGGAGCCTTTGATGAAGGCACTTCCTTTGATTTGGCACCGATGCAACATGCCTATTGGATTGGACGAGACCCGAATCAATATTTAGGGGGCGTTGCCGCACATTTTTATCATGAGTTTGATGGCCAGGATGTAGTACCTGATCGATTGGAACAGGCTGTGCGCTCCCTATTCGAGCGGCATGGGATGCTGCGTGTTCAAATCCTCGATGATGGTCGACAGCAGATTCCCGCAGAAGTGAGCTGGCCCGGTTTAAAGGTTCATGATTTCAGGCATCAGGTTGCCGCAGAAGCGGAGCAGAGTCTTATCGCTGTTAGGGAGCAACTCTCCCATCGGCAGCTGGATATATCGCAGGGCGAGGTTTTTGATGTACAGCTCTCATTGTTACCTGCGGAATTAAAAGCTGGCGGCACACGCCTACATATTAATCTGGATATGGTAGCTGCAGATGCCTTTAGTCTGCGCGTGTTATTGAATGACTTGGCCAAGCTCTACCTGGAACCAGAGCAGTCTCTGGTTCCGTTGAATTACAGTTATCCGCGCTACCAGGCCGACCGCAGCGCTCTTCACTCAAAGGAAGGGCGGCAGGCTGAGAAGCTGCGGGCTAAGGCGCACTGGCAGGATCGCCTGGCAGATTTGCCCGGCGCTCCTCAATTACCCACTGCAATAGGTATTGAGTCTAAGGACACTCGTCGCGTTGTTCGTCGCCACTATAGTCTGTCTGCTGATCGGAAAAACCAGCTAGCGGAATTTGCGAGTCGTCACCGTATTACTTTATCCATGACCCTGGCAGCGGCGCTTGCGGAAGTGCTTACGATCTATAGCGAAGAGTCAGATTTCCTGCTGAATCTCCCCCTGTTCGACCGGGAATCCCTGCACCGGGATGTCAACTCTCTGGTAGGAGACTTTACTTCTTCGATCTTGCTTGCCTGGCAGGGCAGCCAGAGTGGAACCTTTGTTGAGCGTGCACAGCGTTTACAACACAACTTCCGTCAGGATGTAGCGCACGGGAGTTATTCCGGCGTAGAGGTGCTGCGTGACCTCAGCAGGCAACAGGGACAAACGGTGTTTGCGCCGGTTGTCTTTACCAGTGCGCTTGGGTTGGGAGAATTATTTGGCGAGTCAGTTCGCAGTGCCTTTGGAGATGTCAATTGGATTATTTCCCAAGGGCCACAGGTTTGGCTGGACGTACAAGTTATGGAGCTAAAAGGCGGCCTGTCCGTGAATTGGGATGCGCGGGAAGCCGCTTTTGCGCCCGGTGTCCTGGATGGCATGTTTGTAGCCTTTACGCAGCTCCTGGAGCGCCTGATCGACAACCCACAATTCTGGGACCAGCCAATACCTTCACTACTGCCAGCTGAGCAAAAGCAGCAACGCCAGCGGGTAAATTCCACGGCTAAAAAAATTCACTCCCACCAATTACACGAGCAGTTTTTTAACAATGCTGAAAGCCGCCCGGAAGCCGTGGCTTTGTATTGGAACGATGAGCAAATTAGCTATGGGGACTTGGCCCACAGTGCCCTGGCAATGGCAGCTTACCTGCAACTTCAGGGGGTTGAGCCCGGTGATATGGTCGGGATTTTATTGCCCAAGGGCCTGGAGCAGATTATTGCCGTTCTTGGGGTAATGGCCGCTGGAGCGGCTTACCTGCCGCTGGGAATAGACCAGCCACCGCTTCGCAGGGAGCGTGTGCTCAAGCTTGCCAGGGCCAAGCTGGTTATTGATGACTTGTCTGTGCTCTCGGGTGTTGCCCCTTTATCCCGGCCCGTAGTGGGTGAGACAAAGGATCTCGCTTATACCATTTTTACCTCTGGCTCTACCGGTGAGCCCAAGGGAGTTGAAATTAGCCACGGAAGTGCCTGGAACACCATAGCGGACATTAACGAGCGCTTTTCTGTTAACGAAAGTGATCGTGTGCTCGCAGTATCAGCCTTGGATTTTGACCTATCCGTTTACGATATTTTTGGGCTGCTGTCCGCAGGTGGTGCACTGGTATTGGTTGAAGAGGAATCCCGGCGGGATGCAGAGCGCTGGCACCAGCTGGTGTGTCAACATAACGTTACTGTTTGGAATACAGTACCGGCCCTTTTGGATATGCTATTAACCACCGGTGGTGATACTCCAGCGGGAGAGCTGCGCCTGGTATTAAATTCCGGAGACTGGATCAGCCTGGACCTGCCGGAAAGGTTAAAACGTGTAAATCCGGGTTGCCGCTTTATCGCTTTGGGTGGGGCCACCGAGGCTTCTATCTGGTCCAACAATTTTGAAGTAAAAGAAGTCGATCCCTCTTGGAGATCCATCCCCTATGGTTACCCCTTAGCCAACCAGCAATTCAGAGTGGTGGATTCCCTGGGCCGAGATTGCCCTGACTGGGTGATAGGGGAGTTGTGGATCGGTGGTGCGGGCGTTGCCCTTGGATACCGAGGTGCTGCTGAAATCACCGCAGCACGTTTTGTAACAGACGGAGGCGAACGTTGGTATCGTACCGGAGATCTGGGCCGCTACTGGCCAAATGGTTGCCTGGAATTTTTGGGCCGCGCCGATAACCAGATCAAAGTGCGTGGACACCGTATCGAACTCGGCGAGATTGAAGCCGCGCTGACTGCGCACAATGCGATTGCGCAAGCGGTCGCTCTGCTGACCCAGCGAGGTGTGGTGGCGGTTGTAGTTCCAGAGCCCAAAGTGGCGAAATCCAGCACCGCTTCAGAAAAGTGCTTTGTTGATTTGCAGCAATTGCAGGAACCCTTGAGCGACTTGCGGGAATTCCTGACCCGGCGATTGACCAGCGCCATGCTGCCCAGTGAGCTTTGCTGTCTCGCTGAAATACCCCTTACGGCCAATGGCAAAATTGATCGCGGCGGTTTACAGCAGTTTGCCGATGAATCCATAGCGCAACATCAGGCAAAGCAGAACCCGCCGCGAGGTAAATTAGAGCAGCAGGTGGCTGCCGTCTGGTGCAAATTCCTCGATGTTGATGATATAGCACGGGATGATAATTTCTTCGCACTTGGGGGTGACTCCCTTTTGGCAACCCGTGTTGTGCGAGACCTGCGCGAGTCTGGCTTCGTAGGTGTCACACTGTCGGAATTATTTAGCCAGCCCAGCCTGGCCGACTTTGCTGCGACATTAGTTCAAGATCCAACTGAGAACCCACAGCCAAACAAAGGCACTACCGAAATTGTTGCTACACCCTGGCAATCGGATAAGGCCAATCGGTACGCCGCTTTTGAACCTACCGATGTTCAGCGGGCCTATTGGCTGGGAAGGGACCCGGAATTTGTTTTGGGTGGCATCGGTTGTCATTTTTATCGCGAATACGACGTTGTTGGTCTCGATCTGGAGCGCTTGGAATCTGCGCTAAACACGATGATTGCCCGCCATGAAATGCTGCGGGCTGTATTCGACAGCGAAGGTCGACAGCGCGTCCTTGCCGATGTGCCGAGATTTTCCATTGATGTTACAGACGTAGACAGCGATCCAACTTCTGCTTTTGCGCAACTGCGACAGGAGTGCGCGGAGCAGGTGTTTGAGCCCAGCAGCTGGCCACTGTTTGATGTCCGTGCAGTGCGCTGTGAGCGCAATACCCGATTGGCTATCGGTTTGGACAATTTGATTCTCGATGCCTTCAGTATTCTGCTGTTTTATCGTGAGCTAAATATCCTCTATCAGAGCCCTGAAACTCATCTACCTTCTATCGAACTCTCTTTCCGCGATTATGTGCGCAATATACTGCCGCAAACTATCGCCGTATTTGATAGTGATCTTGTCGAAGGTCCCCTGGCTGCCGCAAAAACATTTTGGCAGCATAAATTATCGGAGCTGCCTCCCGCGCCCCAGCTGCCCATTGTGCGGGAGCCGGCATCCATTGAGCGCCCGCACTTTGTGCGTCATCAACAGCATATTGATAAAGGGACCTGGCAAAACCTGGTTGCGCGCGCGGCTGAGCAGGGAATTACGCCATCAAGTCTGCTTCTAACCGCTTTTGCCGAAGTGCTTAGTCGTTGGAGCAGTCGCCCTGACCTGAGCCTGAATCTTACCTTGTTCGATCGCCGTGAAGTTCACCCGGATATCTATCGAGTGATGGGGGATTTCACCTCCTTGACCCTGGTGGGTTACCGGCCAGAGGCCGGTGACAGCTGGTTGGTGAGAGCGAAAAAAATACAAGGGGAAGTTGGCGCGGCCCTGGAACATCGCGATATTTCCAGTGTTAGCTTGATGCGGGAATTAGCCCGCCGACAGAGCGACGCGGAAGCCACAATGCCCGTGGTCTTCACCAGTGCACTGGGTATTCCCGGTGGCACAGCGGCGCCGGAGGATGGGCCTCTGCGGGAACCCATCTGGGCCCTGACACAAACGCCGCAAGTCTGGTTGGATCACCAGGTGGTCGAAGTCGAGGGAGGCGTTTTCTTAAATTGGGATGTGGTCGAAGCGCTTTTCCCTGAGGGGATGTGCGCGGAAATGTTCCAGGCCTATATCGGCTTACTCCAATGGGCGGGTGACGCTGAATGGGATTCCACACCGCCTGATTTATTACCCAAGGCTCAACGGGAACTGAGAACCCAGCTTGAAAAGCGTACCGCAATTGACCCAACGGATAATTTGTCGCAGCGATTTTTCCAGCGGGCAAAAGCAAATCCCGACAATATCGCCTTATATTGGGGAGACGATAATTCTCTGAGTTATGGCGTTCTGGCAGAACGTGCTTTGCGCATCGCTGCCTGGTTATTGGAAAGCCAGGTTTCACCTGCCGAGGTGGTGGCCGTTAACCTGCCGAAAGGACCCGACCAGATTGCCGCTGTTTTGGGCGTACTCGCAGCGGGAGCCACTTATTTACCTGTCGGTATCGATCAACCGCAGGCGAGGCGTGAGTCAATGTTGCGCCGTGCCGATGTAAAAGTGGTACTCGACCAAAGTGCAATTCAACAGGCCGAACAGTTCGCTCCTATAGATGAGCCTATTGCAACAGAAGCTGAGCAACTGGCTTATATCATTTTCACTTCCGGCTCCACAGGTGAACCCAAGGGCGTCGAAATTAGTCATGGTGCCGCCTGGAATACCATTGCGGATATCAACGAACGTTTCTCTGTTGATGAAAATGATCGTGTACTGGCCATTTCAGCCCTGGATTTTGACCTCTCTGTTTACGATATTTTCGGACTGCTATCGGTCGGTGGTGCGCTGGTATTGATTGAAGAAGAGGACCGACGGGATGCCGAGCGCTGGCATCAATGGGTATGTCACTACGGCGTCACCATCTGGAATACGGTACCGGCACTACTGGATATGTTACTCACTGTCGGTGCCGGTACACCGCCTGGCAATTTGCGTTTGGTATTAAATTCCGGCGATTGGATTGGCCTGGATTTACCCCAGCGCTTAAAACAAATACAGCCCGATTGCCGTTTTATCGCACTGGGTGGTGCCACTGAAGCTTCTATTTGGTCCAACAGTTTTGAAGTAAAAGAAGTTGACCCAAGCTGGCATTCGATTCCCTATGGATACCCACTGGCCAACCAGCAATTTAGGGTGGTGGATACCCAAGGGCGCGATTGCCCTGACTGGGTTACAGGTGAACTGTGGATTGGCGGTGACGGAGTCGCCATGGGCTATCGCGCAGCACCAGAGTTAACCGAAACGCGCTTTGTCACTGTCAATGGTGAGCGCTGGTATCGTACAGGGGATCTTGGGCGCTATTGGCCGAATGCCTGCCTGGAATTTTTGGGACGTGCCGATAGCCAGATCAAAGTGCGTGGCCATCGTATTGAGTTGGGTGAAATCGAAAGCGTACTTACTCGCCAAGTGTTTGTGCAGCAGGCCCTGGTGCTGGTTAATGCACAAAAGTTGGTTGCTGCCGTTGTGCTCGGGCCCCAGTGCCCAACAGATTTTAATACTGACGACCTACGGGAATACCTTCGCTCCCAGCTGCCTTCTTATATGGTCCCGGATTTCGTTGTGACTTTGCCGGAAATGCCCCTGAGTGCAAATGGCAAAGTGGATCGCGCTTTGGTTTTAAAGCAGGTAAATGCAGCAGAAAAACCGGAAAAACAAAAAGCCCCTGAACTGGTAACAGACAACGAACGCTTGGTGGCGCAGATTTGGCAGGAGCTTCTCAGCTTGCCAAAGATTAACCGCGATCAAAGTTTCTTCGAACTCGGTGGCGATAGTTTATTGGCGACACGCTTTATTGACCGCCTAAAACAGCAGCACCGTTTGCTCCTTCCCCTCAGACGTTTATTTGCCTCTCCGAGACTGGCAGATGTTGCCGGTGCCCTAAGCACAATGGAACCGCCAGTGGATATTGATGCGGATATGGTGGAAGAGGGCGTGATATGAATTTGATAAGTAAATTATTTTTCAGCGATTGGACGGAGTTTTAACCCCATGACGGCTATGGAACTGATCGACGAACTACAAGGGCTTGGGGTTGAACTTTGGACCGAGTCTGAACAATTGCGTTTCCGCGCAGCCAAAGGCCTGCTGACCGAGCAGCACAAGCAAAGGTTACGGGAGCATAAGTTACAAATTATTGAAATATTAAACGCTGCTCAATCAGGCGCTGGCAATGACTCTGGTTTGGGGGTGGTGGTCGAGGCCGACACAGAAAATCGGCATGAGCCTTTCCCTTTAACCGATGTACAGACTGCCTATTTGTTGGGGCGGCAAAATGCATTTGGCTATGGTGGCGTTGCCTGTCACGGTTACCTGGAGCTGGAATATCCCGGATTAAACCCAAAAGGTTTGCAGGAAGCCTGGAACCAGCTGATTGAGCGTCACCCTATGTTGAGGGCGGTTATTGAGCAGGAGGGATATCAGCGGGTCCTCCAGGAAGTGCCGCACTACCAGATGATCAGTCAGGACCTCACCGGCATGGATGAGGAAGCCCTGGAGCTCGCCCTTAAATCGGTGAGAGATGAACTGGACCACCGTGTGTACACCATTGGTGAGTGGCCGATGTTCGAGCTGCGCCATACCCGCACGGATAAAGGACATATCGTACATTTCTCTATGGATGCACTGATCGCAGACTGGGCCAGTGCGGGCATACTGTTCAGCGAGCTTGATACTCTGCTAGCGAATCCCGGTGCCTCCCTACCTGCACTGGAAATTGATTTTCGCGATTACCTACTGGCCGAACGGAGTCTACTGGACAGCCAAGGCTACCAAAACGATCGTCGCTATTGGTTGGACCGCCTCGATCAACTGCCGGCAGCACCTGAGCTACCGGTATTGCCGCCAGCCTCAGAAGCGGAATCTGTGCGCTTTAATCGCCATCACTACCGCCTGGATATTACCCATTGGCAGAAACTGAAGCAGCGAGCCGGTGCTGCTGGACTGACCGCATCAGTTGCCGTACTGGCTGCCTACGCCGCGGTATTGCAGCGTTGGAGTCGTCAGCCACGCTTCAGCCTGAGTCTTACATTATTGAATCGATTGCCCTTACACCCTCAGGTTAACCAGCTGATTGGTGATTTTACTTCGGTCAGTGTGTTGGCGATTGGTGATTCCAATGGAAAAACCTTTCGCGATTGGGCGGCAGGCATTGGCGAACAGTTGTTCAGTGATATTGATCACCGCTTGTTCTCCGGTGTGGAAGTACTGCGGGAAATGTCACGTGCGCGAGGACCCGAGGCCGCATTGATGCCGGTGGTATTTACCAGTGCTATTGGTCTGGGAGATACCGAAAAACCCGCTAGCGGTAGAAAGTCCGGCAGGGGAATTACCCAGACACCGCAAGTCACCCTGGATTGCCAGGTAAGGGACGATGCCGATGGTCTGGAAATTAACTGGGACGTGCGCCAGGGTGTTTTTCCATCGGGCCTGGTGGAGGATATGTTCGCGGTCTTTACCGGCTTATTGAATGAGCTTGCCGCTGGCGGCGACGGGCAATGGCTTAGTAAATCTCCAGTTTCTTTACCCGAGTGGCAGCAACAGGAGAGGCATCAGGTCAATCAAACCGATGGACCAGTTCCTTCAGAGTTATTGCACCAGGGCGTATTTGCCCAGGCAGCGGCAACACCGGAAGCTACTGCCATTATTGATAGCAATGGCAGTGTGAGTTATGGGGATCTAGCGAAAAAAGCGGCGGGTATCGCCAAATCGCTGAGAAAAGAAGGTTTCCAGCTGGGTGGTCGCGTAGCCATTGCAATGCCCAAAGGGCGAGAGCAGATAGCGGCGACCCTCGGTGTGCTCCTGGCTGGTGGTATCTATTTGCCACTGGACGCGGCACAACCGGAAATACGCCTCAATAAATTGTTGCTCAGTGCAGAGGCGGAATATGTCCTGACACTCAGTGACCTCGCCAACCAAATTAAGTGGCCGTCAGAAGTGCAGGTGATCAGTGTCGATAGCCTAGCTCCTGAAACTGAAATTCCGGTGGCCAGCAACGGCGACCCGGAGCAGCTCGCTTACGTTATCTATACGTCCGGTTCTACCGGCGATCCCAAAGGGGTGATGATTAATCATCGGGCCGCTTTGAATACGGTGCTGGATATTAATCGCCGTTTCGAGGTGGGCTCGAGCGATCGTATCTTGGGTTTGGCTCAACTCAGTTTTGATTTGTCGGTCTACGATATTTTCGGCCCCTTGGCAGTGGGTGCGACTTTGGTATTGACCGATCCGGCCCGTGGCGCAGACCCTTCGCACTGGGCGGAGGTCATGGATGAGCACCGGGTGACATTGTGGAACTCTGTTCCTGCGCAGTTACAAATGCTGGCTACCTATTTGGATACAGAACCTCGTCCATTGTCTGAGTGGCGATTGGCAATGCTGTCAGGAGACTGGATTCCGGTTACTTTACCGGAACATATCAGGCGCCATGTGCCAGCACTCGACCTGATCGGTATGGGTGGGGCTACAGAAGCTGCGATTTGGTCCAATTATCACCGTATTGATCGGGTCGACTCTGCTTGGACCAGTATTCCCTATGGCGTGCCGCTGACGAACCAGGGCTTCAGGGTATTGGATAGCCAATTGCGCGATGCCCCTGTTTGGGTAGCGGGTGAGCTGATGATTACTGGCCTCGGATTGGCCGATGGTTATCTCGGTGATGCGGCGCTCTCTGAACAGAAGTTCTTTTCTCATCCGGTGGATGGCCAGCGCCTTTATCGCACTGGTGACTTGGGCCGCTATTTACCCGGTGGTGAACTCGAGTTCCTGGGCCGTGAAGACGGACAGGTAAAAATTCGCGGACACCGTATTGAGCTGGGAGAAGTGGAGTCTGCATTGCTGGCCCACCCCGCAGTGTCAACAGCGGCGACGGTGATTGAAAAGAAAGAGGGAGACTCGCGAGCGGATTTAAATCTGTTGGGTTTTGTGGAAAGCCGTCGCTTAGATGATGCAGAACCGGCGACTATTGATCCCGAGCTGGTAAATTCAGTGCGTCAGTTTGCGCACTATCAGGCTGGTGAGCCAGAAGCTGTCAGTGTCGGCGATTATGTGCAGGCACTTGAAAATGCATCCCTGTTATCGATGCTTCACGGTCTGGTGGAATTAGGGGCGTTTACAAATTGTGAGCAGGGATATAGTTCAGAAGAAGTTCTCTCCTTAGCCAAAGTACATGAAAAGCATCACTGGTTAGTGCGTCGTTGGTTGGACCTTCTCGTTAACGCAAAGCTGCTCAGCTTATCCACTGCCAGCTCCAGTACTGAGGAAAAATACACGCGAACCCAAGAAATTGATGCTTCCGCTGTTGATGCTGTGTGGAAGCGAGTTGAGCAGGGGATTGAAAGCGGTTTTTGTAATCGGGAATTCCTGCAATATCACCGGGATCATATCGAGTTATTACCCCAGTTATTATCGAATCAACAAAACCCATTTGAATTGTTGTTCCCCCAGGGCGACCAGCAGGTGGCTTTGGCTCTCTATCGGGATGATCTTATTGCCCGCTATAACAATGCCGCCGCTGCCGCATTAATTAACCGTATTGCCGCCCAGAGCGATAGAGGGTTAAGGGTTCTTGAGCTGGGTGCGGGCACAGGGGCTACCAGTGCTTCTGTTATTCCCATGTTGGATGGATATGACGTCGATTATCTATTCACTGACATGACCGCATTTTTCCTGACTGAGGCTCGCCGCCAATTTAAAGAGTGGCCTTGGGTACGCTTTGGATTAATGGATCTCAATACCGACTATCGCGCCCAGGGTTTGGCTCCTAATAGCGCAGATGTCATTTTATGTGCAGGTATGCTCAACAGCACCCGAGATCCAGGGGCGGCTATTGCCAGTGTTGTGGAGTTACTGGCACCCGGAGGCTGGTTAATCCTGACTGAGCCAACGGTGGATCACGCCCATATCTTACTCACCCAGGGCTTTATGATGGACCCGGCGGGTGATGATCGCGCTTGTGGTGCGACCAAGTTCCTTTCTATCGGGAAATGGCAGTCGCTGTTGAAAGCCAATGGAGCCGGACAGATTCTTTCCCTGCCTGAAGATGACCATCCTTTGTCTGCCTTCGGCATGAATCTACTGGCCGCGCAGATGAAAACTGACAGACAGGATTTGAGTGCCAGGACACTGCGGGACTTTTTAGCGAATCGGTTGCCCGCACATATGGTGCCCGCACATTTGCAAGTTCTCGATCAGCTACCGCTCACCGCTAATGGCAAGATCGATCGCAAAAAGCTGGCTGGTTGGCGTCCAGCAACGGGGGATACGCAAGAGGCTGCGAACTCAGAGCAAATGGACCCACTGGAAACTGCCCTGTGCAAACTCTGGGCGAATGCGTTGGGTCTCGATAATGTCGGCCGCCAGGATAGCTTTTTCGATCTCGGTGGTGATTCGCTGATTATGGCGCGGGTTGCAGGGCGATTGCTGGAAGAAATTCCGGAAGCGAAACCTTTCACTTACGACGCTTTGTTGCGACACATGCTCAACGGACCAACGGTTGCTGCATTGGCCAGAGCCCTGAGAGTTGAGCCGGATGCTGTTGCCGAGGGGCAGGAAGATACTGAGAGCGACACTTTGGTTGCCACTACCCGCGAGGGCAGCAATTCCTTGATGGTTCCTTTCAGTCATATAGGCGAGGGTAAAGGGGCATCCAAAGAAGGGGCGCCGGTACGGATTATGTTCCATGCAGCCCTGGGTACCCTGGATTATTTCCAGCACTTGGGCAAAGCGCTTGCGGCTCAAGATCTGGGTCCAGTATTTGGGATTGCGGTAGCGAATACGGAAGAGTATTTGTCGATCGATGCAAAAGAATTAATCGAGCGCACCGCCGACGATTACGCCCAGCGAATAATTGACGAGGGCTACCAGCGCTGCCAGTTAATTGGTTACTGCCTGGGTGGTCTGCTGGCGACGGAAGTTTCGCGGAGATTGCTGGAGTGCGGGGTCGATGTGATTGACCTGAGCCTGATCGACAGTATCCCAATGTTTGTCGATACCGATGAAGAGCTGGCTTTCGAAGCGATTTTTGCCCCCAACCTAAATCTCGATCCAGTAAAAGCGGTATTTGGTGAGCATATCGAGAGCGAAGATATTTCCCGCGCGATCGAGACCTTAATGCAGAAACACAGCGGTCGTGTTCCCGCCGGTGCAATGGCAGAACTCGATGGTGATGCTGGGCTTAAAGCGGTAGCCGAAGCCGTGCGACAACGCTCTGAACTCACCCAGGAACAGCGCCTGGCCAGTTATACCGAAATGGCCTCTGCCCAGGCGGGTGTGCCGGTCGAAGCCGCGATGATACCGGGGCTTTTCCGGGTGTGCCGACACAGTATGCGCGCCGCCTGTTTTGACCTTCCTCCCTATATTGGCGATATGACGTATTTGCGCTGCCAGGAAGAGCAATCCTTCGGTGTCACCGCCGGCGTAGGGCATATGGCTGCGCCTTATTGGCAGGAAGTTTGTCTGGGTGATTTTGAGTTAATCGATGTGCCGGGCAATCACTTTAGCGTTATGGAACCGCCGCAGGTTGCCACCGTCGTCGAGCATTTGGCAAAACCACTACAACGCGGTAAAGCGGACAAATAGATGGCTGAGCAAATTTTGCCAAAGTCCGACCTGCGGGAACTGATGCGTCCATTTCGTGGCCTCGTGGGGCTGGGGGTGGCGCTCGGTGCTTGTGGTGCGCTCACTTCGCTGATCCCTTTTATCGGTATCGTTGAGTTGGCTCGCCTGCTCCTTGCGCCGGATATCAGTGATATTGCCGAGGCGATTATTCCTGTTGTGTTGGCGATAGTTGCCGGGCTGGCGATGGGCTGGATTTGCACCGTAATCGGTTTGTGGTTAACCCATATTGCGGATCAGCGTATGCAGGCGGAACTGCGGCGGGCCCTGGTGCGGAAATTGGGACAGGTGCCCCTGGGTTGGTACAGCGAGCACACTTCCGGGGCGGTGCGCAAAGCGGTACAAGACGACCTCGATGATCTTCACCATATGATTGCGCACCATCAGGTGGAGTTGGCCGCTGCGTTTGTACTGCCACTGGCGGGCCTGGGTTACTTAACCTGGCTCGACTGGCGCTTGGCCCTGTTAGCGGTAGTTACCCTGCCAATTTACCTCGTGTCCTACGCCTGGATGATGCGTGGTTTCGGGGAAAAAATGCAGCAGCTGGATAAGGACTTTGGCCGGGTCAGTGCTGCGATTGTTGAATTTGTCCACGGCATTGCAGTGGTCAAGGTTTTCTCCCAAACCGGTCGCGCCCACAGAAATTACCAACAGGCCGTGGAAGATTTTAGTCGCCGTTATACAAGCTGGGTTACACCGCTTGTCCGTTTGGAGGCCGTGACGTCTCTGGCCTTGTCGGTGCCCGTCATTATGTTGGTGAGTCTGGCCGGAGGCGCTTGGCTGGTGGTGAATACAGGCATTCAGCCGATTGATGTTCTCGCAACAACGCTGATCGCTGTGATGATTCCCCAGACGATTCTCACCTTGAGTCAGGGGCTGACCGCCCAGCAAAAAGCCAAAGCTGCCGCAGGCAGGATCGATCAATTATTGGAGGTTGAGCCTCTGGCTGTTACCTCTGAACCCAAAGAGCCCAAAGATGCAGGGCTGCTCTTTAAGCAGGTCAGCTTTGTCTATACCCAGGATCGGCCGGTATTAAGCGATATTACTTTGCGCTGTCACCCCGGCTCGATCACAGCTTTGGTGGGGAGCTCCGGTGCCGGGAAATCCACCCTGGCCAAACTAGTTCCCCGTTTTTATGACGTGGCCCAAGGTGCTGTGCTTCTGGGAGACGTCGATGTCCGTGATATAGATCCGGACAATTTATATCGACATGTTGGCTTTGTACTTCAAGAGACCCAGCTATTGGGTGGCACTGTGGCAGATAACCTGCGCCTTGGGCGCCCGGATGCCAGTGACCAGGAGTTGGTAGATGCAGCGCGCAGTGCCTGCATCCATGAAAAAATTTTAAGTTTCCCCCAAGGTTACCAGGCGGTTATTGGCAAGGATGCCTTTTTTTCTGGTGGAGAAGCGCAGCGTTTAAGTATCGCGCGGACGCTTTTAGCAGATGCCCCTGTGTTGATTTTGGATGAGGCCACAGCTCACGCCGATCCGGAATCCGAAGCCCAAATTCAGCAGGCATTGTCCTGCCTGGTGCGCAATCGCACGGTACTGGTGATTGCCCATAAGCTGCACACCATCACCGAAGTCGATCAGATTGCGGTCCTGGACGGCGGCCGCTTGGTTGAATGCGGAAGTCACCGACAACTGTTGGCTGAGAGCAAGCACTACGCGGAACTATGGCGTTTGTACAACAGTGCTGAACAAAACGAAGAAGCAATGAATGGTGGGGCTCAGGTTATTAGCGGGGTCTCATCATGATTCGTAGTTTGCTTGCCATTCTCGGACCCGCGCATCGCCGTGAAGTTGGCACTTATACAGTATGGCTTCTCGCCTATGGCGTGTTGCAGGGAATCGCGGTGACGCTTCTGGTACCTCTGCTCAGCGCACTGTTGGCATCTGAGATGGAGGCGGTTGGGTATTGGTTGCTTTCCCTGTTATCGGTAGTTGTGATTGCTTGTATTGCCCGTTACCAGCAAACCGTAAAAGGGGCTGCACTGGCCATCCTGGTATTGAAAACCCTGCACAATCGCTTGGGTGAACACCTCTCTCAACTTCCCCTCGGTTGGTTCAGTGCAGAAAAAGTCGGTCGTTTGTCCCGCAGCGCAACCGGGGGCACCTTGATGGTGACTAACGTTTTTGCCCACCTGTTGCCCCCTGTTGTCAGCGGTGTTGTCACTCCGCTGACAGTGGGGGTGGCAATGTTGTGGTTTGACTGGCGACTGGGGCTGACCGCTTTGTTGTTTGTGCCCTTGATTTATATTGGCCATCGCTGGTCCGCCCAGTGGATCGGCGCCATGGAAACGGAAGTGGATGCTGCCGGTGCTCGCGCCAGTAGCCGGGTGGTGGAGTTTGCCCGCAACCAAGCGGTACTCAGGTCTTTTGGCAAAAATGTCAGCGGTTATCTCCCACTGGAAGAGGCGATTGCCGGGCAAAGCGGAGCGGCGGGTTCCATGTTGCGGCAGACCTTCCCCCGCTTGTTTGCCGGTGGATTTATGGTGCAACTCGCCTTTGCCGCAGTGATTGCCGTGGGTGTTTGGCTCACGCTCAATCAACAACTTCCCCCTATTGAATTGGTGGCTTTGCTAGCTTTGGCGGCCAGATTTACCGGTCCTCTGGCGGAACTCGCCGGGCGCAGTGGTCTGCTGCGCATGGCCGGTAATGATTTGCACAGACTGGCCGCTATCTTTTTTGAGCAGTCGCTACCTGAGCCATCCAGATCTCAGCCTTTTACCGAGCAGGGTGGGTTGGTTGAATTTTCAAATGTGAATTTTAGCTACGAGTTGGGGCAACCGGTATTGAAGGATCTTTCCTTTAGGGTTTCTCCGGGTACCACTACAGCGATAGTCGGTGCATCAGGCTCGGGTAAAACCACCATCACTCGTTTGTTATTGCGTTTTTTTGATACCGACCAGGGCCAGGTAAAAGTGGGCGGGGTGGATGTGCGGCAACTGCGCACAGAAGACCTGATGCGGCAGATCTCTATCGTTATGCAGGATGTGTATCTGTTCAGCGACACCCTGGAAGCGAATATTCGATTGAGTCACCCCGAAGCCAGTCAGGAAGCCCTGGAACGTGTGGCGAAACTGGCTGGAGTAGACGAGATTATTGAGCGCTTGCCCCAGGGATGGCAGACGCAGGTAGGTGAGGGGGGCGCTGCACTTTCTGGTGGCGAACGCCAGCGGGTTTCTATCGCCCGTGCCCTATTAAAAGCTGCACCTATTGTTGTGCTGGATGAAGCAACAGCAGCACTCGATCCGCGCAATGAAAAGTACCTGAACAGTTCCCTGCAGCAATTAAAACAAGGGTCCACTGTCATTGTGATCGCCCATCAATTATCCACCGTTATGAACGCGGATCAAATAATCGTACTTGAAGAAGGTGCGGTGGCTGAAGTTGGCAATCACCGCAAGTTGTTATCACAGCAGGGTCTGTATGCACATTTTTGGCAACAGCGCAGTCAAGCTACTGGCTGGCGTTTGGTTGAGTCCGATATGGAGGTAAGCCTATGACAATTGCGATTTTAGGTGGTTATGGCGATGTGGGTGCAGCGGTTACCGGTTATTTACAGTCCCTCGAGTTGGGTGCTATGCGTATCGGTGGTCGCAACGCACATAAACAGCCGCTATCCAGTGATTCGGTAATTTCTTATCAGACGGTGGACTACCTGGATGCAGCCTCACTGGATCAGTTTGTATCTGGCTGCGAGGTTCTGATCAATTGTGCAGGACCTTCACATTTAATTGGCGACAGGGTTGCCAAAGTTGCGGCACAAGTGGGAGCAGCCTATATCGATGTTGCTGGCGATGAAGCTCTCTATAAGCAACTCGATGGATCCTATTACCAGAGCCATGGTCTGACCGCAGTTTTATCAGCCGGCTTACAGCCGGGGCTCAGTAGTCTGCTACCACGCTGGCTGGCAGAGCAGGAGTTTTCACAGGTAGAGAGCCTGATCAGCTATTTCGGCTTGCGCGATCGGTTTACCGATGTCGCTGCCGATGATTATTTGCAAGGCGCCAATGAACAGCACAGCAAGCCCTTGGCGGCCTGGCGCAATGGACGCCGGGTGAGTGGAATATTGAAACGCCGTTCCGATGTCGAGCTGCCGTTTTTTCCTGAATCTACCACTGTGCTTCCGTATTTAAATAGCGAGGGCGAGCGCCTAGCTCAGGATTTATCCCTCTCTGATGGTGATTGGTATAACGCGGTTAGCGGCTCTTATATTTTATCCGCCTTTAATACTACCCATGGTTTTAGCCGCGACGAAGCGCGGGCAGCACTGTGTCGGGCCAGTGCGCTGGATCTGGCGGGGCGCGATCCTTATGTGCTGATGCTTTTGCAACTTACCGGTAAATACAACGAGCAAGAGCGCACTCGCACAGCCGCGTTGCGGGGCACTGGCAATGCAGATCTAACAGCAGCGGTAGCCGCAGTCACCACTATGGCTGTACTTCGCGATGAAATCCCACCGGGTTGTCATTACTGCGCCCAAGTATTGCCGCCGGCATTGGCGATGGAACGCATGTCGAAGATTGGGGCATTGAGTTTTTTAACCACCCTGGAAACAAGTATTGAAGATATGGTGTGCCTTGAGGAGGGAGCCATTTGAAAAACCTAACACCTCCACCCGCCGATACCGCCCATGAGGCTGGGCTGGCAGCTTTACCCGCTGAGCTTGCTACAGACAGTGGTTTGGCAAAACTGCCGGCTGCAATGCAGAGGCTTGAGTTTATCAGCCTGCGGACGATTATGGAGTTATTTTCCTCCAGCGGAGTGCTGATTCCAGAGAGTGTTGGGCGCGGCAGTGAGGAAATTATTAATACGCTGGGTGCCGCTTCCCGACACCATTGGCTGGTTCGCCGCTGGCTGGTGGCCTTGGTTGAACGAGAGTTTTTGAGGCTCAGTAATGGCAACTACTCCTGGGAGCAAATTCCTGAGAGTGCAGTCGGAGCAGATAAATTACCGGAGGCCTACAGTGCGCTGGGATTCCCCCCTGAAATGGCCGAGTCACATCAAAAGCTCCTGACGCATTTGTCTGAACTGGTGCGGGATCAAGTCTCCATTAATCAATTGCTGTTCGAGAATGGAGAAATACTAACGGCACTGGCCGCCTACCAGAACAACTGGTTTACGACGTATCTCAATTATGCCGCAGCGTACATCGTAAAACAGGCCGTCAAGCCAGGGCCTATGCTGAGAGTGCTTGAATTGGGGGGAGGTGCAGGCCTAACCACTTCGGCAATTTTAGATACTTTAGCCGGAAGGCCGGTTAATTATCGCTTTACCGATGTATCGCCAGTATTTACCACTGCGGCACAGAAAAAATTTCGCAATCACATCGGTTTGCGTTGCAGCCTGCTCGATATCAATGTCGATTTTTCTGCGCAGTCAATTGCGCCGGCAAGTACCGATATCGTTGTGGCTGGCAATGTTTTGCACAACGCTGCTCATATTGGTCAAACGCTACAGCGTATTCGCAGGTCGCTTGTCCCTGGTGGCTGGCTATTGTTTAGCGAATCCACTCGGGATAACCACGCCATGTTAACGGCAATGCAGTTTCTGCTTTCCCCTGCTGAATCCGGGACTCTTTTGGGCAGTGAAGATCGGCGAGGGGGCTCGGATCAGGTATTTATTGATAGCGCAGCCTGGCAGGAAGAGCTGGTTAGCGCTGGCTTTGAGATTAAGTATTTCCTGGCACCCTCGACATCGTCGCTATCAGTAGCGGGCCAAACCTTATTTGTTGCAAGGGCTGTTTAAGGGACTGTGATGAAAATAGAAGCAATAGCAGCAAATATTTTAAGTGGTTTGGAACAGTTGGGTGAATATCCCGCATTATCACTTGAAGGCTGTGACTGGAGTGGCAGTCAGGTGCTGACTTGGACTGGTTCCGTGGTTGCAAAGCTCAATGAGCAGCTTGCAGAACAGGGCTCACAGCGAGGCAAAACACTACTCTGGCAAGCTGATAATTCTGGGAATGGGTTGCCTCTGCTGATGCACCTGGTGGCACTAAGGCTGGGCATCGGGTTTGAACTTGTGCCTGAGGCGAACCCAGAGAAGGATTGCTTGACCTTAGAGGTACAAATCCCGAATGCGTTAGAAGGCCATCGAGGTGAGTTTTCGGTATTGCTGGCAGAAAACACCACCGTGGAGACAAACCTGACCTTACTCGAAGCGCAGCAAGAAGCTTTGGGGCCTATTCAGGGAAAGGTCGCCGTATTTTCTCCGCTCAATGAATTTGCTCGCTTTGGTATTTTCGCAGCATGGAGTTGTGGGCTACCTGTGCGATTGCAGGACCCCGCTATCAACCCAGCTAAAGCGCTGGTTGCTCTGGAGCGTTCAGGGTTTTCCGGTGTGGTATTGACGTCAACTTTGCTAAAAGGCTTGGCCGCACACCCGGCATTGGCCTTGACCAATCTCAAAAGCCTGCAATGCCTTTTGTATGAAACCGATGTCTTGCTATCACAATCTCTGTTGCGGGATATTCAACGCTTATTGGCAAACGATATTTCCGGTTGGGTCTGTACCGATAAAGGTATAGAACCCGTTGCAAAGGTCCAGCAAGCCCAGACCCAAAAGCTTGCGACTCTTGTCGAAAGTGTGGCGAAACACCCTGCGGTCGCCAGCTCCGTGACAATTCCCCTTGCTGGAGAGAATCGCTGGGCGGTCTTTGCGCAGCCCAAAATGCAGGCAGAGGCCAGTAACCTTGATATGACAGGGTTGTTCGCGCGAATTAATACCGAGCTGGATGCGGAATTTGCCCATATTGATTTGGAACATGCGGTAAAGGTAACGGAACAACTTAACGCTACTGCTTTGCTATCCATGCTGAATGCTTTCAGCCACCTGGGATTGTTTTGCGATCGACATTCAGTACACAGCTTAGCGGAAATACTTGAAGCCCCTCCGGTGGCTCAGCAGCACCGAGCTTTGATCAAGCGCTGGATCAAGGTTTTACAGGAGCAGCAGTTACTTCGTACTGATGGCGAGTATTGGTCGCCAGAGGTAGATCCAGACAGCTACAGTGATGCTGCCTTGGCTCTAGCATGGACTCGGCTGGAACAGGAATGGCGGATGCTGTCTGGAGCCAGTAAAACGATCGATTACGCCCGCGCTAACGCGGAACAATTACCGGATCTAATTCGGGGCAAAGTCCAGGCTGTGCACCTGCTGTTCCCCCGTGGTAGCACTGAGTTGGCGAGTGCGCTTTACCGGGAGGGTATAGCGGCCAGGTACCAGCAGCATTCAGTAAGAGCTTTATTGAAGTCCATCTTAAATAATTGGGAAGGGCAGCAACAGACTCTGAAAATATTGGAAGTTGGTGCTGGCACTGGGTCGACTACCCAGGCTCTACTGCCAGTGTTGGATGGTGTCAGTGGCCATATCAACTTTGAATACCAGTTTACGGATATCTCTGCGGCTTTTCTCGATAGCTTTTTCGCAAAACATGGGGATCAGGAGCAGCGCCCCTGGTTGCACCGTGGATTGTTTGATATTGATCGTTCACCGCGCAGCCAGGGATTTTCCCCCAATAGCTTCGATGTAATTATTGCTGGTGGTGTTTTTAACGCCGCCCGCGACACAGATGCATCATTGCGCAGGGCAGCCGAGTTATTGCGCCCTGGTGGTTGGTTCATTATGACGGAGCCAACCAGTGAGGAGTTCTGGGTGATGGCATCACAGGCGTTTATGTTGGTGGATGCCGTCGATGAGCGCACAGATACCGGTGCAACCTTTCTGTCACTTTCTCAATGGCACAATGCCTTGGATGCTGCCGGCTTACAGCTGGTCATGGATTTGCCTGTCTCCGAACACCCTTTGTCCAGGCAAGGGCATCGCTTCTTTGCCTGTAGAGCCAAGCAACATCAAATGCGACTGTCAGCAGATTGCCTGGCCGAATATCTCGATCACTTTAAGTCAGAAATTTATATCGAAGTTTTGGACAAATTGCCTTTGACTCTTGAGGGGCAGATAGATAAGGACCAATTAGAGAAATGGGCCGTGTCCATGGCTGAAAACCGAGGAGAGTCAAATGGGAATTGATAACCGCAAGCGGGTTGTCGTTGCAGGGACAGGTTTTGGTCGTATTTATCTCGAAGCCCTGACATCGTCCAGACTACCCGGCCGAGAATATTTTGAACTCTCTGGATTATTGGCTCGTGGCAGTGATTATTCCAGGAGCTGTGCCGAGCAATATGGAGTACCGCTCTATACCGAGGCAGAGCAGGTCCCCGATGATATTGATATTGTGTGTGTTGTTGTGCGTTCTGGTGCAACCGGGGGCGAGGGTTCTGAAATAGCACAATCGTTTCTTAAACGAGGCATTCATGTATTGCAGGAGCATCCGGTCCACACCAAGGAAATTACCGCCAACCTGCTAGCTGCAAAGCAGGGGAATTCGGCCTATGCCGTTAACACCCTCTACCCCAATTTGCGCCCCACCAGGCAGTTCCTGGCTGCGGCAGAATACTTGCGTCGGCACCAGCGCCTGGAAATGATCGATGCTATTTGCAACAGCCAGATGGCCTATCCGCTATTGGATGTTATTGGTCGTGCAGTGGGCGGGCTTCGCCCCTGGTCTTTTAGCGAGCCGGTGCAACCAGAGGGCCATCCTTTTCAAAGTCTGTCGGCTACCTTTGGTGGTGTGCCCATGACTTTGCGTATTCAGAATCAGGTTCATCCACAGGACCCTGATAATCATTCACTGCTATTACATCGGCTTGCTATAGGTGGCGAGGCTGGGGTTTTGACTTTGACTGATACTCACGGCCCCGTGCTCTGGAATCCCAGGTTGCATTCACCAAGGGACCAAACCGGCCGGCTTATTTTAAAGGGCGAGGGTACAGAGCGGCTGGCCGTTCCCAGCATGGTTACCCTGGGCGATACGGAAATGCGTAGTTACCACGATATTTTTGCCCTCACTTGGCCGGAGGCGGTTATTGAGGCTCTGCATTCGCTTTGTACTGATATCGCACAACCCGAGAAGCGCAAGCAAAGTGGTCAATGGGCATTGAGTGTCTCAATGGCGTGGAGTGATTTAACGGCCCGAATCGGTATGCCGACGTTGATCCAGCCAGGGGAACCGGAGCCGGTATCAGTGCAGGCGCTCGCGGATATTGTCGGTCAGGCTTGCGACTAGAGTTTTAAGAAAACACGAACAGTACAAAAAAAGTGATTACGGAATTTTTACTTATAAAACGGGTTAGGAGGAGAGATGCAAAATCAATCAGGGTTGATCGTCGAAGGGCTCTTTAAGACTTATAAAAACGGGGTGAAAGCACTAAACGGTGTTGATTTGGAAGTTGGCCCCGGCATGTACGGATTACTTGGGCCTAATGGTGCCGGGAAAAGTAGTTTGATGCGTACTTTGGCCACTCTGCAAACACCAGATAGTGGTCGGATTATGCTGGATGGTGTGGATGTGCTGGCAAACCCGGACTTTATGCGCAGTAAACTGGGCTATTTGCCGCAACATATCGGCGCCTATCCTGGAATTGCGGCGCGGTCATTGCTGGAGCGTTTTGCCTGGCTCAAAGGCTTCACCGAAACAAGCGCAAGGCGCCGTGAAGTGGATAGGCTATTGGAGCAGGTCAATTTGGCCGATGTAGCCGATCGAGCCGTATCAACCTATTCCGGCGGTATGCTGCGTCGTTTTGGTATTGCCATTGCATTGATTGGCGAGCCGCGCCTGATCATCGTTGACGAGCCAACCGCTGGCCTGGACCCGGCTGAACGCAATCGCTTTCACTGTGTTTTGGCGGATGTCGCAGCGGATGCCATTGTATTGCTCTCTACTCATATTGTTGAAGATATCGAAAACCTGTGCCAGCGCCTGGCCATATTGGCCTCAGGGCGCATTGTCGTTGAGGGGACAGCCCCGGAAGTGACTGCGCCCCATAAAGACAAGATGTGGCAAGCACTGATTCCCCGTGGCGAATCACTTCCCGCATCCCTGCACAATATTGCCAGACCCGATGGTACCCAGGTAATCGTACACGGGGAAAAACCCGCAGACTCTCGTTTTACTGCCCACACGCCTCGCCTGGAAGATATTTATCATCTGGCTATTGAGCAGGTAAAAGACCAGCGGGAGGCTGCATGAACAAGCTGGCGCTTATTGCCGATGAGGCAAAGCTGGAGATAAGAGCCGGATTTAGCAGCGGCATCGTGGCTTTGGCCTTCTGGGGGCTGGTAATCTACCTGCTTCTGAATTTGGTCAATGCCGACTATATGCAGAAAATGGGGGCCACAGATATTCCCCGGAACTCACCGTCACTCATTTACCTGATGGGTGCGGGATGTATGTTCTTTCAGTTTTTTGCCTGGGCCTGGGTTTTCTCGCAGCCTATTTTGCGGGACCGCAAAGCCAGTCTGCATGAAGTGATCTATACAACACCGAATTCCCTGAGCGTGATGCTTTGGGGGCGGTTTCTTGGCGCTGCGGTAATAGGAGCCATATTAAGTGCATCTGCGCTGGTAGGGTTTTTGGTCTCGCCGGTATTGGTGTGGATGGGCTTGCTTCCCGAAACAGCGATTGGCCCAGCGCCCTGGAAAGCCCTTGGATTTGCATGGATCTGGTTACAGATTCCCGCGAGCATCGGTATTGGCGCTCTGTATTTTGTCGCTACGCTGCGAACCCGCAGCCTGGCCGGTCCTTTTGGACTCGCAGCGGCTTTAATGATGTTGTGGATGTTTGCTGTGATCGTTCTTCGGGGTGGCAATATTAATCCGCAGCTGGCTGCGGTAATGGACCCCTCGCTATTTATTTTCGTTTATACGGAGGTTACTTCCTGGACACCTCTGCAAAAATCAACCTCGCTATTGCCGTTTACTTTGGGTTCGGTACTGAATCGAATTCTATGGTGTCTTGTTCCTTTGCTTGCCTTGGCGGCTTGCCTGAAATACTTGCGAAGGGAAACACTGGTACTGGAAGGGGCTGCCAAACCTGCCCGGGCGAAGGCCGCTAAAAAGGCAGCCACTCGCAAGGTTAAAGATTTCTCTCCATCTAAGCCCGATACCGCATCGGTTGGCCGCTCCCTGCGTCAACTCATGCTGGAAGCCCGCTGGAGATTATTTCACGTATGGAGTAGTCGCGCTTGGTGGGTCGGTGTTGCGGTCCTGGTAATAATGGGGGTGGCTAGCTCGTTTACCCAGATCATCTGGCACGCTGAAGGGCCTATGGCACCGCGCTTGGAAATGCTATTGCCGCTTCTCAAGGATGTTATTTTCCTGGTTATTGCTTTTGTAATCGCCGCATTGACTGGCTTGGTGTGCCGCAGGGATCAGGTGCCCGGGTTTGACGACATGCTGTCTGCAACCCCCGCGCCCGACTACACACGATTATTTGGCGTTGCCCTTACCGTATTCGCCATGACGGTGCTGTTGGCCCTGTTGCCGGGTCTATCGGGCATTATTGCTGTGCTTCTCACCGCTCCGGCATCTGTCGATATCGTACAGGCGTTCACTTATCAATTGCTGATAGTGACAGCTCCTTTATTGGAGTTGTCGATGATGGTGCTTTTGGTGCATGCATTGTTCCGCCATGCGGGCTTTGCCTATTCCATGTCAATGTTTGTGACCTTTATTCTGGTCCTCAATCATGAGCTGGAGCTGGTGCATTACCCGCCCTATGAAGTGGGTATCACTGCTCATATTCAACTGTCAGCACTCAGTGGTTGGGAACCCTGGTTCGGTTATTTATTGGCCTTGGATGGATTTAAAGTTGCGCTTGCCCTATTGATGATCGGCCTGGCCGCTCTTTTGATTCCCCGTGGACTGGATAGCCGCATGTCTCAGGGTTTTGCCCTGATACGTTCACGCCTTATGGCCCCTCAGGGCGCCCTGGTGGCTTGTTCTGCTTTATTTCTTCTCGGTCTCGGTTCTGTATTGGGAGATAGGCTGGTAGTGCAGGGCGGATATCAATCACCAGAGCAACTCAAACAAGAAGATGCCCTCTGGGAATCTTATTGGCTGCCGAAAGCGAGTGGGTTTGAGGTGTCCGGTGGTGAATTGAATATCAATATCAACCCGGATAACCAAACAGTAGAAGGTGAGTGGTTATTCCATAAAGTTCATGTCGAAGGGCAGGGCTTGCAGTTTGAATTACCCCACGGATTTGTATTGGTTAAGGCCTTAGTGGGCGGGCGTGAAGTCACACCGGATCAGCGTTACGACCATATGTCGCTGCCAATATCAGGCTGCTCTGAACAGGGTTGTAACATCAAACTGTTGTGGCAAATGACGGCGCCGGGGTGGTCCGCAGAGGGAGAGCCCTCAGGGCTAACTGCCAGTGGAGTCTGGTTACAAGCGAGCGATATTGTTCCGCGTATCGGTGTTGACCCCGAGCGTATCTTGCGTGTGTCAGCGGAACGTGAAGCGCTGGGCTTGAACCCTGAGTTCAGCCTGCCGGCTTCACAACTGGCCACAACCCTTGAGGGCGCGGCCCCATCGGGGGACTGGCGCTGGCAGATCCAAATCCAACGGGATGATAAAAATGTCTTTAGTGAGCAGGGGAGCACTCATGGCCCCTTGGATTTCTCCATTCAATGGGCACCCAATACGAAACTAGCGGTATTCGATGGGTTTGATGTTTCCCATGATTCCGATCGCTCAAATATGGTTTCTGCCATTGCTAAAGACGTTGGGCAGATGCAGGCCTGCGTGAGCCAGCGGCTGGGTACTGATATCGAAATTAAACGGATTGCCCAATGGCCAAGAGGACTTGGAGAGACACGGGCCAGCGGTAATTTGCTGCAATTGTCCGAGGGGCCTCATTGGGATATTGCCGATGAAGGTACAGGGCGTTGGCTGCGGCGGGTCGATATCGCCCGAGCTTTGGCCCGCCAGCATTTACTGGAAAGTTCGGACATACGACGTATTGCCGGCTCCGCGTGGCTCAGCGATGGAGTTTCCGGAGCGATTGGCCTGCTTTGTGTAGCGGAAATCGATGGCATCGAAGTGCTTGATGATGTGCTGGTTCGATACTCCGATAAGACGACCAGAGACTTGGCTGGCAGTGAGGTACCCGTTGAGCGCTTGAGCACCGCACCGATTTCCGGTTGGACTCGCTACTATGCGCCGGTGGCCGCACTGGACTGGACGCTTCTGCAATCTCCTGAGTCCCTGTCCGCGTTACTCGATGACATCAAGCAGCAGAAGAATATTGAAAATGTACTGAGCGCTTATGTCGGTGAGACACGGACGCAAAATATGCTCGGGGCTCCTCTTTCATCAGCTCTAACGGTCGAGTACCTGGAGTCCGGTCAAATACGCCTGGACGGACAGCGTTGGCGCTGGGAGAAGGGTGGATGGCAGCCGGTCGCACAAACGGCCAGCTACCGTTTGCTAGCCGATATCAATGAGTTGGATTCCGAGGTCATCAATGGAAAAACGCTGATTGAGCGTCTGCCCTCGGAGAAAGTTCTAGCGCTGGATATCTGGCCTTCCTATCAGCGGGACCCTGCACAGAATTTACTGGCTGAGAGTTCTGAAGTATCGAATATCAATTAATAGCCTAAGTAATAGAAAGGAAATTCAATTTATGCTCAGCTTAAACCTTGATAAGAAAGTACTTGCGAAACAAATTTCGCTAATATCGGCAAGTCTGCTATACGCTTCCGGAGCCTACTCTGCGGCGGAAGGAGCGGAAAAGGAGAGTTCTTCCGAAACAGAAATGGAAGTCGTTGAAGTTACTGCCCGGCTTACAAAAGAGAAAGCCAAGGATGTTCCCTTTAGCTTGAGTGTTGTTAGCGAAGAGGATTTGAAAAACCGATTGCTGCTCAATTTTGAAGATGCATTGCGCAGTGCACCTGGAGTAGATGTTTATTCTTCCAGTGGTGCGGTGGATGCAAATATCCGTATTCGCGGGGTTGGTTCACTGACTCAGGTAAATAAGGATGATGGCTCCGTTGTAGTGAACCTTGATGGCGTATCTATGCCTGCGGGAAATGTGTCCCTTGGGACCCTTGATATCGAAAGACTGGAAATATTAAAGGGGCCTCAAGGGACCTTATTCGGGCGCAACAGTGAAGCTGGCGCTATTAATATTACCACTAACAAGCCAACCGAAGAGTTTGAAGCTTACGGACGTGTAGAGCTCGGAGAGGATAACCAGAGTTTATATCAAACTGTGATCAGCGGCCCATTCTCTGAATCACTCCGTGGCCGAGTAGCCATCCGACATATCAGTGAGGACCATTGGGTTGAGAATACGACTAACGGCGATCCAATGACTGAACCCAAAGACCTGGCTTTCAGAGGTAGTCTGGAATGGGATTTGGGTGCGAAAACATCAGCCTTATTTATTGCTGAGAAGCAACAACAGGAAGGCTTTCTGAACCTTCAGTTATTACAACCTTTCGGTGATGACCCTGGCAGTGAACACACACCAGGAGCTTTTGACGATAATGAAAAAACCGTTGAGCGATTTTCCACTGAAATCAATCACCAATGGGCTAATACTCAACTGACTTCTATCACTGCATTGGTCAACACGGATTTTAGTTACCTAACCGGTTTTGACCAAGAGACTGCCCAAGCAGTGTTCAATTTCCCAATGGAGTATCTTCGTGGCGATAGCCAGGACGAGCAGACTATCAGCCAGGATCTACGCTTGTCCTCATTGCCTGAGGCAACTACATTCTGGGTGATTGGACTCAATCTACAAGAAGGTGAAAGAAGTTTTGACTCAATTGATTTGGTGTCCTTCGCCAATCAATACCGGGATTACGATACTGATAGCCAAGCTATTTACGGTGAGACTACATTACCTGTAACTGATTCCCTGAAATTTACAGCTGGACTACGTTACACCCAAGAGAGTAAGAAGTACGCCGGTGAGTATTCCAGCTACGGTACGGATGGCAATCTCTACGTTTCTCAAGATCAAAGAGATCTGGACGATAGTTATACAACTGGCCGCTTGGCTCTTGGTTATTCGCTGTCCAATTCCACAAATATCTATGCAGTTGCCGCACGAGGCTATAAATCCGGTGGGTTCAATGACTTTGCTTTGCAGTCTGCCGATAGCGTTGCTTACAAGCCCGCAACTGTCGACACCTTCGAGCTAGGCATTAAAAATGAGTCAGACAGTCTGAATATCAGTGGTGCTGTATTCTTTAGCTCAGTGGAAGATGATCATTTGTTAGGCTTTGATTTTGCTTCCTATTCCTCTGCTGCAGTAAATGCAGATACGGAGACATTTGGTGCAGAGCTTGAGGCCGATTGGTTTATAACCGAGCAGTTTAGTATTGCCGGTGGTTTGAGCTTCCTGGATACGGAAATTACAAAAGATGTGTATGGTGTTTCCGGCGGTGACGTTTTGGCCGGTAATGAAGTGCCTGACGTACCCAGCTGGAGTGCTAGCCTGGCATTGAATTACTACCAGCCTCTGCCAGACTTTATGGGGTTAAGCGCACCGGCTCTCAATACTAACTTGACTGTACGCCATGTAGATGAGCGCCCGGCAGATGCACAAAACCACTTTAACCTGGATGCTTACAGCAAGGTGGATCTTCGTGTAGCACTGCAAACGGACTCTATGGAGCTTTATCTGTTTGCTGACAATCTGCTTGATGAGCAGTATCAGTTATATGGCTACACCAATGCGATATTTGCCCCTGATGCCAGAATAGGGGCGCCGGCAAAAGGACGTCGTGCGGGAGTTGGAGTTCTATACCGTCTGTAATGAGATTTCGACAGTTTAGTTAACGACTGTTTTATCTATCTTGATGGTGAGTGGATCAATCTCTGTAGAGATTGATCCACTAAATAGCTCAGAGGCTCCTTAGCTTGCTGGGTTGATTGTACTCCCATGCAATAGAGTCGGGTCCAAATTTTCTCTCAGTCCACTAACCTCTATACCCGTAACTTTGGTTGTAGGCCCGGGTTTGATATTAAATGTGGAATCTTTATCGATTAAACGTTGTACAGTTTTCCAGTCCTGTTCACTGACTTCCATGTGCACTTTACTCAGGCCAGTAGCACCATTTTTATGGTTTGTTTCTTGAGGGTACTGAGGTGGGTTATATGGACTTACAATAAATGGCAGTCGCTCAGAGCGAGGATAAACAAAGCGGAAGCTGGTTTTTTGTCCGTTTGGCTTGGTTCGTTGCCAGGGAATCACTCGCCCGGTTTGAACACCCTCACGCTTCATCGCTGAAAGATCATTATCAAAATCGTCACTGACTAAGGCAACATCACAAAAACCTTCCCCTTCTTGCGACCAACGTATCATCCTACGTCCTGCGCCCCGGCCGGCTAAGAGATCAATAATCCATTTGAAGTATTGAGCATTGGATGGTGATGTCAATAACTCAATAATAGCCCCTTCACTAAACCAAATATGGGCGTGCTGGGCGTTCTTTTCTTTTGTGGCGTAATCCACAGAAAAACCGAGCTGACGAAAATCTTGTACAGCTTGATGAATATCCTCCACCCAGAGTAAAACGTGGCTACAGCGTGTTCTCATAAGAGTGCCTTTTGTCTAAAATAGTGTTGTTTGTTTGGTTTTTATTTTTTAGGCGGCAGTTGTTAGTTAATCATTTCTTGTGGTTGATTTAACCATACCAGAAATTACGATAAGGGTGATTTAACTTTTGCCGAAATTTTAATAATTATGAAAGTAATATAATCTACTTGGTGATTCTTTCAGAAATTGTATGGGCCGCTAAACAGTGTAGGGATCAACGGCCCGTACTGCGAATCGGGTATCTATTTCTAAAAAACATAAAAGATTGGTGTGACTTGGATCGGGCAGAAATTATTCTGAAACCTCAGGTTTCATCCCCACGCAATATTTGGCGGGAACCTCATCTAAGCTAAATGCCTTCATCAGTTTTCTGCTTGCTCCCACATAGGACTCTGCCGTTGCACCTGACCAGTAACCCGTATCACAACTCAGGGAAACACAATCGCCTCCAAAAGTTACAAAAGACTTATCCCGTACAATCTTGCATGTGCATATGGCTTTAAGTGGATTCATCGGGTCGACAATGCAGGGTTGATCCAGGCAATCAGTCCACGGTTTACCTTCGGGGCAGGAAAGTACAGGCTTGGTGGAAGCCTGCGCGAAAGAAAATGTCGATAAGGCTTTTTTGACGTCGTTTGAGTCAGTCTCAGGAGTCCGGTTTTTACATTCAGAAAACCCGAAGTTCAACCCCTTATTAACGTCACATCTGCAAATTGCATTTGAATCTGGATTACTGGGATCTGGAATGCATGGGGCAGATGTGCATAGAACATACTCATTATTACAAATGATGCCCTCACTATTCTTGATTGAGTTATGACTATTCTCTTCTGCTGCCGTTTTAGCTCCCATAAAAGCAAGGGAAATCAAAATTATTGTGAATAGAAGTGACAGTTTCATCATGAGCAGCTCTTTAATACGTTAATCGCCAAAATAGAATGTAAGCTGATATTTCTCAGATGAAGACGATTGAAGTGTCGTTTTTTCGATTGGACTTGACTTCATCCCCCTCGATATCTCATGGACTATCAGCCCGTTTACGGTGCCTCTGTTCTATTCGACAAGGGATCTTTGGAGTTAAAAGATACACTGGGGCCGCCGTGGGAGTATGGTTGGGAGGCTGAAGGTTTTAGCGGTAAAATTTGGGATCGAGCCCTGGCTCCATCCTTGGGGCCACAAAAGAAGTGGGTAGCGGATAGGTCAATAACATATAGATAAAATTCAAGTTAGCTTGCGGTGGTTTTGGCCAATTTCAATAGTCCAGCTTTCAGAGACACCGGAGGCTTCAGCGAACTGCTCCCAATTTGCTACCGCACTTGCGACCTGATCAATTATCTCCATTGGGCGCTTAATACTGATGGATTCCCCTAATGTTATTAAGTCATCTAAATTGAAGTGATCACGCTTTCCGTTAATACTTATCTGGTGTTGACTTGTCCAAGCTCCGCCAGGATTGTGGGCATAAGTCAGGTCAAAGGCTGGTGAAAGAGACCATTCTCCGGCTGGGTCCATAAGAAATGCAATATTCTTTGTATGATCATCTTGATTCCTGGCCAATACGTTGAAGACCATACGGCGATATTGCTGAACGGCTTCATTTTTAGGCAGATATAGTTCACGCATTATGCTGAATACTTGCTCATAGGAGTGTGCGCCTGCCATGTTGAAATCCAAGTGCGCAATACCACATAGAGACTGCATATGAAGCTTTTGCCCGTTTACCCGATCAAAGCGCCGCGTCATAAAATGCGCTCGGCCATTTTCCTCCAGTAGCCCGCACTCCGCCATATTGATACCCGCTTCGCGAGCCATACGATGATAGGCGTATTCAACCCGCCCATAGCCATCGCTTGCCCTGAATTCAAGATCTCCCGCGCCGTCAAATTTTAAAAGCCAGTAGTCATAGCCTTTAGGGGCGGGGACCTGACCAGAGCGAATATCCCCCTTATCATTCATGGCAATAACTGCTTTTGCACGGGCGCCTCCCGCACTGGTTCCTACGCGCAAAATGTCCAGCAAGGAGCCTGATTTTTCAGTATCACTATGTCCAAATTGCGTATTGAGATCCGTCTGCCTATTGGTAATTGCGGCAGCTAGATTGACTAATTCTTCAACGTTCAGGTCGACAGAATCTTTGAAGGTGCCGTCCACCGCCGGTTGAAATTCAAGCGCTCCCATGCCACGAGTACCGGTGTAACAGAGTCGCTCAATAGGGTTGAAGCTCTCTGGAGTTCGCCCTTGGCGTGCGAGCCAGGCATCAATCACCGCATTGCCGAACTTGTCAGGCAGGCAATCGGCGAGGAGTCCCGGTAATCCTTTAAATGTTTCCCGACCGAGGCCGCGAAATGTATATGGCTCATTTGAAGCTTCAATAGGCATGGTTATCGGAGCTATATCCAGCCCCCGACGCAAGAACTCCGGTGCATACTCGAATGAACCATAACCACTGTCACCCCAGTGGACAGCGCCTACCAACTCGCCCCACAAGTGAACTGTTGCGGCATTTGTCTGGTTTACCATTCCGGCTTGCTCCTTTTCTTATTGCTGTTCAAGGGCAGGGTATCGCGCTGATTCTGTGAGCTGCGGCTGGCTCTCTGCCGCTGTTTACCTTGAGTAGCAATTTGCATCGGACTTACTGCCGGTTCAGGTAAGAAGCTATCCAATGAATCAAGTTGGCGAAGTACTCTCAGCGCAGCAACAAGGCTATCAAGCCTGCCACGACCAGCCTCCAGCCCTTTAATGGTGGAGGTGGATAGGCCTGCACGCTCAGCCATGTCATCCTGAGTAAGGTTCATTCGTAAGCGGTAGTTTTTGAGACGATTGCCCAGCGACTCAAGTATTTGCTTATCTGATTGACCGTGAAATCCCATAATAGTTGCCTTTCCACCCTTTGATTAGGTTTTGTCGAGCTAAAGGGTGCTTTTTGAGCTATTATAGTCTACAAAGGTTAAAAGTGTTAATAGTTGGAGTTGCAGCTATTAATGCTTAAATTGATCGTTTACAGGTGTTATTCAGGCTATTATTTGTATTAATCCTATTATTTATGGAGGCCGCCTCTACCGGAAGCTCAACTTCTGCTGGCGATAAGAGAAACACCTGTTCTACATAAGATTTGATGCCATAGGCGGGCGACTACTTTCCTCGGGGATGATTAGGCTCCACTGCTGCTATTAGATTTCTTGCCGTTGCCAAATGGGAACAACTAAGAGGTTTCTATGGAGATTTACATTAGCTACTGCCATGAACAGTGGCCGCAAATTAACTAGAAGCAAATTGTTTCCCTATATTGTTCTATGGGTAAACCAACAGTAGCTGACCGTTACAAAATTTATCCCTGTTAACTCCTAGTTAATAGGAAAGCTTATTTATAAGCTTACTTGTAGTTTGTGGGGGAAGTTTGGTTGTGATTAAATTTTTATAAGCCTGAATACCAGTTTTAGTATAGAGAGTCTCAGCTCTTCTAAATCTTATATCTTCTGCTATTTACGTTGTCTTAGATTCTTAGTAAATGGACTATCGTACAAAAAAGATCGGGATAGCTCGTATTGTGACTCCATATTGGACTTTCGAGTGAAAAAAGCCTTTACTAAGCCCCTTGTATAAGCAGGTATTGAGTTAATTGGATTCGCAGCCTAGTTTCACTGGTGCGCATTCATATCGTATTTGAAAGCCACTCTAAGTATTGTAGAAAAGTAGATAATGAAGAAAAAGATTGATGCGGCTATATCAATAGTTTTAGTGATTTGTTCATTCTTGGCCGCAGGCAAGGTTTGGGCAAGAGAAGAAGTTGCTACATCTCCCATACCAGATTGGGTAACAAAGGTAGTAGTTCCTGAAGTAAAAGAGCGGCCGATCGATAAAATCCAGGATGGGGTTCATTATCTTCTTCTGGACTCGCAGATCAAAGCGGGGGATAAGCCAGAATTTGAATACTTCTTTCGAATGGCTGAATACATTATTAACCCAGAGGGGGTTGATGAAAGCTCACAGATAAGTATTGATTATGACCCAGAGTATCAAAAGGTTACATTACATACTCTTAATGTGATCCGCGATAGACAGGTTTTAAATAAACTCAATACTGCGCGAATAGATCATATTCGGCGCGAAGAGGAGATGGATGAGTCAGTCTACCATGGTCAATTAACACTCAATATTTTGTTAGACGATATCAGGGTGGGTGATGTTGTAGAGTATAGCTACACGCGTTCGGGGGTGAATCCTGTTTATCAGGGGATATTTGCATATAGCTCCAGTCTGAATTGGTCTGTCCCACTTGAGAGACTCTATTTGCGTATATTGTGGGAGAAGCAAACACCTCTCTATAGTTCAATTTTAAATAGCGATTTGGAACTCAAACAAAAAGATCTGGGTGGTGCCAGAGAGTATGTCATCGAGGACAATAAACTTGATCCAGTTAAATCTGACGATGGGACTCCTTCCTGGTTTAGTCCTTGGGGCGCTATTTACTTTAGTGAACTGGCAACCTGGGAAGATGTTGGTGTCTGGGGATTAGGGTTATATCAAGGAGTTTTTAATGTTGATGCGGAGATAGCCAAATTAGTCGCTGACATCAAGTTAAATCACAAAGAAAAGAGTTCTCAAATCTCTGCCGCACTTCGGTTTGTCCAGGGGGAGATACGTTACTTAGGGATAGAGTTGGGGGAAAACTCACACAAGCCCAGACCAGCGAGCACGACTTTGCGGTATAGATATGGAGATTGTAAAGATAAAACCGTACTGTTTCTAACTCTATTGAAAGAACTTGGAGTTGTTGGCTACCCGGCTCTAGTCAATACCGAAACAAGACTTAAAGATAGAATCCCCAGCGTAAGGTCATTTGACCATGTTATCAGCTATTTTGAATTTGAAGACAAAGAGTATTGGGTAGATCCAACGCGTAGCTATCAGCATGGTGACTTGAGCAGTATTTTTCAGCCAGATTATGGAAAAGCACTAATACTCAGGCCGGGCATTGATGACTTGGTAAATATGGAGCCAGATGTCGCAAAGTATGGAGTATTTGTAAAAGATGAGTTCACAGTACTGGATGACGGCCCTGCAACCTTTACAACCACTACTGTAAATTATGGTAAGGACGCTGAAAGGCAGAGACAGCGTTTAGCTAGCAATGGGCGAGATCAAATACAGACAGAATACTTGGAGTTCTTTGAGGATTATTATTCCGGGATTGAAGTCGCTGCTCTAATTGAGCTCGAAGATAACCCAGAGCGAAATATATTCACCTCTCATGAGCAATATAAGCTGGAAAATTTCTGGGAAGATAAACCAGATAGAAAGCGCCAGGAGGTTGATTTTTATGCAAACATTGTTAGCCCATGGGTATCTGAGCCGGATGATCAGGATAGGCACCATCCCTTGGCTTTATCGTATCCAGAGCATATAGAGCAGGTTATTGAAATTCACTTCGAAGGAGACGATTGGTTTTTTGATAGTGAGTATTTTGAGGAAGATAACAGCTTTTTCTATTTCAAAAATGAGGTTTCCTATCAGGAAACCAGTAAGACACTTTCACTGAAATACATATACCGCAGTAAGGTTGATCATGTTAAGCCGAGTGAATATCAAGCCTACGTAGAAGCTATTAACAAACTCAAGAATCAACTGAGTTACGGTATCTATCAGTCTTATGCAAATACCTCAGGAGATACTGAGAGTGGTTTCTTATCACAGTTATCGACCGCTACGTATATCTATATCTATGCAGCAATGTATGTCTTCCTGGTCTTTATGTGGCGCTTTGATAGATGGAAGAACCCTGTAAAGGAAGATACGATTTTTTACCCTGTCTCCCTGGGTAAGCTGACGGCGATGTGGGTTTTTACATTCGGAATTTTTGGTGTTTATTGGTTTTATAGAAACTTCAAATATATCCGGGAGCAGGAACGTAGTGCGATCATGCCGCTCGCTAGAGGTATTTTTAACAAGTTCTGGTACTTCCCCCTTTGGAATAAACTCCGTGAAGATAGTGAAAATCGATATGGTAAATCATATTTGCCAAACAAAGGATTTGCAGTTGTATTGGCCATTACCTTTTTGATCTCACCAGTCTTGGGTAGATATACGGGCTACCCCCTGGTGTTCCAGCTTCTAACCGTGCTAACAGTATTGCCATTGGCAAACTATTTACTGTTTGTGAATGGCGATAAGTCACCAGCGGTAATTGAGGGTTCCAAATGGCGTGCTAGGCATGCTTTGTTAGTGGTGTTGAGCTTGCCGGTGTGTGGGCTGGTGGTCGGTGGAGAGTTTGGTATTTTAGCTAGCGACAAGGTTGTTGAAGGAAGTGAGATATCAGATAGGGACCTCAAGTTTATGCAGAGAAAGGGGATCCTAAAGGCTACTGATGAGGTAGCATATTTCTATAGTGACGCGCTTCTATTCGTGAGTGAAGATGGCAATGGTTTTACACAACGCCATGTATTTTCCTATTGGAAAGATGGGGATATTTTGGAAAAGGAAATGGCATCTTACGAGGATATTGAGGATCTACAGGTAGACTGGTCCAGTTCTTTAGGTGATACCACTACGGTAACGGTTGTCAGAAAAGATGGTAGTGATTTTATACTTTATGTTTCCAATCTTGGGGGGAAGGATAAGGTGTTTATATCCTCCCTTAAAGAGCGATTGAAAGCTGTTCTATAGGTAGGTTGGGAGCTGCTGGAGCTTAAATTTATAGAATAGCTCCAGCTGTCCTACCTTGAATTTTTTAGACTTGGGATAAGGTAAAATTCATAAATACCTCTTGTACTTTTTCAGTCTTCAGGTTTCATACCTAAAGACTGAAAAAGCCTCTGATGTTGTTCAGGTTCCATTTCTTCAAACTTATGGTGCTATGCGAGCGTTGAGGCTTCATCAATCCCTTCGGCTCTAATGATTTCTACCCATTGGCTCTTTGTGACCATTATTCAATAGAGAGTTGTCCGCTTTCTTTCCTACGCACCCAGCTTGCTGCCAGTAAAAATTGCTGATAGATTCTAAATGTGATCACATTTCAGTTGGGCAAAAATGTAAATAAGTTAAAGGGAAGGGATAGTTTATGGTGAGTCCGATTGTAAGGGCCGGGGTGGAGCGGAGTAATGAAGTCGCAGGACTGGTAACAAAATTGCTGCAAGCCCTTGTCGGTCATAAGCGCAACATCGATCCAGAGGTGATGGCAGTAACGGCTAAGAAGCTGTTATTACAAGATAATGGATTCCATGCTTTCCTATATCATGTCGATGGAGCTCCTGTAGGAGTTATTACCCTATCCAGATCTGCCGCTATTTATGCCGGAGGCAACTACGGGGTAATCGAGGAGCTGTATGTTGAACCAGAGTTCCGCTCGCAGTTTATTGGCAAGGCTCTTTTGGCTGAGGCGATCAGCTTTGCGAAGGAGGAGGGCTGGCCACGGTTGGAAGTTAGTACTCCAGAAAGAGAAAACTGGCAACGAACAATTGATTTTTACCTCCGAGAAGGTTTCCTCGAGAATTCGGTCGGGGAGAGGTTGAAGCTGGAGCTGTAGCTCTTAACCTGAAAAGGAAAAGGCCGCTTTGGAAAATGAAAGTCGTATTGGTTGAGTTTGATCTGACAGGGTACAAAAAGTAGCGCTGTCTGCCAGATCAAGCTTGAGCCAAAGGGCTCAGTGGTGTGTCAAACCAGAGCTGCGACTAGCCTCAAACAAAAACCATGACCGCTTTTCTGCCTGATCAATATACTCTTCCAGCAAGCTTGCGGTAGCAATATCTCTATGCTCATCACAAAGTTCGTGGACTTTACGCATACTTGAGATCATTTCCCGGTTATCTTCGCCTAGCTCTAACAACATATCTTGCGGATCTACATACTCGGCATCATTATCTGAAGATCGCTGTAGCTTAGCGATATGGCCAATGGAGCGAAGTGTAGTGCCTCCTAGTTTGCGCACGCGCTCCGCCAGTGCATCGGTCATCTCAAATACTTCATCGGCTTGATCATCGAAAAGCAAATGATAGTCCCTGAAGTGGGGGCCGCTAACATGCCAGTGAAAGTTCTTTGTCTTCATATATAGGCTGAAAGTATCTGCCAGCAGGGTATTAACGGCGATAGTAATGCTGGCCCTCGCACTCTCACTTAAATCAGACGGGGCGGCTAGCCTGGATTGTGTGCCTACCGCTTCTCCAGTTGCTTTTCTCATATCAAACCTCATAAGTTATGACAAAGGGACAGGTGTGGCAGTCGTTGTCTCCATGGCACTAGATTAGACACCTATATGGCGACTAGCCATTCATAAAAGGTTGGAAGCCAGAGAGAACCAGCACATTATTTTTTCATCGGTCTTATACTGGTTGATATATCTCAAGCGTATATGGAGGAGTCTGTTTGAGATATAAAGCGGATCAATCTGATTTATTCTGAGGCTCTTACGATAAGTAATGCAACTACGGAGAATTTCTAAGTGGTCAGCAGCTTCCGCAAAGACGAGTTATCTAGAGGATTGTGTAATCTTTTGACGGAAGCATATCTAAAGGTAAAAGACCTTGGTTATGATGAGATAGTTACTGAGTTTGATAAGGTTGAACGCACACATGCCCCGCATATTCAAGAATATCCAGATTTAGTGTTAGAAACAAAGCGGCGTGTCGCTGAAATGAAATTCTTATTGCTCTCCTCAGATAAAGGCTTACCTTTTGAAGTTATTCAAGGTCTTCACAAGGATGTGCGCGACTTGGGGTATTTAAACATTGATAGCGAAGATACGCTGGAAACAATTTTTTGTCGGCACTGCTTAAACCACCAAAAGTATGCTCTTGCGATTGAAGTTGCTACTGCTCTTAAAAAGAGTGTTCTCTCTGAGCTTGATAGCTCTCGTGACAGCAAAGAGGCCTATGCCTATAAAGCTATAGCCAGGTGTGATCGTTTAATTTCACTGGCGAAAGAACACCTGTAAAGACCAAGATATAGCAGCTATACAACTCGGAGAAATTAGATTTGCTGCTGATTTATCAAACGGTGAATGGTTAGCTCAAGTAAGTGGCTGATAACTAGTGTCGATTAAAGTAGTAGATTTTTTCTTTTCTTTCATGCTCGCAAGAGCGCCCATCCCTAATTGAATCAACTTACCAATAATCAAAAGTCATAGTTAAATAAAATATTTTTGATGTGATATAACATCGCCTTATACTTAAGAGATAAGGCCGTATTTTTTGTCATAAGTGATCTGTTAATCCTCTTTGGCTATGTCTCTCGTGAACCATTCCACACTTTTTTGCGGAAAAATATTTATTACCAAAGTTTTTTGTAGAGATTTAAAACTTGTCATCGCAGTCCACATGAGTTTCGAGATCTCCATTGAGGACAACAATTTCCAAGTCGTTATACATTTGTACCAAGTTGAAACAATGGTACTAATTTCGCTCAAGCTAACTAAATGATCCTAAATTCAGCAGTTTTTGGGCTTTCCCTTTATAGAATTTATTTAGCCAAAGCGGGGCGGTTTAGGAGTAACCGATATCGAATAATTTTTTGGTATTGGAATAAATATAACTTCGGAGAAACCACAATAATGAATTTATCTTTAAAATTTCTTTTACAAAAGACGGCTTTAGCAAGTGCATTCTCATTGCTATGCACTGCGCCTTTTGGTGCCTATGCGGAAGAAGCGGATAACAAGCTGCTAACTGATCGCATTATCGTTAAGTACAAAGAAAGCGCTAAAGTTGGACGGGCCGCTACTATGGCTCAGGAAACTGTGGAAAAAGCTTCCCGTCGCGCTGGCCATAAAATGCACCATCTGCGCCGCATAGCTACTGGCGCTCAGGTAATGCGCCTGGAAGGTCGAAAAAATAGAGCCGAAGTAAATGCAATTATCGATCGCCTGAGGCAAGACCCGGATGTGGAGTACGCAGAACCAGATCTGATCTTGAAAGCAGTGGCTGTACCTAATGACCCAAGTTACCTCAATCAGTGGCACTACTATGAATCTACCGGTGGTTTGAACCTTCCATCAGCCTGGGATACCACTGCGGGTAATGGGGCTGTGGTCGCGGTACTCGATACTGGTTATCGACCCCATGCAGACCTGGCGGCCAACATTTTGCCGGGCTACGACATGATCGACGATACCTTCGTTTCCGTAGATGGCGATGGTCGCGATAGCGATGCCACCGATCCGGGTGATTGGTATAGCTCTGGTACTTGTGGAGATAGCTCCTCAAGCAACAGTAGCTGGCACGGTACCCATGTTGCCGGCACTATCGCTGGCGTTACCAACAATAATCTTGGTATCGCTGGTGTTGCCTATGAGGCCAAGATTGTTCCTGTCCGTGTGCTCGGCCGTTGTGGTGGCTATACGTCAGATATTGCTGACGGCATCATTTGGGGGGCTGGCGGTTCTGTCAGTGGACTGCCTGCCAATGCGAATCCCGCCGACGTACTCAATCTCAGCCTTGGCGGCAGCGGAAGCTGTGGTACTACTACACAAAATGCCATCGATACTGCTCGCAGTCTCGGTGCGACGGTTGTTGTAGCCGCTGGCAATAGCAATGCTAATGCAAGCCAATTTACTCCTGCCAGTTGTGATGGGGTGATCTCAGTGGCTGCGACTAATCGCAGTGGCGGTCGTGCTTACTACTCTAACTACGGCAATGTAGTAGATGTTGCAGCGCCGGGTGGAGCACAGAGCTTCGCCAATGACTCCGACGGCGTCCTCTCTACCTATAACAATGGTGCTACTGACCCCGGCAGTGATAGTTACTATTACATCCAGGGCACCAGTATGGCGGCACCTCATGTGGCCGGTGCTGCAGCATTGCTCTACTCTGTAGACCCTACCTTGACTCCAGATGAAGTTGAATCAATCCTCACCAGTACCGCACGGAGCTTCCCAGCTTCTTGCAGCAGCTGTGGTTCAGGTATTGTCGATGCAGCAGCGGCCGTAGCCTTGGCTAATGGTGGAGGCGGCGGTGGTGGCGGTAACCACGGAGGTGAACTTGAAAATGGTGTTGCTGAGACTGGTATCGAGGGTAACAGTGGTGATGAAATTAACTTCACCCTAGAAGTGCCTAACAACGCTACAGACTTGTCTTTTGTAATGTCCGGTGGAAGCGGCGATGCTGATCTCTACGTTCGCCATGGCAGCGCCCCCACAACCAGTACCTATGACTGCCGCCCCTATACTTCAGGCAATAATGAAACTTGTGATATCGATAACGTACAGGGAGGAACCTATCACGTCATGGTACGTGGATATAGCTCCTTCTCTAACGTTAGCCTCGTAGGCAGCTACACCGCAGGTGGTGGCGGTGGCGGTAGCGACAGTTGGGAAGAGACAAATCTCAGTGGTTCCCGCAACAGCTGGCAGCACTTCACTATCGACGTTGATAGCGGAGCTTCAACACTGAGCGCCGTAATGTCTGGTGGCAGTGGGGATGCAGACCTCTATGTTCGTTTTGGCCAAGAGCCCACCCGCACAGCGTACGATTGTCGTCCTTACGAGTGGGGTAATGATGAAAGCTGCAGCATCAGCAATCCAGACGCAGGTACCTGGTATATCAGTATCCGCGGTTACTCTGACTACTCTGGAGTTTCTTTGAGTGCTAGTACTGAGTAAATGGGCCAACTCCCACTCGACAGGTTCCTGTGGGGTGGGTTGATAGCTGTTCTACTCAAATAATGCCAGTCAGTTAAGCTGACTGGCATTTTCATTTAACACGTTGATCTCCGCAGAATCCTTTCCCAGTTATATTGCCGGCAATATCACCAATTCTGTGATGATCATTTCCATTGCTCGATTAAAGCTCGTTTTATCAGAGTGGATTAACTTCAAGCTCCAGCCTTTTCTTTAAAGTTGATAAATTTCGAAAAGTATTTTGCAGCCTTTCTGTGCACAGTGATTGGAAAGCCCTTAGTTATCTCTATATCGGTGCAAAGACAGATAAATAAGTTTGTTTAGGTGGAGGCTGTCACAAGAATAGAAAGAGGCCGGCAATCACCTAAGAAGGATACATCGGTTGCCACTACTATCCCTGTGGGCAAAATTGAAACACTGGTACTAACTTTGTCTCGATATCCAGCCATGACTTGCTCAGGCATATATCTTGCGTAAAGCCTAACGTGCCCTGTCACAACAGGGACAGTGGTACTAATGGTTAGGATGTTACACCCCGTCGGCTAAATCATCATGGAGAGATAACAATAATGAAGTCACTGTTGAAAAAATCCACTCTAGCAGGTGTGTTTTCACTTCTATGTACAGGCTCCTTCGCCACCCAAATGGATAACCTAAGTAGTTCCCCAACAACTGACCGGATCATTGTGAAATACAAGCAGGATTCCACGATCGGACGGTCAGCGAGCATGACTCAGGAAACTGTGGAGAAAGCCTCTCGCCGTGCGGGCCACAACTTGCGCCACTTGCGGCGCATGGCGACGGGTGCACAAGTCATGCACCTGGGGAGCCGAAAAAGCCAAGCCGAGATCAACCTGATAATCAACCGCCTAAAACAAGACCCCAATATTGAGTACGCTGAGCCCGACTTGATGATGCACCCTATGGCGGTCCCTAATGACCCCAGCTATTACGACCAGTGGCACTACTTTGAAGCGGATGGTGGACTGAATTTGCCCGCAGCCTGGGATATAACTCAGGGGGAGGGCGTGGTAGTAGCAGTTATTGATACCGGTTATCTCGCTCACACAGACCTCATGGACAACTTGCTGCCTGGTTACGACATGATTTCGGATTCCGATATCGCTGTAGATGGGGATGGCCGTGATAGTGATGCCAGTGATCCCGGGGATTGGTATACCGATAGTTACTGCGGAAACCCACTGTATCCCGAATTTGATAGCAGCTGGCATGGCACTCATGTGGCCGGCACCATTGCTGCCGTCACCAACAACAATATGGGTATCGCTGGGATAGCCCATAAAGCAAAAGTGCTCCCCGTTCGAGTACTCGGCCGCTGCGGCGGTTACACATCTGATATTGCTGATGGCATTGTCTGGAGCGCTGGCGGCTCGGTTAGTGGTGCACCAGCCAATGAAACTCCGGCTCAAGTGTTGAACTTGAGCCTGGGGGGCTTTGGCCTCTGTGGAAGCACAACTCAAAGTGCCATCAATACAGCCCGTAGCCTGGGCGCCACAGTTGTTGTTGCCGCAGGTAACTCTGGGCGGAATGCCTTCTGGTTTTCGCCGGCTAACTGTTCAGGAGTCATTACAGTATCCGCGACCAACCGCTCCGGAGGACTTGCTTACTACTCCAACTACGGCAATGTGGTCGATGTCGCTGCCCCCGGAGGTGAAACTAACTCGGTGGAATCCGATGGCGTTCTCTCTACATTAAACAGCGGTGCGCGAACTCCCGGTAGTGATAGCTTCGCTTACTACGCCGGCACCAGCATGGCCGCTCCACATGTTGCCGGTACAGCCGCACTTATATATTCAGTCAAGCCCGATGTTACACCAGATGAGGTTGAATCCATTCTCACCAGTACAGCCCGAAGTTTTACAGGCTCATGTCGGCGTTGTGGATCAGGCATTGTTGATGCGTCGGCAGCCGTTGAGGCCGCTATAGAGGATTGAATTGTAGAAAGGAGTAAGTTTGATAAAAGACCGGCACTTTGCCGGTCTTTTACACTTTTCCACTAAAGGATCTAGCCAAGTACAGGGGTGAGGTTAATATTCATCCTTGTTCCCATGCGGGAAATGGATCATTCAATGTCGCCCAGTATTCTTTGCCTCGTAGCACTTCGTCCTGGCTTAGCAGGCAGTCATCAAGCGCTTTTGTCATGCTGGTTTGATTCAAACTCTGGCCAATAAATACTAGTTCTTGCCGCATATCACCAAAGGGTTCTACCCATTGTTTTTCAATGGAGCTGCGATAATTTTCGTCTGTGGGCCAGTTTTCTTTGGGTATAGCTTTCCAGAACATCCCAGCGAACCCATAGTGGGCAATACCTCCCGCTTGACTCCACTCGCCTGCAAACTCAGGGCGGGACGCCAGCCAAAAATACCCTTTGGAGCGAATTAACTTGCCGTGCCTCTCAGTATTGTGCAGAAATTGATGAAATTTTTCTGGATGGAAGGGTCTACGTGCTTCGTAGCTGAAACTGCTAATGCCATACTCTTCCGTTTCAGGAATATGTTCACCTCGCATCTCTTTGAGCCAACCAGGTGCTTGCTGCGCGCGCTCGAAGTTAAATAAGCCGGTACTTAGAACCTCGTCAATATCGACTTGCCCTTGAGAGACCGGAACTATTTTTGCCTGTGTATTTAGAGTTCGCAGAATGGCCTCTAGGCGCTCAACATCAGAAGGGCCAGCTAAATCTGTTTTACTGATCAGAATGACATCTGCGAACTCGACCTGGTCGATCAGCAAATCAGTTACACTGCGTTCGTCGTCTTCGCCTAATGATTCACCAGCATCCTGTAAAAATACGGCCTCGTCATAGTCCTTTAAAAAATTGACTGCATCGACCACCGTCACCATCGTGTCCAAACTGGCAGCATCAGAGAGAGAAACACCATTTTCGTCGGCAAAAGTGAAAGTTTCTGCAACGGGTAAGGGTTCAGAAATCCCCGTTGATTCAATAACGAGATAATCAAACCGTCCTTCATGCGCAAGCTTAGTGACTTCCTCCAGAAGGTCTTCCCGCAGAGTGCAGCAAATACAGCCATTACTCATCTCAACAAGCTTCTCCTCACTACGGTTAAGAGAAACTTCGTTCTGTACTTTCGTCGAATCGATATTGATTTCACTCATATCATTGACGATTACAGCAACTTTTTTGCCTTCGCGATTGTTCAGTATGTGGCTAAGTACGGTAGTTTTACCGGCACCTAGAAAACCTGAAAGGACGGTGACAGGGAGTTTGTTTGTATGTGCCATTAGCCTCTCCGCACTCTGAGTATTCATCCATGTGTACTAGGTTAATCAGATGGCGTGCAATGATATATCGTATCTTTTACGGGTCAAGCTATTTCATTTACATGAGGGTAGGGCGGTAGTATTACCGCTCCTCCTTTACCCGCTTACTCCGCCCACTTTCATGCCGCTCCCGCATGTCGGAATCAATATAGCGATCGGTCGTAGCCATACTTGCATGTCCCGCATCATCGCGCACATGCTCGCGGGGGCGGTACTTCACATCTTCAGAAATACCCGTATGGCGGAGCCAGTGCACAGTGGCAGCCTTAAGATCTTCAGCATCTTCCCCTAAGCCTTCTTCAACCATCCGTTGGTGGGCAGCATCAAAGCAGTTTTGAACAATCAGGCGAACCTGTCGGGTACTGGTAACCGGTCCCTTGCCACGGGACTTGTGCACCAGAGGTGTCTGCTCGTTAATGCTGGGCAGAGCAGGGAGCTGCAAATAATTTCTGTAGCGCTTCAAGGCTTTCAACATTTGGTCGCAAACAGTGATCGCCCGGCCTTTGTTACCTTTACCCGTAACGTGAAACCACCAGTTTCCGTCGCGATCTTTCTTGAAATCACCCATAACTGGTGCCGATCTTTCATCCGCAACCAACTCAGAGATTCGTAAATACATAGCGAATAGGGCGTTCATAATGAATAAAGTTCGCTCGTGATCAGTTGGTGATGTCTCGGCCATGATCTCAGCAGTCTCCAGGACATAGTCCCACTGCAAGTTGCTGATTCGGCGCACAACCTGGCTTTGTTGCTCACGTCGAACAAACTTACTTTTCTGGCGAATCAGTGCCACAGGATTGGCTGGAACCAAGCCTTCTTGATAGAGAAAATCGAAGAAGGATGATAATGCAGTAAAGATGCATTTGATCGCTGCCTGGGATGGCCGGAACTCCTTGGGAGAAGCCGTTTTACCAGCACGAAATTCAACTTTGGACACACTGACTACGAATGGCCGCCAATCGGCATTCACAACGCGCTCGCCATTTTGTGTTTTGAATCTGGCAACATTTTTAGTTCCGATCCAGGCAATTGGTGGCTCAATGCAAAACTGCACAAACTCCTCAATGTGTTCGCGCTTCAGAGTCATTATTGAAACTTCTTCAATGCGCCAAGCCCATTGCAGCAAGCGCTCAAGTTCACGGCGGTAGCTATTAAACGTTGCCTGGCTACCGTTGTAGCTATAAAGAAACTTAAGCGTGAACTCCAGATCGGTATCAGCGCCAGGAATCTGCTTGCTGAGATAACGGTTAGCTGAAAAGCTGGTGCAGCGGAATGGATTCTCAAGATTGCTCAGGTTGTCGATGATTGGTGCTGGTGGCCGGTTGGAAGCAGACATAGGAATATGGAGTTGTTGTTGGAATGCGGCAAATTATACGGAAAATCGGGCATTTATAAAATATCCGATATTCATTTGATATCGGATATTTCTCGGCAATTTTACGTATAAAATCAACAACTTACGCCATTTGGGTGAGGGACTCTGTGAAGCTCGAAACCGTGGGGTTGGTCAATATTTCACCCGTGGCCAAAATGGCCAGCGCAAAAACGCCTGCTACTGCACTTAATTTGGGTGTGTGCTTTTCTGCAAGGCGAGCAAGGTCGCCAAAAGAGGGGGTATTGCGTGATCTCTCAGCCGCTAGGCTCAAGATGATCGATTCATCTGAAACCCCTAAAAACTTAGCTGCAATTAGTCCCTGTTCAAAAGTCAGCTTGCCGCCGTGGTGGCGCATTTGGTTTACGCGGTTGGGGTGTACTTCTAACTGTTGGGCCACTTTGTAATAGCTGCCTAGGCGCTCTTTCATCATGGCCAGAATGTCTACGGTACTCAGCATGATTGTCGCTCTCTCCTTAGATCGTTTTGTCATTATAGGTTTTATACAAGTCTGCAATTAGCCTCAGACGGCTTGTATAGGGTTTCTTCGCTTGTATACAGTGTCGTTGCTCGCTGTTGAGTAGCCCCGCCAAGGAGTACCGGCGGGGCGTGTCGAACAGCGGGCCGACACAATACAGCAAGCAAGGAACCGCTATGCAAACCAAGCAATCATTATCGTTGGAGTTGGTTAAATCAGAGCTGAATCGAATAGGGCAGCGCCCGGTTGCCGCTTACCTTAATGCTCTGAGTAATGGTATTGATCAGCGAATCGAAAATACTCAGCACAACGACTTTTCCAAAAAACACCCCTGTCCAACTTGTAAGGGCGCGGGCTGGCTTCTTCTCTCTGGCGATCTGTTCGCCTTTTCTCCTGACGATAAATTACTAAAGCCATTAAAGCGTGGCAGCGGTGGAAACATTGGCGCGAGCCTGCCAATTGATTGCCCGCGTTGCCTGGGTACGCAAGTCGATGTTATGGCAATGTCTGAGGGGGTGGCCGCATGAGCACCGCCCGTAAGAGCGTCGATCCAAGCCGAGTTGCACGCAAAACCGTTCGCGATATAGAAAAGGTTTTGGCCTCGGTTCGTCACGGTAACCGCAGTCATTTAAACGATCGGCAGAAGATGCAATTTCTGCTGAATTCACTAAACGCGCTTGATGCGAATCTGCGCGATATGGGCGAAAAGGCTGAGGCGTTGCAAAAGGATTTTGCCCGTACTCGCCGAGATGTTGCCGCTGTAGATCATGGTGTTCGCTCTCACATGGATGATCACTACCGCACGCAATACGTGGCGGCTTCTATCAACCTTCTGCAAAACCAAATTAAGAATGCCCTGGAAGACCTGGGGGAAATTCGCAGTAGTGCTGGGGGTTCCAATGACTGAAGAGGATAAGCCGGTATATGTTCAGTTTCTGCTTTCTCAAGAAGAGTTGCGACGCTTCAAAGAGGTGACGCAAGCAGTTATTGAAAATCGGCCAGTCAAGTATGGGGTGGCCACCGAACTTTTACAGCGCGTCCATTACGGGCTGTTGGTAGCAGAGTAATAGCCTATGGAGGGGCACGGTGCGGGGCAGTAAAAATAGTTGGGGTTTTATTTTTGTCCTGTTGGTGTTCCTACCGGGGATTGAGGCAATCCGTGGAAAAGATCACAGCATTAGAACAATTCAACAACCGCATGCCGTCGGAGATTTGGCGGTGGCGGGATTCAGTTATCAATCAACACCGGCCAGTGATGCGAGAGCTTATAGCTCAGTATGCGCGCGACTGTCGCGGGCACGGCTATGTGCTCGCCAATCAAAACTTGCGTCGCATAGCGGCAGAGTTGGGCCGCCCTATGTTTGGGGCTGATGGCTTGTCCTGGGTAACCGCTACGGCTGATGACGAAGAGATTAGAGCCTATGCCGAGCTTTGCGCGGAGAGCTGCGCGGATATCGTGCGCGGCGATATGGCCGGGGAGGATATCGAGGAGACAGCGGAGCTGATTAGTAAATTGGTGGAAATGGTTGGCGTTCAGTTCCCGTTAAAGATCACTCTTAATGATACTCCGGAGACAATCCGCGATAAAAAGCTGGCGGCCATGGCTCGAACTGCTTGCCCGCGTTGGTGGCGTCGCCAATTGCGCAAACTGTTTGGCCGTCAAGTTGAGCAGGTTCTGCGCACCACTGGCGCCGTGCAAAAGCGTCGCCAGCCCTACCTGTCGGACTGGGCTTTTAATCGCTGGAAAACTGCACAGAAGCGAAACCGCGAATTACTGGCGAGTATGGAGGCGGTACGAGAAGAGGACGGCGAGGAGGTTTCGGTCAATCTGGCAGACGCGGTAGACGCATCTACGGCGAATCCGGTTAACCGGGAAAATGAGTTTTATGTGCGCTCGAGAGGCTTTGAAGAGATTGCAGATGATGTGGGCATGCCACGCCTGTTCCTCACATTGACCGCGCCGAGTAAATACCACTCACGGCACCACCATGGACCGCGAAACGGAAAATATAGCGGCGCAACGCCAAGTGAGGTGCAGGAATATTTGTGCAAAGTGTGGCAGCGAACCCGCGCAGATTGGAAGAAAGCGGGAATTGTTACTTTTGGGTTTCGTGTAGTGGAGCCGCACCATGACGGCACGCCGCATTGGCACATGATGTTGTATTTCTCTGAATCTCAAATAGACCTTGCCTGGGAGATATTCCGCAAGAAGGCGCTCAAGGAGGACCGAGACGAAGTGGCCGGAAAGGAGCGCGTGAGGGTGGATTGTAAGCGCCTGGAGGTGGGGGAGTCTGCAACCGGATACTTGGCGAAGTACCTGTCAAAGAATATTACCGGTGACGCGATTGATTATGACCATGAAGCGGAAACAACTGGACATGAGGGCGCGGCCAGGGCTATAGCCTGGGCGTCCACCTGGGGGATTCGCCAATTTCAGCAGTTGGGGACCGTATCGGTAACGGTGTGGCGTGAACTGCGCAGGCGTGGTGAGTTTTTGGATGGTGGTCTCGACGGGCTGGGGGATGTGCCGTTGTTTGGGGATATCCGCGAAGCTGCTGATAAAGGAGATTGGCGGACCTTTGTCGAGCTGATGGGTGGGCCTACTGTGCCGCGCAAAGAGCAAACGATAAGGCCGCAGAGATTGCCAAAACGAGAGCGCAACGCCTACGGCGAGGAGGCTGATCATATTCGCGGTGTGATTATGCGGGGCGCCGCGCGGTTTATTAAGACGCGCCTGCATGAGTGGAAAATTCGACGGGGGAATTCCGTTATCGAACGGGATATGCCGGTAGCCGACCGGGGGCAATTAATGCCCTCTGAAAAATTGCGGGGTGAGGTGGTTGTAGTTGGTCCGTCTCGTTCCGAATTTGCGCGCGCAGTATGGCGCGCGTCAAGGGCGGCGAAGCGGCCCGCCTTGGACTTGTGTCAATAACTGTAACCATGGAGTGACAATGAGACGAAGGAATAAAAAACAACAACATGTTGTAAAGCAGGTGAGGGAAAGCAGTAAGAATCCTAGGCCTATACCGGAAAAACCGGAGGTACCAGTGCGCTCGGTGTCTTCGCCTGAGCGCGAAGAGTTGCCGCCAGCACCAGAAGTAGATGACGGCCTTGATGAAGAGGAGGGGCCGTCAATAGATGATCTTCGGGCCGCAGCAAATATGCGTGTTCGAATCCTGGCCCCTAATGGGCAACTGATGATTGATGTTTCACCATTGGAGGCGGTGTATATGGGTCGTATGCGCGGCTACAAAGGCTTATCTGATTTGGAGTTTCAGTTAAGCGAAGGTCAGAAAATCGAAAATAAGGTGCACTGATGGAGGAGACAAATAAACCGGGTGATCAATTGCGCGTGCTCGCGCAGTCGATTGAGTCGGTAGAGATTCCAGCCGCAGTAAAAATGCTACTGCCAGGCGGGATTGATTTGAAGGGTGCGCGCTCTGTGCTGGAGCAGGCCGCGTCTCAATTAGATCGGCTGGATGCACTGGAGGAGCGAATCGGCCAGCTAGAAAACCAGTTTAACTAATTCATAGTTTCGGCTCGTCGGGAGACGCCCAGTTATGGCTAAATCAGCAATGATCGGCATGATCAACTGCGCTCTGTGCGGAAATGATCAGGCCACAGTTCACGAACAAAGAACCGGCTCAAAAAAAGGCCGGCTGTATTATCGCTGCTACGAGAGTGCAGGTAGTAACACAATGCGCTGTGGCACTATTCAGTGTCTCGGGCCTAACGGCCAGCAGTACATCCAATCGAATATTCGGCCTATAGGTCAAACCGGGCAAGAATCGGCACCTATAGGCCAAACTCCGGCCTCAAATGAGCCGGCGCCCCCGTCAGACTCTCCACAAAGACCTATAGGTGAACAGCAGCCAGAACCGAAAAAACGCGGTTGGCTGGCTGGCCTATTGGCGGAGGATGATGATGACTGAGCAAGCCCCACAAATGCCACCGGAGCAAGCCCGCCAGTTTGCGCAAATACCTATAGGCTCTGAGCCTCCTGGCAGCACCACCTACAACGAAAGTGGCGAACCTATAGCGACGCCTGCAATTTCCGGCGAGCAGCTAACAGGGGCCTTACTGGCCCTGGTCTTTGGGATGCTGGCCGATAGGCGCGGCGAGCACTGGCGGCTGACTGAGACGGAGACCGAGCAGCTGGCAAAAACTGGCGGCGCTCTTATGGATCACTATATGCCGCAGGGCGGCGGCCCTGGTACCGCATTCGCGTTGTGTATGGGTGTTGCCCTGGTTCCGCGCTTGATGTCTGAGCGCGCAAAGATGGCAGAGGAAAAGAAAAAGCAGGAGGCCGCGCAGCTGGCCCAAAGTGAGGGGCAAGCCAGTGGCGATTAATCCCAATACGGCGCTACCCGCGCGCCATATGTTTCTATGCGGGGGCACTGGTTCCGGCAAAAGTTCATTTCTTCGAAGGCTTGGACACTTCAGTGAATTCCAAAGGGTTCTACTTTGGGATCCGGACCGCGACCACCAAGCGCAGCATTTCAGCAGCCCCGGGCAATTTAAAAACGCGGTGATGCAATCTATAGCCAAGCGCAGCCGCGACCGTATCGCATTTGTACCTGATCAAATCAATGAAGAGTCCTTTGAGTTCTTCTGTGCTGTGTTCTGGGCTGCGCTTGATGGCAACTACTTAACAGGCGGCATCGTTGAGGAGTTGGCGGACGTGACCGGAAGCGGCAAGGCGCGGGGCACCTGGGGGCAGCTCTCTCGGAAGTCTCGCAAGTACGGCGGAGTGATTCACAGTGTGAGCCAGCGTCCAGCAGAAATTGATAAGTCAATTCTGTCCATGTCGCCCTATAAATTCTGCGGGACACTAGAAACGGACGCCGAGCGAAAGTACTTATCGGGTCTGCTTTCTGTGTCACCTGACCAGCTGGCACAAACGCCGGCTAACGAGCCCGGGAAAGTGTGCAATTACTGGCTGAAAAAGCCAGGACCTGAGCCCGCACAACTCGGAAAATTTAACCCAGTATCGGGAACGGTTTCATTGTAGTCCCTCTGTGGCCGGTTATTTTCGGCCTATAGGCCGGTGGTGTTTTCTCATTGCTGCCGCGCCTTGTTTTTTTGCTAGTGGAATGATTTGTTTCGCAACCTATGAACAGCGTAATCAAGCAAATCGTTATTGCCGTTGTTGCCGCTCTTATCGTGGCATGGCTACGCGATCAATTCATATCTAGCAAAACTGAGGAAACTGAAAATGTTCAGTAAAAATCGAATGATGACCGTGTTAATTACTTTGGTTGTAATTGCCGCGATCAACAAATTCGTTCCGGCTACAAAAAACCCGCTGAAATAATTCAGCTGTTTAAATTGGACTACTCGGGAGAGTCTCCGCAATGAGCAATGTAATTGCCTTGAATCGAAATTCACTACCCATGCCCGGAGCTGAGGGTGGGGCGCCTGGAACTCAGGCACTTTTTAAGCTCCCGATTGGTGCGCGCTATCACGACCTCTATCTGGAATACAGCGGTGTTACCTTGGCGCAGATGACCGAATTCCGATTAAAGCTTAATGGCTTAGTCGTGCAACGGTTCAGTGCTACTGAGCGCGATATGCTGAATCAGTTTATGGGGCTCCCTGCTGCCAATGGAATCTTGCGTATTCCGTTTGATCGTGCGGGCTTGAAAAACCGTGATCAGGAGGAACTGACTGCAATTAATACCGGTGTTGGCGACCAAGCGGGCAACGTGATAGCCGCGTTTACACTGGAAATTGATATTGCCAGTGACGCGACTGCACCTCAGTTTGATTTGACCGCAGAGCAGTCAAACGCGGTAGCCGGTGGTCCTGGTGTTATCCCCTACTTGATTAAGTCCACGCGTTCGCCTGCCGGTAGTGGGGAGTATGAAGTTTCAGACTTCAACTATGGCCGCTCTGATTCGTTGCTGTTGAATAGAATCACCTTCCTGCCTTCAGCCAATCAAATTGACGAGGTGGAAATCTTGTCTAACAACGTGCGTATATTTAAGCGGACTACTGCGCTTAACGAACGCATACAGCTTGAGGGTGATGCAGGGCGAGTACCGCAGTCGGGAGCCTGGATCATTGACACTTCAGAAAAGGGTTACGGTGCTGCAAATATTCCACTGGCTGGCCTTTTTGATTTCCGTTACCGCCTGGAGGTTACCGGCGCAATGACAATTACTGCGCTGCAGGAGTATCACGGCGTATTGCAACGCTAGGGGGCGCTTATGTCTTGGGGTGAGATTTTCGGAAATGTCGTGTCTACAGGGCTCGACATTTACGAGAAAAAAGAGATGGCCAAATTAGGGGTTTCTCCAGTACCAGAAGGCCCAAATAACGGTGTTTCGGGTACGGCGGCTGCGCTTCCTGACCAATCGGCAGTGGCGCAACCGCAAACGGTGGGGCCAGTGCCACCGGCTGAAGAGGGAACTATCACTGTTGCCGGAATTACCATGGATAAAACGGTGTTGCAGGGAACTGTTGTACTGCTGATCATCGTTTGGATTGTGGGGCGGATTACATGAACCCAATGTCTTTGACTGGTGGCGGTGGCTTCTCTGGTTCTTCTGGTGTTACTGATCAATCATCGACGGCGGCCACCAGTGGAACAGGGGTAAAGAATATCGGCATTGCAGCTAACCCTAATGTTGCTGGCCGCACGGCTGAGACTATTTTCACCTCCCCTGTATTTTTGTTGGCCATCATCGCGGTTGTCTTTTTGCTTTTGAAAATGAAAAAGTGAGTCTGTAATGGGATTCTTTGACAGTAAGAAAAAGACAACCAACGTAAACACCACTAACGACTACACGACTACAACCACAGATAACCGATATAGCGAACTCGACTTATCTGAGGGGTCAGTGGGTGTTACTGGTGATGTATCCGGTAACGTTACAGTAAATGCCACAGACTATGGTGCGCTGGCCAGTGCGCAACAAATGGCAATGGGGGCTTTCGACTTCGGGGCTGATGCCCTCGAAACGGGGGCGAACCTTGGTGTTGAGGCTCTGGGGGTAGGGGGCGATGCCCTCAAATTGGCTACAGGTCTGTCAAGTGAGGCGCTAGGCGTTGGCCGAGACCTAGCCTCAGATGCGATGTATTTTTCAGAAGTTGCGCTTTCACAAACTATTGATCAAGTGGCTGATAGTGCAGAGACGTTTGCACAACTTACTCAACGCTCATTAGAGCAAACTCAATCAGCCTATAAGAATGCTAACACTAGTGAAGATGGGCAAATATCCCAGCAGCTTATTCTCTATATGGCTGTTGCGGCCGTAATAATTATCTGGATTATTAATAAATAGGTTTTATATGTCTGGTTCTCATGGTGATAAACCGGTTTACCTGCCTGCTGGTGCAAGTATCAATGTACAGGCGTCGGGGGATTTTATCTTTCTGCGGTCTGCCGACTACCCTGTGCGCGTGATACTTAAAAGTGATCCGGTCACTATGGAAGCTGGGGAGAAGCGGCGGCTAGATCGAGACTTTGAGGCCCCTGAAATGCCGGCCTTTACTGAGTTTGATGTTGAGAATACAGCGGACGTAGACCAAGTAGTTACATTTGTTGTTGGTATGGGTGATTACGATAAGGTAATCATTGCTGGTGAAGTAAATATTTCGCCATATGTAAACACCGTATCAGGCAGTAGTGCAACTCTGCCGATGGAAGTCAGAAAAATAGTTTCCCTAGAATCAAGTGAGCAATGGTCGGCAATGGAGGGGGCGGAATATGTTGCCTATTCTTTGCCTGATGACCCAGATAATAATGAGTGCAGCATAACTGGTGCTTGCGCTTGGTTTGAGGGGGCCGCATATTATATTACCTATAAGGGGCTATATAAATTTGAGGTTGGGGAGGGGCTTATAGAGCCACCTGCATCACCAGCAACGAGTTATGATAAGTTCATTCCTTGGGTAGATGACAGCGGTAATAGTATTGAGTTAGATCATGATGACGGTAGTCATGATGATTTTAACCATGGTGACGGCTACGGTATTCATGGGGGTTATATATCTAGCTCAGGGGAAATTTACTTTTTGGCAAACGGGAAGTTATACAGATCTCATTTGTCATCTACTGTTTTATATTGCGCTGATCAATATATAGATACCAGGTCAAATTATTACGTTCCTAATTTTGCACCTCATTTTGGAGCCGGGGCTATTGGTGCAAACTACTATGCTGTTATGCATGAGCTTGATGATGGCGGTGGCTATGATGTCGAGGCAGATAAAACCCTGGTCGTCTTAAATACGGTAAATAACGAAATATCTTATTTGAATTTAGGTAAGTTGACTTTGGGATCGTCTGATAATGCTCAAATACAAAATGCTTTTGTAACACCAGACGGGTATATAGCGATTGGCTGTGACTTTGAAGACTCGAGTGATTGGGGATTTGTGGTAATTGATCCGAATAGCGGTAAGGAGATTAATGACTATAAGTTTTCACGACTAAATAAATATGAAAACCCTGATTATGAATATTGGCCGGTGAATCACGTTTCTGAATATGATGATTTGCGTTTTAGTGAAGATGGGTATATCCGGATTGGCTTGAAAAATTCAGAATTCATTGCCGTATTGGCTGACCATGTAACGTCCTATGCTCTGTTTTCAATTCGCGATATTGACGATTCCGACGGATCAACAAAGCAGTATTACAACCTATCAACTTGGCGATCCCTTTTGCCATATGCCAGTGGTACGCGACTACATGGCGGAATTATAGAAATTATTCTGGGTGCATTAACAGGTAAAACACCGGCTAGTGATTACCTAGATTACGTTACAAAACTTGAGAACGATAATGGAAAGTACCGAGTTGAATACAACACCGGGACGAATACTTTCTTGCGTCAGGGTTTAACCGACGGGTATATATCTTATTTAGAGTCTGAGTTTGCTATTGAGGTATTGCCGGAGTATTTCGATTGATGCGAGGGTTCGCGATTGCTGCGGCAGCACTCGCGGGCGCTGCGCTAATAACCATTGGGGGGCGCACAGTGACGCGGCCAGAATTAAAGTATTTCCAGCCCGCTGAGTTCGGGGTTTGGTATCCGTTTATGTCGGCTGATGTACTGGAGCGAATAGACGCATTCCGTGAAAGATGGGGTGCGCCAGTCGTTATCTCTGGTGCTGAAGGGGCTCTCGGTCGGCATGATGGTGAGGGTGGCACTAGTCAGCACAATATAGACAAATGGGGAGAGGTTAGGGCGGTTGACTTCTTTCCTATGACAGCATCAGGCCGATATATTAATACACCTGAGCAGCTATCTCGTGCATATCAAGTGGCCGTAGCTGTGGGGTTTACAGGTATTGGAGTTTATACCGATACACAGCCTGGCTTTATGTTGCACGGTGATGTGCGCCCAGTGGAAAGCGGTCATGCATCTTGGTCGCGTATTAATGGCAATTATTACGGGGTGGCGGCCGCATGGGTGTAAAGGTTCGTATTGACGGAATTATGTTGTTAGTGCTTTTGGCGTTGGCTTTGGTTGCTTGGCTTTGGTTCAAGCGTAAGGAAATAGCACGCGCAGTAGATCCTACAAATCCCGATAACGTTATTAATCAGGCCGCGCAAGATATTGTGGGTGAAGATCGTTTGCAGTCGGGCTTTGAAAAAGCATTTGCGTTTTGGGATTTAATCAACCCATTTAACGAGTCAGATCATTACGCGCGGCAAGTCTGGGGCCTGGATGGCGGAACACCTGACGGCATCGACACATCAGAACAGGGCGCCAGTATTGCTGGTTATACCGGTGCCACATATGAAGCATGGAGAGGCTAAAAAAATGTGGGGGCTAATTGCTTCTTTAGTGGGTGGTGGTTTCAAGGATTGGTTACAGGGTCGTCAGAAGCTGGAGCAAATACGCGAAGAGGCAAAAGTTGCCCGTGTTGCTAACGGTATACCTGGGTGGTCGGATGAGTTTTTAGTTCTCGTTTGGTCATATCCGTTTATTGCACAGTTTATGCCCGGAATTCGAGAAAGCGCGCTTCAGGGACTCACAGCAGCTGCAGAATTGCCTGATTGGTATATAGGCGGATTTATGTCGATATCGTTTGCGGTATTTGGGATCAATAAATTGTTTCAGTGGAAGAAAAAATAATGGAATTTGATTTGGGGAGTTTCGTTTCTGCGGCGTTTGGAGCTGGTGCAGCCTGGGCAGGAATCAAAGCCGATTTGGCTGCTATGCGCCGCGATATTGATAGGCTAATGAGTAAAGTTTTCGACTGACCATCTCGGATCGGTGCGCAGATACTTTTCGTTTTATCCTAAAAATTGGGTTTTTGCGCACTTTGTGAGAAAAAACACTATATATTTTTTTGTTCTTAAAACTGGCTAATATTTATTCTTATTGTAGGAAATATGGCTCAATTGGCGCGTATATGTAGGTTATTAGGCTCAGTTTGAAATTAGGCTCTTGACAGGTCTGAAATTGGTACTAGGACGAATGTTCTGATTATTCCGATATTCACAAATATCGGAAATAGTGAGGGCTCTGGTGGGGCCTTGGTTTGAAGTTTGTGGACGTCCAACTAATGTACTTAATTTCCAGCTAAAACACTTACTCGTGCATCCATCTACTTTAGCTCCGGCTTAGCAATCTCCCTATATTCCTGTGTTCCAAGGTTTCAGGTGCTTTCGCATACAAACATTCGAGCGCATCAAAGCCTTTTCCTAAAACCAAATTACTAACGGAACCCCGCAAAATTTTTGAACAGATGAGCTGTAAAAGCATCAGTGTTAATAGGTTTAAATTAATCTACCTGTGAAATTCACTAGCGACTTCACGTGAGTACAATTGATCAAAGTTGTACTTATGCCTTTCATTCAACTCGCGTCCCTACACTAGAACAACAAAATCACCTCTTCCAAGTGATCCAGGGTCGCCGCCACCCAGAAACTGAACTCAAATTGTTGGAACTGATGAGCCTACCTGCATCCTATACCAAGGGTGCAGATGCCATGGGGCGCTCCAAAAGCCACTACCAATGCAAAACAATTAGCTTTGATATCGAGATTTTTAACAAAGTGGTGACATTAACCCTGAAAAATTTTACCCGCCAGTTAAGTACTATAAAGGGAAATCGCGGGATCTCCCCATGGTTAATCTGGATCTCCGCAATGCTCTAATTCGGTATTTGAACTTACGGCTCGACAAAGGGGAATGACTAAAGCCCTCTTCCCCTCTTTATCACCCAAAAAGATGGCCCCTACTCTCCTAATTCACTCCAAGAGTACATGGCTTTGATGCTGCACGATTGGGCTGACATAGAAAAGTCCAGCTCACACAGTGGTCGGTGATCCCTAATCACTAATGTGATTCATAAACAGAAAAAATTAGTCAAAATAGCTCAAAAAATTGTCGGGCACGTTAACCCATCTACAACATTGATCTATGAATACCCTCCTGAAGAGGTTCTTGAAGAAGCTTTGGGTAATTTGGAATAGAACTAGTGGCCCTTGGTTAAATAAGTTAAATAGGAAGATTATAATATGTTTTCTAACGTAAATTTTAAGGCCCAGCTGTGGTCAAGTAAAAAGGTCTATTGTTGCAGAATTAACTACATAACCTGCAAGGACTGAGGTGTTGCTACAATAGTTTGATCTTCAAACGACAACATTACATTTGATAGCAAACAAATTTAACAGCGAATTCGTAATTAAGTGTAATAAAATTATGGAAAAAAAATAAATCTTTTCTGTATATTGGCAGCCCTATGTTAAACCGAGCAGAAAGAGCTTCATGGAAAACTTATATACAGTAAGGCTTGAGAAGAGATACTATCTTAGTGATCTGGGAAAGATGCTATATGCTCTGAAGATTAAAGCCAAAAGAAAGATTCCGGTTATTTATATCGATCTAGTCATAATGGGAGGAGATAGGATAAGATTCTATATGAGGCCTAGAGATTTATACCTGGTTGGATTTAAAGCCCCCCAAAATCCTCCTTACTATACCGAGGATTGCGATATCAATATGGAACAGGGGCATAGGTTTTTCTCTGATACTGGAGATTATCATACCTTAATGTTTGAGAGTGTCGATAAATTAAATGTTTATGGTTTTTCATCTTACTTTTATCATCTTTATAATTATGCGGAGCAGGATAATCAGAAAAACAATGTACTAAAAGCATTTGGAATAGTGTGCGCATTAATTAGTGAATCCATTAGATTTTACAAGAAAATTGCATACAAAATTATACACAAGAAATTCTTCAATGATCCAATTAATAAAACAAAGCTCGACCCACTATCAGAAAATATGCTGAATCCCCAAGACATTGTTAAATTGGCAAAACAGTGGAAGAGATTGAGTGAAACATCCAGTCCATATGTAACCTGTAAGCATTATGACAGTTTATGAATCCCCTAAACATTGACAACTAAACCACAAATGAGAAGGCAGGATTTATCATCGTGTCGTGTGAACACTTGAGATAACTGGACCTAATTTGTATTAGTTTAGACAAAATCTGACGCATCCCCTTGAAAAGAGGGGTTTACCGGTCTTGATGAAGATATCTAAAATTACAACCAGCGATAAGCCCCATGATCAATACTAACGATCTTGTCATCAAACACAAAACTGGGTTGCTTATAAGTGTTTTAGTTGGTAATAAATTCAATCACTAGTTGAAATTTACGATAAAATTAGAGAGACAGCTAAGTACTTTATTTCTAATTAAAAGACTTAATCATGCGTCCATTTTTCCGTTCCTCTTGGTAGATAAGTGCTCCTCTGTAATGCACACTTAAATTCAAATGAGCCACTTTGACCTTGAGTCACATGTGTTTGGGCGGGTTGTGCCCACCCTATTTCGTTATTAGTAAGCTGACACGGGGTTACAGTCGATTGTCCTCTAGGTACTTTAGCGCAACACTTAATGCTTCATCAGGCTCTGTATTGATGTGGGGTTGAATTTTATATACTAGTTCGCCGCGTATCGAGGCTGACTGCCCTATTGGCAGCGCAATTGTCGTACCGTTTGTAAATTCAAATGTATAATTTGTAGACATTAGGCCTGCTGTCTCTGATCCTATCAGAATAGTATTTTCTCGATCTGAAAAAGTTTGGGCGAGCATCTCTGGCGCACTACCAGTATCATCACTTATCAGTACAATTACTCTTGCTTTTGAGAGTGGATGATGAGCAGTAGAATTATCTTTCCGTGATAGAGATCTTTCCATTGACGCCCTATTACCGGCCTCAACACTACCGTCTTTCAACCAGAAAAATTCTTCCGATCCGTCAACCAATTGGCTTGAGTAGAGCTGCTGATCTGAGAAAAACTGTCTGGTGAGATAAAATAGCGGGACCAGATTGCCTCCTGGTTGATCACGCAAATCAATAATCCAATTCTGTACCCCGTTTTCACTATATTTCTCGATTAGTGCGCCTGTGCGGGTAAATTCCGCCTGTCGAGCTGTTTCAGAACCAAACTTCTTGGGGAGAGAAATTAAGGCAGTTTTATTGCCAACTAAACTTAACTCACTCTTCAGTTGTCTTGTTTTTCCATGCGCGGAGGTATCTGCCCGATTATAGATTGTAAGATGTTTATGATTGAGTTTTGAAAATAATGCAGTGAGAGCCGCATCTGCTTGATCATCGTTTTGAACTCCCATAAAAACGTCATCTGCAAATTGTTCGAACTCTGTAATATCGATCGTGTCGCGCAAAATGTAGTGATCTTTGATTAGTGAAAGCGCATATTCTTTGAGTTTGTCGTAAGACTTATTCGATTCAGCTTCAGTTTTATCTTGTAATAATTGCACATCTCCCAGCCACACTTCTCCAGATGAAAACATAAGATAACCGACTATTGCATTTGTCGCTTTACTAAGGCGTGGTACGCTCACGGAAACTGTGCGCCAATCGTGAGTTCCACTAACTGGATCATTTCTCATCTCGTACAGATAAAGCGGTGATCCATTGCCTTCAACCTTAACGATAAAGTGGCCAGTTTTAGTGACTTCATTCGCCTTGATTTTGAATTTTAATTCTGTTGGCCCCTTATGGAAAATTGATGGGTCAATATCAAGAGTCATAAATAGTTGGCTGTCAGCTTGAGCTACTATATGCGCCAAAGCCCCTTCTGATGTTGAAATAATATTGCGAGTAGCGTTGTTAGTCTGAAATTTCCATTCCTCAGAAATTTGTAAGGTCTTCGAGTCTGATACAGGTGCTGAAAGAGCAGTTTGTGATAGAGCCAAAAAAGTCAAAACTGCAGTATTAATTATTGTTTTAAAGTGCATGGTCGCCGCCTTTCCTGTCGCATCCTCAAGCAAAGTTAAATTGATGCTAAAGTTTTAAGAAATGGATATTAGAATAGGTGTGTAACCATCTAATCATTACAGGATGAAAAGTACAAGATTTTATTGTGGTAGCAAATAAAGTTTTATTATCTGAAAAAGGTTCATCCGTACTAATTTATTGCGGTATATATTGATCCATTCTTAATCGTCACCGGGATTAAATTCTCATTTGATGTATCAGGGTGGATTTTAAATATTACTTCAACGCCACATGATAAAGGTCTTATGACATGGAATATCATCATATTAAATACGAGCAAAATGGCCCTGTAGCCATCGTTACTTTTAACCGTCCAGAGGTTAAGAACTGTATTGGTACTCGCGCTCACCGTGAGCTGGTGGATGCATTCGATCGCTTTCGTACCGATGACGGAGCAAAAGTTGCGGTAATCACCGGTGCTGGCGATTCTGCATTTTGTGCAGGGGGTGATTTGAAAAGCAATCTTGCTGCAACCGAACCCACTAATCACCCCGATCCTGACGTGGCTGTTTTATGTCCTGTAGAGCCCGCTGATATTGCCCGGCATAACCGAGGAGAAGCTCCAGGTATTATAGGTCCATCCCGCTGGACCGATATTTATAAGCCTATCATTGCGGCTGTGAACGGAATTGCTTATGCGGGTGGCTTTGAGTGGGCATGTTTTGCCGATATGCGGATTGTAGAAGAGCACGCATCCTTTGGAATGACTTGTCGTCGTTGGAATATCGGCCTAGCCGATGGTGGTACTCAGCGTTTGCCGCGTATTGTTGGTATGGGGCGAGCGCTGGAGTTAATCATCACGGGAAAAGTTATCAATGCTGAAGAAGCTTATCGCATTGGGTTGGCCAACGAAGTGGTGCCAAAGGGAACCGCATTAGATCGTGCCGTTGAGCTAGCACAGTATATCTCCACCCTTCCCCAGCCAGCGATTCACTCTGATAAAGAAGCCGCCATTCGTGGTTATGGAAAGGATCTTGATGAAGGTCTACGAATTGAGGCTGAGTGCTTTAACCGATTATTTAGCGACTCTGAATCCAGAGCAGAGCTATCCGAAGGCTTGAGGCGCTTTAACGAGCGCGATCATCCTGACCGAGTGCGAGGACAAGCCAAAACCCCCGGCATTATTCGTAGCGAAATGGAGTAATTGCGATAACCCAAAAGAAGGCTGTATTCAAGAGGATGTATTGTTTAGGGGCTTAGATACCACGAATATATCTCGGACAATGTAGTAGAGGCCCATAGTGGCTATATGGGCCTCATTACTTTGGTGAATCAGTGGCGTTCTTATCGTCACTTTTATGACTTGGACAGGCGCCCTCTTCCCAAGGCCCAGTCTTGATTGGACGCATGAATCGGATACATGTTTTTTATTTGCTTTTACGCTCAACCATTCGAATCTATATCCTTACTCCAGGCCATTGGCAAAAACGCATCATCGAGACTGACATTCAGATTGTGGGTAGAGTAATTCGAGAGTACTTTTAGACTGGTTCCAACTATCACCTCTAGAACTGTCTCTTTCGTATAACCTGCTGCAAGAAACGCCTCAACCTCCTCTTCTGTAGCCCATCCACGTTTCTCATTGATAATGACACTGAATGCTCGGAGCGCTTCGAGTTTAGGATCATCGAGTTTTTTGCCACTACGCAGCGCCTTGATGACATTTTCATCTACACCGGCCATTTTGCAAACTGCGGTATGCGCAGCCATGCAGTAGGTGCAACCGTTTAGGCGGCTGTTTGTCATCAGGATTATCTCTCGCTCTGTTTCGCTCAAGCGAGATTTATCGAATAATCCCATAAGTGTTAGGTAGCTCTCCACCATTACAGGTGATTCGGCCATGGTTGCCATTAGATTGGGTACAAATCCCATTTTCTTTTTAGCGGCTTCTAGAGTGGGCTTAGAGGCTTCTGGCGCTGTTTCAATTGTGTAACGTGTAAAATTGACCATGAGTCTTACCATATAAGTTGGGTTTTACGGTGCTCGATATCGATTTACATTGAGTGCTTCCACCTCTTTGGCGCTAGTCAGCGCTAAAGAGGTGGAGGTGTTTACATACTATGCAGTTGTAGACTGACTCAGCTTTTCAAGTACGGGAAATAAGTCGCTGGGTTCGGGGCGACGTGTATAGTCAGGATTCACCTCCGCATATGCGATTGTTCCATCGGTATCTATGACATATCTTGCAGGCATAGGTAAGTTCCACGCGCCGTCACGATGGATGGTCGGGAGTTCGACTTTGAACATCTTGTGGAACTCAATTACATAAGGTTGTAATGTCCAGCGGATACCAAACTCTTCAGCAAGCTTTCCACTTTGATCAGTCAGAATTGGGAAGCTTAGCTTGTTATCCCTCTGAGATTTGCGGCTTTCAGCGGGCCCCTGCATGGAAATAGCAACCAGGGTTGCGCCACGCGCTTTGATCTCTGCAGCAACTTCTTCTAACGCTTGCAGCTCAATATTGCAGTAAGGGCACCACACGCCTCGATAGAACGTTAGAATAACGGGCCCTTTGGCTAGGAGTTCTTCCAGGACAAGGTCGTTACCTTCTGAATCTGGCAATGTAAAGTATGGGACTTTCTCCCCTACTTTAATCGAACGTTCAACTTGGCCACTAGCAGCCAACTCCTTGGATGATCTGGCAAAGGCTTCAAATGCTCCTTCCGGGGCCTGTTGCTTAAATACTTCTTTGAAAGCATCTAGTTTGTCTTGAAGAGACATAACCTATTCCTCTAATGGTTTAAAGTTTGGAAGCGCGAGCTTTGGGTAAGCCTTCGATGTGACCTGGCTAATTCTCCAATTGGTCTCTATGCAGGTACTTACGCCAAACCACTATTGGGAAGATTAGTTGCTTTGATTTGCGCTATAAACATGCTATTTTGATACTCATTGTATCCATTAGGGACACAATCTGTGTTTCAACAAGCCCATTTGAACGAAATAGTTGTATTTATTGCCGTTGCCGAACATGGAAGCTTTACAAAAGCGGCGGCATCATTGAACTCAACCAAATCAGGCGCTGGTAAGGCAGTGAAGAAGCTTGAGGAGGAATTGGGTCTTAAGCTATTCAACAGAACCACACGAAGTATCAGGCTGACAGAAGAAGGCAAAATATTTCTAGATGCCGCAAAACATGCGTTAGAAACAATCAATGAGGCCAGGCTTTTGCTGCATGCCAGGAAGGATGAGCCTGCTGGACGATTGCGTATCAATTTGCCAATAGGCATAGGCCGAAATATTGTCAGTGCGTTAAAGGGGTTCACGCAGTTGCATCCCAAGGTTACGGTCGAGGTCTCTCTTTCAGATAGCCTGGAGGACGCTATTAGAGGTGAATGGGATGTCGTCGTGAGGATTGGTGAACTGGAAGATAGTTCTTTTATCGCAAAAAAAATATGTGAAACCAGACGTATCCTGTGCGCTTCACCTGAATATCTTTCACAAAAGGGTATGCCAAAGACTTTGGAAGGTTTAAAGGAGCATGATTCTCTTGTTTTCCGTGCACCTACAGGAAAATTGAGAGGCTGGTTGTTCCAAGAAGATGGAGGCCCAATTACTGAATTTTCCCCCTCACCGCTAGCAATATTCAGAGATGGACGAACTCTGATTGACGCAGTGGTAGCCGGTATGGGAATAGCTCAGGTTTATGATAAAGCGCTTGGCTTTTCTGTTCAAAATAGTGAAGTTGTTGAGTTATTCCCAGAGAAAGCAGTTCCAGGACCGCCTGTTAGCGCACTGATTCCCAGTGGTCGAGCGATGCCGGCAAAGACCAGAGTCTTTATCGAGTTTCTAAAAAAGGAACTGAGTTAAGCCCCGGATTATTAGGTGGACTAGGAGCAACCTAAATTCCATCTAGTGCTGTTTCTATTGTTCTTTACAGCCCAGCTCTCGATAGTTGACGGTTCTTTACTGTTGCAAGGCTTTAAAGTTCGATATTACTCTCTGTAACATCCGATATTAATTAATGTATCTTTGAACCCAGGCTCCAATAACATTACCGACATATTCAGCATCTGATTTTTTCATAAGCAAATGATCGGCTTTGTCTAAAGAAATAAAACTTTTAGGATGGTTCGCAGCAGCGAATATTTTCGCCGCATGCTCAATTGAAACAGTGCTGTCTAGTGGTGAATGCATTACTAGCAGCGCTTTCCTTAATTCCTTAAGGTTAACCAAGACGTCTGCTTCATTTATATCATCAATGAACTGCTTCTTTAGCGTAAACTCTCGCCCAGCCAGAACCACTCTTGCCTGACCTGTTTTATTGATGCTATCGAGTTCCTCTTTAAACATATGCTGGATGTGTTTAACATCACTTGGAGCAGCTATAGTAACAACAGCTTTAGCTGTCTTTATCATACCAGCGGCTTTCAAAACGGCAGCACCTCCAAAACTATGCCCAATTAACAATTTTGGTGCCTCGAAGCGGTTTTCGATTTCATTGTAAGCACTAAGTAAATCCTCAACATTGGATGAAAAATTAGTATTGGAAAAATCTCCATCACTATTACCCAATCCAGTGAAGTCAAACCTTAATACTGATATCCCTTTACTGGTTAATGACTTACAAATATTGCTTGCTGCAATAATATCTTTTGAGCAGGTAAAACAATGTGCAAAAATTGCATAAGCCTTTGGGGTTCCAACAGATTCCTCTAACTTGCCCTTTAATTCTACGCCATCACGATTTGGGAAGTTAAACTCCATGACGTTCTCCAATTTCAATTACTTATAGAATACTCTAATCTCAACAAGGAAAAACCCCTGTCTATCATAGAAAGGGGTATGTGAATATGTGATAGTCTTTTATATGTCAACTGATATAAGGTAGACCTGTATTTGCTTAGGCATCGATAGAATCTTCAGGCTTTATATAATCCATACTGGTTGTTCTAAGGCATTTAATTAATCCAGGTTCAGGCCTGCGACAATATTGCTAGCTAGACAGTTATCTTTCATTCTTTATGGGCCTATCGATAAGCTCTATGAGAGATTGATATTTTACCTCGCTAGGCGGTACCTTTGAGAATTGTGTTAGCATCTAAAGTCTGCGGCTTTGAGCCTTCAAAAACATGCAGAAACGTTGTCGGGTCTGGGCGTCTCCGATAATTGTCGGTCTCATCACCGAATATAACCGTACCATCTTCATTCAGTGCTATCACTGTGGCCATAACGGTATCCTTAGGGTAACCAGGCATTCCTGCAGGGGAACCGCCAATATCTTCAATGCCTAGGGCTTTAGCACCCATTAAGTTGTCATCTTGAAGAATTTCAAAATGACCAGGTAGGTCAAGCTTGTCGGCTAACTTCCTTGAGTTGTCGTAGCCTTGGTTAGAGATAAACTTTACCTTCACATCATATTGCTTAAGTGTCTCAGCATACTTCTTCACTTCTTTTAACTGGTTCATACAAAATGGGCACCAGTTGGCTCTAAAGAACACTAATAGTGTTTTAGATTCGTCAAAAGAAGTGGAAGACACAGCCGATTTATCTAATCGATTAAAATTCATTTCAGGCAGTTTTTGGCCTTTTGATATGGCCTTGCTCTTTCTGCGGTTGTAAACGGAGAATGACCAGATATACCAGTGAAGGGATACGAAGCCCAGGGCAGCAGCTGCAATAGGAACGTACTGAGACAAGGACATTGGAGCCTGGTTCGAATAAGTTGAATAAGCAACCAGTGCAACTCCTAAAAAGTTAACGGCTTGAATAACTGGCAGCCTTTCTGATGTTCTTGAAATGCTGAACACATTTGTCAGAACCATCAAGAAAAATGGTAAAGGCAAGGTCGCTAAAAGTGCGCCGACCCAAACCGGATCGCCGCCAGACATATAGATCATGATGCCGGACCCTACTCCGCCAAGCATGTTTAATAGAATCATTGGTAAAATAAGTTTTGCTTTCATTTCAAGCTCCTGAAGCGTTGGGTTAATGTCCAAAACTTGCGATCTATCCTAGTACATCACATTGACTCAATAATTAGTTCAAATAGAGAAACAATGTTGCGAAAACGGATACAATCGGATTTATTTTATCGATCTATTAGTAGTGGCTGGCATGAGTAACTTACACTCAGTTCTAGCAGGAATTTAGTATTTCTTAACAAATAAAGGAGCGAGTAAGCTGGAAGAAGGTGTAAAGATGTAGACAAGATCAGACCACGATCTGACAGATCGTCTTGAATAAGAAGGGTTTACCGGTTTTGATGAAAGTGCCTAAACCTAAAAGCAAAACCAAGGATAAACCCCATGATCCATACTAATGATCGCATCATCAAACATTAACTGCTAGGTGATTTCGATTGCAATACCACTCCAAACGTAACTATGCCTTCCAGCGTTTTGATGACGCAACGTTCGCCATCCAATATCAGCCCTCCAAACTGGTTGATCTTCATTCGGGTTATAATATTTGATTGTCGACCCATCCTTGGCAACCAGGATATTATGGAAACCCATTTCATGAGCAGACCCAGGGGAAGGGCCTCGAAACATCATAAAAGCGCAATTGTAATAGGTGTCGGTAAGCAAGTTCCTCGGCATTCCCCCATTACTAGCTGGCTGTATGAGATTTGTAAACAACGCATTATAATCAACTCTATTGCCCGGCTGCGCGAATTGAAGGCACATGTCTTTCTGGGTCGCGTCATATAAAATCCGACCGGTACGCCCAGGGCACTGGGTATTCACATAGTTTCGCACACGCATCGGCGAACTATTGTTGGCCGCCACTAAGGGATGGTCGGCACCGTTTGGCATCAGAGGTAGGTCCCCATTCTGCCATTTGATAGCGCGCCACAGAGTGTCTTCCACAAAACTCTGTGGCCTTGGCGCACGGAGATCAAATCCTGACACTGCGATCTCGGTGCAGTGAGCGGCGCAAGAATTACCGTTCTGACTCGGTAAAGTTTTAAGATTCAACATCAAAATTTCCTTTTTCGTTGTGCTTGACAGTGAGAGTAGTGAGTCCAATGTACCAATTTGATAGGCAGTAATATATAAAATGGAGTGAAAAATAAGATTACGAGTTATTACGTGACCAGCAGTAAAACCGCGTACTTCCCTTTCCTGATTTAAGGGCCATTTTTTCAATGCCACTTTCAAAGGACTTCGAGACTGAAGCAGCTCTGTCTGAGTAACAACACAGAGATATAAATTCTTAAATCAATCGCTATAGCAGTTCTACGGTCGTTAGTAACCATAGAAATTTTTTTAATAAAAAAGGATAATGTCTTTAGTCAGCGTTTTATCCTCCACATCCTTGGCATAATCGTATAAATTTAATAATGCCGTTAGGAAGGGCTATAGATGTTTGATGTGGCCCCATACACTCCAAACTATTTTTTTATTTATAGATAACGCAGAAGACGGGCCCTTAACTTTTCGGGCCATCCTAATCTTCCATCTATGACAGTTACCAGCTGGAGAATAGCCTCATAAGGACGAGGTTTTCAGGAGTGTAAACTCGCTTTCCGTCAGTGCCTTCACTCTACCAATAACCTAATATTTTCTATCAAACTCATTTCAGAGTTTTTATAAACGTACTTTACTAGTGCAAAAAGCTCGGTTATCCCCTGAGCCTCTTTATTCAGCATCACAGGTTATTGGCAATAGTCCTTTTTGAGAATCTAACTGTTCTAACTTTACTGGTTGCTCCACCAGCTCCATAGTTCTGCTTATCCTCCATTAGGCTCCGTTTGCCCAAAATGCGTTTATCTCTGTTAGTGATCAGCGTATCTATCACAAGAACTTTTATGCCTTTCTGATAGTCAAAGTTTACCAACTAAACTCTGGAAAGTTTTTGAATAGGTGTTGATTGCCATGGAACGACGTGATTTCGCAAAATTATTTCTTGGAGCTACCTCTGTATTTGCTGTCCCTCGACCACTCATCGCTTTAGATGCTTTATCAAGTCATCCAGTGAATGATGATGACGAGTTTCAACGTCTCATTCGCCATCGTATTCTTAAGCAGCACGCGGCACATGCAGCAGTTGCAGGTACCCTAAATTCTTCTGGTCGTCGAATCATTACTGTTCGAGAGCCTGAAGCCAAGGATACTTATCAACTAGGGGACGATACGATTTTTGAAATTGCGTCGTTAACTAAGATATTTACGGCCTTGCTCTTGGCTGTTGAAGTTGTACATAAGAGAGTGAAACTCGATGATCCTCTCCAGGATTACGTACCAGCCGGTGTAAAAGCTCCAACTTTTGAAGGGCAACAAATCACTCTCGCCGACCTGGCTACCCATGCTGCTTCTCTTCCTCTAAGACCAAATAATCTTGCTGCATCGGCGCCCGATGCGCCCAATAAGTACGCTGGTTACTCCTTTGAGCAGCTCTATGGTGGCTTGCCAAGCTATCATCTGAAAGCTAGCCCGGGTACTCAATTCAGCTATTCAAACCTGGCTTTTGGGCTCTTAGGTCAAGGACTTGTTTTGAAGGAAGGCCGCTCTTTTGCAACGATACTGCGAGAGCGTGTGACGGGACCTTTAGGGCTAAATGATACCACTTTAGAGGATGATCCCAAGAAGTCTACTCGGCGAGCTCAAGGCCATGACTTCTATCTCAGCCCGATCGGCCCAACAAGCGATGGGGTGCTCTCGCCGGCTGGCGGTTTACGATCTACAGCCAGAGATCTCCTCACACTTCTCGACTTGTTTATCAACGGTCGAGGCCCTAAGGATTTGATTGCAGCATCGCGGCTAATGCTGTCAATTGATAGGCCGGGAGGCAGTGATATCACTCGTATGGCCCTGGGTTGGCGCAGGACAACCACTAATGGAGAGACTTACTATTGGTCCAATGGTAGCAGTGATGGATCGCGTACATTTATGGGTTTTAACCCAGCGCGGAGAGCGGGTGTTGTTGCCTTGGCAGATACTGCCAGCGGCGAAGGTCTGGATGATATTGGCCATCACTTCTTGAACCCCGAGCAGACGGTATCTACTAAGGTTGTCCCTGTCCCAGATTTCATCACTTTACCAGAGGAGGTGCTTTTGAGAGGTGTCGGGCGCTATGGGCACGGAACAGATGATATTGTCGAAATCAGCCGCGGCTATACAGCTCTTATAGTTTCAGCGGAATATGGAGAATTCGTAATTCGACCGCAATCGTCCACAATCTATGCATCGAAGATGGTTCCAGGGTTGACTATAGAGTTTGAGGAGAGCGATACGAGCCCTGCCCGCTCGTTTACTCTTCGTCAAGGTGGAAAAGCTTATTCCTATAAACGACTGCCCTAGTTTGAATAGTCGGTTAATTATTACTGGGGTTGAAGAAAATAATACACCGCACTCGAGACACGCTGTTAATACATCCTTGTAAGCTCCTAATCGGCACCCATGCTTCATAGGGTCCGAAGCGCGGTGTATTTTTCCTTCTCCCATTTTAGTAATTACAACCTAGGGGAATATTGGGCGAAACAGTTTTAACTTATTGATAAATTGAGATTTTTTATATCAGTCATGTCACTGCTGCAAATTGATTCATCAATACCACATCTTAATTGTGGCTGGATTAGGCAGGGTTTGGTAGTGGCAGGCGCTCAGTAATTACTAGCCCAGTCCAAAATCAGCAAAAATCAGTTAAAGTGACTCGAAATACTGCGAACTGCCTCAATCCCTCCGCAATATTAATCTATGAGTAATTTCCAGAAGAATTATTGCAAGACACATTAGGGAATTTTAATCCGAGGTGGATTGTTAAGAAGTGCTATTCCTGAATGATTTTAAGAATATTAATGTACAGTCGTGCTAAGTAATATTATATATTCTATTTTGCTCTGGTTTGGCATCAGAGCAAAAACAGTGGATTCCATCGCTGAAAGTAGCAGGAAAAGGCAGGAGAATAATTATGACAAAAATAGTGAGCCGCAGTATCAACCGGGAAGTGAGTTTTACCGTGTTGGTAGAGGATAATTCGCCGATACTTTTTCAAACGAAGGTCAAAAAATCACTCGAAAACTGGCTGGATGAAGCACAGACTATCTTAAAACGAGCGATAGATATGTGCACTGTAGCGATTACATACCCTGATAAGGTTCCTGATAAATTTAAAAATTTAGTCTCCTACTACTTCGGCCTTCCTATGGATTGCCCGCCACAAAGATATTCAAATTGCGTAAATGCGATACTTCAAAAACTCAGTAAAACCCAGATAGGCTTGAGTGGTGATGTGGAGTGTGCGGATGTAAAAATGATGCCCACCTTGTGTAAGGTTCAATGCTCTACCATATCGACGATAGGATATCCATTTGGTATTGAGGACCCTTCGAAAAATGCGGCCGGGTTTGTGTTTGTGCCCCTTACGGAAAGTTGGGGCAGATCAATTTCAAACTTCTGTAAGTTGTCATGGGCTGGTGGAGGGCAACTTAAGGGGGGGAGCTTTATGAAGCCCAATCAAAACCCTATCTGCTTGAGTTTTAGTAAAATTTGGGAGAAAGGTGAGGTATTCTGCATTGTTACTCTGATCCATGAAGGAACACATAAATATGCGCAAACCGTGGATCATAAATATTTCAATGATGAAGGCATCGCGGATAAATTGGATAAAGCTATTAGTGAAGGTGGCGCTATATGGATGAAGTTCCATCAGGACAATGGTAAAACCCATGAACAAGCATTCAAGCTTGTTGTACAGCAGGCATTCAATCAGTTACGCGGACAAGATGCAGCGGCAACTCTTATGGCAGAGCTCACTGAGGTGAAAGCGGTGGAAAATGCGGACTCAGTGGCATGGTTTGCGTATGACGTAGCACAATTACCCTCTGAGCAGGAAGTTGGGAGAGTTATAACAGGAATGGTAGGTAAACGAAAAGTACACCCAAGCCTACTTAATCATTAAAGGAAAACCCAGGGGGCCGTCGAATTAATAGAGACGATTACGTTTCATGCAATTTGGGGTCCTATCCCGAAATCAGAGAACTGTCCCCAGGGCCCAAGGATTTCTATATTTGGGGTGTAGATGCTCGGGCCAATGCGTGAGTGGTGAAGGATTGGTTGATACTGGTCACCACTTCCCGTACGCCGAGTACACGGTAACAATTTACACTGTTACTACCTAGGATTTTATCGCTGGAATTGGAGAGGTACTTTAGGGAGTTGGCTAACGCGTGCGATGCAGTTGTTACCATCAAAATCAGCCAACCCTATTGTTTCAACGGGATCTGGAAAGTTCGTAATTCGGCGGCAATCGTCCACAATTTATGCATCGAAGGTCGTATCAGCGCTAACTATTGAGTCCAAGTGAGGGGACATGAAGGCTCGCTGTTCGCTTAGTCTTATAAGTGTGTATCTCTATATGGATAAATGCGGCCCGCTTATAGCTTCAGGCTAATACCTTGAAAGGAAAGATCAATGCCCTATCCAGAAGTTACGATGTCTAGTGACACAATCCACAACCCGAAAGAACCCCGACACCTTATGCGCGCCAAGATTGTGCCTAGGACAGTGCGTGTGCGTCGTGGTGGCAAAGTGATTGCCGAGAGTAGTAATGCTTTGAGAGTTACAGAACTCGCAAAAGATATGTTCGACCCCGTATTCTATTTCCCAAGAGAAGATGTTCTTGCTCCCCTCTTCCTTATAGAGGGAAAGACAAGCTATTGCCCACTGAAAGGCGATGCCAGCTACTTCTCAATCGATGATAGCGGAGAAGCTATTGCATGGGCCTATGAAGCTGCTTTTGACTTTGCCGGGGTGATCAACGGGCGTATTGCCTTCTATCCAGATCAAGTGGCAATCGAAGAGGTTGGAACTTCATCATGACCCTCTTCCCATAGACTCTTTTAGGTTAATGATACAAACCATGCCTAGAAGCTGGCTGCAATAACGCTCCGCCCTTTTATAGACACTTGTAGCGAAGGACTACTCCGCCCGTTTCAAGGGTATCTGCCCGCATCAGCTCAAGATTTTTCTGGATACCGTCAGGTTTGAAGAGAGGTGAGCCAGCTCCTAGTACGATAGGTGCTAGGCATATCCGGTACTCGTCTACTAGACCTTCTCTGAGCAGAGTAGCTACAAGATTCGAACTACCAAATACGAAGATATCCCTCTTCCCGGTCTCTTTTTTCAGCGCGCGAACATGTTCGGCCGCCTCGCCTTTCAGTAGACGAGTATTTGACCAATTGGCGGTTTCTAGCGTGCGAGAGATGACGGCTTTTTCAAGCGAGTTCATCATGTCCGCAATCGACCCTGTTTCGTTTTGCCAATAATCGGCCATCCCTTTATAGGTGCGACATCCGAATAGCAAGGTGCCGATTTCATCGCCCTGTTGAAGAGAGAAGGCTTCTAATTCATCGCCCCACACTGTTGCGTGATGGTCCAATGACCATGGGGTGGTGCCTTCAAAGCAGCCGTCCAATGACATCACATTCCAAACCACTAACCGTCTCACAATCTGATCCTCATATATTTGTCTCTTGCATTGTCTGTTGGGACTGAGCTTGATGAGGGCAGTGTCACTTAGCTTGTTGAGGTGTTGTGCCAGTAGCTCAGGGTTGACGAGGCGATTTGCTCATGCCCGGTATAAATATTCTTTCGCGATATCTCTCTGTTACGTCAAACCGAATTTGTAGCAGCTTGAATTGTCGCAATATCGATCTTTCTCATGGTCATCATCGCGGTAAAAGCGCGTTTTGCCTTGTTACGGTCGGGGTTCGTTGTAAGATCGAGTAGCAGTTTTGGCGTAATTTGCCACGAATGGCCCCAGCGATCCTTACACCAACCGCAGGCGCTCTCTTGTCCACCGTTATCCACAATCGCATTCCAGTAACGGTCAGTTTCCTCCTGGTTTTCGGTGATAACCATGAAACTAACCGATTCATTCGGAGTTAGATTTGGGCCACCATTCAGACCTATAAACTTGCGCCCGAGGACAGTTAATTCAACGGTTAGCTCACTGCCCTCATGGCCACCGGGGTAGTCGGCGGCGGCCGCATTAACGCGGTCGACATGGCTGTTAGGAAAAGTTGCTGCATAGAATTCCGCCGCTTTCTTTGCTTCGCCGTAGTCGAACCAAAGACAGGTAATGAGTTCTGTCATTTTGATATCTCCTTGGGATTTAAACGGGTCGAATACTTACTCTGCTGAAAGGCTCTGGCATTGATAGTTATGTCGGGACATCTGGTGGGCGTTCCAGATCTGATCTTACTGCCGAGCGTATCGGCATAATGTGCGCAGCTTCCCTTGAATACCAAGTCAGTGATGGGCTCCATAACTTTCGAGTTCCTATCTCTGCTTATCTATCCCAAATTGCGCTTAGACTGCCGGCCCTACTCTCGTTGCAGGGAGAAATCTCCAGTCGTGATACTTCCGCCTCGAACATAGGTCACACAAATTACACCGCTATCTGTCGTCATGGCTTGCTGTACATGGAACGCTGTAGGGATCACACCTGAACCGAAAAGACGTTTCCCGTTACCCAGGACCAAAGGAAAAATCAGTAATTTGAACTGATCAATTAGGTCCGCTTTGAGTAGAGTTTGAATAAAGTCAGCACTGCCTGGAACCAACAAATCTGGGCCATTGCTAGCCTTGATTGCACGAAGCCTCGAGATTGGGTCATCCCCCAGCCACTCGCTGCCTTCCCAGGTAAACTCAGGTTTCGTGCGAGAAGCCACGTATCGTGTTGTACCGTCGATTTTTTTGGCCAGCTGGATTTCACTTTCATCAACACCCTCAGGCGGAGGGTCAGCAGCAACTTTTGGCCAATGTGCAGCGAAAATATTGTGAGTCCGATGGCCAAGTAGTAACTCAAATGGCGCTGCGAACACATTGCCCATGAATTGACCAACACCTTCATCAAAATAGGAAGCTACCCATCCACCAAGTTCAAAGCCCCCTGAAGAGTCCTCTTCCGGGCCGCCAGGGGCCTGCATCACACCATCCAGGCTAATAAACGTGTTTACAATTATTTTTCGCACAAGTTCTTCCCTGTTGGCTCTATTGGTCCAAATGATGCTGCGGGTGTACTTGGACTGTTACTCAATGGCTATTGAAGCCCGAAGAGAAATAATATTGCCCTTCTCTATTCGGCTTCTACTTTTCTTGCTTCCAAGTAAGCAGTCAGATTAGAAAGGGCCCGCTGCCACCCATTGCGAGTTCCCTCGATCATTCCCGAGCCAGCCAGGGACGCGATTTGTATCGTTACCTCAAGCTCTGTCACGCTTCCAATTTTTCTGATCTCCACGCTAACCAAAGAGACACTCAGTGAAGAGCTATCCATAGTTACTCGTTCGGTGAACAACAGCCGCTGCGGTCTTCTGATTTCGTAATAGTGTGTTTCAACCCGGAATCGCAGATCGCTTTTTTGACCGCATAGATGTACGTCTAGGCCTCCTTCGCGAAAGTCGTTTTCGAGAAATTCGATTGATTCATCTTTAGAGGGAGGCCCCCATATCGAGCGGGCTTGCGGGTCTTCCCATGCGGAAAATACCCACTCTCTCGGTGCTTTGATCCTTCTACTGATCGATATGGTGTCGTGGGAGAAATCTTGGCTCATGCGAATCCCTCTGCGATGTCTGGAAAGCGTGAACAGCCGAGTGCAAAAAATAACGATAGTTAGCTTTTTGGATAACTATAGTTAACAGTAATTGTTAGGTCAATGGATAACCCGCGAAAGGCTCCGCGCGGTTAAAGCTTCAGTGCTAGGTGGGGTGGAGGGGGAGAAATTGGTTTACGCCTATAGGATCCGTATTGTTGGGGCATCTACCCCTTTTGTACTAAGTCATCCTGCTCTTCTGCATCGAGCGTTTCGACATAGCTCGCCATCCGAGCCATCCTGCCTTCCCACATGGCCGTTTGTGTATTGATCCATTTTTGTGCCGCTGTCAGTTGCTTGGGTTTTATCTCACAGGTTCGCACGCGACCGGTTTTCTTGGAGCGAATCAAGCCCGCATCCTCCAGAACACCAATATGCTTCATGAACGAAGGGAGTGCCATCTCAAATGGTTCTGCGAGCTCGGTGACCGACGCTGGTCCGCTTATCAAATGCTGAATGACAGCGCGTCGTGTTGGATCAGCCAGAGCTTGGAAAACAGTATTCAGGTTGTCGTGATTTTCTTCCATCTGAATAAGTATATCGGTGAAATATTGTTAGGCAATGGCTGCCGGGTGTAGCTACGTATTAAAAGCAACTTAAGGTTACTCGGAAACCGCTTATTCAGTCATTCGATTAGCCTTGCCACCTCAACGATAATAGATATGCTTCAGATGGTCTCCAAGCGCTAGTTCTGGTCCCTACTTTGATCATAGAAGCCGTTGGGGTTGATTGAATGGTTTTGGACAACAGTAATAAACTGTTTCAGTGTTGACAGACCGCTGGAACCCCCTTACTTAAAAGAATAAGGTGCAACAGTGATCGATTTTACTTATCAAAAGGATGTTCGAATCGAACCGATCTCTTATACAGTCCGGGCAATGCCAGAGACGGTCTTTGATACCTGGATCATACCCAACATGGTTGAAAAATGGTGGGGGCCTGACGATTTCACGACACGTGTACTCAATCTCACTGCCAAGGTTGGTGGGTGCTTTGCTTTTGAGATGACTGCTCCAAACGGCAGTTCCTGCATTATGTCTGGTGTGTATCGCAGCGTTGACAGGCCAAAGCGATTAGTTTTTGAAGTCCACGAGCATTGCAATCTTAATCTGCCAAACAACACCGAGCCGCAAGAAAATGCATCTTTGGTTGAAGTTGCGTTCAGGGGCAGTGAGCTTGGTACCATCGTTACTCTGACACATACGCTTCTCAACACTGACTATGCAAAACTGGCAAAAGTCAGTTGGACTCAATCAATTCGTCAAATGGAAGCTGTACTTACCGAATCTTTCACGAGCTAGTGTTTTCTCTAATGGGCTGGATTAATGAGTTAATGTAAGTTTTCTTTGGATCAACAATATAATCCAGCTAGCGATAACAAATGGTGCGGTTAATACAATAATATCAGCGCTCATAAAAGCCATTGCGATTGGAACGGTTAATATACTCCCTGCAAGTGGGGCTAGCCATCGCTTACGACCATTTGATAATGCAATAGCGCTCAAAGATGCATTGTAACCGAAGAGCCCGGCAAGAATTAATGTGGGTGATAAGGCCAGGAACATGGCCAGTGATGTGGCCAGCATTCCACCAATAATACTCCAAAACGCATGAGATTTATTCGAGATAAAAATCCCAATTAAAAAACAAATACCTGTAATGGCATTGTTCTGAAAGATGATTTGACCAATACCTTCGAATATCCCCCAGGTTGAGGTATTTTCGTTAATGAATGCTGTAGTTGGCGCTAGATCTAGTGCTGGAGCCAATATCCATATAGCCCATATCACCAGAATGTAGGGCGCAGTATAAGGCGGAAGGACAAAATGAAGCAGCATAAAGCGCATGATTAAGACTGTTAAAGCACTTCCACCGACAATCAATAAAAAAGTCATTAGAGATGGAGCATATAATAAGAATATGACTACACCGATCAAAGCTCCATTGTACCCAAATAGTCCATCTTCAATTTGTTTTACGGGGTAATTAAGAATAGTTGCACAGGCAGTTGCGGTGATAACCCCAATTGCGACCCCTATAGCCATGGTAATAGAGTTAACTGTTACTCCGAGTATGAATAGAAAGCCACTCAAGGCGTTTCTTTGCAGGATGACCTGGCTAATTCCTCTGAAGAGACTGACAAGACAATTTCTGAGTTTTTTAGTTATTGGCTTTGTCATAGTATCTCTATTACAGCCTTAATTCGAATTAGTTAGTGTGGCTGACTGATTTTGAGCCAAGAGAAATTAGAATATATTGTGTATGAGATTAGCAAAGGGGTTATCCATTATCTTTCTTAATCTGAATAGGTTGAAATAGACCCTGCCCGCTCACCTGTTCACGGTCATAAATATACTATTAACTTTAGGTCATCCAGAATAAGCCATGGGCAATACACAGTTGCCAGGTAAGCTGATCTTTTCGATATATTGTAGTGCTACTTAGTTGACTGTCACGTTCTGACCAGAAGCCTGTAGCCTGCTTTAGCTTATTAGATTTTCTTCATACCCGTGATTGAATGTGCTTCCCTAAAAACCATCTACAATTCAACACACCACTTAAGCGCCGTGGGTAGTACTTTAAGCTATTCCGGTGTATATGGTTAAACGATACTTTCGGTAGTGAGGTAGCAAGCATGTTTAACAACGTAGGTTGGATTATCGAGGGAAAGATAAGAAAGGGACATGAAGCGGAGTTCAAAGCTGTTGTGAATGAGATGGTCGCAGCAACTAAGAAAGAAGGTGGAACCCTGAATTACCAGTATTACGTAACCGATGATGGAAACGTGCTTATCTATGAGCATTTCAAGGATTCCAAATCCGCTCACAAGCATATTGACTCGTGGGACAACTTTGCCGATCGTTGGATAGCGGCTGCTGAACCGACTCGCTTAGTCCACCTGGGAGATATGCCACAAGATCTTCGGGAACGTCACTCAGGCCTGCAATCAATTCTATACCACCCTTACGCTGGATTTGAACGTTCAGGCGGTAAGGCTCACTAACCGTTTAGGGAAGAAAGTAAAGGTGTAAGACTTTCACCAGTTGAGTTGATAACTACATGTTTCAAGGCAACTGGTGAAGGCTTGGTAACTTTTCATTTAGAAAAAGTAACTCCAGCAGTTTTATGGAATCCCATATTTCTCAGCCAATCGATCGATTTCTGCTTGTGATCTGGAATTATCTGGACACTTCGCACCAAACCATGGGTTTAGATCGCTCTCTGTATTTGTAGCAGGTAGCTCTTTAACATCAAAACAACGGTCTCCAACTTGAACAAAGGTTCCTGTCGAGGTCTGGTATCTGTTTTCTGTAGGCTGATATCGACGGACTTTGTTGCGTTCCCTGGCTATTTTTCTCTCAAGAGCGGGATTGAATACAGTCGGTTGTCGCCCTGACCTTGGCGCAGTTGGGAAATCCTCGGAATCGGGCCTTGCCTCTAATGCTCCTTCCAATTTGGGTGGTGGCTCTTCTATTTTGGCTGGTTTCACCTTATTCAAACTATCAGGTATTGGCGGGCTAGTAACGGTTACTGCATCTGTCGGAGCGGTATCCAGCTCTGATACTACGCTCGGTTCTTCAGCAGTTGGCGGAGACGTAGAAGGCAGAGGAGTAAATGGGGCCAGTAATTTGACTTCTAGTGACGTGTTGGTCCTAGGAGTTGGACCTGGAGCTATTGATATTGGAACAACTATCAGCGCTATATGGGTTCCAATCGCAATCAGTACTGAGACTGCAAGGCGCCAATTTTTGGTGGTTTTGATGTTGGAGAGTGAAGGTGTCGTCGTATTAAAATCCATCTACTTCGTAGACCATATCTCAATAGACCTGGCCAAAATCCTTTTCCGAAAAACTCTGTGATTAGTGCGATAACAGGTAGGACTCCCACAGATCTTATAAGTTCTTTGGAGCCTCCAACTTCACCTGGTTGTTACTTTATGGCAATGAGGCCATCGCCCTCCTCCTGTTAGCCTTCTTCGCTACTGAATACACAGAGAACCCTAGGGTTCCTAATCAAACAAATCCTCTTTGCCTTACTGTAAGAATTTGCACTCCAGTACGACCAAGGTGGGTATCTAAACAGATTGTCTTCAAATTAGGGCTTATACCCTGCCACTAAGGATATGGATTGTATGAAATTTATCCGCTTAGCTCTTAGCACCTTGATCGCCGCTACATTAGTTTTTTCTATGCCATTCGCTCTAGCATCAGAGCCACTTTCCGAAGAACGATTCAAGGAGTTACAAGCCGCCAAACGACCCATTTTGATCGATGTGAGAGCAGATTGGTGCCCAACCTGTAAAAAACAGGGCGAGATTCTGGCGCAGTTTCAGAGAGACAATGCCCAGTGTGGCCTTACGATCCTGAATGTGGATTTCGACTCCCAGAAAAAGTGGGTTAAGCACTTCCGCGCTCCTCGGCAATCAACGCTACTACTGTTTAATGGAGAGCAACAGGTGTGGTTCAGTGTTGCCGAAACTCGTGCCGATGTAATTCAGCAGAATATCTTCGATTCAGTTAAGGCTTGCACTGACAATGCTTGAGCTTAGCGCCATCCCCCTGGCTTTGATCGCGGGTACTCTCAGTATTCTCTCCCCCTGCGTTTGGCCGTTGGTGCCAATGGTTGTCGGCGCTTCTAATAGTGCCGGGCGCTGGGGGCCGTACGCGTTGGCGACTGGGCTGAGTTTGTCATTTGCATTGGCAGGTACTGTGCTGAGCTTTCTATTGGTCTCCTTAGGATTAGACCCAGAACTCTTCCGCTATATGGCCGCGATAATGTTAGTGGCGGTTGCACTAGTCTTGTTGATCAAACCACTTTCCGATTGGCTGACCTTGCGCTTATCAAAAATCACCGCAGGGGCGAGCATTACCGGTGATGGAGCTTGGGCTGGGCAGTTTGGTATTGGCTTCCTTACCGGAATCATCTGGCTGCCATGTGTTGGCCCTACCCTGGGTGCCGCTATAGCACTGGCTTCCATGGGCCAGCAATTGGGGCAGTCATTTATGGTGATGTTTGCTTTCGGACTAGGTACCGGTGCAGCGCTTTTAGTGGCTGGGGGGTTATCGAGGCAGATTTATACTCGACTGTCACCATCAGTTGGGGCTTTCGCGATTGGAGGCAAAACAGTACTAGGTCTTATACTATTACTACTCGGGGTACTGGTCTTGAGTGGGCTTGATAAGGTAATGGAAGCCTGGGCTTTGAATTGGATTCCCGAGTGGACTTTCAGTTTTTGATGGTCTTTTAGTGGCAAGCCAAGCCATATTGGTTTTTATGGGCCGGGTATTCTTATTCGGCCTTCTTAACTTGGAATCACAAAAATCAGCAACCACCCGCATAGCGGGTGGTATGGTGAAAGCCCCCAGAGGGGGCTATTTACAACCCGGCCAGTTGCATCTGCTCTTGCCGGCGTTCTTCAACCTCTTGATTCTTGATGTACTCTCGAATCATTTGCTCATCAAGACCTACTGTACTCACGCAGTAGCCCCGAGCCCAAAAATTCCTTCCTGTGAAATTTCTCTGCACATGCTTGTACTTCCGAAATATCTGGATCGCAGATTTCCCTTTCAGAAACCCAACCGTATTGGAAACACTTAACCTTGGAGGAATCATTAACAACATATGAATGTGATCCCTCATTGCGTACCCCTCGACCAACTCAATGCCTTTTTGACGACATAAGTCCCGGAATATTGCTCCAATCTCACGTCTCAATGCTCCAAATAACGCTTTCTTTCGATACTTGGGCACAAATACCACATGGTATCTGCAATAATGTTTCACGTGAGCTTGGCACTGCCAATCTCGCATATGGCCTCCTTAAAGAACTTGCCGGTTCATGGAGGCCATATTTTTACTCTGCACGCCGGAACGGCAGAGCCTTATCAAGTCTCACCGCCTGAGGCGGTGGTTTACCTATTTGTTAATTAGCCTTACGACTCAATAGGTACTCGCTCCCTTCATCGGCGTGAATGCGCACTTTTCATATTGGAGGATTTACGGTGGTAGAAATCCAGTGCCTATGGGAGTGCAATGATGGATTGGGTGAGACACCGATTTGGTCAGCGGAAGACAAGTCTATTTATTGGGCTGATCACGTTAACCCCGAACCTGATCCCACTGATGCCCGGCCTCCATCCATAAGAAGTTTCAATATCGAAACAGGCGAACGCAAGACCTGGGAGATGCCTGAACAAATAGGCTCCTTTGGCTTCCGCCGTGGAGGCGGAATGATCGGAGGTGGATGCTCCGGTTTCTTTGCGATCGACTTGGAAAACAGGCGTGTCGATACAATCGTTAATCCTGAACCCGGTAGGCCCCACAGTCGTTTGAATGATGGCAAAGTGGACCGCTATGGACGTTTCTGGTGCGGTAGTATGGATGTGCGTTTTAAAGACAAATCTTCCTATCTCTATTGTTTGGAGCCCGATTTAACTTACCGAAAGGCCGATAAGGATTTTCGCTTTGTTGTAGCCAACGGCATTGCTTTTGACCCTGAAGATACGCGAATGTATTTCGGGGATACCTTTGGACATATGGTTTACGTATTCGATCTGGATATCAGTGACGGCCGGATTAGCAACCGGCGCCCTTTCTTTTCCATAGAAGACCGACAACCAGGAATTGTCGACGGTGCAACGGTAGATTCGGAGGGGTTTTACTGGTTTGCGTTGAATCTTGGAGGCAAAATCTTGCGAGTAGATCCCAAAGGAAGGCTTGATAGAGAGATCGATCTGCCGATTCGCAGCCCTACCTGCATCGCTTTTGGCGGTAATAATTATGAGACACTGTTTGTCACATCTCAGCAGTCATTCCTCACTAAAGAGGAACTGGCTCGACATCCTCAACCGGGCTGTATCTTAGCCGTTCACGGGCTTGGAATTCAGGGGCTTCCTGAGCCAAAGTTCGGCAGTTAATCTGCGGTTGAATGCAACTCTTCAAACAGGCATCCCGAATCTTGCGTTCTGTCGGGCTAGAATCTTTGTGTGTGATAAATCTGAATCGCCAATTGGACAAGAGAGGTGTCAGTTGCGTATCCCTGCCATCCCACCTGAAGAACTCAGCGAGGAACAGAAACCCCTTTACGAAGATATGAGTAATGAGATGAAGGGGTATTTCACAGGTTTCATCAAGAAGCGCAAGGATGGCGCTTTACTGGGGCCCTGGGCACCGGCACTGCAATATCCCAGGTTTGGAAAGCCCTGGTGGGACAATATCAAGGCTATTGCAGGCAAACCCACGCTTCCTAAGACCGCTCGGGAGGTTGCGATTCTAATCACCGCAGCTCATTTTAAAGCGGGTTATGAGCTGTATTCCCATACGGTTATTGGTGAGAAGAGTGAGTTAGCAAGGAGCAAAATTGCCACTATTGCAGCGGGCCAGCGTCCGATAGACCTAACTTTTGAGGAAGCCGCTGCTTATGATGTCGCCGCATCACTTGCAGCTGGAGGCCGCCTGCCAAAGGCTACTTGGGAGATGGCCGTGAGTGCTTTCGGTAACGAGGGCGCCGCCGAACTGGTCTTTCTCGTGGCTGGCTATCATCAGGTCTCTGCCATTTTAAATGGTTTTGATATTTCCATACCTGGCGACGGGAGTTAAGGAAAATCTCGGTTCGGGAGGGGGAAAGAATGTTTTGGTTTTTCCAGCCCAACTCCACACTCATCCTATATGTAAGTTGTGAAAAGTAGCGTCCTCTCAATGCTTGAAAGCAAATACCACTCTCTTCGAGAGTAATTGAGAGGAAGGTAAAGTGTGTAGTTGGGATAGGTTGCAGCGCCCTATTCCAGTGCCGTACAGATTCTATAGAGTTTACGAGATGGCATTCGCCATCTCGCAGGAAATAGCCCGTTATTGGGCGGCAACAGCTTGGGGGATATCTGCAGACTGCTTTGACTGGGATACCTGCCTGTAGATATATCTGCTCGAATAGAGGCAAATGACACCCATTACCAGGGCGCCCAGGTCAGTGAAGACCACTGGCAAAGTGACGGACTTCCAGGGGACCAGCAGACCATTCCCAGTTACCAGCGCATTGAGCAGCGGGATGCCGCACAGTAGCAAGCCTGCACAAAGTGAGAGATCTGCTAATGCAGGTTTTATCTGGCGGCGCAACATCGCCCAGGCTATGGCCACTCCCCATACAGAGAGATACACCATTTCAATCCAGTGAAAGCGCTGATCGCCACCACCACCGGGAGGTAACAGCTTATTGGCATAGAAAGTGGCCGTGGTGGCGACAACCAAACCGGCACAAACCCCTACCGTGAGCAAACTGAGGAACCAGCCGGAACCTCGGGTATTAATATCACCAGAGGGGAGCTTTTGCCTCTGTGCCTTGCGAACCTGCCAGATAACGGTGCCCGTTACCATCATCAAACACAATGCCAATCCCAACACAAAGTACAGGGCTTTTATCAGGAAGCCACCGTAGAGTGCGTAGTGAAGTGGAGTCAGTGAAAAATACACCCGCATAAACGGACCTGAGTCCTGCACTGGGTTATTGATATTAACTACTTCGCCATCTTCACTGCGGTATTTGACATCTACAAAGCGCACCAGCGCCTCGTTTGTTTGGCCCGAGACTTGGACAACCTGATTGCGATCCCCGTAGGCCTCCACATAAATGGCTTTGGGTTTCGCATTAGGCACTTGGTCCTGGTAGCGCAGCAGCATTTGGTTATAGCTATTGGACAGCAAAGGCTCGCCAGTTATCTCAGGATGTTCCCCCACTACCGAGGCGACTGCTGCTTCCACATTACCTTCAAAAGCAGAAAATGCAGCAACCTGGATCATAATGCCATTCAAGCCAAGTATTGCGCCGGTAAAAGCAATCACTATATGGAACGGTAGCGGCCAGACCCCTAATACTTTGTGCAGGTCTGTCCATTTGAGCCGCCTGCTGCGATCCACTCGGAATTTAAACATCTCTTTAAAGATTTTCTTGTGAATGATGATGCCACTTAATATCGAGAGCAGCATCACCAAGCCCATCAGTCCAACCAGGTAGCGTCCAAAAGGCCTGGGAAACAGTAGATCAGTGTGCATATACGTCAATAGCTCAGCGAAATCAGAGCCGCTGGGCGGCAGCACTTCACCGGTATTGGGGTTTATATGGCGTACCTCGGTTTCCTCGCTTTCAGCATCAGTCCAGAGCACTTCCAGCATAGGATGGTAGTAGTCTGGCATTGAGATCATAAAAAAGCTGTCCTCACCGATATTTGCCTCGGCAAGTACCGGAGCGACCAGTTGATCTACATCCACAGGCGCTTCAGCATCGAAGGCAATACGATGCTCGGGGCGTTCCCATTGGGTCAGCTCGTGGCCAAATAGTGCGACCACGCCGGAAAAGGAAATTACGAATAGCAGAATAGAAAATAACACCCCAATCCAGGAGTGAATTTCGTAAAAAAGGATATTGCTACGCTGTTGCATTTAAGTTGGCTAGACCGAAAATTATAAAAAAGAAAGAGCGCTTAGTCCGAGCATGACCAGCAACAGGGACAATAGGTATGCCGCTGCGCGCCAAGTGGAGGCGGCGAGTAACCCCATACTCATATACCCGACCCATAAAAGTGTCGATAACATAGATCCCGCTGCCATCCGTTCTGTTGGCTCGGCGGACGGCCAGTAAATCGACAACATCACCGTGCTGGAAAACATCAAGATTATGCTCAGCACAATGGTCAGGGCGACCTGTTGCCAACTGATTTTTATTGAAGCAGCCATAGAGTTATCCGATAGTCAGAAGAGCCTGCTCTAATACCAACAAGCCCACTACTGACAGCGGAAAATGGCGAAGCAGCCAATTAGGTTTGATTGGGGCGAGCAGTGCTTGTAATAAAGCGCAGAACATCGCGACACAAAGCCAGATGGGTATCCCTACCTCCCAACCATATAGGAATCCATAAGGAATTGAACTCACCGGAAGCACCCACCAGGCAATTCTTTGTAAGCGCTTAAAACTACTGAGCTGTAGATCTTTATGTCTGGTTACAAAAATAATTAGTACAGCCAAATAAGTAAGTAGGAAAGCCACCAGGTTAGACATTGAAGTTTTCCAGCCTTCTTTGCTTAGAGGTCGCGGATTTTTTGAACATTGCGCTTATTCTTTACAGAAATGGAGTTTCGTAGTTGCAAATATTGCCTTCAATACTGGGAAGCTTTGTATTTAGCGATCTACCGGGTTTAAATTTAAGTCACAAATAATAATCATTATCAGTTGTAGTCTATCTTAAGATACAGGTTTGTTCAATTGGCTTGAAAATGCAGACAAACTGGAAGCTTGTAAGGAAGAGGTGCTAAGTTCTTTTACCTTTCTTCCATATCTTATCGTTCTTACCATGTGGATTATTGACTTCGAAGCCAGCGGCTTATCCAAGCAGAGTTACCCTATAGAAGTTGGCCTCTGCTCTGAAACAGTGGAATACTAGGCGCTAATAAAACCAGTGCCACACTGGTCTTATTGGTCCGATGATGCTGAATCGATACATAACATTTCCCGATCAAAGCTGGAATCCGAGGGTATAGATTCAACTACAGTGGCTTATAGCCTAAACAGGATTCTTTCAGGTCAGGTTGTCTATTGCGATGCCCTGCACTGGGACAGTTTTTGGTGCAATGCCCTTTTTTCTGATACTGGTATTCATCAGGAGTTTGAACTCAGGGATATTCAGGTGCTAATTGGTGGCTCTGAAAATCACCTAAGAGCATTCATTAATGAGCGCGAAAAGCTGGAGGACTCTGACAAATTCACAGTTCATCGAGCACTGGATGATGCAAAAATAATCAGGAAGGCATTAGAAGTAGCATTAGCAGGCCGACATGAGTGAGTAGCTTTAGAGCTAAGTAAAAAGGTCGTCCTCCTTAGACTAACTAACAGAGAGCAGTAATTAGGGAGCCTCTGAGTAACTCCGTGATACCTCTGGCATGCAGAGCGGTTCACAATCAAGGCGCGGCTTCGCAGGAATGTCTAGACCTTTCAAGAAGTCGCAACGCGGAGTGTGAATCGCTCTGCAAGCCCCGAAGGGCGGGCCTTGAAGGCCACAGCTGCTGCGTTGCAGCTCTTGCAAAGGGCTACGGCCATTCGCGGCGAGCTGCGCCTAACATCTGCAGCCTTCAAGACCCGCAGAGGCATTACGGAGTTACTCAGAGGCTCCTTAGGTCTATTGCTTCTGCACCTTGTGGAGCCACTAACTTTTTGCCGCAATAAAAACACCACTTCCTATAAGTAAAGTCCCAGAGCCGTATTTTAGAGCCGGGGTCTTTCCTGATTGACTGATTGTTGACCGTGCTTTGCAGGCAAGGTACGCATAACCTGCCATCACACTGCCTACGGCTAGCGTTGCAATTGCAAATATAATTGCAATGTCCAAAGAAGCAACGCGAGTTAGATCGAGGAAGGCTGGAAAGAAGCTTACGTAGAAAAGAATAGCTTTCGGATTACCCAGCGTGGTGACTAAGCCCAGTAGAAAACTTGAAAAGCTGCTATGGGAGTGGCTTGTAGCTATTTGGTTTTGGTCGACTTGTCTTTTCTTTGCTGAGAGAAAGATATTCATTCCCAGCCAGATAAGATAGGCTGCTCCAGCATATTTAATAACGATGAATAAGCTCCCCAAGGTTTCGGCTAGCGTTGCTAAGCCAAGCAGAGCTAACAAAATAAAGAAATAATCACCTACAACAATTCCCATTACTGTAATTAATCCCTGGCGCAAGCCGAGTGTCACTGACCGGGAAACAACAGCTAATACTCCCGGCCCAGGTATCAGTGCTAGAACTAGCATTGAAATGAACAAAGCTAAGGATGTAGAGATTGTCATGAGGCACTCAGTGATAGTTAGGGCTTTTATGCATTGATTTTATATGCTCAAAAACTGTACGTAAATTGTGCTTTTGAGGCTTCTGGCTAGCAAATCCTTGGCAACTGCTCGCCAGGTAAACGCTGCAATAGCCGATCACATCCCAAATTGTTTTTTAAAATAACCTGGGAGCTATTTCCTCCCCCAACAGTACCAATAGTTGCAAAGCTGCTATCTGCAGTTGCTTTTCGAAGAGTGGAAAGTGCCAGCTTAACACCTGCTTCGGGGACAAAAGACACAAAACGCCCCTCATTCGCTACATAGAGTGGGTCTAGCCCCAGTAACTCACAAGCGCCTTGCACAGCATCACAAACAGGTATCTTGCTCTCCTCCAAGACAAAGGTCCGTCCGCAGTTTTCTGCTAGCTCCACCAATGCGGTGGCTAGCCCACCTCGTGTGAGATCTCGCAGACAATGAACTTCAATTCCGGCATTGATCATTTGTGCAACTACGCCATTCAGTGGCGCACAATCGCTGAGGAGATCACTTTCAAACTCGAGTCCTTCGCGGCAAGCCATTACCGCCATTCCGTGGCGGCCAATATCGCCGGATAGAATAATAGAATCACCCTGGCAAATGCGGTTGGGATCAATGGGTTGTTCTCTTATCAGGGTACCGATACCACTGGTATTGATATAGAGCCCATCCCCCTTCCCTTTCTCTACCACTTTGGTATCGCCGGTGACTAAGGTAATTCCTGAGTTCCGGGCAGCCTCAGCCATCGAGATCAGAACCCGTTGGAGAGTTTCCAGGGGCAATCCCTCTTCGAGAATCAAGCCGCAGCTTAGAAACTTGGGTTCCGCGCCTGCCATGGCCAAATCGTTGACGGTGCCATAAACGGCGAGCTCACCGATGTTTCCTCCGGGAAAGAAAAGCGGTGAGATTACAAAGGAGTCGGTGGTAAATACGAGCTGATCCGGTTTCCATGGAAGTGTTGCACTGTCATGGGCCTGGGATAGCCAGGGATTAGAGAAGACAGGTTGAATATATTGATCGATCAAGCGTTGGGTCATCTCCCCACCGCTGCCATGGCCAAGGCGTACGACCTCGTTAGCGGTTGGTGGAATTGGACACTGCAGATTCATTCGATTCCACCTGGTTCTGGTAGCGATAGTAGGCCGCGCAAGCGCCTTCAGTGGAAACCATTGGCGCCCCCAGCGGTTGCTGGGGTTGGCAGGTCTTAGCGAAGTGAGGGCAATCCCCGGGTTTCTTTAGCCCCAGCATAATATCCCCACTGATACATCCCCTGTTTTCAGAAATGCTCAATGCTGGAAGATTGAATGTTTGTTCTGCATTGAATCCTGAGTAGTCGTCGCTCAATACCAGACCGCTAGCGGGAATTTCACCTATACCGCGCCACTGTTGTGTTGCTACTTTAAAAACCTCTTTAATCAAGTCTTGGGCAACGGTATTACCTGTTTTAGTAACCGCGCGCTGATATTGGTTTTCTACTTCACAGCGACCACTCTCCAATTGACGGACACACCGGAGTACGCCTTCAAGAATATCCAGGGGTTCAAATCCTGTAATCACTATTGGAATCTGGTGTTTTTTCACCAAGCTGCGGTACTGACGATATCCGGTTATTGCACAGACGTGACCGGCAGCTAGGAAACCTTGAATCCGGCAGTCTTCACGGGCACATATCGATTGAATCGCCGGTGTAACCAAAAACTGGGATATCAATGCGTAAAAGTTGTCGATTTGCTTTTGCTTGGCGAGGGACAGCGCTAGGGCATTGACGGTAGCAGTCGTTTCAAAACCCACCGCAAAGAATACGACCTGCTTGGTGGGGTTCTGCTCTGCCACATTGAGCGCTTGCAGCGGCGAGTAAACAATACGGACATCGCCTCCGGCTGCTTTGACCTCTAGTAAATCTCGATCTGAACCGGGGACTCGCAACATGTCGCCAAAGGAGCAGAAGATAACATTGGGCATTGCAGCAATCGCAATAGCTCTATCGATGATTTCCTGAGGTGTGACACAAACCGGGCAACCGGGCCCGTGTACTAATTGAATCTCCTCGGGCAGTAATTGCTGCAAGTTGTATTTTGCGATGGCATGGGTTTGCCCTCCACAGATCTCCATTAGAGTCCATGGGCGAGTGGTGACTTTCTGAATCTCTGCCGCAATTAGTTTGATGTTCTCGCCGTTGCGGTATTCCTTGAGGTATTTCATTACAAGCTGACTCAACCCAATGTTTTGAGGTACTCGAAAACCTTATTTGCTTCTTTTGCTCTCAACTTGCTGATCGCGACTCCAGCATGAACGATCACGTAGTCTCCTACTTCAGCCTCGGGTACCAGTGATAAATTTACAGCTTTACTGATACCGCCGAAGGAAACTTTTCCAGTGCGCTCCATGGCTGATTCTTGCTCTATTAATTCGATTCTTCCGGGAACTCCCAGGCACACTAGGAACTCTCCTCTCCCAATGATTGCCCAGCAGCATCCATACACTGTGCGTAGTGGATCTGGCCCAGCGATATTCCTCCATCATTTGGGGGGACCTCGCTGTGGCTGTGAACGGAAAAGCCCTGACTTTCCAGAAGCGCAGTGACGGTTTCGGTAAGCCGCTTATTCTGGAAAACACCGCCAGACAGAAAGATATTCTTTTCACCTTGTTGCGTTGCTACTGCCAGCGCCATCTGCGCGAGTGTGTTATGAAATGCAGCGGCCCTTTGTGGCAGTGATCGGTTTTCATCGTAGATCAAAGCACTAATACAGGGTGTCCAGTCCAATTCCAGCAGGTCCCCTTTTTGAACAATGCTAAAGGGGTAGCTATCTTTAGAGCTGACGCCACGGGCACACTGTTCTAGAGCCATGGCTGCCTGCCCTTCAAAGCTGGTATGCGTAGTCAGTCCCAGGAGTGCGGATACCGCATCGAAAAGGCGGCCGACAGAGCTACACGGTGGACTGTTAATCTCACCTTTTAACATGGTGACCAGGTTTTGACGCTCGCCACGGGTGAAACAGCGCTTTAATTGTCGATTCTCCAGGGCGACAAACCCGGAGATTTCATACAAAAGTCCGGCCGCAGAGCGCCTGGGCTCGCGTACGGCCTTTTCACCGCCCGGCAGTGGGAATGTGCGAAAGCTGGCGATGTGTTTGACTGGAGACCGTCCATTCCAGTGAAAGAATTCTCCACCGCGAACAATGCCACTGCGGTCGTAACCAGTTCCATCCCAGCAGATTCCCAGTGCAGGTCCCGAGTGAGCGTGTTCTGCCATGCAGGAGAATAGATGGGCAATATGGTGCTGAACGCCAATACGCACAGCTCTTTGCTTCATAGCCCAGCGGTGAGAGGTATAGCCTGGATGGAGGTCGTGGATTAATTTTTTCGGGCGGCACTGCTGTAGTTTGGTGAGGTCGCCAATAGTTTGGTTGAAGTGCTTCAGGGTATTGGCACTACCTAAGTCGCCAATATGTTGGCTGGGATATGCCCACCCGGCGTGAGACAGTGCAACTGTGTTTTTCAGGTCCGCCCCCAGGGCCAGGAAGCTCTCTCGTTCACCTTCGCCCTTTGTGCCTGGTACAGGCAAGGTGATGGGAAGTGGCGCGTAGCCCCGGGCTCGACGCAACATCAGCGGACGGTTATTGACCACCCTGAGTACAGAGTCATCCAGCGGGCGCAAAATTCGGCGATTGTGTATCAGAAAGTAGTCAGCGATTTTACCCAGGCGCTCGAACGCCTCATCATTTTCTGTACAGATAGGCTCTTCCGCAAGGTTGCCACTAGTAGCGACAAGGGGGGCTCGATACTTACGCGCAAGCAAGTAATGCAAGGGTGATGCAGGCAACATCACCCCCAAGTCGGCAAGATTTGGAGCGACCAACGGATGTATCCTGGAGTGATTGTCATCCTTCGCTTCCAATAGAACAATCGGTCTTTCTCGGGTCGATAGTAGTTGCGCCTCTTGCTCCGAGACGCAGCAATCCTGGCAAACGCTTTTCAGCTCGTCATATAAAAGTGCGAACGGCTTATGCGGACGTTGTTTACGCTGGCGCAAGTTGGCGAGCGCCTTACCATTGGAGGCGTCGGCTAACAGTTGAAAGCCGCCTACCCCTTTAAGGGCGATAATTTTCCCTTGGGCAAGGGCATCAAGGGCTTTGGATAGTGCCCGACTCTTCTTCGCAATTGTAACGCCGGCAGTATTACAGAAAAGCAATTGAGGGCCGCACTGAGGGCAGGCATTGGGTTCCGCGTGAAAGCGTCGATTGAGGGGGTCCCGATACTCCCCCGAGCATTTTCCGCACAAAGGGAAGTGGTGCATGGAGGTGTTGACACGATCGTAGGGCAGTTTGTAAATGATGCTGTAGCGGGGGCCACAAAGAGTGCAGCTGATAAACGGATAGTCGTAGCGGCGATTGTTGGGGTCTGATAATTCCCTGAGGCAATCATCACAGGGAGCCAGGTCTGGTAAAACGATGGTTGAACTACTGGCATCACGGACACTGGGTAAGATTCGAAAACCGTATTCTGCCTGAAGAGCCACCGGGTAGGATTCAATGTGAGTGATGCGACTGTAGGGTGGCTTCTCTGAAGATAACTTATCGATAAACTTTTCGATTTCCCGGCTTTTGCCCTGGACTTCAATTCTCAGGCCACCGCTGTAGTTGGCCACCCAGCCTTTCAATTGAAAGCTATCGGCCAGGCGATAGATAAAGGGCCGGAATCCTACTCCCTGCACCAATCCGGCGATTTCAATCCGGCGGCGTTCAGTGGCCATCAGTCTCCTCAAACTTTAAGCTCTCCAGGATTACATCCTGGGCTTCCTTGTGATTAATATCCTTAAGCTCATCAATTTCCAGCTTAATCCCCTCGAGAGAAGTCCCGAGTATCTCCCTGTCAAAATGCTCTCTCAGATGCGCTGCAGACATATGCGCCAGGGCACCCAAGCGTAAGCGAACGCCGATCGGCCTGCCTGGTTCATCAGAGGCCAGTTCCTGGATTTTATCGATCAGGTTTTTGATGAGATTCTGTTCGTGCATAGTGGTCTCCGCTGTATAGCGTTAGGTGCGCGATAATCATTTGCTCTGCTCGATGGGCTGCACTGGCCACTTTGGGCGATAACCCCTGTCCTTTTGCCAGACTTTCTGAGTTGATCGCAAAGACATCCAGATGTGCCGGCAGCGAATCAATATGCTTTCCCATGGTCAGCGCTTCGGTCAGCCCAAATCCATGGCTTGATGTATTGCACATCGATGGAGCAAGTGCGTTGCCTAGACCATCAATGGTGACAACCTCCCCGATAGGGTGCTGATCACTTACCATGGCGTCTACAAGGCAAACCCATCGACCTTTCCATTGCGCGAGCAAATGTAAAATATCGCCACCGCTTTCGAGGAATTCCACCGCCCCTCCAAGTTTCTGGCGAAGTCGAGCGATGATATGTGGCCCTACTCCATCATCACCGCGCAGGGGATTGCCCAGGCTTACCAGTAACCATGGATTGCTTACTTTGCGCTTGCCCATAATTCAAATGTAGCTGTAGGAAGTGAGTGGAGCAGGAAATGCAGGGGTCGTAATTCCTTATCGCTCGTTCACATAACCCCCGTAATTTATCCTCAGGAAAGTGCATAAAGCTCGGCAACATCAAGCGGAGGTCATCTTCGATGGTCTTCTGGTTTTGTGAGGTGGGAGCGACAATTTTTGCCGTCGCAATCTTGCCTTTCTCATCAATGTCATAGCGATGATACAGAAGCCCACGGGGTGCTTCGGTGGCTGCACAGCCGCTTGCGGTTCTCGGCTCGGTCTTTAAATGAGGCTCGGCTGGGGGTTGGTATCTATCAATAATATGCAGGGCTTCTTCAAAGGCATGTAGTACCTCCAGGCTCCTAACCAGGATACCTTGGAAGGGATTTAAACAGGGGGCGGTAAAGTTGATCTCCTCAGCCAATTGCAATGCACGAGGTGACAGCTTGTCGCGATTAAGGTTGTATCGTGCGATGGGGCCCACCAGATAGGCACCCCGCTCCCGTAAAGTACAGTGCAGCGCGGTGCTATGAGCGACGTGCTCTTCTTCAAAGTGGTTCTCATAGTCTTGGGCGCTAATATTGAGTCCCGCACTGGAGGTGATCCTGCCCTCGTTCATTGGGTATTCTGACGGGTGGGTTAGAGCGACAAATTCGTAGTGCTTATCCCTTCGCCATTCGTAGCTGGGGAAAGGCAAAGCTGCGGACCAGCGCACCAGTTGCTCGGTGAGATCCCGGGCCATTTCCAGCTGCGCTACCAAGGCTGTGAGTTCACGAGCCTCCGGAGCCTTGTAGAACCCCCCTACCCTCACATTAATCGGGTGTACTTCCCTGCCACCAATAAGGCGAACCAGGGCATTGCCCGCCTTTTTAATCTCCAGCGCGTTCTTAACAATCTCTGGATGATCCTTAGCCATTGCGACTGCATTGGGGTAGCCGAGGAAATCTGGTGCATGGAGCATGCTGATATGCAGCATATGGCTCTCGATCCATTCACCGCAGTAAAGCAATCGACGAAGCATACGCAAAGCGCCGCCGGGCTTTAGGTTCAGGGCATTCTCCATGGCATGCACAGCACTCATCTGGTAGGCCACCGGGCAGATCCCACATATGCGTGCGGTGATATCTGGGGCTTCCAAAAAATCGCGCCCTCTGAGAAGGGCTTCGAAGAATCTTGGGGGCTCAAAAATCTTGAGCTGTACATTTTGTACGCCGCTGTCGTCGTAGTCGATATGAAGGGCTCCTTCCCCTTCGACCCGAGCGAGATAATCCACCTTAATCGTTTTGCTGCGATCCACCATAAAGCTCACCTGGAGGCAGATTAATCACCAATGTTTCGGGGGGTTACCGCTCCCCATCTTCTTGCCTATCCTCACTTTGTACTTTAAAAGAAGGTGCTAGTGGATTGAAATTCCTAAGGTTTTCAACAATTAAAGTATTTTCTACATTTAGTTTTTCATCCCACCAATGGCAAAGTGATTCGGTGTTGGGATTTTCCTTGGGACCGTAGCAAGCGTAGCAACCACGGTTGTAACTGGGGCAAATAGCGCCACATCCCGCGTGTGTAACAGGCCCCATACAGGGGGTGCCGTGGGCAACCCAGATACAAACATTGCCGCGCAATTTACAGTCAATACACACCGAGTGATTGGCAATCTGGGGGGCTCGCCGGTGTAGGAATGCACTGATTACTTCAAGCAATTGATGCTTGTTGATAGGACACCCCTGTAATTCAAAGTCCACTGGTACCCTCCCTGATATTGGTGTGGATTCCTTGAGAGTGGCGATATATTCCGGGTGGGCATAGACCACATCGGTGAACTCCTGCACATCGGCAAAGTTGCGAAGTGCCTGAATCCCTCCAGCTGTTGCACAGGCGCCAATACTGATTAGAAAGCGGGACTGACGTCTGACCTCTAGGATTCTCTCTTCATCTGCTGGCGTGGTAATGGAGCCCTCGACGAGAGAGATATCAAAAGGGCCCTCTTTCACCTCACTGGAAGCTTCCAGGAAATAGGCGATATCTACCTGGGCTGCCAAAGAAAGAAGCTCATCCTCACAATCCAATAGGCTCAGTTGGCAACCATCACAGGAAGTGAACTTCCAGACTGCAAGTTTGGGGGGAGGATTACTACTCGCTATAGGCTGTTGATTTGAAACCATGAGCGAATATTCCGGTAGCAAAAGACAGGGCCATCTTTACAAACAAAGTTAGGTCCCCACTGGCAGTGGCCGCAGATTCCAATGGCACACTTCATGTTGCGCTCCATGGATAGATAGATATTGGATTCATCCACACCTTTATGGAGAAGAACCTGTATGCAAAAGCGCATCATGATCTCCGGTCCACACACAAACACTAAAGCATCATTGCACTCCAAATGAGTGACACGCAGAGGGTCGGTAATCACACCAATATGCCCGTTCCAGTCTGTGCTGGCGTGGTCCACAGATGTCACCAGTTCAAATGATCTGCGCCAGTGACCAAGCTCTGGCTGGTAAAGCAATTCTTCGGGCCGACGCGCCCCATAGAAAACTTGTAGGCTCTTGGCCGGCAAGTGTCCGTTAAGAAAGCTGTAGATCAGGGGCCGTAAAGGCGCTAGCCCGAGTCCGCCGGCGATGATCACTAAGGGGCGATTTTCCGCCAAGTGAGTTGGCCACCCCTGCCCGAATGGTCCCCGGATGCCCAGTTGCGCTCCAACTTCCAGTTTGCAAAGCGCTTGGGTAGCAAGTCCCTGACCTTTAATCGTATGGGTAAGTGGCTCAGCCGATGACGTACTCGGGCCACTTAAGGAGATAGCAGCCTCCCCGGCACCAAAGGCATAAAGCATGTTGAATTGCCCGGGCTGAATGGGTGATGGGCCCCTAGCCTCTCGTGTCAGGGATATAGTGACAGTGCCAGGAAATTCTTCGCGTCGATGGGTAACACGCCATAATTCAGGGATCACAGCGAGGGATTCCCTGTGACGGATGTGGCCCGTAAAGGTCCAACAACTGTATTCGTGCTGCCTGCAGTCGTTCTGTAGCAACTTTGGTAAACCGTTTCATCAGCTCGAAACCGAGTCTCGGTTCTTTTTCACACTTATCTCGGAGGCACTGCCCGCCAAGTTTAAGGCTGCGAACTGAGGTCAGGGCCCGGGCATCGAAAGCACTCAAGTAGGGAGGGTACAGCCAGGACCAGCCGAATATATCTCCACCATGCAGTGTCATAAGGCAAAGGGGCCCATAGTTGGGGACAAAGGATTCTACGGCGACACGCCCAGATCGAATTAAGAAGAAATGGTTAGCCGGAGTGTTTTCCCTGGCAAGGTATTCGCCTTCTTTATAGTGACTATTGCTTGTACACCCGGAGAGGAATGCCAGGTCGCTGTCTGCCAACCCGGCAAAGAAAGGGTGCTCCTTGAGTAAGGTGGTGACAACCTTCATTTTTGTTCCTGGACGCGAATATTCTGTATCTCTTCCGTGATATCGATGCCTACGGGACACCAGGTAATACAACGTCCACAGCCGACACAGCCAGAGCTGTCAAATTGGTCATACCAAGTGGCCAGTTTGTGAGTCATCCACTGCCGATAGCGGCTGCGGGTATCCGCCCTAACTGGGCCGCCAGACAAATAGCTCAACTCAGCCGTAAAGCAGGAATCCCAACGCTCCCAGCGCTGTGCTTCATTTCCGGTTAAATCTGTTGTGTCCTCAACGGTTGAGCAGAAGCACGTTGGGCAAGCCATAGTGCAATTGGCGCAGGAGAGGCAACGCTCCGCGACTTTATCCCAGTTGGGGTTGTCATAATTGCGATAAAGCAGCGTCTTCAGGTCAGAGCTGTCGAAGCTGCGGCTACCGTTACTCACTTGATTTTCGGCTTGCTGAACGGCAGCCTGCCCCTCTTGTTTCTCCGCATCTGAGGCGCCAACAGTGGGTAGTTGCTTTAACACACTGTTGCCTTGAGGGCTGCCGCTGCGTATCAGGAAGAAGTGTGAATCGGGGTTCAGAACTTCGGTGATTACCAGATCACTGGGAAGTCGCACCTGCGGGCCTGTGTTCATTGAGGTACAGAAACAGGTATTTGCTGCTGTTGTGCACTCCACAGCAATAGTAAACAGCTGCGCTCGACGTGCCTTATAGCTGCTGTTGACGTAATCCCCTTGTGCGAGGACACGGTCCTGGATAGCAATGGCGTGTAGCTCGCAACTGCGAACACCGAGAAAAGCTAACTTGACCGGAGGCTCTTCAATTTCCAGAATCTGGACATCCTCTCCATAGCGGCTAGCGCTCCAGAGCTGGCGTTGGGGCAGCTGAAGAAACTGCTTCCAGGAATGGGGTCCAACGGCGTAGCCAAAATAAGCCTTGTCATTGCGGCGCTCCACCCGGTATTGCCCCGCCTCTTGCTGATCCGTCCATCCTTGGGGTAGATCTGTGGGAGTTTCAATCTCACCATAGGTAATAGCCCCGTTATGCAGTATCGGGCCAAAGAGCTGGTAATCTTCACTGCGAATTGTCTGAATCAAACGATCCAGGTCATTCGCTGCCAGTTTAAGCATTTCCACGAATAGCCGAGAGCCGGCTCCGAAAGAGCAGTAGTTGGTGACCTACTGATTTTTAGGTCTGTACCGGCGAATTGCACTAAGACAAAAGTGCCAAAATGCTAAGAATAAAGTTTAGAGAAAAGCTATAGCTCCGACTACTTATTGAGGTGGGGTACATCCTTTAGGCAAAGTATTTCATAACCTTCTGATACTTATATACGACATACCATCTAAGCAAGATGATTGGCGCAGTGCTTGCCATCACAAGGGCTACACCTGCCCCGAGTTTGTTCAAGTTGATGGCGAGTAAAGAAAATTCAAAAATATCGATAAGCACAATAACTGGAATAAAAAAGATCCAAAGTTGTTCGAACCCTATTCTTTTGGCAAACGCTAATCCAAACAGTACGACGTAGAAAAGGGAGGAAACAATTAAGCTGATTACCAGCCACCAAAAGGGGATGCCTGTGGTGCCATCGGTCAAAACCGTATATTGGGAATACAGCTCCAGTGGTAGAAGGATAAAAAAGACAATTTTCCAGCCTACACTAGGGCTATAGACGGGGGGGCGATTGTCGAGTTCGCTCTCAGGTGCTTGATAAGGATTTTGCACGCTCTGCCCTTTTATTGGCCTTTGAAATTAAAAACTGTCGGCGACTTCAATCCTATGGATAAGTGCATTTATAAGCAATTTTTGCCGGCTATTAATTACTGCAGCCCAAATGTAGAAGTAGTTTGCCGATTATCGTTTAGTCTTTGGCATTCAGAGCTTAAAGATTGACATCATGGCTTTACCTTGCTAACACTACGAAAAAGCAGGCTATGTTGTCACATTTATGCGATGAGCTGCCTCACACTATCGATAAACTATATGTACCAACTATTGACTTTGAAACTGCAGACAATATCCTCGCTGTTCAAATTTTGATAGTCAAAGAGCCTAACTGGTAAGTAATGATCACCTCTATTTAGCTCAGGGAATGGCGAGAAGTAACTTTCGGATTGGTAATTGGTGCCTATCTGGAATAGTGGTAAATAATAAGGACGTTTCGAGATGCAGGATATGTATCAGACACCAGATAGCCCCCTTACAGACTCTATTCCACACTACAAACCCAGTGCGGGTTGGAAGGTGCTCCTTTTTATTCTCGCCCCGCTGGAAGTCTATTCCCAATATCTTGGTTTCGCCGCCGATGAGTGGGATCTTCCTATTTGGTGGATGATTTTTAGTCTGCTAGTTTATATTGCATTTTTTGTTGCTTTGTTTGGATTGGCCTTCTCGAAAAGGATTGCCTTCTCAAATGCTTGGCGTATCTATTTGCCTATTTTAATCTGCACTGACGTATTTGAATTTTTCTCCGTCATCCATGAGTTCAATATGTCGGTACTGGAAATCCAAATCATTACTATGATTTGGATTTCAGTGATATTTTTTACTTGGTACGTTGTATACCGATATCAAAAGGTGATGAGATATTTTAAATAATATCTACGCTAGCCTTAACCTCTTTCAGTTAGTGTTTTATTGGAAGGTATTGCCTACATTACCTGTGCCAGTTTGCGTGGTTAATGCGATTTCACCACTGCCAACCTGAGAGATTGTTTGAGTATTGGAAGTGCCGTTTTGTGTCGCAAGAATGCTGCTACTAATACCGCTATGTTGATTAATCTGGGAAGAATTAGAATCACCAAACTGATTGAGCACCAGTGAACTAGTGAGCAAAGACCCGTCCTGCCCCTGATCTATTTGTGCTGTATTGGCTGAGCCATCTTGGATTACTAGAGTGGTGCAGGAAATAAGTTCAATAGCGGCAATATTTTCGTTCCCTTGATCAAGATTTACCGTATTAGAAGAGCCGGTTTGCATTACCTCACCGCTGCTTGAGGTAATATTCTCCTGATCCACATTTGCAATATTATTGTCACCAATCTGGGTGACTATCCCAGTAGCAGCTGAAACATCAGTTTCCTGTTCTATTCTTCCAGTATTCGAATCACCTATCTGCGTTATTATTGCAGTGCTCGTCGTCGTGACTTCATCCTGTTCGATATCTAAAAAGTTGGAAGAGCCAGTCTGGCTAGCCATGGCAAAGGCAAAGGTTACATCTCTATCCTGATCTATATTGGCGAAGTTGGAGTCACCAACTTGGGTGAACATGGCGCTAGTGCTATCCACCCTTATACGCTGATCTAAAACCAATGTGTTAGACATTCCTTGTTGAGATGCGACAAGTGTGGTGGAAGTAACATCTTCCTGTTGCAGGACTTGGATGTCGTTTAAGTCTCCAGCCTGAGTGCCGGTGAAGGAGCTGAATTGAGCATCGTCCTGCAGCAAGGTCGCTGTATTATCACTGCCATTCTGGCTCAAGGAAGATGTAGTAAGCTGCGTTGCATTCTGTTGCACTGCTGAGGCCTGATTCAAATTTCCCGTCTGCACCAGTTCAATAGTGCTTTCAGAAGTGCCTGTAGTTTGGGATGCATCCGAGTCATTGAAATCTCCGATTTGGGTCTGAACAATCAAGTTGTTATGCACAGTACCATCGGACTGATCAGAAGTTGCACTATTGCCAGTACCTTCCTGGAATACCAGGGTGACATTATTATCAGCTAGAGCAGATACGCTGGCGGCAAATAGCGCGACTGCAGTCACAGAATTTGTCACTTTCATAGAGGTAATCCCTTATTGGTTAAATCTTATGGGGCGACCGCTTATAAGCCTCGACTGCAAGCCTGGATGAGCATCAAGGGAGTTGCCATAGGAAAAAATGGCTGAATAACTAAGAAGAAAGCTTGGGATTGTTGTTTGTTCACCGGGCTAACTTGCTGTATAACCATACAGCCCCAGAGTAACCTCTGCCTCATTGTTTGCATATCACGTCACAAGGAACTGGTGTGCGGTATCGACGATAGATAGATCGAAAAACTAGCGCTTGTGCCATGACCCAACCGATAGAATTGCCAACTGGCTACTACCTGGACAACTTCAAAGCGTTGATTGAATTTGTTAGCCAACATTATTCCTGGCTTATCACCACATCTGAGCAAAAATTTTTTAAAACCTTCCAAGAGTTGGATATTTATAGCCAGCGGCTCTATGTGCGTTTGCTGTCCCGTAAAGGAGTACCTTCCTCTAGAGGATCGCTTTTCCGCCTGGAGAAGCTTAGCTATGGCGAGATAGAAAGTATTGAAAGTGCTGCAGCTGTTTTGGATCGCGCTGGACTACTTTGTTTTAATCCGGTGTTAACGGCGCAAGAATATCTACCACTATTTACCAAAGCTGAATTGCTTGCGGCAGGACCCTCGGGTATACCCAAGTCTCTCAGCCGGCCTTCCCTCGAGCAACTATTGCTTGAAGACTCCAGTTCGAGTGACTGGTTTGTGAAGTTACTTTCTCAGCACAGGGTACTAGCCGTCCAGGGTGCCGAACATTTCCAGACTTTCAAACTGTGCTACTTTGGTAACTTGAACCAGGACCTTACCGACTATGTATTACGGGATCTTGGGCTTTATCGGTATGAATCCTATCCACTGGATAAGCAAAATCTCCCCTTTCAAAGTCGGGCACAAATTGATCAGTATCTGCTTTACTACCAATGCCTGGAGCTGTTAGAAGAGCCATTACTGGAAGATGCAGAAGCCATAATAGCCTTATCTGCTCAACTGCCAGAAGGTATTGATGGTGACTCAACCCTGGCTCGTCGGCTGGACAGGATACGTCTAAAGTTGGCACGGCAGCTTGAGCGGCTCAATGCTCTTGAGCAGGCCGATGCACTATATCAACTTTGTAAAACCCCTCCCGCCCGTGAGCGCCGCGCACGAATTGCCGTAAAGCAAGGGTACGACACTCTAGCATTGGAAATATGCGAGGAAATAATAGCCTTCCCTATGGACCAGGCAGAAAGAGAGTTTGCTCTTAGCTTTGGTTACCGCACAGCCAAAAGAAGTGGAGGCCTCAACAATTGGCAGGCACCTCATAAAATCCAAGCCCCCACAGAAGTGATAAGTTTGGCGCAGGGGGAAAGCTGTGTTGAGCTACTGGTGGCAGAGCACCTTAAAGGTTCTAGCGGTGGTGAGTGTTTTTATGTAGAGAACACCCTATTCACCGGTGTGTTGGGCCTCTATATTTGGGACATTCTATTTGCACCTGTGCCTGGTGCTTTTTTCAATCCCTTCCAGGTAGCCCCAGCTGATTTTCGCACCGCGGATTTTTACTATTCCCGTCAAGCGCTATTCACCCAGCGATTGGCTGAAATAGAGCATGAGTCTTTGAAGTCCCGTGTCCTCGCTACCTTTGCTGAGAAACAAGGTATTGCCAACCCTTTGGTTACTTGGGAGGCTTTGTCTACAGAACTACTTGAGGAGGCGCTGGATAGAATCCCACCAAGTCATTGGCGTTCAATTTTTACTCGCATGCTCAGTGACATCACACAGAATAAAAATGGGCTGCCAGACCTTATTTGCTTTACTCCCTCCGGTCACTATGAACTCGTGGAGGTTAAAGGTCCTGGGGATCGCTTACAAAAAAACCAACAACGCTGGCTGGCGTTTTTTGCTGAAGAGGCGATCCCTCATCGGGTAATTCATGTGGAGTGGCACTAGCTTTGGATAGCTTAGAGTCGGCTGAGACTTTGAATCTTTCTGTGGGAGAGCTAGTCGCTTTTTCCTGCCGCAGCGGAGATTTGATTCGGGAGCCAACCTCAGGGCCCTCTGCCCAGGAAGGGATTCGGGCTCATCAGAAGCTACAAAATCAGCGGCCCAAAGGCGCTGAGGCAGAATACAAGCTCAAGACCCAAATAGATTGGATGGAACAGCGGGTTACGTTGAGCGGCCGGGTTGACATTTTTCACCCGAAAAGTGATTTGCATAAACCGGCTCAGCTGGATGAAATTAAGACCACTTATTTACCCCCATCGAAGTTGCCCGAAGCCACCAAGGAATTGCATTGGGCCCAGCTAAAAATTTACGGCTATTGCCACTTGGTAAATGAAGACGCTACAAGTGATACAGATACAGTTGCCCTGCAAGTTGTCTGGTATAACCTCAAGGAGCGCAAGGCCTATCCAGAGTGCATAGAGTACCGCTTTAGTGAGTTAGAGGCCTTCACTCTTGAGGCTCTCACAAAATATTTGTGTTGGCACAGGGCTTGGCACGAACATCGGCAACAGCTTATTGATACGGCGAAACAGCTCGCTTTCCCTTTCCCACAATACCGCCCCGGCCAGCGCCAACTGGCAGTGGAAGCCTACCGGTGTTTCCGGGACGGTGGTGAGCTGGTGGCTGAAGCACCCACGGGAACCGGCAAGACAATCAGCACCCTCTTCCCAGCCATAAAGGCAATTGGCGAGGAGAAGCTGGATCAGCTGGTTTACCTGACAGCAAAGAATTCCGGTCGGCAAATGGTGCGGGAAACCATTGAGGCACTTCAGGCGAGTGGTTTGCAGTTATCTTTACTTGAAATTCAAGCAAGGGAAAAAACCTGTGCCTGTAACCTGGGGTTTTGTACTCGTGATGATGACGGCATCTGTCCGAGAACAAGAGGGTTTTATGATCGACTTCCAGTTGCAATGGATGCCCTGCTCGGCCAGCCCCAGTTAACTCCCAAAGAGATTGCTGATGTGGCAGATCAGCAGCAAATCTGCCCCTTTGAACTCTCCCTTCAGATATTGCCTTGGGTAGACTTGGTGGTATGTGATTTCAATTATGTATTTGACCCATTGGTACGCCTGACCAGCTTTCAGGACCAGCGCAATCGCCGCGCACTGTTAGTCGATGAAGCTCATAATTTGATCGACCGCGCCCAGGAAATGTACAGTGCAAAGTTATCCCGCCGTGATAGTCGCCGCGCAGCTAATGCTTGCAAAGGGCACTCTCCGACATTGCAGAGAAGTATCCAGTCTCTGGTTCGGGCAATTGAAAATTGGATCAAGCGATTGCGAGAAGTTGGTGTAGCTCAAAGCCGCAGTACTTTTGAAGGGGGTGAAGTTTGGGTCACTGCAGCAACAGGTGAAGCAGAGAATCCAGAATCAGTTTCTCGAGCCGTGCAAAAAGTGCTCTCCACGGTCAGCCAACTTATGGAAAGCTCTCAGTCGCCCCCGGAAGAAATAGCGGAGTGGTTAAGGTCTGTCTATCGTTACGCCGTTATTGAGCAGGAGCTTTCCGATCAGCATAAAGTCGTCACTCGGGTGATTGACCAGGATGCTCCCTGGCAGGAGCAGGAAGTTAAGCTGCTTTGTTTAAATGCTGCAGAGTTTTTACAGCGATTCTACCAGCAAAACCAAGCCGCTATGCTCTTCTCTGCGACTTTGCGCCCAGCCAGCTATATATTTAGTCAGCTGGGTGTAGAGCATGAATCGCCCTACCTAAGACTGCCCTCGCCTTTTCAGCCGCAGCAACAGGGCGTTTTCCTGTGTCCATATATAGATACGCGCTACCAAGCCCGCGACCGCTCAATAGAGAACCTCGTCGATATTATTTCCCGTACCTTTTACAGCCGCGCAGGAAATTACCTGGTATTTTTTCCTTCTTATCGTTACCTGGAGCAAGTTGCTGAGAGTTTTAAGGCGAGATTCCCGGAAGTGTCCTTGTTACAACAGCTGCCGGGACAGGGAGAGACAGAGCGCGCTGAGTTTTTGTCTGGATTCAACGAAGGTAACAAGAGCCTTGGGTTTGCCATTATGGGGGGCATCTTTGGTGAAGGCATTGACTATGTTGGGGAGAAGCTGGTTGGCACTATTATCGTCGGTACTGGGCTCCCGCAAGTTAATGTTGAGCGGGAGCTACAGCGCGATGCTGCGGAAACCACTGGCATCCATGGATTTGACATCGCCTACCGCTATCCAGGGATGACTCGCGTACTGCAAACTGCCGGTCGGGTTATACGTTCCGAATCTGATAAAGGTGTGATCATTCTGGCAGATAGCCGCTTTTCAGAACCTTTTTATTGGCAGCTTTTCCCCGAGCACTGGCAACCGGTGATTTGTCGCAATACCGATCAGTTAACGGGCAAGTTGGAGCAGTTCTGGAGCTTGAGCTAATCCAGGTTTTTAGGATTTGTACTCCCTCAGCCCAAATTTTCCCAGCACCCAAGCGATAAGTGTGCCGCTCAATATCCCTGCCGTATTAGCCGCGAAATCCAACCACTCACCTGTGCGATTCACGTAAGGTTGAAGTAACTCTATGCCACCGCTCCACAGCACAAAAAATAACCCTATTAGCCACCAGTAACTAGGCCTGCGCAGGGCGACGGGGAACATCAGTGCACTATAGGCAATTAAGTGATTGGTTTTGTCGGTGCCGGGTATATTGGGTACTTCGGGAAGCGGAAACAGGGATAGGCTCGTAATAATGCACAAAAATACCACTATTAGCAGAATCCAGTAGTTGTAGACGAGCCTTAGGGGAAGTTGAATTATCATTTAAACCACGCAAGAGTACGTCAAAATGCCTGTAAACTTCTTTTAATATTACTTCGAGCTTGAGCATCAAAGTGACTGTGAAAGTAATCGGTGTGATAAAGTCTTTTCTGAGACAAAAATTCTCTTAATAGTTCCCTGCGTTTCTTTTTGTAAATCATAATCGGTACCAGCCGATACTCTTTACGGACTTGTTTTTCATAAGCTTCGAAAACGCTTGTGCTGGCTCCCAGGATCGTTAAGTCAATGTCGATAATTAGCTTTTCATCAATACTAACTGGTGTGCAATTGTGGCAGGTCGCCATTATCAATTGGTACACCCTATCCGATCCTGCGGGACTATACCCGGAATCGACCAGGAACTCTTTTGCCCAAAGAGCACTGTTTTCCTCATTCTTAGAAGAAAACGGCTTGTAAATCGCATCGTGGAACCAGATGGCCAGCTCGACTTCATGGGGGTGCTCGGCAAGCTCTGCAACTTTATCAAAGTGCTTCAGCATCGCATCAATGTGATGCCCTGTATGATAATGCCTGTGATTCTCTGCATACGAAGAAACTAACTTTTCGAAGCACTGAAGTGATTCAGGAAGATTGAGTGCCCCCATTAGGTTGAGCCATCTATTTTGGTTCATTGGCTAACCCTCGGAGCGTCATCTTTCCGAAAACCCGTAGCTTGTAAAATGTTTTTCCCTGCCAATACCAAATAAAGCCATGCCTTTCTCCATCGATTCCCCAATAATACGATATGAATATGCCATCCTTTTTCCCGTCGAGCACTATAACCACTGTAAAGGAGAGTATAGGTTTCTGGGTCACCGACTATTTATTTGGCAATGCTTTTTGCATGCTCAATGCCAAGTGAAACCATCTCACTAACCTCCTCCTTACTTGGCTCTCCCTGGGATTTTGGAAAAACCAAGAGGTGGCAATTCGGTATTAAGTCTCTACGAACCCTGATCAACTGGCAATTGTTCCCAGAGGCTAAGGTTGCATTGTCGTCCGATGAATTACCAAATACCCGCTGCTTCATAAATCCTCAGATACTTATTTGCTTTTTTGTACCAGAGCACAAATTGAGAGCTGGCAAAGACGCTATTTGCGCCTATTCCGCATAGTAAGTATCGGGAGGCCACTCTGACAAGCCGCTGACCACTTCATTGGGGAGACAAGCTAGCTTTGGCAGGCAAACTTTAAAGGCAGTTAGCCAACGTTGCGGTTAACTCCTGAGTTTTGAGGAAAGCTCGTTTAATCGAATCCCGGTGCCTTTTATCAGCAAATTCCTGGTACTCCGCATTGATTTCATGGAACTCCTCAACCCCCAAATAGCGGCTTAAGGTTCGGATATGTGGCCCCAGGTGATTCATTTGCTCACGGATTCCTCCTTGTCCAAAGCCAAACTCCCCGGCAGAGGTGATTAGCACCAGCTTTTTGCCAGACATAATAGGCTCTAAGGGGAAGTCACCACGGTCTAAATCAAAGGTGAACGTCTTGTTGATACGAACAACTTGATCGAACCAGGCCTTGAGTGCGGCAGGCATGCCGTAGTTATACATCGACGTGGACATAACAATGATATCCGCCTGGGATAGCTCATCAATCAAGGTGTCAGAAAGCGCGACCAAGGACTGCTGCTCCTTGGTACGATCCACTTCAGGCGTAAAAACCGAGGCAATCCAATCTTGATTAATAAAGCCTGGTGGGTTTAAACCGACATCTCTATGGATAACTTTATCTTTAGGCCTCTTTTCTAGCCAGCTGCTTACAAAACTCGCGGCAACTGCTTTGGAGATTGAGGTATGCCTGGGGATATTCGCACTGTCTTGTGGTGCTGCTAAGCCGCTCCACTTCTGGGCACTAGCGTCAATATGTAATAGTGTTTTCATAGTCTGGAACCTTTACTAAACCGCCTGAAGGTTCATCTATGGTGATGCTGGGGAGTACCCTTGACAAACGAGTTATTTCTTCTTATAGATGAGGAAAGCTCATCTATAAGAGATTCTGATCGGTGTACCCAAACCTACCCTCCCTCAACGCCCTCAAAGTATTCGATGCCGCCGCCAGACTGGGCAGTTTCAAGAGAGCTGCGGAAGAACTCTTTATAACGCCGACAGCCGTATCACATCAGATAAAGGGTTTGGAGGAATCCCTGGGTACAACATTATTCGAGCGCAAAACCCGTGCCGTGCAGTTGACCATTGAAGGGCAGATGCTCGCTCAAACTACCTCTCAAATTTTTCAGCAGCTCACTGAAACGGTGAGTGAAATAACGTGTTCAAAGAAAACACTGACCGTTAGTACGACTTCAAGCTTTGCTGCTATGTGGCTTGTGCCCCATCTGGAGAATTTTTATCAGAAATTTCCAGATATCATTGTTTCAGTAGTGACCGGGGAAGAAGTGAGTGATATCGAGCGAGATAGACGCATCGACGTCGCTATTCGGTACGGGAAATATGATGAAAGTACAAAAAATGCTCTCCACTTGGTCACCGAAACAATCGGTGTCTACGCTGCACCAAGCTACCTGACTCAGATTAGGGATATTTCTGAAGCTCAACTTCTGGAAACAAAATGGGTCAACTCATCACTTCCACCGCTGAACTGGCAAACTCTCCTCAAAAGAAAACTTGATGGCATTCGCGTGCGGCAGTTTGACCAGGAGCATCATGTAATCCAGGCCGCCTTGGCTGGCCAGGGTATTGCGCTAGTAAGTTCGCTTCTTGTTCAAAATCCTTTGCGCAATCAATGGCTGGTTCCTTTTAGAGGAGGCTCCAAGCTTTCAGGGATTGAGGGATTTACCTATTCCGCATTAATACCTAGCCGCCATTCAAGAAATGGAAATGTGTTGGCTTTCGTAACCTGGCTGAAGGAAGCACTTCGCGATTCTCCCTATAGTTAGGTACATCCGACTGGCACTGAACTCGCCTTCGGACTTGCCGAGAGTAGGTATGTACCTAATCTAAGTCCACACCAAGAGCACAACATATTGTGTTCATCTATTAATCAATGCGCCATATATAGTGATCTGGATCAATTGGTGTTCCTGTCTCTTCGATATGCTCTTCCCACAAATTGTGAGGAAGTCCGATGACCAGTACCGCTATACCCGACAGCGAAGCCGCACCAGCTTCAGAACAGATTTCGCAGGTAAGTTCAGATCAACTGTTGGTGCGTAAGCGAGATGGCAGGACACTGGCTTTTGATGCTCGCAGGATCACTTTGGCTCTTCTCAGTGCTGGCCAGGCAACGGAATCTTTTGATCAACAGGAAGCGGAACAACTTACCGAATCTGTCCTAAAAGTGATCAAGCACCGCTTTGATAGTGGTGAGCCCATTGATATTGAAGAGATTCAGAATATTGCTGAGCAGGTATTGATCAATAACGATTACATTGATACTGCCCGCGCCTATATCGCTTATCGGGGGCGGCATGCGCAAATGCGCACTGATCGGCAAACACTGGTGGATGTCGGTGCTTCTATTGAAGAGTATTTAGAGCAAGCGGATTGGCGAGTTGCAGCCAATGCGAACCAGGGGTATTCCCTTGGGGGATTGATCCTGAACAGCGCAGGTAAGATGATTGCCAACTATTGGTTAAATCATGTTTATTCCCCTGAGATCGGCGCAGCACATCGGGATGGCGATTTACACATCCACGACCTGGATATGTTGGCTGGGTATTGTGCAGGTTGGTCGCTGCGCACGCTATTACATGAAGGCTTGAATGGTGTTCCGGGAAAAGTCGAATCGGCACCGCCGGCCCACTTGACCAGCGCGGTCGGACAGATTGTTAACTTTCTTGGAACACTTCAAAACGAATGGGCGGGCGCGCAAGCATTTAGCTCTTTCGATACCTATCTTGCGCCTTTTGTGCGCAAGGACCAGCTGGACTACGCGACCGTACGCCAGTGCATTCAGGAGCTGATCTTCAACCTGAATGTGCCATCCCGCTGGGGCACCCAGACCCCCTTTACTAATCTCACTTTCGATTGGGTTTGCCCCCAGGATTTGCGCGAGCAGGTGCCTGTGATTGCCGGTCAGGAAATGCCCTTCACCTATGGCGACCTGCAAGAAGAAATGGATCTAATCAACCGCGCCTATATCGAAGTCATGAGCGAGGGGGATGCACGCGGTAGGGTATTCACCTTCCCTATTCCCACATACAACATCAGTGAGGATTTTCCTTGGGAGAGCGAAAATGCTGAGCGGCTGTTTGCCATGACCGCTCGCTACGGTCTGCCCTATTTTCAAAACTTTATAAATTCAGACCTGAGCCCAAACATGGTTCGCTCCATGTGCTGCCGCTTACAGCTTGATCTACGCGAATTGTTAAAGCGTGGTAACGGCCTCTTTGGCTCCGCCGAACAGACAGGTTCGCTCGGCGTAGTAACTATCAACTGTGCCCGCCTTGGATATCTCTATAAAGGAAACTGGCAGCTTCTGCTCACCCAACTGGACAAACTGCTGATACTTGCCCGTGATTCCCTTGAAGTGAAACGGAAAGTCATCCAACGGCATATGGATGCAGGTTTATTTCCCTACACTCGCCGCTACCTGGGGACTCTGCGCAACCACTTCTCCACGATCGGGGTGAACGGCATCAATGAGATGCTGAGAAACTTTAGTGGGGATAACGAAAGTGTAGTTACGGAAGATGGGAAAGAACTGGCCGAGCAATTACTCGATCATATCCGTATGCGCATGACTGAATTCCAGGAACAAACCGGACATCTCTACAACCTGGAGGCAACTCCGGCAGAGGGCACTACTTATCGGTTTGCCCGCGAAGATCGCAAACGTTACCCAGGTATTATGCAGGCAGGTAGTAGTGAAGCGCCCTACTACACCAATTCATCCCAGCTGCCGGTGGGCTTTACCGATGATCCCTTCGAGGCCCTGGCTCGACAGGAATCCCTCCAATCCCGTTACACCGGTGGCACTGTGCTTCATCTTTATTTGGGCGAGCAGTTGCCTGATGCCGATAGTTGCCGCCGCTTGCTACGGCGTGCTCTGGAAAACTACCGCCTGCCCTATATCACTGTGACGCCGAGCTTTTCTATTTGCCCGGTCCATGGATATCTGAGTGGCGAACACGAATTCTGCCCACGCTGCGACGAAGCTCTCCTGGCCCGTGAGCATTCCTGTTGTAGCGACTAAACCATACTTTCAAGGAGAAAGACCATGAGCCAACAAGATACTTTTTTGAGAGAAGAAGATCGCACCCGCTGCGAGGTATGGAGCCGGGTAATGGGGTACCACCGCCCAGTTTCATTTTGGAATCCGGGAAAACAATCAGAGCACCGGGAGCGCCAATTCTTTGTGGCGGACAACAGCAGGAATGCACTAAAAACTTATGAGTAATAAGTTACGTGTCGGTGGATTCACGTCGTTTACGGCAATCGACTTCCCCGGCGAGTTGGCAGCGGTGGTTTTTTGCCAGGGATGTCCCTGGCGCTGCCGCTACTGCCATAACGGCGATCTACTGCCTGCGCGAGCACCCAGTGCCTATGACTGGGATCAGATCCGCACATTTTTAGACAGTCGCCGGGGCTTGCTGGATGCCGTTGTATTTTCCGGTGGGGAACCCACCGCCCAGAGTGCCCTGGAACCGGCGATTGCCCAAGTCAGGGATCTGGGATTCAAGGTCGGGCTTCATACTGCGGGAATCTACCCCCGCAGGCTGGAACGCCTGATCCAAAGTCTTGATTGGGTGGGGTTGGATATCAAAGCAATGCCGGAAAACTACCCTTCCATTACGGGTGTCGATGGCAGTGGCGTGGCCCCCTGGCAGTGTGCGGAGCTTCTCGCTCAATCCAGTGTACCTTTGCAAGTGCGCCTTACCAGGCATCCGAGTCTTACAACTGATGCTGAACTGAACCAAATACGGGAGAAACTTAGCGGTATTGGTATTGAAAAGTTGGAGGTCCAGCGCTGCAATAGTGAGCAAGCTATAGATCAGACGTTGAGGTTCTTAACTTGAATGATAAAACCTAGTTTAGCTGTGCTAATGCGTCAGGAATCGGGGTTTCGCCCCCAATGAATTCAAAAACCGCACCGACCGTTTTAGGCGCATCTAGCGCAGTGGTAATTACCTCTGCAACATCGGCTCGGCTGATTTCTATGTCTGGTCCAGCAAATAAATCGCTTATGCTGATTAACCCCGTTCCCAAGGTGTCAGTTAGGGCACCAGGTCTCAATATCGTGTAATCAAGGCCACTTTCTTTTACATATTCATCCGCTATATGTTTGGCTTTTAGATAGGGTTGGAGCTTTTCAGGCCCCTGCTCTGGTCGCCCGGCAAAAATGGAACTCAATAGAATAAAGCGCGAGATACCCGCGCTTTTCGTTGCATCACAAAGATGGATAGCACCATCCCGATCCACAGACTCCAATGCTTTCCCCTTGGAGCCCGCAACAAATATGACTGCATCTTGCCCCTTTACCGCATTGTTCAGGGACTCCTTCTTTGTCAGATCTCCAAGAATGGGGCGCGCACCTGTACTAAGCAAATTATCTTGTTGGGACTCTTTGCGGACCATAGCGGTTACCTCGTGCCCTTTGTCGACAAGTTTACCCACAAGGATTTGACCGATTGCACCGTTAGCACCCGCCACAAGTACTTTCATTGCTGTGCCCACGTCTATATTGCGCTACTTAGAAGTACCGTATCAGTTTTTGATTGACAAACTCTTTAATACCTAGCTCTCCCAGCTCCCGGCCATAGCCGGATTTCTTCACTCCTCCCATAGGCATACTGGCGTAGCTTGAAGCGGCATGGTTCACGAAGGCAGTACCACATTCCAACTGTTCCGCGACACGGCGCCCCCTTTCATGATCCTGGGTATAGACAGAACCACCCAGGCCAAAGGGGCTGTCATTAGCCAGCTTAACTGCTGCCTCCTCATCGGGAACCACCCAAACACAAGCGATGGGGCCGAATAACTCCTCTACTGCTGCCGGGGAACCAGCAGGTATTTCAGTTAATATACCCGGCTCAATAAATGCGCCATTGCGCTTACCTCCCACTAGCAATTGAGCGCCAGCCTTAACGGACTTGCTGACTTGATCCTCCAGTTGCTCAGCAGCCTTTTCAGTACATAGCGGACCGTAATCTGTGCTTTCTACAAGAGGGTCACCGGGTTTCAGCGCTTGGAACAGCTTGGTAGCGCGGTCTAGGAATTCTTCAGCAATGGGCTCCGTTAGAATGATTCTCTTCGCAGCCAAACATATCTGCCCGCAATTGCCCAGCTTTCCCTCCGCAAATCGCTGTATCGTTAAATCCATATCCGCATCTTCGAGCACGATAAATGGATCAACGCCACCCAGCTCCATAACAGTTTTCTTTACATTGCGGCCAGCTTGCTCTGCGACCATTGCCCCGGCGGAATTGCTACCAGTAAAGGAGATTCCTTTGACCCTATCGTCATCAATAATGGGGGCAGCCCCACCGGAAGTGATCGGTAGATTGGTATAGACCCCTTCCGGTACCCCTGCGTCAAACAACAGCTGTGCGAAGGCTTCGGCACACTGGGGAACATTAGAGGCATGTTTAGTAAGTACAACATTGCCGGCGATCAAGTTGGCGGCGGTAAAGCGAGCCGGTTGGTAGAAGGGAAAGTTCCATGGCTGAATGCCGTAGACCACTCCTAAGGGCTGGAAGACTAAAGTACCCTCCCCTTCGCGGGTGGAAAGTTGCTGTGGAGCTAGGATTTTTTCGCCCTCTTCGGCGTAGTAGTCAAAAATTTCAGCACAAAGTGCCAATTCACCTTGACCATCACTGAGCTTCTTACCCATCTCTAACGCCATCAGGCGGGCAAGTTCTTCAGATCGCTCCTCAAATAGGTTGCTTGCCCGCTTTAGTATCACTGCTCGATCACTAAAACTTCGGTTTCTCCAGCTTACAAAGGCTTTGTCTGCGCGACCGATCGCCTTGTCGAGATCCTCTTGTGACATTTCGTGATAAGTCTTCAGAGTTTTACCGTTCAAGGGGTTGACGGAAATCAGTGGACGTTTTGACTTTGTCATGAATAGACTTCCAACGGTTGCTTTAGGAACCGCTAAAGAACTATTTGGAATAGTACCAGTGCGGCATCTACGAGTGTTTGCAAAAGTGTAGTTGCTGAGGTTTGGCATACCACTGCTTGATAGATCAGCTAAAGTCACATCATTCTTTCTTATAGACAGCTGACAGGCTGTAATCTTTGGTGAATAGCACTTAAAGCTAATGGAACACCATTAAGAGATTTAGGTACTTTACGAATACCACCGTGGCATAAAGGTCAACTGCGGAGCTTTTAGAACATACCGACTGCATAGAATTGAATCTGCTCAAACAAGCTGCATGATATTCATCGTTAAGTCACTAGCCCTTTTGAAACAAGCTTTAATTCACAAACTATAATCGCAGGGCTTAGTAGCTCTTACTTCCTTATTAGTGCTTGATTGCAGGTCTATGAACGTTTTCTACTTATTAGCGTCTTTGTAACTGGACCGTAAGAGCGACAGCAGCCTCTTCAAGGATCACAGTGTGGCCAAATAATCGGTTAATCTGCTATGGATAACAACGCCCTGTATAAAAAGAAACAGCTAACACCTGAAGAAGCAGTTAATTTAATCCCAGACGATAGCGTTATTTCTATCGGTATGCGCACCGCTAGCCCACCAGCCCTACTTTCAGCACTAGAGAAGCATATTCGAAATGGATTTATTACACATTTAAAAGTCTATTATATGCGTTGTGGAAAGGTCGCAACGGAAACCATCTTTCAAGAAGATCTAATGGACCGGGTTAGGCCTTACTCTTCAATGCTAACTAAAGACGAAGTTAAATTAGCAAATGCTGGATTTTCAAAAGGGGAAAAATATATTAACTATGTCCCTATATCTTTTAGTCGATATCCTCAAATAATCAGAGAGCAAGTTAAAATAGATGCTTTCCTGGTAACTGTGGCGCCGATGGATAAGCATGGTTATTTCAACTTTGGCACTAATGGTGATTATGCTATTGAGTTGTCGCGCCACGCAAATCGATTAATTGTGGAAGTGAATGAAAATATGCCACGTACAGCGGGGGCCACCTTGTTGCACATTAGTGAAGTGGATGCCATTGTTGAAAACAATATGGAATTAGCGGAGGAATCTCCAAAAGAGATTACCGATTTAGATAGAAAAATTGGTGACTACATTGTTCCGTTAATACCTGATGGTGCAACTATCCAAATGGGTATTGGCGCTATTCCGAATGCAGTGTGTGAACAACTAACTAAAAAGAAAGATTTGGGCATTCATACCGAGGTAATAACACCGGGTATGATTAAGCTTATTAAGTCTGGAGCAGTAACTAATGCCCGAAAGACAATTAACCCTCATGTGAGCGTATTCACTTTTGCAGCTGGAGACAAAGAACTATTTGACTTTATAGATGGCAATCCATCTATGTTCTGTCTGCCCGTGTCATATGTGAATGAACCCCAAATAATAGCCCAGATCGATAATATGATCTCAGTCAACTCATTTATTGAGATTGATTTCAGTGGACAGGTCAATGCGGAATTCATTGGACATCAATTCTCCGGTGTTGGCGGGCAACTGGATTTCGTGAGGGGGGTTTACTACTCAAAAAATGGGAAGACTATTCTGGCCAGTAGCTCAACGGCACAGCGTGGTAAAACCTCCAGGGTAGTTCCACGTTTGAATTCTATAACCACAGACTCTCGGTTAGATATCGATTACGTGGTAACCGAGTACGGAGCTTGCAGACTTATGGGGAAATCAACTACAGAACGGACCCTTGCCTTGATTGAAATCGCACACCCTAAATTCCGTAAGAGCTTATTGGAGCAGGCCAAAGAGCAGAACTTTATTTGAGCGATAAAATGAACAATTTAAAGCTTTTCCCCGCATTGTTATTCACCCCTGGAAACCAACCGAAACGCTTTGCTAAGGCGTCTGAAGTTGGGGCGAATGGAATAATCATTGATCTTGAAGATAGCGTACCAATGGAGGACAAAGATAGTGCCAGGGATATCGCGATCGATTTTTATTCAAGGCCAAGCTCGAATGGTGTTATAAGTGCAATTCGGATAAATAGTTTGTCAACGATCAATGGAATAAAAGATTTGGCTGAAATTATTGATAAAAAGCCATTTATAGATGTGGTGCTTTATCCGAAAACAGAATCTCAACATGATATCAACCTTATCAGTGAGCTCTTGAGCGAAGCCTATAAGGATATTTCGATTATAGCCTTAATTGAAACCGCTCAGGGAACATCCAATTTATATGATATCGTTAACTGTAGCTCTGAAAAGTTGCAAGGTTTGATGTTTGGGGCCGCTGATTATGCAGCCGATCTGAATTGTGAATGCACCCCACAAGCACTCATATGGGCGCGCATGAAATTGGTCGAAGCTGCCGCACTCAAACAGATAGCTTGCTATGACTCCCCTTGTTTTAACTTTAAGGATGAAGGTGGACTACTTAATGAACTCAATGAGGCTCAATCGCTTGGCTTTAGTGGCAAGGCAGCTATTCACCCTAAACAAGTAAAAACTATCAAGATATCTTTTAGACCCACACTAGATCAGTATAAGGAAGCAAAGGAAATCGTTCGTATCTACAATGAATCCTCAGGTAAAGCCTGCCAATATGAAGGCCGAATGATAGATATCCCGATCTACTCTAAGGCCCAGCAAATAATCTCAAACTTTAATAATCTTAGCTAAAGGCTACTCCAGCAAAAATCTACAAGTGCTGTGGGCATAACCAAGCGAACTTAGAGCTACTCAATCAAGGAGGCAATATTGATGGAATTTAACCCCTATAAACAGATTGACAACAATCGATATCGCGAAGATTTTGGCTTCTACTTCGAGGACTTTGTAGAAGGTATCATTATCGAGCACCGCCCAGGTAGGACATTGACGCGAACAGACAATACCTGGATGACCCTGTTAACTATGAATACGGCGCAACTCCATTTTGATGCCCATTACGCAGAGAGCACTGAATGGAACCTTCCATTAGTAGATAGTACTCTGACATTGGCTATTGTCACGGGTATGACTGTAAATACTATTAGCAAGAAAGTTGTTGCCAATCTTGAGTGGGACAAAGTTAAACTGCTTAAACCTGTTTTTGAAGGTGACACGGTTTATGCAGAAAGTGAGGTCATTTCTAAGCGTGAATCCAAGTCTAGGCCAACACAGGGTATTGTTAGCGTAGAAACCCGTGGTATTAATCAGCGAGGAGATACTTTTATGAGCTTTCAGCGAACAGTTCTGGTTTATAAGAAAGGCCACGCTCCTAATTATGAGATCAAAAAGTAGACTAGTGGATAGGTTATCTCATAGGTGTATATGCGCTTCTTTAAGCCGATGTCCGATTAGACTCACTTCAATGAAAAAGAAGATATGGATATTATAAAAGTGAGAATACAAAAAGTCGCAACATAAAATAACGGCTGTGCTAGGGAGCCTCTGAATATTTTTCGATTCTTGCCTCCGCAGCAAGAAGTGGATTCAGCTTTGCAATGATGGTTTTTAAGTGGTCTGTATTCCAATGCTGCATTTCAGCTTCAGAAGACTCCCAAACTTCTAGTGTAGTGAAAACATTGTCTTCATCCAGTGAGGGTAAAATTTTATATGATAAACAGCCAGACTCTTGTTCTGACTTACATGCCAGCTCGATTAACAGTGCTGATGCCTGAGAAGTATATTGTGGGCGGACTGTGACTTTTGCCATAACGATTAAATTTGCCATATGCTCTCAGTACATAACCATTTTTTCTGAAATTAAGAAGTGCGTTTCACTACCAACAGTACGCCAACAACCATCATGGCAAGACCGATAAGGCGCTTGGTATCCAAGCTGGTTTGCTGCGCACCCAGTAACCCAAAATGGTCGATAACGCTGATGGCGAGCAGTTGCCCCAGAAGAACGAAAGATACTGCATTACCCACACCATACCTTGGCGACACCCAAGTCACACTCAATATATAGAAAGCCACCAGAATCCCACCCAAGTAAAAGTACCAGGCAATATCTTTGCTAAAAACAGCACTGGGTAACCCCTCCGTTTTCAAGAGATAGGCTGCGGAGATTACAAGTCCAACGAGAAATAGCAGTGTAGTTGCCAGGGCTGAACTACCAAGCTTGATACCCAGTCCGCTATTTAGTGTTGCCATTACCGGTATGCCGATGCCTGCAATAAGCATTAGAGATGGGTAGATAATCGCATTTTGCACTTGGGATACCTCTACTCAGAATCGCAGCCGACCCAGGAGGGTCGGCTGCGAAGGTCACTTAGTTAGCCAGTTGCTTGACAATGGCAACGCCAACACCGTGGGCACTCGCTGGGTTCTGGCCACTAATCACCCGCCCATCTTCAATAACAAATTCCTGCCATGGCTGTACTTTGCTATAACGTGCAGCTCCCCTTGCCAGAGATTCTTCCAGCAAAAACGGAATATCATTAATAGTGCCGAAGTCGATCTCCTCCTCACGGGTGAAACCAGTTACGGATTTGCTGGCCAGAAGCTTCTCACCATTACTGAGAGTGATAGGCAGGAAACCGGCAGGGCCATGGCATACTGCTGCTAAGATACCGCCCTCTTCGTAGTGCTTGGCACTCAACTTTGCGAAATCTTCATTAGTTACCAAGTCAGAAAGCAGACCAAATCCGCCCGGATAAAAGACCGCATCATAGTCAGAAATATTCAATTGACTCACAGGAATGGTGTTATTGATACGATTTTGGAATTCAGAATCATTTAGTACTTTTTGATTGACATCGTCACCCTCGATATCGGTGCCATAGATTGGTGCTTTACCCCCTTCAATGGAGGCGATGTCATAGTCGACTCCACTCTCCATAAATACATGAATCGCGTGAGTCAACTCAGGTGAGTAGGTGCCATTTGCCTGGTCAGTTTCACCAAGGGTGGCGTGGTTTGTCACTGGAATAAGTACTTTCTTCATGTTTCTTTCCTCTGTTGGTCAGTATTCATTGGGGAGGGATTGTAGATTGTCCCTCTTTTGCTGATAATGCGTGAAATCTGTTAAATACCTTTGCAGAGTGGCAATAATCGAGATTGAGAAACATGGAAAATTTTGACGGTATAGTCGAGTTTGTAGCGGTGGCAGAAAGCCAAGGTTTCTCAGCGGCTGCCAAGCAACTCGGCTGCAGTACTAGCCATGTGAGTAGGCAGGTCTCCCGCCTGGAGGAGCGCTTGGGCTCATCTCTTTTGGCCCGCTCAACACGTCAGGTAAGTCTGACCCAGGCCGGGACCGCCTATTACCAGCGGTGTAAAGAATTAGTGATTGGCCTGCAACAGGCGAATGAGCAGGTTAGCCAGCAACAGTTTCAGCTCAATGGAACACTAAGAGTTAGCGGTGCTGGTATCTTTGCTGAGCAATATGTTGCCCCTGCCCTGATGGAGTTTGGCTTGAAACACCCGGGGTTGAAAATCGACATGGACTTCAATAGCAGGATGGTCAATTTCGTCGAGGATGGGATTGATTTTGCCATACGCTATGGTCGCCTTGAGGATTCCGGCTTAGTTGCTCGTAAACTGGCCGACCGCCAAATGATGGCCGTCGCAAGCCCGAGTTACCTGAAAGAAAATGGTATTCCCAATCACCCCGATCAACTAAAAACGCAGAGTTGCTTGGTAGCTAACAATGATGAATGGGTTTTTGACCTGAATGGGGAGCCTGTAAGCGTAAAGGTTAGTGGGCGCTGGAGAACGAATAATGCCCATGCGATCGTTAAAGCTTGCGAACAAGGCCTGGGTATAGCTTATATGCCCAAAAGCAGTTTCAGTGGTTCAATTCAACAGGGCTTACTGGAGCCCATCTTGGAATCTTTTTGTGGGCGCGGCGCCAGTAGCTGGATCGTGTATCAGAATCGTCGCTTTTTGCCGATGCGAGCGCGAATGGCGATTGACTATTTGGTTGATTACTTTTCTGACTGGGTGGAATAGAAAGCAGTTGGATTCGTTGACAGGAATAGAAGCACTCCCCGTTTCTTGCAAGCCTTCAATCCAGAGGATTAATATCCACCCTCCTCCAATCGACTGGCATTGATTATGGTCCTGACCAGGGCATTTTATCGCAGTGGTCACACTGCAACCCAGCAACGACAACCCGTTTCGTTTGTGGATGTCAGGAAGCGATTCGGCTTTCGCTCGATTGCTGTTGGCCGATGGGTCACTCGCGAGGAGCGCGATCGGGCCGCAGGACTTTTTTATGATGCACTTGTTGATCTAATGACCATTCTTCAAGGACCGGAAGCGTTGGTATCCCTCCGAGGTACATTGTCTTTTCAATATGGAATCGGCGGGCGCCCAGGGATGGCTGCCTTTTATGACCCTACTGCCCGGAGCTTTTCTCTTGCCAAGAATGCGGGGCCTGGCTCCATTGCCCATGAATGGTTTCATGCATTTGATCATTACTTGGCCCAAAAAGCGTTCAGTGATACGTCCAGTACCATGTATGCCTCAGAGGCCTGGTTGCGGAATGCAACTCCAGTACCCCACCCGCTCAATGACTTACTTTTTGCGTGCTTTAAAACTGTGATGCTGGATGAGAGTGGTAATAACCCCAGTGACATGGTGACTGCTTCCGTCAGTGCCGATAAAGCTAATGGTTCTGTCTATTACAGTGAGCCTGTAGAGCTGAGTGCTCGGGCTTTCGAAGCATTTATTCAGGATGCCAGTATCAACAATAATTTTTTGGTTGCTGGCTCAAAGGCTAGTCAAGAGGCAAAGTTGGGACTGTATCCACAGGGGCAGCAACGCAAAAGAATTAACCAGGCTTTCACAGCCTATTTTTCCTATTTAGGACGAAGCCTTAGGGCTTCCACAGGTGGAGACATTGACGTCAACTCTTAGAAATACCTTTCTTCTGGGCACGGGCCTTCTCGCTGGTGTAGTCGCTTGGGGATGGGCTGAACTTTCAAAAAGCTATGAATTGATTGCAATAGCCAGCGATCCCGTGCTGTCAGCGGAGCGTGGATTCATTGATGCGGAAGATGATTTTATTCATAAACGGGCTAAGTTCGTGGATGTTTATTCTCCAGGGGTTGGTCATGTAGCGCCCGGGATACTAGAAGAAGACTTGCAAGGTAAGTATGCTGAGTTCAGACCTCAGGAAACTTTTTTCTTATGTGGAACCGGCTTCCATATTGAAGATTACGCTCTGGATAGCGAGCAGCACGAACACAATAAATTTTATGCTCAAGCATACAATGCCAAGTTATTGGAGCTCATCAGCAGTTCAGCCCAGCGCTATGATTGAACAAATACTCATCTCTTCAACTAACTATATTTAGGCTTTGCTCATTGTGGTAATTTGCTCCACAACCAGTTTGCATACAGCCAATGTCTTCATGAGCCAAAAACCTTCCACACAATCCAACATCCTTATCGTTGAAGACGATCGCGGTCTCAACGACCAACTTTGCGAAATGATCCAAAGCGCAGGATACCAGGTCAACGCTTGCTTTGATGGCAATACCGCATTGCTGGAAGCTGCCAGGCAACAACCTCAATTAGTTTTGCTCGATTTGATGCTGCCGGAAATGGACGGTATTTCTCTACTCAAAATTTTACGCAAAACCAGTCAGGTTCCGGTCATCATCCTAACTGCCAAGGGCGCTGAAGAGGAGAGAATCGCCGGTTTTCGTCACGGAGCGGATGATTATGTGGCGAAGCCATTTAACAAGACCGAACTGTTACTGAGAGTTGAGGCGCTATTGCGCCGCAGTCAACCAGCGATGATGGAGGCCGTCCACCATACAGAAATCGACAACCTGCAACTCGATTTGAATGCTCAGCAAGCATTCACCGGCGATCTTGCAATTGATTTTACCGCTACCCAGTTTAAATTGTTGTGGGAGTTAGCGGTTCACCGGGGAGAGGTATTGAGCAAAGCCTATCTCTCACAGCAAGTTCTCAACCGTACTCTGGGTGCCTATGACCGCAGTTTGGACATGCACTTGAGTCGAATCAGGCGCAAGCTGACTGGAGCAGGATGGCGTGGAGACCGATTACAAACAGTGCATGGCAGAGGGTACTGTTTGAAATGAACCGCAAACTTTTTTGGAAACTATGCCTTCTGATTACTGCGGGCATTGTCTCTCTCTTTTACCTGATCAACTCCCTGACTATTCGCACCGAGGAGCAGATGAGTATGCTGGAGGCATCTCATCGAGAGGAATTGAAAGAGTGGGGAAAGGAGGCGGAAGCGCGGTTTCTCTCCGGCAACGAGGGGGAATTGGAACAGTGGTTAAAAGAATTACAGGAGAAGGAAAACACCTGGGCCACAGTTACCCAGTATGAGTTAATCCATGTAGCTGGTGCGACGGGAAATGAACATCGTTACATCGGCTATAACCTCGGCCGGGATGTGGATTGGAAGGTCCACCTGTATTTTGAAGAAAACCCGGTGATGGAAATTCCTTTTGCAACCGAGCAAACCAGCCTCTTAGTACTTCTTCCCGATAGGATGCGCCCTGGCAGCTACTGGAAAACAACGCGACTCTTGCTGCAAATACTCCTACCAATGGGAATCTTAGCTTTAGTTTCCGTGATGCTCTATCGCCATATTATGCACCCGCTGCGCAAACTAGAGCAGGCAACACGTGAGTTTAGTCGGGGAAACTTTGATGTTCGAGTGCACCGCCAATTGGGAAATCGTGACGATGAGATTTCTGAATTAGCCAAAACTTTTGATCAAATGGCAACTCGAATAGGCGAGCAAATCGTCAACCAGCGCCAGCTAATCGCGGATCTATCTCACGAACTCAGAACTCCACTCACCCGACTGGATATTGCCATAGAGGGAGCTGGAGCAAGTCACGCTGATGATAAAAATATCCAGAGAATTCAGCGGGAGTCTGCTCATATCAGGCGCCTGGTAGATGATACGCTCACCCTTGCCTGGCTGGATAACGAACAGCCTTCTATAGGTATCGAAGACTTGGATCTGGTCGACCTTATCGATGTGATTGTCGAGGATGCCCGTTTCGAATTTCCCGATCGCACTATCTGCACTCATTTGCCAGACTCGGCTGAAATAAGACAGTCTAATCACAAGGCAGTGGGACAAGCCTTGGAAAATATCTTGCGTAACGCCATGCGCTATACTCCGAAGGGACAAGCCGTTCATGTCCTTCTGGAGGGAAATACGAAAAATAAATTTGTTATTGATATTGAAGACTCTGGCCCCGGAGTTCCTGAAGCACTACTGGACAGTATCTTTAAGCCTTTCTTCCGAGCAGATCAGTCTCGCACATCAAAATCGAAAAATTTTGGGCTGGGCCTGGCGTTGGCGCGACGCCAGCTACATAGCGTGGGCGGAACCATAGAAGCCTCCAACCGCTCTGTAGGAGGATTGTGTATGAGAGTAACTCTCCCCACTCAATCTTTGGAGCCTGCATAAGGTAACTCTCCAACACACTGATGCAACTAAATGTAACAAATGCAACACTGCTGTACTTCACAGTTGCCAATAGGAATAATTCGCATTAGCAAATAGGTAACTCTGTGAAGGACAGCCAATGGCCCGCAATATTTCCCACAATAAATACGCGTTACTCCCCTTGATGGTATCCAGTGCCCTGGCCTCTGGCATCAGCCAGGCACAGGAAGTACAAAAGCAAGAAGATAACGCTGAAGCCGCGATGGAAACTGTAGTAGTTGTCGGCGTGGCGACTGATACCGAGATCACCCCAGAAGAGCTCGATAAGCAGCAGGCAAATGATCTCAGTGATGTCTTCCGCCAGATTCCGTCCGTATCTGTTGGTGGATCGGTGGGTATTGCGCAGAAAGTCTATATCCGTGGCATGGAAGACACCCTTCTCAACGTTACCGTTGATGGTGCTCCTCAAACCAGTACCCTCTTCCACCATATTGGCCGGGTATCCATAGAGCCGGAGTTGCTGCAGAAAGTTGAAGTGCAAGCTGGCGCAGGCGAAGCTACCAGCGGTGCTGGCGCTATTGGCGGTGCTATCCGCTTTGAGACCAAAGATGCGGACGACCTACTCGATGAAGGCGAGCAGTTTGGCGCAATAGTGAAAGGCTCGTTCTTTAGCAATGATGGCGAAAAAGCCAGTGCTTCAGTTTATGGAAAAATCACTGACAACTGGGGACTGCTCGGATCATTTGTGACCGTTGATCGCGATGAGATGGAGGATGGCGACGGTGACACTATCTATGGTACTGCTGCCGAGCAGGATTTCGCCTTTATAAAATTAAGTGGCGATTTATCTGAAAATCAAAAGTTGAGCCTCAGCTTCGAACAACGGGATGAATCTGGAGAGTACGGCCAACGCCCCAACTGGCCTGCCCTTGAGGGAGATACTCTCTACCCAATGGATGCTGACCGCCAGACTTTTGTCGTGAATCACCAATTTGCTCCCAGCGCGTTGATCAATCTTGAGACTACCGTATATCACACAAAGTCAGAAGTGGAGCAGAATGTATTCGATAGATGGGGTAAGTACGGTGCCTCAGTAGAAACCCTTGGCTTTGATTTGCGTAATACCAGCAATATCGGCCAGCACACCCTCACCTACGGCATCGAAGCCCGTGAGGATGAAGTGGAAAGCCGCTACCTCTCGGAGCCTTATACCGGTATCTCTTTCCGCGAAGAAGGCCAGGTTCGCAGTGCCTACATTCAGGACCATTGGCAGGCAACAGACGAACTATTACTGAGTTTTGGTCTCCGCTACGACGAATACGAGCTGGAGCAAGTAACCCATGGCGATGAGACTGATAGCCAAGGTTTCAGCCCCAATATCGGTATGAGTTACTCTTTGACCGATGCGATCACCCTCACCCTGGGCCACGCAACAGCGATGCGCGGCAAGGAAGTTGGAGATGGGTTTACGCTGGAATCGGCAGAACTTGCACCTGACCTAGATGCAGAAACCGTCGACAATACTGAGCTGGGATTGGAATACAGCCAGGATGGACTTGAGTTAAAAGCCGCTGTCTACCGCAGTACGATCGATGACGTTATTCTCGATCAGCTCGGAGGTGGTACATACTACGAAAATGTTGGTGAGCTAGAAACCGACGGCTTTGAACTCAGTGCTTCTTACGCATGGGATAATTTAACGCTGAGCGCGGCTTTCAGTCACAATGATTCAGAGCTTAATGGGAATACCGTAGAAGCCTATGAACACAATGGCTTGGCGAATGCCCGTGGCGACACCTATAACCTGAACGCTAACTATGCAATTACACCTAAGTTAGAACTGGGCTGGAACTACACTCGTGTTGATGAGCTGAGTAATATTGAGGTTTTACACCGTGCAGTAGAACTTGGTTGGATCGATAGCACCCAAACCGTAGATAAGTCTGGTTACGATGTGCACGATCTATACTTGCACTGGGAGCCTTTGGCAGATGATCGCCTGAATGTGAATTTAGCCGTTCAAAACCTGTTTAATGAGCAGTACCGGGATCACTCCAGCGTGGCCGATTATACCAATATTCCTGGCTGGGATATTGTATCTGGAGTTTATGAGGCGGGCCGGGACGTTCGACTGTCAGTAGACTACCGCTTCTAATCTCCTTTATTTGTTTATTTACTATCAGGGCGCAATGCACTTGCATTGCGCCCTTTGTTGCCTATGAAATCCAGATACCGTTTACTGTGGATCAAGCTCCACACCTATTTTTCCTGCTTTTTTCTACCCATTGCCATTTTGTATATCGCCACGGGCGTGCTCTACCTATTTGATATAGAGGGGGGCGTCGACGAACAATTTGAGTACACAGTTTCTCTACCCAAGGGCTTACCCAGCAATGAGCAAGAGACCCTAGATACTATATCTCCGTTTGTTCAGCCCACAGAAGTATCATTGCCGGCAGATTTCTATTTGGAGGATGAGTGGATTGGCTGGTATGGCTACAAACGCCAAGTCTATTTGGAGCCTAGCCAGGATAAGCAATCAGCGATACTTCATGTAAAAGAACATGATCTATGGCATCAATTTCTGCTGATTCATAAAGGTCATGCTGGCCCCCTCTTCTGGTTCTCATCCATTATGCTTGGTGCGAGCCTGCTATTTAGCTTGATTAGTGGATTAGTGGTTGCTTTTGCGGTGCCAAAATTCAGGAAGACTTCTATACAATTTACTTCTCTCGGGCTTATTGCACTGGTAATTGCCTTTTTTATTGGGGGCTGAAGTTTCACCATTTGAGGGAGTTCTAGCTAGGGAGCCTCTGAGCAGCTATATGCATCTCTATAGCTCTTCAAGGTACACATTATGCGACTTTAAGAGCGGGTTCACGAAATTACCCAGAGCCCCTAGCTCCAGCTTAAAACTTTAAGCCAGTTGACAAATCTTATCCTCCAACTGCTGTTTAAATTGATAAAGATGGATGCCATCCAGAAAGCAGTGATTAACTTCAATATACATCGAAGTGACAAGGCGGCCCTCCTGGCGATGGTATTTACCCCAGAAAATAAAAGGTATTCCTGGATCACAACCTTCTTTCTGTACAGGCTTTACCTGTAGACCAGAGAAGTCACCCCAGGGGTAGCAGCTGATATTCAAGATATCATGGCGGCTGATGAAATTTTCTACGGGGAGGTACTCAGATTGTGCCTGTGAAAGTTCCCTTGCCTTGTGGACGAACTCTGTCAGATTCGTTTCCATTCTTGCCATAACGAGTTTGAATAACTCATTATCCCCTAAATCAGAAAATAAGGGGTGCAGTATGTCATGCTCAATGGGCTGGCCATTGACGATACGATGCCTGAAACCCGCTATTTCATTTCCCACCTGCGTGACAAGAAAAATAAGGCTGTAATAAAAAGGGAGTGTATTCTTTTTACAGAAAGATACCAGATTTGTCACATCGACTGGCTGGGTTAAGCCTATCCGAGTTGACCCTGCACTGCTCATAAAAAATTCAAAGTGGGCCTTTCTATTCCAGCGTTCGATATCAATAGGAGTCATGGACATATGAATATCGAGCCTTCAATGGATATTCATAGTTTAGGGTAGATTATAAGCAGCATCGGTGTTGCTAGTAGCTTTTATCTAGTTAGGACACCTGGAATATATTTAGAGGCATTAGCTACCATGCTGTAATCGCCATATCAAAACGCTCTTCCCTTCAGACTAATACCATTTTAGCAACGCTACCATATACCTCTTTCGCCCCTGCTAGGGCACTAAAATAGGTCCCAACAACAGACTGTGCCACCCCATAAACAGCGATCATCTGTGCATAATTTGCAAAAGTGATGTTCCTGCTTATAAGTTTTAAGAAGGATACGACTCTCTATAATAACTTCCAGTTTCTACAGCGAAATATCATCTAGATAACCAAGACTATTAACTATGACTACCAAATACGAAAATGCCGTTTTGGATGATCAAGCATCGATCGAGGATCTTAAGTCTATCAACCCGGTATGGGGAGATCTAGCTGTACGAGTCGCGGGTGAAGTATGGGGAAAGCCACTTCTAGATCAAAAAACCAAAGCACTAATCACTATCGCTATTGACCAAATGGCGCTCAAACAAGGGGCAACGTATGAAGAGATTGAGGAATTGATTGTTTTTGCCTCAATGTATACGGGCTTCAATAAAGGGGCTACCACCATGGGCGGACTGAATAAGCTTCGCCATGATCGAGGAGATATCTAATGGGGATCCCCGGACTTAAAAAAGTAGATCATATAGGATTAACCGTCCCCGATGTTGAATTGGCCGTTGAGCTCTTTAGTACACACTTTGGCTTTGAGTTGGCTTATACGTTTGGGCCATTTGCCTCAGGCGATACCTGGATGACGGATCACCTTAATGTAAATCCTCGTGCAGAGATCAAGCAAATTGCTGTTATGAATGCTAACAGCATCAATCTAGAAATATTCGAGTATGCCGACAACATAGATCGAAATAAGGGGGCATCATTTAGCATTCTATGTTGAAGATATTGATGCTGCGGTTGAATACCTCAAGAAACAGAATATAGAGGTACTCGGTGCTCCTACGGTGATGACTGAAGGGCCAACTGAAGGAGAGACCTGGGTATATTTCATGGCCCTTGGGGCAAGCTGGTTCCTATTTTGACTGACTACCGCGCATCTTCATCGGCAGAAAACCAGACTATCAATGCACTCTATTTACCTACGGATAACCTGGCTCCCAAAGTACGTGTTGTTATTGATTTCCTTAAGGAGAAATACGGTAGTCCCTGCTATTGGGATACTAAATAGAAAAGCCTTCTTGCTATGACTCGGTGGGTATCGCGTACATTGTACTGCAAACAGGTTTTGGTTACAGGCTGGGGCTCTTGCCTCGGCCTGTAACTTCTGCTTGGTATTGATCAGCCGGCTAGTCTAAATAATCTACACTCATCAAATATCGTAAGAAAAGTTAAAATTTATAACTCACCATTAATGACGTGCGTCTAGAGCTATCAGTGTCCACGATTGGGCTATTACTAATCTCATCGCCATACCAGGTTTGATATACGCCCCCCATAAGAATAAGGTTTGGGCTAATGTTGTATCCAACTTGTACGCCTAACCGGGTAATGATATCTGCATCTGCTTCATACGCTGCCCTATCTTGAGTTACTTCATTTAGGTCCACGCCATAGTAGTAATCCAACGCACTATCACTTTGCCAGCTAATAGTGAAGTCGGGTTTGATGATCCACTTTTGGTGCTTGTAAGGCAGACTATATCCAGCCGATAGACTGTATCCGTTGTGGGTATCACTAACATCTTGTGAGATGCCAATCTTCCAAAGGCCTACCGGGCTTTTATAGTTCATAGATAAGTTGGCAAGAATCGCCAGGTCAAGCTCTTCCATATCGCTGAGCTTATCACTGTCCCCTCTATCTCTATCGCCCGCCAAGTCACCGCCTATGCCAAACTTCACTCGAAGTTTATCGTCGTGGTACAGATCAGCACCCAACTCAAAACCCTGAAAGTAAAATCGCTTGTAGCGGGCTGAGATCAATGGAAATATGTTGTTTTGGTCCTCTCCATCAACGTAGATTGACTCAACGCTAAAGGTCCCAATACCTACAGAAAGTGCCGTCTCATCCTGCTTTGGCGGCTTCTGGGTAACTTCATCTGCAAAAGCTAGGCTGGATAATGCCGGACCCACCAGCGCGGTGCACATACTCAAAGTTAATGGCAGAGAACTCTTATGATTTTGATCTCGCAAACTAGACATATTGAATCCCAATTTGAACTGGTTGAAGTTCCGTTATTTCTGGAGTGGATTCTATGCCGGTAAAGGTAAACGCCAGGTAAATAAACTCATGCCCAGGCCAGGTTAACGGTTAAGTATTGTTCATTTTTGTTGTAAGAAAAGACCCATTGCTGCTGATCGGCCACTTGCTTCAGGATATGAAGGCCTAAACCAAAACCCTGCCCTTCCCCCCTGTCAAAATGCACCTGCTGTTCCGGCAGTATGGGGTTCTGAACCCGGATTCCATTTGCATCAAAATCAATATCGATAATTCCCTCAAGGGTATGCTCAAAGGCATTTCTGAGCAGATTGGTTATGGCGATATCCAATAGCACTTGTACTTGCTTCAAGTTGACCAAACTATCCGAATTGAGATGAACCTGTACATCTCGCTGACCCAAGAGGTATTTGAGCTGCTCAACTCGAGTTTGAATCATATTACTGAAATCAAATTCTGTTGATTCCAGATTTACCTTGCTTTGAGATAGCAGCAGAAGTGCCTGTGTTAGCTGGGTCATCTGTTCATAGGAGCGCTCAATCTGCTCCAGTTGAGTATCGATTGGCTTACCTTTTTTTTGCCTTACCTTCACCACATGCAAGGCACTGCCAATGGTTGCCAAGGGGGTTCTCAATTCATGGCTCGCATTCTGTAGAAATTGCTTTTCCTGCTCTTGATGATTCCATACCTGCTGTAGCGACTCTTGCAGTACTCGTCCTACACGACCAAATTCATCCTTCCTTTGCTTTAAAGATTCCGGGATCGGAGTCATCTTATGCCGACTCTTTTGCGCAAATTTCTCCAGGTCTTTTAATGGCGATATCACTTGTCTTGCAAGAATAAGAGGCACACTCAATGCTAAAGTAAGGGCTAGTAAGATACCGATAAGAACTTCAATTTCTACCTTTTTGTACTTGCTGGGTATTGCAGCTTCTTCTATTTCCAGCACGTAGTAAGTTGTCTTAAGGGCGCTTTCAGCATAAGGCATAATTGCTAAATAGTAGCGATCATCAATTAAGTCTTTGCTAAAGTGCACCCTTTTTTCTTCGCCGTCAGCTTCCTCTAACACGCGCTTTGCCGTATCTGGTAGTAAACTGTACTCATCATATGTTTGTAACTGGGCAAAAAAAGGGTCATCAATAACCCCTCCAGCCTCAATGATACGTTTTTCAGCTACAGATATCAGTGTCGCACCTAAAGCGTGCTTAACCATTTTGATTTTGGATCTCTCGACGACAACTGCACTGCACGCCACAATTGCGGCAAGAATCCAAATATAGTGAAAGAAAAATTTTCTACGAATGGAGCGATCAAAGGCTTTCATCACGCTTCCCCAGGATAACGCCCTTCCCTCTGATCGTGTGCAGAAGTGGAAAACTGAACCCCTTATCGATTCCCTGCCGCAACCGATACAGATGTACTTTGATTACGTCGGATTCGGGGGAAAGAAACTGCCATAAATGCTGTTCAATTTTTTCTTTAGTAACCAGCTTTGGACTCTGTTGCATCAAAAACACGAGCAATTCCCAACAGATTGGGGGCAGATTTATAGATTTTCCCTGCCTGGTGACTTCATGGGTCTCTAAATTTACTTCCAGGTCCTCAACTTTATACCGGGTTTGGGTAACGCGTCGTTTTATTGATAGAGACCGAATCCGCGCGACCAGCTCAAGCATTTCGAAGGGTTTAACCAGATAGTCATCCCCTCCAGATTGGAAACCGGTGATTTTATCGTCCAATTGGTCCAGCGCGGTCAGCATCAATATTGGTGTCGAGCTTCCTGCATTGCGCAACTTAGAACTCACTTCGAAACCGCTTCTACCCGGCATCATGACATCAAGTACGATTACATCGAAGTCATGCTTTAAGGCCAGCTCAGTGGCCATTATTCCATTGTCAGCGAAGTCACATCGAATATTGTACTCTTCGAGGCTCTCAATAATATTGGACGCCAGTGCGTGATTGTCTTCAGCTAAGAGTACCAATATTGGCGTTTTGTAGTCAGGCCCCATTGATCTAGTCACTCAAAAGTTCTTGATAGACCTGGAATAATAAAAGCCACTGGGTAAACGGAAAGTAAATAAGTGTAAGATTGCCCACTTACTGATCACCTATGGGAAGCTTGCCTGTGATAGCTACTGCCATATCTAAAAATGTCGGAGCCATCGCGCTTGACAAGAAATGACCCTATCAAATCTTCAGAGGCTCTTGCAAAAAGTTGCCCTCTGGCGACCCTTATTGGTACTACACCCTTCATTTGGATTGAGTTGATCCAGGTAGATCTTTCGTCGAGTTAAGAAAGCTGGGAGGAATTCGAAAATGCGTGATAGACCTAAAAAGCTCGGCTGTCACTACAAAGAGAGAGAGGTTGTACCAAGGGGGATACCTCCCCAGCACTTACTGGCTGGGGAAGTGGACGGTCTCGCCCCTTATTGGGGGCGAAGCCTAAAGTTTACAGGCAGACAATGTTTTCTGCTTGTGGGCCTTTAGCGCCCTGAGTCACGGTAAACTCTACCTTCTGGCCTTCGGCCAAGGTTTTAAAACCGCCACCGGAAATTGCGCTGAAGTGAGCAAAAACGTCGGGACCGGATTCCTGGGCGATGAAGCCAAAACCTTTCCCTTCGTCAAACCACTTAACGGTACCAGTAACTGTATTAGACATAATAGATATCCTTGATTGAACAATTGCGCTCCAATTGAATGGAGTTGTGCGGGCAAAAAGTATTATTTTAAACGAGACCGAACGAAGGATTATGACTAAAACTACGAGGTAAACTGCAATAAAAAATGGCTTTTAAACCGGCGGACGAATAGTAGCACTAGCCTGTCACCTATGTCCACTTTTGCCTAAACCTACCCTCGAAATTGGTACTCAGACCGCCGTCCACTGCCGCATAAAGGCGCGATGAACCGGAGGCACTGAGGCGATGCAGTGTGCCGATAGCCACAATGCCGATTTTGCCAAAGGATTGCTCGAGGAGATCAGCTTTCTCGCCAGCTCTGTTTTCTTAACCACGGACTCCCCTGCCTCATGCCGGGAGGTGGAGTAGCTATCGACCGCACCGTTAGCGATAGCAGATGCTGCGGCTATGGCATCAGCCATACCCAGATTCATCCCCTTTCCTCCCACTGGAGAGTGGCAATGGGCTGCGTCTCCAGCCAACAACACCCGGTGCTTTCGGTAAGTTTCTGCCTGTCGGATGGAGATTTTAAAGGCCGCTGTCCTCCGGATGTTGGCGATTTCTATCGGCAGCCTGAGGGTTGCCAGGGCATCTTCGGTTGATGATGCGATGCGAGCGCGGCGCCGTTCGATAGGGAGTACCAGGGTGAACTCACCTTCCCCGCCGTACAGGTCCAGGGCAATCTCTTCCGGATCGAAGTTTCCTCTCAAATCCACATCCGCAATTGACCACTTATTGGGCAGATCAATACCCGGGTACTGTATTTTCAGCTGCTGTCGCACGGCGGACTGTATACCGTCTGCGGCAATCACCCAGTCAAAAGAGGCGCTGGTATTGTCTGAGAAGTTGACGGCCGCCTTGTCTGGGGTGGTTGTGATGTTAGTGACTGAGACCCCGTACTCAACTACGACGCCCCTCTCGGCAAGAGTGTCCCTGAGGATTCCCTCGGTCCGGTTTTGCGGCAGCCCGAGAGGCACCCTATCGCGAAACTCATTTCCGCTGTTGTCGATATAAACCAGGGTTCTCTCATCGCGCAATATATGCATTTTCCTCAGGGGCATCGCCTCTGCAAGAAAGGGATCTGCGGCGCCCAGCTCTCGAAGGGCATCAATGGTGGCTGGCATAATGCCAACAGCGCGGGAGAGTTCAGAGGGGCTGTCTTTGCGCTCAACAATACGGCACTTCAGCCCCAGGGAGGTGAGGGCGACTGCAGCAGTCAATCCGGTCGGACCGGCACCAATTACCAGGATGTCCATCGATACAACTTGTAGCCTGAAAGCTCAACCGGTCGACACAGAATGCCTCGATCGCTACAGGGAGCTTGCTGCTGCAAGCTTAGACAAATTTCTACTGCTGTAGAGGGGCGTAATGGCCACTAAATGCGTGCACAGCCCCTCTTCTCCGGTGTCGCTACTTAAGTACTTTTATCTCTGTCGGAGGAGTCGGGGATGTCACTGTAGCCCAGTGCCGTTGCGGGCTTATCAATTGAGGCACCCTGGCGATCCAGAACACCGATATCCAGTACTGGGGAAGCATCGATATGTTGAGCATCCATCATTTGGGCAACGCGCTGTAGTGAAGCAATTATCATGCTTTGCTCCCAGTCTTTTAGATCGCCAAACTGACGAGCAAACTGGTCCTGAAGCGGGATGGGGGCATCGCGCAAAGTCTCCGCGGCCTCCTCAGTAAGGTAAGCATGCACTTTGCGCTTATCCGCCTGGGAGCGCTGGCGATAAACCAAGCCTCTCTTCTCCAGGCGGTCAAGAATATTGGTCACGGTTGCCTGGCTCAGGCTGACCTCGTTGGCCAATTCGCCGATCGTCACTTCACCCTTATTGCGAATAGCTTGTAGCAACAACACCTGCGGGGCGGTTAAGCCAGTGGTTTTAGCCAGGTGTTTGGAGTGCAGGTCCGTGGCTCTTATTACCCGCCGCAGAGCCACTAGCACTTGTTCGATACTGTTCAAAGTTACCTCTCAATCATGGAGTCAGGGTGATTGCCGGAATTATATCGCCGTACCCCTCAATCACTAAGCGCTTATAACCCGACTGCGAAACATCACCCCCACAAGAGCCTCAGGCTCCATCACAAAACTGTCCATTTTATGGTCAGGCGATCTCTCAGCCGGCATGTCCAATAGAAAATTTTATTGACCTCAAAATATTATTTTTACCTGCATATAGGCTGTATATCCCACATATCCAGGCATTTCTAGGTCAAATATTGTGACTTGATTCGCCTCAAGCATCCTGGACTTTGAATTTAATTTGTGTACGATATTTAGCGTTCAAAGCATTTTTACTAGTAACCCGGCATAAAAATGCCTCTAGAAAGCTATATTTACGCCATTTGCTCAACACTTGTGCAGGTAAATATTTAGAGGTGAAAAAATATTTAGTCGGTTGGGAAGGTTTTTTGTCTAGCTCAGAAAATATTTTGTTGCGCAGTCCATTGATTGAAGATGGGATGGCCACTTACCGATTGATCAAACGTTGCCCTCCCCTGGATACAAACTCCAGCTACTGCAACCTCCTCCACTGCAGCCATTTCGCCAACACCTCAGTCGCCGCAGAGGTTGATGGAGAGCTGCTGGGCTTTATTTCCGGGTATATCATCCCCGACCGTACAGATACCCTCTTTGTCTGGCAGGTGGCCGTCGACGAGAAAGCCCGGGGGCTTGGACTGGCCTCCCGGATGATAAGTCACATCCTTGAGCGCCCTCACTGTGGTTCGGTCAGATATATCGAGACCACGATTACAGAACACAACCTGCCGTCTTGGGCGCTCTTCCACAGTGTCGCCGATAAATTATCGGTCGATCTTCACTCCTCACCCTGGATGGACTCTCAAGCCCACTTTGATGGGCTGCACGACTCCGAAACCCTTGTCCGCATCGGGCCTTTCGCCCTCGAAGAAACACCATAAAAGAGAAAATCATGAAGATCTTTGATGAGATTGAATCAGAAGTGCAAAGCTATGCCCGCTCCTTTCCGCGAGTCTTCAATCGCGCAAAAGGCGAGCTGATGTGGGATGAGGAGGGAAATCAGTATCTGGATTTCCTGGCGGGTGCCGGCACGCTCAACTACGGGCACAACAACCCGCTGTTCAAGCAGGCACTGCAAGATTACATCGAGGCCGATGGAATTACTCACGGCCTCGACATGCACACCAGGGCCAAGGGTGAATTCCTACAGGCACTGAATGAGAAAATTCTCAAGCCGCGGAATATGGAGTACGTGGTGCAGTTTACCGGTCCGACTGGGACGAATGCGGTAGAGGCGGCGATGAAAATTGCCCGCAATGTAACCGGGCAGCAGAACATCGTCACCTTTACCAACGGTTTCCATGGCGTAAGCCTTGGCTCGCTGGCCGCCACCGGCAACTCGCATCACAGGGATGCTGCCGGTGTCAGCCTCAATGGTACGCACCGCATGCCCTTTGACGACTACCTGGGCAAAAATATCGATACCACAGAATACCTCGATAAAGTCCTCTCAGATTCCAGCAGCGGTATTAATTCTCCCGCAGCAGTGATTGTTGAGACAGTTCAAGGGGAAGGCGGTATCAATGCGGCCAGTATCGAGTGGCTAAGAAACCTTCAATCCGTCTGCAAAAAACACGGCTTACTTTTTATTGTCGATGATATCCAGGCTGGCTGCGGCCGCACGGGCAACTTTTTCAGCTTTGAAGAGGCCGGTATCGAACCCGATATCATTACGCTATCCAAATCCCTCAGTGGCTATGGGCTGCCATTTGCGCTGGTGCTAATGAAACCAGAACTGGACCAGTGGAAGCCCGGTGAGCACAACGGCACTTTCCGTGGCAACAATCTGGCTTTTGTAACTGCGAAAGCCGCTATCGATCATTACTGGTCTGACGAAAACTTCTCACGGGAGATTAAACGCAAGGGCAAATACATTTCCGAGCGTTTGAATGAAATTGTCAGCCGATATGGTGAGGGCAACTTCACCACCAAAGGCCGGGGTATGTTTCAGGGTATCGACTGCATCAGCGGCGAACTTGCAGGAAAGATCACCAAACTCGCATTCAAGCAGGGGCTGATTATTGAAACCAGCGGAGCCGATGACCAGATCGTTAAGCTCCTTTGCCCACTGATTATCACCGATCAAAACCTTAAAAAAGGGATCGACATTATTGAATCCGCTATCCGGGAAGTCTGTGCCGGAGAGCAGGATATGCCTGAGGAAAGAGTCTTTTTTGAAGCCTGCTAGACTTTAAGGGCCTCTGAAAAGGTTCACGCAAAAGATCCAACTGTGCAGGCTGCAAACTAAGAATATTGCTGACCAGCCAGACTCGAACACACAAAACAGCGAAATACCAATGATTGTCAGAAGTTTACAGGAAGCTAAAAAATCCGGCCGCCGGGTTGTTTCACCGGATAACAACTGGGAGAGCACCCGACTCCTGCTTAAAGATGATGAAATGGGTTTTTCTTTCCATATCACCACTATTTATGCCGATGCTGATTTCCAAATGCACTATCAAAACCATTTGGAAGCGGTTTACTGCATTTCCGGCAGAGGTGAAGTAGAAACTCTTGAGGATGGCAAGAAGCACCCTATCGAACCTGGAACTATCTATATTCTCGATAAGCATGACCAGCACATTTTAAGAGCCTTTGAAGAAATGACTATGGCTTGTGTATTTAACCCCCCTTTGAATGGCAAGGAAGTACACAATGCAGAGGGAGCCTACGAACTTGAGGCTGACAAGATTGATGAATAGTTAGTCAGTCATAGGGCAGTATCCATGAAGTACCTTCCAGATAGCTCAAGTGTTACCAGGGAAGATTGCTACCCCTCCCGAAAACCGGGCCTTCTGGGTGGTGCCATGGTACGCAAAGATCCAATTGTGTATGGGGACTGCCAACCCCTCTCCCCACTGACACCATCTCAACTCAAGCGCTACGTAGAGCAGGGCTTTGTTGTACTGGAGAATATATTTTCCCAGGCAGAGATTCATCTCTTTACGCAAGAGTTGGCTGAGATTAAACAACGCAGTCACACTGACAAGTCGGAAGAAATTATCACCGAGCCTGAAAGTAACGAAGTGCGCTCAGTCTTTCGTATCCACAAAAGCAGCCAAATTTTTAACCGGCTTTCCAGGGATCAGCGGCTATCAAGTATTGCGAAATGTATTTTGGGTGATGAGGTTTATATCCATCAGTCTCGCGCGAACTACAAACCTGGTTTTCGCGGGAAAGATTTTTATTGGCACTCCGATTTTGAGACATGGCATGTCGAGGACGGCATGCCCCGTATGCGGGCACTCAGCATCTCCATTACCTTAACAGAGAATCATTATTTTAATGGTCCGTTGATGCTGATTCCCAAGTCCCACCGCCATTACATTGCTTGCGATGGGGAAACACCAAAAAGGAACTACCTCAGCTCACTGAAAAAGCAAGAACTTGGTATTCCCTCAGATAGCCAATTGAGGGCTCTGGTATCCAATGGCGGCATATCAGCTATTACAGGCAAGCCCGGCAGCATTGTTGTGTTTGACTGCAATTTAATGCACGGCTCCAGCAGCAATATCAGCCCCGACCCGAGATCTAATTTGTTTTTTGTTTTTAATGCCTTGAGCAACAAGGTGGAGGCTCCGTTTTGCGACTTGCCTCCCAGGCCGGAATACATCTGTGCGAGGAAATCAATTTCTATTATCTGAAGCAAATCTCAATTCAAACCACTCACCCAGTTTTTAAAAGAAAGAAGGACCATTAAGAGACGATGCATACGATAGAAAAGATTGGCGGCACCTCTATGACGGACTACGAAGCGGTCCGGGATAATATTATCAAAGGTGACTCCAAGGGGATCTACAATCGTGTTTTTGTAGTCTCTGCCTACGGCGGTATTACTGACCTGCTTCTAGAGCACAAGAAAAGTGGTCAACCAGGTATCTATGCCCTCTTCTCCAGCAGTATTGAGGACGATAGCTGGCTGGTTAAGTTTGATGAGCTTCGAGCAGCACTGCGGCAAATCAATGAGCGCCTTTTTGGGCATGGTGATCTTCTCGCGGAAGCGAACCTGTTTTTGGATGAAAGGCTGGAGAGCGCCAAAAAATGCCTGAGAGACCTGCAAAGCCTCTGTCAGCACGGCCACTTCTCCCTCGACGCCCACTTGGGCACGGTAAGGGAGATGTTAGCCAGCCTCGGTGAGGCCCACAGTGCATGGAACACTTCGAAACTGTTGCAGCGGGATGGTGTAAATGCCTGCTTTGTCGACCTGACTGGCTGGCGCACCAACAAGCACATTCCCCTGGATGAGCGTATCCGGGATGCCTTTGCCACTATCGATTTAAGCAGACAGCTGCCTATTGTTACCGGCTATGCCCATAGCGATAAGGGTCTGCTGATCTCGTTTGATCGGGGCTATAGCGAGATGACCTTCAGTCGTCTCGCCGTACTCACCGGGGCAAAGGAGGCGGTGATTCACAAAGAGTTCCACCTGAGCAGTGCAGACCCTCGCCTGGTGGGAGAGGGAAATGCAGTACCCATTGGCCGCACCAACTACGATGTGGCCGACCAGTTGGCCAACCTGGGGATGGAAGCGATTCACCCCAAAGCCGCCAAGGGGCTGCGCCAACAAAATATCCCTCTCAGGGTGAAAAACACCTTCGAGCCCGAGCACGCCGGCACCCTGATTACTGGTGACTACATCAGCGACTCTCCACGAGTAGAAATTATTGCCGGCTGTAAAGGGGTTTACGCCCTGGAGTTGTTTGACCAGGATATGGCGGGCAGCATCCACGATTATGATCGCGAAGTGCTACTGGTGATCAAGCGCTTCAAAGCCCACATTATTTCCAAAGACACTAATGCCAATACCCTTACCCATTTCCTCTCCACCAACCTGAAAACAATTAAGCGGATTCAGGCTGCATTGGAAGAGCATTTTCCCGAAGCCGAACTGAACCAGCGCAAAGTCGCCATAGTTTCAGCCATCGGTAGCGATATGCAAATCCCCGGCGTGCTGGCCAAAGCGGTGCAGTCGATGTCCAAAAGCAATATCCGCGTGCTCGCCATGCACCAGTCCCTGCGTCATGTGGATATGCAGTTCATCGTTAACGAGCCAGACTATGACGCAGCCGTTCGGACACTACATGAGGCACTGGTAGAAATTTACAATCACGGGACGGCGATATGCCTCGCATCCTGAGCCTTTGTGCCCTGCTCTTTTTATTTGCTTCCGCCACCTCTATTTCCCAGGAAGCGGAAGAAAAGAAAAAAGACAGTGCACAACGCGAGGTCGACACCCTTGAGAAGCCCTTATACACACCCTTCGTCGAGCGCTATATGCTCGACGAAATCAAGCAGCTGCGAATCGATCAGGCTAATGCCAAGCAGGAATTGATTCAGCAAATTGTCGATCGTGAACACAACTCTGTCGATCGAGCCGTAGCCTACGCAACCGATACGGTTACCTACTTTTTCTACTTGATAGCCGCCGCCACTTCAATTTTGGTTTTAGTTGGTTGGCGGTCATTCCAGGATATTAAAGAGCGGGTGCACTCCCTGGCCGATGAGGAAATCTCAAAGCTGGTCCAGGAATACGAAAAGCGCTTGGAAGTTATAGAGAAGCAGCTTCAACAGAAAACACAGCATATTGAAGAAAACCGCGAGGAAATCGAGCTAACTCAGGAAGTACAGTCCCTGTGGCTGCGCGCCCAACAGGAATCTTCAGTGGCAAATAAAATTGCCATTTACGACGAGATTCTGCGCCTCCGTCACGAGGATGTAGAAGCCCTTACCTATAAAGCTGATGCAGTGCTGGAGCTTAATGAACCCCAGTGGGCCGCCAATCTTTGTCACCAGGCCCTGGGTATTGATCCAGATAACAGCCATGCCTTCTACCAACTAGCATGCGCCCATACTGCCATGGGTCAATTTGATGAAGCGCTGCGTTATCTGGCGGAAGCCATTAAAAGGCGGGAAAGCTACCGCGATGAAATCCTGGTTGATAGTGCCTTACAGCCTCTAGCGGAAAGTGAAGTATTTGAGGAACTCGACCAGGTTATTGCCAATACTCCCTCGCCGCAAAGTGGTGGCAAGGGGTGCTAGAAGTATTCGGATAACCTCTGAAGACCAACCCATAAAATAATACGGGATAAAAATAATAGGATTGCCGATGATCTATTCATTTCTTGGTTTTTTACTTTTGTTCACTCTGGTCGGCCTCTCTTCTGCGATGTTCAGCCGTCAAACCAAAGCCGACTATTACCTTGCCAGCAGTGGTGTCTCCCCCTGGCTGGTGGGGTTGTCTGCCGTGGCAACGAACAATAGCGGCTATATGTTTATCGGGGTTATCGGCTATACCTACACCACTGGGTTGGCCTCCATCTGGTTGATGGTGGGGTGGATTGCCGGTGATTTTCTGGCTTCCCTCTATGTACACAAGCGATTAAGGACCGCTACCAGTTCAAGTGGTGAAGTCAGCTACGCAGGTGTTCTCAGTAACTGGTACGGACAGAAGTACTCAGCCCTGCAGCGCCTGATCGGCATCATTTCCCTGCTGTTTTTACTAACTTATGCCTCTGCCCAAATGGTTGCCGGCAGCAAAGCCCTGCACGTACTGCTGGATTGGCCCCTGTGGTCCGGTGCTGTAGTTGGAGCTGTGCTTGTATGCCTCTACTGTTTAGCTGGCGGCATCCGCGCGTCCATTTGGACTGATGCGGCCCAATCCATCGTTATGATGGGGGCTATGGCAGCACTTCTAGCCGTCGCCCTTGCCAACTTGGGCGGCATCACCAGTGCGGCGATACAAATGCAGGCTATTGAAGGTTTTACCCATTGGTTTCCCGAAGGGCTCGCCTTTGCGGGCTGGGGCGGGGTGATACTATTTGTGATCAGTTGGGGGTTTGCCGGATTGTCTGTGATTGGACAACCCCACGTTATGGTTCGATTTATGACCCTAAGGGATTCCAGCAAGATGAACCGGGCAAGGGCTTGGTACTATCTGTGGTTTATCCTTTTCTATTGTATGGCCACCGGGGTCGGCCTGCTATCCAGAGTGTTTATTGCCGACACAGGGAGCTTTGATGCGGAGCTTGCTCTTCCCACCATGGCTATGGATTTGTTGCCCCCTGTTTTTGTTGGGCTGATCCTGGCTGGTATCTTTGCCGCAACCATGTCCACCGCAGACTCCCTGCTTCTCAGCTGCTCCGCAGCCATTACCCACGATATTCTTCCGCACAAGATTGAAAAAACCTGGTTTCTCAAGCTTGTCACAGTTGCGATAACCGGCGGCGCATTGCTGTTGGCGCTCGCCAACAGCCAAAGTGTGTTCAGCCTGGTTATTTTCGCTTGGTCGGGACTTGCCAGCGCATTTGGCCCCCTACTCCTGGTATTGTGTTTTGGGGGTAAGCCATCCCAGGCAACCGCTATCGCAGCAGTGATTATCGGCTTTACAGCAGCGATTACCTGGCGGCTACTGGGGTATCACGGCGTGATCTATGAGGGATTGCCGGGTATTGCAGCTGGGTTAGCAGTGCTATATCTGGCCAGCCTGAACCGCCAAACCTCCACTTTACGCGAGGCAAACAGTTAAATTCACTCAAAGTAATTCTGGGGAGGTAGAACCTCCCCACCTGCGGACCTTCACCAGCTACCCCCCCCAAAAGCGACAAATTCTATCTCCTGCCGCCCGAAGCCCCCGCCTTTCGGGTACCTGACTTGACCTCGAGATAGCCGGATTGGGCAAAATTTATACAGTGCTTTTTATAGAGTTCAAATGAGATTTTTGGCCCAACCCAGCCCACTTTTAACCCTTGAAAATACGGATTAACTCTGTAGTCGCTGAAAAATAAATCCTCCTACGAATCCACCAGCTTTGTTGCATTGAGTGCTAACAATTAGAGTTCAAATTAAAAATATGTTACATTTTGTGTCATATCGCTCGATAAACGACTATCGAGCCCGGGCTGGAATCTGACGATTAGGGACAAATGTCTTCGTCAGACCGGCCCTTTTTTATGATGACTGGACCTTCACGAACGGCCCATTGCGCCCTTCGAGTCCATCGCCAACGAACAACCGACTGACCCTCTGTTAAAGCAGTATGGAGAGACAGATGTCACTGGACAAACAACGGAATTTTGTAGACGGCCGCTACCTGTCGAATGAGAGCGGCGAGTGCTTTGATGTATATAACCCGGCGACCAACGAAGTCAGCTATCAGGTTGAGGTTGCCGACGAAAAGGTACTGGCAGAGACCATCGAGAGCGCCAAGCGCGGTTTTGCCCAGTGGTCAGCGATGATGCCGATCGAGCGCAGTCGCATCCTGCTGAAAGCAGTAGCACTGTTGCGCGAGCGCAACGACGAACTGGCAGCTATCGAAGTGGCTGATACCGGCAAGCCCTGGCAGGAAGCCAGTGTTGTGGACGTAGTGACTGGGGCCGACTCCATCGAATTCTTTGCCGGCCTGGCTGCAGGCATTGAAGGCAATCAGCAGCAAGTCGGTGAGGACTTCTACTACACCCGCCGCGAGCCCCTGGGCATCTGCGCCGGAATCGGTGCCTGGAACTACCCCTTACAAATCGCTTGCTGGAAAGCCGCCCCGGCCCTGGCCTGCGGTAACGCCATGATCTTCAAGCCTTCCGAAGAAACCCCCAAAGGTGCTTTGAAGTTGGCTGAAACCTTTATTGAAGCGGGCATGCCCCCGGGTGTTTTCAACGTAATCCAAGGTGATGGCGCCGTGGGTGCCTGGCTGACTAACCACCCGGATATTGCCAAGGTTTCCTTTACCGGCGAAGTGGGTACCGGCAAGAAAGTGATGGCCGCAGCGGCTTCCAACCTGAAAGAAGTTACCATGGAGCTGGGTGGCAAGTCCCCACTGGTGATCTTTGATGATGCCGACCTGGAGCAAGCCGTTTCTGCTGCCATGCTGGGCAACTTCTACACCCAGGGCGAAATCTGCACCAACGGTACCCGGGTATTTGTACACCGCAGCATCCACGATCAGTTCCTCGCTCGTCTGAAAGAGCGTGTTGAGCAAAATATTATTGCCGGTGATCCGATGAATCCGGACACCAATTTTGGCGCCCTGATTTCTGCCAAGCATCAGCAACTGGTAATGGACTACATCAGCAAGGGTAAAGAGGAAGGCGCGACCCTGTTCTGCGGCGGTCACACCCTTTCACCAGAGAATTCACCTAACGGTTACTTCGTTGCTCCCACCGTATTCACCGACTGTCATGACGATATGACCATCTGCCGCGAAGAGATCTTCGGCCCGGTAATGTCGGTACTGGTCTTTGATGATGAAGACGAAGTGATCCGCCGCGCTAACGATACCCGATTGGGCCTCGCCGCCGGCGTATTTACCCGTGATATCACTCGCGCCCACCGTGTGATCCACCAGATGCAAGCGGGTATCTGCTGGATTAATGCCTACGGCGCTTCCCCGGCAGAAATGCCGGTGGGCGGATACAAGTTATCCGGAATCGGACGCGAAAATGGACTTGCGACCCTGAACCACTACACCCAGCTAAAAGCGGTGTATGTGGGCCTGGCACCACTGGAAAGTCCATTTTAAGCGGTACCCTGTATGAGTGAGTTTGACTACATCATTGTCGGCGCCGGCTCTGCCGGTTGCGTTCTGGCTAACCGCCTGTCTGCCCAGGAAGATAAAAAAGTCCTCCTGGTAGAGACCGGAGGTAGCGATCGCAGCATCTTTATCCAGATGCCCACCGCACTATCTATTCCCATGAATACCGACAAGTACGCCTGGCAGTTTATGACCGAGCCAGAGCCGTACCTGGACAACCGCAGCATGCATTGCCCCAGAGGCAAGGTGCTCGGGGGTTCATCCTCGATTAACGGGATGGTGTACGTGCGCGGGCACGCCAAAGACTTTGATGAGTGGGCACAGCACGGCGCCGAAGGCTGGGACTACGCCCACTGCCTGCCCTACTTTAAACGCTCTGAGACCTGGGCTTTTGGCGGTGACGATTACCGTGGCGACGAAGGTCCACTAGGGGTCAACAACGGCAACGAAATGGCCAACCCCCTTTATGGAGTCTTTATCGAAGCCGGTAAAGAAGCTGGCTACGACTACACCGCAGATTACAACGGTGAGCAGCAAGAGGGCTTTGGCCCCATGCATATGACGGTAAAAGATGGAAAGCGTTGGTCTACCGCCAACGCCTACCTGAAACCGGCCATGCAGCGCCCCAATTTGACGGTATTGACCCACGCCACTGTGCATAAGGTGATTCTGGAAGGTAAACGGGCAGTCGGAATCAAACTTGAACGCAAGGGAAAGATCCTGGAATTAAAGGCGCGGCAGGAGGTCATCCTCAGCGCAGGTCCCATCGGCTCCCCTCACCTTCTTCAGCTCTCCGGAATCGGAGACCCCGACACACTGGCAGAAGCCGGTATCGAACTCCAACACGAACTCCCCGGCGTTGGCCAAAACTTGCAGGACCACCTGGAGTTCTATTTCCAGTTCCGCTGCAACCAACCGATTTCCCTGAATGGCAAGCTCGATCCGTGGAATAAATTCCTGATCGGCGCTCGTTGGATACTGAAGAAGGATGGTCTCGGAGCCACCAACCATTTCGAGTCCTGCGGTTTTATTCGCTCCAAAGAAAATGTGGAGTGGCCGGACCTGCAATATCACTTCCTGCCAGCAGCCATGCGCTATGACGGCCGCGAAGCTTTCGACGGCCACGGCTTCCAGGTGCATATCGGGCACAACAAGCCCAAGAGTCGCGGCAGGGTCAAAGTGGTGAGCAGTGATCCCAAGCAATCCCCTTCAATCCTGTTCAACTATTTGCAGGAGAAAGAGGACATCGAGGGTTTCCGTGCTTGTGTGCGACTGACTCGCGAGATTATCAATCAGCCAGCTTTCGACGAATACCGAGGCGATGAAATCCAGCCTGGCACCGATATCCAGACTGATGAACAAATTGACGCTTTCGTACGGGGATCCGTCGAGAGTGCTTACCACCCGTCCTGCTCCTGCAAGATGGGCACTGATGCAATGGCAGTGGTAGACCCGGAAACCCGTGTACACGGTTTGCAGGGCTTGAGAGTTGTAGATTCCTCCATCTTTCCGACCATTCCCAACGGCAACCTGAATGCGCCCACCATTATGGTGGCGGAGCGGGCTGCTGACCTGATTTTAGGGCGCCCTGTATTGGCGCCCTCCGAGGCACCGGTAGCAACCAAGGCTACCAGCACTCAGCGACCTGGCCGCCCTGCGCGCTCAGTGAGCTGAATTTACGTCGGCGCTCTGGCAGAGATTTGACTGCCCCCTTCAAATGCGACGGGGATACTCAAATCTCGCACAGCAACGCCCTTGAGGGGCGCCGGCATACCAATAACTAGCTGGAGACTCAGCATGACAGCTTGGCTTTCTGCGGGATTATTATTTACCTTCACGGCAATAATTTTCTCGCTGATTAAATGGGGAAATGTGAAGATGGTCGGGGTGACCCCGGTTAAAACCTTCACTTTTATAGCGATCCTTTTCACCTCCGGCCTCGATGTAGGCCTTATCATGTTCCCCCTCACCGAGTTCGGTGGCTATGCAGACCTAGCCGCAAACCCAGAATATGGCTTCACCAACGCACTCGCGATTGAGTTTGGTTTTTGGGCCTTCCTGATCTGGGGTTTCTACTTCCTCACCTGTTTTTACTTCTGCATTATCGAGCCCAAAGTTAAATTCTTTGAGATCGGCCTGGTAAAGCTGATCAACAACGTGGTGATTATCGGTACCTGCGCGTTTACCGCCTACCTGCTGCTTAGCAACCTGCCCTGGTATCTGCCACAGGTTGGCGATGGTGAAACCATTGTTGGTACCTTCTACCTGATCGTATTTGCCGTGATCGCCGCTGCGGTCTACTCATCCACCAGCCTGCGCTATGTACGCTTCCTCAGCCTGGCGACTACCTGGATGTTTATTGGCCTGATCGCGGTAATGTGGGTCGGTGCCTTTACCGGTGAAAACGGTAGCGTTGGCGACTTCGCTTCCACCTTTGCGCTGCTCGGCGGTTACTTCGGTAATATCCACCAGTTCGTGCTGCCGCTGAATGACTACCACGAGTTCTACCTGTTCTGGTGGTTTGCGTGGAGCATTATGATTGGCCAGTTTACCTCCCGCTTTGTGGGCGGTCTGCGTACTTACCAAGTGCTGGCGGCGATGCTGATCTTCCCATCCATCCCCATCGCACTGTGGTTCACCGTGCTTTACTACTATTCCAGCCAGGGCCTGGATACTACTGGCTTCTATAACCTGGCCATGATCATTGTGGGTGTTACTTTCGTGATCAACTCACTGGACTCCCTGATTCGCCTGTACACCGACAACCTAGGTATGACCGTTGCGCGTCTGGGTAAGTGGAAATACTTCGTACTGAACCTGGCAGCGATGAGCCTGCTCACCCTGTTGTTCAAGCTCGACTTCCTGCAAATCCAGTGGATCGGCGCTCTGGTAATTGGCATTTTCTTCTGCTGCCTGGGTTACATCCTGGTGAAGCGCTTCAGGGCGGTAGCAGCTATCGACTCCTCGCCTAAAGAAAACAAGATCGACTTTAGCAAGATCGAACTGGCGAGCTAACTGTTGAAATCCCCCGCCTGGTTTGGCGGGGGCTACAAAATATAAATAAGTGGTATTTGAACAATGAAATCAACTTTGAAACTTTCTGCACTGACCTGTGCTTCCCTGCTGGTGCTTGCCCAACAATCCCAAGCGGAGCTGTCTTCTACTGTTAATCTGACTACTGACTACACCTTTAACGGCGTCAGTCAGACTCAAAACGACCCAGCACTGCAAGCCAGTCTGGACTACGGGTTCGATAACGGCTGGTATATCGGCACCTGGGCTTCCAACGTAGACTTCGGTGAAGATGACGATACCAACCTGGAGTGGGATTTCTATGCAGGTAAGTTCATGCAGCTTACCGATAAAGTAAGCCTGGACACTGGACTCGCTTATTACACCTATCACGGTGATAGTGACCTTTCTGAAGAGTACGCTTACCCGGAAGCTTATGCCAAGCTTGGCTATAGCTCTGCTCTAGGCGAATCAGAAGTCAATGGCTGGTACAGCTGGGATTACTTTGGCCAGGGTGGCGGCCACTACATTATGATGCTGGCCCATACCTTTGAGTTTGCAGAAGGACACAACGTTCGCTTCAGTGCTGACCGCTCTACAACCGTCAATAAAGACAACTGGACCTGGGAAGGTAAAAAATCTTACAACCACTACCGAGTGGAGTATATGACTTCCCTGGAGGGTTTTGATTTCAATATTGCCGCCGAGAATACCACTCTCGACTCAGGCACTGCTGACGAGCGTATCGTCTTCTCTGTTGCCCGCACTTTTAGCCTTTAAACTATAAGTGCAGCCGGGGCTTTAGATAGCCCCGGCATATCTTACTAGTCTGCTCTTAGGGTGCTTCTTCTTTTCCGTCCTGGCCAGACTTCTCTGCAGATTTCATCACAACTTGCACTGATTCAGTATTCCCACTCCAGGCACCTTCCTCAGTCACCCCTTCCAAAACGATTTCCCTTTCAAGGATAACAGGGTGCAAATTCAAGTCATGCCGTGCAACTTTAACCATTGAGATACACAGCAAGAGGGCAATCAGCAGCAAAGGGACACCGGCGATAATGCTTGCCGCCTGCAACGCTTCCAGCCCCCCAATGAGCAACAAAGCAATAGGCATTACTGCCAGCGCGAAGGCCCAGAAAATTCGATTCCACCGAAGCGGCTCGCCATGGACTTCTTTCTGCACAACGGCGGCAAGAATATGAGATATGGAGTCAAAAGTAATGATCGTAAAAACCAGTGCGATCAGCGTATACAGCAACACAACTAACTGGCTCGCCGGCAACTTATCCAAAACGGCAAAGATCACGGTATTGGCCCCCTGCTGATTTAGTATTTGCACCAAGTCCAGCTCGCCCGAAAAATGCAAGTAAACGCCGTAGTTGCCTAGCACCATAAAAAACAAGAAGCAGCCAAAAGTTCCAAAAAATAGTGATCCAAGAATCATCTCCTTGATAGTCCGACCTCCAGAGATACGCGCTATAAACAAACCAATACTCGGTGCAAACACCAACCACCAAGCCCAATAGAAGATGGTCCAATCTTGAGGAAAACGAGTGTTGGGGAATTGTTGAAAATGAGAGAAGGACTCAGTCCAAGTGGCCATTTGCAAGAAGTTCTGCAGCGCTCTACCCAGGGAATCCAACCCACTATTGAGCATAAATAGTGTCGGCCCTGCGATAAACACGAAGAGCAGCAAGGCAAGCGAGAGAAAAATTGTAAAGTTTGATAGAACGCTAAGGCCCTGCTTTACCCTGACAAGAGCACAATAACCAAACAATAGCGCACAAAATATCAGCACCCCGACCTGAAATCCCACCCCAGTAGGAATTCCAAATAGCTTGTGCAATCCCAAAGTAATCAGCGGCGCTGCGATACCAAGCCGTGTAGCCGCACCTCCTAGCATGCCAAATACCAGAGAAGTATCGATAAGCTTACCAATGTGCCCACTCACTCTACGCTCGCCCAATACTGGCGCAAGCGCAAGGCTTAGCTTCAAAACCTTGCGTTTACGCACATAGTAGTAATAGGCAATTGGCAGTGCGGGGATTAGATAGATAGACCAAGCCAGTGGCCCCCAGTGAAAGATACCGTAGGAAACTGCCCAGCGCGCAGCTTCAGCTGAACTTGCTTGAACCTGGAACGGCGGCTGTTGGTAGTAGTAGATCCATTCAACCATCGACCAATACAAAATAGAGGCGCCAATACCGGAAGAAAACAACATGGCAGCCCAGGATAGAGTTGAGAATTCGGGGCCCTCTTTCCCCCGTCCCAACTTTATCCTGCCGATATCACTAAAGGCGATATACAGCACAAATAACATCGCACCTAGGCCTAGCAGGAGATAAAAGACCCCCAACTTCTCTGTCACCAGATCTTTAGCTGCCAATAACCATAACGAACCCGCCTCGGGAAAGAGGATCAAAGGCACTGTCGCCACTAGTAGCAATGTAAAAGAGCCCCAAAAGGTGGGCTTGTCTATGAGGTCCTTTGATCCCCTATTCAATAGGGCCCCCTCTTGAAAAGATTTTCTCAAAGAAAGTGGAATTAAGCTGGCTGTTTAAATGATCACGGCCTGGTGGTTTTATAACCCCCAAAAACAGAACCGTTGAAAGCAAAAGCGCCAATCTTTAAGACAAGCACTACACTGCCATTGATCAACGGCAGGCACGACGTGATTAGCACCCTTCTGATTGCTGATTTAGCAGGCCGAGTGCAATTCAAGGAACAGGATGTTCATACTCAAATACTATTTGAAATGGGGCTTTCCCAAAGGAATACCGAGAAGTGATATGTATAAGAAGGCCATCGCCGCCATCGCGGGCTTGGTGCTATTTGCATGCACCAAGGACCAGGCCAGGAATATCGATGTTAATGATTTTGAACCTGAAGCAAAGACAGGTATCTATGACATATCCCAAGAAGACTGTGAGCTGATGAGGCTCCGGCAGGTTCTTCGGAGCAACTCCCCTATTGGCTGTGAAAGGCTGAAAAGGGTCGTCTTCGACTATGCGCCTCTCTTGGATACCCCTGCTCAGGATAATTTTGGCATCGGAGCTGATCTAGACCGCAGAGGCGCCGTTGTTGTGCTTGATATCGTTGCCGAGAACGTCCTGTCTTTATTTGGTGAGATCTCCCGATCTCGTTTTCCAATACAGTCAGCCATTCCTGTCGAATATTTTACTCTGCAAGAGCGAATGGCAGATGATCGAAACAACACGCTGGCCTTTGATTCGCGTCCCATTACAGGTGGGAGCAGATGGTCTGAGCACGCTTATGGTGTTGCTATTGATATTAACCCCCTACAAAACCCTTACCTGTATATTGATAAACACACCCGGGCCAAAGTAATCCCTAAGCATGCAACAGAGGGATATTTAAACCGGGCAAAGTTTCGCCCGGGAAAGCCAACCCGTATGGGGATGTCTGAAGATGTAACCACAATCTTTGCCAGGCATGGCTTCGCTGTCTGGGGTGGAGACTGGAATATCCCGATTGATTATATGCACTTTCAGGTTGGTTCCCGTCAGTTCATTAACCGCCTTGTAACTTTGCCAAAGGAGAGTGCAAAACAACTATTTAACCGATATACCCAGCAATTGAATCGCTGTTTTGAGGAGAACAGCTCGATAAAAAGCGCTACTCACCTCAGAAAGCATTGTGTAGATAAAGTGGTGTCAGAATTTGATGGAGAGCAGGAGTGAAAACGGCGCCCTCCTCCTGCTGCCCAACTATTAAAGTCGAGACGGATGGCTTCCCGGATCGCCCTCTATATGGGGTTTGTCATCGTGGGATACGCCGTGCTCTGCCTGGGCTGGAACCTCCCAATTCCCCTCTTCTGTCCACGGATCATCCGCTGGAAACTCTTCAATATAGATTTCCTTCTCTTCGTAGCTCGGCTGGTAGCGCAGGTCATAGTGAGCGGCTTTCACAATCGATATGCACAGCAGCAAAGCAACAACTAAAAGCGGCACGCCACCGATCACGCTGGCAGTTTGCAGTGTATCCAGGCCGCCCAAAAACAGCAGCGTTATCGGCATCAGTGAAAGCGCAAATGCCCAGAACAGGCGGTTCCATCTAGCCGGCTCTTCATCGACCTCTTTCTGCACAACAGCGGCAAGAATGTATGAGATGGAATCGAATGTAGTTGCAGTAAAGATGAGGGCGAGCACCGTATATACCAGAATCACCAGTTTACTGCCGGGAAGTGTCTTGAGTGTGGCAAAAATTGCGGCAGTTGCGCCCTGCTCATTTAGCATCCCCACCACATCCAGCTCACCGGAAAACTGTAAGTAGACGCCGTAATTCCCCAGCACCATAAAGAACAGGAAACAGCCTAAGGTGCCATAAAAAATGGAGCCAACCACCATGGTCTTGATGGTTCTCCCCCGCGAGATGCGCGCAATAAACAAGCCGACACTGGGAGCGAAAACCAACCACCACGCCCAATAGAAGATGGTCCAGTCTTGGGGGAAATGGGTATCCGGGAACTGCTCAAACTCTGCAAATGGCTCAGTCCAGGCGGCCATATGGAAGATGTTATCCAAGACACGACCCAGGGCATCCAAGCCGGTGTTCAACATAAATAAGGTGGGGCCAACCAGGAAAACAAACAGAAGCAGTACAATAGACAGCCACATATTCAGGTTGGAAAGTGCGCGGATACCCTTCTTAAGCCCAACAAAAGCGCTATAACCGAAGATTGCCGTGCATATCATCAGCACTACAACCTGGGTTCCCAGCCCGGTAGGCACGCCCAAGAGTTCATGAGCTCCCTGAGTAATCAGCGGCGCGGCTATCCCCAGGGTCGTGGCGCCACCGCCCAACATGCCAAAGATAAACAGCACGTCGATCAACTTACCAATCCCACCTTGGGCACGCTGCTCCCCCAAAACGGGCATCAGTGCCTCGCTAATTTTCAGCACGCTGTGATTTCTAACGTAGTAGAAGTAGGCAATTGGCAGAGCGGGAATCAGGTAGATGGACCACGCCAGCGGGCCCCAGTGAAAAATACCGTAGGCAACAGCCCAGCGCGCAGCTTCGGGGGTGCCCCCTTCAACCTGGAAAGGTGGGGTTTGGTAATAGTAGATCCACTCGACCATAGACCAATAGAGAATCGATGCACCGATGCCGGCGCAAAACAGCATTGATGCCCAGGATATGGTGGAGAACTCAGGGTTTTCTTCAGGTGTTCCCAGCTTGATCTGGCCGATATCACTAAACACGATATAGACCATAAAGAGAATTGCCCCGACACCCAGTGCCAGATAGAAAACCCCCAGCTTGTCAGTGACGAAACCTTTAGCGGCTAAAACCCAGGCGGCACCAACTTCGGGGAACAGCACCAGTGGGATTGTTACTGCCAACAGCAGCGCCAGTGAACCAAAAAAAGTGGGTTTATCGATGATTTCTCTGAAATGACTGGACAACACTTGCCTCCCAAATGCCTTGTGAACCGCGGCAAATAAAAGCAAGGGGGACTTTATATAAGGAACTTTATTATGCGGTGTTAGTGAGTAGGACTTATATAAGGATAGGTAGATCAACTACAACTAAATTTGCTCTTACTTATCTTTAATAGTACCAGCTAGTCAAAGTATTTCAATTTGACAGGTGTCACATCTGTTTAGGTGCGACAACCAACTGAACTGGGGCTATCAACTGACGACGGCCCCGACCTGCCGGGTTCTGAACTACTGCTTACCCAAAGATTTTTCCAGTTGGGCAAACTGCCCTTGCAGCATTGCCTTCTCCTGTAGAAGGATACGATTCTCGTCTGACAAGGTCTCTATCCGGTCTTTTGTAGCACCCAGTTCAGCACCCAGCCTTTCCAAAGATACTTGCTGAAGCTGAATCTCCTTAGCTTGCCCTACACCGCTGCTATGGAGGCGGGTAACCTCATCCTGTAATCGTGTAATTTCAGAAGATTGGAGCTCAGCGCTTGCCGCCTGCTCTTCAGCCTGCCGCTTGTAGTTTGCTGCTTCGGCTTGAGCGGCGCCTATATTTTCACGCAACTCCTGCTTTTCCCGATTGAGTTCAGTAATTAATGCCTGCCCTTGTTTATTCAGGAGATCCTGCTCAGAAATCCTCTGTTCCGCCAGCCCAAGTTGCTCCGTCAGTGAGACCACCTGCCCCTTAAGCTGCTCACTGGAAGATCGAAACTGATCTCGCTCGTGCTGCCGGTCTACAGCTGTTCGTTGCTGGAAGTGCTCAAAGTGCTCGCGCACATCGCGATTCTCCTGCTTCATCTCTTCAATTGAGGCCTTCTGCTCCTCAACTCGAACCGAGGCCTGCTCCAATTGAAACTCACTTTTTTCCAGTTCTGACTGAGTTTCACCCAGGGTAACTTTGAGGCGGCGCTTCTCACCTTCAGAAGCTGAAAGCTTCTGCTCCAGCTCGCGAATCAATGCGGTTTGCTTGCTACTGGTCTCTTGAGCTTCATTTAGTCTCTCTGTTATCTCCAGCTCTTTAGCTTCAAATTCCTGCTGAACCTGCTCCACTCTCTGGTCCGCATCGCCCTGGATACGCTGATGAAGTCCTTTCAGTGCCTCCACCAAATCTTTAGGTAAGCCGCTGACATCAATGCTGCTGGAACTCTCGCTTTTCCACCGTTTTAGAAGCGGCGCAATTGTACTTTTACTCCCTGTCCCCAGATGAGCGCGCACCCTATCAACTGTCGGCTCCTCGCCCCGGGCCTTAATCGCCTTTGCTGCCTCAAAAATGTCCAGATAGGTGACCCCTGTGCGCGCCATTAACCTTCCCTCAGATTATTTTGTACCAAATTACGTATTACGTAATAATACATAATATATAAGAATAAACCAATTCTTGAATTAACCCAGATAACCTTCGATAATGATTCTTATCGAAGGTTATAACAGTAAGGAAGCCCCCATTTAACGTACTCTCAGTACAAATGGTGGTTTTCAGGTGACACAGAATTCATGAGAAAACAGCCCCTAGCCTCAACCAAATTCCAACCTCAATCCCCGCTCAGCAGTACATCTACCGGGGGTGGAGCACTTCTGACTGAGGATGACATTCAGAAGTACCTGCGAGCAGCGACTTCAGACAGCACTCGCAAAGCCTATCGGTCTGCCATTCGCCAGTTCGAGAAATGGGGAGGCCGACTCCCCACCGATAGCCATTCACTGGTTAGCTATCTATTGAGCCGGGCCGAGCAATTGAACCCGCGCACCCTGGATTTGCACCTAACCGCCATAGGCCAGTGGCACCTTTATCAAGGCATCGCCAACCCAGTTACTGAACCGCTGGTACAGAAAACCATGCGCGGTATTCGCCGCACCCACGGAAAGCCAAAGCAAAAAGCCAAGGCGCTGAGCCTCGAACACATTGCCACCCTCACCCGACAGTTGCGCTCTCAGCCTGATTCCAAGAAGAGGACCCGTGACTTGGCATTGGTGCTGGTAGGATTCTTCGGTGCCTTCCGGCGCAGTGAGTTAGTGGCGATCCAGGTTGAAGACCTGATATGGGAGGAGGAAGGTTTGATCATTCGCCTGCCCAAATCAAAAACGGATCAAAGTGGTCAGGGAATGATGCGCGCCCTTCCCTACGGCACCCCTGAAATCTGCCCCGCACGAGCACTTAAGTCCTGGCTAGACGTTAGTGGCATTAGAACTGGGCCAGTATTTCGGTCAGTGAATCGCTGGGATACGGTGCAAAGTCGACAGTTAAACCCCACAGCTATCAACGATCTACTGAAAAATCTCGGGGAGGTCTGCGGTTTTGACTTTGTTGCCGAACTCAGCAGCCACAGCTTTCGCCGAGGCCTGTCTACTTCCGCTGCACGAGAAAAAGTTGGCTTTGAGCTGATCAAGAAGCAAGGTGGCTGGAAGAGTGACGCCACTGTCTGGGAGTATATTGAGGAGGGGCAACAGTTTACCGACAACGCCTCAGCTATCTTGATGAAGAAGATGTCGGAACTACTATCTTAAGAAGCTGCTATTAACCTGCTAGCAAGTCCCGCCTTTCAGGCGGGCAGTATATGTGCGGAAGTATTCAGCCTGGGGGCTTGTTACGGCACAAACTTAACAAGTGTGTGATTTTCGCCTTCAAGTTCATTTTCTATGATGCTGGAAATTACCTCCCAATCTCCACCGGCAAGCCCTGCACCTATTAGAGGATATCCAATCCTCTTCCCCGGAAAATCTTTCTTAACTTTGGTGAATACACTGCGTATAGCCTCATAATCCGCCATTACCCCCTTACCTCTCCAGTGAAACTGAGTGTAAGCATTGACGACCGTAAAGCTGGCCTCTAACTGTGATATGTAAGCGCTTGAATACGTACCCAGTTTAAGTCGTGAGCCTTTTTCTGTACCCAAGTCTGCCTCGTAGGCTTCAGGGAAAAGCTTCTTGATAGTTAAGGCTATCCCCTTTCCCATTTGGCACTGGCAATTACACCCATGAACAATTACATCAAAATGGCCCTCAAGTGCCATTTTGATCAAATCACCTTCTACTACATTCATTCTCGAACTCCAGAAATCCAAAACGCCTTGGCAGTCTTCAACGCGTATACAGTGGAACGAAAGGCAAACGCTCTAGCGCAGTTTCAACTTTCTTGACTGATTAACAACTCTCAACTAATTGACACTAGATCAATATAATATGCACCAAGCTGCTCTGCGCTAAGGCACACTGAAAAGCCTTACCCAATTTGTTGTTGCTAAAAATAACTATTGATAACTTAACATAGAAGTTATCGCTACGAAGAATTTAAGTATGAGTAAAGAGGAAATATGAGCGGACCCGCAAAATTTGGTGTCGTTGTATACGCAAATGATATCAATGAATTGTCAAAATTCTATATAAATATGTTCAGCTTGTCTGTACTTCATAAAACAAACGAACTGGTTAGTTTGGGCGGAGAGGGTTTCAATATTGTTGTGCATACTCCCCCTATTGAACTTTCCGAGGAAAATTTTAATACAGTCAAAGTATTTATAGCAGTACAAAGCCTTACAAAGGCACGGCACCAAGCAATAGAGTTAGGTGGCAAATCCCTTGGCGGAGAGTGGTCAAATCCAATATTCAAAGCCTGCAATGTAGCTGACCCTGAAGGCAATCATATTCAGCTTCGGGAGTTCACTAATAGTACGACTAATAAATAGATCCCCCTACCCGTTTGCGGCGCCTATAGGCGTCGCCACCATCTTATCTCCCGTTTACAGCCGCAATATAAGAGGCTCTTGTTTATTAGTATTGATTGGATCGGTAGCCTATTTATCACCCTTGCAGCTAGATTTTTCCATCAGTTTACACTAGTAGATATCGGCGACTAGCCGATCAACTTAAGTACATATGGAGAGCCAAGTCAGTTCATTACCTGAATTGCTCTAAAGTAATTTATTTTTTAGATCTAGTCGGATGTGTCTTAGGTAGTTTTTTGGCAATGTCACTTGCTTCAGGCGAGCAGGCAGGGTGCCCCCAACCACCAGCGCTAACACCACCCACAATGTCATTGACGATGTTATCGTCCTTGCTAGGACTCACCCCTTCAGGTATGTAGTCCATCTTGAGCATATGACGAACTTTCCACGCAATATTATGGTCCGCACATGAACTATCACCACTTACCCCAACTGCTCCAAGAAGCTTGCCGTCGTCTTTGTACAGCGCTAAACCACCACCAAAAACATTAACGCCTCCAATTTTCTTACCAATCATTGGGTCGTGTTCTGTACCAATATCATTGGGTAGCCCGCTATAAGCAACATTGGTATCAACTGGATTGCTATGCTGTAAACCATACAAACTTCCACCAGGCTGAACAGCTGTAAAAAGGTTTGCTGTCGATAAGGGTAGGCCTGGCAGACTGAAAGCATTTGCTGTATTTGCTTTTTGCGCTGAAATGACGCGGCTACCGGGCCATTGGTCGCCTCTATCTTCGCCGGAAAATACAACAGCTCTAACTATTCCATCTCTATCAACTACCGTTGCCCACATATTTAAGCTAAAACCGCCATTCTGTTCTTTTACGACATCTTTTAGCACCGCCTTAAGTTCGGAATATTTTGGTAACTCCATTGAATTAACCTGCATAATCTATATCTTCATTTCTTGCTGAGAGTGATGGGCCGTTGATAATACTAGGTTAGATTAATATAGAATCAATTATGCCCTTGGGTTTTAGCTATATTTTTAACACTCCTAATAAATGTCTTTAATGGTTGGCTAGAGTAGGCATGAAAAATCGCACCAGGTCGCCTTTCGCAAAGGTATCGACGATACCGCCTTAATAGAATTACGATCTTTAGCTAATTTGCTGAATTGTTTAGTTGTGGTAATGACATCGCATCCCCGGCAGTATCATTAGGCCCAAGCACTTATTGCTTGATATGGGTCTCATTGAAGATTGATTCCCAGTCCTGATCAAAGGTCTCGGGTATTGACGAGGAAGTCCTCCGAAAGAACAACACACCAACATGAGCTTCATGACCCTTCTTAGCGGTGCTGTCAGCAGTAACCTCCTCGATAAAACCTCGCATAGTGCCACTGCCATCGAGGGTCAAATTTGTAACGCTCTCATCGGACACATCAACAGCTACCACTTGAATTCTATTGCCACTCTTCATATAGGCAAAGATACCGATATCCTTAGCTATAGTGGTCTCATTCACCTTCTCTTCAACTGCAGTTAGTTGGTGTTTAACATCCGGCTTCTTCGTTACCTCAAGATAGCGACCACCACCACCCACCCCTGTTTGCTTGAGAACTTTAAAAGTTCGGCAAATCTGCTCCTTTTCTAAGGTAAAGGCGTCTGGACTGTGCTCGTAAAAAATAAACGACTCACCTTCAATTGCACACCAGACTCCTTCCAAGGAATCTTTAGCTTCCGATTGGGCATTGGCGTGAGTGGCAACAAGAGTCAGAAGTACTGAGGACAACAGGAGTAATAGCTGATTGATTATTTTCATGGTGACCTCCAAGGTGGTAGTCAGTCAAATATAGGCGCAGCTTTACGGTTAGATAATCCCGGGGCAAGCCGAATCACGCCAATAGTAATGACCCCCAGCGGACCCTGGATGGATAAGTCGAAGCCTGATACCCGTAAGTTATATGGACTAACACCGTGTCGCAGATCTATTTGGGTAAAGTTCAACGGATCCTCTTTGAAATCACGGGATTAGAACTCAGGCTATTATCTAAGTGGTGGCAAGGAGGCCCAAAATGACGACGTTAAATCAAAAGCAAATTGAAGACTGCAAGTCTAGTGCGTCGGACTTCTCCGACCTCAAGGCGCTATTTCTCAACTGCACACTAAAGCCAACACCTGAACTCTCTCATACAGACGGCCTAATTCGCATATCCAGAGAAATCATGGAGCGAAACAAAGTCTCAGTTGAGGTATTACGCCCCGTTGATCATGATATAGCTTTTGGCGTTTACCCGGATATGACCCAACACGGCTGGGATAGTGATGAGTGGCCGTTGATCTACCGTCGAGTTGAAGAGGCGGACATTCTGGTTATAACCACGCCAATCTGGCTGGGGGAGAAATCCTCTATTTGTACCCAGACCATAGAAAGGCTTTATGCGAATTCAGCAGATCTCAACTCAAAAGGCCAGTACGCCTATTATGGTCGCGTGGGCGGCTGTCTTATTACTGGCAATGAAGATGGTGCTAAGCACTGCGCCATGAATATCCTCTACTCTTTGCAGCACCTCGGCTATGTAATCCCACCTCAGGCCGATGCGGCATGGGTGGGAGAAGCGGGCCCCGGCCCCTCGTATCTTGACCCTGGTTCCGGTGGTCCGCAAAACGACTTTACCAATCGCAACACCACTTTTATGACCTGGAACCTGATGCATATGGCGCGAATGATAAAAGATGCTGGGGGCATTCCCGCCCACGGTAATCAGCGCTCTGCCTGGGATGCCGGCTGTAAGCCCGACTTCCCTAACCCTGATTATCGATAGAAACATCCTGCATTTTTAACTTTATAGAGCTAAGCAGCCTAAAGTTGTTGCTGTTTGGCCAAGTCTATCCGTATTTACAAAATCCTATTTACAAGATGTAGCACCAGGGATAAATTCCCGCCTTCTTTGCTCCCATTAACACCCACCTGCCCGGCATAGCACTCCTTTCTCCATAAAGGGATGCTAGGCGTTGCCATATGAATTGGTGGTCCAGTAATTCCTGTGAGGTCCCTGTCCCGAATGAAACCAGAGTTCTTAGCGCATATCCTGGATAGCAAATTATTTATCACCATATGCCTGATCTCAGTAGTGATGTTATTACGTGGCCTGCTCACGCTAGTAATAGCACGAAGTAGTTGGCAAAAAGCGGATAAGCGCCGCCGTATCAATACCATACATAACCTTGGCAACTTGTTATTGGTAGTTGGCCTGATAGCAATTTGGGTAAGCGAACTCCGGGACTTTGCCCTATCCATTGCCGCTTTCTCTGTGGCAATTGTGCTGGCATTGAGAGAGGGTGTGCAGTGCCTCGTTGGTGGCTTGTACCAGGCAAACATGCGCTCGTTTACTGTGGGAGACTGGATCAAAGTCGGCAATCAATTTGGTGAAGTCACCGATAGTGACTGGCTAAGCACCACCCTTTTAGAAATCGATCCGCACGGTTTGGGCAATGGCTATACAGGAACAACTCTGTACATCCCTAACAATGCCTTCTTTACCCAACCGGTAAAGAACCTGAACTTTATGCGCCGGTATATCGAGCACACCTTTTCGATTACCCGAGAAAGCAAAGGAATGAATCCATTTGAAGCCAAGAAGTTTATCTCTGAGCGACTTAAAGAACACTGCGAGTCCTTCCGTGAAGTTGCCGAACGCTACTGCAACCTGATTGAGAACCGCATGGGCGTTGAGCTCTCGGGACCGGATGCCAAAGTCTGTATCACGACCAATGAGCTCGGCCACGATGTAACCACGGTAACCGTATTTTGCCCCCGAGAGGAAGCCACCAATATCGAACAGTTGGTGACTGAAGACTTCTATAACTTTTGGTTCGAGAAGACCAAGGACGTGGGGTCTAAAGCTTAACGCAGTCGTATTAAAAGGTATCGCCGATTGAAGCCGCTAGCAGTTCTGCCTAACTAGCGGCTCTTGTATGAATTTGCCGTTAACTTTCCCCATCGACCCGGAAGTTCGCAACCTCCCAGGCGCGCTCACGGATAACCCGCGCATTATCCTCTAGGTTGGAGGTGCCTGTAGGGTCTCCATCTATTGTGATATCCGGGTTGGACCACTGCTGAATTCTGGGGCCGCCTCGATCCGACGGGCAATTGTAGGCCATCACACTCCTCCAAGTTGAAGGGGTGGTATTGCAGTAGCCGTGGCCATATTCAAACGGCTCCATATTCGAATCACTGTAGATAATATGTCGGGCTCCCATTAGGTGGCCAATTTCATGGGCAAAGCTGAAGTACCCCGTTGCGCACCCTTCCCTTGCGAAAGCAAAGGCTGTTGATTCCGATGCGTAGATCGTCTTAGCTAATCCACATGATCCGCTGTACAAATCATTGCCGGTTAAAACAATCATTACATCTGCACTATACAAGTCTCTAAGTTCGTATAGTTCTTTAGTTTCTGGATATGCGTCATTCGAAAAGTACTCGCGGTCCACATAGAAGCTACCGCTTTCTGCATAGCTGGTTCTATAAGAGTGAACAATTTCTACCGAGGTATTGACTTCACTATTGGCAAATGAAACATTGGTTTCCTCTTCCAATAAATCCATGTAGGCGGGTACATCACCGGCGTCTGCCTCAAAGGCATCGGTATAAGCAACTATAACGGTTATTTTTCCACCAGAGTCAGTAGTCGCAATTCCTGAGGTTGTGTTTAGCGCGCCAACCTTGGAAGTAAAATCCATCTCTTCGAAGTAGTTACTATCATGGTCGACAAGTGAATTGTCTGGAACCTCAGCGATTGTAACCGCGCCTTTTCCGGCAGGTCTCACTTTGTAGAGCCTACCTTCAGATTGTATTGAGCCAACAATTCTACCGTTGTTCTCGGCTAAGGTGATAAACCCTTTTCCATCCTCAGAAAATGCAGATAGTGAAGCCCTATTTTTTGTTGAGCGAATATTTTGCAAGGTAAACCGTTGCTTGCCGAGCTCACTGGGAACCTCAAGGGTACTACCGGGCTTCAAGCTAAAAATCTTATTATTTAAACTTTTTTTAGTTTTATGTGAGATTATATTTGATCTACTTTCACTCATGGAAGATTCAAAAACAACATTCACATTTTCTTCTGAATAAGCGCCAAATGTAGAAAATAGCAACACGAAAGGCGCAAGAATTTTAAAGCTTTTCACAGACATACTCCCTGTATCCGCTTCTCGGAAAATCAATTTAGAAAGATCCGCACTAAAGATAAAAATAAATCTATTAATGCAGCCTTTAAAATACTGAATAGAAATATTTATTGAAATCCACAGTGCGCGGCTACTCTATATGATTCTTAACTAAAAAAATATTCTTACGCCTACCAATAATTTAACTTCGCAAATTTTTGACAAGTTACTATCTGAAGAGCAGATAACTTTTTGGAAAATTAAATTCAAATGAAAGCTTAATCACAATCCTTTAAATGGGAACTGAAAATATTTTACTTAACCACTCAATAAATGCTCTAACCCTGGGAGATAAAAAGCGATTCTGGGTGAACACAACCGATACCGGCTCGCTGGGCGGGCGAAAATTGGGCAATATTTCAACTAAATTTCCAGCATCCAATTCTTTTTCTACATGAAACTTTGGAAATTGAGCTAATCCGAGCCCCCGCTTAACGCCATCCAAGTAACTCTCTGTCCCAGTTACCGTCAATTGCGCCGGAACTTGCAACGTCTCTACCCTATCGCCAAGACAAAAAGAGAGCGGCGTAGACTTCCCAGTCGTTATAGAGCGCAGCGCTACAACACGGTGACCATTCAGTTGTTCCAAAGAGCTTGGGTGGCCGTAGTGTTCCAGGTATTGCGGCGATGCGCATGTAAGCCGTTCCAGCATGGTTAAACGCCTGGCAATCAGCTCACTATCCGCCAAGTGTCCATAGCGAATAGCACAGTCGACCCCTTCCTGGACTAAGTCCACCCATCGATCCCCCTCACTCATTACCAAAGAAATGTCAGGATACTGGGCAAAAAATTGGGGGAGTTGCGGCATAACAAAATGACGGGCAATAGTCCCTTGTACGTCTACCCGCACCTCACCGCCTGGCAATAAACCTGTAAATGCCCCTTCAGCTTCCTCTACGTCCGCAAGTATTGAAATACAGCGCTGATAATACAGTTCTCCATCCAGTGTTGCCCTGACCTTGCGAGTCGATCGCTGCAACAACCTGACTCCCAGCCGTTTCTCTAGCCGGTTGATCACCTGAGTCGATGTCGACCTCGGAATCCCAAGATCAGTAGAAGCGGCTGTAAAACTGCCTCGCTCCACAATCCGCACGTACAAGCGCATCGCATCCAGCTTATCCATATCGCCCTATTGTTTGTTTATTTGGAACAATAGATTCCATTTTAGCCGGATTATCTACATGAATAACACGAATAGTATGGAAATACAGCCAAATCAGGGAGCAGCAAGGGCAGCTCCAGTAATCACTACGGAGATCATTATGGAGAAAGTGGCACTGGTAACAGGAGCTTCCCGTGGCATAGGCGCGGCGATCGCCTCTCGCCTGGCAAAGGATGGCTTTACCATTCTGGTGAACTTTGAAAGTAATATTTCAGCTGCCGAAAAGTTGGTAAACCGCATTGAAACCGAGGGTGGCAAGGCGGTTACTGCCCAAGCCGATATCAGTGATCAACAGGCGGTTTCACGCCTATTCAACTCTGCAGAAGTCACCTTTGGCGGAATCAATACTGTCATTAATAATGCGGGCATTATGAAACTAGCCCCTCTGGCAGAATGTGAAGAAGATGATTTCGATCGTCAGGTAGCTGTAAATCTTAAGGGCACCTTCAATGTCATGCGTGAAGCCACCGCAAGGCTTCAAGAAGGTGGCCGAATCATCAACTTATCCTCGAGTGTCGTCGACTTGTGTATGCCGAATTACAGCGTATATGCGGCGACCAAGGCAGCTGTTGAAGCTCTGACCCAGGTAGTCGCCAAGGAAATGCGGGGGAGAGATATCACTGTGAATGCCGTCGCCCCAGGACCTACGGCTACCGAGCTCTTCCTATCCGGAAAGACTGATGAAATGGTGGAAACTCTTGCCAAAATGTCGCCACTTGAGCGATTGGGAAGGCCTGAAGATATTGCGAATACCGTTGCCTTTTTAGTCAGTGAGCAAGGTGGCTGGATCAACGGCCAAGTTATACGAGCCAACGGTGGAATTATCTAGCTTCACAGCCAATGCCCGCTTCAACTTAACAATCTCCAACTGATCGTTATACCAGTTGGAAAGAGGACTAAAAATCAATGCTCGATCAAGCCCAAGTACCGTCGGCTAAATACATCAGGGATACCCTTATCGCTGCAACTATTGCCAGTGCAGCAGCATTCACTTGCTCTATGTTAGAACTACCACCCTGGGCTATGTTTGTTGGCTGGGTTGCTTTCTTTTCACAGCCAGGCTCTGCCTTCAGCGCAATCTCCAGTGGGATTTGTGTTGCTCTGGGAATATTGATGGGGATGACAGCAGCTATAGTTAATGCCCTATTGCTACCAATGATGGGCAATATTGCCTTCGCGGTTATAGTGTTTTCCGTTGCATTTGTGGTGGTATCACTTAGAGGTCTGCCACTTGTAGGTAATATCATTGCCTGGTTTTTAGGGTTAATCACTTTCTTTGCAGCCCATCCAGCCAACGTTCTATCTGGAGTGATTGGGCTGACAATAGTGACCGCTCTAGGTATCCTCGCTGGCTATTGCTGCTCCTACCTACAATCTCTTACTGGAGAAAGTAAAGCTAATTGATAGTCAGGGAGTCTCGGCATAATTCAGTAATATCCTACAGGACTTAAGAGGCTCCCTGATTTTAAGCTGGTAATCCCAATTTATGTTCAAAACTATATAAATTGAGCGCTAAGTCGTATCCCCCCTCTCTCAATTCACACCGCAAATATCCAGTATCCTATTCATTAGGTCATTATTTCTACTACTTAACATACGCGATACGGTATAGTGGTTTTTATTTTTCAAAAGTATATATTCGTATGGGCTTTTCGTTTGCTGTAGCTTCTCACAGTATCTTTTTGACTGATCAATAAATTCCGCAGTCTCATCATCACCTACTGCAACAATCGCTTTGGTAAAACATCTAATATCGCCAAAAATGGGGCTCAAATTAGTAACGTCATCTTCTGATAAACGTAGAGATTCATTGAGATAAGATTGCCTCATCTTTGTTAAGTCATAGAGCCCGCTTAACATAATAGCGCCACTAATTGAGCTCCGGACTTCAGGTGTCCACTCAGATTCTAAAATTTTAGCCACAAGGAATGCCCCAACAGAGTGGCCGCAGATCACAATATTACTGGGGTTGCCATTCCAGCGATCGATATTTTTATATATCCATAAGAATGCCTTTATATTTTGCTCAATAATTTCTTTAACACTGACGGCGGGCGCCAAATCATAGTTGACCAAAGCAACTGTACACCCGGCCTCTACAAAGGGCTTGGCAATATACCGGTATTGCTTTTTATCTAGCGCCCGGAAGTACCCTCCGTGGATGAATACAAATACCGGTGCATTGGGGGATTTAGCAGGAAATATATCTACTTTCTCACCGGAGCTATCTCCATAGCTGATATCCAGCGAGTTTCTTAGGATTTGTGTAGCCAAATAGCTTTGTAGCCCATTGATTAGCAGATGGGCTCTACCAAATGGGTGCCGCTTACGCAGATTAAACTGATCATCATACTCACTCATTCTATGTTTCGACTCCGCAAGTGCTGGCATAAACTGCCTATTTTATACTAAAGGTTCTTTCTAGAGTCTAAGGAGCCTCCAAACAACTCCGTAACTCCCCTGGCTTGTGTGGCGGGCATATTTATCACAGAAAGCATCCTTCAGAGGAAGAAACCCTATAATAAACACCTGTAGAGGCCTAAATATGTGTCAACTATCTCAACAACTCAGATATTGCGGATAAATGGTAGAAAGCCATCTCACTTTTGCTAGCCCAAATAGAGAAATACAATTTCTTCCAAACATTCTGATCTATATATAACGCCTATAGTTAAACTTTTAGTTTTATCCTACAAATTTTGAACTACAGATCCGCAGAGGACCAAAAGAATGTTAAAGCGTTTAACCGTGTCTATTCTAAGCCTCGTAATTCTGTGCGGCGTACCCTTCGTATTATCTCAAGAAAACCCAAAACCTTTTGTTTTCACTGCCATTCCAGACCAGGACCCGGAGCGCTTACAAAAACGCTTTGGCAAAGTTGCACAGTATTTGTCCGACACGCTTAGGGTTGAAGTTAAGTACTTATCGGTGAAGTCCTACAGCGATACGGTTGAAGCCTTTAAAAATAACAAAGTTCAATTGGCCTGGTTTGGCGGATTTACTGGAGTACAGGCCCGTGTTGCGGAGCCTGGCGCCAAAGCCATTGCCCAGGGAGAAGGAGATCAAAATTTCACCTCCTATTTTATTGCGAATAAAAGTACTGGGCTCACTCCCTCAAAAGAGTTCCCCCGTGGTATTGAGGGTATGACCTTTGCTTTTGGTTCAGAGCACTCCACTTCTGGGCGGCTAATGCCGGAGTATTTTATTAGAAAAGCACTGGGCAAGCCCCCGGCCGAGGTGTTCAGCCGTGTAGGCTTTGCCGGCGACCACTCCAATACCCTCGATCTAGTGCAGTCTGGGAAATATCAGGTGGGCGCCCTGAATCACAAAGTGTGGGAGAACGAAAAGAAAGCCGGCAAAGTGGATGAGAGCAAGGTGCAAGTAATCTGGAAAACCCCAGGATATCCAGATTACAACTGGACAATTCGTGGGGATGTCGATGAAACCTGGGGCAACAGTTTCTTAGACAAGGTCCAGCAGGCGATTTTGAATATGCGGGACCCTAAACTACTTGCCGCATTTCCCCGCAAAGGGTTTATCAAAGCCGACAACTCAATGTACCAGCCAATCGTCGAGACCGCTCACGAAATTGGCTTGTTGAACAATGAGTAAGCGAATTAGGTTCAAATTGTCCTCACGACTTGACTAAGAAGCCTTCAGGGGAGTTAAACCCTGCAAACGGTCCTTGATAATAGCCGCCAATCTCCGTGCACCGGGACCAATATCGTCCCGGTTAGGAAAGATCAGGTACATAGGAACCTCCCTTTTGCTCCCCCCCTGAAGGGGTAAGGGCTTTAAGCTTCCTTCAGCGAGCTCATTCAGAATTTTGTCTTCTGGCAGCCATGAAAAACCGTAGCCTTTGCAAGCGGCGCCAATCAAAGAAGACATACTACTTAGAGTCCACCGCTTAGCCACTTCAACCGTGAGCGTTTTACTACCACTCTGGGGGTTCGTATCCCGAACCACCAGGTGACGATGATTGCGGAGATCATTCATAGTTAGCGGGCGGTCCAGCTCATGCAGGGGGTGCTTGGGATGGGCCACCGGGATTAGACGTGCAGGAGATGGCAGTAATTCACCGTTGTAGCCCAGCGGAATTCTGGGGCTGATTGCAAAATCAACTCTCCCCTCATTCAAGGCTTCTAAAGCTCCACTAATCACCATCTCATGCACTTCAATACGAGTCTGAGGGCTCTCTTCGCCAAAAAGCGCTAGGCAGTCCAACAACAACCAAATTGGGAATAGCACCTCCACGGAAATCGCAATTTGGGACTCCCATCCAGCCGAGGCCCGGCTGGCGGCCTGCTCCAATGCAGAAGCATCCTCCAGTAATTGCTTTGCGTGACGGTAGAGCATCTCACCTGCGGGAGTCAGAATCGCCTTGCGCCCACTAATGGTGAAAACCGCTACAGCCAGTAGTGATTCCAACTTCTGCACCGAATAGCTTACCGACGACTGACTCTTGTGCAGAAGCTCGGCGGCCTTTGCATACCCTCCCCCTTCAACTACCGCTATTAAGCAACGCCACTGCTCAAGAGTGATCTTTGGGTTTGATAATTGTGTCAATTGTTGGCTCATGATCGAATTTTTAGATAGAAATAAGCAAATAATTCTAATTTTTAATCAACTTAATGAATGTTTCAATAGCTTCATACAAAGTTAGTTACGAGGAAGCAGTCATGGCAAAGGTACTCAACATTAAGTCCAGCCTCTTTCAAGAGAACGGGCAGTCATCTCAACTTACGGACAATTTCATAGCGAGCTGGAAGGCTAAGAACCCGGAAGATGAAATCATCCATCGTGACTTGGTATCCGAGCCTGTACCTCATCTGAACCTGGAACACTTTCAAGCCCACAATACGCCAGCTGATAGCCGTTCAAACAAGCAAAGTGAAATTGCAGAACTTTCGGACAAGCTGATAGAGGAGATATCATCGGCAGATCTGCTAGTGCTAGGTATCCCGATGTATAACTTCAACGTCCCGTCTAATTTACACACCTACTTCGACTTTATTGCACGTGCCGGGGTAACATTCCGATATACCGAAAACGGCCCTGAGGGCTTATTAAGGAACAAAAAAGCCGTCGTTTTAATTTCACGAGGTGGTGTTTATGGTGATGATCATCCCCAAAGTAATTATCTTCGACAGTTCCTTGGGTTTATTGGCATTACTGATGTGGAGTTTGTCTATGCTGAAGGCTTGGCAATGGGAGATGAAGCAAAAGAAAAGGCGTTGGCAGCTGCGAAGAAGCGTATTGCTGAACTTGTGTGAGATACGGAGATAAACAAGCTCTTATTTGAGTACCTGTAGGGGGAAACTAATCCTCCCCCTCTATTTAAAAAAACCGGCAGATTATTGCTTAACCCATCTTACATATATCAAATCTTATTTAGAGCTTCTTAAAATAGAATGTTACCCCAAGCGCACCGCCATGATCTGTAAAATCCAAATAGCAATGTGACATAGCCTCCCTTTGAATTTGGGAAAGCAACTTATTTAAATCATAGTTATTCATCTGCATTCTTGGAGCCATAAAAGGCTCGCCTTTAAGAAGGTTAAGGATATTCCCTGAAAAAGGCACAGTACTACTCAAAAATGAAGTCAACCTTTTTAGTTTTGAAGTTTTGGCATATGAAAAATGGGCAACGCAAACCCCGCCCGATTCTAACTTATCAAGCAGAAGACTAAATAGTCTTTGCCCTTTTTTAACAGGGATATGTTGAAACACTATAAAGGAGTGGATGAAGTTGAATTTCCCTTGAACTAGAGAGAGCTTCTCATCAGCTTTCACAAATTCAATATTCTTTAAGCCTTGCTCATGACTATTTTTTTTAGCCTCCATAAGCATTGAATCAGATATGTCAACACCTGTAACATCTTCAGTAATATACGCTAAAGGGATCGCTACTCTTCCAACTCCACAGCCAAAATCAAGCGCCTTCTTGACGACAAAGCCATCATCTACATGTTGTTTCACTTTTGTCAGTATATTATGAACATGGCTTTGTCCCGTTTTAAAGAAATCTTGCTTTGCGCTATCTGTTAAGTTTCCCTTCCTAAATTTTTCTTCGGTTAGAACACCGTAATAAGCATCTTCTTTGCCAAACTTTTCCCACTCTTTGTCAGAGTCAGCAATAAACATCGACATTCTCCCGCTACTACCTCACTCACTCCAAATCTAAGGCCATTTGAAATAAGCAATTCCATTTCACCACGAATACGAGACGATTGTATCAAGAAATGTCTTTCCAAAACGAATATTTATAGGGTACCGGTGTACCACTTCATCCTCAGGGAACTCAAAGCATATTGACGGCCTTGGCAAGTCAGCTCTATTCAGGTTAAGTATTTCTTACAGAGACCCCAATCCTGTTTAGCTGCAACTTGATTCCACAATATATGGTTGATAGATAAGTATAAGCAATCCACCAAGGCACTGCATTTTGCCAAATGAACTATCAGAAATAGTGAGCTTTTACTAAACGAATAGACTTGCCTTCTCGATATAATTCAATGCGTTGAGCCCCTGCAACTCTATTTAGGGGCTATAAGTTTGAGACGGTTATCACATAAAAGGATATTTGTTTTTGAAATGTAGTAAAAAGGCTATTGTTAGCTATTCACCGCATCATCCATATACTTCACTGCCTCTCCTATAGAAATAGTGAACACGCCAGCATTGCCATTAATATATTCACGTTTCCATGAATTATAGCCTTCCTCATAATCAGGTATCTCAGACTCCCCCATCAGTTCAGATATGCTTGCCCCTAGCGCCTCAATTGAAAACGGCATATGAGCAATTTCCTCAATGACCTCTCCACTATTAGGGTTATTAATCTTTATACCTGAAATCTGAACATGCACTACCATTGAATCGTCCTTAGACTCTTCAATTTTTAAGTTGCTCACTCGCAGAATATCAAATAAGAGTAAGATGACAGTGGGCCGTGCAATCAAGCAGATGCTGAAGTCTTATCAGGCCGTGTCTAAAACCATAATTTACAACAACGGAGGTGAATTTGCGGGCCATCAGTCGACCGCGCAGAAACTAGGCTGCAATATATATTTTGCCAAACCGTATCACTCGTGGGAGCGTGGTTTGAGCGAAATTACCAATGGACTGCTGAGGCGTTTTTTTCCGAAAGGGATAGAGATTAGCAAGTTACCGAACAGGCAAGTTGGCGATGCAGTGTATCGTATTAATGCCCGACCTAGGATGATGTTAAATTATTGGAGCCCGCTGGAATTTCTAGTGAGTAAGCGTCTGTCACTTATGTTGGCAATCTAGCTAGCGCTCTGGGTGCTCATTAAGAATTCCTGATCGTTAAAAAACAGGAGAGTAGAGAAAAGTTGGTGGGTGTTTTAGGTGGGCTTGCTTAATCGCTTACGAAACATCCCGGTTAAAAGTGTTTTTTGAGGATGTTTCGTTATTTAGCGGTGTGAATCTTTTTAGATAATCCGTCATCGACTCTGCGAAATCAACAAATCTCTACAGATTTTCGCACCACAGATGACACCGCAAAACATGATAAGTAAAATATCGGGTCGGGCGTGCTGCCTGCGTCGACCAAGCCTAGGATCTTCCATGTCACCAAAGTAGTGTAAAAGGCTTGGGACTGCCCTCGGTAAAGCGCCATTAATACTCATACCCCATAGAATTAGGGTATGAGCGGAAATTCTATAAGTTAGTACGGGTACGGCTTCTGCTGGTCAAAATCATTACCTCGGCTAGGTGACCGACAAGCAGTGAAATGTATCTTAGTGTATTTTAAGCTGTTTTTAGTGATAACCTCGAAAACATCAGCCAATTTAATGTTGGCACCCTCTTTCACTAAAATCAGATCGTGGGCATGAAGCCCACCTTCCCAAGCGGTTTTGATATTATCCAGATGTGGAAGGCTTTTTTCGTTATACGAAAGATTATAGTTGCGAATCTCTGCACCGCAGCCAGCAATAGAGATCACTTTTCCAGATCCCATTCTCAGAAATGTTTTAGCTTTGCTAAATTCGACTAAACCATTCTCGTTATCCGTGTCGGCAGGCTTACCCGTTTTAGTCAAACTTTTGACTGCATGATCAGTAGAAGCAGAGCCATGAAAGGAGTAAAAGTACATTGATACGTCTTTTGGCAGCGCCACAGTTTTGGAGCCTTTATCAAATGAACCATGCGCATAAAGAATGGCCTCTCCCCCAGTCGAGTTATCTTTCCTATGTATTATTACGTTTCCGAGTTCAAGAGTTTCCATAACAATCTCTATCAATTAAAAGGTTATTTAAAATTCCCTATCCGGGTCTAGCTGCATTCAATATTTACAGATTAATAAATTTAGATCAACGGCAAGATCCGTAAGGGCATCACCTCGCCCGCTATTAATAGCCGCAAACCTGCTTTCCGAACAACAACATAATCATGCACACCTGACATAACAAACACATTAGGATAAACATCTCATAATATGGGTTAGAGCATTAAATTTATCAATTAAGGAATTTTCCGTGCACATTTCAAAATCGGAAAAAAAGGAGCAATACTAAAGTCATGCTGTAGATTTCTCTCTACAAATATACCTATTAAAACTCACAAAATAAGTATGGATTTTATGGTTATTCATTGAAATAGTGGCCATACCGCCATCAAGAATTGCTAAAACCTCCACCAACATACGACACTTCACCACTTGGAATTAATTTCTTTCCTGTATTCACAGAATGTAAAAAATTAAGAATGAGAACAGGCTTGCGCTCAAATTAACTAAGAACTGTAAGTTGCCTCATAAATTGATTGAGCCTTGCCTTCCCCAGCTACAATGTAGAAAAGTAAGTCTGAAACCTATTGATAACTGAGTATGTTTTGAAGCTATCTTATGGATTTTGCTATCAGGTTACGATAGAAAGACCATTCTTCACCTTACCCTCCACTGAGCACTTGCTGGAAAGACCTTAGTTTTGGAAGGGCCAAAGCGCATACTTGTTTCGAGGTATGGAGGATGTTTCTCAGGTAGTTTGATCAGAGGTCTCTACTTAACTAGTAGTGGGGTAACGAACAATATATTTAAATATAATTTGGCTGCTCTTGGTATACAGACAGTACCCGCCCCCGTAACAATAGCCCTCACAGACGAGGAACGTAAAGAGTTTCAACGTCTCTGTCGCAGTGGTAAGACTCCAGCGGGAATCAAAGAGCGTCTGTCAATTGTATTGCTTGGCGATGAAGATTTATCGAACAGAGAAATTACTGAACGCTTGCCCTTTAGTGCCCATAAAATTGCTAGATGGCGAAACAGGTTCGCAGAATCTGGCTTTAAAGGTAATGAGAAAGATCTACCACGGGGTTCAAACCATGGCGGCCAAACTCCGTACAAACCATATGATTGTGGCACGTGTGTGGCAGGAATATGGATTTAAACCGCAACTGATACGTCAATTTAAGATCAGCAATGCCCCAAACTTCGAAGAAAAGTTTAAAGACATGATGGGACTGTACTTAAACCCACCCGAAAATGCGGTGGTTTTTTTTCGGTGGCTGAAAAGAGTTCGATTCAGGCCTTGGATCGAACCCAGTCAGAGCTGCCTTTGAAACAAGGACGAGCTGGCTTCCTGACTCATGTATATAAACGCCATGGCGTTTGCAGCGTTAAATGTATTCATGGGAGAGGTCATTGGGGAGTGCAAGAAACGTCATCGTCATCTGGAATTTCTGTCATTCGTGAATGATAGTAGAGGCTCGAACGGAGAAAGATAAAGCTCTACATGTGATTGTAGATAGTTACACCACACACAAATATGAAAAAGTCCGTAATTGGTTGAAGAAAAATCCGTGGTAATGTTCAGACTTCTATGTCATTTCTTTACTATTAGCAAAAAAGAGATGCCCCATTACCAAGCCTACTTTCGATATTAACGCTGCCGTTAAGGCGCTGCGTGAGGGCAAGGATCTCCGTGGCAAAGGTGGCATCCTGACCCCACTGATAAAACAACTCACTGAAGCGGCCATGCAGGCGGAATTGGAGGAGCAACTCGCCAGCAGGGACAAACCCAACAGCAAGAATGGTACCACCTCAAAAACCATGAAAAGTCCCGCCGGTAGCTTCGAACTGCAGACGCCACGGGAGGCTTCGCCAGTGAGAATAGCTTACTGAAGCTTCTGTACGCCGGTATACTAAAAGCCTCCGAGCGCCGGACGCACGCAATTCAAAACTGGAATCTGACGCTGTCACAGCTAACGATCCACTTCCCCGATCGTTTGGAGAAATACATCAGCCTCTGAGGCTATGGCTGACACAGAGTTTTGAATACCCTCCATTTGTCGCTGAAATGTGGTAGCAAATCTATTATTTAGCTGTTCACCGCATCATCCATATACTTGACTGCCTCTCCTATAGAAATAGTGAACACGCCCGCTTTACCGTTATCATATTCTCGCTTCCACGAATCATAGCCCTCCTCAAAATCAGGTATCTCAGACTCCTCCATCAGTTCATTTAAACTCGCCCCTAGCGCCTCAATTGAAAACGGCATATGGGTAATTTCCTCAATGACCTCTCCACTATTAGGGTTATTAATTTTAATGCCTGAAATCTGAACATGTACCACCATTGAATCGTCCTTAGACTCTTCAATTTTTAATATGATAGCCCGCGAATCTTCCTCGCCCTCTCGATTATCATATTTCCACACTTGACCTTCTTTAACTTTTAAATCCATCCCGACTCTTCACCTTAAATTAGCTGTTAATAACATTTATGCAATATCGGTGCTTCCTCGCATGCTCCATAGACGTAATAGTCTATGAACGTCCATATCAGGCTTCTATACTGCGCTCTATCTAGCTTAGAAGTGAGGTTCAATCACGTATGGATAGCTACTCACCTTGCCAGGGATTAGCATTTTGACTCCAAACACTATTCGGCTTCTTGATTTAAATCATTGCTGATGTTTCATTACTTCAGCGAATAATTTAAAACAATGACTTCTTGGCGGTGCTGGAACTAAAAGAGGTTCACTTTGTATCTTGAGACTCGCAGCAGCACCCTATTCAGGGATTTTGTGGTCAACGGGGGGCCATAAAGCAAAAAGCCAGGCCCTTTAACTTGGCCTGGCTTTATTTACTTTATAGTTAAAGCTCTGTTAAAGCGCTTCGGCCGCTTCTGCTCTCTCGTTCTTTTCCGACGAGATACCTTGTTTAGCCAGCTCCACTTCCTGCTTATGGACTCTCTTGCCAAACAATCGCTGCACCACAACAAAGAACAGTGGGATAAAGAAGATTCCCAGTAGAGTTCCAACAATCATGCCGCCGAACACACCGGTACCGATTGCCCGTTGGGCACCTGAGCCAGCTCCGGTTGCTATGGCTAAGGGCAACACCCCCAAACCAAAAGCGAGAGATGTCATTAAGATCGGGCGTAACCTGTCCCGTACAGCTCGCATCGTGGCATCTACCAACTCCATACCGTCTTCCAGGTTCTGTTTGGCAAACTCCACAATCAGGATGGCATTTTTACTGGTTAGCCCCACTGTTGTCAGCATCGCGACTTGAAAGTAAATGTCGCGCTCCATGCCCCTTAGGCTATTGGCCAGTACTGCACCCAGGATTCCCAAAGGAGCCATCAATAGTACTGCTGTCGGTACGGTCCAGCTTTCATAGAGAGCAGCCAAACACAAGAACACGATCAAAAGGGACAAGGTATACAGCAATGGGGTTTGTGCTCCAGCAGAGCGCTCTTGATATGAGAGACCACTCCACTCCATACCAATACCTGCGGGTAGTTGCGCCACTAGGCGCTCAACCTCTTCCATTGCCTCACCAGAGCTGACCCCGGCTGCAGCCTGCCCATTAACCTGCATTGAGGGAACGCCGTTATAGCGCTCCAAGCGGGGGGAACCGTACTCCCAGCCAAAACTGGCAAAGGATGATAGCGGTACCATATCGCCTTTATCGTTACGCACTGACCACAATTGGAAGTCTTCCGGGACCATCCTAAAAGGAGCATCAGCCTGCATATACACGCGTTTTACCCGCCCGCGATCGATAAAGTCATCAATATATGAACCGCCCCATGCTGTACTCAAAGCGCTGTTAATATCGTCGATAGACAAGCCAAGCGCAGCTGCTTTTGCATTATCAATTTTTACACGAAATTGCGGGGTATCTTCTTGGCCATTGGGGCGAACATTAGCCAAAAGTTCACTCTGCCCGGCCATTCCCAGAAACTGGTTCCTGGCTGCTGTTAAAGCCTCATGACCCAAACTGCCATTATCCTGAAGATAAAAGTTGAAACCACCAGAAGAACCCAACTCGGGGAGCGGCGGAGGTGCGAAAGCGAAAGCCATCGCATCTTTAATTTGCATCAAGGCACCCATCGCGCGCATGGCGACAGACCCAGCGCTCTGAGACTCTTCTTCACGCTGGGACCAATCTTCCAAATTTACAAAAGCAATACCGGTATTTTGCCCGCTACCGGCAAAGCTGAACCCCTGTACCGAGAATACTGATTTCACGATACCCTGCTCGTTGTTCAGGAACTGGTCCTCTACTTTTCGGATAGAGTTCATAGTGCGCTCCTGGGTTGCCCCCACCGGCGCCTGCACCATGGAGAACAGCACACCCTGATCCTCATCCGGCAGGAACGAGCTGGGCAATCGCAGGAATAGGAAGGCCATGACTGCGGAAAGCGCAACAAACAACAGCATGAAACGACCGCTGCGCTTCAAAATACCTTGTACTCCACCTTGATAGCGCTGGCTACCTCGATCAAAGTTGCGATTGAACCAGCCAAAAAAGCCCTTCTCCCCATGCCCCTCCCCTTTGGATATTGGCTTCAGCAAGGTCGCACAAAGCGCTGGTGTCAGGATAATCGCCACCAACACTGACAACGCCATAGCGGCAACAATCGTGGCGGAGAACTGACGGTAGATCACGCCGGTGGCGCCATCCATAAATGCCATAGGCACAAACACTGCCGACAAAACTACGCCAATGCCAATCAGTGCCGCAGTAATCTGGTGCATCGACTTCTTAGTGGCTTCTTTAGGGGAGAGCCCTTCCTCCCGCATCACCCGCTCGACATTCTCCACCACCACAATGGCGTCATCCACAAGCAGCCCAATTGCAAGCACCATGGCAAACATCGTGAGCATATTGACTGAGAATCCCAGCGAAGCGAGTACGGCAAAAGTACCCATTAGCACCACTGGTACCGCAATCGTCGGAATCAACGTGGCACGGAAGTTCTGAAGAAACAGATACATCACCAGAAATACCAGGACGATCGCTTCAATCAAGGTAGAGATAACACCCTTAATAGATGCCTCAACAAACGGTGTCGTATCGAATGGTACTACCGAAGTCAGGCCTCGGGGAAAGTAAGCCTCCAGCTCCTTCAACTTGGCTTTCACCCCATCAGCAGTTTCCAGGGCATTGGCCCCAGTCGCCAAGTTAATAGCGATGCCGGTTGCAGGCTGGCGATTGTAACGGGAAATAAACTCATAATTCTCCGCCCCTAGCTCGACTCGAGCAATATCTCCCAGGCGCAAGAGCGAGCCGTCGTCATTGGCTCTGACGATAATATCCCGGAACTCCTCAGGGGTTTGCAAACGTTCCTGGGAAGTAATTGCCGCATTTAGCTGTTGCCCTGGAATAGAGGGAGCAGCACCGAGGCTTCCGACCGTAACTTGTGCATTTTGGGCCCGCACTGCATCGGTAACATCACCAGGGGTAAGTTCATAGGTGGTGAGCTTATTGGGATCGAGCCAAATCCGCATCGCGTACTTGGAACCAAATACCTGCACATTGCCCACGCCTGGCACCCGGCTGATCGGGTCAACAATGGCCGAATTGATATAGTCAGCAATATCATTGCGGTTCATGCTGCCGTCTTCAGACACAAAGCCGGCAACCATTAGGAAGCCACCTCGAGACTTACTGACATTTACTCCTTGTACCTGGACCTCCTGTGGCAGCAGCGGCATCGCCAGTTGCACTTTGTTTTGCACCTGGACCTGGGCCGTATCCGGGTCAGTTCCATTTTCGAAAGTTAAAGAGATTGAAACGCCACCGTTGGATTGACTGGTGGCGGACATATAAAGGAGACCATCGAGGCCCTTCATGTTGCGTTCGAGGATTTGAGTAACCGAATCCTCAACCACCTTGGCGGAAGCGCCCGGATAATTTGCCTCTATATTGATCGACGGTGGCGCGATATTTGGATAGCGCTCAACTGCCAGCTCGCCGATAGACAACACACCTGCCAGTATCGTGATAATTGCCAGCACCCAGGCAAAGATGGGCCGATTGATAAAAAAACTTGCCATAACCCCTACCCTTAAGACCCCTGCTGTGCAGGCGCTTCGCTAGCCTGTTGATCACCTTCAGCCGCCGGCAGCTGCTCATTTTCGCGCTCGCTGGCCTGTACCGGGGCTCCCGGGCGAATTTTCTGCAGCCCGGCAACTACGACCCGGTCCCCGGCCTCGAGTCCATCTTCCACTAGCCAGCGATTGCCAATCGTACGACTAACCCGCACAGATCGCTGGGCAACCACATTTTTCTCATTAACAACCATGGCTGAGGTGTTGCCCTTAGGGTCCCGCGCAATTCCTTGCTGAGGTACCAGAATTGCGTCTTCACGGACACCACTACCGACAATTGCGCGCACATACATGCCCGGCAAAAGCATGGTGTCCGGGTTTGGGACAACTACTCGCAACAATACGCTGCCCGTTGAGGGGTCAACACTGGCTTCGGCAAACTCCAGCTTGCCCTGGTGCTCAAATTTGCTGCCATCTTCTAATAGGATTGTCACAGGTAGATGAGTGGCATCGGCCAATGTGCCCGCTTGAAGCGCTCGGCGGAGGCTAACAAGTTCAGCTGCCGACTGGGTAACCTCAACATAGATCGGATCTAGTTGCTGCACAGTAGCCAAAGTTCCGGCCTGATTGGCCGTTACCAGAGCGCCTTGAGTAACTGTGGATTTGCCAATTCGGCCTGTAATCGGAGAGGTGACCCGCGCATATTCCAACTGGATTTCAGCCCTGTGCAGCTCCGCCTGAGCTGCGGCTACATCGGCTCGGGCCTCCTGAAGATCGGCTTCCGCAGCATCATTTTCCTGCGTGCTAACAGCACCATTACCCACCAGGTTCGCGGTACGCTCGGCTTTGAGGCGAGCGATGTTCATAGCCGCCTTTGCGCCTTGGAAACTTGCCCTGGCACTATCGACGTCAGCACGATAAAGAGCGTCATCTAGCTGGTAAAGTGGCTGATTTGCACTAACTTGGCCACCTTCACGGAACAACTGGCGTTTTATGATGCCATTAACCTGCGGACGAACCTCAGCCACTTTAAAGGGGGAAGTCCGCCCCGGCAGCTCCCTGGTAAGAGTGACGGATTCCGGCTGAAGTGTGACTACGGTCACTTGGGGGGCCATTCCCGGTGGAGCCGAAGCTTCCTCGTTACACCCCGCCAACAATGCGGAAGCGACCAAAAGGCTGGTGAGAGCTCGGGCTTTTAACATGGTTACCTCTAAAAATGACTGCGCGGACAAAATATTGGCAGTTAGCGGAATTTTTAAGTGACAAGGAAATCTGAGTAAAGTAGCGTGGCATTTTATGAGTACGTAGGAAACAGGATCAACTGTTCATAATCGTGCAATTTTCATCTAACATGCACTTTCACCCAGTATATTCAAGGGTTTGCACATAAAACCCCTTTGCACACTTGCGGTTAAACGCTGCAAAAATGAGCCAGAGTGAAACTAATAATTGATTAAAGAAGCCGCTGTTCCTTATGACCAAACGCAGAGATGAGCAAATTTTGACCACCCGTGAGCGTATATTAAACGCCGCGCTCAATGTGTTTCATGAATATGGAGTGTGTCGCCCTTCCCTTTCCGAAGTCGCAAAGCTGGCTGGAGTTAGTTGCGGTGCTGTTGCCGACCACTTTCACAGCAAAACCGGTTTGCTGCTCGCTCTGACAGAACGCATGGTACTACCCGGCGAACAACTTTGTAATAACGCCGGCGAGCAACTCAACGCCAATCCCCTCGGTACACTGCGAACCCGCTGGGTGTGGCTGTTTCAGGAAATTGCTTGTAACCCAGAGTGGCAGCAGGTACTTGAGATTATCTTCCATCCCTGTGAAGAAAAGGTTACCGAGAATAATGAAGCCCACTTGCGTATGAAGCAAGGGCGCACCCGCGGGCTTGAGCGAATGGCACAACTGATTGCCCTCGCAGTATCCGAGCGCCAACTGCCCGAAGATCTTGATACAGACCTCGCGATGCAGATGTTACACGGTGGCCTGTTCGGTGTGATTGAAACTTGGCTCTTATCCTCAAGAATTGAAGATATCGGCGAACTCGGTGAACGCTATATCGACTCTCTAATCGATATGATCCGCTTCTCCCCCACCATGCGCTTAAGTTCACAACTGGTCCACACCCTGCACTGACGCGCCTTATCAATGTCGGTGGGGCATACTCCCTTACAGTGCTCGCCTCACCATAGATACCTTTTCTCTTTCACTGTTTATTGGAAAGCCCCCACTCGTTATCTTGACCCTTAAATCATTGGTTACAGCGAAGTCAAAGCGCTCTTATCTAACAAAAACACTTAACTATTATCCATTAAACCAATTTTGTTGAATCAGAAGGCAAGTACTCAACAGGAAAACAAGCATGTTCTCCCTCACCAATAGCCATAAAGAAGACCATGGCACTGTCTTTATCCAACTTCAGCAGACTCTCAAACTCTTCATCGTAAAAAGCGCCCGCTATAAATACGTCTTGCTTAAGAGAGTGTGCATAGAGAAATATATTCTCAGATAGATGGCCGGCTTCAAGGTAAGCCATCCGATAGATACGGGAATGACGATACTTGGACCAGAACCGATTAAATTTGCAGACAAAGCAAATATTAACTGCGGCACCCTCGGCATAGGGCTGACCGACCAGCAAGCGGCGGATCTTATCATGGCTAACAGGACCTCCGACTTTGGTCAATCCATGATCAATTGGATTGTAAAGGTAAATACCAGGATCAATCCCCTGTACCGAATGCACTATCAGGTAAATATCTGTAGCTTGTAAGGCGCCGCCAGCAGGGCTGCTGCGAAAATATCCAAAATAATTTATTTTGTCTGAGTGGGCCTTATAAAACTTTTCAACAAACGGAGAAGTACGAAATTTTACACAATGAAAAAGTATTTTTTCCAAAAGCTCACGTTTTAAAGTGGTACCCGGTACAAATTTTCGTGAAGAAAACCGGGTCCCAAACACAGACTCCAACTGATTGGTGGTAGGAAAGCTATTCAGTGGAATATCCACTTCTGGATAATTGTACTTGCCTTTAGCCTTTTCCGGCACCTGTTTACAGTAGTCAACATACTGTCCTACCCAAGATACCCTGGGATCTTCACTAGCCCCTTCTTTGCCCTCAGTCGAGGGCGGTAACGAAAGCTTGGTGCCATAATGGTAAAACCAGGATAGTACATCCCAACCCCATTGTTTCCGAGCTAAATCACCACTGATGAAGGCTCCATTACTTTGAAGGAAATCTGCTGCCTTAGTTTCTCCTGTCTGCACATCGGAATAAAATTTATCCAGAATATTTATGAGGGTTTCTTTATCCAAAGCCCACTGATCGTGATGAACAACATCCCACAAGATGACTTCATTTTCACTGAAATAGAGAAAGAAATTATCTAATAAAGCAGCGCCTTTCATCATCGCTTAACCATCATATTTACTAGAAGTAGTAAAAAAACTAGAAAGGCAGAATCGCTAAATTCTTGATTTGTCTGTATTAGCCCTGAGTGAGACGTCCCTCATTTTCAAGGGCCATCTCACTTTTTGTGAAAAACTACCTTCTATTAACAGGTAGTGTAGACTGTGACACAAACTCCCAGAGCATAGGGTGTTGCGTCTTCTATATATACCCTTTTCATGATAAATCCCTCCATTCAAACTACTTTAAATTACTCCTTCAATTGAGTACTAGTATAAAATGCACACATTTCCTAGATCGAATTGATATATGAGAGCTAATAAAATACTCAATTGCGCCTAAACTGAGTACGCTGATATGAAATTAAAAATTTACAGAAAGGTGCGGACACGTCCCTGTGTCCGCGTGACTGGGTAGCAATGAGGTTAGAAACTATATGTCAGCCCCATATAAGCTCGTCGGCCTGAATATGAGGAGCCCCAGACCCTGTTTTCCTCACCCCAATATCTATCCACCTTCTCTTCGGTAAGGTTGATTATTGAGGCGGTCAACGTCAGGTTATCCATCAAGCGATAAGATGCATTAACATCCAACTGATCGTATTCATCAGTGAAAGTGTTCATGCCATTGTGGAATCCGTCTGCATAGTCACTGCGATAATTGTAAGAAGCGCGAATGCTAAAGTCGATATTTTCATAGTAAAGGGATAGGTTGTACTGGTCCTTTGAAGTGCCGGCAATTTCTGTTTTGGTTTTGATACCTTCAGAGTCAATCTCAGCTAGCTCCGTATCTGTGAAGGTATAGTTTGCATAGACTCCAAAGCCATTATCAAAGGCATACTGAACAAACAGTTCTACACCTTGTGCGGTAGCATCAGTGCCATTGACCGGCATAGACATAGACACTGCCCGGGTAACACCATCGATATCCCTTGTCACCATAGAACTGCCGTTGATTACAAACGAAGCAATATCTTTTCTGAACAAGGTCAGTCCTGCAGCAGAGGCATCATCGAAATACCACTCCAGCCCCAAATCAAACTGATCAGCTTTATAAGGCTCCAATTCAGAGTTGCCTGCATACCCTTGACTGACTGTTGAGCCGGGCAAAGGAGCGTGGATCACTTCAGAACCACCGAGATTATCGTATTCCACTCTCGCTACGACTCTAGCGAGAGCTGCGCGCATAACCAGTTCATCGGAGATATCCCAAGCGATATTAGCACTAGGTAAAATATCAGTATTGCTGCTGTCACGAATATTGGGTTCGTCCTGTAACACCCCATCAATATTGTCGTAGGTGCTCGCATACTGCTTGGTCTGGACTGCTCGAATACCAAAGTTTCCGCGCAGGACTGCCGAGGCAAAATTCTGCTGTACATAAGCAGCCGTAATTTCCTCACCAACCCGGTAAACCTGATTTTTCTCGACGATTACCGTAGGGTCACCATAGGTTGCGTATAGAAACTCTTTTAACTTATCAAACTCCAGATAAGCGAAATTTGGCACATTCACACCGCCGATAATATTATCGAGAGGGCCGTTTGAAAGGATATCGATTGTGTCGGGCACACCATCGGGATCAGTGTGGAATGAATCACTTGGCCACCAGGGGTAACAAGCTCCATCAACATCACCCCAGTTAATCGTAGGACAAGGGGGATTATCATCATCCCAGGATTGTTTGGTGATGCGGCGGTTTATCTCGTGGTCCCGGTACTTAACCCCAACATCCAGGGAGGTAAGCCAGGCATAATCCATATCGATGGAAACGTCCAGCTGGTAGTAACTCTCCTCGTCCTCGCTGCTGGTCCAATGGGATGAGAACCAGTCATATAAAGGATAAGTGTTGGGATCTCCCAGATCTGCACTGGTATCAATTTCAGCAGTACCACTGCTGAGATCCCAGCTCCAATCGGTTGCAGTGCCATAACGGGAATTGACTGATGCAAACAATTTCTCAGAGGGGCCGCCCTCTGCACTGGTATTACCGACTACCAGACGAGCACTATATCCATCTCCCTCGTAACTGATATTGAAATCCAGCGTGTCCGAAACATATTCCGCTCGTGTGTAGTCACCAGCTACCTGTGGAGACTGTAGCTCTGCCTGGCCCCGATCGAGCATACCAATACCGAGAAGAGTATCACCATCTTCATCAAACTTGAGACTGCCCGGGGCTATTGCATCCCCGTAGTTCCACTCAGGGAATACGATACGATAATTCTCTGAGTTGCCGCCCAGCTCAAAGCGGAAATAATTGACACCAAATTCCAGCTGTTCTACCGGACGCCATTGGGCACTTAGCTGCATGCCATCCCGGGTCCGTTCCTCTTCCAAGACACTACCGACAACGGCTCGCGGCGCATAGAAATCCCGGTATTCATTACCATCGATATCCACCATCGGCCCCCTGGCCTCTACGCCAGCCTGGGGGGACTCATCTCCCTGCCAACCCCAGTTTTCTACCGAGGTGCTAATTACCCGGTTCTGACGATCCTGCTTTGAGTACCCAAACAATACACCAAAGGTTTCCTGATCATTTTTCCATGAGTAAAAACCGGTGTACTGAGGTTCGTACTCCTCAGTAACATCAGCATAAGTACTCTCAATGGATAACATGCCCTCCCCGGAATCCAGGTCCAGTGGCTTGCGGGTGTGTAAAATTACAGTACCACCTATCCCGCCTTCATCCAGTTTTGCTTCTGGACTTTTATACACATCCGCTCGGGATATCATCGCTGAGGGTAGCAACGCGTAGGAAAATGATCGGGATGGATCATCACCGGGAGTGGCTATATAGTTTCCATTTAGCTGGGTAAAAGTGAGCTCAGGTGCAGTTCCTCGGATACTTACCTCCGCACCTTCTCCGCCGCTTCGAACGATGGATACTCCCGGGACCCTCTGCAAAGAGTCTGCAACATTCTTATCGGGGAATTTACCCATATCTTCAGCGGTGATTGAGTCTACCACCGCATTGGAAAAACGCTTTACATCGAGATTTTTCTCCATGCTCCGGCGAATACCCAATACCTCTACTTCCTCTAGCACCAGACTCTCTGTATCAGATTCACTGGTGCTCTGGGCATTTGCCATACCTACAACACTGCACAACACTAGAACACTTACAGACGTCCTCAATAGATCTAGCTGGCGATTTGTATTTAAGGGTATCTCTCTCATTGCTCAAATTTCTCTTTTATTATTTTTTTCTAGCTTTCCGTTCACCCTAAAAGCCCGACATATCATTTGCCGGGCCACCGGAATATGCCCTACTTTTATCGATCCAATTCTGTCTCGATATTTTTATATGTGCGTATAGCGCTAAAGCAAAAAGCGTTTTTAGCTATCCAAGCCAAGTCGCTTGAGAACTTCAGGGGGTGCTCCAGGGAAACTCGCCATTGGTCGGTTACCCACATAACCAATATCCGCCATACCTTCCTCGGTGGTATAGAAAGCGGTGGACACGAGAACTCGAACTTTGGCAAAGAAACGAGCACCAGCCTGGAACTCAGGCTTCGCCGTGCGAGTCCACTTGATATCCTCACAGATGGCTACTTTTTGAGGTTCATTCAGATCGACAAAGGAACCTCCAAATCTGCGCTTGGACTCACCCTCCAGCCAAACAACCCCTCCCCGAATCGTGACAAGATCTGCTTTATTATTGGAATATGGGGCGCTGACATATTCGTTGATGTAGTGATGGGCCCCTACTGAAGAGGCACTCGGAGAAGTTTCATCTGCGGGAATAATGACGTCGCAAAGTGCTGCCAATACCGCTAACTCACCCATTTCAAGCTGCATCTCCCAAGGCACAACGGGATTAAGGAGATCCGGGTCTGTCGGCGTGCCCCTGGCAAGAGTCTGCTTCGGGGCGTCCAGGTTCTTTACTACCGGTTCAGCCGCTGGCACCTCCTCTTTCACTACAACTTTTTGCGCTACTTTCTCAGAACAGCCAATGACTGGAACTGCAGCAGCGGTGGTAGCAATCAAACGCAGGGCGTTGCGCCGACCCAGATTGGTTTTTTCCTCGCTCATATCAGATATTCCTCTTCTTGAACTGGTCCACGATGTAGTCGCAGGTGCGCCAGGCCAGCGCCATAATGGTCAGGGTTGGATTCTTATCAGCATTGGAAACAAAGGGTGCGCCGTCAGTAAGGAAGAGATTCGGTACTTCCCAGGACTGGCAGTAAGGATTGAGCACGGAATCATTCGGATTTGAGCCCATGCGCGCGGTGCCGACTTCGTGAATAATCGCACCGCCGTTGATAATTGCCTTGGCACCGTCGGTTTGCACGGTAGAGGTGACCTTACCGCCCATACCTTCAATGATTTCAGCAAAGGTTTTGTGCATGTGAGCGGCCTGGTTCAATTCCTGGTCACTCCATTTCCAATGGAACTTCAACACCGGGATGCCCCATTGGTCTACCTGGTCCTTATCAATTTCACAGTAGCTGTCCTCGTTGGGAATCATCTCCCCGCGACCGTCAAACCACACAAAGGAGCCGTAGTAACGCCGGCAGGCTTCTTTCAAGTCTTTGCCATAAGCACCACTGGTAAAATCACCCATACCGCCGAAGGCACCTGCGCCCGGCATACTGCGACCACCGCCGAATTCAATGTGGTAGCCACGGGCGAAATCCAGGTCACCACGCAATTGTTCCTTGTACAACCACCAGGGCATATACATGTGCATCGCCGATGCGCCGTCCTCGTTGTGGGCAGGCATACTTTCCAAAGCGGGAATCTGCCCGCCGATACCAGCTCCCACTGTATCCATCAGGTATTTCCCTACCGCACCGCTGCCATTGGCGATACCATCGGGGAATAAAGTGCTTTTAGAATTAAGGAGAATGCGCGAAGTTTCAGCCGCACTGGCTGCAACAACCACAGCGCGGGCACTAGCAAATCTTTCCTGACGGGTATCTTTATCAATATAAATAACCCCGTTTGCCTTACCTTTTTTATCAACGGTAACTTCACGCACCATGGCATCAGTAATGATATCCAGGTTGCCCGTCGCTAATGCCGGTGGCAGTAGTACAGTCGTGGACTGGAAATTCGCCTTAATTGAGCAACCGCGCCCACAGGGCGTGGCCCAAAAACAGGCTGCGCGAGATTTCATTGATTCCCGGGTGACGTCCTGGGCCAATTTATTGTCCGGGAATAATTTCTGCGGAATATTTTCGTGATCTAGACGCTCACTGAGAATAGCCAGGTGAGAGGGAATTACAGGGATCCCCAGCCTATCGCACGCTTTTTTGGCCAGAAGTTCATAGGCACGGGGCTTCGGGGGTGGCAGCAGCACTCCTTCGGAGGAGTCAGGAGTGTTTTCTAACCCCTCGTTAGTGCCATAGACACCAATGAGCATCTCGGTTTTATCGTAGTAGGGAGCTAGATCGTTGTAACTGATCGGCCAATCAAAACCGAGTCCATCCCTTGAGTAGGGTTTAAAATCATACTCACCCATTCGCAGGGAAATCCGTCCCCAATGGTTCGTACGGCCACCCAGCATACGAGCACGCCACCAGTCAAAACGGCGGCCTCTTTCTCTGGAGCCCTGAGTGTAGGGTTCGCCGGGTACCTGCCAACCCCCGTCAACCGTTGCATCATAGAAACCGAACGGCTTTTCCGGTGTGCTCCCCCCACGCAAAGGTGCATCTTTTGGGAGGTTAAACATTGGGGTTTCCTTGACTGGGTCATAGGATCTCCCCGCCTCCAGCAATAGAACCTTTAGCCCTGCAGTGGCTAGTACATAGGCAGCCATACCGCCGCCAGCACCAGATCCAACAATCAGTGCGTCATACTCTTTCTTCTCGAAGTCATCATTCGGCATCGCCTCTCTCCTACTTCATCAATTATTTTTGTTTTACTCGTTTAATTTTAATTAATCTATAAGATAAATCTGTAACCGGTTACATTTTTTGTCAAAAATTTTTACTTATCCGTTACATCTAATGTCTAACTTATGTTTTTTTAACCAATAAGATCAATTTTTATGAATATTTTTAACGAAATTAGAAATCCCTAAATACTTTGATCAAAAAACGAGAGTAACCGGTTACATTTTTAACCAAATAATTATTACTTACTTACCATATAGCTCACCCTGCCGCGACAAGCGCAGCAAAAGCTCTTTCGTTGCTTTGATCCCCCAGTCTTCATCGCCGGCGCCTTCATACTCAATGCCGATATACCCCTTGTAACCCGCCTTTTGAATTATCCGCAGCATCCGGGCAAAATCCGTAGTGGTCTCATTTCCCCGCTTATCAAATGAAAAACTCTTTGCGCTGATTCCGCGGGCAAAGGGCATCAACTGCTCTACTCCCAAGTAGCGGTCGTAGTCACCAAAGTTTCCAAAATCTGGCAAACTTCCACAGTTCGGCATATCCACTGACTGTAATAACTGGGATAACCAAAGTCCGTTTGAGGAATAGCCACCGTGGTTCTCCACCACGATATTGATGCCGAAGTCCAAGGCAAACTCTGAGAGAGCTCGCAGCCCATCTCTACAAGCAGAACTAACCTCCCTGCTACTACCCTGTCCGCCAGCATTCACCCTGATAGAGTGGCAACCCAAATATTTGGCAGCTTCAACCCACTGGAAATGATTCTCTACCGCTTGTTGTCTTTCGCCAGCATTTGGGTTGCCAAGATCACCTTCTGCATCAACCATAATCAAAAGGCTTTTAACCCCGTGATCTATTGCACGCACTTTCAACGCTGAAAGAAAATTCTGATCCCTGGCCTTATCGGCAAAAAACTGATTGACATACTCTACAGCGTCAATTGCAAATGCCTTTTTTGCTTTAATAGGGAAATCCAATACCTTGAGAGCGCCACTTCGCAATTGCCGATGCAGGGACCATTGGGCCAGGGAAATTTTCACGGGGCCACCCGGGGTATTGGTAATGATTCGCCCACTATTGCCAAACAAGGGTGCGGTAAAAGCAGCTGCAGCCAAGCCGGCACCAACCTGTAGCAAAGTTCTACGCTTCATTCCCGCTCCCCAGCTTGGAGTAGATTGCCAGACAAGTTACCTGGGGAATCTTCTCTAGTGCCATCCTTGTCGCTTTGATGCAATGAGCGGCGGAAACCACTAATCGCTCCTCCAAGGTCTTCTCCCAGACGGCGGATCTTGCCACTACCAAATAGTAGAACCGCTAACACAAGAACAATAAGTACCTGCCAAATACCCACGCCTGAAATACCCATGATTTACAGCTCCCGAATTCTGATATTGCGGTACCACACTTTATCGCCGTGGTCTTGTAAAGCAATAAAGCCGCTCTCACTACGGGCAAAATCGGGGTAAGAGGAAAACTTACTGTTGGCAAGACGTGTATCCCAATCTTCAGACCAGAGTTCATAGCTGACAATCATGCTTCCATTCAGCCAATGTTCAACCCGGCCATTCTCCACTCGAATACGCGTTTTATTGAATTCTCCTGTCGGCTTTACCTCATCTTCGCTGGGTGCATACAAGTCGAAGACTGATCCTGCGCTGTGGCTCAGTTTTTCCAGTTCGGGAAAAGCACTGTTATCAAGTACCTGGTATTCCATACCTGACATCCAGACTGGTGCATTGCCACCAGCTACCCGATAAATAATGCCGCTGTTGCCGCCTTCAGATATCTTCCATTCCAGTTCCAGCTCAAAGTCAGAAAACTTCTCTGCAGTGACGATATCCCCCGCTCCACCAGCAGTGAGCACCAGGTTGCCATCAACGACCTGCCAGGCCTCTCCCACATGAGAGCCATTGGCACCGGTCCAACCCTGCAACGTTTTACCGTCGAATAAATGCCTCCAGTCCTTATCCGCTTGTATACCGGACTTTTCCGGCATCCGTTCACAACCCCCCAATGTGACTAGCAGTGCTGCAGAAGCCAGTAAAGACGTGCAAAATTTTGTCTCAGTGAATTTTTTCATCATTGTTATCTCCACATGAATTGGTGTTTATCTAATCAGTTTGCCGCGATGGTTTTACATCCGCACTTTATTAATCCTGATAGCGAGCCGTACTTCCCCTTGCCACTAAATCAAAGGGCAAAATAGTTCGGCTCGCTTTTAACGGTTTTCCATCAATAATGCGGCGCAAGGTTTCCATCGCATATCTGCCCAGCTTCTCTGCGGGCTGGTCAATTGTTGTCAGGGGCGGGTCCGTAAATTGCGAAAACTCAATATTATCGAAGCCCGCCACCGACACATCCGCAGGCACATGCAAACCCATTTCCTTCGCTTGATGAACAGCACCAATAGCCATTTCATCATTCATACAAAAAATGGCGGTAGGCGCACTGGCTAAAGAGAGCAGTTTTTTTGCACCCTCCGCACCAGACGGCATAGTGAATTCTCCGTTTACAACCAGGTCAGAATTCAATTCAAGACCGTGCCGTTGCATCTCCTCCTCAAAACCGGCCAGGCGATCACGCACAATCGGACTGTTAAGCGGGCCGGTCACTATGCCGATCCGGCGGTGACCCAGCTCAATCAAATGGCGAGCCATGGCTTGCGCCGCGCCGGAATTATCCAGTTCAACAACCGGATAGCGGTCGTCTTCAGCAATGCGCTCACACGCATTTACCATTGGAATCGACGCGGCTAAAGCTGCATCTTTCTCTGCAAATGGATAGCGGCTATCCAGTTGAATAAGGCCATCTGCCTGATTCGTCAGTGCCATTCCCGCATAGAACTGCTCATGAGCTGGTTCGCCCTTGGTATCTCCCAGTAAAACGGAGTAACCCTGGTCTTGAGCTGCCTTTTCTATCCCTCGGATAACTTTGGAAAAAAAAGGATTGGCAATATTTGGGACCAGAACCATCACTGCAAATGACTTACCGGAACTAAAGTTTCTCGCCAACATATTGGGCCGATAACCGGCCTCTTCCACCGCCTTCAGCACCCGCTCCCTGGTCCGCGGAGAAACCATTTGCGGGTCTTTCAGGGCTCTGGACACGGTCGCGACGGAAACACCGGAGCGACGTGCAACTTCGCGAATGTTTGACATACTTTTCCGTTACTTTGTTGTTAGTAGTCGACTATTTTCGCACAAATGGAAAACGCCTACTGGTTGCCTACTGCAGTAACACCTTGCACTTTGCTCGCTGCCTGCCTGCGATCCCAAAACCAGATAAACGCAAAAATCGGCAGTAAGATAAGGGGAACCACGGCCAGTGACTGGAATGATTCGATAGAGGCAGTTGCCAACACAGCATCCAGTTCATCGCCCGTTAACTTTTCAAAGGCTTCCAAACCACCGGCAGCCTCAATCTTGGCGTTGTCGAAAATTTCTCCAAGTTTCGGCAGTACGAACTGAATAGACATTCCCCCAGCAAACCCCAGCAGCCCCAAAAACAGTGCGCCGCCGCGTACAAAACGCTCGGATACCGTAGCGAGCATGGTAGGCCACATATAGCAGACGCCGATAGCCCAAACAGTCGCCGCCAGGAATGCAGCAACTGGAGTTCTTGCCATTCCCAGGCTATAAAGCCCTATTGCAGCAAGTAGACTGCTTAACCAAAGTAGTCCTGCAGGCGACAGTAACTTCGCAAGATGGCCGGCGAAATGGCGCATTACAAACATCACCATGCTCACATATACCAATAATAAGATCCCTTTCATTCCCACTACTCTTGAGAGTGTCAAGTCTACCCATTGCATGGGAGCGAGTTCCGATGCAGCTGTCAGCCACATGCAAACCCAAAGAAGAATAAACATTGGCTGCTTAAAGACTTCTCTAAACATCTCTCCGTAACTGATCCCAGTGGAAACCCGCTCAGTAACTGGGAACTTAGTCGTGATTACTAGTCGTGCCAGTACTATGGCAGGTATGAGTAATACAACTAAGTTGAGTTGCCAAGGCAGCGCGTATTTAGATATTGCCAGGCCAAGCAACCCCCCAACGACCATTCCCGCTGGCCACCAAGCATGCAATATATTTAAGCGGTGTGTTTTATTCTCTGGGTCGACAGCAGCAACCATTGGATTGCTGGCGGCTTCGACGGCCCCCCAACCTAACCCAGTAAGAAGCAACCCAATTAATACCAAATTCTCTACACCAGCACTTGGGGGTATCATTGAAGCAAAAATTATTAATAGGCTACCTAATACATAGCCAATTGAAGACAGTAGTAACATTCTCTTAATGCCAACTAAGTCTACTAGGGCACTGCCAAATAGAAGTGTGAATGCGAATCCAGCAAAAGTAATACCAATAGCTTCACCAAGCATAGCTGTGGAGTTCGCTAAATCGATATGATTGTAAATATCTTCTTGTAAGTTAGTGGCTATAACTGCCCTAACAGCTAAACCAAGACCAATCATAAAAATTGAGAGATTTCCCACCAGGAAAATTTTCTTATCCAGTGGTTCAATTTGGGTACTCATCAATCCAATCTCCGCATAATTTATTATTATTCATTACTCACTGACATCGGCTTCCAATTATTCATACTCGGAAGCTAAGCTACTCGAGCCCTAAAATCCTACGATTTCGAGCGCGATCTGTTTCAGCACCGGCAAAATCATCAAAAGCTTTATCAGCCACGGTTATCAGGTGCTCTCGAATAAATGGCGCACCCTCGCTGGCCCCCTGCTGTTGATCCTTAATGCAACACTCCCATTCCAATACCGCCCAGCGATCGTAACCGTACTGGGTCAGTCGGCTAAAAATCCCACGAAAATCTACCTGACCATCCCCCAGGGAGCGAAAGCGACCGGGGCGGTCAATCCAGGGGGCGTAACCGCCGTATACTCCAGCCCTTCCACTCGGATGAAACTCCGCATCTTTCACATGGAAAGCCTTGATTCGCTCGTGATAGATATCGATAAAGGCCAGGTAATCCATTTGCTGCAAAAGCAAATGGCTCGGGTCATACAAGATGTTGGCTCTAGGGTGATCTTCCACCTCGTAAAGAAACCGCTCGAAGGTCAAGCCATCATGCAGGTCTTCACCGGGGTGCAACTCATAGCAGACATCGACCCCCGCGCTGTCAAACGCATCCAATATCGGGCGCCACAAACGGGCCAGTTCGCGAAAACCTTCTTCAACCAACATCGCTGGGCGCTGGGGCCATGGATAAAAAGTGTGCCAGAGTAAAGCGCCGGAGAAAGTTGCATGGGATTTGAGCTTCAGGTTGGCACTGGCCCGAGCTGCAAGAGCTAACTGATTGCTCGCCCACTCTGCACGGGCTTGCAAGTTTCCGTGTACTGCCTCTGGAGAAAAAATATCCAGCATTTCCTTATAGGCTGGGTGAGCTGCGACCAACTGCCCTTGCAAGTGCGTAGACAACTCAGAAATCTGTACCCCAGCCTCCTCACAGATTCCCAGTACATCATCACAGTAAGCTTGGCTTTTACTGGCCAGCTCAAGGTCGAAAATCCGCTCGTCCCAAGTGGGAACCTGGATGCCTTTGTACCCCAGGTCTGATGCCCAACGAGCCATAGATTCAAGCGAAGCTGGCTGTTCGCTCGATGGGAGAAACTGGGCGAGAAAAATTCCGGGCCCCTGAATTCTGGGTGCCTTCATTTATTGTTATCCTTTTTACTGCTGTACTTATTAATTCTGCAACCAACCCTTTCCAAGCGATTGGTTTGCACCTTTTGAGAAAACTCTTCAAAAGGTAACTGGCCGCAGGCCGACACCGGCACCTCCCTGTGCCGTACTAGCTGCCGGACGCCCACCCTGCCAGAGATACCTAAATTCTGTGAGGTTGGACCTAGCCGCTCACTTCCAATAAGGCGCCAGGGAAACCCATGAGGATTTTGCGCGACTGCTCTCCAGCACACCGCGCACAAATGCCATCGCGCGAACACCTGCATCAATGTTGCCAACGGCAGGACTATTCTTTGAAACTAACCCCTTCCGGCGGCCTCGGACTTGACCAGCAAAATCGCGATAGATATTGGCGAAGGCCTCTATATAGCCCTCCGGGTGTCCTTGAGGTGTCCGGCAGAAAGACCTGACGTCTCCATCCAGATACTCACAATCCGCACCGGCTTTCCAAATCGCCACAGGCTGCCCCCTGCGCTTTATTAGCAATTGGTTTGGGGCTTCCTGCTCCCAAAACAGCGAACCGTCTTCACAGTAAACGCTGATATTCAGGTTGTTCCCCTCTCCTCCACAGACTTGACTGGCTGTAAGTGTTCCTCGGGCGCCCTGATCTAACTTAAATAGCGCTGCACCGTCATCATCCAACGCTCTTTCATCAACTACCGCTTGCACGTCTGCGCAGACTTCAGAGATATGCTGGCCAGTAAAAAACTCCACCAGATGATGAGCATGGGTGCCTATATCCGCAAAGCAGCCACTTTCTCCCGAACGTGCAGGATCTGTTCTCCAACTCGCCTGCTTACTTCCCGTGGAATCACCGGCTAGTGCCAGCCACCCCTGCGGATAGGCAACAGTAACTCGTCGAATAGACCCCAACTCTCTCCTGCCCAGGATTGCTCTCGCTTGCATAACCAGAGGGTAAGCAGCATAAGTGTGGGTCAAACCATAAAGATGCCCGCTTTGCTCCACTGCCTTTTTAAGCTCAAGTGTTTCTTCCAAAGTGGAAGCGGCTGGCTTGTCGGAGAGGACATGGAATCCCGCCCGCAACGCAGCAATAGAAACGGGTAAATGGAGATGGTTGGGAGTTACTACAGATACAAACTCAACTCGATCATCAGCACTGCGACGGGATTCCTCTTGGAACATCTGTTGATAGCTTTGGTAAATCCGGTCCGGGTGAAGCCCCAGCTTTTCACCAGTTTTACGATTGCGTTCGGAATCGCTACTAAAGCAGCCGGCGACTAGCTCTATCTCACCATCGAGAGCTGCAGCCATCCGATGGATTGCACCAATAAAAGCACCCTCTCCACCACCAACCATGCCCATTCTTATTTTTTTAACCAAACCCTATCCCCTCGGGCCACTCAAAGAACCAGCTGAATAAACAGCCTATTTATTTTTATTTCCGTGTTTTGTAAGCGGACACGCGGTTTTCGTAGCACCCCACCGTCTGAAACAGAATGTAACCGGTTACATTTCAATTTAAGATACAGAAAAAAAATGTCTTTGCAAGCGAAATACGTTGTTAATATCGCCTTATTGGACTCATAGGCTGATGGATCGACGCTGAAATACTAAGCAAATCACCTGATTGGCAGGCCCATTTTCTGGACAAACTCAGCCCAAGAGTGCCACTTCAGCTCGTCGCTTTGCCATTTATTACAAATAGCTTGATGACCAACTGACTGCGACAGCAAGCTACCTATCACTTCAGACTGGGGATGCCGAGGCTTAGCTTTTGAGCGAACCCATTTCCCGGCCTCCTTTGCAGCTTCCACGGCGAGACCCCAGTGATTCGGCCAAACCGCCAAGAAATTGGCTATATCAAAGCTGTGGATGTGGTATGGACGCGGATAGTTTAACTGCACAAGAGCATCCCCATCCGGCCCTGGAGCGTCAGTTTTCCAACCTGCGTAAACACCCCAATGACAGCCGGCTGCCCAATCCTCAAACCCGGTCATACAATTTGCCAATCTATCCAGGGTATCCCGGATTAACGCCCTCTCTATGGGCGGGGCCACCCTCATATCAACCACACCAGAGCGAAACCTGGGGTGCTCTGGATTGAGGGTGAGTATCCAAAGTCCCTCTCCACTTTCCTGCGGGTGATATGCCACTACCATGTCCATCAGGAAGGCTGAGATTGGAGGGGTATTAGCACCCTTAGCCAGCAACATATGTAGGGGCCGAACAACTTGGCTATCCCGCACTCCTTGAGCTGGCACTCCAAGACTTTCGAGTATTGCTGCATTGCCCGCCCCGCATGCTGAGAGAACCAACTGGGGTTGTATTTGGTGGGAGCTACCATTGATATCGGCAGAGACCTCAGTCACGCCACCACTATCTTTGTCGAACCTTCGGATACTCCCTTTCACCAGCTTCTCGCTAACAGGAGCACTAAAACGTCGATAGGCTTCAGCGCCGTCAAACATAAGGTCATCAGCAAATCGAAAGCACTGATGCGACGGCAAGCTAGTTGTTACCAGTGGAGCTGGAATCGGCACCTCTTCCACTGGAATACCCGCCGCAATCCAGTTGGGCTCGACAGTATCTAAAAATTCTCGGGGAAGCGCGGCATAGAAATCTGTTATGTGGCTATCAACACCATCGCTCTCCAGTTGTGTGCACCAAAACTGTGCGGCCTTTAAGTAAGCCTTTGCCGCACTTGGGTGTGCCGCATTCCAACCTGAGGAGAAATAGCCATGAAAGTGTAACGACTCGGCATCGTCTAACCCCTGGTCTATTGCCAGCACAGAAAAATCTGTTGATAGCTCTCGCAACAATGAAATCGCTTGAATTCCGCCCCCTAATACCAGGACGTCTACGTCTACCGTTTTAGCCATGGTCAGCCTCAAACAAATCCTATCTATCACCACTTAGCAAAGGCTGGCCTTCTGTCAACTTCTAGGACCTCAGCTCATTCACCTAGGTGACACTTTTTTGAAATTCAGATCAAACACAGAACTTGGTTAATCCGTTCCAGTTATATCCTCGTAAAGAGATTGTCGCTCAGCTATGAAGCTGGCGGCCTAAAAAACTGCGAACACAAGGAGCGAGGAAATGAAGAGTTTATTGAGAGGTATAGGGATTGTACTGTTTGCACTCAGTACCCAGGCCGTTCTGGCGGATGATGAACTGGAAACGGTTCCCTATGTCGATGTGAATCAGTATCTCGGCAAGTGGTATGAGATTGCCCGGCTACCGCAAATTTTCCAGCCGGCTTGTACTGCGGTAACAGCGGACTACGGCCTCAATGATGATGGATCTATCAGCGTTTTCAATTTTTGTCGAATCTTACACCCAAAATATGGGTTCCCGATCAGTGTTCAGGGCACTGGAGTCCCCATTGATGAGACGAACAGTAAACTCGCTATCACCTTCTTTGAGGGTAAAGCTGCCGGCGACTACTGGATACTAGAGCTAGATCCTGGCTATCAGTGGTCACTCGTTGGTGATCCAGACCGCTCCAGCCTCTACCTGTTAAGCCGCACCCCCCAGCTGGATGAAGCTATTACAGACTATCTACTAGACCTGGCAGTTACAAAGCATGGTTACAACATTGACCACATCATCATGACCCGCCAGCTTACTGAGTAAACAAGAAAGCGGGTGTCACACTTCTGGCACCCGCCACTTAACAAACCAAATTAACTTTTTATTAATTCTTTATAATCAATAGGTTAGCTCATTATATTAATGTTTTTTCTTATATCTTTGTGTGCTTTATGTTCGCCAAAGCATTCCTGTCAGCTAGCAACCCATATCAGTTATAGTTACCACTCCATTTAATAGAGCACCCCATACTTGGCAGCTGCTTTTCCGGCCCTGCCCCAGTCTCTGCGATCAACTTCATTGCATTGACCAGCTCCCTGGTTCGGCCAGCCGGATTTCCCATTCCCACATCATCGATGCGACCTCGATATTGGAGCTCTCCATCCTTATTCAGCCCGAAAAAGTCCGGTGTACATACCGCCTGGTAAGCTCTCCCTGCGGACTGATCTTCATCAACCAAATAGGGGAAAGTAAACCCATGGTCTCGGGCAAACTTCGCCATATAAGGAGGACTGTCAATCTGGTTATCGCGATAATCGTTTGACATAACGGCCAGAACATTAATGCCCAGCCCTTGTAGTTCTCGCACATCTTCAGCTAAACGATTTGCAATCGCCTGAACATAGGGGCAGTGATTGCAGATAAATGCAATCAACAGCCCCTTGCTTCCCAGATGGTCCGACATTCGAAAGCTCTTGCCGTCAGGGTCTTTCAAGGTAAAGTCTGGGGCTTTCCATCCGAAATCACATACTGGTGTATCTAGTAACATTGCCCGATCCTCTCTTGGGTTCTAAGTTAGCTTTCGATCTCAAGTACGCTCTTGGCAAAGGGAGCGTAAATTTTTGCGACCTCTTGAGCCATCTCATCTGGATAAACAAAAAAATCACCCGTTGTTAGTGCCTTCATAATGCCATCGAATACGATGCTCGCTGGAGGGGCTCCCTCTCCCATGCCTGCGGAGTCGGCCATATCCGTCTTGATTGGACCAGCAATAACACTGATAACTTGAGTCCCCTGCTCGACCCAGGCCTCCCTCAAACCCTGAGTTACTGCATAGGCAGCCGCCTTTGAGCCGGAGTAACCAGTAAATGGGAGAAAATTTTTGATGGATGCCAGTGAGTTCATTTGGACAAAGACACCCCCACCATTAGATTTCAAAACAGGGCCAAACGCTTTGGCCAGGTTTATCAGTGGGTAAACATTGCCCTCCATTTGATACTTGAAGCTCTCCACAGCATCATCGTCCAAGGGTGTCGATAGCTTCACTACGCCCGCATTAGAGACAACCAGATTGACATCACCGGCAACCTTTACAGCGTTTTGAATGGTTTCTTCACGTGAAAGATCAAATTCAATGGGGACGACCCTTTCACCATACTTTTGAGCGAGCTGCCTCACCGAGGCTAGGTCGCGAACAGCGGTATACACTTTAACCGCGCCCGCATCCAATAGCCCCTTTGTAATGGCCTTGCCGATACCTCGATTTGCCCCTGTGATTAATGCAGTGATATTGCTAGCTTGAAGAGTCATTTCGTATACCTCAGTCACTTCAGCCGAATAAATTCAAATTTCGATTCGCAACACAGTTGCGGGCTCCGCTACGAATTGTTGATGGCCACCCCATGTCTCCTCAGTGAGGGCTGGATGGCCAATCAAGCCCAGGCCAGAAATCAGGCCACTGTGTCTCCTTCGGGAGTCCACTCATTAACTGCAAAGGCACTATCCAGGGCGGTCTCGGCAATGTGGTTTGTATAATTCGACATAACTTTTAAAGCGGTACCTAGAACCACTTCCAGTACGCTCTGCTCCGTGTAGCCAGCAGCAAGGAAAGCGCTAACTTGTTCCTCTGTCGGCCAGCCACGGCTTTCATTCACTACCGCAGCAAATGTACGTAATGCCTCAAGCTTTTCATCTGCAATCGGTGTGTTACTACGCAATGCTTCAATTATTTCCGCTTCAACACCGGCCATTTGGGAAATGGATGTGTGAGCAGCCATACAGTAACGACACCCGTTCAGGCGGTTGTTTGTCATTAAGATGATTTGGCGCTCTGTCTCGGAAAGATTGGTTTTATCGAAAATTCCCGCCAAGGTCGTATAACCCTCAAGTAATGCGGGGGCCTCTGACATAGTTGCGAATAGATTGGGCACAAAGCCCATCGATTTCTTAGCGCCTGCAAGAAGAGGCTGAGCAGCAACAGGAGCGGATTCAATCGTGTGAGTCTTGAAAGTAGCCATCATATTTCCTAACTAGATAGTTTCACTTGTTTGTAGCGATCGGTCCAAACCTGGTTAAAAAATAAGGGGAGACACCCCTGTAAACTGTATGTACCGATTGCTACAAACAATGCTAATGAGTTTGTACCGATCGGTAAAGATGATTTATATAACTATTTGCTATGCATTAATGCCTGCTGAGAATGAACAGAAAAAATATGAAGCCCTATCCAATGCAAAATTGACAGGAAGGATCAATGGAGGTCAGGAGAGGGAAATCACAGTGCAACCCTGGCAACCGAGAGGACGGCGCCAAGGCCCTACGAAGAGCTTTCAACGCCAGAAGAAAGATCAGGTCAACGCAGCAAGTCTAATGCCTGTACCTTAATTCTGGAGAGGCTTTCCTTATTAAAAACTCCACGTGCCAACACTCGCAAGCCGACTAACAGAGTCAGTAAACTATTGGCGCAGACTTCCGGGTCTACTCGATCAGATATCACACCTTTCTCTATCCCCAGGCGAACCTGCCTTGCAAAAAATGACTCAGTATCCCGCAAGCCCTTTTTTACAGCATCCCCAATATCGCTATCCAGGTTAGGCATATCGAGTGCGGTATTAACCAAAAAGCAGCCCTTCTTTTCCGGATCTGCAAGGCTTTGTTCAATTAGGGAGTCGAAAAGCTGACTGATAGCGCCGATAGGATCTTCCAACGACTCAAGCCGGGCCATTACGTCGCGCCGCTGCTCTCTCTCATACTTGAGTAAACTCAGGGTAAAAAGCTGCTTCTTACTGCCAAAGGCATTATAAAAGCTCCCTTTAGTCAGCCCAGTAGCTTTGAGCAGGTCGGCCAGAGAAGTCGCTTCAAAGCCTTTTTTCCAAAAGGCTTCCGTCGCTTTATCAACTGCGCTATCGACATCGAAACTTTTCTCCCAAGGCATAAGCACCTTACCTCAAACAAATCTACTGGCCATGTTACCACTGTTTGGACCAAGTGGTAAAAACACGATTCGCAGATACAGATACTGGCACTCGCCCGATATTCGCCTATTGCTCCGAAATCAAAACACCATTTTTGCGGTCACATTGATTATTGGAGCAACACTTCTAGCTGAGGAGCGCTCATTCGAATTAATAAAGTGGCAACTGGTGCAACTTCATGACCCTAAAAGCCTTCAAAGTCATCAAAGTGGTTCTGACCTATTAGTCAAATTGCTTATTTTTAACGCTTTTTTACAGTTGCAGTTACACAATAGTTATGATGACCATACATACTCAAGCCTTCAAAACGAGAAAAAATGCCTCAATTTTACACTCAATAGGAAAGCTATTTTGCTAAATACAGTGTTAAAGAAAAAGATCCATCTCTGATTAGAGGTATTTCATGCCCTTTGGAGCTTTCAGCCTTTATACTTGTCCTAAGCTATAGGTCGCCGAGCCATAAGGGCCGGACGCCTATGAAGTAGGACGTATAAAGAGACTCCCTATGCTTACCAATCGGATCGCCGCTTACTTTTCCGGCTTCTTGGTCATTGGCCTTCTTTCCACAAGTGTTCTGGCAGAGCCAGAGCGAATAGCCCCCGAAGAGGGTCAAGGTGGTACTGCACAAGAGATAGTCAGCAAGCTTGAAATGCTGCACTACAACAAAATCAAAATCGGCGACGAAATGTCCGAGAACTTGTGGAACGAGTATATCGATGCACTCGATCCCACTAAAAGTTACTTCCTCGCCTCTGATATCGATGAGTTCCGCGCGTGGGAAGCAGAGATGGATGACCAGCTTCGCGCTGGTGATGTCACCGCTGGGTTCAGTATCTACAACCGTTTCCGCCTGCGTATGGGCGACCGGCTAGATAACATCCTGTCCCAACTAGAGAAAGGCCTGCCCGCCTATGACTTTTCTCGGGAAGAGACCCTTGAGCTGGATCGGGAGGAAAGCCAGTGGCCCAACTCGATCAGCGCTGCAGATGAGCTTTGGCGTAAGCGCTTAAAGAGCAGCATCCTGAATCTGCGCCTTACCGGTAAAACCGATGAGGAAATCCAAGACCTTCTTGTGCGCCGTTACAAAGGCCAAAAGAAGCGTCTCGAGCAGCAGAAGAGCGACGACGTATTTGAGCTCTATATGAACTCACTGACTCGTCTCTACGATCCACACAGCAACTACCTGTCACCGCGCTCATTGGAAAACTTTAATATGAGCATGTCCCTCTCCTTGGAGGGTATCGGTGCTGTGCTGCAGGCAGACGAGGAATACACCAAAGTTGCTCGCCTGGTACACGGTGGTCCAGCCGATCGCACTGGCAAGATCAAGCCCAACGATAAAATCGTGGGTGTTGGCCAGGATAAAGAAGGCGAAATGGTCGATGTAGTGGGCTGGCGCCTGGATGATGTTGTCGACTTGATTCGCGGCAAGGCCGGTACCTATGTTCGCCTGGAAACCATCCCCACTGGTGGTGACGGCACTCATAAGACTATCTTGATCAAGCGCAGCAAAGTGAAGCTTGAAGATCAGGCGGCCAAGAAGGCAGTGTTTGAATTCTCTGACGGCAGTAAGAATTACAAGATCGGTGTGATTAACCTGCCGACCTTCTATATCGACTTCGATGCCTATCGCCGCCGCGACCCCAACTATAAGAGCACCACGCGAGACGTTGCCCGTCTGCTGAGTGAGCTTAAAGAGGAAAAGGTTGACGGTATTATTCTGGATCTTCGCAACAATGGCGGTGGTTCACTGCAAGAAGCCACCATGCTCACAGACTTGTTTATTGATCAGGGCCCTGTTGTGCAGATCCGTCATGCCAATGAGCAGATTTCCCGCCATAACCGCTCGCGCTCCCGCGCCATGTACCGCGGGCCGCTGATGGTATTGATTAATCGCTTATCCGCCTCTGCATCCGAGATTTTTGCCGGTGCAATCCAGGATTACAACCGCGGCCTGGTAGTGGGCAACCAATCCTTTGGTAAGGGTACTGTGCAAACTATGGCTCCCCTGAAGGAAGGCCAGTTGAAAATTACCCAGTCCAAGTTCTACCGGGTTTCCGGAGACAGCACACAGCATGCGGGTGTGAAGCCGGACATCGATATGCCACAGTTGATTGATGCCGAAAATGTGGGGGAGAGTGCTTACGATACTGCCCTGCCCTGGGACCGTATCCACGCTGTGCCTCATGCGAAGTATTTCAACTTGAAGATGCTGATCCCGAACTTGATTACCAAGCACAACAAGCGCACCGAAACAGATCCAGATTTTGTTTTCCTGCGCGATCAGTTCAAGTTCGACGCCGAGCGGGCTGACAAGAAGTATGTCTCTCTCAATGAATCAACTAGAGAGAATGAGCGCAAGTCCGTTAATCAGCGATTGCTGGATATGGAAAACCGTCGCCGCAAAGCTAAAGGCCTTGAACCCTACGAGAACTTTGAGGCATACGAAGAAAGCGAATCTGAAGAGGTGGCTAACATTGGTGGTCCTGTAGAGATCAAGTTGGAAAAAGATCCAATTTTGAATGAAGCGGGCTATATAATGGCGGACTTTATCGGCCTGGCCGATAAGGCCAGCAAGGCCCCGCCCCAAGTTGCCAACTTCTAAATACTGATAGGCACTGGGCGCGGCGTGCGCCCGGTCCGCGAACTAACTCTTAGGTCGGGCTAGCCCGACCTTTTTTATTTTGGGGGAAGAGATGAAGGTTGTTTCCTTTAACGTCAATAGTATTCGCACTCGCCTGCACCAGATGCAGGCCCTGGTAGACAGCCATCAGCCCGATATCATCGGCCTACAGGAAACCAAAGTCACCGACGAAGATTTTCCAGTAGATGCGATAAAAGACCTGGGCTATGAGCTGATTTATTTTGGCCAAAAAACACACTACGGCGTTGCCCTGCTCTCACGCCTGCCCTTTATTGATCGCGAATACGGTTTCCCAACCGATGCCAGCGACGCCCAGCGCCGTATGGTTGCCGGCAAGTTTGATATCGGTGGTCCTGAGCCCCTCACCGTTATCAATGGCTATTTCCCGCAAGGTGAAAATCGCGAGCACCCGGTTAAATTCCCAGCAAAGCAAAAGTACTACGCCGACCTGGACACCTACCTGCAAACCACGTGTAAGCCCGAAGCGCCTGTATTGGTTATCGGCGATATGAATATTTCACCCAGCGACCAGGATATTGGTATTGGTGAACCCAATCGCAAGCGCTGGCTGCGCGATGGCAAATGCAGCTTCCTTCCAGAAGAACGCGAGTGGCTTCAAAAAATTGAAGGCTGGGGGCTCACCGACACCTTCCGCGCACAAAACCCAGAAACAGACGATGTATTCAGCTGGTTCGACTACCGCAGCCGTGGGTTCGATCGCGAGCCCAGACGCGGCCTGCGTATCGACTTGATTCTAGCCACCAACCCTCTTCTGGAAAAATGTGTCGGGACTGGCGTGGACTACGATATTCGAGCTATGGAACGCCCATCAGACCACGCGCCTGTATGGGCCGAGTTTAAGCTATAAGCACAGGTTACAGCCCGCTGGTTCAGTGGGCTATTTTTAAGACTATGAATATATGGTTTTCCATATATAATTGTTAAAAAGCCAAATGGAGCCCTCCAATGAAAAGGCGTGTTCTGTTTGTTTGCGCTGGGGACTCTGCCCGCTCACTGATGGCTGAGGCACTGTTGCGGCATTTTGGAGGCAACTCGTACGAAGCCGTTGGCGCCGGAACCAATGTCCATACAGTGGACCCGCGCGCTCGGCAAGCACTGGAGCGACTGGGGGTTTCAACAGAGGGACTCATTCCCAAAGTTGTAGAAGATGTAGCTGACCAACCTTTTGACCTGGTCATCACACTTTGCGACAAAAGCCGGGAAGAGTACGTACCCTCCCCAAAAGTTGACAAGATGATTGCCTGGAATTTTAAGGAACCGACAAAGCGACACTGCTTCTGCCCTTTTTACACCACGGCACGTGAATTGAGCACTCGCATCAAACTACTGGTCTTGGCCCAAGCCGAGGCGGATTTACGAAAAAGAGCGGCATGAACCCAGTACAGTTTTACAAATGCCTGGCCGATGATACGCGGCTACGCACATTGCTCCTTATTGCCCATGAGGAGGAGCTTTGCGTATGCGAGCTAACGGCAGCCCTCGAGTTGAGCCAGCCGAAAATTTCCAGGCACCTCGCCTTGCTGAGAAGTTCAGACCTGCTTCAAGACCGCCGCCAGGGGCAGTGGGTGTTTTACCGAATCAACCCGGACTTAAATGCCTGGGCAAAGTCTGTACTGTTCGACACCTTACAGGCGAACCAGCACTTTATTACCGAAGACCTCAACAACCTGATTCAAATGGGAGACCGGCCAGAGCGCACAAGTCTGTGCTGCTGATACCGCCTGCCGACCTAAGATTTAAACTATCCAGATATATATGATTTTTCATATGTGCCTGGCAGAAACGGAGCAAAATTAACAATGACCATCAAAATTGGGATCAATGGATTTGGCCGAATTGGCCGGCTGGTACTGCGCGCTGCCTGGGATTGGCCTGAAGTTGAGTTTGTCCAGATTAACGATCCTGCCGGTGATGCAACCACACTCGCCCACCTGCTCAACTTTGACTCTGTACACGGGCGCTGGCACAGAGAGGCGAAAGCCGTTGATGACACAATTCAGGTTGATGGCAAAACAATAACCTGTAGCCGCAATACCGCTATTGCAGATACCAATTGGAAAAACTGTGACCTGGTTGTAGAGGCCTCCGGTAAAATGAAAACTACCGAACTTCTTCAACCCTACCTGGATCAAGGGGTAAAGAAGGTGTTGGTCTCTGCACCAGTTAAAGAGGCTGGAGTTCCGAACATTGTCCTTGGAGTGAATCAACATATTTACCAGCCGGACAAACACCAGATTATTACCGCCGCTTCCTGTACGACTAACTGCCTTGCTCCAGTAGTAAAAGTTATTCACGAAAACCTGGGTATTCGTCACGGTTCAATCACCACTATTCACGATATCACCAATACCCAGACTATCCTCGACGCACCCCATGGAGATTTGCGCAGAGCCCGTGCTTGTGGTGCCAGCCTGATTCCCACAACAACAGGTTCAGCTACAGCTATTGCCACCATCTTTCCAGAGTTGTCCGGCCGCCTAAACGGCCACGCAGTTCGTGTTCCCCTAGCCAACGCATCCATTACCGATTGTGTTTTCGAAGTGGAAACCGCCACTACCCCAGGGGCAGTAAACCAGTTATTTAAGGACGCTGCAGAGGGTGAACTAAAAGATATCCTCGGCTATGAGGAAAGGCCCCTCGTTTCTGTGGATTACAAAACCGACCCCAGATCGAGCATTATCGATGCTCTATCGACCATGGTCGTTAACGGCACCCAGGTAAAAGTTTACGCCTGGTATGACAATGAATGGGGTTACGCCAACCGCACGGCGGAATTGGCTCGAATGATTGGCACCATGGGCTAAGCAGCCAAAGTACAACGGGGCCGGAAGGAAAGAACACACTGCACCTGAGGGGTACGCCTCTCCATGAGCTCATATTTTTTCCTCCTGCTTTTAGTAAGTAGCAGTACACAGAACAAGATCATGCAGTTTCTTCACAATTTTTCGTCGCCAGTGCGCCAATACTTTCTGGTAACAGGCAATTACTGGGCATTTACTTTGACTGACGGCGCTCTGCGCATGCTGGTGCTGCTGCACTTTCACGAACTCGGCTACAGCCCTTTGCAAATAGCCTTGCTTTTCCTTTTCTACGAATTCTTTGGCGTAGTCACTAATCTTATCGGCGGCTGGCTCGGTGCCCGGATTGGACTCAACCGGACCATGAATTTGGGGCTGGCCTTACAGGTTGTTGCTCTTTCCATGCTGCTGGCACCCAGTCAGTATCTCTCGGTCCCCTTGGTTATGGCCGCCCAAGCCCTTTCCGGTATCGCCAAAGACCTGAATAAAATGAGTGCGAAGAGCTCAATCAAGTTACTGGTGCCCGATCAGGCCAGTGGCACCTTATATCGATGGGTCGCCCTTCTTACCGGTTCGAAAAATGCGCTAAAAGGCTTGGGCTTCTTTCTCGGCGGTGCCCTACTCGCCGCACTTGGCTTTCAGGGCGCGATTGCATCGATGGCCCTAGCTCTTGGAATAGTTTGGATATTGAGTCTCAAATTTCTTAAGCGGGACTTAGGGAAAGCCAAAGCAAAAAGCCGATTCAGAGATATCTTTTCCAAGAGTCCCGCAGTCAACATATTGTCAGCCGCGCGCTTACTCTTGTTTGCTTCCCGGGATGTTTGGTTTGTTATTGCCCTACCGATTTTCCTGGCCAGCCAGTTCGGTTGGAGCCACTGGCAGGTAGGTGCCTTCCTGGCATCCTGGGTGATCGGTTACGGCATAGTGCAAACCCAGGCCCCAAAGGTCACGACGGCACGTTCAGCCCAGGCTCCGGATGGGCGAACCGCGCTCTTCTGGGCAATAGCGCTCATTTCAGTGCCCGCATTAATCGCAATCGCATTACACAAAGGGGTGGACCCACAGCTCGCCGTAATAGGTGGACTTTTGATGTTTGCTGTACTCTTCGCCGTAAATTCATCTTTACACAGCTACTTGATAGTTGCTTATGCTCGGGAAGATGGCGTCTCTATGGATGTGGGTTTCTACTATATGGCAAATGCAGCTGGGCGATTGCTAGGGACACTGCTGTCAGGGTGGGTATTCCAAACTCAGGGGTTGGTGGCTTGCCTACTTATTTCCAGCGCTTTTCTGCTGTTGACCGCACTGGTTTCACTGGGTTTGCCCAGACACAAAACCGGGGCTCAGGAGGTTGGCAGCTTAAGTAGGAGCTGATCCGATAGCAGCATGAGTGCTACTTGCCAGCGAAGGCTGGCAAGTAGGCTGAGGGGCCATTTCGACCTGCGCGATTCGATACAGTTTGGACTCAGGTATGCACCCCATTTGAAATAGAATCAAAGCAAGGACCAAATACCTCATATAACACCCACCTCAAGTCCAAGTGCACAGCTCCACAGGAGCTGCAAAAACTCGAGATTAAAATGTCTGGATTTGGCACTCAATGCCTATTTGCCACTACTTTCTGCCAAAACTATCACAAGAACTATGACTTCCTAGTCGCGGTCATTCTTAGCAAAGTCCGATCCTTTTTGATGTAGTGGTGATATAGAGCGGCCATTACATGCCCCAGGATTAAGATCCAAACCACCCACTCCCCCAGGATCTCTTTATGGATAAAATCGACCGGCTTCTCAAACTGTTCGAATGTCATCCCCATCCGATCCTGAACTATCGCCACAAAGGCTTGGGTGCTCTCAAACTTAGGAATTTCAAACAGGAAAAAGTAATCCGTATCCACACCTGTGCCGATATACCCTGTTAGCGGAGCGACGATCATAATCAAGTAGAGAAGAGCATGACCGGTATGAGCGGCCAAATGTTCCAGGGAGCTACCTGGTTCTAATGGCGGTGGCGGATTAGTGAGACGCCATACGATTCTTAGGATGACGATCACCCCAATGGTGACACCAATAGATAGATGTAACTGCAAGGCAGTCCAATTCGCCGGTGTTTCCTCTTGGGTAAACCACTGGCGGTAGTAGACTGAAATATAGGAACCCAAAAACAATAAGGCCGTTAACCAATGTAGCCACTTGGCTACTGAACCGTAACTGTCAGGTTGATTTCTCAGGCTCATTCCTATCTCTTTCCCACTTCCGAAAACTATATTCTATCGGCAATTCGCCTACTATTTCTCCGAGTAGAATCTACGTAAACCCAAAATAAAGAGTACAACACCAAACGCTTGGACAAAATGATAGATAATATTGTGATCAAGGTCCCAAATGATACTGACTGATAAACTTCCATCTAACTGGACAGCCATTGCAACAATACTAACTATCGAGCCAAGTGCCATAAACCAACTGCCACGCGGTGAGCTTTGTCTCCTTAAGGCTAATATAGAATACCCTATAAAAGCCACTGCACTGATTAAAAACTGATAAACAGCAAAGGCAAAAATTTTATCTTTAAGTGAAAACGAGAAAACAAAAACTATCAGAAAAATAAATAATACTGGCAAAATGGCTCTTTTGGAAAAATCTTCATTCACCAAATCTACACTAACCGCAAGAACAAAAGAAGAAATCAGCAAACCAAGTAAAACAAGCACTCCATACCATAAACAAACTCGAAAATATGGAGGGATTTCAAACCCGTGATAGATAGCTGCCACTAATGAGGCTATGAACATGATAGTGAAAAAAATAAGCCAAATACTTCTTTTCCACTGCTTCCTCCTTACAAACACCAACAAATAAAGGGCGCCAATAAATGCGACCAGAGCCAGCCCGACATTAGTAATTGCAGTTAATAGGTCTATTTCGCCATGTACTAGAGTCATTCTATTTCGAATATAGTCGACACACTTTCATATACATTCTCTATCCGACCCAGATCGTAACCCTTTATAGCAATATATCAGACTTTCTGAAGATCAATTGAACATAGGTGTGTCATCTACGAAAACTCAATAATATCAATTTCTCTAGTGCAACCTCAATAATGAGGTAGATGCAAAGTTTAAAAAGCACAGAGACAGACAAGAGCCAGCGCGCCATTATATCTCAAGGCGGCACTGACACTTATTGATCGTTTCAACTCTTATTAACTGGCTATAACTGATACAATCACCTTGCCTTTAGCGCGTCCTGAAGCGAGATATGAAAAAGCTTCTTTGCCTTGCTCTAAAGAATAGATCTTGTCTATTACTGGAGAAAGAATCTTCTGCCGGTACAGATCCCCCAACTCACTCAGCTGTCCTCCATTAGCTTCCATAATAACCATTCGATAGAGCGCAGATTTGTCCTTCGCTACCTTCATTAGCTTTCGAGACTTAAGCGCCACTAGCTTGCGAAGCAACCAACCTAGCCCAAGCTCTTCAGCTGTCTGCGGATCTAAAGCCCCTTTAACAGAGACAACACGCCCACCAGTTTTCAGGACCTGAAATGCATTCAAAGCATACTGGCCACCCAAAGTATCGAACACGACATCCATATCAGATAGTAATTGCCGGTAGTCATCTTTTTTATAATCAATAACAAGGTCGGCACCGAGTGCTTTCACCCACTCCACATTCGCACTACTTGTTGTAGTCACCACATAGGCGCCTACAGACTTCGCCAATTGGATCGCCATAGAGCCAACACCACCTGAGCCTGCATGTATCAGCACTTTCTCGCCGGACTTCAAACCCGCAACTTTGATCAAAGACTGATAGGAGGTCAGCCCAACGAGCGGAATACCCGCCGCTTCACTGTGTGACAAGTTTTCGGGCTTTGCAGCCAAGTGGGAAGCACTAACGGTGAGATATTCTGCAATAGTGCCCACATGATCCTCCCCCACCCTGGAAAACACCAGGTCCCCTACACTGTATCCAGCAACATCATTCCCCACTGCTACAACTTCACCGCTGACATCCCGGCCAATACCAACCGGAAATACTTCCTTTCGTACCGATTTAAGCTCCCCCCGCAACATCATGTTATCAACTGGATTTACGCTAGCCGCATGCACCCGAAGCAAAACTTCACCAGACTTGGGGGTGGGAACCTCAGCTGACTGAAACTCCAGGCTGCTATCAATATCCCCATAGCGAGTCATTTTCAAAGCTTTCATTGCTCATCCTAACAATCGATTCAACAAACATTGAAAGCGATAGTGCCCATACTGCGAGCATAAAAACAGGTGGTAATAGGTATAAGTCTTTTGTCATTTTGGCAATAATGGGGAATATTTTGAGCCGATGACAGACAGTTAGAAGTTGATTATGGACAAAATCAGAGCATTGCGTTACTTCAAGCGGGTGGTAGAACTGAATAGCTTTACTGCAGTTGCTGAGGAATTCGAGGTTCCCACTTCATCAATCTCTCGCCGCGTAAAAGATCTGGAGCAGTCCTTAGGAGTGGAGTTACTGCAACGCAGTACCCGCCAAGTCAAGGTTACTGAGCTCGGCAAGCTCTACTATTCGATGATAAGTAAAGCAATTCGCCAGCTTGAACAGGCTGATGAACTGGTTAGCCAGACATTTGAAGCGCCCAACGGTCTGATACGCATCAGCTGTCTCCCAACTTATGGAGAGCAGCATTTAACCCCCCTTCTTGAGAAGTTTGCCCAACATTACCCCAATATCGTATTCGACTTAACCTATAACGATGACCTGTCCCAGTTAGGGAAAGATCCCGTTGATATTGCGATTCGCGGAGGGTTTGCCCCGGATGAGCATGTTATTGCCAAACGCCTATCGGATAATGAGTTCACCCTCGTGGCTACACAACAGTTTATCGACGAGTTGGAGCATGACCTCCCCTTAAATAAGTCGGCGATTGAGTCAGTTGCGACATTGCAATACCGAGGTCCGCGTGGCGTTATTGAGTGGTACATGCTAAATGGCGAACACTGGGAACCGCTCAAATTGAACCCAAAAGTTATCAGTAATAACGGTAAGGCATTAACAGCAGCCGCCCTCAATCACCGCGGTATGTTCTGCGTACCTTCGTGGAGTATTTGCAACTTTTTAGATACAGGGGAACTGGTACATGTTCCTTTCGAGGGCAAAGTCTCAGTCAGCCCCGGTGGCGATTTGGGAGTATTTCTTTTGTATGAGCGTACTAAATACCAAATTCCCAAAATAAAGCTTTGCGTAGATTTTATCTATGAAAATTTGAATGAACGATAGAAGAATATCAAAATTTTTCGCATTGCTACTTAAATTATATGGACCAATAATACTAGCTTGAACAAATCTGCCGTTAAAAAAAGCACTCCACCCTCTTTATTGTTCGAAAAAATTTATATTCGGCTACAAGCTTATATCCCGCACCCTGTGGACATATAAAGACCTCATAAAACTAAAAATTGATCTGCTTCAAGCTTCCCTTAGATTTATTTGGAGGCATATTGATAGGCATGCTAGTTTGAAAAGTAGAAATCATGCCAAAAGTACCTTTAACTATGAATAACTAAATGGAGGAGTTAGCACTGATAAAACCAAGTCAAACCGCTTATATCAGAACAGCCGGCGACATAAGGATTGAGCCATGCCAAGTTATGAAGACTTCATCAGCTTATTAGAAAAAGACATTGAATCAGCCTTCAAAACCTATGAACTTGATTTTAATACGGAGGCCTTCGATAACAAAGCAGGAGCCTACGAAACTGAGTTTGATTTTGAATTTGTAAAACCCAATAAAATCATGATGGTAAAAAGCGGAGATTCTGGCAAGAAAGCAACATACCTCACCTGGGCTCGACAACAAGCTGTGCCTGTAACCCTAGATAGTAAAAGCCCCCCATACTTCTTCACCTCCCATCTCAGCAATTGTCGAATGACCTTCAAGTACCATGACGACCAAAGCAAAAGTGTAACGGTTATCCATGTTGCAGGTGATGTTTCCCAGGGGGGGACCATCAAGGGGAGCGAACAAAGAGATGAGTTGGAGAAGATGGTGAAAACTCCCGATGCAACCAAGGAGAGGAGACTCTCAATAGGTGGCCCCAAAGGGGGTAGAAAAGGAGCAAGCTTCAAGAAAAAGCAAGCAAAACTTGGTACCTCATACTACGATACTTGTGCACGGGTATTCGGGGTGAGAGATGGAAACGACCAGTGGGCATTTTATACGCAAAATATCGGTCGTAAGGATGAGCTGCTGGGCTTTTTCGAAATCACATAATTCTTGCAACAAACAATCTAAGCTCAGCCCCGAAATCTACTCGAATAGAGCCGCACGAAAAAATCGTCGCGGCTGCCCCCATTGCCCCCATAATGGAAACTGCATTACCAGTATTAGAATGAGTTAGCGAAACTCCCTCTTGGTAGTAGATCCCCTATCAATTTCTATACTATTGAATAAATTCCCCTAAATGCCATCAACACTGAGATGGGTGATCTAGATATCAAATAATGCCTACTCCCCCTTTAGACTTGTGAGCACCCTCATCAGTATAATGAGGGTGTCGATCAATACATTGAAAGAGAATGCAGAATTAAGGAGCCTCTGAATAACTCCGTGATACCTCTGGCATGCAGAGCGGTTCACAATCAAGGCGCGGCTTCGCAGGAATGTCTAGACCTTTCAAGAAGTCGCAACGCGGAGTGTGAATCGCTCCGCAAGCCCCGAAGGGCGGGCCTTGAAGGCCACAGCTGCTGCGTTGCAGCTCTTGCAAAGGGCTACGGCCATTCGCGGCGAGCTGCGCCTAACATCTGCAGCCTTCAAGTCCCGCAGAGGCATTACGGAGTTATTCAGAGGCTCCTTAACATAACTCTTATATCAGGTGTCTAACTCTGATAAAAAATGCGCTATAAATATCTAGTTAGCTAAATAACTGTTTTCGAGCAACGACCACTCTCTAAGAACTGCAGTAAGGTTTCACCAAGTTCTTCATCGGCATCAAAAAATGGAAGATGATGGCTGTCTTTAAGTATAGTGAGGCACTTTGGCCCACGATATCGCGCAAAATCATCTTTAACTTGAGAAGGAGTGGTTATTGTATCCTTTTCACCTACCATGAATAATGCTGGAATCTCCAAGCTATCGACTTCAGCATTAACATTTAACGCCTGAAGCTCCCTTTCCATTTTATCTGCCAAGCTTCCCCGTTTCTGTTGCCACCCAGGAAACTGCTCATTTATCTTTTGATCTGCTATAAAGCCATGAATATCCACCCCGTTTGCGATACCATCATTCGCCCTACTTGCCCACTTTGCGAGTAAAAGATGGTTCTCTCCTGGGTTCTCTTGATATTGCTTCAATTCGTGCATTGCATGTTCATTATTTTCCTGCATTGCCCATTTTAGGGTTGCATCAAGGCTTGTTTTAGACTGAACCTTTCCATTTTGGAATGAGGAAATAAATACTATGCTAGCTAATTCTTCTGGATATTTTCCTGCATAAAGAGCAGCTAAAGCACCACCCCATGAATGGCCAATCAGAATAAACTTGTCTTTTTTATAATGGGTCCGGAGAAAATTAACTACATTGCGCACATCCTCAATATTATTATCAATCGTTAAGGTATCTTCCTTAACTTCAGGGGATTTCCCTGCCCCTCTTTGATGCATATAGGCAACTAAATAATCATCTTCCAGAGTTTTCCCAATTTTTACCTGAAATGGAACCAACCCCAACTCCACATCCCCAGGCCCGCCATGTAAAAATAGCAACAAAGGCTTGCCTTCATCTTGCCCTGCAACTTCCACATACAAATTTGTGTCATTACTTTTAATACTCTGGATATCATTTACTTGCTGTCCAACCGCCATATTGGAAAGCAAGGCAACAAATAGAAGAACCAATCGGGCATGCTTAAACATCGATGTAATCACCATATCAACTATATTCTTAGGCAAATGAGCTGAAGTACCATTAGGTGGCACACTACCTTTTGTGAAGAGTCTCACAGTTATATGTCAAAGATATAGGAAAAAGAGTCGAGTTGAATTACTTCAAAGATAAATAGTAAATTCAAGCCTCATAACATCAAAGGGCAACCTTACCAGAACACCTCTGAAACCCTACTCATAAAATAGATTACCATCCAACGATAATTGATTAAATGCACACAACTAACCCATTACTGGAATAAGTAAAAGCGAAAAAAGACATTCCTAGTGAATATATAGGTCAACCATTCTATCCATTGCTAATCAAACTAGCGTAAAGCAGAATACCAAAGCAAGCTTGTCAATCACTAGAAAGATGGCTTCTACCTGCACAGCATCATGAAATCAAGCTATAGGCCTGAATAAATGAAAGGATAAAGCTGACCCGTCGTCAATTGATAACTTAAAGGCCCGGCACAGCTATGCCATCCGGGTCATGTTTTTCCTACTGCCTAAGAAGCTATTATTGGGTGCTATTGAAACAACAATACAGCCCTATTCTCCAGTATAAGGCTTGATAATACTATCCAATCAAGCTTTTAAGTAACTTGATTTGAAAGAGGTACACAAGTCCATGTGGCAGGTATTGCCAGCCATCGTCAACTACAAATAAAGGACGCTTGATAGCTGGCATGTATTGGAATTACTCAAAATTATGGTTCAAGGCATCCTCAAATGAAACAGACTTAATCACGCTCCTAGCTGTAAAACGATTCATCCTTGCGGTATACGTTGACTTACATCGCTGTGAAGTCCCCAGGTCCCTAGCCTTAATCTCATTGGCTATAGCCCAGTGCCATTGAGAATGATATTTAAAAGTTTTATCGGCCAGCTTTGTGCAAAGCTCCCAATCACCAAATCGCTTAACTCTAGTGTCCGGCTCTCCAAGAAAAACTGTACAACCAGTGAACAGAATCGAGCCCGATATGACCAAAATCTTTAGAATTCTCATACTCAGTAAACCCAAATGATACTTCATGGATGAGCTTTTCGATATCCTGAACCAGGTCACAGGATCGTACGACATCGCCAGCCCTTATCCATCTCAATTACTACCAGATGCTCGTAGGCTACCTATAAGCATTCTAGGAATTCATGAAAATATTAACATATTGTTGATATTTGGTCATACTATTCTGTCTAACATATATAAGGTATTTGCATACCCAGTTTAAGTACTACTTGGTTGGTTAATTTTAGATACCTACTAAGTCCAGTAAGCGGCCCTTATTAGCTATCCTATCACGCCACTGAGTCGCATGTTGCTCAACACTTAAGTCAAGGAAGGTGACTCTAAGAGTGGCCATTAAAATATCGGCATTTAGTTCGCTATTTATCGGTTACTTGGATAAGCGCAGTGAAGCAATATATAAACCCCTTTTATACTAATTCATTAATCTAGTTATTCTCTAGAGAATCGGGCCACCTTAATTCGCCAAGTTACCATAATTAGTCACAAACTATATAGTCAGCTTATTTTTTCCAACATAATTATCAGCAAGAAGTCAAAGGTCTATCAGATTCCAGCGAGCATTATTTTGGCAATCTATAATCTGTTGATCAATGGCGGCTATTCGACCCCGAATACGCTCCCAATTACTTTTCTTCATTTTCAGCTCATCAGTAATACTTGCACTGTAATCAATAGATTGTTTATCAGCTAAACTTGCCGTCCGAGAGTCATGGTGTTCTTGTCGTATGGTAATCCAAATATTAGGGTCCAGTTCCGATGTATATGTGATGGCCTGACGGAGTTTCGTGGGTACAGACTCTACTCTGACATTTCCATTTCGATCCGTAAAGTTAAGTACTTTTTGTTTGTCCACATTGACAATGTAGAAAAATTTACGATTTTGATTTAAGACCCAGTTCGCAATACCTTCAAAGGGGATCATCGCAGTATTGAGACCATGACTGCCAATGATCGTATTGTAATTGGAGTAACGGCGTTCATGTAAAATACCCGCGCTTACTCCAATTAGGTGAAGTCTCTCCCAGCTGCGCCCCAGTCCAGAATCTCGATCCCCAATTATTTCTCCCAAACCACCGCTAATTAGCCCCATAGCAGAGCGAGCCATATCTCCTGGCAATGGACCTATAACTCCTGCTTGGTTATGCAGTGACCTATGCACAATCCCTTGCGGAGGATTGAATGGCTTAGAGCTCGCAAACCATTCAATATCGCCTGAAATATTATACCCCGCAGAACTAACTCTAAAGTACATTATGTCGCCCCTATAATTGAGGAAATTCCGTTAGCAACTAGTTGTCAACTCATAAACTTGGAAAGCGAGGGAAATTATCCGCCTGAAATCAGATAAGCAAATAGTCGAATTGGGGGAAAACTAACAATCCCTCCCATGCCCTGAATATAATATCAGCAATCCTGAGCACACAATCACCTGTGTACTGCGCCGTAAGAAATGATTCAAATTTTTTCCGGCGAAAACCAATATAAACACCGCCGACACATCATTGGGTACCTATTTAGTTTGACCCAACAACTGCCATAGAGACATTATACGCCGACATTTTCTGTAGAAATTAAAGTTCGCCCATCGACTTTAGCAATGACATTCTCACTACTGATTTGGCATGCTGATCATTATCGGCCACAACAAGCATCGTGACCGAATTTCATAGGGTTTAAAATTTAGAGGAGTATCCAAAGTGCGGCTATTAGATTCAGTGACATCATTATAAAGTCAGTGATAAAGATAAAACGCATCACGCCTTTAACTTGCCACGGCCCTTCACCTTTTCGGTTTTGTAGGGCTACCGGGACATTGTAAATAAACTGTGTTCCGTGAGTGACAGCAAACACCAGCAGCAACGTAGCGCGTTGTACATCCGTAGCAAATACTGAGGGGCTGATTAGCAGTAGGATATTGAGTAGCGCCAACGACAGGTTAAAACCACCCAGAAATTTTCCCGATTCTGCCAAGATATTAAATACGGGGGTATCCCTTTGTTCCCTGGGTACCAGTAACTTCGCAAATATATAGTTTCTCAAAGAGAAAACGTTAAATCCCATCAGAAACCAAATCGTGTTTAACACCAAAACAACTTCATAGATCATCAATATCTCCAAGACTTGTTGTTTGCCCGCCACTAAGGTCAGTACATCTATTAAACAAATTTGTACTTACCCCGTAGCAGGGGTTGAATCCTCAGGAATTACTCATTACCGGCCAGAGATCCACTATCTCGCCTTTGCTATAGACCGCAATATCACCAAACTGCAGGAACACGGACTCACTCTGTGTGGGCCGGAGAAAGACCCAGTCGTCTTCATTCAGCAGTACCTTGTTTGAGCCATTCAGCATTTCTTGGTTGCTGGAGCGGCCATAGATGGGGTTGATCGATAGACCTTTTGGTGATTCTGGCTCCGCCTTCCAATAGCCGCCAGATATAAAGAAGCTTTGCTCCCGATTTGGGTTCAACCAACTAAAGGGTCCGGTGAGCCCTTCTATGCCGGGTATCTGTGTCTGTGACAATTTCTTCAATACCGGACTTGCGATATACGCCGCTGGTAAATGATCAGACAGAGTGGGAATATCAAAGCCCACCGGTTTAACCAGGCACGAGCCAGCGGCAATCTCGTTACAGGGAGCCCGGTCTGCTCGGGATTTGTACAGTTGGTAGGTTGGGCTACCGGCAGCGTTCAAAGTGGCCGCCTTCGGGAATGCACTTCCCAGCTGGATCTTAGCTTGCTCCACCCTGCTTTGGTAAATATCCAACCCCCGAGTGATTGCCTTTTCAGGTCCACCGAGAACACTTGGCATTTTTGCGGCGTGGGCGTCGTAACCCATAAAACCGGAAAATTCCAAATAGGGTTCCCGCTGAATGATACCAAGCATCGTGGAGAGATCTTCCGCACTGGCAATGCCACCCCGGTGTAGGCCTACATCAATCTCGATATTAATTCGCAAGGATTGTTTGAGCGATCGCGCCAGATCGGCGTATTGATTAAGTCTGCGGGGGCTGTCAACCAGCCACTGTAACTGCCGCGTAGGATCAAAATGCTCCGCCCTAGTGCCAAAATAAAAGGCCTTTGCCGCAGCAATCGGCAGAGGTTTACCCAGTAAAATATCACTCGCTGGATAAGATTTAACCAGTTTCTGTAAAAATGGCAGCTGGAATACCATGATGCGATTGGTATTTGTTCGCTGAGTAATAGCATCCAGCAGGTTTAGCGAGGGCAAAGATTTAGCCACTACCCGGTAGTCATAGTGACCTCTGAGGTGGCCGGCTAATATATCGGCGTTCTTTTGCAGATTTTCCAAGTCTATGACTAATGTGGGACCAGAAAAGCCAGCATTATCCAGAGCTTTAGAAACACTGGAGAAGTATTTGCTGTGCCCTCCCTGCCCTTGCGCTTTAGGGCGAAGAACGGCGACACCTGCCACCGCTCCTAATGCGACCCCACCTAGTATTAGCTTTCGTCGCTTGATATCCATTGTGCTTTCCTCTTTGAGGGTTCACTGCTGAGCAGCGTTGCTCAGGTAAAAAGCGTTTTCAGATAGGGGTTTAAGAACTTACCACTGGAGTCCAGCTCTCGGCGAACCTCAAGAAAATCCTGCCACTGAGGGTAGAGCTCGGCAAAGTCCGAGCCTTGTAGCTTGTTTAACTTGCCCCAGTGCGGGCGGCCCCCATATTTGCGCATAATGGGCTCAATGGCCTGAAATAGCGGTAGGTGGTCCTCTTCAAAGTAGCGGTGTATGGCGATGGACACGGAATCTTGCTTATAAAACGGACTCAGCCAGATATCGTCAGCTTTAACGAAACGCACCTCGATAGGGAAGAAAACATCCAGGTTATTTTCCTCAATCGTTCGACGTATTTCCGCGAAGGCTTTCAAACCGTCCTCGCGGGGCAAGTGGTACTCCATTTCATTGAAACGTACGTTTCGCTCACTGGCGTAATTCCGCCAGGAGGACTCGACAACGACTTCCCTCTCGATATCTTCCATCGCATTTTGCAGCGCAAACTGGCGCAACTTCGGTGACCAACCCAGCCAGTCCCGCACGGATTTCAGGGTCATCACCGCTTCATTAGTATCTTCCCGCTCCGTAGAGAAGATTTCCTCTGTGGTCGGCTGGTGGGAATCAGCCATGCACATCCCAGAAAATGGGATATAGTAAAATTCAAAGTTCCGATTGGCCTCTGCCAATTCTGGAGCCTGATCCAACACCTCTTCCAGGGGCGCTACCCAAGATTCACGACGCAAACGGTAGCTGGGCTGGTTCTGCATACGCACCTTGGTCACCATACCCAGGCTGCCAAGGGATACTTGCGCTGCCGCGAACACCTCGGGGTTTTCCTCACCATCACACCAGAGCGTATCCCCCCCAGCGGTCACCAGTTCCATACCCGTTGCATAGCTGGACATACAACCCAAGCCTGCACCGGTTCCATGGGTCGCGGTTGCCAGGCAACCACCTAAAGTCTGCTCATCGATATCTGGTTGGTTAATCAGCGCTTGACCGATGTCCTCTAAGGGTTGGCCAATGTCTGCTACACGGGTGCCAGCGTAGATTGTCGCCTGGACCTTGTCGGAATCGTGATCGGCAACGCCGGTAATGCGGCCCAATGAAATAATTGTATCGTCAGTGGGTACCAGTGCAGTGAAGGAGTGGCCCGCACCTACCGCCCTGACCGTACCTTGCGCTTCCGCAATTATCGTTTGCAGTGCGGGAATATCTTTGGGAGCCAGACGATGGGCCGGCAGACACTCTTGTGAACCAGACCAATTCCTCCACCGAACACCCGCTTTTTTTGTCGGTGGAGCTGCAGCTTGCAATAAGGTACGTGCAACTGATGAGATGGGCGCGGCCGCTAATGATGCGGAGCCGATCGCGATAGAGTTAATAAACTGGCGACGATTGAACCCCATATCCTTTACTCCGCTGTAGCCATAAAGACAATCAACTGTTCAAACTGCTCGGGGGAGCACTCAAAACAAAGGCCTAGTGGCGGCATACCCTGGAACCCATTGATAGCATTTTCCACCAACACATCCATCCCCTTCTCCATACGGGGCTTCCAGTTGGCCAAATCTCCGGTAAGGGGTGCGGCGCTGGCGCCAGTGCTGTGACAGCTGCGGCAAGTGCGAGTATATATTTCAGCGATTTCCGGATCAGCGGGCGCAAGAGACAGCGCTCTTTGGGTCAAAAGTGCCCGGCTTTTTTCACTATTCTGTGGAGGCTCAGAACATCCTTGAATGACATTTAGTACCAAAAAAAGAGACAAGAGCTTAAAGCTCCGGCACAAGACTTCCAGTTCCATATGCGTACACCTACTACATTATTGTTGTTTATTTCTTTTTGGCTATTGCCAAAGCTATCGTGTACATATCGCTGGCACTATTGTTAATCATGATGACTGCTAAAACAACCACTTGAGCTGCCTGTTCTCAATAATTTCTATCGTAATTTATTTGCGTACCACTTAGAGAACTAAAGCCTATGTACACCTCGAAGTTAAAATCAGCATTTATTACAGAGATAAAATGACTCTTGTTAACAGTAGACAGGCTTTGCAAACATCAAAAAGAGCTATTTATATTTACGAATATATAGCCATAAATAGAAACCGCCGACCAAAGTGCCCAGCGGAACATTTAGTACACTCACTGTTGAAAATATTAAAGCTAATTCTGGGGCATACCTTTTATCCAAAAGGACAGCAATGCCAGCAAAGACCCCCAAAATATTCAAAGACGCAAACAGTATTATCATCAATCCCATAAGACTGAATATATTGAATGGCATACTCAAAATTGAATTACCAAAAACTGCGTATAGGAATAACAATATTGCGCTGGATATCAACAACATCAAAATTGAGTAAGTAATTATCAACCAGCCGGAAACTTTTTCCTCGGTACTAACCATGCGGTACTCCTGTGAAAGTAAAAACCCAAGCCTCTTTAGTGATCCTCAGAACATCAGGGCATTGAGAAATGACTCTAAAGTTGCTCCGATTTCAGTTGTCAGCTAGCTCAACGATCAACATGACTCAATGACATTTATGACACCGATGGCGACTTTGGGCTGCCTACCCTTCTACTTTAGGCGTTGAGTATCAACAGGAACAGGAATACCCTAATGCTTTTCGATCAGGTAGGTATTCAGTGGTTAATAGAGTGCTAGTTTCTCCAAAAGGACCAGAACTGTCAGAGTTGATCCAAGGCTACTGGCGTGTGAGTGATTGGAATTTAAGCCCTCAGGAGCGCCTGACATTCCTAAAGCAACATATAGATATAGGGGTTACCACCGTAGATCATGCTGATATTTACGGAGATTACTCCTGCGAACAGTTATTCGGCGAGGCCCTTAAGCTGGATAGATCTGTTCGCAATCACATCGAGATTGTCACCAAATGCAATATCAAATTGCTTTCTGAAAAATATCCAAACAGGAAAGTTAAGTACTATGACTCCAGCGCTGAACATATTCAGCACTCGGTTAATAACTCCTTAGCCCACCTCGGTGTAGAGCACATCGACATCCTGCTTCTTCACCGACCTGATGTTTTGATGGATGCAGATGAAATTGCCAGCACATTCGCCGAACTGCAGAAGTCCGGTAAGGTATTACATTTCGGCGTTTCCAACTTTACCTCCCAGCAATTTGATTTGTTGCAGTCCCGCCTGAGCTCACCACTGGTGACAAATCAGGTCGAGATTAATCCTATCAATTTTAGCGCTGCGGAGGATGGAACCCTGGATCAACTGCAGCAATATAGAATTCATCCTATGGCTTGGTCCTGCTTAGCTGGAGGGGAAATTTTTAGTGGATCAAGCACCCAGGCAACACGGTTACGAATCACCCTGGAAGATATCAAGGAGGAAATCGGGGCAGCCAGTATTGACCAGGTAATCTATGCGTGGGTACGACGCTTTCCCTCCAAGCCCCTAGCAATTATGGGGTCGGGAAAAATTGAGCGCGTTCAGTCGGCGATAGAAAGCCTGAAACTCAACTTGAGTAGAGAGCAGTGGTATAGAATATGGACCGCCTCTAAGGGAATTGAAGTTCCCTAGATCCAGCTTTCAGCCTAACAAATTATTGATTACTTGGCTTACGCAAAAAATAATTTATTAAGACTAACCTCTTGCTTAACAATTGGGGGGTGTAACTTTAATTCGGTTACACCACCCATCAACCAGATAAGTATATTTGTTCTACGGTCCCATCTGGCTTGACCACTGCATCAAGCGTCCCTGGGACATATTTTTATTTTTCTCATCCCCATTATTCATAAAAGATGCCAGTTCGGTAACTAAGTTACCCTTGCGCCAATCGTAGAGAAAGCTCGCCAATACATGGAATGCCGCATCTGAACAGTTGGAAATAATCTGCAACTGCCCATTATTATTTCCCTCCAGAGAACTCAAACGTTCCATCCACTTTCCTGGGGCAAATGCATATTGAAATGAAAGCTCTCCGCAATTAGGGTCATTATAGGCATTGCCGAAGCCTTGGGTTCCCAAAAGTTCACGCCTCAAAAAATTCCGGAACTCATTGTGTTCATTTTGGGTGACTTGCAAACCATAATACTGCGCTGTTGGGTCTGCGTTCATCCCCGTGTCATCACGCCAACGACCAGCAATAGGCCTCATACTATTGTGACGCCCGCCCACTGAGCCTTTAAATGCATCCCAAGAACTGTTGGGGTCCCAACCTACAATAGTATCAATAACACCATTGTGACCTGATATTAATGCCGTGTGCCCATTCCATGTTCTACCCAAAGAACTTTCCACCCCACCATTATTCCACCACTGCGCGTAAAACCTGGAAAAAAGAGAACCGTATGACCTCAAACTGGATACAAAACAAATACCTGCAAAATATCCTTCACACGCCCTAGGATTAAAACCTCTTCCGCTCATCGCCCACATCCTCCATAACGACTATGAATTTTTTTACCAAAATTGTTATTTAATATTTTGACAATTCAAGAACTCTTTCAATTCATCGCTAAAGCCACTGAATTATTATTTTTATTACTCAGGACCTAATGAAAATTGACAGACTTTCTATATGACTCGAGATTATTTGATACCAAATCTGGTACTACTGTGTCAACACGGAAAATATTTCAAGCTGAAGAGAAGGGGTAACTGAGAGGCAAAGTAAATATAGGAGCCATGTATCCTCTAAAATTTATCAGAGAATCGCAATCAACCCAATGGGTCCATAATAAAACTCAAGATATGAAAGGACATAAAGCAGTTATTAGATATTATTTGCTTATAACCGAGTATAGTTGAATCATGAAAATTATTAGGAAATTACAAAACAACAACCATAAGAGAACTCACATACTAAAAACTCCCGCATAAAGGATTCCTTTTATAGGTATACCTGTACAAGGAAGACTCAAAAGGCTGAGGGGAAGCTACTCTAAAGATCCTTTCTCTCATCCACAATCGCCTTTGACTTTCCCTCTCCAACCTTCTCAATCGCATTACTCACGAGCTACTCGAGCTAAAGATTTCACTCCCCCCCTACTTACTTGAGCAAAGATTTAAATGGGATAATAATTGCAAATTTCAGCCATATTTCGAAATAGATAACTTTACATATCTACAGTTCTAGGCAATTACCGACTGCTTATCGGACAAATTGATGACATTCCAATTAATTAACCAATAGACATCAAGAGAACAAAGATAAAAGAGGATAATTCGACTGATTTTGAAACTTCACTTTTGGCTCACCACATCAATGGCGTAGAGTCAGGCGAGCCCCAAGAAAGAATTTACTTATTAGCCACATCGATCGCAGGGTTACCAAGTGCACTGTTTAGAACAGAGGCCAGGCGAACTCCCCCCTGCTGCAAACGCTTTTCAAGGGAGTCCTGACAGCGCAGAAAGTACTTTTCCCCAAGTTGTGTTTCGCTGGTATAGGCGAGATCATGGGCTAAGTGATGAGACTCCCGGGCCCAAACTTCGGCCGAGGTAGACTGCCAGATCTGCCTCTCAGCCGCACTAATTTTATCCGTTTGCTCCTGAGCATAATCTTGCCAGTCTAAAAACAAACGGGCGACCATATGGATATCCCAGAGCGCATGTAAATTTGTTTCAGTTCCATAGAACTGGACCTGAACATCATTGCCCCCCTTGTCCGAATACAATCCGGTATGTAGTGGTTGGTGGAGATCTCCAACGAAATGGGCAACAAACATCAATGCTTCTGCGCGCTCCATCTTAGTGCGTGAGCGATCAGCCAATGCTTCCCGATATCTTTGAATGGCCTTCAATATACAACCCGCAGGTGGGCAGTCCCTCGCCTCATCATAAGAAGACCAGTCTCGAGACAAGTTTATATAGTGAAGCGGCGCAGCCCAGTTATAAGTCTCATCAGACCTAATTCGATCAGCCCAAGTTGTGGATTCAGCTAGGTGCGGCTCACCAACTTCATCAAGGAGCAACTCTATTTCGGCGGCTACCTCCGGGTCCAGGTAATGCCATGCAATTTCTCCAACGACCCTGTGACCATCATCTCCCCAAGCGTGTGCTTGTGTCATAGCTGTGAGTCCGAATAGTGCAACTGCTATACGGGCAATTATCAATCGTATGCTCATTGGGCATGTCCGCCAGAGTGAATTTGCTGCGTACTTTAACGCCAGTATGTGACAAGTTCACGGCTGTAATAATTTATTTATATGTGCACTACATAATCGCTTCAGCTCTTAGACAGTACCCAATAAAAATCACATAACAGTCTCCATTGGAACTTGGAACTTAAGTTGCAAGAGCAAAACTCGATAATTACTTGGGCCACTTGAGTTGGCAATTCTTTAGACCAGGAAAACGCTATGAAACCTTCTCTGTTCCCGCGCGTATTACTATCTGCGGCGATTATTTCTGTTGCCAGTATGGCGCAGGTATCTCAGGCACAGGAAACTGCAGCCGGCATTCGCGGCTCTATTTCCGGAAGCAACGGTCAAGCAATTACCAATGCGACTGTAACAGTGGTTCACACCCCCTCCAATAGCCGCCGTGAAGTAGAAGTCAGCGACGCGGGACAATTTAACCTGAGTGGCCTGCGAGTGGGTGGCCCCTACACCGTCACCATCGATTCCGAGGAAGGCCAGCGAGTTATTGAAGATATCTACCTCTCCGTTGGTGATATCCTCCCTCTGAGCCTAACCCTCGGCACTAGCGATCTGGAAGAAGTAACCGTATTGGGACAAGCGCTCAGTACCTCCCGCTTAGCTGTAGGTCCATCTTCGCACTTTAACAGTGACGACCTTGCCAGTGCCCCTTCCATTAATCGCGATATCAAGGATGTGCTACGTCTCGATCCGCGAGTTTATGTGGATGAAGCCAATGTTGATGCTATCCAGTGCGCCGGCGCCAACCCTCGCTTCAATAGCCTTACGGTTGATGGCGTACGCATGAATGACAACTTCGGTCTGAATAGCAATGGCTACCCCACTGAACGTATGCCGTTCTCGTATGATGCTATCGATCATGTCGCCGTCGAACTGGCGCCGTTCGATGTTCAGTATGGCGGTTTCAGCGCTTGTAATATCAACGCAGTGACCAAGTCCGGCACCAATGAGTGGCATGGTTCATTTTTCTACGACTACACCGATGATGGTTTCCGTGGTGATTCCCTGGAAGGTGACGATATCGATGTGGCCAGTTTTGATGAGAAGCGTTACAACGCAACTCTGGGTGGAGCCATTATCGAAGATAAACTCTTTTTCTTTACTGCCTATGAAAAGCTGGAAGGCGTTGCCACTTTTGACAGAGGACCTGCAGGCAGCAGCTCTGCCACCGAAGTACAAGGGGTTTCCCAAGAGCAGCTCAATGAGATTATTCGTATTTCCAATGAAGTCTATGGCTACAATCCGGGCGGCCTACCCACCAGCATGCCAGAAGAAGACGAAAAGCTGTTGGTGAAACTTGATTGGAATATCTCTGACGATCACCGAGCTGCGTTTACTTACAACTACAACGACGGCTTTTCCATAGCCGAGGCCGACAATGACCCCGATGAGCTGGAACTATCCAACCACTATTACGAGCGCGGAGCCGAATTAAACTCCTATGTTGCACAACTTTTCTCCGATTGGAGTGACATATTCTCTACAGAGGTGAAGATTGGCTACTCCGATTTGGACAACCGCCAAAACTCCCTGGGTGGAACTGATTTTGGTGAAGTTCAAATCACCACTTACAACGATCATGACAACGACGGCAATGACTCCCGTGCGACAGTCTATCTAGGTGCTGATGATTCTCGCCATGCCAACAAGCTGAGCTATGAAAACCTGACATTCAAGCTCGCAGGCAAACTACTGTTGGGCGAACACAACATAACAGCCGGCTATGAGCATGAGAACTTCGATGTCTACAACCTGTTTATTCAGGAGGCGGCAGGAGAATACCGTTTCGATAGTATCGAAGATTTTGAAGCTGGGATTGCCAACCGTGTAACTTATGAGAATGCAGCTGGTAGCAACAATATTTTAGACGCTGCCGCTGAATTCAGTTACAGCATCGATACACTCTACGCCCAGGATGAATATACCTTCGCAAATCTGGACCTGACAGTGGTTGCGGGACTTCGCTATGACCGCTACAGCAGTGATGACAAGCCAGTAGCTAACGCAGACATAACCTCTACTTATGGCTTTTCCAACCAGCACAATATGGATGGCCTGGACCTGCTACAACCTCGCCTGGGCCTGAGCTGGAACCTTGACGATAACCTGGAGCTACACGGCGGTATCGGCCTTTACTCCGGTGGGAATCCCAATGTATGGATTTCTAATAACTACTCAAATAATGGTGTTCTGCAAATCGAAGCCCAAGATAGAAGCGGTACCCCCCTATTTGATATGGACTGGACCAATAACGGCGATCCGATCTATGAAATCCCACAAGACCTCTATGATATGGTCGCAAATAGTGATGGTTCTGTAGGTGGGGTCAACCTGATGGATCCGGATTTTGAACTGCCATCCATCTGGAAGTATGCAATCGGCGGTAGCTACGAATTTGAATCCGGTTATTTAGCATCTATAGACTATTTGTACAGCGATTATCAAGATGCCGCAATTATTCAAGATATCTCTCTTGAGCAAGTTGACTCGACTGCTGATGGGCGCCCAATTTACGGCAGTGCCAATGGTCGCAGCGAAGACTTCATGCTGACCAATGTGGATGGCGACTCCGGTTATTCCAGCGTACTTTCTCTAGGCCTCAGCAAGTCTTTTGATTTTGGCCTGAGTATTGCCCTTGGCTATGCCTTCACCGAAGCTGAAGATGTTAACCCCATGACCAGCTCGGTGGCTTACTCCAATTACACCAAAATCGCTACCGCTGATGCACAGAATCCAGGCACTGCAACATCAAACTATGTAGTTCCCCATCGCTTCACTTTGAAACTGGATTACACCAAAGAGTTTTTCTCAGGCTACGAAACACGATTCACCTTGTTTGGTTCTGCCAATGAAGGCATTCCTTACAGCTACACGTTTGGTGATCAGATCTTTGGTGATGCCGGCTGGGATCGCGGCCTGCTCTACGTACCCACGGGCGCCGATGATGCCAATGTTGTATTTGCAGATGACTTCGATACTGAGGCCTTCTTCGCCTGGGTTGACTCTGAAGACCTGGATAGCGGGACTATGGAACGCAATTCACTTAACAGTGATTGGTGGACCAAGTTCGATTTGCGTATCGACCAACAACTACCGGGGTGGCGCACGGAAGACCGGGTTAATGCATACTTTGTTATTGAAAACCTGGGCAACCTGCTGAATGACGAATGGGGTGTTATGTATGAGGGCGGATTCCCTCGTTACCAGTCAGCGGTAACGGCCAGTATCGATGACCAAGGGCGCTACGTATTTGAGGAATTCCTGGATCCAGCGGGGCAAACCCGAGTGACCGATGCCTCTCTATGGAGTGCTCGTATGGGGATTCGCTACGAGTTCTAACCCACACTTTGTCGAATGCCGCAGCAATTGCTGCGGCCATTCCTATTTCCCTAACCAAAAACCGTTTCTCGGTGCCGATCATTTGAATAGCGACTGATAATGGGTCTTTGGAATAGCACTTTTCCCAACTTCCAAAGCCACAAGACGCCCACCTTGAGTAAATGGGAAATAAAAAAACCGCACTGAAGTGCGGTTTTTATACTGAATATCAAAGCAAGCTCTGTAAGCTAAGCACTACCCAGCCAACGCGCCAAGGTTTCCCGAAGAAGATCCTTGCTCAGAGGCTTAGTCAGAAAATCATCCATACCTGCTGCCAGGCAACGGCCCTCAAATTGCTCTTCAGTAGTACTGGTTACAGCAACAATAGGCAGGCGATCATCCGGGCGGTGCTCGGACTCCCAGCGACGCAGTATCTCGATAATCTGCGCACTGTGGTCTGTATTTTGCTGGCAATCCACTAACACCAAATCATAATGGCCTTCAGACAAGCGAACTAACGCATCATCCGCATCTACCGCTATATCTACCTGGTAACCCAGAGCCTGAAGCATTTCCTCAGTCACCCATTGATGAGGCCTAGACTCCTCCACCAACAACAAAGAGTAGTGACGCGGCTGATCCGCCCCACCGGTAACCACTCTTCGACAGCTTCTTTTCGCACCGCCAAACAGTAATCCCACTAACGCATCGTGCAGTTCTTTACGGGTCACCGGTCGACTCAGATACTGTGACGATGGTAAGAGTTGCTGCAGGCGAGCAAACTCACTTTTCTGGCCAAAGCCGCCCAGGCATACCAGGCGACTCTCTTTTTCACCAGCTTCTTGGGACTCTTCAAAGAAAGGCGTAATGGAGTCGAAAAGAGTCGAATCCCCCATTGCCGGTGCCATCATTACCAATTGGTTGCGTTCTACCGCTTGGCGAAGCAGCTGCTGGACTTCGCACTCACAACCTTCACACCAGCGGATCGACTTTACATCCATCCCAAAAGAACGCAGCACCTGCACCAAACCTGAAATAAATAGGCCTTTCTGATGAATTAACAGGACTTCAATATCCTGTAACTTTCTGTCCGGTGTGAGGTAGGTTCGCTGGTTTTGCTCGGTGGAATACTTGATCACCACCTGATAGCGGTTGCCATCTGGGGTTGAATGCAGTTGAAGGTAACCGCCCATTGCTTCGGCTAGGCCTTTAGCAATCGAGAGTCCGAGACCTGTAGTTACCTGGGTGGTATCCATACGGGAGAAGGCACCGAAAAGTTCGCTCTCGTCCGGCAATATCTCACCGCGCCCATCATCCATCAAAGTGATCGAGAGCTGCCCTTCTACCGTGGTGATCGGGTTATAAGATACCTCACCCCACAGCTCGCCTCTTTGGGCAATGCCAGTAGCGGAGTCCACCAGATTGCGAATCAGCTGGGCCGTTTTGCGATTATCCCCTGTCACCATCACCGGGAGATTGTCATCAATCTGGAAGTTAAATTCTAACTCCTGACTGTGGGCAGCTCTCGCTGCAAACTTGAATGATTTTTCTACAGTCTTAACTAGGTTAAACGGGCCCTGGCGCAACCGAATATCTTTGCGAGCCACCCGGGTAAACAAGCCCACATTATCAACCAGTTTGAGTTGCTGGCTACTGGCAACCTTGGCCAGCTCTACCCATTCGCGCTGACGGTCACTCAATGGCTCAGCTTCGAGCAGCGCTAAGGCACCAAGGGAATCAGACAGCTGACTGCGGAATTCCTGTCCGATATTAACTATGAACTCATTGGTCAGTTCAACTGCAGCTTCAGAGTGTTTGCGGGCTGCAGCCAGGCTACTCGCTCTCTGTTGCAGCTCCTGCATCGCAGACAGACGCTCCCAATAGTTCTCCGATTCGCGACGGCCCTGGTGGGCAGTCAGCCAAATAAAAGCGAGGGTGAGAGTCCCGTAGATGGTCCCCAGGATCATGCCCGAGAACAGTGCCATCAGCGCCGCTGGCAGTAGTGAGGTTGCGGTGAACCAAGTCAGGAAACGATGGTAGGGAGAAAATACGGTGGTGACACTGGAGCAAAAGATTACTGAGTAGATCCACAGGAAGTGGGTCTCAGGCGCAAACCCCATTAAATAGACAAAGTAAAATAAGGTAATGCCCCACCAGGCTGAGCCGATAATCGAGAACAGAAAGTAACGATTGCGCCAACGATTTGGTCCCGAGCCATACAGGTGGTCGAAGCGAAAAACGTAGTAGCCCCTGATCAGGGTAAGTACTACCAGGCCGATTCCCATTGTTAATAACAGGCGCGGAGCTTCTAGGCGCATGTCGCCAATAGAGGCTGCGATCAGAAATGCAAAAAGGGAGAGCACCATGCCGCGCCGGGTATATTTGGCGATACGCATATCAGTTGCGCGGCAAATACGTCTGTCTTTTTGAACCTTGAGTTCAGGGCGATCAAATATAGACATTGCGACCTTCCCTGAGAGACTGGGTATCCGGTGCCATTGAAGCTCCCTAGCCTATCCCGAGTACTTCAACCAAAACGGTCTTTATTAGAAATCCCAGCAATCCAAGCCCCAGAGCGAGGAACAGAATAAATGTTCCAAATCTACCAGCCTTGGAGTCTTTTGCCAGGTTCCAAACAATAAACACCATAAATAGAATTAGTGCACCGATTCCCAACCACAGGGAATACTCTTCAAACTGCTCAAATGTCATGCGTGCATTCGCTTAAAAAATTGGCGCGCATTGTACAGTGCTTAAGGGCAACTGGTAAGTCATTGGCAAAATCTAGTCGACCACCGTACCATTTGGTAAAACTATAAATTCAAGCACCCTGATAGTAGTCGCCATCCTCTGAAGCGTGAGTGCCGCAACGAAGCCTGCGAACCTCTTTATCCCGGTAGCGGCTGTCATGCCAGCATCTAGGAAGTGGCTCACCAGAGAGGAAGCATAAGTCAGTTTTATCGAAGACTTCTGGGTCCTGAATCTCTTCACCCCACAAATAACGGCCTACCACAGTCAGCTCGTAGGGATTCGAAAGTGTGACGATATCAGCCACTTCTACCAAATGCTTGGTGGATATGTCTTTAAAAAGCATAGTGGCACCTTTTTCCTCATTACTAATCCAGTATAGGGCTAAAGATGGCATTTCCGCCTAAAACCGCCCTCCTTCTGTGAGGGTGGGAGCGCCGATGACAGAGTGCGGTTAAGAGCTGATAGGGAGAGGCAGGCCCGAGTTCTATATTCGAGCCTGTCAGTAGGTAGGTTACTAGCCTTCGATCGTCAATCGAGCGGAGACCATACCTTCATCGGCAAGGGCATCCAGATTAATCGTGCGAACAGCCATTTTCTCCTGCATTAGGCGATTCAACCAGGGTTGCAAATCCTGATAACGGACTTCTTCAATCCACAATCGGATGCGGTTTTCACCCTCAGGCTCAAAGCGCTTAATCACAATCTGGTTTTGTTTTGCCGCACCAGTAACGCGCTGCAGAAGAGTTCCTGAAGCACTACCAGCACCACCGCCTGCGGGCTTTATTCGCTCCAGCGTCGGGCGCTGGCCCTCCATCCAGTTAACCAGCTCACGATTTTCTTCCGCTCGCAAGCGAGACTCATCAAAGAAGCCCTTTGCCGGGGAATACAGGCCATAAACTATAAAAATTACGGCTCCGAATATACTCAGCAAACCCAAGGCTCTCTGGTCATTGGGCGGAAGTGCCTGCCATTTCTGACGCCACTGTTCGATCTGTTCTTTCATTATATTGCTACCACCAATCTCTTCTTACGCCTGGCTGCTTTATATAAACCGCTGGCTCTAACGTAAGCGAATACGGCCTGAAACGCCTTTTTTCAACTCGTTCGCACCTAACAGGTCCGCCTTGATCCCGCCGCCAGATAGCTTGCTGACAAATGCATCGAGATCAGACAGGTTTTCTGCCTGAAGCTGCAACACCATTTCTCCACGCTGGCCATCAAAACGAAGGGACTGTAATTTTAATGCTCCCCCTTTGTGAGCAATCCAGACTTTGCTCAACTGTTGCATCTGGGTAGAGAAAGCACCACCCTGATTACCCGCGCCTTTCAGGAAACCTTCAAGCTGTCGGCGTATCTGGGCAGACGGTCGAGTATTCGGGAACAATTCCGTAAACATCGCCCGGGCCTGCTCTTCAGACTGGTTGCCCTTCCACTGATAAAAAGCACCGGCACCAACGAAAAACAGTAGCTGGATAACAAAACAAGCGGCAGCAACTTTAGCCGGGCGTATCCACCAAGCCGCAGCGCTCTTATTACTCGATAACTGATAATCTCCAGTTAGCAAGTTTGTTAGCAGCCCCAGCTTGAACCGTTCAATAAAGACTTCTTCCGCTGAGCGCTGGTTCAGCTGTAAGCCATCGCCAAACTGGGATTCCAACTCAGCAATCAGCAGCCCATCCTGCTCGCCAGCCCCCAGCAGTACTACCTGTTTGTTATCGATCGGCTCGCCGCTTTCAGAATCATCTTCGCCTTCGGATTCATCACCTTCATCAACTAATAGCGAACCAAGAAGAGGTTGTAAAAAATCGCGATTAACAGTTAGACCCTGCCCGGCATCTTTCCAGATATGCGCTTGGCCGCCATCCAGCCACAGGCGAATGTCACCTTCGATCAAGCTAAGTAATTCATACTCCGGCACTACAGCAGCCAGCGGCCACTGGAGCCGCTCCAACTGGGAGTGAAGCGCTTCTATTTTTTCAACATCAATGGCGTATACGCTGCAGAGATCACCGGTGCGGGGTCTGCAGGCAAAGTGTAAGTCCTCGACATCCTGGGCCAAATGCTCCTCAACCATGTAACCAATGGCACTTGCCTGGCGACGAGCTGCCTTAGGTATAGTTTCGAGACCGCTCCATACCCAGTTACCAGGCACCATCAGTAGCGCTTTGGCTCCCTCAGGGAGGTTGAGCTGAGGGAATTCAGGCTGCTCTTCGACAGCTTCAAATTCGGGACTAAATGCCTGAGCAAATTCTGAATCCAAGGCTACTTGTTGCCAATTACCCTCTTGCCACTGATGCAGGCGCAGAGTCAGGTCAGCAGTTTCGCTCAACCGCAGCAGAACCAGAGACGACCGAGGAGGCGCTGTAGGGGCTTCAATCTCGTTAATGCTTTTCTTTTTAAACATACAATTTCTAACTATTCGCTCTCTTCAGTGCTTTCGTACTCGAGCAACTCCTGCATCATTTGACCAGAAAAGGCCCGGCGCTGACGCTGGCGCACCCGAACCTTGCCATCTGTACTATTCCGAACCAGGGCAGACTCCCAATACTGCCTGTATTCGCCATCGCTTCCGAGTTGGACAGCAATTCGCGCCAGAAAGTGCTGGCTTTGAAAAGTAAAAGGCCCCGAGTTAGCGATTTCATAATCTGCATATTCACTTGTGTCACTGATATAACCGCCCGACTCGCGAAGTTGCACCAACTTGGAAACACTTGCGGAAGGCTCAATCGCCTCGATCAACTCCTCAGAAGCCGTGTTGATATTCACCAGGGTTCCTGTCTCCGGGAGGGCACACAGGAAAGGCACCAGTTTCTCCCAGTCCTCTAACTCCATATCTACTACCGATGACAATTCAGAAATATCAGTGATCATCATGTCCGGTGTTCTGTGGGCAAGTTCCCTACCCAGGTAGCCGTCATCCTCTGTCCCCGAGGTTCGCGGGGTATCACCGTCATCCACCCAATCTGCAATTGACTTGGCCAGGTCAGACTTGCCGGTAACATTATTCACCAGGCGCTGGAAGATCTCGAATTGATCACTATCGCTGCTATCAGACAAATTATTCACGTTAAAGCATGAATGTAAGTCTTTGATATTCATGCGAATTTTGCCATTATCAGGATTGAATTGCAGAACGGGGAATGCCCAGGCCTCCAAGGCATGGTCTGCGGTTTCCTCCTCTTCCTGGTCTTCCTCGAAATCCTCCAACAGCGCTACCCGTGTCCAGGCCTCAGCCGCTTCAACAAACTCTGCCAACTGTGTGTTGGCCAACAGTGCACCGCTGCGGGAAATCGCAATCTGATCGCGCAAGATAGCGTGGGATACCGCCGCGATGGCAATCACCATCACCAGCAGTACAACAATCAGAGCCACCCCTTTTTGACGAGCCAGCGAGCTCGGCATATTTCTACCTTTCATCGCCTAACGCTCGTCATCATCATCATCGTCAGCAGAGGAACTGTCTTCCGCTGCCAGTATCTGGAAGACACGCCGGATCTCCCCGTACTGTCGGGTAACGATGACAAACTCAATCGCTTGTGGAAGTCGCGTATCCGCGTCTGTATCGGGGCCGCCTGAGCTGATCGGAGGCCACTGGGCAACCCAGGCTTCAGTGTCTGGGTCCAGATATTGAAGATTTAAACTTTCGACCCCCATTAGCAGGGGCTCGGCGATGGGCGCAGAATCGGGAGACCGATCCAAGACCTGCCAGCGACTGCGCAGCAATAACCCACCTATATCGTCCTCGCCCTCCCGGCCTGTGCCGGTGGTCAGGGAGTCGATCTCAAGATCCTCGGCGTATCCGATGCTATAACTCAAACGCAATAGCTCGCCCCGAGGTTCCCCGGTGAGGTTTGCCGCACCAAGGCGCGTAAATTCCAACTCATCTTCATCACCACGTAACGCATGCTCATAACCGCTGTAGGCATTCTTTACAGCGCGGGCAGTTACCTGGCGAAAATCATTGTCTATACGGTACATCGCCATAGAAAAGCGACGTAGCTGCTCTGCCCTCTGGTCCACCATCTCTTCGGTGTCAAAAAAGAGTCCCAACAGCGAAAAGGAACCGACACTGATAATGGCGACAAGAACTAAAACTATGAGGACTTCAATGAGGGTAAAGCCCGACTGGCTGGGAAGGCGCAAAGACATATCAGTTACTCCTCCGCAGCCCAGGCATCCAGGGTCAGAGTTGGGTACTCAGCATCCAGGTGGCCTACTTCAATAATGATATGGCGCAAGCGCTCATTACTGGTGGCCTCCACTCGGGCACTAACCTCCCACTCCCTTTGCCCCAAGACCACCTGATCTGTTTGTTCCCCTAAAGGAGGCCAAGGAGTTTGCACGCGGACTTGGGAGAGCACTTGTTGGGCAACCCAGTTTGCCGAGAGGCGATCCTCCATCACCCGCTGCTGGCCAACACTACGCTGCATTGCCTTCAGAACACTGGCGGCAATAACCCCAAAAATAACCAGGGCTATCAAGACTTCTACTAATGTAAAACCGCGCTGGGCTCTCTTAAAATTCATCGGCCTGCCACTCTAGCTGCAATCCGTTCAGGCTGGTGTAAGAAATAGTCGCACCTCGAACGTCGTCGCCATTCTCAACAAGGTACATGGCAACTTCCACGGGAAGTACCTCTCCACTGGAGAGAGCAACAAATTGCGGAACGACCCGATCTTCATTGGTCTCTTCTGCAAATTCCGTGGATTCTACCGACGGCAGCTCCGCCTCAGTTATCACTTCAAGGCGAACAATTTCCGGCAATTCATGGGTGGCAAAACGCGCAGCACGCCTCCCCGACGCAACCGAATCTATCGGCATCCAGGTCATTGTTTCTTGCTCAAAATGCACCACGCTATAAGTGCCCTGCTCAAAAACAACGCCGTAATGCATTTTGTCAATCAGGGCTCGATCCGCAACCAACTGCAAAAGGGCCGACAAGCGCTGGGCTTCTTTTTGCCACACGCGCCCGCCGGAATTCCCCATCGATAGAGTCGCCATGCCAGCCAGAGAGGCGATGATGACAATCACTACCAACAGTTCGATCAGCGTAAAGCCACGGCTTCGACCGATGCTATACATCAAGTGCAAATTTCAAGTGTTACAGGTCAGTAACGTAGATATCAGCAGCTTCGCCCTCACCGCCCGCTTTGCCATCGGCACCGAGGGTGAATAGGTCGTAGGCACCGGCACTGCCTGGACTGATGTACTGATATTCATAGCCCCAGGGATCTTTTGGCGCTTTCTTCAGGTAGGGCTCAGTCCAGTTCTTCGCTTCGGGGAAGCCGGATGGGCGGGATACCAGTGCCATGAGGCCCTGATCAGAGCTGGGGTAGACAAAGTTATCCATGCGGTAGAGGTCCAGTGCAGTCTCGATAGCTTTCAGGTCAACCCTGGCCGCTTTCATTCGAGCTTCGCCGGTCTTGCCAAGAACATTAGGTACAACCAGTGCACCAAGCACCCCGAGAATTACGATCACCACCATAATTTCAATCAGGGTAAAGCCACCACTTTTACGTAGGGTTTTCATTTTTCTCTCCTAGTTCACTCTAACTCTGGGAACCCCAAGGGTCACGATACCCTTCGTGACCCCAATTATTTAAAAGTCACCAAATCAGTAAATTACACGATTCCCCAGCCTAAAGCAGCAACATGCCCAGCAAAACTGCCGCTCCCAGCCCAACAAGAATCTTCGACGCCTCTAGCAGTGTAAAGCCGGCGCTGTTGCGCAAGGATTTCATACCAACCTCCTGAAGCAGCTACGCAATTTCTCTTTGACCTACACCTAATTTGAGCATTAAACAACCAATTCGTTCATGCTCAGAATTGGCATCATAATAGCCATAACGATGAACAACACGATGGCAGCCATTATCAGCAGCATCAGAGGTTCAAAGATGCTCACAAAGGCAGTTACCGCACCCTGCAAATCCTGCTCTTGCGAATCCGCCGCACGCTGAAGCATTTCATCGAGAGTGCCCGAAGATTCACCACTTGCGATCATATAGATCATCATCGGTGGGAAATAGCCTACATCTTCCAGGGCTTTACGAAGGCTCCCGCCCTCGCGCACGCTCTTTTGAGCCGCATCGAGTCGGTCTTTAAGGAAGGTATTGGTCATTACTCCACCGGCGATACCCATGGCTTGAACCAGCGGCACACTGCTGCCCGTAAGAATCGCCAGGGTCCCTACATAGCGAGCACTCTGTGTCCCTCGCATCATCCAGCCAATAATTGGCAGCTCCAGCAAACGGTGGTGGAAACGATACCGAATTGCCGGGCGCCGCAGCATCATCACAGCGCCAAAAATGAGCGCCCCAAGTGCCGGCGGCACCAGCCAGCCCCAGGCAGAAATAAAATCGCTCATGGAGACCAGGATGCGGGTAGCCAGCGGCAAAACCTGCCCGGTGCCGGTAAATACCTCGATAACATCAGGTACCACGTACACCATCAAACCGGTTACAACCAATACACAGATAAATACCAAAACAACTGGGTAGATCAGAGCCAGCTGCACCTTCTGCCGAAATTGCTGCTGCCCTTCCGTATAGTCACCAAGGCGATCCAGCACCGCATCCAAATGACCAGAGTGCTCCCCTGCTTCAACCGTAGCGCGATAGAGTTTGGGGAATGCCCGTGGAAAACTGCTCAGGGCCAAGGCGAAACTGTGCCCTTCAAGAATTTTGCCCCGAACAGCCAATACCACGCGTTTGATTTTTTGGTTGCGTGTCTGGTTGGCAATGGCCCCAAGGGTTTCTTCCAGGGGAATTCCCGCTCGAAGCAAGGTGGACATCTGCCGAGTTAGCAGGGCCAGGTTTTTAACACTCAGCCCAGGGCTACCAGATAGAAAGCTGGCGCCGCCCTTCTCTTCTTTTTCGGTAGCTGCACTGACTTCCAGGGGCACCATGCCTTTCGCGCGCAGTTGCTGCCGCGCAGCGCGCGCGCTATCCGCCTCGAGCGTACCGCGACTCTTGCGGCCGGATGCTGCCAGCGCTGTATACTCAAAAGCTGCCACAATCAGGACTCCTGCGTAACTCGTAGTACTTCCTCAAGGGAGGTCCTACCCGCTAGTACTTTCTCTACGCCATCATCACGGATGCTGGGGCCAAGCTTGCGTGCTTCCGCAACCAACTTGCTCTCTGAAGCGCGATCGTGGATCAATTGGCGCATCACTTCGTTGAGCGGCACCAATTCATAGATACCGATACGACCGACATAGCCACTGTGATTACACTCTTCACAGCCATTAGGTCGATAGATGATGGCTTCCTCTTCAGGCCCGACGCCCAAAACCTCACGCTCGCTGCTGTCAGCCACATGAGGTTGCTTGCATTCAGGACACAGAACTCGCACCAGGCGCTGGGCAAGAACACCAATCACACTGGACGACAGCAGAAAGGGTTCAATTCCCATGTCCACCAGACGGGTTACCGAACCCAAAGCGGTGTTGGTGTGCAGGGTTGAAAGTACCAAGTGTCCGGTCAAACTCGCCTGGATTGCAATCTGCATAGTCTCCAGGTCTCGAATCTCACCAACCATCACTACATCCGGGTCCTGACGCAGGATCGCGCGAAGCCCTCGGGCGAAAGTCATATCAGCTTTGGTATTAACCTGAGTCTGTCCAACCCCTTCCAGGTTGTATTCCACCGGGTCCTCGACCGTCAGAATATTCTTCTCACGGTTATTGATACTACCGAGGCCAGCATACAAGGTGGTGGTTTTACCGGAGCCCGTTGGTCCGGTCACCAGGATAATGCCGTGGGGATGTCCCAACAGGTCTGTCATCACGCGCAAGTCGCGATCTGCCATCCCCAGCTTACTCAGGTCCATTTTGCCCGCTTGCTTATCCAGCAAACGCATTACCACCCGCTCACCCGCCGATGACGGCATGGTAGAGACACGTACATCTACCTCTCGGCCAGCCATCAAAAGGGAGATCCGGCCATCTTGAGGCACGCGTTTCTCGGCGATATCCAGTTTTGCCATTACTTTAATACGGGATACCAGCAATGGAGCCAGAGCGCGTCGGGGTTGCAGTACTTCACGAAGTACACCATCGACCCGGAAGCGCACGACGAGGCGCTTCTCAAAGGTTTCAATATGAATATCCGAGGCGCCCTGCTTGAGCGATTCGGCAAAAATTGCGTTGATCAATTTGACGATAGGTGCATCGTCTTCCTGTTCCAACAAGTCCTCAGTCTCAGGCAGCGAATCGGCGACCGCTGCAAGATCCAGGTCTTCACCCAGGCCTTCGACTTCGGAGAGGTTGCCACCCTCCCTGTTTTCATACAGGCGCTGCAAAGCACCCTGGAAAACATCTTCCTCTACAGCCTCCAAAGATACAGCCGCACCACTGATGCGCTGTACTTCGGCAACCGCTGATGGACTCAGCGGCGCCACATATTGGCAGAGGGGTTTGCCTTCCTGCTCGGTTAACAGAACCTTGTGACGCTTTGCGAAAGCGTAAGGAAGGCGGCGAATTGTTGGAGTCCCTGTTCCTGTTTCAGCCGTCATTTAGCTTCTTCTACCTCCAACACCTCAACCTCAACATCCACATCTTCTTCGACTGATTCAATGGCAGCACCATCTATAGAACCATCTACTGGCGCAGGGCTCTCGTTGTAGGTGCCTGTTGGCGGCATCAGGTCAGGTAGTACATCACCGCGGTGCCAATCCCAGATCAGGCTGGTGCGGTCTTTCAGGAATATTTGCTTCTGCTGCATATCCATGTAGCGCTTGCGCGTCTCCTCATAGCCAGCAACTTGACTACTGAGGATTCTGGGACGCAAGAACACCATCAGATTAGTTTTGCTAACACTCTTCTCAGTGTTTCTGAACAAGCGACCAATGCCGGGAATATCACCGAGGAGAGGCACTTTGGACACGGTTTCATTAACCTGATCTTCCATCAAACCACCCAGTACCAGGATCGCGCCATCATCGATCAATACTTTTGTGCGGATCTCACGCTTGCTGGTAACGATGTCGGATGCACCTTCCGCTGCAGCCGTAGCAGAAGACAAAACGTTTTCAACCTTTTGCTCGATCTCGAGAGTTACCGAGTTGTTGTTATTCACACGGGGAATCACTTTAAGAGTGGTACCCACATCCTCACGCTGGATGGTGGTAAACGGATCATCATTGCTACCAGACAGCAGCTGTTCACCGGTAATAAAAGGTACGTTCTGGCCCACCAAAATCTCAGCTTCTTCATTATCCAAAGCCATAATCGTTGGTGTAGAGAGGATATTGGTATTGCTCTCTGACGCTACGGCATTAATCGCAGCACGGATATCACCGCCACTGAGGTAGCCCAGGTGCAATGCGCCAGCTCCCACCAAATCAGTCACAGGAAGTGAAAATGGGTTGGGCTCCCCATCGGAATCCGTACCTAACTGGTTATTCCAGCCGGCAACAGCATTACTGCCGGAACCAGCAATCCAACTAATACCCAGTTCGCTACCTGTACCTTCAACTACCTCTACAATAATTGCCTCAATCAAAACCTGCGCCCTGCGCACGTCCAACCTGGCAATAACACCTTTCATCGTTTCAAGGAGAGCGGGAGGAGCAGTTAACACTAGTGCGTTGAGCGATTCGTTAACTTGAATGCTGACTTCGATATTCGCCGCTTGTTGGTCTTTCTCTGTGTTCTGGATGCTACCGCTCATACCCTCGAGGATAGGCTTCAGATCTGCTGCATTGGCATACTGGATATAAACAACTGCGGTGTTGCCTTCGCCATCCAGCGGTGCATCGAGACGGCCTATTACCGTCTTAATCTGCTGGCGGGTAACAGGGTCTCCGGTCAGGAGAATACTATTGGAGCGTTCATCCACAGAAATACGCAGCGGCTGCACTTCCTTACCCGCTTTGCCTCCACTCGATTGAAGTAGATCGGTAAGAACTTGCTTTACTTCCTTCGCAGAAGCAAACATCAACGGCACCACTTCAATATCAATAGCGCCGGCGCGGTCAAGTTGCTTCACCAGGCGAATAATCTGGTCAATATTCGCAGCGCGGTCAGCAATTATCAGAGTGTTGGTATCAGCATAAGCAGCCAAGTGCCCAGTTTGCGGAATCAGCGGGCGCAACATAGCAATCAGCTGTGAAGCGGAAATATTCTCAACCCTTATAGTGCGAACAACCAGGGATTCCGCGGGAGCTCGAGTGGCCTCATCTGCGACAGGTATCGCCTGCTGCTTGGCCAGCGCATCGGGAACTACTTTCCAGGTTCCGCCCTGTTCCACCAAACTAAAGCCATTGACTTGAAGCACCGACATAAATACATCAAAGGCTTCATTGTGTGTCATTGGGTCACCGGCAACTACGGTGACCTTACCCTTAACATTCGGGTGGACAATAATATTTTTGCCAGTGAAATCAGCAGCCCAATTGATCAGATCACGAATGTCTGCATTGTCGAGAGAAAGGGTAACCCGCTCCGGGCCCTGAGCCAGCGTTGCAGTACAAACAAAAAAACTCAATCCGACCGCAATCAGCCGTCGATAAAACATCTTCATCATTATTTATCTGGCTCTAGTAAATGTTCAAAAAATCAAAACAATCTAGGTAGATAGTTTTTATTTAGGCTCACGCTGAGCACGACGCTCGCGGGCCAATTCACGCAGCTGCTCCATTCTCTCCCGAATGTTCTGCTGGTTCTCACCTCTTTGAGCAGTTCTTCTGGAGGAGCTGGAACTTGACGTTCTCTGTCTGGAACTGCTGACGCCTCTCAATGGTACGTTTGGCCTTCCGTCCACTTCTGGGTATGTCAGTTTTTCCATCCTGCCATTACGACGAAGAACCACATGGTCAACCTCAACAGAATAAAGTTCAGCGCCACCAGGCAACTGATCACCGACATACAAACGCTTGGAGGGTTTACCCTTCTCCGACACCAGAGCACTGGCTTTGGTTTTATTGGAGCTGTCAAAAACACCGGATAAAACGATATTCAACTGAGTCAGAGGAATATTTTCGAGGTCGACTTCAGGGACTTCTGTAGCCTTTTTAGGTTCAGCGCGTCCAAAGAACGGGGTGCTGGGAAGACTGGCAGCGCTGGGGGGAGGAGCACCTCTCGGGCTTTTGCGCTCCGCGAGCAGGGATTCCTGGGGATCGCTTGGGACCAATAGGGAGCCATAGGCAAACAAATTACCAGACAACCACAACAGGCCAATCGCTGACGCTGCCATAGTGCCACGGGAGAGACCTTTGCTCGACTCGCCCTGGGCAAACTTATTGCCAATTGAGCCAACGGCTCGCGCTAGAGGGGACATGAACATACCCACATACAAGTTCAACTTTCTGAGGTTATTGGTTTTTGACGCCTATTTTCTTGCCTCAGCCCAGGAAAGGCAACGCTCTTTCAAGTTAAACGCCGCAAACCCTCATTTCGTCCCTTAAATTGCACACTAGTTCCGCAGGTTGTCACCAAAAAACGAAAAAAGGCGGCATGACGCCGCCTTCTTCAATGCCTGCTAGTATAGCAATCGGGCATTACAGCTTTGTTTCAAGCTCTGGTACAGCTTCAAACAGGTCAGCTACCAGGCCGTAGTCTGCAACGGAGAAGATCGGAGCTTCTTCGTCTTTATTGATGGCTACGATAACCTTGGAGTCTTTCATGCCTGCCAAGTGCTGGATTGCGCCGGAGATACCAACAGCAATGTACAGGTCTGGAGCAACAATCTTACCAGTTTGACCAACCTGCATATCGTTGGGTACGAAACCTGCGTCCACGGCTGCACGGGAGGCACCTACAGCAGCGCCCAGCTTGTCAGCCAGCTTGTACAGCATTTCGAAGTTTTCGCCGTTCTGCATACCGCGGCCACCAGAAATAACTACGCTCGCAGCGGTCAGTTCAGGACGATCGGATACAGCCAACTCTTCGCCGACAAAAGAGGAAACACCAGCGTCATCCGCGATATCTACAGACTCAACCGCTGCACTTCCACCTTCAGCCGCCACGGCGTCAAAGGCAGTGGTACGTACAGAGATTACCTTGATGGCATCGGAGCTCTGTACAGTGGCAATGACGTTACCCGCATAAATCGGGCGTTTGAAAGTATCTGCACTTTCAACAGCAACGATGTCGGAAATCGGCTGTACATCCAGCAGCGCAGCAGCGCGTGGCAGCATGTTCTTGCCGGTAGTAGTGGCTGGAGCCAGGATATGACCGTAGTCTTTACCCAAGTCCGCTACCAGCTTGGCAACGTTCTCAGCCAACTGGTGCTCGTAAGCGGCATTATCTGCCAGCAGCACCTTGGAAACGCCTTCAGCTTTAGCAGCAGCCTCCGCTACAGGGCCGCAGCCAGATCCAGCAACCAATACAGCAACATCACCACCAATAGCCTTGGCAGCAGCGATGGTGTTGAGCGTAGCGCCCTTCAGTTCGGCGTTGTCGTGTTCAGCAATAACCAGAATGCTCATCAGATTACCTTCGCCTCGTTTTTCAGTTTCTCTACCAGTTCAGCAACGTCAGCAACCTTAATGCCTGCTTGACGCTCAGCCGGCGGCTCAACTTTCAGGGTTTTGGTGCGGGGAGTAATATCAACGCCCAGCTCATCCGGGGTCGTGGTATTGAGAGGCTTACGCTTTGCCTTCATAATGTTAGGCAGGGAGGCGTAACGCGGCTCATTCAGGCGCAGGTCAGTAGTAACAATGGCAGGCAGTTTCAGTTCAACAGTCTGCAGGCCGCCGTCAATTTCACGAGTTACCTTAACAGCGTCGCCTTCTACGGCAACTTCAGAGGCGAAGGTACCCTGCCCCATGCCAGTCAAAGCACCCAGCATCTGGCCGGTCTGGTTGTTATCGCCATCGATGGACTGCTTGCCCAGAATTACCATTTGAGGCTCTTCTTTCTCAACAATCGCTTTCAGGCATTTGGCTACTGCCAGAGGCTGCAGCTCAGCATCGGTCTCAACCAGGATACCGCGGTCGGCACCCAGGGCCAGTGCAGTGCGGATTTGCTCTTGGCATTGCTTGGAGCCCATGGAAACGGCGACTATCTCGCTGACAACGCCTTTTTCCTTCAAGCGCACCGCCTCTTCTACTGCGATTTCGCAGAAGGGGTTGATAGACATTTTGACGTTGGCTGTATCAACGTCAGAGCCGTCCGCCTTGGGGCGAACCTTGACGTTGTAGTCAACAACGCGTTTCACAGCTACAAGAACTTTCATGGAAATCCCGTCTCAAATATGCTTTTTAACAGCCGCGACTGATAATTCACGTCGCGAACGGATACGGTGTTCTGGTCAAACAAGTGTTTGAACGGCGTGTATGGTGGCGGTTCTATAGCGCAAAATCAATAGTCAAATGGAAGTCCCTCCTGCCATTCACAAAATCTATTTCCGGGAATAAGAACCACCTATCCACCCCCAGTAAGCCGTTGAAATACAGCGCATTTGCCATAGCAAATGAATAGTCATGCAATTGGTAGGGTTGATTAAACGCCTATATAATCCGCCAGCAATATAAATGATAAGGCCGGATTGGCCGCAAAAAAGTTGAATACAACTGCTGAGGAGAGTGCCGTGGAACGCGAATCAATGGAATACGATGTAGTGATCGTGGGTGCCGGCCCCGCTGGATTGGCCGCGGCCTGTCGTATTCGTCAGCTCAATGAAGACGTCTCTGTATGTGTCGTGGAGAAAGGCTCAGAAGTAGGAGCTCACATCCTATCCGGTGCTGTATTTGAGCCCACCGCCCTTAATGAACTCTTCCCCGACTGGAAAGAACGTGGAGCCCCCCTCAATACTGAGGTAAAAGGCGACGACATCTACGTCCTACGCAGCGAAGAGAACTCTATAAAAGTCCCCAACATGTTTGTGCCCAGCACCATGCACAACGAGGGCAACTACATTATCAGTCTCGGCAACCTGTGCCGTTGGCTGGCAGAACAAGCCGAAAGCCTGGGAGTGGAAATCTTCCCTGGCTTCGCCGCTGCTGAAGTTCTGTACAACGAAGATGGCTCTGTAAAAGGTATCGCTACTGGCGATATGGGCATCGGCATGAACGGAGAGCAAAAAGACTCTTACATGCCGGGCATGGAGCTGCATGCCAAATACACTCTCTTCGCTGAAGGTTGTCGCGGTCACCTGGGCAAGCAGCTAATCGAACGCTTTAAGCTAGACGAAGATGCCGACCCACAACACTACGGCATCGGTATTAAAGAGATTTGGAAAGTCCCTGCGGACAAACACCAGCAAGGCCTGGTTGTTCACACTGCTGGCTGGCCGCTGGAACAAAGCTCCACCCACGGTGGCGGCTTCCTTTACCACCTCGAAGACAACCAGGTTGTTGTCGGCTTGATTACTGACCTCGCCTATAGCAACCCCCATGTGAGTCCATTTGACGAGTTCCAGCGCTATAAACACCATCCGGTAATCAAGCAGTACCTGGAAGGTGGCGAGCGCGTCGCCTACGGTGCCCGCGCCATAGTAAAAGGTGGCCTTCAATCTCAACCGAAAATGACCTTCCCTGGCGGCCTGTTGATCGGTGATAACGCCGGCACCCTGAACTTTGCCAAGATCAAGGGCAATCACACCGCGATGAAATCCGGCATGATCGCGGCTGAGTCTGTCGTTGAAGCCCTCGCTGCTGAGCGCAACAGCGAAGAGCTGACCGACTACACCACCAAGTATCGCGATAGCTGGGCCTGGAAAGAGCTGCACATGCAGCGCAACTTCGGCCCTGCCCAGCACAAATGGGGCAACATTCTGGGATCTGCCTATGCATTTGTGGATATCAATATCTTTAAAGGCAAGCTTCCCTGGACCCTGCGCGACACCAAGGCTGACCACGCCCAGCTCAAACCTGCTGCTGACTGCGCAAAGATTGACTATCCGAAGCCCGACGGCGTACTCAGTTTTGACAAGCTATCTTCCGTGTTTATTTCCAATACTAACCACGAAGAAGACCAGCCTTGCCACCTGACCCTGAAGGACCCAGAAGTTCCGCTGAGTCACAACCTGCCGATTTACGATGAACCCGCGCAGCGCTACTGCCCTGCCGGTGTTTATGAGGTTATTGAAGACACCAACGGTAAGCGCTTCCAGATCAACGCTCAAAACTGCGTACACTGTAAGACCTGTGACATTAAGGACCCAACCCAAAATATTGTTTGGGTAACCCCTGAAGGTGCCGGCGGCCCCAATTATCCAAATATGTAATTGGGTCTACACATAAAAAATGGCGCCGATGGCGCCATTTTTTATTGCTTGAGAACGCATATTTTCATGCACTTAATCCAAGGCACAGCCAGCTGGCCTCCCTAGAATTTGTACTGCGCGCTCAATGCGAAAGTCTGCCCAACCTCCTCTTCAAAAACGGTGACACCCTGCCTCTCAATTTCAATGGCTTCACCCAAAAGGTTCTGCACTTTCGCCTTCACCGTCACCTCATCAGTTGGATACCAGAAGTAAGTCAAATCCAGAGAGTGGAATGGCTGCTCAAATGAATCGGGATGAGGATCTCGCCCCGCTTTGTAAAGGCGCTCACCAAATACGTTGTAAACCAAGCTGGCAGAATGGTTCCCGTCCGGGCTATCAAAGCCGAGCAGCATATTAACCACATAATCAGAAGCCCCTGTCATTTCGCGGACTGCATTAGTCGGTGCATCAGCCTCATCACCGGCAACAATTTCCGAGTCTTGAAGCGTAATATTGCCCTGCAGGAAGAAGCTATCCATTGGGTCAGAGATAAAGCCAAGGCTTTTCATACCCTCTATTTCTATACCGGTAATCTCACCAGACTCAGCATTTATAATCTCTCGCGCAACATTGTCATCACTTGAGGCAGCTTCAAAAAACTCAATAGGATTAACAATATCCTTATAGAAAGCCGAAATAGTCAGGCTATCGCCGCTATCAAAAAACCACTCTGCGCGAATATCGTAGTTGTCGATCTCCGACGGCCGAACACTCGAATTCCCCCTGATCTGATCATCAGTGTGCGGATCTATATAAATAGCGTCGGTAATTTCACGCAAGTCGGGCCGAACAGCGGTCTTGGATGCACCGAATCTCAACTGGAATGTCTCCGCCCAAAATGACCCCATATAGGTCAAGGATAATGAAGGATAAATATCATCATCCGTATATACCGCTTCAGCCAACTCCTCGGGGTCATTCGTAATCTGTGGTTCACTTTGCGAGAAACTATAGGGGTTCCACTCTAAAGCAGCTTGACTATAGTCCTCCCATCGGGCCCCAGCTGAAATACGCCAGGTTTCCTCAAGAGTCCAATCGAATTTACCGTAGATCGCATCTGTCGAAGTAGCGGCCAAATAACTTTGCTTGTTACTACCAGACTTGGCAAAAACAAAATTATTCTCATCATCGGTAATATTGGTATCACTGAACACATCACCCAGAGGGTCATCAAGAATTGCGCTATCAGCAACACTGAAGATATCCAATCCGAACTCGGTTTGCTTATAGGAGCGACCTTTCTCAATCCGAGCAAATCCTCCACTCAACTCCAGCGTGGACGAGGAAAATTCAACAGGCAATGTTGCAGACCAACCGTAGTTTCGAACCTCATCCTCCAGCTCAGTAAATCGGAAGCTAGCGCTCCGCGAAGCAATATCCACTGTTGAACCTAGAACTTCACCTGTTTCCGGATCGGTTTCGGTACTCGCAATAACCTCAACTTGGTTAGGGATATCTGTCATCGCCGTTGAATCGGAGTAGAACCAGTCAACCACCAAATCCTCAGGCACCCAACTTAGGGAGCTGACGGACAGCAGGCCTTTTGTTTCTGGACCAAGAGAGTGACTTCCCTTTATTTGATGAAGCACCAGCTCCCGCTCTTCATACTTCAGGTCATAATTTCTCGATCCAGCGCCATCAGACAATAGACGATTTGAGTCAAAGTAATCCCTGATTGAAGTCTCATCGTCCGTATTCCTCAAATACAAACTGATACTCTCAACCGAATGCTCGTCCGCAAAACGTATACCTAGGTTTAAATTTCCACTGATATCTACGGAGTAAGTAGACTCGGTTCGACGGTCAACCTGCTCCTGTGGGTTACCGTAGTCACGAATAGTGCGCTCACTCTCCCTCCACTTACTCTTGTAGGAGGCTCCAGCCAGGAAACCGAACTCCCAATCGTCCCCGTAGTAGAAGCGATTCCCTACACTAGCCTTGTAGTCTTGGTCAGGATCGCTAGATTCCTCTTTAATAGAAATATCACGATTCAAGCTTAGGGCGAGTTCCCTATTTAGCGCTTGAGCCGCCTTTTCCGCCTCCTGGTTACTTGAATACTCATTCCCCTCAGCAATCAAGGTATCACGGATATCCGCAACTGAAATATTACCCTTGAAGCGTTGCAGTGCCGCAGATATCTCACCCGGCATCGCCCTGGTACCATCATCAGCACCCCAAATATCATCATCTCCACCGCTGTAGCTGAGCACATCACCATTGACTTCACTATTGGTGCCCGTACCAACTTCAATAGCGTAAGTCAGATCATCAGGTATCCCTTTGGTGCGGATATCGACATTACCACCTCCAAACGAGGCAGACTTATCAACTGAGTAGCTCTTCTGTACCGCTAGCGATTCCACGATAGAGGTCGGGAATAGATCTAGTGGAATGACATTTCTGGTCAGATCCGGGGATGGCACCGTCGAACCATTGAGAGTTGTACTTGAATATCGCTCACCCAAGCCCCTTACGTAAACGAACTTGTCACTTACCAGGGATAATCCGGATACTCGTCGCAGCGCTGCGGCTACGGTAGAGTCCCCCACCCTGCTGATCATCTCAGCCCCGAGGATATCCGTAACTACCTCCTCCTCCAGGCGCTCGCTGATTAGGACTTCAGCAGAGTCCTTCAGCCGCCCCTGGACTACAACCTCTTCAATCCCAGGAGTGGCACTATCAACCAGTTCAGCATCCTGTGCATACACTCCAGCTGCAAATGTGGAGCCCGCAGCTACCGCCAAAACAAGCGGCGCCCTTTGAAATCTTTCGCACTTAACCATCTCTCAGGCCTCTTTTCATTCCTAAGAATCACGGTCTTAAATCAAATAAGGCGCCGACTCCATCAGCGAAGGCGGCGCCTTAATTGATTGGGATTAGCATCCCCAACCGCTACCTCGATCTATTACTCAAACCAGAGAGGTTGAGCGCGATCACCCTGGTGAAGACCGTAAGTCCAACCCTGAGTCCAATCGGTACCATCCTGCTCAAGCGCACCCAAATAGGCACGACCCAGTTCGGCAGAAACCGTAGGTGCAACGCCATCGATCACTTGAGCAGATGCATCAACTGTGAACATTGCAGGGGAACCGCCGAGCAAAACAAAGTCAGTATCGGCATTAGAGGTTGGATTAACTTCACCGGAGATAGTGGCAAATTGGTTACCGCTATCCACAGCCCAAGTCTCAACATTGAAGCTGTCTTCATCGGTTTTAGTGCGATCTTCACAGGCGAAAATGTTGGAAGTCAGAGCCACCTCAGTCCCAGCAGATGCTTCGCCGCGAGTTTGAGAGCTCTCAATACGCAGGCAGTAGTTATCGCCGGCCACGCCAGTCTCATCAGCAAAGAAGGAGGCCACAACTATAGAATTAGTGATCATTGGATAAATACCCTCACGCAGGCGCCAGCCTGCACCGGGGTCATGAGTACCCTCTTCTTGAGCGGAAACAATACAGGTCAGCCCGTCAATTACTGGTCGACTGTTGAGACCCTGGCTGATCAAGGTGGAATAATCAGCTCCATCACTATATGAACCGATGCCATCGGCCTCTATACAGTGATTGCCGTCAGTCTCACTTTGAATCACCAAAGCATTGGTAATACTTCCACGATAACCTTCATCAATATCAATGGAGTCATCGCGAACGTAGAGTGCAACATAATTTTCGACATCTACAGCGCCACCGAAGAACTCGATACCGTCATCGTAAGTTGAGTATGTTTGAAGGTTACGGATCGTTGTGCCATTACCTACAGCATCAAAAGCAATTCCGTTCAACTCATCACCACTAGCAACTTCTGCGCCAGTGTGTTTGACAACAACGTACAAAAGCTCTCCCGAGTTATCGGCATTGTTGTCACCGCCGTAGTAGGAAGTATTGTCATCAGTGGATCCTTCAGCAGCTACGTGACACTCGCCATCAAGAGTCAGATCACCACCACCAATAGAACCTGTATATTGGCATTTGTTCGTTACACCAAAGCCATTAATAACCATTCCACCCCACTGTGAAACATCCTCCGGACCTACAGTGCCAAGAACATCAGTTTCTGACGTAAAAGTGATGGGAGATGTTTCTGTACCGCGAGCAAAGACTTGCGATCCACGGTTTACAACCATAAATGCTGAATTATCTTTAAAAGCGATAGTGGCGCCCGCCTCAATTTCCAGTTTTACGCCGTCACCACCCTCAGAAATACCGGCTGCTGCTAGGTCAGAATCGCTGGAGTAACTTTCTCCAACAAACAAACTGCCGCTAAAGACATGAGCTCCATTGCTATCCAGCGCAGTGAGATATAAATCTTCAGTTAATGGGTTTGCAGCAGAAACAAAATCAGTTGCGTAATAGCAGTTACCACCGCTAAATTCACCTTGTACACTTGAACTTTCTATAGTGGCACATGGATTTTCATCAGTGGAACCTCCGCCAGGATTTGTCACTGAATTATCTACCGAGTTGTCCACCGAGTTATCTACTGTTTCCGGCTCGATACTCACACCGCCACCGTCACAACCCGCTAATAGCGCAGCAATCGCAGCTGCCAGTAAGAGCTTATTCTGTACTCGCTTCATGTTTCCCCCTATAGGAATTTCAATCCAAAACTTTAATTGCTTCAACTCCGCCATTTTTAAAAAAAATAAATGACAACAACCAAGCAAATAAAAACTATATTTTTTGTTTCGCCGTAGCGATTTGGACGGAGGGAAGTTTAGAAATGCACTGTTGCGGATTTGTTACTTATTTAGATATTCCCGTAAATTATCGAATTAATATTCGATTCCTTTCAGAACAAATACACTTATATTTCCATAAGATTTCAAACACTATTTTTTTAATAGAAATGAAATACAGCAACACCACAAATAAATAGTACGGACATGTATGTTCCCGGGCTATTTTCCGGACTCAGGCAAGCACCGGCGCAATCAAGTATAAACCCCATAGTGCTAATCAAAATAAAGAAGTGATAGTGGCATCCACTAAACAGTTTGATACCAAAGATATAAATAAGGAAAGTTCGTCGAGAGAGTATGGTCAGGTGCTATAGAGTCAAGCAAATACTTTCTAAACTCGAACAGTGAAGAGCAAGGCTATAAATTAAAGCCCCAGCTACAAATCAGCGCTGAGGCGCGAGGAATCCGCCAGCAGGAACCTGGAGCTATCTAATTGCAAGAACCCAGCAGGAAATCTTTTCCGTCACTTTGCACAAAAAGCTTATCGGTATCGCGACCCCCTTCAAGCGCCCAGTCTACCAACTGGTAAAAAACATCACGGGAAACGCGAGCCTGTAACCCCCCTCGAATCTCCAGATAAGGGATTGGCTGCGGCGGAGCACCAAAGTCTCTCAGTTGCCACTGCCCCTCTTCCGACAGCTCAACAACATCGCCCACATTTGTGGTGAAAAGTAGCTGCTGATGAGTACTTCCGGGGTTGCGGGCCACCTGAGTAATTACAAATGGAACATCCTCCACTATGATTCGCAGCTTTTCGACAGGGGTGACAAGGAAGTATTCATCCCCCTCACGCTTCAAAATGCTGGCAAACAATTTCACAAGAGGGTGACGACGAATCTCTGTTCCCTCGTGGATCCAACGGCCATCAGATTTGATGACCATATCCATGTCCCCACAAAGCTCTGGGTTCCACCTTTCTACAGGTGGATGCCCATGAAATTCAGCCTGTAATTTTTGCAGCTGCTGGAACAGGGGCTCAGCCAAGGGCGGACCCCGCAGAATCGCTGTGATGGCTTGTCTGGCTTCCCTCTGGCGTTTTGCGAGAGGACATATCACCGATATGCACACCCACATCCATAATAAACTCCATCAAACCTTCCCTGTCCTCTATTACATTGGCAAAAGACTTGGAGTGATAAAGCTCTACCGCCCCTTGCACAAGCGCCCAGTATGTTGAGTAATAGAAGTATGCAGGAACGTTCTTCAGCATGCCCTGCTCCATACGGCGCTCAAAGACCCGATTGAGAGAGGTGGCATTGGAATTACGAATATTGTGGAGCTCCGCAATCATTTCTGGAGCCAGGTTCAACGCGATAATCTTCTCCTCCAGGCGCTGGAAGAGTCTATCTTTGCCAGGATCGGCCATACGAGATTCAAAATAGGCGCGGGCTGGAGCGGTGATATCACCTTGCTCGGCCAAGGCTACAGCGGTCTTGAGACGTTCAGCGAGGGATTTTTCATAATCCATCAGCAAACGCATGTAGATTTCTGTCTTGGAAATGAAGTGCTTGTAAATCGTGCCCTTACCGATATCCACACGCTCGGCAATCTGTTCGACCGTGACTTTCTCTTCACCGTGCTCCAACAGAAGCTCCAGAGCCGCATCCAGGATACGCTGCTCCCGCGCGCGGAACCGCTGAACCTTCTCTTTTGCCTTATCCATACTTCCGACCTTCTTTGCCCGTAAAAATGGGGACTGAAATTGACTATTCATTCATGAATGATAGGCAATTCAAGTCGGTTGGAAAAGTAAATCGGGGAATTAGACTGCCTAATATTAAAAATATTAGGCCATTTTGCTCAAAATTTACCCAAAATGAGCCAATTTTAAGCTGAGAGCAGACCTTTTATTTTAGCATGTGGTGACGCTTGGCGAGCCCAAGCATTGCACATAACACAGAAAATTCGACGATTGAGTGATTGCGGGGTAGTCCATTACCCCAATACTTCCGAATGAAATCAAGAACTACACCAGAACACAAGAAGCCACTATTAAACGGACTTCAGCTTTAGCTCCAACAGAGGCGCGACTACATCGTTGTCCTGCGTGCGTATCCAGAGCATTTCCTCCTCTGAGTAGAGCTCTGCAACAATCGCATTAGCTAATTCACAATCATGAGAAATCAAATGCTGCGCCAACCACTCTGCAGCAAAGGTACGTTTTTTACCGAGCGTACCCTGTGAACGCTTGTACAGGTTTTTTACTGCCTTGCGCGCATATTCTACTGAGGCGATTCCCGGAGTCGCTTCAACCATCTTGCGATGCAACTTTTTGCTTTTCTGCTCGATGATATAAGGAAGCACTTGGCCAGAAACATAGTCGTGGGCGACCGATCCTTTACAAGGACAGCTATACGACTTCCTGTTTTCGTAGATTTTTTTCAGAGCATTGAGGTGATTATTGGTCTTGTATGCGGATCGGGCCGCCAAACCAGCGTAACCAATGGACAATGCTGTTCCAGCAACAACCAAACCAATACCCGTCGCAGAAGTCGCAGCCGCTGCACCGGTAGCCAGGCCGGTTAGTGTGGCACCTGTAGCCGTCTGTGCACCCCACACCCCATAATAAGCAGCAGAGCCAACCCCTCCAGCCACAGCCTTTGCGGTACGGTGCCGACTGACAACCTTGCCGAAATTCAGTGGTGGACGTATATCAATATTGTTGTGTGGCACCTGTGGTATCTCCTACTTCTCTTATTCAATCTTTGTTGGATAGCTGCAAACGAATTAGTCCAACTGTCCCAACAACTATTGGCGCTTTATACCACAGAAATAAGTAAGAATTCGACAAGTCGCAATAGTCAATAGCACAGAGTTTCAACTTGACTGAAAAAATCAGTAGCTAGTGTATGGAAAAGAGCTGGATAGCTATACGAGGTGGCACCTGTGACCAAAATGGGCCTAACGTTCAAAATATGAATGGGGTTAAAGGGATTTGCTGTTATTATCCTTTTGATTAAGAGCGCAAAGCTCCCCATCTGCAAACTCTGTTAAGTGGAATAGGTAACGGGCAAAATCCCTTATGTTGGAAAAATTAGGTAAGTTATTGGATGTTGAAGAGCTGGATCGAAATCTCTTCCGCAGTCGTCATCACGTTGAAAATTATCGTAAAGTGCTTTTTGGCGGGCAAGTTCTGGGCCAAGCACTGATGGCAGCAACTCGTACCGTTGAGCATCGCCTACCCCACTCCCTGCACGCCTACTTCCTCCGCCCTGGCTCTAGTGAGCTGCCGGTGATCTACGAAGTAGACCCAATCCGCGATGGAGGTAGCTTTACCACTCGTCGCGTAGTCGCCAAGCAGCGCGGGCGCGCGATCTTCAATATGTCCGCCTCCTTCCAAATTCGGGAACCCGGATTTGACCACCAGGCCGACCTGCCTTGTGTCGAGATTCCCTCTCCTGAGAGCCTGAAAAACACCCAGGAGCTGGCCCTGGAAGCTGGATTGGTTAGCCCGCAGTACGATCAGCGGCGCTATATGATCGATTTTCGTCCGGTAGACCCGCAAAGCTACTTTGGCGCTGAAACCCGCGAAGCCAAATGCATGTTCTGGCTGCGGGCAGAGGGCGAGATGTCGGACGACCCGATGGAGCACCGAGCAGCACTTTGCTATGCATCCGATATGGGACTCCTGGGTACCTCCCTACAGCCGCACGACATATCCTTATTCGACCCCCAATTGATGCCGGCGAGCGTTGACCACGCGATGTGGTTCCACCGCGATTTCCGCCTGGATCAATGGCTTCTCTATGTAACGGATAGCCCTTCGGCAACCGGTGCCAGAGGCTTTACCCGCGGCCAGATTTTCACCCGCGACGGAACGCTGGTAGCGTCTACCTGCCAAGAGGGACTGATTCGACAAATAAAAAATTAAATCAGTGGTTTACAGCAGAAAAATTGCTGCTATAGTGCCGCCCCTTCGCAAATGTTGCGAAACAAAAAACGGTGAGTAGCGCAGCCTGGTAGCGCACTTCGTTCGGGACGAAGGGGTCGGAGGTTCGAATCCTCTCTCACCGACCATACAAAAAGAAAAAGCCCGCTTTTAGCGGGCTTTTTTGACTCTGAACTTTTAGCTTAAGTTGACGAAAAACCGTTCAGATTGCCCCTTACTTTCCCTCAGCACATCGCACCCGGAAAAAGTGCAAGCAACTCCTACTTGTACCTTGTTGGGAGCCCACCTTAGAGACACTTGCTATTCAATTTCGTTAAATCAGGGGCTAATGCGGAAGCGCACTACAAAAGTCAGATGCGATGGGGACAAATAAAGAATGGGTTTCAGAAATACCGACGAGGCTTTGAGTATGGCTGGCTTAACTATTTATACCGATAAACAACCAAGAGACTACACCCTCAAGGTAGCTGTGTAATTACTCATGTAAACCTTTAGAGTAAAAGCTCTGCCAGGAATGAAATCATAAACACAAAAAAGCCCGCTAAAAGCGGGCTTTTTCTTTTTGTATGGTCGGTGAGAGAGGATTCGAACCTCCGACCCCTTCGTCCCGAACGAAGTGCGCTACCAGGCTGCGCTACTCACCGAGGCCGCGAATACTACTCATCCATTTTTCAAAGATCAAGTAATTTTTGGCGCGAATGTCATCATAGGTTATTTTGCCGACACAACTGGTCTTTGAGTTGTCCTCAAAGGCAGTCTAATCCGCATTATAGCTGGACCTCCCCGGCTCCGAGCGCCTCTTTCTACGCTGGAGATTCAAGCTTTACGGTTGCTGGTTATTGGCCCCACTGCCGACACATCCATTTAGTCTGCCACCTAACAACCAATCCCCTGCTCTCCCTGGGATCGAACACTTTCCACCAATCTATCCACTCTCTGAAGCCCTCTTCACGTATACGGCAAACTGTGGTCGCCAAAAAAATACCGATATTAGTTCTATCCACTTTCTTGTATTTACATATCATCAACGACTATCAAGTACTTTTAGTTTTGAGAGCACACGTATAAACAAATGCAATGCTCTCCACGGAGAATGCAAGAGTTTGGTACAGAAAAAACCAAGAAGGGTATACAACGCGAGGCAATAGCAAATTACATTGAAACGCAACTAGATATCGTTTTTTGATGTTTTGAGTAAGTAGACCTTTACATAAAAGCGAACTGATAAGTTCTATAAGTTACTTTTCCAAGACATCGATATATACAGTTACCTTTAAATTCCAGTTCGCTATTTACGGATATTTCTACAAGTGCCGCTAGTTTTCACCGGGCACCCGAGGGGACTTTTCCCGAGCCCAAACACCAATACAAGGGAGCAGCACCCTGCACGCCACAAGAATATTTACCACCCATTTAAGTATCAAATCCCAAGTAAAACTTTATTTTTTAAAAAATACTCCTTTTGGAAAATTACAAAATTTTAAGAAAAATAGTGACTACAATTGCATCTCTATTATCTTTTTGTTTCCCGCTCCATTTTTTTTGAAACTTTCCCTGTGCTTCTGAAAAGCTTCTCTATACTCAGATCAGCCGGCTGAGTGTCCGTCGCAAGATGCAACAACTCGAAAGCTCATTACCGATTTATTATCAGCAGGCTGATCCTAAAAACGGGGCTCTATCAAGCTCCAAAATTCTCACCCGTAAACCATGAAATAACCTGGGCGATAGCCCCCTATCGTCATTGGTCTACTCGAGGAGTACGTTCATGTACCAACCATATGCATATGCTCAAGGGATCTTTGGACAACCACAAAACTATGCCGCACCTCCGATTAATCCGATCGTCGGACTCACTCCCCCCCAGCCATACCTGCCGCTACAACAGTTAGCACCACAAGGATTGCTGGGAGACTTTATTAGCCGCGCAGCGCCGGTGGTTGGTGGTATTGTCGGTGGACCACAAGGTCAATTGATCAATGCACTCGGCGGATTGGGCCAAGTATTGCCCTTCCAGGCCGCACCGCAGCTTCCACAACAGTTAGCGCCCCACATTCCTCAGCAGCTTGCTCCACAGATTCCACCCCAGTTCGCTCATCAGTTTGTCCCCCAGAACTATCTCAGCGAATTGATAAGCCGAGCCGCACCGGTATTGGCCAACTACATCAATAGCCCTCAGGCACAGCTTATCAATGCAGCCGCCCAGCTAGGACAGTTCCTGCCCTACCAAACCGCTCCGCAACTGGCACCGCAAGGTATCCTCGGTGAGCTGGTTAGCCGTGCCGCACCTGTTCTTGGTAACTACATTGGTGCGCCCCAACAAGGTCAACTCCTTAACAACTTGGCGCGCCTTAGCCACCTACTACCCTACCAGGCCGCACCGCAATTCGCGCCACACCTCATTCCTCAGACCTATGTCGGCCAACCGGTAAATCAACTGGCACCTGTGGCTCCGGAGCAGTATGGGTCGGTTCCCCCGCAGGCTTTTGCACCACTGAGTCAACCGGTGCAATTACAGGCTTTCCCGCAGCCTCCACAGCAACCTTTTCAGAATTTGAGCGGCATCGGGCAGCCACTGCCCTATCAAGCAATGCCGCAACCCAACTCAGCCTTTCAGCAACAGGCTTATCTGCACTAGAAATGCAGCAAAAAGGGGCTTCACGCCCCTTTTCCTGGGGGTGGGTTCGCCCCTGTCCTACTTTGGATAGCGCAGTCACAATGAGAAGAAAATGAAGAAGTTTGAGCAATATGTAGCCGTACCCAATCGTAAGGTATCAGCTAGCACTCTGGAGCTAGAGGAGCTGGTGAAGGAAGCTTCAAATTGCCCCGATGTGAAGGACGTTACTTTGCGCAAAAGCAACGTCACCCTTGTGGCTACCCCCGATGCCGTCGACGACCTAAGAAGGAAATTGGGAGGCAAAGTAATTATTGATCCGGATCAACCTGTCCACCCTCTCAATTGAGGCTGAAACCCACTCGATTCACCACTTTCAGACGTTTCACACGCGTACTAAATCAGTACCGCACTGAAAGCGAAGGAACATGAACATGACTGAATCCCGACAAGAAAAGGCCGCAGGAGAACCTTCGGTCGAGGTTGCAGAGAAAGTCGAGTTACTTATTTCACCCCGCCGCAGCCTGATGGCTAAATCCATGGGCGTGCAGCCATTGAGCTCGGGCTCAATGCACCATGTGATTTCCACTATTGCCAGGCAGGCAGGTTGTGAGGTGCTTCGTGAAATACGCCCCGGCAGAAAACTAAAAACGCTGTCCTCCGCCGATGAGGCCACCAATATTTACAAAGTCCGTATGGATGTGGATGCTGCTGCGGCACTTTACCAGACCACTCCACCAAACGTCGCCGTTGAACTGGACTCACTTCTCTCTTACGGGCAAGCGAGTTATTCACCGACCTTTTCCGCAGTTTTTGCACAGCAACCCGGACTATTGCGCGAATACCATGTCCAGGCTCAGCAGGTGCACTTCCGCGTTATCGGCGCAAAAGGTGAGCCCATACGCGACGCGCAAATAATTGTTGAAAGCGCGGGCTTTCCCCAGGAGGGGGTCACTAACAATAAAGGGGAAGTTGCGCTCAGTATTTTTGCGCAAAGCGGCGGCGCTCAAGTGAAATCACTTCTGATCCGTCCCGCCAAAGATTTCTGGAACAAATATATTCGCAGCCCTTCCCTGTCGCTCACCGGTGTGAACCTGGTGAAACTCCAACCCCTAAGCGAAGCCATACCCAACTTCCCCAATGATGCTTCCTATGGCTGGGGGCAAAAGTACATGGGCCTGGACCAGCTACCCGATGAATACACCGGCAAAGGTATCAAAATCGCAATCATCGATTCCGGTGCGGACAATAAGCACCCAATACTGAGCCACTTAAAGAATGGTATCGATGTCACCAATAATTACGATGCCAATAGCTGGGCAGAAGATATCGTCGGCCATGGAACCCACTGTGCGGGAATTATTACAGGCCAACCCTCTGGCACCGAGGCAATACGCGGTTTTGCTCCTGAAGCCGAAATCTATGTATTCAAAGTTTTCCCCGGCGGGCAATTTAGTAGCTTGATTGATGCGCTCTCACATTGCATAGAGCTCGGCGTTGATGTGGTGAATATGAGTCTGGGCAGCTCTGATTCATCAGAGGCTGTTGAGCAGCAAATCGAGGAAGCAGTCCAACATGGTATCGCCTGTATAGTTGCCGCTGGCAACAATGGCGGGGCAGTCCAGTACCCAGCCAGATCCCCAAATGCTATGGCTGTAGGCGCTCTTGGAATGCTCAATGAATTCCCCAAAGATTCCTGGGAAGCGCAAACAGTAATACCCTCAACAGCATCAGCCGACGGTCTATTTGTTCCTAGGTTTAGCGCTTTCGGCCAGGAAATTTCTGTTGCCGCACCTGGTGTGGGTATCGTTTCGTCTGTGCCTGACAAAGGCTTCGATGTTCAGTCAGGTACATCAATGGCCGCGCCGCATATTACCGGTTTGGCAGCACTACTACTTGCCCACCATCCATTATTTAAAGGTGCGCTCCGGCAGAAAGATGTATCCAGAGTGACCGCCTTATTCCAACTGATCCAATCCTTGGCCGCACCAATGCCCCTCGGGGCAGAGAGAGTTGGCGCAGGTGTTCCCAAGCTTTTCGGTATCAACTCCGCTTTTGAGTCCGCCAAAGAGCAAGCAGGGGCCGCGGCTACTCATGCCGCTACCGCGCAAGGCCCCTCCCCAGCCACTCCATACTCTGGGTTTACTATGAGTCCGTTACAGGGCTACCCCCCTCAAGCTACACCCAGTTGGCAGGGGCAGTTTGTGCCGGGAGGCTATTACCCTTCCGAAATAGCCGCGGTTAACCCCCAGCAACCAATGGTAAGCAGTTTTCCAGATGGATTTGCCCTGAGCGCCTACGGTATGCAGTTCGTTGATCCCCGTGCAATCAGATATTGGTAGCTCTGTCGCCATCGTTAGTTAGACTGCAAAAGACCTTTCAAGACCGCGGCATAGCTGCGGTCTTGTCCTTCGTAGCATTCAATTCCCACATAGGCAGCATGCCTGCCCGCTAATCCAGCCCTCTCAAAAGATGCTTGTGACGGCCCACCCACATCTATCTTCTTGTTTACTCATACGGGAGATGCTTACTAGTATGCGCTGCCATAAGATAACGACTTTGTAAGTGTATTCTTTTTAAATGGTACATATCTGAAAACCAATTAAATGAAACCTGACGGCACAAAACTGTCACGTCATAACTCGCTAGCTTGTGACCAGTTTGCTTGAAGGTGACACAAGGGCACCTGTAGGCTTAGATACTGTCGAAACGACTAATTGTTGGATTTCCCGCTGAAGAAACGATGCTTAAACGATTACTAACACTGCCGCTATTACTCGCCACTCTATCTCCTGCTGTTCAGGCTTATGAGATTCTTTACAGTGCAGAGATCTCACCCAACTCCAAGCTGGCTGAAGTGGAAATGGCGCTCAGCGGTGATGATATGCCAAGTAAGCTCGTTCTAAACTTGCGCTCTGGCCGCTATCAGGACCTGGAAAGTGACACCCCCCTAAAGATCGAGGGCGACAAAGCAACCTGGCACCCCGAAGGAAAGAACCCCGCCCTCAAGTACCGCTTTGTCATAGACAACCAGCGTAGCAACGGTGGCTACGACTCACGGATCACCAAAGACTGGGCAATTCTCCGCAGCGATAAATTGATTGCACCCGTATCGGCAACCAGCCGTGGCCGCTCTACCGCCCGCCTTAAGCTGGAACTTCCTGACCAATGGTATGCGGCCCTACCCTACCCTGAGATCGAAGATAACCTATACGAGTTATCTGACCCCAAGCGTAAGTTTGTAAGACCCAAGGGCTGGATGATTGTAGGGAAAATTGGCAGTCGGCAGGATATGATTGCCGGCACCGAAACCCGTGTTGCAGGCCCTAAAAATGAGAATATTCGGCGGCAAGACATCCTGGCCTTCCTAAATTGGAACCTGCCAGAGCTCAAGAAGATCTTCCCCCTCTTCCCTGATCATCTATTGATCGTAACCGCTGACGACCCCATGTGGCGCGGCGGACTATCGGGGACACGCTCTCTATATATGCATGCTGATCGACCATTGATCAGCGGCAACCGCACCAGCAGCATGATCCACGAGTTAGTTCATGTGGGCACGGGAATTCACGGCGACGATGAGAGCGATTGGATTGTAGAGGGACTGGCTGAGTTTTACTCCCTGGAGATTTTAAGGCGAACTGGTGGCATCAGTGAAACCCGCTATCAGGAGGCAATGGATAAACTGATTAAATGGGGTAAGAAGGCTCCTTCACTATTAGTCGAACGCTCATCCGGCCCCATTACCGCCCGTGCGGCCGGGGTAATGCAGCAACTGGATAAAGAGATTCGCGAGGCCAGCAATGGCAAGGCAAGTATTGATGACGTCGCACAAGAACTGGCTCGAACACGCGGTGAAGTGACTCTGGAAAGGTTTAGATCCCTGTCTGAGAAAGCAGCCGGTAAGCCCGTGGATACATTAGCCACAGAAAACCTGACAGACCGGGCGAAAGGCTCCAACAAATAGCAGACAAAAAAAAGCCCTGACGACGGGGGGGGAGAGCGTCAGGGCCAAGACCATTAGGAGTGAAACTTGGAGGATTTCATCCTTGCTTCCGGGTGACAGCCATGTGAGCCACCCTACCAGCATTACTAAACACGTTGGGGGAGATGTGTTAGCCAGATAAAGACAGTATCGAACACAGGTCACAGATTGCCAGCACACCTGAAGATTAATTTAGAACAAATGGAAATAGGTTCTTGAGCACCAGCGCTAAAAGTTATTACAGCCCTCCCCCATCATCAGAAGGTAACTTTTCCTACTTTTTTTCACTTGTTTGCAACATTGATGAAAACAATGCTTGACTAATCCTCTAGAGTCCCTAAAATGGCGCCCACTTACACAGCGAAACGCACGTAAGTATAAGAAAACGCTAGGATTTTTCAGATTTATCAGATAGAATTCGCAGCGTTCTTTTCCGCCAAAGGCGGATAAAAAAGGCTAGGTGGCAGAGTGGTCATGCAGCGGACTGCAACTCCGTGTACGCCGGTTCGATTCCGACCCTAGCCTCCATTTTCCTCTTCATTGCAGTATCCTGTTGAATGCAATGAAAGTGAGAATGAAGGGCAGCTTTTAAACATCGCCCTCTCTCGCAAAGGATCTGCCCGGGTGGTGGAATTGGTAGACACAGGAGACTTAAAATCCATATTAAATCGTTCTAAATCAAGAACATGGATTTTTGGTACAAGGATTCGGTACAGAATCACACCCGGCAGTCGTTAAGGAAAGCTACTCAGCCCGAGTGGTGAAATTGGTATACACAAGGGATTTAAAATCCCTCGGCCTCACGGCCATGCCGGTTCAAGTCCGGCCTCGGGCACCACTTCCCTCCCCTCTAAATTCCCATTTAAAATTTTATTCCCACTGACTTTCGCATCTACCTCATCAAACATTTCTGGTGAAAAATGCACGTAGTTCATAGTGGTCTGAATTGTGCTGTGTCCCATCCAGTTCATAACCGTGACAAGGTTTACTCCACGCTTAATCAACCGTGTGCAGCATGTGTGGCGCAGTGTGTAGGTGACACTTTCGTCAGACACTCCCATCATTTTTTTGATGGTGTTGAAAGCATCTGCTCTTGAGCGTTCATGGCGCAGCCCTGTAATAAAACTATCATTTAGTGTCGCACCTTCTTCCAAGCGCTCTTTGATATACGCTTCCCAGACAGGCTTTAACTGGCTGACAACAGGCAGCTGAGTCTCTACTTTTTTTCCTCTCTTCTTTTTCCGTAGGAAGGTGACGCGCCAAGACTTAGTATCAATACTGCTAATTTTTAAGCTATTCATCTCAGCAGGCCGCATCCCAGTGTGTAGCAACCCCAAGAAAAGAGCCTGCCAATCCAGTGATACGTGCTTCATTACATTTTCAAAACGTGCAACGGTTTCATCATCCCAAGCAAAGCGAGTCTTGGAAGCATCCTCATTAACTGTGCCTTGCATAGTTACCGGGAAGACAACTTCAGTCTCAGAGAAGAAACGTAGTAAAACGCCAGCTTTGAAAAGCCCGTTGAGGTAGGCCAGCTTGTGATTAATAGTGTTCTGGGAATTACCCTGCTTCTCACACTCAGCAATGAAGTCCAGATAATCCTCAGCGGTCAGCTCAAAAGGTGATTTATCCCACCAGCCCATCATCTCCAAGGAGCGCTCAGTATTATTGCGACTCACGTTGGTGGAGTTGTGTTTCCAAACCTTTGGATGCTGCTCAGCACGCTTGAAGAGGTCGCGCATAGTCAGCTTTTCACGCTGCTTCTCAGCTTCCTTAACCTTTCCAAGGTCTTTACCAGAATCAATATCACTCACTCGCTTCAAGTAGACTTCGCGACATTCCTGTTCACTATCACAAGTTGCCTTGATGCGCTCACCCTTGTGAGTTTTGTTGAGCTTATAAACCACCTGCCCGCTCTTCAGATTCTCACGCTTTATCCCTCTGCCTAACTCAACCATAGTAGTTCTCCATACCGTACTTGTTAGCCCTATTAAATGCGACCTGAAAGCGAAGGAAGGCGCTACTCGCCTACCCTACAAGCCTCTTAACCTGCTTATAAATCTGCTTGCCTTTTTCCGTTAGAAGGAAGTAACCGTAAGCACCTTCAATAGCAGTCCTGTCATCAATCCATTGAATGAGGTCATACCCATAGCGGATATTTCCATCACCATCAGCACCCTCAACTCTTTGAAGACGCTTAGTGACTTTGCTTATAGAACCCTTCGGCATCTCATCACCAAAGAAATCCATAATTGTTTGCTGAGTCAGCCCTTCATTCCCTGCTTCAGCAGTCATCAAAAATATAATGACGTGCCTTGCTGTCACTCTTGGGTTCGTTTCTGAAACAACGACCTCAATTGCCCTAGAAAGGTTGTGGAGACTCATTTGTTAATTTTCCTGTGTGGTTAGAGCATCCCGCTCATACGCCGCTAAGTAGCATGTTGTAATTTTGCGTGGATGATACGCACCCAACAATCGCTAAGCAAGGCTATTTTGTGCGCCCTGGGTGCTGGTTAACTTTTGAGGCTATTGCCGCTGCCTCCTCCTTGTCGTACTCATCCAGACCAAGTAATTCATCTAACTCAGCACAGTCATTAAAGTACGTTACCCCCTGCCCTTCAGCGTATGCAAAGCCACTAGCTATTAAATCCTTCGCGGTTTTACGGCCTGAGGAGGTGGTTTGGTCTAAGGAGAACCAGCATTCACTAGCAATAAGTATCTCTGACTGCTCAGCGGTTCCCTCATAAGCACCAAATGAAGTAATTCCTTTTTCCTTTGGTAGAAACATCTTTCTTTTGCTCCAGACTGTTGTTATTTAGTCGGTTTCCGTCAGATAGTCGTACTATACCTACTACTTTTGGCGTATTCCCTTACAAAAAAGAGCTAGAATGTAAAGGAAATATGGTCAATTTATGATTTTGTTGTATGAGTAGTAGTTTACAAATCGATTATGAGCGCCTCCCAGGAATACTTAGGGAGATACGCACAAAAATCTATGGACTGACTCAAGAACAGCTTTCAAAGAAAATCGGAATCTCTCGCCAAACCTATGTAAAGCTTGAAGGCGGAGAAAAAACAGACATTTCCTTTGAGCTGCTGATTGCGTTCAGCTCCGTACACCCGGATTATTTCATTCCCTCCTATGTATTTTGTAAGCCGTTTTCTGAACGCCGCATTAACACCACTTCTATCCAGCTCCTAGCTGCCATGCAGAGAGTGGCTGCTGAGGGAAATCCTGAAATTGTTGAGCGCTCAGCGCTTTCCGGTCTAATGTCCTTAGAGTATGTTTCTGCACCCTGTCAGCAGCAGTACAAAAGCATCTTAAAAGCCAGTCCAACCGGGCTGATGTTTAATGTTCAAGCCATCATTGAAAACTCTAGGCGCGCTCATTCATAAGCCTGTTGTTAACTGTTGTAAGCCTGGTATAAAACACCCTTCCAGATTTCACCTCGCTACCTATCCTGCCTGCCACAACAAGTCCATCAAGCAAGTCCTTGGCTTCTTCATATTGGCATTGGAAGAGTGTCATGGTTCCCCTGACGGTCGGGCACCAGCCTCCTTCCAAACGCTCAATAAGTATCTTTTGGTAGTCATCAGTGATTTGCTGTGGGGGTGTTGTAAGCACTGCTTGGGTGCTTGCAGGCCTACCCTTTAGAGAATCACTATCACGTTTTGACTGCCTGTCAGTCGCATCTAACACCAACATCAAAAGCGCTACAACATCCAAAAGCACCCCAACCAAAATTGATATCTGAGAGAGGTGTGCGGGCCTATCTTTCAAGGTATTAAGCCTCTCCAGCGTCTTTTCTATGCTTTCGTTGAGGTCGGGCAACTCCTCGCCCCGCTGCCGCTTTGCCTTGCTTATGTTGTCCAGCTCTATCAGCCTTGCACTACCTGCTAATGCTTGTCGCTGTTGTTCTAATTGTTGCTGAGCATGTTGTCTTAGTAGCGGGCTTGTGTGGTCACTGTAGGCACCTTGGATGTACTGAACAGTGGCAAAGACCGAAACCGTAACCAAGGAACCAACACACAAAAAGACAACACCAAAGCGGGCAAAGTTGCGTTCTTGCCAGTACTTCACAGAACGCACAGCTAATAGGTTCTTAGCCGCTTCAAGTGATATTGCGGTAACAACAGAGAACAACACAGCCACAACACCAAAAGGAACAGAGATAGAACCCAACCAATGAGCCGTACAAACAGCACTCACAACAGCCAGCACAACGCCTAGAAAGCGCATCTTCAAAGCCTCCCTGTAAGGACTGAAGCCAGCCCGACAAAACAACCAAAGACGACAAGCGCAACAACAACAAGCCAGAACAACGGCGCTACTTCTTGCCAATTAACAACCGCTTGCCAGACCATGAAAAGCAGGACTAGCGCGGGCACTAGATAACTAACTATCACGCAACACCTCCAACCAAATGCAAGCGAGAGCGTCAGACAGCACAGCAGACAGCGCCCAATGCCCGCGATAAGTAACAATGAACAAGGGACCACAACGGCGAATAACCATGGGTAAGCCCTCAAAAAGGGGATTCAAAGCCGCACTTAATAGACCTGTTGGGTGCTACATAAGGAACTCTTTAATAGTTCATTGCTGGTATAAAGACTGGGCACTTTTCAGACTGCCAAGTTTCCCGATAAATTAACCCAGAATCTTTTCGCAAACAGTCCTTTTGGCAGTTTGTATTATTGCAACCAGCCAAGGCAGTAACTTTTCCATCAACTACTGCCTTATTCCTGCCTATCACTTTGTTTGCCTTTGAATTGGTAAGAGGCAACCCCAAAGTTTTCTTCTGTGTCATCTTCTCGCTCCCTGTCAGAACTATTTTTTGGTTTTTAGTTGTTGAGGTAGTCACAAAGTCGCACTTAGTAGACCTGCTAGACGCTGAAAATATGTCCGTTCATTACATGCCAGCCACTGCAATTCAGGTCACGGCCTACGGAATCCCAGTCAATGTAACTAGCCAAGTGGTCAGGTATTTCACCCAGGTGGTCATTCTGATAAGCCCATTCGCCCAGTGTTCCATCATCATCATTCTGCGGCTCAACGTGTCCCCTGTAATGGTCCGCCATGCTTTCAAGCTCATAGCCAATAGACAAAGCAGCGTCCACAACCTCCGCGCCGTGCTCTTCTACGGCTTCCTTGTATTCCCAATACTCAGAATCTAAAGAGTGCTCGCCTACATACTTACTCGGCACATCCTCAGAGTCAGCTACCACATACTCCTCAAAGGTGTAGAAGCCTCCCCGGTATTCAATATCCGCGTGTGGGAACTCACCTGCTATAACCTTTTCTTTGAGGACTTGTAAGCTGTCTTGGACTGCCTCTTTAAACTCTTCCTCGCTGCTGAGTTCATCAAGGTCAATTGTGAAAGGAAGCAAAAGGCCGTTGTTGTATGTGCTCAACTCGTAAAAAGTGATGTTAGCCATGTTGTAAATCCCTGTTGTTGTCTGTTGATGCGACAACTCTAGGTCGCACTTAATAGACCTGTCAAGCGATACATGAAAATAAATTCAAAAGTTTGTGATTGGTAGGAAAGCGTAAGGAAGGGAGCGGATAGAGTGAGCTTGTGAGGGATTGGAAAGGCAGTAGGAAGAACTAGGAAGGATTGGGAAGGTAGTGCAAAAGGCTTGTAAGCCCCGTGACAGATGAATCAGATACATACAGGCATTCTAGCCACTTAACGCAATAATAATAGCCATATTGGCCAAAACAGCCATAAAACACACTGGAAAGAGATCCTATATCCTCTGAAAACCCTTATAAATCAATGGGTTAGCTTCTTTGGTACAGGTTTTCGGTACAGGTTGCAGCTAGGGAGGCCCCCACGGGGGGTATTGAGCGGTCCTTATTATCAATCTACCCACTCAGATTTTTTCAACAAAATATTCCAGGCGCTCAGAAGTGCTCTTCAACGTACTTCTGAATCTTCTTCTGAGTAGCCTCATCAGTCTCATAGAAAGACCCTGGCAAAACTCTTATAGGAAACTTCAACTCCTGAGCAGCCAACGTCTCCTGCATCTGGTGGTAGTAACGCATATCCTTTGGAGAGGTCAGCAGCAGATAGACAAGAGGCTTCTTCTGAGTCTCGCTGGAGTAGTGCATCACCTGCCCTATTGAGTCTTTCCACTTGCTGGCAAACTCAACTTCAACCACATACTCATCACCCAAGCAGTCAGCTCTTGTGCCGTCTCCTAAGCGGACTTCAATAGCGCTTTCAGGGAGCTTCAGATACTCATGGCAAACGTAATGCTGAAGCTCCTTTTCAGAGAAAGCGCTAGCTTGGCCTCCCGGCAGGAGAAGAATTGACAGGGAGGCATACTTTCTCATAAGCAGACTCTCAAGTGGCTTTAAAGATACTCATCAGTAAGCAAGAAAGCATTCTCATCAAACACATCCTTAGCTTTCTCTTGCAGCCCATCTTTATAAAGACGTAGAGCGATAATATCGTTGAGTGCATCACAGCCCTCATCAGACTCTTCACCGAATTCTTCAACGATATTCAATAGCTCATTCTCACGGGCGTGCAATGATCTCCAAAGCAAAATAAAAGTACTTCTATTAATTTTCAGTTCCAATTCTCTCATAATGCTTCCTTTCTCCACGCCCCTAATTCTGATTTTGATAGCCACGGAGTGCATCTCACCGCTAGCTTCTCAAGAAGCCCTTTATATTGTTCTAAAGGCATATTACGAGTTGGGGCAATCATAAAATGTCCTTTAGAATTTTTGTCTTCAACAATCTTCAACCCAGCAGGTAGTGGCTTATCTTTGATCATTTCTTCTGGCAGCTTCCACACAGTACCAGTCAAATGAGACATTCTAAGACCTTCTTCATTGTACAGACTAATACCGTTGCCGTCAGCGACGACCATCCTTGTATGGTCAAGAACGGTATAATTAACATCCTGTGTTCGGACATTAGTAAGCCTGGGTTCTTTTGTATTACCTATGCGAAAAAGCTCTTCTGGAAGGAAGTAGAGTTCGGTATCGGAAGAACTCATAGTCGGCGCTCCTTGCTCAACTAAATTAGATTAAATATTGATCAAGTGAGAAGCCTAACACGACACTAATACAACCGCCTATGACAACGCCTTACGCCCCGCCGAGAGGCCGTCTACCAGCCTCTCTCAGCGTGATTAAGTATTCCTTAGTAGGGTTGCCTTAGTAGACCTAATGGGGTGTTTAAAACCCTTCCCAGCCGTCTCTAATCATCCCCCAGACTTTCCATAGCATCATCATAGCCGCACCAATTATCTACCCCACCACCCTTAAGTGCGTCGAGCATTTCTTCAGCCTCTTCAAGGATCTTGAGACGCTTGGCGGACACAATGCGCAAGTCCTCTCCCACTGTTTCATCATGCTTTGGGGCAGCCTTAAGAGCCGCCTCCCAGACTTCCTTAGCGGGCCTCAGTTGCTTTCCATCAACAAAGCAAGCTTCAGCAAGAGCATCCAACATTTCAGCGGTGGGTGTTATAGGAACAATTCTATATTCTCCGTCCATCTTCAAACCTCCCACTCTGAATCAAGAGAAACCAGACTGTCCTTAGGCGCCCTATCGCGAAGGCTTTGCGGGAGCTTAGCTACAACAGCATCCTCGCTACCATCACAAAGGAAATCCCAGTCACCCTGCCACCGACCAACTTTCATACGGTAGTCGGGCTTGTCTTTGTACATAAACCAGTCCCCACCAACATCCCTTGCTAGGTACTTCTGACCCTCAAAGAGATGAGCCCCAAGAATTTCTCGTAAGGGTTTCTTCTGAGTCTGCGCTGAGGGAGCGCCAACCTCCCATTCAGAGTCCAATGGAAAGCAGCTGTCTTGTACGGATTGAATGCGTAGTGCAAAGGGCAGTAAGGAAGCGGCCTCAGCACTTAGCAGGCATGTACCGAGATCAAAGGCAAGCCACTCACCGCTAATGGAGTCCCAAACTGGGTTCCTGCGATGAGCCTTGTACACGCCAGAGACTTCTTTAGTGATACACAAATATCCATCAAGATTAAGAGGCTTCAGAATTTCCCTGAGCGTTTTCTTTACAGGCTCAGACTCACTTTTAAGTGAGTTAGCCAAGTCGGCTAAGGGAGTATCAAGTAGCGTTAGACTGTCCTTACCATGAAGACTAGTAAGGGCCTTAGGAAGCCTGCTAACAAGGTCATACGCAAGTAAATCGGAGTGGCCTCTAACCCACATCTCACTTTCTTCGCCCCAAGTTGGCTTTTCCCTGCATAGATACCAACCGCTTGGCTCATCTTTAGCAATCCATTTGTATCCATCCAGAAAGCCAATACCCAAATGTGTTCTAAGGGTTTCTACTCCCGGCTCAGGCAGCTTCTCATCCTCTCGTCTGCCTACGGTCACGCAATCAGGTAGTTTTAGTTGCGTCCACTCCAGCACTTCAGGGTTCAGGCCGGGCTTACTAGCCCAATGCGATCCATCAGAGAGACTGCATGTAAAAAATGCACGCTCGTTAAGATCACAAGGAATTAATGAAACCACGCTCACTGGTGGTCGGAGTTGTAAAACATTTAGAGCGGGTTCTTGTTGCGGTGCTGCGGTTTGTATATTCGGCATTGATATCACCATTAAAGTAATTGGCATCATGTGCGGGTGGTTTGTGTACGCCCCTACCCTTACTTCAATCCATCTACAGACACCGTGAAAGGCGGACCAGACAGCTGAAGAGATATCTTCTGAGTCGAATCGCAGTCATGCAGGACCATTTGACCAGCCTCTTAGCGAGGTGCTTGGACAAAGTGCCAGTTCGGTATGTAGGGATTTGGTTCGGGGATTAGGTGGGGGTATGAGCGGTTTTAGGATGAGCGGAACAACTCTTCCTGACTAGGGACCATCGTTAAAGCCCTCCAAGTCAGTAGCAGTGTCGTGCTGGTTGCTTATAGATTTACTTGAACCTAGTTTACTCGCTCCATGCTCAAGAAGAACACCCAGCACCACACAACCAATATGGGACAGTATTAGCATTAGAATTACCTTTTTAGTTCATAGGAAAGCCCTCCCTTCCAGGGATACCCTTTCAGAGCTTTAAATATTCTTTCTTTAGGTTGTTGGTAGTGGTGGTTACTTAAAGACCCTTATAAGCCCTTATAAGCATTTATAAGCCCTTTAAGGTGCCCCCTATAACCTTAAAAAACAAAACCCCGACGAATCGGCGAAAAGAAAAAAATATTGCCTTAGGGCAACAAAACTCCAAGCCCAGTAACCATGCGGGTTTCAGAGCATTTGGAGTGGAGGTGGGAGGAGTGGAATTGGCGTGAGAATAGACCTATTAGTATCTACTTTCTAGCTTAAGTAGGAACGCTTTTAATGCTGTGTCGGGCCAATTCGTTGGGAACAATAGGCATCTAGCTCTTGAGTGCGTGATCACTCTCTCTCTTTAATCGCTCAACCTCTTTGCTAAGAATTTCAATCTCCTTTCTGTATTTATCATTTGAAGCTTTGAGTTCATCAATTTCTTGAAGGGCCTCAACCAATACTTTATGGTTGCTAGTGGAGTTTGAATTGATATTCTTTAGAGATTCTAGGATATTTGAGAGAATCAAATTTGATTTATTACTATTATCCTCGGCAATCTCCCTGGAGAGTCTCAAAGAGCCAGATAATTCTTGGGTATATTCTTCTAATCCGTTATGTGATTGGTCTTTAAAAGAGACACCAAAAAGACTTGTTGCCACTGCCACAATAAGTCCTACAACTGCCACAAAAAGCCCTACACTAGTCAGGGCAATAACAAGATTAGTTAGCCGTATGTTCTTCTTCGCATGACGATCTGTTGCATCACTACTTTGTTTTATTTCATCGCCAATAGCTGTCTGAGTTTCGTTTGAGCTAACCATAAAGTTAATGGCTTGTTCAGATTTGCTTACTAACTTATCTAAGCGATTAGCAAGATCATTGAATGGCTCCCGACGTTTCCTTTCAAACTCAGTCGGATCAGGAAGATGTAAGTTACTGAGGAGAGAAGGTTTTTCTATGGAGAAACTAGAAGTGGATGGTACTTGAATACTGTTGAGTGGCTCAAGACCTCTTCTCAAAGCCTCTCCTTGAGATAAACTTTGTGTAATACTACTAGTTAGCGCTTCTGAAAAACCACTAAAAGTCGGCAGTGAGTCTAGTTTGCGCTGAAAATCCTCATGGATTTTTTCGACCCATAAAAGGTGAAGCCTATAAAGATATTCAATATAGCTTTCATCATCCTCTTTGGGGTGTAGAACTTCTGTAAATTTATGGCGACGAACTACCTCTCCTTCAGAATTCCTTTCCTTCCCATACTCACTCTTCTTGAACAAATATTCATTATGCTGGACATACACTTTGGCTAGATGATCAAGCTCATTTTCAGGCAGCTTTTCTATTTTTTCCTGTGTTAATACAGGTTTATCAGGTTTATATCCCCCTTCCAATAAGCTTTCTTGAGGGAAGCATACAAAAATAAGTAGGCTTTTAAGGTACTCAGTAGCATTGCCCTCCAAGTCAGCGGACTCAAGCATTTCTGCTCGGGAGATATCCTCTCCAGTACTTATTGAGAAAAGGCACAAGGTTCCAATGCTTGTTTCTATAGCAGGACCCAGTTGAGTCTTAAAAAATTTCGGTAACGTATATGCCACATGCACTCCTTGCTCTTTAGACGCACCTTTTGTCAGTTCTTAATATATCACATGACCTACGGACGAAAATCGCCAATCCATAAAAGTCTCTGAAAAGCCTCTATCAACACCCTCAATCAATATTAAACGGTTTACTGGATACTGATTTTTGGGTTGTATATTTACTTAAATTTAATTCTCCCAGCAGCCTTCCGTCTAGCAAGCCTCTTAATCTCTTTAGTAATATAATCATGGACCTCATCCTCTTTCCCCAAGACCTCACCGACTTCCTCCTCAGAACAACCTCTATTGGGGCAGTAAAATATTGTGGAATAGCTTTGTTTAGAATGACTCCAAAATCCATCGTCTTGAGCTAACTCGGCATCACAGCTAAGACAGTAACTATTCAATCCTACTGGATCATCAAGATACCACTCCCACCTCCACTTTAAGCCTTCTATTACAGCCTCTTTAAAGGAATTGGAACTATACTTCCTTAACATTGAAAGGAATAGATATCCTAAGCCAATTACTGTTATCAAGGTCCATAACAATATTATCCACATTGGCACTTTGAGGTCCTGAAGAAAAAACCCCAAAAAATCAGGCAAATTTTGAGAAAAGGCTGATATTAATCGGAGGGTAGATTCCCAACCATCCTTTGTCGCAGTATATGCTACAACTAATCCAGCGACTAAGGAGGATGTACCCCCAAGAATCCAATTTTTTGCGCTCTTCTGCATGATTTCCCTATTAATGTATCTAAATTTTTCAAGGAATGAGTCTAATCAAACCAATGTTTGAAGGCATTTTACTAAACCTACCAAGATCATTAAATGCAAATTTAGTAAAATTAATGCCTGCAAAGCCCCTCACAGGCTCTACAGGCATCTTCAACTTATCTTAAGCGGCTCACTGGACGTATCCAGTCGGACGGCTGACAGTAGCTCCTGAGGCGTCCACGGTGGACACAACGGTACTGCCAGCACTCATAAACTTCTCTACATTGTTCAGCAGGTCATCAATAGCCTGCTCTCTGTGTTCCCTACTCACCTTTGCAGTGTCAACCGCCATGCGGTCTGTAAAGAACTTCACCCCCATTGCGAGAGGGTCAATAAGGTCATCATGTACGAGGCTTCCCTTCTCATACGTGATTCTGGTCATCTGATAAAACAGGCTGTAGCGAATCTCGTTCTTGTTGTTCTCGTAGTCCCTCTCAATCACTGAAGGGGCCACTACAAGCCTGTGCTGCATCATAACTGGCTCAAGGCAATCAATGATTCGCCTCTCTTTCTGTCCTTGTGATTTGGTCTCTTCAACACCACATGCGTAGCTGTCGTACAGAACGGGCCTCAGAAGCTCGGTGAACATACCATCACCGAAGTTATCCTCCACCAGTACCGTATGGACTCCATGACGCTTTGCCATCTGAGTAATGGACCTGAGTGTTGGCTTTGCATAGCCCTCTTTAAATCCCCTTGCTTCGGCTAGGAAGATGTAACCCCTGAGGAAATAAAGCACCACAACCCCTGTCAAGTCCTTACCACGGCCTGAAGGGTCAATTACAAGCAGTTTATATTCGTAATCCAGGCGCTCATCACTAGCCCAGTCTGGGTGGTAATAGTAATCACCTGTCAAAGCGACATTAGGTACATCAACAATCCTGTCGCCATGCCTCATCAAGCTGAACTCAACAGGAGCCTTGACAGGCATAATGTCAGACACGATTAAGTCTGCCACTTTGAGCGGGTACTTCTCAGCATCACTCAAAGTTGTGTCAAGCATGAATTGAAGAGCGAAACCAGCCTTACCATAAGATGCTAAACGCTCATCCAGATCTATTTTGGTGAACCGCTGAGGGTCTGTTGGCTGGTCTACAAGGCTTGGATCGCGTTCCAAGTCATCTACAATGAGCCTTGCCAAGGCCCCTTTGTATCTCTCCATGTTCTTTGGATACAAAGCAGGCCAAATCATAGTCTTATAGCCACGTTCAGGTAGCTTGCTATACAGGCTCATCTCATGCTGAGGCGTTCCCAGGAACAGAATCTTAGGTTCAAACTCCATCAAGGCCGGGTCATACGGCTTGAGAATCGCATCAAACTCCTTCACCAGTTCACTCAATTTGTCCTGAGCGGTCTGGGTAGCGGAGTTATTCAACACCTCAACGTCATCAGCAATGATTATGTCAGCGCGGGAACCTGTCAGCTGGCCAGTGATACCAACAGACTTAACGGATGGTGAGTGGTCAACCCTTGCAGGCCCCACATCAAATGCAATTAGCGAGTCCCTTTGATTGCTCTTTGCCCGCAGATGCTGGAGCCAAGGAACTTCACCTATAAGGCGTTTTGTAAACTGCGAGAATGCGTCTGCCCTTTCCTTAGATGCAGACACAACCATGATTTTAAGTTGAGGGTCGCGGTAGAGCATCCATACAACAAAAGCTGAAGTAATGAATGATTTACCACACCCCCGGAAAGCTTGAATGATAAGGCGCTTAGGAGAGTTCCCCAGCGCCCTCGCAATATCATTCTGTAATCTTGTTGGATTGGGTAGATTAAGATGTTTCCAAATCAGGTAGAGAAAGAATAAAAAATCATCCTTAAGCCGCTTCTCTACTTCATGTGCCATCTAGCTCCTAATTTATTGTGTTACCGGCTTGGTAGTTTTCCAAGTCCTTTGAAATCTCATCCAGAATACTTCCGGGTTTGGAATCACACTGGATGCCGTTGTGCTTCAACAGGTTAATTGCCTGTGCAATTTCAGCAGCTGTTGCCTTACCGCCTTTAAGCCGCTCTAACAAAGTTCTAGCAGCCTCATCGTGAAGCTGTTCTAGCAGCTCCTGTAATGCGCTCACTTATTACGCCCCCTATTCTCTTTCTTAGACTGGATGCGGAGATTGCTTGAAGCCTTATTAGCAGGGTTTCTGTCTTTATGGTCTACATCTTTACCCTGCACGGCTTTCTTCCCCTTCAATTTAATCATCAGTCTGCGCGACTTATTCCGCTCCGATCTGCGACGTACTTGCTCAGGTTTTGAATGGTAGCGAGCGTATTCTTCTTTGTAATCACGCTCCTTTGACATTCAGGGTCTCAGCCATGTCCTCAACAACTTTGTCATCAATATCAGTTTCAGAACGCTCAGCAAGCTCACGTAAAACGCGGATAACCAGCCGCTTCAGAATCTTCTCTGACATAAAGGCACAGAAGGTATCACTAATTACTTTTATCACTACACTCATAGTTATTACTTTTATTCCGTTTAAATATCCCTTTGATTTTCGGGCTATATATTTTCAAAATCGTAGGGATGATAATTAATAGGTTTAGAATGCCCGTTAATATCCCAAGCATAAGCGCCCAATCAGCGACTTTAATGCCCAGGAAAATAGCACCACCCACCCCCACTGTCGTAGCAGAGGTAGAGGCTTGAAAAAATTCTTTCATTTATTTTTAGGGTTTTTGGATTCCGTTGTGGTTCACATAACCACCGGCAAGATATGTATCAGTTTCCTCAACATCTAACATCAATACTTCTAGGGGCTCTTTAACAAGTATGAGGTGTGTGAGCGAGTCCCAGGTTAAATCATCTTTTAAAACCTTATCACCCTGCTTTAAATACAGAGCACGGCAGAATCCATATAGACCGTTACGCTCAATAAAGAATGGGTGGGTTAGAGAGCATTTAGCTCCGTTAACCTCCATGTGCATACTTTCTTGAGTGATTTCTAAATGCCTTACAACGGACCAAGACAGCTCACCAGATAACTCTGTTGCTTGCCAGTCTTCCCAGCGCCTTTGCGATGACTCATCAGGTAGCCCATGGATAATGTAGGATCTCACTTCATCCCCAACAGCAAGGTCTTCAAGCTGCTTAAAGCCACTTCTTGTTTCAATGGTGTGGCCAACCCACAAGCAGGTAGGATCGGTGTTAACTGATTTAACTGCTGTAGTGTTCAGTGTAAAGGTAGCGGTATCTTTTATGGAGCTATCGCCCTTCCACCGCAACTCTACCTTGAATTTACTTTCACCTGAGGTACTACCATTCGTAGTTCGGGAAACGTGATGCTCAAAGTACTGGTCAGAAGCCAAGCTATACCATGTGTTAGCTTCCATCCCATTTGATAACTCATTACCAGTTCCGTTGGTGGTCACGGTCACACGGATATCAAAATCATTACCAGGGGTTCCCGTCTGAGATACCCAACGGGTAGAACCGGATTCCACCGCCCCATTTGTAGTAATAGACCCGTCCGTATTGAAGTAGATCTTGTGGTAATTATTAGTGGTGGAGTATGTTGACGTCACAGAGCGCCGGGAAGCGTAGTTGTTCATTGCCGTTGTATAGGTGTACCACGCCTTCCCCCGGCAATCCCCTAAACCAATCTGACCAGAAGACTTCCCAGCAAGGGTTCGTACATTGCTGTCATTTAGTGAGCGCTGTGATGTAGATGACTCCCCTATTTCAGTACTTAAGTCTGAAAACCCTATCTGGCCAGTAGGCGTAGTCATTTAACCCACCTCTTAACCCACTGCCAAGCCTTCACGTACCAGGGGCGGATCAACTCTTGCACTTGCTTATCAAGCTCTTGAACCGCAGAGACAAGAACAGCTACAGCCCGCTGGTAATCTAGCGTCATGTAGCCTTTACCGCTGATTGATTTCTGTTCTTCAGAGTTCCAATCAAAAGGTGCCGGATGAATCAGCTCAGGGGTGGTTTCCAAGACACTTTGAGCGCTGAGTCCTACTTCTAATCTATCAGCCTTAATAGCTCCCCTTGAAAGGCGCTCTCCAAGCTTACTGCCATAGTAAGAAATGGGTTTCCATTTCCGAATCGCAGACAACCCTTCAACACCTCCAATAACATCTTTCAGCCGCTCATCTGAGTAGTAGCCAATGACATTACCATCTGCCCTAAACTCACCTCCATCCAAAAATTCAAAGCGTCGCGAGCCTCCATCATTAAGGAAATACATAGAGGAGTTCGCGTTTGTAGACGAGATATACATCCGCCAATCATAGGCATCAGTTTCAGAGTCACCACCACTATGGAAATCCAAGTAGCGTCCAACATGAGTCACACCAAAAGAGCTAGTCCATACGACAACATCATAATTGTTGCCACTAGACCAAAGAGAGAGCCCGCCAAGCTTACTTGAATCAGCGGCTGTAGATGACTTTCCTAAATAGTTTGAGGGGGTGAAGTTGCCCGCGTGCCAGATATCACTATTCTTGTATGTGAAGCTGTTGGAATCGCAGTTGAAAGTAGACCCGCTACTCCCAACTTGAAGCGCTCCATCCGTCCTCAACAAACTTGAACCACAATAGATACCTGAAGAGAAATCCCCAGACGGGTTTAAACGCAGCCAAGTATCGTTGCCTTGTAGAACATGCTTATTATCAGAACCTGCGTAGACACTACCAGCTACAGTGGACAGGTTATTCCGCGCAGCAACGTCATACCCTTCAATGTTGTTGGAACCAACTGTACTTAACTTGCCATCAACACTTACATCGCCGGTAAAGGCCGCACCTGAAAGCAGTGCGTAGGATGTGCTTGCCTTACCACCTAGCTTCCCAGCATCCAGCTCACTACCAGCTCCACCATTACCTGAATGCCATACCGTATAAGTTCCAGTGCCGTCCTGTAAGTCAATCGCACTGCCTCGCAAGGCCAAGCGCAAAGATGTTTTGCCAACCAATACAGTATCGGTTTGTAGGATTCCAAGAATCGCATGAGCTGCACCAGAACTATCTTCGGCTTGTAGATACCGCGTATTTCCAAGCTTGATTACACCCCCATCGCCAACAGTCAGCAATGCACTCAGAATGGAATTTTCACTGGAGGAGAGGCCACCAAGATCCGTTAATGAAAGATCTACATCCCCATCTTGGCCGTTGATACTGCGGACCCTAGCCCCTCGCGGAACCCGATACCAAGCCTGCTCATCAATGCTCCAATAGATCTCATCACCAGCGTTATAAGTATCACTGCCAATGTCTCCATCAATCGTCACATGGTAAAACCAGGACTTACTTGTATCGTCAGGGGTTGGAGGCGTACTTGTAGAAGACCACTCACCCAGCGGGATAGGGTCATTTGTCAGCGCTGACTGCATCTGGCTGACATTTTGCTCCATTGTAGCTACACGACTTTCAGCAGCCTCAGCAGCACTTTTAGCGGACTCAGCATCAGTTTTCGCTGAATTAGCATCGTCCTTGTAGCCTTCTGCTGTATCAACCTGTTGGTCAATATGCTGTCGGTCTGATGCAACCGCCGAGCGGTCAGTTGACACCTGACTACCAAGCGCATCAGCATCGTCTTTAATTTGCTCTATGTCAGACTTGTAACCAGCGATGGTCTGCTTATCAGCAGCGGCCTGAGTAGCGGCATTAACCGTATCTTGCTTCTTACTGGTTACATCACTTTGAATAGCCAGCAGGTCAGTCTCAATGGACTGCATATTGCCGTGAATTGTATCTATCGCGCCTTTAACATTGGCAACATACGCAGTGTCATCCTCAACGGTGTCGTACCACGTATTAATAGTGTCGTATTTGTCTCGTATCTCACTCAGGTACTGCTGGAAGAGTAAATCCTTAGCATCTAGCTGCTCTTTATTTACAGCATCTCCGGCATCTACACCGGCTGCTAGGTTGTATATGTAGCGCCCTTCCATATCAATGGAACGGTCTGAGGTGAGGGCAACGATATCGTGTGTAAGGTCAATTGCCTCTTGGGCAACGTGAAAAACCTGTAAAGCAGATGTGTCTAAGTCATTCTCAGTGAGTATCGTAGCGTTCTCAAAATCTACGATGCGGTTCTGCACTGGGGTGATACGCCGCACCATTACAAACGCATTCTGAACTGAGTCATCAAGCTCAACTGTATTGCTGCTGAGCCATGAGAAAGGAACTTGCTCGCCATCTACTTCGCAGAATATGTGCTCAGGATCTATGTAATCAAAAGAGATACTGAGCGGACCAGTACCCGTGAAATTTGGGTACTCGTTACGTGCATAAAACTCGGTCATTTATTCCTTTTTTATTCCTCTGGAAGAGGTGTGTTATCAACTAGATTCCTCAACATCCCATCAATGAATGGAGCATTCTGCATAATCATCAACCTCTTCAGTGTCATTAAGTCTTTCTCTGTGAATTCCTTATCATCACTTACAGCTGCCTCACCAATTGAGCTTGCAAGCTTTACCGCATTAGTGGCCCAGGCACCTGCTGGTGATTGCATAGGATTTAGTAAGGAGTTTTCTAGCCCGGTATAGCGCTGATTGAAGAGTGGTTCACCAAAGAAGTCTGCGCCTGTGTCAGCAAATGCTGGGAGCAGTGCAGCCCAACTAGCCCTTGCAAAGCCCGCCTTAATAACTTCCTCATTGGTAAGCTTTTCTTTTAGGTACTCTTCTCTATCTGGCCTACCAACGGCAGCTGTGTGTGTCCTCGCGATATAGCCCAACGAAGCAAATAAGGAGCCGTACAACATCTTTGTAACTCCAAACCCGATATCACCATCCCTCAGCTGGTTGGCTGTGTTTAGCAGCTGCTTTGAATGGGCCGAAATAACGAACGTGCGAAATTGGAGTAAGAGCTTGGAAAGGGGCGAATCAAATGGGAGTAAATCGCCTATGTCGTTCACCTGAACAGAACGCTCCCCCCACTTCCTAAGCAGGGTTGCAAACGCTTCTGCTGTTTCAGGTTCCCAGCTTTCCCAGTTCAGTTTATGAACATTCTCAGCCCCTTTGGCATGTTTACTCATCTCGCGCTTAATCGCAGAGAACTCCTCGGGGGTTATCCCGTATTCTCTCAACTGCCTTTCAGATAGAGCGGGGATGTTGCTATGAATCTCCTTCCAAACTCTGTCCACCTGCCCCTTTACAGCCAGTCGCTGACTGAATGTGGTAATCAGGTTCATCCCTGAAATAGTTGCTACCCCACGATTCGCCTTATCCAAGCCCCTCTCAACTTTCCCAAATAAGCCATCGCCAATAGAGTCCATCATCTCTGGGTCGTAGTTAGTAGCCCTAGTAAGGAAGGCTTGTGAACCATAACCACCAGTAAATTCTTCCAGTTCAGCGGCAAGGTCATTACTTAGCTCGCCATTCCGGGCTCTGAGCAGAATGCTTTTCCATTCTGGTATGGACTTGAAGAAGCCTTTAAAGCCCATGGTGGCTACCACGTTACCAATCTCAGCTATCTGAGCGAATCCAACCATCCCCATCACATTACCGAAGGCCATCTTCCGCCCTAATCGTGATGTGGTTGCTAAGAGGCTTTGACCATCGTGATTAGGTATCCCTAGGATGTGATTCAGGGATTTTTGAAAGGCATCCATCTCGGCTTTCATGCGCCAATCAGCGCGCTTACCAGTGGCTCCCACTGCGTGATACTGCTCTTCCAACCTTTTGCGTAGAGCTGCAATCTCTGAGTCCCCAACAAGGCCATGCCTTGCCAGTGCCACTTTGCCCAACTGGCGGTTCATATAGGAGCGGAGTAAAACATCTGCATTACGCTGGAAAAGCTCAGTAATAGCCGTGCCATCATCCAGGCGCGCATTCATATCCAAATTGATTCGCTGCTTCCAGACTGACTCTTTCCCTGCCTTGCCTTCCTTCCTGTTTGCGCTTAGCTGTAGGTCTTTAGCTAACTCATCAATGGTCCTGCCATCAATGCCAGCCTCTTCCAAGTGGTACCGGAAGTCCTCTGCATCCATTTCAAACCACTTCCTCCAATCCTGCCCAGCAGTTTGGTAGCGTCTGGAGGTAATAATCTTCACTACATTCTTTGCGACACGCTGAGCAACGTCTTCTGTGACACCTGCAATCCCTCTTGCCAACAGTTCTTGGGCCTTCCCTCTGCCCATACGCTCAATTCGCATATCGTCGTAAACATGTGGAAGGTACTTTGCATTCGCTTCAAAGTTCTCGGCACCGCGAACAGCAGCACCTCTCCCACCCTCCCTCTTCAAGGGATTCTTCTGTAGTTCACCAAGCTCCCTATAGATCCGGGCATGAACATCCCCCACGGCTTTAACCGCTGGGTGATAGTCACCTCCCACGCCTTCAATGTAATCAGAAACCTCCCGGTAGAATTTATTGCGGGCTTGGGTCTCCTTCATTGCACCAAAGCCATGTTCCTTCTTCCAGGCATTGAAGTGGGTGTGCTCAGCCTTGGCTATCTGTAACTCAAAGCTGCTTTGCTGATGCCTTTTCCAGCCGCTTGCAGACCGGGCAGAAGTTGTCCCTCGCTTTGACCAGCCTGTTGAGATATCAACTAACTTGCTAGACCAGTGGCGTAGCAGTGAATTATCGGAACCAGCCATTAGCGAACCAATCGTGTAGTTCACCTTAGAGCCGAATGCCTTGTCACTGAACTCATGCCCGTTAGAGGCAATATCCACTCTTTCAGTAGCTCCAATCTCAGTGGGCGTTGTTGCTGAGCTGGTTGAGCTATGTCCGGGGTTGTCTAAGTCCAGCGGCTGCTCAACATCTTCAAAGCTCTTTTTACCCTCTTCAGTGAACTCACCAGCCTCCTTCAGCTGCTTGGCCTCTACCTCCCTGCTTACTTTTCCATAAGCTTTGGCGAGGTCTGGAGAGACCTTTCCAAATGAGCCAATCAACCCACCCAAGCTCCCTGCCGTTGCAGTAGCTAAAAGAACATCCTCATCATCCATCACAGGATCTATAGCATTTACCAAGCTTTCTATAGTCCCAACTTCACCAGCTGTTATCGCACCAGCTGTAAACGCTCTCTTCACCCGACTAACCCGCGAGCCCCACATTACTGCGGTCCCAACGCCACCAGTGAGAGTACCGGCAACAAGTGAAGTAGGATCTACAAGGTTCGCAAGTATCCTTGCCGACAATGCGCTATCGCTCTGCATGAGTACTTGTTCCAGCTTTTGAGTAGCCAGTAACTCCTCACGCATATTCTCTGCATGTTCTAGGCTAGTGGCCTCTACCAGACTTGCCTTATGCTCATCTGCCAAGCCATCGCCAAGCCTATGAAAATCACTTTGGGAGAGTGTGAAATCACTACCCTCCTCATACCCCTCCAACTCACTCCAACGAGCAAGCCTACTGTGCGTCCAGTCCAGTTCAGCCGCCGTGCCAAAAGCTTCTATAAAACCTACTGAGTTTTCTTCAGCGGGCTCAGGCACTTCTAATGACTGTTCTTGCTCGGGAGTAAGTAAGGTAGGGTTCTGGCCAATGCTTACTGCATCTTTCTGTCTCTGCTTTGAAATTGCATCAGAGACTATTTCCTTTCCTACCAAATCCACTTTAAGTCTCTTTAAGTTGTTGTTTCAGCTGCTCCAGCTCACGTCGCTTGCGCTCAACTACCGCTGCGTCCACATTCATTCTTATATCACTCTCAATCTCAGCCTGCTTAGCAGCGATACTGTGTGAAAGTCCTGACTTCTTAATGCCACCTTTAACCGTATTTATTACCGGCTTCACAACACCACCAATAGCGCCAGCAACGGCCTTAGTAGGCTTAACAAAGCTCTCATTAAATGCCTTAGCAGCACGCCTGCCGGTATCGCCTGCATCATGTTCTGCAAGTGCCTGGGTGTACTCATGCTCATCCATCAAGGCAGCTACTTCCGGTCTTCCGAAGTCATAGAGGTTTGCTATCGGAGCGTTATTCGCAATAAGCGGACGGGCAATCATGGCGGTTTTTCGGTTTATCGCGAGTAGGTTGTTATCGGTTGGGTTATAGAAGAGAGCGATATCCTCTGGCTCCACCTCTTCCCCATCACCACGCATCTGCTCTGCATAACTCTCGCGAAGGAATTGGAAAGCGGCTTCAGGTGTTCTTCCTGTTTCCTGCTGGAAGCGAATCACCTCATCTTTCCGAATGGCAACCCCACCGACCTGAGTGAATTCATCTTCAACTTTGTTGTAAGCCATTTCTAAAGCGCGATCTTGAGACACCCCCATCTGCATCAGGTAGGACGCTTCGCGCTCAATCAGTCCAATTACTGGCTTACTGTTGAAGTCCGTATCAAGATCTTTTGTCCAGCTGAACCAACCCTCACCAAACTTCTTGCTCAGGAACTCATCACGGCTTGCTACGGGTTCTTTGCTCCACATAACCTTGGGAGGTGGCTGTGTAAGGTCCGTACTATTGATTCGCTGAAGGGCTTGGAGAGGTGTTTCATCAAGCAGCTGATGCTCATTGAAGGCCATTACCTTGCGCCTAGTATCATCAGGCAACATTCCCACATAGCCTGTATCCATAGCCATTGGTAAAACCTGAAGCATCTGCTTAGTTATAGGAGCCAGCTCTTTCGGATCACTTACCTTTTCATCAAATGCTGCAAAGCCACCTGAGAAAACTTGATCCAGTGGCTTATAGCGCTCACCATTCTTTTTCAGGGCATTGAAGAAAGTCTTCATACCCACATCACCTTGCCGCAAGAAGTGGTTGTAAGCGAGCCTTAAGGTATCCCCTTTTAATGTGCCTTCGCCCCTCTCCCACTGCTGCGCCGCAACTGGAAGTTCCTTGTTTAAGGTGCCTTCAAGGAATGCGTTTAGCAGGTAGTGCTTAGCAGTATCCCCTCCAGCTTTAACGCGCTCGCTGTTTATCATGTCCAGCAAAGAGTCTGCTTCAGAGCCAGTGATAACGCCTTTCTCAATGACACCCCCAAAGTAGTCGTATCCGGGTTCTGCCATCTGACCTGAAAGCACTGCTGGTATTACTTGGGTTTCCCAGTCATGTATAAAAGCCAGCTTAGCTTCCTGCTTCTGCTTAGTATTGAGGTCTAGGGTTCTCTGGCGAGCTGCTTTCATCCTTTGCTGAAGTTCATCACCACCAATCAAGCGACCTTGCGAATCCTTCCTGTCCAATACCAAGTCCGCTAACACGGTAGCTTGGAAGTCATTGTCAGTAATCTCTGGCATTGCTTGCACATCAGCCACAAGCTCCAAAAAATCCTGCTCACTTAGTCCGTCACTTAAAGCCAGCTGCTTTAGGGAACCAAGAGCAAAGTCCGCATCTTCAGGGGAGTGATTGAAAGTCTGCTGTAACTCAGGGATTGAGCGGAGCACATAGTCCTTGTAGATCCCCTTCTTATCTTCATACCGTTTTGACTCACGCATCTGAAGCGCCTGCTGACGAGACTGCGCTCCCCAGGTCCGCTTAAGGCGAGTGGCATAGTCAGGATTGTGGATACGGGAAGTGTCTAAGAAATCTGCTGCTTGTTTTGAAAGTTCATCTGGCTCTAAATCCAGCAGGGATGGATCGCGCTCAACAGCTTTTCTAAAGTTCTGCTCAGCGTCCTTGTAAGCCATTTCAGAAGCTAGGTAGCTCTCCGCATCCAGCTCCTTATTGTATTTATCAGCCCAGCTATCCATGGCCACACCGCCCAATGAAATCAGCTGGTCAACTGTATCTGCCCCATTCTGTTTAGGGGCCACTGGTGTTGTCATAGTTGCGTAGTCAGCGACTTTTCTCTTAGTCCCCTGCTTGCCGACTACTGCATCTAGTGTAACTCTTGCTATGTCGTACCTCCCCCGGAAGTTCCGGTAGAAGTCCCTCCAGAAGTACTACTCCATTGGGTAGCACGACCAGAACCTCCGTCACTTGTGTAAGAACCAGCTCCAGCAATAGCAATATCCAGTAGGTTCTGCTTCCATCCTTTTGGCTGCTGGAGTTGGTTAATAAGATCCACCACACTGCGGTTCTCATTCCGCTTATTAATCATCAAGCGCGCACGGCTATCGTCCAAGTTTCTATCAATGTTGCGGACATTCTGGTTGCCTTGCCCTTCAACAAATGACCTTAGACGGAAGATTGAGAAACCTCCCACTCCATTCTCAGCAGCGCTTAAAGAGACCTTATCTGCTTGACGCAGCATGGTGAGCTTTGCCTGTAACTTATCGTCAACAGACTTTTCTTGCTCAGTCTGAAATACACGGTTCATTTCCCGTATATTCAACGATGCACTTTCAACGGCAGCATCTCTCCGCTTTCTATTCTCTTTAGCTAACTTCTTGTCTTTGCGATTAGCAATCAACATGTCAGCTACAACTGCGGCAGCAATTGCATACGGATTGCCCGTACTAGCAGCCGCAGAAGTTAATTCACCGGCCATTTAACCACCTGTATAAAACTGTGTTTGGAGCCATTGAAGTTGGCTACCAATTCACATTCAGAAAAGCCTAATGCCCTCACATATCGGAGAGCTGATGTATTCTCTTCATGGATGTAGTTGTAGAGTAGTTCAGAGGAGTAATCAGCAAGCTTTTCGCGAGACTCCTGCATGAAGGCCCTAATATTTGACGGCCTCTCAGATGTTGGAACCATCCAAGGCAGTACGCCATGTTGGCCATGACGGAATCCAGAAAGCCCTATAAGCCTTCCGCCATCCCAGATAGAAAAGGCTTCGCCACTGCTCTCAACACACCTAGTCAACATCCCTGCAAAGCGGCTTCCAAATACCTCCAACTCGACTCTATATTGGGGGTGAACATCAGCCGCTACTTCCTCAACATCTCTATCTACTACGGGCTTCAAGTCATACATCACTACAATCGCCGTGCTCTGTATGAGTAGAACGCCTCCCATTGAGCAGACAGGAATACCGCATCAAAGGGGCTCCAATTAGAGATATGAATTCTCAGCCTATCTGCCTGCCCCATTACCGGGAAAGTAAGCTCACCCACCGCCACAGGTATCTCCCCAATGATGTTGTCAGCTGAGCCGATTACCCTTGCATTGAATTCCTGTGCGCGTATATCGCTTCTACCAGTAACTTCAGCAGCCACTACAAAGTGACTTGTATCTGCATAGTTCAAAATGATGCGACGGGCCTGGGTGCGTCCACCTACTAGAGGTGTTCCTGAGCTATCCCTGATTGACAGGCGAGAGAAAACATATCGCTGCTCATAAGGGAAACCTACAAAGGCACGGTCCTGAAATTGAAATACAACCCGGCCATCCCAGTCCTCTAAATCCGAGCTACCAATCCCTAAACCAGTGACTTCCTCGCGTCTATCCAGTAATACGGGATGGCCAAGTTCTTCTGCTAAGGGATCGTATGAGAGATTCATTCCCTCGTAGTAGTAAATGTAGGTGGGAGCTTCCATATCACCACCCTCGTTATATCTGGTCAGCAGTCGTAAGTAATTTGCCTCCAGAACTATATCAAGCACCTCAGCTGAAAATTCCCATTTCTGCCAAGCACTTTGAACTCTCTCATCCCTCTGCTCAGCCCAGTTGTAGACGTACATGAAGCCAATCGTATCCTCATGTGACAAGCGAGGAAGCACGAACAGAGTGTCTTGCGTAGAGTTACCAGCAAGTCTATGAACAAACCCTTCAATATAATTAGGGACATGCTTAGTAATATCAAAAGCACGCCATTTATCCCCTTCATAAACGTACTCCCAAATTGCGTTAAAGTTCCTCTTTCTGCTACAGAAGAAAATCTTATCTCCCACCCTGATGGGGGCCACATTCACATCAATTCTGTATCCCGTTGTTGGGACTACCTGAACCGTTTCCGCACTGAATATTTCACCCCCACTACAGCTGTATTGCTGATTTTCTGAGAAGAGAATTAACTCCTTTTCATAGGGGATCATGTGTTGAATCGGAGTGACTTTATTGTTGGATATCGCAATATCTATTGAGTCAGATTCAAGCGGCTGAATAACGGTGGTGGGAAAGAATCTAAAGTGATTGCCAGCCTCACTAAATACCAAGTTCTCATCCGTTGCAAAAACGAGGCGATTCTTGAAATAGGACATACTTGTAATCGTGCGGATTGCTGAAAGCTGGCCATCTGAATTGATTGAACTGGTAAAGCTCGGGAAGGGAGCTGTTGCGTAGTCTCCAACTTCTCGCGCTGACCAGGGAGCATGAGAAAACTCAAAGTAGATTCCGTAAGGGTTATCCTCATCCACATACTGAGCATCCTGCTTACGAGTCAGTAGATGAGGCATGGTATTTCGGTCCAACTGATTAATCAGACCAGGGGCTACCGTTTCTTCCCAAGTGCCCGTAGTTACCCCACCTTCCTTGTTATAGACAACATGGTAAGCCTCACTTTCAGCATCAGGCTCCGGTAGTATCTTCAGACGGAACCCATCAGGCGCATCAGGAGGTAAGTCGGAAAAGTTTTGTGCCTTGTGTTTAAAGGCAAAGAAAGCCTTACCACCAAGGGAGTCAACAGCCTCAATGGTATAAGTATCTGCTGAGTGGACCGTTAAATACGTTCCATAGCTAGTAGCCGTACAACCGTGAGAGCCTGTCTTGGAGTTTATTGCTGAGACTATTGAACTGGTGATTACCTCAGTTGCCAGCCCTGCACGCGCCCTATCGGTGTCAGCTTCAGGGGTTTCGTATGAGCAGGAGTAGCCATTCAGCTTCAAAGTATATTTTGTTGCGTAGTCAGCTTGCTTCACATAACAAAGCGACCGATTATCCTCAAGGTAGCCCTCTTCAATGGAAGAGTTGTCAGTAGTATCCCAAGCGCCGAAGCCAAGACCGGCATCAGCAATCTCAGTAGATATTTCACCCGGCTCATAATCCCTTGTAGTAATTACAATTGAGTCAATGCTTTTCGTAGGTACTTTTGAACAATCAACACTCATGGTATATATGTCCTGATAAATGAATTCCTTGCACTGCTCCTGTAATACTTCCCGTATACACCACGGTCATCCAAGCCGGGTGGTCTTTGCCAAGTATTTGAATTCGTGTTTCCTAGCTTCTTTCTCTTCTGAACGCTGTTCTCAGTGATATCTAAATCACTACCGCGAGGGCGTATGATTGAAACCGTAGAACCTTTTACATGCACGGTGTATGACGGGTAATAGGTGCGTAATGATTCGCCTAGTGAACGCGCACACTTCTCAGCTGTAAGACTTTCATCAATATCCAAAGTCACTACTTCAGGGGAACTTAGCCCAACGATGTACTCAATCTTATTCATATCAGTACCACCGCACGCATGATGGGTGAGTGCTGCTGAAACAAAGCTGGGGATTGTTACTTCAATCGTTGTCAGTACATTTGAGGAGGCCATTAAGTTGTCTCCCGAACATATGCCTGCTCAACCGGAACCTGCTTATTTAGGATGATTGAGGTATCTGCTGTTGTGAGCACCTGAAACTGATTCTGCACGTTCTCTTTAGACCTGTGCCGCAAGTACTCTTTATTAGCTTGTGCATTATCTACAACGGGATACTCAACCCCTGTGTCTGTGTTGAAAACACGTACTGAGCCATCTGTGATAACCATGATGTACCGCTCATTGGTATCACGCTCAATAAAATGAACACTCGCGTCAGACGTATCAAGGTTTGCTAGTGTGCTTATAAGCTCAGTGGAAGGCCGCTTACCCATCCCATCAACGAGTGAGTTCCTACAATTTATCTGGTCCTCACATTGAGTTTCACTACGGAGCTTTTCTTCCTGCTGGCTTACCCCACCAATCAGGTTTCTAATTGATTGACTTAGTAAAGACATTACTACCCCCAGCAAGAGTACATAGAAGCCAGGTAAGCATCAGCACCGCTAGTAGTCGTGCTACCACCACGCAACAGGCTCTGCATAAACTCTGAGTTCTCTTTGAGGTTGTGATGAGCGTTTTCTGACTCACTCTGTAAGAGAGAGATGTGAGCGGTACGTTCGGCTTCTTGGAGAAAGCTATCCAGCTGTTTAGATCCAACAGTAGCTTGCTGGAAACGGCGTGTAGCGGAGGTTAGAACAGCCATCATGGCTTCATGGGGAAGCTCTTCAAAGTCAATTTCAAGCACCAAGTGAACAACCAAATCCGACTGGAATTTCTTGGTCTTGTTCACGTTGTCGTATAGATACAGCCCGCGTTGAACAACATCGGTAGAACCTGTATCCACACTGAGCGTCCCTTTGGGAAGCTTTAACTCTGTATAGAAGTTACGCGATAGCTTGTAGTTATTCTCTGTATTGAAATACCAACCCTTAGCCTGAACTGTGGTATTAGTCTGACTGAGGATTGTTTCGGCTATACGGGCATCTGCAAATGCCTCTCCAAGTTGGTTAACAGGGGCCTCCCCTATTCCGACCAACATGTAATTTACAGCATCTAATTTGGTCATTTAATCCTCTAAAAAAAAGGGAGTCTCCTAAGAGACCCCCAATTGAGCTAACAATAAATTATGCTTTCAGCAGCGGGATGGAACACTCAGGACGTAGAATGTCGTGGCCCAGTGCTTGAGTAGCCAGGATGGTATGACCAAGGCGCAGAGGCTCTTCCACTACCTTAGTGTTGATCCCCCAAAGCTCAGTAGTCGCAACTGCTGAACTAGAGAAAACCAAGCCAACTACGTTTGAGTAGTCACCGCGATATTTCGCTTCATTACCGGAACCAACAGTGACATCTGCCAGCGGCTCTGGGTCGTTAATACCTGCGCTTTCATCAGTGCTGGGAATATGGTTAGACTCATAGATTGGAGCACCGGCAACTTTCGGAACATAGCCTTCAGCAACGCTACCGGTACCACCTACGTCACGGTTCAACCACACGGCATTGGCAACGGAAGGTACAGTCAGGAGGGCTGCATACTGGTCAGGAGGAAGTACTACTACTGGCTTCTCTTTAATATTCTTTTTACGGAACTCAGTAACAGCCTTCACAATGGCTTCATAGATCTTGGTGCCATCCAAATGGTCACTCGCACCAGACATTTGAATTGGCTGGGTATACTCTTGACCTGTAATCGCAGTCAAGCCAGCAGCAGTCATTGCAGTTTGGTCAGTAATCAAGCCTGCTTGTGTCACCATACGGAATACATTACGGTCAACAAGCTCGCCTAGTTGAGAGCCACACTCCATTGAATATTCAGAGCGAGTGTCAAAGTGGAGAATCTTCTCATCAATATCAGCAATAAATACTGGAGAGATAGCAACGTCATCAATAGTTACTGTACGTTCTACAGTCGGGATTTTTGATGCTTCAATCAACTTACCAGGGGTATGGTAAGAAGCGTTACCGCGCCCAAACAAAGGGAACTGGGCGGACTTACCGGATTTAATAGTTCTTTTACGGGTAAGCTTAAGTGCAATATTATTTGCGTGCCACGCACTCAAAACCTCACCTGAGAAAAGCTTCAGGCCCAGTGCGCGAGCATCCCCAGCATTGTTTACCTGCAAGGGATTTGATACATTTTGGTCAGTAGGAAATGCCATTAAAAAATTTATTACCTTCTTATAGACATAGGAATCCCCTACACAGCTAAGTGCATTAGATTTATGTAGAGGACTTACTAGATTTTGTTAATTAATTGGGGAGGTTTTTAGAATGTGGAGAGAGCTACACGATGCTCCACTTCTTCCCTGTAAGCTGGGTCGCTGTAATAACGCGGATCTGCAATAGCCTGATTCAACTCTGCTTGAGAGCGATAGCCGCTCATGCCTTTAGTATTGTTTCCAAAGTTCAGAACCGGCTCTTGATCCATTGTGTTTTGATGGATAGCTTGCAGAGCACGTACAGCGAACAACATGCCTTCCTGATTACCTGAAGCCATCACATCGTTGAATGCTTTAACCTCACCTTCAGGTAGGTTCTCAGAGGCCCAGTCAGTCAACTGGCTATACTTATCTTCACCACCAACAGCTTTGAAAATTTCACCAGTGGTCAGGCGGTTTTGAAGGTCGCTTACCTGTGACTTAAGGTCATCACTATCGCTATCACCATCCTTTTCATCACCCTTAGGTGTGGTTTCAGGGCTCTGCTCTTGAGACCCTTTAAGCTGGGTGTAAGCAGTTGCAAGCTCTTCAACAGAACTGAAACCCTCTGGTAATTGAGGCGTATTGCTGTTGTTGTCACCCGCTGGTGTGGCTTGCTGAGCGGGATTTGCACCGCCATTATTGTTATTGCTCTGGGGGTCAGAACTCACCGTAACCCCAGTATTGCCTTCGGCCATTTAAGTCGTTTCTCCTTGAAACTGTTTCATTAAGTCTGGCGACATTTGCTGTAGCATCTGACTTAGTGCTTCCTGCTGTTCGGCTTTCTTTATCTGCTCAGTTGTTTTAACCAAGTCATTGGTATCCAGATGCAAAGCAGCTCCAATGCGCTTCACAAACTCATCAACATGGGTATATTTCTGTACTAGCTCAGGAGATAGGGCCTGCATAAAGCTCTGTAGGACACGCAGCTTTTCTAGTTCCTGTGACCGGCCAAGCGCCTCAATACCAGTTAAGACCTGTGGCTCAATGTCACCTTTCTTTATTTGTGGCAGCCGTCCTTTTCGCTTAAGTCTCTCCATAATGATTGAGACAAGAGGCAGCTGAAGCTCCAGTGCTAGTAACGTATAAACCCCACCAATGGCTTGCTCTAACTCAGCAGCCATAAAGCGGATTTCCTCAGCGGTCACACGCTCAGCGTTACGTTGAACAGAAGTGTTTAATAGGAATGCGTTAGAAAGCTCCCTATTGATTTGGCTAATCGTTTCGGAAGCGATTCTAAAATCGTGGAATTTGTCTAGCTGAATGGTAGTCACATCCTCTTTCTTACCTCTGAGAATGTCCATATTGCGTGCTTTCTTAAACGCATCGGGTGATAGTATTGATCCCTGCTCAATCAGGAATATCACCCTTGCAGCGGCTTGCGAACCATCCACGATTGCTTGTGAGAGCTTTTCAAGGGATACCAAATCCCCTAAATGCTCTTCTACATAGGAGCGTCCATAGTCTTCACCATCTACCCTTATCATCCGTAGTGGCAACCAGGGCAAAGTATCTTCTGAATACTTACCACGGGATTCAGGTACAACAACGCCTTTGATTTCTTGGTAGACCCTGAAGCGCTTTCCAGCACGCCTAATAACTGTGTATTGATTAAGCTCTTTTTCTGGGTCGGGATTAATCTGAGTTGGGCCTAGCACAGCGTCTCTGACTGAAGCTGGTATGTCATCAGGAGTGATAACTTCTTTGATAATGCACTCACTAATGCGACCCAAGCCGTCACGCTTCAGTACATACTTGTCTAGCCTATAGCCCTTCACACCCTCTGGACCGAAGTACAGAAGATAATTTCCAGCCACCATTAGTTGTCTTATGGCTTCGTATAACCTGCTTCTAAGCTGGCTGGATTCAATCTCTTTCTTGATGATTGATTCCATCATTGAAAGAGCTTTATCAACCTCCCCTTTCGTACCTTCAGCATCTATTTCTTCAGATAGGAGCAGCTGAAAGAAAGGGGTATTAGGTGGCAATAACGCCATTACTAACTTGTTTGTTAGATGTTTTACACCACGACTACCAAGGCCCTGATAAGGAGTTTGCAGTGTTTCTGCATTCCCATTGACAGGGAATAGCGAGGGTATTGTCAGCCCTGCACACTGCTCAGCACGTTTGATATAGGCACTGCGGGTGGACTCTAGCCTTCGGTATCGTGATTCAGCATCAAGACTTCTACTTGGTTTATTTTCCATTAACTCTTTGTCGGGATATTAAGACCCGCACCACCAGCCTGCGCTCCATTGATATTCAACGCACTCAAATCCTTACGCAGACCTGCCTTATTAGACTTACGACGCTGGCGTGCAGTCTTTCGCTTCTCAGCTACTGCTTTAATCTTTAGGTCGGGAGCGTTCTGAGGTGGGGGTGCGGGAGGAGGCGGAGGTGGTGGTGACTCGGGTGGGTCGTCACTCATGCACACTAGGTAAGTGGTCCTCTTGCTTTGGTTCTAAAAGGTTTTCTATGTACTCAAGGAGTTCAATCTTCCCTATCCTACGACCGTGCTCAAATGGGTCTATAGGGCGTCTGGGGATCTTCTGGTCAATCTCCTTTCGTAGCACTGTTAGTAAATCTTCCATGCTTATGCCTTAAGGCAACAAAATTAGCGGACGGGAATTACTTCCATTAAGCGAAAAGCCTTCCAACTGAATCCCGTAGGAAGCTTCCCAGTTGAAGGAGCTTGTACACAAACACGGTCCAGAAGCTTTTCGCCCGATTCATTACACGGGATGTAAACGACTGCTGCTTTGACTGGAGACGCTTTAGAAGATCCCTTAGTCTGCTTTGAGCTGTCCTTTGTCTCGCTGCTCTTCTTGCGTGGGCGGCTTTTCTTTTTATCCGCTGCTTCATCCGAAACATCGCCCTGCGCTTGTGCAGAGGCTTCTGCTTGTTTTTTTTCATCGGCAATTTCTCCCTGCTCTACCGGATCTTTGTCATCGGGCATATCTGTTATTCCTTGAGTTGTTTTAAAGCTGGCTTATAAGCTATTCGCCGATAGCAGCCTTAAAGGTTGATATGTATTTGCTCACCGTACTGGTGGAAACCTTTACTTCCTTCGCGATCTTGCCCTGAGAAACACCTTCTTTATGGAGGCGTTCTATATGCTTAATCTTGTAAAGAGGCAGTCTGGTTTTCTTCACGGTCATCACCTTTATGTGAAGTGTTGGTTGTTTAGGGGGAATTACAAAAAGCGGGGAATCAGATTACGAGCTACCCATAATCCAGTATTCATCCCCCTCCAGCATTTTGTTGTACCCCTCATCAAACTGCTTTTTAGGGCTCCAACTTTCATAGTGGTCAGATGTGCCTGCTCCATAGACAACCAGATAGCCATCATCATCTGGGTTTTCATTAGCAGGAATTGTCCAGCCGCGATACTCGTTATATTCACCGCGTTTCATAGGAGTCGCATGGACTTCCTTGTGGCACCGATATTTAAATAACCGCATATTTGCACTCATAGTAAAAATTTACATAAGCAGGTAAGGGACAATTACCAGGGAGAAAAGGAGTATTACCAAGGTCGTTGCAAGGACTCCAACACCCACTACCAGTAATCTCCAGCCACCCGTTTCAATTGAAATACTCACCCAGCCTTTTTCATTTGACAGTATTAGGAAATAGATAATGCCTAAGAGGCATGATGCAAAACCGGATACTGCCGCTAAAAAATCCATAGTTACTCCATGGTATTTACTACCCACTCAGCATCCTCCCTCATCCAAATTCAAGGCGAGCGAAGGCAGCCTGAAAGATTTAACTTTCAAGTGAACAAGAAGGTTTAGGAGGATTTTATGAGTAGGTGTGAGCGGGGGTTAAGCAGGATTAAAATGTTGTACTGCTTCTAGTTCTACCCCAATTTCCGGGGTGTCATCGGAAGGTTTTTCAAATTTCTGCTTTTCTCCTTCCTCATACATCTCGGAGGAAATTTCCAAGGCTTTAATGCGAAGCTTGTCCTGATTCCCTGCTGAGTGACTGAGGCTCTTAATTAGATAATTCACAATCCTAGAGATAATTGCTGGAGAGAGCCCCACCCTCAGACCGCCATATGCTACATGTGCGATCATTGTAGCCTTTGTGATAAAGCCCGCTGATTCATCTTCAGAACCAATGGGTTCAGAGACAGCTTCTTTTGTTTCACAGGATGGAGAACCAACAGTCGCCAGTGCCTGCGCTTTACCTGCTTCAAAGAGCACCTTGCTATCAGACTCAGTATCAGTTGATTCATGACATACAAGGGAGATTAATATACTACTAACTTTCTGAGACACGCCAGCTAGAAACATCCCTCTAAACATATGAGCAACAACAGTAACCATGGCTTCGCACATTACAGCTTCAGTTTTATCTTGAGACATTTTGAAAGTCCTCTTTAAAGGTTTAGAGATAATGCTCCCCAGGAATAAGGGAACAAGGTTTGGCAGATCTCATCCAACTTATTAGAAACCTGCCGAGATTCTTTGGAACAGTCACTCACTGGAAATGTGTGATGCCTTACATAGGCCATGAACTCACTAACATCACCTGTCCATAACCACGTCTTACTCTGTGATGCTTCCGAGAAGTTGAGCCGGGTCATAGTGCCCATGCCAAGCTCTAAACAGCTCACATACACATCATGTGGTGCGGTTACAATCACGCTCAGCATCGTGTGCCTAAACACCTCCCATTTCTTATCATCAGCGGCATCAGCTATACGATCTCTTCCATCATCATCAAAAACAGGAGTTAGAATCGGCTTATCTGGGGCGTATACCCAATCCTCCAAACAGTTCCAGAACTCAGGTTCAAGTTGCGTAGAACCAGCGGCATTAGCAACCGTTAAGTCTGTTCCCATGTGATGTACATATTTCACTTCAATGTTCATTGATAGGCTCCCATAGGATTACTTTTTTGTTGTCAAAGTCGTAGTCAGATGCGCGTAAAATCCTCGCAACTTGTGCTTGTGATAGTGCATATTCCTCAGTTAAACCTTGCTTCGCATAACAGCTAACAACGCCTTCCCAAAGATCTTCACAAGGTATCTTTCGCCAGCGCTCTTCAGTCTTTCCTTTCCTAGGCCCAGACTTGAAGGTATGTTCGTATTGCTCCCACTGATAAGGCTCAGCAATCAGCTCTTCAGCACCTGATAAACCCATTCCAGGGCAGCCGGTATAACCATCCGTAACATCACCAGCAATGGACTGAGCCATATGCCAGCGGTCAGCCTCATCCTCAGTAATCAGACGAGGCTTAGTGTCCTTATCAGGGTTGAAAACAAGTGCAGGGATAGTCCGAAGATCTTTATCTTCACTGACAATAATCTTCTTGAACTTGGGCTTATAACCGGCATGAGTAGCGAGAATTCCCATCACGTCATCAGCCTCCAGGCCGGGACGTAGAAAGGACTCATACTGCTCACAAAGTGCCGCCTTCACCTCAGGCAGCTTCATGGGTTTGCGAGTCCCTATACGGTTTCGCTTATAGGTAGGTAGAACGTCTTTTCGCCAGTTGTGGTCATCAGTCAGGCAGAGCACCACCTCATCAGCCTTTAAGCGCTCGCGAATAGATTCAATACGCTCAACAGCGTTATTGAGAGCCACCTCAAAATTTGTTGCTAGGAATGTCCAATCACCAAAGTCACATTCAAACTCAGCCTTTGCACATGCCTTGTAAGCAACAATATCGGTATCAATCAGGAGCAGTTTTTTCATGCTGGGAACCGCCCTGTTCTTAAGAGGTAAACATTGCGTTCACCACGCTCCCCAACCTGCTTATACCAGCGAGAGTCTTTAGCCTGTTCAGCAGCCTCTTCCCAATCATGTGCTTTAACAGCAGCAATCATCTTCTTGAAGCCTTTGAAGCGTCCGTACCCCAGGTTGTACGCCATATCCAATAGCGCACAGTAACGGCCATACTGATTCTCTTTTAAGTCAGAAATAAAGATCCAACCAAAGATATGGAAGAGGTCTTTCTCAGCGAGTTCAATTGCAATATCAAGCAACCGCTCAGCAATCTCTTCAGGAATGCCGTTATCTTCTATGTTCCAGCCAAAACCAATAGTCCACTTATCACCAGTACACTTATAAAGTGTTAAAGACTTCCCCTCGCCTAACTTGATATTTTCCCTATGATTCATCATTAATGCGTATCCGCCCAGTTCTTGCCGATATTGAAGTCGGTATCTAACTGGCAGTTAAATTTGAAAAATTCTTGGGTGATTCTCATAGCCTTCTGAGAGAATTCACCTGCCTTCTCGGCGATTTCTTTTGTTCTGCAAGCAACCTGAATTTCATCATGTACCCAGGCAGACAATACAAAGTCCCCTTCCCAACCCAGCTTGTATCCAGCTGACTCCATCAGCTCCATGAAGACACATAGCCATTTCTTGCACACCAGGGCTCCATCAGATTGGAGTAATAGATTCACCGCACTGTGCTCACTACGCGAGTGGAGCCAGCGGCCATCAAGCCCTTTAATCTTTTGTTTAAATTTAGTGCGCTGCCCTGCAACGGATTTACGGAGGGCTGTAATGGCTGGGATAGCTTTTAAGAAGCGCGCTTTAGTTGCCGCTCCAATTTTCTTCTGCTGGTTCGGGCTTGCAGCAGGAGCTAAAAGTGCCCCTATTCCTTGGTCGCCGGACCCATATAGAAAGGCGTATATAAATGTCTTTGCTTCATCCCGCGTCTTCAGTCCAGCAGCTTGCTGGTTAGCGGTATGTATATCGCCTTTTAAAATCTCTTGAACGTATGCCCCGCCATCCCAGTGGAAAATACGATTGGCCAGACAACGCAGTTCCAAACCTGATGCGTCGCTGCCCATCAAATACCAGCCTTCAGGGACAGTGAAGAGGGTTCTTGACTCCTTCCCCTTATATGCCCGTAAGCTCGGTACTTGAGCTAAATTCGGTTTACTATGACTTGCCCTGTGACTTACAGTCCCCAAGGCGTTTACGTGGCAGTGAAGCCGCCCTTCTCTCTCCAGCTTTAGCCACGCATTGTCGCCCTCTGCAAGCTGACCCAGAAGCTTATTGTTGCGGAGATACTGAGCTGCTAGATGCGCCTCCTCGTAAGGAAGAGCCTCCAGCACAGTCTCATCAACAGTTATATTTCCTTTGTCAGTAAATACCTGAGGTTCCCATCCATACCGCTCAATAAGCCCTTTAGCGATGTGGTCACGGCTCCCAGGATTGAACTTGATTATCTCTATCTTGGTGTAAGTCGCCCCCGCTGTACGGTCTGCTTGCAAGGGGTTCTTACGATAGTTAATCGTCTTCTTGGGAGTTACTTCTTTGCCGCGTTTAACAAAGCTTCCAAAGGTGCTTATCAGCTGCTGCTCAAGCTCATACTTCTCCTGAACAAGCTCAGCGTAAAGCTCAGATGCACCGGCCACATTTAATGTGAAACCGTACTGCTCTATCTCAGCCATACGCCAAGCTACTTCATGCTCCAGGTCTAAAGCCTTCTGAGTAGTGCGTTTAAACTGGATACTCTTAAGCAGCTTTATCGTTACCTTCACATCCTGAATACAGTAATCCAGCATCTCCTGTGAGAATGGAATTGTGAGCCACGTATGGGGTTCACCAGTTTCTGGATTGGTATAGTTTTCAGGTTTGAAGTCACCCTTATAGTTGCCAAGACGATAGCCCCACGCCTCTAATGAATGCCTGCCAAGTAGCTTCTTAGGCAGTAACCCACGCTGAGCGAGTTTTATGTCTTCTTCTAAGGGGTCGTTATAGATAAGCTGAGTACAGACAAGAGTATCCAGTACCGCCTTACGGTCTGGCTTAAAGTCTGGGAATAGCTTTTGGATTGCGGGAACATCAAAGTTAATACCGTTGTGAGCGACTAAAAGCTCCGCTCTTGAAAGCATCTCTACGCCCTGCTCAATAGCTGAGCCTGTGTAGATGTACTCCTTTCCGGTATCTATGCAGATTGCAACAATGCAATGGATTTTGGTGAGCTGATGAAGAAGGCCATTTGTTTCAATATCAAAGGCCAGTCTCAACTACAATGCTTCTCCATATTTTTCTTGAGCCAAGATTTCAAGGGTGTGACGAGCCTTGCGAAGGTCTTCAATACCGGCCTTGTCCTCATGGCGAGTTACATATTTAACGATTGAAAATTGGCACGCATCCATTTCATTAGCCATCGCGTACTCCGTTGGCTGGATAGCTAATTTCTTGTAATGCTTTCCGCCTTCCTGAATTGCGTAGGCACTCATTGGGGTACTACTCGGCGTGCTACTCTTAGGCGGAGCTATCGGCCAACTACTCCGATCTTGTAGACCACGGGCAATCCGTGAAGCTGCGTCCCACTCCTCTGGAGAACAGTCATCAAGGGTTTTGCGGGGCGCTGGTGTAGGTTCAGGGGAGGCTTCAGTGGCAGTCACTAACTCATCATCAGAGACAAGATCTAAACACTCTGAAGGGAAATACCAAGAATCAATATAGAAATTGTTTGGGTCGCGCCCTTGTTCAGCTATTTCATAGACCTTTCCATTACCCACATACTTCTCAAGAGTGGGAACCCATCCACGCCAACCCCTGTCAGCACGTACTACACGAACCTTATCACCGACTTTGAACTCGGGCTTAGGAACCTCTTCCACTACCTCTTCAGCGACCAGCTCCAAACACTCTGCCGGGTAGTTCTTACCAAAGGGAGTTAAGTGAAAGTCTCCATCCCGATTCACCCTATTAATAGTGCCCTCACGACCAATTGTTTCATCCATGCAGGACACCCAGCGGTCGCCATCCCACTCAAGCACTTTATGGGTAACACGTACCTTGTCACCGACTTTAAACTCAGGCTTAGGAGCCTCTTCTACTGCTTCTTCAGTTACCAATTCCAAGCAGCCTTCAGGGAACCACCCCCTCTCCAAGCGAACAGTTGAATCGTATTCATCAACATCTTCCACACTATACTGAATGCCATTACCAACATATGAGTCTAACTCATCCACCCAAACGTCATGTTCCGGCTCAGCACGTACTACACGAACCTTATCACCGACTTTAAAAGCAGGCTTAGGAACCTCTTCAACAGCAACTTCTTCAGCGGTTTCAGGTTCTTCTTCAACTAACTCCAAGCAATGGCTAGGGAACCACCCCCTCTCCAAGCGAACAGCTGGTTCATTATCATCAATTCGTTCCACTACATAGGGCTTGTCATTCCCTACTAGCTCTTCTTTCTCACACCCCCAAAGAATGCAACCCTTCCCAGAACGTACAACCTTGACTTCATCACCTTTATTAAAACGCATAACGCGGTTCCTCTTCCTCAGTGCTAGTAGATGGCTCTGTAAAAGTTTCCTGCTCATACAGAAGGCCGGTTTCAAAATCGTATCCAAGCTTTATCGTTACCCCGGCAGCGCGCCCGGTATAACGGTCCTTCAAAATTCTGAACGTCGTTGTCTGACGCTCTTCTTCATCAGCGGCTTGCTGATTCCTTTCCAGGCCAAACATGTAGTGAGCCCAAAAACCGATTGCACGCGACCCTTTAAATTGCCTAACAGTTACGCGCGCGCCTTCCTCATGGGAACCATGCTCTGGTGTGGTGAGGTGGCTAATAACATGGAGGATTAGGCCGTAGCGTTTCGCCAGCATGGCCATATCAGCAGTGACTCGCTCTAGCTCTTCCTTTTCACTTTTCTCAGAGCCAGTCGCCAAGGCTGTTAGGTGGTCTATGTAAAATAGTTTTACGCCTTGACTAGCGAGATAAATAATGTGCTGCTTAATGCTGTCCCACTCGGTCACTCCGAATGAGTCAAAAAGAGTTACCCTGTTTTTAAGTGAGGGACGCTGAATCGTTTCAACCAGTTCCTCTTGAGTCCATCCTGCATCAGGGATATGGAAGTTCTTCTTAGCAACCTTCCCAGCAATTCTTCTGGCGGCTTCAACTGTGCCCATTTCCAGATAGAACACGCCGACTGGTTTATTCAGCGTCTCAACATCAAAAGCCATTTGCTGAGTGAACAGGTCAGTCTTACCCATGCCTGTCCCAGCGCCGAAGAAGTACACCTCACCTGGGCGGCGTCCATAGGTGTGTTTAGTGAGTGTTGGGAGGAACCAATCAAGACCGACTTCAACGGGCTTAATAACATCCTCAACCAGTGAATCTAATGTGACCAGACCATCTGGCCTGTAAGGCTCAGCATTCCATACTGCCCTTACCAGCTCTTGTACCAGCCCCTTCTTAAGCATTTCGTTGGGGTCTTTCTCAGGGAGATTCATAACCCTGACGTTGTGGTCCATGAGCATCAAAGCAGCTTCAGCTACAGCCTCTCGCCCAGGTTCATCCATATCAAAACAGAGAACCACTTCTTCAAAGTTGGCGAGGTATTGAAGGTTGTTGCCAATGGCTTTCTTAACTGACTTCACACCGTTTGGAAGAGACACTACAGGGTATTTATTCCCCTGCACCTGACTTAGAGTCAGCATGTCTATTTCACCTTCAGTGATGATTATTTTCTTACCACCACTGAATAGGTGGGCGCCTATAAGGGACTCAACCACCCCCTTACCAAGGGTCCGAAAGTCTTTGCCTTTTAGTCTTATTTTTTGGCCGATAAGATTTCCATTCAGATCTTTCACATCACAAATCTGAGCGGGTTGGCCTTCATAGAATCCAACTCTATACCCGTACTTTCTGCATGTATCTGCTTGGATTCCACGGGCTTCAAGAAATATGTAGTCGCCTTGAATAGGCGTGATAGTGGAGGCTGCTGAGCCCCCTTTTGACTTGGCTGGGGATGCCTGACCTGTAAGCTCTTCTTCACTGAAGTAGCTATCGCATTTGAAACAAAACCCAGACTCATCTTCATAAATTTGCAGCGCGTCACTGGAGTCACCACAAGGGCACGGCTCCTTCCTTACGCACTCACCCATCACCGACCTCCCTAGCCCAGGTCAACGCATTCCGTAGGGCTTCAGTCAGTGCTGCTACAACATCTCTCGGGCATGAAGCTGCCTGTATTCCTTTGCTACAGGATTCGCTGAGCTGCTTCTTAACAGCTTTGAATCTCTCTTCAGGGTCAGCTTCATACCGTGCAAAGCCGCTTTTCACTGTGCCGTCATAGACAGCTTTCATTGCGTGCTCTGTTCCTTTCAACTCATGGATGACTGCTGCCAGCCGTGTAATTCCAAACAGTTGAAATGCTTTATGAGAATCAATTGATCCCCACTTTTCTACGAACTCAATAACTTGTTCTTTCTGGCTCATCCACATCCACCATGAATGCAGGCCCAGCCTCTGGAAACTTGTCCTGAAGGTATTCCACCAGTCCGTTTACAGCGCCCGCTTGAGCCTTTGTGAATTTATCTGTGCCCACTAGCAGGATTAAAATTGATTCCTTATCTACTTGGTGCTCGCCTGTGCAGCACACCTCATCAATCTCTCTACCCTTCTCAACATCACCGTTACGTCTGATGATGTAGTGAGACCTAATTCCCAGCGCACCTTTACTTCTATCAATGCCTTCCATGTCCCACGCTGATTTATCTTCTGAGTTAGGCGTGAAAGTGGCATCAACCAAAATTGCTCTGGTTACTTTTCTTTTTCCGAACATATTTCTGCGATATGTACTACGACACATCCTCCCAATTCCTTTTCAATCCCCGCCTTAACCAAGCGGAGGTCCGTTACCAAATCATCGTCAACCCAAATTCCAGCAGCCGTTAAAGCATCCAGAAGAGCTTTATTAATGTTGTCTATATCTCTCTTGCGGCGGTCAGGAAGGAAAACTTCAATCCAAACTCGGAGCTTTCCTTGAAGGGGCTGGAGGTTATAGGGAGCAAGGGCAGCTTGAACGGTAGCCCTAAACTCCTTACCGGGCTTTTTGATGAAGACCGAACCAGTGCGGGTGCGGCCATAGTAGTTATTTACTGAAGGTGGGTAAGGCAACTTAAAGGAAACGATATGCGTAGCGTCTTGCTTGTATCCCTTAAAAGTTGAAATTAGGCGCACCCTCATCAGAACCTGAAGGTTCACCCCCAGCGTCAGCACCACCATCATCAGGAGTTGACTCATCAGAACTGGCAGCGCCTTTAAAGCCGTCTTCAAATACACCAAAGGCATCAAGAGCGGAGTGCCCGGTTGCCAACTCATGGATCTGCACAGCTTCTATGTAGCAAGTGAGGTAAAGCTTGCCCTGCACCATTGAGACATTTGGGCGGAACGCTACAACCAGCTTGGAACCTGTATAGAAATCTCCTGTTTTCACAGGGTTCTTAGCAGTATCAATCAAAGGCAATGAACGCTTCTTCATCTCCCCTGTTTTCTTTTCCTTATACAAGGAGTACTGCTTCATCTTCAGAACAAAATTACCGTTAGGGGTATAGGTTTGCTCCTCACCTTCTCCCTCAACATCGTAATCTTCTTCAATAGGGAGGATTACTTCGGCTTTCTTAGCCTGTGCAGCGGGCTTGCCTCCCTTCTTAACAATCTCTGCACGGAAGTCTTCAACAAGCTTTGCACCCTGCTCACGGAAACGCTCAAGCCAAGCAACATGTTCATCATTCTCCATGTCAAAGACTTGCTTGGTTTCGTAAGTCGGATTCTCCTTGTTGAAGTGGTCATTAGGGGTTACAAGGTGCGGAAATTTCGCCGCTGTAACCGGGGTTAGGATAGTCTTAGCCACTCTTTTTATTACCTGTCATTGTGAATTGAGAAACATTGATACCCGCCTTCATAGCGCGCTTTAAAACTTCAGCGGGGATAGGCAGGCCCTTATCAATGAAGTGTGTGTAAATAGCCGTAAGTGGTTTCATAGAGTCACCTGTTGGTTCAGCTAAATTTTTCTGTGCCTAAGGGCAACAAATCTGCGGGGCACTAAATTTCTGTGCCTAAGGGCAACAAAACACCCCGCTTGTATCGCTTAGTAGGCCTGCTAGGCAAAAGCATAGGCGGACTTGTGGATTGCTTCTAAATCCAGACTCCCTTCTTCTGGTAGTTCCGGTACATCCTCTCTGTATTTAGGGGCAACCTGGGCAGTAAGCTGCTCTTTAAGTCGCACTAAGTAGTTCTCTCGGTAAAGCTCAACGAAAGCACGGCGGATTACACCGAAGAGCTTATCGGTATCTGCTGCATGTGTTCCAAAGGAGTCGTGGATGAGTGCAAAGCTGTTGATACCCTCTTGAGCTGACAGCCCTACCACCATCATCAGGTGACTTGCATCTAGGCTATGTACTACGTTCGGTGAGATGGCGTTTGCTGAAGCGCGTGTATCGGGTTTATCAGTTGCCTCTGCAAGCCTTGGCCAATACGTCTCACCACAAAGAGTTGTGCGTATCCTCCTCTCTTTCATTTCAAAGTATCTTTGCTGAACCGGGAAGCCTAAAGGAGTGGTCCAGCTTATGGTGCGACCAGACTTAGTAACCAAGCGAGCTGTCTGCTGCATCCAATCCATAGCCTCAGCGGCTTTCACAACTGTGGCTGTTACCGCTGAGTAAATCTCATCAGCAAGAACATTGGCTGCTAAGTGCCCTCTCCCAGTGAAAGGCCATTGCTCCTCATATTCCTGCTGTGTGATTTCACCCTGCTGAAGTTTGGTGGAAAGCTCCCTGTAAGTCGGAATGAGAATGTCCTCCATAAGCTGCTCTTTAAAACCGAACTTCTTGGAGCCATAGGGAAAAGTCATCACGGCTCGCTTAGTAGTCTTGCGAGTGATACCAAACTTCAGCCAAGCCCAGCCTTCCACGACACGGTAATAAATGCTTCGCATCTCCTTGGAAGCCTCACTCAACTTGTCTCGTGGGCAATCACTAATCGCTTTCTCTATGGCGTTATTCATTCTCTTGGGGGTGGTGATGCCGTGGTCAGCTGCAATCAGTTTCATCAGCTCCTTAGCAGCTTCTATCGCTGCCTCCTTGTCGCACTTAGTAGGGCTGACGGACGCAATAGACGCAATTACCCTGTCTGCAACCTTCTGGTAGATATCAGCGGGCTTATCAGCAGGCAGTAAGTTAACCTCCCTACCCGTGTCTTCACACCGCAAACAAGCTCCCAGGTTCTGGAGCCCTGAGCAAGATCCATCCAAAGCGACTGGTATCCGGCTGGCAAAGCCCACTCCCTCTCTATCCACCCCCACCAGTTCAAAGCAGACTGCCAGTGCTTGCCAAGGTTTATCAGCCTCAGTCCAAAGCAGGTTTGCCAGTGGATCTTGACCGCACCTTATGAACTCACCCCAGTTCTCATTAACGTAAGCAACCCGCTCATCAAAGCTCACTTTATCCACCCCCATAAGATTCGCCATGTGAACCTTAAGCCAGTACAGACCACGCTCACCCAAAGGCTTAGCCTCTGCAAAGTGCAACAGCCCCTTACTGAAGTCAGCCCCTTGCGGTGACAGCGAGCCATTAGTAACTGAGTAAAGGCGACCTCTGAAGTCCAGTTGGTAAGGAAAGTAGATATTCTCAAACTCCCTGTAGCGCTGGGCACATGTGAGCGTCCCCACAAACTGAATGCGGCGGCCTTTGTTAGCCCTGATGCGTTGGAACTGATTGCGACGGTCCTGCCTGTACTCATCAACTTCTTCTTCAGTGGCATTCTCACGGGGCCTTGGAATCGGGTCTTCATCTATCCGCAAAGGCAGCTCAGCCATACCATTGTTCAGCCCATAAGCCTTCTCCATGATTTCCAACACACCCAGGTTAATCTTCCAAGGGGTTTCCTGAGCCGCGTTCAAAGCTGCTCTTATCTCCTTCAACTCCATGTGCGCGAGGTCTGAGAGGTAGGCTTCATTCCGTGTCTTGACCATGTGCAACGGCTTAATCCAGGGAGAGATATAACCACCTCCCTTTGCACTACCCTCCTCCCACCTATTAGGCGGTACAACCATGGGCTGATAGCTCACACAAATCTCACTCATCATTTCCACATGGTTCTCAATGGCATCCAAGCAGGCTTTAGTGGGCAGCAGGTACTTGCAGGACTTGTGCCTCTCTCTAGTGTTCTGGATGTAGAAGAGCCCAGTCTTCTCAATGATGATGCTAATCATCTTCGCACCCACAACCACTTGAGTGTCGGTATCCCAACGGTCAGTCTTAAAGTCCTCAGCACTGTTCTGGAAAGTTCTGAAGAGTTCGCGTCTATAGGTATACCCAATACGCTTTGCAGCCTGAGCTTGCAGCTTCTTGCCAGTCTCCTTGAACTGCTCACGGTAAGCCTGCCCATTAACCTCATCCATAACGGCTTGGCCAATTTGTCTACATAGTGTCTGAAGCTGTCTTCCAGCGCTGATGCCATTGAACAGGAAGCGCATTGCAATGAATATGAGGGGCCTTAGCTCACCCTTCCTGAGATATTTCAGAGCCTTGTTGTGCCTACCGACAGCACTACTATCACGCTCCATCTCTTCCTTTAGAGCCTCTTCACAAATGAGTAGTGAGCGCTTGATGAGAGTCTTGCCGTAACTCGTGTCAGCCTCCTCACCATGCTGCTTGCGGCGCTCAATGGCTTTCAGGTAGCGGTGAACACCATACTCTCTCATTCCCTTTTCAAGCTGCTCTTGCACAAGCACCAAGTCTTCCATAGTAGTTCTCCAGGCAAAGGGGTGGCCGGGTCGCTATTGACCAAGCTTTAAAATCTGTTGGGGGGTTAGTTAGCTGGGCAAGATTTAAGAAGGCAGCTGACTTGAATTATCTCGGCGGGCCCGCATACCTACTTACGCTCTTGCTGTCCGTACCCTTATTAAAGAAGGGGGTACTTAGTACCTACGGAGGCAGGCCGAACCTGCCAATTTTTTGGTATGTGTTATGAGCAAAAAGAGCAAAAAAACCTACAAGGTAGGGCGTGATGCGGTCACTGGTCGGTTTATACCGGTCAAGGATGCTAAGCGTAGGAGAAAAACCGCTATTGTTGAAACCATCAAACGTAAATGAGGGGGACAACTTCAGGGGCTTCGGCCCCTGTTTTTTACTTATTATTAGAAGCCTTGTTCTGACCTGCTCCGAGATTCGCAAGATGTACCTCGTATCCATGGCCTGCATCCTTTCTTGAAAGTCCGTGCCTAAGGGCAACATAACTACCCTTGTCTCTCTTATCAGGTCTACTTTATGCGACCTGAAAGGGAAAATAAAGCCCACTGGTGGCGATTGTGGGCGTCATTCCTTTGGTACACGGAACATATTTCGGTACAGTACCGAATCAGGCTTGGCCAAAATGGCGTGCCTTAATGACCTTAAAGTGGCCAGAATACCCAGAAAAAATAGAAATCCCTTATGAATCAATGAGTTATAAGAGACTTAAAATCTCCCGGCTTCACGGCCGTGCCGGTTCAAGTCCGGCCCCGGGCACCAATCAGATCTTTGAAATCAATAATTTACATATCCTTTATGTGCAAATTTTGTGCGCCAACCTCTACTCTCCTCAAGCGATAAAAACCTAGTTAGCGTTTTTTCTAAGCGAAGAAAATAGAACCCCTACTTCCCATCACTGATAGTTTCTAAACCTGGCGATAAATACAGCTAAAGCATTAGTTATTAGATTCTCATCAAGACGGGCTGACTACTCTTTATGGTCATCAGCAGGCGGGGGAAGCACCCGATTCTGAAGGAAGTTGCAGATTTAACAAATGCCCACAAGCACTGCGTTACGAACAAGCCTAAAAAAATAAATGCTGACGATCTCTAGGCTGGCAGCTTCAGATTGATGAAGGCAGAATTGGGTTGGAGTAGCACTTCACATCAACAGAGTACGAAGGAAGCTTCATTCATAAAGCAACTGAGTTTGGAGTTAAGCATTACAGCAACCCAAACCCTACAGCGCTTGGAGTCAGCATCTCCCCCTAGTGGACACTTATCAACCTCCCACCAGCTGGCATGCAGCGGTCTACTAAACCCAGACACCAATATAGGTGGTGAAGTTGCCAATAAAAACATAGATACTCGATGAGCTGGCAACGTCGACCTTCTATCAATTTCAATACGTTCAGAAGAGGGAATGGCGCTAAATCCAAAGTAAATTATTATAATGAAAAATCGTATTTAATTACTTGGAAACGCGGGCGAGTTCTCCGTTTTGATAATACCGGAGCCAAGACCAATTCAATTCTAGATTTTTCTTAATTGTTTCGCCCTTTATGGCAAGTAACCCAAAGTACAGAGGCAATCCAATTTATGTTCAGGCCCTTGGCTCTACTAGTGTTCGCATCAGTCCCGATACTATTATGGATATCTTTTCCAGCTATCCGACTCCTCCTCCCTCAACTTAACGGCGTTAATTGTAATGGCCCTGTTTGCGTTGAAGATAAGAAAAGGCTCGCAGAAGCAACCGTTCTATACCGATCAGCGAATGATTCACTAAACAGAAACAGCCTTCTAGTAAATAGCCAACCTACTTTTGTTTATTGTTCAACTGTCGAGTGTTACCGTTCATTTGGCGGCGGGCAAGAAAGGGCCATATCTTTTCCTTACTCAGGCACTGTAATTGCGCCGAGTTCCTGGCAGGTCTATATTACTCAACATGAAATGGTGCACTGGTTTCAATTTAAAGAGATAGGCCCACTGAATACAATGCTTAAGCCTGAATGGTTTAGAGAGGGAATGGCGTACCTATATAGCGACGCTCCCGATTCAGATATCCCTGACCACTATTACCCAATGATTCAGCAGTATAAAGAATGGCACTCAGATATGGAGTGGAATGAAGTTATCTGCGCAGCGAGAGAGCTTTAAGGAGCCTCTAAATAATTCTGTAATATCTCTGCGAGCCTTCAGAGACAGAATTCTGGACACCCGCAAAAGTCGTTGCTTTAAGTGCCAGAATTATTGGCACGGTAGGGACTACAGGATACAAATACTGTATAAATATACACATCACCAAAGATCAATGCCCTTACCTCGTAGCGCACAAGTCTCGTTAGACACTACTCCCTATTACCATTGCGTCTCCCGCTGCGTACGAAGAGCGTTTCTGTGTGGTAGAGATATGAAGTCTGGTAATGACTATGAGCATCGCCGCGAGTGGATTGAATCCAGAATGCATAATCTAGCTTCAATCTTTGCCCTTGATATCGCTGCCTATGCCGTTATGAGTAACCACTACCATATCGTACTTTATATCGACAAAGAGAAAGCGCTGAATTGGCCGGATACCGAGGTCATTCTCCGTTGGCAGAAGCTATTCAAAGCTTCCAATTTGGCCCGTCGCTACCTTCAAGGGGACACTCTCGATCACTGTGAGATCAGAAAACTAAAGGAAATCGTCGCTCTATGGCGAGATCGCTTGATGGATCTTAGCTGGTTTATGCGCTGTTTAAACGAGTCTATCGCCCGTCAGGCCAATGCTGAAGATAATTGTACAGGCCGCTTTTGGGAAGGTCGTTTCAAGTCCCAGGCTTTATTAGATGAAAGAGCTCTTGCTGCCTGTATGGCCTATGTCGACCTCAACCCTATCCGTGCCAATATGGCAAAAACGCCAGAAGACTCTAACCATACCTCGATCCAACAACGCATTCGTGCAGCAATCTTAGGTGAGCAGCCCAAAGACTTACTACCGTTTGTTGGCAATGAGCGCCTGAATATACCTAAAGGGCTTCCCTTTCAGTTGGATCACTATTTAGAACTAGTGGACTGGAGTGGTCGACATCTAGCCCCCAGAAAACGAGGCTTTATTGCTGAAAGCACGCCACCCATCCTCAAACGACTAGGCATCTCACCAAAACACTGGCTATACCTCAACAGAAACTTTGAAAGTCGCTTTAAAGGATTGGTGGGATCAGTGGAGACAGTACAACAAGCCTGTATACAGCTCAATAAACGCTGGGTGCACGGTATAGGCGACTGTCGGCGCCTCCTTTCTGCAGTATCCTGCTAGTTACCACCCAACCTATCGATACCTCTCCTCCCGGCTTGTATCCAAACCATGATTTTCCAACCCCAAGTATATTTCCTCAGTCTTCCACTGCACCTTAACACTAAATCAGAAAGAAAAAGTCGCTAGAGCTGGTACTAAAAACACGGCTCGCACTTCTCTCCAATCTTATCGCCGTAAAGGGCCAACTCACCCCAACAGGTTTGTTGCCCCTCCGGCACAGATCCGTACGTGCGCTACTAACGCATACGGCTCCTACGATAAGTCAGACACACAGGCGTTGGTTGGGGTATGGATGTAACACTCTCACACTGGGTATAAAACGCTTCAACAAACGTTGTAGGCGCGCCCATATGATCGGCTTTTTCTGCCCCCGGCGACGTAAAGCATGCAACCAGGCTCGACATATTTCTCGGCGAAATAGGTTTAGTGCCTGATGATTGCGAGGAACCGCAAAATAATTGTAATGCCCTTGCATCACTCTTTGCAGCCATTGCCCTTGCTTAAATACGTCCTTATGACGCATTTTAAACAGCTTCTGCCGGATGGCTTTTAACCTAGCGTTAAGCCGCTTTCGGTTGGTGGTGCGCCAGAGTGCAAAGCGACCATCCGAAACACGTTTGCCGCAACGGTGGGTAAACCCGAGGAAGGTAAAGCTTTCAGGTTTTCTACCTCCGCGACGTTTGGCATTGCTCATCGCGAAGCGACCGAACTCCAGTAGCCGGGTTTTATCCGCGTTAAGTTGTAACCCGAATTTTGCCAGGCGCTGGGTTAATGCCACTTGAAAGTGCTCGGCATCCGAACGGTATTGGAAACCCATCACGCTATCGTCCGCGTAACGGACTATGTAACAGGCTCCACGTGCGGATTGTTGCCGCCATTGATGCGCCCAAAGGTCCAAGACATAGTGCAGGTAAATATTTGCCAGCATCGGCGATATCACTGCACCCTGCGGAGTCCCAATCCTGGTCTTGGTAAAGCGTCCATCGTCCACCACCCCTGCCTTTACGATACGCTCGATCAAATGTAGCAGGCGTCGGTCGGCAATACGATGCGCTAGAAAGCGCAGTAGCCAGCCGTGGTCGATAGTGTCAAAGAACTGGCTGATATCTGCATCCAGTATCCAGCTCACGGGCTTCTGCTCGATAGCTACAGCAATCGCGTCGAGCGCGCGATGCTGGTCGCGACCCGGGCGAAAACCATAGCTGAAACCGAGAAAGTCCGCCTCGTAAATGGCCTCCAATACCCATACCAGCGCTTGCTGAACTACCTTATCTTCGACTGCTGTAATCCCGATGGGGCGTTGGCTCCCGTCGGCTTTAGGCAACCAAATACGGCAGACCGCTTGTGGTCGATAGCATTGGAGATGGAGGCGTGTGTGGAGATCCAGGATGCGTTCCCGTAGGTTATTACCGAAGTCGCTCCAGCTTTCTCCATCAAGGCCCCGAGTTTCTTTGCGGCTGATGCTTTTATAAGCTTCGGCCAATAGTCGCGGGGTGAGATGGTGGAATAAGTTAGTGAACCGTTCTTTGCGCTGCGCTTTTGCACGTGTGTGTAGACGCTCCAGCCCCGACGACCCTGCTGCTGCGCTCTGAGTCGCAGTCAGGTCCGGCACAGAACGCCATTTCTTATCGTTAGATCCCTTCGCTCCACCGGCTCCGCCATGCGGCACTTTATTAGTTAGCACTTTGTTCACCGGGTTCTTCACTACTATGAATCTATCTGACTTCCTGAAGGCGTAAATGCCCGGCCTTTGCCTAACTGGCTTCGCCGGACCCGACCCGTGCGGGACACGCACGAATCACCTACAGGATCTCCCGAGTTCCGCGCAAAAGACATCAGTACATGCATCAGGTCAATTGACTCCGGAGACCGATGTAGATACTCGCAAGAAACGTACCTACCTCTGTTGCCTTCCCCATCACCCAACAAGGTCGGCGATCTCAAATCTTGTTTTCGGAGCTCAATACTGAGCCTGCACCTTCCCCTGTCAACGCTTAACCCTGGCCGTTACCGGACAACGCCCATGACTCGGGGCCCCAGCGGCTTGCTAAACCTTACCGGGTAGAGGGCTTTCACCTCCAATCTTTTGTCGATTTATCTCGGCGCACTGGGTGTCCAGAATAATTAATTTCGACGCGTCGGGTCATTGCCTATTACGAGACCGAGAGCGAACACCCGCCGGCCAACCTGCTGGTGGACCTGGCGCAGGCCCTCAAAGTCAGCACGGACGAGCTACTCGGCGTAAAGCCGGTGAAGAAGATCAAGCAGCCGGATTCCAGATTGCTGCGACGGATGCAGCAGATTGAGAAGCTGGACGCCGCGACCAAGCGGCAGGTAATTCAGGTGATCGATACGTTTATCGAGAATGCCAAGCTGAAGAAGCAGGCTTGATAGGCTATAACGACAAAGCCCCGGCAAATTACTCTGCCGAGGCTTTGATAATTTTCATTCTCAGGAAAGAAGACTATCGACTACGATTTCGAGGCCTAATAGGTTTTATAGGAGCTAGCAACATTGCCAGCCCTCCAAACAATCCTGTAGGGCTTTTATAGGCTTCCAGAAATAGGCTTGTGCAACAAGCCTATCCAACAAAGCCATAGTTTCCTGAAAGAATTAAAGTCACCAAGCCAAAAAGAAGAATAAAAATTATATCAAGCGCAAAAAACAATCTAACCCCTATCTTTCCGCACAACCTCAAAGAAAGGATCACCAAACATATAACTAGATATGCAATAACCGAGTAAAATAGAATACTTCCTCTACCTGAATAATATGAATCAAACTGGGGAGAAATATTTGGGATAATTGCAAAAAAAGTATAGGCAATAATCCAAGCCAAAAATAGAACGACTAATTTATTGGCAGACCACTGTAATATAAGCAACTTATTACTCATGCTGTTATCCATTAATTCAACTACTCCCAAATAATAATTCACTATGCAGTGACTTCAGTCGCTCTCTCACACAACCACATATAATCAAGGGTTATTCTTTTTATAAGCTCGTATATCGAAACCATTATTAGAACCTACATGAACGCCATTACTAAACTCATTCCAAGTTCCAAAAGCAAAGATAGGAAAATACTTTGGACCAACGGAAAAACTATCAATAGGGTTTGTATGATAATACCAACTGGGACCACTTACTGTAGTATTTAAAATTTCTGATAGCTCCATAGCAAGCGGGTTGGCTAAAGCATCAAGATTCCCTGTATTGCAGCCTCTAAGTCGGATTGGCATGCCTGGCGACCACTGGCCGCTATTTAATACTAACTCTGAGAGTGCTTTAGCATCCAAAACAATTGGGTTTCCATTTGCATCATAATTACTTCCATCCGAGGTTAATCCATTCATATAACTTGCAGTACCGTGCCCCCAGATATCTAACGTATTAGGATCATCAAATTTAGTTTCTGCTGCTGCATACAGTAATACATCTTTTTTAGAGAAAAGATTAATCTTTCCACCCTTTTGTGCATTTCTTTCATTAGCAGCCTGCTGTTCTCCATTGTATATCTGTGCAAATGCCGCAGTAACTGCCCCATTTGCAAACTTACCACCCGTTGCTTGCGAAATAGTTCCACCAATAACGGCCGCCATAACAACTCGCACTCCTTTCAAGTCAGCATCAATGCCAACAATATTGTTGACATTGATCGCCTTTGTAAGGCCAGCGCTGGCAAATCCATGCCCAAATTTGCCTCCTTGTAGTTCGGAGATAATACCTCCAGTTAATGCATGGGCTCCTATATGCCCTAAGCCACCCTTAGCCCAAAAGCCCTCGGTTTCTGTAAAATTTGAACCCACAGCACTAAATGCTGCCTGGGAAAGATACGCCGTAACCCCTGCCTTAAAGCCAGCCGCCAATGCGTCTGAGGTACTCGCCCCAAAAATCTTAGCATTAAGAGCCGTGCCTCCTCCATAACACGCCGCATACCAAGGGCCGCAAAACATTGACCCTATAGCGTTGCCAATAGCGGCAACTTCTGGCCCCAATGCCTTAACTGTGTTAACAAAAAGTGCAGCCTCCAGCAACCCTGATAAAAAATACCCACTCGGATCTGTTGCATTCAGCGGATTATTCCACACATACGCATAGCGGTTATGGGATTGACTGAAGCTCGGCGCCTGTACAAACGGATCTGCCTGCATAAACCTGGCCAGGCGCGGATCATAAATCCGCCCGTTCATATGAATGAGCCCTACCTGATCCAGCATTTCGTGGCCCGTGTAACCGCGGGTGGTAATGCGGCTATCAAAGTCAGTTAGAGCTGTGCTTGCTAATAGGCTCCAGTCCACGGCGTTGCGGCGTTGTCCCCAAGCATCGAAGCTGTAGACAGCCATGCCATCATTGGCAATCTCACCTTTGCTGTCAGTAATCACATCCAGCGAGCCCAGATGGTCTTTGTGCAGGTACTGGGTGCTGCGATTACGGTATTGGCCCTCACTATCCCCATCGCTGGCTGTCAGACTGATCAGGGCTCCGCCGGGGAGATAACGCTTGATCTCGGTAATACCGTCTTTGGTTATCTTCTCGACATTGCCGATGCTGCGAGTCTCGGTAACCTTGCCGCTCTTGTCGGTGTCGATACGCAGATAGCGCATGCGGTCCGGGCCGTATTTAAACTCGGTTTTATGGCCGCCCTTTTGGATTTCGTAGGGCTTGTCGAAGGTGGTGTATTTCAGCCTTCTGCCGCTGGAGTCCTCGGTCATATTGCCATTGGCGTCGTATTGGTAGCGCACACCATCGGAAGTTTCACAGACGGCGTGGGGGCCGAAGCCTTGATCACACTGACTTCCGTAACGATATTCACCCACATCGGATTTGAAGGTGATATTACCGAGGTCGTCATAGCGTGTAGTCTGCGCTTCACGGCCTGCCACCTGGGCGCTGGTGAGACGGTTTAATTCGTCATAGAGGAAGTCTTCGCGCAGGTTTTTCCCCCCACTTTGTTCCACGCGGTTTTCGAGGTTGCCGACGTCGTCCCAGTCGTAACTGAGATGCTGGAGGTCGCCAACACCCAGCACACCGGCTGTCTGGCCCAGCAGAAGGCCAGTTGCGGGATGGTAGTCTTTGACGGTGGTAATGCCATTGCCACTCAGGTGCTCGGTCACATTGCCACGGGCATCCATTTTGACGACCGTATAAAACTGTTCGGCGGTGGCGAGGTTGCGCAGCTCGGCGTCTACAACCTGGGCGAGATAGCCGTATTGGTTGTAATGGTGGCGGATGGCACTGCTTTTCCAGCTACCGTCGCCACCGGCATCAAAGACTTGGAACGGCCGCGAGAACTGGTCGTAGTTGGTTTTTTCATAGTGATCGTCGCCCCCTTCCAGAGAGAAGCTGGTAATGGTTTCACTGGGACGGCCATAGTGATCATAGCTATACAGTTTGGCGTAGCTGTCTGAGCTATTGCTGGGATCGAATGCCTCCACTCGGATCAGTGCTGCCGGAGGTACGCCATTTTCTCCAGTGCTCTGGTCGTTGTTGTAAAACCACTTCGTGGTTTTTACGGCTTTACTGGTGTCAAAATCTCGACGCTCGGTCAGGCGGCCGAGAATGTCATAGGTATTCTCGACTCGCTGACCCTTAGCATCGATTTGCTGTTTCAGTTCTCCGTAGCCGTTGTAGACATACTCCCAGTCCCCTTTGTCTGGGTCGGACATGGTGTCTTTGCGGCCGAGCAGGTCGTAGGTCATGCGGGTGATCAGGTTGCGGCTGCCGTTGCCTTTATTGATCACTTGCAGCAGCTGGCCCTCGGCGTCGTGGGTAAATTCGAGGGTGTTATTGGCGTTGTCCTGAGCTCGTACTTTTTCCCCAACCACATTGCTGGTTTCTACCTTGCGCTGCCCCTTGGGGTTGATGGCGGTGGTGGTGGTGCCTTGGTATTCCAGGGTGAGATCCCAGCGAGTACCTCTGCTGTTACTGATCCCCGGCAGGTCGGTTCCTATCACGCGACCAAGACGGTCATAGTCGTGGGTTGTCCAGTAGGCAGTAGCGCCTGCTTTGTAGGGTTCTGACTGGTGTTTTACCCGGCCCACATTGTCGTATTCAATATCGACATAATTCCAACCGCCATCGAAAGCGCGGGTGGCTTTGCGCACTTCCCGGGCGATGAGGTCGTAACAGGTTAGGGTTTCGCCGCCACCACCGCTGTATGCGCGTTGCTGGGTGCTGGCACCACTGGGGCACTGGGCACCGGCTGGGGCCAGAAGGCTGCTGCTCTGTGCACCTGTACTGCTGTAGCTGTGCACCTGACGATTAAAGACATCGTAGGTGATCTGGCTGACCACGCCGGCGATATCCTCAACCTCAGTGGGGTGACCGGCACTATTACGTTGCAGTACCCGACGGAGTGTCTGGTTATAGCCGTTTACCTCTTCATCTACAAAACGCCCATTAGAGTTATATACCCAGCGCTGAGTGCGTGGTTCTTCGTTAGTGGCAGATTGTTCGGCAAGGGTTTTATTACCAAAGTCATCGTATTCGTAACGGGTGGTCAGTTGCAGAGGATCGCCAGGCTCCAGGATTTCCTGTTTGAGAAGCCCTGCCTCATTACCGCTGTCGTAGTAGGTAAAGGCACTTTTACGCACGGCCTCGTGGAGCTGGCCCCCTTCGCTACGGCTGTGGGTGACAGTGGTATTGAGCAAACGTCCCAGTTGGCGATAGCTATTAAAGCTGTGTTGTGGATTCTGGAAACTGACTGCTCCACTGCCATAGTCATTGACGGTCTCGGTGCTGAAGCGATCCCCCTCAGGCGTTTCGGTGACCGCGAGAATACGAGTGACGTTGCCATCAGTATCCTGCTCGGTGGAGGTGGTGACGGTTTTCAGCTGCGCGCCCTGAGCTTGGCCATCGTTAACGAAGTCGTAGGACTTTTCGACACTGGTGGTGAGAACCGGCTTCAGTGGTCCCAGTTTGATTGTGCCGTTGAGGGCTGTTGCCGGGAAGCTGGATTGCCAACCTTGTAGCTCCCAGGTGTTGTCAGATTCACTCAACAAGTAACCCTGGGGTGTGCGGGTTTCTGTGCGCAGTGGATAGCCGCGGAAGGGGAAATCCTGGCGGTAGTGGGTGGTGGTTTTGATACCACTTTGCTCGTCGATAGTGCGCAGGCTTTCAAAGCCCAAGAGTCCGCGACCACCGGCCTGCAGGCGCGCGCCACCGTACATATAGCTGATGGTGCTGGTGGCCTCCAAATCCACCTGCCCTGCAGTGGCGGCATTGGTTGCGGGGGCACTGCTATCGACTTGAGTGACCAAAAACTGGGTACCGGGCATTTCCAGTACCGGACTGGTTTTGCCGAGGGTGTGCTGACCCTGCCAGTCGCTATTGAGCGCGTGGTAAAAATCGCTAGTGGTGTTGACCCCGTACTGGGTACACCAGTCCTCAATGGCATCGATATTTCCACTTCCACAGTGGGACTCGAGCACAGCGCCAATATCCAGGCGCGCATAGTGGCCAGAGGTAACGCTTGAGCCGAAGGTGATATGGGTTTGCGCTCCCAGGCCATTGGTGATTTTCTCAATCACGTTGGGGGCCACCTTGCGGTCTGGTGAGTGGTAGACACGCAGATAATCGTCGGCGAACTCCACCCAGTCAGTAGAGCCATCGCCGTTCATATCCAGGAACATATCCAGGCCATCTTTGCGCGCACTGCGGAAGTTCTCTTCTGCGCTATAGCTCTGCTGGTCGCTCTGCCAGCGGCGCAGGCGCAGTTCTTCCTGATCTCCCTGCTCTCTTCGCCAAACCAGGTCGAGATCCCCATCTCCCTCATAGTCCAACCAGCTCGGCTGGGCGCCTTCGGGGAAGCTGCCCAAGCTGATTGGGGAGGCGAAGCCGGCACCGGTGTTGAGCCGGTAGGAATAAGGGCTGCTGCCCGAGGTATCTTCTTGAACCAGATCCACTAACCCATCGCTATTGATATCGACGGCCCGCAGCTTGCGGTGCAGGTAAGGATGACGCTGCAGAGACGTTGCACCCGTTTCATCACTGCCACCCTTAAAGCCCCAGGTTTGTTCTGTGCCATCCGGAGAGTCCATTACCTGTTGGCCGAGAACCAACTGGTTGCCTTGCACTTTGACAACATGGGCGCGGGTCCATTGGGACTCCATATCACCCTTGTCCCACCGCATCAGAGTCTGCATCAAAATCAAATCGACCTGACCATCCCCATCAAAATCCCCGATCACATCCGGGTTCAGATAAGTTTCTAGCGTCTTGTCGTCCCAGGACGGTGGGTTAAAGGGGGCTGGCGTGGGCATTTGCCAGGATTGCAAGGCACCAAAGTGATAGAAGTTGGCGGAGTCTGTGGATGCTCCAGAAGGTTGTAACAGCTTGTAGCCAGACGAGGTCACAGCATCTGCCAAACCGTCACCATTGATGTCCACAAAACGGGTGTTTTTGTCCAGGGAAAGCTCTATGGGTGATGTCGACAGACGCCAGGCTCCGTTGTTATAAACCGACTGGTGCAGCTTCCAGATACCACCATCTGCCCCTGATCGACGGAAAAGTGCTACATCGGCACGACCATCGGCGTTGTAGTCCAATACTTCCCAGCGATAAGGGCTGAGCGAACTGCCACCGTAATGGCCCGCCTGCTGTTCGGGACCAAAACCCTGTTCTGTGGCCAGCACATATTTGAGGTATTGATCGCGGATTTTAGGCTTGCCATTCACCTGATCCCAGTCCGCCTCAAGCCAGACAATATCCATACGTCCATCGCCGTTGATGTCCGCAGGTCTTGGTGAAACAGTGCGGTCTTCCTGATCGTTCAGTTTTACTGCGCTGGCAGAATCGGTAGTGAAGAAGATGGCTGGCAGGCGCCATTCAAACACGGTGTCGGGGTGGCACACACTGCCCACACACTCGCGTATGCGCTCAATACGGCTCAGCACATCCTCTTCGACATCGGTTATGAGGTAGTCCAGTTCATAGCGTCGCAGCAGCGCGCTTTGCACCCCATGCGTGGTTATGGCATGCAACCGCTGGCTATTGGTTATTTTTGCACCGGCAACATGGCTACTGATGACATCTTCGCGCGCTTCATAGTCGAATGTTACTGAGGCGGCGGGACTGCTGCTGTCACCATAGGCGTAGCGGATTTCGCGGATACGGTGACCACCGCTTTGATCGTAGAAAAACTCTATGGGATTGCCGGCACTATCTTCCGTGCGGCTCACCACCCAGCTCAGAGTGCCAAAACCTGCGAGGGACTGCTGGGCATTATTTCCGTTGGTGTTTTGTCCGTAATAGTTAATAGAACCGTCTTTACGTTCGGCAGTAAAGTAGCTCGGTTTACCGGCGCTGCCACCGTGGGCAGTAACCAGAGTAAAGCTATCGATCTCGGTGCGGTACTGACTACCTGGGGCGCCATAGCTGCCCCCATTAACCAGTAACAGGCGCTGGCCATCCAGGCAGAAACGGTCCTCGCTTCCCCAGGTAATCGGCCGGTTTTGGCCATCCTGCCCCAGAGTCTGGCGACAGCGGGTGACGCTGGAGAGACCACTTAAATTCCAACCCTGCCCGAGCAGGCCATTGCCGCCCTGGCTCGAGTAGTTGAGAGCCAGTTGTGGCGCGACACCGGCGGTGCCCGCAGGCAGGCTCAAAGGTATTGAATAGGTAGCAGCCCCAGCTTCATTGACCCGGAACTGCCCTGGCAATGTACCCGTCTCTGCCGAGATGGCCATCGCCGTAGAATCCGGCAGTATCGATGCGGCAGGCTCTGGAGGCGTTTCCACTACACCGTTGTAACAACCATTTGCGCACGGGCTGGTACGGCTGTTGAATGCCACTATATTCGTGACACCATCGTTATCGGGGTCATCGTCAGCGCCGTAGGAAGTGTCGCCGAGGAAGAGAATTTCCCACCAGTCTGGAAGGCCATCTCCATCGCAATCGCGGGTGTATGCATCGCCATCGTCACAGCTTGTGACCGCCCAGCTGTAGTCCTGTTCATACAAATATTTGAAGCTGCGGCGGAGCAAGGCATTAGTGGCGTAAACGTATTCCTCAGACTGCGCAAACAAGGTGGCAGCATGAGCGAGCGACAGCCCCTCTGCGGTATCAATCAACTCGTCTCGGCTGTAGCTGCGCCCACCCCAGGTCAGATTCGGCTGCCCTTGCTCAGGGAACAACCTCTGATACAGGGTATCGACAAAAGCCTCTGCCCGCGTCCGGGAATCGGAGTGCTTAAAGACCTCGGAGAAATTAGCCTGACCACTGGTGGATACTAAAAAGGCTTCAGCAATATCCTTGTGGGTAGTATTGCCGCCGACCAACTGGTAAGTCCAGAAGGTCAGAATCTTTCCGCTAAAGGGCAATTCGGGTTGTAGCAGGCTGCGATAGAGGCGCGCCACACTGAGATATTCCGGTTCTCTGGATGGATCTGGGGCCCAATTACCGATCTCTTCCCAGAGAGCTGGATCGCCGACACTTTCCCAGATCAATTTACCGGGGCCTTCATTATCCCGGGTCAGGGCATATATCTGATTATTCTCGGCTGTAGAAAAATACAGGGTGTTTTCCCCGGCCAAAACCGGTTCTTTAATGATGCCGCCACTGGTGGGGTAGGTCCACTTAACCCGCTCCCAGGGTTTGGTTGCAGATGCATTGACGGCATAGAGTATGCCTTTCTCTTCGTCTCCAGTCCCACTGCCCCCTTCATTGGCCTCGGCTTCACTGATGATGGTACCAAAGTAGAGTACGCGATTTTCGTCCTGCACCGCTCGAGAGACCACTTTGCCTCGGGTAGGTAAGCGCCACTTTTCCAGAGCATAAGGCGTGATGGCATAGAAGTTTTCATCCAATGCGCCCACGTAGATAGTGCCATCGGTGCTATCTATGCTCGGAGTGGCACGAATAAAACCATCGGCTGTAAAGGGCCAGCCCAACTCTTTGACACTGGTGCCATCCTGTTGTTTTAGGGCGTGCAACTGCTTGCCAACAGCAATATAAACAACGCCGTTGGGACCGATGGCTGGTGAGGAGCTGGATTCACCAATAAGCTCGGTGTCACGGTTCCCATAGGCTGTGATACCAGCAATGGCCCCATTGGGGTTGGTGACCCTTGCTCGCACTCCGAGTTTAAACAGCTGGGCATAAAGCGCACTGCCCGGCGCAATACTGACACGCAGGCTGGTGGTGGAAACATGCTCAAGCGCCCCAGCGCTCGCTGCAAAGGTTTGCTGTACCTTTGGATCGGCTACTCCAGTTAATGTCAGAGACAGGTCTGGATCCAGCCCCAAGCCGGATAGTGCAAGACAGCCCTCACCACAGGATAGGCTTGCCGCCGTCAGTACAGGGGGCAATACAGAAACCAGAACCTGATTACTCGGTTCGCTGCAGACTTGAGGATTTTCTTTGTCACATGCCAGTACCTGGTAGGCATATTCATTAGGACTTTTATTTTCTATAAGAGCGCTGGTCTCAGCCCCTTGCTGGATGAGGCTCCAGGCAGTCTGAGATTCCGCACCACCGGGCTTTTCCTGAAGAAGGTATATAACTTCCTTGTTGCTTGTGGGATTCCAGGTAAGGGTATAACTGTCAGTGAACTGCGGATTAGAACTTCCTGACTCCGGGTGTGGGCGTGCGGATAACGCCCCGGGAGCCTCCAGGCTATCTACGGTAATGGCAATGTCGTCACTGAGCGCACCGCACCCTAGGGGGTTGCAGGCACTGACCTGATAGCGATAGTCTCCTGATGCTTTGTTCGAGAAGTAAAAGCCAACATCTTCAATGTCTTCCCTAAATAAGCTAAAAGGTGAGCCGTCTTTGCTTTGCCAGATCTGATACTCAGTAGTGCTCGCCACCGGGACCCAACGTAAGGTGTAGTTACCGCTGCGGTTAATTCCAGGTTGCGTCTCTCCGCCAATGGTTAAGCCATTCGGCGCAGAAGGTATTGTGGCTGCGGTCACGCTAAGAGGCTGAGGAATAGAAATTTTCGAGCGCCCTTCGTTATCGGTCACCTTAACAGATAAAGTAAAGTCACCGGAAACCCCCTCCCCCGGTGTCCAGACCAACTGATACTGCTTTCTTTCGCCTTTTTCGTTTGTATCAAGAGGCAAGATTACTACTGGGCCTAAAGAGGAAATCACCAGCCACTTGGAATTGACAGGTTTAGTGACTGTACCTATCCCGGCACCACTCAGCAAAAACTCCACCGAGGCCACGCTGCCATCAGGATCTTCTGCTTCTGCTTCTAAGGTAACTGTATTGTATTGCGCAATAGTTTTCGGCGGATTGACCAAGCTACCTATTGGAGACTTGTTCGAATCTACATCAATAGTGACTGCCTGATTATAAAGAGAACTACTTGCACCAAGGTTATCCGTTGCAACAGCCCAAACCTCAAATTCACCTTCACTCGGAGTCCAATTCAGGCGATAACAATTTTGGCACTGGCTGGTATCTTTTGTAGCATTTCCAATAGATTGCTCTGTAGTACTACCGATAGGCTGATAAAAAAATTCGACCTCTCCAATAGAACCATCATTATCGTCCGCAGTAACATAAAAAGTTTTCACCTGACCATACTCGACATGGCCACTGTTGTTGCTACCTTGCCAGCCAATACTGGGGGATTGGTTGGAAGTTACCTTGACAGCCATCTTCGTGGAAAGAGGGCTGCACTCCAGGCTGTTACAGGCCTGGAGCTGATAGGAATAGCTACCTACAGGTTTATCGGAGAACGTATAGGATGTTGGTAGTGTGCCCGCCCACTGCTTTAGCGGGGAGGTACTGGAATTTTCAAAGAGGCTGATCGTCTTGGCATTGCCGGGGTTTTTCCAGCGCAAGGTGTAGTCTTCACCTTCAACAATATCATTTGGTGTAATAGTAAAAGAACTCGGAGCAGTTATGGGGTTTCCGACAGTAACGGTTTTGCTTTTAACAAGGTACCCTCTTGTACTTGAACATTTGTTACCACCGCAATTCTCACCTTCAGTCCCTACCCAAAGAACCCTGTACTCAAATCTCCATGAACCAATTTTGTCGACATTTAGAGTATAATTTGCATCTTTAAATCTACCGGAGAAGGAAGTTTCGAAAATTTGTTGAAACTCGTCATTGTGATAGACTTCCACTGAAGACCATTTATAACCACAACTAGAGCTTAAATCGCAGCTACTGATTTGTGTTGCATGCCCCCTAGATCCCCATGCCGGGCACCCTCCATTCGAGCATCCATCATACCAAACCGTTTTAACATCTATTCGGCCATCCGTACTATGTGTTGGCGCCACCGTAAGGTAATCTGCAAATGCATTTGACACACCTAGCCCGAGATTTAACAAAAACAAAACCCTTAGAATTTTGATAGATCCCCGCAGACAAGCTGTAAATCTAGTCATAATTTTAATTCTTTTATTTATTGCACTTATGATAAAAAGTGTGACTATAGGCCAATATATTCCGCTAACTTTTCAGTTAACAAATTAATTTTAACAATATAGCCAGCTTTGATTTCCCAGAAATTAACTCTCTGATTGCAGATCACGCTGCCAAAGTAAGGTTGGCAATTCTAATTCTGGCTCTGGTGGATCTTGAGTCGGGACTGGTTTTGGTTCAGGCTCAGCCCTGAGAGCGAAAACGTGGTGGTTAGTACTATGAATATAGAGTACGGTACCATCTTCACTCAGCGTGGGTGTGGTATTCACTGTTTCCCCATTAGGCAGTTGATAACGCCATTGCTCACTGCCATCTACGATATTCAAGGCGTAAATGGTGCCGCTATAGCTCACGGCATAGATCATGCTGTGATCGGCACTCAGTATGGGGCTGGCAATCACACCACTCTCTGTGTGTATCTGCCAAAGAATGGATTTATCCGCTTTTACGGCAAAAACTCGCCCGCCTTCAGCCTTATTGGCACCTACATAGGCGATGCCATTTGAAACCGCAGCCTGGCTCATCACCACACCAATATCGTCCAGTGTCCAGGTCAATTCACCATCGGCAGAAAAGTGATAGTAGTTTCCATCAAAGTTGCCCTGATAAACGCTGTTATCTTCCAATGCGGTGAGTGAAGCTCCGATAGATTCGGGTTGTAGCTGGACCTGCTGAAGGGATAGTTGGCTGATCAGGCTCTTTACTGGTGGGCCGCTTTTCCAGAGATTGCTTGGTTGTCCCGATGCTAGATTAACTTGTATTTGTGCAGTTTTGCTTCCGGAGGGGCCCTTGGCGAACAAGGTGTAGGTGGTAGTAGTGGTGGGGGCTACTCGTACAACCCCCTGGGCCTGCAGCCCTTCAATCCGAGTTCCATTACCGTTGTTGATAAGGGTTACGGTCGTCGCTCCAAGTACTAACCAGCTAAGCCCGGCACTATCTCCCGGCTGGAACAATTTTTCGGGGAGTGCTGAGAAAGCGCGGATCTCAAGCTCTGTCCCGCCCTCCAGTGCAGACAGTGGCGAATCCGATACGAGCGTCATTTCTGCGGCATCAAGCTCTTCAGAAGATAATCCCAAACACACAGCTAGAGCGAGAAACCAGACTGGTAATATCCGTAACGAAGGGCATTGTGAAGAGAACTTCTTGCACTCTGACCAAAAAGCAATCAGTAATGGGTCCATGCGAAGTGTTTTGTCCATAAATAATAAAGGGAGGGCCCGCTGGCAGATGTTCAGTTATCTATAATTTTTTATCGACACTGCCAAAGTTGCCCCTTACCCATCTTAACCTAATGATTAGAAATTTCAAAATGCTCCATATAGGTTTTTGCCGGGCTTAGACCTTTTAAAATTTCTAAACACCTCGCAATCTGGAAAAAAATTATGCAGGAGGGTGGAGTAACTGTTGATGTCGGTTTAAGATTTAACGCCCTTCGCCAGCGTTGTGATGTGGACATTGAGTTGTTGCTCGAGGTCTTTATTGCTCATGAGTGCTCCGATATAGCGTATGGAGCATGAGCAGTTACACAATATAAATTACAGCCTCGACTTGACTGAGCATATATTGAAAACTCGTAACTGTCAGTCAAGTCTGAACTACTACATCGATTATTTATTTTCTAAGGTCAATGCCTGCCGCATGACAAGCATCATCACTCAAGGGGCATCTGAATAACTCTGGGCCAATTTGGTAATGTTCATCTACCCATAAAGACTATAAAAAATCATGCACCAAGTCACTTTTTCCGAAGCAGAATATAAGCTAAGGAACCTCTGATCAACGAAGCATTTTTCTAGAATGAAGCCGAACTCTTTGAAAAATTCACTTTATTACGCACAAACGATTAATAGCCCCCTAATTTTTCACCCGAAACCCTTAATAGGCGAATTTCAGGCGAACCACCCCTAGGCAGCCAAGTATTTTCTCCCTATTAATAAGTTAGTAAAGCCTGCCAGTAAGCATAGCCTCTCAGTATTTTTTACCAGTCCCCGATAGCGGACCTTGTCATAACCAAATACCTGTTTGATGTAGCGGAAGGGGTGCTCGACCTTCGCTCTTATCTGCGCCTTGATCTTTTCCGCTTTACGGAATACATCACGCCCTGGAAGAGTTTTTAGCTTGCTCGGCTTCATTAATATGTACCAATCCGCCTCCCGCTCTTCCAACTCTTCACGCTTCTCCGCACCAATGTACCCAGAGCCTCCCCAGATTCTTTTCTCCTCCCTGTGGAGGACTCGCTATGTGGTTGTGACATCATGCGAATTCGCTGCTGTTGTATCTATGCTATGTATTACTCCGAGCACATCATCAACCCCGATATGTATTTTCATCCCAAAATGCCACTGATTGCCTTTCTTTGTTTGATGCATTTCTGGATCACGTTCTTTCTTTTTATTCTTAGTTGAAGTTGGCGCAGAGATAATAGTGGCATCTACAATCGTGCCTTCTCGCAGCACCATGCCATTCTCAGCAAGATGCTTGTTGATTTCATCAAAAAGAGCTGTACCTAGCTGATTGAGCTCCAGTAAGTGGCGAAAGTTAAGAATCGTTGTTTCATCGGGAATTGGGCCGCTCAAAGTCAATCCAGTAAAACTACGCATGGATTCAATTTCATACAGTGCATCCTCCATAGCGGGATCACTGAGATTGTAAAATAGCTGCATGCAATGAATACGAAGCATGACATTCAATGGATATGGCTGTCGGCCACGTTTGCCTTGTGGGTAACAAGGAGTGATCTGAGCTTCTAGTCGCTGCCATGGGATGAGGGTTTCCATTTGAGAAAGAAACTTCTCTCGGCGAGTTATACGGCGCTTTAGCTTATATTCTGCTTCGGCAAAGGTGACTTGGTGCATGATTCATCGTAGTCTTGATGGGTAGGTGAATATTACCAATATTGACTCAGAATTATTCAGAGGTTCCCTAGAAAGGGCCATATCTTTCCCTTGCTTAGGCACTGTAATTGCACCAAAACCCTGACAAGTCTATATTACTCAGCATAAAGTAGTTCACTGGTTTCAATTTAAAGAGATCGGCCCACTGAATACAATGCTTAAGCCTGAATGGTTTAGAGAGGGAATGGCGTACCTCTATAGCGGCGCTCCCGATTCAGATATCCCTGACCACTATTACCCAATGATTCAGCAGTATAAAGAATGGCACTCAGATATGGAGTGGAATGAAGTTATCAGCGCAGCGAGAGAGCTTTAGGGAGCCTCTAAATAAATCCGTAATATCTCTGCGAGCCTTCAAGGCTCATCCATGGGGCTTTCAGAGCGATTCACACCCTGCGTTGTGACTTTTTGAAAGATCTGGACACTTCTTGCCAAGCCGCGCCTTAATAGTGAGCCAGAGGCATCACGGAATTATTTAGCCCCCCAGACCTCGCCCAGATTGTTTGGCAGCAAATTTATAAGAAAATATTCCTATGAAGATAAAGACACCACCAATAAATGCATTAATTTCTGCACTTTTCACTATTACGCTTTCCAGTTTCAGCCATGCAAAGGACGCTGAGCAGATTGAATTTCTGAACCCAACATGATCAGTCTCAAAGCTACCATTTTCAGAGGCTGTGAAGATTGGCAACCAGCTATTTTTTTCCGAGCAAATAGGGCTTTCACCGGAGACTAAGCGGTTAGCCTAAGGGGGATTCGCTGCGGAGACCAAACAGACTCTAGACAACATAAAGCAAACTCTAGAGCGCTACGACTACGAAATGAAAGATGTCGTTAAATGCACGGTCATTTTAACAGATATCAAGAATTTCCCTGAATTCAACAACATCTACCAGAAAGCTTTTGCCTCCCCCTACCCTACAAGGACTACCTTTGCAGTGGAGTCCCTAGCGCTGGACGCCCAAATTGAAATTGAGTGCATCGCTGCCAAGTAATCAATATTAAAACTGGGAGTGCCAGACTAATCCCCCTAATTGACTCATCAGGACTTTTACTGCGGTCTAAATTCTCTAATATACGCTTGCACTTAAACTCAACGCACAGGGTCGCCTAAGCGACCCTGTGATACCTAGACAATAAAACAAGCCTACTAACTTATCTAAAAGTTGAAATCATCCAGCTTCCACCAGCAGTGCCCATCGCCAGGTATATCAAAGCCAGCTGATGTAATTCGGCCTTAAAGCGGTTGTATCCGTTAAATACAAAGGAGCCAAAATTGGGGTCAAAAAGCCTCCAGGTATTACCATTCTGTACTTGAATTGCAATTGCATGGCCGCTGTTGGGGCCCAGGAATCCTATCAATGCAAAGCCTTGATTAAGGCGGGCCATCCCCTGCCGTATCCATCGCAAAAATGTGGAAAAAGGCTCAAATGGATTCAACTGATGCCCACGGGCGATACAGTGCTCGGTATACCCATCTGTCCGACAAATCGTCCTTAACCCTGACGATATACCCATCACATTTCCCTGGATCTGCTGCTGCGCGGAAATTGCCCTTTGCATTGTATAGATAGGCTGCCCAAAGGTGGTGGTCGACCCGCCAACAGCCCTTAAAAACATACCTGGAGTTGCTCTGTTAAGAGCGTTTCCAATTCCTGTATTGTGGTAACGCTGTTGCAATCCTGCCTGGAGGTGCATATTTATATGGCCGCCGGGTTGCAAGCCGAGTCTCACCCACATGTAGGATAATGCGTAACAAACTCCGCGCCTTACATCATTGTGGACACCGGGTTGGATGTAATTTGCCTGATCCAATAGAAATTCTGTTTCTGTTAGTTTCGGATTGAACATGGAGGTCTCCCTATTCTTTAGAGATAGTGGACTTTTGCCTATCCGCGGTATCGCGGCCCATGTTCTATTTTTCTTACCTACAGTTTTATCTCTATCAATTTTCCTGCGGCTTTTTTAGCTTTAAGTCACTTTAAAAAGTAAACTGGAATTTAATTACACTTGGTTACAGTTGGCTTTTCAGGGCATAAAGAGCAAAATATGATACAAACTTCCAGTTTAAATTGCGTTTGGATATGTGCAGAAAGTTATTTATTTTTAATCATATACGAGTGCAAGTATTGCGCTGGTAATAACAAACTCATCAGAACAGTGAGCTATCAAATGCCAGCGCTAATATATCTGTTGAGAAGGCTGCGGAATCTAAATTCAACCTTCCTATATGATATTAACTGGGAAGTTGAGTAAGGAAGAAATCTCTCAGGTTCTCACCCATTACTTTACGGATCTCTTCTTCAGTAAACCCTTGCCGAAGCATTTCTGCGGTAAGCACGCCCAGTTCACTTACGTCAAATGCAACCTTTACACTGCCGTCATAGTCCGACCCCAATGCGACATGATCCACACCCAGTGTATCAATGGCATAACGAATGGATTTAACAATGCTCTTGGGGCTTGTATCACAGACAGCACCAGGCCAGAAACCGATTCCAACCAAGCCTCCTTTGCCCGCTATCTCCTTCATTAGCTCGTCACTGATATTCCGGCGTGAGTTGCACGCCCCTTGAAGCCCGGTATGGGAAACAATCACTGGGCGCTCGGCAATATCCAAAACTTCGCGGACGACCTGCTCGGAGGAGTGGGCGACGTCAATCACAATAGAGCGCCTTTCCATCTCCTGCACTGCTTCCCGGCCAAATGCGCTCAAACCCTGCCCGCTTTCTCCATGCAGGGAGCCACCCAGCTCATTGTCGAAAAAGTGTTGCAACCCCATCACCCGGAAACCAGCATCGTATAGGTGACCGATGTTTTCGATCTTCCCTTCCAAAGGATGGGCACCTTCAGTGCCAAGGAGTGCGGCCAAAACCTCTCCGCCCTGCTTCCTTGCTACAAGCACCTGTTGTAAATCTGCCGCACTTTTGACGATACGTATTTGGTCAGGCGCAGATTGCTGTAGCGCATTAACACGCTCTGCATGATAGAGCGCCCGCTCATACAGGCTGCCCCACGCCTTTACTGGCCACGCCTGAGCAATGGCCAATAAGGTTATGTTATCGCCAGCTTTGCTGGAGTTCTTCTGATAGTTCTGCCCCCGGGGAGACTTGGTAACTGATGTGAAGACCTGGATACCCAGATTACCTTCTCTCGCCCGGGGAAGGTCCAGATGACCATAGTCGGCTCGCTTCCTCAAATCCCTGGCCCACAGGAAACTATCTGCGTGGAGATCACCTACCAATAGACTTTGGTGTAGCGCTTTAGCCTCAGGTGACAGCGCTGCAATTTTGCCCGGCTCTACTTTGTTCATAGACTTTTCAATAGCCGGAAGCAAAAGCCATTTCCAGCTGGCGAACAATATCACCACCATTGTTGTCAGAAGAATGAACCACTTGCTCATCTATTGTCTCCATTAGTAGAAATCCATGGGGAAGTTTGCACAGAGGCAACAACCTTCTTCGATCCATCAGGATCGCAGAATGAAGCAATTCGAGCGGTTGCTCAATAAGCAAGCAAGAGAAATAAAACTGTGGTGGTCGTGGAATAAGCGCTGGGACACCAACCTCGTACTTATCAGAAGAGAGAAAAATGAAGGACAAGCAGTGATCAAACTTTTACAACTGAACTTACTCGTATTATTCGCTCTATTCATGGGTGGTTGCGCCGCTTTATCGCCCAATTTTCAGCAGCCCGAGGTTGAGATTATTGGGCTGGAGCCGCTTCCTCCTGCCGTCGGCAGCGATCTGCGCTTCAGAATCCATTTGCGCATTTTCAACCCCAACAACCAAGAGCTACCCCTCTCCGGGATCTACTACAAGCTCAGTCTTGCCGGCCATAAAGTGATGACAGGAACCTCAAACAACTTGTTGCCCATTGCCCCCTATGGCCAGGATGATATCTCGGTAGACGCAACTGCAAGCTGGATGGGGTCTCTATTCGCCGCCGCTGAATTAGCGAATAGAGGGCAGCAATCGGTACCCTATGAACTTCAGGCAAAAATTGGCCTGAGCAGGTCCATTGTGCCTTCCATTACAGTGCAGCGAAGTGGCGAAGTTCGACTAAATCAGAATCTGGGCCTCTACCACTAGTCCAAGCCTACTCACTTTGGATATAGCGTTTTAATCTCCCCAGTCGCCGACCTTGTCGGCACCGGGGATCTGATACTCGAGATAGTCTTCAACAGTGAATGGCATCTCACTGATGACTGCGCGCACGCGCTCACCAATAGCCTGTGTCTCAGGACGCGCATTGGCCAGCCCGGTATAGGGTATGCCTTTGCCGCTGGCTACGTCTGGATATTTACGTTTGAATAAACGGTGGCGGGCCACCATATGATTGAACTGGCCCTGGGTGTAAATTAACGGCACCAACTGCGGGGACTCCTCCCGTGGATCCATATATAAATCGTAATAAGCCTCCGGCATCCCCGACCCTGCCACATCCCCCGCCCCCAGCCAATGCCTCTTATATCGCCCCTTTACTGTTGCCCCCAATTCCTTACCCGTATAGATAAATACATAATCCCGGCGGCCATGAGTATCGCCGTTTAGGAACAGAGCGGTCTGGTCGAGGCCGTCAACGACGCGATCCGTGGGAATAGCATCAGTTGCTCCACCCAAGCGAGCGAAAGTCGTATACAGGTCAGTGATATGAATAATATCTCCTGCCGTTTGTCCCGCTTCGATAGTTCCTGGCCACCAGGCAAAAGCAGGTACGCGAACGCCACCCTCAGTAAAATCCCCTTTGCCACCCCGATACAACATGGGCAGCATTCCCCACCCCGCCGGCGGACTGTGAACCATAGGGCCGTTATCCGCCATTGCAACGAACAAGGTATTTTCAGCGAGCCCTAAGCTTTTCAATTCTTGCATCAGCACCCCGACAAAGTTATCCATCGCCGGGAAAGCATCGGCAACCATCAGCCCGGCCACCGAGCGCTTGGGGTTGTACATTGCCATGAAATTAAGGAGATTGGGCCAGTAGGCAACGAAAAACGGTTTCTTCTGCTCTGCGCTGCGGCGAATAAAGGCCAGCGTTCTCTGTTCTGCTTCTGGATCAAACTTAGCGAAGCACTCGTTGGATGTTCCGCACCATTCCCGCCCAGGTTGTCCCTTTTTCCCTTCAATATTCATTACCCAACCAGCGGGAATCAGACCGGGACTGTCCAACTGGTAGGGATCAGAAGGATAGATTTCGGGGAACATGCCCAGCACCGCATTCGCCACATTTGCCTGGGGGTTAAACAGGGAGGTAATCTGGTTCATAGGCGTGAATAACGCCTCATCAAACCCCTGATTGTGTAAATAACTCTCCTCGATATCTCCAAGGTGCCCCTTGCCGAAAAAGCCTGTCGTATAACCCGCTTGCGAAAGTACCTCGGCAATAGTGACTTCTTCAGCGCGCAAACCGGAAAACTCATGGGGCATACCCACTTCACCCATGCCATAGCGCACCGGTAGCCGTCCGGTGAGCGCAGCGGCTCGGGTCGGTGTGCATGAGGGCTCAGAGTACATGCGGGTAAAGTTGATACCCTCTGCAGCCATCTGGTTTAGGTTTGGCGTTGAGTAGCCAAAGTTCTTTTGCAACGCAGGAAAGCCAACAGCCCCAAATGCAGTGTCATCCCACAGCAGGAATACGATATTAGGTGGCTGTCCATATTTCTGCCGCAACTGCTGTAAGCGTTGCTCAAGTTCCGCATCCTCTTGATCCCAACGATCGCCGTTTTGCATCTTGAGAATATAAAACTCGGCATCGTGTACAACTTGCCCCTCGACATTGAGAGTGATGCAAAGCAGCCAGATCATAATCAGGTGGCTTTTGACGGACATGAGCTTCCTATAGATCGCAGAAAAGTATCTAACAATTTAGAGGAGCGCAGGGGCTTGGAAGAGGAAGAGCGAGTTTAAGCGGGGTAAAGAGCGCCTCGTTTTCCAGCAAATGCCAGAATCGAGGCGCCAATTTCGTGAGAGAAGTAGCTCCCCTCTATCTACTTATCCCGGCTGTCGGCCATAAGGGCCGGCCATGCGGCGCGCAAGTACATCACCATCGTCCACAAGGTGAGGCCGGCAGCGATATAGAGCAGCAGGTATCCAATAGTTTCCATCACCGGAAACTCTCTAACATCGAAGGCAAGCAGAACAAGAATTGCTGCCATCTGTGCGGTGGTTTTGACTTTGCCTACATAGGAAACGGCAACACTGCTGCGCTGCCCCAGCTCAGCCATCCACTCCCGCAACCCAGAGACCGCGATCTCTCGACAGATGATCACCGCCGCAGCAATCGCAAACAGCGGATTGTCATGCAGTCCCACCAGCAAGACCAATGCCGTAGCCACCATTAGCTTATCGGCAACCGGGTCCAGAAAGGCACCGAGGGCAGTACTCTGATTTAATTTTCTGGCGAGATAGCCATCAAGCCAATCGGTAATTGCGGCAACTGCAAAAATTGCAGCAGAAGCAATGTAACTCCACTTGTACGGCAAATAGAAAACCAAAACAAAAAATGGGATCAAAGCAACACGTAACAGTGTCAGTTGATTGGCGATTGTCATACTTTTCTCTATTCTTGCGGAGGGCGTACGTTATCAAGCCATCGCGCAAAATGAAACGCTTTGGAAAAAACTGGCCATTTAATCGCCAGCTCAATCCTGTTCTACTCGTGGTGTAGTGCCGAGTATATATCCTGAGCCAATTTCCGGCTGATACCATCCACGCTGGCAATCTCCGTTACTGTTGCGCGCTTTAGCTCCTGCAAACCTCCGAAATGTCGCAGCAGCGCCCTGCGGCGAGTGGGCCCTACTCCAGCGATACCTTCCAATGGAGACTCCCTGCGTTTTTTATCCCGTTTTGCCCGGTGGCCAGCGATAGCAAAGCGGTGCGCTTCGTCTCGCACTTGTTGAATTAAGTGCAGCGCTGATGAGTCGGCGGAGAGTACAAGCTCTTTGTTACTGGAAACCACATGTAATGTTTCAAAGCCCGCTTTTCGTGTAGTTCCTTTGGCAACACCAATAATTTGCACTCCGACGATGCCCAGCTCATTCAGAGCTTCGACCGCTTGTGTAACCTGGCCCTTCCCTCCGTCGATCAACAGGATATTGGGGAATTTGCCCTCGCCACCGGAAAGGCGCGTATAGCGCCGCTTTAGCGCCTGCCCCATTGCCGCATAATCATCACCCGCCTGGATACCCTCAATATTGAATCGGCGATAATCCGACTTCACCGGGCCGCCGGTATCAAATACAACACAGGACGCAACCGTGGCCTCACCGGAAGAATGGCTGATGTCAAAGCACTCAAGCCTCTCCGGGAGCTGCTCAAGTTCAAGTACTTCCTGCAGTTTCTCGAAACGGTTGTAGAGTTTTTGCTGGGCTGCAGTTCGACTAGTCAAATTCTGTTGAGCTGCCTGTTGCGCCATCTCAACCCAAGTGGCCCGCTTGCCACGCAACTTATGGGTGATACCGACATCGCGACCACACTGCTCGCTAAGAGCCTGTTGAAGTGGTTCGAGATCCTGTAAGGCCTCTGACACTAAAATCTCACGGGGGATCTCTCGGGGACTGCCCAGGTAAAATTGCGGGACAAATGCGGAAAGTAGCTCTGGCGGTGTGAGTCCCAGGCGCTCACTGGGAAAATAACTGCGACTCCCCAGAATTCGCCCCTGCCTGACAAACAGAACGTGTACGCAACAGCTACCGCCCTCACTGGCTATCCCCAACACATCCACATCGCCACTTGCCCCCTCAGCTACCTGATCCGCTTGTAGACGACGCAGCGCGGAAATTTGGTCCCGCAGTCTCGCGGCTTTTTCAAATTCCAGCGACCGGGATGCCTCATCCATTTGATCGGCCAACTCCTGGATAATGCTGTCACTTTTACCCGTGAGAAACATCTCTGCGTGGCGAACATCCTGGCGATAGTCTTCGGGAGAAATAAAATCGACACAGGGAGCGGTGCAGCGCTCTATCTGATATTGAAGGCAGGGCCTTGAACGGTTGCGAAAAACACTGTCTTCACAAGAGCGGATTCGAAAAGTTTTTTGCAAAAAGTTCAGGCTGTCGCGAACCGACGATGCATTTGGAAAAGGTCCGAAGTATCGGCCTTTCTTGCGCTTGGCACCACGGTGGAATGCAATACGGGGAAAAGTGTCATTGCTGGAAAGAAAGATATAAGGATACCCTTTATCATCCTTCAGCATCACATTGTATGGGGGCCGCTGGGACTTGATCAGGCTTTGTTCAAGCACCAGGGCTTCGGTTTCACTGCGCGTAACGGTGACTTCGATGTTTCCAATACGCTGCACCAGCGCCATGGTTTTTGTCGTTAGTCCGGAGCTCCGAAAGTAGCTCGACAACCGATTGCGAAGGTTCTTGGCTTTCCCTACGTAGAGGATTTTATTTTCGGCGTCGAACATCTGGTAGACGCCGGGTTTGCGAGTTACTGTCGCGAGGAAACGCTTGCTGTCGAACATCTGGCAACCGGCCTCAATATTTTAAGAAATCAGCCACTTTTCAATTAAAGTGCAGCATCTGGGTCAAGGATTTGGTGTTTAACAGCGAGGATCGTCAACTCTACATCACTATTAATATCCAACTTCTCAAAAATCCTGTAGCGGTAGCTATTCACCGTTTTGGGGCTTACCGAGAGAGACTTTGCAATATCCGCAACCTTGGCGCCATTGACGATCATGTCTGCAGTCTGCAATTCCCTTTTAGATAATTTTTCAAACGGAGATTGCTGATCATCCTGGCCACTGACACTGCGCATCGCCATTTTGGTTGCCATGGAATTACTGATAAAAACACCACCTGAAATAACCGTCCGTATCGCTCGAACCATTTCTTCAAGGTCCGCGCCCTTAGTCACGTAACCCATTGCCCCAGCTTGCATCAAGCGGCCCGGGAATAAATCATCATCGAGTGCACTAACGGCAACAACCTTTGCCTCCGGGCATCGCTGCAGCAGTTTTCTAGTTGCTTCAAGGCCACCCATTCCTGGCATTTTTACATCCATCAGAATGACATCAACATTAGACCGGCGAACGAATTCCAGGGCCTCCTCGCCACAATTTGCCTCTCCGGCGACTTCTATATCCTCAACATCACCCAGCATGCGCGAAATACCCATTCGCACAAGATCGTGATCATCCACCACTAAGACTTTGATCAAGCTATCCCCAACTACGGATAAGTGCAGTGGCTACGCCGCGTATACATCCTCAACGCACGAGCTCTAGAAACTGCGTTCTTCTTTTTAGCTCACGGTGAAACTACCCCGTGTAGGTCCCCCCGGAACCCAACCGCAACATACCAGACAAAAACGCTACTGCAAAGCAGAAGCACCGTTTCAAATGCTGCTGAACAGACATTTGACCACAGGATCTTGCTGCCTTTATAACATTTAATTATAGCGTAAAAACGTACCAATTAATTTTTCTGCGATCAAGATGAGCACTTCCGCAAAATTTGCGATAGAAGATTCATTTTATCGCAGAAAATATTTATGAAAGAAATCGGAATATGAGAAAATGTTAGAGGTTGAATTCGTTATAACAAAATAATCGTCAACAACTAGAACAATTCTCTACTGAAATTCAGACTGAAAACTGCCAACCTCACCCAATAACTTGCACTTTCTATTGGGTACTTCCTAACTGTAATTCAGTGAAGAATAAAAGAAGGGATTGCCCGCACCCTCATGCAAACAATCTTAAATGGGTTAAGGGTAATAGCGCGGCTCAGGCTCCAGGGTAACACCAAACTTAGCCTGCACATCAGAAGCGATAGCGCGAGCCAATCTTGTCACTTCATCACCTCGGCCCCGGCCGGGATTAACCAAAACCAATGCCTGCTGGTGGTGAACACCAACCGCTTCTTGCCGCCTGCCCCGCCAACCAGCGCGATCAATTAGCCAGCCCGCCGCCAGCTTCCAACCTTCACCGCTGGCATAAGCTACTAAATCGGGATGTTCCGATTTTAGGTTTTGGTAAATGTCCGCATTCACCACAGGGTTTTTGAAGAAGCTCCCCGCGTTGGGAATTTGATCGGGGAGCGGCAATTTACTGTTGCGAATATCGATAACCGCAGCGGCAATTTGCGCGGGTGTTAAGGAGCCACAATCCCATCCTTGCTGGTCAATAAATTGCTGCAGTGCCGGGTAAGCTACCTTGGGCTGCCAATCTTGCGCAAGGCGAAGATTAACCTGGGTAATAATAAATTGATCGCGCAACTGCCCTTTAAACACACTGTCCCGGTAATCAAACTCACAGTCCGACACGGAAAAGTTATGTAGTGCACCGGTAGAAATTTCCATGGCCTGCAAACTGTAAAAACAGTCGCGCAACTCTACACCATAGGCGCCTATATTTTGGATTGGGGCTGCACCCACTTTACCTGGAATCAGCGCGAGGTTTTCCAAGCCTCCCATGCCCTGCTCGACAGTAGACATAACCAGCTGGTGCCACCCCTCGCCGGCCGCCGCCTCGATCGTACCGCCACAACCATTGGGAGCAATTGTTAGCCCTCGCAGCCCCACCTGAATGGCAAGCCCGGGAAAGTCTCCCGTTAATACGATATTACTGCCCCCACCCAACGGCAGAATCGGCAAACGCTTCTGCTGCGCAAAACTCAAAGCCTCACGCAATTCATCCAGGGTTTCCACACGCGCAAAGTAAGCGGTGTTTGCTGAAATTGCGAGAGTATTGTGGGGCTGTAAATCGATATTGGCTTCAATCATTAGGTTCTACATCAGGCCAGGGTTTCTCGCATACGCTGAAGATCCTGCTCAGTATCTACGCCACCGGGCACTTCTGCGCAGGCATCCGCTACGTGAATCTCTTGATCGTGGTAAAGAAAACGCAGCTGCTCCAGAGCCTCGAACTTTTCTAGCGGGGCCATAGGCCAGGAGACAAACTGGCGCAATAGCGCAACACGATAAGCATAGATACCAATATGGCGACGAGGTTCCAAGCCCCTTGGCAGTTCACTGCTATCCATCGCAAAGGCATCTCTGGGCCATGGGATTGGCGCTCGTGAAAAATACCTGGCCAACCCGGACTCTGTTGTCACTACCTTGACGATATTCGGGTTGCGAAAATCCTCCACTGAGGTGATGGGTTCCGCCAGGGTTGCAACGCCGGCTCGCTTTGTAGCTGCCAGGTTTTCAGCCACTTGATTTATTACCTCGGCGGGTATCAAGGGTTCATCGCCCTGCACATTAACCAAAATGCGGTCCTCTGCAAGGCCCAGGTTCTGAGCCACCTCCTGTAGTCGGTCAGTTCCCGAAGCATGCTCGGCAGATGTCATACACACCTCCGCGCCGAAGTCGTGGGCCACCTCCGCTACACGCATATCATCGGTGGCGATAACCACCCTCTCAGCATCGCTCTCACGGGCACGCAAATAAACATGCTCCACCATCGGCTTGCCACCGATATCAGCCAGGGGCTTGCCTGGCAGGCGGCTGGAACCATAACGCGCGGGAATAATCACATCAAAAGAAGAGTTATTTTTCATTTTCACTAAACTGTTGCAGGTGCTTGTGCACCTTTTGGTAAAAAAGATCTGGCAACTTGGCCCGCACCTCGAGTGCCCACCAGTGACTCTCCCAGAAATCGCGACATTTCACCGCATCTTTCATGGTCATGATCACGGGGGTTTCCCCATCGAAGTGCAGTTCCTGGGGGCTGAATTGATGATGATCGTCAAAAGGTTGCTCTGTCACCTCGAACCCCAGCGCTTGCAGTGAACGGAAAAACCGCTTGGGGTTACCGATCGCTGCCACCCCGTGGCAAGGCCCGACTTCAGGCCCTGACGGCAGGCGCAATGTGGAGGTTTGGTCGAGGTTAAACTGGTGCCAGCAGGAAGGCTCGAGCGTCATTTCAAACTCTAAAAGCCCACCGCACTGATCCCTGACCTTGGCTTCTGGCTCTCCATTACTTACCAGCATGTCGACGCTTTGCAGGCGTGTCACCGGTTCCCTCAAAGGCCCTCTGGGCAGCATATGACCATTGCCCAAACCGCGATGACCATCAACCACACAAATTTCGTAGCTCCGCCACAAACTATAGTGCTGCAGCCCATCGTCAGACAAAATAACATCGCACTGGTGATAGTCGATCAGGGCCTGCGCCGCCTCGGTGCGATTGGGAGAAACCATCACCGGCACACCAGTGATCAAGTGCAGCATCAGCGGCTCATCCCCGGACTCCAGGGGGTGGGATTGGGCAGTCACCTGATAGGGATATTTTTCTGCGCGACCACCATAGCCACGGCTGATAATCCCCGGATTGCGACCCCGCTCCTTTAGCCAGCGAGCCAGCTCCGCCACCAATGGCGTTTTACCCGCACCGCCAACGGTGATGTTACCGATGACGATGACAGGAACTGATAAGGGCTCCGGTGGAGTGCGAGAACTCATTACCCGGCGCCGCTTGCTCACCCCCCCATAGAGTAATTCCAACGGGGTAAGCAGGGAGAGCGAGCGACCTTCACCCTTTTCGGGGTACCAGCGCTTGTTAAACCAGTCTTCCAGTGACATCCAGGTGCCCTACCCCATTGTTTGCTGCTGTAACAGAGATGCGTATCGACCACCCTGGGCGAGCAGCTCTGCGTGATTCCCACTCTCTACAATTCGACCTTTCTCCATCACCAGGATGCGATCGGCATTCTCGATCGTACTCAGGCGGTGGGCGATAACAAACGTAGTGCGGTTTTTCATGACTTCAGCCAGAGCCGCCTGAATATGGCGCTCCGATTCATTGTCCAGTGCTGAGGTGGCCTCATCCAGGATCAGTATGGGCGCATCCTTAAGCATGGCGCGGGCAATAGACAAACGCTGGCGCTGGCCGCCGGAGAGCATCTGCGCATTATCCCCCAGAACCGTATTCGCCCCCTCAGGTAGCTCTTCAATAAATTGAGCTGCATGTGCCTGCTCCATAGCACGCAGAACATTTTCCTTGGGTGCATGTTCCAATTCACCGTAGGCAATATTGCGATATACAGTGTCGTTAAACAGCACGATATTTTGGGAAACCATACTGATATGACGGCGCAACTCTTTAAGTGGCACCTTGGAAATATCAGCCCCATCGACCAGGATACGTCCACCTGTCGGCTCGTAAAATCTAGCCAGCAGACTTACCAGCGTGCTCTTGCCGGAGCCAGATGCACCCACCAGGGCTACCGTTTCTCCAGGATTTACCTCGAAACTGATGTCGGAGAGTACTTTGGGTGCTGCCGGGTCATAGCTAAACTCAAGTCCTTCAAAAGCTACTGTGCCATTCACTGGCTTAGGTAGCTGAGCTTCACCATCCTGAGGTTCTCTGGGAGCATCCATTACCTCGAAGATACTCTCCGCTGCCGCAATACCCTTCTGGATATCGGCAAAAATTTCGGAAAGGCTGCGCACCGGCTTGGCCAGGGATGCAGCCGCACCAATGTAGGCGGCAAAAACCCCAGCAGTCATGGACTCAACCATACCCGGTGCCAGCGCCAGCCAGACAATAGTTGCAGTAGACAAACCAACCAGTATCTGAATCACAGAAACACTGGCATTGTTTGCTACTACGAGCTTCATAAACTGCCGACGGTTATTGTCGCTGGCAGAGAGGAAACGGGATTTCTCGTAATCCTGCCCCCCATACATCCGCACCACTTGATAGCCATTGATCGCCTCCTGAGTGACATGGGTAACGTCACCCATGGAATTCTGGATACGATGGCTTAATTTGCGGAAACGCTTACCCACGATGCGCACAATAAAGGCGATCAAAGGGGCAAAAAGGAAGAAGGTTAAAGTCAGCTTCCAGTTCACCAGTAACAGGTAGGTCAAGAGACCGATTACCGTAAACGACTCCCGGAAGAGTACCTTCATCGCCTTGGTGATGGAGTTGGTTACCTGCTCAACATTGTATGAAACCTTTGAGATCAGGTAAGCGCCGGTATAGCGGTCAAAATAGGAGCTGGGAAGCTGGCCAATTCTCTCAAATAGCTGTGTTCGCAACTCATGGATCACTGCACGGCCCACATAGGCCAAACCATAACTGCCGACAAAATTGCCAATAGCCCTAAGGACAATAATCAGCAACATTGCAAGCGGTACAAGCCAACGAGCAGTCTCCTGGGGCATTACTCCATCGGGGTAATAGGATGCTACAAACTTTGAGAGAAACCCGCGACTCTCCTGGATACCAGCTCCCACTGCATCGAGCAACAGCTCGGTCACAGCAATCAGGCTGACGCCCATGATCGAAAACAGGAAGAAGCCCAGTACCGCAACCCCGAAAATCGCCATGTGCGGGCGGGCATAAGTGAGCAATCGACGGTAAGTTTCCGCCCCATTTTGCGGTTTGCTGGGAGGCGCTTTTACTTTCTTCATACAGACCAATGAATGGACTCGCCCCAACTGGGGCGAGTGGGCACAGAAACCGAAGGTAAGTCAGCTCCCTACAGGGTTCCGCGCTAGTTTTCTTCCGGCTGCCGTGTAGTAATGCTTAGGTTGACAAAGCCTAGCTGTCCAGCAGCATCCATTGCCCGAACCACGGCTTGGTGATGAGCGGTGGCGTCGGCGGTTATCACAAGCGGGCGATTGTACTCGCCTGCGGAAACTTCCGACAGCGCAGATTTGAGGGTGTTGATCTTCTTATTGATCAAAGCTTGTCCATCTACTGAATAAGAACCATCAGCACTGATCAAAATCTCTACAGATTTTGGTTGGTCAACAGACTGAGGACCTGCTGCTTCAGGCAGGTTCAGCTTAAGATGGCTTTCCTTGGTGAAGGTTGTAGACACCATAAAGAAAATCAACAGCAGGAATACCACATCGATAAGTGGCGTCAGGTTAACCCCTTCCTGCTCTGTGGCTTGGCGGCGGAATTGCATCGCTTGCTACCCCGCTCAGGCCGCATCTTCGATTTTACGATCGCTGTGCAGAGCATCCACAAGCTTGACAGCTTCCTGCTCCATTGCCACAACAATCGTGTCAACGCGACGCTGGAAGTATCTGTGTGCCATTAACGCAGGGATAGCGACAGTCAGGCCAGCGGCAGTGGTGATCAATGCCTGGCTAATACCACCGGCCAGTACGCCTGCATTACCGGTACCTTCCACCATAATCGCGGTAAAGACCTGGATCATACCGATCACAGTACCCAGCAAACCAATCAGCGGTGCTACGGCAGCAATCGTGCCCAAAGCACCCAGGAATCGCTCCAGTTCATGCACAACCTGGCTGGCAGTTTCCTCGATGCTATCTTTCATTACTTCGCGACCGTGGCGGGAATTGGACAGGCCCGCAGCAAAAATTTTTCCCAGTGGGCTGGAGTCGCGCAGCTCCTTCAATTTTTCCGCATTGACCTGGTTATTTTTAAGCCAGCCCCATACCTCACCTAATAAAGTACGTGGTGCAATATGCTGCGAGTGCAAAGTCCAGAAACGCTCGACACAAATAGCAATAACCGCTACAGAGCAAAACAGGATTGGCCACATCAGCAGGCCGCCGGATTTTATTATCTCAAACACTTTCTTAGCCCCAGAAAACCAGAGGGAATTTTTGGAAAATTATTACTGCGTCCTCGACGCAGAGCAGCACTTTATCACAGCTGGTGCCGGCGGCTAAGTCCTCCCACGCATCCTTATTCCCTGTTGTGACTCGCATACCAAAACCGTGGTGCCAAACGAGCCTGTAAAATTTGCGGCTCTTGTTCTCCGGCTCGCCAGAAAAATTCTACCGCTCCGCTCTCCGCAGTACTGAAAATGCTGGCACCGAAGTTTTGGTAGCGCTTCACAACATCGGTGTGAGGGTGGCCAAAGTGGTGGCGGAAACCGGCACTAAATACAACCCGTTTAGGCTTGGCCCATTCGAGCAAAGCGACCGATGAGGAAGAGCGGGAACCATGATGGGGCGCAATCAGTACGTCAACAGCGGGAAATTGTGGATACATTTTAGACAGTTGATATTCAACCTTACGACTGATATCCCCAGTAAGCAGTAAACGCACCCCCTGCCACTCAGCCAAAATTACACAGCTGTGATCGTTCTCCTCACCATCCAGTAATTCCTCTCCCTGTGCCGTTAAGGAAGGCCATAACCATCGAAATGATATATCTCCCAGTTGCTCTTCCGTTCCTGCCCGACACTGCTCAGTAATCGTGGCTGGCGATAATGGTAAATTGCTAGCTAAAGTCCCCGGAGCATAGAGCTTTTTTGCTTCAATGTTTCTAAGTAAACCCGCCACGCCGCCGGCATGATCCCTGTCGCCATGGCTGACGATCAGCACATCGAGTTCACTACCTCCGCTACTCATCAAGTAGGGAGCCACTATCGAACCTCCCGCGCTCCAGCCCGAGGGGATTGAAGGCCCTGCATCGTAAACAATACGGCTTTTTCCGGTGCTGATAACTACTGACAACCCCTGACCAACATCCAGCACTGATAATTTCAAACGCTCATCTGCCGGTGCCAATGTAGAAAGCCAGGGCTGAGCAACTGGAAGAAAAAATAACCAGCCCAACTTGCGCCCTGGCAACCCTTTAGGCTGCAAAAGTAGCACCGCGCCAAGCCCGGCGATGACTATCACCAATGCAGTGGAGGCAATCGCAAAACCGCGGAACCCTGGTATCGAATGATCGACAATATCGAGCGCAGTCATCAGCAGATCCAATTGCCAACCTGCAAACTGCAGCAGCCAAACACCCAGCTGAGTATCAATAAATACAGCACCTAACATAAGTGATGGCAAAATAGACAGGCCCATCCAGGGAATCGCTACAAGATTGACCAATACACCTGAAAGGCTAAAGCCAGAAAAATATATTATCGATGGGATAAACAGGCCAATTGCAATCAGCCACTGGCTTCGCAACAGCTGCCATAACGATAACTGGGAAAATCGGTGCTGCCATGAGGTTACAGCACCAGGGGCCGCAGCCTTCGGCCTCCATTGCGGCTCTCGACTTAAGCTAATTCGCCCACTGAACCCCAAAAGCAGACTGCCGACGGCCACAAAGGACAACCAAAAACCAGCACTGTAAAAAGCCAGTGGCTGCAGGGTAAGCACTATTGCCAGTGCCAATGAAAAAGCAAAACCCGCTCCCAGTCTGCGCCGCCAGTGCCAACCCAGTAATAGCACCCAGGTCATTACAAGCGCACGTTGCGCGGATAGAGGAACGCCGGCGATCAAGGTATAAACAAGGCTCGCCACCAAGGCGAGTCCTATCGCAATACCAAAACGGCTGGTGCCCGTAAAAAGCCCAATCCCTTTTGCCAGTACGGTGCCCATCAACAAAATACAACCGGCCACCATGCCCACATGTAAGCCGGATATGGCAATAAGGTGGCCCGTACCTGTCCTTTTAAGCAGGTCGGTATCACCTTCGCTCAACTGACTGCGATCCCCTAGTAATAGCGCCGCTATCAGGTCCGGTCGTTGGATCGGTAACTGACTAATTTGGCAGCGCAATTCATCCCTTAGCCCAATAATGCCATTCCCCTGCCCCAGCCACTGAGGAGGATAATCGCGGGGGCGAACATACCCTGTTGCCGTAATCCCCTCTCGCAAAAGCCAGCCTTCATAGTCGAATGTATGTGGATTCACACTTCCCCTAGGGCTTCTCAATCGCACAGGCAATATCCATTGAGAGCCACCCCGCAGACGAGCTAGAGCCTCACCGTCAACTCGGTACCAGGTTAGGTTGAGAAGGCTACCGATAGATAGCTCTGGCGGTGCTAACTGGCCACCCTCTTCACCTAAAGAACTGGAAACAATATCCACAACTCGAGCGCGAAAACGCACCGTTTGTGATTCTGAACTAGCGCCAAACCCTCCCCCCTCAGTTAATTCAGGCAGCGAGACCAGGTTCAACTGAAGTACAAAGTCCGCACCATGTGCACCGAGGGGGAGCCGGCGATCCAGCGATGCTTCATGAGAGTGGAGTGCCCAGGTCGCACCAATAAAGGAGAGAAAGATCAGAGCAAGGGGGCGCCAGCGGCGTATTACCACCCAGGCAAACAAGGCTACAGAGAGATACAGTGCCCACAGAGTGCTTTCAGCGGGTAATCGGGCAGAACAACCCACCACGATAATAGAAAGCGAGTAGATCCAAAGGTATGTGCTGGGCCCCGTGTAGCCGAGAATGCCTCTCGCCTTAGCCAGCAGGCGAGAAAGCTGCTGAATTCGCTCCCGAAAACTCCATAATTCCATCCTCAGCGCCATCCCTTACACCATCTTTTTGTTCAACTATTGAACACCTTCACTCAAATCAACGATGATTGCGAACCGCCGCTTCAGGCGCCTAAAACCTTAATATAGCTAGCTAACCTGCCATTCATAGCACTGGCCAGTCACATATTTTTAAGAAAAATGCCATTTTTAACATGTTTGTCATATTCAAAACGCAGAATCCGCACCAAATCGAAAGGCAGCCAACTAGGACGACACGGAAGGCACCTTTCAACCCAAAACCATAAACTGTGCGAGACGATTATGAATAAGACCGCTCTCTCTCTGGCCATCGTTGCCATGGTACCTGCTCTGGCCAACGCCCAAGATGAAGGCGATGTACTCGACTTTTACGGCAAAGCCAACGTCACCTTCCAGGCTGCCGACGAAGGTGACGATTCCGTCACTGACGTTCAGAGCAACGCTTCCCGCCTGGGCGTGAAAGGCGAAATCGCCCTGACTGAAGGCGTTAAAGGTATCTACCGTATGGAATACGAAGTAGATATGGACGGTGACGCTGACGATACTTTCTCCCAGCGCAACATCTACGCAGGCCTGGAAGGCGGCTTTGGCCAGGTCATCGCTGGTAAGTTCGATACTCCCCTGAAAGTTGCCCAGAAGAAAGTTGACCTGTTCAACGACCTCGAAGGCGATATCAAGAGCCTGATCACCAGCAGCGATAACCGCGAAGAAGACGCACTTCAGTACACTACTCCTTCTTTCGGTGGCTTCAAAGCTTCTGCGGCTTTCATCAGCAACAAAGAAGAAGTTATTGACGAAACTACCGGCGAAGAACGCAACAACGGCGTTTCCATGTCTGTCGCCTATGACAACAACGGTGTTTACCTGGCCTACGCTATGGACCAGGACGTTGAAGGTCAGGACGTTGACGTTCATCGTTTTGTAGCTCAGTACAACATCGGCCCTGTACAAGTAGGCGCCCTGTTCGAAGAGCAAGATGCTGACGGCGGCGAAACTGTCGACGGCTGGATGAGCTCTGTTGCTTACAAGCTGGACCAGTGGACTCTGAAAGCCCAGTACGGCCAGTCTGATATCAAAGAAGAAGGCGGCGAGACTTTCAGCCTGGGCGCAGACTACAAATTCAACAGCGCAGCCAAAATTTTCGGCTTCTACACCGACGAAACTGCTGACGAAGACTACGATCGCAGCTACGCCGGTATTGGTGTTGAATACAAGTTCTAATCATTCCTTAAATGTGGCGGTCCAAATTGGAAAGTGCGACTCTGTCGCATAGGGAAGATTGAGCAGTGAAAAAGGCGGCCTTTGGCCGCCTTTTTCACTCTGGGGAATTTCCTAAGGAGCCTCTAAATAACCAATAGATCCATAAAGCGATTAACTGACAACTGCTTTAACCCTTGAAGATCATTAATAGCTGCAAAAATTTTGTTAGCCCGCCCTTGAGGGAATCGCGTAGCTAAATTACTACGGAACTTATCTTCCAATAACGGAATCCCCTCCCGTCGGCGACGGCGGTGTCCCATCGGATATTCAACTTCAATCTTTTCTGATGCGTCACCACTTTTAAAAAATACTTGTACCGCACTGGCTATAGAACGCTTATCTGGGTCTAAATAATCTTTTGAGTAACCTTTATCTTCTATCACTTCAATCTTGTCCCGCAAGATATCGATCTCTTTGTGATCGCGATGAAAATCATCTTCATAAAAACCTGGCTGTAAGTCACCAAAAATTAGCGCCACTGCAACAATATATTGCAAACAATGATCCCGATCTGCCGGATTATTTAATGGACCTGATTTAGTGATGATGCGAAGGGCTGATTCATGTGTGGTCACTACCACCTTGGTAATATTATCGATACGGTCTGCAACCTGTGGATGTAAAATAATTGCCGCCTCACAAGCTGTTTGACCGTGAAACTCAGCCGGATAAGAAATTTTGAATAAGATATTCTCCATGACATAGGAGCCAAAACTTCTGGGGAACTGAAAATTGCGCTCTGATGGTGGTTTCAGTTGCTGCTCAGCATTTGTCTTGCTAAACAGGACATCATAAAAACCCCATTGCTTTGCCGTAAGTACTCCGGGCACTCCCATTTCTCCACTTATCGCCAAATCAGCCAAGCGAACCCCACGGGAACTGGCATCACCTGCAGCCCAGGACTTGCGTGATCCAGTATTCGGGGAATGCCTATAGGTCCGCAATGCTCCACCATCCGCCCACGCCTGAGACACCGCCGCCATTACTTCCTCCCGCCCAGCACCTTTAAGCCAGGCAGCCACAGCGGCAGAAGCAACCCGCACCAGTAGTACATGATCGAGCCCAACCCGATTAAAGCTATTAGACAATGCCAAGACACCTTGAATCTCGTAGGCTTTGACCATTGCTTCGAGTACCGCGCCCATTTTTATTGGGCTTCCCCCTTTAACTAATCGCCCTTGCGACAGGTGGTCACAAACGGCCAATATTGCCCCAAGATTGTCAGAGGGATGCCCCCATTCAGCCGCCAACCAAGTGTCGTTGTAATCGAGCCATCGAATTGTACAGCCGATATCCCATGCAGCTTTTATCGGGTCCAAGCGAAACCGGGTGCCAGGTACTCGGGCCCCATTCGGCACCCATGTCCCCTCCACCCAGGGTCCTAACAACTTTGTACATTCAGGGAAACTCAACGCCAGAAAGGCACACCCCAAGGAATCCATCAGGCTTAACCGTGCTGTTTCCCAAGCATCACTGGAACCCACTTTGAAATGAAGCACATAATCTGCGATATCCTGTATCACCTGATCGTAATCGGGGCGGATATTCGGAGCGGGGTCAGCAATCATGATTGAATAGCCCGTAAAATTGTCGGAGGGCAAAACAGATGGAGTAAGATTAGCTGTTTCCTAAACTTCAGATAGTTAAACAAACGACCGAAGAATTCTATATTGTTAGGAATCTCTAAAAACAGGAATCAACCCACTTGCAACGAACTAGCGACCCAATAAAAACACTTCGATTCCTCAAAGAAACGGTATTATTCCGACAAGGGGATTCTGGTCCCCAGATTTATTTTATTCATGCCGGCTACGTCCTTATCCAAAAAGTGGACTACTGCGGCAACCTAGCCATTATCGATCTCTATGGGCCCGGATCATGGTTTGGACCAGGTCTAACTGGGAAAAACCTGGACATTCAAGCAACCGCCAAATCCGGCAGTGAACTGGAAGTTACATCCATTCAACATCTAAACGCCATGATGGAGCGCCAATCACAGACCCACGATGAGCTATTGCAACAACTAGCCACAAGGGAATCTCAGCTTCAGCAACGTCTTTTCCTCCACATCACCGCCCCTTTACCGGTCCGGCTGGCCAATTTGTTAGCACAGCTATTTAATTACCGGGGACAACCCTGTGGTCATGGACATCAACTCGACATCAAGTTGACCCAGTCCGAATTGGCCGCCATGGCCGGTGGCAGCAGGCAAACAGTCAGCCAACAGCTTAAACAGTGGAAGTCTGATGGTGTTATCGACTATACGCGCCAATATATCTGCCTTCTCGATCAAACCGCGTTAAAAAACCTGGCAGAGAACCAAATATATGCGCCAGTGTCAGCCAGCTGACAGTTTTACCCTTCCCACCTTCATATACTTTCCAGCAGCTGAAACCCGGGTATAGCTCTCCCACATCAACAGCAATGGAAAAGGATTATGCGCAGCGCCTACTTATTTACCTCTTTAGTTCTGACACTCGTATTGGGTATTTCTGCAAAGGCCGATGAAAACCTCAATTCAACCTATAAAAGCATGGTTGATAGCCAGGGGAATATTACTTTGCCGGATAATTACCGCCGGGAATGGGTCTTCCTGGGCTCCTATCAGGTAAAGTCCTCGAGTGGCAATGGATGGGATACTCATAATGTTTATACCCAACCCCAGGCAGTAGAAGGGTATCGCAAAAAGGGGAAGTTTCCCGATGGGACAGTTTTGGTAAAGGATGTTAATAGCACCCAATCGGAGCCCTTAACCACAGGGTTGGCTTATTACTCCTCAGACCTTCAATTCACTTTTATGATGGTAAAAGACGATAACAACCGCTTCCCAGAAAACCCGGCTTGGGCCGAAGGCTGGGGATGGGCTTTATTTAAGCCAGGAATAGCCAAAAGTGAAACTGAAACCTGGAAAGGCACCGGGCTTAACAACTGTTTTGGATGTCATTTGCCTGCCAAGAATAATGACTGGGTATACACACAGGGTTATCAGCAGGTCCTGCAGAACTAAAAAGTAAACAGCAAAAATCAGAGGTTAGAGGTCTATTATTCGGCTAAAGTAACAGCATAGATTCCCTCCATAACAGCTTATCACCCCCACCCCAGCGCTAATTGATTTATATCAATTAGCGCGATCTTGAATACCGTTAACATGCGGCCGCGTCCGACTATTCCACAATGAGTTTTTCCGTGTTTAAACCTGAGTTATTGTCCCCCGCAGGGACTTTAAAAAATATGCGACATGCGTTTGCCTATGGTGCCGATGCCGTTTATGCCGGCCAGCCCCGTTACAGCTTGCGCGTGCGCAATAATGAATTCAAAAATACTGAAACCCTGCGCCTAGGCATAGAAGAAGCACACCAGCAGGGAAAACAGTTCTATATCGCCTCTAATATCGCCGCTCACAACGACAAAGTTCGCAGTTACCTGCGGGACCTGGAAGAAATTGTCGAAATGGGGCCTGACGCCCTGATTATGTCCGACCCAGGTCTGATAATGATGGTAAGGGAGCGCTGGCCTGATCTGCCAGTCCACCTATCCGTACAGGCCAATGCGGTAAACTACGCAACCGTAAAGTTCTGGCATCGCCAGGGGTTATCTCGGGTGATACTTTCCCGGGAACTGTCCCTGGATGAGATTGAAGAAATTCGCCAGAGAGTGCCTGAAATGGAGTTGGAAGTCTTTGTCCACGGTGCACTCTGTATCGCCTATTCCGGGCGCTGCTTGCTATCCGGCTATATGACCCATAGAGATGCCAACCAGGGCGCCTGCACCAACTCCTGCCGCTGGCAATACCAAGCTCATGAAGCCAAAGAGAATGAAGTTGGCGAATTGATTCATGTGCAAACCCAGGAACCTATCCAGCAACCCGCCCAGCAACCCACCTCCGCCAGAGAAAGTACTTCCCAGGCCTTTTTACTACAGGAAGAGGGTCGCCCTGGAGAGTATATGCCTGCCTACGAAGATGAGCACGGTACCTACATCATGAACTCCAAGGATTTGCGGGCCGTACAGCACGTCAAGCGCCTCACCGAAATGGGGGTTCACTCTTTAAAAATCGAAGGTCGCACCAAATCCCACTACTATGTGGCTCGTACTGCTCAGATCTATCGTCGCGCGATAGACGATGCTGCAGCAGGAAAAGACTTTGACATGAAAATGATGGACGAATTGGAAACCCTCTCGAATAGGGGCTACACGGAAGGTTTCTACCGTCGCCATCCACCAGCAGAATACCAGCAATATGAAAAGGGATTGATATCAACTCCGGGCCAACAGTTCGTAGGCGAGCTTATTGACGGCAATCCTGAGTATTTGACGATTGATGTAAAAAATCGCTTTGAACGCGGTGATCAATTGGAGTTAATGACTCCCAGCGGTAGCTTGTTCTTCCCCTTGGAGCAAATGGAGAATACGGAAGGCAAAGCGATCGATGTAGCTCCGGGATCCGGGCATATCGTGCAAATACCCCGACCAGAGGGGGTTGATGACGATCAACTTCAACAGGCGCTATTGGTCAAAGCTCTGGGATAACCCTCGGCCTGTAATTTGCACTATGGCTTATCAAGCTCTTCGTTTTGCAAATATATTTTGTTAAAGGTGTAGTGGTTTAGACAATCTACCGGATTCACTAAGCCACGACACCTTTATTCCCACTACATCTCCACAATTTTACTTGTGAACCTATCCTCAAAATGCATTGGGTAATCGTTAAACCTCTCAAGTTACTGCCCACCTCATAATATTCAAACCATCCTGTATTTCCCCACCATTCACCGCAAGCAACTGGTTCTTGTACCAATTTTCCTGCATTTTCAGCCTCACCTAAAACCCTTTTAAAGCCTTGAGTTTTGATCACAAAAATATGCTCGACAGTACTAATTACAAGATAAAAACCCACCCTCCCTCGGAGTTCCAACAGGAATACACCCATTTTAAATAGTTATGATTTTCCACCTCTAACTCGCCCCCGCATCAAGGTTTCACAGTAGAAAAGCGTGCAACGATTGCTTAACCAAGGAAATGCCGCAATATGGATATTATTAAACCTAAGAAACGCCCCCTGATTAAGCACCCTTTAATGCTAGGTGGTGCTGCTCTTGCTTTTGTGGCATTTACCAGCACCCTCTTGTTACTTCCTGACAGCGCCTACAAGGTTGAGCGGGAACAGCTAATGCTAGGCACCGTCCAACGGGGAGACCTACAAGTTGTGGTAGATGGTTATGGTAGGCTGCGTTCAGACAAGCAGACGTTAATTACCGCTCTAACCGCAGCGAATGTTGAAAAAATCATGTTGCGTCCCGGTGCAGAAGTACAAAGTGATAGCATCATTATGCAGCTGAGCAACCCAGAATTAATGCGCGACCTGGATGCAGCCGAAACCTCCCTGGAACAAGAGGAAGCTAATCTGCGGCGGCTTGTTCTGAACAATCAGCGCGATGTTCTCGCGGAGGAAGCCATACTCGCGGAACTGAACTCCAATTACCAAGTAATCAAGTTGCGTCGCGAAGCTGAGGACGAGCTGGTAAAAAGTGGAGTGGTTTCCCAGCTCACCTACCAAACCACCGTCTTACGCCAGGAACAGATGAAAAAACGTGTGGACCTGCAAAAACAGCGTATCAATCACTTGCGCAAAGTCGCCGTCGAATCAGAGTTAATCCAGCGCGAGCAAATCAACCAAGCCCAGACCCAATTGCAAAGTATCCAGCAACGTACAGACCGACTGACAGTACGCGCCGGCCTGGACGGCATACTGCAACGACTACCGGTAGAGCTGGGGCAAGGTGTCGATCCCGGGCAGGAGCTGGCACTGATTGGCAGCGAGACTGATCTTCTCGCTTTGGTTCAAGTACCACAATCCAAAGCAGAGCAACTGGAGGTTGGCCAACCCGCTGAAATTGATACCCGCAGAGAAAAAGTCGAAGGTATGGTAACCCGTATTACTCCTGAGGTTCGGGACGGCAATATTGAAGTGGAAATTGCTTTTAGCGCGGGCGCGCCAGAGTCTGCCAGGCCACAGCTCAACGTCGATGCCCGGATCTTCACTGCCACGATGGAAGATACGCTGTTCATCGAGAGGCCTATCAATGTGCAGAGACACAGTGAGGCCAATCTCTTCCTGATTAATGAAAACGGGGAGGAAGCGGCACTCCAGCCCATCAGCTTCGGCGAGGAGTCAGGTCGATATATCCAGATCACACAAGGCCTCAATGAAGCGGACCGCATCATCCTCTCGGATATGGCCAATTTTAATGAAGCTGAGCATATCCAGATTATTGACTAAAGCGAGAACAGGGAGTTCGCTATGTCCAAGCCAATCCTCCATATGGCCGGGATCACTAAGGTGTTCAGCACCGAAGAAATGGAAACTCACGCCCTGCGGGGCGTTGACCTGAGTATTTACCAGGGGGAATTTGTATCTATCTGCGGCCCCTCGGGTTGCGGTAAATCCACACTTCTCTCGATTCTCGGCCTGCTGGACCTCCCCACCAGCGGCAGCTATCAGATTGAAGGTATTGAAGTCGCTCAATTATCGCTGAGTGAGGCAGCGACTATTCGCAACGAGAAAATTGGCTTTATCTTCCAATCCTTTAACCTGATTGATGAACTCTCTGTCTACGACAATATCGCCCTGCCCCTGCGATACCGCCGCAATCCCATTCTCAAGTCTGAAGCCGACAAAAAAGTGAAACACTGCCTGGAGAAGGTGGGGATGAGTCACCGGGCCTCTCACAAACCTAACCAGTTATCCGGTGGCCAACAGCAGCGAATCGCCATAGCCCGGGCGTTAGTTGGCAATCCGTCCCTACTACTGGTGGACGAGCCCACCGGCAACCTGGATTCCCACAATGGCGATGCAGTAATGGAAATGCTGCGGCAGCTCAATAATGAAGGGACCACCCTGTGCATGGTGACCCATGACCCTCGTTATGCAGACATGGCCAGCCGCCAATTGCATCTGCTGGATGGAAAAATCTCAACGCCGCAGCCCATACTAGAGCCCCATGAGATGGCCCTATGATCACCACAAAGGACCTATCCATTGCCCTCCAGTCCCTCAACCGGGCGCGGAGCTACGCCACCACTATTATTCTGACCCTGGGTATCACCCTCGGCGCCCTGGTAACGCTGTTTAATCTCAACTACCAACTGCTAGCCGCACCCCTACCCTACCCGGACGAAGATCGGCTGTATGTCGTGAATGGTAATCTCTACCAGAACAAGCAGCTGCGGCTGGAAAACAACAGCCAATACCCCGCCCTGGTTGAAATCTATAAGAACGACAGTTTCTTCGAGTCCAGCGCCCTGGTGTACTTCTGGGAAGATGTGGTTCGCAATTTATCCGGATCACCACGGGTTAATGTTTCCTATGTCTCTCCGGAATATCTCCAGCTGGCTGGAGCACCCCTGGCCCTCGGCAGACAATTCAATGCCGATGAAGGGCTCGACAGCCGAGTCCCTGTGGCGGTTATCAGCTATCAAACCTGGGAGCAGATGTTCCGGCGCAACCCAAATGTCTTGGAGCAAAGCCTGCAATTTGGGGAGGTGGACTTTCGCATTGTCGGCGTCACCGCCAAAGACTTCATTGAACCCCAAATCTATAAGCAGGGCCGGCAAACGGCGGTCTGGCTGCCCTGGGACTTTAACGATACACAAGTAGAGCGCAGAAATAATTGGAGAGGCTTCCTGCCTTTCCGCATGCTCACAGGAAAGCTGAGGCCGGGCATTGACCCCGCCAGTGCGGGGCATGAATTGAGCACATTAATGGATGCCCAGTATCAAGCGGCCCTAGCGGGAAGGTCCTCTTCGGTAGAAAGGTCCGTTGAATACCGACTCACCCCCTTCGCCAATAAAATACTTGGCGACAGCGCCACGCGAACCTTAATGGTAATGGGCGGTACACTGGTGCTTCTGTTAATTGCCTGCGCCAATGTTACCAACCTGATTCTTTCTCGCGCAGCCAAACAACAACGCAATATGGCGATACAGGTCGCGTTGGGCGCACATAAAAAACATATCTTTTTGGCCCTGCTATGTGAAATCGGCCTACTTATGTTAGGGGCTGCATTACTTTCTCTACTTTTAGCCCTGGGATCGACGGAAGTATTAAAGGTGATGGCTACGGAACAAATTCCTCGCATTCAAGAGCTCACCTTAAACTGGCAGACACTGGTTTTTGCACTGTTGTGTGCCTTACTGCTCGCCCTGTTCTTCTCAGCCATAGTCAGTCGCCAGGTTAATTACCGCGCACTGAATCAAATGCTGCAGAGCAGCGGCAAAGGTTCCGGCGTACAGATCTCGCCTCTAATCCGCAAAGTCCTCATCAGCAGCCAAGTGGCGATGACCAGTTTGCTTATCGTCGCCAGCTTGCAGATTTTCCTTCAAGCTAACCGACTGATTAACCAGCCCTTTGGCTTCCCCTTGGACAACGTTCAAGTGATGACTCTGAATATCGGCAATCTTAGGAGTGCCCCCACTGCCGAACGGGAGAGTTATCTGAAGGCCATCAGGCAAAGATTGCTGGAGCACCCTAAAGTACAAAATGCCAGCCTGAGCCTAAACACTCCTATCTCCATCAGCCGGCCACTCTGGACCACATCCCTGAGTCATGATGCCAGCCGACAAAACCCGGTGATGGCCAAGACCACAGTGGTCGACGAAAACTACCTTTCCATTTTGCGTATGCCTTTGATAGCTGGCCGCCATATCAATGCGGCTGAATTTTCCGATAACAATCGCATGATGCTCGTCAACGAAACCCTGGCCCAGCAACTGGAGCCGGATGGAGAAGTATTAGGCAATCGCTACTACTGGCGAGGTGACTTGCCCTACCAAGTGGTCGGTGTAGTACGCAACGCAAGCCTGCCCGGCAAAAAAGAACCCGCCCGCTTATTTGTGCGCGGTATCAACGTGAGCTATCCCCTACTCGTACTTAGACATAAGCCTCACCAACCGCTCAGCACCACAGAGATTAATCGGGAGTTTGCCGAAGTAAACAGGCAGTACAAAGTTTCTGAGCTATTCACCCTGGAGCAGGCGCGAGACCTACTCCTAAGCAATGACCGGGTCTCAGTTTGGGTAACCACCGCCCTGACATTACTGGCACTTAGCCTCGCTGCCATCGGTATCTTTGGAGTGCTCAGTTACAGTGTACAACTGCGGCGTACTGAGCTTGGCGTGCGCATGGCAATCGGCGCCCGCCCAGCGACGATTTTCTATCACACCCTGATCGATAGCCTGATTCCCGTCGTTATCGGTATCGCTGTAGCGACTTTGGTCCTAGTCCCTCTGGCGCTTTGGCTTGAGCAAAGCGAGTTCAGTATTGAAACCAGCCTATGGGGCTGGCTGCTACCACCATTGCTTATTATCGGCCTAACCGCCTCGGTTTCCCTGCTTTCTGTATGGAGGATAATCAACAAGCCCGCGATATACGCATTGCAAGGAACAGGATAATTACTTTCCACCTGATAACCGCTGCTTGAGGTTGCGCGCTCATCGTGCAATCTTTACAGCAAATACAACAATAAGAAATGGAACAGCCAATGCAGCCTCAGCAGTGGTTATCAAACGGAAAGATTTTTGATTATCAAAACCATCAACTCTTCTATGTCGATAGCAACCAAAGCTGCCGACAGAAACCAGTACTGCTTTTGATTCACGGTTTTCCAACCAGTAGTTACGACTGGCAAAAGGTATGGGCCCAACTGACAGCGCACTACCGCTGTATTGTTATGGATATGCTGGGATTCGGCTACTCAGACAAACCCAAGCAGCATAACTACAGTATCCACGAGCAAGCTGATTTACATGAAGCTCTTCTGCAACATTTAAACATCAACAAGGTCCACCTGCTGGCCCATGACTATGGGGATACCGTTGCCCAAGAGTTGCTCGCCAGAGCCAATAGCGGTGGTACCACGAGGTATGCCTCAGCATGCCTGCTAAACGGAGGTCTATTTCCAGAAACTCATCAAGCGCGTTTCGTACAAAAACTGCTGCTCTCTCCCGCAGGCTTCCTGATCAACAAACTGATGAATTACCGGCAGTTTTGCCGCAGCTTCAGCGCCATTTTCGGACCCGACACACAACCCTCTGACAGAGAATTGCGAGACCTGTGGCAAATTCTCCAATATAAGAATGGCAACCGGCTCCTCTATAAACTAATCAGTTATATGCGCGACAGGCGCCAACATCGCCAGCGCTGGGTCGACGCCCTAAAGCAATACCCCGGCCCCTTATTACTAATCAATGGCTCACTGGACCCAGTTTCAGGGAAGCATATGGTGGATCGATTTCGTCAGCTGATAGATCGGCCAGCGGATATTGTCGAACTGGGAACAATTGGGCATTATCCGCAGTGGGAAGCTCCTACTCTTTTAGTCTCGACCTATCTAAAGTTTATTGAGGCCTATTCAAACAAAGAGTCTCAAGTCAGCCTATAAACAAAGCCTGGACTGCCAAAACCCACCCAAGTTGATAAAAGGCCAGAATCAATGAAAGAGTTTCCGAGGAATATAGCTCCATATAAGAAAACCCCTGAATTCACTGAGGAGAATATCCCTCCAGGGCTATTGAAAGATCATACTACCAAGGAAGGCGTATGGGGGAAGATAGTGATCCTCTCCGGATCATTGGAATATACGATTCAAGAGCCCGAAGTGGAGATTATTGAACTGAGCCCTAAGAAGTTTGGCGTCGTAGAGCCAACTATAAGGCATCACATAAGACCGTTAGGGGATGTAAAATTTTATGTTGAATTCTATCGATAGAATCAAACTATCAAGTTAGCTAGACCTGGCTAACACTTTACTTCCTCAAGTTTCAGAAAGCTGATAGGCTCAGAAGGTATTTAGTGGCATACAACAAGGTGCGACCTACTATTGGTTAAGAAGGAAAGAATACACTACATTCAGGGGACGCTGTGGATACTTTTCTGTAAGCTCGTGATCGGCATCTATGCCTCATTCAAATCAAGCGTGGGGCATTCTTTCCTTTCGCCTATCTACCACAAGTATCTCTGTGTAACGAATCATAATAGGTAAGGTTGATTTTAGATTACTACAGACTCGCTATCCCAGTAACACATCCTATGCCTAGCACCTTTAGCTGGATAAATTAAATCTAGCTCATCTTGAGATTTAGGGCCTTTATAGATATGTATTTTATAACCAAAGCTATCCAAAACCTTGGGTGAATAAAGGATCATAGAGGTCCCCACCGGGCAAAATTTCACCCTGTCATCAGCCTCCATTTGATCAAACAGCATCATCCAAGAGAAAAGATAAGGTTTTATTCCAGCGCCCTTCAAGAGCTCTTCTTGTTTTTTTAAGAAACTTACCTGATACCGAATAGAATCCACACGAGTATCGTTTGTGACATCATAATAATCATTACTTTTAACCTCCAAAATATTTACCAAACCTTGATAGGACGGCGCCCCATGAAAAAGAAGCAGTGCATCATCATGCACGATTCTCTTTTTGGCGGCGGCCATAATATAATTCGCACAAGCAGATGCACATAAATTAAAGCCAACAACTGTGCTTCTTAACCTTGAAATTTCCTCAGCAATATTCACTGCGGGACGACCTTCACCACCAGGGGACCTCACAACAACAATTAAGTCGGAGCCATCTATCAAATTGGAGGTTTTAGATTTAAATTTTAGCTCGGCTTCATTGCGATGTATGGGTCCATCCATACAAATTCCACCAGAGACTTCCTTGATCTCAAACTTAGAGTCTCTTGCATTATCAAAAGAAAACTCCTTTGAATCAAACCAAGCTCCACAATGATTTACTATCTTTTTCTCTATCGCACTATAAGTCGCTTCAACAGCATGAGACTTAACTCCGCCTATACAATACAGCACCGAAAGAACAGCAATATATTTGTTAATCAACAGCGTGAATTCCAACAAAAAAGTTAGTGATGAATATTCTCACAAGCATAGAACCCTTTACTTGTATTGAGTTCAATAATTTTTCAGGCTTTCTTGCGCTGCATGCAGAAAAAACATGGCAACCTCCAGCCATCAATATCCGGCCACAATTAGCCACAGGTAAAGGCTAATTTTTAATTACCCCTTTTCCTTATACACCTATTCCTGCACCTCTCTAATAGTACTGGCGCACCATGTAAAACTCCGCGCTAAATTTGGAGCTTTCTCAAAACAAGCTGTAATACTCTGCATGCCGACATAATTGATATAAGCAAGCCAAGCAATGACTTTGGCTAGCTCGGCTGCAACAGCAAAGTGATAGTGTGTGAAAGACGGGGCAAAGGCAGATATTCTCCGTGGAAGTAGATTGCTTGTTTCTCCATAATTTACTAACTGAACATACCTGCAACTGCAAATCCCTTGTAACGACTTAATACCTTTCATGTGTTTATGGCATATTTATTCTTTCTCTGTAATTAAGTCTCGTGGTTGAATCACAAGGAATTACAGCAGCTACTTACGGCTGGTGGTCAGATCTGTAATATTTCTTAGTTTGGAAAGATCCCTGTCGGAGGTGCCCGATAGTGTGGTGAGTTCGTACCCTTGTTTCATTAAGGTCCCCTCTCTTAAATATCTAAGTAGAGTCAACTCACCAATTGTCAAAAAACGAACACCTTGGTTGAATTTTGCTCATGACTATCAATTTTAGCCAAGCCTATTTGCCATCAATGACACAGAGTTTGGGCGGTCTAAGAATCATATGGTTGCCAAACTTACAAAATTTCTGGATAGTCGTTGGATATCAATAGTCATCACAGAGAGCTTCTAGGTCAAAGCTCGCCGACTTTATACTCGGAAACAGTTTAACTACAGTAATAATTTGACTCAGCCATCCAAGATAGCAGTGTTCAAGCCCAAGGAAAAAATGACAACGAAATTAACATTATCTGCTCTAGTATCTCTAACTCTTACTAGTTGCGCACACCAAGAGGACACACTGAACAATGAGCTGTGGCCTGGGGATCTAAGTATGTACCAACTTAGCTACTCTGAAGAGTTGCATCCTGTCAACATTCTGCCTCCTTATAGGCAGCCCAGAGTCAAAGAGCGCGATTATGAGAAACACCTTATCTCCGATCTTATAAATTGGTACATCACACCTAGATATATAAAAATCATTTTTTAGTGGCAATTATAGATTTCCGCCTTACATTTTACTATTGAACGGAATTTTACTTTAGTGAATAGAACGATAGCCCTTACAGTAATCGCATCGGTTTTCCTTTGTTCGCCCTATTCGCATGCGGAAAAGTGTGATAAAAAATATTTAGAGGAGATGGAATATACAGATATTGAGTGTCAGTTCAACATGGGAACAGCTGCGTATCGACATGAAATTTATTCAGTAGCAGCCTCGCATTGGAAATATATCTTAGAGACACCTATAAAATATGCAAGAGATGCAGAGATAAAGGCAATGGCGCTAAGTACATTAACTTTTCCCACTTATAACGGCTTAGGTGTTGAGCAGGACCGGGCCGCTGCTGTCGACACATGGAAGCAAGTCGTAAAAAAAGGTGGTTTTGAAGCGCGAAGGCACCTCGGTGCTGCCTATTCAGACGACAACTTTAAATACAGAGACCCTGTTCAGGCACTGGGCTGGTATGAGTCTATATTTTTACTCTATCCAAACCATAAAGATCTCAGTAAATCCGATCAGAGTATTTATCTGGATGCGAAGAGAGAGGTTAAAAGATTGAAAGCGTTTCTGAGCTCAGAGGAACAATCAAAAGCTTTACACTTTGCAAAATCAACCATGTAAAACCAATCCGGACTTGCTATGTACTTTTCACTATTGATATATGGTTCTTAAAGAAGAGCATAAAGCAGCAGTGATAATTAATGAATATCAAGTCTGCCCTTTTTGGAGGAAGAGGAAGCTTCCCTAAAGAATTATCACACACATAGAAACTACCAGTTGCCATCACTCCGATGGCCAGACGTATAGAGTTCAATATGAAATATATCCCACTTAAATATCTATCTCTTTTTCTTGGATTTGTCGCTCATACCTCCCTCGCTGTTGAGACAGAGGAGGGTTACGATTCTCACAACGACAAAGCTACGCCGGAAAATATCCAACTAGCAGAACTATTTAACCAGGATCAAAATGCACGCAATATGCCTCACAGTCAAATTGACTGGAGTTCACTCAATAAAGAAGACGAGGATCGACGAAAAAAAGTCTCAAAAATGCTAGCAGAAGGCCGAATCAGAACCTCAGAGGATTACTATAATGCGGCACTTATCTTTCAGCATGGTAATAAATCAGAAGATATAAGACTGGCCCATGCTCTTGCCACTATTGCAGCAACCCTGGCAGAGGATAAGAATAAAGCTAATTGGCTAAAAGCGGCCACTTGGGATCGCTTAATGATGAATCTTGGTCGGCCACAGTGGTACGGCACTCAGTTTGTTAAAGATGACTCTGGAAACTGGAGCCTTTATAACATTGATTCTGATATAGTTTCTGATCAGCAGCGAATAGATTGGTCCGTTCGTACACTAGAAGAATCAAAGGCCATGGAAAAGTCGCTAAATAGTAAAAAGAAAAGTAAGCATTAATAAAGCTTTACAGAGCCAGCCAGCGGGTATCTGGCTAGTCAGTTCACCACCAATCTCTGGCCAATGCTATCAACCATAGCGAGAGACAACAGTATGATACGAGCAGTTAAAGCTTCTGACTCTGCAGGGATTGCTAAAATCTACAATTACTATGTGGAGAATACCTGTATCACTTTTGAGGTAGAGCCAGTTTCTGCAGAAATTATCGCCGACCGAGTCGAAGAATGCTCAAAAAACAATCTTCCCTGGTTAGTTGCTGAGAATGAGGGCCGTTTAATTGGCTATTGTTATGCCAGTAAATGGAAAGGACGCTGTGCTTACCAGTATTCGGTGGAGGCTACCGTGTACTTGGACACGAACTATTCCTCTAAAGGCTGGGGCTCGAAGCTCTATAATGAACTGTTTAAACAGTTAAGTGAACTCAATGTCCACGCGGTAATCTGCGGTATAGCTCTACCAAATGCAGGCAGCGTAGCACTTCATGAGAAGTTTGGAATGGAAAAAGTTGCTCATTTCAAAGAGGTCGGCCGAAAATTTAACCAGTGGATAGATGTTGGTTATTGGCAGTGCTTACTCCCCTTAAGAAAGGAGAAAGCATGAAATAAGCACATCATGAGGGAGTACATTTTAAGCAACTTTTATGTACCCACATTAACCCCACTAGGGATTTTTAACCTAAATTTTACCAAATTTTCTCTTATCTAAGGTCATAACTGCGCGCTTTTGCGCAACAAGGGCTATTACATTGAGTAGCCTAGACTTTATTGAGGGCACTGATTTCCCTCTCACATTCATACCCAAAATAAAAGTGGACAACTTATCATTGAGAGGAATGCAGCAATTATTGAATTGCATTTAATTTAGCTCATATTCCATCAAAAGTTACTGGCCTACATGATCATTACACTTTTCACCCCGGAACCCCACCTCATTTAATGTAAGATAAAAGCTAAAATCCAGAAAAGACACGATAGCTAAAAACAAACATTCGACCACCATCAAACAATTAAATATATTCGCATAACGGATCCAGGTTAGGGTAAGATCACCAATAGAGCCAAAAATATAGGTAATTATAATTAAGGAAATGATATGATTTTTTCAACTACAGAAACAGTACCAGGAAGAGAAATATCGGAGGTGCTAGATATCGTTACGGGCAACGTTGTTCAATCAAAACATATCGGCCGTGACTTAATGGCAGGTATAAAGAGTATTGTCGGTGGAGAGATACGAGGCTATACGGAAATGCTGACCGAAGCGAGAAACAAAGCTTTTCAAAGATTGAGTGACAGTGCCCGGCAAAAAGGCGCTGATGCCGTGGTAGGAATTCGTTTTACTACAAGTGCAATTATGGATGGCTCCTCAGAAATTCTTGTTTTTGGTACAGCTGTAAAACTAAAAAAATAGGTTGGAATGCCCCTAAAGTTCTACCGCAAACTGCCCCAGTTTTCTCCGCACCGCAGGAATAGAACTGGCGGCAGCGATTAACGCTCGAAATTCAAATCTTGCTTTCAGGGATTGTCCAGTAATCATTTTCCGGCCACGCTCAGTTACTTCAATAACCTTTTTATCTTCTTGATGGCGCAATTCAGAGTAGCCTAGAAGCTGCCCCTCAGTGATTCGTTTTGCCAATTCGGCTGCATCAGCTATCCCAAGGTTCATACCTCGACCCCCAACCGGAGAGTGGCAATGGGCAGCATCCCCAGCTAGATGTATCCTGCCCTTTGAATAAGTTTCCGCTTGTCGAATTGAAATTTTAAAGGCTCCCTCCCGCCTAACCCTCTTAACATCCACCGCCATCGGAAATGCTTTAATTGCATTATCACAGCTAGCTACCAGACGGTGTCGGCCTTCTCCCAATGGCACCGCAACAGCGACCACGCCAGATTCCATTTTGACCAAGGTAAACTTTCTTTTAGGAGGCCAATCCCCTGTATCAACATCCGCGATTGACCACACTTCTTCCAAATCAAATCCAGGATAACTGATACCTGCAACTTCACGAACAGTACTGCGAATACCATCCGCTCCTACGACCATGTCAAATCGCTCCTCTTCACCATTGTCAAAAAAAGCCACTACCCCACTCTTTTCCTCGGTAAGGGTTTTGAGTTCTTTCCTGTATTCAACTTCGACTCCCATACCAGATAAAACCTGAGCCATGAGAGCTTCAGTTCTGTCTTGAGGAAGTCCAAGAATGGCAGGAAAATAGGTCCGATTGGAATGGAGGGGAAACTCTAGTGCCAAATGCGTATTTAGGTAAATGCATGCGCTCTGAACAGCGATCCCCTCAGCAATCAACTTTTCAGAAACGCCAGAGTGTGAAAGCAACTCAAGGCTGCGAGAAGTAACTCCCACCGCTCGACTAAAGGTTGAAGCGCTATCCCGGCGGTCCACAATTCTTGGCAATAGCCCTCGCCGAGCAAGCTCGACCGCTGTAGTAAGGCCCGTGGGCCCAGCCCCAACAATCAGTACTTTCACAGGCTACCTCATATAACCCCACCTAACAGTAAGATAGTACATATGAAAGAGTAAGGGTGACTATCTGGTCTGAGACTCCCTATAAAAACCTAGGCCGCTATCTGTGATCTCTTTACAGCAATACCAGTCACCGCTTGGTGAGAACGTACTTAAACTTGCGAAGTCGAAACCTCTAATATCTGGCAACGATCTACAAAAGACTCGTCTTGGCAATAAGTACCCACTGTTATATCGATATTTTTTATATTTCAGCTCTTAGGTATAATTTCTAAGTGATTACACCACTTTACGATGATGTACATGAACTCGCACTTGAGATAGTCAATAAATCCGCCTCTGGAGATAAAGCTGGGTGCCAAGACTCCCTCAACTCGCTAGAGAGACTATGCGCAAAATATGCCGAAGGCGAGCTAGACCATCCCCTACAGTGGGAGGCTCTGGGTGATTTTTCAGAAAGCTGTGAGGATGCAATACAGGCATACACCCAGGGACTTAACTGCTCCATAAAATTAGATCTCCCTTTGTATTCAGCTTCAATTGCCCTGGAAATGGCTGAACGTTTTTTGATGCTAAACAAACAAGATAAAGCCTTGGAATTTGCCCATAAAGCACGTATCTATTGTGTCAGTGCAGAGGATTACGAACTACAAGAATCAATTAATAATTTCCTTAGAAATCTAACACAGGTTTAGTTTATCCTTAAAGGCCATCCAAATTGAGTTATCATAGTTACCTAAAACAATGATTCTAAGATCACTGATCACTTCTATAATAGTCAGCCTAAGTTATACTCTGGCTACACATTACATCTACGATAGCTATTTTGGTGAAGGTGAAATTCTGAAGCTCCAGGCCTCTATATTGATGTTTCAAGCTTCAGTCGTTTTCATACCTACATTAGCTGCCTGCTTACTAGTCACATTCTGGCAAAGCAAACTCAATAGAAAGACAAAATAAGACATTCTGTATGCCCCCAACTTCAAGCATCATGGCTACCGCTTCAAAAATCAGCCTTTGCCTTATAGCAAGTTCAATAGCAACTCTTATTTCCATTATGGAGTACTGGCGAGGGCTTAATGGTAACGAACTGCTTCTAGCCAAAAGTGTCTCCGCTGTAACAGCTGCCAGGCAAAGCGGCCCCAAGTATATAGAACCGACGCTAGCTGCCGGAAATGATGGCATTACTGAAGTTCAAGTCATCTTAATGGCTCTAGGCTTATCGGCACTTTTGGCCTTAAGTTCGCTGATAGTGGTGACGATTTACAGGGTCAGGCACGGCCATCACAAACTCTATCTGCCTTTAGCTTTCTGTTCTACAGTTCTATGCTTGGGCATTATTTATGTTGGGTTTAAGTCCGGTATTCAGTATAGTCTTTGAAGTAGGACAAGCTTAGGCTAGTACTGAGGCATAACAAAGGAATATCAAAGTGAAAAGAATTGCCACCGCACTGCTATTTTTATTTGCGGCGATTGCCTGCTACGCTTTCGGAGTCCCTGTGGGAGGAGTAATCTTCCTTGCTCTTGGCATTATCTTTGAAGGAATCTTCTGGATTAAGCTATTTAAACGTAAAAAGAAGCCAACATAGGTGTAGTAATACAACGTTACTTCGGCTAGATTCAATTGAACTAGTGATTATCGAATAAACTACACGCCTCAACCTGGCACCATAGAACAGGAAGGTCGCTTACTCCCTAAGCCACCTAATTGCCATCCCATCATTCTATAAATTTATTTTCCAGCCATCAGTAATCCCCACCTCACTATTGGTACACACTTGCATCAGGAATAGATACCGAGCACGGAAACTATGGAGGAAACTTGAGACATATTTAAAGACGGACTAAATTGTGCGCCGTTAAATGGATTCTATAAGGAAATACCCATGTCCCTTCACCGCTCACCACGCTGGATTGCGGTCATTCTTCTTTGTCTTATTGCTATGGCTTGCTCACAAGAAAAGTCAGAGAAGAAACTCGCTGACACCCCCAAGCTTGCGGAAGGCGGGAGCGTTGAAGAGGGTAACAACCAGGCACAAGCTCTCAGCCCCACTGAGAAAGTGCATAAAAAAGAAGCGGCCTCTTCTAGTGAAGCAATCTCGAAAGCTGATGAAGCCCAGCGCACTTCTGAAAGAAATTCTACTGATCTGACAGAGAATGATGCTACCCCTTCACAAGTCACAGTCAATGCCAGCACTCAAATCTCCGGGGATCACTTCCTAAAGGTCCTCCACATTGGGGAGCGGACATTTAAAGATGCAAGGGCCATCGCAGTTATCTTTTCTGAACCTTTGCTGGGCAATGCCCATTTTGGCTCCTACTTGAATCTATCCCGTGACGATGGCGAGCGTGTAGATGGTGGTTGGGTTCTCTCCGATAACCAGAAAATTCTCTATTTTCCTCATATTGAACCAGATACTCGCTATAAACTCACCGTGCTCCCGGGTCTGCCCGGCGAAAACGGCTTGGAGTTACAGGAAGAGAAACAGGAGAGGATTCGCACCCGACGGATTGAGCCCAGTATCAGCTTTGCCAGCAATGGAAGTATTTTTCCCACGACGGTAACTCCCGGCCTACCTGTTACTGCAGTCAGTGTTGAGGCTGCACAGATTCACTTCCATAGAGTGAAACCTGAGCATTATTCCGAGTTCTTCAGGCTGATCAAAAGCCAGTCACTAAAATACTACTATCGCTTAAAGTCCCTCAATCAAGTGGCCGATTTTGTCTATAGTGCCCAGTTCGATCTCACCAAGGAGAAATACGTCCAGCGAGATTTCGACCTCTCTATCGGGCATATAAAGCCCCTGCAACAACCAGGAATCTATGTCGCAGTTATGCAGCCGGCAGGCGTGTATGACACTAACCTCTATGATGTCACCCACTTCTCCATCTCCAACTTAGGCCTTCATGCGAGGTACTATCCAAACAGTGTTGACCTCTATGTTTTATCTCTGGATGAAGGGCAGGCTCTTAAGGGCATTGAGGTTGAGCTGCTCAACAACAAAGGGGAGCTAATCCAGCAATACACAACCGACCAAGACGGCCAGGTGCGCTTTGCTCTGACGCAGGAACAGGAAGACTCACAGCGCTTCTTCATCGCAAGAGATCCTGATACCGGTCACTTCTCCATACTCGACCTGCGTGAACCTGCATTGGACCTTTCGGATTTTCAGTTGGGCCAGCGCCCTTCGAGACCGATGGAGTTTTTCATGTATGGCCCGCGAGATCTGTATCGCCCCAATGAATCGATCCAGGTGAGCGGGCTGCTGCGCAATTATGATGGTCGCTATATCAAAGACCTGCCGATCAAGGCAGAACTCATAAAGCCGGACAATACCAGCGCGCGCGCATTCACATGGCACGCCAGCGCGCCCGGATACTACGAAAAGCTTATTCCACTTCCACAAAATGCACCTACCGGTGACTGGCGCCTGGATGTTGAGCTAGCCGATGGGCGCAAAGTGAAATATCCATTTAAGGTAGAAGAATTCTTGCCAGAGCGAATGAAGCTGGTTTTGCAAGACGGTGAAGAGCGCAGTCTGGTAGAGGGCCATAAAGAATCTTTCGAACTTCAAGTAGAAGGTAGTTATCTCTATGGTGCGCCAGCGGCAAAGAACCGCCTGGAAACTCTGGTGCAAATTAGCCACTATCGCGAGCCCTTCCCCCAGTGGAAAGGGTTCGTATTTGGGAACACTAATGAATCTTTGCCCACGCGACAGTTTCATGCCCCAACGATTGAGCTCAATGAGGAAGGGTTGAGCAATCTGACCTTGCGCTCCCGTTGGAAACGAGCAAAGAGCCCGCTGAAAATCAACTTGGTTTCCAGCCTGTTCGAATCCGGCGGCCGCCCGGTAACTCGCCAACATCCAGTCCTGGTATGGCCCACACACCCGGTGGTAGGTATTCGCCCAAATTTTGGAGAGGAAAACCCATCGGCCAACAGCAGGCCTGAATTTGAAATAGTGGTTGCCGACGCACAGGGCGAGCCTGTTATCGGACGGGATCTCAAAGCGGTGTTAATTTCCGAAGACCGCCAGTACTTTTGGGAGTACTCTTCAAATCGGGGCTGGCACTATGAATACTCAAGTGCTGAATTTGAAACTTTCAGTCGCCAGCTCCAATTCACCGAAGAGCAACCACTGAAGCTCACAGTCCCAGTGGAACATGGCCACTACCGCTTAGAGGTCACTGATACCAATACGGGAGCAACCAGCAGCTTACGCTTCCACGCCGGCCGGGACTGGTATTACTGGTGGCGTAAGGATCAAGTAGCCAAAGGCCAGGCTGCGCGTCCGGATACCGTGGCCCTATCACTGGATAAACCTAGGTACTCTTCTGGAGATCTGGCGCAACTCACCATAGTACCGCCCGCTGACGGAGAGGCGTTGGTGTTGGTGGAGAGCGACCAACTATTGTGGTCCAAACGACTACCTGTAGAAAAGTCGGGCACCAATATCGAAATCCCAATCTCTCCTGAGTGGGATCGCCACGACACCTATATTTCTGTTACTGCTCTGCGCCCTGCGGACAAGAATGAGCGTATCGCCCCCAATCGCGCTTTTGGTCTCGCCCACTTGCCCCTGAATCGCGATCCCCGGCGCCTGCCCATTTCACTCGAAGCGCCCACGAATGCCCTGCCCGGCTCGGAAATTGAAGTTACCATTTCTACTGACGAAAATTCTATCGAACAAAACGGAAGCAAAGCCTGGGCCACCCTTGCCGCCGTCGATGTCGGCGTACTCAATATCACCCACTTCAAAACCCCGGATCCCTTCGAGGCCTTTTTTGGCCAGCGCCGTTATGGTGTGGATGTAAGGGATATTTATCATCGCATTATTGAATCCAACAGTGGCAAACTGGTGGAGCAACGTTTTGGCGGCGATGCGGAACTGGCCCGAGGTGGCGACGAGCCCAACTCCGATGTTCAAATAGTATCTTTATTCTCAGGACCCGTTGAATTTGATACTCAGGGCCAAGCAAAGGTCGCGCTGCAACTACCGGAGTTTAACGGACGGCTGCGCTTGATGGCGGTGTCTTTCAGCAAAGACCGATTCGGTAGCACCGACGGAGAAGTAACAGTCGCCTCACCGGTTGTCACCCAAGCCGCCTTGCCTCGCTTTATGGCCCCTGGTGATAGCAGCACACTGGCCCTTGACCTCAACAACTTAAGTGGCCGCTCCCAAAAACTCACTGTAAATATGCAATCAGTGGGCGCGGTAGATTTGGAAAAGGGTGAGCGGATGCTGGAACTGGCGGATGGTGAACGCAAAACTTTACGCTTCCCTATCACCGCCAAAGATGCCACCGGAGATGCGGAGTTCAAACTGGTCGTGCAGGGTGCCGTCGATAAAGATGGAAATAATATCGATATCGAACAGCAGTGGCGCCTGGGCGTGCGCCCCGCTTGGCCGGCAACCACACGCAACCAGCGCAGACTCCTGTCCCAGGGCGAGAGCTTCAGTGCCGATAGCAGCTTTCTGGATTCTCTAATGCCTGGAACTGTTCAAACCCTGGTATCCCTGGACAGCCGACCGCAACTGCAGTTACAGGATCACCTATCCAACCTGCTGCAATACCCCTACGGCTGCCTGGAACAAACTTCCAGCCGGACCTTCCCGCTAGTCATGGCAACGCCGCAGCGACAGCAAAAACTGGGCCTTGAACCTCTGGATGAGAATGAGCGGGCCGAGCGTATCGACGCAGGTATTGAACGCATTTTCAGCATGCAAAAAGGGAACGGCAGCTTTGGCCTATGGAGTTCCGAGTCTTCCGAAAGCCAGTGGCTAACCGCCTATGTAGTCGATCTTCTATTGCGGGCCCGGGACCAGGGAATCGTATTTGACGATAACCGCCTGGAATCCGCACTCAAGCGCCTGCAGGATTACGCCCGTGAGCGCGGTACTTTCTATCAGCAACGCTATAGCTATAGTCCCGATTTCTATGCTTATGCCTCAAGAGCTTACGCTGCCTATGTGCTCTCACGAGTACAGAAAGTGTCTCTCGGGCAACTGCGTACCCTTTATGAAAGCGGCTCTAACCTGACCCAATCTCCCTTGCCAAATCTGCATATGGCAATCGCTTTGCACACCATGGGCGATGCCACCCTGGCCCAGCAGGCCCTACAAAAAGCGCTTGAAGTCGAGCGCAAACGCCGCAGCTACTATGGCGATTATGGGTCAGACCTACGGGATACGGCCCAAATGATCTCCCTGCTCCTAGAGCACAATTTCGCAGGTGATAAAACGGAATCCCTGGTGTTCGAGCTGGCCGATCTTCTCCACGGTCGCCAATACCTCAGCACCCAGGAGCGCAATAGTGTGTTTATGGCTGGAGCACAGTTGCAACTCAATAGCAGTGCAAACTGGTCTGCGACTTTGGCCAGTATTGATGGCTTGCGCGAGCTCAATAGCGATAATCCGCACAGCGCATTATTCCGCGGGCGCGAAGCCGCCAGCGCACTTGAAGTAACTGCACAGATAGAAAAACTCTATGCAGCAATTACCATCAATGGTTACAGCAAGAAGTCACCTGAGGCGGAGATGGATAAAGGTGTCAGAATTAAACGCAGCTACCACAATTTGGATGGCACGGAAGTCATTCCCAATCAAGTTCGTGAGGGCGAGCTTTACCTGGTACGCTTGCAAATTGACGCGGACCAACGCCTGCCCGACCTACTTGCAGTAGACCTATTGCCCGCAGGTTTTGAGCTGGAGAATCAAAACCTGGCCGACAGTGTCAAAGTGGATGAACTCGAGTTCGATGGCAAAAGTATCGCTCAATGGCAGGACACCCAGGACAATATCCAACACACTGAATATCGCGATGACCGCTTTGTAGCGGCACTGGATCAGCTGAGATACAAAACCACCAATCTCTTCTATATCGCCCGCGCAGTAACCCCCGGCAACTATCAGGTGCCCCCACCCTACGTAGAGGATATGTACAAACCGGAACGCTTCGCTATCGGTGAAAATCCCCTAACGCAAATGCGGGTAATCGGTAAACAGTGAAGCTGTTGGCCACTATCCAGAGAGCCTGGCAAAGCAGCAGTCGCAGAGTTCGCGCACTGCTGCTTGCGCCCGCCGCCCTCACAGCGGTACTGCTACTGCTCGACTTTGCTTTCCCTCCACCTCTTCCCGAAACTCAAGATTTTGCACGGGTCGTTGCAGATCGTTACGGCAAACCACTACGCTTCTTTGCCGACAGTCGCGGAGTTTGGAGATACCCAATATCTCGGGAAAATGTATCACCGCGCTTTATCGAAGCTCTTCTCACCTACGAAGACCGACACTTCTATCGGCACCCCGGAGTAAATCCGCTAGCCCTATTGCGAGCTTCAGTCCAATACCTTCGCAATGGACGAGTCGTTTCCGGCGGTTCCACTCTCACCATGCAGGTAGCGCGACTACTGGACCCACACCGCAAAACTCTGCCGGGCAAAACCAAGCAGATATTTCGTGCATTGCAATTGGAGTGGCACTTCAGCAAGAATGAAATTCTCGATCTGTACCTGAACCTCGCACCTTACGGCGGCAATATTGAAGGAGTGGAAGCAGCCAGCCGCCTATACCTGCGTAAATCAGCCTCCAACCTTACCCATGCGGAAGCTGCACTGCTAGCTGTACTCCCTCAGGCTCCGAGCCGCCTGCGGCCAGATCGGCATCCTCTAAAGGCACAAAAAGCACGGGACAAAGTTCTGGATAGGCTGCAGTCATTTACCGTCTGGAGCGCAGAGGATGTTGAGCGCGCTCAACTTGAGCAAGTCTATGCGGAACGCTTGGAATTCCCACAAAACGCCCCTCACCTAGCCCGCAGACTGGTAAATACCATCAGCGATCAAGAAGTTATTCGCACCACAATCGACGGCAACATACAGCGCGGATTGGAAGATTTTCTGCGCGATCATATGGATAGCTATCCAGCCAAAACATCTGCAGCTGTTGTAGTTTTGGAGAATTCCGATTTATCCGTGCGTGCCTACGTGGGAGCTTCTCATTTTGGTAACGGACGCCGCTATGGCTACGTGGATATGGCCAGGGCTGTGCGCTCACCGGGCTCTACGCTCAAGCCCTTTTTGTACGGACTTGCCATTGATGAGGACCTGATCCACAGCGCCTCCCTGCTCAGCGATGCGCCCCGCATCTACGGCGATTACCGCCCTGAAAATTTCCATCGAGGCTTCGCCGGCCCTGTCACCGCCACTGCCGCCCTTCAGAAATCTCTCAATGTTCCTGCAGTTCAGCTACTGGAACATTACGGCCCCGGTCGATTGGCCGCAGCCCTGGAAAATGCCGGACTAGCACTAGAGTTTCCCAGTGGCGGTAGACCCAACTTGGCCATGATTTTGGGGGGCGTAGGTGCTCGTCTTGACCAGCTGGCAGGCATTTATGCCGCACTGGCACGGGGAGGCCAAACTGCAGCTCCCCGCTATTTACCCGAGGAGCCGGTACGTGAAAGGCATCTGATGTCTTCTGAGGCGGCTTGGATTACATTTGAAATGCTCGCTTCCAATCGCGGAGGTTCCCGTCGTTGGCGCAATTTGGTGCGACAAAACAAGGCAGATATCGCCTGGAAAACAGGCACCAGCTACGGCTATCGGGATGCCTGGGCGATTGGCGTAACTCCGGGCTACACCGTCGGCATTTGGGTAGGCCGACCGGATGGCACTCCCCTACCCGGTTACTATGGCTCCATTAGTGCCACACCTCTGTTGAACGCAGTTATCGCCGCATTACCAGACAACAAACAACAGCACCTGAAAAAGCCAGACTCAGTAACTCAAGAGACTATTTGTTGGCCGCTTGGGGGCCAGAAGACGCTCACACAAACCAGCCACTGCCATCTGCAACACAACGCCTGGTTAATCCAAGGGCGCACACCCAGAACACTATCGCCGCAAGGTGAGCCTCTGCGGGCAGCACAAACCTTTAGTTTCTTTGCAAACCGGCAAGGTATGCGGGTAAAGCCCAGTTGTATGGATTCTACTACTGAAAGGCATAGCCTAGCCCTTTGGCCGAAAGAACTGGAATCCTGGCTACCTGCAAGCCAAACCTGGGCCCAACAAATTCCTCCGACGGCTCCCGAGTGTTACACCCCAACTGCAACAACAGGGACTCCACTAAAGATTATCGGAGCTGGAGATGGTAACCAGTATCGACCTACCGGCAAAAATGCCCCACTTCCGCGCTTAACTCTAAGCGCGATTGGCGGACAGGGAAAGCGCTATTGGTTCCTAAACGGTGAACCCAAGGGCGAAACCCTCGGAAACGAGAACCTGGCACTACTTCCGGGAAGTGGTAAGCACCAAATTGCTGTACTGGATGCTAGCGGGAATGTCGATCGGATTGAGATTTTTGTAGGAAGCGACAACTGATTTTCATAAAGCAGAAGACTGCCATGTCGTTTCTCTCACAGAATATATCCCTTAGTGTCACCCTATCGGCAATCGAGTGTCAGCACTGGCGTGGAACATCGTAGTTCGGGTTTAATTTTAGTAACTCCGCAACTTACCCAAAATAGGGAAGACGCAAATGCACAGTATACCTTAAACACAGTATATCTTTCCGTCTTCTCCAGCAATATCACTTACACGCTTCTACTTTCCCCAGATTAAAAGCCTCCCCGATCTTAATCCAAACAGGCAGGTTCTGCTGTTACATGAGTATTGCCAATCCAGGTATTACTTCCACTACAGGTTGGATCGGTAGGATCACGTAAATCAAATGCAGAATTATCAAGCGATGTATTCCCTACCACCACATTATTCTCATTATTGAATCCAGCGATATTGATACCGGCTGTATCAGGTGAGCCATTTGTCCCATTTTCCATTACTATGTTTTGTATTATAGAAGTACTTGATACATCCACATTGAGTTCAATCCCATTACTCGCACTGCCGGTAACAAAGTTCTGAATAACTGTTGTATTACTTTCATTAATATCAATTCCGTTATCACCATCAGTACTGCCGACAATAGTATTTAGCTGAATCAGTGTAAACACACCATTTACTGTAATCCCCTGATCGCCGGCTGATTCAATATAATTATTGATAATTTGGTTTCGATCGCCTCTAACATCTATACCATCATCATTGCCAGTATCAATAATTTGATTCCCAACAATATTATTGGAGTCACTATCAATAACAATCCCCTCTCGTGGAGAGTTTAAGATCATAATTCCATCTATGGTATGAAATCCATCTCCCTCCAGGTTTAAACCATCTGGACAGTCGGTTATCGTCCCACCATAAACGGCACCAGATAATCCATTAACTAAAATTCCAGCGATACCTTCTAGATTTGGGTTATCACAAATAATTTCCCCGCCCTCTGCCATCGTAAGGCTTCCACCGGGTCCAGTTACTGTTACCGCATAGGGATTCGCCAGACTCAGTTCACAATTCAGCGTTTCCGACAGGGTTTCAGCTGTTGTTATTACATCACCACAATCAACAGCCATAACTAGTGGTGATGAAAATAAAGTAGCACTTGTGACGAAAGCTGTGACTAACTTGTGGTAACAGGTGTTCATAGCAGGTCCCTCTCATTGATATAAGAAAATTGTAGGCATAAGCCACACTTCACGTTTCCAATATCAATGAAAAGAACTCATTCTGAGCCTAAGGGAGCTTTCATTATGTTGCTCTATCTCATATCTATTATTTGAAGTAGGCAAACATAACGAAACTTTGATAACGCCAGCAAATAGACACTGTAATTGCCTTTACAATTTACACAATTAATCCTTGAGACCTACTAAAAGAGCCTCAATAGCGTTTCACCCCTATTTCTCATCACCTTAAAAGCTATTCTCGAACAGGACGTCATTTATCGACAGCTGTCCACCACGCCCATTCGCAACTTTTGCCGCTTTTCCAATCACTATCATCATCCCGATCAAATAACCTTCGGGCAAATTGATCAGCTCAGCGACTCTCTCTGGGTCAAACCCAACCATTGCACCTGTGTCATATCCCATCGACTTTGCCGCTAACATCATGGTTTGTGCTGCCAATCCGCAGCTTCGAATAGCCTCGTCCCGCTGTAGTTGCTGCTTACCCTTGTAGAACTCAGTTAGCATTGGCACTAACACATCCCGGGCCTCTTTCGGCGCATCGGCCCAGTACCGCTCCGGCCGATCGCTCCAGGCATTAATATCTGCACAAAGTATGACCAACTCAGAAGCATCTTCTACTTGCTGCTGCCCCCAGGCTGCATCTTTAAGCTGGCTGCGGAGGGAAATGTCAGTGATGCGCAGAAAGCGCCAATGCTGGATATTGTAAGAAGTCGGCGACAACATAGTCGCCTGGACCAGACGGGTGAAGTCCTCGGCAGGCATCTCTGCGGTGACATCGAAATGCTTAACCGAGCGGCGGGATTCAACAGCTTTAAACAATTCCATAAGTTTCTCTCTGACTATCGTTCGTTGATTGAATGTCGATGAGAAGAAGCTTATTGGGTTTCCTTATCGCTGATAATGGGGCTCGGCGGAGACTTACTGTTGACGGAAGGTTAACAGTTTACTGATCCCAGTAAGGTGTATCGCCGCCAAAATACTCTATTGCAAAGTCTATAAAGGCGCGGACTTTGGCTGGCATAAACTTCCGCTCAGGGAAAACCGCGTAGATAGACTTGGCAGGCATCTGGTACTCCTCAAATAGAGGAATTAGCTTTCCAGCCTCAATGTCTGGTCCTGCCACGAAGGTGGGTAAGCGGCCTATCCCTACTCCTTGGAGAAGAGCTTCCCTCAGTGCCTCACTATTATTTACCTGGTAGTTACCCTTCACCTCGATGGTATGTAAGTGATTGTCTTTGATAAAACCCCACTCTTTCACATCCCTGGAATAAGTAAAAATCAGGCAATTATGGGCGCTCAACTGCTCCAGTTCTGTGGGCTCTCCGAATTCCTTCAAGTAGGAAGGTGACGCACAGAGTACACTTTTCAGAGGTGCAAGTTTGCGGGCAATCAGGCTGGTATCGGGAAGGTCACCTCCGCGAATAGCGATATCAAAGCCCTCCCCCACTAAATCGACAACTTTATCGTCCAGTATCATGTCGATACTAATCTCGGGGTAACGCTTCATAAATACGGGAATTAAGGGAGCCAGATGCAATCTACCAAAGGACATAGGAGCATTGATCCGCAAGCGCCCCCGAGGCTCCCCCTGTAGCTGCAAAACTGCGTCTTGTGCATCTTTGGCTGATTTATAAGCAATGCGTGCGTGCTCATAAAAATGCTCCCCAGCCTCCGTCAGGCTCAACTTTCGCGTAGTTCTGTGCAAAAGCTTCACCCCAAGCCGCAGCTCCAACTGGGTAACCCGCTTGCTTACCGCTGATTTTGAGATGCCAAGTAACTTTGCCGCCGGGGAAAAGCCACCGGTTTCTGCCACAGTCACAAATATTGGAATCGCTGCAATTGTCTCCATAAGCGACTGTTTCCTTCTCCTCAACAGTGAGTGTCTATAATGCTGGATTATCAGTTTACCAGAAACGACATACACTTATCTCTCGCTAATAGAGGGAAGAAGCATGAGTGAGCTTACCAGGGGCATAACCCCATCAACTACAAGCCCCAACACCTCGCTCTGGTGGGTTCACTGCCTGATGATACTTTGTACACTACTGGTTGCAGGATCATTTCCTATTGGGGAGTTAATCGCCGATTCACTCCCGGCGGATTCCATGATGTTGATTCGATTCTTAATTGCGGCGGGACTATTTGCACCCTTCATATTTTTAAAGCACGGGATTCAGCTTCCAGAGCCCAAAAAACTACTGGGGTATGCACTACTCAGTATCCCATTGGTTGTCTTTTTCTGGTGTATGTTTGAAGCACTCAAATACACCACCGCAGTGAATACCGGCGCTCTTTTTACAACCGTCCCGGCGATGACTGCCATCTTTACTTTGATCATCAATGGCGAGCGAAGCAGCACCCGAAAAGTTATCGGCCTAACCCTTGGGACTCTGGGTGCAGCCTGGATTGTATTCAAGGGGAGTATCTCAACAGCGATAGCGCTAGACCTAAACAAAGGGGATTGGATATTCACCCTAGGTGCTATATCACTCAGTTTATATAACCCGCTTATCAAGAAGGTTCACTCAGGGGAGCCTACAGAGGTCATGACGTTCTGGGTTATTCTATTTGGCGCGCTCTGGTTACTATTGCTCTCTTTTCCAAACTTGAACCAGATAGAATGGCGAAATATACCCACCGAGACTTACGGCGGGCTATTCTATTTAGCCTTATTCTCAACTTTAATTAGTTTTTTCCTGCTGCAATTCAGCACATTAAGGATCGGGGCAACCAAAGTTGCGGCGTATAGCTTCTTGAATCCGATATTTGTACTTATAGTGGCCATAGTATTGGAAATGGCAAACTTTAATATCAGCTTTATACCTGGAATAGTATTGGTTTTTGCAGCCATGCTATTTATCCAGGCAGAAAAACCTAAAAATTAATATCCTTGAACAGCTTCTAAGAGATGGAATCGTACTGCTATCAACAAGTGCAATATTTCTAGTCGACAGACTTTTCTATCTCATAAATTGCATCAGAAATATCCTCCAACTTAGAGGACACTATTACCTGAGCATCATGTAAACCCTGATTATAAAAGCCGGCCCCCATCTCCTTTGCAAGGAAATCAATAAAGAACTCCGCTTCAAAACCGCCAATTTCCAGCTCAAATTCTTTAGACAAATAACCCCTAACCTTTTCGATTAGCTCTAACTTCCGTCTTTCTTCCAACTGTATTTCAGACATACCGCCACCCCCAATAGAGAAAGTGTGCAAGTATGACACAGATGCAGCAGTCTTAGCCCCAGACTTCTTACCGAACCACCATATGGTGGTATCTGAGGCGGCATCTAATACCAAAACTTTGCCGGCTATTTACTGCGACAATATTTAATCCACTATTTTAATTTTTGATGTCCCATACTCACTGATAATATCTCCGTAAGTATCAGCGCTCGGGCCATTTTTAGATCTCACGGTATCATAGAGTCGCCAGCGGCCGGTAAATTGATCACTCTCAAATTTACTAATTAAGTAACCCGCCTTATTCCCCTTACGAAACTTCATATGAGGGTTTTTCTTTAGCGTAGTCTCAGTGCTCCGGTTGTCTGCAATTTCGTACCATATAGCACCACCATCTCCACGAGTGAGGGAGGGAGCCGTTATTTCAATCGCGACATTATCTCTACCTGCATTGTAATCATCAGCAAAAGGATCTAAAGCTAGCCCTGAGGCCATTGCTTTATGTAATCCCCCGGATAAAACCACAATATTATCTTCAAGCTCACTAAACAGATTCAACAACCATTTATGGGATTGGGGGTATCCTCTCCAGGCGCTCGGTGAATAATTATTCCACCATTCAAAAACCGGCGCTCCAGAACAGACAATTCGCCAACGCGCATTAGACTGCTTTATAGTCTGCTCAAACCAAGCAGCCTGTTCCTGACCAATAATACTCCGGCCAATGTAATCAAGCTCTGCAAATATAGGTTGGCGCTTCTCAAGGTTATCTGGCATATCATTGATTGGCTCATCCCGATCATAGAAGCACATGTCCAGGAAAAAGATATCGGCCATATCACCATAAGGTATAGAGCGCCATACGCGCCGCGGTGCAATGTAACGGATTGGCATCCAAAGGAAAAAAGTTTCCATAGCAGCCTCCATCACTTCCTCGAAGTCTGCCCCATTGATTTCCGGGCCTTCTCTCCAGACACCATTTCTCAGGTCGCCATCATCCCAAATCACCATCCAGGTGTGCATTTGATGAGCTTGCTGTAGAAATGTATCCCTTCTGATTTCAGAATATCTTGCTCGGTAACTCTCCCGATCAAACTTAAAGTCAGAGTGCTCAAACTTACGGTAGTCACCAGAATTTGAGGATGCATAGGAGTAATCCCCGAGGTGGATAACGGCATCTATATTATGTTCCCGCTCCACCATATCCCGGTAACCCACAAACTCTCCATGCTCAAAGTGTGAGCAGGAAGTGACCACAAACTTAAGAAAAGAAGCTTCCTCACCAGAGGCTGGAGCTAGCTTTATACGACCTACAGAAGAGACCTGATCCCTGTACTTAAATCGATAGACATAATCTCTACCATAATTTAACTCTGTAACATCCAGCTTAACCGTAAAATCTTTTGACTCATCCGTTTGTAGATACCCGGATGAAACAACCTGACTAAATGCCTCATCTAGTGCCACTTCCCAATAGACAAGAGGGAAAACCTCCTCAGTGGTTACCCTTGTCCAAATAATAACCGAATTGGCTGTTGGGTCTCCGGAGGCTACGCCATGTGTAAAGTGGCTGGAGGTACTGGCGAGTCCATCATATTCATACTCGGGTACATCGCTACTGGCCCTCAGTGATGGGGCCATAGCACTAACGGTTAACAACCCACCCCATTTTAAAAGCGTTCGTCTATCAAATTTGTTCATTGTAAGCAGCCTTGCCTTTGCAACGGTATAAATGTTGACGCGCAAGTGAAGCAAACGGTGATGACAAACAGGTTAAAGCTAGACTCCCTTTAAAACGCGAGCCCCTATTTCATTGGAAATCTAATATACCCATGCAAGTATTTACACTCACAGCTGCCTCCAAATAGCTTACAACGCATATTTTGGGGTAATTTCAGCAACAGATTATTTATTGCTCTAGATAGCTCACAATATTATTTTTTTTCAAAACAGCTGAATTAATTACATCATTAGATCTGCGACATCATGTAATTAGTATATTGGTAAGCGAGAGGTTCATAAGGCAATAAAAAAGCCGGACTGCACAATACAGTCCGGCTTTTTTCATACTCGCTTAGTAAAAACTACTTAGAAGTTGTAGTTAAAGCGCACACCGTAGCTCATTGGGGTAGAGAATGGACCGGATACGAGGCCATCACTTCCATCTGCGTAGTACGGAACTACTTCATCAGTAAGGTTGTTACCAAAGGCTTCAACATTCCACTGATCATCCGGACTTACATACTTCACGGAAGCATTTACCATCCAGAAAGAATCGCGGCTGTCATCAAAAGCAGAAGTATCATCTGCTGGGAAGTCATGCTTATCAACATTCCAGTAGGTTAGATAAGACTCATCTTCCCAGTGAATACCGACAAACGGAATAATTGCTCCACCATGAGCCAGCTCAAAGGTGTGGTCGTAATTGATAGTGAAGCTAAACTCTGGAGATACTGGCAACTCATTACCTTTCAAGTTGCGGTAGAGCTCTTCATTGCTATTGTCATGTGCAGCAGCCCAATCATCAAGTTCGAATAGCGCCTGATTGTTAAAGTTCCAACGATTCACAAAGTCGGAGGTAATTTCGGTTTGCATCCAGGTTGCAAATCCACTGACTCGACCATTCGGATAAGGTGCCCAATCAAACTCAAACTCTAACCCCTTGATTTCCGCACGAGCAGCATTCTTAGTTCGATATATTACCGCAGGCTCCGAAACAATATCCCCTGTAAGTACACCCTCGTCATCCACCTCTCGTACTAAGAATGTATATGCAGTATCCGGTGCAGCCAATTGCATATCTTTGTACTTGGAAAAGAAGAATGTACCAGCAAGGTTCAAGCGGCCATCAAGAAATGTACCTTTGGCACCTAGCTCCCAGGTTACAACCGTTTCTTCATCATAGTTAGTGTCATAAGTGGCAGCTACAACACGATTACCATCTTCATCAAGGATATAATCAGCAGTATCAGGGTCTTGTTCATACTCATAAATAACATCACCTAAGCCGCCAGATTTAAAGCCCGTTGCTAGATAAGAGTAAAGCATTACATCATCAGTCAGGTCGTAGTCCAGGCCGATACGATAATCCACATTGCTCCAAGTCTTACTCGTGTCATTGTAGGTTACTACGCTGTATATCGAGCTGTCTGCAAAGTAATCAGTAGACAAATCGTTAAAGAGGGCCTGACTATATGCTGGAAAACAACCGTACTCTCCCGTTGTGTCCGTATCGATAGACCAGTCACGGATGCAGCTTAAGTTATTACCACCCTCATCACTCTTTTTATCTTCGGTATAGCGACCACCAAGCGTCAGGTGCAAAGTATCGGTGAGACTGTAAGTCCCCTGTGCAAAAATTGCGCTAGCTTCTACAGTCCTTTCTGGCTGATCCCAAAAAGTTGAATTATCCAGTGAGGCCAGGAAGTAACCATTTAAATCAGTAGTCTCATGTAAATAGAACAAGCCTGTAATCCACTGAAGAGGGCCGTCATCAGTAGATTGAAGCTGAAGCTCATGGGAGTATGAGACATTTTCTGCATCTGTAATGCTCATGCTCATATCCCAAGTATTTCGACCCGCATCAATATCAATTAAGTTACTGCGATTCTGTACCGCGTAGCCCGCGTTATAAACAAAAGCCATGCTATCGCTAAAGTCCCAACGAAAGTTGGAGCGGAACGAGTCCATGCTGAGGTCAAGTTCACCAGGGACGTTGACAGCAACGGTGTATTCATCGGCCCCAGAACCATAATAAGTTTCGCAATTTACGCCATCTGTTCGCTGCTCAGCTTTTTCACAGTCGATGGTGTTAATACCGCCGGCACTGCTGTCTTGGAAATGTTCAACCACTGCATACCAGGAAATATCTTCAGTTGGTTCCCACAGGGCACCAATACGTACGGCTTGCTGATCAACATTCCCGTAGAAGTCATCTGCATCAGCCCTTACCAGGGAAACATCCTCAGATGCCCACCAGTTTCCATTTTGGGTGAAAGTACGATCTGCATCATCAGAAAGCGTGGTTGCCCCGAGACTATCTGCACTAACATAACGGTTGTCATATTGGTTAGCGTCGTAATAACCAGTCAGATAGGAATCCCGAGTCTCATCCATAAAGGATGCGCGAAGTGCGAAGGTGTCAGAAACCGGGATATTGATAACACCCTTAACCAGCTCTTGATTCCAGCGGCCAAGTTCAACACCGACAGAACCTTCAAATTCGTCAATTACCGGTCTTTTGGAGATAACGTTGATGGCACCTACTGTGGAGTTGCGTCCATACAGGGTACCCTGCGGCCCACGCATGGCTTCAACCCTTTCGGAGTCAAACATCATTGCCATTGCGGACTGAGGACGTGCAGAGTAAATACCGTCAAAGTGCAAGCCTACCGCCGGATCGCCAAGTTCACTAGTATTTGTAGAGCGCACGCCGCGCATAGAAATTACTGGGGAGGACTGGGAAGCATCGTAGCCAATATCCACGTTGGGGATAGTGTTGCCCAGATCTTTTACATTCTTAATACCCTGGCGATCGAGCTCTTCTTGCGTAAATGCACTGATCGCTACGGGGGTGTCCATCAAATTGGTTTCGCGTTTGGTTGCGGTAACCGTTACTTCTTCCAGCGCCCAATCGTCATCCTGTTGGCTATCTTCCTGAGCCCAAGCCGACACTACCGCGACATTTGCCATTGCAATTGCAAAGGTAAGTGGTTTTTTAATTCTCATTGATGTCTCTCCAATCTGCTGCAAAAGGAAAGCCACATTTATTTTTTAATGAATGGCCATCCCATAGGGCCGTCGGCAGTACGGCGGCTAGGCTAAAATCTCAAAAAGAAGGGACGTAAGAAACTCAGATACGATAGAGCGGATCGCGACTAGGACAAAGAGGACTAGTTCACAATTTGTTGTCACTAGCTGCGACCAGCAAGTCAAGTAAGTACTGAAACCGTAGGATTCATACACCAGCTTTCTACGAATGTTGGGAGTTTTTTAGAGTCTATCTGCTTGCTCACCCAACGCCTCGCATCCCAACAGCAGGCCTTAAATATACGTACGCTGAGCAATAAAGGCTATATCTAAACAGACCTAGATGTGACTATTAAGGCAAGCCCTGTCTCACAATGATAAAAACACAGCATTTTTTTTCAGATAAAAAACCTACCGGAAAACACAGGAAAACCGGAAGAAAAGTTAATGTCAGGATGACTGATATTAATATTCGCCTACAAAATTAAATATATAGGGAATATAAAATTTCATTGGAGTAAAAATTTAAAACCGATTCCTAATCAATTTTTAGAGAAGGAAAATAAAAAGGGGCCCAAAGGCCCCCTATAAAGAAATCACTAAAGCCCTAAAAGCTATCGCCAGGTATTCGCACCCAACCTTCCATTAGGATTCGAGCGCTACGACTCATAATAGCCTTGGTAGCAGTCCACTGACCTTCGACCTCTTTGGCTTCAGCACCCACACGCAAGGTACCCGATGGGTGGCCGAAGCAAACAGAGCTGCGCTCACCCCCACCAGCTGCAAGGTTAACCAATGTGCCCGGGATCGCTGCAGCGGTGCCAATGGCTACTGCTGCCGTGCCCATCATGGCGTGGTGCAACTTGCCCATAGATAAGGCGCGCACGAGGAGGTCGACCTCGGAAGATGCCACTGCCTTACCACTGGATGCAGCGTAATCCTGCGGTTTAGCAACAAAAGCAACCTTAGGGGTGTGATGACGATTTGCAGCTTCTTCTACGGTAGAAACCAATCCCATCTTTACCGCACCGTGAACGCGAATGCTCTCAAACATCGCCAGCGCTTTGCTGTCACCATTAATGGCATCCTGCAATTCAGTGCCGGTGTAGCCAATATCTTCTGCATTGACGAAAATCGTCGGAATTCCAGCATTGATCATGGTGGCCTTTAGCACACCTACATCGGGCACTTCCAGATCATCGACCAGGTTACCAGTAGGAAACATGGCACCCTCACCGTCGGCAGGGTCCATAAATTCCACTTCCACTTCAGCCGCCGGAAAAGTCACTCCGTCCAGCTCAAAGTCTCCGGTTTCCTGAACTTCACCATTGGTCATGGGTACATGGGCAACAATGGTCTTGCCAATATTGGCCTGCCAGATGCGCACGGTGCAGATGCCATTTTCTGGCACTCTCGCGAGCTCTACAAAACCGCTATTGATCGCAAAGGCACCCACGGCGGCGGTTAGATTTCCGCAGTTACCACTCCAATCAACAAACGGCTTATCGATAGAAACCTGGCCAAACAGGTAGTTCACATCGTGATCGGCTTTATCGCTGGGCGACAAGATTACCGTTTTGCTGGTGCTTGAAGTAGCGCCACCCATACCGTCGGTTTGCTTACCGTATGGATCCGGGCTGCCAATCACGCGCAGCAGCAAGTTGTCACGGGCCTGCCCCGGCACTCGTGCAACTTCGGGCAGATCTTGTAAGCGGAAGAAAACACCCTTGCTGGTTCCCCCGCGCATATAAGTCGCGGGGATTTTTACTTGAGGAGCAAACTTCATAACTCAGACCGTCGCTTCTGCTTCGAGGAAGTCTTTGGCAAAGCGCTGCAAAACACCCCCAGCCTCATAAATGGAAACCTCTTCTGCAGTATCCAGACGACATGTAACAGGAGCCTCAATCGTCTCACCGTTAGCGCGGTGGATAAGCAAGGTCAGCGTGGCATGGGGAGTGCGCTCACCGATTACATCGAAACTCTCGGTACCGTCGATACTCAGGGTTTCACGAGTAGTGCCCGGCTTAAACTCTAACGGCAATACACCCATACCGATTAGATTGGTGCGATGAATTCGCTCGAAGCCTTCGGCAACAATCGCTTCCACACCGGCAAGGCGCACACCTTTCGCAGCCCAATCACGAGAAGAACCCTGCCCGTAATCAGCACCTGCAATGATAATCAGAGGCTGCTTCCGATCCATATAGGTCTCGATGGCTTCCCACATACGGGTAACCTGCCCTTCCGGTTCGACACGAGCCAGGGAACCCTGACGGACCTCGCCGTTATCATCGCGCACCATTTCGTTGAGTAGCTTCGGGTTGGCGAAAGTTGCACGCTGGGCAGTGAGGTGGTCGCCACGGTGGGTCGCGTAGGAGTTAAAGTCCTCCTCCGGCAATCCCATTTTCGCCAGGTATTCACCGGCAGCACTGCTGGCCAGAATGGCATTGGACGGAGACAGGTGGTCGGTAGTGATATTGTCACCCAGCACCGCCAGCGGGCGCATGCCCTTCAAGCTGCGCTCGCCTGCCAGGGCACCTTCCCAATAAGGTGGGCGGCGGATATAGGTACTCATCGGGCGCCAGTCGTAGAGTGCGTGGCCCTGCTCTTCTGCGGCATCCCGCTCTTCGAACATCGGAATATACACATCGCGGAACTGCTGTGGCTTCACGCTCTGACGTACGATCGCATCGATCTCTTCATCGCTGGGCCAGATGTCTTTCAGGGTAATCGAGTTGCCATCGGCATCGTATCCCAGCGCATCTTTTTCAATATCGAACCGGATGGTGCCGGCAATAGCGTAGGCAACGACCAGCGGCGGTGAAGCCAGGAAAGCCTGCTTGGCATAGGGGTGGATACGACCGTCGAAGTTGCGGTTTCCGGACAGGACCGCAGTAGCATACAGGTCGCGATCAATCACTTCCTGCTGAATTTTCGGGTCCAGGGCACCGCTCATACCGTTACAGGTGGTGCAGGCGAAAGCCACTACGCCGAAACCCATCTGCTCCAGATCCGGTAGCAGGTCGGCCTCTTCCAGATACATTTTTACCGTTTTGGAGCCTGGAGCCAGGGATGACTTGACCCAGGGCTTACGGGTCAGGCCGAGCTTGTTCGCATTGCGGGCAATCAGGCCTGCGGCAATCATATTGCGCGGGTTGCTGGTATTGGTGCAGCTGGTAATCGCGGCAATAATCACAGCACCATCGGGCATCTCACCGGCTTTCTCTTCCCAGGCTTTAGCGATTCCACGATTAGCCAGTTCTGAGGCCGGTAGCAGCGCGTGGGGGTTGGAGGGGCCAGCAAGATTGCGACCCACTGTATCCAGGTCAAATTTCAGTACGCGCTCGTATTCAGCATCCTTCAAGGTGTCGGACCAGAGGCCCGTTTCCTTGGCAAACTTCTCTACCAGAGCTACCTGCTCATCATCGCGGCCGGTGAGTTTGAGGTAGTCGATGGTTTGCTCATCGATAGAGAACATGGCCGCAGTAGCGCCATACTCTGGTGTCATATTGGAAATAGTGGCGCGATCGCCCAGGGTCAGGTTGGAAGCCCCCTCACCGTAAAACTCCAGGTAGGCTCCAACCACACGCTCGCGGCGCAGGAATTCAGTGAGAGCCAATACCAAGTCGGTACCAGTAATACCCGGCTGCAACTTTCCAGTGAGCTCCACTCCAACAATATGCGGCAGACGCATATAAGAGGCGCGGCCAAGCATTACGCTCTCAGCTTCCAGGCCGCCAACACCCACAGAAATCACACCCAGAGCATCTACCATCGGCGTGTGGCTGTCGGTACCGACACAGGTATCCGGGAAGGCCACGCCCTCGCGCACCTGCACCACCGGAGACATTTTCTCCAGATTGATCTGGTGCATGATGCCGTTACCGGGTGGAATCACATCGACGTTTTCAAATGCGGTTTTGGTCCAGTTGATAAAGTGGAAGCGGTCTTCGTTACGACGCTCCTCTACCGCACGATTTTTTTCAAAAGCATCCTTCTCAAATCCGGGGTGCTCTACCGCGAGGGAGTGATCCACAATCAACTGGGTGGGAACAACTGGATTTACCTTGGCGGGATCACCGCCTTTATCGGCAATGGCATCGCGCAGACCGGCCAGGTCTACCAGCGCGGTTTGGCCGAGGATGTCGTGGCACACCACTCGGGCTGGAAACCAAGGGAAGTCCAACTCGCGCTTGCGCTCAATAATCTGTTTCAGGGAGTCGGTCAGTTTTGCCGGCTCGCAGCGACGCACCAGGTTTTCCGCCAGAATACGTGAGGTATACGGCAGTTTGGCATAGGCTCCGGGCTGGATCGCGTCAACAGCGGCTCGGGTATCGAAATAATCGAGGTCTGTACCGGGCAGTGATTTGCGGTAATCAGTATTCATAGCAGGTAAATCAGTCGAATCTTTTTTTAAAATCGTGTCTCTTCTGAGGGTGGCTCCAGGCCACTCACCAAAGGCAACCTGGAGCCGGCACACCGGGTGTGCCTCATTTCAAAAGTGAAATGAAAATTAACCGCGCTCAGCGATTGGAGTTACTGTACGGGGCTCAACACCTACGTACTCTGCACTCGGGCGAATAATGCGGTTATCAGCGCGCTGCTCGAATACATGTGCAGCCCAGCCGGTAACCCGGGACATTACAAAAATCGGGGTAAACAATTTTGTGGGAATACCCATAAAGTGATACGCGGAAGCGTGGAAGAAGTCTGCATTACAGAACAATTTCTTCTCGCGCCACATCACTTCTTCACAGCGAACAGATACCGGGTACAGCACGGTATCCCCAACATCTTCAGCCAACTTTTCAGACCAGCCTTTGATAATCTCATTGCGCGGGTCGGACTCGCGGTAAATGGCGTGGCCGAAGCCCATAATCTTCTCTTTGCGCTCCAGCATGCCCAACAGTTCTTTCTCTGCTTCGTCTGGATTGGAGAAACGCTCGATCAGTTCCATTGCCGCTTCGTTGGCACCACCATGCAGAGGACCACGCAGGGTGCCGATAGCACCGGTAATGCAGCTGAACAGATCGGACAAAGTGGAAGCACAAACGCGAGCGGTAAAAGTAGACGCGTTAAATTCGTGCTCTGCATACAGAATCAGGGAAACGTTCATGACCTGCTCGTGCAGTTCATTGGGTTTCTCATCGCGCAGCATATGCAGGAAGTGGCCGCCAATGCTGTCGTCATCGGTTTCAGTTTCGATGCGCACATTGTCGTGGGTGAAACGGTACCAATAGCAGATTATTGAGGGGAACGCAGCCAGCAGGCGATTGGCTTTATCCAACTGCTGGGCGAAGGATTCTTCACCTTCCAGGTTACCCAACATGGAACAACCGGTGCGCATTACATCCATTGGATGGGCATCAGCCGGAATGCGCTCAAGCACTTCTTTTAATGCCTGCGGCAGGCCACGCTTGGCTTTCAGCAGCGCCTTGTACTCCGCCAGCTCTCCCTCAGTGGGTAATTCCCCATAGAAAATCAGGTAGGCAACTTCTTCAAACTCACAGTGCTGGGCCAGATCTTTAATATCGTAACCGCGGTAAGTCAGGCCGGAACCGGATTTGCCCACTGTAGAAAGTGCAGTTTTACCTGCTACCTGGCCGCGCAGACCAGCACCGCCCAATGCTTTCTCTACCATCTTCTTATTTCCCCTGTTGTATACACATTTACTGTGTTCATCCAATTGAAAGCGCAGCGCCCGGCTTTCGCACCGGGCAGCTTGTCCCTACTTTGTGAAAAGGTCGTCCAGCTTCTGCTCAAACTCGTGGTAATTCAGGTAATCGTACAGCTCCTCACGGGTCTGCATGGTGTCGACAACCGCTTGCTGATCGCCATTTTGCAGGATGCTGGTGTAGACATTTTCCGCCGCGCGGTTCATCGCACGGAACGCCGACAGTGGATACAGTACGATATCTGCGCCCGCTTCGCCCAAATCTTTGGCGTTATACAGCTTGGTTTTACCAAACTCGGTAATATTCGCCAAAATCGGCACATTTAGCGCGTCTTTAAAGGCACGATAGTGCTCCAGCTCAGTAACAGCTTCCGCGAAAATGCCGTCGGCGCCAGCCTCAATACAGGCCTGGGCGCGCTCAATAGCCGCATCGAGCCCTTCCTGTGCAAAGGCATCGGTGCGGGCCATTACAAAGAAATCATCATCGGTACGGGCATCTACTGCCGCTTTGATACGGTCGACCATCTCCTGCTTGGAAACAATCTCTTTATTCGGGCGATGGCCACAGCGCTTCTGCGCTACCTGATCTTCGATGTGTACCGCAGCGGCACCAGCGCGGATCATCTCTTTAACGGTGCGGGAAATGTTGAAAGCGCCGCCCCAACCAGTATCGATATCCACTAAAAGCGGCAACTCACTGGCAGCAGTTATACGGCGCACATCCTCCAGTACATTATCGAGACTGGTCATACCCAAGTCCGGCAGACCATAGGAGGCATTGGCAACACCGGCGCCAGACAGGTAAATCGCCTTGTGACCAATACGTTCGGCCATAATGGCGGAATAGGCGTTGATGGTACCAACCACTTGCAGCGGTTGATTCTCGGCGAGTGCGGCGCGGAAACGCGCGCCAGCAGAAGGCTTTTGGCTCATGCTCTACCTCAGTTTCTTTTCAATGTTTATTCTCGAGGCGCGGATATGCCGGCGCATTAACAGCTCCGCCAGCTCACCATCCCCGGCCTCAATGGCCTCAATAATATGATTGTGCTCGCGGAAAGCCCGCTGGGCCCGGGGACTGGCCATCCCCAACTGGTAGCGATACATACGAACACGGTAATAAAGTCGATTGCACAGGGTATCGATCAGAAGATCATTCTTTGATGCCTGCACGATACGGAAATGAAAATCAAAATCCCCTTCCGGCTGGAAGTACGCCTTACCGGCCTGCAGCTCTTCCTGCTGCTCATGGTGATAGAGCATTTGGCGCAGCTCGACCAGATCTTCCTCGGTGCGCTGTTCCGCTGCCAGACGGCAAGCCATACCCTCGAGGGCTTCGCGAACTTCATAGAGTTCCAGTAAGCCGCGCTCACTTAACTCTACAACCCGGGCTCCGACATTGACCTTACGTTCCAGCAGTCCCAAAGACTCCAGGCGCATCACTGCTTCGCGCAAACTCCCGCGACTGGCATTAAAGCGGCGCGCCAGTTCCGGCTCGCTAATTTTGCTGCCAGAGGCGATTTGCCCTTCCACAATTTCAGCGCGCAAAGTCAGAAATAAGCGTTCAGCAAGGCTTTGGCGCTCCTCTGAAGCTGAACCGGCAGTACCAACTACAGTCATGCAAGACCTGGATTGTCGACAATATTAATGGGGCATGACATTAAATCACCAGCATTCTCTCGTCAACTGCAGGTATCCCCGATTAAACATTAAGGATTGTTGACAATAGGGCAAAATAGGTGACTTTCAACAGAGCAGTAGTCTTGCCATGTTTAAGTGGGCATAATAGCGCCCGCGCCAGATGAGCCTGTTCGACTAACGCGAGCGCTCTATGCTTTATTTGGGGCTTAGGGAAAATCCCACAGAAAGAATATCCAGGCCTCGGAACAGCGCTTGTTTTAGGCTGCCACCACCCAGGTTACAGACAGAGTTATGCCGAAGAGTATTATCAGGCGATGGCTGCCAAGCCCCGAAGAAGTTAGAGCCAACAACGGCCTCAAATTTCTGGGGACTCTTCTCCACGACCCCAACCTTTTTCATTTGAACCGACACTCAGTCTCGGTCGCATTTGCGGTTGGCGTATTTACCAGCTTCCTCCCTTTGCCAGGGCAAATGGTTATTGCTGCCCTGCTCGCACTTTGGCTGCGCTGCAATCTACCTTTGTCGATGATTCTTGTATGGATCAGTAATCCGATCACCATGCCGGCTATTTTCTTTAGCACTTACAAGCTCGGCGCCTGGGTTCTAGGGGCGCCACCGGTGGATTTCAGCATCGAACTGTCGTGGGAATGGTTGACCAGTGAAGTCGGGAAGATCTGGCTGCCACTATTTACCGGCTCTCTGATTGCCGGGGCATTCTTTGCGACAGTGGCCTATTTTGCCATGCGTGCCCTCTGGCGCTGGCACGTTGTGAAAAGATGGAAATTACGAATCCAAAGGCGGTCTGCTATCGGTTAGCTTTCTCGCAGACTTTATCTACCACCCAGTATGCAAAGCCTCCTGCGATAATTGCCAGCAGCGCAGGAAAAACATAATTAGTGACTAACCCTAAAAAAAGAGCTAGTAGAGCCCCCACTAAAAAAGTCCACAGTGCCACCAGTGAGCGATTTTCGGCGGCTGCCAGCGCCGCCGCCCAGAAGACATAAGCGCAGAAAGTATGGCGCCTCCAGAAACAATCCAAGTAGGCCATAAATCCCACCCTTCTGCGTAACATATTGACCCATCATGTAGATCGCTAGGGCAAAAAATGAACTTGAACCATTCATCAAAGAGTAAAGTCAGGTAGGCCGATATACACCAGACAGTAATGGCTGCTGGAATTGGCAGACACTTGCGCAAGATTCGAGAGATCTTGACCATCCCAAAATTCCCTACTCATTACGCAAGGCCGCTGCCGGCTGAACCCGACTGGCCTTAAAGGCCGGATACAAAGTTGCCAGCAAGCTAAGCAGAAAGCCCGCCGCCACAACCAGTGCCACGTCTCCCCACACCAACTGGGACGGCAAATAATCCACGGGATAGACATCAGACTTCAGGAACTGGATGCCGAGCATTGACTCCAGCCCCGCTACCAATTTGGTCACTGTCAGCGAGCCTAACACCCCCAACGCACCGCCAACCACAGCCCCCACAAGCCCGACCAGCGCCCCCTGACTTACAAAAGTCAGCAAAATCTGTCGGGTACTGGCACCCATAGTACGGAGGATGGCGATATCGGTATGCTTATCGATAACCACCATCACCAAAGTGGAAACCACATTAAAAGCGGCAATCGCAATAATAAGGAAAACCAGTAACCCCACCAGGTTGCGGGACATCTGAATAGCCTGGTAGAGGTTGCCGTGGGTTCGACTCCAATCAGTGCCGTAGAAATTGCCCCGAGGCAGGTCTTGCAGAAGACGCCGCATAATCCAGTTGGCCTCGAGCATTTCATTGACCCGTAACTGGACCCCTGCCCCACCGCTACCTCCAGCCAGAGTCCTGGCCTGCTGCCAGGAAACCAGGGCGAGAGATTGATCCAATACAGTGCCAGAGTGGAAAACCTGCGCCACTTTAAACCCAGCAACCCGGGCTGCCTTGCGTGCACCGGTGGCACTATCGTTATTTGGTACAATCAGGGAAAGGTAATCACCCGCCTCAACCCCCAACTTCTCAGCGAGCCCTTTACCTAGAACCACACCCGGTTCAGACGGGTCAAGCAAGGCATCGAAGGATGAGGATTCAAGGAAGTCCCCGATATTGGAGACTTCGGTAATTGTCTCCGGGTTGACCCCCTGCACCAACAGCGGCGTCACTTCAGCCCCACGCCTGGCGAGCGCATTGACCTGCCACACTTCTGCCGCGGAGAGAACCGCAGGGTCGGAAACCAACTGTTGGCGCAACTGGGCCCAATCTACATCAGGGCTCCCATTGTAAATAGTGACATGGGGCATGATCCCCAGAATTCGCTCGCGCAATTCCCGGTCAAAACCATTCATCACAGACATCACCACAATCATCAGGGCGACACCGAGGATCAGGCCAATCATCGACAAACCGGAAATAAATGAGACCAAACCAGCCGAATCGTCGTTTCGGCGTTGAGCACCGGCATAGCGCAGCCCAATATAGGCGGGAAGTGGCTTAAACATGATCACCCTGGTGCCAGTCAGCAGTCAGCCGCCCATCGATCAGATGCAGACAGCGATCCAGGGCCGCCGCTAGATCCGGGTCATGGGTAACAATCACAAAGCTAATTCCCATCTCCTGATTCAAGCGATCCATCAATTTGTGGATCTCTGCCGCCGTAGCCCGATCCAGATTGCCGGTGGGTTCATCCATCAAAACACAGGCAGGCCTTGTCACCAGTGCCCGGGCAATGGCCACCCGTTGCCGTTCACCGCCAGAAAGCTGTGATGGCTTGTGTCCCATGCGTTCACCCAGGCCTACCGCCGTGAGCATCGCCTCGGCCTCTTTGCGAGCTTCGGCAACTGAACGCTTGCCGATCAGTAATGGCATGGCGACATTTTCCAGGGCGGAAAACTCGTTAAGCAAATGGTGAAACTGGTATACAAAACCGAGACTGCTATTTCTCAACCAGCCCCGCTCATTGGCATTGAGTTCAGCGAGATTCTTACCCGCAACCCAGACCTCACCGGAGCTTGGGGTATCGAGGCCACCGAGCAAGTTGAGCAGTGTCGATTTACCAGAGCCGGAAGCGCCGACGATGGCCAATTTCTCGCCCCGCTTTACCTCAAGCTCAACACCACTCAGAACCTCCAGGTCCCGGCCTCCCTGGCGATAATGTTTGTGCAATTGCCGACAAGCCAAAACAGCACCATCCGGGGCCGGAGCTGGCTGCGCTTTTTCCGTATCTATTTCCACTCGACTGTTCATCAAACTATTCGCTGTCTCTCAACATCTATAAATCACACCAAAACAGGCCGACTTATATAAATTATTCGTAACGCAAAGCTTCCGCTGGCTCAATCTGTGCTGCTCGCCAGGCAGGAAATATCGTTGCCAACAGGCTCATACAAATTGCCGCCGTTAACACCACCACTGCATCGCCTACACGGAATTCAGAAGGCAGGTAACTAACAAAGAAAACACGGGGGTCAAATATCTTGGCGCCTACCACCGACTCAATCCAGGTCACCATTTCAGTCAGGTTCATCGCTATCACGATACCTAAAACAGCACCGGCAAAAGCGCCGATAATGCCAATGGCACTCCCCTGAATCACAAACACCGCCATAATCTGGCGGGAGGTGAGCCCCAATGTTCGCAGCACCGCTATATCGGAGCGTTTATCCGCAACCATCAGCACTAATGCGGAGACAATATTAAATGCGGCCACGGCGACAATAATCATCAGCATCAACGTAACAACGGTCTTCTCCATTTTAACTGCCTGGAAAAGACTTCCCTGGGAATCCCCCCAATCTTCACCCTGAAAACCCTCGCCCAGCTCATTTGCATAAACAGAAACAAGCCCCAGCGCATTGTCCATATCGTCAAAGCGCAACTGCAGCCCCTGGACCTTACCCGTCATCCGGGTCAGGCGCGCAGCATCTTCAATATTGATCAGCGCGACATTCTGATCCACCTGCGCACCCACAGAGAAAACACCCGCAACCGTGAAACGCTTTGTTCTGGGGAATATACCAGCAGGGGTCACGCTGACTTCTGGCAGGGTCAGTATTACCGAATCTCCGGGAATCACATTGAGCTGATGGGCAAGGATTCGCCCCAGAACCACCCCATAGCTGCGGGGCTCGAGCAAATCCAGGTTACCCATCACCATATGCTCACCGACGGTAGACACCTTGCGCAGCGCTTGCGGTTCCACACCTTGGAACTGGGCACCGTGACTGCTGCCATGAGCACTCAAGAGGGCGTAGCCATTCACAAAAGGGCTGGTCGCTTCAACATGTGGCTGAGCTTCCAACTGCCGTGCAGGTGTCTCCCAGTCCACAAGACCGCCTTCCCGCTCGACAAAGCCGTGAGGTACAACACTTAGTATTCGGGTTTTAAGCTCACGATCGAAGCCATTCATAACAGAAGCGACAACAATCAACGCAAAAACACCAAGGGCCATTCCCAGTAGAGAAAAGCCATTGATAAAGGAAATAAACTGCTGCCTGCGGCGGGCAGCCACGTAGCGCAGACCAATAAATAGGGGAACAGGTTTTAACATAGGGTCGATTTAAACGGAAAAACGTCAGGAAATCCAAAGATTTAGGCAAGTTTACCGAACGTTGTAAGTCTTGAGCTGGGCCTTCAGGCGCTTCAACGCCTCCTCATCCCACTCCTCTGGCTCTGTAAGGGCGAGCCACGCTAAGGTGTATCCCCACGGGGTATACCTATGGCCAAAAGATAACGGAGCGAGCCCTACATTTAAGTCTGCCAGCAGCTGCAAGCCGGTAACTAGAGGGTACCACTGGAGATCTGGCGATACATCAGGTCCTCTGGGATGGTTCAACCAGTCGGGCCTTTCCAGTGCCCAGCGCACACTAAAGAATACTATCGGGTCACTGGCGTGCTGCAAAAATGCAATCCTGAACTCACCCCATGGCTCACGACCAATATAGCCTCCGTACTGATTACCAAAGCGCACCACCTCTCCCCCTTTGAACTCTGGCAACCAGGCGGGAGTGCCCGGATCTCGATTTCTGACAATCCGGCTCCACATACCTACACCGAGGGGCGGCCCAGCCCAAAGGGCTCCATCAATCGGGTCATCGATAATGTCATAAAAGTCGAAGGAGTCTTCGGAAAGTTGAGCGCCAAGACTGAGGCCAAACAAGTAAACTCGGGGCCGCTCATCTTCTGGCAACTCCGCCCAATAATCATAAATGACCTTAAACAGTGCTCGCGCCGACTCGAGCCCCTCAGAATCATCCGCCATCAGCGCTATCGGGCTGGATAAATAGGAATACTGCGCCGCAACAGTGGCAGTATTACCTCGGTACAAAAACTCTAAAGAATTTACAGCACCTGGATCCACCCAGCCGGCGCCGGTAGGAGTTGCCACTAACAAGATCTCACGCCGGAATGCACCAACCCGCTTTAATTCCTCCAGCGCCAACTGAGCGCTCTTCATGGGCGTCACAGCACTATCAAGCCCAACGAAAACCCTGATGGGCTGTACTGCAGAACCAGCCACCTCTTTTATTTCTTCCTCTGTCGGCCCCAGCGTTAAGAACCGGCGCCCTTGATTGCCAATGTCATCCCACTTAATCAGCGAATTGGCGCCACCAGGAAGATTGGGGTCTGCCGGAGGGGGAATACTCTTCGCATAAGAATTATCTAGCCGCTGATAGGTCGATGAAATCACATGCAAACCTGCTTTCAACAGCACCCCATTAAAAACAGCCCAGTAAAGGAGCACAGCCGCCAACACACCCACAAGCATCGCCACTCGCTCGGGCACATGCTGCTCCACATAGCAGGCCACCAGGAGAACTATTCGCTGAAACCCTTTTCCCAGGCACCACAACACCAGGAACATAAGGAGAGATATTACAGCGATCGTAATAGGCTCTACGGTACCAACCTGCTCCATACCCATAAGGGCGCGGATAGAGTTCTGCCACTTCACTCCCTGCCAGAGAGAAACAAGAAAAAGAAGGAGACATACGGCTAATACACTTCGATCAAATAGACGTCTTTGCCATGTGGAAATCGGCAGATTGGGGATACCCAGGTATTTCCAAAGCCAACTCAGAAAGACGCCGAAAACATAGCCGACAAAGAATGCGACGCCGCCCAGTATTCCCTGCATTACATCACTGCGAGGAATAAGGGATGGCGTAAGGGAGAGCGCAAAGCAGATAGAACCAATAAGAAGGCCGAGAATTGAAAAGGTATTAACCAGCCTCATTCTTGTCCGCTCGACAAGCCAAGCATAATTAACAGCCTAGCATAGGCGCCTCGGCAATCAGCCACCCTCTGCTGCTCAATCGATTCAAAACTCGAAGTAATAACGCTGCAAGAATATAGGCGCCAACTCATTGCACCAAATATTCCAAAGAGGCGCATTTGTTTCTATTTTTGGCGCGAAAACGTGAAGAAGAACAGGAGCATTGGCGGAAATTCTGTTTTAATGGGACGGCTAATGGAACATCTACATCGGAGAACAAAAAATGTTCAGCAGACTCCGCAGCGGATTGAATTGTCTCGCTGGCTCAATGGCACTACTTCTTACTTTTGGCGCCCAGGCGACAACCATTGAAGTACCCGTAGGCACCCAGGGTGGGGAGCTCACCATTGAAGAAGTCCGTGGGCTTAAAAAACATGATGTGACCTCACGCCTGGGGGAACCCCTTGGTATTGAGGGGCCAATTGGCGAACCCGCTATCACGCGCTGGGAATACGGCGAGTTCTACGTTTTCTTTGAACAGGACACCGTCCTACACACAGTGAAAAAACCCAGCGGCTGAACTAGCACATCCTGGCAGGCGCTCAACTGAAGCTGCCTGCCTCACCCAAAGTGAAGCACCCCACTCTAGCTGCAGCTGCAAGATAATTCAGCCCCACCCTTTTGCTGATTCGGAAATTTAAGATCACAGCAACCTGAATCAACCACCTCCAACCGGAGTTACAAGCCGTGCGCTATATCGCCATTCTGTTTTTTGCATTAACCACTATTGCCCAGGCTGAAGTCACCCTGGTGGAAGTGATTAAGTCCGAAAACAAAATGCACTTGCTCGATGGCGACAAGGTTATAAAGAGCTACCATGTAGCCTTCGGCGGGCAACCCCAAGGACACAAGCAGCAGGAAGGCGATGAAAAAACCCCCGAGGGACACTACACGCTGGACTACAAAAAAGAAGACTCCTCTTATTATCGGGCAATGCATATTTCCTATCCCAATGCCGAAGACCGCGCTCAAGCTGAGGCTCGGGGAGTCTCGCCAGGTGGCTTCATTATGGTCCATGGCCAGCGCAATCGACTCGGCTGGCTCGCTCCAATCACCCAACGTTTTAACTGGACTGATGGTTGTATTGCCCTTACCAATGACGAGATGGATGAGTTTATGGCACTCGTAAAAAACGGCACCCCCATTGCAATCCGCTGGTGAAACATCACCAAGATAGAGGCCATAACAGCTCTTCAAAGTCCTTAGGGAGATTTTGAAGAACTGCCCGATAGCCAAGGGACTGGATTTCCCCTCTACAACCAGTCAATATGCCCGCCGTAACTTCACCTTGGTGGGGTGGTCAACTTTTAGGCAAGCTGACAGAACACCACCTTCCGGACTAATGAGAAACCGATAGAAAATGACAGTAAAAGTCGAATCCGTAGATAGCCTATTGAAATCCAGCGGTCGCGAGGGCGAAGAAGTCCGCGTTCAAGGCTGGATCAGAACCCGCCGCGACTCCAAAGCCGGCCTCTCTTTCCTGGCCGTACACGACGGCAGCTGCTTTGATCCGATCCAGGTCGTTGCTGAGAATCACCTGCACAATTACCAGTCAGAAGTGCAGCGCCTGACTACCGGCTGCGCGGTAGATATCCTCGGTACCATCAAACCATCCGAAGGCAAGGGGCAGTCTATCGAACTGCTCGCCACCGAAGTCCAGGTTGTCGGCTGGGTAGAAGACCCGGATACCTATCCCATGTCCCCCAAGCGCCACACTATGGAGCACTTGCGCGAACACGCTCACCTGCGCCCGCGCACCAATGTCAGTGGTGCCGTAGCCCGCGTACGTAACTGTATCGCCCAAGCGATTCACCGTTTTTATCACGAGAACGGCTTCCTCTACGTGCACACCCCAATTCTCACCGCTTCTGACTGTGAAGGTGCTGGCGAGATGTTCCGGGTCAGTACCCTGGATATGGAGAACTTGCCGCGCACAGATAAAGGTGCGGTGGACTACAGCAAGGACTTCTTTGGCGAAGAGAGCTTCCTCACTGTATCCGGCCAGCTGAATGTTGAAAGCTACTGCCTGGCCATGTCCAAGGTGTACACCTTCGGCCCCACCTTCCGTGCAGAAAACTCCAATACCACTCGCCACCTGGCAGAGTTCTGGATGGTTGAGCCGGAAGTTGCCTTTGCAGACCTGGCAGATGTAGCCGATCTCTCCGAGCAAATGCTGAAGTATGTATCCAAGGCGGTACTGGAAGAGCGCGCCGATGATATGGCCTTCTTTGCCCAGCGCATCGACAAGGAGGCTATCAGCCGCCTGGAGAATATCGTCGACAACGATTTCGCCCGCATCAACTACTCCGAAGCGATTGAAATCCTGGAAAGCTGCAAAGAGAAGTTCGAGTTCCCCGTATCCTGGGGTATTGATCTGGCCTCTGAGCATGAGCGTTACCTGGCAGAGAAGCACTTCAAAAAGCCAGTTATCGTGATGAACTATCCGAAGGACATCAAAGCCTTCTACATGCGCATGAACGACGATGGCAAAACCGTTGCCGCAATGGACGTTCTGGCACCGGGAATCGGCGAAATTATCGGCGGCGCCCAACGTGAAGAGCGTTTGGAGAAGCTCGATGAGCGTATGGATGAAATGAATGTACCCAAGGAACACCTGAACTGGTACCGCGACCTGCGCCGCTACGGTACAGTGCCTCATGCGGGCTTTGGCCTGGGCTTTGATCGCATCGTGTCCTACGTGACCGGCATGGGCAACATCCGCGATGTAATCCCCTTCCCGCGCACACCGAAGAACATCTCGTTCTAAATAAAAAGCCCCGCGTTGCGGGGCTTTTTATTTCACATACAAATCCTCAAGCGCTCTGCCCAGTTGCTGTAGCAATGATATCATCGCTCGCCTTTTCACTGATCATATAGACCGGCACCACAATGAAAAAACCTGGGATTCGGGGGAACACCGAAGCATCCACCACCCTTAAATTATTGGTGCCGTGAACCCGGAATTTACTGTCGACAACTGCCATAGGATCACTGGCAGGCCCCATTTTATTGGAACAGGAAGCGTGATGTCCCCAAGCTTGGTTCTTAACAAAATCGCCAATTTGCTGATCTGACTGAACCTCTTTACCGGGCAATAATTCCCTGGAGACCTGCTTGCTCACAATAGGGCCCGACATAATATCCCTGGAAATTTTTACCCCCTCAACAACTGCCTGAAGGTCTTCTCCCAGAGCATCATTACCTTCACCAAAATAGTGGAAGTTGATCTCCGGCGTATCCCTGGGATCAGCAGATTGCAGGGTCACACGCCCGGCGGTATTGTTCGTATGGCCTTTCAGTACAATCCAGGAGAAGCGGTCTTTGTAGTCCCGCAACGCCTGGGAGTACCCGGGAAAGTATCCGTGGAAATCGGAGGGCACTCCGAAAATAAACAAGTCGGGATCTTCCAGCTCCGGTTTGGAACGCTTGACTAGAGACAATACCGGACCATTTCCACTGTAGGGCCCCTGATTGAACCAGCCATAGCGATAGCGATTTAAGCAGGGATCATTCCCCTCCCCCCAAGTGCAATCTTTAAGAAGGGCAAGATCCTCACTCATCTCACTAACGATTCCGACCTCATAGCGATCCTGGAGGTTCTCTCCTACCCCAGGCAAATCTACCAGGGGCTCTATGCCGTGATCTCGGAGCTCATGGGCGGGACCAATTCCCGACAACTTGAGAAGTTGCGGGCTATTGAAGGCCCCTCCAGACAAGATAACCTCGCGATTTGCCCGGACTTGCCTTAAGACTCCGGCAGTACCGCTTTCGTCATGGTAAGGATCTGCCTTATACAGGCTCGCCCCCTCTAAAAACTCCACCCCAACAGCAGTATTCCCCTCAAACAACACACGAGTTGCCAGTGAATTTGTACGAATATGAAGCAAGTTTGGATAAACTGACTGGGTATCTAAGAGGTATTCGCGCACACTGGTACGGCGGTTTCGGCTATCTGCTGCCATAGGGGCGATAAAAGGCCCTTCCTGGCCACTGGCCACGTCCCAATGATTGATATCCAGGCGAAGATTGCCGCTGATAATTTTTTCCAGAGCCCCTTCGAGCCCATACTTGGCCAGCGCAGCCTGCGCAACTTTCAAGATCGCCGGGTCTTCCAGCAACAAAGCGGGATTGCCGCGATTCGTAGGCAGCCAACCATCAAAACCGTGGCGGGATGGATTGGAGAAAATTGGGCGGGGCACATATTCACAACGCTCTAATCGCTCAAAATATCGCCGCATATTTGCGCTACCCCAGGAGACATCCCCTGTATCCCGAGCTATGCGGTCAAAATCATTGTTATGTGGATAGACTGTAATCAATGCATGGTGCGTGGTACAACCACCGATAGTACTCGCCCGTGGGTAGAGGATTCCCTTCCCGGAAACATATTTTTCGTCCAGTTTCTGCTGATTGATATCCGCATAATGCTTAACAAAAAAGTCCCAGCTCAATTTTGGGTCTTCAGACGCAAAGGGGTGCCATGCTGGAATATTATGGGTGTCATCACTGGGGTCATCAGCACCAGCTTCCAACACCAAAACAGAAAACCCCGCCTTTGCTAAATTTACCGCTAATGGCCCCCCACCCGCACCGGACCCAACAATCACGTAGTCATATTGATCATAGAAATTCCGATCCAACATTGAGAGAGCGGAAACCAATCCTGTCGAAGCCGCGCTGGCAGCAATACCCAGTTGCACCGCTCCTTTAGTAAAATTTCTACGACTAATTTTTTTGCTCGACACTTTCTTGTCAATCGAATCCTTCTCTTCCATAGTGCTTATCCATTTTTATACGTTGTATCCGAGATAAGCATTATGCACGCCAGATTTTGCAATTCTGTCTTACAGAAATTGCTTTAATCTAAAACTCGACCTACTTACCAACGCGAGGATGTATCACATGCCTAAAAGATATATCGACGCAAGACTTCTTAAATGAAATTAAATAAACCTCTCCCATTCCACCTGGAGACCCCAGAAGAGAAGCACCTGTGAGGCATCAAATAAAAGGAAAACGAGTTTTTAAGCTGGCCAAAATCAAAGGTCACTCTTCAAAATTCAATCAGCCAGATAAACCTTCAAACACCACCTCAAAAAGGAAACATAAATAAATTTGAATAACTGCAAGGCAGTTTATTATTTTAAGCATTACGCCAACGCTTAAAATAATAAATCACCCAGTCCGGCAAGTAACAAACTCAGATCACAACGGCGGTTTTCGTGAATTTTCTACACAATCAGTCGCTGGAATATTCTTAGCCCACCTATTGAGAGCTTAAAACATTGCCCAAAGTATCAATCTGTCTATATGATGCAATCATCGAATTTGATTGCGATTCTTGGAATAACAACTAGATTAATAAACACTAAAAAATAAAAACGATCCGATTCAACCCAAAATCCTCAGGAGCATCGGACACAAGTTTTAGTTGATGACCGTGAGAAGGAGATCAGAATGTCTGGAAAAGAGCTCTATATCACCTACGAAGAACTTTTAAAACTCGAGAGTTTTAGAAAACCTAACTCAACACCAAGAAAACCCCAAAACATTGATACCACCCACCTTGATGATATCGAAGTAATCATTGCTAACGGCAAAGGAATTCAAGCTCTCGATAGAGAAGCTATCAACAAACTACCACTAACAGGATGGGTTTGTAGATTTCCCGCCCACATTCACCCCCCAAAAGGGTTGAAACTCGTTCAGGTCAGTGAGCACCTATTGAATATTGCTCCGGCTAGAAATATGCCGTTGCAAAAATTTGAAGCTTTAGTCAAGGAACTCACTATCAGCGCCATCACAATATTCAAGAAGCAAGGTCGAGCCGTCTGATATATGACCATGATCACAGCCGACTGCAAAACGGTATGCTATTGAGCTGCCGTTTTGCTATCTCTCCACTAAGTACTTACCCCCTAGCCTATTAATTTCTGAAATGCGATTAACTTCCTGATGTAAGCTCGCATTTCCGGAGTATCAAATTTCCCCTGATAACGATCAGGATCGTTGACTGAGCGCCCCTTAATACCGGGACAGCCGCCAAATCGTATTAGTGTGGAAAAAGCAGGCATTAACTGCAACTCTTCTACCGAAGCCTTGATTTCTAAACCCAAATGATCTGAGTACTCTTCAATATATCTGGAAACCGTCCCCATACCTGAAAGTGTTTGTGCACAAACCATATTCCCAACTGTCCCAAACTTGGGGAATCGATGAACTTCTTTAAAGTCCACCTTATCAAAGCTGGCCAATAGATTTTCCTTCAATACCAACTCGGCAAACTCCAGGTGCTCCCCCTTTTTGGGTTTCAAGCCTGTCACCTGGTAGTGGAGCGCCTCAAAGGGAACAAAAAGATTGCTCCACCCCTTTTCAATTTTTGAAATTGCATATTCCTTATAAGCAGCTTTTTCCTGATACTTATCGATAGTCTGAAAGATTGAAAGCGCCAGACCAACAACTGCCACCCCGGCTGCAACACCGCCTATCCTGGTTACCCTTTTCAGGCCACTTTGGGTTTCATCCCATGTCTTCCCATGAATTGCCAAAAGAGCCGCGATAGCTGTAAGTGCATGCCCTAAAATAGAAATAGTCAGATCCATAAGCTCCCCCAGAAAAAAATCAAATTTCAATATGCACTAAAAATCAAATCTTGGTATCACTATCTACCGATACCAGAAAATTTCAACACAGTAGATACACGCCACATTGCGAAAATCACCGCCAGGCTATCTATTTTCATTAATGGGCAGGAATAAATAGAAAGATACACTTACTCAGAAAAGCTAATCAATAAGTTAAAATTACTATTTTTAGACGGGAGCCTTATAAAAAAACCAAAACAAAACAATCGTACCCATTTGGATTTACCTCATCGCAAAGAATTAAATAGTAATATACGGAGCTTGTACTTTTCCCGTAGATTTAATTAGCAAGTAGGCAAAGCAATAAGGGGCAAAGGTTGACTCACAAGATAGCGGTTTACTAACCACACTATTTAAGTCAAATCTCCTGACTCCATACAATTAATAAATTTAAAGGCCTATTATAACAACCAACCCCCAACTACCTGCCAAACATCTCCGTTGCGACCCAAAGGCTACTATTGGGAACCTTTTTAAAACTTGACCCTGAACAGCTAACGACTATAACTATTCACAAGGTTGTATAACACGCAGCATCTACTGACCAACTGGTATCCATATGATACATCTATTTGTACACGCAAATGTTAAGGACTTCAACGAATGGCACAGAGCGCTAAAGGAGTTTATGCCTATAGTTGAGCAAATGGGTGCTACTGCCACATCCGTATACCGGGAAATTGATAATCACCATAATGTGACCGTGATCCATGAATTTCCTTCGAAGGAGCATGCAATTAAATTTGTCAATAGTAGTGAACTTGAAGAAGCCAAGAAGAAGGCTGGCGTGCTTGTGACTCCAAAAATTTGGTATACAGAAAAATTATAATTATTCCTTATTTTGGCATAGAAATTTATAAAGCTATCTTCACCCCCAATAGGCCTATCCATTCAAGGGGTGTATCTTGATCAATGGCTCTTCCTTTATAAATAAGCTGACTCTAGAGTATCCCTCCACTAACAGTACCCATATAACAATATTGATAACCCCTGCCTTTAAAGTAACTTCATATACTTGACTGGCACATGATCAACCAGCCACACATTATTAGCAGAGCGATAAAAATCAAAACCATCTCGATGCATGGATTTAGCCTCCACCCTTAACAGTACGGGCTTGCCATACCTGGCACCAACAGATCGAGCAACAGCCTCAGATTCTGACAGGTGAACATGATGCCTTTGCATTTTCTTCAGTCCTTGCGCGAGGATATCTTCAACAAAACGCTCTGCAGTGCCATGGAGAAGCGCACCTGGTGGTTCAAGGGGGCTTAAATGTAAATTAATATCTACAGAATGTCCCTGATTGGCTCTGATAGAAAGACCATCATCACTTATAGAAAACCGCTGCTTATCATTGGTTTCCACAACGACAGAAACCAAATCCCTGTTTAGCTCAAAGTCTACAGTTTTCTGAATCAACTCATCAACTGCCACCCATCCATTCTCATCCATAAACAAGCCGATGGCTTCAGGCCTATGCCTGAGCAGGTAGCTGAAGTATTTTGATATCCTACTCAGCTCTCTACTGAATTCAGTATCTCTGTTCAATTCTAATATTCCACAACTAAGAATATAACTCGAAATTTTATGATGGGGCATTCACCTTGGCGAAAATGTACTCATCAAAATAAATACCCCCTTTTTTTACTGAGCAGCTTAAAGTCCCTTCATGCTTATACCCCGCCTTCTGTAAAACCTTCATTGATCCGACATTTCCAAAAAAGACAGAGGCATAAAGCCTGACAATATTTTGTGAAGAAAAAATCTCACGAGTAAACTGAGTCAAAGCAATAGTAGCAATTCCTCTCCCCCAAAATTCTCGCGCAACCCAATATCCAACCTCACCGGAGTGAGAATGCTCAAACAGCTGCTCGCGCATACTTATAATCCCGCAAAAGGCCCCTCTGTACTCTATTGCCTTTACAATCCCTTCCTTCTTACAACCTTTATCAACCCACCAAGCAGCATCTTCCAATGTATAAGGGTGAGGAATTCTCGATGACAAATACTTAAGCACAGACTCATCATTTAAGTACTCAACCAGTAGTGCTTCATCATTCTTTTCAATGTTTCTTAATTCAATCATTCGAACAAACCATCAATTCCTTAACCTATTACTGACACCCTTTCAATGAAAATCAATGCGTTGTTGAAAGCTAGGGTTCTCAGCTATCAACTATTCCTGCCTACTCTCCAATCGGCATAATAGCTTTTTATCTTCCTACGACTGCCTCACAATTATTACTACATCTCAAAAATTTCAGCCATTATCAATTATAATCGACCCTATTTGTACGGAATTCTATCAATATGTACCCTCAACAACTCAACTTGGCAGTATGGGCCTCACTAGCCCCTGCTGCGTTGGTGTCTGCCCAGGAAGTAACTCAAACGGTAGAAGAAGTTGAAGTTATTGGTAGAGCCCAACAATTTTATCTGGACTCTCATACACAAGCTGGAACTAAAACTGACGCAGACTTATTAAATATTGCAATGTCTGCTCAGGTACTAAATGAACAGCTTATTGAAGACCAGGCTGCCCGCGATATCACTGACTTGTACCGCTCCATCGCAGGAGTTAGTCAATTCAGCTATTCCGGTGTCACATTTCGGGGATTTCGAGACAATAAAAATATTTTTTACGATGGAGTCCGCGGCGATCCCTATTCGGGGTTTAGTGTTCCTCAAGTATCAAATGTAGCGCGCATCGAGGTACTAAAAGGGCCATCCTCCGCCCTCTATGGCGGCGGTGAGCCCGGAGGGATGATTAACTACACCTCCAAGAGGCCAACCTTCGATGAGCGCCGTGAATTAACAGTCACCTCCGGAAGCGAATCGCTAAAAGGAGCTTCTATCGAGCTAACAGGCGGTGTAATTGAAAATATCGCCTATCGTTTAGGAGGCTTCTATGAATCTCAAGATAGCTTTCGCAATAATGCGAACAGCGAGAACATTGAACTTGCCGGGGGACTACTATTTGACCTCTCAGCAGACACTCACCTGACGACCACCTTCGAGCACATAGAACAAAACCTAGGCGGTAACCGCTTGCGCGGCGTACCCGTTAATGATGACGGCAAATTCCTGGTAGATCCTTCCTACAACACCAACGAAAAATCTGATTATCAAAACCTAAAAGCCTTGGTTCTTCGAACTAAAGTCAAGCATAAGGTGACAGATAGCCTGAACTTTAACGCAACATTGCGTTACATGGAAAATGAAAGGGAGCAGGCTTATCACGAATCACGCGGTTGGGTAGACATCAATGGTGATGGAATGGCCAATGCTGAAGATGGAACCATCCGCCGTGAGTACCGCGATCAGTACCGGGCAAATGAAGAGCTGAGCCTTACTTTGGACTTTGTGTATGACACAGACATTTCAGGTATGAATCATCAGATTTTGCTTGGTGGTGACTATCATGATGTTGATACAAAATATGACTATTGGCGAGCGCGCCCTGGAGCAGACGGTGTTACAAACCTCAACATCTACGAACTCAACTACGGGATAACTGACCCGTCAACTTACAACCTTATCAATATGAATAAGGATGGTACGGCCAGCATCCGTACCAGCATTTATATCCAGGATACTGTGGAATTGACCAATCAGTGGTTCTGGATGATAGGTGCGCGCCTTGATCAGTTCGACGAAACTGAAAAAGAAAGCGGCAATAGCTACAAAGATAATGATGCAAGCTACCGTACAGGCATCACTTATAAGCCCGTAGATACACTATCCCTCTATGCAAATTACTCCCAGAGCTTTAATCCGGTGAGCGCAGACGACTTTGAGGGCGGCGCCGAGGAGCTTGAACCCAGTACTGGCAGTCAAGTGGAGATTGGTGTGAAGAAGGAATGGCTGGATGGGCGTATCCTGACCACTCTAGCCTTCTATCAGATAAAAAAAGCAAATATGGCCCAAAGTAACCCCGCCTATATCAGTGCCGATGAGACCCCGAATGAAGCCGAAATTATCAACCTCGGGCAGGTTCAAAGTGGTGGAAGCGAGTTCACCTTAGTCGGTGACATAACTGAGAGACTCAGCATAACAGCTAATTATGCGTACAACGATACGTATATCACTGAGGGGGACTCACGTAATGTGTCAGACTCAGGTCAGTTCGTAAATGCACCCAAGCACCAAGCAGGCTTGTGGGCCCGCTATGACCTCAGTATATGGGACTCAGCATTTGCCATTGGTGCCGACTATGTGAGCGATCAAATAAGCTTCGATGATCAAAAAGTAAAGGCCTATACTGTACTCGATGCCAGCTGGGCAACTCGCTGGGATGATATTCAGCTGAGTATCAACGTGAAAAACCTTTTGAATAAAACGTATGCAGTGAGCGGTTTTAATGAGCGGCAAGGACATTTTCCCGGCCAACCACGAGAGCTAATCGCCCAGCTTTCCTATGACTTTTAGCGACCTAGCAATTTATCGTCAGCGGATTTCCACTGGCGATATCATCTTGTTCTATACAGGAAGGAAGTTCTTTGACGATACACTCACCAATATATCCCCGCAGACTTACCCACCTGTTCAGCCCTTTTTCTAAACTTAGATATTATGAAAACGACACTGATCCCCCAGATTGAATTTCTATTAGCAAATATTCAATCCGAGGTTGCACCTTCAATCAAGACGAGTACAGACCGTATAAATTTCGATCGAATAACCTCTCCATGACGCTATACAGACAGCAAACTCCTATTAATCAAGTTGGTATTCAAAGTCGTAGTAATGAACTCCACCATCCACCTGAATAGACATTTTCCCAGAGAGTCCCACTAGTTCCCCAGTGCCAGAATCAGGCACAACTTCTAAAATAAGGAAGTCCTCTCCTTTCTTCATAGTCCCAAAGTGCTGTAAAACAAACGTGCCTCGCTTACCACCTAAAGTACCGGCAACTTGTTCTATAGCTACATACCCCGCAGATCCTTTTATGGGAGTCATTGCACTTAACATTTCTCCTCGACTTTCTCCTGAAAGATCACCGTAAAAGACTTTATTAATTGACATACGCCCCAAGTTGTTTCCTTCACTGCCTTTCGCATACGGATCCATCGGCTTTACAGTAACCTCGAACTTTCCTGAAATTTTCATATTTGCTCCTTTGCGAATTTAGATTGAAGTAGTACGTGTCTGGCTTTACCAGTAACAACTTAGGCTCTAAGGGAGTCTAAAGTGCTACTTATCGGTTTTCCATTTTAATATACAAAACTGTATATTTATACACCCAAGATGGCATAGTGAATGACTATGGGTTGAGATGTTTATGAAGGTGCGCAATTAACACTCAAAAGTACTAATGTCCATTAAGCGGTTAAGAGACATAAGCGAGAAATATTGGAACCCACCGAAGCAGTATGGGCTTTTAGCACTTCCAATCTCGTCGAGAAGATAGTTCATTATTATTTGGGACCAGGTGGAAATACGCTTGTCGATTCTACACAGAGAGAAATTAAAGAAATCGGTAAAACGGGATTACAAGAGTTCAGTGAAGCAAAGCCGAAATGACGATGCCCCCAAAACTATTTTGGAGGCTATGAGTTATTATTTTTTCTATACTAGTATTGGCAAAACGATAGATCGTAGATCTGTGGATTGATTAGCCCAAAACACTGACTGCCCAACTTATTAGCACCATTATTAGGTGTAATAAGCTAGGTATATCCCAGGAAACCAGCTTCCCTTCGTATAAAACGATCAACTACTTGGCGCAGTTGCCATAGGCGCCGGTACTAATACGTCTTCGCCATCACTATCTTCTTGAGGTTCAGTAAACCCAAAGTCCTCCAGTATTCCGTATAGTGCCGGTAGCACCAAAAGGATCAGAATAGTAGAACTGCTGATACCAAATACAATACTGGTAACAAGCGGCACCAACACCTGTGCCTGCAGACTGGTTTCAAATAACAGTGGCAACAGGCCTGCAACTGTGGTCAGTGAGGTAAGGAAGATGGCTCGGAAACGATCGCGGCTGGCTTGACTTGCCGCGCTATGCACATCCATTCCTTCACGCACTCGCCGCTTCACAAACTCCACTAACAATATTGAGTCATTGACCACAATTCCGGCGAGAGAGACAAAACCCATCATGCTTGGCATAGACATATTCTGCCCCATGATCAGGTGCCCCCAGATAACACCAATCAGCGCCAAAGGAATAGCCACCAATACAATCAACGGCTCCACATAGCTGCGGAATTGCATGGATAGGAGAAGGTAGATACCAATGGCACCTATTAACAGGGCCCGACCAATGGACTTACCGGTAACCTCACTATTTTTCATTTCCCCTTGCATATCAACGCGCAATCCTGGGAACTCACGGGTAAGCTCAGACAGGAACCTCTCCTGGGTGTCACCTAGTACCTGTCCAGCATTCGCTTTCTCAGTGAAGACATCAGCAAACACACTCACTACCCGCTCGCCGTCAATACGTTGAATTCGTGCATACTCCCGATTCATTTCTATATCGGCAACGGCAATCAGCGGAACTCGTTGCTTGGTAGCTGGATGGATAATGACTAATTCATCGAAACGGCTCAGTGCACCGCGGGAATTTGCATCCATACGAACCTGAATCTCGTAGGTTTCCCCCCGATATTGAATTTCATCTATCTCCATCCCCTGGTAAGCAGCTCGTAACTGATTGGCGACATTGCTGGCGTCCAGGCCAGAGGCATAAGCGCCTTCACGCATTTTGACAGTGAGTTGCGGCTTGCCAGGACGCAAGTCATCCACCACATTCACTACGCCGTCGTATCCACGCAACCAATTCTGCAAGCGAATGGACGCTGCCTTTAGCTGATCCAACTCCAAACCGGCAAGTCGCAAGTGGATAGCACGGCCGGCAGGGCCTAAGGCCGGTTCTTTGTAAAGAATAGCGATTGCCCCTGGTGTGTCGCCGGCAGCCTCACGCCAAGCATGGCGCAATTCATCCATGCTGGTATTGCGGCCTTCAGCGGCAAGCAGATCGACATTAATTGTGGCCACATGGGGCCCCGATTCAAAGGCATCTCCGTTAACACCAAAAGTGACACTCGTATGGTTTACCAAAGGTGCTCTTTCATTTTCAGAAAACTCTGAGGCAACTTGATCCAACGTCTTCAACTGCTTATCGACTAATTTCTCCATATCGACCAAAGACGTGCCTTGAGGCATTAAGATCCGAGCTTGCAATAAATCGCCCTCCAAGGTGGGAAAACCCTGAAACTTGACGATCCCCGATGTCATCAAACTAATAGTGACCAGGAACAAGCCAAATACACCCCCGACAAAGGCATAGCGATATTTAACAGCCCAATCTGCTGCGCGCCCCATATTTTCTCGCCAACCATCAAAACGTTTGGCAAAAGCCTGCTTCCAGGCAGGGGGGCGACTTTTATGCTCAAGGGCATGCCGCAAGTGTGCCGGCAAAATCAGGAAAGCTTCGATCAGGCTAATGAGCAATACAGAAATCAATACAATGGGGAGCACCTTGAGGACCTGCCCCATATCCCCCTTAATAAAGACCAGTCCTCCAAACACCATTACCGTAGTTGCGAATGAAGACAGTACTCCACGAGCCACTCGCTTGGTGCCATTGATAACCGCTTCCAACGGCGACCTTCCCTCACGGTGTTCACTGGCAATACTCTCCGATAACACAATGGCGTCATCCATCAGGATACCAATGGCAATCAGCAGTCCTACCAGACTGATCATATTAATGGACACGCCCATGGCCGTGATCAGTGCAAACGAACCCAGGAATGAAACCGGCAAGCCCATGACCACCCAAAAGACATAGCGGCCACTGAAAAACAGATAGAGAGCCAGCGCTACCAAAATCAGGCCCTGCCAGGCGTTAGCCATAATCATCTGCAAGCGATCCGCAACGATAGAGGCGCTGTCTTGGGTTAGAGTGAGTTTCATACCCTCAGGCAGATTTTCATTTTCACGGTCGACAAAGTCGCGTACGGCTTCAAGCACACGCAAGCTATCATCCACACTATTCTTCTCGACATTGAGAAGCGCTGCACGATGACCGTCAAAAGTAATTTTGTCTTCAGCCAGCTCAAAGTCATCGTAAATTTTTGCAATATCCCCAAGTCGAACTTCCGCTCCATCACCACCTTTAATCACCACCAGGTTTTCCAATTCTGCAACCGTGCGGCGCTCTTCGGTAAAACGCACCTGGTATTCTCGATCCGGCGTGGATACCTTGCCGGCGGGCATGTCGATCGCTTGCTGGTCAATAATATTAGCCAGGTCCATCACGCTGAGTCCGTACTGGCGCAAGTTATAATCTGAAACTTCAATCTGAAGCTGGTGGTCAGAAAAACCGGAAATGCGCACAATAGGAATAGCGGGATCGCGGAGTAATTCGCGGCGGTAGTGCTCCGCCAGCTGGTTTAATTGGGGCAAAGGAAGGTCAGCACTGATAGCAATACTAACCACCCCCTGAGTGCGGCCCAGTTCTTCGATCACCGGGCGCTCGCTTTCTGCAGGAAGCGAATCGATACTGTCTACTGCGGACTCCACATCAGCAACAAACTGGTCCATATCACCCGCTTCTTGCATCTTGAGGGTCATCAGGCCCAGATTATCTTTTGCCTCACACAATCGCTCATCAATAAAGCTGATTCCATCGGTGGCCTCCTCCAAGGGAAGACAAATACTATCTTCCACTTCGGCTGCCGCAGCGCCGGCATAAGGTACCGAAACCTGAACCTCAAACTTATCGATTTCCGGCATCGTTTCACGCTTCATGCTGGGCAGAACAAAAAGCCCGCTTAGCATCAGCGCAACCATCAATAAATTGGCCGCCGTTGGGTGACCGGCAAAATAACGTATCACTGCTGGGTACCTCTAGCACTCGCCGCAACGGATTGCTCATCACTGACGACGGAAACTGCCATTCCATTAATCGCAGGAATTACATCAGTCACAATAACCTGCTCACCGGGATTCAATCCCTCGCGGATCACAGTGGTGTCGCCTTGGTGGTAGTCAATCTGTACAGGGCGCACTCTTAGTTGACCATTTTGTACCAGATAAACCTTGCCTTCATGGAGGGCGCGGCGGGGTATAGCGAGTGCTGGTGCGGCGGGAGCCAATAACTCTACACGGGCATACATACCGCGAAATAGCGGTGGTTTTTCACCGGTCACCGCTTTGCCATAGGGGTCATCCACAGCTACAACAACGGAGAGTGTTCGACTGGTGCTATCCAGGGTTCCACCCAAGCGCACTACCCTCCCCTGCCACTCACTATTCCCCGGGCCACCCACCAGGGTGATCCGAGCTTCCAGCCCTAACAACATTTTGGGTAGATCATCAGGAGTCGGATTGGAATCGATGCCAGGCCTTAAATTGCGCAAAAGTGGAGCCACATGAACCATAGGAAGCTCTGCTGCAATTTCTACTTGGGCAAGGCCGCTTGCATCAAATAAACGGGCATTGCCAGCAACATATTGGTTTTCTTCAACATGAACTTCGCCAATACGAGCATTAAATGGCAGGATCACCTGGGTGCGCTCCAGGTTGTATTTACTGTCCCGTACCTGAGCTTCTGAGCGAGCTATCTGGGCTTCAATCACTTTACGGCGAGTCGGGAAAAGGGAGAGCTGGCTGCTCTGGTTCTGCACTTCCTGGCGCAAGCGCAGCATATTTTGCTCTTCAGTATCTACGGTCGAGCGGGAGACGGTTCCCTTGGCAACTAACTTTTGCTTGCGAGCGAGTTCTTTCTCACCCAATTTGAGGGTGCGCTCGGCGATGTCCAAAGAGCGTTTACTATTGGCCTCTTCCACGTCCAGCTCTTGCAAGTTAGCGCGATTTGCCGCCAAGTCACTTTCAGCCTGCGCCAGGGCAAGCTGGTAGCTGGTATCATCGATCTTCAGCACCAATGTACCGGCAGAGATAATATTTCCCCGCTCCAATTCCGGAGCTGTATACACCACCCTACCACTGACTTCTGCATTGGCTTCCAGAAAAGTACTGGGTTTCACCTCCCCATATGCAATGGCTTGGGCTCGCAACGGTAACTCCTGCACCTTTATTGCATCTACCATCGTTATGGGAGCCTCTATAGCATCGTGTTTAGGCTCACCTTTAGTGGCAACCAGGGCCATAGATACAACTAGCCCTGCCGCAATCAGGGCCGGTAATGCCAGCCGGCGATTCATCAGTGCTTTCATATGAGTCTTAATTTCCATTGCCGACATCCTCGCCTTCGGTCACAGATTTATTGGAAACGCCACGGAGTAAGAGTTGAACGGTATGGTTAATCCATCTCTCCCGGTTTTCCTCCCCCAGAGCAAAGCCAAACCCCTCCTTCAAGGGGTCGCCAGCGATGAAGGGAAAGGCAATCAGACTGATAAAAGAGACTGGCATCAGGTCAATATCCAGGTCCTCTCGCAACTGGCCGCTGGATTGGAGAATTCCCAGCAACCCGCGCAGCTTTGGCACCAGTTGTGAGGCTAACCTGTCAACAAAGAGTTCGCGCATTCGACCAGATTTGGAAGCCACTTCATCAGCAATCAGGCGCGGAATCCAGGGCTCCTTGATGTATAGGCGTATCATTCGACTCATTGCTTCTTTCAGCAACTCTAAAGAGGGCTCCCCTCCATCCAGCCCTGCACTAACAAACGCGGGGCCATACTGCATGATTTGGCTCCGAACCACCTCGATAATTAGCCCCTCCTTACCGCCAAAGTGGTAACTGATCATCGCAGAATTCACCCCTGCTCCCTGAGCAATCTCCCGAATCGAAATATCACGGAAGGCCTTATTCCGAAGTAGAGAGTAGGCTGAGTGCATAAGTGCCTCACGCACCTGGGATTCACGCTCAGGATCTTTTGGGCGCCCGCGGCCTCGAGTGGATGGATTGTCAGTCACAGGCATTTATCCTTAATTAATCAGTTGATTAATTAAATAGGAATTACACCCATGCAACAACCCCAAAATCCGACCAGTCAGTCAGGTTGTGCCGGGTTAATTTCTGATTCACAAGCTAAGCATCTCGGGACGCAATACGTGCCAATGATCAAGGGTTTGACGGGGCTAGCAAAATAGGTTGTAAAATTGGCCTCCTGCAAGTGGCCACCTTTACTAAATTCAGCAGTACTTACCGGGAAAATTCCAACCACTTAGATTGGTACATTTTCAGGCCAAATATCCAAATTTCTACTTAAAGCGGCCTGAATGCGAAACCAGGAAAGCCATTCAGCTAGAGCAGAAGAAAAACGTCGCAATCTCATCCTCTTCCATATCCGAACAAGACTTTCTGTATAAATGATGAGTGATGAATAATTTTAAGCTTTAAATAAAGCATTACTACAACCAACACCCTCCTCAATGTTAGTATTAGGCCGTTTCAATATGAATATTCTACAGACCCTATCTATTTCAAGAATAATTTAACCTTCAAAGGGCATATAACTTATGGTCAAGTATTTGGCTCTCATCTCATTTTTTCTTATGGCTACTTTCGCAAAGGCTACAGACCTTAAGAGTTCTCCCCTGGTAATTGGCGACTCAATTAGTTTTCAGTCAAAGATATTAAAGGAAAAGCGCACCTTAAATGTCTACTTACCCGAGAGCTACCATCGTGAACCTGAAAGAAACTACCCCGTAATCTATCTTTTAGATGGCTCCTTATCCGAAGACTTTATCCATATAGCGGGAGTGCTCCAATTCGGCTCATTCTCATGGATTAATATGCTTCCAGAATCCATTCTTGTAGGCATAGAAAATATTGATAGAAAACGCGACTATACATTTCCATCCAAAATAGCTTTAGATCAAAAAGAATTTCCATCATCAGGCGGATCAAAGGAATTTATTGATTTTTTGGACAAAGAGGTTCAACCCATTATTGCGAGCAATTTCCGTACAAAAGAAAATTCCACACTGATAGGTCAGTCTCTGGGAGGACTTGTAGCTACAGAAATCCTGATAAAGCATACGGACCTTTTCGACAACTATATTATTATCAGCCCAAGCTTATGGTGGAGTGGAGAATCTCTTCTGACAAGCATCCCTGAAGACTGCTGTGAGGACAAACAGATCTATATTGGAGTTGGAAAAGAGGGGGAAGTGATGGAGCGCCTAGCGCGAACACTATACAACAAGCTAGATAATAAGAAGAGCAACACAAAAATACACTTCGGCTACTTTGAACAACTAGACCATGGTGACACTCTGCATCTTGCTGTTTACGATGCGTTTGGAAAGCTGTTTTCAGACAAAGCCCCTAAAAACTAGAAACATTTTTCAATTTAAAACTGGTTGCTTTCGTTTCAGGAAATAGAATACAAAACCTGCGGGAGCAACACACCACTTACCTCACCATCAATCAAGTACACAATTACCATAGCGTCAACCTCATTTCAGCGACGTTCTGAAAGAGAGGCGGTGTGACATTTACAGTAAACACCGCCAACACCCTACATTTTCTAAACCTACGTCAAAGCTGCACGACGGAAGTTGTACACAGCCACCTGGGACAGAATAAATAGTGTAAATGTCACTACCAAGCCAGTCAGCATTACTGGCTCGTAGCCCTCAACCAATACAGAAATAAGCCGCGAAGAACCATTAAATAGAAAGTACATCGAGGCAGGAAGTATTAATAACCACTCTTTGCGAAAGGCACCAATTGCCGTAATGATCGCTAAGCTAAGCGTGGGGGCACCGAGAGTACGTAGGTTAGTGAAACCGTAGTTAGTTGTGGCATCAAACCCTGCTGGACCATTAATAACTTCAGGGAAAAGCATGGTCACTAAGCCAGCCGAACCCAATATAAGTACAAATATACCGGAAAGAAATTGTGCGAAACGAATCATATTAAATATTCCATTTGGTTGATTAAATAAACAGAATGAGAACTCAAAGATCTCTAAGAAATTCCTTATCATCTCTGCGAGACCTCAACAGGCCCTTAGCTCGGATAACAGACCAAGGCAGTGCTACTAATTGACTGTATCAAGTTTCACTATTTTTGATTGCACAGGGGGCAGAGTGATTAGCCTTCAGGCTTCCAGCAAACATCAGCAAGTAATGAAAAGTGACTGGTTTATAGTCTTCAGCGGTATCAGCTATAGTTCGCCCTAGGAGGGTTCTAATCAAACCACCAGGACGATAACTAATGCTCGTCGGGCTAAACGCAAAACCAACATCACCATTAGCACCAGCAATGAGCATGTATTCATTCTTTAGCCCCTCAGTAACAAGAGGGTTTAAATATAACGACATATCGTGAGAAAAGTACGCTGTTAAGACAAGGACTAGATTAACCAGCAAGCCAACACTTTACTTGGAACATCCAGTCAAGGATTTGTACAAATCCGTCAAATCGCCTTTTTACGCATTTGGGAAGGGGCTACTTGATAGTGCTGTTTGAACACCCGGGAGAAGTAACTGAGCTCGTCAAAACCACACTCCAAAGCAACCTCAGTCAGGCTAAGATCGCTATTGAGAATCAACTGTTGTGCTTTCTCCATCCGTTTTGCGGTAATATATTTCGTAGCACTAATGCCATAGACTTGCTTAAATTTACGAGTAAATGTTGACTCGCTCATATGGCATAGAAAAGCTAGATCCGCCAGTTTCAGAGGGGTGTATAAGTGAGCTTGCACCACTTCATGTAGTTTAGGTTGTTGCCTGATGAACAACTGCCCCAACATCTTCGCAACTCTTCCACTACGATCAAGTCTGGGGATAAGCTCTACTAATTCTCGAACCTTTAATACCACCAGTGGCTCACTGAATACTTCTGGCTGCTGGATATAGTCAATTATGCTACGCATATAATTGGAGAGCAGTACAGATTCCTGCAGGCGCTCAGCCGAGGGGGGCTGATTATTGGACTTATTATCCTCCTTAACAGCAGCCCTACTTTCGCCATTATTACCAAAGACATCAGGCATACCACTTGGGTAGAGTCGCTGTAATAGCTCTGACGTTAGCCGAAAACCGATGAAATTAATTTCATTGTTTATTCCGTCATCATGCCACTGATTAATAAAATTATCTGTCTTCATTAGCACAGTGGCACCTGGACTCAAGGTGAGGGTTTCATCACCACAAACCAAGGTTGAACAGCCACTGATAACGTAAACCAACCTTGCCTCATCAACCAAACGGTCTTGATAACTTAACGGTGCCCTGAATTTACGCTGACCAATTACCATTTTCCCTTGTATTTTAAATACAACTGATTCTTCACTATCTGGCATAAATTATTATCTTTATCAGGGACCTAGTCATTTGCAATAAAACATGAAGCATATCAACTTTTCAATCAGAGAAAACAACCAATCGGAAGTGATTACCATAGCTTCTCTGGCAGGGGACCAAGTTAAATCCAGGGGCTATAAAGAACATGCTCTACAAAGAATCTTCTATACCTAAGAAACTCAAAGGAATAAAACAGCTTAAGGAGCCACTGAACAACTACGTGATACCTCTGGCATGCAGAGCGGTTCACAATCAAGGCGCGGCTTCGCAGGAATGTCTAGACCTTTCAAGAAGTTGCTACACCACCGCGTTAACTTCCACCTTATTCCCTACTGGATCAAAAAATACTAATTGCCGTACATTGCGCCCAGGCACATCCATTAGGTGATTGGCGACTCCCAACGCATCCAGACGCTGCTTAACCGGCTCAAGCGCATCTGTACGGAAAGCTATGTGATCCAAGTAGGGTTTCTCAGGCTGGTCACCACTCACCTCACCGTCTATTAAATGCAAAATAGCCCTACCACTGCCATAGAGCCAAAATCCATTACGCTTGAAATTTGGCCTCTCACCCTCGGTCAGACCGAGAACCTGGGCATAGAAGTCCCGTACCCGCTTTAGGGTTTCCATAGGAGCAGTAATATTGACGTGGTCGAGTTCCATCTGTTTTCCCTAATTTACAAGGCACATCCTTGTGCCTGATTATCAGCAAGTTATCTATCAATAACTTACACAATACTCTTGTTCCGCAACTCTTCCACCTGCTCGTCACTTTTGCCAAGCAAATCTCGCAATACTTCCTCAGTGTGCTCACCCAATACTGGCGGCGCCTGGGTGTAGTCGAGTGCGGACTCGGAGAAGATTACAGGGTTACGCACGGTCTTCACCTTTCCAGCTTCCGGATGATCCTGCTCAACCACCATACCCCGGGCCTGTACTTGAGGATCAGCAAAAACCTCTTCCAATGTATTGATAGGCCCACAGGGAACATGAGCATCACTAAGATGCTGGAGCCACCAAGCGGATTCGTGCTTACGAGTCGCAGCTTCAATCTGAGGCACCAATTCTTCACGGGCCATAACCCGCGCTGAATTAGTCCCGTAGGCAGGATTTTCTGCCAGTTCTTCTACACCCGCGATTCCGCAGAAGCGTTTAAACTGATCATCATTACCCACTGCCAACATAAAATAGCCATCTTTTGAAGGGACTGCCTGATAGGGGACTATATTGGGATGGCCGGTACCCTGTCGCTCAGGGCTTTTACCAGAAGTAAGGTAATTTTGGGCTTGGTTTGCCAACCATGAAACCTGGGTATCCAATAAGGCGAGGTCGATATGCTGACCAACGCCCGTATGCTGCCGGTGAACAACGGCTGCCAATACAGAAGATACCGCGTACATCCCCGTCATCAGATCCGCTACTGCCACCCCCACCTTTTGCGGGCCCGCACCCGGTTGCCCTTCCGGCACACCGGTAATGCTCATCAGACCACCCATCCCCTGGATCATCGCATCATAGCCTGCTCGTTTTTTGTACGGGCCAGTTTGCCCAAAACCTGTGATCGAGCAGTAGATAACACCAGGATTGATCGCCTCGATGGATTCATAATCCAGGCCGTACTTTTTCAACCCATCTACTTTGTAGTTTTCAAGAAGAATATCGCATCGGGCTGCCATCTCCTTGATCAAGGCCTGGCCATCTTCAGTAGTGATATCTACGGTAACTGATTTTTTTCCGCGATTGGCACTTAGGTAGTAAGCGGCATCAGCAGTGTCATTTCCCTTCTCATCCTTTAGGTAGGGAGGACCCCAGTGGCGAGTGTCATCCCCTCGCTCCGGGCGCTCTACTTTAATAACCTCAGCCCCAAAATCAGCAAATACCTGCCCAGCCCAGGGTCCGGCGAGAATACGACTTAAATCGAGTACCTTTAAGTGTGCGAGTGGACCTGCCATAACTTCCTCATATCGCTTACTTGCGGGTTAACCGCATATTTTTGCGGCAGCCTAACAGATAATTTGTGCCCGCGCCCTGATTGGCGTCTGTAGATATTCGTCTTAAACTTAGGGGCCTCTGAATAAACCCGCGATACGGCTAGCTTACGGAGCGATTCATAGTTAAGGCGCGACCTCGCAGCAATGCCTGGACCTTGCAAGAATTCGCAATGCAGAGATATTACGGATTTGTTCAGCGGCTCCCCTGATTGTGCAATAAAAATAAGGAGGCACAGCATGGCCGCAATAGAAGCGCAAAAATTTGAATCTTTTCGCGAGTTTTATCCATTCTACTTACAGGAACACAGCAACCTCACCTGTCGTCGGCTGCACTTCTTTGGTACCAGCCTGGTGTTCGCGACAATAATTGCGGCTGTAGTAACTTCCAATATGTTGTGGCTGGCAGTTACTCCTGTCGCAGGCTACGGGTTTGCATGGATCGGGCACTTTTTCTTTGAAAACAATCGCCCGGCAACCTTTAAGTATCCGTTCTACAGCTTTATCGGTGACTTTGTTATGTTTAAAGATATGCTGATCGGACGAATCGAACGCTAAACAAACTATTTTTTATTGGCCGACAAGCCGTATTTCCGCAATTTGTTGGCCACAGTGGTATGAGAAATACCCAGCTCCTTAGCCAGCTCCCTGGTTGAGGAGTGACCTTTGATAATATCCGTCAACAACGCCCTCTCCAGCTGCTCCATCATCTCCTTATAGGTAAGTCCACGGCCCCAGTCCCGCCAGGGAAGTTCCGCCTTAACCATTAAATCCGGCACATCTGCACAACTGATCGACGCCGCCCCTCTAATCAAGCATTGACTGGATGCGGCCATTAAATAGTCCCTGAGGCCGTTGAAGTTATCCGGCCAGTCGTGGAGTTTGATCAACTCCATCACCTCGCTATTAAAATTAAGCTCACCAGCCTCTGGAGACTCCTGGCGCATTAAAGTACTGGCATAGCGCGGCAGAGCCGGTCGCATATTTCGCAAGGGGGGCAAGGACATCGCTAACGACGAAAACAGCTGCGCAAGTGGCGGCGCAATAGATTCCCCATCAATAGCGGTGGCCACCAATCGCAGCGATGCCGGCAACTTGCGAAGTTTTCTCAATAAATCAACTTGAGCTTCTGTTTTGAGGGTATGTATATCCTCAAGAATCAAAGTACCCGTTCGACGAAGATGTGAAGGCAGCTGCATAGTCCCATCACTGGGGATAATTCGATAGCAATCAGCCCTTGAGGCCGATGGGGAGAGGTAATGCACTGCACAGGCAAACGTTGTCTTTCCTGTGCCCTGCTCGCCCAGTATCAACAGAGGTGCGCTGAGTTCAGATAAGTCCTGCAACTGGAGGCAACTCCTTCGACGCAAATCAAAATCCCACAACACCATCGGTCTTGGCAGCTCAGTGACAAACTCGCTGCTATCCCAAGGCTGTAAACGCAGTACCGCCCCAGCCAGTGAGTCAACCGCTCCGGGATTTCCCTCCAGAGTGATTGGGGACCAGTCCACACGAAAACTCTGCCCCCTAACCACCAGAGGCAGTCCGTAGCGAGGCACTGCAAAATCCCGCAGTAATTCTGCGACCTGCATAAGCGGCAGGAATCTCTGCAGCTGTAGACCAGGCACCTTGTCCAAGCTCACACCGAAGGCCCTTGCCGCTGCCAGATTGGCAGCGACCACCCTGCCCTCGCGATCCACACTAAGAACCGGATCAGTCACATGACTCAGCAAAGTGTCCAACTCGAAATGACGTCGCTCCAGGGGCAGTAGAGAGATCCTCCGCACTCGCTTAACTCCAGGAACCTGGTGCAGGGACTTCTCGATTGTCTGGTATTGAGTGGCAAGCATCCCGGGCGCTATCAGATAGACCTTATCTCCACTGTCACCCCCGAGCTCACCAGAGGTCACATTTATCCGATATTTACCGAAAATTTGCATTATTTCGTGCAAAATGCCGACACGATTTGCACAAGTAATCTCTACCCGCACAGCGTCACCTGTAAAGAAATGTTTACAGAAAGTGTAATTTGAACTCCCCAGAAGGCGCAATAGCTCGCCTCTACCTCTCCCCACCATGGGCACGCCTGGCTAAAAATAGAGGTCGAAACATAACAACAACAGGTTCAGCGGCAGGTGCTGGGCACTGGGAATCAGCGAGAGCTACCGAGCCGCAGGAGAGACATTCATGAAGAAAGAAGCAAAGAAGGCAAGCAAGTACGTTGCCCGTGAGCCCAATGAAGACGGCTTTATCGAGTATACCGACCTTGAACACCAAACTTGGCAGCGTCTGATTGAACGCCAACTGGATGTCTTACCTGGCCGCGCCTGCGATGAATATATGCACGGCCTGGAGCTGTTGGACCTACCGAAAGACCGCATCCCCCAGCTCGAGGAAATCTCCAGCGTGCTGCGCAAGGAAACTGGCTGGGAAGTCGCCCGGGTTCCCGCCCTTATCGGCTTCGAAACCTTTTTCGGTCTTCTAGCGGATCGCAAATTCCCAGTTGCTACCTTTATACGCACTCCCGAAGAGTTTGATTATCTGCAAGAACCGGACATCTTCCACGAGATTTTTGGCCACTGCGCCATGCTCACCAACCCAGCATTTGCAAACTTCACGCAAAAATACGGACAACTGGGCCTTAAAGCCTCGCCCAAAGAGCGCGCCTATTTAGCCCGCCTCTATTGGTTTACAGTGGAGTTCGGTCTGCTGAACACCGACGATGGTTTGCGCATTTACGGTGGCGGCATTCTGTCTTCCCCGAAAGAGACACTCTACGCACTGAGTCACCAACCAGAGCGCTACGATTTAGACGCGGTTACCGCACTGCGCACTCCATATCGCATCGATATTGTTCAACCCATTTACTATGTCCTCAACAGCTTGCAACAGCTGCAGGAACTGACAGAAATTGACCTGATGGCCAAGGTCCGCGAGGCCATTGAGCTGGGACTATTCGAACCCCGCTTCCCACCCAAAGACGCAGCCTGATCTGCATTCAAGATTGGGCGGCCAACTTCCGCCCAATCTCACCTCTGCTAAAAAGCTCCCCCAGAAGCGTTGCACATCTAGGGAAATTCCACTACCAGCACTCTCCCCCTGAGCCTATCGTATCTGCAGTAGGTGTGATGGTAGTTCGATGACTTTCATCCAATAGCCCCCACACCCACTCGCCCAAATACCGTTAGGGGTAGCCAGGGAGGCAATGCAATCAGCGCAAGGACACAAAACCCCTACCTTATAGGGAGCGCATAGCACTATGTCCTCACTTGACGCGATTGATAGAAAACTTCTTGCGATTCTGCAATCTGACGTCAGCCTTTCGATCGAGGAGCTGGCGGAGCGTGTGGGCCTGACAAAAACCCCATGCTGGCGCAGGGTGCAGAAACTGGAAAAGAGCGGCATCATTCGACGCAAAGTCGCCTTGCTTAATGCCGAGATTTTAGGACTTCCGGTCTCAGTGTTTGCCCAGGTTAAAACTGACCAGCACACACCGGAGTGGGCCGACAACTTTGCCGAACATATGGCACAGTTGCCAGAGGTAGTGGCTTGCTACCGTATGGCAGGCGACTACGATTACCTGTTGCGAGTGGTAGTTAGCGATATCACGGCCTACGACCGCTTTTACAAGGAGTTAATCCGGCATGTCGGCATTAGCGATATTGTCTCCAACTTTGCCTTGGAACAGATCAAAAGCACTACCGAGTTACCGATTCCATCCGGTGAGTAAAGTCTCAGCGTAACCACTTGGTAGGCACATAGACCTTTCAGCTGTTCGCACATCTATGGATAATGGTTAAATCTCGCTCACACACAAGGATGGCCTGTGGCGGACAGCTCCCTTTTCCAATCATTCTTCTTGATCTTTAGTGGCGCAGCAATTGTTGCCTCACTGGCTCTTTTTGGCCGACAACCGCTTCTGGTCGCCTACATCGCTCTCGGTGTTTTACTCGGCCCATCCGGCTTTGCAGTAATCGATAACCTGCGACTTCTATCCGATATGTCCAGCGTTGGGATTATCTTCCTGCTCTTCCTGTTGGGGTTGGATATGCAACCTCAAGCGCTGGTAGCTGTATTACGCAAAGCTACATTTGTGGGAGTTGTAAGCTGTGCGATCTTCCTCGGCCTTGGTTTTGGCATAGGCTTGCTGTTTGGATTTACTACCGTTGAATCCTGGGTAATCGGCATGGCGCTGATGTTCTCTAGCACCATTATCGGTATCAAACTGCTTCCCACGACCGTACTTCACCACAAGCACTTGGGTGAACTTATGGTGGGACTTCTTCTTTTTCAGGACTTTGTGGCAATAGTCTGCCTAATGGTACTGCTGAGTGATAACACCGGCGACGAACAGATCTGGCAATTGGCTCTCTCCTTTGGATCTCTGCCACTGCTGATCCTTTTTGCCTGGCTAATAGTAAAATATATTTTATTGCCACTTTTTACCCGCTTTGACCGCTTCCACGAATACGTATTCTTAATGGCACTTGGATGGTGCATGGGCATGGCAGAGCTGGCAGAAGTTGTGGGCCTTTCAAGAGAGATCGGCGCATTTATTGGTGGTATCACGCTGGCTGCCAGCCGAATTTCACAGTACATCGCCCTCAGCCTTAAACCTCTGCGAGACTTCTTCCTGATCCTGTTCTTTTTCAGCCTCGGAGCGCAATTCAAGCTGGCCATGCTGCCCGAAATTCTACTTCCTGCCCTGGTCACAGCCGCCGCAGTTCTGGTAATAAAACCCGTTGTATTTCACTTCCTACTTGGAAATCGCAGTGAGCACAAAGTGCTCTCGTGGGATATTGGATTTCGACTTGGGCAAATTAGTGAATTTTCCCTATTAATCGCCCTGCTCGCTTATACGCAAAACCTGATTGGCAGCGCAGCATCACATTTAATCCAGGCAACCGCGATCCTTACATTCCTGGTGTCGTCTTACATTGTGGTGATGAACTTTCCCAATCCCATTGCAATCAAGGATGAGTTGCGAAGAGACTAAACCTCTTAGTCTCTTCCTGTAGCAGGATTTAGCAGACCACTGCAATCGACTAACAATGGTGACAGCTTATTAAAGCTGAAACACCCTTTCAGCATTCTTATATAAGAAGAGCTCGGCAACCTCACTCCCCAACTCCAGAAGGTGCATTTCCTTTAAACACATCTCCGGTGTCAGCATGGGATAATTAGTCCCGAACATCACCTTATTCTTACCGTGAGACTTGATAAATGAAACCAACTCGCGGGGGTATCTTTTTGGCTTATAAGCAGAAGTATCTATGTAGACATTGGGAAACTTGGTCGCAAAAGCGATCATTTCATTGTGCCAAGGGTACCCAATATGGCCGCAGACAATCTTTAGATCCGGAAAATCGAGAGCAATCCGCTCAATATGAGCAGGACGGCCAGAATCAGAGCTGCGCAACGGCCCGGTAAGACCCACTTGCAAACAAACTGGCACATCCAGCTCAACACAAGCCGCATATAGCGGATAATACAAAGGGTGAGTACAAGGCAACTCCCAGAGCCACTGCACAATACGCAGCCCTTTAAAGTCATGTTCCAAAACGTACTTGCGCAGGGTTTGCACAGCCTCTACTGGCTTTCGCAAGTCCACTGATGCCAGACCGCAAAACCTGTCAGGATGAGTTAAAGTAAGATCCAGTACTTCATCATTGCTTATCAAGGCTCCGCTCGGCCCATGCCAAGCAGAAATCAATGCCTTGGACACATCTGCCATATCCATAGCTGACAGGGTCCACTCAAGGGGCACTTCTTTAAAATCCTGCCCCATCCAGCGCTTCAAAGTGTCAAAGAAAGGTTCAGCAAGAAAACGTTCTGTAGGATGCTGGGCCCAAACATCAATCACTTTCATGCTAGCAACTCCCTGCTATTGAAATCCTTAACCGGGAAGGAGAAGTACTTATCCCCCCTCTATTCTCTGGTAACACAAGTATTGCCAGTGAACAGCTACACCCTTTTAAAGAAATGTTATTGACTACCTACTTGAGAGGCATCGCCACACTACTAAAGAAATCTCTCTCCTTAGAGAAGGAAAACGCTAAAGATGTAACTTTGCCCATAACCCTATCACGATCAACCAAACCCCAATATCTCGAATCCAAGCTATCGTTGCGATGATCTCCCATGACAAAGTACTTACCTTCTGGGATCTCAATAGTCTTCCCAATGTATGGCAATTTCTTATTACCACTAAGCTTGAACTGATGTTCCCTGCCATCAATGACTTCCCTACCCAGGATGTCCGAACCCACCCCACTTTCCAGGCGATACTCAAGCTGAGCCCCATTAACAAACACATTCACCCCTTCAATACGTAAGCTATCACCAGGGACGCCTATTACACGCTTCACATATAGTTGATCAGTGTGAGGTGGCAAAAAGGTAATAACATCTCCCCTAGAAGGGTTCCCCCATTGTGCAACCTGCTTATTAAAGAAAAATAAAGTTGGCCCATAGCTCGTCTTATCTACCCACAAAAAGTCACCAGGATGAATAGTAGGCTCCATAGACCCACTTGGTACTGGAGACCAATCGGCATACGCTGACTTGAAAAAGTACATAAGAAATAGAAACAATATTGCACCGCGGTTGTTTCTTACCGCACCCTTAAAACTAAACCTGCTCATTCCCTAAACTCCTTTCCCAGGGCAACGCACCACTTAAAACTGATCACTCAGAAATAACAGAACCTCTGAAAACTAAAAAATCAGCCTTTAGCTTTCATTAGGTGGGACATTATCCTTATCAGAACGTTCGAAAAGGATTACCCTATTTGCAGCACATCCGTACTAAAAAAGGGAGCCATAAATATCAAAGGGTACTCGTATTACACAGCGTTTATAAACTCGGATAAAGCTCCAAAATTTTTTCCCTTAGCCATCGATGAGCTGGGTTTGTTGTCTGCGACTTATGCCAGGTGAGCTGAAGTACTACCTTTGGAAATGCCATTGGCAGTTTGAGCATACGTATGGGAAGCTCTTTATAATAGCTTGAAATCATCATTCTTGCTGGTACAACGCCAATTAAATCGGTTGTGCAAACCACATAGGGGAAAGACGAGAGGTGCGGGACTCGTAAACAAATATTACGCTGTAACTTTCTGGGCCTGGCTAGCCTTTCCATTGGAGAGCCCATAGGGTTTCCTCTTAATAGGGATACTTGTGGCAGCGATTGGAATTTTTTTTCACTGATTGTCTCACCCACATTTTTATTATGTTTGCTGACAATAATCACAAGCTCTTCTTCTGCGATAGGCTGGTTAACATAGCTGGGGGAATTGACAGGTAGGTAGTCAATAATTAGGTCTACTTCCCCATTACTCACCATTCTGGCTGTCATTTCTGACTCATCGGGGAGTACAGTAAGCCTTATGCCGGGTGCAAATTCTCGAAGCCATTTGCAGAAGCCGGGGATCATCAGAGTTTCCACCACATCGGGCATAACGATGGAGAATTCCTGCTCTGCTTTCCGGTAATCAAAAGACATTTGCTGGAAGCCTGAACGGACGGTGTTGAGTGCCTGGTGAATAGAGGGGTGCAGTACCAGTGCGCGTTCAGTGGGGCGCAATCCCTTAGCGGTCCGTATAAAAAGCTCATCTTCATAAGTAGCTCTCAACCGCTTGAGGGCAGCACTGACGGCCGGTTGGCTCATATGCAGTTTCACTGCGGCTCTGGTCAGGTTTCGTTCAATCATAAGTGCTTCAAAAACGGGAAGCAGATTTAAATCCAGTGATCTAAGATGCGTAGACATTATCAACCTGATGAATAATGCATTTAATAATTATTTATTAGACGATACATAATGTCCCTAATTATATTTATCGTCAACAGCATGAAAAACCGTAAATACTATAAAAAGTCAGGTGAAATATGTCGAACATGCATGATACGGCGGCTTTCAGAGAGCAATATAGAGCCTATGCCCATAGCCACTATAGCGGCTGGTTCCATTTAGGGAGTATTCTACTGATCAGCCTAATCGGTGCTACTTACTGTATTTTTCAGATAAGTGAGCTGAGGGCGCATGAACTGCTAATAATTCCACTGGGAATTCTTGCTTACAACGCTGTAGAGTATGCCGCCCATCGCTGGTCTGGGCATAATAAGTTGAGATTTACCAAACTGTTTTACAAGAGGCATACTGGCGATCACCACAGTTTCTTTTCTGCACCTTTGCTGTCTTTTGAATCAACTCGTGATTGGCGTATAGTACTGTTTCCAATCTATCTAACAGCTGTTATCACTTTTTTTCTGGCACCACTTTGTGTTTTTTTTCTATCCTGGGTGGCTTCAGGTAATATGGGATATATCACAGCGGCAACCATGATATTAAATCACCTGGCTTATGAGCTAATGCATATCGGCTATCACCAACCCAAGAGTCACTGGTTTCATAAAGTGCCTGTGTTTCGTGAGTTAGCCCATTTACACAGAATTCATCATCACCGTAAACTAATGAAAGTTTATAATTTCAATTTAACTTTTCCGCTATTCGACCTTTTATTAGGCACTTTCTATTGGGAGCCGCAGGATTCCTTTGACGACTTTCGCGACTGATAGTTTGTAGATTACTTGTACCTTATTACGCACTAGGTTCTGCCTTTGATCTTGATCTTCTTCCTGTAATCTTACCAGCATTAACTCTCGGACAATTGGCACTGGCGCATTACCAAAACTTAGAAACTCCTCATGGAAGGCCTTGAGATCAAACTTTTTCCCAGGACAACGCACCACTAAAACTGATTACTCTATTTACAGCACATCCGTACCAAACAAAAGGGAGCCATAAATACCAAAAGGACAATCGCATTATACAGCGTTGACTTGGCCGGCATTCTTATACCAGCCAAGAAATTCAACAATAAATTCTGAGAAACTAAGAGCTGTGATAATTAAGCATTGAGTTGCTCCTACACTGGACAGAACACCTCACCAAAAGGTGTTCCGCCTTGTAGGCTTATACAGCAATAGAGAGACCATAGAAGCTCGTACCACTATGTATAGGCAACATTCACATCAAAGCGATTGGTAATAAACTCGGAAAGTTGCTTAACTGAACAATTTGACTGCTTGATCGTAAACTCTTCTGCAATTTTTCGCGGATACTTAACCTTCATCCTTTGATCTTTTTCTGAACTATATTGAAACGTTATTTTCTCTACCTTATCAAGGTCTATAGTCTTCTTTATAAAGACTCCGGTATAAACCGTTAGTGTATTCCCATTAATTTCTGCAAGTGGAAGTAATCGTATCAAAGAAAGGTATATATAAACGATAACACCTAAAGAACCTAAAATCACAAAAGTCCAAAAGGTAAGATCTGACTCACCGCTCTCGGCTGAAGAGCCAAACATGCGCGTAAAGATAAGAGCAACTAGTAATGCAATACCTATAACACCAAGATTGACAGTTAAGATTTTTTTGGCAGACTCACGTGAACTGAGTCCATTTCTATAAATTTTTTCCATACATCCCTCTCAAATCATTCCGTTACTTACTAAAGGCATCCACCAATTATACATGCCCAAAACCGGTATCAGTAGTGGCAGCCACCCCCAAAAAATACCAACAGAACGAATGAAGCTGCCAACCAGCAAAGTAAGGGCTTAAGAGGGAACTTCTATTTCCCGGAGGGTCCTATTAACAGCATCAGTTTTATCCAATAAGGACAACATCTTATAATCAGATACATCCCCTTTCTCCAAGCCCTTCTCTCGAACTTCAAGTGGAGCTGACCGCTTCAAAGGCGCAGGGATATCCAGATATTCAATATCCCGTCTTTGCATAGATTCTAAACAATCAACATCAGGACTAACGCTCTGCTCAATATCAGCAAAGGGATCACTCAGTGGCATTGCCGCAGGAACTGCCGGGCTAGCAAAGCTGATCTTCCTTTGCAGCATTTCAGCCTCTGACTGGATGGATGCTATCCGCTGCTCCATAATTGACTCAAATTGAGAAAACCTTTCTTTTTGATGGGTAATCTCTAACTGTAGGACTTTAATTTCCTTTTTGTGGATCAGATTGGAAATCATCCAGGATAACGCAACCCCGCCACTTAGTAACGCAAAATAAATACTTACAATATATTCCCAGTTATTAACAACACTCTTGCCTATAAATGTTATTAACTCTTCATCTGTCACGTATAGCACTCCATTTCTACACAACTCTTTATCAAGCAAATACAGCTAAGGGCCTTTAGCTCCACTCCCCCCTTGAGAGATTAAGTTTACAGCGGTAGTTGACTCAACCCTGCAGTTCGGCACCTAAATCCATTAGCCATTTACTCTTATCACCTTATCAATATGGGGCCTTGCCGATAAAATTTCTTTTACTAACTTGTATTGGCTCCGCCACTGATCTGATTCTTTAAAAAATACCACTCCCGGCATATGAGCCTCACTCTCGCAAAAATCGGAAGCGTCAACTGAGTCTTCACATTGATGGAGCTTACGAAGGTAGGCAAGAAGTCTCTCAGTTGAAAGCTGCTCAAGTTCCTCTAAGCTAAGCAGCTTAACATATCTAGGCATCATTCATCGCCCCCACACCCGCTCTATTGATCATTCCTTAACAAAATAAGCAAGAGTGCAAGAAACATAAAAATTAAAACTCTTCTGATGTCCGTCGAAATCAATCGTACGCCTGATAGACCAACTGATCAACTGAGAACTCGTGGAGCCGGCTTGCAAAGCAATCAAAATGCTTCGATCATGCTACTACGAACACAATAAATAGAGGGGCTTTGGTGGTATACTCATAACTCTGGCCCATCCCAAAATCATTGAAATTTTCGTGTGCAGACATAGTTTTGCAGGAAAGGTATTCAGCCGCAGGCTTGCTTTATGAGTAAGACATATCAATCGGATGCTTTAACATCCAAAGGCTAACTTGTGCGACCAACCTAGCACGATAACAGCCTGCCCCTCAGAAACATAAAGTAGTCTAGGGCCTATATGTAACGAATGAAATTTGCCTCCTCATGATCTCTAAGCGCCAACTCTAAACTTCCCAATCCATTACTAATGGCATAATCAATAGCAAGTATTGCCATTTAGCATATAAAACCATTTAACTTTATGTAATTTATCTGCTAGCCAATCTTTCAGTACGTATTAGATAAGCCCGCCTATAGACCGCATAACCACCCCAAGCAGCACCTGTTGAAGCAATACAGAAAACCATATAAAAATCAGATAAGATTTGAAATCTTACAAGAAAGCCGACTGCAGCAAGCATACATAGAGCTACTAACGCAGCCCATTTCATTTTCCTAGTAATTACTGCATAACCTCTATAAACAGATGAATGATATAGCCCAAAAATTACAGAAACGGCAACACAAAAAACCAACCCCTCAACATCGAGATTGGGGCTAGCCAAAATCAGGAACGGAAAAAGGCACCCTGAAGCTGATATAATTTTGTCTCCTTGAAAGCCAGCCTCATCCCAAAAAATACTATAAATATGATTCGGATCTCCTTCTGACTCGGTTGACATCTTTACCCACAATGGAATCAAGAAAATGACTCCAAGCAGCCCCAAGATAAGAAGAACAAATAAAACCATCCCAAAAAAAATAGCAGTCATCACTTAATTCACTCACAACACCTCAACCACCCTTTACAGAGAAGTAGCACAATACGGCATAAACTATCAGGCTACAAATGTAAAGTGTATTGATCTTCAAGAGGGTTCTATGTGAAGCCTCCACTCAGGTGAAAAAATTGAGTAACTATAATCCTCTGAGTATTCACTAATATAGCTGTAACCTGGGCCACGCCCAGCTAGCTTGACCAGAAACCGCTGAAAGCTAGCAAGGATGCCAGCACTTCCGTACACCCTTAAAATATTCCGGCTATTCCAATCATCCATTGAAAAGTAATCGTTAGCTTTGTTCTGAAGAGCCGTGAAAAGCTCCTCTTTTGTCTCATCACAAATAATCTCGATTGATATTTCTGACTCAGATATCACTAGCACTGACTCATTTTCCCCAATGGCTTTTCCAACAGCATCAGCGAACAGCAAGTAATCTTCTGACTTCGCACTTAAGACAAGATCATCAATCAATCCATTTGACCGAAACATTTGCCTTACTTCTATCTTCACTATTTTTTACCTAACTCGCTAACATACCCAATACTTTCACTTCAATGTCAGTTTTTTCTGTTAAAGCTTAACGAATTACCACTTCAGCTGCCTAACTTTTATGCATCTTCAAAAACTCGTAGGGCCTTCTCACCCAGCCAAACTACGGTACCTACCATTAAGCAGCTCATGCCGCCACCCAGCACTGAGGTAACTAATGCGCTAACACCCTGCACCTGCTCACCGTTTGCAGTGACAGTTCCAAAGCCAAAAAAACCAAGAACTCCGAGAACCAACCATAATAACCCGATACTGCAACAGCATGCTAAAAAGCAACGTTTAAACGTAAATTGATTCCGGCTTTCCTCAATCGCTCCTTGCCGGGGAATTGATCCTGACAGCCCTGCAATCCTATTATTCAGCTCTTGGACTTCCATCTTTTTCTTAGAAAGTTCAGCTTTCAGATTACCATGCCTTTCTGGATATTTTCCCTGGTCCATTCCATCAATGGCTTCTTGTAACTCTTGAATAGTGTAATTTTCAATTTTTCTCATACTAAATACGGTAGCAACCATAACACTCTATATGAGGGTGGCCGGGGTTTTGGATATATTACAATCGACCCGAAAGATACCCTCTAAATCATAAACATTGCACATCGACTCTCCAAATAGCTCTTTACAGCATTTCCAGCCCCCTACTTAACAACACATACATTCCTTGAAAAAAACTGGAAGCATAAATCTAGCTTTAGGAAAAACAGGATGCTCACACGAACTACACATAAAACCGACCTCAGGCGCTTACAAAAAACCAACCGCCCCGACTATCTCAACGCAGCATCCCAAATTGATTTAAAGATCAGGCACTCAAGATGTAACTTTTCTTAGCGAATTCGCAACTAGTACATCGCTAAATCATACTGCAACAATAAATATCCGTACAAATCTACGAAATAGCTACTCTTAAATAAAACAATTAGAGCAACACCCAAAACTGGCAACAAAGGCACCAAAATGGCACTTAGTCGACTGAACGGTGCCACCTCTAAATATGCAAGACCACTGACTTTTGGGTTAACCCGAGCGTCAACAATATCTCCTGGCCGGTATTTTTTGGTAAGGTAAGATTCATATTCCAAACTCGGAAACAGGTCATAACCTCGCAAAACTGGCATTTCGGATTTATACTCTCTTCCTCTAAATTTATAATTGAAGGCAATTATTGCTTCAGTTACCTTTTTTCCATTGGAATCCAATTGATTCAGCAATCGGGAGTGAGTGATCTCTCCAACTACCACAGGCCAATTGCCGAATGTTTTGCGCATCCTCAGATATACAATCGTCTGGAAAAACCCAAATAAAATCATAACCGCAGGAATAAGTAATTGTATAGCTTTAAAGATCATTAATTTATGCTCCTAATATCGTGAGCAGCGGCGGTCTATTCTGGAAACTTTATGCGTGCCAATTGCATTGAATCTACAATGCAAAACATATATTTGACATCCTACAACAAGGCTCACAACCGATACATTATCAATCACGGCCCTCCCAAATTGGGAAGCCGAATTACATTTGAGAAATTGTTGACTTTTGCGGAAGATAATCAACCACCAGCGATCAAACTCACGCTGCACCATTAGCCTGAGCACTCAAAATGCTCTACCCTGTTATAATCCGGACTTGCCTCTATCCTTCTTGCGAAGTTCTATTAACTCCTCCAATCTCATCAACTTCCTTTCATTCCTTTCCACGAAGTACTCTATTAACCTTAAATTATCTTTTTGCCACGCATCCATATGCAGCTGTGTTGCTTTCATCGTCACTTCATTTATACGATCTAGCTTTTTAAAAACTGGCCTTTGATTAATCTCCCTTAACTCCAGCAACTCTTCAAAAGTGAGCATTGAAACAATATTATTAACCAGTAATTCCTCAAGCTCCTTGGGGTCGAACTTAAATACATTGGAAGACACCACATCCATGTACAACTGTTCTTCCATGGCAACAATTTCCGGCGACACTTCACTAACCCCATAGAGAGGCTCATATAACTTTATAAAGTCCTCTCTTTGTTCATCGAAGAGTTCTTTGAGGTCTGCAGATTCTTTTTTGGCGACATCATCGATAAATATTTCTCGAGCCAAATCTTCACTTGATTGAGAAAAACCTACCCCCGGTATACACAGGCAGAATAGAAATATATTCTTAATAACTTTATTCATTTGACATTTAACTTAAAACTTCGACCACGTACTTTTCAATAACCGCACCCACCGATAGAATTATATGGGCATTCAGATATCATCACGCCCTACAGCTCAAATCTATTAAAGCCTCAGAAATTTGAGGCTTTAATAAATAGAAGATATTGACGATAGAGTCACAGGATAAATAGATAACAACGTCTAGACATCTATCCACTTCCCCCACCTTAGAAAACCTGCAAACTTCATTGAAAATCAATGAGTTAGCTAATTTCAAAACAGTGCAACCAGATGAAGCTGGTTTTGACTTTAGACATCTTGGGAGGATTAGGCTAAAAACCAAGCTTTATGTCAACTTATAAAAATAAGAGATGCGGCAGGAGCTGGCGCTTACAGCTAAAGTTTGGCGGATTAACTAGGAAATAGTTTTTCTAATAAGATAATTTATAAAAAAATAATCTAGTGCTGACTAAAGAGTGGTTAAGTGGGAATGCGTCACCTAATTTCAACGAGCAGATTTCTGCTCGTTGAAACATGCATAAATAATCAAGTCTAATGAGTCAGTTTCCGGATTCAAAAAGAACGCCCCAAAATCCGCTTGGCAGCATCCATCGCAAAATCCTTATAGTCCGCCTCTACTTGCGCCATCTCCAACTCATATTTGAACTGTTCTTTACGCGGCAACTCTTTCCAGTCTTTGAGAATTGGGATATGACTGGTTTTCTCTGCGATGGTGTAAAAGGCCACAAACTCTTCACGCACTTTATCTTCTACCTGAAGTGCATCCAAAAGAACGCGAATACGAATCGACGCTTCGGTAAGCCCGACTCCATCATCCAATAGCGTGCGAGCAATAATCTGAATACTGTCATTTACTCTTTGTCGCTGATCCTCTGCGGCCTGTTCTAACTCAGCTAGCTGCGCGGCCTGCTTCTTCTGTGCAATCGATAATTTGCGCAGATAGTAGCCAGCTACAATCGCCAGGGAGAAGATAACTAAAGCCGCAACAATCAGCAGCCAAGTAGGAAACACAGTCATTAAATATACACCTTAAGTAACGCCAGCCCGATGCTGGCCGAAATAACAGAGAGCACTGTACTAAGACCAACAATATTGGCCGCCAATTGGCTATTACCACCCATGGTATGAGCCATCACAAAGGCCGATATAGCGCAAGGCGAGCCAGTGATCAGCATTAAATAGCCCAAATAGGTCGGACTCATACCCAGGGCCCAACCAATCAGCACTGAGAGTATTGGTACTCCTAATAACTTGAGCACTGAGGAGGTCAGCGCTGTTGGCGAGCTACGCAGTAGCTGGCCTAGCTTCATACTCGCACCAATGCAAATCAGCCCCATTGGTAAACTTGCAGAGCCCAGTATTTTAACGGTATCAAGCACCATTTGTGGCACTTTGATATCCAGCACCCGGCACAAAATTGCCAGGAATACCCCGATGATTAATGGGTTCTTTGCCAACTCCTTCAGCAACAAGCCCAGGCTGAATTTCTTCTCTTCGTTGTAAAAAACAAAAAGTATTACGGCGAACACATTGAACTGAATCGTCAACGCTGCAACAAGCACTGCCGAGTGAGAAACGCCCGACTCACCAAACGCCTTCTCAACCCAGGCGAGCCCCACAATGGCAACGTTTCCACGAAATGCCCCCTGGATAAACGCACTGCGATCCTTAACAGTAATGGGCCGAGCCATCAGCCAAGATATGGGGATTATCGCGAAAGTACCCAAAATTCCCGCTGTTAAAAGGGGAATCTCTTCTGAGGGTTTTGCATTCGATGAATAAATACTATCGAACAACAGTGCAGGCAGCATCACGTTGAAAACCAGCACCGTTGCGTCGTCGATAAAGGATTTATGCAACATGCCCTGCCTGGTAAGCAAGTATCCACCGATAATCATCAAAAAGATCGGGCCTGTAACTAGCAGAGCAAAGGAAATATTTTCCATAGGGAATTAGTCTTCCGCAGCAACTCCCTCTTCCTGAGGAAGCGCCATTTGTCCTGAATCCTCAGCCCTGTCACGGAGCTGGGCGGATATTTGTTTACGGGTTTTAGCACCAAGCTTACGCAGACTATCAATACGCTTCACCGCATTACCACGCCCTGTTGCCAGTCGCTTGTAGGTCTGCTGGTAGGCGTCATCCGCTTGGCGTAAGCGGTCACCAAGAACGTCCAGTGACTCCAGCACCATAGCAAACTGATCGTGCAGCTTGCCGGCTTCGTCAGCGATTTTTTCCGCGTTCTTGTTTTGTTTCTCGTAGCGCCAGATATTCTCGACGGTGCGCAGGGTCGCCATCAGGCTGGTGGGGCTCACCAGGACAATTTGCTTCTCATAAGCGAAACGGAACAGGTCCGGGTCCGCCTGCATCGCCAACATATACGCAGCCTCAATAGGCACGAAAATAAAGACGAAATCCAGGGTGCGCACACCCTCCAGCTGCTCGTAGGCTTTCTTGTTAAGGCCGGTGATATGGGCGCGTAGGGAATTCACATGCTGTTTCAGGGCTTGGGTGCGCTCCTCATCGGTTTCCGCCGAGCTGTAGCGCTCGTAGTCCACCAGGGAGACCTTGGAATCGATAATCAGGTCTTTGTTTTCCGGCAGGCGCACAATCACATCCGGCTGGCGCCTGCGGCCATCGCTCGTCAGGGTTACCTGGGTTTCGTACTCGCGACCCTTCTGCAAGCCGGACTCCTCCAGCAAGCGCTCCAGCACTACTTCACCCCAGTTACCCTGGATCTTGCGATCTCCTTTCAGGGCCGAAGTCAGGTTCAGGGCCTCATCACTGATGCGCTGGGTTTGCTCGCGCAACGCTTTAATCTGCCCAAGCAGACTGTTGCGCTCGGCATTTTCGCGATCGTAGACATGCTCTACTCGCTTGCGGAAATCCCCCAGCTGACGCTCCAACGGATCGAGACTTTTGCGCAAACTGTCCTCACTGCGGCGCACGAAGCTCTGCTGCTTCTCTTCAAAAATCCGGTTGGCCAGATTCTCGAACTGCTCACCCATGGCAATACGCATTTGCTCCATCAGCTTGCGCTGCTCCGCCAGAGCCGCCTCCCCTTTTTCTACCAACACCTGGCTTCGCGTGAGCTGTTGCAACTTGTCCGCCAACTCGGTACGCAGGGATTCCACCTCAACCCCAAGTTGGGACTCCCGCTCGCGGCTGCTTTCGATACGCGCCTGAGCCACCTGCAAAGCGGCTTCGCTCTGCAGTAAAGCGCGGCGGCTACTGGCTCGCGCCAACCAAAACACCAAACCCAACAGAAACAAGATGGCAACAGCCGCCATCACCGCGTGATCGGCATTCAATTGCAGCGGGAACGCTGGCATAGAGTGGTACTCCCAGACCTGGAAAGAGATGGATAAATCAGGATTTTGCCAGGGGCCTCGCCCACTAGCCTGCCCGGGAAATAGCCCAGGCGAAGGCGCCATTCTACCAGCTTGCCTCTGGAAAGTACCCCGCGCCAGCCCGGCCGATAACCTCAGTATCAAGGGATAGGTTTGCGCCCGAGAAGACCCAGCGGGAATTTTTACGGGGTTTTAGGTATTCTTGGAGGATTGGTTTCGATGTTGGTACTCCAGAACGCATGCACAAACACAGCGCCCACCCAGATAGCCCTGCCCCCAGCGCCCTGATCTTTGATTCCGGCGTGGGCGCCGTCAGCATTGCGCGGGAGATCCGCCGCCTGATGCCGGGCCTGACCTTACACCTGGGTGTGGACAACGGCTTTTATCCCTACGGCAATAAAAGCGAAGAGGAGCTACGCCCGCGGATCGTCCAGCAGGCTCAGGCCATGATGCAGCACTGCGGGGCCGATATTTTAGTGGTGGGCTGTAACACCGCCAGCACCCTGGCCTTGCCCCAACTTCGCGAATCCCTGAAGAAACCCGTAGTCGGCGTTGTGCCCGCGGTGAAACCCGCCGCTGCCGCCAGCCGTTCCCGCACTATTGCCCTAATTGCCACCGAAGGCACCGTCAATCGCCGCTACACCCGCGAGCTTATTGAGCAATTTGCCAACGGCAACCGGGTAATTAATGTGCCCGCACCGGAGTTGGTGCATCTGGCGGAAAGCAAACTGCGCGGCGAAGCTATCACCGCGGAGGATTTGGAGCCGGTATTACACCGCGTATTCCACACCGCCGGTGGCGACCAAGTGGATATTGCCGTATTAGCCTGCACTCACTTTCCCCTGCTGCGGGAAGAACTGGACCAGTTCGCCCCACGCTCAATCCAATGGCTGGATTCCGGTGAAGCCATCGCCCGGCGCGTGCGCTGGTGGCTGGAAGAACTTGAGCTGATGCTGCCGGATGCCCCAAACACTGGCCGCCTGATCACCAGCACTGTGGATTTAACCGGCAATATAGAACGGGCCTTCCGCGAGTTTGCTCCAGTTGCCGAACCCCTCGAACCCAACACCTAAGATCGCCAAAATGATGAGAACTGCGCACTTGGGTTGACAGCTCCGTCACAAACCGCGACCGTTCCCCGAATAACAAGCCCTAACCGGTACCCGAATTCATGCTGAAGCCGGCATTTCCCGCTCTCGAAATATTTGCGCAGCTGCCCCCTGGCGGACTGCTGCTCACCCCCAACAACCGCTTGCGCAACCGCTGCCAACAAGTGTTTGCCGCGCAGCAGTCGCCCGGTGCCTGCTGGATGCCGCCGCCGGTGGAATCCTTGCGCAGCTGGCTGGACAAGCTCTGGTTCCAACTGCAACAGCGCAACTGGCAGCCCGCCTTGCAACAGGTATTGAATCGCGAGCAACGGCAATTACTCTGGCAGCGCGCCCTGGATGAATCCCTGGACCGGCAACTGCTCAACAGCCAGCAGTTGTGCCGGGATGCCGATAGCGCCCTGGCGCAGCTACTCCAATGGCAGCTGATTTCCGATCTCTCGCAAATAGATGAAGCGCTAACTCCCCTACTGGAACAGTTCGCACTCTCTATGCGCAGCGACGAACTGCCGCTGTGCGCCATGATCAAGGCCTTTGCCACGGAGCTTCAGGCCCACAGCGCCATCACGCCAGACCAGCGCGATCAATTGATCCTGCGCGCATTCCAGGAAGGCGTTCTGGAACCCGTCGCGCAAATTGATACCGCCGGCTTTGCCCAGATTTCGCCCCTCGCCAATGCCCTGATTCACGCAGGTGCCGCAGCTGTAAATGAAAGGCCGGGACTCACCCAGCAGAGTGAACTATCCGTATCCGCCTGCGCCGATTTGGATGAAGAGCTCTACCAAGCAGCTCTTTGGGCCGGACAAAAGCTCGCCGAAAACCCCGGCCACAGCGTTGGCATAGTGGTGAATAATCTGGGCCAGTGCCGCGCTCAGGTGGAAGCGATATTTTCCCGCGTGCTCGAACCCCAATACCTGGACCCGCAGCAACCGCGCTACACACTGCCGTTTAACTTCTCCGCCGGTACGCCCCTGGCACAGACACCGGTCGGCAGCGCCGCCCTACAATTGCTATCGCTACTGCAAGACGAATGGGATTACCCCCAATTGCAAAATATCCTGTTCAGCCCCTTCTGGGGTGACGACAGTGAAACCTGGCTACGCAGTGCCCTGTTCCGCCGCTTACAAAAACTGGAACTGCGACGCATCGACGGCGCAACCCTGCGCTACTGGGCCGAGCGCAGCGCAGAAGACCTCCACTTGGAATCACCGCAACTGCCCCGCCAGCTGGAACAAATGGCCGAACGCGCCCGGCGCTGGCAGCGAGCGCCCGCTGAAATTTGGGCCGCGCGTTTTTCCGAAACACTGACAGCATTAAATTGGCCCGGCAACCGCAACCCGGACAGCCAGGAATACCAGCAGCTGATGCAGTGGGAATCCATCCTGGAGGAGTTCGCCGCACTCAGTGCCTGCGGTGGCAACCTTACTCTCACCCAGGCCCTGCAATTGCTGCGTCAAATTGCCAGCCGCACCCCCTTCCAGGCGGAAACCCGCGATGGCCCCCTGCAAATTCTCGGGGTACTGGAAGCCGGCGGCCTTGCCTTCGATCACCTGCGACTGGTCGGCTTCGGCCAACAGCAATGGCCGCCGGCACCGGCACCCAATCCGCTGCTGCCAATACAATGGCAAAAACACTGGAAGATGCCCCGCGCCAGCGCCGAGCGGGAATTGGAACTGGCCCGCGAACTCACCGCCGACCTGCAGAATGCCAGCGGCGATATCGTCGTGAGTTACACCTGTGAAGAAGACGGTGTGCAGCAGGGACTGAGCAGCTTGTTTGACAGCCCACAACAAGCCCAGCACATTGCCGAAGGCGCCCTGCACAATCACTACAGCCAACTGGCGCAAGCCTGTCAGCTGGAAAAAATCGAAGACAAAAAGCTACCGTCACTCACCCCCGCCGAATGCGAACGGGTGCGCGGCGGTGCCTCGGTGCTCAAGGCCCAGGCCCTCTCCCCATTAAATGCGCAGTTGCGCTTCCGCCTCGGCGCCAGCAATTTTACCCAACCGGATATCGGCCTCGGCCCCGCCGAGCGCGGCAATGTGGTGCACCAGGTGCTAGCGGAATTCTGGCAACAGTGCGGCACCCTCGCACAACTGCAAGCTATGGACGACGAGCAACGCCAAGCGCAAATCGAACGCGCGGTGGAGCGCTCCCTCGGCAGTGTGCGCAAAAAATACAATCACCTGCCGATCGGATTTTGGGCCATGGAAAAGCAGCGCCTGGAGCGCCTGCTGCAACAATGGCTATCCGTCGAACTGGACAGGCCCAATTTCTCCGTAGAAAAAGTCGAATGGGAACAAGCCGTCGAAATCGGCGGGCTGCACTTTAACCTGCGCCTGGACCGATTGGACCAACTCGCCAGCGGCGAACAATTGGTAATCGATTACAAAACTGGCGTCCCCAGTATTCGCGACTGGCTTACCCAGCGTATCCGCGAACCCCAGCTGCCGCTCTACGCCCTATTCCAACCGGACGCCCACGCCATCGCCTTCGGCCAGGTGCGCAACGGCGACTGCAAATGGAATGGCTGCGGAGATCTGGAGCACCCCATCACCGGCATTAAAGCCGTGGGCGATACTGAAAAAGAATCCCCTTACGGCACCTGGAGCAATCTGGTGGAGCACTGGCGCTACAGCCTGGAATCCCTCGCCACCGAATATCGCAGTGGTGTAGCCACCCTCGCCTTTGATCGCTCCACCGATAACAACAGTGAACTCTGGCCCCTAAACCGCTGGCCGGAAAGGGAGCAAATAACCGAATGAACGAAGTCGTGACCACTCCCGCCCTGCGCCGACCCATCGATGCCGACGCCCGTAGCCAAGCCCTGGATATCAGTCGTAGTTTTGCCGTGTCCGCCCCGGCGGGCTCCGGTAAAACCGGCCTGCTCACCCAGCGCGTATTAAAGTTGCTCGCCGCCTGCCAGCAGCCGGAAGAAGTGTTGGCCATTACCTTCACTCGCAAAGCCGCCGGTGAAATGCGCGAGCGCCTGATCGACGCCCTGCACAGCGCCCGCGACCAAGCCCGGCCAGACAACCCCCACGATGCCATCACCTGGGATTTGGCCCGCGCCCTGCTGGAACGGGATCGCGAACTGGAATGGGAACTGCTGCAAACGCCCCAGCGCCTGCGTATTCAAACCATCGACGGCCTCTGCCGCAGCCTCGCCAGCCAACTGCCGATCGAAAGCGGCCTGGGCGCACCGGGTGAACCCCTGGAGCGCACCCAAATTGCCTTCGAACTGGCCGTAGTGAACCTGCTCAAACACCTCGATGGCGAAACCCCAGACTCAGACCTACAGCAACTACTGCTCCACCTGGACAACGACCTGGGCCAGCTCAATAAACTGCTGCGAATTTTGTTGGACAAGCGCGAGCAATGGCTCGGCCCACTTTTGAGTGTCAACTTTGACGGCGCCCAGGACTATTTCCATTTTGTTATCGACGAACTGGTGGCAGAAAAGCTGCAAGACCTCTCCACAGCCCTCGGCAGTTACGCCGGGGAACTGCTGGAGCTGGCCAGTTATGCCGGCAGCAATTTACAAAAGGAAAACCCCAGCCACGGCCTCTGCCTCTTCGCCGAACTGGACGATTTCCCCAGCACGGACAGCAGCGGCCTGCCCGCCTGGCTCGCCCTCGGCAGCCTGCTCCTCACCACCACAGGTGATCTGCGCAAAGGCGGCGGCATCAATAAAAAACTCGGTTTTGGCTTGCCGGATAAAAAAGATCCCGAGCGCCCCATCGCCGAAGAATACAAGCAGCGCATGAAAGACCTGCTGGCAGAACTAGCCGGCAACGAACCGCTGCTCTCCGCACTGCGGGAAGTGGGCAAGCTCCCCAGCGGACTGCAACAGAGCCAGTGGCAACTGCTGCAAGGGCTCGCCCAGGTACTGCCCAAATTGGTCGCAGAATTAAAGTTGGTTTTCCAGCAGCTGGGCGCCACCGACTATACGGAAGTGGCCCAGGCCGCACTGATCGCCCTGGGCGATAGCGATAACCCCACAGACCTGGCCCTGAAGCTGGACCTGCAAACCCAACATATTCTGGTGGACGAGTTCCAGGACACCTCCCACACCCAGCTACAACTGCTGGAAAAACTCACTGCCGGCTGGCAGCAGGGAGACGGCCGCACCTTATTTATTGTCGGTGACGGCATGCAATCCTGTTACGGCTTCCGCAATGCCAACGTGGGTATTTTCCTGGATGCGCGCGAACGCGGTATCGGTGAAGTACCCCTGGAAGCCCTCGACCTACAAGTAAATTTCCGCTCCGAAAGTGCGGTGGTGAACTGGGTCAACGAGACTTTCCAGAGAGCCTTTCCGCAAGCAGACAATATCGGGCGCGGCGCCGTGCGCTATCTGCAATCCGAAGCTTTTAAAGGCAGCAAATGGGCCGAGCCCTCGGTCAATTTTTACGGCTGCATCGATGACGAAGACCGCAACCGCGAAGCCACTCAAGCGGTTGAACTGGTGCAGCAATTACAAGCGCAAGATCCGGAGAGCCGCATCGCTATTCTGGTGCGCAAGAAAAAACATCTACAAAAGATTTTGCCGGCCCTAAGTACTGCCAATGTCGCCTTCCAGGCCCCAGAGCTGGCGCCGCTCGCCAGTAAAATGGTGGTGTTGGATTTACTCAGTCTCACCCGCGCCCTACTCGACCCCAGCGACCGAATCAGCTGGCTGGCCGTACTCCGCGCCCCCTGGTGCGGACTGCAACTGCCAGACCTTTACACCCTGGCCAACTGGGGCAATGGGGATATCACCGTAACCGATACCAGCGCACGCCCACTATTAATGGCCTTGCAGGAAGTAGACGATATCGCCCTGCTCAGCGATGAAGGGCGCACACGCCTGGCCCAAGTGGCTCCCAAACTGCTGCTCGCCTGGCAACAGCGCGGCCGCAAACCCCTGCGCACCTGGATTGAAGGCCTTTGGCTGGAACTGGGCGGCCCCGCCACCGTAGCGCAAAAATCTGACTTAAATAATGTGCAGGATTTTCTGCAATTATTAGAAGCCTTCGATACCGGTGGCGCCATTACCGACTGGCAACAGTTCACCTTGGCCCTGGAACAGCTCTACGCCCGCCCCGCCCAGGATGCCAAAGTGCAGGTGATGACCATTCACAAATCCAAAGGGCTGGAGTTCGAACACGTATTGATCCCAGGCCTGGACCAAGGCGGCAAACCCGGCAGCGACCAACTGCTGCGCTGGAGCGAATGGCTCAACCGGGAAGGCGAAAGCCGCTTCTTGCTCGCCCCCAAAAATGCGCGCGGCGGCCGCGACCCGGTATTTGAATACCTGAAACACGACAACAGCGAGCGCGAACGCCTGGAAGGCACCCGCCTATTGTATGTAGGCTGCACCCGTGCCATCCGCTCGCTCCATCTTTTAGCCTGCATCAACCGGGATGATAAAAAGGGCCACCTAAAAGCCCCCGGCAGCGCCGCCCTACTCGCCGGTATCTGGCCCAGTGTTTTGCACCACCAGGAAAGCGACTGGTGTCACTGGCTGGAAGCAGAAGAAGCCCTGCTAAACCAGGAAGAAGCCAGCAGAGATCACGACTACCTGTTACGCCTGCCCAACCAATGGCAACCCCAAGCCATGCCCCGGCAGGAATGGCTGGCCCAATACCGCATGCCAGACTACCAACCCAAAACAGAGGAAGAAGACAATATTCCCGAACTGGGCCAGGTAGCCTTGCGCTGGCTCAAACACGCCGGCACCGTAGCCCACGAAACCCTCGCCACCATTGCCGAGACCAATATCAACGACTGGACGCCCAGCAAACTGGAAGCTCAACGCCCCCTATGGGAACTGCGCCTAAAACAATTGGGGCTATCCGCCACCAACCTGGACCGCGCCGCCGAGAAAGTGGAAATCGCCGTACGCAACAGCCTCAACTGCCCCACCGGCCGTTGGCTATTGGATGGCTCACTAAGGGAATCTGCCTGCGAACTGGAACTCCACAGCGGCGGCCGACAATTAAGACGCTCCATTGTGGACCGCACCTTTATCGATAACGAAGGCACCCGCTGGATTGTCGACTACAAAACCGCAGAGCCCAGTGGTGAGGAAAGCCAGGAAGAGTTTATTGCGGCTCAGCTGGAGCAGTACCGGAATCAGCTGGAGAATTACCGCAAGCTCTTTTATGCGCGGGGGGAGCGGAATATTCGGTGTGCGCTGTATTTTCCGTTGATGCAGAGGTTGGTGGAGTTGGGTTAGGAAGAGCCTGACTCAGTAAAAGAGCCCATCTCTAAATCTTAAAAATATGGAGAAGGATTTCCCAAATGAGATCCGCTCATGGTGTCGGGACCAGCAACTAGAAGCTACCGGCCACCCAATTATATTTAAGTATTTGATTTTAGTGAATGATCGTACATCTTCCCTTTTTAATGCATTCGCTAACAGCCTTGTATTTTTTGTATTCCTCTCGCCCGTCTTCGAATACTACTCTTACCTTTTCATTTCGGCCATATTTTCTTTCTGATCGAATGAATTGAGGAATAGGTTGTTTAATCAAAGCTTGTTCGGCTTCTTTTCTGACAAACTTGACGTCATTGCTGTCTATACCTACTGGGTTTGTCTTTGTTACTTCTATGTGTTCAGCAATTTCTTTGATGATTTTTGCTTGTTCAAGCAAATTAGCTTCATCCTGAGTTGACCGCATTCTCAGATACAGAATTGTAAAGAACTTTATTTTGTTTGATTTTGAAGCAAGACCTTCATTATCAATTATTAAGTCACAATAACCTATAGCTTTTTGATAATCACCCTGAGACATACAGCCGGAAATTATTCTTTCAAAAATCCTTATATCAACCACATCACTTACATTAATGTAGTTTTGAAAACCTTTTAGATATGATTCTTGTGAGCTAATATTACTCTCATCAATAAATGAAAGGTATTTATTACAACTGAAGGTTAGCTCGGGGGTTGAATACTCTTTAGGAGCATTTACGGCTTTTTGAAGTAAGTAGGCCGATTCCTTTTTTTCAGAGCTTGTTATATTCAATAACGCCATTTCAAATAAAGCATTCGAGAATGAAGATTTGTCATATAAGCAATACTCTTTGATCAACTCTAAAATGCTATCGACTTCACCTATTCTGCCCTGCTCAAACAGAACCTCTATTAACGAAGCAATCTTTGAGTGAGTTAATTCAATACCTGTTTTCAACCCTTCTGCATCTAGATATATCTTTCCTGATGCCAACGATTCTTTAATGGTTTCCAGGTAGTCATTAATGATCTTTGGTTGCAAAGAAATTGCGGAAATCAAAGGGGTTACTTTATTGGAATGTTCAGCCGATTTTGCGGACTTTAAGTAATTGTCAACCGCCAGCTCTTTGTTTTTTGCTTCATTAAAAATAGCTAAGTTGTAGTATGCTCCAGAAAGGGCAGGGTTCTTTACATGCGCCCCTTTCTCATGCATATCTATAATCATTTCATTCAACTCTATCGCTTCTTGTTTTCCCTCACCCCCACCAGATCGAACCAAGATTGCAGCCTTATTAAGTAAGGCTTCGTAATAAAACGGATTATTTTCATCATTTATGATTTTATTGAATAGAACTAAAGCATCTTCATCTTCATCTAATTTGTAGTAAGACATGCCTAGAGTATAAAGCTGGTCCATATGCAAATCACGAAACCCACCCTTATCAAAAATATAGCCCCGATATAATTCAATTACCTTTCTGTAGTTTCCAGTATAGAAATAACAAAGGCCTAATTTATAGTTCACGGACATCGCTTCTGATGCATCTAGATCCTGCTGCTTAGAAAAATATTGATATATCTCTAAAGCATCCTCATACTTTCTAGCTGTAAAGAGTTCTTCAGCCCTGCTTATTGATAAGTTGCTTGTCTTTTCTAAATCCGACAGCCAGCCTTCATCCAAACTTACTTCAATGACTCTATTTTTTATTCTAACATTGCCGAATTCGTAATCAGAACTGAGTATTCCAGCTAGATATAATCTACTTTTAACTCGATCAGATAAAACATCTGATTTTTCATAAATGATTGCAATTACTGCTTCTCGTAACTCTTTATCTGATTCTACTAATGCACGGATATGATCTACAGGTGGACGGTCAAATTTTGTTAGATATAAATCTTTAACTGTTTGATCTACATGACTCTCAGTGATATCTGTACCACTGACAGATATATCTTCGAGGAAGGAGCATATCTCCCAAGTTAACCTTGGATTTCCGTTGCACCAGTGAAAGATCCGCTGCCTTATACATTCCGGCCAACTTAGATCGGCTTTTCTTATAAAATTTTCAAACTCAGAGTAACTGAAATCACCAAGGAGAATCTTTTGCCCAATATTAAATGGTGAAATTGATTTATCTTTAATTATCTCACTGGGTTCAGCTACACCAGAGATTATATAACTAAGTCTTTCATACTCTTTAAAATTAATCCTCTCGAAGTAAATACTTCTGACATGGGCAAATATTTTGTCAGAATAGTCCGCAGTGGTAAGAGAATCGATTTCATCAAGGTTTATGATTAACTTACCGTTAATCATTTTCAAAATCTTTCTTATCTCTCTGGAGTGTTCTCTATGTGCAGCAACATTCTTCGACTCTCGATCTGAGTAAATCTCTTCAATGACTTGATCAAGTTTATCTGAGTTTGTTTCCAGAATGGTATCAATAATACTTCTAAAACACTCCCTATCCGAATCGTATCGGTTTGACAAGTCAATATACGCAAAGATATCCTCAGCTGTTTCCAGCTTCCTTTTTGCATTGATCAGGAGATTGGTTTTACCCATTTGTCGTGCGACAAGTATATAACCTGGGCGCCCCATATCATGAATAATCTCATGAAGCTGTTTATCTGCAATACGATCAACATATAGGCTCTCAGGAATAATTGTGTTCGGCACTAGCTTTTTCATTGGTTAACCTCCTTTATGCCTTCGATAGCTGATCACGGCAATAAATCTTCATTTTTCGCGGCACGCCCTGAAAGTCAGATAGGGGTTTCGCGCGCATAATTTCTATACCTGTATCTGTTTCAATTAGTTGAGCCAACTTTGTCATGTCATCATCATTCCATGTTGGCCATACATAGATTTTCAGCTTCTCGCTTACCTTTTTCATTTCAGGTTCGAGCTTGGTATTAGGGCAATATATAGAGGAAAGAACTATCCTGAAATTTGCAGAATCATTTACACTCATGATAATCGCATAGATAAAATTAGAAAAGTGAAGGAACATTTTCTCATTGTTGATAGGAATTTCTTCGATAAATAGGTAAAAAGGTTTTTCCGACTGCTTTTTGATGAGATTGGATATTCTTTTTACACACTCCTTATCGGAAAGCTGAGGAATGTCTTGTTCATCATCATTCAGCAAAGTAAGGTAAATCTCATTTAAAAGCTCGTTGAACGATGCGCCTATGCAGGCCCCTAGGGAGATGTAAAATGGCTTTATATTTCGTTTGTCCAAGCTGCGGGTGATTGATGCTGTTTTACCAACTCCCGACTCTCCACATACCCAGATGCTGTAATTGCCTAATAGGCTGTCCAATTCGCTATCAACTGTTCTGACAATGAAAAAGTCTTCATATTCTGGGGAGTAACGATCAAACAGAGATGGCCGATCAAAGGAGGACTGTCCCGCTTGTTTGATGAAATCTTTTCTAGTTAAAAAGTCGAGTAATATTTCATGTGACTGACACGACAAAGTCTCTGGTTTAACGATTGATGAATGATCAGAATTTGCAATTAATGTTCTAGCGCCAAAGTATCTGGCAGCAGATTCTTTTTGAACAACTCTTGCACTTAAAAAAGGTATCTTAAATGGAGCTTTGTTTTCATAAGCTTCCATACCAGCAATTGCTAATTTGCCTGCATCTAACAATCCAAAGAAACGACCATCTAAATCTTCGAGAATAGAGCTGCCCCATTGCAGCTCTTGAGCTAGTTTATGATTAAAAAAACTAAAAACTGCTCCCAGTCGGCTAGATAATTTAGAACCAAATGAAGGGGAGGCATAGAGACATAACCCAATTTTCTTTTCGGTAAAATTATCGCTCCAAGCTTCTAGAATATATCGAGCTAAGATTCCCCCTGTACTGTGGGTGACAAAAACGAGATTTTCCTTCTGAATTGGGGGCGGATTACTATACGCATCCGTGCGCAAAAGCTGATTAAACACTTCTTGGGCACAATCTTTAACTCCATAATCATTTGAGGTTAAAGTTGTATAAAAATCAGCCATAAATATGCTTGGAGAGCCAAACCGAGGATCTTCAGCAATCAGTTGGGGCCAATATATTCCCCTTGGCGAGGTCCAACACTTCTTCGAGTCTGAGTTCAACCCATGAACGAAAATAAATACTGTGTTGGAATGGTTAAGCTGATACCAAGAACTCAAATTTTTATCCTTATCTTTTGTATTACCAACAAGACACCTTGTCGTCCATTTTTAATTCGAGCAATCCTGGACACACACCAATTAAAAAGTATAACCCGCCAACCCTATCGGCTAAAGCGTTAACCAGCTCCAAATAGGGGAGCACAATGAGCAACCAAGGAAACCAGCTTTCTAACACAGAAGCTCAGAGAAATATAGGCGCGTAAATTTTCTTATCAGAATATATTAAGTTTTATTCAGTGTCACAGCTGAGTAAAATTGACAGATATCTATCAGTATGGCGGGTTGGTATCAAGAAAATTTCTACGGTCGCCCCCCTCTAACAAAGATCCCAAATTTCTGAAACATCCACACCATCAACAAGAGAACCACAACGTGAATTAAGAGTAGAGAGAAGGCGCTGACCCAAAGTGCTGCAACACCGAGGGCCAGCTAACCAAATTGATAAAGAACCTATCAAGATGGCTGTATGCATACTACGCTAGAAACCCGCTCGTCTTCAATAAAGTGGAGCACAATCAGCAGCTTGGAGCGACTACCCAAGCTCTGGGAGCCTAGCGCCCGCCTTTTCCTATTCTGCGCCCACCGCCCCCGCGCCCCACCCTACTCTTCCACCAAGTATCACTTACCAAGCTTTTCCACCAAGGAATGCCCACCCACAGCTTGAGTATCGCTAGGAAACAAACATGCTGATCCTAAAGCGCCGAACAGGCGAGAATCTAAGAATTGGAACGAATGTCTCGATCACAGTGCTGGAAGTGAAGGGAAATCAAGTAAAGATAGGCATCCGCGCCCCCAAATCCCTTCCCGTTCATCGTGAAGAGATCTATGTGCGCATAAAAAGGAACGAACAGTAGGCAATGGAAGGCGTTGAGGAAAGCTTCTCCATGGAAGGAGATCAACCTGAACTCTACTTTCTTTAGAGAAAAAACAACGACGTATTAATCCATGATTATCGTACTGACGCTGACTAAACGGCAAGCTCAGATCGCTAAGGGGCAATCCAACAGAGACTCAGGAGGTGCCAAAAAGAGTTTGACCAAATTTCTTCATTTCTATTCACGCCGAAGCCTGCCAACGCTTTCATACATCTTTGCAACTAACACTTTCTTATTTTTTTCCATAATGGAACTCTCTATGACAGTTCGGGCATAGTGCCACCGCATTAGTTATAGTGACTGAGCCATTGTCAGCTAATCGACGCAGATGATGGACCTCAAGAAACGGCTCCCCTTCAGCAGTAATGAAAGGAGCATCAGATCCACAACATTCACATTGACCAGAAGCCTCTTTTAAAACCCATGCCTTTACCTTTGAGCCTCTAAAATAACTCGAGGTTGTGCGCAGTCCACTTATCTAACCCTCCCTCCACCACACTAAAATCGAAACTTTCCAAACCAAGCTTACGAAAGCACAATATAGGGGCGCCTGTTAACTTTCTTGTCAGTTTCTAAAATTTGGCTTTTATGTCGATTCCAACAACGCTCAATATTATTAGTTATGCCTATATTTCCTTGCTTACAAATATCTTTATGATTATGCAATCTTATCCAGTAAACAGAATATTCTTCACTAATCATACATATACCCCCAAAATCATGCTATATAAACAAAAATGACATTAACTTCTACCTAAATTTTGAGTAATTACTTAGGGAGCGCCCAGCCAACAATCACGAAACCTAGATATAGTGTTGTTAAATACAAAACCATCATTAATATAAATGACCTTGTATAGACAATTTCTCTCCAGCCTATTTTACGCTCGTTCTCTGGATCTACTTCAGGCAATGAAAATTCTGGATGATAAATTTTCACAATTGGATGCACCACATGAATAAAAATATATACACTGATAAACCATGACAATCCAATAAAAAAAATTACAAATCCTAACTTAGGAAAAAAAGTCGCTGCTTTAACAGAAGGAATGCAAAACCTAACAATTCCCGCCAATAACATGTAATAGCCAATACTCTGAAGTAAATCCTTAGAAAGATCTTTATCTAAAAGTAATTTTTTCATGTGGCCTCCTATCATGCTTGATATCATGAGTATAAGACTGATGGTATGAAGACGTATGCCAACCAGCCTTCTAAAAAAAACAGGTATAAGCATCACTCTTTTATTAGGAACCTTCCCGTTTTCTCTGAACCTTTACTTCAGGAAGGTTGTTAAGATATTGAATTTTTTTATATCTAGCTGTCACAATAGGGTAGAGGATGTTTTCAAGCATACTTTTCAGCTTTTCTGCATTTTCTTTTGTAAGCTTTTTGATCGTCCCAGTATTACTAGCAAGGCAAACAATCCGCCCTTTATTATTTTCCAATGCATCAAAATATCCTTCAATATAACCTTCTAATGAATCCTTTTTTTCGTATAAGACCCTATCAGCCTCTGAATTATGATCATCCCAATCTAGCCTATAATATTTTCCATCTTTAAGAATCTCTATAATGGGAAGCTGCAATCTATTTGACATACTTGTCTCCAGTTCTTCTTATCACGCTCTAGAGTAACGTAAATAGATCTTTCATCCTATAGCTATGACTACGACAAAAATATAAACTACCGAGGCTATTAACTGAAAATTTACACCAAAGGGAATATTAGTTACTCAATGGAAGGCTGAGTTTCTTGATTAGAATACAACGAAAAAATATAAGTCAGTGCATGAATCGCTTTACTGAAAATTATTCAGTTAACAAGTACAAGCGTAAGTGGTATCCATTGAAGATACAAATATGGTGTAAGTTCAACAAGTTATAGGGCTAGTGTCCATACCTCCCAATCTAACCCTCCACGGTCGCTCCCGACCTGGAAAGCATTACTTACCAATCTCCCCCATCAAGGAATACCCACCCACTGCTTGAATATCAGCAAGAAGCATACAGATTGACCATGAATCACCAAACCAGTGAAAGCCCAGAATTGGGGCCATTGTTTCAACCACAGTACTGAAAGTGAATGGTAATTAAGTAAAGATTGACGTCCACACCCCAGATTCTTTCCCATATATCGTGAAGAGATTTATATACATACTAAATCGGGATGATAAATAGTCAATGAAAGCCGCTACGAAGGGACTATCAAAGAACAGAGGCTCACCTTGAGCCTCAACATATAACTTTCATGCTCCCATCTATCTAAAAGTGCTATCTAACAAAATCCTTCACACCTTTTTGAAGTCAAGTATTCAACAGTAGCCGGGGAATAAGAAGTAACTTTATAGGGAGCTAAAGTCCTAAAAATTAAATTAAAATAATTGATCACGTATTCAACAGTCACAATCCACTTTGGGACATCGCAATCAATCTACCATTTTCATATGTTGTCGTTATGTAAAGAAATGCCTCACTCCCCCAACCGTGCATTTCGGAGAATTGACCATTGTAATATACATCGCTTTTTTTACCTAAAATACGCTCCACTTCTTTGTAAGTCATCCCTTTTCTTAACATCTTAAATTGAGAGAGAGAAATATCCGGCTTAGACGATCTAATAGAATCAATTAAATTTGCTTTCTGATCATAAGTTATACTTACAGATCCACCTTTTGACTTAACTACAGGACTATTATCTCCTTGCGATATATACTTGTCGTAAACGCCAGGTGAAAAATACGTAATAATGGAAGATAAACTTCCGGCTAAAGTTATATAAAATAATACTTGTTTTTTTGTATAGCTGCTCATAACTGTCCTTACACTTAGTATCCATGGCCATGCCAATAAATTCTATATGCATCTTATGTAAAAATGAAATCTAACCAATAGCTTCATCCTTGGCACCCATAAAATAAAATCGCGAGCTGGACAGCAGAAACCAGACGGGGCATTAGTATTAAAACTAAAAAAATTATGTAAATTCAATAAGTTATATAGAAATACCAACTTGGGAAGAATAGAGCCCACCATGCCCTATTCTGTACCACCGCGGCCACTCCGGTTCGTAAAGAACCAATTACTAAACTACCCAACCGAGGAATGCGCATTCTCGGCTTGCGTATTAGCTGGAATCAAATAGGTTGACCATAAAGCACCGAACCTCGAAAGCCTTTAAAATGGAACAAATGTACTAGCAGCTGTACTGGAAGTGAAAAGCAGTCATCCATGCCCCAAAATCACTTTCAGCCCATCGTAAAGAGATCCACGTGCGTATCGAAAAATAGGCAATGGAAGGTATCGAGAGCAGATTCTTCAAGGAAGGAGCCTACAATACCCCTATCTTTTTCGAGACCACCCTCTATCAGATAGGGATATATCAAGTTCTGATAATAGTACTAACGTCTCCATCAGTCGGAGCTTGCTTTGTGGATTTTTCGTATGAAGATAGGAGCGTAGCAATCGTGCAAAATGTATACAAAGCTCTGCCTAGTTATACATTTTACTAATGCTCTTCAATAGAATATTGGCTGGCACCGTGGTTACCTATATTTGGGACGCTATTTTTAAATTGAAACAACTCTTCCCTAGAGCTCTTTTCCGCATACAAACTAACCGTAAACCTGTTTGCATACTCACATGAGCGAAGATCGACCTCCGTACCGGCTGCTATGCTAATACCTTGAGCCGTGACATCCTGACTCAAAACATAAACGGAGGGGGTGGAACAGAGCAGGTCATAACTTGGAGAATTTGCCCACCAACCCAGGAAAAAGCCCGTGGTGACCAGTGCCGTTGACATTAACAAACCTTTAAGAACTTTTTTCACGATCTATCTCGATTAAATATATAACTCTCACAGAGTGGCAAAGAGTCCAGAGATCATACTTCCTCCTGTTAAACATTGACATTCGCGAGACAATATCAAGGAAAAAAACTCTGGACACCCAGTACATAGAGTACCTAGCAGTGTAACAGTAGCCAGGCTAGAAAATTGGTACAGAAACTATATAAAAAGATGTAACTTCAAAAAGCTATAGTTAAGCACCGACTCAGGATGACTGGCAACCACACTTCGGTATTCTGCCCACGGCGATCGTTCCCCACCCGCAAACCACCCTTACCAAACTCCCCCAACAGGGATACCCGCTCACACCTTAAGCATCAGTAGGAAGCAAGCATACCTCTGAATTAAATGGATCAAGTATCTCTACCCTACCTGAAAATTCAGAAGAAAATATTACTAACACTTTTAAGCGGGTACAGATATCCTAAACTATTATTCGGCTTATAATCTATACTTCTTAACATGATCAGTTGTTAGACGGTAAATAGTATTTTACTTAAAAAGGCCAGATACCACATTCTGGCCTAAATGTATCTTGGGTGTATTATGTATGCATTTTCAATGTATCTAAAAGATCATCTTTAAAATCAATTTGCCCTAATGATTCAGCTGTAAAAATCAAAGCTAATGCTTGATCCACAAAAACATAAACTGCCCCATTAACTTCCTCTACCTGCTCAACCACTGCCCAACTATAGAAACTATGGCCATGTTGACAAGTTTCTTTAATACCCTCTGGAGTAATCTCATACTCTTTAGAGCCTAATATTATTCCATCTTTATTTGGTGTAAAGCACTCGCCTATTTTTACAGCCAACAACCTACTAAGAGCAACATAAAAAAGAAACGCAAGTGATATAACCATAACTAATATGAACGGACTCAGCTCAATTTTCCCAGCCTTAAACTGAACACAAGACATAAAAATTAAACCGATAGCCAACCAAACAACTAAGATTTTAAGAATCGATATCCATGTATGAGATTTCAAACGACTACATACCACATAGTCACAAAAATTATTATGGTCAGCTTTAGAGGTTACTACTTTAAGTTTCAAACGAATCTCCACAATCTACATCATATATAAAGGCCAATCTACCTTAAGCCCAAGCGTAAATTCTTTGGACACACAGCGAAAGCTAATCACATCACTATACTTCTACTCCCTGAGGCGCTTTTCTGCCTTAATAAATCTTCTGAACGTATATACCATTACGGCAATATAAAGGGCAATTACTATCGCCATAGCAGAAATATCATAGACATTTATTACCCAGCTTTCTGGGTGTTGATCTCCTTGCACCAATAGCGTAGTAGTTAGAAATGACACCAACAGCAGCAGTATAAATACAGCAGTTATCAATAGAAGTTTGCATGCCAGGAGTATAAACCTCTTCATAAAATAAAAACCTAGGTTAGGTAATTGAGGGCAGATGCAACCTGTACCTATATTTATCTAAATAATTAGCTCAATACGTCTTCCCTGCATAAGGGAGGCCTTAACTACTGTAACCTTTTTACTTTATGTCCTGACCTTTAGACTGAGGTTAAAGTGGGGCCCTTATTCTCCCACTCGTCAATCATTCTTTCGGTCAGCGCCCTCAAACGTTCCATGTACAGAATATCTTCTTGAAGCTCTTCAGCTTCTTCACCATCACATTCGTTAATATTAACATCACACAATTTTTCTTCATAGCAAGCAAGGGCTTCTCGTATGTAGTTCAAATCTTTGTAGTTATAAGACATCACTTAACTCTCATATATTTTTTTAAGGCGGCAAGCTTTTCAAAATACTCAGAAACAGGTATGTCGATTTCCGCTTCAATCGAGTAGTGGGTATTGCCTTCTGCATCGGGAAACATATCTTTTGCAATAAACAATCCTGATTCCAATCTCGCATCTTTGGTAATTATCCACCAAGCATCCTTTCCCTCTCTAAATGGAACTTTGCTACTGATACCATCAAAAAGTGATACCCCACCCGATTTAGCCAAAATATACGGCTCTGAAGAGCCTGGCATCCGATAGGATACGATATCGTTTCGTTTGGGCCTCTCTTCGCCCGCTCTCTTGTTTTTCACCATCATTGGCCGATGGTCCTCACGATACCTAACCTTATCGATCTGCGGATTATCAAGCTTTCCTTTCCTAAGCACCACATCCACATCAAATCTCTTCATATAGACTTGATTGGCAAGTTTGTGGATTTTGCGTGCCCTAGGCATCATCCCGTGTAAAGCCCAAAACGTTTAGATTTGTTTACTCACTCCATAAGTTTCAATCCGATGTTGGTAAGCGATATTACTTCAATACTTAACGACGAGCCACAGCCTGCCGCAAACCCGATCCCCTTTGCCATTAGAGCCATAGCGAATCCAATTAGTTAACTCAGTAGCTTGTAGCGGCTCCCCAACTTCCCAGTACCTAATTCCCGTCTTTTACTGATCCACGTCCACAACCCCAAACCGACAAAAATCTACAAGCTGGGACATACGTCTCAGCAATAGTGCTAGAAGTAATAGGAAATTAAGTAAAGATAGGCATCCAAGCCCCCAGGTGAGAGATCTATGTCTATATCTAAAGCGAACGAAAATTAGGCTATAGGGGTTGTCCAGGTCAGGCTTCCCAAGGAAGAAGGCCCTACCCCTCTCTGTAGAAGTTAAACTTTATTTGGCAACGAGATACATATCTCCACGCCCTGCTCCAGCCTTTTCTTGAGTAAACTGTACAAAATGTACATAAAGTAAGTTGTTCCAAAAAGGCCCGAAGAGCCGTAGCATACTACTTGTGCTTGTTAGGCACCGGGCTCACCAGAAAGAAGGAAGTACGCTGTGGAGGCTAATCCAGCTACTAACAACCAAAATGAAATACTGACAATCACCACCAGAAACCCATTTGGCTCTCTCCCTTTCTTTGTGAAAGGTTTACAAATTAGATTGCCAGGGAAATGGAACATGACCTCGACAATGATTGTAAATATAGTCTCAACAATAAATCGACCGAGAAATCTAAATACACCGCCTATTACTTCTTCCTCTAATTCTCTCTCCGAACCCAGGATTTTTGACGCCTAAAGCACTTACAGCAAAATCAAATCGAAGCAACGGTTTTTACACCCTATGCCTTTTCGTTTTAAATGTGAGCTCAATCCGAACCTCCTGAGTCAGAAAATTCGTTGCTACAATTGGATTCTACTAGGGATGAATCACTTCTATTTATAGAAATCACAACAGAATCAATTTCTTTCCTGGCCTCGATTGAGCTAAGACTTACGCCAGATTCTGTACAATATTTATCAAACTGCTTTTTATCTGACCACATGTATATTGCGTACATTTTATACTTAGTCAGTTTGGGATAGTGGTTTTGAACACTATTAGCTACCTCAGAGGCTAAATACTTTCTCTTATTCCCCCAATCATTTGATAATTTACGCCTTAAATCCCTTTTGAAGATCCGTATGGCCTTGCGTTTACTTGACAATTTTAAAAACCACACGATCGGGTACCTTTACCGATTAATTCAAAAGCTACATCTGTATATCATGCTTCTCTCTAATTCTAAAGCTCATATATCCTACAACACAAAAAAAATACAGAGAGTCAAGAAACCACCTTTAACTGATAAGCATGTCAAATAAAGATATAGAGCAACCTTTTATATTCTTGTACTTTCTTTGCTCTGTATTTTTTTAGAAATACTTTATGAGTCAATGAGTTATTGCTTATCTTCAAGAAATAAGAAAAGCTGTTTTTCAATTCTGATATACAGAACAATGCAAAACCATCTTACTTGCCTATTTTGGGAGAATTAGATAAAAAGTCATTCCTCCCCTGCACCCACCGCCCCCCCCAAAAAAAGTCACTTAGTACCCTGTTAAGGAACACCCTCTCGGATTGAGTATCAGTAGAAAGCAATGAGGTTACCCACAAGTAACGAACCGGCAAAAACCTAAAAATTGTTACGGATTCATCACTCACAGTGTTGAAGTAAATGGAAAATAAGTAAAGATATGCCTTCTACCCCAAACCCCTTGTCATCTATCGAGGAGACATCTACGTGCGCATCAAACATGAACAAAAAGTAGGACTAGAGAGCCCTGCTGTAGTATCTATTTGATAGATGGTACATAACTGTAAGAGTTTCTATCTCTTGGGCAAAGTATGGGCTACCTCATTCATTGCTTTAAAGGTTGAACCATGCAGAAAACTATTACGATTATTGGCGCCACAGGCCATTTAGGCCGTCAGGTAGCACGAAAACTGGTCGCTAAAGGTGTCCAGGTAACTGCGCTCGTAAGGGATGCGGCTAGCGCTCGCACTATCCTTCCAGAGAGTATCCAGCTTGTCGAAGCAGATGTCTCGGATAAAGAGAGCCTGGTGTCTGCACTAGTTGGTACCAAAACACTTTATATCACCCTGAATACCACGTCACTCGACCCGACTTTACCCTTTCATAGTGAGCGTGAAGGTGTGATTAATATCGTGGAGGCTGCAAAGATCAATGGTGTGCAACACATCATGCAAATTGCTGGTATTGATTATCTCCACCCAGAGTTTGCGGACAAGGGGCTTGAGTACAAGACCAATGTAATCCGTAAGCCAGGGATAGAGGCCATTAAAAGTTCGGGCATTGATTTCACATTCTTCTTCTGCTCGTTCTTCCTGGACTCTTTCCCCACATTTATAGAGAACGGTCAATTTTCTATCATCGGCGATCATGTCCACCCTATCTACTACACCAATACAACAGATCTGGCAGAGATGATCGGTAATGCTATCGGGAATGAGATGGCCTACAACCAGAGTTTTTCAGTTCAGGGTACTGAGGGGATGTCTTTACCAGAGGCGGCCAGAACGTTTGTAGAGGCATATTCTCCGGGAACAGAAATTGCCGTTCACCCTATCGCGGCCATTGCTGAAATGGGACTGCCCGAGGAGCAGGCAGTATTTATGGAACATATGCTGACTTACGTAGAACAGCTAAAGGAGCAACCAGTGAGTCAAAAAACTTGGCAGGTGTTAGGTAAGCCAGATACAACTATCACAGATTTTGCCCGAGATCTGTCAAACGCTTCATAGCGACTGATCCTTGTTCAGTATTGCGTCCTCTGTGCTCAGCCGCTTCATCAAGTCAGTGGCTGCGGGACCCAGTGGACGCTTACTGGACCAGATAATATCTACACCGTGTGACAGCTCTTTCTCCTGCTCAAATACCAGAGGGAGCTGTATCAGTCTTTTTACCGCTATTCCCTTGGCAACCACGTGTAAAGGTAATACTGCCCAGCCCAAATTGGCCTCGACAAGGTCAAGCGCATCATCGACCCGTGACACACTCCACACGTCTGGAGACACCAGCCAGCGAGTTTGGCTGGATATCTCAAACTCCTGCAATAAGATTTGTCGGTATTGTTTCAGGTCTTCCCAGGTAACTTCATCGAGTCTCGCAATCGGGTGATCCACGCAGGCGATGCCTGTGAGCTTCAGATGGCCTAGGGCTCTGAAATCGTACCCAGTGGGCACATCTTCTTGCTGCGTAATAATCCCGAGTTGGGCCACATCCCGTTCGACCCAGGTCTGTACATCCTGAACACTTCCCGCTCTGAGCGTAATTTGAACATTTGGATATTTGGTCTGAAACTCTTGAAAGAGTCCACCCAGGTTTTTAATTCGCACATGCTGGGCAATAGCTAACGTCAACCGGGCCTCGACATCCAGAGACAACCCCTGTGCGATCGCCATCAAACGCTCGCGTTGCTCGATAAGACTCCGTGCGCGTTCCAGCAGTGACTCACCAGCGTCCGTCAATCGCGGGTATCGTTGACTTCGATCAAATAATTTGACTCCCAAGTCAACCTCCAGATTCGATACCAGTGAGCTGATTACCGACTGTGCCTTTCCACATTTACGTGCAGCCGCTGAGAACGAGCCAGCCTGCTCGGTTGCTACAAATGCTTCCAGTTGCTCAATAGAAACTGCCACGCGCCCAAACTATCTGTTTAAGGTATAGTATCTAACTTATCCCACCTAAAATAACTATATATCATTCAGGCATATTTTCTCAACCAGAGTGAGTATGGCTGATGACTAAATCATTGAAGAATCGTTTATTCCATGCGGTTTCCTACGAGTTTTTTCTGCTGCTGACAGGTGGCTTACTGGTGGTGCCAGTGTTTGATCTGGAGGTACACCAATCGCTAGTACTTGCGGCTGGACTATCACTGTTTGCGCTGGTCTGGAATATGGTTTTCAATCACGCCTTTGACTGGTACTTATTGAATATACGTAAAAACCCGGAGAAGACATTTATCGTTAGAGCCATGCATGCGTTATTGTTTGAAGGGGGTATGTTGGTACTGACGTTGCCAGTAATCGCCTGGGGCTTTAATCTGACTATCCTAGAAGCATTTATGCTTGAGATAGTCATGGTGATTTATATCGTGATATATACCTATGTATTCAACTATTGCTTCGATAAGCTGCATAGCTCATTTCAAGTTACTGAACACAAACGTTAAAGGTCTTCTCCACTTTCTATTTTAGATGAAATGCAGGACCAATTAAGATACACATCGCCGGAATCACCCGATGGGGGCAGAGATACATGCTTTTACTATGTGCTTAGCTCAATACCGATACATCTTAAATTTGTTAGCAGTTCTTTATATTGATCGGACTTGGAAGATAAGTATTGTAACTTACGATGCCTTTTAACTTCCCAATCACCAATGACAGAGTCAATTTTTGTACCGGATGCCGATGGTTCAGCATCGAAACCAAACTCAAATCCACAGCTAAATATTTGAAAATAACCAATACCACCCTCTAACTAAGCAGGAGCCCCCCAACTCAAGGCTACCACATATTGGATAATGCCAAGATCCATTAACTCTTTAACAAACTTTCTGGCTATATGCTTATTAATGGTTTTGAAGATGCCAGGGAAAGCACATCAAGTAAGATGCGTGCCTACTAAAACTAGGCATATCGATTGGATATGACCTCTTTTTAAGTGGAGTGGTTCAGGGTTGATCTGACAGTTAACAGAAACTCTGGATACTCACCTAATGTAGCAGGCACAGGACTGATACTTATTCAAACAGATTGATTTAGGACTTGTGATAATTTTAAGTTGAATGGTAAGGCTTCCGAGTTGATAGCAACTGGATTCTATCACTAACAGTTTTTGGGTTTTATCGACTGGAGTTCCGCCCATACGGGGTGATAGGAATTTTGTGGAGAAACAATAAAGTACCAACGAAGCTCATCAGTTTTTTCACAGTTAACTTGATTCCCTTTAAAGTAGAGGGTCTGCTCTTTTTTGGTTACAAATGGCTCAATCCACTTTATCTGACCAGTATACTTGCCATCATCCCACTCAATTGTAATAGCCGGCTCATATTCTTTGCCTTGAGTGACGGCCTTGTACAACCCCCTATAGTAGGAGGCTATAAAATCCTGGATTTCGACCTTCCCAAAAACTTGGTTCTTCTCTGGCTTGTGAGTCCATGAAAAAGCATAACTAAAGAAGTCCGCTTTTTCTTGTTTATACATGCCAGGCAAAAACACAAGCTCTTCAACACCATTCAAGGTGATATCCGAAGCAAATTCGATCGGGAAAGGAATCACTTCAGTCTTTGAATTCTTTGGGAATTCGGAATAAGTGCTAAGCCCTTCAGCAAAAAGCAAAGGGGAAAAGAGGAGCGTAACACAAGCAACCAATCGAATCAGAATACCATCAATCCTTAGATAATTATCCATTTAATCTTACTTTCCTTTAATTCCATACCGAAGCAAAAACACGCAACCAGTTTTTACCAATTATTTTTTCTACCACTCGATCAGGAATTCCTTTTTGGCTTAACCTATAGGCAATAAGCTCCATCCGCATCTCGGAGTTCAGTTCAGGAATAAACGGTGGACGATTTGGTGTTTCTCCGGGCGCGGAAATTCCAGCCGCAATACGACGCTCAACTTCCTTACGGATACTTTCTCGATACTCAGGGCCATCATTGACCGGTACTACGCCTTGGTCACTACCTATTGCAATATGATCTTCACCACATACTTTATAGGCATGCAGTATATGTTCTATCACCACATCGGCCTTTATTTCATGCTCCCCACCCTCCAAAAATGGCATTAAATAGATTCCAACCAAGCCACCGGTGTCTGCTGCAGCTTTTAATTCAGTATCGTCATTATTCCTAGGGTGATCATAAATTGCGTTGCAGCCAGTATGAGAGATCACAATCGGTCTTTTTGATTGACTGATTGCACTGGACACTGTCTTCTTTCCAGAATGCGAGAGGTCGATCAAAACCTTCTCCGCCTCCATGATCTCTATGGCTTTCTTGCCAAAGGAAGTTATCCCTGAATCTTCCTTTACAAGACCGCCGCTGCCAAGGATAGAGGGCCCATTGTAGGATACCTGCATTATCTTGACGCCCATTTTGGCGAATTCTGAAATGCCTGAAAGTGACTCATCAAACATTTCAGTTGATTGGAAACCCATTATGATACCGAGCTTACTCTCCTGCTTCGCTTTCAGGATATCTGATGCAGAATGAATTAAGTTCAAGTAGTTTGAGTTCTGCTCGATGATAGATTTGGTTTTTTCAACCTTCTTTAAAGTCTCTGTGTAGTCATCACCTGGATAGGGGACTGTCATATTCAAGGCACTAATCCCCGAGTTCTTGAATATTCCCAGGACTTCTTCAGAGATTGGCTCCCTGAGCGAGAATGCTCCGCTGAGGCCATCAATTACAATCGATGAACCGTATTGGTTCCACGTTGATTTTCCTGCATCAACTCCAGAAAAGGCATTTAATATACCCGAGTTAATAGCCAAGTATGAACCAACACTACCTGATACTAGAGATTTAATCAGTGCTCTTCTATTTATATCGTTCATAAGTCCCCCACTCCAGAATTAATCAGCGCTTCGTGAAGCTATACACTCCACCTCAGCTTTGGCATCAAGTGCCAGGCCGCTCGCTGCAAAAGCACTCCTCGCAGGTTTCTTTCCGTTGAAGTACTGGAGGTAGACTTCGTTCGCCGCTGGCCAGTCATCAATATCAGCAAGCATCAAAGTACACTTAACCACATCGTCAAAATCCAGGTTTTTGCTTTCAAGAACTTGGCCAATATTCTTCATTGTTTGATGCATCTGAGCTTCCAGACTTTCACCTGCCAAGGTTAATGTTGAAGGGTAATTACCGATCTGCCCAGAAAACCAAATGGTTCCATTCACTTCACGTGAAGAAGAGAAAGGCAACTGTGGATCGTCGCCAATAAAAATAAAACGACCATTCTTAACCACATGAGCTATCGACTGGCTATTTTCGATTTTCTTTTCGGGACTTTCTGAAAGTACAACAATATTTGCTTTCTTTCCCTCTTCAATACTACCGACAGAACCTTCTATCCCTATCACTTTCGCAGCATTTATAGTTGCAGCTTGAATTGCCTCGAGAGGTGTCATACCAATTTCATCTACGAGCAGCTTAAGCTCATGATGAATCATCGGTGTAGTGTCATTTTCAAGGTCACTAAATGCATCCGTGCCAGCAGCAATAGTAATGCCGTTTTGATAGGCAAATTGTGTCATTTGTGTACTGAGCTGATCAAGTTGCCTGTACTTTTCGTTTAAGGTATTCCTTCTTTCAAATACTGTAAGCGTCGCATCTAAAATAGTACCTTTCTCTTTCATTGCATCAAAAAGGTCTAAATAGCTATCCTTTTGCAGCATTTTTTCCCAGGTTGGATCATCGAACTCAGCAGTTTTTCTGCGCCACGCTTTGAAGTTATCAACTAGCTGAGCAGACATATCTGAGGCATGTGAAATAGTCTCAACACCAGCATTGACAACATCCAAAGGTTTGGAGGGCCCTATATATGCATGCGACCAGACTTTTAAACCATGTTTCTTGGCTGCACTTGCGAGTAATGGCACCGTCTCGGCCTCAACATCAGCATATATCTTGATGCCTGTTGCACCAGCGCCTATGGCCTGGAGCATTATTGAATCCATATCAGAATTTTGATCTACCGCTCTCATCCATGTTGTGTGGCCTGGAGTACGCCCTTTAGCTGAGGCAATGGTTCTCGGGTCCGAGAAGAAGGATTCTCCACCTATAATGACTGAAAAGTAGATGTCTGGCGAAGCGATGGAGTCGACCTCTGCTTGACGTTTTAAGTAGGCCAATGCTCGTGCATCACCGCCCATATCTCTCACAGATGTGACACCACCACGAAGCAGGTATCGAAGTCGCTCAGTAGTGATAGACAAATTATCCCAGCTATCCGGATCTGTCGCATAGTGGACATGCGCATCTATCAGGCCAGGGATTACAAACTTCCCTTTTAAATCGACAACACTGGCCCCCCTCACCTTGGAGAGCTTTTTCGTTGAAGAAATTCTCTTGATCTTATCGCCTTCGATAAGAATCGACTGGTTTTCATCAACTTTAAGCGCATTAACGTCCACTATATTGGCGTTAATGAGCAAAACTTGCTCTAGCTTTCCATCCTCTGCTGATACAACGCCGCTGGTAGCAATGTGTAGAACCGCCAGAATAAAAATTTGTTTTATTTTCATGTACTTATCTAATGTGAGACCGTGGGACTTTTAATCTACTAGCAAAATTTTGCGTCATTTAGGATACACTTTAAATGTAATTTAGGTTTATAGTGTATAAACTATTTGTTTATTATGTTTGTCTGTATACTCCAGCTAATGCCCACCGTAAGAAGAGAAGCGGATTAGCCATCAGGGGAGTCAATGAACAAGTTACACGCCCTTGAGGCATACTGTTTAGTGTGCGAAAAGCAAAACTTTGCAGCTACTGCTCGCGAGCTCGGCATTTCAGCAGCAATGGTCGGTAAGTACATTAAGCAGTTAGAAGAGGAGCTAGGTTGCCTATTGGTGATGCGCAATACACGCAAAGTATCCATAACCGAAGCGGGCGAAAATTACTATAAACAGGTTTCACCAATACTAAAAAAACTCCACTCCGTCGACCAGGCAATGTCAGAATACAATCAAGAGCCTAGAGGCAGACTATCGATATCGACCAGTATAGAGCTAGGCAGTCAATATTTTTCAGGATTGATTGCCAATTACCGTAATCTATACCCTCAGGTATTCTTGGATTTTCATCTCAGCAATGACCCACTCGATTTACTCGACAATAAAATTGATCTCGTTTTTAGAATCGCACCAGAATTGCCAGACTCTAGCTATATCGTCCAATCTATCGCAAAAACTAAGCTAGCACTCTGGGCAAGTGACTCTTACATAGAGAAGAATGGGCTCCCTGAAAGCATAGAGTCATTAAAGAAGCATCAATTACTCTTCTTTAACCACAGTATTCGAGGGGATCATTGGCTATTTCAAGACAAAAAAGAAACAAAAAAAATCAAACTTCCCTGGGCCTGGCAATCTAACAATGGGAGACTATTAAATGAGGCAGCTGCTGAAGGACAAGGAATAATCCAAGCCCCTTATTACTCTGTCAAATCTTATGTCGACTCTGGCCAGCTCACTGAGATTCTACCTAGATTCACAATAAAGCCACTAACTATTTTTGCGCTCTACCCTCATCGCTGCGAACTTTCCCTGAAGGTTAAAACCTTTATCGATGTGGCTAAGAGCTATTTTGAGCAAAATCATTCCGAGCAGTTCTGATTCAATGGATGTATTTAAACGCACTTTCTCAAATTTAGGCCCTGGTATTATTTGGGCTGCAAGCAGCATTGGCGTATCTCATATCGTGCAGTCTACTCGCGCAGGTGCAGATTACGCTTTCGCTTTGATTGGTTTTATTTTCCTGGCTCATTTAGTCAAATACCCTTTTTTCAAAATCGGACCAGAGTACACTGCTGTCACCGGTGAGAGTTTATTGGAAGGCTATAAAAAACACAGTCGACTTGGTTTTTATAGTTATATGGCTCTCACATTTCTAACAATGTTCTTTGTTCAAGCTGCGGTTACGATCGTCACAGCCGCTTTAGCCCTCAATTTATTTGGCGATATCTTAAATGTTTCAGAGTGGTCTGCCATCATTTTGGTCATTACATGTGCAATATTGATTGCTGGCCAATTTAAATGGCTGAATGAAAGCTTAAAGTGGATGGTCCTCATTCTGGCTATTGCCAGCTTGATCACTCTCATTGCCGCAATAAGTCAATATGGGCTTCTTCCCTCTAAATCCTATTTAACAGCTGATATAGCACCAGCTGTGAGCATCGCATTTGTTGTCGCCTTAGTCGGCTGGATGCCAACTTCAATTGAAGTTTCTGTTTGGCACTCTATTTGGTCGGAGCGAAGGATAAAGGAGAGACCGGATAGAGGCTTTGCCAAGAAATCTCTCGTATTTGACTTTAAGGTTGGTTATTTCACCAGCTTGATATTAGCTATTGTATTTGTATGGCTAGGCGCATTAGTAATGTTTGGGAAAGATATTGAACTATCTCAATCTGCAGGCATATTTGCTGGTCAGCTAATCAATATTTATACCGAATCTCTAGGTGACTGGAGCCATTTAACAATCAGTATTATCTGCTTTATTGCGCTTTTCTCAACTACCTTTGCAGTCTCCGATGGGTTTCCTCAAGTTTGGCGAAGTGCCTTGAGATCATCGAATAGTATTGAGATTCCCGAAAATAGAGTCTACGTATCCACTCTTATTATACTAAGCCTCATAAGCTGGTTTATTATTTCTCTATTTGCCAACCAGCTAAAGAACTTGATCGACTTTGTAACTACTCTATCTTTCGTTTGTGCTCCAATCTTTGCTTTACTCAACATTCTTGTTATGAACGGGAAATGGGTACCAAGAGAACATCACTTAAAGGGATGGTACTTAGTTTACACTTATGCCTGCCTGTGCCTAATGATAGGTTTTAGCTTTTACTTTATCTATTGGCGTTTCTTGAGTAACTAACTATTCCTTTGCAATATCAGCCGACTTGAAAAGTCTATAGATAATAAGCTCAGGGATAAGCGCAACATATAAGGTCATCTAAGCGTTAAACATCAATCCCTCTTCATCTTAAGCTTTTCTAACACTTCACTGATACAAGCTGCAGTCAGGGGAATCAGCTTGCCTCATGAATACCGCCCCTCATGTTCAGGGGTACTTATGAATTCTTCTGTAAAGCTTATAAAAATAGTTTCAGTTAGAAACTAAATTTTCACCTTGAGTTAAGCGATCTAAGCAGTCGGCATTAGACCCATCAAGGATGTTGCTTGGGTTGCCATTTCTATCTCTGTAAAACTGAGCTCCTCAGAGGATAAATGGCTCATCATAAGCCAGCCCCTTTCAACATAAACGACTCTGAAAGGGATCTCCGCTGATCATTCTTTAGTCATTACGTGCTCTTAGGTTGGCTTGAACTCCACTGATATAGCTTTCAATCATCACTTATTCCACGCCAAAACTATCCTAACCGAGTTCCTCTAAACGCTCCTGAAGCACCAAACTGTCATAGGAAAAGTACAAATGCATATCCCAAAATCCAGTTAATTGCTTTATTGAAAATGAACTCCCTGCTCTATTCTTTGCGGCACAGTAGGATAAATCATCTGCCTGCAGGTGCAAGGCAGCATCAAGGACAGAGTAATCAGAAAACTCCATGGCTATAAGTAGTTCGACCAACTGAATACCGTCTTCCAGGAAGTTCTGATCAGCCCTGGAATACTGAGAGTAGAGTTCCCTATTATCGATGCAGCCGAAGCATCCGTCGCCATAGGGTGCCGTGCGTGCCATCCTCGATCGAGAAGACCACCGCTTGAAGGTAGCTATCAACCCCTGCTCCGATCACGAAGTGGTATAGAATGTAAGTGGTCGGTAGAAAATATTTGGCATGGCACTCTAGTAATCTGTTGGAATAGTTATAAATACTGGTTCTTTTTCTCGTATATATGAGAAGGTAAGGCCATTCTTTGCTCCATATCTCCTTGGCACGAATACAGTACTATCAATACAAATATGGTTCCCAAAGATTGATGGCCCCTCAATAGCTTGATGTCCAATGAAAACCCAATCTATATCTGAAATATAATAAGTTGATGACTTTAAAATTGAACGACTCCACGTAGCATATTCAATAGAGTTCCTGTCCTCCTTCTCAAGCTCCGCTCTAAATTGATTCCAAGAAGTACTAGTAGGTACACCTGAATGAACGACTCCGACTCCCTTACTTCCATTATCAATTTCGATAGCCCAATACATTTTTTCAATTAGAGAAGCACATAGATCTAGATCTTTTTCGCTGAGCTTTCTAGACCACAAATTCTCAGTTGACTTCTCTATACTCCCAAACTTTGCATAGTGATATAAGCTTCTCTCATGGTTTCCTACAGCGCCATAAAACCATTCATTTTCGATCAATTTTAGGCAGGACAAACTATCTGGGCCTTTATCTACTAGGTCTCCAACTGAGATTACTCTATCCTTTGTTGGATCAAAGGATAGTTGTTCTAATCCTTTTTCAAACAATTGAAAATATCCATGAATATCACCTACAAAAATATCTCTACCACTTATATTGTTAGATAGAGTTAGCGTTTTCTTACTTAATGAGAGACTATTTTCATACATAGCTTGATATAGTTTGTAAATTTTAACGCATGGCTTTGGGATTATATGAAGCATGTAGTAATGGTGTGACTAACAGTCACCTACTACATTCTTGTATATTTCCGCTTCTATTTCTTCGTTAATTTGAGAAAGTGGCAGTATCAGGGCTTTTAGCCTATCAGTGAATAGATAAAGATTATACTTATCTTTCTCAGCAGACTGTATACACTGCCAAGTAAAGGTAGATGAACATAAGCTATTGGATTCAGTAATTCCTGAATCGGATATTTCAAACTCCCACTCACCAAGAACGCTGCCTTTTTCATCTATCGCAACCGAAATATAAAGATACATATATATCTGCTGCCAAATGTTAACAAGAATAAACCAGATCCCAAATGCTACAAGCGCTCGGTTAAGGTGCTCATAATTATTCCAAGCATCATGTTCATATACTGAATATATCTCCATACCAAAGAATACAAGGAGGAACCAATATAAGAAATTAAATAGGGTTAACTTCCATTTCATTTTTGGTGCTACATGGATTTTAGCTATAGCAAATTTATTGAAACGACGAAAATCATTCTTGTCTAAGGTAATCGCGAACTTCATGCTTTCCATAAAATTAAAAGATAATCCAATACAACATCTATATATCACGTTTCTCTATAGTTCCAAAGCCCGTTACCCCAAACAGTCAGAGAGAAGGCCTGGATACCTACCCAAACAGGGAAAGTTGAAATAGTCAACTCAATTGATACTTAAAATCGGCTTGTGAGCTATAATCAACTCCAAGGCGTGATTCCTAAGTTTTTAGGGGACTAGTAGCAACATTTTGCCCCACTCCCTTAACTAGCTTCCTCACCAGGGAACGCCGTTCACAACTTGATCCAAAAGCTAGGAACTGGCGAAAGCCTAAGAGTCAGGACGAACGTATCAATTACAGCACAAGAAGTGAAGATAGGCATTCACGCCCAATAGTCCTTTCTCGTCTATCGTGAGAAAATCTATATACGCTTCATAAGCCAGTTATGGAGGGATTTGAGATACATGCCCTCCATGAAAAGAGCCTCCAGCCTCCGCCACCCTCAAGGTGAATACTATCGCAAACCCAAAGCACTTTTTCTTTTAGATGGAAGCAATTTAGTCCCAACGGGATAAAAGAGCACTCCCCTTGAATTGAAAAAATCACAAAATGACACCGTGGAGGGGCCTAGTCACTTGTTAAATTCCATTTTGTCCATGCTCGCTATACTTCTCAAGCCAGCCATCCTCAGAATAGAGTTCACCACTCAAACCATCTGACTGATTGGCTGCAATTTGGCCATTTACTGCAATGCTAATACCTTCTTTCTCTTCTTCGATAGCAAATAGGAAACCATGAATTCCAGAATTTACACATTCTGTAAGTAGCTTTCTTATTACTATTTTTTGTTCTTCAGTGAACTCACTAAGCTTTGATATTAGCTCCTTTAGCTCTGGAGATTTGAGATTTCCTGCCTCTAAGTCAAGATATCGATTTAATGATCTATCCCATAACTCTTGAGAGATAATCTTTCCAAATTTTTCTAAATTATTCATAAATCTCTTAAAGACATTCCACTCTCTTCTAAACAGCACTCAGAACCTGTACTGGCAATCTCAGTCGAGAACGTAGCTTTTTGGGCCGACAAAGATTTAAGCAAGTCGGCAACACAAGCTATCGATAACTCGCTATTAATAAAATCAAGCAGGCAATAAAAATAGGGAAGAATAGCAAACCAAAAATTGCCGAACACCTGAAATTTTCTATCCTTTGCTCATCCATTGCTTCAATTTCTTCGCTGCTGAAATCAGTACCGCAAATATAGCAATCAAATCTACGCTCCTCGTGTGCAGCTCGACAGTGAGGGCAACTCGCAGTCCGTTTTTTATACAGCCATTGGACTTGATCCAGTAAATGAAACATAAGCTGAATCCCAGTATTTAAACACTATAAGTGATAGCAGTTTGTTCAATAGCACAATCTAAATATCACACTTTCCCATAACTTAAAAGTTAGTCAGCCCGATGGCTCCCAGAAGTTAGCAAATAGAGGGATCCCAAGTCTCTTGCAGCTTGGTATTTACTTTTTCCTATTCTGCGCCCCGTACCCCATTCCTCCATCAAACTTAACTCATCAGTCTTTCCCATTCGGGAATACTCACCTACGCTCAAATTTCAGTAGGAAACAAATAGCTTGATCCCAAAGAGCACTACCGGCGCACGTCTAACAGTTTGAGAGCATGCCTCAGTCAAGACAATAGAGATGAAAAGAAGTCACGTTAGGCATTGGCATCCCCAAACCCCTCCGCGGCCAAAGAAAAGAGATCTATGTCCATATCAGAAACGACCAAATATTAGACAATTGGACGTTAAAGGCAAGTTCCCCAAGAGAGGAGGCCCTAGCCAAACCCTCTCTGGTGAAATTAAACTCTGCTTGGCAACAAGATACGATTACTGTACAAAAACTGCACAGTCTTGTCGGTCATGCATTAATGCTTACTCAGATATTACTTTTGTATAATCTGGAGCATCGATTGAACTAGGTTTGATGTTAATTCCTTTGATTAACAGCCATAGGCCAAATGTGATTTCAAAAAACGCGCCTGGAAGCATGAAGTGTTTCAATATTTGGGGCGGCTCGAGTAACAAAATATTTGAAAAACCATAAACCACCATCGACATATACGTGAAAGCCCCCCAAAGAACTAACCACCTAGGCACGTAATTTGAAACGTAAAATAAGTACATGAAAATAGTCGCGCCTATGCCCATTATAATTAAAAGAATATCCCACATCGAACCACTCATATTCACAAATATACTCGCTAACGCATGTAGCTGCTCTTCTTGAAATACATTCGAATATTCCTGGTTTCTTAAAACTACTATAACCGTCAATGTAATAATTGTTGCTACAAAGCCAAGAAGCCCTTCTCCAAACCTGAAAAGCAATGCCAAAAAAGCAACATTTTTGTTAATTGTTTTTGTAACCAAATACTGCGCCCAAGATGCCCAAATAACGGCGATAAACATAACTATATCTATAATCTGAGCGAACCTGAACCTCACCTCTGTCTCAGCAAAAGCCCCAAAATCATATATTCCTTTCTTGACAAGTAATGAATTGAGCATCCCTAAAACGATATAAATTAAGTATGCGGCACCTAAGTGCTTCGCATATAAGCTAAGTGATGATTGTGTATTATCCATCAGTAATTATCCTTTGGCTCTCGCATACGACGAAAGTCCTAATCTTTATTTCAGGTGCGAAGCAGGCGCCACCTGAATATAGTAGTTAGAGTTCTTGCTACAGTGTGCCAATACTGCTTAAAAATGACGTTAGCTGAGTTGCGGAATCCTTTAATGACTCGGCGACGGCAGCGATCTCTGCCTTCTTTATGGTTTCATTGAAATTAGTATCACCGAGTTCTTTGCGGGCAGAGAACTCGTTACTTGACACAACCGTAAATGGCACTATACCTGACCGAACATCAAGTAAGACTACTTCCACTGAACAGTATGCCTTTGTTTCATTCGGATCAATAAACTTATACTTCTCAAAAGTACGGCAACTTGAACGGTAGGCTAATAGTAAATCAGCTTGGTAGCGTGCAGCAGCTTCTCGAAGATAAGGCACTGTACGTTGCTCTGGAACGAGCATACTTGGTAAGAATGAAGCATCGTAAACCCTTTCAGACTCTCTCAACTGCCCTACAAAGTCCCTAGCAATAGTTTCATTTAGTTGCGTAAAATCATTAGAGTAATGGCGCCAGTAGCTATCATTGGACAACTTGAGTATTGCAATTCTATTTTGTGCAGGAAGCTTTAACTCATAGTTGAGGATGCGGTCTATGTCTATATCCCCTAACGATTCACCAGTGGAGCCAAATAGAGGCTCATTATTCGCTTCATTACCCCCAGCCTTATAGTAATCGCTTGGTCGATGAGATGTAGCTACAGTAGCGCAACCTGTAACAAGTATCGCAATTATAACTATCAAGTACTTTGTCATTTGTAATCCTTAGGTGGCAATTATTAACTCTTAATAGTTAATTCAAGTACAGCATCTATATATCACGCTTCTCTAGAATTCCAAAGCTAGTCCAGTGAGATAAAATCAAGAGGAGCAAAGAATAGCCTTTAACTGGTACAAATGTTCAATACAAAATACAGATTGAGACATCCATAATCCTGAGACCGCCCTACTTTATATCTTATGATGACGCTCCACGAGTTATGGAAAGACTCGTCCTATCCAAGAAACAACGGTAGCTGCGCTTATATTCTGATGATAAAACCACCTAAAAGACGTCTTTTAGCACTTCAAATATGAATTCCTTTCCTATTCCGTAACCAAGAATCACCTACTAAACCACCCCATTAAGATTATCTCATATACCAGATTTGGAGGCTGCTATTCAGTAAACCTGATATCAGAAAAAAATAATAGAACTACAATCTATCGTTTTATAATTTTATTAAACACTTACAGAAAAGCTGCTCTTTTTCTCATCTCGTGACTGCCGTTAGATTTGGTTAAGTCAATTACGGCGAGCATATCTTCTCCATCATCATCCATTCCGACCTCAACAAAGCCGAAACTAGAATAAAAAACTTTTGCAACGGGATTATTAGGGTTATAACAAATTTCAATCTCTTGAAGTCCCGCAACGTCCCGAATTTCTCCTAAAGCAAGATCCAGAGCTATGCGACCAATACCTTTTTGTTGGTAATTTTGATCAATCATAAACCGCCAGATTGAGATTTTTTCTAAGCTTTCTTGTACCCACATTAGAAATCCAACGGCTTCATTGTCCAAGTAAATAGCACGAGTTTCATAGCCTTCGTTAAACATCGATTCAACTAGTGACCACATATTGCAGGCAATGTAATCTTCTTGATCCGATGCAACATCAAGATCACATACTGCTTCATAATTCTGTTTGGTAATCTGACGAAGTGATACTTCCATGGTCTAACCTTAAAGATCTAATAATCAATCGACAAGTAACACCTATATATCACACTTCTCTATATTTCCTAAGCTTATCAGCCTGATCGGAAAAAAAAAGACAAATGATAAAGAAGCTACCGCTAGGTGGCACTAATAATCAAAGTAAGATGTAAAGCAGCGTCTATTGAATTTTGATATTCATATCGTAGCGTAATCAACGAAACAGCTTTTACCCATATTTTTGAGGTATTTTAGCCAGCCTCTAATCCACACCGGTAAACCCAGCTACTCCGTTTCCAAAAGCCGCCTTCCAAGCTTGTCTTTCAAAGATTCTGTACCCATAGATTGCATATCAGTAAAAAAATATGCTGACCTAAGAGATCCGAACTTACGAAATCTAAGATTTGGAATCAATCTGTCAATCAAAGTACTATTGGTGGATGGATGCCAATTAAAGATAGGCATCCACGCTTCACCACCGTCATCAAACGGATAGAATCTTACTGCACATATAAATGAAGTATTAAGGGAACAGCCTCACCAAAGGAGGCCTAGTGCAGCTTTTTCTTAAGTTGTTTAACTTTATGCGATAACAAGTAACAACGAGCTTCGATTATTTCGCTCTCGCACAGATCAGATCCGCCAAAGCCTCATCTGAATTTGCTTGCTGGAGAGTCACTCCCGCATGTATAAAGCTTCAATAGTACTTTCCCCCAAAGAGTTAGCCTTAACTATATAGCCAGTTAGTGCCCCTGATGCATCGCTTGGTAAATCTAGTTTCTTTGATAGCGCAAAAACGGTAAACTGATACCGATGCGCACCATGCCCTTTCGGTGGGCAAGCACCACCATAACCTCTTACTCCATAATCATTTACTATTTGTACACTACCCTGAGGAGTGCGATTTTTTTCTGAGTTTCCTGCGCCAGCTTCCAGTGAACTTATATTTTTGGGAATATTTACAATTTGCCAATGCCACCAACCACTGCCTGTTGGTGCATCAGGATCATATGCAAAAACAGCAAAAGCTTCTGTCCCCTTTGGGGCATTTGCCCAAGATAATTGGGGTGAAATATTATTACCAGTGCAACCGAACCCCTGGAACTCATGCTCTTTACTCATATACTTTCCAGTATCTATATCATTACTCGAGAGCAAAAATGATTCTGCAGAGGCTACGCCGGATATAAGCACTGTAAAGACGGCACATTTAATTTTACTAATTAGGCTAAACATATTTACTCCAAACATATTAAAAATGATTACTTATCATAGGAGCATTATGTTCAGGGTAATATATCAAAAACAGGCAAACTTTCGCCTCAAACGTTCACTCGTGTTTTTCTCAGCTCTATAGGAGTTATACCAAAAGATCTTTTAAACTTATCTGAAAATCTAGACTGGGATTTATAGCCACATCTTTCTGATATACGGCCCACTGGCTCAAAAGTCGTTTGAAGTAAGTGCAACCCCAATCCAAGCCTGATGTCATCTATAATGACTTTAATGCTCGTACCTTCGCTATTTAACTTTCTTCTTAATGTTGACTCACTCATTGACAATTTTGAAGCCAACATATCCACTCTTAAGTCCGCAGCTGGGTTTTCACTGATAATTTTATATAATTTTTGGCTTACACTTGCCAATTCAAAAACAGAAGCTACTTCCTGGTATCCCAAATAGAGTAATGTTTGTAATATTTCCTGTCTTCGAATATGCCATAGATCAAAAGGAACGGAAGAACTCCATTCCATAAACTGATGAAGGGCTAACTCTAAAGTAGAATCTATATCTCCCGTAAAATATTTTTCTTCTTTGTTTCTTACAGGCGTTAATCTATCGAAATCATTGTATTCAAACTCAATAAGCAATGCGAAGTATTCTGAATCACCTGGGATATTTCGCATATCAATTTTAGGGCTATTAGATAAAAATATAAACTCCCCTGTTGAGCAACTCTTTTGCCTGTCACCACCCATCTCTTTGCATCCATCAAGCACACATATCAAGGTCGGATTTACAATAGGAACACTAAAAATATTTTGTTCTCTATATGAGGAATATACTGAAAAAGGTAAGTTCTTACTCCCCTTTAGTATCTGCTTTGCTAATTGCTTAAGTTCATGCATAAGCTGATTGAGCCCAATAGTAAATTCAAAAGCAGAGTTTATATAGCACGATTATCAATAATTACAAAATATGCCTACCCAATCGCACACAATAAAATCGCCCAGATCACAACCATCAAAAACGCATTAGTAGCGATTTCGAAATGAGACCTCCCTATTCTCCGCTTACTATCTTCCAGGTACACCTATTGCATACGTACCAAGCTTGTCTGTCAAAGCAAGATCAATTGTATGCTGGAGCAGCATCCGGTATCGAATACTTTGGTACAAAGCAGCGAACTAGTAAAAGCTGAAGAGTCGGTACAAATGTATCTGTTATAGAGCAGAAATTGAATAGAAATCAAGTAATAGTATACAACCACGCCCCACAATTCCCTGCTGGTCCAAAGTGAAGATATCTGCGAATTTACCAAATGAGACCAAATAATAGCTAACACGAGGCATCTGTGAACAGATGTCATATATAAGGATGTAGTCGAGACCAGGCTAGAGACTAAGTATTGCTAGACACAACTGTCCAGGTACAGGATCCCCTTTCTATCAGTAGAAAAGATTAAATAGCTCACTCCAGCCTCAAAATCATATTTGCAAGAGTAAATATTACCAGAAGTAACTAGCTTCTTACCTGCGATATTTCCCTTTATTGACTCTTCAACATCGAAAAAATGTGTACTTCTGAAACATGTCCGCCCTAACCACTACCCTCTGCGATTACTTCTGTTCCAATACTCTCAGCGCTACCTATAAAAATGATTCTGCTTCTATCAACAACAAACTCTATTTCATTCACCTGAACTACCTTGTCATGGAACGATATCCAACAACTCGTAGAAATAGGCATCAAGTGAAATTGCCAAAGCGAATAAAGCTAGTATATATTTCATGTATTATTACTTTAACCTTAAGTAAGCTGTATGACTTACGTTAGCAGCAATAAACTAAAAGAATTACTCATAAAATTTACCACGCTTGAGAAATATATTTAAAGCATGCTTTGACTCAAATAACAGATCACACCACTCTTGAGAGGACTGTTTCGAACCTGGCTGAACTCTCTCCCAGAATTTATTTACAACTAATAAAGATTCAATTTCTTCTCTCACAAATACCTCTTTATCAAATTGAGTTATTGAATTAGCATCAAACCAATCACCCCAGAATTCAAGGTTGGCAATTGCAACATCAAATCTAAATTCATCTAAGAAAAGTTCTAGAACTTCGATGATCCTATTCCTAACTCTTTTCTCTATACAATTCTTCTCTTCAGGTTTCATATTTGGGATATCTTATTCTCGCTTTATGCATAACGTCGCGCTAAACGACAGAAGTTAAGCCGACTTGAACTCCTTTTTATATTTTAGTACTCATTAAGTATTCTGGGTGACCAGTATGCTCATCTCTTTGTTCTTTTACTACTTTAAATTCTTGAGACAAGTAAAACTGATAGCTAGAAGCGTTCTCTTTGTAAACAGAAAGTATCAGCCTATCTCTTTTCGATTTTGCATGGTTAAGGAGCTGTTTGCCTATTCCTCTTCCCTGTAGAGAGGGAGAAACAAATATAGCTGCAAGCGTATCCCCACTAAGTGAGTAAAAGCCTACTGCTTTACTTTCCACCTCATAGACATATGTCTCTGATGAAGGAATGTAAACATCTCTCATATCACTTAACTGTGACTCCCAGAAATCTGAAGGCATGAAATCATGAGCTTGAATAGAAGCTTGCAACCAAATGTCCAATATAGTAGGCAGATCGTTACGGTTATATAACCTAATCATTTTGATAAATTCGCAGTAAATTCGAAAATATTGCTTTTATTTCAACAACAATCTCAGCAAGGATAGTCGCATGAGTGAGCTTTCTATTTAACAACGCTCTTTAAATAGCCCTGCCATCCAGTGATTTGTAAAAATGCATAAAAGCCCCTGAGGGGCACTTCGCAAAATTGATGAGTTTGTATTTTGATGAAATTTCACCGCTTTCGAACAGTCGCTTCCCTTCTCCAACAACTACTGGAAACGTCCAAAGCCTAAGCTCATCTACCAAGTTATGCTTTAGAAGTGACTGCACCAACTGCCAACTTCCATGAACTTGTAGTAAAGGCCCATTCATTTTCTTAATTTTGGTTATCTCGACGACCGCATCTGCCCCCTTTAGCTTGAATGAATTATTCCATGTAAGATCATCATTACCTGATGTTACGACATACTTTTTTGCTTGATTAAGTTTGTCTGCAGTTGGATTTCCAGGTTTGGCATTTGAAAAACTTGTGGCAAATAAATTGTACGTATTACGTCCTAATAGCAGATCATAAGGTTCCGCCATGGCCTCCCTTCCGACTTGCTCCATAACTTCACCCCAATAATCCTTGGCCCAGCCTCCATGACTAAAGCCACCTGAAAAATCTTCCTCAGGCAAACTCGGTGCTTGCATTACTCCGTCAAGTGTTTGAAATACTAATATGGCTAAGTTTCTCATTGGTTGATTCTCGCGAAAGAGATGAATAATTTGTGCCGAATAACGCCAATCTCAGCTATATAGGCACGAATATGCCGGAAGCGAGTATAGCGCTGGATTATAAAGACCACTAACAACTAGAAAAAGAAACACGGCAAGCATTTACCATACATGAGTTCAATAGCGACATGAATCACAAACACAAGTAGTAACGCAGCGATAGCTTACCTTATACAGCTAATGTCTTAAGCCTGAGTACATTTATGCAGCACCTTGCTTTTGCTTATTAGGCCAGTTCTTTGAAAGGAAGCGAAATACAAATACTGCACCTATAAAATTGATTATACTAGCAATAAAAATACCAATCTCATCGTCTACGCTCTCAGAACAGTTCTCGAAGCAACCTCCATATGAAAATGCGAGCAAAGCAGAACAAGCGGCAATTGTGATACTTAAATAAACACCAACCGAAAAACGGGCGAATTTAGAGAATTTTGACAATCCCTTCAGTCCTATCGGAGCAAAAAGCGTAGCTAACAGCAACGCTCCTAAAGACGGGAAATATATATACGAAATTATGTGGTCTAGAAATTCCTTATTCATGCGGTCCTCTTACAACTATTAACTAACAAGCAGTATCTATATACCATGCCTACCTATAATTCTAAAGCTTCTCGCCCCTACAGTAAAAAGAGCGATAGATAAAGGAATCGTATTAAGTTGGCACCTATGTTTACCAACAAAAAAACTATTCCTCTCCAATTTTTACACATGCCCACTCTTTACTTTGAGAGTAAACAAGTAAGATACATATCTTTCTTAAGGAGCTAAAGCAGACCTCCCCTATGGATGTTAAAATTAAGTAAGAACAAGTTATGTGTGCCACTCAGCCGTACTAACTTGGAAAGAGGCTGGAATTAAAAACCACAAAATGGAGGAATCCATATCAACCGACTGTTAACCAAGCTTCAGAAACACAAACCCTTATGATTTCCTACCTGAGGTTCGCACGATCTCATCGCTTCCATCAATCCAGTTCAGCATACCATTAATCGAGAGGAACAATGAAAACTCCACTTCTATTTCTTCACTATAAATGACAGCCCCCTAACCCAATGTATGGTATATAAAATAGAAAGTAAATATTATAAATGCAAGAGAAACATCAACTACTTTTAGTTCTAACCGACTCTCTTCCCAGGTAACTTTTTAACCAAAAAATTTAAAAGGAATTGAGTTTTATATTGTATTTTAAATACGACAACTGATGAGAAAATTGCTACCAAAATGGCACCTAGTATATCTAAAGGATAGTGAACACCAACAAAAACTCTGGATAAGCCACTAACAACACTCAACAGGCACAAAACAGCACCGATTACCCTAGTTGATTTGTTAAATAGAAGCACTATAGCTATCGAAAAAATAAACGTAGTATGGTCTGAAGGAAATGAAGAGTCCGGCGCATGTTCTACTAATTGCGTACCGAGATTATTCACAAATGGACGAGAATGATAATAAAAAATAGAAATAATATAGCTCATTAACATGCCGAGTAACACAGACAACCCGCAATTCAGGCTGGACCTTTTTCTTTCTATACTTGGATCAAACCATAGATAGAGCATCACGAGCATAAAAATATAAGGCATGACCTCTGCTGCAGCTATTAAAACAGTATCTAAAATTGCACTTTTTCCTGCAAATTGATTAATAAGAACAAAAGTTGTTTCGTTGAATTTTTCCATTTAACAACCTCTGAACTCCTTCAAAATCTTAATATCAAGCCTTTATCCAGGCGAAACAATGTGTACCCAGCATGGTACAAACGGTAGTTTTTGGGCTGGAATTCATTAGTGTATGTAGCCAGCTGCTTTTATACTTGGAAGACATAGTACTGTAACAGACTTTAGTCTTTGTAGTGCTCTAGTTGCTCAATAGATTCAATCCATCCCTTATCATAGTTCAGGATTCGACATACACCATAATTCCCCCAAACAGGAAGAATATAATTAACACTAATGTTTTAAATTGGAAGCTCATTACTCATATCTATTTACCCTCAAGGTAGCAGTGTAGAGAATTTTCTACTTTTACTTATCAAGCGCTATTCTTTAACAATTTAGCACTGGAACATATGTACTTTCGCTGACTTTAAATTCGATTGGCGGGATTGTAACTTCTTCACCATTTACAAATAGAGGCGGCAGTTTTACCGTAAAATACTCCAGATTTTCAGGAGATATTACTACCTCAGGTCCCCAGAACCCATAAGACTCATCAGATGGTATTTGGTATAGCTGTTGAAAAAATGGCAGCTCAACTTGAGATTCACTACCATCAAGAAAAGTGATAGTAGCTACAGCACTTGAGAATGAGATCTCGATATGTTGGGATTTGCGTTCGGCGATTAAGCTCTCTTTAGTCTTCTTTTCTTGCTCTGAGGGAAATAATGACCACGTGCCATTTGGCTCAGGATGTCTATACAAGACAGGCCTTACATAGGCAATTAATTTTGTACCTTCAGGGTGACGCTTTGTAGGTTGTCTGGCCAAGACTCTAAATATCAGCCAATCATAATCAGGAAGACTGAACTCTAGTACTTTTTCAGCACCAGAACATGCCGGGTTTTCGGTGCTGTACCACCCTATTGGAGCACTCGGTTTTAAGTATGGCCCGGTACTACAACCAGCTAAAATAAAAGCAGCACAAGAAAGTAGATTTATTCGCTTGATACTCAAATACACTCCGATGTATAACAGTTAATCCATCAGAAACTTATATATCACGCTTTTATCTAGTTTCATAGCTCATTAGTCGAATTACACAAAAAGTTCTGAGAATTAAAAGCCCGCTGTAACTGATACGGATGTTCAAGTCAGACATTGGACAAGACCCGCTATAATTCTACCCTTTCCATTTTCTATATTTTTTAGAGATTCTAGTTTAGGTTAACGAGCTATTGAAATAGCTGCTATACATAATAAAGTATAGCCACCAAAACTGCTTCCACTCTCCTCCCTCGGGTAATTAAGCACTTAATCCGCTGGCCCTTTCATATCATCTAATCCCGCGCCCACCTACTCCGCCCCAAAGAGCTAGTTTACCTACAAATTGGAACAAATCTCTCAGTCGCAGAACTGGAAAAGAAAAGAAGCCATACGTTGTTTCTGGTGAATTTACCCGGAAAGCTATCTAATGAGCTGCGGCGAAAAAAGCCATGAAGTTATCGGAAGGGTTCACTTCAAGTCTATTTGAAATGGATCTAACAAAGTGATGCTCCACCAAAACCAATTTAACCGATGGAGTTGTTTTTGAATAAAACACCTTGAGGTTTATGGTGTTGAATGTTAGCAAAACTCGCCGAGCGCTTGTGCTGCTAAATGTCCATCTCAACCGGCGGTTCTGCTGACATAGGCCATACCAGTCCAGTTCTTGTTACTAGGAGCAATAATACAAAAGACATCTCCAATGCGAGAAATATACCAATAGGGTGATTGGGAACCCCGCGTATCATTAGGTAGAACAAATAGCTTGTAGTAAGCAAATTTACCGCGAGAGTAACGTTGAGGGCATAGCGACGTTCTTGCCAGAGTGGCTTACAGAGCAGGAGGTTCAACACCGCCGTTCCGGCGAGCATCACACCGGGTAACATCAAAAACAAACGACGGAATAAACCGATACCATCGCTGGTTACCAACGGCCAGATGGCAAAAAAGTGGCCCTGGGCTCCAAGGAAGAGAAACAGCCCCAGAACCACAGTGCCACAGGCGGCAAGGCGATAAAGTGCATTGCGTTGCAAAGCAGGCTTTGATCTAGAAGCCGACATCACGCTCCCCCACTGTGGCTAGGCCACATTCGTAGGCAAATACGACTGCCTGCGCACGATCGCGCACCTCCAATTTTGACAGCATACTGGAAACGTGGGTTTTCACGGTAGCAGGGCCAATAAACAGGGTCTCAGCAATCTCTGCATTACTCTTGCCTGCGGCGATGGCTTCCAGTACTTCACGCTCCCGGGTGGTCAGGCGCTCCAGCCGCTTTGCCAGGTTGCGCCCAGTTCCCAGTTTCTGTGCGAACTGGCTGATCAAGCGTTGGGTGATGCCCGGTGCAAGCATGGCACCGCCCTCTGCTACGGTGCGCACTGCCTGTACCAGCGCCTCTGGGGGAATGTCCTTGAGCACAAAGCCACTGGCGCCAGCCCGCAGCGCACGAAACACGTATTCATCAGGATCGAACGTAGTCAAAATAATGACACGGCAAGTTGCATCACTAGCTTCCAGGATGCGCGCTGTGGATTCCAGCCCGTCCATCTCCGGCATACGGATATCCATTAGGATGATATCCGGCTGGTACACTCGCGAGGCTTCAATTGCCTCGACACCGGTACCGGCCTCGGCGACCACCTCGATATCGGGCTGGTTATCCAGAATCAGGGCAAAACCGCGTCGCACCAAAGCCTGGTCGTCCACTACCATCACTCGCAACATTATGTTTTCACCATTCCTGTAGGTAGTTGTGCATATACCTCAAAACCGCCACCATCGACTACCCCCGCATACAGATAGCCACCGAGCAGTTCCGCACGCTCGCGCATTCCCGCGATGCCGTGCCCACTGCCTGGCTGCCCATCAATAGCTATTTCCCTCATGGGCCGCTCGCCGAGAGCATTTCCATCATCGCGCACTCGAATTGTGAGAGTGCCGTGGTCTGCGCGCACACTCACTTGCACTCGCGCTGCGGCACCGACGTGCTTGATGACATTGGTGAGGGATTCCTGAACGATGCGATAGGCGGCGAGCGCGACGCTGGTTGGCACTTTCTCCAGTGCACCGTTGGCCTCGTAGTCAACCTGGGTTAACACCTGTCGGACCTTTTCAATCAGATCTGGCAAATCGCCGAGTTCTGGTTGCGGAGTGAGCGCAGTGTCGTTATTAGTCGGTCGCAGTACACCGAGTAAATGACGCATTTCTGCCATGGCCTGGCGGCCAGCCGCCTCTACAGAAGCCATAGCCTCATTGGCAGCTTGCGGGTTATTGCGGCTGATAGCCCTGGCGGCACCGGCCTGCACAGTCATAAGACTCACTTGGTGTGCCACCACATCATGCATCTCACGGGCGATTCGAGTGCGCTCAGCCACAACTGCGCGCTCGGATTCGGCATTGCGCTCGCGCTCCAAATACTTGGCCCTCTCTTCCAACAAGCGCAGATATTCACCGCGAAAGCGCAGCCGGCGGCCGATATACCACAGCGCCCATACCAGCATCACCGTTACTGTGCCTGCTGCAGTTGGCTGAACCGGAATACCCTGGTCAAGCGCCACAAAAACCAGCGTCGCGATAACGCCAAAAAAGCTGGCCCGGGTATTGGCCTCGTAACGACCGAGGCTATACAGCGAAATCGCCATAGCCACGATGCCATCTGCCGGCAAACCCAGCTCCAGCAATATTGTTGCGCCGAGAATAACAGCCTGTACCTGCCAAGGGTGGGTGCGACGCCACAACAGAGCGAAGGAGCCAACGAATGCACACTGGAAAGCAACAACATCCCACAGGCTCTGCATGGATAGTACTTCGGGGGAGCCGTTGCGCGACCACATCAAAAGCGTCAGCAAGAACATAAGCAACGCAATAAACAAGTCGGTCAGGTGCGGCCATCGCTCAAACGGCCCACGTAAGGGCCGCCACATAGGGAGCTTGGGCAGTTCCGCGCTGGCATTGGGCGGATTCGGCGCAGGCGTACTTAGGGACGAAGATTTCATTTCCGCATGCTAAACCAGGGGCAACCAACTGTCATGGGACTTTCGGGGGAGATGGATACGGCAAACTCTCCACCTTTTGGGGGAGTTCGATTCCTGCCTGCGGCCGATGTGCGTAGGTCTGAAAAAGCAGAACATGCTCGGCAAGCACACTCAGACCCAATGCGGACCATAATCGCCTGGAGAACCCCATGAACGACGCTGTACTCAGCCAAACACTACCGCGACCATTCGACACCCGGCGGGCAGTTAACCTGTCGGTAAAAACCTGGTTCTGCATCGCGGCTATCGGCCATGCGATCTTCTTCGCCTATATCCTGGCCGTCTTCTACCCACCCATTGCCGAATCAGGAGTGCATGGCTTGAAAGGGCTGCACCTACCGGCAGGCTTCCGCGAGGGAGATATATTAGGCAACCTGGCTTCGGTGAGCCACGTGCTATTGGCCGCGATTGTCATTGGCGGTGGTCCACTTCAGCTGATCCCCTCGGTGCGGCGCCATGCCCCTAACTTCCACCGCTGGCTGGGACGCAGCTATCTGCTGACCGCTGTCATAGCCAGTATCGCGGGGCTCTACATGACCTGGACGCGGCACACTATTGGTAATCTGGTATCGCAGATCAGTATCACCATGGACGGCATACTAATTTTGGTGTTTGCCTTTCTGGCGGTGCGTACCGCGATGGCCAGGCGCTTTGCTGAGCACCGTCGCTGGGCCCTGCGCCTATTTATGGCTGCCAGTGCGGTGTGGTTCTTCCGCGTGGCCTTGATGGGCTGGGCAATGCTCACCGGCGGCTGGGGGGTCGACTGGGAATCTTTTACTGGGCCATTCCTGTATGCACTGGGCTTCGGTCAATACCTGCTCCCGCTGGCAATGCTGGAATGGTATTTTCACTGTCAAAAGCGTGGAACCGTACAAGGTACCCAGATTGCTTTTGTCAGTGCCCTGATACCTCTGACAGTGTTTATGACCATTGGTATTTTTGCCGCTACGATGGGAATGTGGTTGCCACGGATCTAAGGCTACTTGGGCTGGTTATCGTGAACTTCCTGTGCTGATTTGGCTTTAGAGGTTCACGACTTGGAAATCCCGCTGCTGAGCGAAGAAGTGAGTTAAGCAAAGAACTAGAAACTAGAGCACTAAATTAATTTTGGCACTACACATTTGTGTGATGCGAGGAGTTACCTCCTACTGACAGCTCGGCATCCACTTTCGCCTATTCTATACCCACAGGCAATTTTAGAAGCCTGTTAGCCTGGCTCTCACTTCCATAAGTGCGAACCCTAAAAGATTAAGGCCTTTCCAATCGTTAGGGTTTTCTGACGAAGAATTATCTTGGGCCAGACCAATCCCCCATATTCTATCTACTGGACTAGCCTCAACTAATACTCTGTCTTCTGTATTAAGCAAAAATTGCTTTAGCTCAGAATTTTGAGAAAACTTAGCAAAATTAGCATTTACCACAATCTCAAATCGTTTCTCATTCCATATTTCTTGCTGGAAGCCACGTACCCCGCGACCAATTGCCTTAGCCTCTCCAGGAGTGCCAGCAAGGAGAACTTTCTTGCACGCGCTGTCGTCACCAAATAACTTCGCCTTATGGTACATCATGTAATGCTCTGCAGTGATAAATTTATTTGCATCTTCTACGAACTTTGACTCATACCACTGACTAAAACAGCTCTTTGATACTTGACTTCCTATTTCCTGGTGCCCCCAGAAAAAGATATACTTCACCCTATTGCCTTGATTTACAAAATCAACAAGTTCATCTCTAGTTGTGATCTTCACATTTACTGCCATATGCTTAATGTAATACTATTCTTAACTGTATTTTACTGAGCCGCTCACAGAGTGAGCCAAAGTGTTGAACCCTATAGGAATTTAAGGTCGTGAAAACATTTGAATTCCAAGATCTAAGTCTATTTATGTAACTCCACTGAGCCTTAATGACGACTCCACTAAGAGAGACCGTCATTAAGTTATTATAAAGCTAACGAGACTCTAATTGTTGTTGCTGAGCGCGCTCAACATAGTCTTGATATGCAGGAATTGAAACCGCAGCTAAGATTCCAATTACAGGTATTACTACAAAGAAGAGTATAAGCACTAAAACTAATGCAGAACTTCCATTTTTATGCCCATATTTATCTAACCACTTCTCGTCAGAAGTGCATAAGAACACAATTCCTTCGATAAAGGAGATTAGTCCTGGAATTCCCGTCCAGCAGAATAGAAGATAGAACAATCCCCACCACTGCCCTAGATAGAATCGATGAATACCAAAGCCACCTAAGAATATAGCCAGCAACCCTGCAGCCACCTTTCCTTTGCCGCCTACCTGCTGAGCCGCACCACAACTTGGGCAAGAGGGTGCCGTTCTTGAAATCTGGGACCCGCAGTCTCTACAAAATACTAGGTTTCGTTCAAGCTCAGATGTGGGCTGTTCATAGATATTTCCGTCCACATTAATACTCCTTAATCTACTTCCAAAATATAACAGTTCACTCACAAGTAGCGACTATATATCACGGTTCCCTATAATTCTAAAGCCTACCAAACTGTCCTCCTCCGCACCTCCAGTTTATTCAGTCCACAAGAACCAACTCCCAAGGTATTCTTCAAAGAATGAATACTCATATCCAGAGTTTCAGTGATAAACAACTAGGTTTTTCTTCCTAAAAGCGAATGGCAATCAAGTCAAGATAGGCATTCATACCCTCAATTCTCACATCCCCCACGAAGGAAGGAGCTACACGGAATGAAAGCGGGTAGTCGATTATCTAAAGCATCAAGCCGAATAGAGGGCCAAACTCTAAGGAAGCACCACTACCCTTTTAGGTAGCAGCATATAAGTGTATTTACCGTACTCACCCCACCATCATTAGCATAACGTATAGTATGTCGCAGACCCGTTGAAAGCCAAACAAGTGGCTAAAACGAGATTTATATCCTGGTTAGATGGTCCTACCTGCATGATATAGGTCAATCGCCAACTTTCTTATCTCAGCTGACATTACAATCCCCTCTCGCCAATTAACTGGAATGTTGGAGTACCCATAAAAAGCACCCGCCATCTGCCCGCAAATAGCCGCAGTTGTATCCGCATCATTACCGAGATTTGCAGCCAAAAGGATACACTCGCGAAAACTATTTCCATGATAAAAGCACCAAGCAGCCGCAATCAAACTCTCTATCACATATCCACTGCCATTTATCTCTTTATAGCCAAGTGCGGAGAAATCCTTGTTGGTTAGTGATCGAAGTTCCTCGCAATAATCAGTTGGATCTAACCCATCAAAAACTTCATCTTTACTTCCCGCTCTAAAAGCTCGATAAATCAATAGTGAAAGCATCCGGCAAGAGCTTATGCAAAGATAAGACCCATGTGTTGTCCTTGAGCTTTCTCCAGCATATTTGATACAAAGCTCTTCGCTCTTACTGAAGAAAATAGGTATTGGTGCCAGCCTCATTAGCGATCCATTCCCAGATGACCGTATATCTATACTTCCAGAAAATGGATCTCTAGTTTGAAGGTATTGCTCTAAGGACTTGGATACGGTAATTCCGATATCAAAACATCGTCCGTTACTACTCATATACCCGTATTGATACCAATTACAGTAGCGATTCATTTGGTCTTCTGGATCAAAGTCGAGTTTGCTTAAGAGGCTATGAGCAAGGCAAAGAGCCATAGATGTGTCATCTGTCCATTCTCCACGTTGTAGCCTAAAAGGGCCGCCTCCAACCATATCTTTAATTGGCTCGAACGTACCTCGTACCTCAAACTCCAGCGTAGTACCTACAGCATCTCCGCAAGCTAACCCTACGAGAGATCCAATAATCCTATCTTCCAACTTAAATATTACCTCAATCCTTGTTTGCCAACGCTGTGATAACTACAGCTACTCTGTCATCGTAACTGTGAGACGATAGCGAAGTCATGTACATCTAACACATGAAAAATCCAGCAAGTGAACTGCCTTCTTGTCAAGAACCTCCAGAAAAACCGCTAGCTTTCCTCATGTACAGATTCCTTTCCACCCCAACTCACCTTTAACAACATGATAATACCCTACTTCAGAAAAGCTTGATAACAAATGAATACCAGGCTCTACAGCCGGGCTTGCAGATTATAACTTTTTACAGGTTGATAGCTTCTGTTCCGAACAAGAAAATCTTCTAGGTATACCCTATCAAAAGATACACATATCTTACTACTGTGGGCTTAAGCTCTTATGGTATAGATGCCACTACGAATAGAATGCAAAAAGCACTTAATGAGTTGGTATAAATACAAATTTTGGGTAGTATTAACGTCATATGTCGCTATAAGATATCTAGAAAGTCATCTTACGCTCCTACCAAATATGGTTAGTTAGCTAACCAAATTGTCGAGGACTATCTATTTGGCGTAATTACTATGGTCACGTATCAATTCGCTTGCCTTGGCGTGTAAGTAAGCTAATATGTTTTAGTTATCTGGATATCGTAGCTTTTGTTTTAAATATCTCGCTAGCGCATGGTATTCCGGCATGAGCACAAACCCAAATGGTTCATTTGGGATGAGGAATGAATGAGTTACTGTCATGCAAAGCATCGCTTTCATTATCTTTGCTTGTTAATAAGAGGATGTCTACTATACCGGCTGTTATCGGTGAATCCTCAACCCCCTCCAGAATTTACAAAAGTACAGTAACAATGACTGATTCAGCTATTCATTTACATCCTGCTTATATACAACTCAGGAATATAAACAATATGTAACTATATGAAAAATAGAGACCATCCAATATCAGGCGCAAAAAACACCCTACTGGAGCGTAAAGATGTTCACAAAATCCTCTCCTCTAATTAATAAAATACTTGTCGGCAATCCCGGATGGGAGTGGTTGCCTATTTTAATTACGCGAGTATCACTGGGATTGTTTTTTTCGGTATCAGGATACAACAAGCTATTTATCCCTGAGAGGCATGCAGATCTTATTAACTTAATGAATGAAATAGGAGTTCCATTTCATGAATTTATGGCATTTTTTTTAGCTTCTGTGGAGTTCTTCGGAGGGTTACTTTTAATGGTAGGCCTACTGTCAACACTTGTCGCCGTCGTCCTGTCTATTGTGATGATTGTTGCCATTATTACTGTTGAAATAGAAAGTGTCATCCCTAAAGATATTGGACCATTAGATTGGATGAGCTGGTTTCTCTATTTACCTCAAGTTTTATATATTATTTTATTCATATGGCTAATAATTACAGGTCCTGGAAAATTCAGTTTAGACAATCTAATCGCAAGTAAACTAGGCATTCACAGGATCAAGTAAAAATGGAATGGCTGCCTACGAAAAGATACATTGCGCTGAGGTATCATCACTATATTTATACCTAATAGTAACATGCCAATAAAGCAGAAAATGCGAAATCTAGTTCACCATATGGTGAACTTATAGAACTTCAATGTTAGTAAAGTAGGTAAAGATCTTACTTCCATATACTCTGGATGAACTGCATAGACACACCCTATCCAGTAAGTTGCTAAACAAAGATAATACCTAACAACATCCCCATTCTAGATAAAAACCCCAATATCCTTATATACAATAAAATTCTCTTTTCCAGACAACTATTGGATTTGGTCTAAACTAATCCAGATCAGAATCACCTCTCCTCAACGGCCAGATAGTAAAGGCGTACTTTGCTTTGGGTGAGGTAAACTCATTACAGCCCACCATGGCGCTCAAGGGATACTAGATGGAAAATCAACACGCCGTAAAAAGTACCAGATTTTGGCTGTGGATTTCGATTCTTATTTTTGCTGCCTCCAACTCAGTCGTTGCAAAAATCGGGGAGTTAGGTGCCAGCCACCCCATTAATGGAAACAACCCAATCTCTTTTTGCAACCTTTTGTTCGCTGGAAATCTCTTGGCGGGTATCACTCTTTTAATAATCTATAGGAAAGATTGGCGTCTCAGCATCTTAAAGCAATATCCATTCAAAGACTGGTTTTACATGTTCGTGCTTATTTTGATGTCTGGAGTTCTTGCCCCGGCCTTCTTCTTTATTGCTCTGATGCTCACGGAAGTGACCAATGTCGTTTTAATTGCAACTCTAGATGCTCCCTTGGGGCTTTTGTTCGCTTATCTGATGTTCAGGGAAAGGCCTACTGGGTTCGCAATAGTGGGAGCCCTTGTGGTAACGGTTGGTGTTATTGCAATTTTTGTCCTACACCAATCCCCGATGGAAGATCCAATGAGTATGAAAATGCTGAACCTTGGAAATCCAGCCATGAACCAATTTCTTCAAGACCTTCCCAAAGCTGGAGAAATTTTAACCGCTGTAGCAACACTCTTAGGAGTCATTGCCGTTCAGGCGAGCCGGAAACTGCTTGATCGCGTCCCTATTGGCGTCTTTTCAACTTTCCGCATGCTTGCGGGAGCGATACTCTTTTCGGTCATTGTCCTCTCTGTATTTGGCCCCCACCACTTTGACGACCTATTCTCTCCCTTCCTCTGGGTATGGATGCTTGTATACGGAGCAATCATTATTGTCTTTGGGCAGATCACCTGGTTTAAAGGACTCCAAGGAGGGGCGAGCTCTGCTGATATCTCTATCGCGACAGCCATTACCCCCGTAGCCGGTACTTTCTTCGCCTTTCTTATCCTGCAAGAGGTTCCCAACTTTGCTCAAATCATTGGGGGTATCATTATTATGTCCGGAATAGGTATCTCATTACTCGGCCAATACCGCGAGCAAAAAGCCGTCGAAATGAAGTATGAAAAACCATGCTCTTTTAAAGGGGTATAGAGCTTAGTAGATGAAACAGATACTAAAGTGGAGACATAGGTGACGATGTAGGCTTTGCATGGCTAGGTAGTGGACTTTGCGAAAGCTCAAAGCTACCGCCTATATTGAGAGAAATCTCTGTTCGCATGGAGCTAAAGCTAATAAATATTGGTGAATAATTTCTCATACAAGGAGGCTGACTTACCTGAGGTTGGACTTCTAAATTAGCCAATCCTGACTATAAGGCAAAAGCCCAAACTATAATTTAAGACGATAAATACTCACATATACCAATTCAATCCTGACCTTCCAATTACCACTGTTGTGGAAAACACACTGCCAATCAAAATCCGAATTAATACAAGCAAGGCTCACCCTCGGGCCAACCGTAGCCAACTATCTATTCATAGGCGAGTAGCAATGTGTTTTCCTAGTAAACTAATTCTCAGGGAACCAAGATGGTAATTCCACAAACCCTGAACCTGAGTTAACCTTTAAAGTGCTGTATCGACCGCTCAGGCTAACTTTACCATTATTTATTACTTTAAATTGATGTGGCCAAACGACGCCTGGCTCAATCCTTCTATAATCAAACTCCTCAACATAAACACCATTATTATAAAGTACCTTTCTAATATACCCAGTATCAGGGTCTATACCAAGTAAAGGGGTAATCCTTCCCCCTGAGACGAGCTTCCACCAGCTTTCACTTCTGTGCTCAGGCACATCAAATGGACCCTGCACTTCCATCGATGGGTCACGTAGAAAATAAAGGAAATTAAGCCATAACCCCTGAAGCAAATTATCCTTCTTATTTAAGCTAATATAGGCAGCTGACTCAGGGTCAATTGAATTGCCACCTTGATATAGTTCGTATTGACCGTCTACTCCAAAGTGAACTACATTTTCACGATCTGAATATTCGGCGATAGATTCATTCAAGAAATTTAAATATTGAATTTTTGTACGCGACGGCTTGCTTTCTGAAGATAACTCTATTGTAGACGTTAAAGATTCAATCTTATGTAATGAATCCTTCCCTCCAAAAGCACCTAAGAGACTTTCTTTAACTTGTAGTGCGGTTGGCATTTCATTCACTAGCGGCTGGTGCCTAAGTAAAACCTGTCCTAAATCTGTACTCTTTATTTCACCGTGGTACAAGGCCAACTCTCCATTAACTAATACATGAATAAACCCTTCTGCGAGCTGCTGCGGATCTTCGTAGGTTGCTCGATCATTGACCTGATCCAAATCAAAGATAGCAATATCGGCATAATATCCAGGAGCCAATCGCCCCCGATCCTGAATGCCTAAGAAACTCGCGGGCAATGCTGTCATCCCCCTAATCAAGAATGGTAAAGAAATCAGAGATTCATCAACAACAAACTGCCTTATCTTCTTAGCAAACGCTCCAAATGTCCTAGGATGTGCACGCTGGCCTGGCACAGCGTGTGAGCCTCCATCCGAGCTCGTCATCATCCATTCCTGTGTTGCTAATAAGCGAATATTGTCCATATCATATAATTCAAGATTCATCACAGAAGCATCTCTTTGCTCCTTAGCAATATGAAGTACAGTATCTAAAGTTGATAGATTTAATTCCTTGGATACTTGTGCTAACGTTTTGCCATTGAGGTCTTTATTATTATCAGTAAATAATAATTTTTCCGGACCACCACGAATGTCAAGCATCTGCCTATGTTCTGAATGTAAACGATTTAGGAGATTTTTACTTTGTAACCGTTCAAGTAAAGATGTCATTCCTCCAGCTAAGGCCCAGTCTGGAATAGTATAAGCCAACAATGAACTCTGCGTTGCAGTATATGGATGTTGTGCAGCAAATACCTGAGCACCATCCGCCCTAGCATTATTGATCAAATCTATCCCTACGTTAGCTCGTCCGTCGTTATGCTTACCCTGCGGAGTAAAATGGCTAAAGATAATTCTCGCATCTATTGCAGAACCAATTTTGATAGCTTCAGCAACAGAAGCATCGTATCCTATACCGTTTAGAACTGCTCCCAAATCCCTATCATGGGTATCATAAATAGCTTTATACTTATTTAAGAATGACAGGGATTCAATCACTTCTTTTGTTGAGGCATAAGAAGCCGGTCGGTAAAAAAGACCCGTTGAGACCCCAAAAGCACCTTGCTGCATACCACTTTCAAGATACTGCGTCGTCTTTGAACGCTCTTCATTGCTGGCAGGTCTATCATTCATCCCCATAACGTTCAAGCGAGCCTGATTGAAACCCACATAGGTTCCTATATTGACGCCGGTATCACTGAGCCTTTCACCTCCCTCCTCAGCGACTTTATATTGCTCTAGAACATCATTTTTCCCAAAGCCATCTACACCAATAATTACCGACGTCACGCCCTGAAAGATCTGGGGTAACATTTTTTTACCCTGCGGGTCATTGAGATCTGCATGGCTATGCATGTCAATAAACCCAGGAGTAACATATAACCCCTCAGCATTAATGGTTAATTTAGCCTTGCTCCTAAGACTATCAGCGTTCCCTACAAAGACTATCTTGTCATCGACCACTCCTACATCTTGCTTTATCCATGGATTACCTGAACCATCGATAACTTTTCCATCAAGAATCAAAATGTCCAAATAATCTATTTTATTGTTCTGTGCCAGAGTTACCGCACTGTAGAAAAGGAACAATAAAACAAGGCAATACTTAACTAATAAACTCTGTGTAAATTTCACAATTACTCCCCATCAACTACATAACTCAAACCAAGAACTTCACGATACGGCGAAATAGATAATTCCACACCTTTAATACCCCATGCTTTAGAATACCGCTATTTTCAGCAAGAATTGAAACACCAAATAATATGATACCTGCGATGAGAAAATTGAGAATCGACTTGGTATTCATAACCATCCTTATCAATTTATCTTTATATGGCATACCACAAAACACAACTAAACAGATTTAAAATTCACCGTACTCTAACTTTATCTGTTACAATCTTTGAATCAAACACTACTTATCGCTTAAACAAGACCGGCTATCGATAGAATTTCATACGGATCTCGAAATTTTCCTGGCATTGCAATACCAACGTTTAGTGAACCTTATAAATATTGATGTAACCAATGGCTTCCCAGCACTAGCAGCTTAATATCTAAGTTTCCATTCTACATCTATTACCCTTTTGCCTTGCTTTACTCTTCTACCAAAGATCAATTACAAGAACCTCTACGCACTAAGCCTTTCCTTACCCAAAATATCACTAGGAAATAGGTTACTGATTCGACTCAGAACAATCTAGTGAGCTGGTACCACTGTTTCAGAAGCAGCCAAAATAGAAAATAATCCAATAAGAGCCATTTAGGACAAAACTCCACTGCCTCGCCTCAGATTCTACCCTTATAGAAGCAGCCCATTATTAGACGAAAGCACGCATCAATTTCCGACTATCGCACTTAACAGCACAGCTGCCGCTTTTTCTGGGAACGACCTTGCATTTTATTCACATTCTTGGAGTATCGCTAAATTGTGGTGTTTTACAGTTTACTGGGTTCCAAGTAGGTTTGTAGGTCATTTTTCATGTATTCGAGCACAGAGTTATGTCGCACCATATTGAAGCCCTATTAAGTGAATGGCAGGCATCGCCTGAGGATGATTGGGTACTAGCCGTAATCACCAAAGTTCAGGGCTCAGCTTATCGTAAGGCAGGAGCGATGATGTTGTTTCACCCACTAGGTAAGAGTATTGGCCTAGTCAGTGGTGGTTGCTTAGAGGCTGATTTAAAACGATACGCTCAACGCGCTATTCAGTATGATACTTCGATTAAAGTGATTTACGATGCCAGTGATGAGTCGGATGCTAGCTATCAATTAGGCTGTGGCGGCATTGTAGAATTAATTTTATTTCCCCTAACGCATAGAAACCAATATCTTCAGTTGCATTGCCTTTTAGAATATTTGAACTCGGGAAACTCCGCTTTCTACGAACTGGAGTTACCTATTCAAAATACCAATTCAAGAGATCTTGTTGCGAGAGTTATTGCCCCAGAAGCAATGGGCTACCAGATTGATAGCACTACCAAAGCTACCCTATCACTACAAAATGGAAAAGCAGATGCTCTGCATCCGAGATTAATTATTCCCTGCCTACCCCGCTTCCATATTGCTGTTTTTGGTGGCGGGTTAGATGCTCAGCCAGTAGTCAAAATTGCTCAAGAACTAGGCTGGCACATTACGGTGATTGATGAACGCGCAAGTTTTGCCCGTCATTACGATTTCCCTGGTGCAAGTATTCTAAAGAAACCCTATTCACAGCTGAATACATCGCTGCTGAATCAGTTTGATGCGGCGATTGTGATGCACCACAACTTGGACTTGGATGCGAAGGCGTTACAAGCCGTAAGCCTGACGAAGCTACACTATGTTGCGCTGCTCGGCCCTCCACATAGACGTGATAAAGTTCTTGATAGAGCGGGGATAAAAGTAAGTGATTTCTATGGTGTCTTTTCCGCACCGGCAGGTTTAGCATTAGGTGGTGAGCTACCTGAGTCCATTGCTTTGAGCATCCTGGCTCAATGTCACGGAGTATTGCATCAAGCTAGATTGTTACCCCTAGACAAGGTCGCAACGTGAATAAATTTATCCGGGAGACAGCTAGACAACCTTCAAAACGGATACTGGTAGCATTGCTTGCTGCCGGAGAAAGTCGTAGATTTAATGGTATAAAATTACAAGCAACAGTAGATGTGATTGACTCAAATGGGAAGATTAAGAGTCAGCCTCTGCTGTTGCAAACGCTTGATAAACTAACCAGCCTAAACACAAAAACATCAACCGGGCTAAAAGTAGATTTATTGGTAGTTCTGGGAGCGCATCAAGAGAAGCTGGCTAATTTGTTGTCTTCCGATGTGAACCGACGATTTAACACTAACTGGCAAAGTGGTATTGCAAGCTCTATTAAAGAAGCAGTTATCGAAGCCGAGGCCCTTAAGGTAGATGGTTTGCTAATTGCCTTGGCTGATCACATAGGCGTAACTTTGGATGATTATCAAAAATTAATTACTGTGTGGCAGTCATATGGGCAAACTTGCTGCGCCCAATATCAAAATAGTTTTGGCGTACCTGCAGTATTTAACTCCTCAGATTTTACTGATCTCGCATCTCTCACAGGCGATACGGGCGCAAAGCACTTATTGAAAAAGAAATCTAATCTTGATGCTTTATCAATTGTTGAGATCGAGGGTGTCGCCGTAGATATAGATCGTAGAGCTGATATAGAAAAATGGCAAAAAATGATTGTGGAAAATATCAGTTAGGGCTTATTTTCAGTTTTTAGTGAGAGTATCAATTTACATAAGTACTTCCGTAAAACTAGCTCTGCGATAGTCAGATTTCCAATTCATAACCAGTTAACGAAAAGAAGCGATTTCGCCACCGATACGCAATTACTAGCGGGATTATCAAGGAGCGGGTAATGTCAGATAAGAAGTTAACCTTAACCATCAACGACGAAAGTTACGCACTAGATGTTGCACCAGAGATGCCACTTTTGTGGGCAATCAGAGATTTGCTTGGATTAACAGGCACTAAATATGGTTGCGGTGCTGGATTGTGTGGAGCTTGCACAATCCACTTGGACGGAACGCCGACGCGAGCATGTTTAACGACGGTTTCGCAAGCCAAAGGTAAGAAAGTAACTACCATCGAGGGGCTGCAATTTGCTGAATTGAAGCAAGCATGGAGCGACAATAACGTTCCACAATGTGGCTATTGTCAGTCTGGCCAGCTTATGACTGCTGCCGCGCTATTGACCCAAAACCCATCACCAAGTGATGAAGAGATTAACTCTGCCATGGCTGGAAATATTTGCCGTTGTGGTACCTACATACGAATTCGAGCTGCTATTCAAGACACCGCTAAAAAGAGAACTTAATAATGAGTAGCTTTACAGCTGTAAAAAATTTCAGCCGCCGGGATGTACTTAAACTATTTGGAGCAACTGGCGGGGGCTTAGCTTTAGGTGCAAGTGGGATAAGCTGGAGTCCGATGGCCATAGCACAAGGAAAGGAGCCGAGGTTAAACCTGTTTGTTGCTGTTGGCGAAGACAATAAAGTCTATCTTACCTGTCATCGTTCAGAGATGGGCCAAGGTATTAGAACCGGGATACCTCAGATACTCGCTGATGAGCTTGAGGCTGATTGGCAACATGTCGTTGTGATTCAAGGGTTAGCCGATAAGCGCTATGGAAGCCAGAATACCGATGGGTCACGCAGTATTCGTAAGCATTATGACAAAATGCGACAAATGGGGGCAATAGCTCGGACCATGCTGGAACAAGCTGCAGCAGACTCATGGCAAGTGCCTGTCGGAGAAGTGGAAGCCAGGAATCATAAAGTCGTGCACGTAAAGTCGGGCAGAAGCTTTAGTTATGGAGAGCTAGCAGTTGCTGCTGCGAAACTGCCCATACCAGAATTGAACCACGTGAAACTGAAGGAAAACAAGGACTTTAAACATATCGGCAAATCTCACAAGATTGTCGACATGGATAATATGCTATCCGGAAGAGCTAGATATGGCTACGACATTCAAATAGATGGCATGCTATATGCCAGTATAAGCAGGCCCCCGGTTCTAGGTAGTGATGTAGAAAGTTTAGATGATACCCTGGCTCGCAAGGTTCCCGGGGTTGTGGATGTAATTCAATTACCTGTGCCCGAAGGACCACCTAAGTTTCAAGTTTTAGGTGGTGTAGCAGTTATTGCTACTAACACCTGGAGTGCCTTGCAAGGGCGTAAAGCATTAGAAATAACTTGGACTGCCAGTAAGAATGATAGCCACAGCAGCACAAGTTTTATGGAGTCGTTAATTCAGGGGGTCAAGGAGCCTGGTAAATTAGTTCGCCAACAAGGAGTTGAAAACACCGATTGGCCGGAGGACTCTACCCAGCAAGCCATATACACAGTGCCCTATTTGGCCCACGCACCGATGGAAGCTCCTGCTGCTGTAGCTTCAGTTACACCAAATGGCTGTGAAATCTGGGCATCAACACAAACACCGCAAAGTACGCAGCAAAATGTAGCAGCAAACCTCGGGCTCAATGACGAACAAGTGAAAGTTAACGTCACGCTATTAGGGGGCGGCTTTGGAAGGAAGTCAAAACCTGACTTTAGTGTGGAAGCGGCACTATTGTCTAAAAAGCTTGGACGGCCGGTTAAAGTTAGCTGGAGCCGCGAGGACGATATCCAAAACGGCTACATGCACGCAATTAGTGCCCAATTTTATCAAGCAAAACTTGATAGCGATCAAATGCCAACGGCAATACTACAACGTACCGCCTTTCCATCTATTAGCACTACCTTTGCCGAGAACGTGGAGTACCCCTCAGCTGGAGAACTGGACCTTGGCTTTGTCGACATTCCATTTACTGTGCCAAGTCATCGTTGTGAAGCGGTTAAAGCATTGGCGCATACCCGTATCGGCTGGATGCGCTCAGTGAGTAATATTCAGCACGCCTTTGGTATTGGTAGTTTCGTGGATGAACTGGCACACAATGCCAAAGTATCATGCCCAAAGATGTGGAAAGAAATGTTGGGCCAACCTAGGCATATCGACTTTTCCGGTCAACAGTTCAAATACGGAAACTACGGAGAGGATCTATCACGTCACCCAGTCGATATTGGTCGCTACCATCAGGTGATTGATATTGTTGAAAGGAATATGGCTGAATTTGCACCTAACCAGCCAAATCAAGGCTGGGGCTTTGCCGTTCATCGAAGCTTTAATAGCTATGTAGCTATAGCTATTCTGGTGGAGGTGGAAAACACAAATCTTAAGGTACTGCAAGCAATTGCAGCTATTGATGCTGGACTTGTTGTTAACCCTGATAGAGTTGTCTCACAAACCGAAGGCGCGGTGATTTTTGGCTTAAGCTTGGCGATGATGGGAGAGGTAGCCTTTGAAGATGGGAAGGTTAAGCAGTCCAACTTCCATGATTACCCTGTACTTCGTATGGGGCAGTGCCCTGATATTTCGGTAACGGTAGTGAGTGCCAATTCTGCTCCAGCAGGCGTTGGTGAGCCTGGTGTGCCACCCGTAGCCCCTGCATTGACCAACGCGATATTTGCAGCAACAGGAACCAGAATTCGCAATCTGCCAGTAAATAAAAAACTTAATGTTTAAGTTATGATCACAATTGCAAAGGTAGAGCTTTATATCCCCCTACTCGTTCTTCGTGAAGGGGGATATATAAAAGAAAACAGCGTAGACAAAGACCCACAGAACTGACTGAACATAATGCAATTCCATTATTGACTCATCAAACTCGTCTCGATCTACAACTTAAAAATTAAATCGCTCAAAAGTTTCTTAATAAAAGCATGGATTGCTATGTAGCAACGGGATACAGGGTTAAAATTTTTCACTTTTCCAACTTCCTCACACAGAAGTCTCATAGTTTTTGGGCCATAGCCTTTACCTTGTTGGGCAACATCAAATAAGGACAGATCTACAAAAAACTCGCTCGGCTTGCCATTATCATTATTGGGATAGTGCTGAATACTGCTCTTACTGGAAACTAAATTACTTTTTTGTTCTAACCGAATAAATTTTGGAGAAGCTTGTCGCTATATCAACTGATTCAGGAGAACATGCAGGATGTCCCCAACCACTGGCGCTAACGCCATCAACAATATCATAGACAATATTATCATCCTTATTGGGGCTAACTCCTGAAGGCACATAATCTAGCTGGAGGTTGTGGCGCAATTTCCATGCGATATTATGATCTGCACATGAACTATCACCGCTAACCCCTAGAGCGCCGATAAGCTGTCCATCCTTATTATACAGAGCTAAACCGCCACCAAATACATTAATTCCTCCAATCTTTTTACCTACCATCGGGTCATCTTCTGTGCCAATTAGATTTGATGAACCACCATAAGCGACATTTGTATCAACTGGATTGCTATGCTGTAAGCCATATAAACTACCACCAGGCTGTACAGCCGAAAAAAGGTTGGCCGTTGATAGTGATAGGTCGGGAAGACTGAAAGCATTCGCCGTGTTTGCCTTTTGCGCTGAAATAACTCTACTCCCAGGCCATTGATCACCTCGATCCTTGCCTGAAAAGGCAACTAATTTAACGACACCATCCCTGTCAACGATAGTTGCCCACATATTTAAGTTAAATCCACCATTTTTTTCGCTTACAATATCTTTAAGCACTTTCTGAAGCTCAGAATGCGCTGGGAATTTAACGGAAGCAGCGTCCATACCAACTTCTCCTTTTCTCGCTCAAGTAATTAGCATCCAATCATAGTAGCTTATTGCTTTAAATGTGCTTCAGCCAATAAAGGTCAGTAGAGCCAACCTATACTCTGCCAGCAAGTTTGAAAATTATTTTCTCGTCCACCTGATTGAAGACTGCCTCTATTGAGAGTTATGACTAGCTTACAACCAACAAGCAGGATAGATCATATTAATCTCTAAGCAACTGGTTCCGAACCATCTAAAATAAAAAAGCCTATATAGGCAATAAACGATTTTAAGCTAGAAGAATTACTCAAATAGTAAATTACAGAAGAAATCATGTCTTTTTACAACTGACTCTTATCAATAAGCAGGGTTATAACCGGCCACCCAAAATACATTTTCTTCACCATTTATACCTATTGTATCGAACGACTCATATACCCATAGGTCTGAATCTAAATTTCTATCTAGCTCATCAGAAAGATACTGTATATTATCTTTAATTGATACACCCTTTGGATTAGAAGAAATTATTAGAGCCAGTCCTTTTGCCGGACTACACTTGCTTAATTTATCAAAGTCACTTCTAATTTTAGGTATTTCAGGACTGCCTGTTGAGCTCATCCACCTCTTCATTTCCACCACCACTTCTATTTCTGATGGCACATCTTCCCGGAAAACAACAAGATCAATTAAGTCATACTCGACCTGAATCCTTCTGGCGAAGCATCTAAAAAGGTACCTGGCAATGATGAACTGATAATATCTCTCATTGTTTATTTTTAGAATCCCAGCTTGGTCACACGAGTAGCAAGAATTATTGGAAAGTGACTCCTGAAGATACTGATCCTCCTCCTGCAGAGCCTTACATGATAAAGAAATTATATCTTTTAATATTAAATCCACCTATCCTCCAACTCACTATTACGCACCACATTGAAGCGTTACTTTGGAATTCAAACTTTAAAATACAAAACTGTAAAGAAACATATACTCGCCACCAAGCAGCATCACTGAAGGTCATGCTTCACCAATATAAATAAAACTGACTCCTATTACTAAGATTTAGCTTGCCTAAGCTGAATGTGATTCCCCTCAGGATCAGCTACGTTACAAACCTTGAAAATTGGATTTGATCACTCACCTTCCATAGCCCTGCCCCCAAGTGTCTCAGCCTTACTCTTTGCATCTTCAAGACACTCCACCATGACAAATAGTTTAATTGTGTTGAAATTTCGCTCAGGGAGCTCTATGGGCGGGACGTGTACAACAATATTAAATCCATCTTTACCTATACTAATTAACTTATCTGTTTTATGTAGCACATGAAAATCAAACATTTTTAGATAGAACTCGGAGAGACTCCGTATATCTCTTGCATATATTACGACTCCAAACTTTGATGTTTCACTCATGTTCTACCACCATTTTTTATAAGACCTCCAAGCATTTTAACCTAAACTGCACAAACAAATGTTACCCAAGTACAAAAAATTTTTAACAAGTCAAGCAACCATATATTTCCCCCTAGATTAAAGGGTGCCGAACTATAGAAATACCTTTTAGTGGCATATAGCAATTGACATATCCAGTCCCTTCCCGACCCACACAAAAGAACAGTTATCAATCTGACGAAAAGACAATCTAGAGGTATACATAGAATTCCCTTATTATTATGAGATTCCTCTATCGATCACTAGATCAACAGCAACTATTAAACTGCTAGATAGTGCTAAAAAGCACCTATTCTTAGGCATTTGCTTTAAGGATATTGTTAAAGTAATACACAAAATTGCTTCTGTTAGAATTTCTAGAACACATAATTTTTACAAGTTACACCTGTGTTAGCTATTAACATCTACAACTTTAACTGCCTTAGCAACAATGCTTGAAATTATCATCTCATCCTTGCACAGAGAGCTTATCAAGCACTTATAAGCACTTGAATATAATCCTCCCCAATAGATTTCTCTCACGATTATAAGGATATCGGATAGCAGTAGATGGCATTACCGTGGATTTAAGCGTCTATTTGTTTAACTCAAAGATTACAATGCCTTGCAAGTTGTGCTCTACTCTGTAATATCACGTAGAATAAATACCAGGATTATTGTCAGAAATATCATTATGTATCAGTTTACGTATGAGCCTACCCCCAAAAATGTCCTACTGGATCTGATGGGCGTAAACAAGCGTCACGAGCTTGGAACCAGTCAGCTCAGCTTTATATCTGATGCATTTGACATTTCTATCAATAGTCTACGAGTAACATTAAATAGATTGGTGAGTACCGAATTGGTCAGCCATGATGGGCGAGGGGTGTACCGTTTAACAGAAAAAGCGATCGCCAAACGCGCTTTTATCAACCGCTGGCAACATGATACTTTTCATTATGAAACTTGGGACGGTAGTTGGCTTACTTGTCACTTACCTAAAGGAATATCACGTACGGTTCGTAGAAAGTCATTATCGGTTCTCCAATGGTATGGTTTTTCCGTAGGCCTCGACCACCTGTGGGTACGACCTAACAATCTAAAACTCGCCCATACCGAAATAATCGCTTCATTAGATACTCTTGGACTTGAGGTAGGGGCTAACTGTTTTGTATTGCATGAGGTTCCGGATTCATTAGTCTCTCAATGGGCTCACCAGCTATGGGATATCGAAAGGCTTGATAGCGAATATGACGATCTCGTGCAGTTCCTTGAGAACAGCCTTAAGACTCTGTCAAATAAACCTATTTATACAACATTATCAGAAACATGCCGGTTGGGTGGTGAGGCCATTCATCGCCTAGCGATTGATCCTCTACTCCCAAAGATAATAAGACCGCAAGAGAAGTACCAAGAATTGAAGAATATCGTGCGTAAGTACGATCGTGTTGGCCGTAACATTTGGCTGGAACAGTTGAAGAAGTTAGGTGTTGACTAATAATCACAACAAGGTACTCCTCAATGAATATCCCAATTAGCAAAGAAGAACTCAAGCCTTTTCTACAGCGTAGTGATGCCAGAGCTTGGTGGATAGTAGCAAGCGCTTGGATTGGCATCGTTAGTATTTTTTTTATTGCAGCACTATTACCGTATTGGTACGTATATATTGCAGCAGTATTCTTGCTTGCTGGGCGTCAACAGGCCTTAGCTGCAATCATGCATGAAGCCAGTCATAAAACGCTTTTCGCAACCCGGGCCTATAATAAATTCGTTGCCAAGTGGTTGTCTTCACCATTTTTATTGATGGATGGTGATACCTATATTAAGAGCCATCTAAAACATCATCGAAATGCTGGCACAGATAAAGATCCGGATCTGAAGAACTATAAAGACTATCCTGTAAGTAAAAGGAGTCTAGCGAGAAAATTCATTAGAGATTTTTTGGGAATCACTGGTTTAAAGGCAAACCTATATCTTTTTTTAAGCGGTCGAGATTTGTTGAGCAGAAATAAGAGAGTTAATTATCAGTTGACACGGGGCCTGTTTGTTAACGGTATCATGTTTGCGGCGTTGTGGGCCTCTGGCTTTCCGCAGTTGTATATCCTATGGGTGATAGCCTACTTTACAGTCTATATGGCCATCATTCGAATGCGTCAAATCGCTGAGCATGCCGGGGTTAAAGATCTCTATCATCTGGAACCAAAATATAATACACGATCGGTTCCAAGGGGAATTTTAGGATTACTCTTTGTCAGCCCCACCGATGGATTAAGCTACCATTGTGAGCATCACGCTTTTATGGGTGTGCCCACCTATAACTTAAGGGCACTCCATAAGTTTCTTAAGGCCCGCGGGTACTATGATGATGTAGAGCTGGCTGATAACTACCTTGGCGTGTTAAGGCAGGTGTTAAGATAGCAACTGAAACTGAATACTTCGCGGCAAAACAGCTTAAGATAAGTATGATACTTCCGCCGTATTTTCCATACAGGCAGCAGCAAAAGCCATACTAACCTATCCGTGAAATGGTTTTTTGCTTTGCTGCCATCTAAATCCATACATTAGAGCTTCGCTTTATATATGATAAATGCCGATCGAGCACCCACTATTGCGCTTACTAGGAATATTCTGCACATCCAACAGCCAACCTAATTGCTGCCTCCGCCAATAAATGATTGGAGTTCAAGGTAGGCAGAGGGGAGTTCGAGTCACTAATTATTAGCGGTATTTCTGTACACCCAAGTATAACGACATCACAACCATTAGCCTTCAAACTTTGAATTACCTCTTGAAAGTAAGTTACTGAATCTGGCGTCGAGACACCACAGACCAATTCTTCCATAATTAAGCTGTCTATATTGTGTACCTGCTAATTTGTAGGTCGCAGCCAAGCAAGGTTCTGCCCTTCAATTTTCTTTGGGTAAACATCACTTTCCACCAGCCATTTGGTGCCTAAAATACCAAGCTTTTGATAACCGCGAGATTTCACATTCTCTGCTACAACTTCAGCAATATGGAGCCAAGGTAGCGGTGATAATTCTTTTACATACTCAAACGCCTGATGAATGGTATTATCTGGACAAATTAAGAAATCAGCACCCTGCGCTTTGAGCTTTGAGCTTTGAGCTTTGAGCTTTGAGCTTTGAGCTTTGAGCTTTGAGCTTTGAGCTTTGAGCTTTGAGCTTTGAGCTTTGAGCTTTGAGCTTTGAGCTTTTTAGCTGAAGAAAGCATTAGGTCACCAACACCCAACAAATCGCTATTATTCAATCGATTTACATAGTCTGCCAAAGAGTGAGTATGCATGGAGATTTCCGGGTGCGCATACTCCCCCAAAATTTTGGGGCTTTCAGTACATATTGTTCTGTAGCAAAGGGCGGCCCCTTCTGCGGAGCATCCAACTATACCTATATGTTTTGGCAAGGTTTTCATGCTACTAAACTTCTATCTATTAGAATTAATCCGCTACTTAGAATTGTGGCGGTCCCTTGTGATACGCACTACTATCGATACTCACCTTAGAGTAACTAAACTTAAAACCCAAAGGCTACACCTCTTCCGATATCAATATTCCCTTCACATATTTTTTTCAGCAAAAGTAATTTTGAAGACACAGGTAATCAATGTAACGCCTATCTCAAACGCTAAAGTACGCACCTTTTGATGGGGTAAACTACTTGAGTATAGTGCTATTGATATCACGCTATTAGAGCGAGATACAGTATGGTTTGAAAAATCTGACAAGATAAACGGAAGGGATAATACTTGTTTTTTGGCTTTGTGGGCTAGGTGAGCGTAGATAAGACTTTCAGCAGGGAGGCCTTATCTACGCACTTGCTACCGAGTATGATTTTTAATCAGCGCAAGTTGTCTCTCTCTTCCTTCATGCGCTTACCTATCGCTAAATGCGCAGCTGGATCAAAATGGTAATAACCTGAGAGATCATCTGTTTCATGAGCCTCAACATTGTAGATGTTGTCTGCAACAGACTGTTGGGCAGACTGGATAGCTCCACTGGCATCACCATAGTGGCTTTTAGCAATAACAATGGGCAAGTCATAATCATTTAGCGCTTCCCGTAGGCCATTCACCAGACAGGTCAAATTCGCCTCATAGTTGTTTTCATTTACAGTTTGCCCTCCATCATTCCAACCCTGGAACCAGATAAAACTATCGATTTCAATCGACTTATTTTCATACTGCGGAAAGTAACCAGCCAAGACTTCAGGGTCGCGCAAGGCCTCAATCTTCTCCAACATCGCAGTGTAAAGAGACTCCTGATTTTCCTCATCTTGGGTCCACTCATTAGCGGCGGAGTCATGGCAGCCGGGGACCTTCCAGTCAACTCTCAGGTCAGTACCACCCTGAACCACTTTTAAAAGCAACAGATCGTTCTCAGTCTCTTCACCGAGGTAGTGCCCTAAAGTGAGCTCTGGTCCATAGCGGTTAGTAGACACGCCGTAATTGGGGAACAATTCACCATGGCGCTCAGAGAAGGAGAGAGAACCGGTATCATTCAATGAACCCTGATACTGCAGTACAGTAATATCGTCTCGTGTACCTTCAAGAGCTGCGTCCAGGTGACCATCAGTATAAATTTCAGCTACCTCCATAGCAGTACTCATTTGCATCCAGGCATCGTAGTTGTACCCATAGGAGTCATCGCTAGAGGAGAAGTAATATCTACTGATGGTGGCAAAGAGTCGGTCAGTCAGATCAAAGTTACGGCTATCACAGGTTTCACCTGTATGGGAGTCGAGACTGCCTGCACGGCAGAGGAATTGCCCGAGCTTCTGCACCACAGGATCTTCGTTATCATCGCTAAGTCTCTGGTTATAATCGGCTAGCGAATCACTATTATTGATAAACTGCTCTGTTATCTGGTCATCACTAATCGCCGTAGAACCACAGTCGACATCGCCGTAGGTGTAATCTGCATTGGCATGGCAAATCAGCTCTTGCAAGCGATCTAACCGGGTGTTGTTGCCTTCCATATTGGACTGGCCTGCCATAACCACAACTTTTACAACATCCTCATCTGAAGTATCACCCACTGGATCGGTATTTACGTCGCCACCAGATGGATAGATAGCAAAATCATAATCATAAAACTCAAAATCCCTGAAGGTGTCAGGAGTTGTGACTACGAGAGCATAGAGTTCATGATTGGCAGGTACCGGCACTATGGTACTTGAATCTTCCCCGGAGCTATCAATATCAAATGGATAATAACTACGAGAGCCGGTAGATGGGTTGTAAACCACTGCACGACCACGGAAGTCCGCATGAGCTGGGTTATTTTCAGCATCAACCCTAACCGCAATGGTATAGTTACTGTCTTCAGTAATACCTTCTACCTTAAAGGCATTAAAAGCCCAAGAGCCTGGTACAAAACCGGTATCCATATCAGTCCAGCTGTTACCCGTCCCTTCCTGGTCAAATGTTTGAGTGTACTTATTATCGTGGGTGCTGGCATCAGGGTGCTCACTCAACATCCGACTCAAAGAGGCTGCCTCCGATACCTGGTAGGCCTCACTCTCAACCATATCCCAGGTCGTGATTTGTGCGGCAAAATCTGCAAACAGGGCCTTCATATCGTGCCCTTGTGCTGTTAGATAGGCATCCGCTGCTTCCAGGTCGTTGAGCCCATCCCTGGAGTCACGGAATACACCTCCCATCAGATCCTTACTCACAGCATAATTAGTCAGCCAAGACCAGAAAATATATGCACCGTACTGATGCCCGCCTTTAAAGTCATAACCATATTGGTGATCGACGGGAGAGTCTTGAATGGCCCAAAGGGTAATATGCGGATGGAGGGTGTAGTAACCCAGCAAGCTGTCTTTAACGCCCGGGATATTGTGATCCGCGCCCCAGCTTGCGGAGGATTCCAGGGTGTACTTACCACTGGACTCACCTGTGACCCTGTTTAGCTTACCCTGATAGGAGTGGAAGTTCTCATGCATCCAGTGCTGGGCATTAGACTGCGTAAGCGGATTATCCTCCAGGGTGTAATTCTTAACGAACGTATTACTGATTGAGTCATTGAGCTCTAAATCACGGGTGGAACCTTCATCACTGAAGTAAGTGCAAAGCTCGCCTTTTCCATACATGCCAGCTTCAAAGATATTCCTCTCCCATACCCGCTCTTGAGCCACAATATAATGCTCAAAATTAGCCATGGTTTTGTCGGTATCATCCGACCACCATTGGCACTGGTACGTTGAACAAAGATAGTTGTTGTAACCATCATAGGGGCTGGTAGCAATCATGGATTCATTACACTTACTGCCACCCAGGTCCATGACTTCATCGTATGTCAGCACACGTTCATAGAGTCGCGCATCCCAGATTTTTCCCGCAAAGGGCCCAAATTGCAGCATGTCGCCCAAGTAAGGATAGCTATCACCATCAACAGATATGGAAGTAGAAGCCTCACCGTTTACGTACACGGTTAGCGTGCCATTGTCGACCGTAACTGCGACATGATTACAGCTACGGGTTTTTAAAGTACTTTCTGCGTTAGAAAACTGCTGGCTGTCTTGGCCGCCCAATTGCCCTACAACAACATCATCACTGATGCCTATATAAAAGCTGCCGGAGTTATTATCACCATTAGGGTCGGCAATTGATCTCACCATCACTTCATCGCCTTCAGTACTATCCGGGATGAACTTAAAAGACAAGCTAAAATGCGCGAGGCCATCTTTCTCAGGAAGAGCCACCGTCATGTCTGCATTATTAAAGTCGTTGCGACTGACAAACATTGTGCGCCCTTCTACATCTGGATCCGAAGATGCACTTTCTGTTAGCGCAGTACCCTCAACAATCACAGAATTTCCACCCGCTACATCACGGAATTCCAAGTGAGACGGAACATGCACCAGAAGGCTGTCAGCTGGTCCATCCAGGAAATCGCTGGCACAATCATTTGCCGCAACTTCAATAGTAACTGTCGCAATATTACTAGCACCACTACTATCTGACGCTAGATATGAGAAGCTATCAGTACCCGTAAAGTCTGTTGTAGGGAGGTACTCCCAGCGACGCCCACTTCCTGTTAAAGTGCCATGCGCCGGCTCCGACTGAATAGAATATTCTAGAGAATCCAGATCTTCATCATACGCAGCAAGAAATATAGATTTTGCAAGTCGGCCGTGTGCGGCCATCTGTACCAACTGATCATTGGCAATGGGCAGCGTGTTAGAATCATCACCTTCATCCGGGGTATCTACCACTCCCCCACCCGAATTTCCACCGCCCGAGTTATCACCGCCAGTGTTCTCTTGCGGTGTCGTCTCATCGTTACTACCACCTCCCCCGCCACAACCAAAAAGGAGTGCACTTAATAATAATACGAGGGGGGCCTTAAATGCCTTTTCGGAGCGATTTGTTTTGCTGATACGTATAAACATTACTTGTCATTTAGAAATACTGAAATTAACAAACGAAGCTTATCCGTATCTCCTCGCGGGTACCGTGAACCAGTTCTTTGATTGAGTCACCCTGACTTAAAATTAAAGCCACCACTAAAATTTATTGACTTACTTAACTTTTCCACGACGGCTCTTTTTGACTACTAAGGCTTACAAATCTATTGGCTATTTATAGAACATAGAAAATTATCAGTCTTCTCTTGAGGCTTGATAACTAGCTATGTAACGAAAGCAAGGCGTTATAAGTGCACTTAACTTAGCCTTCCCTTGAGTTAGCTTCCCATGCTCATTCATCAGGCAATTAAGGCATACCTTGAGTATTTCAATATCTACCAAGACACTGGACCCTAAGCTTGCTGCCAATGTTGGAAATATATTTGATATCAGAAAGAGTACGACAAGACAGGTTAGACGGTTAACCAAGTCGCACTAAAAAAAACGCTTCTTTATCTCTCAGGTTTTGCAGACCATATCACAGCATTATAAACAAGGCTCTTGCAGTAAATCTTTTGCAAAGCGTTGGGCATAACTTCTCTAGTTATTCACAACACAGCCTAGTCAATTAAAAGTAAGAAGGTATAAATTTTGCTTACCCAATACAGGAAAAAGACACAACCCCAGCTTCATAAGATTGAAAATATAATTATGCTCTTTTCACCCGCAATCAAAAAGTAATTATTGATCACATGGATAGAGGTGAGTGTCCACAAAAATTAATACTCCTATTTTTGCACAATACAAAACCCTAACCCCTTACAAAGAAAAGGCAAGCCAATTTTCTACATTTTGTAGAAATCGATCCGCACCGAAAAAAGAAAATTTATTCGCAACAATCATCAACTTGACTACACTGTAGCTCCTACAAAAAGCCCAATTTGATATAAGAACACCTTTATGTCTAGCAGAGAAGATTCTCATCAAATTAGAATCTGTAATGCTCAGAAATGACAATTGCTGTTCACATGGATGTTTGCGATAACTACAAAATTAGTTGAAAAAACTTGCGAGCCCTTTTTGAAATGCAAGACATAGCTGATCAGTTTATTATTTCGTTTTATGGGGAAGCTTTAAGACTCATATACGAGGCAATAGCCGGCTCTATTCTCGAGCACTAGCTTCGCAAACTACACAGATATAATCCAGGGATTTACAGACAGCTTGCCCGCCAATTTCAGCGCCCGTGTAGCTTATTCAATGATTTAGATCGCTAATATAGCTAAATCAAATACCGCCCGGTGACGTTAACTATCGAGCATCTTTAATCAAAATTATCCGCGGCTTGTCTTGAATGCCACCCACTCCTGGCACTCGCGAATTGTTTTCAGCTATTACTCTGTAAGGAGCCCTCTGAATACTGCGCTTCTGGCTGCATACTCCATAGAAGCGCTAATGCCATCTGCCACCATTTGGCTGCTAAAGATGGCGGCAATGGGCACTCTCTACTAACGCATTGCACCAACCAGTCTAAGGGTCGCTAGTAAATGGCCACCCCAAAAGAAGGCCAATTATTTGGTTGCAAATGAAACCCTCGCCCTATTCTTGATGGCAAAGTAGGATAGGTACTCCGCCTGCAGGTGCAGCGCGGCACTAAGGAATAGAGAAACCAGAAGACGCCATGACCACACAGCAGTTCGACGACTTAAATGTTGTCTCCCAGGAAGTACTGATCAGCCCGGAGACGCTGAAAGCAGAACTCCCCATTAGCGATGCCGCCGAGGCGACTGTCGCTGGAGGACGCGCCGCCGTGCGCGACATCCTAGATCGCAAAGACCACCGCCTGATGGTGGTAATCGGGCCATGCTCCGTTCACGATGTGAACGCCGCAATGGATTATGCCAAGCGCTTGAAGGCGATTGCGGACAAGGTTTCCGATACCCTGCTAATTGTAATGCGCGTCTATTTTGAGAAGCCCCGCACCACTGTTGGCTGGAAGGGCTTGATCAACGACCCTCACTTGAACGACTCCTTCAAGATTGAGGAGGGGCTGCATATTGGCCGCAAGCTGCTATTAGATGTTGCCGAGCTAGGGCTGCCTACAGCAACAGAAGCACTAGACCCAATCTCCCCTCAGTACCTGCAGGACCTAATTTCATGGTCTGCCATTGGCGCGCGAACCACAGAGTCACAGACTCACCGGGAAATGGCAAGCGGCCTATCCTCTGCCGTGGGCTTCAAGAATGGTACCGATGGTGGCCTGGAGGTGGCTATCAATGCCCTTCAATCGGTCGCCAACCCCCATCGTTTCCTCGGCATCAATAAGCACGGTCAAGTTGCGATTATCCACACCGCAGGCAACCCATACGGTCACGTTGTACTTCGCGGGGGCAATGACAAGCCAAATTACGATTCAGTGAGTGTTGCAATGTGCGAGCAGGAGCTGCGTAAGTCCAATATCGTGCCAAACATTATGGTCGACTGCAGTCATGCCAACTCCAATAAAAACCACGAATTACAGCCCCTGGTGGTCGACAATGTGACTCACCAAATCCTCGATGGCAATCAGTCGATTATTGGCATTATGGTGGAAAGTAACCTGAAAGCCGGCAACCAGAAAATTCTGCCAAACCTGAGCGATATGGAGTATGGCGTTTCGGTAACCGATAAATGTATCGATTGGGAAACTACTGAGTCCCTGCTGTTAGGCATGGCCGAACATCTGCGCGAAGCCCTTAAAGCACGCTCCTCTTAGATCTCCCCCTGGAGAGGCCCATAACGGGCCTCTTTCCTACCGAAAAGATAACCGCCACAGCTTGATCTCCCTACAAATTACGCTATCCACTTGATAAAGACCCTACAAAAAGAGTACTTTTGCCCTGCCGTAACAGATAGCTGTCGTATGCTTCCTTCAATCAGCTAAATAAAAATAAGCGGCCTACTAACTGAGGTTGAAATCTGGCACCTAATTTTACATTTATGGGAAATAGGAAAGCAGCACATATGGAACTGCAGTCCAACAAAGTACCAATCTATATCTTTGGTGGGTTTACTCTGACCTGGCTACTTGTCAGCCTAAGTTTTGCTCTCGATGGGGGCTCCACCATCTCCTGGCTGGCCACCGCTCTCTGCACTCTTCTCGCAGTAATCACATTCTCATTTCGGGCAACACATTACATTGATGGAGAATCAAAAAGCTATGTTTCCAAGAGACAAGCCCTCTGGCATAGCTGGACCGAGAGGCAATCGCTAGCCGCGTTCAAGGGGGTTAAGGTTGTCTCCTACTCACCCCATACCACAGACCGTAAAAGTAGCCACTCCAGCTGGCAGGTAATATTGGTCCCCCGCCAAAATAACGGTAGCAATAGTATCCAGGCGCAGGCCTTCCACTCCAAGAATGATGCACTGGCCTACGCGCATGAACTCGCGCTCTTTACCGCGCTCCCCCTACTGGACTAAAGAGCCAGTACTCTTAAGGCACAAGTGGGGATATAGCCCTTCTCACCCTAACCTCCATTGTTAAAGCTGTTGCCACCCAACTCCGCAGGGGTGCACAAATCAACTCTACTCGACCCTCCAGTCGAGACACAAAAACAGAGGAGCCTCGAAATGGACCCAATTCAATGGGAAATGTCGAGTTCTACCATCGTTCGCAAGTTGGACGAGGATGCACACCAAGTAACCTTCCCTCCCCCTCATCTCGATAAGGTGAAACAAGGCGAGCTGCTGAAGTTTCACGCTCATATTAATGTCGAACAAATGCCTGAGGGGCATCACCTAAAAAAAGCCACCATATTTTCCAACGTTCCCAATGGTGGAACCTGGGAACTAATATGTGACGAAGGCACAGCCGTCGGCGGTAGAGGCAGCGCTCCATCTCCAATTATGTACTTCTCTGCAGGGCTAGCCCTTTGCATGATGTCTCACATCGAAATGCTGGCTAAACTTGGCGGGATCAAATTAAAAAGTGTAAGGCTAGAGCAAAAAACTGAGTTCTCAACCACTTTGAATTTTGGGGGTATCAAACCGGAAGAAGTCTTTGGCAAGGGGGATAGAGTGGAAATACACTTGATTGTTGAAAGTGATGAGCCAGAAGAAAAACTTGTAAAATTTATGCATTGTTGCCGACAGGCCTGTATGTCACTTCAAACCGTTTCCAGTGCTACACCCGTTGATACCCAGCTCTTTATCAATAGTAAATCGATTGAGTTCAATTAAATACCCTGGAATGGCCTCACAGGCGAAGAGGCCATACCCTATTAGCGCTTGTTACTAATCGTTTTCTACATCCTCAATCCGGGCTTTAGATAGGGCAGAAGCGACAAGACCTGTCGGAATTGCAACCACCCCCAAACCAATCAAAAGCACAAAGAAAGTAAATATTCTCCCACCGAGAGTAACTGGATACATGTCACCATAACCCACAGTGGTTAAGGTTGTAACTGCCCACCACAAACTGTGAAAGATAGATTTAAATTGTTCCGGCTGAGCAGCGCTCTCAAAATAATAGATACCTACAGATGACAAATAAAGCAAGATCAGAGCTGTTACTCCAAACAATACCAGCTCCTCTTTAACCATACGAAATGCACGGCTAAATCGAGCAACTGCCTTACTGTAGCGCAACAGCTTTAAAACCCTAAACACTTGAAATAAGCGAACAATTCTAAGCGCCCTTAAATCCATTCCTGAAGCTATATAAAATGGCAAGAACGCCATAAGATCAATCAAACCATAAAAACTGAAGATAAAGCCCAGTCTATTTCTCGCCGCGTACACGCGACATATATATTCCAAAGTAAACACAATCACTGAGAACAATTCGAAGTGATCCAATACAGCTCTCTGTTCTGGTGTTAAATCAGGGATAGTACCCACAGAAAAAGAAATTAGCGATACAACTATCAGACACTGAATAAATATGGAAAAAAATCGCCCCTCTTTGCTCTCATAATTATCAACCAGCTTTCTAATACCCTGCCCCACACAATCACCCAGCTCGTATCATATTGAATATATACCGTATTTTAACACCACCTACTAATGTACATACATGTTTGGCTTTATCATTTTGTAAGTTATAAGCGATACACCAAACAATAAAAATCATGATTAGATAGGCAATTTGCTTAATGGAGCTGAAACATACCAATACCAAAAAGTCGGTCTAAACACTCTATTTCAGCTCCCAACAACGACCTCAAATGCTCTTTTTTATACAGGCATACTTACAAAAATATCCCCAAAAAAGCCATCCAATGTACAGTATTTAGAACATCAAATGGCTCTTCCTTTGTATCTTTGTCAATAAAACTTTTACGCACTACGCCAGTATTACGAATTACTGGTTTACCCGACTCAAAGACCAGTGCTTTTGGTACATACAAAGTGCTATCCACCAAGTACACCTTACCCTGGAACTTGGAAGCCAATTCTTCCTGATGGCTATGACCTACCACAATATAGCTTACGTCAAAGTGCTCCATAGTAGCATTAACTAACTGCTGATCGGCCTCCGGATATTGATCCATCGCATAGGCATAGCCACGATATTGCGTTGGAGAGTGTGGCCCAACTAACAGGCTATTATCTATCTTGACCCCTGTTAAATAGGCTCTATGGGCATCATTAAATTCGCTGGTGCTCAGCCCCTGCTTGAGCACCTGAGGGCTTATACCTCCATGGGTAAAAAGTACTGATCCAAGCTTCAGTATTACATCTTTACTCCTTAGCCAAGCTCCTAAAACTGTATCTTCTGCCAAAGCTTGATCATATGGCCTCAACTGCTCTATAGCCCATAAGTGTTCAGCCTCTACAGATTTAATTCTATAAGTAAATGCATACTGTTCATGATTTCCTAGTAGAAGATGTACAGCTCCACCACTATTGGCCGCTTGCTCCTCAAGATGAAAGATAAACCAGAGCAAATCATAAACATATCGCCCCCGATCAAAGACATCACCTACAATCACTAATTGGCCTGAGCCATAAGTCCATTTTCCATTGGCATCAATAATACCCAGGTTTCTCGCCCAATTTTTAAAGAAGTCTAGATCTCCTTCCAAGTCACTCACCACAGCAATAGGGCTTACCCCATCATAGGGGACAAACTCAACTTCACCATCCCTCAAAGAATAAGTTCTTTGATCGCCCCCACATTCCAATACAATTTCCTTAGAAAGGAACCTCTGCTCTTTAACTTTATCGTCACAGAACCACCGTGAAATATAACCATCTGTGCTTTGAATGATCACCGGCCCCTGCATCCTTTCTAGAAGCGGGTTTTCAGCAACTCTACTCAAGTCGGCACGCCATCTAATAGCCGAATCACCAATAGGAATCTTAATCCCTTGAAAGACTTGTCCTGTAGTTTTAATAACCTTACTACCACTTAGCAGGTAGGTTATACCTGCTGCCCCAAAAATAAATATGATGAAAAATAAGGTGATAGCTCGCTTAACAACCGTTCTGACCACAAAAAATCCCTTTAACATAACCTGAATCAATTCGAACATTATCAAGACAAAGATTTTCTGAGTCAAAATCATTCAAATCATGGCAAAATTTAACCTGCACCTCAGTACAAATTAATTCGATAGAAACTCTCTATCAGCCAAATACAAATCGAGTAAATTTGAAAAGAAAAATACGGTGAAAACAGCCAAAAATATGCGGTATTATGCCAAACATAAATGAAATGGAGTTCAAAGCTATGCCGCTGCAAGATCAACTAAATTCTCGTAATGCATTGAGAGAACTGAAAGCTAACCCGCAAACTGCACTACAAAATTATCGGTTGCAAGTCGGCCTCCAACCTGGACATCAAACGCAGCTGGCTCGAGTTCCATTCTCACTCAACTTGGGAAATATCAATATCGGTCCAGGAGCACCAAATAACGACAGTAGAATCTACATTCAGGCTCTCACAACCCCAACGCGAGGGCACAGTTCTGTGAATCGGTATACCGCACTATTACGGCCCAATACGGCAAATGCGGATTTTTGGGTAACCGAGCGTCAAACTGGCTGTAGCTTAATCATTCTTGACTGGGGTGGTGGTCAGCTCTCTATGGGACACTTGCAGCCCCATCCCTTTAATAGTTACAACCAGGTAAATCAAACTATTATCAATAATACACCTCTCAGTGTATTTGCCAGCGCACAGAGCAGCTATTTACGAACTGATGTCACTCAGCTGATCGATGCCTCTAAAGTTGGCGGCTTGGCCCCTAATCGTTATATTTTGATTCAATCAAACTTTGCGGCCATTAATCTGCAAAATAAAAACGTAATAGGTGTTAAGGAAACGGGCCAATGGAACTTTTATATGCAAACCAATGGTGTGAATAGAACTGTACAGCGGCTCGTATGGACCGACTGGAGTTCCTACCTACCCTATTTTGCCTACTAATAATCAGGTTTCTAAAAAGGCCAGATTGGTTGAATAGAGTATCAATCTGGCCAGCAGAAGGTCGCATATAGCATGTACGGAAAAGGATACCTGTTTGGTATTGATGCTGCGCTTGTCTTATGGCTACTGCTTAGATATGTCGACAAGCGCTACTACCAAGAGAAAAGAGAATTAAAAAGAAAGAAGCTTCAGGAAATTCAAAAGAACAAAAGAGATGATACGTAAAACCCTGCCATATTTGCTTTTAAGGCTGGATTAAATCCCTCTGCAAGCCCTCAACCAATGCCTGCCAAACTACCTCTACCGCTTTACTTCTTATAGACCTTCCCAAGCACACTAGATGGATCGGTTGCAACTCAGGGCTTCTCCATTGCTGAAAGATAGATATCAACTTGCCCTCCGCTAATTCCCTGCGCACCAGAAGAGGATCAATCATAACTATACCTTGGCCCATTGTAGCTAATTCAACTAATGTACGGCCATCATCGACCACCATCGCCGGATCAATGGCAATGGTCATTATTTCGTTACCATCGTTAGAAAAGTGCCAGTGGTCAATGGTTGTTGTTTGGTTACTAAACACTAAGCATTGATGCTGGCTTAAATCATCTGGAGAATTAGGCTCCCCCCAACTCGCCAAATAATCCGGGCTGGCAAACCACCCCCAACGCTTTTCACCTATTCGGCGCGCTACCAATGAAGAGTCCGGCAAGTGTCCCGTGCGAATGGCAATATCAACGCCTTCATCCAGTAAGTTCACAACCCTATCGCTTAAGTTCACTTGAAAAGTAATTTTTGGGTAGCGTTGCTTTAGTAGTGGTATGGATGGCAATAAGTACCGCTGCCCCATTAAGGTAGAGCAACTTATCTTAACTCTACCAACAGCTTCATCCTGTTGGGAGAGGATCAGGTGTTCGGTATTGCTCATTAGCTGAGCCATAGTCTCCGTTGCTTCCAACAAAGCAGCACCGGCATCCGTAAGGCGCAATTGCCGCGTACTTCTGTGCAATAGACGCTGATCAACAAACCCCTCCAGCTGTGCCAGCTTCTTGCTGACTGATGAGCGAGGTAAGCCCAGCTGATTAGCAGCCCCCTGAAAACTGCCTTGCTCAATGACCAACCGGAAGACGTACAAATGTCCCAAGTATTGATGTAGATGCTGCATTCTGCCTCATTGCTTCCAAATTAGAACCAAAGTGTTGCCCTAACGGTGCCTTATTGATACCAGTCTAACAACATATCCTCCTAAGCCTAATCTTGGCAACTGCCATTCATTGCACCATTACAATCGCAAGAGAGGATCTATGGGACACCAGCAGAGAACAAAAACCATCGCAATCACTGGTGGCACTGCCGGTATTGGACTCGCAACAGCTAAGCACTTTTTATCCGAGGGCTGGCAAGTCATCATCACGGGCCGAAACGCTGAAAAACTGGAACAAACAGCCGAGGATATCGCGGGCCTCTTTGGGAGTAGCGGCCAACTGACATGCCACCTATGTGATAGTGGAAAACTCGACCAAATTGAGCAACTGGGAAACAAATTACAAAACGATGAGGTTAAACTGGATGCCCTTATCTTGAATGCCGGTATTTTCAAGCCTGGGATATTTGAGGAAACCGATGAAGCCCTCTTCGATCACACTTTTGATATCAATGTGAAGGGGCCTTTTTTCACGCTGCAAAAATTACTACCGGTGATGAATAACCCCTCCAGCGTGGTTTTGCTTTCGAGTATTGCCGTAGAGAAAACTTTTTCGGGAACTTCCGCTTATAGTGCGAGTAAGTCTGCCATTGAAGGTTATGCCCAGGTCCTGAATGCGGAGTTAGCGGTGAGGGGAATTCGTATAAATAGCGTACGCCCCGGAATCACCCTGACCGAAATCCAGGAAAAAGCCGGCATGAGCCAATCAGACATTCAAAGTCTCTCAGAGAGTATGGTGGTAACGCCACTGGGCCGGGCCCTTGAGGTAGATGACATAGTGCCAGCAATCCACTACCTGGCCACAGATCACTCAGTCGGTATGCGAAATGCACACCTGAAGGTTGATGGGGGCTACTGCCTCTAACCGGCCTGAAAGTGCGCAAGTGGGGGCCAAGCCCTCCACTTGTGCGAATGAGTACCTTTTGCCGAAGCTTTCTTGTAGTTCAACCCGGCACACTTAAAAATGGGAAATAAGCTACGCAACGAGCCCCAATGCAGCGCGATTACAATATGTAGCTCGCACGATCTCGCGGACCTCTACAGAAACCATCTCCACATCGGGCACGGCTGCACATAGGGCCTTGGCTAGTAAATGAGCCAAGCTTTGTCGCTGCTCAATACTTCTACCTGAAAGCAGACTGCACTCCAGGTGTACAAACGGTGCTGGTTCAGGTCCAACCAAATAGTGCTCGACAGGTAACAAACGAACTTTAATATCCCCCGGCTCAAAGAGTGCAGACTGATCTGCAGCGGCATGGATAGAAGTCAGTAAGCTATCAACATCTACCGACTCAAGTAGGTTAGAAGGACACTGGATAACACAGTGAGGCATAAATACTCCCAGGTAAATTTTGAAAGAAAAGCTACATGACCGGAGCGGGTAGTGTATCCGCTGGCAGTAAGCGATTGATGCTCCAATTCAAGATATGGGACACCCAAAGTCCGTCGTCATCCACATAGATCCCATGTACGAAGCCAAATTGCTTCTGTCCCCGCCCAGGCTGGCCCTGATAGCGCATCTTGAGATCACCAGACAGGTCGTACTGTCGCACTTCCTCGGCCCGCGCATCTGTCATCCACAAAGCATCACCTTTGAGAAACAGGACATAGGGGTAACCTATCCCACGCCATTGAGTTAAATATTTACCCTTTGAATCAAAGATCTGTACCCTGTGATTTTCACGATCGGCAATATATATCTGCCCCTCAGAATCAATCACAATGGAGTGAGGGAAATTAAACTCTCCAGGGGCCTCCCCCTGACCACCCCAGGTGGTTACCAAAAGGCCATTCTTATCCAGCTTTACAATGCGACTGTTGCCTTTATCCACCACATAAATAAATCCATTTCTATCCACTGCCACATCTTGGGGCTGATCGAACAGCACCAAGTTGTAGTCGCGATCAAACCAGCCTTCACTGGCTGCACCTCGCTTCCCCAATACCATGGCTACTTCGCCATCAGGTGCAAATTTCAATACCAGGTGCGTGGCAGTATCGGTAGTCCAAATATTGCCCTTATGGTCTATACGAAGACCATGCGGATTTTCAAACAGTCCCGCGCCAATTTCGCGAACAAAGCGCCGCTGTCCATCGAACTCCAACAGCGAATGAGACCCTCGGTGAAACACAACAAAGTGGCCATTCTCCCTGCGGACCACCCCCGCAACCTCCCCAAAGTGCCAACCCACTGGCAACTTAAAATCCCCCCCCTTGACGTGAAATGGCTGGCTGTTTGGCGGTGCCTCGGCCAGCGTAAAAGCGCTGGGAACCAAAATCAGGCATAGCAATACAATCACTCTCATCAGAAACCCTTCTTAACTTGTCGATCTGCCAAGATATTGTGACTTTTTCCTATAAATGCGTTAATAGCATAATTTTGATATTCACTTTTTCCTGCCAGGAAATTATTGGAGGTTCCTTTGGACCGCTTCCACTTAATTCAGGTGTTCACTACGGTGGCGCGATTGGGGTCATTTACCCGTGCCGCCCGGGAATTGGGGTCCACGGTGTCCGCTGTGAGCAAGGCCATCCAACAGCTTGAGCAGCGACTGGGTACTCGGCTAATTCACCGTACTACCCGATCCCAAAGCCTTACGGATGCGGGGCGGGACTACCTGGAAACCACAGAGCGCGTCCTTAATGATCTTAGGGAAGTGGAAGAGCGCCTAACCAGCTCCAAAGGGCAGCCCTCTGGATTGTTGCGGATTACCGCCCCAACGGCTCTAGGGCAGTTCTGGCTGGCACCTAGGCTACCGAAGTTTACAACTGAGCACCCAGACATCCGTTTGGATCTGATTCTGGATGATCAGCTTCGGGACCTTACCGGTGAAGGGTTTGACCTGGCATTGCGCTCCCAACCCGCGCAGCCCCAATCAACACTCTACTCTCATCAAATCGGCCGGCACGATCGGCTCCTGGTAGCATCTCCTGAATACCTGGCAAGGATTAAGTCCTGTTCCTCCCCGGACCAACTCAATAAATTCCAACTACTGTGTTACAAGTACAGCCGCGATCCACTCTCCTGGACCTTTCAAAAAGGGCAGGAATCGATCACGATTGCCCCCAAGCCCTACTTTTCAAGTAATAACTACTATTCCCTCTACCAAGCAGCCCTGTCTGGCGCCGGTATAGCTTGCCTTTACGATTATTTGGTAGAGCGGGATATTGCGGCGGGTAACTTGGTTCAGGTTCTGCCGGATTGGCAGCAATCAAGCAGGCCACTTTTTGCGGTGTATCAGCAGAGAAGAGCTGCCTCCGCCAAGCTGGATGCCTTTTGGAGGTTTCTGGAGGAATGTTTTGAGAACAACGCCTGCTGACACTCCTGTAGCATAGGTGTTTGTGTATTTAGTTGGCGCTGGGGGGGCGAACCATTTCATTGGCAAGTACTGGAACCCCGCTGTAGGTAGTTTGCAGCTCCCTGGTTACCACAAAACCATATTTGCGATACAGGTTTTTCACCGGGTCGTTGGTTTTGGCAACCTGCAGGTGTACAGCGCCACTGATTTCCCCTAACAGGTACTCCAGCAACTCCCGCCCTACCCCCTGACCTCTAAACGAAGGATGCACAAACAGTGCACGAATCTCATTCTTATATCGCGCGCCATAGCCAAGAACATCACCTTTTTCGTACACATAAATATCCGACTCCATCAGCTGGGCCAAACGTTTTTGATCTTTATCCAGCGGCAGCAGATTGAAACTCCGGTTTTCAAACCGTAGCTCATCGAGTTTTGAACGGGCATATATATCCAGCACACTTGGATAGTCATTTTTATTGTATTTTCTAATCATTTTGAGAGTGAATCTGTACAAAAGAAGGCAAGTTCAAATTTATCTTCCTGATTATCAGTTGAAGTACGGGGGACAACAAGGACTATTCGCTACTTATTCCGTGACGTACATGAAACATTCGACTACTTATTAAAACAACTCCGAAACCCTATGTTGGATACTCGTACAAGTGCGCTAATTAAGAATTGATGAATAATTCTTCCTGGAGCTCAAAGTATTACCACTGCCTTCTCTTTTGTCTTCCTTCTTCTACCACTCATTTCGGCTACTTTTTCACTTCAACAACCAAGATTATCTGGGTGCTTTAGGTCGTAGAAGCGGCGATATCTTCAGGTAATCGATCTAGCGGCTCCTGAATTCGCTCAGTTAAGCCAAAGTCCTTGAGAATGCCATAAAGGGCTGGCAGGACTAACAGAATCAAAACGGTTGAACTACTTATCCCAAATACAATACTGGTTACCAGTGGAATCAGTATCTGGGCTTGAAGACTGGTTTCGAACATCAGTGGCAGCAAGCCGGCTACTGTTGTCAGTGAGGTAAGGAAAATAGCCCTGAACCGGTCGCGACTGGCTTGACTCGCCGCCGAGTGAACGTCCATTCCCTTTCGGACACGAAGCTTCACAAACTCTACTAACAGGATTGAATCATTCACCACAATTCCAGTGAGAGAGACAAATCCCATCATGCTGGGCATCGTCATATTCTGTCCCATAATAATATGTCCCCAGACTACACCTATTAACGCCAGAGGAATCGCCATCATCACAATTACAGGTTCGGTATAACTACGAAATTGAAGCGACAGTAGTAAATAAATTCCTATTGCCCCGATCAACAAGGCCTTACCCATCGATAGACCTGTAATGAGGCTATTTTCAATCTCTCCCTTCATGGTTACCCTTAGGCCCGGAAATTCCTGCTCCAATGGTGCAAAAAAGTTCTGCTGGGTATCCAGCAGAATTTCACTGGCATTGGCCCTCTCTGTAAAAACATCTGCAAAGACCGTAACAACACGCTCACCATTTATTCTCTGGATACGCGCATAGTCCCGGTGCATTTCAATATCGGCAATTGCCATCAAGGGTACACGCTGCCTTGTTTCAGGGTGGATAATGACAAGCTCGTCAAATCGTGACAGCGCACTGCGAGATGGCTCATCCATTCGAACACGAATTTCGTAAGTCTCTCCCTGATACTGCACTTCATCAATCTCTGTGCCCTGATAGGCAGCTCTCAGTTGAGTGGCCACAACACTGGCATCAATACCAGAAGCATAAACCCCCTCCCGCATTCGGACCGTCAGCTGTGGCTTACCAGGACGCAGGTCATCTAGTACATTCACCACTCCTTCGTAACTGCGCAGCCAGTTTTGTAGACGTATAGATATTCCTTTTAGCTGATCAATATCCAGCCCGGCCAAGCGAAGGTAAATAGCTCGTCCAGCTGGACCAGGCGATGGCTCCTTATACAAAATCGCGATCGCACCAGGTATATCGCCAGCAGCCTTACTCCAGGCCTGACGTAACTCACTGATACTTGTATGGCGAACTTCTGCAGCCAGTAGGTCGACATTTATTGTGGCTACATGAGCTCCACTCTCAAAAGCATCGCCATTCACCCCGTAAGTAACACTAATGTGCTCGATAAGAGGCGCTACCTCTTTCCCTGAGAGGTTTTCAGCAGCTAAATACAGGGCCTTCTTCTGATACGCCACCAGCTTTTCCATTTCTACGAGGGAGGTTCCTTGGGGCATTAGAATTCGGGCCTGTAGTAAATCTCCCTCCAATGTAGGAAACCCTTGGAATTTAACTAACCCCGCAGGAAGTAAACTCACCGTAACAAAAAATAGTCCCACTACGCCGCCGACAAAAGCATATCTGTATTCAACCGCTTTATCAGCGACACGCCCGACATACTCTCTCCACAACTCAAACCGCTGAGCAAAAGCGATTTTCCAGGTTGGTGGGTTTTCCTTGTACGAAAGGGCATGACGCAAATGGGCGGGGAGAATAAGAAAGGCTTCAATCAGGCTAACCACTAGTACAGAGATCAAAACAACAGGCAAAACTTTGAGGACCTGCCCCATGTCCCCTTTGATAAAAGCTAATCCAGAAAAAACGATCACAGTAGTAACAAATGAGGAGATAACCCCCCTTGCAACACGCTTGGTTCCGATAACCACCGCCTGAAGAGGTGTACGGCCATCCCGGTATTCGGTGGCGATACTTTCCGAAAGCACAATGGCATCATCCATCAAGATGCCAATTGCAATCAGCAGCCCCACCAAGCTGATCATATTGATGGATATACCCAAAGCAGTAATCACAGCAAAGGCGCCGAGAAATGAAACGGGCAAGCCCATCACCACCCAAAACACATATCGCCCGCTAAAAAACAAATAAAGGGTCAGCGCAACAAGAATAAGCCCTTGCCAGGCGTTGGTAATAATCATCCTTAAACGATCAGCAACAATTGAGGCGCTATCCTGAGTAAGAATCAACCGCATTTCTTCCGGTAAACGGGCATTTTCCGCCTGGACAAATTCGCGAACCGCTTCCAGCACCCTCAAACTGTCATCCACGCTGTTTTTCTGAACAACAAGCAATGCGGCTCGCTGCCCATCAAAAGTGATTTTGTCCTCCTCCTTTTCAAAACTGTCGTAGATAGTGGCAATATCGCCCAAGCGCACCTCTGCGCCAGCCATCCCTTTTACAACAATAAGTGCTTCAAGCTCAGCTGCGGTGCGCCGCTTTTCGGTAAAACGAACCTGATACTCCCGATCAGGTGCAGTTACCTTACCGGCGGGCATATCAATTGCCTGCTTATCGATAATTGCGGCAAGATCGGCAACACTCAGTCCATACTGTCGCAAATTGTAATCTGAAATTTCCACTTGCAATTGATGGTCTGAAAAACCGGAAATTTTGACAATGGGCACCAGCGGATGACGAAGTAACTCTCGGCGATAGTGCTCGGCCAATTGGTTGAGCTGGATCAAAGGCAAATCTGCGCTTAGGGCAACACTCACCACCGGCTGGGTGCGTCCCAGCTCTTCTATGACTGGCCTTTCGCTCTCAGCAGGAAGGGAGTCTATCGCATCTACTGCAGATTCAATGTCGGCAAGAAACTGCCCCATATCACCTGCTTCCTGCATTTTCAGTTTCATCACGCCAAGATTGTCTGCAGCTTCACAACGGCGCTCATCAATAAATGGGATGCCATCCGTTGCCTCTTCGAGGGGGAGGCAGATACTGTCTTCGACCTCAGCGGTAGCTGCACCAGGATAAAATACTGAGACTTGTACTTCGAACTTGTCGATTTCCGGCATAGTCTCTCGCTTCATCGTCGGCAATACGAAAAAGCCAGCCAGCATTAAACCCACCATAAGCAAATTGGCAGCAGTTGGGTGGATCGCAAAAAAGCGAATCACTCGCCAACTTCCTCTGCTGCCACGGCCAGGTCTGAAACTCCCTTTTTGACATCGATGACAGATACTGCCGTCCCGCTGATTGCTGGGATAACATCAGTAGTTATCACCTGATCTCCAGGCACCAAGCCAGAGCGGATAACAGCTAGATCACCCAGGTAGTAGTCCACCGTTATGGTGCGAATCTTCAATTGATTATTTTCAGCCAAGTAGACCCGCCCTTCATGCATGGCTCTGCGAGGGATAACCAAAGCTGGCGAAGGAGGTGCAACAAGCTTAATCCGGGCATACATACCACGAAATAGGGGCGGCCGACCCTCGGCTACTATATTTCGATAAGGGTTATCCACTGCAACCACTACGGAGAGAGTTCTGCTTGTGGTATCCATGGTACCTCCAACTCTCACTACCCTGCCCCGCCATTCCACCGGTTCAATACCACCTACCAGTCCAACCCTGGCCTCCAATCCCAATAAGGCATCTGAGAAGTCGTCAGGCGAGAAAGTTTGATCACTGGGAGATTCAATACTCCGAAAAAGAGGCACTATTTGAGCCATTGTCAGTTCGGCTGAAACCTCCACCTGATCCATGCCATAAGCGACAAAAAGCGGAGTCCCATGGGCAACAGACTGGCCAGCCTCCACATAGACATCACCGATCCGCACGTTATAGGGCAGGCTTATCCGGGTTCGCGATAACTGGTAGCGACTTTCACCAAGCAGCGCTTCAGCACGACTTATCTGGGCCTTTATCACCTGCCTACGAGTGGGAAATAGGGAGAGATTACCCTTTTGAAGTTCAACTTCTTGTCGCAACTTCAATACCCGTTGCTCCTCCGCATCAGCCGCTGAGCGAGAAACAATCCCCTTAACCGCCAACTGCTCTTTTCGCTGTAATTCCTGTTCCCCTAATTCCAGTGTCCTCTGAGCTATTTCCAACGAACGCTGGCTATTAGCCTTTTCAACCTCCAGTTCTTGTAATTTTGCGCGATAAACAGCCAAGTCACTCTCCGCTTGAGCAACGGCCAATTGATAGCTGGTTTCGTCAATATTTAGGATTGGTGCCCCGGCAGATATTATTGCGCCAGGTTCCAAATCAGCCGACACTGAAACCACACGACCACCAACTTCAGAGTTTGCCTCAAGGATAAGGCTCGGCATCACCTCTCCAAAAGCAACAGTTTCAGCTCGAATAGGCATTCGCTTCACTTCGATGGCTTCCACCAGCAGTTCCGGAACTTGCCCTTCGTATCTTTGTGGTTTCTGTCGACTGGCCACCAGCGACATAGCCATTAAAATTCCACCAAGTATCAAAACGGGTAGCATTCGACGACGCTTTAGTAAGGCTTTGATTGCGCTACTTGTCATAGTTTTACCCATAAAGAACTGGCCGAACCAGACCTTAAAAAGCCTAGTGCCACTAAAACCCAGCAGTTGAATACTCTATTAAAGTTCGCAGAACGCACAACACCCTGTAAAGCTTAAAGTAGTTACTCAATATATTTACCTTGTAATCTGCGCCAACTCATATCAATCGACTATCAATATTGAATCTAATCCCACTTCGATTCGCTCCCCCCTTAAATTCACTGAACTATGCTTGGGCTACCAAATTCCGACCTAACTGACAGTGGGACAAAAATGGCGAACAATCACAAAGAGACATCAAAAGCGATACTGGAATTGTGGGGGGACAACTTCCCCGACAAAGCGACAGATTATTTATCACCGGATTATAAAAATCACCAAATGCCCTATGCTGGCGGTTCCACGTCGGTTTTATCGATAAAAGACTGCCTGGATTTAGTCGCAGAATTTCACCAGGGATTCTCCAACACAAAATTAGAAATTCTGGTACAAGTTGCCGAGGGTGATTATGTTTGTACCCGCTGGAGGATTACCGCCACCCATACGGGTAAATTCCTACAGTATGACGCAACAGGAAAAACCAGCAGTTGGACTGGCGTACATACCGATAGATATAAAGATGGAAAAATGGTGGAAAGCTGGGTGGACTGGGATAAATACACTTTCCTGGAGCAATTAGGTTTAGTTGAATAGCCGATCACGAACCAGTCAAAGGTAGCCTGCACAACGCTACCTTTGACAAATAACAATATATCAATCTTTCTGTATCTATTTACGATAACATCTCTATGGCAAAAGTTTTATTGACTGGCTTTGAGCCCTTTGGTAACACACCGATAAATCCCGCGGAATCAGTTATGCGTATGCTGGACGGAACACGAATAGCCAATGGTGATATTCATGGTCTTTTGATACCCAACAACTTCTTTGAAAGCATTGAAGTTGTCACGGATGCTATTGAAGAAATAGAACCGCAATTAGTGGTGATGTTAGGAGAGTACAGTGGCCGTGCAATCATTACGGCTGAGAGAATTGCACAAAATTATAATGATTCCACCAGATATAATTTGAAAGATAACCGGGGAGTTGAAATGCAGGGTGAGCCGACTGTACAAAATGGTCCTGTCGCTTATCACAGCACACTCCCTATCCGCGCAATGGTTATGGCAATGCGCAATATTGGTATTCCTGCCGACATTTCTGATACTGCGGGTACTTTTTGTTGCAACCATATGATGTATGGCGCGCTTCACTATATCGCGACTAATCAACTAAATATCCCCGCCGGCTGGATACACCTTCCTCAGCTACCCCAGATTGCCGCACTACCCGAAAATATCGGCAATCCCAGCATGTCAAAAGAAACTGCCGCCCTTGGGATACAGGCTGCCATTGAAGCCGCACTAGCTAACCCGCGGGACACTGACGATCCGATCCCTTCTCACTTACAAATCTAATCAAATTGAACTGTTTAGTAAGGTCATATTCTCCCTACTAGTAATTTTTATGCAATCAACATACAAAGAAGGAAATATCAACGAGATAATTCAAAGCACCAAGTAGATCAATAAATGCTCTTACCGCAAAAAAAGGCCATATCGACACTATAAAATAACCCCTTCGAGTACTACTAATTTATAGCAACATCATCACTATATTTATCTCCTCCGGACAGACCCGACATCACAGCTACTGTGCCAGTCCAAAGAGTATTTCTACAGAAGAGACAATCAATGTCATTAAAGTGATGTCCCTTTTTCGCCAAGGTATCCAAAACCCACTTCAGGTTTACAGCTGCCATAAACTGTCTATTTCTTATGGTCAGAATACTGGGCGGCTGAAAGGACTGAATGCTATTTGCCTTGGCAACCATTCCGATATTATTAGCATTCTGAATTCTGCGTCTTCGACTATCACTATCATTGTGAGACATAATCGCATTAATCGAAGTGTAAGTTTCATTGTTAGTATTGTGTCTATTAGTAGCGCTACTGGTATACTTCGTCAGGATGTAGTTAAAACAAGTATCATTTAAACCTAAATCTTCAACAGAATTGGCCCCCCGATCATAAAACCTCCCAAGTCCAGGATCATTCACACTGAATTTATCACGCGAGTAAAAATGCAGGTTAACATTGTGCTCTATTTTGAAACTGGATGTGGTTCTGCGATACCCGTGAGCAGTTACAATTAACCGGTTTGTTGTCATTCCACGAGGAGTCCACAACCAAGCACGACCATCAAGATCTACACACTGATAGTTCCCTGCCACCGCCACTTCAGAATCATCAAAGGTATGCCAAAGTGCTGTTGCCTTATTACCAAAATAGTCCTTTAAAGCACTTTTGACATTACTGAAAAACTCCTTTGCAGGCATAAACCCTCCCCAGCTCTCAAAGCCTAAGTTAACAAATAGAATTATCTCGAGAAAAATCGTATTCCACTCAACAACCGAAGTAAATGTTTAAAATATGCGATTTTTTAATCAAAAATAGCTTTCAATAGCTACAGGAAATATGATCCGGAGCCTATCAGGCAAACCATTAGATACTCACTCTTCAGGAGCAGGAAGCAAAGAGTCGACAGTTAATATAAGTAATTTCGCGGGATCTGTTTTGGAGGGATTAATCGTACAATGCCCCTGCTGGTCAATAGCTATACCATTAACAGGCGTATCTCCCCCAAAATGAACATCTCCAGGCCTATATGTCACCTCAACACCGTCCCGAGTTGTCGTACGCCAACAGCCAGATAATGTAATAACCCATTGAGGGTTCGGAGTAGAGTGAAAATCGCTTTTCCACCCAGGAGGCAAAATTGCAAACTCACTTCGAATAACTTTAGGCAAATCACGATAGTGATATTCGGGCACAGGATTGGAGTATTGAATCAATTCAAAATCTGAAAAATGTCCTACAGTGGTTCTTGACCTTCCTCTTTTATCATACCAAAGATGATAAAAATCTTGGCGAACGATTTCTTTTTGCACTACGAGTATCTCACCTCATCAGCAAAAGCTAAAAATTGCCTCATCGATAAATCACTAATTATCCATAGGTTACACCTAGTTTCAGACAATCCAGATCACCTACTTAGAAACTGTAACACCGAAGAATTTGTCTTCCTCAAATATTGATCTACAGACCACTTTCTGCCACCAGTTAACACAAAAGATAAGCAAATAAAAGCCCAAAAAAGAGGGTATTCCCACCCACCATAAACGGTTTGTATATTTCCACTAATATCTATACCACTGACATGACTTGCCCATGAAAAACCTGCGAGATAATGCCGCCCTTCAAATAATGCAATCATCAAATAAAGAGCAGTCCCAACAGCGGCAAACCGCGTAAACAAACCGAAAGTAAATCCAACAAATGCAGAGAACGCACAAATACCAGAGATAATCACCATAGAGGATGAGTATCCAATCCCCTCAAAATAATGAACAACAAAATTGTAAGCGTCTGCGCCCAACAGACCAAACTTCTCAGCAAAATGATGGGTAAAATTGAGCCCGATATAAATTCGAATCAAGGCCAACTGTAAATCAGCTGCAGTCCCATAGCTTTCGTGCGTGCTCTGCTTCATATAACACTTCCTTAACACACAACTCAACCACAGCCATACCTTCCCTTTTAAGAGATATCATCAAAGGGTTTACAGTCATCTATAATAATAGGCCAAGCCCACCCCGTTGAACCGCAAAAATTGCCTAATTCGCAACACCATATATATTATTGCAGTAAACCAGGTTTACCTAAATGACAAAAGAGGCACTTCAAAGAATGCCCCAAACCTATTCTTCGGAGGAGGCCAGCAATTCATTGATGCATTTACACCGTAAATCCAATCTCACCGGCCTTTCTCTGAGTAAAGCCGCCCTATAAAAGCTGTAGGAAAAAGCTACTGCTCAAACACAGTGGATTTTATAGTAATTAGAGCCGTACCCATAAATATCAAAGCAACTCCACTCACAGCGTATACGTCAAACTTTTGCTGCCAAATAACCACAGAAGCTGCACAAACAAGAGCAATACCAACGCCTGACCAGATGGCATAAGTCATTCCCACATTCATATTTTTTAGTACAAACGCAAGAAATAGACTCGCCAGAGAATAAAAAAAGATAGAGGCCATTCCCAGCCACCACTTTTCCCAACCGTTGGAAGCCTTAAGTAGTAGGGTAGCTGTAACTTCGGTAATGATCGCAAAAAATAAAAACAAATAGGTCAAGTTCTACTCCATTAGAATTTATTGTAGTCAAATCACTTGATCAGCTAGATACTATCAAATTTATGACGAATAGCGCTATTGGAAAATAGCGGCGATTCTGCTATTTACTATGCGGCTGTACGAAATACAATGCTGGACTTTACAGTCAACAGTCAACAGTCAGCCCTCTGGCTACCAAAGATAACTCATGTCTTCCCATTGACAAATCAGCAATAAAAGAAGAACTAGATTTCAGCCCCGACAACTACCTAGCCTATCGATACCAATAGATCTAATTGTAGTATTACAGCTGTTTTTTATACTCCTCCAGAAACAATCGTGACTAATTTTACACTCATACTGGCCCCATACCAGCGATTACTGACTTGTTGAAAAATACTCAATGTGTGCAAATATTTATTAAACAGAGGAGTGCGGACCAAATAACATCTACCTCACGTAGCAGGCAAGTTGCATAGAGCAACAACTAAACGATATTTGGGATATAGGATTGAAATATCGTGAAACCGATACTTGGTATAATTTTTGTGGTTACACCCTATATCGCCAATGACTTACCCCTTTTTAGACCTGTGTTACTACAGGCATACAATCACGATAATTACAAATTTCTCGATTTAGCGTTTAGAGCGCAAAACACTTTTCTACCAAGCTATCGACAGAGCAGTATTCTTAGCACCTACCAGCTGAGAATCGTATCTTCTATTTTTATTAGAAAGGCGGTAGATAAAATACGCCCCCCCTACTTCACAAGGGTATTGAAGAAACTAAGTAGTATGGTCTCAAAATGCACTGGAATTGGTTGCTCAGAAGTTGGCTGTTCAAAATATCGCAGAAAGTCCTACAGAGATTTGAGGCATTACGAACATAAAATCCTTCCACAGATTTCATTACACATAATGATTGCTTCACAGTCAATCCATGTTCAAGCCCCTTACAGGCAATCTCGGATATCGAGGCAGACCATCAGCAACAAATGAATGCACAACAAAGCGGCAATACTTATGCGCAATATTATAGTCCGTTCCGTAACGGAAAACTCTGACGGGGTCTGGTCTGATTGGCGTTGGCAGATGCGCAATCGCATCAGTACATTGGATGGCCTGAAGCGATGGATCAATGTTTCTACTTCTGAATCCGACGCTATCGAACAGCTCAAGGGAATTTATCGGTGGAGTGTTACCCCCTACTACGCCTCTTTAATGGACCCTGACGACCCTAATTGCCCAATCAGATTGCAGGCAGTTCCCTCACTAGAGGAAACCATCGTACCCGACAGTGCAGACGTTGACCCTGTAGGTGATCAGTACTTTCGTAAAACCAACCGCGTTGTACATAAGTACCCGGATCGCGTCATCTTTCTGGTAACGTCTGTTTGCCCTGTTTATTGTCGTCATTGCACAAGGAAATTTCATACCACAACGGTGGGCCCGGAAAGTTATTTCGAACAAGGCGAAGCAACCAGCTGGGATGAGGATATTGCTTACATAGAATCACATCCACAGATTCGCGATGTATTACTCACCGGCGGCGACCCACTGATGTATTCCAACGACCGCTTGGCCAAACTATTGGAGAAACTGAGGGCAATAGATCATGTGGAAATTATTCGTATTGGCTCACGCTTTCCCGTACTGGCCCCCCAACGTATCACCGACGAATTGTGCGAAATGCTCGCATCATTTCATCCAGTGTGGCTGAACACACACTTTAATCACCCCAAAGAAGTCACAGAAGAAGCCGCCGCTGCATGCGACCGCTTGTTGAGGGCAGGCATTCCGGTAGGAAATCAAACAGTGCTTTTAAAAGGCGTGAACAATTCACCGGATGTTATGCGCCAATTGATGCTCGCTCTGGTAAAAATACGAGTCAGGCCCTACTACCTCTATCACTGCGATAATGTGGTCGGTGTCTCTCACTTTATGACAAGCTTGAAAGAAGGACAGGCGATTTATGAGTCATTGCAGGGGCACATCACGGGTTTTGCGGTCCCTCAATATGTACTTACTACTGAGCTGGGCAAAAACCCGGTCATGCCCTACGAATATGTAAAACAAGGCGATATCGAAGGCGAATGGCACATTCGAAATTTCAGAGGGCAAACGGGTATTTATCTGGAGTAACAAAGTGCTAACTACCAGAGAAGCTCATCATAAGTGACAAATTTATTGCGCTGATGCCTTTTGGATGTTTCTGAGATATCCAAAATACCAAGCGCTTGTCAACGATAGTATGCACCGCAATATATCGTAGAGTTTTGCAGGATCCAGGGTAACTATAAATGACTGCTAATAGCTGATTCCACAATGCGGTTGATCATGGCCCCATACTGAATACCCGCCAATTCACACATCACGGGCAGTTCAGAAACTTCAGGCCGCAAACCGGGTAGGACATTGACCTCCATAACCATGGGGGCCCCCTGTGCATCAAAGCGAATATCAACTCGACCACCATCACGACACTCAAGTACTTCCCAAGTCTTCTGGGCAATTGCTCGGACCTTTAGCGCCTGACCATCGTCAACCAGCCGGCCGGGGAAAGCTCCATCATACTTGTAATACACAGGTTCATCGCCCAATAACTTTTCCATCACGCCAATGCACTCGGCAGTTGCACCCGTCCCCAAAAAGCCCACAGTAAACTCTCGGCCGGGTAGGAATGTTTCAACCAGTACTGGCTGAATAAACCGATTCAAAAGGTATTCACAGCGGTTTTTCAAAGCTGCCTTGTCCATAACTTTGGACTCAGGCGATACCCCCTTACTGGTTCCCTCCCTGAGCGGCTTTGTCATCAAGGGATATTCAAGCTCTATTCGATTGACATCTGTAATGCTTCGAACAACTGCAAACTCTGCCGTTGGTATACCCATATCCCTCAATATGCGTTTGGTCATCTCCTTATTAAGAGTCACTGTGTTAGCAAATGGATCAGAAAATGTGTACGGTATCTTCCAGGCATCCAACAAAGCGGGAACCTGTGCTTCACGCCCAGTTCCGTACATCCCCTCAGCAACATTGAACACCAGATCCCAGGTGTTACCCTCAACCAGTTGCTGCGCCAACCTGTGAATATTGCCGACCCGTTCGATATGGTGGCCTGCGCAGGTAAGCGCATCGTGAATCGCATCTATCGTCTCCAGGTGATCAAGTTCAGCGACGTCCTCTTCACTAAACCCCATCCCGAGATAATCATCACGAAGGTCGTAGACTATACCGATACGCATCAATCATGCTCCGCTGCCACTACACAACCTATCGAATGCCGGACTGGAATATTAGCTACGCAACTGGTTTTCACTTTAACGCCCCCCCAGCCTCTACCCGGAAAACTGCACGTAAAAAAGAAGTTAATAACCTTCATTAGTCCTGAGTTTTGGATAGGGTTGAAGTCGAAAGTACTTGCGAAGTGACCATTATTAAAGACAACTAACCAAATGCCGTATTACCCGTAGAGCTAATTAGCACAAAAGCTATCACGCAAGGTTCTTCACCTCGATTGACCCAATTATGAACTGTTCCCCGCTGGACAAGTGCATCTCCCGCAGACAGCTTAACAACAACCTCATCTCCCATTTCCATATCGATATTCCCAGACATCACCACCGCATAATCAATGCTGTCAGTTTGGTGAGATCGTGGCGTAACTCCCGGCCCAAATTCTACGACCTTAAAAACCGAGCCTCCCGGAATCGTAGTTCCATCAAATTTTCTCCCGCCGTTGTCTCTACCATCTTCACAAAGCTCTACGGGCAAGTCCTGGGTAGTCCATAACTGCTGCTGAACCATATGAGGCCGCCAACTACTGGTATGCAAACCCTGATCATCTATGAGCACTACTGGCTTTCCCTCTGGGTCGTGCCCTGTAACAACTCGCCGGACATTCACACTCATCGCACTCTCCTTTCTCCTGGGAAGCAACCATCTAGTTACGGGAGAATATAGTTCAGCCAGCAGCTAGCCAGCTTACTAGACAGTGCTGGTATCACCGATGTTGCGAAATCACTATAATCGCGCCCATGTCTGAGTTACCTATTCAAAGTATCCTCCCCGAACTGCTCCAGGCCTTGAGAGGGCATAGTAATGTCGTGCTCCAGGCGCCCCCTGGAGCGGGTAAAACAACCGCCGTACCACTGGCATTAATAGATGAGCCTTGGTTGAGCGGAAAGAATATTATTATGCTGGAGCCGCGACGTTTGGCCGCTAGAACGGCAGCGGCGCGCATGGCTAACCAGCTGGGAGAGAAAGTTGGTGATACCGTTGGATTTCAGGTCCGGGGCGAGCGGAAGTCAAGCAAGAAGACTCGCATCCTGGTTGTAACCGAGGGAATTCTCACGCGCCTCTTACAGGCTGACCCTGAATTGGCATCCAGCGCTCTGGTCATATTCGATGAATTTCATGAACGCAGTCTGCAAGCCGACCTCTCCCTCGCCTTATGTCTTCAGTCCCAGGAGTATCTTCGCGAGGATCTCAAGATTCTGGTGATGTCTGCCACCCTGGATACCAGCGGCATCTCCTCACTACTAAATAACGCACCCATCATATCCAGTGAAGGACGCAGCTATCCCGTCAATATTGAGTACTTGAACCAACGAGAAGAGCCCGAGGACAAACGACAAATCCCGGCTTTGATGGCAAGTAAAGTTGTCGCATCCTTAGGTAAACAAGAAGGTAGTGTTCTCGCATTCCTTCCTGGTGTCGCCGAAATCAAACAGGTTGAGAGCTTATTGGAGGAGCGACTATCTGAGGAAACCGAAAAGGGCCGCATTATTATTGCACCGCTTTTTGGGGATCTGAGCCGTGAGCAGCAGGGTCAGGCGATAGCACCAGCGGCACCAGGCACGAGAAAAATCGTACTGGCTACAAATGTGGCCGAGACGAGCCTGACTATTGAGGGCATCCGAATAGTTATCGATTCAGGATTAATGCGCGAATCGCGATTTAATCCCAACTGTGGCATGAATCGTTTGGTGACAAGCTCGATTTCCCAGGCCTCAGCTACCCAGCGCACAGGGCGCGCCGGGCGTCTCAGCGCCGGCTACTGTCTGCGACTCTGGAGTGAGGGCCGGCAGCGGTCATTGAGCGCCAAAAATACAGCGGAAATCACCCGCAGTGATCTGGCTCCCCTGGCACTTGAATTAGCCAAATGGGGGGTTACCGATGTCAGCGAGCTCAACTGGCTCGACACACCACCCCCAGGACCTATGGCCCAGGCCCAACAGCTCTTGCAGCAACTGGGGGCACTGGATGACAAACTGCGTATTACCCCTCACGGGAATACCATGCTGGCTTTTGGCGCCCACCCTCGCCTCGCACATATGTTAGTTGCCAGTGTCAGCTGGGGATTGCAGGAACAGGCCTGCCTGCTAGCAGCGCTACTATCTGAACGGGATATTTTTCGTGGCGAAGCCCGATGGGATAGGGACATTAGCAAACGGATTCAGGCTCTGCAGTCCCAAGGCAACGATCGGCGGGTAGATCGCGGTACTGCTCACAGAGTACGCCAGCAGTCTAAAACCTGGCTCTCTCAATTAAAGAAATTTGAGTCAAGTTCAAGTCCTGCACCACAGAGTATCGATCACTCCGATGAAACTGGTGCCCTGCTTGGACTCGCCTACCCAGACCGTATTGCGAAATCGCGCAGTGATACCGGCCGCCGGTTTCTACTCTCCAGTGGCCGAGGCGCACATTTCTCCCATGATGACGCCCTAGCTTTAAGCGAATACCTGGTCATTGCCGAACTGGATGGCCAGGGCCGAGATGCAAGTATCCAGCTGGCAGCAGAGATTTCCCTGCCCGCTTTAAAGTCGCATTTCGCCGCCCAGATCAAAGAAGAGATTTCAGTTCGCTGGGACGAGACTACCGGCCGCGCTGTCGCCCTACAGCAAACGCAATTGGGGGCGCTGGTTTTACACCAGCGGCCTGCAGCAGATATTCCACCGGAGACCCTCAGTCGCGCATTATTAGAAGCCGTACGAAAGAAAGGTCTCTCCTCCCTCCCCTGGAACACAGAAGCTAACCAGTTACGTTTTCGAGTGGAATTTTTGCGCCAAAGTGAAGTGTCCGGGGATTTTCTCGGCGACACTCGAGTACCAAACTGGAGTGATGAGGCTCTATTGGAGACCATGGAGGATTGGCTGTTACCTCATTTGCAGGGGTTCAGCAAACTTGAGCAGCTAGGGCAGCTTGACTTGCAAAGCATCTTGCGCGGACAGCTTGAGTGGGACCTGCAACAAAAACTCGATGACTTGGCCCCCAGTCACTACCTGGTTCCCAGTGGCTCCCGGATAAGAATCGACTACGGAGAAACCCCACCTGTTTTGGCTGTGCGCCTGCAGGAGCTATTTGGATTGGCACAAACTCCAACAATTCTAAAAAACCGCTATCCATTGATGATTCATTTGCTCTCTCCGGCACGGCGCCCCGTTCAAATTACCCGTGACCTGGTGAATTTCTGGGCCAATACTTACCAAGAGGTAAAGAAGGAGCTGCGTATCAAATACCAGAAACACTATTGGCCCGATGATCCCCTGACGGCTGAGGCTACTACTAAAACGAAGAAGAGAATGGATATGGGACGGTAGTTCTTTTTTTAGATTCACTGCCTCTGAGGCAGCAAAATTACTTTCTGGGCGGCGGTTAAGTTAACATTCAGCAACAACCGGATAGCATAAGCTGCCGCAAGGGATAGGAACTCGCGCCAATAGAGATAGTCTGAATTATTTTGGCCCGCAGCGACGCCCCAAAACCAGAACAAACTCTAACTCATAGCAATGGAGATGTATTTTGCGCCGAATACTCTTAGCAGCTCTCAGCCCATTACTGATATTTGGCTGTAGCCTCGATGATCTTCCCGATGATTTGAATCAGTCAACTATCAAGTACGATAAGGAAATGCGTTACCTGGTAGAGGATATCAGCGCCTACGCCAAGGGCATCAACCGTCACTTTCTCATCGTACCCCAGAATGGGGTTGAGTTGATTACTACGACAACCACTACCACTGGTCCAGTCGATGAAGCCTACCTGGATGCCACAGACGGCATTGCACAGGAGGCCCTCTTCTTTGGCGCAAATGGTGTTGTCAACGAGCCCACCAGCGAGTCAGAAACCAAGCGCCTCCAAACTTACCTGGACTTGGCGAAAGATGAAGGGGATACAATCCTAATCACGGACTTCACCAATATTGAGCGGGATATTCAAGAGTCATATGAGAATAACGAAGAAGCTGGGTATATTTCTTTTGCCGCAGATAGCGAACTCCTGAACGATGTACCGCTATATCCCGATGAGCCCTTCAATGTTAACTCTCTGGACATTGATGACCTTGAGGAAGCCAAAAACTTTATCAATATCACCAATACCAGCAACTACTCTACGCCTCAAGATTTCATCGATAAACTGAGTGAAACCGATTACGACATATTGATAATCGACTTTTTCTTTGACGGTGAACCTTACACAGAAGAACAAATTGAGCAGCTCAGGGTAAAAGAAAATGGTGGGCGCCGCTTAGTGCTGGCCTATGTCAATGTCGGCGAAGCACAAGACGATCGTTATTACTGGAAATCCTATTGGTACAACACTCCTCCCGAATGGCTATTGGGAGAAGTACCCGGTGAGTCAGGCAATTACTATGTGAAGTACTGGCAGGAGGGCTGGCAGAAAATTATCTTCGGCAACGATGATTCTTATATTTATATGATCGTTGATGCAGGATTCGATGGGGCCTATATGGATGGGATCGATGCATTTGAATACTTCGATTCCGACGATGAGTAATCATTAGGCCCCAACGCTTTCACTCAGCAGGCATCAGGCCTGCTGAGTTTCCTTATATTGAGTCACATACTGGGAAAGTCGCCCGGACATTTCCTCTGCCAGTTTTTGCAGGGCATTGAGCGGGCGTATCATCACCTCAAACTCAATAATCTTACCTTCATCATTAAAGCGGATAATATCCAATCCCTTCAGGCTCTTATCACCGATGGAGGCTGCGAATTCAAGAGCCAGATCGTGTCCCGATTCGGTAGTAAATTCACGGTCGTATTCAAAACTCTCAAAAACCTGCATCACCGTATTGAGAATCAGGCACACAGCAGCGGAGCTGTGGTAGGGCTTAAAAAATGCCGGTGAACGAAAAACAGCATCTTCTGCAACGATCGCTGGTAAGCGACTCAGATCTCGCGCAGCGACCATCTCGTGCCATAGGGCAATAGATTCCGCTATTTTATTATTGGAATTGTTCATTGGAGACTTCCTCTTCACTCACTTGTTTTTGTAAAAATTCTCTCCCATCAGCACACCCCAACTCGTAAGTTTTTTGGGCTAGCTCAGGATTTGTGTAATCCCAAACACTGATGAATGGCGGTTTCGAGGGCTGGACATAAGTCCAATCCTGATCGCCTTTGCGCTGTGTAAATATGTCCGGGAACTGATCGTAACGACGGGTCAACAACACCAGCACCCTTCCCTTTCCATTATCCAGCCCTGCCACAGGGATGTTATCTACCACCCCACCATCGAGTGCTGTTCGCCCCCGCAACTTAAGTCTTGGGGTGAATGGCGGCGTACAGGAGGAGCACAAAATCAGGTCCACCAACTCCTCAATACTGGAACAATCCCGGGCTCGATAAAATTGCTGCTTAAAACCTAAGCGCTGGGCGATCTTGGGGTGAAGGCTGCGTAAAAAATGCTTATCGGCATAGTAGGCCATGGCCCCCACTCCAAAAGCCAAACCCCCAGATAGGCCTTTTGGTGGGTGAACAACCGCAATTCGCAACTCTGCGCCCTGCTGAAGGGTCTCCAGTCCATCGCGAAACAGCTCTAACATCGCATTGCGGTAGATTCCATATTGGGGGAACACAGGTTCTTTACCAAAAAGGTTTCCCCAATAAGCATTTTTTTCATTAGTCTCGAACGCAGTCCAGAAATGCTCTCGAGCCTCCTCCGTCTTACCCATCAGCACCAGGCTCGACATTAGGCCCCCTGCCGAAACCGCAGTAACCACCTTCGGAGAAAGACTAATTTCGTTGGCTATGGACTCCCAAAAGCCAATCTGCCAGGTACACCGCCCACCACCACCGGCAAAAACAACTTGGTCAAACATGATCGCGCTTCCCTGCAGCAGCCTTCCGACTGGAACTTCCTGAGTCCATTCTGTGTTTTACATCCTCTCAAGTGCAGTTTCAGGCCGCTCTTTGCGTTACCGCCAACACTTTTGACCAATTAGTTTCAGCCTTCATGATGACATATTGATGACGACAACAATATGCAACTAATTGCATAAGCTAATCGAATCACAAGCATTGTGCAACTGATCGTCTTGATCCTGAACTCACTGAATACTCAAATTTCCACCAGGCGTTCCTTACCGGACACAAGCGCATCAAGAAAGGCATAACCGTCTGCAACCCCAATTTTCAAGGTGTGCCTCATCGCACTGGGGTCAGCAAAATTCCACATCCCGATGGGCAACGGACTGGAAGGCTGAACATAAGTCCACACCTGATCCCCCCTTTGCACACTGAAACTGTTCGGTAGGTGTGGAAAGCTCCCTGTATCCAAAATCAGAACCCGCCCTTTGCTAGCATCCAAGCCGGCGACCGGAGCATTACCTACCAGAGCTCCATCCAGCACCTCTGCACCATCAAGCGACAACCTTGGGGATATGGGGGGGGCACAGCAGGAACTCAAAATAAGCTGCTCAAGATCTGTCCCATCTTTGCATTTACTCACGGGGTGAAACATTTGGCGGAACCCAAGATGTAACGCTGTATTTGGATGCAAGTCGTGAAAGATGTGTTTGTTAGAGTAGAAAATTGCCAGCCCCAGTGTTAGAGCGAGAGGCACAGGCAACCATTCCGGGGGGTAAGTCACTGCAATTCTGAGGTCTGCAGATTGACGCAGAGGCTCAAGACTATCGTGAAAAAATTCATGTACCCCTTTGCGATAGATCTCAAAGTGCGGAAAAATTGGTTCTTTGCGGAATGAATTATTCCAGTAGAAATTCCTTTCATTTTTTTTGCAAACAGAGTGAAAGTAATTAACACCCTCACGGCAGCGATCCGTAAGCATGAGTGCCGCTACCATGCTGCCTCCGGATGCAGCACAAACAACTTTTGGCCGGATCGGTAATTCGCGACTTAAGGATAACAAAAAACCAAGCTGCCAAGTGCAACGGCTTCCTCCGCCACCAAAAACCATTTGATCAAACATGACGACACCCTCTAAAAAAGGCTATCGAAATAAATACGGGTATTTTTGATTTTAATTTTAGGCAGGAGTTTTTGTCTCTATCGCCACCAAGCGTTAAAGCGAGATCACAGTTAATGGCTCTCTCCCAACTATTACGCATCACAATCAGCGAACCTGCCAACCACCTTGATACAAATAGATATAAAAAAGGCTTCACTTTTCAAACCAACTAGGCATTGAGACTAAAGGTGTCTTTATCTCAACACTCAGTGCAAACCTATGAGTAACTTTAAGATCGTAACCTTCCAATCAGTAATTCAAGATATCCCCAGTCACATCAGGGAGGACTCTCAATTAACCGCCCTTCGCCACTCAGTGCCGCTAAAAATGCACGGCCATCTGCAATCCCCATACGGAAAGTATCTTTCACCTCTTCCGGACTGGCAAAATCCCAAACATTAAGTGGAACATGTCCAGAGGGCTGAACATATGTCCATTCCTGGTTAAATTTTTGTACCGTAAAACGGTCCGGCAGCTGCGGGAAACGTCGGGTTAGCAAAATAAGCACCCGTCCTTCACCAGTATCCAGCCCACCAATAGGCACACTATCTACAACCCCTCCATCCAATACCTCTGCACCGCCCTGCTTCAGACGCGGTGTCAGAGGTGGCGTGCAGGATGAAGTAATAACCAGCTTCTCTAACTGGGACGGATCTGAACAGTGACGAACTTTATAAAAAGATTGGCGGAAGCCCAATTTAAGTGCAGTAGTGGGGTGAAGGTTCGGGAAAATATAAGTATCAGAGTAATCAATCGCAGCTCCAATCATTAATGCGATTGGACCAGGCAGCCATTTCGGCGAAGTACTGACTCCTATACGTAGGTCTGCGGCTTCCCTAAGTTGATCAAAGCCTCCAGAAAATAAGTCGCTTAATGCTCGCCGATAAATTGTATAGTGCGGGAATACTGGGTCCTTGCGAAACATATTGCCCCAATGGATATTTTTCCCATTGGACTTAAATGCCGAAACGAAGTAATCCACCCCGTCGAGTGACCTGTCCATCAGAACCAGGCTGGCAACCAGGGAGCCAGCGGATACTGCACTGACCACCCGAGGTGCCAGATCAATTTCCTTTGCAACCGACTCCCAAAAGCCGATCTGCCAGGTACAGCGCACGCCGCCACCGGCAAACACCACTTGGTCAAACATAGATTGTTCTTCCCTGGAGTTGGCGCACAAGCAATCACTAGCATGACCAATCACTGGATCGCTGCACCGGCACTTTACATTGCCCCAGCGCCTCAAAAGCACCGAGGAATATTTCAAATATATACAGTGTGGGAGTAGTTCGTAGGGAGGCTTACGCGGGATCTAACCTGAGAGGTTCACTGCAATAAAAAAGGCGAACACAAGGTTCGCCTTTTTCTTTTGAGCCACTTGGCCGACTCAGAATGGTCTCAGGAACTCAGTAGTAAGCCTGGGACTTGTCGGTGTGGTCAGTAATATCTTTCACGCCTGCTAATTCGGGGATTTTCTCTTTGAGAGTCTTTTCCACGCCTTCCTTTAAGGTCATATCAACCATGCCACAACCCTGACAGCCGCCACCAAACTTCAACACAGCAAACATATCCTCGGTCACTTCTACCAGGCTTACCTGGCCACCGTGAGCTGCCAGGCCCGGATTAACCTCGTTGTACAAAACATAGTTAATACGATCCTGGATAGGGCTGTCGTCAGTAATTTTCGGCATACGGGAGTTGGGCGCGCGAATCGTCAACTGCCCGCCCATCTTGTCCGAAGAGTAATCGACCCGAGCATCATCCAGATAGGGAACGCTGCGCCCTTCGAAGTAAGCTTTGAGACCGTTCATTTCCAACATCACATCACCTTCTTCCTCCTCTCCCGGGCGGCAGTAGGCGATACAGGTCTCGGCGTTAGGCGTGCCGGGACTGGAAACAAACATGCGAATGGCAATTCCCTCACAGTCCTGTTTGGCCAACAGCTCTTTCAGGTATTCCTGAGCGGGTTCAGTAATAGTGACATTCAAATCAGACATATAGGCTCTCAAATAACCAAGCTTCTTTGTCGGGTATTCTACTCTCAGAAAGACTCAAGGGAAACCGGTCAGTTGGAACCCTTTCGACCGACCGGCCTCACCACTCTCCTAGGTGGGGATAAATCCCATAAGAGTCTGGGCGGTTTCCTCTGAAGAGGCCGGATTTTGACCAGTTACCAGTTTGCCGTCTACCACTACATAGGGTGCCCAATCACCACTTTTGGAGTAGTTTCCACCATTTCCCTTGAGCATATCCTCAACCAGGAAAGGCACGACATCCACCAGTTCAACCGCAGCCTCTTCCGAGTTGGCAAACCCGGTCACACCTTTTCCCGACACCAGGTAAGCGCCATCCTGACGGCGTGTATGACGGAAAATGCCCGGAGCATGGCACACAGCACCGATCGGCTTGTCTGCGGCAAAAAAGTTCTCAATCAGTGCAATTGAGACCGGGTCTTCCGCAAGATCCCACAAGGGACCATGGCCACCGGGATAAAAGACTGCATCAAAATCAGACTCATTCATATCAGCCAATTTGTGGGTATTGGCCAGAACCTGCTGAGCATCGGCGTCAGCCTGAAAGCGATGAGTCGCCTCCGTCTGAAAATCTGGCTCATCACTCTTAGGATCGAGAGGCGGCTGCCCGCCTTTTGGAGAGGCCAGGGTCACTTCAGCACCGGCGTCCTTGAAGGTGTAGTAAGGTGCGGCAAACTCCTCCAGCCAAAACCCCGTTTTCTTACCGGTATTCCCCAGTTCATCGTGGGAAGTCAGAACCATCAGTATTTTCATATTTCTGTCCTTATAAACTTTGTCAGCTTTGCTTCAATCATCATTTCCTATGCGCACAACTAACTTGCCGAAGTTCTTTCCTTCCAGAAGCCCGATAAATGCATTGGGTGTTTCTTCCAACCCTTCGACCATATCCTCAAGATATTTAATACTGCCTTCCGCAACCCACTGGCTTAATGTACGTACCGCTTCATGAAAACGTTCGTAGTAATCGAAAATAATAAAGCCTTGGATTTTCAAGCGTTTGGTCAGTACATCCCGCATTAACAAACTGGTGCGATCCGGGCCTTGCGGCAATGAGGTTGCGTTGTACTGAGAGATAAGCCCACATACAGGAATCCGCGCAAAATCATTTAATAGCGGTTGCACCGCATCAAAGACCTTGCCACCAACGCTTTCAAAATAGATATCGATACCCTCAGGGCAAGCCGCAGCCAATTGCTCGGTAAAATCTTCAGCGCGGTGATCCAGGCACAGGTCGAAGCCTAACTCCTCTACCGCATAGCGGCACTTTTCCTCACCTCCAGCAACACCGATTACCCGGCACCCTTGCAACTTGCCGATTTGTCCTACCGTTGCACCCACAGGACCGGTAGCAGCTGCAACCACCAGAGTCTCCCCTTCTTTTGGCTCCCCAATTTCCAGCAAGCCAAAGTAGGCGGTGATTCCCGGCATACCCAGCACTCCCAGGGAGAAGGAGGGATAATCCGGATTTTTACCCAAGTTAATCAACCCGGTACCATCAGAAATGGCGTAATCCTGCCAGCCGCTATAGCCGAGTATCCAATCCCCCTCCTCGAAGCCATCCAATCGGGACTCAACCACACGGCTCACCGTCCCTCCAACCATGGTCTCTCCCAGAGAAACAGGCTCTGCATAGGACTTCGCATCACTCATTCGCCCCCTCATATAGGGATCGAGCGATAGGAATACTGTGCGCAACAGCACCTCGCCGACCTCCGGCTTGACCACAGGGGCATGCTCCAGGCGGAAGTTATCTGTCGTCGGGGCACCTTCGGGGCGGGATGCCAATACCAGGCGGCGGTTTATATCGCTCGATTGCATTCTCTATTCTCCATAACTTCGTAAAATGGAAGTCAAAGTCGCCAAATTAGACCGGTCGTCTAGAAAGGCGCCATAAAAATACCCGCAACGGTTTTCCCTCGCGGGCTCAGTTAAAAACTCAGTGTTTTCCCAGTATTTCCTGGGTCGCCAGCATCGCCTCTGCCATTGGCGTATCGCTGCGGTTCAGCTTGGCCAACAGGCTGGCTCCCAGCCACAGCTGGTACAGGGAAGCTGCGGTGGCACGGGCATTGAGGGTGCTAGGCAGAGAACCGTCTTCCCCTGCCAACTCGATACAATTCTGGAGCTTCTGAATAATATGCTCAGTCCCATCTCTGAGGATAATCCGCATCGATTCAGACAGGTCTGCCACCTCAGCGCTAAGCTTAACCACCAGGCAGCGGTGTGCATCGTAACGCTCCCCACTACTCTTCTGCCAAGCATCAAAATAGGCCAATAAATTATCGGCGGCAGATTGATCCCGGGAGGAAAAGCCAACGTCCATCTGTTCCAGGTAGCTGCGAAAATAATCTTCCAGCAGAGCCTCGCCAAATTGCTCCTTGGACTTAAAGTAGTGATAAAAGGATCCCTTTGGCACACCGGCGGTTTTGAGAATTTCACTCAAACCCACACCGGAGAAACCTTTTACGGCCATCACGGTATAACCGGTATCCAACAAATGTTGGCGAGTATCTTCATAGCTGCTTTTCATGCCTAGCACTCTACGCAAAACTAGACCGGTCGTCTAGGGATTTATAGTGATTAGGCGCTGTGAAGTATCTATAAATTGCTCAACTTTAATCAAAACTGCTCTGTTATTGTGGTGGATCAACCAAAAAGGCGTAAGTCGCAGCCAGTGAGTGGGCGTGACTGTGCTAAGATTGGCGCCATTCCCACCATCGGCAAAAGATCGACAACATAAGGATTGGTAAATGTCCCAGCAGTCCCGCGACCAACGTCTCGAGCAAATTAATGCCGCGCTTGCGCAGCGCATCCTGATCCTGGATGGCGCTATGGGGACGATGATCCAGAGGGAGAAGCTGGAAGAGGCCGATTACCGGGGTGAGCGCTTCGCCGACTTCCCACGCGATTTGAAAGGCAATAACGACCTGCTCAGCCTGACCCGCCCGGAGCTGATCGAAAAGATTCACAGGGAGTACCTTGAGGCGGGCGCGGACATTATCGAAACCAATACTTTTAACGCGACCCAGCTGTCCCAATCTGATTACGATATGGAACACCTGGTGGTAGAGATCAACCGGGCCTCCGCAGAGATCGCGCGCCGTGCAGCAGATGCACTCTCTACCCCAGAGCGCCCGCGCTGGGTAGCCGGGGTCATCGGCCCCACTTCCCGCACCGCCAGTATTTCACCAGACGTCAATGATCCAGGGGCACGCAATGTCACTTTCGATGAACTGGTAGAAAACTATGTAGAAGCGGGCCGTGCTTTGGTCGAAGGCGGCAGCGACCTGATCTTAATCGAAACCATTTTTGACACCCTCAATGCCAAGGCCGCTATCTATGCCATGCAGCAGCTCTTTGAGGAGCTGGGTTTCGAACTGCCAATTATGATTTCCGGCACCATTACCGATGCCTCTGGCCGCACCCTTTCCGGCCAGACGACCGAAGCTTTTTACAATTCCGTTGCCCACGCAAAGCCAATTTCTGTGGGGCTCAACTGTGCCCTGGGCGCCACCGAATTGCGCCCTTATGTGGAAGCCTTATCGGGCGCCTGTACCTCTAATGTCTCCGCCCACCCCAACGCGGGATTGCCCAATGAGTTTGGCGAATACGACGAAACCCCTGAGCAGACCGCCGCAATCGTAGCGGAATTTGCCCGCAGCGGATTTATTAATATCCTCGGCGGCTGTTGTGGCACCACCCCCGATCATATTCGTGCAATTGCCGACGCAGTGGCCGATATACCCCCACGACAGCAGCCGGAAATAAAACCTGCTCTGCGCCTGTCCGGACTGGAGCCATTTGTCGCCGATGAAAACGCCTTATTCGTCAATGTGGGCGAGCGTTGCAACGTCACTGGCTCCGCCCGATTTAAGCGCCTGATCCTTGAAGAGGACTACGACACCGCCCTGCAAGTGGCTGCCGCCCAGGTAGAGGATGGGGCGCAGGTAATCGACTTCAATATGGATGAGGCGATGCTGGATGCACTCGCCGCTATGCGCCGCTTCCTCAACCTTGCCGCTACCGAACCGGATATCGCCAAGGTGCCATTTATGGTGGACTCCTCCAAGTGGGAGGTGATCGAGGCCGGCCTGCAATGCATCCAGGGCAAGCCCATTGTGAACTCCATCAGCCTCAAGGAAGGCAAAGAGGAGTTTATCGAAAAGGCTCAACTGTGCCTGCGCTACGGTGCAGCTGTGGTGGTGATGGCTTTTGATGAAGATGGCCAGGCGGATACTTTCGAGCGCAAAATTGAGATCTGTAAGCGCAGCTACGATGTGCTAGTCGATGAAGTCGGCTTCGATCCCACCGATATTATTTTCGACCCGAATATTTTTGCTGTCGCCACCGGTATTGAGGAGCACAATAATTACGCAGTGGACTTTATCGAGGCGTGCCGCTGGATTCGCGCAAATCTCCCCGGTGCCCAGATCAGTGGCGGCGTCTCCAACGTTTCCTTCTCTTTCCGGGGCAACAATCCGGTACGTGAAGCCATTCATTCAGTATTCCTGTTTCACGCTATTAAAGCCGGCCTGAATATGGGTATCGTAAACGCCGGGCAGCTGGCGGTTTACGACGAACTCCCAGAGGAGCTGCGGGAAAAAGTTGAGGATGTGATCCTCAACCGCAGCCCGGATGCCACCGAAGCCCTGTTGGACATTGCCCCCAAATACCAAGGGGATGGCGGTGGTGCGGCGCGCAAAGAGGACCTGAGCTGGCGCAAATTGCCCGTGAAGGAACGCTTGGCACACTCCCTTGTGAAAGGCATTAACAACTATATCGAGGAAGATACCGAAGAGGCCCGCGCAAGTTCCTCACGCCCACTGGATGTGATCGAAGGTCCACTGATGGACGGTATGAATATTGTCGGCGACCTGTTTGGCGAAGGGAAAATGTTCTTGCCCCAGGTAGTGAAATCCGCCCGGGTTATGAAACAGGCGGTAGCCTACCTGCAACCCTATATTGAAGCGGAAAAAACCGAAGACAGCCGCTCCAACGGCCGTATCCTGATGGCCACTGTTAAAGGGGATGTGCACGATATCGGCAAAAATATTGTGGGTGTGGTGCTGGCCTGCAACAACTATGAAGTAATCGACCTCGGCGTGATGGTGCCAGCGGAAACCATTTTGCAAACTGCAAAGGAAAAGGAGTGTGACATTATCGGCCTGTCCGGCCTGATCACCCCCTCCCTGGATGAAATGGTTCACGTAGCCGCCGAGATGGAGCGCCAGGGGTTTGATATCCCATTATTGATCGGCGGAGCCACCACCTCCAAAGCCCATACCGCCGTAAAAATTGATCCCCAATTCCACCGCAACCAGGTGGTGTATGTAGCCGATGCATCCCGCGCCGTAGGCGTGGCCAGCAGCCTGATTTCCAATGAGCTGCGCCCAGCCTTTGTGGAAAAAATCCAGGCAGAGTATGACAAGGTGCGCACCCGCACCGCCAACCGCAAGCGCAATGACACCCGCTTAACCTACGAGGAAGCGCGGGATACTGCCCCGGAATTTGATTGGAAAAACTACCAGCCAGCACGACCCAACAAGCTGGGCCTTACCGTGATCGACGATTTCCCTCTGGAGAAACTGCTCGACACTATGGACTGGACGCCTTTCTTTATTTCCTGGGATTTGGCGGGTAAATTCCCGGCAATCCTTGAAGACGAAATTGTGGGAGAAGCCGCAACCGATCTCTACGACAACGCCCAGCGCATGTTGAAAGAGATTATCGATAAAAAGCTATTGCGCGCACGGGCCGTATTCGGCCTATGGCCAGCCAATAGCGTCGGCGACGATATCATCGTCTACAAGGATGAAAGCCGCAGTGAGGAGCTGGCTCGCCTTCACCATATGCGCCAGCAGGTACAGAAACGCGGTGGTGATGGCCTTTGCCGCTCCCTGGCAGATTTCGTCGCGCCGCTTGAGTCCGGCCAAATAGACTATGTGGGCGGCTTCGCGGTTACCACTGGCATCGGCGCAGACGAGTTAGCAGACACCTACGAAGCCAAGCACGACGATTACAACGCCATTATGGTAAAGGCCCTGGCAGACCGTATGGCAGAGTCCTTTGCTGAGACACTGCACCGCTTGGTGCGAAAAGAATATTGGGGCTATGCCGAAGACGAAACCCTCAGCAATGAGGAGCTGATCAAGGAAGCCTACCAGGGCATCCGCCCAGCCCCGGGCTATCCAGCCTGTCCCGATCATTCGGAAAAAGCTACCCTGTTCAAATTGCTACAAGCGGAGCAAAATGCAGGCGTCAGCCTTACCGAGCACTTTGCCATGATGCCCGCAGCTGCGGTGAGCGGTTGGTACTTCGCCCACCCCCAGGCAAAGTACTTCAATGTGGGCAAGATCGGCAGGGATCAGTTGCAAAGCCTGGCTAAACGAAAAGGGGTCAGCGAACCGGAATTGGAGCGCTGGCTACGTCCCAACCTCGAGGAGTGAGCCTGTGGAAGATAATAATAAGAAAGCGAAAAAGCCCAATTTCGGCCAGGTGGTAGTCAGTACCCTGGCCGCCGCGATTGGCGTGCAGAGTGATAAAAACCGCGAAAGGGATTTTCAAAGTGGCAGTATTATGACGTACGTTATTGCCGGCGTTGTTTTTACCGCCGTATTTGTAATCGGATTGGCTCTTATTGTGAAAATAGTACTCGGCAATATGGGCTAAGAGCGCAGAGTGCTTTCCATCAGCTAGCAGCTATACAAATAAGCCGAGCTAAATGTCTATCGCTAATGCCCGGGACTACACAACTCCGGGCCAGCAGCGGGCTAGCGCGTGGCCACCCAAAAAACACAGGTGGCTACGAAAATTGCGACCAGTGCTACAGCAGCAATTGCATCCACTACATTATCGTCTTCAGAAACTACAGCTACTTCATCATTCATCGAATCTCTCCGATCGTTCTTTATTGTTATTTAAAGTAGTTGGGCCGCTGGATGCGGCAACCCAAGTAGAGCAAATCAAGTCATCAGTTGCAAGGCGGGGCCGGCAAACAACCTTACCGACCCAACTGCCACTCTACGCCTGCCCGGAATAGAGAGCGATATGAAACCCTCCGGTAAGAGCCTGGCCAGTCTTAGCAACCTGTGTACGGCTGTTAACATCGACATTCAGATTGCCCCATTTATTTGGGGAAACTGACATAATTCCATTAACACCTTTGCCCTTGTTAACACTCGTCATATTGCAAAACACCACGGCTCCACCACCACTCTTGTTCGTCGCCAGAGAACCTGGACTCGGGCTTGAGCCATCGGAAATCAGAATATGTACATCGACAGTTTTACCACCCAGCGAGTTTTTTAGAATCCTATTGTTATGATCCAAACAAATATCAATGCCAAAAGTTAAGCCCTTGTACGAAAAAGTACTGTCACTTGCCTTGGTCGAGAAAGCGTCATCCGTCTGATACTTATCATTGCCAACTTTATACTTCTTCAGCAGGAAATTGCCACCGGCCAGGATAGGAGCAATGCTCAAGTAAGATGCTGAAGAAAAACATCCACCACCTTTTGTGTAAGCAATAGTCCCTGCAACAATCAGAATGTTCGGGTACTGACGGGAAGCTCTGCGCAGGCCGGAATAAATGTCACTCTTGGAGCCCTTGCTTAAAGAGTCGATGTGATTAGTTTTTGCTTTAGAGGCATACCCTGAAAAGTAATACTCCGGAGCAACCAACATCTTGATATATTTATCGTCGGAGTACTCTTGCATCATGGCTTTAGCGCGAGCCAACGCCCCCTCAAACACATCAAAATTACTGTTACTCACACCAGTAAACTTTGATGAGTCATCAAACTCAATCATCGCCGCAAGGATATCTTTAGCCATCCCGCTTACCTCTTATATTTTTTAGGAGTTCACTTACTGACTTACCCACTGGCCAGCCTCATATGTGACTGGCGATTCGCCCTTTATATCACCGCAAGTAAACTGAGAGGCGGTATCAATTCACAGCTAACCGAATTAGCGTCGATTTGCCAGGGCCCCGAAGTGGAGTCGCTACACTCAACAGGTAAGTTGCGGCTAAAAAACAGACAGGACGGCATAGATAGCCATTACTGCAACGCTCCTCGAATCTGCAACAACAGACAAGCACTATGCTGATAAATCTCTCTTATAACTGTTGGTTACAGATATAGCGGAAAATATTGTTATTTATTGCATAAGAGCGCTGGTATGTTATGCGCCAGCGGAGAATCGTCCGGGGCCCGCCCCTTTCTCCACCATCAGCGCACAAAGGCAATGGAATCAAGCTGTTATGTATCGATACGACGACCGGGACCGCGCCATCATCAACGATCGCGTAGCCCAGTTCCGCGGCCAAACGGAACGTTACCTTGCCGGCGAGTTGAGCGAGGAGCAATTCCTGCCGCTGCGCCTGCAAAATGGCCTCTATATTCAGCGACTGGCCCCCATGTTGCGCATTGCCGTTCCCTACGGCCTGCTCAACAGTGCCCAGTTACGCCGCCTCGCTCGCGTAAGCCGCGACTACGATAAAGGCTACGCCCACTTCACTACGCGCCAGAACCTCCAGTACAACTGGCCGCAGCTGGAAGATGTACCCGCTATTCTCGATGAGCTGGCGGAAGTGGAAATGCACGCGGTACAAACCAGCGGTAACTGTATCCGAAATACCACCTCGGACCCCTACGCCGGCATTGCACTCGACGAGATTGCCGACCCGCGCCCCTACTGCGAGTTGATTCGCCAGTGGTCTACATTCCATCCGGAATTCGCTTTCTTGCCGCGCAAGTTCAAGATTGCCGTCAGTGGTTCAGAGCAGGACCGCGCGGCCATCCGCGTACACGATATCGGTGTGCAGATCGTCAAGCGCGGTGAAGAGATTGGCTTCCAGGTATTGGTAGGTGGCGGTCAGGGCCGCACACCGGTTATTGCCGAGACCATCCGCGACTTCCTGCCGGAAGAAGACCTGCTCTCTTACCTTGAAGCGATTGTCCGCGTTTACAACCAGCTGGGTCGTCGCGACAACAAGTACAAAGCGCGCATTAAAATTCTGGTCAAGGCCCTCGGCCCGGAAGAGTTCGGCCGCCGCGTGGAAGAAGAGTGGCAACATATTAAAGACGGCGCTGAAAAGTTAACCCAGGAAGCATTGGATTGGGCTAAATCCTTCTTCACAGCCCCGGAATATCGCGAGTTTGACGGATCAGCTGCTGAAGCTGCACTGCAACAACAAGCTGACAGCGACAAAGCCTTTGCCCGCTGGCTTGAACGCAACACCTACCCGCACCGGGTACCCGGTTATCGCGCGATTAAGTTGTCCACCAAACCCACTGGTGTCCCCCCAGGTGATGTAACCGATGCCCAATTAGAGGCTATTGCCGATCTCGCCGATACTTTTAGCTTTGGTGAAGCTCGGGTAACTCACGACCAGAATGTGGTACTCGCAGACGTCGAACAGGACAAACTGTTTGAACTCTGGCAACAGGCCCGCAAGCACGGTTTCGCCACACCGAATATCGGCACCCTGACCGATATGATTTGCTGCCCCGGCGGTGACTACTGCTCACTTGCCAATGCCAAGTCCATCCCGGTAGCCGAAGCCATCCAGCGTCGCTTTGACGATATGGACTACCTGTACGACCTGGGTGATCTCAACCTCAATATATCTGGCTGTATGAATGCCTGTGGCCACCACCACGTGGGACATATCGGCATCCTCGGCGTCGACAAAAAAGGGGAAGAGTTCTACCAGATTCAGCTGGGCGGCAGTGCATCCAACGAGGCCAGCCTGGCCAAGGTATTGGGCCCCAGTTTCTCCCGCGCTGAAGTGCCAGACGTGATCAGCAAAATCCTCGACCTCTATGTCGAGCAACGCCAAACGGAAGAGCCCTTTATCGACACCTACAACCGCATCGGCCTTCAGCCCTTCAAGGAGAGAGTTTATGCCAAAGCCAGCTAAACTGGGCCCACAGCCGGGCAACCCCGCAGAACTGATCATCGATGGTGAAGTAAAGACCAACGAATGGCAGCTGGTACCCCAACTGGAAGCGGGAGAGGAGTTGGACCCAAGCACCCTGCCCTCCGGCAAAATTATCCTGCCACTGCGACAGTGGCTGGCGCATCGCGATGCGCTGTCATCCCGCAGTGACGAAGTCGGTGTTTGGCTGGACAGTGAAGAAGGTGCCGAGCAAATTGCGGAAGAAGCTCCCAAATTGCCGGTAATTGCCGTGCACTTCCCGGCATTTGCCGACGGTCGAGGCTTTACCGCAGGCCGTATGCTGCGCGAGCGCTACAGCTTTACCGGAGAGTTACGCGCAGTAGGCGGGTTTATGCGAGACCAGCTGACCTATTTACAACGCTGCGGCTTCAATGCCTACGCATTTGAAGGCGAGCAGCCTCTGGCAAGCCTTAAAGACTCGATGAGCGATTTTGGCGATAGCTACCAAACAGGGGTAGACCAACCGCTGCCCATGTTCCGTCGCCGCTTCTAAAGCTCAATTTAGACCTCTGAATACTCAGAGGTCTAAATTTCCACTTCCATCACGCCTCCAACCCCAATCCATTAAGTGCAAACTCCAAAGAGGGTTCCACCTCCTTGAGTTCCCGCCCGGATCGCAATACCGATGCTGTGCCATGCAACAAGGTAATCAGGTACATAGCGCACTCCTCGGCACGCCGATCCAGCCCTATAGCCTGGGACTCTTTATCAAAACGAAACAAGTCAACCAGTTGCTTTACCGCTTCTGCGTCAGCAGCTTTTAAAGCGTCAATGGCATCAGAAGGCAAAGCATCACCGGCAGTTTCCGATAATCCAAACGCCAGATAACAACCCCTCGGGGTTCCCTCCCCGGCCTGTCCTTTAACGGTAGCCAGCAAATAACTATGCAATCGCTGCCGCAACGGCACTCCCTCTTCCGTCAGGAACTGCATACGATCTTTGGCATATCTATCCAGGTACTGCCCCAATGAAAGAACAAACAGTTTCTCTTTATTGCCAAAAGAAGAATACAGACTTGGCTTATTAATCCCCATAGCCTTGGTCAGGTCGGCCATTGAGGCGCCCACATAGCCCTTTTTCCAAAAGACTTTCGTTGCTGATTCCAGCGCATGCGCCTTATCAAACTCCGGCTTGCGACCCGCCATTGGCAATCTCCCAAAAATTGTTTTGACAATATTGTACCGATCGGTAAGACTTAGCTCAAACCTTACCGATCGGTACAATATTGATCAACCCTTCACAGGAGAACAGAATTGAGCATTTCAATCGAAGGAAAAACTGCCCTTGTAACTGGAGCAAACCGCGGAATTGGCAAGGCAATTGTCGAGCGCTTTCTTGACGGTGGCGCAAAAAAAGTCTATCTGGCCGTTCGCAACCCAGAGACAACGACAGAGCTGACAGAAAAATATGGCGACAAAGTAATCACATTGGAACTCGATGTGGCAAAAGCCCAAAGTGTAGGGGCGGCGGCAAAGGCGATTCAGGAATTGGATATTCTGGTGAACAATGCCGGGGTACTTGCGCCCGCAGACCCGCTTAGCGACCATGTAGAGGACTCTCTTAAGCAGGAACTGGAAGTGAATACCTTTGGGCTTGTTCGTGTAGCCAAAGCATTCACCCCCCATTTGGAAAAGAGCAAAGGCGCCCTGGTACAAATGAATTCGGTAGTATCCTTGCGTACCTTCCCACACGTTAGCACCTACTCCGCATCCAAAGCCGCCAGCTACGCAATTACCCAGGCACTTCGAGAAACGCTTCAGGAGCGAGGCGTACAAGTATTGAGTGTTCACCCCGGCCCCATCAAAACAGATATGGCCAAACAGGCTGGGCTGGAGGACGGAGAATCCCCCAGTGCAGTGGCTGAGGAAATTGTTGGCGCGCTAAAAAATGGGGATTTTCACCTCTTCCCGGATGCCATGTCGCAGACTTTTGAAGCCGCTTATCAGAGCTTCTCTGATTCGGTGATCACCGCAGACCTTAGCGAATAACACGACCGAAGATTGTCTGAGTAAGAAGTAACACAAGCCTCGAAGGAACCCGATCTAGGGTTCTTTCAAGAGGCTGGAGAATTCCTCTGAAGCCATAACGGGTACAAACTCAGTGATCGTAAAAGTCGACGCCCCATGTTTTGTGAAAGGGTCTTCTTCCAGAACCTTTCGCAGCACTTCCTCAGAGGGATGACGTGAAATAATTATCGCGCCAGTTCTAGGCTCTTTCGCTCCCCCAAAAAGCAGGTCTCCCGATTTATAGTGTCCCTCCAGGTAGCTCACATGCTCCGCCATTAACTCTGGGGTCAGTTTTTCTAGATCCGGGAAATTCAAGTTCACTAAAAACATAACGTCTCCCCCCTCCTTAGGGGCCATATATCAGCTGTTTACACCACTTTAAGCTTGCAGAAATAGCCTCCACCAATCTAATAGATAGCAAATCTTTCCACCTTGGCGATAGAGGATAATCCCCAAGCAGTAGTTTAAATGGAAACCATCGGAAATTGATGATCGGGCATCATTTAATTTAATGGTGCCATCAAGTACCTTTCTTTAGGCAATAGTGTTAACTAGAAGATACTTCAGATTAATCAAGTTACATGTGGCCTGAAGAGCTTCATCTGCCTTCCAGGCTATGGTATCCCCCTCAAAGCCACATACCAAACTCCACTCAAAACATTTGGGGATTAATGAGATGGCACTCCCTCTTTGAGCTCACTCTTAAGACTGTTAATGCGAACTCATCTTTAGAAGGTGTAAAAACTGTTCAGAGGCCATAACAGGCTCAAATTCGGTTAGCGAATAAACTGCCACTCCACTTTTTATAAAAGGGTCCTCATCCAGCACTCTCTGCAATGCTTCTTCACTGTTGTGGCGAGAAACAATAACCCCTCCAGTCCTGGAATTTTTCCTTCCTCCAAAGAGCAAACTTCCAGACTTATACTCTCCTTCCAGATAAAGCCTATGCTCCGCAGTCAGTTCTGGGGTTAGCTTTTTCATATCCTTAAAATGCATATCCACTAAAAACACACCCATTCCCTCTTCTCTAAAAACACTATAAGATTGCTACTGATTTCGTAGCAACTGTAACGCTACTAATTTAGAAGCGCAAGAACTATGGCAACTCCTCTACCGAAAAAAACTGTCAGAGGCTCGACTAGCGGCATAGCCATCATGGCTGTATTCGATCTGCTCGGGCGAAAATGGAATATGAGAATACTGTGGGAACTGAGGAACAAACCCCGGAGCTTCAGGGAACTCCAAGCCCAGTGTGATGCCATGTCCCCTTCGGTACTAAATACAAGAGTCAAACAGTTGAGCGAAGCTAAATTGATTAATAAGTGTACGAATGGATATCAACTGACAGATCTAGGTGTTTCGCTAATGGAAACCCTTGATCCTCTGAGGGAATGGGCTAATAACTGGGAGGAATCCCTCAAGGCCTAATAGACACTCTGTAAAAGCCAAAACCCAAGAGCCTTGCAGCCTAGATGCCGCTGGGTTCTTGGAGGCAGGTCAACTATCGCGAAAAAATGGACTGAATCGATGGGGCAGTCTCATTATCACTCGCATCATGCGCTAGCGAAAACGAATAATATTTATCGCCGCGCAAATCAAATCTACGAATAATTCTGCCAAACAATGCACCTGCTCACCATCAAGGGTAAATGAGGGTTCAATCTCTTTAGAAGTCAACAAACCACTGCTCTTAAGGGCACCCTTATGAGTTACCTTTTTGTGCCCGTAAGTAGCGAGTCATGGGGATTGCAGGGAGATAAATTGAGAGAAATGTGATTTTCAGAAGTTTCCTTAACCCAAAAACAGCTGTGCGCTGCATCCCCTACTTTTGATTGTTAAGGTCACATTTCTGGCATTTTTTCAAATTTTTGTAATTTCGGGTCCATATAGTCCCAAGATGCACCACTACCAGCATATACCACCATTGTCGGGTTGAATTGCTCCAGGTCATGAAGACTTCCAGCGCGGATAAATTCAAACTGCGGCATACCGCTATTTTCCGCATAAATATGCGAACCGCAGCGAGGGCAAAAACCTCTCCTTACTGTATTGCCGCTATCTGTCTGCTTCTCATGAAATGCAAGATCGCCGCTAATGGCTAAGCTTCCGCGAGGAATAGCAATGTTAGCGATGTGTCCAGCCCCACTAATTTTCTGACAATCTGTACATTGGCAATGACCCGCCATTACCGGCTCTTCAGAGCAAGAATAACTAATATAACCGCACAGGCATTCTCCAGATATTTTGGACATAAATTTCCCCTGTTACTTACGAAGTTGAAGTAACCTTAGCCTAAATCAATAACTTCAACTTCGCAAGTAACTAGGCTAGTATTTCATTTTCTGGCAGTAAGAGTGTGAGCATGAGTCCTGATAATCAATTTTTACGTTCGGGATGCCCTATCGTGAACGGACTGGACGTATTCGGCGATAAATGGACATTAGTTATTCTAAGAGACTTACTGTGTGGTAAAGAGACCTATAGCGAGCTAGCTGACTCACCAGAGAAAATACCAACCAACAGACTCGCAGAAAGATTAAAAATGCTAGAAGCAGAGGGAATGTTGGTGAGGGTACAATATCAATCAAAGCCAAAGCGATATAAGTACCTGCTAACACAGAAAGGCAAGGATGTCTTACCGATTCTTCAGGCAATCGCCAAATGGGGAAATACATATTTTGAAGGCTCATGGATTCCCCCGAAGTGGTTTATGGGAACCTAACCCTTTGATTCGGGGCCAGAAGCGCAACAATTCCGCAGGACAAAGCTAAGCTGAAAATTTAGCAATAACAGCAACTTTTATGCATTTTTACTCCGAAATTGCTCTCCATAAATGGCCAGAAGCTTATGATATTGACTCTGCCTGTTATGCCCCCCCAATCTCATTAAGAAACCCTCCTGAATCACTAACGAACCTGGCGGCAGTTGATACTAAGAATATACTGTGTTACTGGAACACTTTTGCCCCTAAGGGCCCGGCAGCTCAGTGCCGCCAGACTCTATGGATCAGCTCAACTATAGAGACAAAATAGACTGAACCGCTGCGACAACCTCATTATCACTCGCATCATGTGCTAATGAAAACGAATGATATTCATCGCCCCGCAGACCAAATCTGCGATCAATTTCAGCCAAACAGTGCACCTGTTCACCATCAACGATAAAGGAGAGTTCAATCTCTTTTGACGTCAATAAGCCACTACTCTTAAACTCTATCTCCTGGTAGCAACCAGACCGGGAGACAAAATTGCTTCCACGCAAATGCCCCTTTTCAACATCCGCTTTTACCATTTTAAAGCCACTTTCCTCGATCATGGAAAGTACCTTCTCTACAACGGGTAAAGGTCTTATCCGCAAAGGATCCCTGTCTTTCGGATCCAGCGCAAAATCAATATCCAGGGAAGTTTCCAGCCACACATAGCTTTTATTTCTACGGGTGTTTAAAACAGTAACTGGCGTCTCTTCATGCAACGCCAACTGAAAAGGAACTTCCCGGCTCTCTCCAGCGCCAATAGTGAAAGGGTCCTGTACCTGTAATTCATTCAGTACAAAACGCTCATGGCTTACACCTTCATCGGTCTCCACTTTGATCTCGGTGCAGAGCTTTAAACTTATAGCATCCACCTGCTGGTCGATATCACCACCAATGATATGGATAGCCCCTTCAATGATTCCACCCTGAACTTGCTCAGAGTTTTGTAGAACTGTATCAACTTTAGCTGCACCAATACCTATTGACGCTTTGAGTTTTTGAAACATAGACATACTTGGGGTACTCACCTAACCAAACAACCTGGCCTTAAAATATGGACTTCAACCTATTTCTTAGCCCAATAAATAGAGTCCAACATTAACATAAATCCAATTTAGGTAATACCAGGCCCAATAAGTTCATTTATGTCTTGAACTTCTACATAAATAATTGATAACACCTATACCTACCTCTACCAGGTTCAGGGAGAGCTTGCCTGATTAAAAAGAGACATTTTTATTACATATTTCCCCCAACAGTAAAAAATTCAATGCTTGAATAAGGCCACTTACTTTTTCTAAATGTGTCATTTTTCGTTGGAATATCGGCAAAATCCTAACTGTTGTTAAGAAAATTCCAGCAGTACCATAGTATCTGAGCCCTATTTATACCGAAGAAGTAAAAATATGATCAGAAATAATTTCAAAATTACACCTTCTCACACCTACATCATACTGCAAGGGCTAGACCACTATCTGCAGCATCAGAAGTCGATAACAAACCAAAGGTAGATTGTAAGTTTAAATCTGCAAATTGAGACTCTCCATCTCAGCCACTACGTATAGAAACTCCATCTACAGAAAATTGAGAATAATCAATCTAGGGTACTCCTATTCACTTAGAACCCCCTAGAAACATCTCTCAAACCATTAAGCAAGGTTATGCACATTTTAATTATTTACGATGGAAAACCGGGCCATCTCAGTCCTTCGCTGGGGCTATACCAGCTACTCTCCCGCCACTCCAAGGGCAAATACTCTTATGAAATCACCACCAGTAAACCAGTTTTAAAGGCCCTAAACAAACCAATAAGACTATTGACTCGACATCTCGCCATAAACGCACACAAATTTATCATGCTCTTTCACAGAAACCCCTCCTTCAAAAGAAAACCAGATCTAATTATTTCCTTTGGTGGGAATAGCGTCGCTGCGAACGTTGCACTAACCCAAAAAATACAATGCATGAATATTGCCATAGGAAATATTTACAGCTTCAGGAAAACCGATTTCTCTCTAACCCTATCTACCAAAGAGGATATTAAAAAATCAAGGCAATACCTTCCGTTTAGCCGCATAGATGTAAATTTATGCAATGCATTGGGCGACAACTTAAAGAAGAAACACCACAAACCCTTTTACACTTTACTTATCGGAGGCAATGGAAGCGGCTATAAATACACGCGGAAAGATTATATAGACTTGATAGAAGAGCTAAAAAAAATAGCGACTTCTCAAAACATTTCATGGCTAATTAGCACCTCAAGAAGAACCCCTAAATATGTGGCTGAGCTAATTGAAAGCAACATGCCATTTGATACATGCTTTAACTTGCTAGATTATGAGGCCCCCAACGCCAGCCTCGAAGAAATACTCGGCGCAAGTGAAACTGTCTTTATAACCGAAGACAGTTCATCAATGATTTCTGAGGCCCTTGCCCTATCTAAACCCATATATACTTTAGTCCCCCAAGAGAATAACATCTACGGAGTCCACAAAACTCTCATTAATAAACTTTACAGTGAAACTTATATAAAGAGGATGGAGATTTTCGAACTGGCCAAGACCTTTAATGATTCTCTATCAAAAGATTTCAACTTAAATTATGGATACCATTCTAAAGCAAGATACGATGAAATCATCTCTGCGCTTGACACCAGTAGCAATGGTAAGTGAGCGATCTCAACCCCTTAAATTGACCATCATAACGATAGAGACTTCAAGACAAAGATCTATTGATATAAAAGCTAAGACAAACTTTTAACAGTAGGAGTTCCTGCATATTCAAACTAGTCACTTACTGTGGCGAAAACTACCAACAGCAAATAATATCCTCTCCAGCCTCACCAAGCGAGTAGAACTTCATCAAAAGCCAGCCTAAACTTTAATCTATACATTCACTGCCAACTCACAATTAAAAATATCGTTCTAAAAAATACAAGTAAGTATTTTGCGTGGAGAGCCAACCCCACAATATCCAGTATACTGTTAAAATGAGCCCATATCTTCCAGAGACCTTCTCAACAACCCCTTAATATAGTTGATGCGGCCTCCAAATTTAATTATTTCAATTTCTTCTTGGGAAAGATCATTTTCCAACCAAACCTTAATACCTTTTGTCACATTTCTCAGCTCTAGCATCTTGTTACCCCCTGTACAGCTTGAGAGGTCATAAAATTGAAGTTGATCATCTTTACTAAAGGCGTCAAAATCGCTTGGATTACAAAATGTTAAAATGAGAATTCCGTGGTCAATAAGATTTTTGCGATAGAGTCCAGCTACACTTTTGGCTATGACGCAGCGCACTCCCAAGTATCGCAATGTAATTGAGGCATGCTCCCGGCTCGCCCCATGACCTAAACTGTTGCCAGCAATAAGAAATATATCCTCCTTGGTGCTCAAAGCCCGCTGATAAAAAGATTCATCTACACTTGAAAAAGCAAAGCGGCTTAACTCTGGAACATTTGACCAATAAGGCAAAGCATCCGCACCTCCGGGAATAATATCATCGGTTGAAACATTATCCTCCAGCTTTAAAAGCGCAGGGCCTTCGATCACACTTAACATTTTTTCCAAAACTGGCAAAGGCTTAATGTTAGGGCCCTTTCTCACCTCAACTTTCACTGGTATTTCCTGCGGTGGCTCCAATAGTGATCGCATATCCATTAGATGTTCAGGCTCTTCAAATACCGGATAATCCATGTCTAAATTTCTGGGGTCAGTTATTTTTCCTTTCAGGGCGCTGGCCGTCGCAGTCTCTGGGCTGCATAAATAGAATCTATCTTCTTTAGTTCCCGAACGCCCAGGGAAATTTCTCGGCACAGTTCTAAGACTATTGTGCCCGCTAGCTGGGGCTTGCCCCATACCGATACAGCCACCACAGCCGGTTTCATGCAAATAAGCCCCTGCACCAAGTAGTTTTTCAAGGTCACCATTATGAGTCAGCTCATGAAGTAGTTGGCGCGACGCGGGATTGATATCTAAAGAAACCTCGTGCGGTACAAAGAGACCATTTATCATGCGGGCGGGAATAGAAAAATCACGCAACCCAGGGTTAGCCGAAGAACCGATATAGCTCTGAGAAACTGGCCTACCTTCAACTTCACGAACTTTAACAACCTTATCCGGCCGCGAGGGGCAAGCGATCATTGGTTCAATTTTCGATAGATCTAAAGTTGCAACCTCATCATAGGTTGCATCCTTATCGGCAAGCAACTCGACAAAGTCGTTCTCGCGCGACTGCTGCCGCAAGAAAACCCTCACTTGATCATCAGCAGGAAAGACACTTGTTACAGCCCCCATTTCCTGCCCCATATTGGCGATTACGTGACGATCCATTGCTGTAAGGTTTGCCAATCCAGGGCCGTGATATTCAACGATCTTGTTCCAGCAACCTCTCAATGTATATCTACGTACAAGTTCCAAAATAACATCTTTAGCGCTTACCCATGGCTGTAGCTCCCCCTCTAAACGCACCCCCAAAATAGTTGGCATTACCAGAGAGAGCGGAAATCCCATCATTGCAAGCGCAACCTCAATTCCTCCGGCTCCTATTCCTAACATACCTAACGAGCCCGCAGCACATGAGTGGCTATCCCCACCTAAAAGGGTTTTACCGGGGATACCAAAACAAGCCATATGGATAGGATGACTAATACCATTTCCTGGTCGCGAGTACCATATCCCGTAGTTTCGGCAGGAACTTTGCAGGAACACATGGTCATCACCATTCTTATGGTCTGCCCTCAATACATTGTGATCCACATACTGAGCGCATATTTCTGCTTTCACCTGCCTCGCCCCCAAAGCTTCAAGCTCCAACATCACTAACGTGCCGGTAGCATCCTCACTGAGGACTTGGTCAATTTTAAGCTCGATAACACTTTGGGGAGCCATATTCCCTTTGACCAAATGATTTTCAATTAATTTTCTAGTTACGTTTAGGCCTGTCATTAAGTTACACTAACGAACACTATTACTTACCCACCTAGACAACTTATTGGCCTAGCAATTCTGTTTTCGTTATCGATATAACTAGAAATAACGCATTAGTATAAATAATTATCCATTAGAATAATTAAATATATTTAGAAGCCCAAATCAAAGAAACTATTTTCATCTAAAACATGCACACCCAACAGCTTTCACAGCACCTCAAACCGCCTCATACGATAGAAAACTTCACCTTTCGGCACTACCAGATTGCTTGTCCCGTACAAGCATCAAGAAGAATTACCCTTGCGGAATGTCTCATATAGAGAAATACCCAGCATAACCATGTTAATATTCAATTAATAGGAAATCCCAACAGGATATTCGGAATTGAAAGTTTTACTTCTACCAGGACTTGATGGAACAGGAACATTGTTTTCAGGTTTGATTAAGGCACTGCCAAAACAATGGACAACCGAAACTATCTGCCTTTCCAAGCTCCCAGGGGATAGTTACCTGGCTCAAGCTCAATCAATCGCCAAGAGCTTTCTCAATGAGAAGACTCACATTATTGCTGAGTCCTATTCAGGACGAATTGCATATGAGTTATCCCTCTTAGCTCCCGAGAAAATTTTAAGCATTACCTTTATAGCTAGCTTTATAAGCTCTCCTTCGCTACTATCCAAGGCAGCACAACTAGCTCCAATCTCGCTTATAGACTGCCCATCTTTAACCAAAATCACACTAAATTTTTTTGGTTTCAATGGCAAAGGCAGTGACATACTCATTGACAGCACCTATAACGCCCTACTAAACACCAACAGAGGCAAACTAAAGCAAAGGCTTCACAATATCGCCTCGATTTCCCAACCATCCCAAAGATTGGAAATCCCTGCCGTCTATATCCGCCCGGATAGAGATCGACTTGTAAGTAAAAAAGCTGTCATCGATATATCTGCGATCTACATCAACCTCAATGTAATTGATATTCCTGGTGGGCACTTTATTGCTCAGGCACACCCCAACAAAGTCGCGAGAGTTATTATAAATTTTGCAGAAGGATTATTACCACCCTAACTTACCTCTCAATTAACGATCATATGGCGAACAATTCCACAAATAATCTCACCTTAGAATCTAAACTGATATTCGTTCATAAAGTACCCCTTACTAATCTCGCTTCCCACAAAATCCTCGGAGTTAACAGTGAGCAATAGAGAACATATTTCCTTTCTAGAACCAATAAAAAATCCGCCCGCTTACTCAATGGATAAAGAAAATAGAAAATTAGAACTTAAACTTGATGTACAGTACGAAAAGAATAACATTTTCAGTTTTTACAAAACCCATGACACACCAACCTGGACCCGTGTATTTTCATCATCAATCACTCAAGAAGCAGGTTTCACACTGACAGGCCCTACCATTGAAATTCGCGCTGATAGCCACCTTACTGTCCAGACAAACAACCTGCTGCCAGAGGAAGACCCCCTCAATACACCCGCTACAATAAACTTCCCCCATGAGTTCAATACCTACAACTTACATACTCACGGGCTTCACGTCTCCCCAGAATCTCCGGCAGACAATGTCTGCATGAAGATCAAACCAGGGGAAAGTTATACCTACGAATACGACATCCCCAAGGACCACCCCCCGGGGCTCTACTGGTACCACCCCCACAAACACGGCTCTGTCGCTATACAAGTTGGCAGCGGGATGGCAGGTGCCCTAATCGTGAGGGATGAATTTGACGATGAACTTGAGGCAATGGGAGTTAAGGAACATATTCTTGTCTTCCAGAATATTGCCGTAGATGAGCACGGAAAAGTAGAGGATCAACACCAGGTCGCTAAGTTCCCAGATAGTGAATACTGTATTACCGTTAACGGACAATACTGCCCTATCATTCATGCAACGGTGGGTGAGCTTCTCAATCTGAGACTTCTCAATGCTACCACTCGCACATCGATAGACATCGATTGCCCTTGGTTCGCGCAAATGTACATCTACGGGTTTGATGGAAACCCTACTGATGACTACCGCCTACAAGACGGAGTAAGCCTGGGCCCCGCTAATCGAGCCTCCCTTTTCTTAAAAATCAGTGAAGCCGCCACTCCGGGAGCTCATTTTTACATTTACAATAATGCGATTGAGTTCCAACAAATGCCGCATTATAAGTACCATAACAACAGTCCACTTTTTGTTATCGCTATTGCCCAGGGAGAGGAAATCGGAACGGCAATCTATGCTCCCAGCAAACCACCCGCTCGATGTGCGCCCCCACCCTTCCCCAGCAGTTTTAAAGTGGACTTACTGAAACCTATTACAGATGATGAGATCACCAATACACGTCGACTCACTTTCCAGGCCAACACGCTTGATGACCCCCAAAAATATTATCGCGGGCTGAATGTCAGTATTGACCATTCACCATTCGAAGGATGTGAAGTGGTTAATCATTACGTAGAGCTTGATGCAGTAGAGGAGTGGACCTTGGTTAATGAAAGTGAATTCCCCCACCCAATCCATATTCATGTTAATCCGTATTATGTTATCGAGGTGGTTGGAGAAGACCCCATGCACCACACACTCAAACTACCGTTTTGGTGCGACACCTTTCAAGTACCGCCCCATGGACATGTCAAATTCCGTACTCGTTTCAAGGATTTTACCGGAAAGTATCCTCTGCATTGCCACTTACTTTATCATGAGGATGGGGGCATGATGCAGCATGTTAGGGTTGTCAAAGATGCCTCTGAGATTCCAAAATAGCCCACTTATCTACCCAGTCATTGAATGCAAGGATCGTTAAAGTCCCGTAGGAATTAACACTTACTAGGGGCCACTTTTTGCGGGTCATGCAACTTGGGCGGAGTTGCATGACCACAATGCTTACTCAGCCAATCGCAAGCATGGATAATATCCTTTGCAAGGCCACTGATTGCATTCTGATTGAGATGAGGGCGAACAACAATTCTCAGAGAGTTTACAGACTGAGCGTTTGGCGGCATCGAATAGGCAGAAAGAACCCATCCCCGCTCACGTACTTTATTGGATATATCATATTCATTAAAATTCTTATATTTTTTATTCAGGGTCATGGCAACAACCGGGATTCTCTGGGTTTTATTCATTATTTCAAAGTACCCACTGGCCACCAGAAGTTGACGAAGAGTCTGCGCATTTTCCAAGGTGTGCTGCATAATCTGCCTGTAACCCTCATAACCTAGACGTATAAAGTTGTAATACTGATAAGCAACCGGCGATGCATTTCGGCTGAAGTTCAATGTGGCTGTAGGCATCTCCCCACCCAGGTAATTAACATAGAACATCAAGTCTTCATCAAAAACTGCTCTTTCACGAAAAATTATCCACCCCAATCCCGGCGGCACCAAGCCAAACTTGTGCCCGGAGGCATTGATAGATTTCACTCTTGGCAAACGAAAATCCCATTTGTAATTCGGATAGAGAAATGGATTAACAAATCCTCCCGACGCCCCATCAATATGCATAGGAATGTCGTTTCCTGTTCTCTCTTCATACTTATCCAACCAGTTTTGTATCGCCCTAAATGCATCATCCTCACCGGTAAAGGTTTGCCCGGCGATAGCGACAACAGCGATGGTATTCTCATCGACCAATTCATCCAGATGTTCACTGGTAAAGCGGTAATGACCAGGCTTTAACGGTGCTATGCGCGGCTCCACATCAAAGTAGCGCATAAATTTGTCCCAAACGATCTGCACATTGGCTCCGGTAACCAGGTTAGGTTTTGAGCCGTCTTTGCCGGCTTGCTGCCTCTTCTTACGCCAATTCCACTTGTGCGCCAAACCAGCCAACATGCAGGCCTCTGACGAGCCTATGGTCGCTGCGCCGTATGGCTCTACTCCCTCAGGTCCATTCCAGAGGTTGTGTAACCAGCGAACCATTCGCGCTTCCATCGCAAACAGCTGTGGATACATATCGTGATCAATATAGTTCTTCAGATAATGTTTCTTAGCGACCTCAAATGCTTCTGACTCAGTAAAAGTTGTGACAAACGAAGATAAGTTCATCGCAGGCTTTGCGTCAGCCCAGGTTTCACTGGTTACAATAGCCTCAGCAGCCTCTGCTGAAATACTACACCGGGGAAAATGCTTTTCTGGAATATCTTCATTGTATTCGTCAAAGAACCTGTCAAATGGAGATTGCTCTTTCACTACCTACCTCCGGCTCACTCATCAATATCAGAAAATGACTGCTGTTGATGGCCACCCTCCCCCCGCCAGGAGGGATTGTGAAAATAGAAAATTAACAAGGGAACTGTGATCGCTATAGCAATTCCACCCAGATTGAGAGCAACATAAGTTACAGGGTTTTTTATCGTGAGCTGTTCTGGCGGGAAAAATGAAACTACCAAGGCAAAAACAACGGAAATTAAGCCTATTCCAGCAACAATACAAACCCCTGGCAGCCCTCCGGGGATACGAAAACTTCTGGGTAAGTCTGGTTGTGTGATCCGTAACCGAATAACCGCAGCAAACATCATTATGTACATAATGATATATAAGCTAATAGCCATCACTGAAATTAAAACAAAAGCTGTAGATACATTATCCATTAAAATGTAAATGGACGAGATTGCCGCTACCACTACAAACTGTGCGAGGAGAATATTTTTTTGTACACCTACCCGATTTTCTCGCTGAAACCAGGGCGGCAACATCCCATCCTGGGCCGTAGCCAGTAGCCCTCGACTGGGGCCAGCCAACCATGCCAAGGCACCACTTAGTGCACCATAGCCAATTAGCCAGGAAAGTGCTTGCACGGGCCATTGAATCCCAAGTAGCTGCCCAAAAGCTCTTTCGTAAGCTGTAAATAAGCCAGTTTCTACAGATATCTCTTTATAGGGCAAAATTGCAGCAATAGAGAGAGCGCCGAGGGTGAACACCAGGATGGAAATAACGGCGGCGATGGCAATTACAGCTGGATATCCTCGACGGGTATCACGTAGTTCCGACACATGCGTGGCCTGTGCCTCCACCCCAGCAAAGGCAAGTAAAATACCCCCGAGAAAAGCAATAGCCCCCAAACCGTTAATATGGGGAAACCAGCGCGGGTGATCATAACCATCCCGACGCACAGCTACTTCCGGGTCGGTCAAGGTCTCCCAGCCAATAGGATTACCACTCACCACCCACCAAACAGCCAGGATAATCAAAATCAAGCAGGGAAATACGATACCCACCAGAAATCCAAACTGTGCCACTTTTACCAGAAAGCGGGTTCCGGTAAGGGCAATCAGTGTCGCAAGTAAGTAGGCAAGAATACAAAACCCACCGATATAGTAGGTATTCTGGGCGATGGTATTATCGCCCACCGCGTAAGCCACCGCCGCAGCGGCAAAACCCAACTCCGTGGGATACCAAACAATGCACTCGATCCACTGCAACCATATAGCGACAAAACCCACCTTCGGGGTAAAAGCCTCACCAACCCAGGTATAGACACCCCCAGTGCGCTCTGAAAAGGCGCTGCCAAGTTCTGCCGAGACGAGCCCTGCAGGAATCAAGAACAGCAATGCCGCAAAGCCGATATAGAAAAACATCGTCAGCTCTTCTTGCGCCATCATCGGCAGGGTACGCAAGCTGGTAACAACCGTTGCGGCAGTTAGGAGCCCGAGAGCAGCCACAGAAAACATCTTTCTGTTGGCGATATCCGGGGTGCTCGATGCACTGCTCCCTTTTGGTCGCACTGATGGGACCTCCCTGGAGTGCAATATTTTTGCGGCAGTACAAAGAAGCAAAGCCTATCGTGGGAGTCTGCGGGATAGATGGGATAACAGAGGTGCCGCTACCAAGGCATGAGCCGCCCTTTTAGCAACGGACTTATGGAAACATAGAATTCATAGCAAGTCGGTGCCCACACCATCTTTCACCCAAGGAGAAATCGGCTAGGGCAGCGGTATGTGGCAGTTAGCCTGGAACCCCATGTTTGGTGTAGATATCGAAGCGTCCGGATTTCCCCTCCAAGGAAAGGCTGGGCTTCATATCAGCCAAATAGGGGGCAAGCTTAGGGCGCTTAACTACTGTGCGGTAGTAGCAGGCCGCCAAGGCAGGGCTCAATAAGCTATCCGCATCCTCATCAATCCCAACCAAATGATGGAAGGCAGCCATTTCCTTTTTGACCTTGGCAGCTTTCCCCCGCGCAGGGAACATTGGATCCAGATAAATAACAGGGATGGATTCCTCCGATTGCAGCGCGAGCCACTCTGACGCCGCCGTACAGCAATCCACCAAGCTCATTCGCTCAGAAATTGCAGCCAACTCAGCATCCCCGATAGACGCCTGTCGCAGCCGGCGTATTCCATCTTTCAGCAATTGGAAAACAACCGGGTTGCGCTCCAGCATCTGCACCTCACATCCCAGCGCCGCCAGAACAAATGCATCTCTACCCAAACCAGCGGTGGCATCGAGGACTTTGGGATGGAAGCCAGAACGCAGACCAACAGCTTTTGCTACTGGTTGAGCTTTACCTCCGCCATACTTGCGGCGATGAGCAAGTGTTCCAGCAACAAAATCCACCCATACTGGCCCGGCTGCTTTACGCCCGGTCGCACATAACTGCAGTTGCTCTCCGAGACACAACACTTGGGGAAAGTCGACCACATCAGCAGGAGAAATAGCTCCAAGGAGGGGGTAATCTAACTGAGCGGATAGTTCTTCCGCTGCGGAAACATATTCTGGCGCCGCAGCGACAATAGCCAACGATGGACTCACCTGCCCTCCAGGTAACATTGAAAAAGGGAGGCGATGCTAACCCGGTTTTTGTAACCATTCCAGAGCTTGAGCGGACTCCTCTTCGGGAAAGGGACGCACCTCAGCACTGATGAAGTGACAGGCAAGGTTGGGCATAAAGCGGAGGATAGGATTATCGGTAACCACGGCTATCCGGCGGATATGCCGTTGATGCTCTCGAATAAAGCGAAAATGAGAGATCATTGCGACGAAGCTCTCCCAGCCAGCGAAATCTCCCGCATTGACTAGCAACCCTTCTATACGTCCCCGCTTGCTGATGATCGGATCAACTTGCGCGGCTAGCAACTGGAAGTCCTCAACGGTTAACTTCCCAACTGGTCTAACCTCGAGTATTCGATCACCCTGATGCCAGATATGCTCAATCATATTTTGAGAATGCGGCAGGGCCACACTTCTGTGCGGCCCTGCTTTTCGCTTAGCTCGATGTAGCTGAGTCATTACTACTGATCAGTTATCATTACTTTCCATTCCCTCATCCTGACCGGTATCTGCCTCTGTATCTGTTTCAGTGCCATCGGCAGACGCATCCATATCGTTAGTCGCTCCCTCTACAGCATCATTGGCTTCCTTCGTAGCATCATCTACGACCTTATCCGCTTGCTGATTTAGGTCGCCGCCCGAGTTATTGCTCGCGTCTGGCATGGCGCTAGAATCATTAGCATCCGGGCTCATGTTGCCATCTGCACCCATATTGTCTGACCCAGACATAGTAGCGTCAGGTGAGCTCCCGTTATCTGAAGACCCCGGAGGAGCGGGATCGGTTGAGTCAGAGTCCTGGGGCATTTGGGAATCGGGATTGCCCATACCATCAGGGGAATCCGAGGTATCTGCTGGGGCCATTGAGCCACCGCTACTTCCTCCACTAGAGGGTGTAGAGGATCCCCTCATCTGTTCACTCTTCTGCTCCTGCTCCATCGAGTTATAGGCTTCTTTAGCCTTATGCTCGCCGCTGCGCGACATAAAATAACCGATGATCAGTAATAAAATGATCAGGGGAATCAGTAACTTCTTCATATCTGGACCTCTCGACCCCAGGCAAACTCAAAAGAAGACATTAATCATTAAAATCGAGCCGGTTACACAGTGCTGGTCGGTGTACTTTCTCGATAACAATCCCAAACCCTGACACTCCAGCCTGTTTACAACGGTGCGCAACTTAATGAGATGCAGCGCCTGTAAAAGAAGGTCGCGCCAATACTGATAAGAATAACCCGCCTTTGGGGTTCTTCAAGGGGAAGAGCCACTTCGTAGCAGGTTGGATTGCTGTAAAGAAAGATTCAGTTAAAACCATTAGTTCTAACAGGTCGGCAAGAAAACAACTTACTAGCCCTGTTTTATAAACTCATTAAGTTGGGCAAGTATCGCGGTGGCATCTGACTCAGCAATAACCGCTTCACAGCTCTTCAGGTGTAACCTTCCATAGCTATCCAAATTAGCGAAGATCAGATAGTTTTCACCCTGCTCCAACTTTATATCACAGGATTCAAACCCAAGGCGGAAGGTTATCTCTCCACCCATAGGCCCTTTCCATACCTGGCTTGGCACTGCTGAATAGATATAGCCGGATATGGCTGTAACTCCATCTTCAGACAGTGCGCTATCCACATCCCGGTGGACATCAATAATTTCTACTTGCGCCACAACCTCAGCTTGGGCAAAACGTAATTCCAAATGAGCAGTAGGTGCCGAAGCTATGTCCTCAGCCGCATGCGCCGTGCTACTCACTAGGAGATATAAAATAACACTCACGATTTTGGAAAATGTCTCACAAGATATTTTTTGCGTCACAACCCTCTCCTTACTTATGCTCTTATCGCAGTAGACATAGCACAAGTAATTAGGATCGGCTTATTCTTTTTTACAGAGTCTGAAGGATAGCTAAGAGGTGAGGAAATTTGGCAGAAATTCCTCTAGCGTGAAAATCAATACAGTGGATAACTAAGCGGGCTACTCAGTGAGCAGCCCTGATAGCTATAAAATCGGCCATTTAAATACCGGTATAGGTTAAGCGATAGATTTTATGGGCAAAATCGTCAGAAATTAGCACACTACCATCAGGCATTTCTAAAAATGCAACAGGGCGCCCATAGGTAGTTTCATCCCGCATAAAACCAGTGACCAGTGGCTTGTAATCCGTGACCTCACCATCTTTAACTGTCGCCATCATTACTCGGTAACCTGATTTTTTGCTTCGATTCCAGGACCCGTGCTCAGCAACCAACAAGTTCTGTTGGTATTCCTTGGGAAACTGCCCACCGCGATAAAAGTGAATTCCGAGAGGCGCCACATGGGCATCTAAATTTAATACCGGCTTGGAATAATCAGCGGCCTTCTTACCCTGACCAAATTCCGGATCAGCAATATCGTCACCGTGGAAATAAGGATAGCCAAAATGCTCTCCTGCAAAGCTTACCTTATTGATTTCACAGGGTGGGATATCATCACCCATCATGTCCCGACCATTGTCTGAAAACCACAATTCATTGGTTTGCGGATGAAAATCAAAGCCAACGGAGTTTCTCACCCCATTTGCAATCACTTTTGTTTTCTTAGATTGCAAGTCCAGCGAAAATATTTTTGAGTAATTTTCGTTGGCATCACAGATATTACAAGGTGCGCCGACGGGCACTATCAGCTGCCCTTCACTATCAAAACGCAAAAACTTCCAACCATGATGCCTGTCCGCTGGAAACTGATCGTAAACAACCTCAGACTTCGGTTTGTCAAGATTTTTATCAATCTGGGGAAAGCGAATAATCTTATTGACATCAGCCACATATAAATCGCCATTTTTATAGGCAATACCTGTCGGCGCTTTTAAATCATCCATCAATAGCCAACGCTGATCAGCTACACCATCATTATCTGTGTCCTTGAAAGCATAAACTTTTTTCGCGCTGAAAGAACCAGAAAATACTGTACCCGACTCAGAACGTGCCAATTGACGGGCCGTCTCAACATCTTCTGCAAAGTAGCTGAGCTTAAAGCCCTCGGGTACCTTGAGGTAATCAAGGTCTATCTCAGCACTTGCAGAAGCTGCAAATAGCAAACTGGCCAAAAGTAAGTATTTCATATTTATATTCTTGCAAAATATAAATATTAACTAAAAGTGAAGATGTTGATCAACTCAGAGGTTCAGACATACATGAGCACTCATGCTTAAACACTGAAAAGCCGCCTCCCATATCGAAGATAAGCCGAAAATCAACGAAATCCAGCATTTTCAAGCGAACTGTTTGCGATATTTACTGGGAAGAATACCTTTCTGCCGGAGAAACGCCCTTCTCATTTGTTCCTGCGACGAAAAGCCACACTGGGTTGCCACTACATCCTGACTAATCCCTGCCTCCAAGATTAACTGACAGGCCTTCTCAACTCTAACCTGCTCCAAATACCGAGCCGGAGTTACACCTATCTCGCTTGTGAAGCAGCGAGAAAAATTTCGGGGGCTCATTGCTTGTTTTTTGGCTAAAAAATCAACACTGAGAGACTGCTCTAAGTTAAGGTTTATCCATTCCAACAACGGGGAGAACCTATTATTTTTTAATTGTGCCTGTAAATAACTACTGTACTGACTCTGATCACCATCACGCTTCAGGTACAAAATCATTTCCCGAGCAACTAAAAGGGCCAGTTTTCGACCGAAGTCCTCCTCAACCATAGCCAAGGCCAAGTCTATCCCTGCACTTCGCCCTACAGAACTGTAGATTTTCTTATCTCTCACAAAAATCGCTTTGTCATCTACTTCAATATCTTTATATTTTTTTAGATCACCGATGTATTTTTCATGGGTTGTAGCCCGATGCCCTGATAAAACTCCAGCCTTAGCAAGTACCAATGTGCCACTTCCGCTAACCCCTATCCTCTCAACTTCCTTTGCCTTAACTTTCAACCACTCAAGAAACAGACTGTCATCCGTTAAATCAAGGCAACTTTTCGCAGTACCACCTCCAACTAAAAGAGTATGGATGGAATCGGCCTCGTAAAAACATTTATCTGGATGTACTTTCAGGCCAGTAGTTACTTGCCTCGGCTCCTTGCTTGCAGCCAAAAATTCAATTTTATACAGCTGATCTTCGCCATACCCAAAATCGGCCATTTGTTTATTAGCAAACGTAAACACCTCAGCTGGACCTGTGATATCCAGGCACTGGGCACCAGAACAAATAATGATCGATATCGTTCTCTTTTTACTTTCTGTAAGGCCCTGGTATGGCGATAGAAGACTACTTTTCACGGCAAACACCTACAACTAACTTATCAACCCAGAAGGGTTCTTTATGTTTTCTCGCAAATCTAACTTGGCGTAAAAAGGCAAAATAACTCGATGGAATTAAGTGACTTTGCGTTAGGATGTACTAACCTTGCATATTCTGTAAAGTAATATTGATATTACCTTAAAGAATAACCAGTCACCCAAAATTTAGGGCCTTTTAACTGATCAAATTTCATCCCACTTGTACTTACAGGCTGTACCAATAAAACTAACAACCTCAATTGGTACAGATGAACCAATAATTATTTCGCTTGTACAACGATAAATAGTATTTTCCACCCTAAAAATTTTGGTGCCTTTTGCACGCACACCAGCAAATGATTGAAGACTGCTTTTTTGACACATCTAAATAAAATGCCAATTAAGGACCCACAACACTGCTTTCACCTTTCCATATCGCCTCATACATCGGCCTCAGTCCCCTCAACCTACAAAAAATCCAAACTAAAAACTTAATAAGAATAAAGAATCAAAGCCGCATAAGGCTATGGAATATTATTTAAAAAATTACAAATTAACTATTCTCACCTAAAAACATCAACTTCAACCACTTAAACCATATCACTAATTACTCAATAAAAAGTTCAACAATTAGTTGTAGCCACTACATCTACCAGATAATTAAGTGAAAACCCAACTCTTACTGGAGGAATTTACATTCTAAAGACTCCTCCTAAAGAGAGAGAGCCAAGGCTTGTGCGGCAAACTCCAATCGAACACCAATTAAGATGGTAAATTTTCCACCAAAACAGAGGTACCCCATGAGTAGACAGCATCGATCCTTTTCATCTGAATTTAAATTATATGCTGCCCGCTTAATAATAGATCAGTGCTACTTAATCATCGATTCAACACGATTGTTGAATGCAGGTATTACGGCTATTCGCCTTCAAATGAAGCACCTAAGTGCAATAAACACCTGCTAGCAAAGCACTTACCACTGAGTAACAAAAAATATAGAAGTTTGAAGCTCAGTCCCCCTAAAAAGGGAGAAATAGACACTAAAAAAGGCCACCGCTCTTATAATATCCGGCGAGTTACATCGTACGCAGTGACAGGCTGATCAAGTGAACAGAAGTCCGTAAAAAATGGCTCACAAAGCACTTGTAATATCTCCATAATTTTCCTATGAAAATAGGAAAAAACAACTCTGTCGATGGAGTCAGAATATAGCTTCATACCAAGGTTATTGAGTTCTTCGAACGCAGTCCAAGCTCTGCTGGAAGAAGCTCAACCATAGGTTTATTCTATAAGTAGGGAAAGACGCTTTAGGTCTAGAATACTAATATCTCAGAAGAGCTTACTATACCCACAGTAAGCATAAGAGAGTAACAGTCAAGCACCTAGATGTACCAATTAAATTTGGCCGCCGGTTTAATCTAGAGATATCCATTCGAGTTTGACGCAGAATAATACCTATATCTGAGCTGGTTCAAGCTGTGTTAGCTAGTGCCACACCAACACTAAAAGCACTGGGAGCAACGAGAAAAGCCCTACAGTGTTATGCCCCACTGAGGTCAAGGCAGCCAGTATCTTACTCATCAACTCATCTAACGACTGTGACAATACCGAATAACCCAGAGGGTGAATCATATGTGGAAGTTTTAGGGGTAATATGCACCAATAGAAAGACTATTTTTGCGCCTGAAAGGTAAGTAGGTACTCTCTATCGATTATACCTCCATCACAGAATCAGGCGAGACATCAAACATTACCTGACAACTTACAACAGCTAGGAACATCCCATCAATTCAATTACGAAATACCGTCTATAAATATGGAAGATAACTTAACTACCTTCTGAAAGTAGCTTACCTCTAAACTATAGATCATTAGAAGATTCAAAAAAGGATCTATACAAGTGACACAAATATTATAATAATGACCGCACCTACCAGGAAATGAAGTATTGCGGCCACACAACGATAGCAGTATTTGAAGGAGGGAGCACCTGCAAGGAAAAATTCAGAAGCTGAATTTTTCTTAAGTAATACCTTTTTGAAAAATCGGTAACTGTCAGTTCAAATCTGAACTACTACCTACCTAATTTTTCCATGAGAACAAGCTGCACTCTCCCTCAAAGAAAAATTAAAACTTCCTAAACTCAAGCTATATTCCCTTCATTATACGAAGGAATATAGTTGAAATAAAAAATTATCTGCAAGCATCTTTTAATCAAGCAATTAAAAGGTAGCCAAAAGAAATATTGACCACCCCTATTAGGCTAAAGATCGTTCATACTCAATCGTTTTTGAGGAGCATTTGAATCATGCATATAGCCCTGACTCAAAACCACATCTACCTCCCCCCACTTAGCCATCTTCAACAAAGGCAACAAATTCCGTAGCAGCTTTTCGCTATCAGGACAACTTAGGAAAAATCGAGCTTGGGAGTTTATCACATCAACCCCTTCCAAGCTTCCAAAATAATTGGATTCCACATCTAATAACATTAAGTGAGAATCTATTTCGTCCTGGATAGCACTGACCATCTCGCTTTTCTCAATGTCCAACATCTCATCCGATAGTGTTACCATAACAATTAATGTTTGCCGCTTCAGATTTAAAAGCTCATTACTTTCTAAACCTTTTAGATTCATGGGTTTTTGATCATGCCAGTCAATATTTGGACTCAATGGCCATATTTTTGTAAAACTAAACCCTTTTAAGTCATTTTCCATAACGCGATTTACAAACTTACCTGAAACGATCACCATTTCAGGAAGATCATAAATTCTAAATATCGGAATATCTAACAACCTATCCTTATCGAACGCAAAGTAATCAATGTCAATTGCTGATGTCGGTGGGTCACACCAATATTTACATCTAGAAAGATTCCTATTAAGAGCATCCTGTACCGACAATATATTATAAAAATAATATTTACCATTTACTGCATCTAAAGGTAGTAGCTCTCCATAAGGTTCAAGCAAATCTTGTAACACCGTGCATGCTCTCTCGCTAAATGCAGGATAGATAAAATCTAACCCAGGGTAGTCCTGGAAAGAACTTACTCGCCCCTCAACCTTTGGAGCCAACCATTTATCCTTCAATACGACAGGGTTCCAATCACTTTCATTTGCAGTGACTTCATACCCAGGAGTTATATCCTCCAATAAGTCGTTACGACCCAGTACAGATGGCTCATCAATATTCTCTAAACCAAACCCTTCAAACCGGGGGTCATCCACAATTACTCTAAGACAGAATAACTCCATATCCTTAATAATCTTCATTACTGAAATTTACCTTCATCAATTTTTTTTGCTAACTCTTGCAGAGCTTGGACCATTTGCTCTTCAGTTTTCACATTCGATAATGAACTGCGAAGCTCCAAAAAAAATTTATCGGAATGAGTTCCATTGTGGCCAGCCTTTGCCCAAAAGCCATTTAACGCCGTATCTCTAAAATCCTCCCCTAGAAGCTGATCAAATTTTTTCTGTGCAAATATTATTGCATTTTGGACTTGTTTACTTCTATTCGAAAAACCACCTGTAGGTATAATGTGGGCGGCCTGATGCCCCCCAGGTGGTCTCGGGCCATCTAATTCAGTCAAACTTCTCCCCAACCTTTTAGAAGGGCTGGATCCGCTGTGACTCTTTACAATTTTTCCGCCATATTTAACAAATTTAGTCCCCATTCTCCTAACAGAAAGAAAATCTGTGGCCCCGCCAGTTGCCCTACTTGCAGCTTCTGCGGCCACCTCTTTAGCCACGAAGACAATAACTGGTATTAGAAACGCCAGCTCTCCATTAGGATCCCTATATTTGTAAGGGTTATTATTGGCATAAGTATATCGGTTAACTCCCTGTAAATTCCCATCAGTCAGATATTCTTGAGCTGAGACAGGATCTGTAGAATAAAACCGACCTAAATTTGAATCGTAATATCTGGCCTTCATATAGACCAAGTTTAAATCTGTATCATTTAAGTGCCCCGTAAAACCTACACCTTCAGCTTTTACACTCTCAGTGGCACCAAATGGATCAAAATGAAATTCTTGTATAACATTTCCTGCTTGATCCGCCTCCAATATTGGAGACCCAAGGGTATCTGGTATCGTGTATACTATTCTTTCCTTTGATAGAAAACTCCCCAAGTAAGCAGCAGAACCGCATTGGTCATTCACATTACAAGCCAAAAGGCTTACATTAGCTTCTCCCAAAGGCAGCCCTGAAAGAGAGTACTTTAAATTTGTTGTTGAAATTAATCTTAGAGTTTGATTTTCATCATAAATTTCAATTTGATAATAAGCTGCATTTTTAATTGGATACCAACTAAAATTGATAATATCACTACCTATATGCTGCGGCACCTGCTCAATACTTGAAATGCTCGGTGATGGTAGCACAGGGATTATTGTTGTTATATCTCCTGTCGAAATAGGGATAAAAACCTGCCTTCCATCCGCTGCCAGTATTTTCGCGCAAAATAAACTGAAAGCAAAAAAAATAAAAATACAAAAAGTTCGCACTGAAACTTGCTTGATATAGTTCATAACTCTTCTCTTAGCGACTCTCAATCCTTGAAATCAACTGACCATTCAAATATATATAGTCTATCTCGTCCCCGTTGGGTTTTTGTTGATAAAATAACAAACCGTCTAAACCATACAATGATAACGTAGTCATCCCATTCGCTATTTTTTTTGTGCGCCTTCCGTGACCATCATAAGAAAACTCTACATCATCAGATATTACTAATTGATCAAATAAGTTATAGATAAATTTGCGTCTACCATTACTTTCTACATTACCCCTGGAGTCATAACTAAAACTATATGCTTCCGAACCAGAAACCTTATCAAGCCTATTTTTCGAATCATAATAATATTTAAGTGACTGGTCACCAAATGACTTAGACGTTATATTTCCTGCAGTACTATATTCAATTGAACCTTCCCCCCAATATCCATTAGCCTCCCTAAGCCGATTTAAACCATCATATACCATGTCGATAGTATATTTTGAATTTTTCAAGTCTTGTATCAGCTTAATATTAGAATTTTTATCCCAAACGAATGCCAATTCCGAAACCAGCTCTCCGGAAACATTGTTAATATAAATATCTGATGGCAAACGAAGTTCATTTAGTGAAGCAGTATATTTCAAACCATTCACATAGGTGACCGTATCCAGCCCGCCTGAAGGGTAATACGACACATTTGAGATTAATTTATCAATCCTCGTAGTTTGCCCAAAAGAATTTTTTGTAAAATCAACTTTTCGCCCCGAAGGATAAGCAAGGCTGATCATATACCCCATAGAATCGTATTCTGGATCCAGAACATACTCCTTATTGTCAACCTTTAAGGTTTCACTTTCTAGTTTATTTATAGAGTTATAAGTGTACGCCCAACTGCTATCATCGAACTTTAAATTAGTTAGATTTCCAACATCATCCCTTATGTATTCTACATCACTTGTACCATCCCCAAACTCAGATACCCACAAATCTCCTCTATTATCATACTTGTGCTTTATCACCAATTCATCAGGAGCAACTGAAATATCACATGATAATGAATCAACTCCGACACCATGAGCCTCTCTTATTACTTCATTATTAGCATTGTATGAAAAATAACTCCAATTTGTCTCTGGCCGATAAGACTTACACAGCCTTTGTCGGTCATCATAAAAGTACACTTCTTGATTATCTCCCTGATCAATATACTCAATTTTCCCAAATAGATTATACGAAAAGTTTGTCTTTAAGTTTTCAGGGGAGCTAACATTCAACGGGATAGAACTATTAGGAGTGCCATATGCCAAAAATTGAGTGCTAGTCTTATTTCCATTTTGATCGGTTAGGATTAAAGTATTTTTTGGCTCATAACTATATGTAATTTTTGAACTATCTGCAGTATTCATGCGCTTCAACATCCGGCCCAATCCATCATATGAATACTTAACGCCGTCTGGCTCACCATATTCTTTAGAAGGATACGAAACAAAAACCTCCTTGTTTTCCGCATTAAACTCCCTCCTAACATATTTTTGAGTTCCACTTACATCAGTCGTGTCAATTTCGCGAATAAGGACAGGTCGGTATAGTTGATCATAAAATGTTTCTCTTTTATAACTACCTCGAGAAACCTCCTGGACGAAGGAAACGCCTTTTTCTATAGGGTCAGCATCCTTGGATGAACGGTAAATAGCGCTTTCATCATCCCAAAATGAAGCCTGCTTATCTATCAATGACAATCTATCCATGAGATCATAATCATAGCTAATTTTATTGCCATTTCCATCAGTGGTACTTTTTAGATTTCCATTACCATTTATCTCTTGATACCAATTAGATGAACCGCTATCGTATCTATTAGGGAATTCAGAAACTTTAGGTTTCCCTCGAAAAAAATCTTTGAAAACCCTCCACCTTTCTGAGTCACCACCGTACACCACTTTCTTAACAAGTCCATTATCATGTCGCTCAGTTATCGAGCTTACTAAACCTCCATATTGATATATGTCTTGAATTTCATATTTGTCATCAAAAATATACCTTAAGTACTCCTTCCATTCTAAACCATTTTGGGATAAGAATACTGACTGAAGAACTCCGACAAAGTATGCTCCATCTAAGAGGTTTTTTTGAAAACTATACTTTCTATACATTCGATCAGAGTGATACGAATTATAACTTTCCACGAGACTGTAATTACCATAGTCATCATAATTAGAATATTCTTCAATATAATTAGTCCCATCCAAATTAGTGACAATCTTCTTCAGGTTTGACTTGTATAGATCATACCTGGCCCCACCAAGTGCATTGAATGTAACATTAGTCACGCACAAATATGGAGAATAAGGCTCTGTTGGTATAATTCCAGCAGACTTGTAGTAAGAAAGGGCACAGGGGAGGTTTTTATTGTGTAGATAGTAATAGCTATATTTTTTAGTTATTAAAGCCTGACCATCTAAGCTATAAATCCCTTCCTCAATTAAAGAGCCATATAGATATTCCGAGTTTAAATTTGGCCACTCACTGTCATCTTTAGGGGAGATAGCCCAGTTTACACCCGGCTGATTAATAGAGTATTCATATTTTTTAACATTTGATGGGCCATGTATTGTACTTTGTACAATATCATGGGTATCGTCTCTAAAATAGTCATACACCCATTCGTATTCAACTCCAGAATCCAGCTCTACAGTTTTTTTCTTGAGTTGTGCAAAATATTCAATTCCACACGTTGGAGATCGATAATCAATCGTTCCAGAACATTTTATATCATCTTCTGGAAGGGAATAATCTCCGAGGCCGCCAACCCCATTATCCGTCTTGATAAACCCAACAAACATTTCATAAACTACTTTTGCTCCATCAGGATGAATCAAAGAAATAGAAAATTCTTTTCCAATATTTTTATACCAGTAATATGGGAGTTCATTAGCTGAATCAATACTATCAATCCCTTCATCAAGAAATTGATAATATTTACCATCAGGACGAATAACTTTTTTTAATCTTTTCTGACCTATAGGGATAAAAACGCCATCAGAACCTGCATATTCATAATTCCATGTTTTACCATTTGCACTTACCTTGGTAACACGCCCCATCTCAGCTTCACGAGTAATATTAATTATTCTTCCATCACTGGCAGAAATTGAACCCGCCTTTTTGTATATATTATTATATTCAACTATATTCCCATGCGCATCAACAATGGAAGATGCATATATAAACTTAAAATTAGGTGCGAGGGTGTCAAAATTATATGTATCACCGTTAGGGGATAAAATTTTCATACCCATATTGCTATTATCAATAGGAATACAAAATGCCACCCAGTGATCATCGGTAACAAAGTTTGCCCCATCTGGATATAAACTTTTATTATCTTCAGATATTGTTTTTAAAACTTTCTGCTGACCATTAACATAGATAGATGGAATAGTCCCTTGGAAATTATATCCGAAAGGAACGCTTTTTTGTTCGCTGCAGAAATTGCCTAAAAAATTATATTCAGAAACACCAACAGGATAATCATGATACTTAAAGAACTTTTCCCAGTTCGCTACCGCTAATATAGGTATATCTAACCTCCAATCAACGAAAGAAGCATCTTGAATACCACCTCCATACGGTGCAACGCCATCAAGTATTGGGAGTTTTGTTCTAGATATCCGCACAGGTAAATCAAAGTTGCCAGGGATGTCAATATCGGTTTGTATAAATGATATTCTCCCTGTAAAAGGATCATATCTCTCGCCAAAGATTACACTTCCATCAAGTGGAGATATCGCAGAATCCATACTAGGTTCATCAGGAATGAAAATCTCATCTAGAGAAACTGGCTGCAAGCTTCCCACAGGCTGGGCCTGTAGACTTAGGCTATAAAAGGTTAGCCATAACATGAGAGCAGATATACCATACCTAAATAGAAAGTTTGACCTCATAAAATTTCCTCAATTTTTCTAAAAGTGTCAGTAAAGACTAGTGTTCCATGGATTATATATTATTGAATGGCGATCTTTATAGTGGTCAACTAAACCCTAATAGCAATTTACTAGGTAAAGTTGCCGCTGATTGCAGAGGTGTTCAACAAACAGACAATATCGTTCCCTTCCTCTCAAATTAAGGTTAGGTGCTGCCTACGTAACTGTATCAATCCCAGAAACGGTCCGATCGCTGGAAGTTGGTACAGTGGCTATCCAACGCTGAATGGAGCAACAGAGTGCAGATCGTGGCGGGGAGATGTCTGCAATAAATACAGCGTCCACCAATAAGCAACAGAAAATATAGGAACTTGAAGTGATCCTACCCACCAACGACGGACACTCTCTTAAGCGATAAACTACGCAGCAGAGGTGCTCTATGACAAGATCAAATAAACCAACCAAAACCACTCGTAAACAATACTCAGAGGAGTATAGAAAGGATGCCCTAGCACTGGCGCTCAAGGTTGGGGTAAGCGTTGCTGCTAAACAGCTTGGGGTGCATCCTTCCCAGATTTACGGATGGCGAAGTAAGGCTAAGTTACATCAGGGTCGAGGGGATGCCGAGAGAGAACTGGCCACAGAGAATGCTCGACTTAAGCGGCAGCTGGCTGAGCAGGCAGAGGAGCTGGCGATCTTAAAAAAGGCCGCAGCGTACTTTGCAAAGTGCCTGAAATGAGGTACGCCTTCATGCAAAAGGACAGGCATGAATTCAGCATCAAAGCGATGGCCAGGGTATTCGGCATATCTCGCAGTGGATTTTACGATTGGGTGTCAAGCTCAGCCGGCCAATCCAGGCACCAGCAGTACCGAATGCAGCTCGATAGCTTGGTGCAGCAGCGCTTTATAGCCAGTAAAGAACGTAGTGGCGCCCCTCGGCTGACGAAGGAGTTGGCCAGTGAGGGGAGTAAATATAATCAAAAAACAGTTGCTGCCAGCATGCGTCGACAGGGCCTACGGGCTAAAGCAGGCAGGAGATATAAAGCCACAACCTATTCAAAACATGGTCTGCCAGTAGCTTCAAATCTGCTCGAGCAGAACTTCAATGCTGAAGCGCCGAATCAGAAATGGGCTGGGGATATTACCTACCTACGAACGGAAGAAGGTTGGTTATATCTGGCTGTAGTGATAGACCTATATAGTCGGTTGGTTATTGGTTGGGCGATGTCAGAAACGATGACAGCTACATTGGTCTGTGACGCCCTTCAAATGGCTTTATGGCGACGTAAGAAACCTACGAATGTTATCGTGCATACTGATAGGGGAAGCCAGTATTGCTCTAAAGATTATCAATCTTTAATTACAGCTTATGATCTGCGGTGCAGCATGAGCGCCAAAGGTAATTGCTATGATAACGCTTGTGCAGAAACGTTCTTCCACTCACTTAAGGTAGAAGCAATCCATGGTAACCGCTTTCCTACAAAGTCTCTCATGCGAGAAACCGTATTTGAGTATATCGAGATAGACTACAATCGAAATCGCTTACACAGCGCCAATGGCTATCTCAGCCCTGAGGCGTTTGAGGAACAACTAGTCGCTTAGTGGTGTGTCCGTTGTTGATGGGTAGGATCAATCGCCTAGAACGAAAGAATGAGATACCAAAAAAGGCATCCGCTATCTTAATGCCCAACGAGAAGGATCGTACGCTTTGATACACCAGTTATCTTGGAGCTAGTCTATATTCGTTTAGAATACCTCGATCAAGCCACTATGAATATAGGAAAAAGAACTCTATTAATGTACTCAGAATTCAACTTCATTCTAAAGCCTTTAAGCTTCCCAAGTGCGGTCGTAGCTCTACCGAAGACCGTACAATCATAGCTTTGCTTGGTGATCAGGGGGGATCAGTCGAACGCTTTAAAGCCCAAAGACTAATGAAAATGGCTGGCTTGCTGTACAAGTAACCTTGCACTCATCAGTTCAGGATGAGCAATCCTGAAGCACTTAGATATACCAAATGATCTTAGCCACCAGTTTAATATATAGAAATCAAATCAAGTCTGGCGCGGCAATATTACCTATATCAGAGCTTGCTCAAGATGTGCTAGATACCGCATCGGCAATAGAAACACTGGAAATGGCCTGGGAGCAGCGATGAATGCCTGATGAAGTTGTGCTCCACTCGGATTGAGGCAACCAGTTAGTTCCACTAACGGATACGGTATTGGCGAATGACCCAGTGTAGGATTCTGTGGGAAATTGCACCGATCGAAAGACTGCTTCAGAGCCTGATAAGTAAATAGACATTACCTCTCGATTGCACATCCATCAAGAATGGCAAGACAAAACATCAGTAAATATCTGATGCTTTCTGCTCCGTCAACACAATGACGGAAAACCGCCCGAGAAAGCGGAAGAAAAACTAATCTTTCTGTCCGGAAATAGTTAAGCACCTACTTAATGTACGATGACCAATTTGCACTAGTTGATATAATCAAAGCTCAAGGATACTCTAGAGAACAACCTCTTATTCTTGTGGCATGCTTTGTTTAATGTAAAGTCATGCAATGCTTAATAGCTTTGTCAACAATAGGCAATTATAACTGTATTTAAACCCTCCTGCTGGAACCACCAAAGATCATCCGGCTACTGCTAGGTCAACCTCTTCAAGCTAGAGACTCCAGAGTAGTAGCAAGGAATCAGCTTTAGTGCCTCCAAATAATACCTTTGCGGGCAAGGCCATGATTCTTAGCTGCGCATATAAACTTAACTTTCGAAATAATTTTCCAACGCTATTGAAGAAGAGTGGAAAAGTGAAGTTTTTGCGCACATTCTAAAGAAATTGATTTACCGTTCAGTCATAGTGTTTTCGATTTTTAATCAACCATCGACAAGGAATACATTTAGCCGTCCCATATTTTTCAGACACAAATTAATTATCTTTCTCAACTGAGAATTAGATTGCAATTTCGGATACTACTCATCTAGCCAGCACTTAAAGGAAAGTATGGTCGGCCTGATTTCTTCTTGCCGCAAATCTTGTTGTTGCTATTTGGTTGGTTTATTCTCTTTAGTCTTCCCCTCAACCCAATAGAGCGCTTTTTAAGAGTACATTGCCCATTTTTCCAGACATTTCTTTCGCGTCAATCCTGCTACCGGCTTGAGTCATAGCTGAGCACGTACATTGTAGTGATCTGAGTTAACACTACAGTCTTAAAATATTCACAAAATAAAGCAGCAGTTCTGCATACCTTTAAAGCTAACAAATCCATCATTAAAAATTTAATCCAAGGCATTATATTTTCATAGAGGGTGACTCCCTTTTCCGGAGCCCTAAAAAAGAAAGTAAGTACAAGGTTTTCGGATTTCTGACTGACCAAGCTTATTAAACTTTAAAGATATCTGATATCAATAGCCACAGTGTTGTAGCCAATTGTATCATTTTCTAGCAAATTGACCTTTGACTGTAAGGCAGTGACTCAATTGATAATAATACGACCCATGACTTGAGGGAAAAGTTGAAGTCGGCATGGGTCTCAAACTGTTTTATAGGTGATAGATAAGCAGCAAATCATCTTACTTGCCAACCATGGGCGAGCTAAAACAGGCTCGCGAAGCTTACCCGTGGTGGGAGACGTAGCGGTCAACTATTTGGCCCGCGCAGCCTTTAAGATAGCAAAAACTACTATAGTAACTCGACAATCACTTCAGATACCGGGATAGGTAGATCAAGCCCTCATAATATTCGTAATAAACAAAGTTCTTTTAGTAGCAACATGCACAGAATTTATCCTATTTCGAGACAGGGATTACCAGTTCTTTTCTTGGTCGGTCTCAAGCTAAGACCCTTCTCGCCACGATTAACATTTTCTTCTGCCGAGCCGTCATCATAAGCATCAGCACTTTCGAATAGCACCTTTGGAGTTATTCGGGACTTCATATCATTCTGAGTGATGCTCGAAGAGATGGCTTTGATTTGTTCGATTTGAAAAATAGCTAACCTCAAGCCTTTACAAGCTGCTTTTTCCACTAGAGCTTGACTTTACACTTGGGCTGTCTAGCCGGGAACTCCGGTGTTAATCTATGCTTAAATTATATCATGAGAAATCACTTCACTAGATTCATTCGTATTTGTAAAAATTTAAAAATTAAATTATTGCTGTTTCTTCTTGCCGGATTAAATCCACTTCGGAAAGCAGCCACTGTAGTCTTAAGAAGGCCGATAGTTCTAGCGCATCACCTAAACTACCAGGAAAGATAAAAAGCTGGCCGAATCTTAAATTTTGTGTAATGTATCAGCATCAATAGAACGATACCGTCAACTTGTTTATGAAAGTAATTAGGCTGGTAGTAAAATGCTAAAGGGCAACCACAGAAGAATTGATGCCTAGGGGAACAAAGTCTCGATTATAGGACGTACAATTGTTCAAATATTTATGGCACCAGTAAAGGAACTAATTTTAGGATAGATTGTGATTACGAGTATAGACAAACTTGATCTAAAAGTTTTCCTTTTAAGCCCTGGCATGGCTACACCATTGCCGCTAATTCATGGTGCTTCACTTCGAAGTTGATAGAGGGCGTATCATAGCCACTCACCAGAGTAGGTGGAATGAGATGGCGCATGTACCGCTTGAAATTTTAATCGGACAATCTTTGTCTGGACAAACAAATAGCGGATTAAGGGAATAGTTAAGAAGTTGAGCAGAATGATAAAGGGAATTTATGAAGGGGTGTAGTGCCCAAACCGAACAATCTGGGCACTATCAACAAAAGAACGACTAAAGGTAGAAATTATCTGACCTGATCGTTATAAAGGCAGTAGTTCCAACTCAACTCGGCGATTCGCCTGACGCCCAGCTTCAGAGTCATTGCTGGCAATAGGATAACGCTCACCGTAACCTACAGCCTGTACACGACCTGCAGAAACGCCCTGACCGCTGAAGAAGCCAGCAACGGAATTAGCACGCTGTTCGCTCAAGCTCTGGTTGTACACATCTGAACCAGTGCTATCGGTATGGCCGCTGACTCGAATTGCAGTTTTATCAAACTCCTGCAATACAACAGTGACCGATTCCAGAGTGTCATAGAAGTCTGTACGAATATCTGCGCGGTTAGTACCGAAGGTAATGTTACCAGGCATGATCAGGCGAATATTATCACCTTCACGCTCAACACGTACGCCGGTACCTTCCAGGCGCTGACGCAACAACATTTCCTGACGATCCATATAGTAACCAATGCCACCACCGATCGCCGCGCCACCCAGGGCACCAGTCAAGGCTCCCTTACCACGGTCTTTCTTACTGGCAGTAGCGACACCAACGATCGCTCCAGTTACAGCTCCAATTCCAGCCCCCTTGGCGGCATTACTGGTCTTACTTTCACCTGTGTAAGGGTCCAATGTGGAACAACCAACCATCGAACCCAGTGCCAGGGCTGCTACCCAATATTTCATTATTGGCTCTCCTAACGCATTTTTAAGTAACGGGTATTGAGCTACACATGTCTTGTGCAATCTCTGTATTGTTCAACACACTATCTGACTGGCGGCTGAACCAACCCAATGAAATTTTCCATAGACTAAAGCGAATTTATTGTCAGTTCTACTGACTAGTCCCCATTACGTACTAACTATTCATAACTACGTACCAATGACGGACAAAGTAGCGAGCAAGAAGTGATCAGCTTCCCGGTCTTCCACAAAATCTGTGGATAAAACTGTGCACTAATAAGCTATCCATGGCGCCAGCCGGCGTAAACTCTCGCCTACAGCGTTTTGCACATTTTTTAAACTCTTCAGTTTTCCTTTTAAAAACAACAAGTTAGAAATCTGCCTTGACGTCAAATAGCGGTGGATATCTTCTTGTTTGATGGCAAATTTTACCAACTGCGTATGTGGAAAAGTTTGTCAATAGCCTCACGCTCCACTGAGGCAATTTTTTTAGACGCTTTTGTTTTTAAAGTCACCCCCAAGAGGCAGCGAATACCTCTATGTCTGTCACTTAGTAACAAAAAAGATTTTCATGCCAGCCCCTGTGGACTTCTATAAAAACCCTTTTGTAACCACTGAATTAGTAATGCGGAGGTTTTTCATCCAGCGGCTTGCCGGCCCCCTGCATCTCAAAAGCAATCGTCCGATACTTTTCGCCCAACTCGCGCATATGTGCGAGTAGAGTGCGAATATCCGTATCCTGACGAGCAATCACATCATTTAATTGGCTTATAGTGTCCTCCTGGAAAGCCAAACGGCTCTCCAGTTCATCGACCCGCTCTACCAGAGCCTTTATTTCTTCAGTCATCACAACAACCCGTAAAGAACATCTACCAGACCGACCGCTCGACGATCCATAAATAAGCTCTGCCCCAAACGAGTTGTCACGTATCCGAAACCCAGCCCTCTTTCCGGATCAGCAAAGCCGACACTACCACCCGCTCCCGGATGTCCAAAGCCCTGGCTACCCCCAAAGCGCAAGTCCGCAGCGGAACTGCTGCGAATAAAACCACAACCAAAACTCACCTCAGCCTGCAATACTTTATCGCGGCCATGACTCTGCTCCTTTGCCGCTTCATCTATCAACCGCTTGGGCAAAATAGTCGGCTCGTCACAGGTGAGTTCACCGTAAACCGCTGCCAGGTCTCTCGCACTAAAGTGGCCATTGGCTGCAGGAATTAAAGCACCGCGCCACTCGGAGCTATTGGTACCCATCATCAAGCTCACCGGGTTGCTAAATGCCATAGCAACAGGCCCTTTGCGGTCTTCTTTTATGGCGCGGCCAATGGCATTTTCTCGAAGCTCTGGTAAGGGTTGTTTCAGCGGGCTGACATCGGCAATTCTCTGCGAGAGGTGTCCGTTTGCCCCAAAGCCCCCATCAAGATTGAGGGGTTTGGCTAGCAATTCCCGATAAAGTTCCAACAAGGGTTTTTCGGCAACCCTTTCAATTAATCCACCCAAGCTCCAGCCGTATAAAAATGGGGCGTAACCCTGTGCACTTCCGGGCTTCCACCAAGGCTCGCTGCCAGCCACCTGGTCGCAAGCGGCCTGCCAATCGTAAATCAAACTGTCTTTTACTCGCTCACGGAAAGCGACAAGTCCGCTGCGGTGGCACAGCAATTGGCGTGCGGTGACAGTTTCTTTGCCTGGGGCAAATTCAGGCCAGTAATCCGCTACCGGGCGATCCAAATCCAGTTTGCCTGCGGCAACTTGCTGCATCGCCAAAACTGCAAGAACGCCTTTGGAAGACGAGAAGACATTGGCCAATGTGTCTTCAGTAAATGGCCTCTCTGCACCCCGATCCGCACTTCCCGCCCATAAGGAACAGATTAATTCTCCATGCTGGCGCACGGCAAAGGCCGCTCCTGTATCACCGCACTCGCGAAAATTTCTGGCAAAAGCATCGTAAAGAGCCTCTAAACCAGGGGCACAAAAGCCGTATATGTCCATGTATTTACGTCCAGATAATTCGAATAACTCTGTTGCAAGCCCGCAAGGGTAGTTTCTTCCACTCTGCGGCGCAAATCGGTAGTATTGCGCGCTCATAGCGAGGGATAAATATGACTCAGGAAAGCGCAATTCAAGATCAGATCCAGGGCAATCATTGCTTCGGCTGTGGCCCAGACAATGACCAGGGCCTGCGTATTAAAAGCTACTGGACAGAGAAGGATCAAACCCGCTGCGAGTTCCTTCCCAGCTCCCATCACAATGCCGGACCTGCTCAATATTTAAACGGTGGAATTATCGCTACGGTTATCGACTGCCATACCGTATGCACAGCCATCGCCGATGGCTACCTGCAAGCCGGACGAGCTGTCGGCACTGGTGACAAGATCTGGTATGCCACCGGCAAACTGGATATTAGCTATCTGGCACCGGCTGCCATCGATAAGCCGGTCATTCTCGAAGCCACTATTGTTCAGCGCTCCTCCAAGAAAACTGTTCTGCACTGCAATCTCACCAGCAATGGACGCCTCTGCGCCAAGGCAGAAGTCATAGCAGTCCGCGTCCCTGATGAATGGTAAAACCATAAGCTAATAAATGGCTGCCGGCCCTGTTTTGGCCGGCAGTGACAAAGTGCGAATAACTTACAGCGCTTCGCTCTCTTCCATATCCTCCAGGCGATGGCCACAGAATTTGCAGTATTCCGCATCTGGGTCATGGGCACTACGGCTGCAGTTATCACAGCGCTGTTGCACTCGCTCCCGATGCATTTCTCCAGCCAATTCCGCCGTTAGAATGCCGGTAGGCACTGCAATAATTGAGTAACCAATCAGCATGGTCATTGCAGCAATGCCCTGTCCCAAAGGCGTTTGCGGAGAGATATCGCCATAACCAACGGTTGTGATGGTCACAATGGCCCAGTAAACACTCGTGGGAATACTGGTAAATCCGTGGCCTGGCCCCTCCACGACAAACATCAGGGAACCAAAAATAATGCACATAACCAAAACACTGGAGTAAAACACCAGGATTTTGCGCCGGGCCAGCCCGAGGGCTCGCAACAAGACATTGGCATCGCGTAAGTAGCGAACCAGCTTCAGAATTCGGAAGATCCGCAGCACCCGCAACAGGCGAATCACCAAAAGATAGGTGGCGCCAGTATAGAGAAGTGCCAAGTAACTGGGGAGAATTGCGAGAAGGTCCACAATCCCATAGAAACTGAAAATATATTTGCGGCGATTCACCGTGCAATATATCCGGGCGATATATTCAATGGTGAAGAGACCAGTAAATACCCATTCCAGACCGATGAGTATGTGCTCATAGCGGTCGCGCACCGTACCTATGGAGGCCAGGAGCACCAAACCCACGCTGATCAGGATCGCCCAGATCAAAAAAACATCAAAATTCCGCCCTGCCCGGGTCTCGGTTCCGAAAATTACCTCATTGAGCAGTTTGCGACGTCCCGTCAACGCCATCTATCACCTCAACTACGCTGCTGTTTCATATTGCGGCAAAATTCTAACCTCTCAAGCCCCAGGGGTCGCCCCATTTTCAACATCGGTTACAGCGGCTTTAACATCCTGCGCACCTCGGGCACAATTCCCGGCATTTTCAGCAAATACCAACGGAGTATTCCCAGCCATGGCTAAGGAGAATCGTCTCGTCTATTCAACTGACCTCGGTCGAATTAAAGAGGAATCCAAGACAGAGAAGCGCCGTGATGGAGATGGCATAGTTCGAATCCAAAGGGAAACCAAGGGCCGCAAAGGAAAAGGGGTGACTTGCGTGCGCGGGCTGCCAGGCACTGACAGCGAACTCAAGCTGCTCCTGGCAGAGCTCAAGAAGCGCTGTGGCTGCGGTGGCGCTCTCAAAGATGGGGTGATTGAGATTCAGGGTGACAAGCGTACTGAGATCAAAACATTCCTGGAATCTCGCAACCACACGGTAAAACTGGCCGGCGGTTAGCCGGCCTTAAGCAGTCGCAGTGGCTTTAACTGCAACTGCTTTTCCCGCTCCAAACACTGACTCAGCAAGGCGGCTAGCTGGATATGATAGTGCTCCAGAATCGCAGCGCGAATGTGTTTGCAACGCGATTCCATAACCTGCAGAGAATCCAGCACTTCCTGTCGCCCTTGTGGCAGCTGCCTGAAAGGCTCCCCCTGAGCTTTCAAATTTATTGCCGCCGCCACGCCTTGCTCTTTTAATAGAGCCGAACTCTCCACTGCCGCTACTATGGCATCCATCTCTCGCAAAGACAGCGCCGTATATTTTTGCAGCAGTTCCCTTTCATTCAACTCTGGTGATAGGTGCTGGGCAAATATTGCCAGCGAGTGGCTATAACCAGCGAGCCGATCCAGATGTGGTGCCAAGCTATCGTAGGCGGCCAAATGGCGCAGCTGGTTCCTGGCTGTCTGGCGCTGATCCGTGGGCATAGTTACCAGGGATAGACACAGGCGCTGATAGAAAACACCATAAATCTGCTGTAATTGCTTGTGTGACTCCTCCAGTTCAGCGCGCTTAACAGCGATCTGCTCTTGAGCTCCTGCAAGGCTGGCCCCCTTCAAGCAAAAGTCTTCAGCGGTAAAAGGGATTTTGCCGCGTATCAGCGCCGCTCCCAGCTGCATTGTAAAAACCCTGATCTGCAAGTCCTCCCGGCGTCCACGCAAATCACGCAACTCCACCAGTTTACTGCGCAGCCAATCGATAGTGCCCTGCAGATCCAGCGCCTGCATTTCCGCAGAGGATGGCCTGCGCAGAGGCATCAGGGTCAAGGGCGCCAGGCGATTGAAATACTCGTCCAGTACCTCAGCAGACTCCTCTGACTCCTTACTTGAACTCAGTAAAAGTCGGTTTTCGACCATCTCACAGTCTTTGCCTGCAACTTCAGATGTCACAGCGGTTGCCAGCCCGGCAAAGTCCACAAACATGGATTGCAGGGGTATCGCAGATCTAACCTGCCCCACAAATTCCCGCTCAATCAATACCGTTACACATTCACTGTCGATCGCCTGCTGAATATCCCAGGGGTCCCTGGCCTGCGTCATAGCAGCCTCAACCACATCGCAGGTATCAACATCCAGGTTCTCCTGCATCCAGCGGACGGCATCGGGAATATTTGCACAACTGCGTCCCAGCGCCTGGGCTTCGCGATTAATTTCTGTCACTAAGAGATCTGCGTGCACTAACCGGTGCCACTTCCAGGCGAAGTCTGCCAACGCATCACTACCTATTATCTGCGCCGCAACACCGTCAGCCCTCTCCTGTAGCATTACGGCACTGCCTGCGGTTAAGCGGCAATGCAGTGCCTCCAGGCGCTGCAAGATAGGGAGCAAAATATATCCACCAGTCACTAACATACGGTGAAAAGGCGCGGCCAATGCTCCCGAAGCATTATCCGGGCTAACAATACTGCGCTCATTTTCAAAAGCCCACTGCATCAGTTCCAATCGCTGCACGGTGCCGTAAGTCAACCAACCAAGTGCGCCGAGCAAACGGCCGCGATAGAAGGCGAGTCCCCGGCCCACGAGTGCCAGGACCTCCTTTCCGTCCAATGAGGCAACGCTGGCAAGCCCTACCGTAAGTGGTAAATTCTGCCTAAAAACCTGGAGAAATCCCGGTTGGGACAGAATATGGGAGTCTGCACTTACAAAGACCTGGCTGATCTTTGGCAGCCCCAGCTTATCGACCAGTGAATTAATTAGCTTCAAGGCCTCCTTACCTTCAGAGGGCAACAGCTGACGGGGCTCCGATGAATCTCGCAAACGGGAGGATAAGCAGAAAAATGGCCAGACAAACAGCAGACCAACAAGCAGGGCGAGAAGTACGGTTAAAATACTCAGCGACACCCCCACCCAAGTAAGTTCTCCCTGCCAAACAGCCATAGGGATTTGCCATAGGGCATATCCACTGAAGAAAACACAAGCGAACAGTACCAACCAGAATATTGAAGGCACGATTACTGCTTTGACCACTCCCCAAACTGCCTTGCCCTGACTGGTGACACTGTCAGCCTGTAATCGGCCTGCATCAGATAAATACCACTCAACCGAATCCTGGGAGCCTTCCGGCTTTATTGCTGGATTGCCTGCGGCAGGAGTGGATGAAACGACTTTCTGGGGCTCGTCTGCTTCGAGAGTTTTCTGGCTAACAGGAACAAAAGGGTCAGTACCAGCGCGCGCCTTATCCGGCGCATCCACCGATGCAGCATTGACCTGGGCCTTGCGCCGCTGGGCGACTTTTATCTTTGCAATCAACTCGCGGTTATCAAACCGTCCCGCCGGACAAACCTCCACTCGCAGGCCAATTTTCTGCAGACTGGTGCGAAACTCCAGCGCCTGGTCAGAAACCAACCGATCTTTAATTACCCAGCCTTTTAGTAGCAGCCTGCGCGCCTGGGGCTCCGAGATAGAGAACAACTTCGCCACATCCCGGATAACCGGACCCGGTTCTTTGGCGTGAAGTGTCCTTCCCGTGGAAACCACCTGGTACAAATCCTGGCCCGCCATCTCCCTCTCCTGTCACCAAGTGACGCAAATTGTCACATTTATTACATCTTGCGCGGAGAGTAAAAGATTCAGAGAAAATCAGTTGCGCACCAGTTCTCACCAAGCCAGTTCAAAAACAAAAATGGCAGGAAAGAAGGCAAAGTTCACAGTTTTTATGGCACGCTTTGCCAATTTAGGAAGAATTCAGGGAGTGAATATCGCTAGAACACGCGCCGCCAGGTCTGGAATAGACAACCCCTTATCTCTCGGCTTATACCAACTGTATGTGTGACTCAAGGCACCGACCAGCAAACGCCTTACCAGAGCGGGATCACCACCGGGACACTCGGCGGCCTCAATAGCGTCCAGCCATATCTGCTCATACTCCTCCCTTAGGCGTAAAACCTCCTGCTGACTCTCTTCGGATAGGCTTCTCCATTCCACCACCAGGATAGAAAAACCCGGTACTGCCAACCCATGAATAGCCTCTAATTCACACTGAATACAGGCCTGAAGCCTCTCTTGCGGTGTTCGACTCTGTTCCGCTGCGGTTCGCATTCGCGCACCGGCAAATATCGTCACCTCCCGCATTACTTCGCAGAGAATCTGCTCCTTACTAGAGAAATGATGAAAAATACTGCCAGACAAAATACCCACTTCAGCAGCGAGATCCCGCACTGTTGTCCGGGCGAACCCTTTTTGCTCAAACAACCGCGCTGCAGCATTCAGCAAACGTCCACGGGCAGATTCAGGATCTGTTAGCACTCCCTCTGCCACCAAAGCACCTACCAGCTGCTGCGGCGATAACTCTTCGGGAACTCTCACTAAATCCTGCCCACTTTCAATCACGAACCACTCCCCGTATTGATCAATTTGAGTCAAGCATCTTAACGGCCCTGAGAATTTTTAATCAAATAGGCGCCAAGTATTGAATACCAAGCGCTTGCTTGGTAGCGTTAAGCTATTCTGCGTTTTCCCACACGCAGGCGCAAGCGCCGACAAGAACAATAAAAACTGAATAAGCCGTAAGGCCGTAAAAAAGGAAACTTTCATGCGCTATCAAAGCCAGCTGCGCTCCGGCAGCTTTAGCGAGCAAACCTATATCGTCACCGGCGGCGGCAGCGGTATTGGACGCTGCATCGCCCACGAACTGGCCAGCCTCGGCGCCCATGTAGTATTGATCGGGCGCAAACTGGACAAGCTGGAAAGGGTTGCCGGCGAGATCAACAACGATGCTGGCGAGTGCAGCTTATTCAGCCTGGACATCCGCGATGAAGAAGGCGTGCAGGAGACAGTGGGGCAAATAGTCCAGGCCCGGGGCCAAATTCACGGATTAGTGAACAATGCCGGTGGCCAGTTCCCCTCCCCCCTTGAGCAGATCAACACAAAAGGTTTTGATGCTGTTGTACGCAGCAACCTGCTCGGTGGCTTTTTAATGTCCCGAGAAGTTTTTGTTCAATCTATGAAACAGCACGGCGGCAGTATCGTAAATATCACCGCAGATAACGCCGGCGGTATGCCAATGATGGGCCATTCCGGTGCCGCTCGAGCAGGCATGGAAAATATTACCGAAACCTCCGCCTTAGAGTGGGCGCCTTTTGGGGTTCGAGTCAACGCCGTGGCGCCAGGTTATATTCTCTCCAGCGGTTTTGATACTTACGACCCCAAATTCCTGCGCGAGCTATTACCGGGCTTCCGAGACAGTATTCCCCTCTATCGATTGGGAGAGGAAGCGGAAATTAGTGGGGCCGTGTGCTTCCTGCTTTCCGATGCCGCCAGCTATATCACCGGACAAACGCTGCGTATCGATGGTGGCTCGAGTCTCAAACATCACTCTCCCCTTTGGCAGCCACAGGCGGCCCGTAACTCTAAACGCTTCAACGGATTCCATCGCAAACGCCGGCCGCAGGTAGTGGAAGAATTGGAAGCGGAGGGCAAGCTCTAATGCAGCCGATTGATTCCCAGCTCGACAACCGCTCGGCAGAGTTCAATGACAACCAAGCTGCCATGCTGGAACAGATCAACCATTTTCGTGAAGCTGAGCAACGTCCGGTACAGGCAGAGAAAAGTAAGGCTGCGCGCTATCGTGACAGGGGCTGGCTGCTGCCAAGGGAGCGCCTTAATTTATTGCTCGACCCCGGCGCGCCTTTTGTAGAGTTGTGCTCCCTTGCCGGCTATAAACTTTTTGACGACCAGGATGGTACCGGTGCGGGTGGCGGAGCCATTTGTGGCATTGGCCAGGTCAGCGGACAACGCTGCATGGTTCGGGTGGATAACTATGCCGTAAAAGGTGGCACCATCTCACCAGCCGGGATGGATAAAGCCCTGCGAATGCAGAGGATCGCTCTGGAGAATCATTTGCCGATTGTCGCCCTGGCACAAAGTGGTGGTGCCAACCTGATGTATGCCAGCGACACTTTCGCTCCCGGTGGACGCGGATTTGCTAACCAGGCTCGAATGTCCGCTGCCGGTATTCCGCAAGTAACCGTGGTACATGGCGGCGCTACTGCTGGCGGTGCTTACCAGCCAGGCCTGTCAGATTATGTGGTCATGGTACGCGGGCAAACCGGTATGTATCTGGCTGGGCCGCCGCTACTGAAAGCAGCCACCGGTGAAATTGCCGATGCGGAAAGCCTCGGTGGAGCGGAAATGCACTGTACCGAATCCGGCAGTGGCGATTACTTAGCTGAGAACGACGCCGATGGTATCCGCATAGCAAGGGAAATTATTGCCACCCTACCCTCACCCATTAAAAGCTCAGTACAAAAAGACTACCGAGACCCATTGCATCCTATCGACGACCTGCTCGGCCTGATTCCAGCAGATAGTAAAAAGCCCTACGACGTGCGCGAAATTCTCGCTCGTCTAGCCGACGGCTCTGCCATGCTGGATTTCAAGCCGGAATTCGATCGACAAACCGTATGTGGCCATATTCGTATTGAAGGCTTTCCTGTAGGAATTATTGGGAATAACGGCCCGATCACCCCCAAGGGGGCCAACAAGGCCGCGCAGTTTATTCAGTTGTGCGAACAGAGTGGCACGCCACTGCTGTTTTTACATAACACCACCGGCTTTATGGTGGGTACCGAGGTGGAGCGCAACGGCATCATCAAGCACGGGGCCAAAATGATTCAGGCCGTGGCCAATGCCAGCGTACCAAAACTCAGTATTGTCGTGGGCGGTTCCTACGGGGCCGGCAACTACGCCATGTGCGGTCGCGGATTCGATCCCCGCTTTATTTTTGCCTGGCCCAATTCCCGCACCGCAGTTATGGGCGCAGCCCAGGCCGGCAAGGTAATGCGCATCGTCACCGAGCAAAAAATGCAACGCAGTGGCAATGTGGATGAGACTGTATTGGACAAATTGGAAAATGACACCAGCGCATTTATGGATGGCAATTCCGATGCTCTCGCCTGCAGTGCACGCCTCTGGGATGACGGCATTATCGATCCCCGCGATACACGCAAACTTTTAGGCATGTTGCTAGAAATTTGCAATGAGGCCGAGCAGAGAAAACTCAATAAAAATACCTTTGGCGTAGCTAGGTTCTAACGAAAAACCGGGGCAACAAGGAAGTGCGGTTGCCCATTAACACAATCACCGGGTTCACACTTCAAGGCAGGGAAAACAATAATGATATTTAGCGATCAACACCGGGAACTGCAGCGCACTGTACAAAACTTTGTACAGCAGGAAATCAATCCCAATGTGGCGGAATGGGAAAAGGCCGGCCGCTTTCCTATCCACGAAATTTTCCAACAACTGGCCAACCTGGGCCTGCTGGGAATCAGTAAGTCCACGGACTTCGGTGGCCTGGGTCTCGACTTCAGTTACGAAACCGTTTTCCTGGAAGAGCTGGGCAGCGCTCACTGTGGTGGTGTACCCCTGTCAATTTCAGTACAAACCTCCATGTGCACCCCGGCCCTGGCTAATTTTGGCAGCCAGGATTTGAAAGAACAGTTCCTGATTCCCGCTGTGAGTGGCGAGATGATCGGTGCAATTGCCGTTTCCGAACCCGGCGCCGGTTCCGATGTTGCTTCGATTAAGACTACCGCCAAGAGCGATGGCGACGACTATGTGATTAACGGCAGCAAGATGTGGATCACCAACGCCCCCTGCGCCGATTTTTTCTGCACCCTGGTCAATACCAGTGAGGGCAAAGCCCATAGCAACAAATCCCTGGTCATTATTCCGGCGAAAACGCCTGGTGTACGCATCGGCGAAAAACTCGACAAATTAGGTATGCGCTCATCGGAAACCGCTCCCATCTTTTTTGACAATGTACGGGTGCCCAAACATTTCCGTATCGGCGATGAAGGTGCCGGATTCCTATTGCAGATGCTTCAGTTCCAGGAAGAACGCCTCGCCGGCGCCGCGCTGAACTTAAAAGGCCTGGAGCACTGTGTAACCAGCACCATCGACTATGTGCGCGAACGCCATGCCTTTAAAGCACCATTGATCGACAATCAAACTATCCACTTTGCCCTCGCAGAAATGCAGACCGAAGTGGAATGCCTGCGCTCTCTAACCTGGCGCGCGGTGGAAGCTTATGTGGCAGGTGAAGATGTCACTACCCTTGCTTCAATGGCCAAGCTCAAGGCTGGTCGCCTGTCCCGCTCTATTCCCGATCAGTGCCTGCAGTTCTGGGGTGGCATGGGCTATATCGAGGAGACTGTAATCAACCGCGCTTACCGGGATAGCCGTCTCACCGCTATCGGCGGCGGTGCAGATGAAGTAATGCTCGGCATTATCTGTAAGCTGATGGGCATACTGCCCAGCAAACGCAAACCCACCGCGTGAGGTCAGGCCATGGAGACAATTATTGATGAAACCATCGGCATCGCCCGCTATCTCACGCTAAATCGCCCGCAGCAGCGCAACGCCATCAGTTTGCAAATGGTAGATGAGCTTCTGCAAAAACTCGCAGAAGCGGAAGAAGATCCGCAGGTGCGAGCGTTGGTACTGCGGGGTGCAGAACACAACTTCTGCGCCGGTGGCGATATTGCCGATATGCTCAATGCTCAGCAGGGCGCGAGCGATGGAAATAGTGATGTGTTTTTTCACCTAAACCGTCGTTTCGGTGAACTGATGGAACGCTTTAATCGCACCCCTTTAATAGTCATTGCCGTATTGGAAGGTGCCGTAATGGGCGGTGGTTTCGGGCTCGCTTGCAGTGCCGATATTGCCATTGCCGATCGCAGTTGCCGCTTCGCCCTTCCGGAAACCCGCCTGGGTTTACCGCCTGCACAAATTGCTCCCTTTGTCGTGGCACGGGTCGGTCTCTCCCAGGCCCGGCGCCTGGCCCTCAGCGGAGCAAAGGTCAATGCACAGCAGGCTTTGGAAATTGGGTTAATCCATCAGTTACTCGATAATTCCGAAGCCCTTGAAGGCGCGCTGCAGGAACACCTGGGCGCGATCAATGCCTGCGCTCCCGGCGCTCTGGCAACGACCAAGCAAATCTTGCTGGATGCGGCGCGGGTGAGTGATGAGACTGCCCTCAGCCAACTGCTCGACGGCGCTGCGCAACAGTTTTCCCGCGCAATTCAAGGCCATGAAGGGCGCGAAGGCGCCCGTGCATTTCTGGAAAAACGATCACCGGAGTGGCAGCACTGATGTCGACAACAGAGACCCTGTTAATCGCCAATCGCGGCGAGATCGCACTGCGAATTATGCGTACTGCTCAGGCGGAAGGCTATCGCACAGTCGCCGTCTACAGCGATGCGGACTGCGATGCACTTCACCCACAAGCTGCCGATATCGCCGTAGCCATTGGCGGGCAGACTTCGGCGGAGTCCTATCTGGATATCCAAAAAATTCTCGACGCGGCTAAAAAATCCGGAGCCACCGCCATCCACCCCGGCTACGGCTTTCTCGCTGAGAATGCGGAATTTGCCAGCGCTTGCGAAGAGAGTGGACTGAGTTTTGTTGGCCCGAGTGCCGAAGTCATAGAACTGATGGGCAACAAACGCAAAGCCAAGGAGTTTGTTGCCGCAGCCGGCGTACCCTGTATTCCCGGCTTCCAGGGTGCCCAGGACGACGACACCCTGATCGCCGAGGCGCGGCGCATTGGCTTCCCATTAATGATCAAAGCCGCCGCAGGCGGTGGTGGGCGCGGCATGCGCCTGGCTCACGGAGACAACGAGCTGGCCTCCCAGTTACGCGCCGCCCGCAGTGAATCCATGAGTGCATTTGGCAGCGACGAGTTAATTCTGGAAAAGGCACTGGTCAACGCTCGCCATATCGAAATCCAGGTATTTGCGGATCGTCATGGCAACTGTATTCACCTGGGGGAGCGGGATTGCTCCGTACAGCGACGCCATCAAAAAGTGGTCGAAGAGTGCCCTTCCCCAGCGGTCGACACCCAGCTACGGGAAAGAATGGGGCAAGCCGCAGTCGACGCCGCGCGAGCCTGCGGTTATCTAGGCGCGGGCACCGTAGAGTTTCTACTCTGCCCCAACGGCGAATTCTATTTCCTGGAAATGAACACCCGGTTGCAAGTAGAGCACCCGGTAACAGAAATGGTAACCGGTTTTGACCTGGTAGCTTGGCAACTGGCAGTAGCACGCGGCGAAGCCCTATGCGTTTCCCAGCAGCAAGTCTCCCAGCAGGGGCACGCCATTGAAGTCCGCCTGTATGCCGAAGACCCGGAACAACAATTCCTGCCCCAAGCCGGAAAAGTACTCCACTGGGTAGCGCCAAAGGGGCAAGGAATCCGTATCGACCACGCTTTGAAAAATGGTTGCGAAATTACGCCATTTTACGACCCCATGCTCGGCAAATTAATTGCTTGGGGGCAGGATCGAGAAGAAGCTCGGCGCAAGCTAACTCAGGCCCTAACCCGGCTGGAATTTATCGGCCCCAAAAACAATATCCATTTCCTGCAGAAGATCCTGGCCGAATCACAGTTTATCGCTGGCGATGCCGATACCAGCTTTCTCGACCAAAACAGCACGCTGACATCCGCAGAACCAGTTCCAGCAGTAATCGCAGCCCAAGCCACATTACTTAATCACTTGCACCAAGCCAACCCTCAGGATCGGCGTAGCGGCCGCAGTGACTGGCGCAGTGGTGACAACAGCGTGCCGATCAACTACCGACTGGAAATTGCAGGACAAACCCTAAACTGTGAGCTGCTGGCGTTAGTAGATAATTCTTATCAAATCTCAGTAGGCGACCAGCAGTTCCTGATTCAGTGGGTCCATTTTGAGAAATCACAAAAAGAAACTGGAGTTTATAGCGCTGAAATTCTGCTGGATGGCGTTAGCCAAAAGAGACTGTTTCTAGCCAACCAAAGCAATCTGCACCTCCTGTTAGACGGCAGGCAATTTCATTTTGTCGATATCACCCACGCCCCGACCAAATCGAGCCTTAACGAAGGCAGTGGCCGCATCACGGCTCCTATGGACGGTTGCCTGGTGCAGGTATTGGTTGAGCCCAATCAAAGAGTTCAGCGGGGAGACACTATCGCCTTAATGGAAGCCATGAAAATGGAGCACGCCCTGCGCGCAGACCGCGACGGTACCGTAATTAAACTGGGCGCCTGTGAAGGAGACCAGGTACGCGGTGGCCAGCTGTTAGTTCAGATCGAAGCCGCTCCCACGGAAACCGCCAAAATCCCCAGCGACGCCACCTCCTAAAGGAGATCAGCATGTACGATATTGATGCCTCCCGTATGGCAAGCCCCTTTTATGACGAAGGCCATCAGGAATGGCGCACCCAGTTGCGCCGCTTTGTCGAACGTGAGATTACTCCCTACATTACTGAATGGGACGAAGACGGCCAGCTACCCGCCGAGCTTTGGAAAAAAGCCGCAGAAGTTGGCCTTCTGCAGATGAGTTATCCGGAAAACTACGGCGGCATCGAAACCGATGTCTTCCATATGATTGTTGCCGCAGAGGAGTTAGCCCGCCCCGGCGCTGGTGGCCTCTACGCCAGCCTAATGGTTCACGGCATTGCCCTGCCCCCATTACTGCACTATGGCAGTGAGGCCCTAAAAGATCAGGTTATTCCCTCGGTATTACGTGGCGAAAAGCATATTTCCCTGGCTGTTACCGAGCCAGGCGCAGGCTCCGATGTAGCCAATCTCCAGTGCCGCGCAGACCGTGATGGGGATGACTATATCGTTACCGGCGAAAAGACCTATATCACCGGCGGTATGCGCGCTAACTGGTTTACTACTGCCGTGCGCACTGGCGAGGAAGGCTTCGGCGGTATCTCCCTGCTCTTAATCCCGGCGGATGCCGAAGGCGTTAGCCGGCAGCTACTCGATAAAAAGCAGGGCTGGTGGTGCTCTGATACGGCCAGTATCTTTTTTGATCAGGTGCGCGTCCCCGCGAATAATCTAATTGGCGGTGAGAACCAAGGTTTCTTGCCCATAGTGCACAACTTCAATCGCGAGCGCCTGGGCATTGCCGCTTCCTGTGTAGAATTCAGCCGGGTCTGTTTGCAGGACGCCATTGAGTGGGCCCAGGAGCGCCAGACTTTCGGAAAGCGTCTCGCCAATCACCAGGTGATTCGACACAAATTTGCCCAGATGCTTCAACGCATCAATGCCACCCAAGCCTATCTGGACCTCTGTGCCTGGGCAGAGCAACAACATCAGCTCAAAGTAGCGGATATCGCACTACTCAAAGTCCAAGCCACAGAAACCCTTGAGTTCTGCGCTCGGGAGGCTATGCAGGTGTTGGGCGGCGCAGGCTATATGCGCGGCAGCCGTATTGAGCGTATCTATCGTGAAGTGCGGGTGAATGCGATTGGTGGCGGATCTGAAGAAATTATGCGGGATCTGGCTTCCAGGCAAATGGGGATTTAGTAAGTGTAAGGCCCCCTGAAAACATTCATATTAATAATTACGAAGCTTTATTTGGGGTAGTTACTTTGACTCAGGCAGCAGCAACTTCTTAAGAGAACAATTAACTACCCACTTTATAACCACCTTAATAACTACCAGAGGAATAAAAATATAGAGATAGCGAAGAGAATTGTGTGATATTTAGAAAATTCATCCCAAAAATTCACTTTCCCAAAGAGTATTTCTGCATAAGGATCACCAAAGATCCAATCCGGCCTCTCCCCTCGAGCCAACCTGTTACATACAGCATGAAAGGCATACGAGGAAGAACCCCTCGGTTTGAAAAACAAAGCCATCGGACTTCCATCCCTAAGCCATTTTTCATGGTACCTCTCAAATTGGTACTTAATCAGATCAGATAACTTTAGGTGACTGATTAAAATCGTAACTGGGAAGGAAAAAACCACTATAGTAAAAAAATTAAACATAGCCCAATTCGGGAACCCAACTTATATAGCGCTGACACTTAGTCAAAAATTAATTGGCACCCAACTTTGTAGCTCAGGCTCGCAATAACACGAGCCCGAGATCAGACTTAAACGCAGCTACCCTTGCTTCTTATCCTGAATGAAATCCCTTACCTGCTCACTTAGTACGGCCATAGGAACATTGCCATTTCTAAGAATGATTTCATGGAAGTCCTTAATATCGAAGTCCTCGCCCAGTTCATTTTGCATCAGTTCTCGCAAGGCGAAAATCTCGAGGGCACCAGAATCATAAGAGGTAAGCTGGGCCGGCATTACTGCCATTCGGTCCATCAGAGTCCTCGGGCCTTTAGCAAATGAAGCTCCAGAATCCTGCAAAAATTCCGCAACTTTTTCATCACTCCAACCAAGTACATGCATTGCGGTATCCGCTACCATTCCTCGCGCAGGCCATGCTCTCCTTAGGATCTTGGTTGACCCATACTGGTACATTCCCGCTTCTTCCGCTAGATGCTCAGAGTACCTACCCCAACCTTCAGCAAAAGCAGAGTTAGACAAAGCATCTTCTATTTTGTGAAACTTCTCTTGCTCTTGTACGAGGGCAATTTGCATATGATGGCCCGGGTACCCTTCATGGATAGTAACTTTCTCTGCAGAAGCGTAAGACTCATCCTTGTAAGTTGTCGGGTCATATCCAAATCTCGCCTTGCGCTCCTTGGTGCCCGGAATATAGTGTGCGCTGCGACCTGAGCCCTGTTCATGCTCAGGGATGGCTTTTACTTCCATTTCGATCAAAGGCATTTCATGGAAGAAATCAACAGTTAAATCTCTAGACTTATCTACCAGGCGCTCATAAAACTGATGCATTTCATCAGCGCTATTAAATTTCTGAGTTTTATCCTCACTGGCCTTTGCCACCGACTCAGAATAGGAATCGACCTGGTAAAGTTCCTTACCTAAACGAACCACTTCACTCTTATTAGCGTTTACAGTGCTTAAGCCTAGTTCAAAAACTTCTTCAGGTGTTCTCTGCAATGTCGTATAAGAACGATACTGAGCCATATAACATTCACGGCCATTAGGAATCGCATGGATACCAAGCTCGGCTCTGGCTTCAGGTAAATAGGCAGACTCTAGAAAATTCTTGTAATTCTCCATTGAGGGGATAACGTGATCTGAAAGCACCTGTTTAAATGCAGCTTCAAACTCAGGGTCCCCAGCTTTCTTCGCTAAACCCAAGAAGGGGTGCTCATCGATAGGTACTTGGGTCAAGCCATCAACTTGCTGAATGACTCGCTTAACCACACTCTGAGGTGCGGAGTAACCTTGCTCTAACCCCCGGCGGAGATTGGCTATTTCTTGCTCATAGTAACGAGCCGAGTCAAGCCAACGTTCAATCGCATCTGCCTTTTCTTGGGCTGTTTCAACCGGCTGAACCTCGGTCAAAAAGCCAAGAATGATATGAGGCCCAAACATATGATCAACAGACCAGAGTTCAGTCTTACACACCCTTAGGCCAACATTGGACTCTAATCGCTCTTTCAGTTTGAAGTAGAATACCTTCTCTTGATCACTTTTTAGACCATTAATATCTATTTCTGCCAGTTTATTGAGTATTCTGTCCTCAGATGCCGCTAGAGAGGCAGCGTTACTGGGGGAGTTACTTAAAAAAAGGTTGTGCCTGTCCAGCTCCATATCTGAGAAGTAAGCGTACGGCTGGAAGTTTTCTAAATAAGCTTCGGCATATTGATCCGCTAGATCATGGAGTAGCGCCGAGTTGTCAATAGCTTCCCTACCGGCCACATCAGTTTGGTTATCAGCAACTGAGCATCCCATTAGGACCGATGAAACTACCAATACACCTAAACCCGCTCTTTTTACATTAATCATTCTTATAAGACCGCAACATAAAACTCATTAAAAAGGTTTCTACAAAGAAAACTTCAACTTCCTGTTTTATAGTAGGCACTGTAACAAAATGAGTATCAACACCTCAAATGCGGAATATCGGCGAAGCGAGGATATTTATAGATAAATCCCAGAGATAGAGCGCGGAACTCGTTTAATTGACAGAGTCACAAGTAACAAGCGCTAGCAACTTGACATAGAGACCACCTAAGCCTCCATTAACCTATGCACTTGAAGGGTATGGCGATGCATAAGAAGCCCACTTTAATAAAAATGGGCTTCTTAAAGAACAGTAATTCCTTATAACACCGATGAATGTTACTTCATTTATATTACGGCACTAACTGGTAGCTATTACCTAAGTCGTCTTGTACCACCTCAGCAATACCATCGATGGCGGAGACTTCTAATGGCTCACTTAGAATGCGACTTCTAAATGTCCAGCCTTCTGGCAGATTGAGGCGACTTCCCAGGTCTTTTAAATCGTCAAACTGAAGATCAGAGACCTCAATACGACTAAATGATTGCATAATATACACCTGCCCATTGATATCAGTTAGCTCATAAACACGACGGCCTTCATAAAACAACCAAGTATTATTCCTTAGTACTTGTCCAGGAATATAGGAAACACTCTCTCCGAGATCAGAACTATAATTCATGGTAGTCAATAAGCGCATTTCTAAGTCACCGAAAAAACGGTGTTCATCATCCGGACTAGGTGAGACAATATCGCCACCTAAAATTTCATCCACCACAAAAAAACGCGGCCCATTAGGGATTGCAAAAAGCGCACCATACTCAATTTCTATATCGCTGAAGTTGATAGCATCCCACTGATTTTGGGGACAAAAATTAACACCCGGGGTACCCCAAATCTCTGTTGACTCCTCAGCTCCGTCTAGATAAGACAGTAATATCTCACAATAGCGAAAATTAAAGAGTGGACCGCCAGCTTGCAATGGTTCCTCAACCGTAGTATTTCGCAAGAAATCTAAAAAGTGTATGGCCAATTCCTCGCCTACATCGTCTTGAATAAAGTGGCCTGCAGCAAAGCGCCTATGATCACCATCATCCGAACCGGGTACATGCTCCACCCACTTCTGTTGCGTTTCAATACTCCCCAAGTTGATATCATACTCACCGGCATTAAACATAAAAGGGTTGTGAAAAGCTCCAAGTGTTTTCCAGGCAGAAAAATTCTGCATTTCAATACCTACCATCATCGCAGGAAATGCTCGTATTGCCGCTTTATACTCAATATTTGGGTAGGGGGCGTTATACGCAATTACTTCCTCATCACTTAGCAGGTTAATAGTCAATGTTTGTACCACATCTCCAGCAATTAATTCCGGTACACTAGAGGCATAGTTAATCCATTGTTGGAATCCCTCCACCCTGTCAGTCGATTTTGAAGTAAAGAATGTTTCTGCATCACCCAGTGATTCATCAATCTCAAAAGTCGGGTATATATAAGGATTTCCCCCCAATGGAATCACCGGAAGGTCACCATTCGCGACAACTAGCCTTCCGATAACTTGTGGCATATCACCTGCAATACGAAGACCAATAACACTTCCCCAATCTTGTACAAACAGATTAATATCAGTTAAATTTAACTTATCAATAAACGCCTTAGTCCAAGCAACATGTTGTTCATATTGATGTACTGTGACGTCGATCGGCTTGTCTGACCTTCCCATTCCAATATGATCTGGTGCAATCACTCGGTAACCGGCATCAGCAAGGATCGGGATCATTTTTCGGTATAAATAGGACCAGCTGGGTTGACCATGTAGTAACAGTATAACTTCACCATTATCAGGCCCAACATCCACGTAATGCATATTTAAGCCGTCAATTTCTACGTAACTTGGCTCAAACTCATATCCTGAGAGGGAGTCAAAACAGGCATCGGGAGTAACAATGTATTCCAAACCCGTAGCGGTTGCATGTATTTCACTTTCAGACAATTTACAAGCATCGCTATTTGGGCCTGTAACTAAGGGAATCTCTGTCCCTGAGACATCTTCAGAGTCATCCGAGTCACAAGCAACCAATAGGGAACCCAAAAAGCAGATACCGAACAGACACCGGAATAGAGAGATATATTGGGGAGTTTTAGATATAGAGACAAAAGAATAATTCATAATATAAACCTTCCTTTTACATTAAATAAAAATTCCTTTAACTGGAGAGGATATTCATATCACCATCAGAGCATCCACCTATGACAGAATTGTGCGGATGGTGAAAATCTCCGCACGACCAGAACTGTTGGAAGTTTTATCATTAATTAAACAGGGAAAACTCTATAAAAAAGTACATGACTAACTTCCGCCAATTTAAAAACCAGAGATACATAAACTTATGCTTAGATACTTAAAAATTTGCTTGCAATCGAGAATGTTTTGTATGAGCGGTGCATATTTCAAGCTCAATGGAGCAAATGGCAAGTTTCTTTCATATGAGATTACCTATATCATTCACTGTTGATATTTTGATATATAAAATCGATATTGAATGCAATATAGGCAAGGAACCTTGTTTGAATTTCGCAAAATAAATAAGATCCAAGCATGGATATTTCTTCTAATATGGCCATGGGTGAATATCTTTATCGTCTCTGCTACACTTTATTCACTTGAGTCACTAACCCCCCACTTCTTCCTGTTGGCTACAGCTAAAATATGGGGAATATTTATTTTATGTCACCTTCTTTTCATTTTTATTGAAAACCTTCCCAACAGCCCTCTACGACTGTTAAAAGAAAAACACATTTACTTACTTAGACCAATTGTAGTTATTTTTCTATTTATAAGCATTGCACCGATCGTAGAACCCCCATTAACTTTCAAAGTACCTGACATTAAAATATTACCATTGGCGATAATGCTACTTGAATCGACAGTTTATATTTTTGCCATATATATATTTCAACAGCAAAGTTTCTTCTATCGCTCGCAGATTCATGCACAACAGGCAGAGCTACAAATACTTAAAATGCAATCAAATCCTCACTTTCTATTTAACACTCTAAATTTGATTGCATCAGAAGTCATTCAGCGCCCATCAAAAGCTAAAGAGCTCATTTACAGCCTTTCCGATTTATTGCGCGACACAATCAACTTAACCAAAACCCAATGGATAACTATTGAGGAAGAACTAAGATTAATCGAGTTATACCTCTTGCTGCAGCAAAAGCGCTTTGAGGATCGATTCACCTTTGATATTGACTGCCCACAAAATTTGAATGGAATGAATATACCTTCATTACTATTAATGCCAGCTGTGGAAAATGCCATAAAGTACGGTATTGCACCCTACGCCAAAAGTGGGCATGTGAGTGTAAATGTGGAACTAAATAATAGCTACATAGAAGTGGAAGTTCAGGATACAGGGGCATGCTTTGATGACAAGAACATCACTTATGGTGAAGGATTACGTATTCTAACTCAAACATTAAGAGTCAACTTCAGTGACAACCACGCCCTTAAGCTAAATTCAAGCGGTGAAGGAGCAAGTTTGAAAATTCGCTTCCCACAAGTAAATTCATCCATAACCCCGCAGGTTGAAAATGGCGAAAATGAATACTAAAAAAGTAATTATTGTCGATGATGAACCTGCAGCAAGATCCAATCTAATAGAAGTAATCAACACCTTCGATGAATTGAAAGTTGTGGCGCAAGTAACTGATGGGAAGTCAGCAATAAAGCAGATCATAACCAAAAGCCCTGATATCGTATTCCTTGACATTGAAATGCCAGAGGTGAATGGCTTTGATGTGGCCAATGCAACTCAACATATAAACTATCAACTTGTCTTCCTAACAGCCTATCAGCACTATGCCCTGCGTGCGTTCGACACAAATGCAATTGACTATTTGACAAAGCCTGCTCATCCAGAATTAATAAAGAAAAGCATTCGCAAGATATTACGGCAAGAAATGTATGCCTTAGGGCAACAGACGTCTTCGACAAGCGGAAACCGATTGGTTTTGAGTGATTACAATCAAATGAAGATATTTGAATATGACCAAATTAACTATATCGATAGTATCGGTCGTTATCGTCGCATCCACCTTACCGAGACAGGAGTTAAATCTCACAATACAAATACCATTATTTCAGATATGACTCTTGACAGTTTCAGTGAGCAGCTACCTAAGGAAACTTTTTACCGATTACATCGAAGCTACATCATTAACAGCCATAGAATCCTTGAATTAAAGTTGCAGTCACGACGCCATTTTGTCCGGCTTTCCGGAACAGATACACTTATCCCAGTATCTCGCAGTTTTCTATCCATCTTAAAGGAGAGCATTAAAGTCTCAGCTAGCTCTCTAATTGGGTAATAGATGGCTCTAAGTAATCCCACAAATACAGCTATGAAATTACTCCGAGCCTCCATAACCCCAGAAACCTACATGTTCTTTTCAAGGAAGCTGATGATCGATCCAAAAATAGCTCTACGGTGCTCACTATCAGTAGGACCATGAGCCATTTCTGGATATAGTTTCCACTCATAGTCCTTATCAAACTTACTTAACATCATATTCATGCGGTACATATGTTCAACATCAACAGTTTCATCCTTCTCACCATGAATAATAAATACAGGCCTTTGAAGGTTTTGTGCCAGATATACCGGTGAAATGTCCTTCAGTTTGCCATAGTCTTTAACAGTATCTCCAACATTCTCCAGCAACCACTTACTTTGAGCCTCAGTTGCATAGGGTGAGTTCAGGTAGAGGTTAACATCTGTGATACCGGCCACACTGACTGCACAGCGGAACAATTGCTGGTGTTTGATAGCCATCATTAGTGCAGCATATCCACCATAACTCATTCCAACAGAACAAATTTCCGAAGACAAAATATCGCTTCGGTCACTTACCACCTTTGTTGCTTGAAATATATCTTCAAGCATTAAGTTACCCCACTGCTGAACACCCGCTTCTTCCAGCTCAGTTGAATAACCACTCGATCCTCGATAATTTACCCTTAAAACGGCATAATTATTCGCCACAAAGAACTGTGTATAGTAGTCAAAATACTGATGGTCAAAAACGCCAAGAGGACCACCATGTGGCATAACTATAAGAGGGAATGGCCCGTTACCTTTTGGCATGGTCAATATATAGGGAATATCCAATCCCTCCACTTTAACCTGGTCGTGGTATTGGCGACTCTCAAGTTGATCATTTAAATGTGGAAATTTTGAAGCCACTAGCTGGTCAATTTTCTGATTTTTCCTGCTAAGGAAATAACGTCCTGGCTGGCCGTGGCTCTCACTATAGTAAAGCTCTATAGTACTATCGAGGCTTCTTCCTACTGTTGTTTTCAGTAGACTCTCCATGCCATTTTTTTCTTGTCTATCCTCATCAATATATTGATATTCTAACCGTCCATTATGAACGACTTTTACACCAATCAACTCCCCTGTCGATTGCTCTATTATCAGATCGATAATATCGTAGCTATCAGATCGATAAACTATGCTCTGTTCTCCACTAGTGAAATTGCAGCGGTAAACTACCCGATCTTTCTCCGAATTAGTATCTAAACAAAAGTAAGTTCCAGACTCCGAACTTATAGATACCGGTATAAGGATTCCATGCTCTGCTCCGGGGGCGGGCTCCTCTTCCAACTCTTCTTCAGACCAACTCTTTATTGGGGCGGTAGAGTGTCCATCAACAATTTTACTCAAATGAAGCTTGCTGTCATTGAAAAACAAAACTGACTTTGGCTGCCCTGATGGATCAAAAAACCAGCGTATCGCATACCCTTCAACTGAAGCCACTTCATTCTGAACTGTAAACTGGCCTCCATCTTTTCGTAAAAGTTTACTTGCTTTCTGCTTAAATCGGTTCAGCTTAGATACGTCAATACTGTATACCTTGGAGTAAATCCCACTTTTTGCATACAGAAAATGGCCCGGCCTGTTTGGCAACGCATGGACCAACCATCCTGGTGTTTTTACCTCAAATATTTCTGGAGGCTGGCCTTCGGAGCCTGAGACATCAAGCACTAATAGTCGATAAGCAGGCTTGGTATCTAATAAATTTTTAACACCCTTCTTGACTTCCTTAAACTGGGCAACAAGATACTTTGGGCCAACCCAACGGATAAATTGAATTGATGCATCCCTGGATGTCAATGTTTCGAGATCAATCAGGGTATGACTAGACCCATCTTCACGACTCCAAATATCTAACTTTTGACTAGCATCACTCTGCTTAATGGACGCTACCAATCTTCCATCTGGACTGACTTGTGCTGTTATAGTATCAATCGATTTAAAGTAGCTTTCTGCTGGCATTGCTACTACTGGACCAATTTTCACCAGAATGCACAACAAAACCAATAAAGTCCCTCGAAAAAAAACAATCATTGGTTTATCTCCAAAGGACTTAACCAACTTTGCAAGAATTCATCTTGCACTCCCGCACCAGATACTAGAGGATACAACTCAGTTAATGAATTTATAGCTTCTTGAATTCCATCTAAATCTGTTGCTATTCGATTTTTGAAATAGACTTCTACTGTATCTGACTTTCTTTGCTTACCTATAAACAAGCTACCAATATAATTTGTTTTTTTAGCTTCCACATGAAAACGCCAAGTACGCTGCTTAGCAGTATCTAGTTTGTAGGGGAGATTGAAGTAAGGTGCATTTATTTGGGTAATTTGGTACAGGCCAGCTGGGACTGTCATCAGGTAAAAACCTTCGGACTTATCCTTGAGGCTGACTTTATAACGACCTTTCTTTCGCAGTTTATATTTTTGCCCACTCAGCAGGTATTTATTTCCATTAGCGTACATCTTAGCAAACTCAATTGAGGGCGCAGTACCTCCTACATCTAGCTTAACCAAAACATACCCACGCCCGCCCTCTAACTCAGGTGGACTATCATAGGGTACCAATGATAGCGTCCGAGCAATTACTGATTCAGACACAAGGATTGCCGCAAATATTATGCCTTTAAGAAGAGTATCTACTCCACTTACCTGATAGCCTACCGGCATCACGCTTCTAAAATTTAGTGTCAAAATAACACTTCCATATGTTTATTTATAAATGAGTGACAACGTTTTGAATACTATCTCAGAGCCAAATGCAATACAATTGGCAAGCTTTGGTCCAAATTATGGAGAATAATATGTCAGGGATGAACCCTCTCAGGTACGTTAAGTCTTGCCCACTTCTTTTAGCAGTCTGTTTATTATTTCTACAAGGTTGTGCGGGGCAAGTTAATATGCTACCAACATTGAAAGAAGACGTCCCTATTAGCGAACAAGATGGAATTGTTGTCGCTCGAATCATTAACGCCTCTGGAGTTGCCCTGCCGTTTAATCAACTCACAATTAACCCGGAAAACTTGAACGAGTCTAAATCCATAAAACCGGAACGTCTCCTTGCGGATCGACCAAAGCTAAATGGTACAACGGTATTTGCCTCTTCTGTCAAACCAGGGAATTACTCTATTAGTAGTATTCGGGCGTTCTATTCAAACGGTAATGGATGGTACAGCCGTTTCGTAAGTGCAGATGAGAAGCTGGGGACCTTTTCAGTTACGCAGGGTGAGGTCACTGATCTTGGTACTTTGATCTATTATCCAAAGCCACAAGGTGACAGATACCTTGACCTTTTGATTCGCGCGCCTGAATCAAAAGAAGGGGAGGTAATTGCAAAGCACTTTCCATTCATAAAATACGATCCTCAATCAATCAACGGGTGGCATATCGATGAAAATGATGAAGAGCGTGAGTCAGCTTATATATCCATTGCACAGAATCCTCTGACATACAGCGAAGAGTATATTTCTCCTGATAATTCCATCTACTTTCTTGGAAAGGTCGGCGTATTTATGAAACGTACTCCCGACGGGGGATGGGAGCTTGATGCTGTTGACACCAATCATGAACTAACGGCTATCGCCCAAAACAATCATGGTGATCTAGTTGTCGGGGGGAGTGAAGGCGCTCTATTCTGGCGCTCTGCTAAAGGGGATTGGCTAGACATATCATTGGAGCATGATACTCACATTGAAAACCTGAGACTTCTAGATACAGGAGAGATAGAACTTCTAGTTACTCGCGACTTTGAAGTGAATATTTTTAGGGGAGTAGTATCAAATTCACAAGTAAAGTGGAAACTTTTGAATCAATACTCCTCAAGATCAGGTCAAGGATGGGAGCATATTGCAGAAGTAAAAATAGGGGAAATGAAAGCCCACACCAAAAGTGACCAACATATATACAATACAACTATTTTTGAATTCAACGGCCAGAATTACATAACTGTCCGTGAGCAATCAACGTATGGAAGTATTATATTTTCGCCAATCAACAGCGAAATCTTCATCTATGATCCTGAAAGTTGGATGATCGAAAAAACAGTAGATGATTTTGACCTAAATGCAATTGTTGACGCAGGCGCAGTTCAGTTAGGTGTCGAGGAAGCTGGCTTCTGGTCCTGGACAGGAAAGCCAACCTATTACAAAATTGATAAAAATGGCAACCAGGATAAAATAACTACATATATTAAAGAATGTAAAGAGAGTAAATCTTCCAGAAATCGCTGTATAAATAGAAATTTCACATTTCGATCCGTTCCCTGGTTCTCAACTGACAATGAAGCCGTTGCGATTGTTGGTTTTTCACAAAGTAACTTTTCCGGTAGGAATCGTGAAACAGAAACCAGAATCTTAACAACAACGGATGGCGGAAAAAGCTGGATATCTACAGACAATAAACCACCTACAGACTATTGTACCTCTATAGTTCCTCTGGTTGCCGATCGTTTATTAGTTTCCTGCGATGGTGCCAATGGTGATTTCTATGAATCGACAGACTTAGGGGCCAGTTGGAACCAGGTAAGACAACAAGATAATTTCTAGAAAAAATCAGGTGGATACAAACATCCAATGTATCCACCTTATTTTGGCTATAAAATCTACTAAAGAATGGTCTCACTACAATAGAAAAAATAGTTATTTATAGCTCAAATCTCTGTAAATCTTGCAGTAAAATGCCGTAGAACTTGTGGCTCATACTCGAAAGCTAACCCCCGCAATTCATTGGCCCGCGAGCTAAGTTCGATAATCGCATCTGCTACATAATCCATATGATCATTTGTATAGACTCTACGTGGAATAGTAAGCCGCATTAATTCTAGATCTGCTTTCTTTTGTTCACCGGTATTCGGGTCCCGCCCAAGAAGTAAAGAGCCAATTTCCACAGCCCTGATTCCCGCTTCTAGATACAGCGCATTGGTTAACACCTGTGCCGGAAACTGCTCTGATGGAATATGGGGAAGAATCTTCGATGCATCTACAAAAACCGCATGCCCACCTGTGGGATATTGAATGGGTACTCCAGCAGATCTCAATCGCTCTCCCAGATAGGCCACTTGGCCAATTCGGTAGTTCAAATAGCTCTCATCGGCAGCCTCATAGAGCCCCCGGGCCAGCGCTTCCATATCGCGACCAGCCATCCCTCCATAGGTCACAAAACCCTCCATAGGGACACAGCGGGTTTGTACGGCTTGAAACAGTTCCTCATTGTTTCGAATACAACAAAGGCCACCAATATTTACCATAGGGTCTTTTTTTGCGGACATTGTTAACATGTCCCCATATTGATACATCTCGCGAATAATTTCTAAAATCGATTTTTCTTGATACCCCTCTTCCCTCTGCTTTATAAAGTAAGCATTCTCGCAATATCGAGCTGAATCAATTACCACTGGGATATCATACTTAGTAGCAATTTCATAAACTGCCTGCATATTTTTCATGGACACAGGCTGACCACCAGAACTGTTACAGGTCACAGTAGTTATAATCGCACAGATATTGTGGCTTCCGTGCTCCTCAATAGTGGAAACCAGGCGTTGTAAATCAAAGTTACCTTTCCAGTCGTATGCTGTCGTGGTATCAAAAGCACGTTTATCCACCACATTAATTGCTTTTCCTCCATTTAACTCTATATGCCCTGCAGTAGTATCAAAATGATAATTTGAAATAAATACAGGCTCCGTCCCTCCACGCACTTGACGCATACGCTCAATCAGAGCAGGAAACAAAATTTGTTCTGCCCCTCGCCCCTGATGTGTAGGAACAACCAATTTATACCCAAAAAAATGCTCTACTGCATTGCACAAATTGTAGTAGTTTCGGCTACCGGCATAGGACTCATCACCAAGCATCAAACCCGCCCATTGATTATCACTCATTGCACCAGTGCCTGAATCTGTCAATAGGTCAATATAGACATCATCACTGCGCAGTAAAAACGGATTTAATCCAGCCTTATTGAGTGCAACCTCCCTATCTTTATAGGTTGTCATCTTGATCGGCTCAACCATTTTTATACGGAAGGGTTCAGGGATTCGCTTCATCACAATTATCCTAACAATACCTGCCATACTGCAGGCAATAACAATCCAATTATTATAAGTAAAGTAATTAGCATAAGAGAAACAGGACTGAATTATATTTTAATTAAAGTTAAGTCCTGTAAAACATCTAAAAACTGCAGAAACACATCAACGGGATATTGTTCCCTACTGAGATTCAGGCTCCTCTGTCAAAAATGATTGTCAAGTATTCCACTTCTTAACTTATGGTACAATAGGCTGCATTATCTATATGGCTTTTTCAGTCACTTGAGTGAACTTATTATTGGGTTCTTAGGTTCACATTTCTTGTGACCGGAAGCCACTCTAGATTTCCCAAGTATCGAGATAAAAGATTATCTAATGACAACTTAGCTCACATTTTAAACATTGATGAACAGAGGTCCCAGAATAGAAACATCTAACTTATAAATGAGGCAGAAGATACTAATTGGATCAGAGCTTATCAATTAGTGATGCTTCTGCCCCACGTCATCTCTCTTAGTTACCTTCTAATTTTGAGAGGTAAAACTGAAAAGCACGATGTGCCACTTGATGACCTATCGCCTGCCCTGCAGGTACTGAAGGCTCAAAGTGTACACCTCCCCATACACGACTGTTACCACAGTCCTCTTCAAATGAAGTCCAGGTAGGGAAATATAGATTCAAGTCAGTTTGTGGTGTTACACCAGGCTCAATCTGGGAGCTGCCAGACAGCGCAGTTACAGAATATCCCAAAGTATCGCCTTGAGGTAAAAACAAGCGGCTTGTCTCGGCATGCGCAGCACAAAAGCTAGCTGATGCGGAGGGATACTCGGGATGATCAGCTACAGGCAGATAGCTAGTCCACTGACTGGCGGGTAAATCATCCACAGTTCCCTTTCCAGCGCCCCCCCAAGCCGTTACAGGTTCATCCTTATAGATATACCGAACAGCAGAAAAAGGTCTTACTGAGTTATGGCGACGCTTTTCCTTCCAAATAGCAATTGCAGTATCAAAAGCTGCCATATTAGTTAGGAAGTCATAGTGTATGAAATCCATCAGGGATAAACCTTGAGATTCAGATGCAAAAACGGCAGCGAAGCCTAAGCTGAATATCTTCATATCAAATAGCTCAGCTTTCATCTTCTGCTCATCAGTTAAATTCGCCGATGTAGCCAATACATCATTTACTTGCGCTACGTAACTGGGGTAGTTCCAAATTTTGGATTTAATTGGTATCGGTGAAGTAAACTCATCAGGAGATTCGTAGCTGTAGGGCGTAGTCAATGCAATTTGAGGAGTTACGAACTGCTGAACCCGAAATACGCCTGGTCGCTCCATTAAAACTGCCGGCTGCCATTTTGATGGAAAACGCAGCTTGTAGGCAGAATTAGCAGGTTTAAAGTCAGTATAATCGGCATAAGGCAAGCGATGATAAAGCTGGTTACCTTCATTACCTAACTGATTCATCCCATCATTGACACGTCCTTCCAGAACTTTTCTACCAGCATAATTTCCTATACCAATTGGTGTCGTCGTATCTTCTGAAATATTTTCAGGATCTAACCCTAGCTCAATTAGCATATCATCCCATTCAGATACCAAATGGGGAAATAAACCACTTAGTACTTTGTGGGAAGCATAGGTCAATGCAATATTTAACTCAGCATTATCTGTCGGCTCTGTCATTCGACTAATATCTGAGTAAACGCCCTTTGCTGTCGGATGATAAGGTGCTGTTGCATCAAACCAGGAGTTAGTGATAAGCGTTGTAAAACGGAGTACCAACGTCGCATCATTTGCAGCCGGAGACACTTCGAAGATTGCACAGGCTGCAGCTGGGATTATATTTTGTACCGCAACATTACAAGTTCCTAGCTCTTCAGAGCTACATTTTGGAGGCAATGAAACGTCCTCTAACTGAGGACAACTGATGGCCTGCGCTTGCCAACTTGCTGACACAAATACTAATCCTATAATACTTTTTAAAGCTTTTTTATAAGTTACATCTTTTAGCATTGGATTTTCCTTTTTGCTATATCCATGTGACCAATGTAGCATCCTAACTACCGATCACTTTCTAATGATAAACACCTAAAAACACTTTAAAACAGACTGCTCCTCCCCCCATTTCAATTGTAAATGACCATAATTCCTGACATTCTTTTAGTGCCGACAGCACTTGTATTATCAGAACCTAAAATTCAAAACCAACAATTAAGGCAAGCTAATGAAATTACTTGCAAAGTAATTACTTGTAAAGATACCAGCTCACAGAAACAGTAATTTTTTGAGATTCAAATTATTGGCGAGCCCTTTTAAAAAGACAACAATCCATTTTTTCTTTTAACAAACTGCAAAGTCAAAAAAGTTACACTTTAGCGAATATTTTTTGGATTAAAAGGGGCGTCATCTCAGCATATATTTTCTATAAACACGAGCTAGTCCAACACAGATAGTGATAAAAGTACTAATGCGGCAATACTTAATACTATAAATCCAACACATTTCCATTCAATTACCTAAATTACACTTTCTACTGATATCGAATTTATTTGTCTTATTTTATGAGCACCCAAATAATTAAAGCCCACTTAACCCAAATACAGATAGCGTGGAGCTGCCATCATTGCCATATATAACAGCACCAGCTATTTGATTTTATTCTACTAGAATTGTATTCACTAGAAAATTACAGGCACTTACCTGACATTTCTTGAACAAGCACACTGAGTCGATCTGAACAACAAACTATCCCCTCAAAGGGAGTAAAAATAATTAGCGAGAAGAGCTTTATGAACGACAGCCTCATACTTTAGTGTCATTCCTGGCAGCACAATGTAATGTTAAAAGAAACCATAAAGGTGAAAATATTACATACACATCTGAAAAGCTCTGGAAGAATCGCTTATAGCAATTTCCAGAAATAAGCCAACCAACAGTGGATTGGATTCAGCTTAATCAAGAAATATTATCTTTCGAGTGCGGGCAGCGTTAAATCTAGGAAAAATAATTTCACTCTAATTTGCAATACTTAACATCTTTTCGACACACCACAACTTTTATACCAAATCAGCAACCACCCGCATAGCGGGTGGTATGGTGAAAGCCCCCAGAGGGGGCTTGTTACAATCCCGCCAATTGCATCTGCTCTTGCCGGCGTTCTTCAACCTCTTGATTCTTGATGTACTCTCGAATCATCTGCTCATCAAGCCCTACTGTACTCACGCAGTAGCCCCGAGCCCAAAAATGTCTTCCTGTGAAATTTCTCTGTACATGCTTGTACTTCCGAAATATCCGGATCGCAGATTTCCCTTTCAGAAACCCAACCGTATTGGAAACACTTAACCTGGGAGGAATCATTAACAACATATGAATGTGATCCCTCATTGCGTACCCCTCGACCAACTCAATGCCTTTTTGACGACACAAGTCTCGGAATATTGCTCCAATCTCACGTCTCAATGCCCCAAATAACGCTTTCTTTCGATACTTGGGCACAAATACCACATGGTACCTGCAATAATGTTTCACGTGAGCTTGGCACTGCCAATCTCGCATATGGCCTCCTTAAAGAACTTGCCGGTTCATGGAGGCCATATTTTTACTCTGCACGCCGGAACGGCAGAGCCTTGTCAAGTCTCACCGCCAGAGGCGGTGGTTTACCCATGTATTAATTAAAATAATAAACATTTAAAATGCTCTTCCAAGAGCTGTGTACCAATTTTTACCTGCAAGCATCTTACCCGCCTCCATTAGGTACTGAACATCTTTAGTATCTATATATTTCTGACAAATATTGCCTATTTCACTATTTTTCAATTCGTCTGAAAGCTTATCCCAATCACTTGGATCATTGTGAACCAGGGAGTAAAAAGCAAATGCTATTGTTCGCCAGTCTTCTCTATTATCTATTAGCTGATCAAGGCTCTTTTTCATGAGTAATTCTCTTAGTAAATACTAAAATCATGTGCAGATTTAACTATAGCGATAATTATCTTCACCTTTTTTACTCGCTAATATCACCGTAAACGGCGAAGCACACTATGCCGAACACAGTGCGCCCAGAGGCATGGAACACTCTTTATAGGTATCGCAACTCACATTTTTGCAATTTACACACCATTAATATGCAACCTCCATCGTTAAGCAACTCTATATCTTCGCCTGTATTGTTCAGAAGACCATGCTGCCCCCCGGATGATCAAAGTTCATGTCTTCCCCTGAGACAGTTAGCGCGATCTACCGACGGACCTTTTGGCTCAAAATATTCTGTGATATTAATGGCCAAATCCTGTTGGTCCTCCACCACCAAATTGAAATGTTATTCACCCTGCGCTCCTTAACAAGGTCCCAACGGAAAACTTTAAACTGCTGCGATTGGCAATCATACCAGCGCTGCACACCACCAATGCACTGACGAGTAAAGTAGCAATGATCCATAACCAATCAGGCTTGTAATTGATGCCAAATTGAGACTGATAGATCAATTGAGCCGTAAGGTGAGTACCTAAAATGGCCCCCACGCTAGCAATTAAAGAAGTCAACAACCACTCAAACAGGCTTAGTTTACAGCATGCAAGGCGTGATTGACCAAAGCTGATCAGTAAAGCGTTCTTTTTACGCTCATCAGCTTCATAGCCTTTGACCGATGCACTGATCACCAACAGTGCCAGCACAATAATCATCAAACTAAATCCAGATACCAACTTAATGACCATCGACAAAGTATCATCAAAGCGTTGCGTTAATTCGCGCACCGAGATTAACCGCAAAGTTGGATGACGCAGCCAAAGCTCTGCCAACTGCACCCAAGCAGTGTCAGCAAGCTCAAGGCTACCCATATAAAGAGGCGATATTTGAAGCTGGTTCATGGTGCTTTGCGGCACATTAAACCAAAAGGTGATAGAACCTTTGCCTGGTACATATTTATGACTAGCTATGATTTCAAAGTTCAAAGATTGCCCCGCAACTTCAAACCGCAATTGGTCGCCGAGCTTCAACCCCATATCAGTCATAACTTCTTGCTCCACCGATACTTGTTGCCAGTCAGCATCCCGATCTTGCCAGCGTTGGCCAATCACGGTTTGGTTGTTGTTTGCTTGCTTAATACTGAAATGCAAGCGGATAGGCTTTTGTAAGCTAGTCAAACTTTCGCTGGGGCCGGTGGCGAATTCCACCAAGGACTGACCATTGATATGGCTTAATTGCCCGTACCAAAATGGCTTTAATTGGCGAATCTTACTGCCAGTTTGCGCACTCCATTGGCGAATGTCTTGCACCTGTTGTTCATTGGCCTGGGTGATCATCAGATTACCATCGTGCTCACGGGTATAGCCTTCCATGGTTTGACCAATGTCTTTCATCAAACTTAAGGTGAACAGCAACAAAGTGGCACACATGCCAACACCCAGAATTTGAATGGATTTGCTGAGCAAACGCTGTTTCATCATATAGAAACCAAAAGCCACGATGCCCGTTGTACGGCTCGTCACCATAAAGCCCAACCTCAATACCAACCAAGTCAATACCACCATCAATATCAAGGTGGCCGCCATAGCGGCTAGAGTCATGGCCGTGAGCAGACCGTTATCGGAGTAAACAAAGGCCACCACAGCCACACCGATTAACGCAAATCCATATCGTGGCAATAAGTGATTCGGACTCGCCATTTGGCGAATCAACTGTGCCTGGGTTACTTTGGCCATCACTAGCCAATTGGGAATTTGGAATATCGCCAATAGGGCTAATAACAGCGCGTAATTGCTGAATAAATCCGTCCATACCCGGGTGGCGGATAGGTCCGTAAACTGTATCTGCATTTGCTGCAAAATTAGGTATTCCGCCCCCCATGCCAAGGCGGTTGCCGGAATTAGCCCTGCAATGACCGTTAGTAGCCATTGACCAAATGATAAAGCAAACACTTGGGGTTTATTGCTGCCCATGGCTAAACACACCGCAGCAAAGCGCTGCTGGGATAACAACTGACGTCGACCGGCTTGGTCGATAGCAATGGCAGCCATCAAAAACAACAGTACCGATGCTAAACCCACAAAATTCTCAACCCGTTGCCAAAACATCGCCAGCGGATGGCCACTGTGTTTATCATAAAACTGTGCAGTTACTAGCTCAGTAGTGGCCCACTGTTTGAGGGTGTTCAGTTCGCTTTCATCCCCCGTAAGTAAATAGCGAAAGCGGGCATTGTCTGCCTGTATCAGTGAAAGATCATCCAGGTGCACCAATGCACGCATCGCTACGGAATGGCCTTCGAGCAGACGGTCGGGTTCATGTTGTACCAAACCTGTGAGCTTCAATTGTCCATGTCCTATTTCTAAGGATTGGCCAAGGGTGAGCTGCAGCGAAGCAAACAATCGGCTATCGACCCAGATTTCACCGGATTTAGGCCCATGGCTCAGGGATTGCCCTTGTCCATCCGTCTCAAATGCCACTTGCACTGTGCCTTGCACTGGATAAAGATCATCCACTGCTTTTAATTGAATCGCTTGCCAATGATGATCATTGGTCAAGGTTACATTCACCAGCTGGCTCACGCTCAACTGCTGTGCATACTGGTGCAACTTGCTTAGTTGTGCATCGGTTAGCGCTTGATTCTGAGAAATCACCAAATCGCTACCGAGCATTTGCTGCAAGTTATTGGCTAAATAAGTTTGAATGGAACTGCTGCTTAAGCTGAGCGTTAAAATGAAAAACATCAAAGTTGCTTGGGTCCAGCGAATTAAGCGCACATCCGCTTGGTGATATTGCTGGCGGAATAATTGCCACACTAATAGAATCAGCATAATGGGCCTGCCATAGCCGCAGCTTTGTTGCGCGCCTTGACCACTAATTTGCCTTGGCTCAATTGCAGTAAAGTATCGGCCTGCTGTGCTAATTCCATCGAGTGAGTGACCAGTACCAGCCCCACGCCGTTTTGCTGACAGCAATCAAACATCAATTTCGCGACATGCTCTGCGGTTTTCTCATCTAGATTGCCCGTAGGCTCATCGGCAAAAATAAATTGCGGCTGCATTACAAAAGCACGGGCAATGGCCACCCGTTGTTGCTCACCACCACTCAGTTGCTGTGGTTTATGATACATTCGCTCAGATAACCCTACCTTGTCGAGCCATAATTCAGTTGTGGACAATGCGTGTTTGTCACCTTTTAGTTTTAAAGGCAGAGCGACGTTGTTTAAGGCATCAAGTTCGGGTAACAAATGAAACTGTTGAAAAATAAAACCTGAGTTTTGACGCAGGTTCTTTAATAATTGTGGTTCACCGTTTTTCTGAAACTGCACCTCGCCAGAAACCGGACGTTCAAGGCCCGCCATTAACAGCAATAAGCTTGATTTGCCAACTCCAGAGGGCCCCACAATGGCGTAAGAATGGCCACTATGCAGTTCAATATTTAAACCCTCAAACAGGCGAAGCCTCCCCCCTTAAAGTAGACGCCACCTTATATTCATCTTATGCGGCCATTCTTTCATATTCATCTGGGCTTTTGAACCCAAGTGAACCATGTCTTCTTTTAAAGTTATAGTACCTATCAAGATACCAAGCTAAGTTGGTTCTTAGCTCCTCAACGGATTTAAAATTAAATCCTTTGAAACTCTCAGTTGTCAGTGTTTGAAAAAATGATTCCACATACACATTATCATTCATAAACCCTGGACGGTTCATGCTCGGCTCAATATCCAGCTCTCTGAGTCGGTTTTGGTATGCATAAGCACCGTACTCAGAACCTCTGTCGCTGTGAAATATTAGATTTGATTCTATATTTCTGCGACGGACAGCTTTATTTAGCGCTGACAGTGTTAGCTCAACAGTTCGAGTATCCGACAGCTCCCAACCCAACACTTTCCGGGAGTAAAGATCAATAATCACAGCTAAATATTGCCATTGCCCATTGATCTTCAGATAGGTTACATCACCAGCCCATTGAGAGTCTGGTTTACTCGGCATACCATGCTCTCTTTGTAAATTTTCAACCTTAATACAAGGATTTCCAGGCAAAGGGCGTCGACGATAGATCCTTCCAGCTTTCCCCACGATTCCAGCCTCTCTCATAAGGCGTTCAACGCGTTTGTGATTTATTCTTTCACCATTAGCTTTCAGCTCTGCGCTAATTCTTGGACTTCCATAATTACCATCATGCTGTGTATAGATAGCTTCGATACGCCTTAGAATTCGCCTATTCTCTATGTCACGAGTGCTCTCATCTCGATTGAGCCATTTATAAAACCCTTGGGGTGAAACATTCAAGTATCTACATAAGTACCTGACACCAAAGTCTGATCGATTAAGAGCTATGAATGAGAATCTTTCGGCTTTGGATCTTTCAGGTACATTTCCCACTTTTTTAGGAAATCATTCTCCTTTTGCAATTTCTCGACTTTCTTTTTTAGACGTCTTATCTCTTTATCATCGGTTTGAGACCGATTTTTCGTTGCTTTTGTCATACTTATTCTACGACTGGGCTTCTCGACCAGCTTGCCTTCTCTACTTTCCTGTCGCCATCTATACACCATTACTGGATGCAAACCAATAATGTTGGCGATAGTAGTCGTATCTACTTTCAGTTGATTAGTGAGAGCTACCACTCTAACTTTGAACTCTGTTGAATATTCAACAACCCGCTCTTCACTCAGTATTTTCGGCATTTTTTCCTATCCTATTTAAAAGATAGGCGTCTACTCAATGGGGGAAGGTTTCGTAAGCTGTCGGGCGCCGAAGGCGCGTAGTTAATTGATTTGTTAGTTGCTTAACTTCCAAGTGCCTCATAGGAGACCCAGGCTAGAACTATAACTAAGCACCCAAAAGCAAACCAGTGATAGTTTTTGGCTGCCTGTAGGTCAACCGCAACCATCGGGACGTATAAGAATTTAAGAATACCGCTAGATATAACAATCAACACAGAGGCAAAGACTGGCCACCAGGTTTTAGCGAGGAGAGACCATAGCAAGACTACGGGAACACCAAAAGTTACCAGTAAGCTCTCAAGTGCTGTACCAGCGTAGTGCTGCTTAGAGTAACCACCGCAATTTGGACAAATGGCGGGGTGCAACGCGCTGGAATTGAATTTATCCCAATTCGAAATCACCTTTTTATTACAGTGTGGGCATTTATGTTTCATTATCTTCATTAAGAGCAACTAATCGGGATAGGGAGGCACCTCACGATGCCCCTCCTCCCACACCACCAGGCATACGGGTCACGTACCATGGCGGTTCAATTCTATTCCCCTTCCTATCTGCCAATTCCGGCAGCCCCAAGTTCCTAAAGTATCTATTTGGCAATGCTCTGTAAAGGGCAGGACTTTTGCTTAGCCTCCATGGTCCATGTGCTGATTTGGCCGTGTTCCACGCTAAAAAACGATCAACGCCCAGCCTTCTTAATCTGCGGTAACCACTACGTCCCCATTGCTTCCATAAATAACATCGCAACTTCCGCCTTATCCACTTGTCCAGATCTTTCAGAGGGCTCAGTACTTCACTGATGTCAAAGTACGCTTTCCAACCAAGCAGGGACTTCTTTAACTCTTCTATGATCTCAGTAAACTTACGGCCTCGTGTTCGGCGGGTGATCATTCTGATCTTTGCCTTCAATTTATTAATCGATGATTCTGATACCTTTATCCGGGCATCCTTCTTCAGCAATCTAAATCCTAGAAAGCTCCGCTTCCAGAAGTGATCCTCTGCACTCTTCTCAGTATTTACTGTGAGCTTCAGCTTACATTTGATGAAGTGCGTAAGGCTTACTTTTATCCGCTCTGCAGACCGATGACTTCCCACCAGTATTTGGAAATCATCGGCATATCGTACAAAACTGAGTTGCCGCTTGTGCAGCTCCCAGTCCAGTTCATTAAGCACAATATTCGCTAGAAGCGGAGATAACGGCCCACCTTGCGGGACGCCTTTTGTTGTAGCTATTACCTTGCCATCGACTACCGTTGGCGCTTTTAGGTATCGGTTTATCAACCCCAGCACATCAGCCGGTATTCCGCTTTGCTTCAGTGTTAGCATGAGCCTGTCATGATTCACTTCATCAAAGAAGGATTTCAAGTCCATATCGATCGTCCAGCGCTTTCCTTGCCGGACAAAGTTTTGGACCTGTCTAATCGCCTGGTGTGCCGATCGATTTGGTCTAAAACCAAAACTAAGAGCATGAAACTTCGGCTCCCATTGCTCACTGAGTATCTGTGCGATAGCTTGTTGGATCAACCTATCTTGCACAGTGGGTATACCCAATGGACGCAGGCCTCCATTGCCTTTTGGTATAAAGACGCGTTTCACCGGTTGAGGACGATAGATACTACTTAACACCTTTTGTCGGGTAGCAATCCAAGTCTGCTTAAGATGTTCCGGCAACTGTTTTACCGTCATACCATCGAGACCTGGCGCACCCTGGTTACGAGAAACTTGTTGTAATGCTCGAAACAGATTATTCCTATCTAGAATTCGCTGCATTAAAAGAGATGGGAAATTGGACAATGTATGATTAAGTTTCCAGTTTGATGTTCACCCAGAAAAAAAATATTTTTTTTTCCTGGCAACTCAGTTACTTGTCAGATGCAGTCATCAAGCTCTGCATTAATAATACTGTCCAGAATTGTTCAGGCCTTCAGTAGCACGAAATCTACCTACTATGCCCTCTGCTGACTTCTATGGGTCGGTCAAAACCAATCTCTCAGTTTTCAGTTACTCCATTAACAACCCATAGACCTCCCAGGGTAAGACATTTAACTTTCTTCACGTAGATGCTGGATTTATAAAACGTAGGCCAATTGTGGATGGAGAGCTTTATGGTCACGTGCCCACTGGCTCCGCCTACGTCACACCTCATATCCAGTTCTTGTTCATCACCCCGTGAATTTGCGTTGAGCTTCCTCCAGCCAATACCTCGCGACATTAACCTTGCCCTTTCGCTAACCTTCGGCTCCACGAATACCTGGTAAGAGGACTTTCACCTCTCTAGTTAAATGCCATGCCTGGCACACACGCCGCCAACAGAAGCCCGCGCTTGCGCGGGTCCTGTTGCTTGGCCTGGTTAGAAGGCTACTTACGCTGCTGGAGTACAATTTTTTGTTCCTTGTCTTGTGCTTTTACCAGATAAGTATTTGTACCCCATCCTCCGGCCTGTAAATAGTCTTGTACTTTAAGATCGAAAGAAACTCTTTCTCCCCTATACGCTTGATCTTCCTTCACGCCTACAACAGGAGTCAAAATAACTTCCCCAGTATTTCCTTTGAAGCTTTCAGGATTACCAAGCCAGCGCTCACTAAGGAATACTGATTTTATATAAGGTTTCCACATTGGTTTGTTTTTGATAGTTCCTCTCAATCTGTACTCGATAACAGCCTTGGAATTAAATAAGTACAAGTTGGAGTATATTTCTTTGGTTTCTAATACGTCGATTACTAGGTCGTCTTGGTAGCCCCACCACCCAATTTTATACGTTATGGGTACATCAGATTTTGGTTCAGGTATTTTAGGTTCTAGCGCTTTAATCAGGAACCAGTATGTGGCAGTAAGTAGTGCTGCCACTACGCACGCTATAACGATCGTGATTTTGAGTTTTCTCGACATTCTCAAAGCCTTCTAACGACTACAACAGGGACGACTGGAGCGTAGCGTAGGCCGTCCCGCGAAGGGTCAAAGACCCGCAGCAACCTGCTTGTATTTGTTATGTTTTGCACTTAGTTAAACCTTTGGGTAAGACCAACAACAATCATAATGGATAACAAACCAAAGCCAATTAGCCTGAGAGAAGTTTTAATACCGCTATTAGCCATAGCCTCCATTGTATCATCTGCTTTATATATTCGATCAACTCCACTGGTTTTTTCATAGACCATCTCAAGACCGACAGCCAGTATGATAATTAGGACAACGTATAAAAATGTAATCAATCAGCCCCCCGAAATCCAAGTAAGTTAAGAGCGTGAATCTAGAAACTTTCTTAATCATAACGCCGCTATGTGGGGCTTTTGTTGTGTAGTGGAGTTTTGGGGTACAGTGGCGAAGCCACCCCAAAACGGAGCGTAGCAACAAAAGTCCCTACGATTGCATTGTTATATTTATGATACTTCACACTCTAAAAACCCAATACCAGTAAACCCCTTGCCAACCAATGAAGCGATTAGCCCTTGACTAAAAAGGACAGTCCAGGGACAACCTTCTACTAGAAATAGCGGCGGCAAATCTTTCACCGACGATCGCTTAATTACTGGCTCCATACATGTAGGGCCACCCTGTCCATCGAGGAATTCCGATTTATCGTAATTTAAGCAATCGACATTTTTTGTTGGTATTACCAAACTGTAGCCGTCAATTCTAGCACCACTTTTGTAGTACAAAGGTATATCGATTAAACGCACACAAGCGGACGCATGAGTCTCCAAATGCTTTGCAAGCCGATTTGAGCAAATATGCCAACTCAATGGGTTACCTACGTAGTCACATGGTTTTCCTTCGACAAATATTTTTACATTTTCTGGTATGCAATCTTTTTTAAATACACCTTCGGCAATCTCAAGATAATTTAAATCTCCTAAAAAATGCTCAACGAGATACATTGAACAACTTCCGTTGTCAGCAAAGACTAATATTCCAACACTTGGCACTTTGGTCATAAATAAATATAACGTTGCCAACAGGGGCAGCCGGAGCGTTTGCGTGCGAAGCGCGCTGCGTAGGCTGTCCAGCCTAGCCCCACAGGGGCTGGGCGAGCCTGCTTGGCCTGGTTATGTGGTTGGAGGTATATCAGAATGCTCGCCATTTTTAATTACCGCACGCATGAAATCAACTAAGTGCACTAATACCAAAGCTATTAAAACGCCTATGAATTCAGCACCAAGAGGTATTATCTCATCTTTCCCAAGTAAGAAGCGAATCAATCCTACAAGAACTATTGAGGCACACAATGTAAAAATAAGCTTAAGTAAGTGTCTGATAAAAATTTTACCGCAACCACCTGTTTTAAACCCATCAATGACATCAATCATATTTCCTACTCATTGACACTGGTCTTGCCCACAAAAAGTAGACACTCTAACTATGCGTATTTTCGCTCATACTCTGCTGGACTTACATAGCCCAATGCAGAGTGCCTACGAACCCTATTGTAGAAAATCTCAATGTATTCAAACACCTCAGATTTTGCTTGCTCTTCGCTTTCGAATGTTCCGGCATAGACCAGCTCGACTTTTAGCCTGCTAAAGAATGATTCCATTGCCGCATTATCCCAACAGTTAGCCTGGCGACTCATACTCGGCTTGCACTTGCTTTCGGACAAGAGATCCTGGTATTTCTGCGATCGATATTGCACACCCCTGTCAGAGTGAACTAGCAGTCCAGGCTTTATTGGTCGTCGCTCTAGGGCCATTTTCAATGCTCGACGTGTCAATTCATCGGTCATCTGCGAGTCGAATGCCCAACCTACAATACGTCGAGAGTACAGATCCATAACTACCGCGAGGTATAGCCACCTATCCAGAACCCAGATATACGTAATGTCACTGGTCCAGCGGCAATTTGGTCGATCCACATCAAAGCAACGCTTAAGTAAGTTGGCGGAGACGTTAATGCTCCCCTCCACGGGCTGACTATATCGAAAGCCTTTGCCGTTTCTCGCTTTAATATGTTCCTGTTGCATAAGCTTAGCGACGTAGTTCCGCGAGCGTGGCTCACCTAACCCTTGAAGCTCGCAAGCAATTCTAGGCGCGCCATAACGACCTTTAAACTCAGCAAACGTCTCTCGGATTTTCTCGATTGTTCGTATCTCTCTAATCGTGCGAGCAGATGGCAATCGCCCCCGCCATCGATAATAACCCGATCTTGAGACTTCTAAACACCGACACATCAAGCTAACCGGGAATGACCCTACATGCTCTTGTATCAATGCGTACTTTACTCTTGGTGGTTCGCAAAGTACGCAGCTGCCTTTTTTAGAAACTCAACCTCCTGACGAGCTTCATGCAGCTCCTTCTTGAGTTTGCGAACTTCAGCGCTTTCCTGTTTGGAATAGTCGACACCGTCTAAACTATTGAACTGCTTATCAGACAGTCGATTAAATTGACGACGCCAGTTGTAGATCTGCTGTGCGCTGACGCCTAGCTCTCGCGCCACAGAAGCCGTTGTTGCTCCAGGCTTTTCCGCTCTCTTAACTGCTTCTCTGCGGAACTCCTCCGTATACGCCTGAGTTCTTTTCTTACCCATGATACACCTCCGTGTTAGGCCTAAACCTAACTATACAGGGTGTCTACTAAACGTGGGTAAGTCTTAAACCTAACGCCGCTAGCAAGGGCAGCCGAAGCAACGCGTAGGCTGTCCAGCCCAGCCCCGAAGGGGTTGGGCGAGCTTGACTAGCCTGGTTATGGCTGGCGCGCTCGGGACCGGCTACTAGCACTTTGCCAGCCATAGTTTGGCTGGCCGCTGCCCAATATTTACGAGGGAAGAATACCGCACTTTCCCTAACCAATTCCTATCTTACTGGCAATCCGCGAAATTGCAGCGGACTGCCTCTTTTTACAACACCCGAGCGAACACTCTTGTAGCGAAACTGCCTGAATAGCAATCAGTAAAATTGCTCAATACCAGATGCTATTTAGTGGCACGAAATCTTCAGTTACCACGAAAAATCAATAAAACCGACCGCCACAATAACGCCTTGCTAAGGGGCTGCCGAAACGTAGTGTAGGCTGTCCCGCGGAGGCCGCGCTTTTTGCGACCGGAGTGTACTTGAGCAACTTGTTATGTGATTTACTCAAAAATATACTCCTTAATTACAAATACCTTTCTATGGTCACATTCTTTAGGGTGAATAGGCTCGAAGTTCTTGCAATAAGGTTCTACGTAGCCAATAACCCTCTTTGCTTTAGTTAAGTTCGTGCAAACTTCCATGGCTGGGCCTTTCGCAAAATATGAAATACCAGAGCCATGCGGCTTTAAGCTGAAAACGACACCAAGCTCGCCTCTTGCAAGAGGGCCGCAATCGTCTACTTCAATTTCGATGTCCTTGGCATGCACCATTGAGCAAAAAAGGCCAAGGCAAATAACGGTATATTTGATCATGCTATTCACATAACGTTGCCAACAGGGGCAGTCGGAGCGTTTGCGTGCGAAGCGCGCTGCGTAGGCTGTCCAGCCTAGCCCCACAGGGGCTGGGTGAGCCTGCTTGGCCTGGTTATAGCTGGCGCGCACTGAACAACCTACTTGCTCTCTGCCAGCCAACTTTGGCTGGCCACTGCCAGATAAATTTACAGGGAAAAATACCATACTTTTCCCACCAGTTAACTAGCTGATTAGCACTCCACAATGGTGCAGCTGGCTTGCAGAACTTGTTGGCTTTAAACGAAGGCACTTGAACGAAACTGCGGTACCAGTTTGAAGGAGAACTCTCTGGCGAAGCGTGTTCAGGTAGAGATTGTTACTTGCAGCAACTACAAACCATCTAAAAAATGACCGCCACAATAACGTCTTTAGCATGCGAGCGCTTTTTGTGGAGCCGAAAGGCGGAACGAAAAGTGGGTCGCGTGCCTGAGCTGGTTAAATGCTTTTACCATAACGTTTTTTAACATAGTAAAACACATTAGATGATAACCAAACCAGTATGAGTTGAATAAACATTTCACAATAGGTTAAGTCATACGAGGCCTCACCATCCACGTGGATAAACCAATGTAAGAAAGGAATGGGACCAACAAAGCCTTGGTAAAACCAAAGCCTCCACCAAACGATAGAAGCAACAAACAAGCCCAATAAGATCAGCAATTGTATTCCTGTAGTCTTGTAGTCTTGTTTCCTTTCTTCATTTAATTCCCTGTATTTAACAGTTATATAGTAATCATTCTGATCACTATTATCCTGATTACTATCCTGGAATCAATCTAGCGAAAAAATACTCAAAATCCAAGGAGAATCAGCAAGTTATCCAACTTTCAGAACCACTGTTCCAAATGTAAAAACGATCACTTTGCCTACTATCCCCATTTTATACGATCTCTCTAACCTATTGTAATACATCAGGTTTTCAATCATTTTTGCCTCTAGCCAAAAATAACAGTCAAACTGATCGAAAATCCTGCTGACTCCCAGCCAAATGTTCAGTAAACTGTTAATCCATACAGTATTGAGACTGTGGAGATGGACGACATCCCTATTCCGCTTCCCAAGCGGCCATCCCGCTTTATGGACCGCTTTAGGACGTTTATTCGGTCTCGATATTTGGCATACAAAACAGAGAAGACATACTGTTTCTGGGTGAAAGACTTTATACGCTTTCATGGGATGCAACATCCGCAGGACCTTGGAAAGTCTGAAATAGATCAGTGGTTAAGTCACCTTGCCGCTAATCGCAATGTATCAGCAAACACTCAGAGAACGGCTTTGAATGCGGTTGTCTTTCTCTATAAGCAGTTTCTGGATATTGAGTTAGGGCAACTACAGTTCGAACAAAGCCATCGGCCTAAGCGATTGCCTGTTACCTTTAGCCATGAAGAGGCAACTTCAGTATTAGAGTACCTTAGTGGCCCATATAAGCTTGCCGCTTCATTAATGTATGGCTCAGGCCTTAGAGTTATGGAAGCTGTGCGGCTCAGGGTGCAGGACATTGATTTTAGTGATCAATGCTTGATAGTACGGGAATCCAAGGGGGAGAAGTGGCGAAGAACACTGCTGCCTCGGTCTCTGATTAAGCCCCTCAAGGTGCAGATTGCACATGCGCTCTCTCTACATCAGCAGGATTTGGCAGAAGGCTATGGGTATGTCTATTTACCTTTCGCACTGTCAAAAAAGTACCCACACGCGGCTACAAGTGCCGCTTGGCAATATGTGTTCCCTGCTCGATTTCGATCGCAAGACCCTCGCAGCGATATGATGCGACGGCACCATATTGGTGAGCAACAAGTAAGACGGGCGGTTTCCAAGGCCGTTTCAGCCCTCAATATCCGTAAGAAGGCGAGTTGCCACACATTTCGCCACTCTTTTGCTACCAACCTCTTACGTGCTGGTACTGATATACGCAATATTCAGGAGCTGCTTGGCCACAGCGATATCAGTACAACCATGATTTACACCCATGTTATAGGCGTACATGAGCGCGGTGTTACCAGCCCTCTTGACTGATTTCGGTCCCCCGGCAGCTATGTCTTTGGGTGGTAGCTGGCTTTGGGCCAAGCCTTGTTGATTTCATCTGCCTGAAGCTCAGCATTAAAGTGTTCCCAGGTAATGCCATTAATGTCAGTTTCTGCGGTAAATGTATCGGCACCATCCGATTCCCACCCTAGATGCCTTAGCGTGCCGCTTTCACAATTTGGATCATGGCGAATCGATAAGTTAACAGTGGCAGTTCGCCATAAAGCATATTCATTGGGCACATGCACGCAGGGAGCAGTATTTAATCTTCTACTGTAGTCGGCAACTGACTCTTCTATCTGATTAGTCGACAGTGCGATATGAATTTTATCCATGGGCCCTACCTTTATTGATACTTGTGTTGGTATCTACATTTTTAGTTACTACCACTCGCTCCAGCTTCCAGCTGCTCCTGTACCTTATCCAAATTAAAAGACCCAGGTACCTGGCTGGGTGGATATTCTTTCATAGTTTGCAAAAATTTTGATGCGAGTTGCTGCATGGGAACCAGGACAAAAGCCCTGTCTATAAACCAGTCGTTATAGGTATTCGAGTTGTGTTGGGCTTTTTCAAAAGGATCTTGCCTCAAATTGAACAATAGTGGCACTCGTAATTCAGTAAAGGGCTCTCGCCAGACTTCAAAACCCCGCCCGCGATTTTCCAGGAAAATAGCCTTCCAGGGTTCGTAGCGCATAGCTACAATTTGGCCGTCATCATTTACGTAGATAAATTCTTTTCTTGGTGAAAGTTTTGCTTTGCCGGTGAAGTAATCCATCATGTTGTAGCCATCAACATAATTTCTGTACTCGCGCCCATTGAGCTCGACCCCGTCCTTGAGCTGTTCCTTGATATTCGGATTCCCCCCGGCCGCAGCGAGGGTCGGCAGCCAGTCCTCATGGGAGACAATACCTGTCAGCGTAGTACCCGCTGGAAATTTGCCCGGCCAGCGTACAAAGGCTGGCACCCTATAAGCTCCTTCCCAATTGGAATTTTTCTCACTGCGAAATGGCGTAGTTGCAGCATCAGGCCAGGTGTTGAAGTGGGGACCGTTATCCGTGGAGTAAAACACAATGGTATTGTCAGTGATATCCAGGCGATCGAGCACACTTAGCAGCTTTCCTACCAGAATGTCATGCTCAACCATGCCATCCATATACTCATTGCTGTTGGGGCCCGCAAGGTTTGTGTGCTCCTCTCTGACATGAGTGCGAAAGTGCATCCGGGTGGCGTTCCACCAGACAAAGAATGGGGTCTTAGCCGCGTGTGCACGTTCGATAAAGTCGATAGCTGCCGCTAGGGTTTCATCATCGATGGTTTCCATCCGTTTCTTGGTAAGGGGGCCGGTATCTTCGATTGGTCCGCCGGCCTTGGCTTTAATCACTCCTCTGGGGCCAAACTTCTTGCGGAATTCAGGGTCTTTGGGATAGTCCCGGTTCTCAGGCTCTTCCTCCGCATTCAAGTGATAGAGATTGCCAAAAAATTCATCAAAGCCATGGTTGATGGGCAGGTGTTCGTCCCTATCCCCTTGGTGGTTTTTACCAAACTGGCCGGTGGCATAACCCAGGCTTTTCATTACCGTGGCGATAGTGGCATCACTCTTCTGCCACCCCTCTTTGGCACCTGGAAGCCCCACTTTAGTCATGCCAGTGCGCACTGGGACATTACCCGCTAAAAAAGCCGCGCGGCCTGCTGTGCATGATTGCTGGCCGTAGTAATCGGTAAAAGAGAGCCCTTCTACCGCCAGCCGATCAATGTTGGGCGTGGTGTAGCCCATCATGCCGCGACTGTTGAAGCTGATATTCCAGATGCCAATATCATCTCCCCAGATCACCAAAATATTGGGTTTGGTCTGCGCGAAGAGGCTACCAGGGGAAAGGAATACAGCAGCCAGTACAACCAAAAGGAACTGTCGGAGACGGGATTGGGAGATCAGGAGCATTACACACCTCAATATTGGCAGGCTCAATACACCGCTTTAAGACTAGTCCTGGTAGGCGGGAACTTGAGGAATCACCGGCCCCTGGCTTGATTGATCCTTCTCTTCTGGCGGAAACACCGTCCGCCAATCCTTCGCCATATCTACCACTAACCAGCTATTTGCCTTAGCGGCTTGTAGCGCTTTGTCCAGGCGCCCCTCTGAGGAGTTCTTATCGTATGCCCATTCTCTTTTGGCATCGGTATGGTGAATCAGCATGGCAAAACGCGACCCCTTGGCGGCGGTGGTCCATTCCAGCATTTGTAAATCACCATCGGAATTGCCTGCGGCAAAAACCGGCCTCCGGCCAATCACGTCATTGATTGCGATAGGCTTCCCCTGTTTATCAGTGAGGAAGGCCAGTTCATCTAATTTCACGATATAGGGGTGACCACCCCCATTTTCATAGCGGGACTTTAGGCGACTGCCGATAACCTGCTCTGGGGGGATTCCATATAACTCCTGGGAAAACACTCGAATAAAATCAGTGCCGCCCCCCGAAACAATGTAGGTTTTAAAACCATTTGCTCTTAAGTATTCCAGCAACTCCAGCATGGGCTGGAACACCATCGCACTGTAGTGCTTGCCAGTTTCCGGGTTCTTAGCGCTCCTGAGCCATTGGGCAACAGAGCGCTGGAAGGCATCCGTACTCAATCCCGCATGAGTCGCAGTAAGCATTACTTCCAAACCTTCCCTGCCTTGCCCCAGCAGGTTTGATAAATCGCCCTTTAGGATCGAAGCGAAGGGCTCTTGGGTTTTCCACTCTGGGTGTTGGGGCGCTAGCCTTTTAACTTCATCGGCGGCATAGAGCAGCTGGAAATACACGGGCTTCTCGGACCAGAGGGTGCCATCATTATCAAATACCGCGATACGTTCACCGACAGGTATAAAGTCGGCGCTGTCCTTTCGGGTAACCTTGTCAACAAAGTCCACAATTTGGGCTTTAACGCCATCTTGCCAGGATGGCAAGGGAGAACTGAGTGCCGGTAAGCTGATTGCCAAAACCAGCAATAGACACCCTCGGCTCAGGGCAACCCTAAATTTCCAATCCAGCATTCTGGCCCTCTCACAAAATGACATTTACGGCACATGAACTAATCTTTTGGCCTAGGGGGCCTCTGAATAACTCCCTAAGATAAGAACTCATCACAATAAAAAAACCGTGATAAATATAGCTGGCACTAGCCTCCTCCAAATCAGCCTTATCTGTCTCGTTCTGGTGGCTTGTGGTAACGAAGAGCCGGTTGATACCCAACCTCTCAAGCGCCAGGACGAAGCAGTTAGCTCAGAAGCCACTTTCGTGGGCTCCGCGCAATGCGCCCTATGCCACAAAGATGAGGCCAGTGCCTGGCAAGGTTCCCACCACCAGCTGGCAATGCAGGCCGCCAATAGCAACAGCGTTCTCGGTGATTTCTCCGGGGTGGCATTTGAATATCAGGGGCAGAAATCTCACTTCTATCAAAAGGAAGGACGCTATTACGTACGCACTGATGGGCCCAGTGAAGACCTCCAGGACTATCCCCTTGCCTATACATTTGGTGTCCACCCTTTACAGCAATACTTGATTGATTTGGGAGGCGGTCGTCTTCAGGCACTGAGTATCGCTTGGGATAGCCGGGACAAATCTATCGGTGGCCAGCGCTGGTTCCATCTCTATCCCGATCAAGCGATAGACCATCAACATCCCCTGCACTGGACCGGCATAAACCAGAATTGGAACTTTATGTGTTCCGACTGCCATTCCACCAATCTGCAAAAGGCCTATAACCTACAAACCGATAGCTACCAGACATCCTGGTCAGAAATCAGTGTCGGTTGCGAATCCTGTCATGGCCCGGGATCGAGACACCTTCAGTGGGCAAAAACACAGAATGAGGCATTGCCGAATAAAGGGCTTGATCCCCATCTTATTGACCCAACCCAACAGCTCCGGGGAATGGATCTGCAAACGGGGATAGCCAAGCTTGCGCCATCGGCAGCCATCCAGCGTGAAATAACAACTTGCGCCCAGTGCCATTCTCGGCGGAGTACCCATTTACCGGGAGCGCAGGCTAACAGCGAATTACTGGATCATTTCAACCTCACACTTCTGCAAGAGCCTCTCTACCACGCAGATGGCCAGGCCGATGGCGAGGTATTCGTGTACGGATCTTTTCTGCAAAGCAAAATGTACGCTGCAGGTGTTACCTGTAGCCACTGTCATAACCCCCACAGTCTACAACTGAGAGCAGCTGGTGATGCAGTTTGTGCCCAGTGCCATATGCCGGAGCGATTCGCCCGTACTGATCACCATCTGCACCCAACTCAAAGCCCCGGTGCCCGCTGCACAAACTGCCATATGCCGACGAAAAATTTTATGCAGGTGGATGGGCGCCGGGATCACAGTTTCCGCGTTCCCCGACCTGACCTTTCCGAGGCGCTGGACACCCCCAATACTTGCAACAGCTGCCATCAAGATAAATCGAGCCAGTGGGCAGCGAAGATATTGGAAGACAAATACGGCTCACCTCCCCCTCACTACGGGCAGACATTGCACGCAGCTATGCGCGGGGATAGCGAGGCCGATAAGATGTTAATGGACCTTATTCAGGACAGCAGTCAACCGGAGATTGTTCGGGCCAGCGCAATCCGTTTGTTACCGCGCTACCTGACGATAAATTCCGCTCAGTTACTCCAACAAATTGCCCAGAGCGAAGAACCATTATTAAACCTGGCCCTTGCGCAGTCTCTGGATGAACTACCGGAGCAATTACGACTGATGATCGGTGTACCGCTGCTTTTCAGTAAAATGGCCGTGACCAGGTCGCTGGCTGCCAATGGCGTTACCGATGCTCAGATCGGGACTATGCCCGCGCAAGTACATCAGCAATACTCAAAGGCCCTTAAAACCTATACCACCTCAGAATTATTCAACAGCGACCGACCGGAATCCCTGGTAAACCTGGGCAACCTCCATTTCCAGAGAGGAAATACGCAACAAGCGGAAGCCTTCTATCGCCGAGCAATAACCAAGGCCTCCTACTACACACCCGCCTATATCAACTTGGCCGACCTTTACCGGGCAAGTGGACGTGAAACCGATGCGGAATTATTACTCAGAGGGGCACTTTCGAAGAGTGAGGATATCGCCGTAATCCAGCATGCCTTAGGACTTTCCCTGGTTCGTCAGAACCGCCACCAGGAGGCAATGGGTTTTCTAAAGGCGGCGGCTGAGCATGAGCAAACCCAGAGCCGGTATCTTTACGTATACGCCATAGCCGTTCACTCAGAAGGCAACAGCGAACTCGCCCTGGATATTCTAGAAGACGGCTATCACCAGTTTCCGCAGGACCTGGATATTTTGCGGGCATTAATTTCTATTAGCAGGGAATCCGGCAAGCGGGAAATCGCACAAAAATATGAAGCACTTTTAGCCAGCAAGCGCTAAAAATCATAATAGAGACTTAACCTAAGAAGCCTTTCAGTAGGCAGCAGACCAAATTCACAGGACTCACAACCCCGGAAAAACTGGGCTTGCAGTCGAGTACTAAAATGCTCAGTCCAGTTCTGAATCAATTCCAGGTTGTGGTACTGACTCTTGTCATCCAGGTTGTATTGCACACTCTGGCGATATTGAAACTTCTTATCCAGCCGGGTGTTACCCCACATCAAGAACAAATACTCCTGCCGTAGTTGTCCGGTAGATAAAAGGTTAAAACTGTCAGACAGAAAAGAAATCGCCTCATAAATCTGCGCGCTGTTCAATCCGTTCTTTGCACTATCTACCTGCGTTTGAACCAAACCCCACTCGTCATCATCGAATCCATGCTGGTTATACAGATACTCCGCAGTAACATCCCATCCCTGGTTGAAGCTGAGCTGAGTACCAAGTACCAGCTTCAAATAACCATCGTCCTCTGCTGGAAAATAGGAGAGTTCGCCCGGCTGCGGTAACTCCCGCTGATGTTCCCAAGCCCCCTCCAACCTGAGTGTGGCACTGTCTCCAGCCAAAGTACTCAACCCGAAAGCGACATTGGTTGCCTCCCCCTCTATCTGATGTAGTACCAAGCGGGTATCCAAGTCACCTTCACGATTCACCACGAGTGCGTACTGAAACTCATGGTCATTTACGCTAGTGTCAAAGTGACCATCCAGATCGTCCTCAACCTGAGCCATATAAATGCCGGTGTTCCAGCGACCATAGCGGAAATCGAGATGGGCCATATCCCAGCCCAGTTGCTGGGTAAGTTCATCGGCATCCAGATTGGGGCGGTCAAAAGTGGCTTTTAATAGATTTGCTGGAGACCAGTTGTAACCGTTGCTCCACTGAGGTTTTATCCGACCGACGTTAATACCAAACCTTCGGTTGTCAGTGTAAGAAGAGAAATACCCCTCTAGCAGATGGGATTCTGTCTCTTTTTCAGATGTTCCAGCCTCATTAGACCGATAGTGCTCTATCGCCGCAAACCGCGAGTAAACTGAGAAGTGTGCTCCCAGGGAAAACTGGCCACTGAGATCCAGAGCAAGTAAAGACTCTTGTTCATCAAAGACAAACAGACCCGGATCGAAATAGGGATCATCCCTAACTTCATTCTGCTGGTGATACCCGAGTAGCGAAGCATCAACATCCCAAACAACTCGAGAAACCCCTTCCTCAGTGCTCACTTCATCGAAAAGTTCCGAGTTGGTCTCGAAAGGATCTTGATAGCCTTCGGCACCGGCAACTTTTTCAGCAAAAGCGAGAGGAAGGAGTATAAATGGGAGAATTGTCCTGATTCTGATAACCATTACCGACTCACCTCAATTCAGCCTGCCAAGGGAGCCTTTTTGGAAAATTGCCGGGTCCAGGCTCTCAAGACGATAGTCATCGAATTTCATCCAGGTATAACTCTCGTCAATGAGTGCATCCACCAAGAGTAATTTATGCAGTTTCAGCTCGCCTTCAAACTGCTTGAACTCTTTATAGTGCGCTGTTTTAAGGAGGCGCCCGGATCGGGTATAAAACTCCCCCTTTAAAGGCAGGTTTCCCTCAGCCTGTGCCATCCAAATTTTTACTTTGTCATAGGCAACTCCAGAGGATTTTGCCGATAAATACAGCACCCAGTAATCTTCCCCATCAACAGTTTCCTGCCCTTGCAGCTCTGCCGTGTAATCCCGGGAAAAATTTGCCCCCACTACATCACCGTTACTGGTCTCGCCTATTAATCGCTGTGAGGGCGCAATCCGGATAACCCTGCGCGTACCGGGAATATAGAGCCACATATTGGCGCTCTCTTTTAGCATTGCCCTGCCCTTTTCCCGGGCGGGCGCCAAAAATTGGATCAGTGATTGCTCATTAAATACTTTGACACTGAGCTTATTGGTGCGGGGCTCCTTGTCCTTTTTATAGCTGATATTGGTGATATCAAAGCTAAAACCCTGATCCCTGAACCCGCGAAAGTCATCCAGCTTATTAACCAGTGACTCAGCCGAAACCGATGCATAACTTGAGTAGCTAAACAACAAGCAGGCTATCGCCAACACCCACCCATAAAAAGAATTCAACTTATACATAGAAGACCCAAATCAAGTAAACCTAAGTGCTTTTACTACCGGCAGCCGGGATGCTTTTATCGCTGGATAAAGGCTGGAAACAAGTGAAATACAAAAACCCAACAGGAATGTTTTCAATAAGATATCCGGCACGACAAACACACGGATAGGATAATCCTGGGTACTGCCCGGTGGCCGAGGCATCATCCATTCGGCATAGGTAATTCCCTTGGCTGCCAGTGCACCAATCAGTAGCCCCAGCAAACTTCCGATCAAACCGAGAAATACCGACTCTAGTAAAATCAGGTTTACAACCTGCCGGGGAGTACCGCCCATGGCTCGGATAGTACCCAGCTCACGGGTACGCTCCATTACTGCCATCAACATGGTATTGGAAATACTCAACGCGACGATTACCAACACAATTACGGTAATAAAACCAAAAACTCCGTTAAACAGGCCAACAACCTGATGATAGTAACCCGCCAGTTCTTCCCAGCTTTTTATTTCTAGGTTCAAATCGTTCTGCTCAAAGACACTGGCCAGAGTCGCAATTGAGGTAGATGTAAGTTCGGTCTCCTCCAGTAAAACCACTAGCCGTGTAATATCTGACGTATAGAGTAATTCCTGGGCCAGAGGCAAATTCACCCTGAGCAAGCGATCATCCAGTTCCTTAACACCGGTTGTGATTACCCCCATCACCTGTACATCGACAGCATTGATTGCCCCATCCTGGGTGCTTGCCAACAGGGTCAAGTAGTCCCCAATCTGAACATCCAGAGCATTGAACAAGCCTTCTCCAAGGTGGGCAGCAGAAATATCCTCTGGAAATAGATCGTCCCCTTGAACAATCTGAATTGCAGAGGAAAGCATCACTTCTTTCTCCGCATCGATACCAATTCCAGTGATGGCTATCGATTGCTTGCCATCACTAAGCAGGCCATTGAAATTAAGGCGTGGTGCTACCACCAGTGTATCGGTTTCGTTTTCTACCAGCTCGGAAATCTTTTGTAGATCCCCATCAGCAATCAGGTATTTTTCCGGTTCCGCTTTGCCAAACTGGTTGTAGCCTTTGGCATAGATTTGTATATGACCAAGCTGCGAGCGGATCATACTCTCCCGCATCCCCTCATACATCGACTGTACAAAACCGCCAAAAATAATCAGGCTGGTACAACCGAAAACGATCGCAGCCAAGGTAATCAGGCTGCGGCGCCCGTTACGCATAATATTCAGCAGTGCAACTTTCCAACCCAAGCCCATGACTAAATACTCCGAAGCGCCAGCTTGGCTTTAGCGGACCAGTCGGTATCCGACTCGGCCACCTTTCCCCAAAGAACCCGGGCATCATCGGGCTGTTTATTGCGCTCGTAAGCCTGGGCAAGGTAGAACTCTACAAAGCCAAGAAATTCTTTACCGAACCGATAGCCCACCTGTTCCCTCACCAGCTCCAGGTCTTCAACAGCGTAGCGCGCTCTTTTTAGAAAGGCCGGCATATTGGCACAGCTGATTCCCCGCTGAAGGCGGGCGCCCAGATTGAATGGAGATTGTTTAACAGCCCGATCCATCATGCGATTGCCTCGTCTGGAGAACAGCGATAGTTTTGCCAATCGATCAAGGTAGAAGCTGGATTTAAAGGAAGTTGTCGATCCCAATGCAGCATTGAGTTCGGGGTCATCCGGGAGACTCTCCACCAGTGACTGCATCAGAGCCTCTAACTCCTCAACATCCTGCAACTCTGCATCTTCCATCGACGTAAGGCGCGCAAGCTGAGCCAAGTAGGCCTGCTTTCTCTGCTCACTGGTCGTTTCTCCATTGACAGCAGCAAACAGCGCTTCCCTTTCGCTATTGGTGAATGGAATCGGAGTTGGATAGACGAAGTCTTCAGCCAAAGCTGGTGCAGAAATTAAGAATACAACTGAAATAGCCAAAGCCGCTCTAGTTAGCGGGCCCCTAGCCAGCAACATTTTTATGATTGCTGTCATGCAATAGCCTCCTGAACAATACCTTGAGGCGAAGCTGTATCCTCTACCAAATGACCATCTCGTACCGTGATAACACGGGATGCCAAGCTGGTTACATAATCATCATGGGTGGCTACGATAAAAGTGACACCCTGCTCCCGGTTGAGCTGCTTCATAAGGCTCATAATGCTCTCCGACGTGCGCGAATCCAGATTGGCTGTGGGTTCGTCCGCAAGCACCAGATCCGGCTTACTGACAATTGCCCTGGCAATCGCCACTCGCTGCATCTGCCCCCCCGAAAGCTGGGTAGGACGCTGATTAACCAACTTGGCAAGCCCTACTGCTTCCAGAGCGTCTAACGCTAGTTGCCTGGCATTGTTAGCCCCCCGCAGTGTCAGCGGGTACATCACATTCTCAAGTGCTGTAAGCACGGGAATCAGGTTAAAAGACTGGAAAACAATCCCAATATGACGACCTCGGAACAGGGAGCGCTGATGCTCTCCCAAACTCCCAAGATTAACGCCATCAATATGAACTGATCCGGAATCACACTGATCCAATGCGGATAGAAGATTCAATAATGTGCTCTTACCACTACCGCTGGGCCCTTTCACAGCCAGAAACTCACCCCGATCGATGGCAAGATCTATATCCCGCAAGGCGTCGACCCAGAGATCGCCCAATCGATAGCGCTTTGAAACACGCTTAAGCTCAACCAACATTAACTTTTACCCAGGGTGACTGCCATTTGCCCCAGTTGCTCACAAGAGGTTTGCATCGTGGCAGGACAAGGAGCCATTGCTATTGCTTTTTGGTAGTAATCCCTGGCCACTGCCAAATCCTCAGTGCCCTCTCCAGCTTTCACCCAGTAGGCATTAGCCAAAGACAAATACACCACCTGCTGCATAGCAGCCGGCAATAGATCGGGCTCTGAATCCATCAGATTCTTAAACCAGGCTTCATCTTCGAACACCCGCTCAAAGTGGCCGCTTACTTCTCCTACATAAGAAAAAGTAATCAGCCGTATCAAGCGCACATTAAAGTCTGAATCGGCACTGAGACCTGCCTGATCCACCTCATCCATCGCATGGCGTAGACGGTAGAGCTTGTAAAGACCCATCGCAGGATCAAACATTGCACCTGCGCGCTTGCCCTCATTAGAGTAATACGCTGCACGTATCAACATGTCGTCTGGACGCTGTTGATACGCGGCTTCCAGCAAGTGTGCAGCCTTTTCAAGCTCGTTATGGTGACTAAATAACTGCCCAAGCTCCAACATCAAGTCGGGGTCTGTACTATTTTCACCAATCTCCTGCTGGAGAAACTCCACCTGCTCCATCTCGCCTTCTGAATAGGCAATCTTGCCAAACTCGATGGGAGCAGCACCTGAAAACCAGGCAACAACATTTCCAATAAAAAAACTACTGATAAGAATGGTAAGTACTTTTTTAAACATTGACTGCTCCCGAAGTACGCTAGACTTCTTCCGAGTTTTCAAGTAGTTGACCATCCATTTCCCTAAGGGTGGTGTGTTCGTCGAAAACAAGATTTTCAGGGCTCATCACCCCCGGGTATAACTGCTCGCAAATTAGAATCACCTCGACAATATTCAGGGAATCCACCCCGAGTTCTGCAATGGGTGTATCTGCATCGACAGCATCAACATTCAGCATAAGAGCTATTTGCTCACAAAGCTCTTGTACCTTGTTCTCTACAACTGCTGTAGACATAATTACTCTCCAGTAACATTTCCTGTTTTTAAGTTATTAAATCGCAGCAAGTAGTCCAATGTTAAAGTAAAAACACAAACATGCTGCTCTCGTTCTGAGTATTTTTGCTGCTGTTTTATGGCAGCAGAACTGATCATGGGCGGTATATAGAACCAGACTTTTGCAAGCCAATGGTGTCCATAAAAAAACACCCGCTGAAAAGATTCGTAAATATTACAGATAGGTTTATCACTTATTGACAGTGCCGGGGGAGTTACACCCTCATCTCCCGAATCTTCAACAATCTCCACCATCTTGCTGGTATTCATTGCCAGTATATTGAGTAAAAACTGGGCAAAAGGCAGATAGAAAGTTTGGAAGATATAATCTTCCCTATCGAGACTTGATTCGGAGTCCTGCCAAGCCCGATCCAACTCTTCCTGCACCATGTCGGTGTAACTTTGTAGATCGATCCCTTCTACGACTCTATTTTTATGAGCCTTATTAAAGATCTTTGCCCGCTTCTCCTGATAGCCAACCGTTAAAGGCAGGCTTTGTCTACCCACTTTTAATTTGGTGCCGCTTGACTCCGCCAAACGATTGGCAATATGAGCATAAAAAGTGGTATCAACAGGCGAGAAAAGCTTAGAGGTTACTTCAGGTAAACTGTTGTAGAGTTTATCGGTAGCTTCTTCAGGAATTACCAGAGCGGCATCAAATGACCCAGATTGATGATGTTCAGCTGAGAGCCAAATCAGTTCTCTGGCTGATATAACAACATCATCTTCTGGAAAGAGCATTTTAACATTCTGCAAAAGGCTCTTTCTTTCTATGGAGAAACCAAAATACTCAATTTCAATTAAGTAGTGGCAATCTACCGTATCGGCACCAACAGCAGGAAATAGTGATAAATCCTGACCAACAAATAGACGATCGTCCTTCAGGTAATAATAAAGGGGAAATCGAAATGCATTGCCAACTTGCAAGTGAAAAGTGTTTTTATCACTTCTCTTTATAGTTCCTAAAGATGTCCAATTTTCGCTATGCCCTGCCCCCCAATCGGCATCATTTAAAAATGAACTCAGTGAAACCTCTCCACCGACGGGCAACATTTTTTCTCTCATCAGGGGAGTTTTGCCTTTGCTAGGTCTCATGCAACAGCTCCCTCAGGTTGCCGCACCAAAGTTGTCAACCAGCTGGAAATAGGCTTCGCCGAAGCAGAAATAGCTGACATATGAGTAGCTCTGGGCAGCTCGGTGAGTCCAGCCCTAATATTGGGAGAGAGATACCAGCTCAATACGGTGTGGAGCACGTGGGTATCAAGCACTTCGTCCTTCTCTCCAACAAAAAAGTGGCAGGGTACATTTAAACTTGCAAAGAGATCTGCGTATCTCTTTACGTTATAGGCGCTGAGTAAGTTAAACGTACAGTCCAGAACTCTCCCCTGATTCCCCGCTGCTGATCCCACCGGGGGAAAACTAAGCACTGATAGCTTTCTCAATGGGGGGAACAAAAGTGCCAGCCAATATTTCAGCATTTTTATTTTTGGCAGATTCTGATCACCAGCCGATGCCCTAGGCCGCGTATAGTGACGCTTCCTTCCGTAACGAATGTAATACTCAAAGCCAGATGCTGGAATATCGTATTTTCTTGTTTCCTCTGACTGAGTCAGCGGCGGTGCTATCGCAAAAAAACCTACAATATCTTTACTGCCATATAGGTGCAGATATTTAAGTGCAACCAATGATCCCGCGCTGTGCCCCCCAAGTACAAAGGCTTTAGCCCCTCTTTTTTTGAGGTGTTTTAATAGGTCGGCAAGATCGTCTTGCAGTTGGTCGGAATAATCGAGATCTCCCGGAACACCTTCGCTCTTGCCATGGCCTCGCCAGTCCGGCAGACACACACTAATGCCGTTCCGGTGTACCATTCGTCCGAACATTAAATACCACTGGCTACTGAACGTGCTCCCGTGCATGCAGACAAGCACCAAGTCAGATTCATCGCAAGGCAACCAGCGAAAGGAAAGGTTTTTTCCATCCCGCGCCTGAAAGAACTCCTGAATCACACGACCTCCGAATCCGCATGAGCAGAGTCTAATTCAGCTGTGCGCATAACTTCACGCTGGTCAATGACCGAATCCATTATGTTATCCGGCTGACTGCGTGCAAAAGCAAGAAATACAGGAACCATACTAGGGATCGCAATATACTCCTGAGTCTGCACCCAGATAGATTTTGCTTTCTTGTTAACCTCAGCAAGTTCTTTATTGGAGTAGCTACCCGCAAGATCCATAACTTCAATCGTATCTGTGTGGAAGGACTCTTCCGATACAATAACGCTCACTGGATCTGCCATATCCTCATTGACTAGATCTGTAAGCTTGATAGATAACTTCTCAAGCAGCCAATTGAGGTCAGCCCCATTCATATTTGGCTTTTGTAAAAGATCAGGCAGGGTAATAGCCTGCTGAACAACCATCCGGTTTGCCAGTTTAGGGAGGTCGAGTCGCGCCTGAACAACGCTCAGGAAAACTTCAACCCAAAGTTTTACCCGCAGATCGATTCGCCAACCATCCCGGCCTTGGGTTCCCATTAAATATACAAAGTACTTATAGTGATCGGCACCGGACTCAAAGAAACCTTCACTATTTCTGCGAAAATATCGATTCTGAGCTTTAAGTTCTTTTGCCGTTTCAACTAACAGGCGTTGCAGAATTAACTCAAGAGCCATATATCCACGGCGCAGGTAACTCTTGCGTAGCCAGTACTCCTGATCCAGATAATTACCTGACATATAATCCCAGGCACTCTCCAGGAAATAAGCAGCGGTATTGTAGGCAAGCAAAGGAGAACACAGTTCAGCAGAGTCAATAACCGGGTATACATTTGCTACATGGGCATAGAGGCCCTGGTAAAATTCTGTGACCACTTGATTCGCGATCGGCAATTCTTTTGCAAGCCGCTGCTGAGCTTCATCACGATTATTGTCTGAGATATCGGCAACAATGTACTTACAAATATGGTCATTAAACAGGGCTATCATATCGCCCCCACCACTAAACAGAGGATCAAGGAACATCGAGGAAAATCCGGAGGTGGCCCAGCGGTCCTCAAAGATAAACTCATCCGCTCTATAGGCAAGCTGTCCCCAAGCCTCGAAATCAATAAGCTCGGCGCCTTCCAGAAGTTCCGAAATAGCTCTATAAGCCAACAGAAAATCTAGGAAATCTTGCTTCTTTGTGGGCGGCTTGTCGAATTTACTATTCTCGCCAACGATACCTACACTGGTATAGCCACCACTTAAGGGTATAAACCAAACCCAGTAACCATCTCCAGAAAAATGATTCGTTGAAAGAAAGCGTCCAAAGGCCTTCTTCCTCCAATTCATATCTCCCATGGAGTCGATATCCTGTATGTTCTTAAACCTACCCCAGGCAGAGAAGTGTTTAGGGACATTCTCAACACGGGTAAGCTTTTTATGCTTCTTAGCAACCCGATTTCGACCACTGCAATCTACTAACCAGCGGGCGTTAACCACTCCGCTAGCGCCATCTTCCATAAGCTCTATAGAATGGAGTTCATCACCTGGCTGTATGTTAAGATTTTTTGCTTTTACGCCCCGAATAACCTCTATGCCATTCGCCCTATTCATATCGACAAGGTCGGATTCCAATCTGGCCCGGTCAATTTGAAAAGCTGGATGAGGCGGGATACTGGTGGTTCCGTGCTCACTCATCTCTGTTAATGACAGTGTATGCTCAGGGTTATCGTAGAAAAAACGCAGACCGTTTTTAGGCAAGTGATTCCTATAGAGATAATTCACCAAACCCAACTGCTTCATAAAGTAGTGGCCGGTCATCTCCACTGTCGCTTCACCAACTTTGGCCTTAAACTCAGTATTTGCCTCAACAACCAATATGGTTAAAGCACCATCATTGAGCTTAAGTTGACGGGCCAGGGTTAAGCCAGCCCATCCACCACCGATAATCACTACATCGTAATTGGATTCCAGCTGATCAAGCTTGTTCATGAGACAGCCTCCACATTTGACAATAATGAATTCCAGGAGGAAGCGTCCATTTCACAAAAAGAGTCCTGATCCTGAAGGATATCCAGCACCAGCTTGGTACGGGGTAACTCATTGCGAATAAAGAATTTGGCACTGACAATTTTCGAGCGATAGAATTCCTCATCAGTATCGTTCAGGTCCTGACTCAACTTATCTGATGACGCGCATGCAGCCTCCAATAAAAGCCAAGCCAAGGTTATATCACCAAGCATATGTAGAATACGTGTGCTATAGGCAGGGATTTTGAACATTTCTTTTGTCTTCACCCATACCTGCACAGCTTTCAGTGCTGCCTCGAAATGTCCAAACGAGGTCTTTAAGCGCTCAAATTCAATCTTAAACTGAGGGTAGTCCGTGGCCCGATTGAGGAAATTATCAATTTCTGCCTGATAGAATTGGAATAGCTTACTGGAATTACCCAATCCTAACTTATCCCGGATCAAGTCCTGGCTCTGGATATAATTCGTTCCCTCCCAGATTGCCAGCACTTTAATATCCCGGGCATATTGCTCTATACCCAGATCCTTGAGATACCCCTGACCACCACAGGTTTGAATTGCCAATTCACAGATACGCCAAGCCTGGTCACTGATATAGGCTTTAACAACTGGAGTTAGCAGGTTCATTAAACCCTGATAGTGAGCAATGCGATCCTTTTTGTCTTCCTGCCCCTGGTAGATTTTGACTAAGCTTTCTGACAATGTCAGTTTAGCAATCAGTGCTCTACAGCCCTCTACCTTGGATTTCATTTCCAACAACATACGCTGGACATCGGTATGCTCAACGATATTGACCCGGCTTGCGGTAGAGCTAAAGCTCTCGTGAAATCTCTTGCCCTGTAAGCGCTTTGTCGAATAGGAAAGTGCATTGTAGTAGGCTGAGGAAGCCATACCCAAGGCATAAACACCTGTGCTGATTCGTGCCTGATTCATCAAGGTGAGAAACTGCAACAAGCCTACATTCTCACGGTTCCCCAACAGGTAAGCTCTACAGGGGCCATTGTCACCAAACCGAAGGTGAGTGTTTGCACACCCTTTAAAGCCCATTTTCTCAGCTAGAGAAATGCATTCTATATTATTAAACTCGCCGAGACTCCCATCCTCTTCAACCCAGTACTTAGGCACAATAAAGCAAGACAAACCGTAGGTGCCCGAGCCGCTTTTTTCGCCACGCCCCATAACGAAATAAACGGTGTTTTCTGTCAGGTCGTGCATACCGGCACTGATCAGATATTTTTCGCCCGTTAACAAATAAGTGCCATCTTCCTGTTTCGCAGCGCGAGTCTCTACAAGGGATACATCACTTCCCGCCTGGGGTTCAGTGAGGCAGAGACAAGATGTCCACTCTGAGGTGGCTAATTTGTCCCTAAACAGGTCTTTTTGCAGATCGGTTCCATATTTTTCCACCAAGGTGGAGGACGGCAGGCAAAAACCACCATAAGTCATAAAACTTGGATTTGCCCCCATAAACATTTCCAGGAGCATTTGCATTACAAAGGGCGGAATAGTTGTATTTTGTTCGCCCTCAAGTGAGGAAATATTCCCCCAGTCTTCCTTAAACCTCTGCCACATCTCAGGGAATGCGCTCGGGAGCTTCACTCTCCCATTCTCTAACTGGCATCCCTCTCGATCTGAATCCTGATATCCCGGCCCGAGAACCTCATAAGAGAATTTTTTAGCCCGAACTAAAATTTCATGGAGAATCTCTGGTGAGCACCCTTTAAACATCTGGTCACTGAACAGAGTTTTAGCTTCATGGAACTGTTCTTCAATAAGGAATTTAAATTCTCTTATATCAGTTTTATAAATATTATTATCCATGTCTTGCTCCTTGATATTCCAACAGCGTACGCCAACTACCTGCACCTAATACCCAGTCAAATATCTGGTTATGTCTTCCACGGTAAATCCTCTTGGGATACCTTAATGCCTCACGAATATGCGAAAGGTAATCCTGGCCTAGAGTGTCAGCCAGATGCTGGGCGGAACTAAAATCTATATAGGCGTCTTCCAACACCAATTTCTCAACATTTACCAATCTTGAAAGAAATCCCTGAAAATTGAGCGAAGGAATGTCTATTTTCAGGCAACCTACCCTGCCGCCACCCCCTAGAGTTAACAGCCATAGATCAGTCACCGTTTCCTCAATGTAGTAGTTGATCAATTCAGACAGAGGTTTAATACTCAAATAGTGCCAGCCGTTCTCTTCGATACTGGGTAACCATGAGGCCTTATCGCTGTGCGAAAATCCTTTCAGGAGCCCCTTGGCCCATTTCGAGCGGATATCAAAGGAAACTACTCGAGTATCATCACTAGAGTTGGTTGAGATTACCTGCTTAATACTCTTTACTAAATCTGGTGCGCCAGATAAAGATGGCGCTTGTGAGAGAATATCGCAGCTGGATATTTGACAGAGATGTGTTTCACAATACTCTCGACAGATCCAGGTAGCCGCCACACCTACAAGAACATCTAAGCCATCTTGATCAGGTCCAACTCCAATACCCAATGAATCCAGGCACTCTTGTTGCCGCTCTTTGCCCAGTTCGAGATTTAAGATCAAAGCTTCGGCTTCACTACACTTTGAAAAACTCAATACTGCAGCATGGAAGCTGGTGCAGGCGCTACCCACAAATCGGATATTATGCCCACCATCTTCAAGGTCTGCTATAAACTCTACAACCCGACTATCCTGTAGAACATTAGCCTCTCCCGCAGAAACCACATAGATAAGTTCTGGTAACAAATCATATTGATCCAGGTGTCCTCTCAAGGCATCAAGTAATCGATCAACCTGCCCGCCACTGTCTACCCATAGGTTTTTAATAAACATCTTTATGCTGTCCCGTCCATGGTGTTTATTGTTATATCACCGAAACCGCACTCGATAAGTAATTTAGAAAGCCCCTCAATTAAGAGATCATGGCAATCAACATCCACTGCCAACCTGATTTTCAGCTGGTTTGTTCCCGCTTCAAATGGGTGGCGAACCAAGCTATCCTCAATAGCTATATATCGTTTTCCTTCTCTAACTAATATTGCTTCTTCACCAGCCAGGTCATGAAGCATTAAAACGGTGTATTGTAATAGAGCACTTGGCATACGCCCACCAGCGGGCATCTGCATTTTTATCAAGATTAAGTCTGTATCCAGTTCAGAATCTTCAAAGTATCGCAGAATATCCAGTAGTAATTGATAGTGCTCCGAATGATTCAGTAGCACCGGGCTGGAATTAACTGGTAGGCTGGATAATGCAAGATAGTCCTGCTCAGTACTCAACGGCAGCATTTGTGCTAAGCAGGATTTCAATGTGTCCGGATAGGGGTTACGTTCGAGACACGTTGATAGCTCAACAGTCTTCATCACGCGGCCTCCATTAGATAGAAGTGACTTTGTTCATCAACGGTAACTTCTACAGTGCAATAATAGCCATTCAATGCAATCGAACAGGCCAGAAAATTTTCTTGCTTGTCAAAGCCTTTTTCAGCGCCTTGGCAAATAATATTCAGCCAGGGATCACTACCAAAACAATGCCCCCATCGATCGTGCAAGTCTGGTAACTTTTGATTGGCCGACAACAATTTGGAGAAAATTTGGCGAATATTCTCTGGAAAGAACGGCAAAGATAAAGTCAGGTCATCTCGTCCAACAGCCATTTTTCGGATGACAGTGGCAAATTCCGGAGTTGTATTATAAGTAATCGTGCAGGATGCATTAAGGTTTATACTGTCAAGATCCCGCACTTCAAACAACAGTGTACAGAGACCAAAACCACTATCGCCCCAATTTTCATTTTCTCGCCAAAACGTTAGATCTAAAACATTGGCATCAAGAATGCTTACCATTAAGTAGCGCGATTCCGGATTTTGTGTCAGGTAATGCCGAAGGCTATAACCCCAAGATGCACATTCATAGGTATTAACAAAACTGGTAACTGGCGCTCTTGCATTATCACCGTAATTGAAGTCCTGCTCACTAATCGCCGATGAACTCAAAGGAAGTTCAATCATGGTAGAGCATAAAAAATGGCGATCTATTTGCGAATCATTTATCTCTGGAGCAGCATCTAATACACTATCTGTCTGTCTTCGGATAATCCTGGCAATATCACCAAAGGCAGTTGAAACATCACTACTGGATGAGACAGTGATACCTTCTATGGGGATAAAAGCTGCAGATCGTAAATACAGGCTCATACCCGCAGCCCCTTAAATTTGCTATATATCTCAAAGAAGCACCGATATGAACTGCCTTCCATTTTTGTGAAAGCCAACAGATCGCGCTGTCGATTTACGGATTTGATCTTTCCTGACAAGACCAGGTTCAGCAAAAGCTCATTGCTGGTAAATTTCGTTGCCAGTACACGGTTTACACTGTGCATAGAAAAAGTGGTTGCAACTACCTGCTCATTACATAAATGAATTAGATACTCTATATGAGCCTGATCTTCGCTGGTTAAACGAGCTTCTTTACAGTCATGTAGCCAAAGCACAAAGTGCATTAGTGATTTAACAAAGCGCGGGCGAACCAGTGTTAAAAATCGATTGACGCTACCCAACCCACCTTTGCTCAACAACATGTCTTTGGTAATTGATACTTTACCCTTACAATTTCCCAGCTGTAAGGTGCTATTTAAAAACGGCTCTCCTACAGTACTCTGCCGTAGTTGGTTACAGAGTTCTGGCGGCAACATCACTGTCAGGGGAAAAGGCCTTCCCGGTTGCTTGGTAACTACCATGGCAAAGCCAAGCTTATGTGCCTCAATGCCGTGGATCTTGTCGACATTCAGTAGCATGTCGCTATCAGTTTCAACCAGCTCTGTCTTCCAACCCATAAGACTCGGGCCGCCGGGGTCTGTCATAAGGAAGTGGCCGAAAATCCCCTGCTCCACCCATTTATTGACCTGGGCAAGCTGATCATCTGTAGCAGTCAGGCTCAACATAATCGAGCCAAATAGCCCGATCATATTATGAAAGTGATTATCCAGTCCTTCATCCCGGACGGTGTCAATAATTTGATCAATAACAAAGGTCTGCTCAAACTGCTCTAATGGCTGCTGAACCGAAGCGTCCCTAAGTGGTGCAAGCTCTGTCAAAGGATCTTCGATAATCATTGATGCATCGAATAGCCGAGCACAAGAATTTTCTAACAGCGATTTCAATGTGCTGGGCACTGGTGAAATACTGGATAATTGATTGAGAACAAAACCACCTACAACCGATTGCATTTCCATGATCTACTCCACCAGATAAGAGTTCGAAGCTGGCAATTTGAGGAAAGGTGCTACGGTATAACTTGCGTTATAGGCACCACATCCATCAAATATGACTAAGTCCCCTTCTCGAAGGTCAATATTGTTGACTTCCCCAATCACATCTTCCTTATTACAAGATGTGCCCACTAAAAGGACTTTCTGCCCCTCATCCTTCCCTTTTAGAGGAGTCCCATTTCGCAAAACATGAGGTTGCTGGAATCGTTTAAAGGTACTTTCCGTTTTCGCCAACAGAAAATTTTGGGCCATTCCCCCATCACATACGGCGTACTTGTCACCGTTAATGGACTTTTTATAGCGAACTTCCGTGACGAAATAACCGGCTGAGCCCATAATTGCTCGACCACTCTCGTGAACTACCTTGATATGATCTGGAAATTCAGCAATCAAATTTCTATATTGCTCAAAATCAAACTCCTGCTCCCGCCAATTGGGGTCAAACCCACCACCTAGATTGGCTAATGACAGAGGGTATCCCAGTATTTCTTCAAACTCATAAACAACTTGTAAAGCCACTTTGGCAGTATCGAAAGCACCTTTATTAAAGGAGTATGAGCCCCTGAACAAATGAAAACCTAAAACTGGAATCTCATGTTTCTTGCAAAAATCCAAAGCCTCAAGGCAGCCATTCCAGTCGAAACCAAAATGATCTTTTCTTAGGCCCTTTTGATTTCTATCAAAGTGGCTCAAGATTGAGGGGTTAAGCCTTAAAACGACAGGGTTTACTGGCCGCCTTGCCTTCAACTCCTCAACCAAAGCTAATTGATTGAGGTTGTCGATAATTAAATGGCACTTACTCGCAATGGCAGCGCGTATAAAGGCCTTATCTGCCGATGGGTTATTGACAAATCGGGGACTATTCCCTTTGGGAAGTAGATTTAGTTCGCCTATAGATGCAATCTCAATACCGTCTTCAAAGATGTGCCCACAACGAAGTATTAAATCAAGACAACTATTGGCTTTTAGAGAGTATATCAATCCCGTGCCCAGCGCTTCCTTCAGCTGCTTGTAGTTATCGTGAGCAGTTTTAACGGAATAGATATAACAAGGTGTAGATAGCTGTTTCTTGTTTTGGCCCAACTGCTGAACCAGCGCATCTGACAGTGCACCCATAACTCCCCCAAAGGTTAAACGTATCGTTTATATTTTTATTAAGTTAGCGTTTTATGTTTTAGGCGGGATCCCGCCTAAATATGCTCAGATCATTAGGCATGGACTTGTAAATCCTGTTCTAAGCGCTTTCTATCGACCTTGCTATTAGCAGTTAATTGAATTCCATCAACAAACCTGATATCTCTAGGCATGTAGTCAGTATCTATGTTCGCTTTCAGCCAAGTGCGAAACTGCTTCTGATTATCAGCGGTATTCTCATGAAGCTCCACAACACAAGTAGCCACTTCATTCTCGAGCTTATCTTTAGTACCGATGACTGCATTGATATGCACCAATGGGCACATATCAATATGATTTTCCAAGTCCTTTGGAAACAGACAAAATCCACCTTGTTTTATTAAGTCTTTTGAACGCCCTTTAAAATAGAAAAAGCCATCCTGATCACGGGTAAAAAGGTCTCCCGTCGCCAACCAGTTGTCGTCCCGATAACTGCCAGAAAAGATTTCTGCACCACCTTGAGCGGCCGGGTTATAGTAGCCTTGCATCACTGCCGCCCCACGAACATAAAGCTCACCTACCTCATCAGCTTTTGCTTCTCTAAATTTACTGACCTCTGAGTGAGGTATAAATACACGTGCATCCAGGCCAGGGATCGGCTTGCCAACTGAACCCATCTTTTCTTCCCAAAGCTCCGGCTCCAAGTACAAGGCTCGCTTGCACTCAGTCAAACCATACATAGAGAAAACATTTAGACTTGGGCAGTACTCTTTCCAGGCGCGAATCATGTACTCAGATAAATGGCCCCCAGTATTGGTGATACTGCGCAGGTTGCTGAGGTCAGGTTTAACCAAACCCACCAGTTTCACCAGGGCAGCCCCCATTGCTGGCACGATCGGAAGAACAGATATATCCCGCTCTGAAATCGTTTTAAGGGCTTGTATGGGGTTAAATGGTTTGTCGTAGAGGATGGTTGTACAGTTGCTATATAGCGCAAATAAGACCTGATAAAGACCGTAATCAAATGACAAAGGGGATAAGCACAAAATTCTGTCCTGTGCTGTCAGGCCCAAATATTGGGATAGTGAGGCCAAGGAGGTCAGAACATTTTGATGGGTAAGCATAATGCCTTTTGGCTTACCAGTACTTCCTGAGGTATAGATCACCAGAGCCAGATCTACGCCTGTGACCACTGGAGTAGAAGACACTTCAAACTCTGAGAATTCCTGCTGATAATCGGGCAAGGCCTCAATTTTTCCAGCACGCCATATCGCCTTGGCATTACAGTCTGAAGCGATCATTTTAATTGAAGAATGGCTCAGATCCCCCTTTGCAGGTACAACCACCAACCCCATCTTCCACGCCGCCAACATAATGGCGACCGCCTCTATTTCAGACTGAGTACACACTAAAATGCGGTCGCCAGCACTGAAACAAACTTCTTCATTTGTAAGTGAGAGCCACGCATCCTCACAGTGAGCCGCGGTCAAAACCTCGCCATCCAGATTTTCCAGACGACCTTGCCAACATTTTTCCACAACTTTCTCGAACAGGCTGGCAAGAGAAAACATTTTTAGTCCATTTATTATTCTAAGATTTTTGATCTAGTCCGAATAAGCCTAAAAAAAACTATTCAAACCGGCTACATGGGACGATCATTTTATAAATCGGATGACCCAATAATGACAAGCATTTTCTGTAAAGCTTATGACAACCTCTTTATCAATCCATGAAAAGTTTCATCCTGTTAGAAATTATTCGATCTGACTAAACATTACAAACATTCCAAAAGACAAATAAATCAAGAAGTTAATAAACCCTTTTTCCGATCTCGCACCACTACCAAGTAAAAAAATAGGCAATAAAAAACCAATTTATTCAGGATTTAATTCCACTAAATGACCAAAAAAAAGAAAATAATTTTTTTGGCAGTAAAACCCTATAAAGCCCAAAAAAATTGAACCGAATGGTCACAAAATAGGATGGGCAAATATTAAAAATTACTCAAACTTATTTCTGAAGGTGGTTTTTGAGAACCATGAAACCTTGAGAGATTTCTTTTACAAGTGATCGGCTACCGGCACTGAAAGCCAGATAAATATTTGAATGCAAGTTAATGCAATAATTTCGGTTACAGGGGAGTCAGATCAGTAGCGGCGTGAAATTACTGACTTCAAGTAAACCTTTAAATCCAGGTCTGCCAGACAAAACATGGGCGCCAGCCTAAATGCTATAGACCAATAATTACAATAAAGCTGACCTTTTAAATCACCGGTCCCACCAGATCAAAATTAAGCCAAACTTATCGCTAAAGATACCCAAGTTACGCCTGGGGATAGCCATCTTTATAATCCGGCAGTTAACACAAAAAATTGGCACGAAATAACCCCAATAGAGGAAGCAATACCACACACTTACGTATCACGCACGCCTTGCATATAGAGGTAGCTATTTTGATTCGATTACTTCAGTACGCATTTTGGTCTGTCGGAATTTTTCTTCTGTTAACCAGCTCTCTGCCGCTTTGCGCCGATTTACATCCAGAGACTCTGAAATCAATCAGTACGCCAGATAAGGTGGACAGTAGTATTGGCACCCTCGAATTCCGTGATGGCGCTCCCTACCCCCAGACCGCAGAGAAGCTCTACGACTATTTGGATCATATGCGTGCGGTAGATAGTTTCCTCAAAGGAATTCAGGGAGCATCAGTACATGCTCTGATGAAAGGGGGAAGAGAGCTTGGCGCTAAGTCTGCCAATGAAGTCTTAATTTTCGATCGGTTAATGAACTCTGAGTCTCTTTTTCTTACAGGCAATACTTCGACTATCTACACGCTGGCTTTTTTAGATCTAAAACGAGACGGACCAACTGTGTTTCACTCGCCGCCCGACGTTATGGGCGCGTTTAATGATGCCTGGTTCCGCTTTGTTGAAGATATCGGCTCCTCTGGCCCGGATAAGGGGCGCGGGGGAAAGTTTCTGTTACTGCCACCAGACTATAAAGGCAATATTCCCTTCGGCTACATTCCCATCTACCCTCGCTCCTTCCGACTGTGGGTGTTTATGCGCTCGCCAAGTAACCAGCCTTTGCCGGAGGCCGTGCAAAACATCAAAGACAACTTGAGAATCTACCCCCTGGCTCAAAAAGGTAACCCGCCAAGGATGGTCTTTATCAGTGCGTCTGGAAAGGCTTTCAACACCATCCACCCCAATGACTATCAATTCTATAAGCACCTTAATGAAGTCGTTCAATACGAGTGGGTTGGGATGCTTAACCCAGAAACACGCGGCCTCTTTGCCTCAATAGGCATTGAAAAAGGAAAAGCCTTCAGTCCAGATAAAAGAATGACCAAAATTCTTACGGACGCAGTTGCAATTGGTAATGGTATAGCCCGCTCAATTGTTTGGTACCCACGGACAGACAAATCCCTCTCCGATATCAAAATCTACCCAGGCACAGATAGCGCCTGGGTAATGGCGTTTCCCGGCAAGAACATCTTCTTCAATGGCCCCGATGGCAAAACCATTAATAGTGACGCTAGAGTCAGCTACTTCTATCCCTATAACGGTGTCAGCCCAGCAATGACTGCAATTGAACCTGGCAAAGGTTCTGATTACGCCATTGCCTTTGTCGATGAAAATAAAGAGCCCTTTGACGGCTCTAAAAAATACAAATTGCACCTGCCCCCCGATGTACCGGTCAATGCTTTTTGGGCAGTTAATATCTACGACAGCCAAACGCGCTCAATGTTAAAAACCAGCCAGCCCTTTCCCGCAGTAAGCAGCCAGTCGAAAGGGATAAGACAAAACTCCGATGGTTCTTATGACGTTTATTTTGGACCCGAGGCGCCAAAAGGGTTTGAGAAAAACTGGCTGGAGACCCTACCCAACAAAGGTTTCTTCGTAATCTTGAGACTGTATGGACCCTTGGGGCCATGGCTGGAGAAAACCTGGCGTCCTGGAGAGGTGGAGCCTACTGAATATTAAAAGAACTGACCCCTCCAGGCTTTTACGGAGATTCTGGCCGCCCCACAATTGCGCTGCCCGCAAGGCGCAAGCGGTGATTCCGGGGAGTCTCCGCAAACCAACGTCGACAAGCTCGCTGAAATGTACTCTGCTCGGAGTACCCCAACAAACCCGTAATCTGCCCCAAGGCCAGATTCGGATCGGATAAGTATCGAGTCGCCAGATCCCGCCGCACGTTATCCAATAGCTCTTCGAACCTAAGCCCTTCCGCAGCCAGGCGGCGCTGTAAAGTTCTGGGGTGGAGCTTGAGCGCCCCTGCCACATTACCGAGCTGAGATCTGCCGCTGGGCAGTATTTCACTGAGTAACTGTCGAATTTCTACAGTTAGAGGAACGGGCAGCGTCGCACTCTGCTCCTCCAAATGGTAAATGGCCAATCGCTCAACCACTGGATCGGCAGACTTCAGTGGTGTATCCAGAAATGCAGCTGGGAAGTCCATCGCGCAATAGCCCGAGCTAAACAGAACCTCACACCCAAAGTAATTGCAGTAGTCACCCTCTGCCATTTGAGGACCATAAGGCAGCAGTACGTTTTGCGGGCAACACTCAGTCTCTACCAACATCCGTATCATCGTCAGCGTATTTCCCAGCACCTGCTCCCGGATCTGGCGATAGCTACTGAGAGCTGGGTCCTGCCAATCAAAAACAATACGTAGTACATCTCCCTCACTTAATGGCTCCAGTTGCATACTGAGGGATGAACTATGAAGAGAAAGAAAGCGCCTAACGGATAGCAAGGCTTGCCGTGGAGTGGCCGCATTGCATGCAACTACACCTACCCCACCTAAGCGGTCCACCCCTTGTCGCGATGCGAGGCACAGCCCCAAATCGGGGCGATCTAACCGGCGTGCTGCAGTTTCCAGCAGGCGCGCGACCTCAACAAATGATACCAAGCGGGAATCCGCCGGGCTGATATCACACGGCATACCGAACTCGGCCAAGAAGGCTTCCCCCCCGCACCCAAGCTGCTCCACGAATTCACTGAAACCGGAAAGAATACTGACTCGTACAAGGCTACCCATAACTTGCTCCCCATCTTTGTGGCGCGGAAAGACAATTATTTGTCGCAATCTAACAATAAATCATGGGCACATCTACCCAGTCTATAAGGCATAGAAATTTGCAGGGATAGGGATTGTGAAATCGACTCATTTCGATGTATTAATTATCGGCGCGGGACTCTCAGGGGTAGGAATGGCTTGTCATTTGAGTCGCGAATGCCCCAGGCGCAGCTTCGCCATTATCGAGCGTCGGGCACAAGTCGGCGGCACCTGGGACCTCTTTAAATACCCGGGCATTCGATCTGATTCCGATATGTACAGCTTCGGCTATGACTTCCAACCCTGGTCCGGCGAGAAAATACTCGCGGATGGCCCATCTATCAAAAAATATATTGAAACCACCGCAGAGCAATATGACGTTAAAAAGAGAATTCACTTTGGAATAAATTTAACTACGGCAAACTGGTCCAGTACAGACCGAGCTTGGACTCTGGAAGGTCACAACACCGAATCTGGCAGCCCAGTGAGATATATCTGTAGTTTTCTGATTGCCTGTACTGGGTATTACGACCATAAAGAGGGCTACTTGCCGCAATATCCAGGTATAGAAAACTATCAAGGAAAACTGATTCATCCCCAACAGTGGCCAGAAAATCTGGACTACCGCAGCAAGCGTATTATCGTGATCGGCAGCGGTGCTACCGCTGTTACCCTGGTCCCTTCGCTCGCAACCACCGCCCAACATGTCACCATGTTGCAACGCTCCCCAAGCTATATCATTTCAGTTCCATCTATCGATAAAATCTCTCGTGTACTATCAAAATTTCTGCCAGCACCCTGGGTCCACAAGCTAGGACGCTGGCGCAATATCAAATTGCAGCGCTGGATTTTTAAAGCTGCTAAGCGCTGGCCTAACTTTATTAGAAAGTTACTATTAAAAGATGTAAGAAAAAGCCTTCCAGCTAATTACGATCTCAGTCACTTCGACCCCAGTTACAACCCCTGGGATCAACGTCTCTGCGTTGTACCCGATGGAGATCTGTTCTCCTCAATCTGCTCAGGAAAAGCTTCTGTTGCCACCGGTGAAATAGAAACCTTCTCAGATAAAGGTATCCTACTTAAATCAGGGCAACAATTAGACGCAGACATTATTATCAGTGCGACCGGATTAAAGTTACAAGTTCTAGGAGGTATCAAGCTCTGTATTGATGGTGCACCGGTAGCAGTCAATCAAAAGCTGACTTACAAAGCAGTGCTAATGGAGGGGGTTCCTAACATCTCATGGGTATTCGGCTATACCAACGCCCCCTGGACTCTTAAAGCCGACATTACTGCTCGCTATATTTGCCGCCTGTTAAAATACATGGACGCACATAACTTTCAGGTGTGTACAGCGATAGATAGCGAAGGCAGTGCTGAGCAAGGTTCGGTGATGAGCAGCCTGGATTCTGGCTATGTAAAACGGGCAAATGGAGAACTTCCCAGACAAGGTAAGCGCTATCCATGGCGCCTGTTAAATAACTATGAGGAGGACTGTAAGATACTCCTTGATTCAGCGATTGAGGATGAATTTTTAACTTTTGTGCCGCACCAATCTGACACCCAGAAAATTCTAAAGGCAAAAGATAAAAACAACACATCCTCTATCGAAGTAAGCAGTATTTAAATTTCAGGCAGCATTAAGAACGCGAGTCTCGGCTCGCTTCTATTTTACCTTTCATTAGGTAGACGGATATAGAGGCCGCACAAAATCCCTAGCTCCAAGCCCAGACTAAAAACCCCATAGTGAACAACCGCTATAAATATTATTTGACCTGACAGTCGCGACTCGTAAAAAAGTAACAAACACTTCTAATTGATCCGCCACCGATACCCTCTCGGAATTCGTTACGGGCTTCACGTAACCATATAATCATGGGGTAGCAAATCCGAATATTAGGTCACCAGACAGGATGGCTTATTGTGAGAGCTGTGAGTATTTTTTTAATTTTGTCCTCGCTATCAATAGCTTCAATGGCGTCTTCTGTAAGTATACAACTAGAAAACTGGGACAGAATTTGTCAAATTCAAGTTACTGGCGGAAAAAACCCGTCGTTCACAAATTTCCAAACTTTTAATAACATTAAAAGAGGCTGGTCAATTTCCAAGCCCTATCAAATATGCTATCGCCGGAATGAAGAACCTTCCCAATGTAATTCAAAAATGACGATGTGGCGGTGCAAACGGTATGTTCAATCTGAAGACCAGAAAGCAAATACTTTTCCTATATTCTAGGTTTTATCGTCTCCACCTTTAACGAAAGCTACCAAATTATGACGCTTGATCCAATATGCTGAACTTAAGCACCCAAGGATTGATATCAGAGGGAGCAACGAAGTCAACTTGCAATACAGTACGATCATCAGAAAACTGATACACCCATTTATTGTCAATAAACTTACCCTGCCCCTTCCTCCACTCGGGATTTTCTTTCATTTGCTCACTAAACCAGGCTTTTACAGTTTCCACATCACCGGAAAGCTGAAACGCGGTGTACCATTCTTCCAGGCTACCATAGCTATACTCCTTAGAAACAAACTGAATCGATTCAGGCAAGTCACCAAGGTTTGGCATGATTTTATCCGCCATCATCCCCCGGATATAGCCCCCCTCTGGCAACCACAGGTACTCAATCTTCGCTGCGACACTTTTGGCTTTTTCAATCGTATCAACCTTGCTTACCAGATATAAAGCGCCGTCTATACCAGATGAAAGACCAGCTGTAGTAATAAACTTTCCGTTATCAACAAACTTTTTATTCTTTACCAATTCAACATCAGGAAAGTTCTTCTCGAAAGAATCAAATGCTCCGCGAATGGTGGTTGCTTTCTTACCATCCAGAAGCCCAGTATTTGCCAGAATAAAGGCACCGTTACATACCGATAGAACGTACTGAGCCTGTTTGGACTGCTCTTTAATCCACTGTAATACTTCCGGGCTCTCCATTGCTTCATTAATACTGCCCCCTGGGATAATTACTGCATCAAATTGATTGTCCTGATCGAAGCTGGTATCTGGAGCCACTTTAAGCCCCATGGCTGAAGTAATGGTTCCACCATCTTCCGAAACCGTTGTCAAACGATAATTGGCTTGCCCAAAAACCTCATAGGGCCCGGCATAATCAATAGTTTGTGCACCGTCGTACAACAATATCCCTATATGAAAGGCATCTTTAGATGTGGAGTGGGCCCAGACCATATTGCTAAAAAGTAGCGAGCATAGGCCAGCCCAGATTAAAGAACGCATGGATATTTCCTTTTTATTTTAGGCAAGTAGAGATATATGCTTTAGCGTTTATTGGATATCACACGCTAAGCACAAACATATAATCAAGGTATCTATTGGGGATACAGCTGGAAGTGTAAGCTAGAAAATTTGGTCGCAAATGACATAAAGTCGACAAATTCAGACATCTACGGTTGGGTAAGATAAGCTTTCATTTAAAAAATAATATTTAGCCGGATATTGCCAATGCTTACATACTTTTTACTGCATTATATATCTCAGCAGCGAAGAACATTATCCAAAGCGAGTACTTTACCAATAAGATATCCAAATAAATCTACACCCCAAAAGGAAATTAATAAAAACAGCAGTATCGGCCACTACAAGCATTCAAAACTGTATTTATTTTAATAGCAAAGGAAAACTAAGAGGAACAACCAGCAATAAAAACCACTATGGAACCAACCAACAATTTATCCCTACACAACTATTAAAGTAAATGTAAAACTGGCATTTTAATTTACCCTTTAGCGTACTTGTTGTTAATAACAGCTTAACCACACCTTACTTGGTGTAGTTTTTTCAAACTAGACACCACTATAACTTTATATTACTTCATAAGAAGTTCAAGTATAATCCTACATTATAATTAACTCTACTTACCCTCCTTAAACGCCACCATTAACCTAATAGGTCTCGCGCCAGGATACTCGCCAATATCGCAATACAAAAATGACATACTCCGGTTAAAAGCATATAAAGGCGGATAAATATCATCCAGGTCTCTACTCTTTAAATATTCACTCAAACAAGAAAAAGAAGACTCATAAAGCCTTGACGATTTACCTGCATCAAAAAAAACAAGTATTTCTCCTTCTTCATCCATGTTTAATTTATCCATTTCCGCCCACCTAAAAGGCACCCTCAAATTTTGCCAAATATCACCATGGGTAGACATATCTTTTTTAACAAACGGCCGTCTATATATTTTTTTTAAATTATTAACTATGGGTACATATTCTTCGTGCGGAATCCTATTCCCGAATATACGTGTTTCTTCTTCAAAATAGCTCATAATAAATCAAATCCAATTATCAAAGAAAATGTGTCCATCACCGCCCAGCTTCTTACCTTGACGGAAGTCATACCACTTTATATGTTGCAAATCATTGTTAAATGGTTCTGTCCCTGTTTCATCCCCTCTATGATACTCCCATCCATATTTCTCTTCTTTACTTAGTTCTCTGGATGCCTGAGGCTTCCGCCGGGGTAATCGCCCTTCAAACGCCTCTAGTAGGAGCAGTTTTGCTTCATGCTGATTACTAACTCTAAAATTATGACCACCACCATCCAGGGCGTGCCCCCTTGAATTTCTTAATTTCTTAACGGCATCGTTCCAAGCTTTGCTGCCCCGTTCAAGTAATGGTAGTTCACTGGCACTACTGGGATTAGAGCAGTCCTTAGCACTCAATCCAAATGGGTCAACCCATCCAACCGGGTTTGGCACATAAAGATAGGCATTGCTCCCACCTAAAAGCCCTATTGGATCTTGCTGGGTAAACTCTCCACTTTGTGGATCATAGTACCTAAACAGGTTGTAATGCAGCCCAGTCTCTTCATCAAAGTACTGTCCCTGGAAACGGATCGGCTGCTCTATCTGATTATCATAGGCTAAAGCGATATTGCCATAACTCTTGTAAGTAACACTCCATACCACTTCACCAGCCTGGTTGGTAAGGGTATCTGGGGTGCCAAGGTGGTCCAGGTGATAGTAGTAGACCTCTTCTTTATCTAGCTTACTTTCTTTTAAAGCAACTGGTTTAAAAGTGCTTGGTTCAAAGTAGTAAGTACGAGCGCTGAGGTCTTGCTTCGTTTGATTTTCGCTATTAGTTTCCTTTAGAAGAGTATCGCCATCCCAAAGGAAATCATTTTTCTCTTTGTTCGTAGCCTTACTAATACGGCGACCCAGCGGGTCGTATTGGTAGTGAATATCTTGTTGAAGGTGCTCTACATCCTCTTCCACCTTTAGCTTCTCTACACGCACCAGCTGCAGGCGACTGTTGTAGTGATAGCGCGTCTGCAGTTTTTGTCCTTTTCCACGCAGTTCAGCAATCCGATTGCCGTGAATATCGTAGCGATAGTGTGTATCACCACGAAAAGCGAGACGATTGCCTTTTACCTGAGTAGCGCTGGCTTGCTGTTTGGCTTCGTCTTTTGAGTTGGCAGCGGCAAGGATATTGTGCGCAGGGTCGTGTACAAAATACTCTGGGTTGGGCCCCTCTACCTGGGTAAGGCGGTCCAGAGCGTCGTAGTGGTAACTGCGATTACCGCGCAGGCTGTCTTCAATTTTGGCTATCTGACCAGCTTTGTTGTACTGGTAGCCACGCTCAAGGACTAGGTTTGTGCCTGAAGTGGGATCGGACACTGGCTTCTGATTTACATTACTTGTTTTGCCCAGTCTGAGTTTCTGCAGGCGGCCTTGTGGATCGTAGTCTCTCTGGCTTTCCAGCCCATTGCCGTGTTGACGCAGGCTTTCCCTACCCTGTTCATCATGGCTGACACGAGTGATTAACTCATCAGTATTACTACCTAAAGGGCGGCGGTGCAGGCTTTGGAATTGTCCGGCAGGGTTAAAAGTAAACTTAAGTTCTTCTCCATCGGGCAAGGTCGTGGCAATACGATTACCTGCTGCATCGTATCGGTGACTAAGCTTTTCTTTGCCCTGCCAGTCGCCGGTAACTCGGCCATTGGCATCGTATTCCCAACGCAATTTGCTGTGGGCATTTTCCGCCTCTATCAATTGCCCACTGCGGTTGTAGCGGAAATTGGTATTGCCGTCCGGGGTGACCTCTTCCAACAAGCGGCCAAAGGGATCGCGCTCGAAGATGGTATCGATACCTTTACCGCTGTCCGTATCGGTCACGGCTCTGGAGCTTACCAAATGGCCGGCACGGTTGTAGGCATAGCGGGTAACGCGGCCGTCGAAGCCTACTTCTTCAATCAGGCGTTCGTTGAAGTCGTATTTAAGCTGATAGCGCTCGCCGTTTTCATTGGTGAGCCCGATTAGGTTGCGCTCGCCGTCATAGTGATATTCCAGACGGCTGCCATCCGGGTTGGTGCGGGCCTTTACCTGGCTGAGGCCATCGTAGGCATAGCAGGTACTGCGGCCTTCAGAGTCAATAACTTCGGTAAGTAATCCATGGGGGTTGTAGCTGTACTGAGTGCGAGCACCGTCTGGAGTGGTCACCGCATGGATACGATCCTGAGCGTCGTATTCATAGCGGGTCAGCCGGCCGGGGGCGTGCTGCACTTCTTCCAGTCGGCGAGCACCGTCGTACCGGTAGTGCTGGGTACGGCCCATAGGGTCTTTTACTGCGGCGAGCTTGCCTTCGGGGTTCCACAGATAACGCGTGGTATTGCCGAGAGGATCGGTAACACTGCCGATCAAACCAACGGGGTTATAGCCGTATTGGGTCTTGTTACCGAGGGGATCTTTACTGGCCACGATCTGGTCATTTTCGTTGTACTCCCTTTGCCAGTTATTACCAGCAGGGTCGGTAACTTTTGCGGGCAGGCCTTCAGCATTGTATTCGATACGATGGTTATTGCCGGCCGCATCGCTCTTTTGTACTAGGCGGCCCTGGTCATCGTACTGGTAAATTTCTTCGCGAAGGCTGCCATCGTCGCTGGGCAGTTGTACCCGAGTAACCTGCCCCAGGTTGTTGTAGCTGTAGAGAGTCTCTGCACCTTCGGGATCGCGGTGATAGATCGGCAGGGCCCGGTCGTTAAAGCGGTAGCGCTCTTTGCCGCCACGGGTATCAGTAACAGTAACGCCCTTACCATCATCGTCCCAGTCAAACTGGTAATTGTAAGTCGCCTGACCATCGATTGGGTCACCCCACTGTCTCACACAACGGGCGGAGGGGCCTTCGGCATCCCACTCAAAATGGAAACGGTAGCCAGTTTTTAGGGTGCGCTGCTTAATTACATGGTGATGGTATTGGTACTGCTCACTGTAACCATCGGCGTCGGTGGCTTTAATCAGGTCGCCAACATCGCTGTACTCATAGCTTGCGAGTACTTTAATATGGCCATCGCGAGTTTCCTTCTTAAGCTCACCGATACGCAGGCTGTTCGGCTGCCCTTGCGGAGGGCTGATATGCAGGGCTTCACCGAGGCTGCTCTCAATGCATATTAAACGCTCATCGATATAGTGAAACAGGTAGAAATTGCCATAGCCATCACGTATTTCCGCAAGCTTAAGTCCTCCTGTTACACCGGTTGCCTTAAAGTGTTTTTGCACGCCATTGGGGGCCCCGTAAGGGGTAATAATCCAATGATCGTCGTCGACACGAGTAAGTGTTAATTGCTCAACAACATTGTGGCTGCGATCGCTATCCCCCGGAAAGGGAAAATTAATTACCCGACCCTCTGCGTCCATAAACTGAACACTTTTATCAGGTGCCGATATTAGCCTCTCTCCCAGGGTGTGAGTCCAACCATGACCCAAACCGAAATCTCTGGGATTACTACTGCGATAAGTACGCTCAAAAACAAGGGGGAGCGGTCCGTCTAATAGCGCATCGACTAAGGTCAAACGCTCTTCCCCGGTTTTTAAATTAATGGGATCACCACCTTCAATAGCACAACTATTATTAGGAACTTTCTTCCCAGTGTGGGTTGTGCCGGTTATGGTCCCAGCTTTATCGGGCTGGTCAGAGATTGTATTCTGAGAGCTCTGCGAACCCTGGCTGCTGTCAGAACCCGCTTCAGAATTATCATTGGCGGTTCCTTTACCGCTTTGCGACGCTCCTGCACTTGATGGTTGCCCACCGGAGGAAGGTGGTACTGTAACTTCAGAAGAACTCAGATCAGAGAAGCTCGCCTTATTACCCTCAGTACTTCCTGCGCGTTTATGGAAAAATACATTGCGACGCTTTTTGATTTTGGCAAATTCCAGCATTAGGTTACTAACGCCCTGAAGAGACCTCAGTAAGCCCGCATTATCTTTGGAAATCTCGACAGCGTTGGAATCGCTCATGGATGCTACCATGGCGAATGTTAAGATAACCTCAAAAAGGCCATTTTCTGGCAGGGCAACCTCCGATGGGTATAGAGCTTTTAAGTAATCGCGGAAGAAACGTAAACTTGTTTCACGTATTCTCGCATCCTGGTATAAAGTTTCAGCTACTTCAAAGGCTAACTCTAAGTGCTGCTGGGTAACTTTATTGGCATCGAAACCAAGCGCATCTACTAGGGATCTGCTAGAAGTCGGTATAGATTTTTCATCTTGCTTTTCAATGCTCTTTTCATACAGCAGATAGTTCCTAGCGGTGCACCCCTGCGCCATCAAAGGGCGAATAGAACTCACCAAAGTCTCTACTTCAGATAAATCTTTACGCCATATTGCTAGCCCTCCGGCAAAGTCACTCTGATCAGTAGATTCATTGTTCGATAACCTTGAATTAACTCGCCCTAGGTCAACAATATACTGAAGGCCTGTATCGATTTTAGGAATCAATTGGGACTGCTTGTCGGCTAGCACCGCATCAGCAAATGGAGCCTCTTCGATTACCAAGCGGTTTTGAACTAACTCCTTATAAATAGCTCTCTCAACCCAGGAGTAGCTTGAAGGAGCATCTAAATGGAATGAGGCTGATAAATCACCCCATCTATAAGGCTGCTTGCCTGGTTGAAGAGGATCTGAACAACTCCCTCCCATACCCAGGAAGTAATCGTAAATTTCTTGAAGAGATGAAACACTGAACATTTCCAGGGTTTGCTCAGCACTAGTTGGCAGTGAAGATCCGGAGCTAAAACCGCTGCCTCTTCGAGCCAGGTAAACAATTCCATATGTATTCTCAACAAATAGCTGCATAGCTCACTCTTTATTGATTACGAACCAGCCATGCAACATTCCTTCGCTGCCAGCTCAAAGCAAAATAAAGTCCACTAAAAGTACTCTGCCCTTTCCACCTTCAGTCTTCGCAACTCAGGGAGTCGGAACGTCTGTCACCACTGTTAACGAAAAGTGGTTTTCGGAACGGGAAAGCCGCGGGATTATACTGAGGGGAAATCAGGAAATGGATTACACAGGAGCACAATAAAAAATAATGCACCCTAATGTAATGGCACGTATATCTGAGTTACGAAAACAACTTAAAGAGAGGGAGATAAATTACTACAGATGCACAGGTATAATTCAATTTGGGGCAAGCCTAAGCTTACCCCAAATCAGCGCAATTAATTTACGCTGTCAGAATGATAAACTATTGCCTGCCAAACATTTTGTTGGCCGCCTATATAATTATCCAGGGTAGGATTCTTAATATAGCTCCAGGCAACTTTACCATTACCCAAGTACATAGGCTCATCCAAACCACCCCAACCGTAGTCAGTCAGTTTTACCGGCCCCTCAAGTACATTTAAGTCAGCATCAATCTCCATTACATAGTAGGCTTTTGGCACCAGCATACGCATGGCCTCACCACTCTTATTGTAACTGCGATTGTACGGGAGGTTATCGGAGATACACTGGAACTGCGCGTAACCAAATAAGTAACGGCCATTTTTCAGATCAACCAACTGGGGATCACTAATTTGGCAATCGGAATCCGTTGCCAGCCATTCAATGCCATTACCTTCAATACTGCCTTCCCCATCAACTTTTGCAATACCTACACGTGTCAGGGAAGTAGTATCCAAGGCATCTCCAGAATAGAGACCCTGCCTGGAAATTACAGGATATTCACCACTGTCGATATATGAGAAGAAGCAATTGCGAATGCCGTTATCAGCACATTCCTCATCGAAGGGGCCATCGCCACTAATATCGATGCTCAGCTCGTCCTGCAAGAACATATCCATATTCGCATCTTCAATGTACTTCGGAGATACAATAACTGAGAGGTTTGTATCGGCATCAACCGGGACAACCGTATGGCCACCACCGTTGGATATCATCGCACTTGTCGAGGGCACTAAATGATTATAGGTGCCTTCATAAACAGAGGATCCACTGTCCTCCATTTTAATGGCGATCGCATTCAGGCCCGGTGACGGATAATATTTATTTCCATCGCTGGTACACAGAGCACCGTACATCTCATTCCCCGGATTATAAAAGGCTCGAATATTCAGAACGTGGCCATGGCCACACGCCCAGTACCAACCCCGGTGATCATCTCCAGAGAAGGACATTGACCAGTCATCCCGATTGATTACCGTCAGCCCCGCCGAATAATGCGAACCGCTAACAAGAACACGGGCCGTTACAGAAAACGCATAACTTGTGCGCCCCTGGCTGTCATCCTCTACGTACAATAGCTCTTGAGCTCCTAAATGAGTGCCACCATGCATTTTATTGACAACATAGGCATCTGGAGTTTCAGTTATAGGCTTGTCATCCCACTCCATCAGCCAGATCTGGTCATTATACTTCTCCTCATTATCAGTACCTGCAACACTGTCAAGATTATCTTCAATCTTCATCCAGGTTGTACCGTACTCTTCTACCAGATCCTTCTCGATATCATATCGCTCACTGGCCTTATATTCGGTATTGCATAAAACAGCTACCCTGGAGCAATCCGAACTGGCCGTAATACCATGTGACTCATAACATTGATTCAGAATGGTGGCGTTACCTGTCTGCTCGAAGCTCATGGTATCAGGATTATATTGAAGCTCGTAAACGGACCCATAGGTTGTATCAGAGGCTCTATTCCCCTCTGACAAAGTTGTGGATACATACATTTTTGGCTGGTCAGTATCCGTTGCACAGGAGGCCGTATAGCTACGGATAGGAATATCAATATTTTCCTCATCCTGCTCACTATCCGTACGGCCAATATAGTGAGCCAGCTGGTAAACCTCCTGGGCATTCACCATTGCATCAGGCAAAGTGATATCTGTAGCGGTAATTGTCGCAAACCCGAGTTCAGCTGTTGACACATCTCCAACGGTTACAGTCGATGGGTCATTATCAGGCAATGAGGAATCATCCCCACCACTACCTGACCCGCTACCATCTGAACCACTTCCTCCACCTTGATCACCCCCACTACTATTATCCCCACCATCGCTCACAGGTGGTGAATCGGAGTCAGAATCTGACGAACCTCCCCCCCCACCACAAGCTGCGAGTGCCGCAGTTAGTGCAAGTACCAATAATTTCTGCCCGAATAACTTTTCCATAATCGCCTTAAGTGCCGTGTTTTTTATTTTGGAGTTAGGTACTGTCCAAAATATAAGTTCCGGACAGTCATGAAATGCAAAAGTGGGCGTAATTTTAGCGGGGACAGAATTTTATTCTGTGCGTAACTTAATAAAATGTGAACAAAATAGGGAAGATCAAAAAATGAGAAGTCCAACACTGACTATAGACTTAATACGATATAGCGGGCTGGTTGGGGAAAGCTAGATAGACATTATTCAAAAGGAAGCCCCTTGCACATCTGTGCCCACAGAATTTTAAACTAACAAACCCACAAAATAAGACAAAAAAACCAGACCTAAAGAAAGATGCAGCTGAAAACACCGTGCAGCATCAGCCACCCTCCTGACTTTCGTGGAGCCAACACATCAAACAGTCTTGAAGCACTTTCGTTGAAGAAAAATCGATTCGACAGAACAGTACAAATTGAATACTCATTAGATGACAAAAGTGGTAATCGAGGGTTTGCTCCTACTGGACAGGATATTAAAATTTACTCCCAAGTATAATTACCATTTTAATAATAGTAACCTACATAGAGCACAGTAAGGCTAGTCCTCCAATATCTTGTTATAACCAAAAGAATCCTTACCATATACTTGGAAGTTACCTACCTCTGGAAGCTCATACTCCACCATTCCCTCTGCTGTCGAGTATATATCCTTCCCCCCAGGTGCAACCCGCACATGATTGGCTGTGCACCTTCCCACAAAGGAAAACCGAGAATTACTTTTACATGTATTTGGATATGATGCATGCATATTTAGCGACGAAAATACAACACACTCTCCAGGTTTCATTTCCAAATCTTTGACTTTAAACTTATCAAAGAAATCCTCTCCCAAAATTTTTGCCGCAGTGAGAAAAATTAACATAACTTTGGTGAAAATTTGCCCAAAGAGAATTATTTTAAAAACATTAAAAAAATATGTGAACGAAAAGGGAAGTTGTGCAATATAGAACAATTTGTTGTCTTGAGCAAAACTGTACAGAAAGTCCATTCTTGCATCGCCAAAAGATCCAGGCAAAAATCTTAAGCAGCCATTTTCAACAGTAGATTCTGATAAGGCAACCCAGGCAGTAAGCTGGATAACCGCAGGGTCAGTATCCTTTGTAGGTTGCAGTTTTGCATATTTTCCAGTTTCTCTAAAAGTTGCATTTTGATGCCATATAGTACCCTCAGCACCCGGGAACTTATCAAAAAACTGCGACCTCCAGCACATCACTTCTTCCCCCAACAAACTGGCAAGCTTATGTGACAGTTTTGGATTCCTCAGCAACTCCCTAAAAGGCCTCATTCTAAGGGCCTGGTAAAGCCCCGCACTTTCAATCTGCCATTGTCCGTGCCGCTTTTCTATCTCCCTTATTTTGCTGCCAATATAACTTACCCCCTCAAAGTCATCGGCAAACGCTTCCTCCGCCTCTCTCCGTAAGTTCTTAGCTTGCTCCTCTGAGACCAGTTGGAATGGAGGTAGATAACCATTTTTTTCGAAAAAACATATCTCTTTTTCTGTTAAAAACCCATCTTCACCAGCATCTTTGGAGACATTATCCCTTGGGATTGTCACTGTAAGATCTCTGAGCCTAACCAATTCATCAAACAGCTGTTTCTTTTTTGCACCGCGCCACGGGAGAATTAACAGCTTATACAGTACAACAACCATAATCATTAAAAAAATTTGTACGACCTGTATTTTAGAGATGGCAAAATCTGCGGCATCTCCCATAGAACCAAATCCCTTCAACATTTCTGAAAAGGTACTATCTCCATTCGCCATCTGCTTTCACCTCTTTTAAACACTGGACACTACCACCTATTAGTCTCGCATTATTTTGTTATACCCATAAGAATCATCACCATATATTTGAAACGAACTAACCTTAGGCAATTCATACTCAACCAATCCCTCAGCACTAGGGAATCTATCTTTACCAGAAGGCGAAACCCTTACATGAGTTGTGGTGCATCGCCCAAGAAAAGAGAATCGGCAGTCATTTTTTGTTATATTCGGATAAGAGGCATGCATATTTAAGGCAGAAAAAATTAGGCACTCCCCCGCTTTCATCTCTACGTCAAGAACCTCAAATTTATCAAAGAAGTCCTCCCCCAAAATCTTCACCGCAGTAAAAAACACCAATGCACTCTTTGCAAAGATAGAGCCGTAAAAGCCAATTTTTGCTATGGCATATAAATTAGAAATTGAAAATGGGAGCAATGACAGATAGAAATATCTGTTACTCTGTATATATTCATATAAAAAACTAATTCGCGCATCAGAACACGATCCAGGAAGCAATCGCAAGCAGCCATTCTCATGAGTAGAATCAGAAAGCGCTATCCATGCATTCAACTGAATCATCGCTGGATCTGTGTCCAGGGTCGGCTGAAGTTTGGCAAACTTCCCAGACTCCCTAAACGTGGCATTTTGATGCCAAACTGTCGGTCCAGTATCTGGCAGTTTATGAAAAAACTGTGTCCTCCAGCAAATCACTTCATCTCCCAGTAAACTAGCCAGGCGATGTGCTATTTTCGGTTTCCTTAAAAGCTCTCTGAATGGAGCCAGTCGTAAAGCCTGATAAGTTCCTGCATCCTCTATTGGCCAATTTCCATGCTTCAATTCAATATCACGAACCTTATCTCCAAGAAAGCTGATTCCGTGGAAATCTTTATCATACTCCTTCAAAGCCAGATCTTTTAATTCGGTAGCCTCCTGTTCCGAAATTACAGAAAATGGAGGTAAATAACCGTTCTTCTTGAAAAAGTCTAGCTCACTCTTATTGAGGAAATACTGAGTTTTAGATTCAGTTCCTAATACTTGATCAGGTAATCGAAGGGGTAGATTCTTCAGCGATTCCATTTCAGTATAGAACGCCTTCTTTTTTCCACTCCTCCATGGTGCAATCAAAAATCGGTAAGCAACAAACACAGCTATTGCAGAACAAATATGTACTATTCGAAACCAAGAAACATAAAAATCGGCACTTTGCTCCAGAGTGCCGATTCCTTTCAACATCTCAGCCAGTGTCTTTCCTTTCTTAGCCATTCCTGCCACCTTACTCCAAACTCTCAATACATTTGGAGGTATTCACTTATCGCCAAGTTAGCTACAACTCAGAAGTCCTTCGGCATCATCTTGTCCATCGGTTCAGGCGTAACCAGGTTCCACCAAAAATCGAATCGGTCCATTAAGGAAAGTAATGTCTTCAACTCTCCCTCATCGCCCTCAATTTTGATTTTCCCGTCCTCCATCTTCTCCTGAATAGATGCACTCCCCAAGATGATGTCATTGAGGTCTGAGCGGTTTATCTGCACGCTACTGCCGGGATTCTTAACAGGAGGCCCGTAGTTCAGTACCGCATTCTCAAGCACAAGCCCATACTTTTCTTTTACGTCCGGCATATTGATATTGATGGAGAGAATTTTGCCTGTCGCTTTTGGGCCGTTAAGCCGAATTCCCAGATAATCAAAAATCAAACCAGCCGGCATACTGCGAATAGTGTCCGGGCTCGCAGTCAGAGGAACAGGGTATCTCTGGATACCATCCCGCAACTCCCTGGCACCACTTAAGAAAAAATTTCTCCAGGTACCATTCTCCTGCTGGTAACCCAGCTGCTCTAACGCATCAGCCAATAGGTCTCTTGCTGCACGATTATTTGGCTCTGCGGAAACCAGTCTGTCGAGCACCTCCGCAACCCAGCGATACTCTCCTTCCTCATAGTCTTTCTTTGCCTGCTTGATAATATTGGCTGCCCCGCCCATATATTCGACGTACTTTATTCCCGCTGCCGTCGGTGGCATTGGATATAGGCGAGCGGGATTACCGTCGAAAAACCCCAAGTAGTAGTTCCAAACCGCGCGGGTATCGTGATTTACACTGCCGTAATAGCCTCGATTGGCCCAGTATTGTGAGAGCTCCGGAGGCAGCTCCATCAGCTCTGCCGTTTGAACCATGTTGTATCCGTGATTGGCTAAACGAAGAGTTTGATCGTTGAGGTACTTGTAGAGGTCACGCTGCTTTTTCAGGTGATTCACTACATTTTCTGGGCCCCAGGTTGGCCAGTGATGGGGCGCAAACAGGACTTCGGCTTTTCCACCCCAGCGCTGCACGGTTTCATTGAGGTATCGGGACCAGTCGCGAGCATTTCGAACCTTAGCTCCCCGTAAGGTGTAGAGGTTATGTAAGGTGTGGGTTGCATTCTCAGCAGCGGTTACGGCTTTGAGTTGAGGAATATAGAAGTGCATTTCTGCCGGCGCTTCAGAGCCCGGCGCCAAGAGAAATTCAAAGATAAGTCCATCCAGTTCCAAAGTTTGCCCGGTCTCAACAATGGAGTCTGTCGGTTCTATCAGTGTGATGGTGCCAGTGGAGGTTTCAAGACCGAGGCCAGCCCCTAAGGTACCTTTGGGATCTTTAGGGATCAGGTTCCCGTACATAAAACTGGCACGACGCGCCATATGATTTCCTGCAAAGACATTTTCACTAACAGCTTCAATCAGGAAATCTTGCGGGGCTATTACCTTAACCTTGCCTGATTTTACATCTTCTTCATCGATAACACCGCGAACACCCCCATAGTGGTCAACGTGACTGTGGGTGTAGATCACAGCAACGACAGGCTTGTTTCCGCGATGCTGCCGATAGAGGTTCAACGCTGCTTCAGCCGTCTCGGCAGAAATCAGCGGGTCCATAACAATGACCCCGGTATCGCCCTCAATAAAAGTTATATTGGAAAGGTCCGCACTGCGAACCTGGTAGATTCGCGGTATCACCTCATAGAGACCGCCCTCCGAAATTAATTGCAGTTGCCTCCACAGACTGGGGTTGGCACTGTCAGGAGCCTCTTTATCGCGAGCAAATTGAAATTGCTCCAGGTTCCACACCGTATTGCCTTTGCTGTTTTTAATAACACCATTGTTTGGCAAAGGAGCAATAAACCCCCGCTTTACATCCTCAAAGTCCTTCCGATTTGCAAAGGGGAGCTCTTTCAGCACAGCCTGGTTTGATTTCATTGTGACGACACTAGCGGGGTTGGGTTCTTGCGCCATGACACTTGCAGCTGTTAACGCATAGGCAAGGAATACTAGAAACAGCGAAAACAGCGGCTGCTTGTTTACGTTCATCAGTTGTTTCCTTTCCATGATTCGCAAAGTAATGCGGCAAAGCCCCTTGTAGAGGATAGGTAGGAAACTATTGAGCGGGCGGGTATTTATGCCGGTATCAGGAGAATAACTGACAAATTTAGAAGGGGGGGGAACAAGAAAGCCGGCGAGGGGCGCCGGCTCACGCGTTATTAAATCTTATCTGACATCCAGTAAATGCCTGGCAATAATCAGGCGCTGGATCTCACTGGTACCTTCGTAGATTGTAGTGATTCTCACATCCCGACTCATACGTTCGAGTGGATATTCACGGGTATAGCCTACGCCGCCGTGCATTTGCAGAGCCAAATAGCAGGCTTCGTTAGCTTTTTCACTAGCGAAAAGTTTGCCCATTGAGGCCGCGGGACCAAAAGGCATGCCCGCATCTTTCTGCCAAGCGGCTTGCAACAATAGCAGTCGCGCACCTTCCATCTCAGTGTACTTATCTGCCAGCTGCCATTGCAGCCCCTGGAATTCCGCCAGCTTTTTACCGAACTGCTCCCGCTCATGCAGGTAAGCCCGGGCACAATCCAAAGCTTCAAAGCCGATGCCCAGCGCCAGGGAACCAATACCGATTCGGCCTCCAGCGAGTTCACCTGCAGCAATGCGAAAGCCGCGATTTTCTTCACCTAAAAGATGGGAGGCAGGAATACGGCAATTGTCGAAGGAAACCTCATTGGTAACAGAGGCCTTCTGTCCCATTTTCTCTTCGGCCTTGCCGATCACCAGGCCTGGTGTGCCAGCTTCAACCAGGAAGCAGGAAATACCTTTGCCTTTTGGCGCTGATGGATCTGTTACCGCCCAAACAACAAAAATACCGGCAAACTCGGCACTGCTGATAAACAGCTTGCTGCCGTTAAGAACGTATTCATCGCCCTGCTTTTCTGCCCGGGTGCGCATAGAGGCCGCATCCGAACCAGAGCCAGGCTCGGTAAGGCAGAAAGAACCCGCAGGGTATTCTCCGCTACAGATTTTGGGGAGGTATTTTTCGCGCTGCTCTTCCGAACCTACCGCCTGAATAACCTCTGCCACCATGTTGGTTACGGAGGTGGTCGTTGCAACAGAGGCACAGCCTCGCGCCAGCTCGGCGATCGCCAGGGAGAATGCGACAGTACCAGCACCTGTACCGCCATAATTGGGATCGATATTGATTCCCATAAAGCCCAGCTCTGCCAATTGCTTGAGCTTTTCCAACAAGAGCTCTCTATTACCAGTCTTGTCGAGTTCGGCAGCAATGGGTTTCAGTTCACTGTCAGCAAATTGCTTTGCCGCATCCTGAATCATCTGCTGTTCTTCGCTCAGTGAAAAATCCATACAGTACCTACTTATAGTTATTACGGACAAATCACACGGCACCCACCTTGGTACCGCATCGCTATGCCGAGCATAATAAAAACCGCGCCGACAATGGTTGCCAATTCCACCTGTTCAGCCATGAAATCAGCAATCAATCCCTATGATTGTGGCCTGAGGTGAGAATTCAGATTCCCACCCAGGTTCCTAAAATAGCCAACCAGCAATATCGCTACAGTTATCGAACCCCGCACAGGATATTTGACTGCGCTCAATTAGCGCCGCGAACCTTTCACACTGGGCTCTGGGTCCGGTACCGCTACAGCGGTATCAGTCTTCACTTCCTCCATCACCACATAGGTGTGGGTTTCACGTACGCCCGGTACGGATGCCAGCTTTTCACCGAGGAAGCGGCGATAGCCCAGCATATCCTTAATGCGAATTTTCACCAGGTAATCAAAACCACCGGCAACCATATGGCACTCCTGGACTTCCTCCAGCCCAGCCACATGCTCATTAAAGGCTTCCAAAGCCTCAGTTGCAGTATTGTTCAGGGTTACCTGGATATAGACCACCAGGCCCGCATGAACTTTGAGCGGGTCGAGCAGCGCTACATAGTCGCGAATAAATCCTTCCCTTTCGAGCCGCTTGACTCGCTCCAGGCAGGGGGTGGGGCTAAGGTTAACCCGGCGCGCCAATTCCACATTCGGCAAGCGGCCGTGACGTTGCAGAATTCGCAGTATTTGGCGATCAATACGATCAAGATCTTCCAACTGTCGAGACATTACAAAATACCCTACTGGTAATCACGCAATTAGGCGTGATATTTAACCACATCCGGCGACATTATGGCGATTAATTCTAACGATTTTCGCACATAATCCGGTTTTTTATTCTGACCCTAGATATAGAGCTTGGGAGACGATATGTCGACAAACTTCGCCGGAGACCTCCAGAATGCCCGGGACCGGGCACGCGAGTATTTGCACGCCGACGAAAACCTCTGCGTGAGCGAGCTGCTGGCTGCGCCACGCCCCAGCGACGAGATGCGCAAGAAAATTCTGAACACCTCGCGCGCACTGGTTCATCATTCGCGACAGCAGCGCAGCAAGCGCGGAACGCTGGACGCTTTCCTTCAGCAATTCGGCCTTTCCAATAAGGAAGGGGTTGCATTGATGTGTCTGGCAGAGTCCCTGCTCCGGGTACCAGACGCCGATACTGCCGACAAACTAATCGCCGAGAAAGTGCATTCCGGCAACTGGTCCAGCCATCGTGGCCAGTCCGACTCCCTGTTTGTGAACGCCTCAACCTGGGGCCTGATGCTCACCGGCAGCGTGGTGGAGCTGGACCCAGATATCACCGAGCGTCCCTCCCACTGGATGAAACGCCTGGTGAGCCGTATCGGCGAACCCATGGTGCGCACCTCCATGATGCAGGCCATGAAAATTATGGGTGGCCAGTACGTGCTCGGCCGCACCATCAAGGAAGCTTTAAAGCGCGGCCCCAAAGAAAACCTCCCGGGCACCCGCTTTTCCTTCGACATGCTGGGCGAAGGTGCCCGCACCATGGCCGATGCCCACCGCTACTTCGATGCCTATATGATGGCTATCGAAGAGATCGGCAAAGACAACACCCAGCGGGATGTGGTTGAGGCCAACGGTATTTCCATCAAGCTTTCCGCCCTGCACCCCCGCTACAGTGTGCTGCAGCGGGATCGCGTAATGGACGAATTGCTGCCCCAGGTGAAGCGTCTTTGTGTCGCCGCAGCCCAATACGATATGGGCCTTAATATCGATGCAGAAGAGGCAGACCGCCTGGATATCTCTCTGGATATCTTCGAGGCCCTCGCCCGCGACCCCGAAATTAAAGACTGGCAAGGATTGGGCTTTGTGCTCCAGGCCTACCAAAAGCGCGCCCCCCATGTCGCCGACTGGCTGATTGCCCTGGGCCGCGATACCGGCCGCAAGCTGATGGTGCGCCTGGTTAAAGGCGCTTACTGGGATAGTGAAATCAAACACTCCCAGCAGATGGGCCTGCCGGACTACCCGGTGTACACGCGCAAATGCCACACCGATCTGTCATACCAGGTCTGCGCGAAAAAACTGTTGGAAGCTGGCGATGCAATCTATCCGCAATTTGCCACCCACAACGCTTACACCGTCGGGCTGATCCTCGAGCTGGCCAATGGCCGCTCCGACTTTGAATTCCAGCGCCTGCACGGCATGGGCCACTTGCTGTACGCACAAATTGAAGCGGTACACGGCAAGCGTGTGCCCGTGCGCGTCTACGCACCCGTGGGGGCACATCGTGACTTACTGCCCTACCTGGTTCGTCGCCTGCTGGAAAACGGAGCTAATAGCTCCTTTGTTAACCGCTTTATGGATGAGGCAACGCCGGTTGAAGCCCTGGTCCAGGATACCCTGGAACAAAGCGAAGCCTGCAACCCCTACCGTCACCCGCAAATTCCTGTCCCGGAGAATATTTATATGGGCGCAGAAGCCCTGCCACGGAAAAACTCACACGGCATCGAACTGACTGATCCACTCTCCGTTGATCCCCTGCTGAAAGAGCTTGAACAGCAACGCGAAAAGCACTTCCTCGGTGGCCCTATCGTCAACGGCACCATGGGCGAAGCGGAAGAACCGGTTTACAACCCGGCAACCGGCGAAAAAATTGGACACACCGCGAATACTGATAAGCACCTTATTGAGCAGGCCTATGCCTCCGCCACTGAGGCGCAGATCGACTGGGATCGCCAGGGTGGAAAACACCGCGCGGATATCCTCGATAGAATTGCCGATCTCTACGAAGATAAAGCCAATGAACTGGCTGCAATTATTTGTATTGAAGCGGGCCGCACCCTAAATGACGGCATTAGTGAAGTGCGCGAGGCTATCGACTTCTGCCGCTACTACGCCAACGGCGCACGCCAGCATTTCAGTGAGCCCACCGAACTACCCGGCCCTACCGGTGAACAAAATCAGCTGTATTTGAGTGGCCGTGGCACCTTCGTGTGCATCAGCCCTTGGAACTTCCCCCTGGCAATCTTTACCGGCCAGGTAGTTGCCGCACTTGCCGCCGGTAATGCCGTACTGGCCAAACCCGCAGAGCAAACCCCCATCATCGCTGCACACGCCGTGCGCTTGATGCTCGATGCCGGCGTGCCGCCAAAAGTACTGCACTTGATCACAGGTACCGGCGCCGCAGTGGGCAAACTGCTGATCGAAGATTCCCGCCTGGGCGGTGTAGCCTTCACCGGCTCCACCGAAACCGCACGCCTGATCAACCAGCAGCTGGCAGCGAAAGAAGGCCCAATTGTACCGCTGATCGCCGAAACCGGCGGCCAGAATGTCATGGTCGTAGACTCCACCGCCCTGCCCGAACAGGTAGTAGACGATGTAATTCAATCTGCCTTCCTCAGTGCCGGTCAGCGCTGTTCCGCTCTGCGTATCCTGTGTGTACAGGATGTCATCGCCGATAACCTGCTGAATATGCTGAAAGGCGCGTGTGAAGAACTGACCCTCGGCGATCCCGGTAAACTGGATACCGATATCGGTCCGGTTATCGACGGAAAAGCCCTCGGCATGCTGGAATCCCACCGCGAGCGCATGGCGAAAGAAGCCAAGCCGCTATTTGCCTTTGAGGAAGCGAAGAAGCCCAGCAAAGGCACCTTCTTCGGCCCGCAGGTAGTAGAGATTGAAGATTTCTCCGTGCTCAAGCGCGAGACTTTCGGACCTTTCCTACATGTAGTTCGCTTCAAGGCAGACGAGCTGGAAGACGTAATCCGCCGCATTAATGCCACCGGCTACGGCCTTACCTTCGGACTGCACTCCCGCATCGAAGGCCGTGCCCACGCGGTATTTAAGCGTATCAACGTCGGCAACTGCTATGTAAACCGCGATATGGTTGGTGCAGTAGTAGGTGTTAACCCCTTCGGCGGCCACGGCCTATCCGGCACCGGCCCCAAAGCCGGTGGCCCGCACTACCTATTCCGTTTCGCCAGCGAAAAAACCAAAACTATTAACACTGTTGCCACTGGCGGTAACACTGCACTGTTTACATTGGGGCAATAAGCTTCGATAAAACATTGAGAGAGCGGGCTTTTAGCCCGCTTTTTTGTGGAGAATCATTTCGCTAACCACCCACAAAGTACCAACTCCAAACTTCCCTTCCCTGTAAATTAATCGGATGAATCAAGGCAATTAGTTCAATTTCAAGCCCAGACTTTTGCGGCAACAAACCAAGTATTTTCTTTTACAACTCCACATAAGGTATAGTTGGTCAGCCCTAAAAAATGGAATGGATTCAATGAAAAACATAATAGCTGGAATAACAATAGGCTTAGTCGCCGGATACTTAGGCCCATTAATTACAGGATATTCTGCAGCCATCGCTATACCCGAAGCTTTCAAAGCATTCCTTTCAGACGAAGGGGCTGTCCTTTGGGAAATTTTTGTTGTCCATTTACTAGGATATGGACTAATTGTTTTCACACTCATTTTCTTAGCATCTAGGCTGATAAAACTGCATCCATGGGCAACTGCAGCAATTGCCATTATTACCTGCGAAGCCACTCTGTATTTTTTCCACACCAGTGAATACACACTTTACCTGCCTCATATCGTAGCTCTAGTATTTTGCGCATTCTTAAGCGCAACGCTCTCTAAGAAGAGCGCAAATATATCACCTGCCATTTAATTACTTCTCGAGTTAAGATTAATAAAAGTTAAAGAACTTTTGATCGGCGACCGGCTCAAACTCCAACTAGATGGTGTCTTATTTTTAAAATAGAATTTGATAAATAAGACACCCTATTTTGAATGGCCAGCTTGGTACTAGTACTAACAGAAAAAAGCTAAAAATAAATTTACCTTTACGACCATTCATTACCATAGAAACCTTCCTAAACCTGTTAAATATAAAATCCCTAAGAGCATATAAAAACAGATCAGATTAAACTATCAGCTACGACAATCCAGCGTCTTCGATTCAGGAACCACAAACTCTCCACACATCACAGTGCCGACAATCGTGACTGTATTGGTAGAAAATACAAAGCCCAATGACAAAACTGGTTAACCAGTGGGTAACATGAAACTGTTTCCCTTGCAGAAAGACTTTTACGCCGCCAAAGGGGCAGTTCTTGTCTTGACGCGCCACCGCAGGTGGGAGAAGCTAAGGCCACTCTGGGCAATAAAAACCCTGTCCCAGTATAAAAATGAAGTTTCATGTACACCGATTTTGGGGAGTCTCAATGCGCTCGCTGATACTGATGTGGTTGCTGTCCTTCTTTTTGATTGCCTGTGGTAGTGAACCGAAAACTCACACAGAAAATTTAAATAACGAGATCAAACCCGCCTCCAAGGCAACTATTTCCCACAATAGATCCTTGGCAAAACAACTCCCCTTCGGCGATGAAACTGATTTTCTGCTGGCTAAACGAGGCTTTATTGAATCTATTCCCGGCGCCCAAGTGAAAAATACCGAAGGTCGGGAAGTCTATGGGCTATCCCAGATGCAATTTTTACAAGGTACCCCTCCTGATACCGTCAACCCCAGCCTTTGGCGTCAGGCCCAGCTCAACGTCCTGAATAACGGCCTGTTCAAAGTGGTAGATGGTATCTATCAGGTGCGCTCGCTGGATCTGGCCAATATGACTCTGGTGCAGGGAGAAAACGGCTGGATTCTTATCGACCCTCTCACTTCTGCGGAGACTGCAGCCGCAGCACTTGCACTGGCCAACAAGGCACTAGGAGAGCAACCGGTAAGTGCAGTTATCTTTACCCATAGCCACGCAGACCATTTCGCCGGAATAACTGGAGTTCTAACTAAAGAACAGCTCGCGAGCGGTTCTATCGACATTATTGCACCAGAGGGTTTTGCTGAGGAGGCGATTAGCGAGAATGTGCGCACCGGAAACGTGATGCAACGTCGTGCGTTATACCAATTTGGAAATTTGCTGCCCTCCAGCCCGGAGGGTTTTGTCTCATCCGGCTTAGGCAACCGGGTATCAGATGGTGAGCACGGAATAGCTACACCAACAATAGAGATTACTGAAACCGGTGCAGAGATGACAGTTGATGGAGTGGACATCGTCTTCATTAACACGCCCGGGGCCGAAGCACCCGCAGAGATTGTGTTTTTCTTCCCTCAATTTAACGCACTCTGCATGAGTGAGATCGCTAACCATACACTGCATAATATCTACACTCTGCGTGGTGCGAAAACCCGCGATGCCAAGGCCTGGAGTCGCTATATTGAGTACGCCATGGAGAAATTTGGCGATAAGACCGAGGTGGTTTTCAGCAGCCACCACTGGCCCACCTGGGGCAAAGATGAAGCTATGGATTACCTGGCTAAGCAGAGGGATCTTTATAAATATATCCACGACCAAACACTGCGCCTAGCTAACCACGGTTACGATATGGTCGAAGTTGCAGAGCGCCTTGAGCTGCCCGAGAACCTCTCTCAGGCTTGGGCCAATCGAGGGTACTACGGCACTGTCAATGTTGGAGCCAAGGCAGTTTACAATCGCTATCTGGGTTATTTCGATGGCAACCCAGCAAACCTCCACCCTATTCCTCAGGAAGAAGCTGCAGAGCACTACATCGACTACATGGGGGGGGGAGAAGCCATTATGGCTCGGGCCCGACAGGATTTTGCCCAGGGCAATTATCGCTGGGTAGCCATGGTGCTAAAGCACTTGGTTTTCGCTGAACCTGAGAACGAGCAAGCCCGTTATCTATTGGCTGACAGCCTAGAACAACTCGGCTATCAGTCAGAATCTGGTATCTGGCGCAACTTTTATCTCTCCGGAGCCAAGGAGTTACGTCATGGTATCGAATACCGTGAAGAAATACTGCCCGATGAAGAAATAGTAGCGCGGGTCCCTCTCCAGCTGCTTTTCGACGCGATGGCGGTGCGCCTTAACGGTGAGAAAGCGGCAGATGCAGATATCCGCTTAAATATCGATATGACTGACACTGGAGAAAAGTACTTAGTCGTAGTGCAAAATGGGGTACTGCACGGCTACCCCGGCCGACACAGTAGCGAGCCCTCTGCCAGCCTCGCTCTGAACAGTACCGACTTACGTATGATGTTTAGCGGGTTAGTAGGCGCCCCTACTCTAATCAAAGATGGTCGACTCAAGGTAAGCGGAAATCCTTTGGCCCTAATAAAATTCGGGCGGTTATTTGATAAATTTGATCGTAATTTTAGCCTTGTAACGCCTTGAAGAAGTTAAGCGGCCAGCGTGTAAAATTTTAACTAGCCACAAACTGTAATACGCCTGATAACAGCAGATATCTGACCCATGCCAACCCAAACAATACAGAGCCTTTTGGGCTCTGTATGTTTACAAGGCTAAATTCTCCCTCCCCAAGAAAGTCATACTACCGATTGATAGAATGTGCCCCGCATAGCACGTGAACCCATCTGTCAAACTAACTACCCATTCGTCTATTTCAAACCTGCATCAGCATTCAACAACTGTTCAACCCAATTGAAAATCATGACACACAGAATGCAAAGTTCTGCAGGAAACTTCTTAGATAGATTAATTTACAAGAGCCTCTAAAACAGCCTCTGCCGTGATTAAGATAATCTCGGCACATAATAAGATTACTCACCACCCCACCTCACTCCGCCCTAAAAGCCAACCTGCTATAAACCACGCATAAAAGCCTATAACCGCAGAATCACAACCTAAGCCAACCATATATTAAATCCAACTTAAAAACCTTCAATTTACTCACAATAGAAATAGACAACACTCACAAATCAAACCTATTACTATTTATTGATATTACGCACCAAACAATAAATACGTAATAGTTCTTCTAGCCGTCAACATCGAAAATTACAAAACCTTACAACAGCTTGATTGGCCCACATAAAATAATTACTGTCCCCACCGCATTATTAAATCATATTGGACAATGGAAATGGACAATGGAAGACATAATGGAACTTACGACAGCAACAACGATTGCTGCAACAGATACGACAGCCAGGGACTTTAAGTCTTATCGATCATTTCGCGCTAAAATCCTTGCAGCAACACGGATTGAAGATAGTCTCGCGGTAGATTCAAAATACTACGATGAGTTACTAACTTCCTCCGGGACATTAGACGTCTGGTCGTTGTATATGCTTCAATCACTTGAGTGCATGATTGAAGCGTCTCAGACTGCACTTGAATCTCTTGATCAACTCAAGGAGAGTCTTTCAGAAATTCTAAGGCTTGATGCGGATTCTCTTTTGATAAAGATACGCGCCAATACAGAGGTCGATGAAACATTGGCGACAGCTCTTAAAGAGGGATTAAATAAGTATGGCACTACGGAGAAATGGCTCTTAACTCTTCGACAAGCACTTGTAAGCAGAATAGAAATTAGTGAAGAAGGAAAGCGCCTAGTTGAGGCTATTCAGGAAGGTCGACCACCGGAAAGACCACAGCTGTTTCCCGTCTTAACCTACCTTCACGACGACTCTCTTGCTTTAATTTTTTGTTTGCTTGGCGGCCTCACAATGAAGGCAATCTGCGTTGTTACTCTACTAATTGCCCTCGCACCGCACAGCCCTAGCGAACCACCGCCGCCCCCTCCTCCACCACCGCCACCCCCTGAGGACTAACATAATTAACAACTCCAATAATACATCAAGTTCATTGTGGTATGCAGTTAAGAATTAGAGTACAACTTAATTGCATGAGTTATCGCTAGCGGCAAGGGCGGCAGAGATAAAGCACTGAGCGCCCTTGCTAGTTTCCATCTATATATCTATGATTCTATTTGCAAGGCAAGCTATAAATAGACCCACCTAACTGCGCTGAAAGCTTTAGCAAAAACTGTTAACCAACATTCAGTAAATCATCTAATTAAACATTTACCAACTGAAAGCCTAACCTTATTAGTCTATCCATGTTTAGGATTTGGGCAGTATCGATATCTTAAGTTAGTTGTCGCCTCCTAAATACCACCACAGGATACGCTCTCATTAACTTAGAAATAGTAACCATATCGACTTGAAGATCTTTTATTAGGGCTACAACTCTAGCTTTGAGTTCTACTGCATATCCAATAACACGTTATTCACTTACTATTTTAGGCGCACTCTTCTACCCTATTCAAAAAGCAAGCATCTACTCGATAAGGAGAGGTTTCAAACTCCTTTAGCTGAGGCGCAGCCTTGCTTCACCCTTTGGTTTGACTTGTTAGATGACATGCTTCGTATTTTCTTAGCAACAGGCTTCTCAAAAAAATGAAAAGAAATGTATGCAGTCAGTACACTTAAAGAGAAAGATAGTGTCAACTTTAACTCAACAGATAAATCTAATTTATTTACCTGCACAATAATTGGCATATGCAGCAAGTACAAAGAATATGAAATCTTCCCGACAAAATCGCCAAACCTATTAGCTAGTAGAATATTATTATTCGGAACTAAAAACACTACACAAAAGAAAACACAACTCATTACCAGTAACACTTCGTAACTTAGCCACATTTTCTGTTTTGCATCAGAGCTAATCATTGTCAAATCAGGATACATCAGAGGAATTAAACAAAGCTCTAATATAAACCAGTGCTTTCTAAGATACCGCGGAACTTTGAGAGATTTATAGTTCATCCCGAATATAACACCGACAAAGAAAAACGGCAAACTCCTAAACACATTAAACCCATTGTATGGAATACCATAAACTTCACCATATATTCTCGGGAAATTGGAGAAAAATAGTAAAATCATTAAAGTGAAAATAGATAGATAAATATAACCAGACCGATTCCTAGCACATGCCCAGAAAATTATAAAAATGAAATAAAACTGTATTTCTGGTGGAATTGACCATAGAATGCTCTCTCCATACAAGAACAGCAAATGACCTAATAGCGCATTAAGATCAGGTATACTGTAAAGAGTATTGTCACCTGAAATTGATAGTAAATAAGATCCAACTACCACAACCAAGTATAAAGATAAAACTCTTCCCATTCTCGCTAAAAAATAATATGTGACGTTGGCTTTTGTGAAGTCTTTCTCCAAATAGAGATATGACATCAAAAAGCCACTGAGCAGGAAAAACAGCATTACACCATATGCACCAGAACCGCCACCCAATACGCCATCAAGCCAATTCGTAATGTCGCTAAAATGGGTAACAAAAACAATTAGAGCTGCTATTCCCCGCAATGTATTAAGCTTTCTAATTTCCAAAATCTACTCCTAACTAGAAAGACATTAGTCATGCCCACAAAAAATAAACATTCTAACTATGTATATTTACGCTCATGCCCTGATGGACTTACATAGCCCAATGTAGAATTACCCATCAACCTTATTGTACTAAATTTCAACCTATTCAAGCATCTCAGATATTGCCTGCTCTTCGCTATCGAATTTCCCGACACAGACCAGCTCGGCATGCACCTACTTGCCGATAAGAAATCCTGACATTTCTGCGGTCGGCATTGCAACCCCTGTCAGAGTGAATAATTAGTCCAGGCTTTATTTGTCATCGCTCTAGAGCCATTTTCAATGCTCGACGTATCAATTCATCGGGAATCTGGGAGTCGAATGCCCAACCTACAATATACAGATCCATAACTACCGCGAGGAACAATCACCGCTTCAGAGCCCAGATATACGTAATGTCACCTGTCTAGCGGCAATTTGGTCGACCTACATCGAAGCAACACTTAAGTAGGTTGGAGGCGGTATTGATATTCCCCTCTATAGGCTGACTATATCAAAAGCCCTTGCCATTTCTCGCTTTAATATGCTCCTGTTACACTAGCCTAGCAACGTAGTTCCATGAGCATGACTCACCTAACTCTTAAAGCTCGAAAGCGATTCTGGGTGCTCCATAATGACCTTTAAACTCAGAAAATGTCTCTCAGATTTTCTTGTATGTTCGTATCTTTCTAATCGTGCGAGCAGATGGCAACCTCCCCCGCCATCGACAATCACCCAACCTTGAGACTTCTAAACACTGACACATCAAGCTTACGAGGAATGAACCTACATGCTCTTGTATCAGTGCGTACTTTACTCTTGGTGGTTCGCAAAGTACGCAGCTGCCTTTTTAGAATCTCAACCTCCTGACGAGCTTCATACAGCTCTTTCTTGAGCTTGCGAACTTCAGCGCTTTCCTGCTTGGAATAATCAACCAACTATAAACAATTGAACTGCTTATCAGACAGTCGATTAAATTGACAACGTCAGTTGTAGATCTGCTATGCGCTGAAGCCTAGCTCTCTTGCCACAGAAGCCTTTGTTGCTCCAGACTTTTCAGCTCTCTTAACTGTCTCTCTGCGGAACTCTTCCGTATATGCCTGAGTACTTCTCTTACCCATGATACACCTCCGTGCTAGGCCTAAACCCAACTATACAGCGCGCCTACCAAACGTGGGTAAGTCTTACACTTAACGCCCACAACGCAGGCCGCGTCCCCCAGAGACCCAAGGGGCCGCAGCACCATACGTGTGATTATTATAAGTTTGCATTGATTCGGAATAACTTATTGACGCTACGTGACAACTGGCTTGCTTGCATCCGCTCAACACATATATTTTCTATAGCACACCATTCATAACTATATAGATTGAGTTGAAAGCATAAATTAACATGACCTATTTTCGACATTGTGGCATCCACTCTAAATTCATCCTCCAGTGCTCGCCAAGATATCTCACCTTCGCAACCTAGCCATTGCTCATATAGTTCTTTAAAGAACTCTCAAATTTCGATCGCATATGACTGATTCTCTACCTTAACTGATGCTTTCATTGCATTCGATTTTAGATACAAGTCATAGTATTTTACCCATCCCTCATCATTGAGCTGTGGATTATCAAGCTCTACGAAATAACCTGACTCGTTTCTTATCTGAAGTTGATTCATGATTTTACTTATAACATCACGGTCAGCGGCAGCCTGCATTGTGCATTTTTTGCACGAAAATAGGAGCGTAACGACCGTGCAAAAATGTATAAAGTAAGACATCAGCTACACTACATTATTATGCGTTAACCGCGCAGTGCCTCCATGCAATTTTATAGAGCACATCACACTGCCCTCTGCTTAAACCTGACTCATGGCATTTGCCGCGATAGCTGTATTCATCTCTTACCGCGCCGCAAAAATTTTTTACCGAAAAATGAGGAGTAATCTCTAAGCAAGTTTGATAGTAAGAAGGAACAAAGTACTTTTGCACCAGAATATTTTCTTCGAAGTACCCTGCCACCTTTTTGATGCAATACATTTTGTTTGGTGAGCTAGTGGAAGTAAGCTCTGCTTTTGCGCGAGCCTGCAATTCAGCAGTGTAGCTACTAAACCACTTACTAGTATAAACAGCACCGCCTATGGCGCCAATGACAAGAAGAATACGAGCAAACCTGTAGCCTAGAAATTCTGCTTTGTTTTCACAGCGCGAAAATTTTAAATGGAAAAGGAGATACTCTACTTTTACTATTTTGTAAGCCAGGTAAGCACAAACTAGGTAAACCAAGATGTACAAATACTCTAAATACTGAAAGTACATATTCTAATTCCGTATTGCATAAAACCCTGGGTATGTGGCAGGCTGCGCGAAGTATGGGTTGCCCGAAGCCTCCCCCTTAAAGTAGACGCCACCTTACATCCATCTTATGTGGCCATTCTTTCATATTCATCTGCGCTTTTTAACCCAAGTGAACTATGTCTTCTCTTCAGGTTATAGTATCTATCAGGGTACCAAGATAAGCTATCCACAAGATTCTTAACCGACTCAAAGTAAAATCTTTTGATACTCTCAGCTTTCAGTGTCTGAAAAATTTATTCTACATACACATTGTCATTCATAAGCCCTGGTCAAGTCATACTCGACTCAATACCTAGTTCTTTTAGCCGGTTTTGGTATGCATAAGCACTGTACTCCGACATTCGGTCGCAATGAAATATTAGATTTGATTCTATCCTTCTGCGACGAACACTTTACTTAGATCTGACAGCGTTAATCAACAGCTCGAGTATCCGATAGTTTCCAACCCACCACTTTTCGAGAGTAAAGATCAATAATTACAGCCAAACATTGCCATTTCCGTTGATCTTCAGATAGGTCACACCACCTACCTAATGAGAGTCTGGTTTTTCTCGAATATCATGTTCTCGTTATAAATTTTCACCCCTAACACAAGGATTTCTAGATAATGAGCGTCGACGATAGATCCCTCCTGTTTTCCCCACGATTCCTTCCTATCGCATAAGGCGTTTAACGCACCAATAATTTACTCGCTCACCATTAGCTTTCAATTCTGTGCTAATTCTTGGACTTCCATAACCACCATTATGCTGTATCTAGATAGCCTCTATACACTCGAGAATTCGTTTATTTTCTATGCCTGGAGCACTCTCTATCCTTCAGGGGAAGTAGTAAATTTCATATAGGTCAATCCCATGCGGCCTGCTAGGTTTCAGAGACTGGATAAAGAGAGCCCCCCTTTTAATAGCTACAATCTCTAGAGGGCAATCTTTATCATTAAGTGATTTTGGAAAGATAGCGGCTCATATTTTGGAACTTCCAAATATATGCGGGTATTGCGGGGAGAGCTGACTAGATACCAGCTATTACCCGACTAGGGTAATTACAGCCCGATAACTTTAAGTGCATCATTAATGGGTATTATGTAATTGATGTTTCTAGACCCTCCGTCGCGTGTAAAATGGCCTGAGACAGTAATTCCGATGACATTACCAACATCATTAAAGACAGGACCTCCAGAATTACCTGGATTAACTGCAGCATCTGTTTGGTAATAGGGCAGTGCATTAATATCTCTACGAGCAGAAATTATACCGCGAGTAATGGAGAAATCGAGAGCTTCATCCAGTGGTGTACCGATAACATAAATCGGATCGCCTAATTCAGCAGACTTGGGATGAATCTCCAAAGGCAGATGGCCAAACCTCTCTATGATTTGTAGCAAGGCCACATCCCGACGTTTATCAGCTCGCAGCACTTGAGCACGATATTCTTGACCATCAATAATCACTAAAACATCTTGATTGCTTGATACAACGTGCTGATTAGTTAGAACATGCCCTTGTTTTGAAATGACAAATCCGCTTCCGTGACCAGATACAGTTCTTATAGTGGCAGTGGCTGCTTTGATACTCTGTATTTTCTTAGAGAAGCTTGTTTCTTCATTGCCGTAAACCAGTGTAGCATCTACTATACTGGAAGAAATTTTGGCTTTGTCACTGAATCGGGATTTGCCAAGAATTATATCGATAAACTCCTGCTGTGACAGCATATTTTCTATTGACTGTTGAAATGCTAGCTCCATACTGAGAGGTGCACCCCTTAATCTCGGCGGCTGTCGAATATGGTCATCTAACCCTTCCGTTTCAGTTGTATAAACAATTTCGCGAGTCAGATTATCGAATACTTCCCATTTTATTTTGAGATAGGTAGAATTTTGGGTGTATTGTCTTAGGTTGTTTCCCCTCCCGCTATCACAATGGGCCAAGCGCATCTCTATAACCTCGGCAGCGAGGCTAAGATCTACACCATCACTGCGCTGCAAAGCAAATTTTTTTGTTTCAGATCCGGCGCTAGCGTAGCCATAGCTTTCAAGAGTAGTGTAAGCAGCCTGAGTGAAATTTGCATTCTTGGCAATATATTTGGCGTTATTCAGCTTTAGGCTTCCATCCGATCTACAAACTAGTGTGCGGCTTGGTGATCTTTCGCTCCGATATAGTTTCTGTGCTGACTTTCTAGCATCCGATGTATAAATATAAGCACGGCCAATCTCTATATTTTTACCAGCATGAGCACCCTCCAAGTCAATAGAAAAGTGTTCGAGAGCAATAGACTTTCCTGTACGCTGGCTGGTGTTGTTAATAGGCCTTGGCTTTCTTACAGAGGGAATTGATAGATCGGAAGTTGAGCTATGACTTTCAATGTTAATTTTCTGGGCCTGGTCCCCTTGATTAATTGGGCGCTGGTCGGTGAAATGAACTTCACCATTTTCGTCTACCCAGCGGTATATTTCGGCTGTACTGGGTGCGATTACAGTTGTCATTAGCAGCCATATTACCAATAGGTGGGGACATGCTCTCTTCACGGTCTTACTTTTCCTTTTTCTATTCTGATACGGCAGCTGAAAGTTTAGAATCAGAGTAAAAATTATGTCAATGATTTAGGGCTTAGTTTTAACAATCGCTGCCATCGATTTATTAGATCCTCTATATCATCTTTAAACTTTTCAAATCCCAATATTAATCTTCTCTGACAAACCCCAACCTCTTTGCAGCGACTTCACTTAGCTTGCACTCAAGGAATACACGAATTTCGATTCGATTAAGCTTAAATTCTATAAATCCGAACTCAATTACTTTTTCCGTAGATCTAGTCATTAATCCTCTACCTTGAGTTTCCTCAGCAATCCAACAGCCAATTTCATCCACTAAATCTATTCTGTTGATTGAAATTACCACTATTGTACCAACTATAATATCACTTACAAAAAATCCAACCTGTAAACCTAGTCCATTCTTGAGTGGTTCACCCTATGTGGACATTGACATCAGCCTACATTTTTTATTGCCCATCTATGCAAACCACCCCCTCAAATAAGCTCTATTCTAATCCATCAACTGATAAAGCTCATCTGAATGGTTCTTATCAAAAGGAAGCAGATTTACATTTTTATCTACTTCAATTTCAAACATTTTCTCCTAAGCTTAACGTTGCAAGCAAGAGAAGCCGAAGAGGAGTATAGGCTGTCCAGCCAAGCCTTCGGCTGAACGATCTTGCTTGGCCTAGCACTGAACGACCGCTGCCTCTCAACTGTGGCTGGCCACTGCTCAATAAATTTACAGGGGAAAATACCATACCTTCCCCAAAAATTAACCATCTGATTCGCACTCCACAATGAGGCAACAGGCTTGTAGGATATGCTGACTTAAAACGAAAGTACTTGAACGACACCACGGTACCAGTTTACAGAAAAGTTTTTAAAGAAGTGCACTCAGATAGAGACTTGTACTTGTAGAAACTACAAACCACCTAAAAATTGACCGCCACAATAAAGGGGGTATAGAAAAATAGATTCACCAACTCCCCTATCCAATCAATCATCGCCATCTAAAATTCGGGAGATTTCCTGTGAAGAACTAGAATTATCTCACTACATAGAATTTTGGCTTCTTAAGCCTATATTACACACTCAATCAGTAGATATTTCCATATCACATCATCTTTTCAATGTTGTGTACCATGTAAAACATCCATCATTGGCCTTAAACCTTGCTCTTCCCTCACAAGGAGAACCGATTCAACCCTTGATGTGTACCGATTTTCCCAAACACAGACTAAACAATCGACATACGGTTCACATAAATAGCTTTACCTTTAATACTATCAACTCGATTTTTCATCCAATAGGTAGCAGTACGTCCACTTATCCAGGTCAGTACCACCTGCCGACGATGTCCTTTTCTTGTATCTGCTGGATCTGTGCTTCGCCTGCATTGATGCTTTAGGCCGCAATTTCTGCAGTCTATTAAATGCCCCTCAAAAATTTTCTTTCTTTTACCCTCGCTAACATATTACTCTCTTTGTAGAGACATCTCTTTATCCACTGGACAGATACAGGTTTTTTTCATTAAATGTAAAATCTTTGGCCGGTATTACCTAGGCGACCCCAACCTTTTTTCCTTGATTACGCTTACCATACTTCTCTTTTTGCTCAGAGAACCTGCACTCTCTTGACCTGAATTGGTAGCTAGGAATGTAGGCATTGATTCCATCATCCCTCAAGCATTAATAATTAGCACTCATTTGAAAATCCAGTATTAGCAGTGACAATGATATCTTTGTTTAAGATATCTTCATCAGTTTCGGTATTTTTATAGCGTGCACTAATACCATTCAAAATAGGCTTCAAGGTATGGTGCTCTTGCCCCTCACTAAAAGCTTGTACTTCAACAACCATTAGATGTTTCTTATCGACTGCCATAATACCGTTACTATCTTGGATAGTCCCCTTGCCTGCAGGCATCTTCGTTGATTAATTATTTGTGACATTGTTTTTCACTTCTTTCGGTATTTTTCCTTACCCCACCCTTGGGGATGAATCTTTAGGAACTGATCGATATTTTCAAAGTGCTTTGTAATGTGTCAGCAACCTTAGTAACAGCCTGTTTTCACTCTCTTTATTGAGCTTTTCTCCGTCAAGCTTTTTGTGTTCACCGGGACAGGTTTTGAACTTCTAACGAATTTTCTCCGCTACTGTTTCAGTTCTTTAAATGTGCCAAAATACTCTTTTCTAGCATTCGGTGACATTTTACAGCCATCTATCGCAAAGAATTCATTACCAAGAAACCCCTATTCACTACACACCATCAAGACCTGTTCAAATGCAGACTCAACTGTATCAGGATAGCTACTAACGAAGCTCGAGATATTGGTGAAGTGTGGAGTGCTATCACATAAGGTCGCCTTAAAATTGATATTGTGTTCACACTTAAAGTGATCCCTTTGGAATAAGCAAATAAAATGATCTTCAGAAGAATTACTGGGTCATAAGCTGAGCGGCCGCCACCATCATTTTAGTACTTATTATTTAAGGCAAATAAATCTATGTGATTATTGATCAGATGATGGATAGTAAACTCAAAAGTTTAAGACTGTAACGGCTCCTCGAAGTTAACTACAAGCATGGCATTTTGATTGTAATCATAGCGCTTAAGGTTGGGCATCTGGAGGATCTCAATATTGAAATCCCGTTTTATCAAAAAACACAAGCTCCTAAGACTATTTATACATCCTGAACACCTCAATCCGATGACGCTTTAGCGGTCGACCGCATTGATTTTTTAGTCGCTGATGTTCGCGCAATATCTAGCTTAGACAGAAAGTCTAGATAATGCTGTTTGTTTACTTGAAATACTCCATCCATACCTAAGTAGGCCACCAAATACAAACCTTGAGGCGATGGTATAAAGACGACTTCTTTGTGCAACTGAGCTTGTTTATTGTAAAGATAAAAGCTTTCTAGTTTGTCTAACCCCAAAGATTGTGGTTTTATCGCGCCGCTCATATAAAATTGAGTGAGCCAGTAACTTTTAAACTCTTCTATGTTGTTCGATGGTGAATGTATAAACATTAAAGTAGATTGTGAGCGACCAGCTTTAGTTTGGTCTTTTGCTGCTCCTGTAGAAATACTTACAAGTTGGGTTTGCATTCCATTGGTGGCATTAAACTCATTGACGATTCCTATCATAAAATAGTAAGGAAATTTTATACTCCAAAAGCCATCTTTGGATTTCACCACATACATGTCATTGACTGTGGTTATATTAATTCCTTCGGGAGCTTTCATTAGCTCCGGCATAGCCTTAGACTCATGTCTCTTTACTTTGTTGTAAAAGAGATGAGCCCCATAAACCCCCAATCTCTCACTCCATGAAAGCATCGTTTCTAAAATAAGATCATCTTCCTTTGGAAGAATGATCCCATCTCTTTTGTTAAGCTCGGACACATATGAACTTAATAGATAGTAAAGGTGCTCTCTTGGTCCTTTCATGGCTTGTGTATCAAGCTTTGAATAATTAGCATTTAACCAATCATTGAAGACGACCGAATCTACAACAACTTGCGCATAATCGAAAACAGGGTCTTCAAGGGTAAAGATGAATAACCATCCATAGACTTATAATCACTCGCAATTACATTGGGTGAGATTATAAGAAAAAAGACAAAGATCAAATTTTTCACAAACTCTCCTATTAGGGTATCCGCAAAACATGGGTAAATCTTACACATAACGCCCTACGTATAGGAGAGAGGAACATAGTGTAGCGAATCCAGCCCACGTTTTTTGTGGGCAATTTTGCCGCAGCTTGTTATGAGTTTGACCTAGCTGCTCACTTCGCATCCAGGTACTAAACAAAGTAGAACCAGTGCTATCCTGCTGTACCGATACGATAGAACTCCAAATATTAGTGCGGATACGAACCCCCAAGGTAAGTACTGCCATAGAATTTCCTCGATAGATCCTAGCTCTGTTGAAAATGAAAATGCACGGACTATAAGACCTACAAAGAATCCGATTATGGAATAAACGAATACTCCAAGAAAAACATTAGCTGTGTTTACTGCCCCATCTGAGTGAGCTTTGCGAGTATCCTTTACTGACTTTTCTGGTTCCATAGTCTTACTCATAACGCCGGCCACAGCGGCCGGAGGTCCGTTGCTGACCCTTGTTAAAACTGCCATCTAATTAGAAGCGCTTGATTTTCATTGAACTCAAAATCTTCCATAATTTCTTTCTCCACATCATCATCTCTAATATGTGGACGAACCCAATGTCTCTTCAAGTGATCGATTTCGTATGAATATGAGATATCTCGATCATTCAAGAACCTCATTAATCGGATACTCTTATCAACATCCTCGAAGTTATACATCGAATTAAACGGATTCGTTAGCTCCCAGCAAGTTATCATTGCCAAAAGGCAAGTTACCACTCCTGCGAAAAAATATGAGATCTTTGATTTCATAGAGTTTTAACGCCCGGCTTTGGGGCAGCCATGGAGCCGCGAAGCGGCGGAGTGGCCGTCCCAGCGCCAAAGGCACGACAACAGCCGCTTGTTATGTACTTTTAACTGCACGATTCTAAAGCCTGCTCGAAATGGTCTGCCAGCTCAATATATTGACTGCCCCAACCGTTATCCATTGCAATTTCTTGCAATGATGCAGTTGGCAAGAATATATTCACCATTTGCTCTGGGTTAGAAAGATAACCAGTGGATTTAACAGAGGCAAGATTTGCTGAAACGGTCACAAGCAGTTCTTCAGGTGTCCTGCTACCAAACATTGATTCTTCTGACTCGCTGAGAAAACTTTCAAGATGTGTTAACACCTTTTCCATTTTATCTTTCATTACTTCAGTTTCCATGAGCTCTCATTGCCACTGGTCTTGCCCACAAAAAGTAGACACTCTAACTATGCGTATTTTCGCTCATACTCTGCTGGACTTACATAGCCCAATGCAGAGTGCCTACGAACCCTATTGTAGAAAATCTCAATGTATTCAAACACCTCAGATTTTGCTTGCTCTTCGCTTTCGAATGTTCCGGCATAGACCAGCTCGACTTTTAGCCTGCTAAAGAATGATTCCATTGCCGCATTATCCCAACAGTTAGCCTGGCGACTCATACTCGGCTTGCACTTGCTTTCGGACAAGAGATCCTGGTATTTCTGCGATCGATATTGCACACCCCTGTCAGAGTGAACTAGCAGTCCAGGCTTTATTGGTCGTCGCTCTAGGGCCATTTTCAATGCTCGACGTGTCAATTCATCGGTCATCTGCGAGTCGAATGCCCAACCTACAATACGTCGAGAGTACAGATCCATAACTACCGCGAGGTATAGCCACCTATCCAGAACCCAGATATACGTAATGTCACTGGTCCAGCGGCAATTTGGTCGATCCACATCAAAGCAACGCTTAAGTAAGTTGGCGGAGACGTTAATGCTCCCCTCCACGGGCTGACTATATCGAAAGCCTTTGCCGTTTCTCGCTTTAATATGTTCCTGTTGCATAAGCTTAGCGACGTAGTTCCGCGAGCATGGCTCACCTAACCCTTGAAGCTCGCAAGCAATTCTAGGCGCGCCATAACGACCTTTAAACTCAGCAAACGTCTCTCGGATTTTCTCGATTGTTCGTATCTCTCTAATCGTGCGAGCAGATGGCAATCGCCCCCGCCATCGATAATAACCCGATCTTGAGACTTCTAAACACCGACACATCAAGCTAACCGGGAATGACCCTACATGCTCTTGTATCAATGCGTACTTTACTCTTGGTGGTTCGCAAAGTACGCAGCTGCCTTTTTTAGAAACTCAACCTCCTGACGAGCTTCATGCAGCTCCTTCTTGAGTTTGCGAACTTCAGCGCTTTCCTGTTTGGAATAGTCGACACCGTCTAAACTATTGAACCGCTTATCAGACAGTCGATTAAATTGACGACGCCAGTTGTAGATCTGCTGTGCGCTGACGCCTAGCTCTCGCGCCACAGAAGCCGTTGTTGCTCCAGGCTTTTCCGCTCTCTTAACTGCTTCTCTGCGGAACTCCTCCGTATACGCCTGAGTTCTTTTCTTACCCATGATACACCTCCGTGTTAGGCCTAAACCTAACTATACAGGGTGTCTACTAAACGTGGGTAAGTCTTACACCTAACGCCGCTAGCAAGGGCAGCCGAAGCAGTGCGTAGGCTGTCCAGCCCAGCCCCGAAGGGGTTGGGCGAGCTTGCCTAGCCTGGTTATGGTTGGCGCGCTCGGGACTGACTACTAGTACTTTGCCAGCCATAGTTTGGCTGGCCACTGCCCAATATTTACGAGGGAAGAATACCGCACTTCCCCCAACTAATTCCTATCTTACTGGCACTCCGCGAAATTGCAGCGGACTGCCCGTTTTTACAGCACCTGAGCAAACACTCTAGGAGCGCAACTGCTCGAATAGCAGTCAGTAAAATTCTCAATACCGGGTGCTATTTGGTAGCACTAAATCTTTAGTTACTACGAAAATCAATAAAGCCGACCGCCACAATAACATTTATATAGTAATCATTCTGACCACTATTATATTGACTACTATCTCATAATCAATCTGCCGCCACCACTACAGTTTTCCATTAAAAATCAGTTAGTTACACTAAAATGGCACGATCAAACAAACTACAAAAACGATCACTATGACTACTATCTCATTTTCACCCTACTCGCGTAACCCCATAATTTATAAGTGTTTTTTACAATTTCTCAACCGAACCCAGAAATAACACTCATTATGATCACATTTCACTAAGCTAGCACTTACTAAATGGCGTAAATTATAGTCCAACCAACATTCGAATTAACTAAGCCGTGAACTGTGAGCAAGCTCCTGAAAATTAATATTTAGAAAAAGGGAGCAACTTGAGGGTAGGCATGTCTGGATGGCTTAAGTAGATTTTAAAGGCCAAGAAACTACCTCTACACAATAGTCTGTTAGACCTCCAACCTATCTTACTGCCAAAACCCTATTTTTGAATATTAATACGCTCTATCACTTCCAATACCGAATCAAAACCCTTTGTATGAAATGCATTCATACCCACTCTATTCGCCACCTCTACATTTCTAGGGATATCATCCATGTAGATAACACTACTGGCTTCGACTTCCAGCTGCTCAAGCGCGTGCTTGAAAAATGCTTCATCGGGCTTTGCCATACCTATAAGGTGGGAAGCGAATATTCTGCCCAAATAGTTATGTGCGTTAAATTCATGAGTGATGCGTGGCCAGTGAAGTTCATTGGTATTTGTCAATGCGGCCACTTTGTAGTTTTTCTCTAGAGAACTGAGTAATTCAATTGCTCCAGGATAGAATCCAGCGGGCCAGTTTGTGAAATGATCGATAATAGCCTCTATCGATTCCTCTATTTCCAATTGAGATTTTAAAGCGTTTGCAAATTCTTCCGTGGTGATTTCTCCTCTCTCAAACTGCCTTACCGGACCGGAGATAATGACATCAGTCACAGGCGCTTTACCGGTTGGTAATGGACGACCTTTTAGCTCTATTAGTACGCCGCCGAGATCAAACAGTAATACATCAACTTTCAAAATCCATAACCCTCATATTTTCAACGGCCAGAAACGCGCTGCTCACTCTTCACCATCAGATACACCTCGGAGAGACCAAGGCTAGTGCTATCAAATTAGCCAATATCATTCTTATCGTCCCACTTTCTTCCTCTCTATGATCTAAGATCCCAAGTACAATCAGAAGCTAGTAAGCAAACTATGACGACTTCCCTTCATGAGCTTGTGGAGATGGTGCTCGCAAGAAAGATTAGCGCAGTATCACTGATTGAAGAAGCTTGTGACAATGCAGTTGCTCATTCCGAACTCAATGCTTTTATCTGCCTCGATCGGCATGGCGCCCTTCAAAAAGCCAAATGCATTGACAGGGAATTGGCCTCCGGTAGCCACCGTAGGCCCCTTGCCGGTATCCCCATCGTTGTTAAAGACAATATCAATGTAAAGGGTATGCATACCACTGCTGGGACCCTTGGCATGAACTTTCTGCCGAAGTCCTCTGCCCCAGTGGTTGAGCGACTAGAGGGATGTGGGGCCATAGTGGTTGGGAAGACTAATCTACATGAACTCGCCTTTGGCGTAACCTCCAATAACGCTGCATTTGGTGCCGTAAGGAATCCGTGGGACATCGCTTGCTTCCCCGGCGGTTCATCGGGGGGCACCGCTGTTGCTGTAGCCGCGGGGATTGTGCCCGTTGGCCTCGGCACCGATACCGCCGGCTCCGTCAGATTACCGGCGGCGTTAACTGGTATTGTTGGCTTTCGCCCTTCAACTGGCAGCCTTAGCAGCCAAGGAGTCGTACCCTCTGTGCCAGCATTTGACACAATCGGCCCTATGGCTGTTAGTGTCGAAGATACCATCTATCTGTTTGAAGTGATGACAGGGGTCTCCGTACCCCAATGCAAGCCGATCAATCAGTTGCGCTTGGGGCTTGCCCACCCTCTATTTGACAACCTCTCACCTGGAGTAAACCAGTCTTTCAGGGCTCTAATCAGTACCCTTATTGATGCTGGAGTAGACCTGGTAGAAGTAGACCTTTCGCCAATAGTCAGCGCCGCCCTCGAAATCGGATTTCCCGTCGGGTTTCATCAGATGCGGACAGCCATGGGGCATTTTCTGGCGAATTATCAACCACAAACTCAACTAGAGGGCTTGGTAGCAATGATCAAAAGTGAGGATGTGAAAGGGGTCTATCAGGAATCAGTGCTCGGCCCTAAGGCACCGCCAGACTCAGCCTATCAAGCGGCCTTAAAGAAATTGCCAGCTGAGCGCGACAGCTATTCGAAGATCATCCAGCAGCATCAACTGGACGCGATCGTATTTCCAACTGCACCTATCGAAGCGCAACCCCTGGAAACATCCTCATATCAACTGGAGCTAAATGGACAGACACTCCCCACCCTGGACACACTGATATACAACAATGTCTCCGCACCAGTTACCGGTGCCCCAAGCATCAGCATCCCCATCGGGCCTGGCGCCAATGGATTACCGGTGGGCTTGGAGATAGATGGGTTACCTGGAGCGGATTTGGCACTACTTGCCGTAGCTAGACAGATCGAACAGGTAATAACACTCCAAAAGTAAGAGGAACTATCCCCCCTCTTCCCCTCGGGGAATTGTCTTCCATATAGCGGTATTACTTGATGAGTAAATTGCTTTACCGTCAGTTGCTACGCTATACACACCGCCGGGAACAGGGTAGAGATTAACCAGGGAGCCGTTCTCTCGATAGTGTCGCAGTCCGTCACCTGCCGCCACCCACAGATCATCTTTTGGGCCAGTAACAATAAAACCATCAGGAATCCCTACTGGTACCGATAACACCCATTGCTTCTCTTCCAATTTTTCCGGGGATGGCAAAGCGCTTACATAAATGTCTTTTGTTTTTTTGGGATTGTAAGGATTCTTTCCATCGATAGCTGCAGTATCACCAATATAAATTTGGTTGCCTATTGGAGAGATAGCCAACCCATGAGGCATCATGTACTCCGCCGACAAGCGAATTAACTTTTTTGTTGAAGGATCAAAAGCGTAGACAGCCGGCGTTAACATTGGCTCAGGCTTGAAGCCTTGGTTGTAGCCGTAATCTGGATCGGTGAAGTAGATCCAGCCAGAGGGTGACTGTACAACTTTATTGGGTGAATTAAATGGCTTACCTTTATAGGCATCTACAAGCACGTCTCGTTGACCGCCTGAAAGGCTTATGCGGCTGATAGCGCCCGGGGTTGCTCCTTTCCCCTGCTCTGCAACCAGTAAATGTTCACCGTCATTGCTAAGCCACATGCTGTTTGCCATATTGCTTCGGTGTTTCCAGGTTACAACTTCGCCAGTAATAAAGTCGTAGTAACGGATCGCTATCTGTGGATTCTCAATCTCTAAATCTGGAACACTGGTGAAGTAGAGACGTTTCTGGGAGGGTACATAAACAAGCCCCTCATGTGCATCCGTTTCCACCAAGATCGAATGGGTGGCCTGCATCGGGGAATTCCCCAGTAGATAATTGTTGTAAGTAATAGCCAAGAAAAGGACTGAGCTGAAAAGCAAAGAAGAGAAGACACCGGGGGATTTAGTAGTCATATCGCCCCTAATTAGACTTTATCTGTACGGATAGTTCTGCGACTACTCTACTATGAGCCGCTGAAGGTATCATCAGGGTCATTCTCTGACCCCACACTGGAAACGGCCTTATCCAGCATTCTATTGATCTCCCCACTCTCCTTTAGGCTTTCTAGAGCAGCATTTAGTCGTTCGAGCAGTTCCTTATTCCCTTTCTTAACACCGATACCAAAGGGCTTTGGCGGGAAGTCTCCACTAATATTCACCAGACGATATAAAGTCGGATAGGCTGATGCCTTACGCAAAAGTACCAGGTTAATAATGTCATTGGAGGCAGCATCAGCATTTCCGCTTTGAACAGCCTCTAAGGTCGCTGAGCTTGTAGGCGCTACAACCAATCTGGCCCCCTCCAATGACGGCAGGACAGCACGCATTCTTTTCAGGGAAAGTGAGCCCTTAGTGACAGCAATTATCTTACCTTCCAGATCGATAAAGCTCTCAATATCGCTATCTTTATGGACTAGTAAACCTTCCCCCGTAACGTAATAAGGAATCGAAAAGTCCACTTTTTCTTCGCGCTCTGGAGTGATGGTAAACTGGGATACCACCATATCCACTCTTCCGTCTTCAAGTGCTTTTATACGATCCTCATCCAGCACACGGGTTAGCCTTATATAGCCAGGGCCGCCAAATAACTTCTCCCCAATTGCCCTAACCAGGTCAGGCTCAAAGCCTTCTATAGCGCCAGAAGAGGGTTCTCTATACGCCAACCCTGGAATATCATAAGTAACCCCAGCAACTAGCTCTCGATCCTCAAGATCAGCCCAAACATACCCCACATAAATAACCGATAAAACTAGCAAGCTGCCTATTAGGCGGGACACTAGATACATAGCTAAGATCCAGTAATTTCAAATATATTGGCTCAGAGCCCCCTAAGTAATTCTGTAATATCCACTGAGACACCAAAGGCCGAAACCTTAGTCGACTAGCAGAAAGAGGCTATAGGTAAATATAGGCGTATATAAAACCAATACAGGTGATACTGCACTTTAAGCTACTACGGATATTGGTTTGCTGGCGTATCTATAATTGATAAGCGGACTATTCGTGCCACCAATACAATAAGCGCAATGTTTTTTCATTTTCACAATTGATAACATTGCGCTTGTTGACACCCACTTACTGCTTAGCACCTAACCCTTTCTCTTTTTCAACACCATCAGTTTTGCAAAGGTACGTACGGAGACTGTCTCCACCAAGTAGAAAGGACTATCACCAAACAGTTGGTTCCATTCGCTCAAAGTTCGCTCCCGCCCACGAGTTCCCATCAACATCTGCATGTCCATGGCAGCCAAATTAAGGTCTGCGCCCTTCTCAGGTAATACTGCGTCAACAATGGCAAGCGTAGCATTTTGCCCTTGCATGGCAGAGTAAATATTATTGAGAAGTCGCTTTGCCTTGCTGTCATTCAGCAAGTGAAAAACGGCCGCACACAAGTAGATATCCTTATCACTATTAGCTACCGGCAGTCTATCGTTAATAATATCTGCTGCGAAGAAGTCCAATCGCTCTTCAATTGAATCACTCAGTGAGTTTTTCCAGTACTCTCTTGCCGCTCCCTCAACATTATTCCTGTCGACCACCATCGCCGTGATGTTTTTATATGAAGAGAGGACACTCGCACTTTTGCTACCTTTTGCCCCACCCAAGTCAATAACCCTATCAAACCTGCTCCAATCAAAATCTTGTAAATACTGTAGCCCGGTAAGATTATCAACGGTATCCATAGCGTCCGAAAACAGCGTGCTAACAGATTGATGATCATTCATATAATCAAACATTTCCTGATCATAAACACCTTCAAAAGGCACACTCCCATCTTTAATATGGTCTTCAAACCCATTAAACCAGGGCTTACTGAATTCTGGGGAGTTATGCATAAGCACCATGCTTCTTACGCTGTTACTGGCATCACTGCGCAACACTTCAGAGTTTCGATTGTGCGAAAAGTGCCTGGCTTTTACCTCCTTAAAAATTCCCATTGCACACAACATCCTCATCAATCGATATAGATGCTCTTTATCTGCATTACAATCATTTGCCAGTTTTTCTACTGGAACAACTTCACCGTTAATATGATCAGCGATATTTAATCGGACAGCCGTATACAGACATCTAGATTGCCAAAATAGCGATCCAATTTGCATTACTCGAAATGGAGGCGGCATCAGAGCATTAGGAATATTACAAATACTATTAATCATATTAGAAGCGCGTTGAAAGACCCAATTTACGGCCCTATTTCTTTGCATTGACTGGGGCATAAGAACTCCTCAGAAATAACATCTGATTAAAAATAGATATAAGAGATCGGCCTCAACTTGCTGAGGCCTTATCGCTATAAGCTTTGCAAACCTGACTTCAGAAGTCGGCCATTAAACTCTGCAAGCTGTTTTAAGAAATCGGGGTCCATAACGTGCCCCATTTGCTCTTCCAGGACGGGTTTGGCCAACATCGGCAACATAGCCAAACTGACAAATGAAATCCTGAGCAAATCATACTTGGGGTCTTCAGGTTCGGCTTCTTCACCCTTAATTTCAGCTAACCGACGAGATCCCCTTTGACGCCCCCGCTCCAGGAGCTGACGGATCACATTTTTCCCCGGCCCTTGATTAAGTGCCATGACTTTCAGGATCAGAGCCGGAAACTTGGGATTCTCTTGCATGGTGGAGTAGTAAAGGGCAAAGAAATCTCCAAAATCCCAATCGCCATCAAGGCTGAGTTGCTCTACGGCCTCGATCAATGGCAGAAGGGTTTGGCGGATCATATCTTCATAGAGGCCATCCTTGCTACCGAAGTAATATCGAATCATCGATACCGCCACTCCAGCCTTAGCAGCAATCTGGCGAGTTGTGACCCTTTGGTACTCATCGTTCAAAAAGCACTCTCGCGCCGCATCGATTAGCCGATTGGCAACATCCGACTCCTGCATAGGCCCGCTCCTTCCTATCTAGCTTGCAAGAGAGGCTAACAGGGCACTCTACTGCCTTCCAGGCTATTTGTTGTTCAATTTGAGGGGTTTGTACGACTGGTTGACGTGGCCCCATATCCCCAAACTGGATACGACCCCACTCATTCATATGAAATTGTCTCGAAGATATTCGTAGTTTAGAGCAAGTGGATTTGAATCTGGCACTAATTACCCAGCTAACAAAGCACCTGGGTGATCTCTAATATTCAGAATACAAGTATTGCTAATAACACCAAGATATACACTCGAAAATTGATAGTCATCCTCTACATTTTATCTCTTTCGTAAGCCCGTCCTTCGAGAAATGCCACGAATCAAATCTCGCATTCTGAATCAACTTAAAACCACCTATCGACCTCAAATCCAAACATCGGTATTCTCCCGCGCGGCGGCATATTCATCCTGATTTAACTTGTTGCCAGAGCTAATCAGACATGCCTCCTACTCGACTATTTATGGATAAAAGTTTGGCAAAACATTAAAAACATTTTCAAAGCAGGAACATGAAAATGAAACTATTTACCAGTACAGCACTGGGAATTTCAGCGACCTTGACTCTAACCTTGCAGTCGGCAGTGGCATACAGCCAGACAGCTAATAAAGCGATACCGAGTTATACCAGCAATGAGTTTGCTCAACTGGAGGAGCAACCCAAATCGAGCCAAGTCATTATTGATGGCAAACTATACCAGCTGACCGGAGATATGCTGGAGCCAGTTCAAGAGGATTCCGGTCAAGTTAGCATTATGTCCGCTGTTGAAATATCAGCGAATAAGTGGCCTGATGGAATCATATATTACGACTTTTACGATAGTGTCACTGAAGAAAATCAACAGCGTTTTATCGACGCCACCAAAGTCTGGGAAGAAATTGCAGACTTACAATTTTTAAGACGCACTGATCAATCTGACTACGTTCACGTAAGAAACGGAACTGAAAACCGTTCCATGGTTGGAAAGACTGGCGGCGGGCAATTCTTCAGCATGAACAACTGGGATACCAAGTACATTATTGTCCATGAATTGGGCCATGTTATTGGTATGAGGCATGAACATCAGCGATCTGATCGTGATGAATATGTCGAAATTATTGAGGGCAATATTAAACCCGAGTATGTCCACAATTTTGATATACGGCAAACCCACAACTACAGTAACTATGACTTCCTGTCTGTAATGCACTATCCATCACGTGCATTTTCGGTTAATGGGCAAGAGACTATTGTCCCTAAAACGGGTTATGAGCACTTCAGCCGTATAATGGCCCAGCGTATCGACTTGGGCGGCGGTGACCAGGTTGCAGCAGCATCCCACTATGGCGTGGTCAATATTAATATTCCTGACCCTGCATTCAAGTCATATTTGTCCTCCTATTTCGACACAAACAATGATGGTGAGATCGACAGCCTGGAAGCAGCAAACATTGAAGAAATTCGCACTCCAGGCAACGGGGAAATCCAGTCACTGCAAGGTATTCACGTATTCCGATACTTAAAGCACTTAACCGCTGTTAATGAAAACCTCACCGAGTTACCCGAATTACCTAAACGTCTAGAAACGTTAAATATTGCCGGCAACTACTTGGATACTGCGCAATTCGAATGGGTAATGGATCGACATTTCTTAACCGCTATTGATGTTACGGGCAATCTCCTCGATGTCTACTCTTGCGAGGCACTTGAGTTAATTGATTCTTATCTTAATGAAGGGAGCATTAGCTTCAGCCCCGCTAAAGGCGGTAATTCATTAGTTTGTGATGAGGAGGCAGAGCTAACTCTTATCCCATCAAAAACACGAGAGAATTTAAGTAGCAAAGGCGAAAAAGTATTCCATATCGACGTGCCCGAAAATGCTCAAACCCTGACAATTATTACTGACAATTCAGGCGATGAACTGGGCGATGAAATGAATATGTACGTGGCCTATAATCGCCAGCCTACCACAGCCGATTTTGACTTCAGTTCTGAAAATAGCGGTAATATTGAAGGTATTGAGGTCACTTCGCCAGAAACCGGCCGCTGGTACATATTACTGTCTCCTATCGAACGCTCCTTCGAGGGTGTAAATTTAACGGCAACGGTAACCCTGGCTGATCAGTCCGACAATATTCTGGTTAATCAGAAACCTGTCAGCGGTCTTAATGCCAGTGCAGGAGAGTCGTTGTTCTACACCATCACAGTACCGGAAAATGCCAGCGACCTTTCATTTGAGATATCCGGTGGTAGTGGCGATGCGGATCTCTATATTCGTTTTGCTAGCAGACCTACTGAATCAATCTATGATTATCGGCCCTATTTAGGTGGCAATGAGGAGTCCGTTGCTATAGCAAACCCAACTCCCGGGATCTGGCATGTCATGCTCCACGGCTACTCAGACTTCGATCAAGTATCCCTGGTCGGCTCTTTTACTGAATCATCTACTGATGAATTTTTAATCCCCGGCGAGGTTATCTCTGACCTGAATGGCCATGCAGGAGATCAATTAGAATTTAAGATTGAAGTTCCTGAAGGAGCGACCCAGCTTTCTGTAGCTACGGGGGCTGCTCTATTCAACTCCGTTGGTGATGCAGATCTCTACATCAAGCACGGTGAACCCGCCACTGAGTCAAATGCCGACTACGCTTCTGAAAACTGGGGCAACTATGAATCCATTGATTTGAACACTCCTCAATCGGGCACTTGGTATATTACCATCTATGGTTATACCGACTTTGAAAATGTTTGGATTAGTGCTGATTATTGAAGCATGAATAATTAACTAATAATTTGGTAGTAGAGCTTCGCTAAATCAACGGACTCTACTACTCCTCTTGAGGAGTAAATTTGCATAGAATTTTACTAATAACTTAACCACTTGTAACATTACAGTATGTATTTAGAGGTTAAGAAATGACTATCCCAACGCGCCAGATCCGCGCTAGCTTTAATAATCACACCATTCGCGTCTACCAAGCATACAATACAGCCATTGCAAATTCCGCCCTACAAAACGGAACCTTTGTATCCCCACCATTCAAAATGGAACGTATGACTTGGATTAAACCCTCTTTCCTATGGATGATGTACCGTTCGGGTTGGGGAGAAAAAGACAACGGACAAAACCGCATTCTGGCGATAGATATCACTAGAGAAGGATTTGAATGGGCCTTACAGAATAGCCTGCTTAGCCACCAAACCAATCAATACCCTACGAAAGAAGCATGGTTGGAGGCTAAGAGAACTACACCTGTCCGTATTCAATGGGACCCTGAACGGAATTTAGATCTGGAACCCCTTCCTCACAGAGCTATTCAGATTGGGCTGTCGAATAAAGCTGTAATGCTTTACGTTAACGAATGGATTCAGAAAATTACTGATGTAACTGAAAGCGCCCACAGAATTCACCAACTAGTCAAAGCGGGAGAGTTTGAGCAAGCGGAGAATCTTCTTCCCTCAGAGGTTGAGTACCCCTTAAGTGTTTCATTAAAAGAAAGATTGGAAATGTAAATCTGCACGGCCAATACCAGCGTTAAGCCCCTGTGACACATCCAAAAACCGCAAAGTCCGATGAAAATTTTGGTCAGCAAATGGGGCTCAATTGAACTGATGGTATTACTTTTAAAAACCAATATAGAGAATGACAAGCAGCGTTATCCTTCTCCCCAGAAATACAACAACCCACAGTAGACTTTTCAAAAAAACACAAAAATATAGGCACTAAAATGATCTTATTGGATTTTATTAAGTTTGTTTTAGTGTCAAAGCTGCGTACAATTGATGAATATTTATCGGAATTAGAGTCTTACCCAGCAGTTTTTTAAGGATTGTTGATTCAAGTAAATCCAAGACTCATTTCTCAAAGGAGAACAGTAGCGTGACGTAAAAGTAAGTAAAAGGCGCTGACCCAAGGTGCGCCAACACCAGGGGCCAGCTAACCAAGTTGATAATCACAGTATCAAAGGTCGAGTAGACCAAAGGAACTTCCCCTTCGACCTCTCACAGAACCGTACGTGAACCTCTCAATTCATACGGCTCTTCGTATTCAGCACATTTTCAATCTTCCCATTCTCCAGTGTGCAAACAAGCCGCGCATTTGTTGACGAACTTTTCCAATAAAGGCCCAACTCTTGAAACAGCTTCGCTTCAGATGCTTAAACTTCTTCCTGGCCCAACGCATCAGTGTTTGGTCAAGATACTTCTGAAGTCGATAAACACCATATCTCCGCCCAAAGTGACCATAGTAGTTCAGCCAACCCTGTATTGCGGGATTAAGTACTTTTGCCATTTCAGATAGTGATCGATCCACCCAGTTTATTACTCGCCATTGCCTGACCTTATCCTTAATCCTCTTGAAGGCCTTAGGGCTCATTGAAGGACTAAATGCGGTGAAGATCTGTCCTTGGCGATTCCTTGCTTTTCTGGGACCAAATCGAAAGCCCAGAAAGTCAAAGTGGATCACTGGGTGGGAGTCTTTACGATTACTGTTCTTGCAATAGACCTTGCGCGTTTTCTCTGGATGAGCCTCAAGCCCGCAGGTAGTCAAGCGTGCTTTTAGAGCCGCCAGTAAGCGATCCGCCTCTCGAGGATTACGACAATGGTAAACAGCATCATCCGCGTAACGCTCAAAAGGAATATCTCTGTGCGTTCTCACCATCCAGGCGTCCAGCGCGTAGTGCAAAAACAAGTTTGCCAGTAGAGGGCTGATTACACCCCCTTGTGGAGTACCTTGTGTTCGCTCTTCAAGCTGTCCGTCCCGATGTTGTACTGGAGCCGTTAACCAGCGCTGTACATAGAGTCTGACCCACTGATGATTATTATGTTTATCTAATGCCTTCAGCAGGAGTTCGTGATTAATATTGTCAAAGAAACCCTTGATATCTAAATCAACTACCCAGATTCTATCCCAGCATCGTTGTCGAGCTCGGCGCACTGCGTCTATAGCAGATTTGCCTGGCCGATAGCCGTAGGAGTCAGGGTGAAATACCTTCTCCAATTCTGGCTCCAGCAGTTGCTTAGCCACCATTTGCGCAATGCGATCTTCGATTGTGGGGATACCCAGTGGTCGCAGGCTGCCATCGAGTTTCGGAATATCCACTCGTTTGACGGCTGATGGAAAATAGCTGCCAGATGACATCCGATTCCATAGCTTGTACAGGTTTTTGGCGAGATTCGATTCATATTGCTCTATCGTTATCTCATCAATCCCCGCTCCGCCGCCATTGGCCTTGATCTGCTTCCACGCTTCCCAAACCGCTCGCTTGGGAATATTGAATGGCTTTGCGCTAATCGTTAATTCCTCCCCATCTGGGTTGATTACACGGTTAGTCGCCGAATACGACAACCCCTTCGCTCCACGTCCATTACAGCCGCTTCTCCACTACTACGGGCTGTTCCGCCCCTGTGACCAGTCTTGGTACTCAACGTCTTGCAGGGCCTCTACTTGACGCTCTTCCTTAACACCTGGACGACAGGTTCTCCTGTTCCACCCAAAAGCCTGTTGTGTGTTCACGCCACCTCTATGCCGGATGCCACTCGGTCGGTAAACAGGTAACCTCCAAGCTTATCCCCGCACTTAGCCAGTGCACGGGTTTTGACATCATCTTGGTAATACGCTTTCGACACCTCATCAGTGGTTCATTTGCATTCGTCTCTACACAACATACCTGACGTATCTCGTACGCCTTTTCCTCAAGCGCTTCTAACCAAAGCTCTTTACTCCGATCACCTTGAGGGGGTTTGTTATCACTTCCTGCAAAGCGATAACGGAGGGCCGACCTCCATCTCCTGGATAGCACGTATTTTTTTTATTTATAAAAATAAAAAATAAAAAAATACTCAGGACGCACTGGCTATATGCATAGTACGCCAGAAACCCGCTCGTCTTCAATAAAGTCGAGAAGATCCAGTAGCTTGGAGCGATTGCCCAAGCTCTGGGAGCGTAGCGCCCGCCTTTTCTTCTTTCATGCTTACCGTTCTCGCGCTCCCCCTGCCCTTCCTGCAATCACGACTTTCTAAGCCTTCCGGTTTCGGAGCCAAAAAAATAGCTTGAAATTCAGTAGGAAAAAATATGTTGATCTTGAAGCGTCGGACTGGTGAAAACCTAAGAATTGGAACAGACATCTCACTCAAAGTACTGGAGGTTAAGGGCAACCAGGTAAAGATCGGGATCCATGCCCCCAAATCCCTAGCAGTTCACCGCGAAGAAATTTATAGACGTATTCAAAGGGAGCAGAAACTCAGTAACAGAAAACGCTGAGAATCAACTTCCCCTTAAATGAGGGCCCACATCGGGCCTCAACCTCGCTCTATCGGCCAAGGCTTTCCAACTCTTTCACAAAGAGCAACTCACTAAGCCAACCCAAAAGAAATCCATAGGCTCCTTGAGTGCCCCCCCTAAGTTAGCGCCCTTACATCCTGGCCCGCTAAATCCAAAGCCACGAAAACTACCACCTTTGCTCACTTGCCACGCAAATGCGAATCATTATCATGTCCGGCAGTTTACTTGCTGGAAGTCCTCTCATGTTTCGCAAAACCCTGCTAGCTACCGCACTCGCAGCCGCAGTACCCGCCTCCCTCGCCAATGAAACTCCTTCAGATCAGCCCACCGTAATGGAGGAAACCGTAGTAGTCGGTGTACGCCAGCGCCTTTATGAGCGCGGAGCCTTGCTGGATGCAATCCAGAAAACTGAGGTTGTTGATGAAAGTCTGATCAAATCCCTGCAGGCGGTTAACCTCACTGACGCCATTGAAAAGTCCCCCGGTGTTCGGGTTTCCAATGAGTGCTCCATGTGCGGGGTCAAACGAATAATGCTGAACGGTATGCGCGGTGAGCACTCTACCATCCTCACCGACGGCGTTCCTCTTCACACCATGATGGCTGGCTATTACGCAGTGGATGCACTGGCCACAACGGGTGTCTCTCGTATCGAAGTGGCCCGAGGTGCGGGAGCATCGCTGCTCGCACCCGAGGCGATCGGAGGGACCATCAATGTCATCTCCAAAGAAGTCGAGGAAACCGGCCTCAACATCAATGCCTCTATGGAGGACAACGACAGCTATTTTCTAGGCATGATGGGCGGCTATGTAAGCGATGATGAACGCACCCGTACATCACTGGTCATTCAGGACGATAAACACCACCAGATGGACAATGATGACAACGGAGTTAGCGAGGCTCCGCTGCAAGAGAACGCCAGTTATGTAGTTCGCCTCTCCCATGACCTGGGTGAGCGGGACAACGTGGTACTGCGCACAGCCTATACCGACTCCAGTATTTTTGGCGGCCCCCAGGGATACAGCATTGGTTCCGTCCTGCAAGGCTACGATGGTGTGGAATCTGACCACTTGTTTGTCGACGACGATGTGCGGCAGCAATACATTGGCAAACCCTGGGAAACCACCGAATGGATCTCCACCACTCGCAGTGAAATTTCCTCAAGTTGGCTCCACGAATTCAGCGAATCCTATAACACGCTGTTTACTGTCGCCTGGTCTGAGCACAAGCAGGACTCCTTCTACGAAGGGTTCGATTACACCGCTACAGACACACTCAACTACTTCGACCTGCGCAACAATTTGATCCTTAACGATCAGCACATGCTCACATTTGGTGTCGATCTTCGCGATGAATCCATGCGCTCCGACTCTGTCTCAGGAGAGGAAAGCGATAATTACATCGAAGATAGTTTCGACTACCAAACTACCGGCCTCTACATACAGGACACCTGGACCGTTTCACCGGACCTCGAAGTGGCACTGGCCATACGCGTAGACAATGCCAAAGCCGACTTTGTCGCCGAGCAAAAACCCGGTACAGAGATCGATGAAACGGTGGTCGCCCCTCGGATAGACCTCCGCTATCTGCACGACGACCAGTGGACCTCCCGGGTAGCGCTGGGACGAGGATACCGAGCCCCCCTATCCTTTTTCGAAACAGATCACGGCATTCTTGATGCCGGTGATGGCTTTGCCATCGAGATCGAAAACCTTGAAAAATCTCTATCCGCAACTTATGCATTAAGCTTCGAGGGAGAACGCCTCAACAGCACCCTGTCACTGGCATTTACCGAGGTAGATAACCTCGCAGCACTAAGCGAAACCGAGGATGGAGTACCACTGCTTACCCAGATGCAGGAAAGCGCCTCCGTAGGTGCTGCCGATATCACTCTCGGCTATGCGCTCACCGAAAATTTGTCTATCGGTGGCACACTGGAGACCTATGATTACGACGATGTTTTCCGGGAATCTTTTGCCATTGCTCCAGTAGAGCAGCGTGCACTATTTAATATGGATTACAAAGCCGACTACTGGATGCTATATGCCAGCGCTACTTGGGTAGGCTCCCGGGACCTGGATGAATTTGGCTACGAAGGTTTCAACCAGTTGGGCGACTCCACGTTAAAAAGCACAAGCGCAGACGCCTATTGGACAGTAGATCTTAAATTAACCTTTGACGTCACTGAAAACCTGAGCCTGTATCTGGGCGGAAACAACCTGACAGATTACACCCAGGTTGAGGAAGGTGAGAGCCCTCTATTCTGGGATGCCAGTGGTGCCTACGACGTAGCCTATATCTACGGCCCGCTACGAGGGCGTGAGTATTACCTGGGCTTCGACTGGAGCCTGTAATGCGAACCTGGCTCGCACTAATCACACTTCTGTTCGCGCCTGATGGCGCGACAGAAGCTGCCATTTCCCTTTACGATTTTGAACTGCGCAGCCTCGCCGGCCCCGAGCGTATCAACCTGCAGCAATTCAAAGGGAAACCCAGCTTGATAGTACTGGTTGAACCGAACTGCCCCTGGTGCTTTCGCCAGGTTCGAACACTCAACCGGCTTGCTAGCGAGTGCTCCCAACAGTTTCAGCCCATCGCTCTGGGTATCAATGGCTCCCGAAAAGCCCTACTGACTGAATATCGAAAGCTACGCCCGGAATTCCCCATGCTTCAAGCAAGCACACAGCTTCAAAAAGTACTGGGCAAAACTCCCGGAACTCCATTTAGTTTCCTTATAGCCTCCAGCGGAGAGCCTCTCAGCTGGCTAAGGGGGTATATTCCGGATAAGAAACTACAACCGATTTTGGAGAGGAGCTTTGACTTCAAATGTGAAAGTGCTCTCGGGACAGCCTCATAAATTAGAGAACTGAATACTGCAATTTTTGCTGAGATAGGAACCCTGCTAGATCTTAAGTACTTATAGATTGAAGATATAGGCAGTGATACTGTAGATATCAGCTCACTTAGCTATTCCCCCTAATTTAGAGCTGTGGCAAGAAGATCTAAGGATTATTTTAGGCTCACTAAGTCAGCGAAGGTTTACAGGTTGATATCATTATCAAGCCCGCGCCGACTCCCTTTTGGCGGTCCCCACCTAACACAAGTACCATCTTTTTCTAAAGTGCCCTTCAGTACATCACATCTAATTTGAGGCGTTGTTATTTGCTGTCTGCAATAGGCTAATGATTTATCTGGATGAGAATCTTCACAGTACTCAGCAAGTAACTCGCTCGCTTTCTCCGGCCTGCTTAGATAAGCAACACTTACTAGCAACAACACAACCAGTATCGCAACTCTCATAGATTAAGTCCTGGGTAATATAGAGCTACAATAAATAGCATTGTTCACAACATAACCCTTTCCTTAAAATTCCAAACTGTATTAGCAATGTAGAGCACCCAACAAAGCCACAACGATACATATCAGAAATATTGACACAGAATAGAATAAAGAATCAAACCCCGTAAAATTGTATAAATTACACACAGTCAATATTCCTGCCATTTATTGTCCTGGCTTTCTAAATAATACGCCTTACAATCGTTATATCTTTTCCTGGGTGTGAATCAGATATTCTATCGATATAGAGACTCGATATAGCATTCACTACAATGCAATTAAAGTCTGGATAAGTATACTCATCACACTACCAGATTATTCACCGAAGGTTAACGTGATTAAAGGCGAAGTGGAGGCTTCGCTTTCTGCCCAGAAAAACTGATTAATTGAATGAAAAGAATTAACAGGTTTCCAGACTATAAAGCCATAAAAGTGTTGGCTGACTTTTCTTCAACAAAACCAATAGATGGATCTTGGTTTTTTAGCGTGCTTAGTAACACGTCCCAATCGGAGTTTTTCTCATAGAACTGCTTACTTAAGTACGCAGAAATTACGGCCTGCACAATTGATACATGGGCAGGGTTGTTTTCTTCTTCACTTATAACGCCATACCCATTAATTCCACCCAGTAAATGCTTGGCCCCCACAAGGGTCAGCAAGTACTCTGCACCAGTTCCCAAAGTAAAAGCATCAGTAAACCAGTCTGGCCCACGGGTACTCAGTGGGGAATTATCCTGATCCGCTGCAACAACTAAGCATGGAGCAGTCATTTCCGTAAAACTTGGATTCATAAATGGGAAGAACTTGGCCGCAAAAGGGGATAGGTTCTCTCCGCCCGTTCCAGTTGCACAAAGTAAAACACCCGCTCTCACCCGCTTATCTGATAAATTGGGGCCAGGGATATTGTCTTCATTTAATACCCGAGCCCCTAGTAACATACCTACAGTTTGTGCTCCATAGGAATGCCCAATAGCAACTACCTTTTCTTTATCTAGACGGCCGCGCAACATGGAAACAGCTTTCTCGATACTGTCCAGCTCATCCAGAACTCTCTTCATGTCAGATACTCGATACTGCCAGATTTCAGGCACTCTAGGGTCATCATCTGGCACCTCAGAATCCAGGAAAACTGGTTGCAGAACTACAAAACCCAAAGAGGCGAGAAATTCAGTTATTGGAGCGTATCCATAAGGTGGTGATTTGTATCCATGGGCGAAGATAACGATTGGTAAGTTTTCACCATTCGCCGGTGCGATTACACGAACCTTTAGCTCTTGCCCCCTGACCGAGTCAGGCAGTAATACAGCATGATGTATAACAAAAGGGCCTTGTTTTTTTACTGATGTGTGATCTGATATTGTCATAAATGGTTCTCCTTCATTTTTAATTTTCCACTTGATCGATGAGGTTAATAGAAGTCAGTAAAGTGGCCACTGGTATTTGCAATCAGCACCGAATTACCATGGCATCGAACCATTGAAGCTAGTAAAAGTACCAGAATCTCCTTCTCGACCCAGAAGTGCGACACGCACAATTTCCCTCGCACCCTCTGCTACAGTTTGCTCACCCTCGTAATTATTTAAGCCAGTGCAAGTAAACCCAGGGCATACGGCATTTACCTTTATGTTTGATTTTTCAAGATCAATTGAGAAAGCCATAGTCACAGCATTTAGTGCAGTTTTTGACATGGAGTAGGCACCAAACATTTTTCGTGCCGGATTGTTAGGATTTGAATGGCTCATCAACGAGCCAGCACCGCTAGAAACATTAACCACTTTGGCAGAAGGAGAGAGTTTTAGAAGAGGTAGCATTGCCTGTGTAACCGCTACAACCCCGAAAACATTAGTTTCAAATATCTCACGTAATTCAGCCAAAGTTACAGCGCTAACCTGAGTCTTTTTGCCGATTTCCGCCAGAGTTACTCCAGCCTCCCCTGCATGGCTAATCGCTGCGTTATTAACCAATATATCGAGACGGCCAAAGTCTTTTCTTATAGTGTTAGCTGCAGCTTGGATACTGCTCTCATCAGTAACATCTAGCTGAATAGGCCAAGCGCTTTCGCCTATGGAATCAGCGGCTTTTTGCCCCAGCTTCAAATCACGAGCCCCAACTAAGACAGAAACGCCTCTAGCACTCAGGTCCCTCGCGACTTGTAATCCTATCCCCCTATTGGCACCAGTTATCAATGCAATTGGTCTACCGTGCATCGTCAGTCTCCACATAGATACAGCTCATGGGCCATTGGCTCCAGCACATGGCTATGGCAAAATCGGAACAACGTTCCGATTAAATATACGGAACAATGTTCCACTTAGCAAGGGGTAGATATGCCAAAATCTGATGACACTAATTCGAGCCAACGCAAGCGAGCAGACGGCAAGCGCAACCATGACGCCCTGCTCCAGGCAGCCAAGGAAGTATTCGCCACCACAGGCGTGGATGCCCCAGTGCGGGAGATTGCGGGAAAGGCCGGTGTCGGTGTAGGCACCCTTTATCGGCACTACCCGAAGCGGGCAGACCTGATCGCGGCAGTTTTCCGCAGGGAGATCGATAGCTGCTCTGAGGAAGTGATAGAACAAGCTAAACATCTCTCCCCCTTTGAAGCCCTGGCCAGCTGTATGCAAACATTTGCGACCTTTTTTGCCACTAAGCGAGGACTATCCGAAGTATTGCACTCAGGCGACCCAGCCTTTGAAACCCTTCCAAGCTATTTTGACCAGCACTTAAGGCCTGCCCTCGCTATGGTATTAGGTGCAGCAATAGAATCGGGAGATGTTCGTTCAGATATAACTGCAGATGACCTACTTGGAGGAATTGCGAGATTGGGGGTGTCCTCATCTGAAGACTCATCTGGGCAAGTAGGACGTATGGTTGCACTTTTAGCCGATGGACTGCGATTTAAAGAGTGAAAAACTCTTTTATCAAAACGGCTTTAAGGGTGAATGACAGTCAGAAAATGACTGAAGCAACCAAACCAAAATGGTGAGAGCATTCATTCGATGATGCAGATGAATAGTTTTTATTTAGGTGCTTTTTAGATCTGGCAATTAAAGGAAGATACAAAAATGTGCCTACAGAGAATATTTTACTTTCTCCCGCTCTCTCCATAGGGCTTGAAACCACTAGAATTGTTAAATGAGATTGATTCTAATTCTAATAGTAGCAGCTGGCCTGGACAGGCTAGCCCATACGTACAGTCCTGAATTGGAAGGGAATCTACCTTTACTTTTATTCTTAATACTTGGAGGACTTCCGTATGTGGTACTTCCGCCAAAATCCAGATATTTTAGGAGAGAGATAAGATCTTGGGCAAGAAGCAAAAATATAGAAATTGTAGAGCTCAAAAACTACTATCTCCTAAAAGGAAAGCTGTTCTGGAGGACATCGGATGTCCAAGACATTTTTATTCTAAAAGAACATAATGCTGAATATTGGATTGCCTGTGGCTCATGGTTTCTCGGAGCATTCAATAACAACTTAAAGGTATACAAGCTAATTGATAATCGCTTAAAGCTGATAAGCTCCACCTGAGACCTAATATCTATAAAAATAAGTACAAGGATATACAAATCAGCTCCAGCACCTGAATCTATTGATGCCTACAGCATTAACTTATTGACCGATTTATCTGATACAACAAGCAAATAGATTGAAAAAATAATTACAGTTCAATTTTTGCCCGCTACATATTTGAAGGCCGAAGCTTCTCAATTATTGGTTTGTCATTGTCACTCCCCCTATTCTCGTCTAACCCCTATCAGCTCCACCCAAATAAATTAACATTCACTTAAAGAATAGATAGAGACTAGACCATCGAAAGTGCAATAAATTTACTTTGCAATAGTCTATGCTGCTATGAGACAAACCTCCTCAAACAATGCGGTTTTTCAGCCCCCCAGAAAACCTTCCTGCTCCAATACAATTTAGGCAATCTAATGAGGCTAGTGTGTATTTTTCCTTTTCATTAATCCGTAGAGCCCTCTATATTTAGCACATAAATTTCAAGCTTTTATACCGCCCTTCATGCTTTATTTTCTTTGACAGCCATCACATTGTCACAAAACACCAAAAATAACTTCATTTTTTGACCCACTACTCAAGCAACTATTGATTAATGGAAACGTAAATTTTATTAAAACATGTTAATTCATGTATGGCATGGAACCCATGTCCACGTGAAAGGTCTGTCTTATTAGCAATTTTTAACGGGTAATTATTTACTAACTGAATTTTTTGATCCTGGTGACAAGGAAAGAATGGCCGGCACTCTCAAACACCAACTTATTTCACAGTATTCACCAGGAAATTGAACTTAATATTCCAGTCGTTCTAAATAAATCGACGAGAATAATGTAAACCAGGAGTAACCTTATGCTTTTAAGAAAAAAAAGCGCGCTTGCGACAATGTTGCTGATACCTTTCAGCTTACAAGTACACGCTCACGGCTGGTCTGAATTTCCAAAAGCCAGGCAAAAAATTTGCTATGATCAAGGCAATATCTGGTCTGGAACACCATCCAATCCAGGCTGTGCCCTGGCAAAATCCATTTCTGGATCTTATCCTTTCCAACAACACAACGAATTCTCTATTAACATCCCTGACTACAATAATTCTGCCGCTGTAAAAAGTGCCATTCCTGATGGAACTCTTTGCTATGCAAATGATTCGCAGAAAAAAGGGATGGGCGCAGCAACTGATGCCTGGACCCGTGTAGAAGTTAATGCTGGAACATTCGAGTACGTATTCCAGGCAACAGCGCCACACAATCCATCTTTTTGGGAGTTTTACCTTACGAAAGCGGATGCAGACCTGTCACAACCACTGGCATGGGATGACCTTGAGCTTATCCAGGAAGAAGGGGACGTACCTGTCGTCAATGGTCAATATCGAATGAATGTCACCATTCCAGAAGACAGGGTAGGTAATGCAATTTTATTTGTACGCTGGCAGCGAGTAGACCCAGTTGGTGAAGGCTTCTACAACTGTAGTGATATCACTATTGTAAATAGTGATGTTGAACCGCCTAGCGAACCTGATCCCGGCACCACACAGCCGCACCTGATTCAAGGCAACACCTTTATTCCAGAAGACATTAGTATAGATTCGGTTAATGTGGGGGACACCGTCAATTATACGGTATTCAATAAAAATGGTGAGGAACACTCATCATTTTCGCTGGCAATTACCGAGGATAATAAGAATGACTGGGACAGGCTTTTAGCTTCTCAAGTCACCGGCTGGTACCAATCAAACCACAATGGAAATGTTTTTATTGGTCGCTGGCATGAAGAAATGAATCATTACATGTACTTCCAGGGTGATTTACATGGTAACTACTTCAACTCCAAAGACTCACGTGCCTCCGGTCAATTCACTATTACAAGCAACGGTAGTGAATTAATAGCTGCTATCACACCTAAGGTTTTAAAACCGCTTGATATAGCTAGAGTAGAACACGGGGATTTAGTGGTACTTTCATCGGGAGAAAGCGCCGGAAATATCAATAATACGGAATGGTCACAGGTAAGTGGAAGCCCTGTTGAAACCGCAACCGGGCCCAGTGGTGCACTGGTAATCGACACGTCAAGCTTAACAAATGAACAGCATGAATTAAGTTTCAAGTTAACCGTAAGCGGTGACTCTGCTGTTGATGACGAGATCTACTCATTTACTGTTGAACCATCAACTACCACAGATCCCACAGATCCCACAGATCCCACAGATCCCAGTATTCAAGCTTGGGATAGCAACGAAATCTACACCGCAGGTGATATCGTTAGCCACAATGGTGAAACATGGACTGCCGGATGGTGGACAAGGGGCGAGGAGCCGGGTACAACCGGCCAATGGGGTGTTTGGCGTTAAGTTAAGGACCGCCAGCCAAAAATATTAACTGTTAGAAACTTCGACTACCAGCATATAACAAAAAGGCCTCAGTAATCCTGAGGCCTTTTCTTTTTGTAAGCCCATTTAGTGTAAATAGTGATATCCCGGCATTAGTTATTAGCTTCCAAAAATTGTACTCCATGCTCCATCCATTGTTTCACATATACAGGTGCCATGGCATGGCCCATACCTTCTACCCACAACGTTTTAGCACCAGGAATGCGAGCTGCATACTTTTTGGCTTGAGCAATACTTAACAGGGGATCTCTATCACCGTGGATAACCATAGTGGGGACCTCTAAGCCCTCCAATCGCTCTAATCGCGAGCCAGAAAGAGAGATTGCTGTAAATTGCTGAATTGGCAGATTATGATCAAATCCTTGCCTATGACGTAGTTCGTAGAGAGTGGTGTGTGCAATATGTTCAACATCAAAGCCTCCCTGCCCCTGAAGACTGTGATAAGTACTTACCATCAACTTAGCCATACCCTCATCGGAGCCACTGAGTCCATAGCGAAGAAATAGCCGAAGCATATTGTATCTGAAGGTTTTTCCCTGGGGTAACTCGGGGTCGTCGAGAAAACCTGAGGACATGATTGAAGTAAGGCTTTTCAAGCGATTGGGGAATTGCAGGGCCATTTCTTGCGCAATCATCCCTCCCATTGAGGCGCCCATAACATGAACTTGCTTAATCCCCAGGGAGTCCATAACCGCAAGGTTATCGCGCATCATGTCGGAAAGGTCGTAAGCGGTCTCCTTAGCCCAGTTGGTAACCCAACTCGAGGCACCGCAGCCACGATGATCGGTGAGTAGTACTTGATAACCAGCAGCTAAGAGTGGCTCATAGACTTCAGATGGCCAGTACAAAGAAGAAGAGCCCATACCGTTTATCAGTAACACTGTGCCACGAACAGGTATCCCCTCTGGGCTTTTAAGTTGATACCAAATTTTAAGGCTCCCTGAGCGAACATATCCGCTCTGACCGGAGATCAGTTCAGGTAGTGGTTTCTCAAGACTCAAATTTAGCTGTTTCTGGATATCTTTGGGAAGCGGGGGTGTTGTAAGGACCCAAACAGTACAGACTAACACCAGAAGGAATACTATCGTGCCAATGATTAAAGAAACTTTCTTGATCAATGTAAGCCTCCATAAACACCGTAACACCGGTGCAGAAATAATATTTATATGTAATATCAGGCAATAGCGGAAATTGGGTAAGTCATTTCTGTTATCAAATATATATGACATTTGTCATCTTTTGTTGATGATTAAACTGCCCAGCTACAACGACTGGATGATAAATGTACACATTAAAATTAATCCTCCGCAAGGGGGACTAAGGGTGCAACCCTATGTATGGACCTGCCTGCAGCTCATAGCTTCAATGATCATGCAACAGAAAATATAAGGTATAGAAACCAACAATGGACTCAGCTGCTTTATGAGCCTGGTGCTCCTATAGTTCTATATAATGCCCAGGTGGATACTATTGGTGCAAGAAAATTTCTCCCACCCGCTCAAGATAAAAAATGCCCAACCTCTGTAAAAATTTGGAAGATACCAGAGTCTCTAGCAGAAATTTCACGAGCACTGGCTGATTCCAGTTGAGCAGTACAAAAATACAAATGGTCAACTTGTATTACATTCAGCAGTATTGGGCACCTGATCCACCCCTCCCAGACAGGCTATAAGACCAGATACCCTCACTGCTTCCTGAAAGGTGTAAGAATTTGACTTCCCTAGCACCTGAATAGTTCTTTGATATTTTCTATTCTTGGCTTCTGAAATATACATGAGCCCCCTAATTATCACCCTGCAAGGTCACAATGAACTCTACATAGACACGGCCATTTACCTGATTCACAGTGGTAAAGATCATGGCTCGTAATTAGGTGCAGTTCCAGGAAGGTATTAGTTTTACCCAATTCCTCAAAGAATATTGTACCGAAGACCAGTGTTTCTAGGCTCTCTGCCGGAGGGGGTAACCATCATTGAAATCAGCGGCCAAGCACAGCAAGAATAATTGATTATTAATATTCCTACTTCTATACTCAGTATTAGTTATGTTGGAAAGCTATTTCCCAATTACATGCTCCAGAAACATACCCTACTAAATCAAGCTCATGCACTTCTTAACCACATTAGAAAAACTTAAAAAACTGGATCAGGTAGATCCACAAGAACTGCTTGAGTTTTACGATAATCTCTCACCTATATCAATAAACTCTCTTATCGGCCGATGGGAAGCGCAAGGATTTAACACACAACATCCTTTACAGCATGAAATGGATGCAGGAAAACGCTGGTACGGCAAAGAGTTTATTGATTCTGAAACGGTCTATCCTTTACTATGCTGGGATTCAGACTTCAAATCTATCAACGCTTACGATGCCCCTTTGTTCTTCCGTACCCAACAACTACATATAACCACAAAAGCCCAAGCCCGCCTGCGCATCTTGGAACACAGAGGGAAATCAAGTGCCACTATGATTTATGACACGATACCTATGCATGATATGATGCGAAAAGTCGATGAGGATCATATTCTAGGACTTATGGAGAGAAAAGGAATGGATGGCCGCATGTTCTTCACTATGAAAAAAACTAACTGACCTTATCGATTTCTAATGAATTGCTTCTGCCTAAATCCCAACCCCATACTTTTTAATTTAAGCTCCTTTGTAGTGTGACTTTGCGCTCTCCTCACCCAGAAGCTGATCCAGTTAAATATCCCTACCCTTCCTGCGACAAAACAATCCGGTACTTAGCCTTACCAGATTTCAAATGCTCAAATGCCGCTTCTATCTGGCTCATTGGGAAAATCTCTATCTCAGGTTTGATCTTATGATGCGCCACAAACTCAAGCATAGTTTCGATGGTACCAGGGCTGCCGACTGGAGATGCTGAAATTGAGCGCTGCCCAAATAACAAGGGAAATAGAGTAAATTGGATTGGGTTAGTTACAGCTCCAACAAAGTGTAAGCGCCCTTTAGGTTTCAGAGCCTGGATATACAGATCCCAATCAAGACTGACATTCACAGTCGACAGAATAAAATCAAAGCTCATTGCCGCAGCTTGAATCTCTGCGGGATCACGGGAGTTCAGTGTTTTATGAGCACCGAGAGCTAAGGCTTCTTTGCGTTTTTCCTCGCTGGATGTAAACGCGGTAACTTCACAGCCCCAGGCATGGAAAAACTTCAAGGCAAGGTGGCCCAAGCCACCAATACCAATCACAGCCACTTTGTCAGTGGGTTTGATATCAAATTGGACCAATGGATTGAATACGGTAATACCCGCACATAAAAGGGGGCCGGCCGATGCATAATCCACACCATCAGGGATAACAACCAGGCTACTCATATCCGCCCTGGCTTTATCCGCAAAGCCTCCATTGGTGAGTATGGTGAACTTTGCCTCTCTACATAAGTTGAGGTCACCAATTCGGCAAGTATGGCATGTTTCACAGTAGCCTGAATTCCACCCCAACCCAACCACCGTGCCCTTTTTAAGATGAGCTACTTGCTCCCCCATCGCGGTGACACGGCCGATGACTTCGTGACCGGCAACCATAGGGTACTGTCCAATACCCCATTCATTTTCAATCATGCTCAAGTCACTATGACAGATGCCGCAGTACATGATTTCCAGTTCAACCTCTGTTGCACCCAACTCTCCAGCTGCAATTTGGTAGGTCTTAAATGGACCGCCGGCCTCCAAGACTGCATAGGCATTAATAGTTGATGCAGTAGACATGGCGGGCTCCTTGAAGAAAAGGAAATCACAAATGACCTTAAAAGTTTAGACGCCATTCAGCTGTAGACTTTATTGCACCCTTACAATTTTATTTTCTAGAAACTAGTGGCCCTACTATCTAGCACAGAAATTAAAAGTGTTAACCGGGAGAAAGTAAAAGATTGAAATTAAAGCTGTAAAACAGAAAAAAGGCCGGGGGTACTTCCCCCGGCCAGTGCCAAGTCCTGTGAGGTTGCTGAATAGCAGAGGACTGATGAGAAATTGGACCGCAGTTTTACGCAGAAGATCAATTCAACACTCGATATCCGCGACCAACCAGGCAATTCTTGATAATGTAGGTTGCCTCAGAGCTCGCACTACCCGCCCCTGACAAGCCCCCAACAAGCGCGCCGGCACCGGCTCCGGCTACCGCAGCACGCCCGCTGTCACCGACTATTGCACCAAGCGCACCACCTACTACAGCACCACCTGCAGCACCGGCAGCTGTTCTGCGCCCTTGGTCACTGTACGTGGAGTAAGCGATTCCCTTGCACTCTGCAAGGTCCGCTTGATACTGATTCATGTTAACGCCCCAGGTATCGATAACGATTCCACCGGCACCGGGAACCTGCTCTGGCTGATTCGCACAGCCGTAAAGCAGCGACATCATAATTCCAGCAGTTGCAGAAATAGCAGTCTTCATCAAACACCCCATATCGCTTTCGCCACAGGATAGTGAGCTTGTCACGCTTTTCTTCTTTAGGTTTAGCTGCTGGTAGAACTTGGCGCCAGTCCGGCGCCTAAAAATGAATGACCCGCTGGGCAACAAATTCAACAGGCGTAAATAGTGTTGTAGCTATTAGTGGAGGGCGCCTTTTTTCTATGGATCTGCAGGCTGGGTTCCTATAGGCAGAATTGAATATTGGTAAAACACTTCTAATTCTTGAGATTTCGCTTGTGGATCGAGGATATTTACTATGCCCTTAAAACTCTTTAATCGCCGACTCTCCGTATCGTAAGTGAGATTTAAGTCCTCTACGAAAAGGCGGATAAGAGGCTGGGCAATATCTACTCGTATACAAGTATTTTCGCCTGCCGCTTGATTACAGGATACTGCCTTAGCGCGCAGCTTTATCGATCGACCATGCAGTGGCGAAGCAAAATTGAATTTAAGAGTTTTTCCTGAGGACAATAAGTCCCAGTGGTCACGCACATAAGTATCAAAGCCTGCATCAACTACATCAACACTTCGTGCCTCTCGCAAACTTACTTTCCAGGCTTCGCCCTCGTTGGCTCTATAGCGCATCATCCACTGGCCGTCATCCCAAAGGACTTCACGGACTTCACCGTGCCTCCGATCTATTTGAGTGACACTAGGTAAGGCACTGCGACCAGCTGCGGGGCCATTTCGCTCTCGAAGGGTTTTCTCTGCTATTAAATCACCCTGGGGTGCATAGTAGAAAACAGTTATTTCGCCATTATCTTGCGAAGTATAATATTCACAGTACTGTAACTGTTGATTATCCGGATCATAGGCCAGACCTTTTACCAGGAAAGGCCCTTCATAGTGACAGTTAGTTCCGGCAATAGCCGACATCGCAATAAATTCAAGCATTGCTCACCTCTTTTTGACAAATCTCTCTTGCCAAATAGGCAAACAACGGCAGGATGCAGGCCCAAATTACACTTAATGTTCCCAGGGATTGCCACAGGGGCCTGTGCAATTCCACAGTGCCATTTAGGAATGCACCGGTAAAGTAACTAAATGGTCCGAAAAAACCACCCAGGATTACCGCCAACCATAGATTTTTCTGTAAGAAAACCAAACTGTATCGCAAGGTCATGGCAAAGTTCAACCACAGGCAGATCAGCCATAAGGGAGGCCAGGAGGAGCCACTATCATTTCGCATCACCCCCAAATGAAACAAGATAGAGTCTATAGACACACCAAAGATAAACACCCCCGCTAACCAAAGCGGTTCCCTGGGCAAATTGGCGATATAGCGCAGATGTATAAAAAGGTTCAACAGAGTAAAGGGAACCACCAACCACACCTTGGCCACTATGACGCACAGTGGCCAGGCGATATCGAAAAGTAAGGCATTAGCGACAAAACGCCACATGCAGGAGAGCCTCTGGTTGATTCCGTAATATCCTTGGGTTGCAAACTCTTAAAAAGTTTAAACAGTCTCCTGAAATCACGCCTTGATCCTGAGCCATTCTGAAAGGCAAACACTTCACAAGATTAACTTGAGAGAGTTTAGAAACTGCCCAAAAACCGAGGTTTGGCGAACACAAATTGGGCGGTACCAATCACTCGTTGCAAAAATCCCCCTTCGCAATAGCATAAATAGAATTCCCACATACGGATAAAGCGCTCATCAAAACCTAACTCGCGCACTTTGGAAATTCGCTCAAGAAATGCTTTGCGCCAGTCACTTAATGTGCGGGCGTAATGGGCGGTGATGTCTTCAAGTCCAACAATCTGCATATCTGTTGAATTGGCAATATGGTCCGCGATAACCTGATTAGATGGCAGGCAGCCACCGGGGAAAATATATCGCTGAATGAAGTCGACCTCTTTACGATACTCGTGGTAGCGCTGGTCGCGAATGGTGATTGCCTGCATCACCATCAGGCCATCTTCTTTGAGTAATTCGCTACAACCGGCGAAGAAGGTCTTGTGAAATTCGTGACCTACCGCCTCCACCATTTCAATCGATACAATTTTATCGTACTTACCTTTCAGGTCCCGATAGTCTTGTAATAGCAGGGTCACCTGCTCCTCTAACCCTTCGTGCTTCACCCATTGGCGGGCATAGTCATATTGCTCTTGGGAGATAGTAGTGGTTGTTACTTTACAGCCATAGTACTTGGCAGCATGAATGGCCATACCACCCCACCCAGTACCAATCTCAAGGAGGTGATCGGAGGGTTTTAACTTTAGCTTTCGGCAGATCAGTTCCAGTTTGTGATTAGAGGCTTCAAACAGAGTTGCATTTTCAGACGGGTAGACCGCAGATGAATACAGCATGGTCCTGTCTAAAAATAACCGGAAAAATTCATTGCCCAGGTCATAGTGTGCAGAAATATTCTTGCGTGAGCCATTGCGATTATTCGCATTTAATTGATGTAACCAGCGCAGGCCTAATCGAGGTAAATAGCTCCAACGACTATCGATGCCTTCCACCAATTCCATGTTGTCCACCATCAGGCGAATCAGGTCCACGGTATTGGTTGAGGTCCAGGCGCCCTGCATAAAGGCTTCTCCAGAACCAATGGTTCCGTTTAATAGCACCTGTATATAACTGGATGGATCATGTACGCAAATATGTGCCGAGATCTCTGCTTCTTCTGGTCTCTGGCCAAAGTGGTAACACTGCTCCCCCTCTTCGATTAGCAAGTGGCCACGATCAATACCCTTGAGTTTTTCCAACACCAGCTTGCGCGCCAGGCGAACGAGCCAGGACTGTGCCGATACTTCTGATTTTGACGACGAAGCCTGATCAACTTCCTGAACTGCTCTCATAGTTGTTTATCTCCTGCCTGAACCTCGGCGTCATCGCGAGGGTGCGAAAATACCGGGATACGCTTGACCCATAATTTCAGTGCCTGCCAATAAATGGCGGCTATAACTTTTACGGTCATCAAAGGGTACTGGATCAATATTGAATTAAGCGATCGGCCGCTAATTTCACAGCGCTGTAAACTCAGGGTTGCATCAAACATTGGGCGAGTGCCATCTTCTGTATCCTCGGCACTCGCATCAAAATTTTGCAGGTAAGCTGTCAGCTTTTCTCCAGGTTTTGTCCCCCTCCATCGATACCCTTGGGCCATGGGCATAAAAGGCGAGACATGAAATGTTTTTGCGAAGGTCGCTTTTTGCAACTTGGTATTATTACGGCAATCCAAAACATAGCTGTGACGCTCTTTCCAGGGTGTGTTGTGTACATCCAGGAGCAGCCAATCCACATTCTGGCCCTCAGCATCGAAACAATAGTAAACACTGAGTGGATTCATGTTGTAGCCAAAGTAACGCCAATTGGCCAGCAAACGAATAGGTCCCGCAGGCTGCTCTCCCGCTTCCTCCTCCACCCGCTGTCGAACTGCCTCATCAAGACCGAGGGATTCATCGCCAAAAAAATCACTGCGACAAAATCTCGCAGGTGCTCGCCGCTGGGAGGACCAAAGAGGTGAGAGCTGACAAATGGCTTCCACCTCTGCCAGATCGACGTACATCATAAAAACCTGGTAGCGAAACTGATGAGCTCTGGGCGCGAAGCGCCGGTGTTCCACCCAACCGGTATAAATCGCACTTTCCATGATACCGGCCTCCTTACCAGTCAACACCCAACCCCCGAGCCACTCGCAGCGCACTCGTTACGCCATCTTCATGAAATCCATTTGCCCAATAAGCGCCACAGAACCAGGTGCGGTTAACGCCATTAATACTATCCCACTGCTGTTGCGCTCGTGTTCCGGCCACAGAGAACTGGGGATGGGAGTATTCAAAACGACCGAGCACAGACTTGGGATCGATACGCTCTTCGGCATTCAGAGTGACACAATACGTTTTCTCTGTATTCAATCCCTGAAGTATATTCATGTTGTATGTCAAAACAGGCAGTGCATCCTGTTCACTGCGCAATTGGTAATTCCAACTCGACCAACTACGACGGTGACGGGGTAGCAAGGTGCTGTCTGTATGCAGGACCACGGCATTTTTTGCATAGGGTATAGCCCCCAGGATTTTTTGCTCACTGCCGCTGGGGTCGGTCAAACATTGAAGGGCCTGATCGGAGTGGCAAGCGAAAACAACGGCATCAAACTCCAAATTTTCCCCTGCTGCGGTGCGAACATTCACACCTTCCCTGCAGCGCTGCACCGCCTCAATGGGCGTAGATAAGCGAATTTTATCTGCGAAAGATTGTATTAACGGATCAATATATTCACGCGACCCGCCCTTGATCACTCGCCACTGCGGGCGACGCACCAAGTTGAGCAAGCCGTGATTGACAAAGAAGCGGACAAAGAAACTGACAGAAAACTCCAGCATTTGCGCCACACTGGCAGACCAGATAGCAGAGCCCATAGGTACCAAATAGCGATTGGCAAATTCCGTAGAGTAACCATTAGCGGGTAGATACTCACCCAAGGTCAATGTCTCGCTCAGCCTCCCCTCCTGCCAGTCGCGGAGGGCATTACGGTTAAAGCGCACAATGTCCCAGAGCATACGCCAGTGCCCAGCGCTGACGATGTTCGAGCGCTGGGCAAACAGGCTGTTGAGATTGTTACCCGCATATTCAAACCCCTCCTGATCGCAGCGCACACTAAATCCCATGGAGGTGGGTTGGGATTGAACTCCCAGCTCTTTAAGCAAGCGAATAAAATTCGGATAAGTCCAGTCGTTGTAAACAATAAAGCCGGTATCCACGGCTAACCGGCGCCCCCCATCATCAATATCAACCGTAGCGGTATGCCCTCCCAGGCGCGCCTGTGCTTCAAATAGGGTCACACCGTACTTTCGATTCAACAGGTAAGCGGCAGTAAGACCGGCAATGCCGCTGCCAACAATAGCGATTCGCATCAATTCTTCCTTAGAGTGCGGATTCTTGTCATTTTGGGTACGCAAAAACGGAACCAGATTGAGCTGAAAAAACCCAGAAACCGCAAAGGCCAGCTGAGCCGTTTGGGAAAATCAACTGTGTTCCCAACGCCACAGAGCCCGAGTTCAATGCGCTCGGCAGCTTGCTCTGGAGTCATTAAAAAGGGCATATCAAAATCATTGCGCTGAGTAAGGCGGGTATCGACAAACCCCGGGCGAATATGAACTACTCGAAGTGGAGTGAGGCTGGTATCGGCGCGCACCGACTCTAAAAAATAGGCCACCGCCGCTTTGGAGCTGCCATACGCTTCGGCGCGGGGAAAAGGCACCACTGACGAGAGACTACCGAGCGCGGCAAAAACCGGAGTCCGGCTTGCGGCTAACAGTGGCTGCGCGCATTTCAAGGTATTCACCAAGGCAAAGAAGTTGCCATCAAAAACCCGCCGGTACATGGTGATATCCAATTGAAGGTCGTCGTCATATTCACAGGTACCTGCGCAAGCAATCACCATATCCAGGTGATCTGTGAAGTCCGCTAATCGCCGAGTAACACCCGGCATCACCGCATCATCACTAAGATCACAGTCCAAAACCCTGAGGCGACTGGGAGCTATGTTCTGTAACTCCGTCAGCGCATCGAGCCTGCGACTGCTGGCAATCACAAAATTATTCTGTTCCACCAGGCGCAATGTAAGCGCGCGCCCAATACCCGAGCTAGCACCTGTGATCCAGATGGTTTTATCGCGAATCCCCTGGGACACTTAGTTGCGCTCCATTCGCGACTTGATAAAACCAATGCAGGAGCCCAATACCGGCACCTGCTCGTAGACCATGGCACCCATATCGTAAAAGTCCTCGTGGTAGTGAATCTTATCGGTGTAACGCAACAGGCTACAGCCACGAAGTTGTAATGGGCGTCCACCTTTGAGTGATTGGTGTCGGTAGTGCATGGTCCACGAAAGGCAGGCGCTGCCCTCGCCCACCACCGGCAGATCATCAAATTGGAAGCGGCACTGGGTAAGCCCCCTGCTCATTCCCGCAAAGTAACTCTTTAAAGCAGGCAATCCCTCTATCCGATGCAACGGGTCACAAAAAATGACATCGTCGCTATATAGTGATCCAAGGCTGCCAGTTTCCTGCATCAGGAAGTCTTTGTAGTACTCCTCTAGCTCCTCAATCAACGCGCTCATCATCGGATTCCTTACTGTTCTAGCTGCAGATAAATACGCCACACCCCATCGGGTGGATCACCGCTCAATAAAAGGTAGGTCAGAGTGATCCAGTTATGCCCTCTCTGCGTAAGTAGTTATCAGACAACTTGGAAGTCTCCCCCTGAGAGTCTGTTGCAGAATGTGGTACACGGATGTACCACAACAGCTCCCAACTCTAATTTCCACACATGCTTGATTGCGTGAGTATCGACAACGACAGAAAGACCGTTAACATGGCGCATAGCCCCCAAGCAAAACGTGAAATACGCCCGGTGAAACTGCCACAAAGAGAGGACCAGGACTGGAGTGCCCTGCTGACGCGAGTCGGTGCGGAGCGTGATCGCCAGTCCTTTGAGCAGCTCTTTCACCACTTTGCCCCACTAATTAAGGGTTTCCATCACAGCCGCACCACCCAGGCAATTAGCGCTGAAGCCGCCGATGAGCTAGTTCAGGAGACCCTGTTTAAAGTCTGGCGCAAGGCCCCCAGCTTCGATGCCAGCAAGGCTTCTGCCAGCACCTGGATATTCACCATTATGCGCAACACTCGTATCGACATGTTGCGCCGCAACGGGCGTCATCAAAACGCCGAGATTATTGAAGCCATGGATGTTTGGGATGAAACCCCCGAACACCAACCGTTGATATTTCTACAGAGAAGACGCAACGAAAAGGAAGTTGCGGAAGGCCTGCACAGCCTGCCCGCAGAACAGAGCCACGTCTTGGAAAAGGCGTATATGGAGGGAAAATCCCACAGTGAGATATCCAAGGAGCTGGAATTACCATTGGGCACGGTAAAGTCCCGCGTGCGACTGGCCCTAAAGAAGTTACAAGCGAGGTTGGCCAAGTAGGTTTAGTATGATTCGCCACCACCCCGATAAAAATTTACTCCTTGAATACGCTTCCGGCAGCCTGCCCAAAGGCGCCAGCCTGGTCGTTTCCGCCCATATACAAATGTGTGCCGAGTGTCGCGCTCAGTATCAAACCATGAACACCCTGGGTGGCTCCATTCTGGATTCCTGTGCACCACAGGCCGTAAACGATGAGGCTTTTCAACGCCTGATGGGACGTATTGATCAGGCAGCTGAACCGGAGCAACAAGAGGCTCCCGAGAGATCCAAATCCACAGAGCCCATGCTGGCGGATGCACCGCCAGTCGTGCACAAGCTGCTGGAGAAAAATCCCCCGATCAAGTGGAAGACTATCGCGCCCGCCCTAAAAATGTGTCGACTAAAAACCGGGCAGGATCAATATGAAGTGAGCTTTCATCGCCTGAGTTGTGGCGGCAAAGTTGCAGAGCACGATCACCGGGGCTACGAACTCACCCTGGTTCTGTACGGCAGCTTCTCTGACAGTGATGGTGTTTATAGTCCTGGGGACTTTCTGTTGCGGGAACCCGGCGACGTGCACCGCCCGACGGTCACAGAAGATCAAGAGTGCCTGTGCTTCTCTGCGGTACAGGCACCGGTGGCGATTACCGGTGTCAGCGGCTGGTTGCTAAACCGCCTTATCCCGTTTCGTCCGGGCTGACACCGATTAAAAGAGCTGCGGCGTCTAGGACGCCGCCAGAGAAGTCGGCTCTTGCTCCCCGCCCACAAATACTGCAGAAAGCTCGTCCCAACGATCGCTGACCGCCGCGAATTTTTCCTCGCGCACATGGCCATAGCCTCGCACTTGAAGGGGGATTTCGAGCAGCTCTTGTGCCTCTGACAGGTTTTCGCCGGACAGATGCGCGGCCACGCAATCAACTGCTTTGGCCACCTGTAGGGCCCAGCGCCGTTCAGCACGGCGCTCCTGGGTGTAACCGAAGACATCCAGTGCAGTACCGCGAAGAACTTTACCCTTAGCCAACAGCGGCATCAGCTTGCCCATCCAGGGGCCAAACTGCATTTTGCGTACGCGACCACTGCTATCGGGGCGAGCAAGAAGCGGCGGCGCCATATGGAATTTCAGGGTGTAGTCGCCGCTGAATGTCTCACGTAGCTGTCGCTTGAAATCTTCACCGGTGTAGAGGCGCGCCACTTCGTACTCATCTTTATAAGCCATCGCTTTATAAAGGCTGCGCGCACCCATACGGGTAAGATCGCCCCGAGTAGCTGGCAGTGAGGATTCTGCTTTGCGCAGCGCCTCTATATGGCGAAGGAATTCTGCCGCATAGGCCGGGCTTTGATAGTCGCGAAGCTCTGCCGCCAATCGCTCCAGCAACTGCTCCACTGACTCCTCAGGCTCCACCAATTTCACCGGCTTGGCCGGCACTGCCAATTGCTCGATCGCTTTAGGGTTTTCCGCCAGCAAACGGCCCGCGCGGAAAGCGCGCAGATTGTTCTCTACCGCCACACCATTGAGCTCAATGGCCCGCTCCAAGGCCGCTTCACCGATTGGCAGCAGTCCTTTCTGGCAGGCAAACCCCATAATCATCAAGTTACTGGCTACGGTATCGCCAAACAGTGCCTGAGCATATTTATTCGCATCAAAGGCAAAGTACTCCGCACACAGGGACTCAATACTCTGTTGGGTCGCATCGGCGGGGAATGCCAGCTCGTTGTCGCGAACAAAGGCAGCCACCGGTACTTCAGCAGTATTTACCAGGGCACGCATTTCGCCGGTGGCAAATTTGGTCCGCTGGCCAGCGGCGGTGACCATATCGCAGCCCAATAACAATTGCGCCGCGCCATCGCGAATACGAGCGGTGGTAATCGCCTCGGGGTTTTCTCCCACTTTTACATGAGCCACAACGGCACCATTTTTTTGTGAGAGACCGGTAAAGTACAAAGTTGTACTGCCCTTCTCTTCCAGGTGCGCCGCCATGCCCAACAGTGCCGCCACGGTAAGTACACCACTGCCACCAATGCCGGCCACCAAAATACTGAGTGGCTGGGCCAGAGTCGCGACCGGCGCAGAAGGTAATCCGGCAATAGCCACGTCTAAGGCATCCGCCAGGGACTGCACCGGGGGCTTTTTCAGTTCTCCCCCTTCCACAGTGACAAAGCTCGGGCAGAAACCATCGGCACAGCGCATATCCTTGTTGCAGCTGGACTGATTGATCTGACGCTTGCGCCCCAACGGGGTTTCCAGCGGCTCCACGGCAATACAGCTGGACTGCACACTGCAATCGCCACAGCCTTCGCAGACCCGGTGGTTAATCAGCAATCGCTGGGATGGATCGACCATCTGTTTTTTCTTGCGGCGGCGGCGTTTCTCGGCCGCACAGACCTGCTCATAAATAATCGCCGTCACACCGGCAGTTTCCCGCAGGCGACGCTGCACGGCATCCAGCTCAGAGCGGGGAAGAACTTCTACGGCAGTGGGCAGTTGGCTGCGGTGTTCACGCCAGTGGTCGGGGTTCTCGGTCAAAAGAATAACCGTACCAACCCCCTCGGCCAGCAACTGTGCAGCCAGGGAGGGAGCATTAACTTCGCCATCGGCGGGTTGGCCACCGGTCATGGCCACCGCATCGTTCAGAAGAATTTTGTAGGTGATATTCACCTGGCTCGCCACGGCCTGGCGAATGGCCAATAGCCCGGAGTGGTTGTAGGTTCCATCGCCCATATTCTGGAAAATATGCTCGGCGCTGGAGAAACGGTGCAGGCCCACCCATTGGGCACCCTCGCCTCCCATGTGGGAATAGGTATCGGTGCGCAGGCCTTTACCCAAAGCCATAATATGACAGCCAATACCGGCACTCCCCAAACTGCCTTCTGGCAATTTGGTGGAAGTGTTATGAGGACAACCTGCACAGAAAATGGGTTCACGAGCCAACAAGCCCTGAGCCTTTGCAGCGACATTGCCCCCCAGTTTTTCTGCCAGGGGAATCAGCTGTGCCGCCAGTTCAGTATCCACCAGCCAGCGGGCAATGGCCTTGGCCACCTGATCCGGGCCAAAGCCCCACACTGCCGGCAACAGATCCTTGCCATCCAGGTCTTTCTTGCCGACTACCTTCGGACGATAGCTATCTTCCCAACCGTAGAGCAGGTTTTTCAGCTGATCCTCCACCAGGGGACGCTTCTCCTCAACTACCAGCAAGCGCTCCATGCCCTTGGCGAACTCACTGATGCCCCTAGGCTCCAGCGGCCAAGACATCGCCACTTTATAGATGGAGATGCCTGCTGAGTTCAGATCTGCCTCTGATAAGTTGAGCAGTTTCAAGGCCTCAAGCAAATCACCGTGGGCCTTACCCACCGTTACAATGCCGAAGCGTTTCCGCTCCGCACTGTGGGTGGTTTTATCCAAGCGGTTGGCATAGGCGAATGCCTTGGCTGCAGGCAAACGCTCCTCCAGCATACGGCGCTCATATTCGAGGCGCTCGGCAGGCCAATTCAGGTGGGGATCGTAGTTCAGGCCGTGTGGCGGGATTGGGAAGTCAGCTGGAATTGTAAACTGGGGCAACTCCGGCACAATCAAGGAAGCACCGGCCTCTACAGTTTCAGTAATTGCCTTAAAGCCCACCCACAAGCCCGAAAAACGGGATAAGGCAATACCCGCGAGGCCCAGGGTCAGGTACTCATCAATGGAGGACGGAAATATCAGCGGCATCATTACCGACTCAAGAATCTGGTCGGTATTGTGGGAAAACATGGAGGATTCTGCAGTGTGGTCATCCCCACACAGCGCCAAAACACCACCCAATTTTGAGGTGCCCTGAATATTGGCTTGGCGGAAAACATCTGCGGTGCGATCTACACCGTGGCCCTTGCCATACCAAATAGAAAAGACGCCGTCTTTCGTTGCCTGCTGGCGATAGTGATCCAGCAACTGGGTGCCCCAAATATTGGTCGCCCCCAGGTCTTCATTAATTCCGGGCTCAAAATGGATTTCCCGCTCGGCCAACAGCTTCTTGTGCCGCCACAAGGCCTGGTCGTAACCGCCCAATGGGGAACCGCGATAACCGGAAACAAAGCCAGCTGTATTGAGGCCCGCCAGCTCATCCATGCGCTTTTGCATTAAGGGCAAACGAACCAGGGCGTCAATTCCGGTCAGGAATACACGGCCAGATTCACGGGTAAAAGCCGCTTTCAGCGAATACTCGCTATCAAAGCCCAATTCCTGATCGCCTTCGACCATTGCCATGGGTACCACCTATTTTATCTTTATTGCTTTATTGCTTTCATCACTCCAGTTCTCGACGCCAGTAACATGTCGCGAAAATATTCGCGGCATCTCCCGAGTTACAGCAGAACAGACCAGAGCTGTTTAATAGCGCTAAAATTAACACTGCCCGGCAGAGCAGGTCATACCAAAATTGGCCCGACTCAGGCATAATGCCGCCATAACTCGCTAAAGATGACCAGCTACTGGCAACAAATCACTCAAAATGAAGTATTTTGGGGGATACAACGGAAAGGACATGCCCTTTTATGGTGCTCGCCTCTGGCCTTCACACTCTGTGTGACTAAATAAGCGCCAAAGGTTCAGCTTTTTGAGAGGCATAACCTGGAACTGATCAGGGGATATCAGTTTCCGCCCGTTTATAGCTAACCAGTATCAACCGGTTGGGCAAAGTACCCATTAGCGGGAAATTAATAAAAAACGAGAAGGTCTCACAAAAGATGCGCAGTATAGGAAGCTACTGCCATAACAAACCAAAAAAAACCATGTACGCAATGCACACAATTTACCAGAGAACGCTGGGAAGCAAAGATTCACTGGCAGGTTGATGATTAGCAGCCGGCGATACCGGTGTACGTTCAGAGAGATGAGATACGGAATATAACCATGGCCTATTTACTGGATGCCATCGACAAGAAAATTCTGGAAATCCTTCAACAGGATGCCACCATTCCAAATATTGAGCTTGCAGAAAAAGTCTGCCTCTCACCCTCCCCCTGTTCACGGCGGGTTAAAAATCTAAACGAGCAAGGGTTTATAAAACGCGCAGTTACCCTGCTTGAACCGGAAAAGGTTGGGTTGCCGGTAAGTGTATTTATCCAGGTTACTCTTAACCACCAAGTGAAAAAAGAGTTGCAGGACTTCGAATCGGTTATCGGCCAATGGCCGGAAGTGATGGAGTGCTACCTGATGACCGGTGATTTCGACTACCTGCTGCGCGTTGTTGTACCCAATTTGCAGGCTTACCAGGAATTCCTGGATAAAAAGCTCACTGAGCTCCCTGGCATCGATCATATTAAAAGCAGCTTCTCTTTGAAGCAGGTGCGTTACCGCACTGAGTTGCCGCTGGACCAGTTGCTGGAAAGCCAAGGCTGAGCCTCTTTTGACGTCTGCATTCTTGCGGACGTCGATTCAGCTTTGAGTTTATTCACTGGGCAGTATTACAAGTTACTCAGTACTTTGGGGGTTGTATACTCGCGTGTTAAGTGACGCCCTATCCGCCTGATTTAAAAGACTATACACCAACCACTTTACGAAAAAGCCTGTCAAATTCTGTAAGATCCAACTTTGGCCTTTCCTCTATAGAATTGGCACCAGATCTATCCAAATTTTCTTGTATCCAGCTATCCAGTTTGCCATCAACGGCTATCAAATCACCCTCTTCAAGCTCCTTCTTTTTCACAATCAAACTGGAAAGAATATCCAGAAGCCACTTACTTCCTGAGGAAGGCAACAATTCGTTGTACATATGACTAAAGTCCACAGGAGGAATTTTTGTAAACTCTTTTATATACAGAGCATTAAGCAGTGAACGCAGCACATAAAGTAACTTCTTGACCTTAATCTCTTTAAAGCCTTTATCACCCTCCTGAATAAATCTGGAATAAGTATTAAATCCCATACTGACATAGTGATGAGCTAATGCTCGCGGCTGCCAACATTTTAGAGCCAAATCCTGCAATGATTCCAAAATATCTTCATTTCTAAAATAGACCTTTGGCGAAAATAGCCACTCGATTAAAGTGGGGTTACTTGCCCTCATCAAAGTTAAAGTCTTCTTAATATCCCAGCCAACCAAGTCCAGCTCATCACCAAGCTTCTTATCAAAAGGAACCTCAACGACATCTCTGGGAGTACCTATAGTGAGATATTGCTGAATATTACGCTTATAGATAAACCTTACATCCCAGTCACTATCAGGGGATTCAAATCCCCATGCGCGGCTTCCTGACTCACAGGCATAGATAATTTCAATATCCCGCTCTACTTCCAGTGATTTCAAGCGGTCCTTTATCAGCGATTCCATATACATCTACCCACTACGTCAAAACAAATCAACTATACCCGAAAAACTCGTTGATTACCCTTAGGAGACCTATCGGTTTAATCTCATAAGAGAGCCATTAGGGCAGCTGTCTCTCTCTCCTAACAACTGGACTAGAAAATGTTAAGCATAAAGCTCCTATAGACTATGATAAGCGCTAAAAAGTGGCTCCCAGGAAGCTAGCCCCATGGACGGAAATCCAAAAGACTCCATCACTGTAAACAACCACTCTATTTCTTATTTCCAGGAGGGACAGGGAGAACCCATTGTTTTTCTACATGGCGCACTGGCCGATGCTCGCATGTGGCAAGAACACTGCAAAATTCTATCAAATGAATTTAGAGCGATTTCATTCACCCAAAGGCATTTCGGTAATCCGGGGAGTCCTTCGGAAGGCCCCTTTGGAATTGATACCCATGCAGAAGACCTAATCGGACTGATTGAGGCCCTGGATATAGGCCCTGTCCACCTAGTAGGATGGTCCTATGGTGCCGATGTGAGCTTAAATGCTGCCATAAAGGCTCCTCAATTAATCAAAAGTCTGTACCTTTATGAGCCTGGATATCCGGGATACATTGAAAACAATAACATGGAAGAGTATCGCCAAGATGCTGAAGCTATGTTTGCAGAAATTTTCAAAACAACAGCTGAAGGTGAGCTGGATACTGCCGTTAAGCTACTAATCGACGGCTCTGGGAATCAAACTGGCTACTTCTCTCAGCAGCCCCTAAAATATCGTGTGCAGCAGCTGGATAATGCCTACACCCTGCCTCTACAGCTTAATCAAACTGAACAACCCGCACTGAACCCTAGTAGCCTATCAGGCATATCTATTCCAGTTTCCGTGGCCTATGGCAGTAATACTCGCCAGCTATTTAAAACTGTATCGCTTGCGGCAGGTACATTGATTCCAGATACTCATCCACAAGAGGTAAGCTCAGCAAATCATATGCTGCCTCTGGAAGATCCTGCACACTTCTGCCAACTTGTGAGAGAAAGCATTGCTAATTGCTGTGACCAGCAACCTGTAACTTAATAATAAAGAGCAGGGAAAGAATACCTATAAGGCATGAATACCGATTGTAGGCTTAGTCTCTCGAGTATTCTTTCCCGCTCAGCAGTTAAAAGCCTCTTATTGCTATTCACTACCAATTATACGCAGGGGGTGGAATTACCCCCCCTAAAGCGCTCTAATCCGCTTTACAAATCCTTGCGTCTGAATACCAAACTCCCGCTTGGCAGCTGGAACCCTCTTCACAGTGTTCATCTGTTTGACAATAGCACTGACCATCGGGATTGCAGCCAGGAGTTAAATAGTTTTCCAAAGGATCAGCCCCACTTACCCGATTCCAAAAGGGGTTGGAAAATATATTGTTTGGGTCCAACTCTTCTTTAACATCCATAAACTGGGACCATTTGGGGAATCGCTCAGCCATGTCCTCAAAAATAGCGACTGAATTCTTACCCCAGTGAGGCCTGGCTCCATACTTCCGGAGAGACATCTGCTCAATTTCCAAATTGACAAAGTAGTTCTTTGGCACAGCTTCACCTCGTTGACGAAGGGTATATTCAATCCCTACAAACGCTGTGTCACGGCCTGCTGTCATCCCTAAATAGCTATCAGAAGCCTTGCCAAAACGGAAATAAATGCCATTCAGCGGAAAACAGGTTTTTTCACTATTTGCAATAATCTGGCGGACATCCGCAATCCAGTTGGGCAGTTCTTCAAATGGAATCGCGACTTCCTGAAGTGCAATTGGAAGGTTATCCCAGACACATTTGTCTGGCTCTTTACATACGAAATGTTGCATCAGGTCCGCATGTCCAGTGGGCTTAATAAACTTTTTCAAGCCTGAATCAACATCCCTGAAATAGGAACTGGAGCGAGCGGTATGGCGAAGAGAAGCTGCAAAACACTGCAATGCTGCACTATCAGCTTCATGAAGGCTATCAAATATCAGCCCGAATAAATATTCGGAAAAATCCGATACATCTGCCTGGGCATTGTAGGCATTACCCTTAGTCGACAAAGGTACCTTGTTGTAAGTTGTTACGGTATAGCGCCCTAACCCTGGGAACCAGGCAACATTTGCTGAATGATTATCTCGAGCCAAATCAAGAACAACATCCTCCAGCTCATCATCGCTGTGATACCCCTTTACTTTTGCTTGTACTTTATAGCCAGGTTCAACCTCTATAGTCACCTCAACAACTACACCTAAAACACCTAGGTTTACCCTGGCGGCATTGAGCATCTCACCATTGATTACTCGTAAGTCCCCATTGCCATCAACCAACTTCAATTCGGTGACATAATCAGAGATCATGCTGCTTTTTTGTGTAAAAGTTGAACCGTGAGTACCGCTTCCCAGCATACCGCCTATCGTGAATATGGCCAGCTCTGTCACCATGGGCACGCTTAGTTCATGCTCTCGAAGATAGGCGGTCAAATCCCGGAATCTCATACCGGCCTGGACAGTAACCAACAGGTTATCTTTGTCTAGGCTAACGACCTGATCCATATTTTCCAGAGTGATTTGTACCTCTCCATTACCTGCACAAGCCGCATCAATCTGACTGTTGAATCTGCGACTCCCGGTCATCACTTTACGACCTTGGTTGGCTGCATCACGTACTATCTGCTGAACTTCATCAATACTGGTCGGATCATGGATAACACCAGGGAAACAATCCTGAGTATCCTGGTAGTTTTTTAATACTTCAGGCACTTCAATTGGTGGCGGTAGCTGCTCTGCAACACTTATAGCAGCCATGAAAACGCCTGCTATACAAAGAGCTTTTTTACACCACCTCAATAAATGTTTGGATTTGGTTATTATTTCTGCACACATACCTAAATTCCCTTTATTGCATTAACGTAGACTGGATAAATCAACCAAAACGGGGAAGTAGCTCCCCATCGATAATGTCCCGAACATTACTGCTGTGATCAGGCGCCTTACTGCGAAGAAAATCAGCATAATTTGACCGGTAGGCCGATAAAGGGCGACGACCAATGGATGGCACCCACAATGCATGATTCGTAGTTGCAAATTCCAGTGATCGGTTAGCTAGGATACAAATTGGCCCACCACTGAGACGTGCCGCATCAAAAATCCAAAACTCTTTACCATTGGAATCGGATGTCGTTGGATATTTGCGTACAACTGCTGCAATCACATAACCGTCGTTCTGGGCCGTGGAGCCCGGGCGGGCCATAAATTGCGGTGTACGCATTACGCAATCTTCTGGGAACTGAAAGGCATCCGCAATTTTCATATTGACGCAGTCCATATGAATCAAGGCAGAGGGACGACTTTCTTCAGGCATATTCCAATAGCCGTAGTGGCGCTCAGGATAATCGCGATATGCCCAGGAAACCCGCATAGATATATGGTCAGGCCTGTAACCCACAGCAGCCCAATAAAGGTGCTCAAAGGTTTCAGGGAACTGGAAGTGCCCACGGTAAGCCGGATCATTCATATCCCAGGAAAGCGCATCATCCCGAATAACCCGGTAATCTTCTTTTATCTCAATAGCTGAATTTGAGTTAACTCGAATCCGGGCACGTACCAAACCTCCAACATCCAGCGGTGCTGCAGGGTATCCGGACAACCACTTGGGTACCAAACCTCCCTTCTGCAGGATTTCAAAGCGGAATAACTGCTCAGATTTATCCATTGCCCCCATATATTGGCCATACAGGGTAATCTCACCCGCATTGTCATCGTAGTTACAGACAATGTCCGAAGTATCAAAGCCGAGCTCCAGGTAATCTGCGATAATAGTATCAGCACCCGGCACCATATCGGCCTTCCGAATAACCCAACACCGGGTCCGGTGTTCTTGAGGCAGAACTATTCTTGTTCCAATAATTCGGGTAGATTCAACTCTCGCTGCAGTTTCAAAGACAATGATATGATTTCGCGTTACGCCAAGAGAGTGTGAGCTTGCAGCAATATAGGCGTTGTTACCCTGACGATCCCGAATGTTCCAACTTTCAAATGCACCCTCTCGATCCCAGCGAATTAATCGAATAAATCCTGAGCCACCAGAATCACCAATATTTCCACCATAGTTGATGGTGATACAGTTACCTGTTTCCAGATCAAAGAAAGGGTGACCGGTGGTCCGAACCTGGGGAAATAGCCACTTTTCTGGGGTTAGATTTTCAAGCAGCGGAGGTAAGCTCGATTTCCATTCATCCACTTCTCCAATAGGGGTTACCATCTCTAGAGTTGTAGCATCAAACTCATAGGGCATACCCCCTTCATAACTCATTGCAAAACGGTTATCTCCCATATAGTTGGGGGCCGTATTGCAGTAGTTCATAAATCCCAGATTCGGGCTTGAGTATATTGTCCCACCTAACAAATTGAATTTATCAAAACCTGTTAAATCCTGCTCCTGCATTATCGCAGACGCGGTACGTATCATTTTTCGGGTATAGGGAACTTCACTGTTATTGCTCCGCCCAGTAAAGTCGAGCCGGGTCAAAGCTCCCTTTCCATTAGGTGTAAGATGGTTAGACGCCAGTGGAATACCCTCAGCCATAAGAAGATGGCCAATAACATCATCAGGTAAGATTCCCTGTATTACACTGAGTACTCCGGAGGAATCTGATAGATCACCAACCATTATTGACTCTGGGAAACTAGAGCCATCCAAAGCATTACTTGTTCCAGCCTTAGCTGATGCCACTCCCATAAGCGGTGATGCAGACATTACACCTGCAGCCTTCAATAGATCTCGACGCTTCATTTTTTATCCCTAAAAAATACGGCCGACAGCTTAACCTGACCATAAAATTAAATTTTTTAATGAAATAATTGGCGCAATTTACACCCAAAGTAAACCTTTAAGCGAAAACCATTTATTATTTTTTATCAAATCAAATCTCCAGAATTTTAACCCCTTAAAATTCACACTATCAACCTATATACCACAATAAAAATAAACCAAACCAGAAAATAAAACCTATCAAACAGAACAAAAAACAAATACCAGTCAGTCAAGCAAAAAAATATCGATAAGAAATCCGATATCGCCCGAATTAGCCACCACATTATTATTATCAACAACAGAATTTAAAATAAATATTAATGATCATTGAATCGCGCAATATTTAATATATCTGTGAGGCATCTCATATATAAACCGCAATAGATAGAAAGCTGCACCAGTCCACACACCCTGAGAGGTACAGCCTGGAGGTAACGGATAAACGAACAATTCTATTAGGCAATGAGTGAATGATTATTCATTGATGTTTAATAGTATTGGTATACAATCTTTCACGCACAACTACCCTAAAATTAATTTAAGGTGACATCAATGTTTAGTCATATTATGGTCGGGGCCAACGATATCGAGGAATCAAAGGTATTTTACGATTCCACTTTTGGAATATTGGGTTACAAACCCGGCACTATTGATGATCGTGGCCGCTGCTTCTATTTTAATGACAACGGTATTTTTGCCATCACCAAACCCATCAATGGGGAGCCCGCAAGCCATGGCAACGGCAGCACTATTGGCTTTACAGTAAACAGTTCTGAAGAGGTTGATGCCTGGCATGCTGCAGGTATTGCCAACGGTGGTACCAGCTGCGAAGAGCCCCCAGGCGTAAGGGATAGCGCCGTAGGCCCAATCTACCTCGCCTACTTACGAGACCCTGCTGGCAATAAGCTCTGCGCACTGTATAGAGCAAGCTAATTAAGATTCGCAATCAGGTGCCTCCCCTTACAGGGAGGCGCTTTATAAGTGGACTAATAGAGTAATCAGTCCCAGCGGTTGAAAATAACGTGCATGCCGTGATGATCGTCACTCACGAATACGAAATAGCCGGCGCCAGTATGTGCAGTTGCGCACACCTTCGTCCCCTGGGAGGTCTCAGAACACTGCATTTTGTAGGCTTCAATTCCCGCAGTATCGTATTCACACTGACTGTATTGGCTGTCAAGAGTTTGCACTAAATCGCGACTGCTCCTTGCCAATACATAGCGGTAATCACCAAAGTAGCGATAGTTATAGGCATCCAGGTAATATGCCTGGGAATCAATACCCCCTTCCAGAAGCTCGCTATAGCAGAGTTCAGGTCTGGCCATCCACAGAGTTTCCTGATCATTCGAAGAGTGTATTCCTGGCCAATTCTGTTGATCATGTTGAGAGAGTACTACGTTGGTTGAATCAACATAGTCTTTCACAATGACGTAATCACCTTCATCACTTTCTATTCTGCAAACCGGCGCACCGCCAATAAAATTATCACACTGAACCATATCCAGGCTGACTTGAGTTGTCTCCCCGGCACAATCTTCTGCAAAGCTTTCAGCCCAGTATTGCACAGCCTTAACTGCATACTCTCGAGAGTCTTCTATTTCATAATAGAAGTCTGAAAAGATGCGATAAACCTCGCGATCATTAGTATTACTTGCAGAAGCTGCTACAGAACACTGACTAAACTTAGGCAGTTCAAAAGTCTGTTCTGCTTGAGCGGGAACCGCACCGGCAATAGCAATCGCTGCTGTAAAAGTGGCAAGAGTTTTCATGAGATGTCCTCCGTGAACAATCATCCTAAAAGGGACGCGGATTCTAGCAGAGGAAAAATAACTATCAAAAGCAGTGTAACGATATGAAAGTTCAGGTACCTTCTTCCAAGGTTGTGAGTATCTGAATAATATTAATTATCGGCATGAGTGAGTTAACTCGATAAAACGTTCCAACTGAAATCCGGCCTCAGTCTTCCCTCCATCTTTACCTTCAAGCGGCCAACCACAATTCACCCGCACACAATCACCGTAGAGATCAAGCGTGCTGAAATCTGCACCGCCCAACAAGGCTATATTTTCTTCGGAAGCCACACGGCAAAGACTCCGGCTATCCAACCCTGGGATCTGCAACCAAATTACCATTCCTCCATGGGGATCACTGATGCGTGATTCATCGGGCAAGTTTGAACTTAAGTAGTTGCGATAGGATGCGACCTGGAAGGCAAGCTTTTGCCTGAGCCCCTGCACATGACGGGAGTATTGATTGGTACCGATGAAATCGGCTACCGCTAATTGGACGGGCAAGTTCACACCGAAACTTTCGGTAAATCGATAGCGTTCATATTGTTTTCGATACCTTCCTGGTAAGCACCACCCCAGTCGATAGCCTGCGCTCAATGTCTTGGAGATAGAGCCACACCAAAGCACATACCCGCTCCGGTCCCAGTAGCGCACGGGCATGGGCAGACTTCTTTGAAATCCGAGCTCCAAATACACATCATCCTCGACAATTGGAATCCGATATTTACCAGCCAGTGCGGCCAGGTTCTCTTTCTGCTCCGAGCTCAGGGACACTCCCGTAGGATTCATATGACTGCTGCTAAAAAGACCCGCTTGGACCAGTCCCTGCTGCATATAGCGCTCTAGCTGTGCGAGGTCTAAGCCGTTTTCAACAGTCGGTATCTCAACAACTTTTCGTCCCATCAACGCCAACAGATTAAGAAGACCGTTGTAACAAGGAGAACTGATCGCAACCGCATCACCGGGCCTAGTCGTAATGGCAATCGCCGTGCGGACGGCATCCATACAACCATTCGTCACTACTAATTCATTGGCAGAGAAATGCAAATCATAACTGGCAAAGTGTGCGCTAAGCGCACTGCGCAAAAGCGGCTCCCCTGAGGAAACCGGATAGCCATGCATACTGGCGCCAGCCTCTCGGGTTGCCCGCCGCATACTGCGCTCCAGGGAATCTAACGGCAATAGATCTGGGGATAAAGACGCAACACCCAATGGCCCTGTTCCCAATCCACGAAAATAGCAATCGTGATTTACTGGATCTGTTGTTCGGCAGGTGAATGCGGGCATTATGGGAGGCGGGTTACTGCTGGGAGGAACTGAGGCAAAGAATCCAGATTGCGGTCGAACCTTCGCCCAGCCGAGTTCCTCCAGCAAGTAATAGGTGCTTTGGGCTGTTGTCAGGCTCACTTCGTTTTGTGCAGCGAACCGCCTGAGGGACGGCAGTTTATGACCGCTTGGTATTCTCCCTGACTGAATATCCTCAATACAGCGTTCGGCAAGCTCTTTATACCGCACCTATCCCCTCTCCGATTCCGTCTCCGCCCAAACTGTATACCTATTTTATACAAAAATTGCATCTGTATACCTTTTTTCATTTCTTGGATAGTTAGCCTCGAGACAAATTGGAGGGGCTGATGCGGTACTCGGATTTATTACTTGGTGTGCTACTAATGGCAATGTGGGGCTTCAACTTCATTGTTATTCAGATGGGAACGGAAGATCTGGACCCACTCCTTCTGGTGGCTTTACGCTTTTCTTTGGCAGCCTTTCCGGCAGTGCTTTTCGTTTCCAGGCCGACAGTCAGCTGGAAGTACGTTCTGGCCTACAGCCTGACTTTTGGCTGTGGGGTTTGGGGGATGGCCACCTGGGCAATTTCTAGCGGACTCTCTGCGGGAATGGCCTCACTTCTTTTGCAAGTAAATGTTGCGATTAGCTTACTATTCGGCTGGGTATTCCTGAAAGAAAAGATTATCCCGCAGAAAGCTCTTGGGGCTCTACTTGCCTTGGGAGGGCTGTTGCTAAGTTTGATGGTTGAAGATGGCACTGTGCCCCTTATCAGTATTGCACTTATCCTAATAGCGGCTACCAGCTGGAGCATCAGTGGGCTCATTGTAAAGGCCAGTGGCACACAGCAAGTATTTAGCTTTATTGTCTGGGGGTTATTTTTTGCACCGTTACCACTGTTCGCTGCTACCTATATTCAAAATGGTGTGGCTGTATTTTATGAAATTCAAAACAACCTTAGTGGAAAGTTGATTTTCTCCATATTGTTTCAGGCCTACCCAACCACTCTGCTGGGATACTGGTTCTGGAACCGGTTAATCGTTAAGTACCCGCTGTCTACTGTTGCGCCTTTAGGTTTACTCTGCCCCGTTTTTGGACTCTTTTTCAGTTGGTTATTAACTGGCGAATCGATTGGTCCCGAAAAGTTTATGGCCGCTGTTATGATTTTCTCTGGGCTGGCACTTGGCATTGTTCATTTTCGCCAGAGCTTTAAGATGCTAAGAAACTCACGGATTTTTGGCATATTAAACATATCGCGATGAACAAGTATCCAAGTTGAGATTTGCCAGCTTTCAGGCGTAGGAATCTCAATAATGTCTTCAAATTTTTTAGCCAGAATTCTCGGCATGGCGCCAATGCCACAACCAGAAAGCATTGCCTGGTTAAGAATTTGCTGACTGGAAGTAGTCAGGACAATATTTTGATCGTGGATATGATTATAAACCCATTCATTCCAGTCAAAGTGTAACGGACGATCACCTAAAGCCAGAAACCTGTGCTCTTGAAGATTACTTTTATCGGGAAGCCCATACTCTTCAACATAGGATTTGTGTGCATAGAAAACGAATTCTGTAGTGAAAAATGGCAGCACAATATTATCAGGTGTCGTTGGTTTCTCACCGACACGAATTGCAATATCAGCTTCACCGTACTCCAGGTTAAAATTGCGCAGGTCCCCGATTAAATTGACAAGCATACCTGGGTGCTGGGCCTGGTACTGCCTAATGAGCGGCATCAACAGGTCTACCATTTCGCCGACAGAGGTGATGGTGAGGTTGCCTTGCAAATTCTGCTCTTTGCTTTGTAACCGCGAGGACAACTGAGAAAAATGGCTGTCCGTCACCGCTCCCAGTCGCATAACCTCCAGCCCCGCCTCCGTTGGAATATAGCCTTTGTCATTGCGCTGAAATAGTACAACCCCAAGGCTCTCCTCCAATACATTAATATGGCGCATCACGGTGGACCTGTGGATACCAATCTCCTGGGCCGTTGCACTCAGAGTGCCAAGCTTGGCCAGCTTGTAAGCGGTCCTTAACTCAGTCCATTTATCCATTATTTACCTCAAGCCCCCCATGCTCAGCATGTGCAAATATGCACATCAGAGTCTCATAATCACACATTCACAGCATATTCGCTACATCATAAAATGGATTCAAATGACCTGTACACCCTCTAATGGTTGAAAAATATGGTAATTGAAGCGGAAGTATTGATAGTAGGCGGTGGTTTCGCCGGTGTGTCTGTCGCACAAGCACTGGAAAGACATGGGCTCCATACCATTCTGGTAGACAAAAAAGATTATTTCGAAGTCACTTTTGCCACCTTGCGCAATGTAACCGATCCATCCAGCACCGGGAATCAAGCGCGCAAGTACTATAGGGACTTTTTCTATGGCCGCTTCATTCAGGGAGATGTAATGGAAATGTCTGCGAAATCAGCGCGTTTGGCAGATGGAACAGAGTTACATTTCAACAGTGCCATACTCGCCTCCGGCACCCGATATCCGAGCATGCCGCTAGCCAAATCCCTTTCAGCAATGGATATTCAATCCCGGAACCAAGAACTGTTGAACGAGCACCAGCGACTGAAACAAGCAAGGAAAGTCATGGTTATAGGAGGAGGAGTCGTTGGTGTCGAATTGGCAGGAGAGATCGCGCACGCTATGCCGAGCACTCACGTAATTCTGACACACAATAAAGAGGTCTTACTGGACAACTTCAAGCCTAAAGCACAGATCAAAGCCCAGAGACAATTAGAGAATTTAGGTGTAGAAATTCAGTTTAACAGCCGCTACCAATATCAGAATGGCTGCTATATAAATCTCAACAATGGCCAAGCCAGCGATGCAGACCTGGTTTTTGAAGCAATTGGTGCGCTGCCCAACAATGATTACCTAAAACCGCACTTAGCGCATATCCTTAATGAGCAGGGATTTGTGAAAGTCGATAACAGACTTCAAGTTATTGACGAACCAAGCTTGTATGCACTCGGAGATATTGCCGATATTGGTGAGGCCAAACTGGGCTACCTCGCCTCTCAGCAAGGTGAATACCTGGCAAAGGCCATCGCTAGAAATAGAAAAGGAAAAAGTATCAAAGGCTATAAACGAAACCCACTAATGGCACTAGTTCCCATTGGCCAGAAGCAAGGATTAGTGCAGCTACCTTTCGCAGTAACAACCTGCAACCACCTCGTGCGATTGAAGCAGAAAGACTTATTCATTAATAAGGTTTATCGTGGGTTTGGCACTCAGCCAAATGCCCGGCTCTCTTAGTTCGGGCTAACTATTGTAAGTAGCTATTAATGCAGTTAACGATATGATTCTATTTTAGCCAACTGTATAAATACAAAAAATAAAATCATAAAGTGAGCATTATCAAGGACAAAAAATCACAAGTACTAACCAGGTTTATTACTTTTCTCCCTCACCAGCCAGTAGGAAACTCCTAGGGCGATAGTCACCAGGGCAATACCAACTATTTGCTCCGCATTAACAAATTTTAAGTCGAGCACAATAACCTTCCGAGCTACAGCCATTAAGGCTGTAGCCAATACCAATTGCACCGGTATCACATTAGTACCCAGGTAGAGTCGGATATTAGTGAAAATTTCAATGGCAATAAGAACGGCGAGAAAGGCCCCAAAAGTCTCGAGGATATCTTCCATATCCAGCAATAGGAATGGCGTCTCCATTAGCCTTTCATAAAGTACATAGACGACATCCGCAATGGTCCAGAATATGACCAACACCATAAGAATGGCGAGAAATTTAACGGCATATTTTATTGCTCGATGTAATTGGTTGATCAGGGGATCAGCATGATCCTCATGTATCTCGTCATATTTCATGGGCTTCGCTCTGCCGATTGATACCGCACATTGCTTGAGTTCGACTATAGGCGAAATCCCCGTATTCAGCCGAGAGAGCTTCCTTTAGTGAGTGAGTAGTAAGAGGAATCCCGGCAGCATATTCACCGCCGGGATATTGTGAGTCGTTAAGGTAGGCAGGCTGCGTTAGTGAAGAAATACTTTACTTCGTAGTCACTACAATCCTCTGTTGCACAAAAGAAGCGGTAATTAGTGCCGATATCGCCTATATGCATGCTTTCGCCGGTTAAGGAATAATCCAACTTCGTATCAACAACCCTTGCCTCAATACCAGCAACATCACTGACAGCACAGCTATTGCTTATATTTCCCGCTGACTTGTGTTCGTTAAAGCTCTCATAATCAATGCCACCTGAGGAGGGATCATCCAGGTCCAGCCACTCGGTTGCGTAGTACCCTGGATTTACCAAGCTGTTGGACAACTTGTGCACGCCCAAAGCATTGATTTCATCACCGTGGCGCCCGTGGAAAGCAAATATTTGCTGGGATGAAGTGGAAGAATAAGTTGTACAAGTCCCCTGCTGAGTCCCCCCGGAAATAGATGAGCCATTGCTCGACGTCAATTTAAGGTAGTAAACACTACCTGTTTCATGCTTTTCATCGTCGACACAAATTTTAACGTCATCCAGATACTCGCTGCTGGCGGAGTTAAAACTCAGCACACTCCCCATCGAGCCCCCATCTCCATCACCATATTCAATACAGTATTCATGATCACTGGCTGTGGCATGGCTTAGGGATTGCTTAAATTCATAGCAAGCTTTAAAACCATCAATTCGGCCACCGGAACGAATCTGGACAGACTTCAGATTCATAGTGCCGCTGCCGAGCAGTTTGCGTTTTACCAGGTCGATTGAATCAAACGCATCACCTCCGGTACCACCCACGGCATCTTTTTTGATGTAGCCAAAATCCGAGTAACTATCTTGGTTGGCGATCCAGAACCCATCAAATGGTTCGTAGTAATTCACCCAAGCCGAGGTAGTTACACCTTCTGAATTCCTCTTGGCATAGAGCGCGGCATTTTCCAAAGCGTTATAAGGCATTCCATAGCGGTAGCCATCAGCTTCACAGGCGGAGTAACCTTCACTCCAGGTACCCGATGCACTGCTGATGTGCCAGTTTCGCTCATCGTCCACACAGGCAAACACTCGCTCCGTACTACAGCTATAGTCACGAATTTCTCCATCATTACTTAACCAGGCGCAACTATTGTTGCCACTGGGAGAGTCATTCCGCCAAGACCACGTAAAATCTTCAATCTGGGGAGCTTTAGAAGCACCTATAGTGGTCGCATTGGCCTCCACCAGCGCCAACTCAAGCATGTTATACCCAGATACTGCTTTCTCCAGGATCTCACTGCCGGAATACTTGATGTCATCCTTGCTATATTCCGTTGTTGCATCCAGGGCGACACTTAAATTCCCATTGTTGTAGTGGCTGGTTGCGCTGGCATTACCATCGATATCTGCTGTTAGCTGGCTGGAATTTTGTGCAAGTGGCTCATTAGAAGTGAGGTTTCCAGATGCATCCATTTCATCCACACCGATCCAGACATTGCGTCTGAATTTCGATGTGTTTGACTCGTCATGGTAATCACACAGATTGTTATCACCAGTGTGCGGATACTCTCTGGGCACCTGAATAAATAGGATAACGTTGCGTCCCGCATCCAACACATCCTGTTTAGTCAGTGTTTGCGCCGGCAGGGAGGCGCAATCATCTTCTGTATAGCCCCAGTCGGTAGGCTTAAATACCAGATCCCCCAACCTGCTTTCAATTTTCTCACCAATCTTATTGCGGAAGTTCTGGTGGTAATCAGAATCGTAAGCCTCAAACTTTAGGAATATGACTTCATCGTTATTATCTTCAAGAAAATCCTTAATCTCATCCAGCCCATCCCCCAGCGTTGCAGCTGTACCAAACATATAAATACACATAGTGGCCTCTTCCAGGCCCATATGACACAGGTGCGGTGTTGAGCTGAAATTGGAAGCGGGGTAAGTATCATATTCGACCAGACGTATTCCCCGACTGAATAATTTCTCCGGCGCGTACCACTGGTTTACATCGGTATATACACCCTGATCCCACTGATAGGATGCATAGGCATTATGCGCTCCCGCCCACAAGGTCTTTGATAAGGGAGCCTTTGTATCAATCTGCCCCTGTAAATCCAGGCGCTTCACTTTATCATCGCTAGCATCAATTTCGCCGACAACAGACATCGAAAAACTCAAAAGCAAACTTGATACCAAACCAATTGTTTTATGCATTATTCTTTTCCTGATAAGTATCCTGATAGTTACCGCTAAAATAAAAATCCCAGTAAGTATTTCCCCTCAGTTGAATTGACCAATTGGAACAAGCGTACACGCCTGTCATGAACCGCTAAATTACAACAGTACTGACTGGTCAATTTTAGTCATTTACCCTACTTTACATTTTCATAATTTGCGCACTTTTCAGTACTGACAAACATCCATCTCCGAATTAAACATTCATAAAACTATCCGCTAGCGGGGGGCGCAAAATAGTAGCTACAGAGCATGACCAATCAGTTACGAGCTTAAGGTAGTTATGTAAACATCTGCCCATTTGTAACAGGGCCAACATAAATGACAGGCCAAATGTCCCTCCAGTATTTAGGGTTCAATCACAATCTTGGAAGTAATATCACGCACGTTAAATCTTCTGGCTTAGGAGCAGAGTTTGGGCATCTAATTCATCTTTTCAGATTATTGATAGTTTCAAAATATAATTGGGACAAGCCTTAAAAGAGTCGACATCACACTCTTCAGCTAACATCGATAAAAAAATAGACGACAAGAAATCTTCTCCTTAAGGCGTAGAGTTGATTTAAAGCTAAGCCGGATTCAGGATATAAGAAGAGTACAACTTAGATATTTATACTTACCAAACAATGAATTGAGCACCCAAGGAGTGGTAGGCTTATTGAAAGATTACATTCATAGAACAAATAGAAACTTATAATTTCCGCCCCAGGAAAGCAGCCTTATCAAGGAGAGAGAATGAAAAGCAAGGCACTTATCATACTGAGTAGTATTCTTATCGCCTCATGTGGATCTATGCGACCGCAAAATGCAAGCAATTATCAGCAAGACCTGATCACCCCAGAAGAAACAGATAACTTTGTACTCACCGAAAGCAGCACCTTCGATGAACCCATGCTGGGAATTGCCCTAAAGTACGATAATAAGCAGTATCCTACCGATATTATCAATGTCTATGTATACCCTATCGATAGCATCACATGGGAAAATACAGATGAAATCATCTCCATTGAAATGGGCGATATCATAGATGAAGTTGACTTTGCTATAGAGCAAGGGCATTACAAGTCAAGATCACCAGAGACTATTGAAAATTTCAGTTTTAAAATCGGTGAAAAGCTATATTCTGGAAAAAAGTCATCCTTCACACTTACCAACAGAAACGATGCTGAATACTTCTCAAATAGCTATGTTTTTATCGATAAGGATAAATATATAAAGTTCAGAACCAGCTTCGACAGCAGAGCGACCGTAGAATGGAATGGCGACTCAGCAGTGAAAGAAATACTGCCTGAAATAGTTGTTCCCGACGAATCTGCGTACATGAAGAACCTGAGAGCTGAACACCAAAAAGAAATCACTAAGAATCTGATAAAATCACTATTCCAAGCTTCTCAAGAACCACAACCTAACACAGAGTAATTTCTCAACTAACTTAATAGCAATTGCGACAAATCCGACTCTGTAAGAGCTGATGGCTACTAGGTGCCGCTTAGCACCAGAGAATTGCAAGCGGCACGCTTTAACTGAAGTCTCCTGTACTTCAACGGCATGAAAGCACACTTCTTCCCCCATTGGCAGGAGATTAGCCCTAGACATCTCCAATTCATATTTTTAAACAAATTTCACTAAAACCCACTCCAACTGGCGAATAAATTTCTCAAGTACTTGAGATAATACTGGTACTTCGGCGTCTATGATTAAGGAGGCACTTAGGAAAGGAAATTTGAATCATGAGCAAAATCCTGCCTCCAATTCTTGCTCTTCTACTCGCCGCATTTGTTGTAGGCGCGCAGGCCAACAACTATGTCAGTAAGGACAGTCAAGCCACTTCGCCTCTCGGATGTATCAGTGCCACATCAGTACTATCTACCCATACACCGACAGATATTACTGCTGCCGCCAAAACATGTACCGAACAATCCAAATTTGATGAGGCAGCTGAGCTGTTAATGGTTGCCAGTGCCTTTGCTTATTTCGACACACAGAGGGTTAGCGACAAAACCGGGCACAATGTATTAAGAGTGATTTTCAATAAAAAATTTAATTCGATGCCAGAGGGAGATCGAAAAAAACTATTCGCCAGCATTAACTCTCTTGATCAGGGCGGCGCAAGAAAGCTGGAAGTTTGTAACTATTTGACAGCCGCAAAGCCGCCATCCTATATACCAAGCTATATGATTTCTCATGGGTTAAGAAAATTTACAGGCGTTACTGAAGCCCCCCTGATAAAAGATTTTGATGCCGATCAAAGTTGGTTAAACTCAATGGTGTTTGTCAAATGCCGCAGTTAATCGGTATCTTGTTGCATAGAGACGAAATACCTATATCAGGCTCACCTTTGGGCTGAATATAAGTATCTAAGGCAGTAAAGATTCCCACGTCTTAAATACTAGCCATCTAGATGGCCTCAAGCATATTCGGCCACCGCAATTCTGGTATTTCCCTGATGCTTAGCTAAATCGCCACTTCATGAGCTCCCTTTGTCACTATTTACCAAGCATAAAGTTTCAGGCATTATTTTCCCATAGTCGAAATTTTCTCTAATCAGATTAATGGAAAGAACTGTGAAAGAAAATGGAATGCTCTTTTTATTTTGTGGAAAGATGGGCGCAGGAAAAAGTACAAAAGCTGCGGAGATAGCACAAACTACAGGAGCTATTCTTATTTCCGAAGATGAGTGGCTGTCTAATTTATATCCCCATGAGATCTGCTCACTCTCCACTTACATAGAGTATTCTGCAAGATTAAAACCATTGATCAAGTCACATACTCAGGATATCTTGAGGAGTGGCATCTCGGTAGTACTGGATTTTCCCGGCAATACAAGAAAACAAAGATCTTGGTTCAAAGAGATATTTCTGGACAACCTCTTTCCCCATCAATTAATCTATCTTAAAGCCGATGATAAATTATGTTTACAGCAAATTGCCCAAAGGCAAAAATCACATCCGGAACGAGCCGCCTTTGATACTCCTGAGACCTTCAAACAAGTTAATAAGTACTTTGAAGAACCTTGCCAATCAGAGGGATTCAATATTGAAGTAGTCCATCTGGGAGGCATTTAAACGTACCCACTCCCTCTAATAATTGGGAGTAACCTCTACTGGACTCTCTTTCCGTTTGTCCTATCTCCTCCAGTGTTGGAGAAACTAAAGGAAGCCTAAGTCTCGATGCTGGCTCAGTATTTTGACTCCCTGTGAACCCGTTATTCGACTAGCCGGTTCCAAGCAGATTCAGAAAGGCCCGACTGAGACTGATGTACCTTTGCTTTGCCTAATATTTCGATTATTATAGAAGTATAGAAATATAGAAATTTGGAGGTAACTCATGATGCTACCGAACCACACCCCCATCAATATTCTTAATCGCCTGGTGGACTCCCCTCCCACTGGTGACCCTACCAGGATTCTGGTGTTGTACGGATCCCTGAGACCCAACTCCTTTTCGCGTCTATTGGCCAACCAGGTTGTTGAAATATTGCAGTATTTTGGTACTGAGGTTCGCTTGTTTGACCCTGTCGACCTCCCTCTTTACGACGGCACCAGCCAGGATCACCCCAAGGTGCAGCAACTGCGCGAGTGGTCTGCCTGGAGCCAGGGGCAAGTGTGGATTAGCCCGGAAATACACGGAAATGTCTCGGCTGTTTTCAAGAATCAGATCGACTGGCTACCACTGGACCAATCTGCAAGCCGGGCAACCCAGGGAAAAACCCTGGCGGTCATGCAGATTTCCGGTGGCTCACAATCATTCAATACCGTCAACAATTTGAGGGTTCTCGGCCGCTGGATGCGCATGTTTACGATTCCCAACCAATCCTCTATTGCCAAGGCCTGGCAGGAATTCGATGAACAAGGGCACCTCAAAGATTCCCCATTCCGGGACCGGGTGATTGACGTTCTGGAAGAGCTGGTAAAAACCACCATTTTATTGCGTGGCCAGGGTAACTATCTGACCGAGCGGTACAGCGAGAATAAATCAGAGGTGCAGTCAACTTCGACAACATCTATTCAGACCTTGGTGGCTGAAAGCGGTGTCGCAGAACCCAGCTAAAAGTACTGGCATTTCGCTGCCGAAGGTCCACATTTAGCAAAGGTCCATATCTAGCAATGGACCACTAGATGATAGGAACTCCGATAAGGATCTCGTCAATGAGCTTTTCCCTGGACCCGGACTTTTCAAGCGCCCTTGGCAAGTTTGGCGACTTGCTGGATACCTTGGCAGAAGCGCCTATTGGGGATGTGGATACTCGCCGTAAGAATGGAGCCGTGGTCACTCAAGCACTATTTCAGGGTCGCAGTTTTCCATCAGATGTTTCTTTTCGGGACTTTACCCTAAAGAGTTCAGACCAAGAGGAGATCCAGTTACGCTGGTACCAAAAGGAGAATAGCAAGCCAGGCTCCGCTATTCTCTACATTCATGGCGGTGGGCTCATCTGCCACGATATCTCACGGTACGACTTGGTCATCGCCAAATATGTAGCTGCCAGCGGCGTGCCATTTTTATCAGTAAATTACCGAAAGGCTCCGGAGTTCCCCTACCCTATACCGATTGATGATTGCTATCGGGCATTCATTTGGCTGGTACAGCACTCACAGGAACTCTCCATTGACCCCACGCGAATTGGCATCATGGGAGATAGTGCCGGAGGGGGTCTGGCTGCAGCCCTGACAATTGTCGCTCGCGACAAAAAAGGCCCGTCCCTGGCACGGCAGATATTGTTATACCCAATGCTGGACGACAGGACGGTTACTCCCGATCCCGAGTTACTGCCATTTATTATCTGGACCTATGAAGATAATCTCACCGGCTGGACCGCTTACCTGGGTAATCAAGTGGGCAGCCCTGCGGTCAGTCCTCATGCTGCCCCTGCCCGCCTGCAAGATGCCAAGGGTCTACCGCCAGCATTTATCGATGTTGGCGAACTAGATATTTTTCGCGATGAGGATATGCAATACGCCCAATTACTCACCGATGCCGGTGTTAGCACGGAGCTCCACGTTCGACCTGGCGTGATTCACTCTTGGGAGCTATTCGCCCCGGACATTCCCGTTTCACAGCGCGCTCTTGCAGATCGAGTGAGAGTCATCCAGGAAATCTAAGCGAGCACAGTGCACCTGACTATGGAACAGCAAAAACAGAGACTATTTGATAGTCACTTCCACATAATAAATCCCAAGTTTCCCCTATTCCCAAATCACGGCTACTTGCCGCCAACATTTACCGTGGACGACTATCAACTCAAGTTACAAAACTACCAGCTAGTGGGGGGCGCTGTAGTTTCCGGCTCATTCCAAAAACAGGATCAAACCTACCTTATTGATGCCCTGGAAAAGCTGGGCAAAAACTATGTTGGGGTTACACAGCTATCCGCCGACACTCCCGACAACACCATTTTGTCACTCCACAAACATGGAGTCAGAGCCCTGCGCTTTAATTTGGTAAGGGGTGGCTCGGAACAGATCAGTTTTATCGATACTCTTGCCCGGCGAGTTTTTGACTTGGCAGGCTGGCATGTCGAACTATACGTTGAAGCCTCTGCATTAACCCCTCTCTATAGTAAATTGATCGCGTTACCAGCCGCCTCTATCGATCACATGGGAATTACTAAGCAGGGTTTTCCCATCTTGCTCAAACTGGCAGAAAAAGGGGTAAAGGTAAAAGCGAGCGGCTTTGGCCGCCTGGATTTCGACCCCGCAGCGGCAATTGTCGACCTCTACCAGGCCAACCCACATTGCCTGATGTTTGGCTCCGATCTTCCCTCTACCAGGGCACCGCGCCCCTTCAAACCTGATGATATTTTGTTAATTCGCGACACCCTCGATGAAACACAAGCAGAAAATGTCCTGGTAAAAAATGCCTATCAATTTTATTTAAAAAAATAATGGAATGATGGGGCAGTATCAGGAACTGAGTTCTTCTTCTGCTGTCATTCACTACGCTGTATTTTCTAAAAGCGCACGATATGCCTAAATTCGTGCACTTCTCTATACCCACTCAATTCATGTTACAGCAGTGTAATCTCGGGTCATCGATCATCTTTATAAATCACTGGCAATTAAAACATGCGAATTGTAGGATGCGCCGAATATTTCAGGCCACAGGGAACCTGGAAGATACAGTGCAGGAGGTTGTAGTGAAAGGACTGGTAACGGTTATTTTTTCCCTATTTGTGCTATCCGGATGTACCGGCATTGGCACAAAACCCCTGGGAGAAAAAGAGGTAGCGCTAGGCGTAGATACTGAGCAATCCATTAAAGAGAAGCTCGGTAAGCCTTATGAAAAAGGCATGTTTGTAAAAAACAACCAACAAATTTTAACACTCGCTTATGCTTACCCCACTACTGGCAAAAAGGCGGTTAGCAAAAATATTAGCGGTACCCGTAACCAGGGTTTCTACTTTTATAACGATAAATTGGTTGGGCAGGATTTTGTCAGCTCTCTCGCTGAAGATTCCACCGATTTTGATGAGTCAAAAGTACCACTTATCAGCGAAGGCCAAACCAGTATTCTCGAAGCTCTGGATTTATTGGGCAAACCCTCCGGCGAATATCAGTACCCACTGATTAGCAATAAATCCGAGAAAGCCAAAGTATATATGTATAGCCAAACCAATAAGGCTATTTTCCAACCGGCCTCTTATCAAAAAGTATTGATTCTCAGTTACAATACTGATGGCATCATCACGAACGTAAATTTTGCAGAATTAGGCAATAGAAATTTAAGCGAGCAATAAATCATTTCTCAGACAGGGGAGCCTTATCTGCTGGCTTCCCTGAAACAAACAAAAGGCACACTACCAGCCCCACCATCGCCAAGTAGGCATTAACCGTAAAAGCGCGATCAATCCCCGTAGAGATATCGGGAGCCATTGCGACAATTGTGGTATTCATACCCAAGCCTATTGCTCCCCCACCAATCTGAAACATATAGAGAATTGCTCCCGCCAAGCTCGCTCGCTCCGGCGCTACAACCGTAATTGCAGCAGTAGTAATAGCAGAATAAAACAGGCCAATACCCGCCCCAAGAACCACCAGTCCCGGTACCATTTGCAAAAAAGTTGTTTCTTTATGCAAATGAGAAAGCATAAATATACCGATACACATGGCAATGGTGCCCGCTGAGACAATCGTTTTTGCACCGAGCGTTTCGTAGAGCCCACCGGCAATAAAAGACACCAAGCCAAATGAGACCATCATAGGAAGTAGCCCCATTCCCGAATACATCGCCGAGTGATTATGGACCTTACTCAAGTATTGGGGAACGTATACAAGGGCAGCAAAGAACACCACAGACAGCAACAAGGTAGCTATACCTGCGGCAAAGAAACCGTGATTCGTTGCTACATCTACGGGAATTAACGCATCTCTGCCCACATGGCGCTCAACCAGGATAAACGCCCCCATAAACAGCAAGGTGGCTAGTGCCAAGGCAATAATCACCGGGCTCTTAAAGCCGATATCCACGACTAAATCCAGCGCCAACAGAAGGCAAAACAGCGATGTGGTCAGGGTGATTACACCACCGTAATCAATACGCTCAGTGACATTTTCCGGTGTGTCATCCGGGATAACCTTCCAGCAGACCCAAAATGCCAATGCAGCCACCGGCAAGTTGATAAAGAAAATCCAGCGCCAGCTCAGTAAGTCTGTAAGAATGCCCCCCAATACCGGACCAATTGCATTCGCAGCGGCACACATGCCCATCACCAAGCCCCCGGCAAAGCCCGAGCGATCCTCCGGTAACATCCCGTAGATCAGCCCCAGGATTGCCGGCCACATAAGGGCACTGCCGATCCCCATCAATCCCCGCGCCGCCAGTAGCATTGGAATATTGGTAGCTATGCCACCGAGGAGGGAGAAAAATGCAAAGGAGGTCATGCCGATGAAAAAAATTTTGCGCCGGCCAAACATATCCGCCAAACGCCCACCCGAGATCAGCAGTATCCCAAAAGCCAATGTATAGCCGTTGATAATCCATTGAGTGGTGGTGATATTGGAGTTGAAGTCTTTTTCGATGGCTGGAATTGCTACGGAAAACGCAGTGAGATCATTTCCGATCAGAAAAATTGCCAAGCTTAGGGCAAACAGTCCCAGTACCTGAATTCTGGTCAGTTTAGTTTTCTCATCTACCATGTTTCGAGTCCAGCCACAGAGTTCGGTTTTACAAGTGTGGCTCAAACTCGGGAAACGGCAGGGACACTAACTACGCCCCTGCTGGCAAACAAAATGGTGAGAGCCTGCGACTAACGCTCACCTGAAGTGTCTTGAAAGAACTCCTCTACAGGCTGGTAATCCGGATTGGCACCGCAAGAGCCTCGCACTACCAGCTCGGTAGGTAGTACATCTGGCATAGCCGATTTTCCAGAGAGGAGTTCCATCATTTTCTCCACCATCAATTCACCACCTCGGTGGATGTTCTGGCGAACGGTTGTCAGGGGAGGGGTAAAAAACGGGGCGATTGGGATATCGTCAAAACCCACTATGCCGACATCTTCCGGCACCTTATAGCCACGGGCCTGTAGCGCTTTTATCGCCCCCATAGCGATACTGTCACTGGCGGCGAAAATGCCATCAAAACTAAGCCCTTCCTGCGCAACCAGGTCGATAATGGATTGATAACCACTTTCACTGGAGAAGCCGGCGGTCAACTGCCTCGTCGTGCCAGACAGATCAGCTTCATTGAGCGCGGCACAGTAACCTTCAAAGCGCCCATTGACCTCCGGGTGAGCTGTGTCGCCAAGAAAGAGAATTCGCCGCCGCCCCAAGTTCATTAAGTGCTCTGTGGCCTGACGCCCACCCATTTGATTGTCACTACTGACGATGCAATATTCGGCCCCCTGCCTTGAGGTCCCTCCCCAGACAACAAGAGGGTCCCCCTGCTGCTGCAGATCACGAAGTGGGGTATCGTCCACCCCCTGGCCAATCACAATAACGCCATCAGCCCGCCTGGAGCTCATCAGATAAGAATGCCAATCCGAGCGGCTGGCGATACTGCTGGAAAACAGTAAATCGTATTTATGCACCGCAAGGCGATCAGCAATTGAACCAATCATATCGATCATAAATGGATCAGAAAATGTCTGGCCGCCACTGCGCCCCGTATTAATCACAACCGAAATTGTATGGCTGCGTTGCAGGCGTAAATTTCGCGCGCTCTCATTGATTTTGTAATTCATGGAGCTCGCGATTTTTTGAATACGCTCGCGAGTCTTTTCGTTAATCAATGGATTATCGTTCAGCGCTCGCGAAACAGTAGATTCAGAAACTCCCGCCAACCGAGCAATATCGGACATGGAAACGGGAGAGGAGGACCCCTTGGGCATGGCGTACTTCACCTTGTTCGCGGGAAAAATGCCATCTTAGGCCCGTCGCCCAAGTTTGTAAAACCACCCCGCTACCCAGCCAGGGGGGCTGAGGCCTCAAGCGTCTCATCCCCCCGCTCTACGGCGCGACGGAAAAAGAACAGAGTAATCAGAATCACTGTGATGGGCACTAAGGATAAGTAGAAAGCCACCTGGCCATCAAAAGCCTCGAAAACCGACCCGGTAATCAGGGAGCCCGTTGTACCGCCCAGCGCAGAAAAAATCACCAGTAAACCTGTCATTGCAGAGTGCTGGTGGGTGGGCAATGAACTGAGCATCACAGAATTGATAGCCGGGTACACAGGTGCCATAAACAAGCCAATCAGCGGTAAAACAAAAGCCGCCACTGGGGCACTAAGCCAGTTTACATCGGGATTCGCCACAATATTACTCGCCAGGGGCAAGCTAACGACCACCAGTACTCCCATCGCAACTAAGCACACATTCAGCATCGGGTACCAGTGTACTTTACGCATCATCACACCGGCACCAAGTCGCCCCAACGCCAGCCCTGCGGCAAAGATACTTGCAGCCTGAACACTCATTGCAGCGGGCAGCTTAAGAATTTCATTATTAAAGGTCGGCAACCAACTTCCTATCCCCTGCTCAATCAATACATAGAAAAATACGGAGATCACGTAGATGTATACCAGGGGTTTGGCCATCAACTTTATCATCGCGATAAAGTCCTGTTTCGGGCTAGCCTCTTCGATTCGCGCCCCGGATTCATCCAGCTCTGTGCACCAGAGCAATACAAATGCAATCACACAGACCACCGCCAACACCCAATAGACATTGAGCCAGGCAGTCGACCCTTGGTTCGATGAATCAATAAAAGCGCTAAACAGCCAGTAACCACTGAGAACCCCCACCATAAACACCCCCTCCAGGGTGTTTAGAAGGCTCGCATGTGCGCTGCGGCCCTGCGCTAGTAATCCCACGGTGGAGTATGCGGCAACCTTTACCAATGCGAACGCAACACCCACGGACAAGAACAGTAACTTCGCCGTCCAAAACCCGGGTAACAGGGGCATAGCTGTACAAGCCAGGGTGACGATTGCCAACCCCGCCAGCATCGCCCGCTTAAACCCCAGTCGGGGAAGCTGGGAGGCAATCAGGAAAGACACAATACCGATGGGGATATCCTTGAATCCCTCCAGCACACTCGCAGCAGACTTACTCACCCCATAGGTATTGATTACCTGCAGGATCACAGTACCCACGCTGTTCAACAAAATGGCAAAGACAAAGTAGATAGCGAATAGAGATAGGAGTATGCGCTGATTCTTCATAGTGGATTCTATCTGGCTCTGTGGTTTAGGCAGTCAGCCGTACCAACCTGTTATTGTACATTTTTTACCCAGACTTTGTGGAGAAAGGCGACTCCGCCCCAATGCCTGAAGATACCCAGTATGTATCAGTCAGGCAAAACATTGCAATCGTTTGCATAAAAACCAATGAAAATTTGGGAATGTCTTATGCCGATCAGTCACAAATCAACTGGCAGTTGACCCAGCAAAAGAAAATAACCTCTATTTTTCAGTAGGTTACAGACTTTTCGGAGATGAAAATCAGGTCCATCTTCCAGTAACAGCCAGGCTTAATCTCAATCTTGCAATCGATTGCAAAAAGACATCAACTACGGATAGACTGAATGCCCGTAGCCGGAGGCCCAGCAGACCCGGCCCTAGAACCCAATCTCCAATCCAGTGAAAGTGGTATGAAGCAAAAACAACAAATCAAACACAAGATCCACCCCTGGGACCTGGTGGAGGACACCTTCCAGCCCGAAGATTACAGCCTCAATGCCACCCTATTCTCCCTCGGTAATGGCTATATCGGCTTGCGCGGTACCTTTGAGGAGGGTTTCGATCCAGAACCCTTCACGGATGGTTGTTACCTGAATGGAGTCTACGCCAGCGAACCTATCACCTATGGTGAGTCTGCTTATGGCTACGCGCGCAACAACCAGAGGATGTTGACGGTTCCCGACGGCAAGACCATTTATATCAGCTTGGATGGAGAACGCTTTAGTCTCGCCCAGGGTGAGCTGCTCAACTACGAGCGTCGCCTGGACATGGCCGCGGGGATCAGCGAGAGAAAACTCACTTGGCGCTCTCCAAAAGGAAAAACCATTGAACTCAAAGTGCAGCGCCTGGTTTCCCTCAGTGAGAAAAACCTGTTAGCTCTGCAACTGGAACTCACACCTATCAATTTTGACGGAGAGGTACACCTGCAATCCTGCCTAGATGGTGACCTTGCCCAGGCAGAACGCAGTGAGGACCCACGCCTAGCCTCCCCTATTGATCGGGGAGATATCGAATGGCTGGAAAATACAGCTGAAGATGGTTATTTAGCCCTGCCTCTATCCGTTAATAGCAGTGGCTTCTCTATACGATGCGCAGCCCTGCACCATTGTGAGAGTAACAGCGATTACACGTCCAATAACCTCCGCAGTGAAGACTGCGTCTCGGTTGACTATCGCTTTGCTGCCCGCCGCAACACCCCTATTCGCCTAACCAAGTACGTCGCTTACTTTGCACAGCAAAATGCTGAGCCGATATCAGCAGACGAATTGCATCATTATCTGGAGCGCTGCGCGGCTAAAAGTTTTGCGAACCATGTCGAAACTCAGCGTATACAAATGGACAATTTCTGGCTTGAGTCCGATATTCAGGTCAGTGGAAATGATGCCCTGCAGCAGGGAATACGCTTCAACCAGTACCACTTGTTCCAATCTCTAGGTCGGGATGGCAATACCAATATTGCAGCCAAAGGACTTTCCGGTGACGGCTATGACGGCCACTATTTCTGGGATACAGAAATCTATGTACTACCGTTTTTCCTCTACACCCAACCCGAATTAGCGCGCGGCCTACTGGAATACCGCTACTCAATCCTCGATGCCGCACGAAAAAGAGCGAGGGAGATGTCGATTCAAAAGGGAGCACTGTTTCCCTGGCGCACCATCGGCGGTGAGGAGTGCTCAGCCTATTACCCGGCAGGCACTGCGCAATACCATATCAATGCGGATATTGCCTACGCCGTACGACATTACTGCCGGGTTACCGGTGATGTCGATTTTCTGCGCAACAAGGGCGCAGAAGTCGTGATAGAGGGCGCGCGGATGTGGTTGGAGATTGGCCACTTCAACGCACTTCGCGACAACCAGTTCTGTATCAATGAGGTTACCGGACCAGACGAATACACCGCCCTGGTTGACAATAATTTCTACACAAACCTGATGGCCAAGGCCCATCTTGAATATGCTGTTGAAGTATTACAGTGGTTAAAATCATTCGATCCTGCAGCGTGCGATGAGTTAACCCAACGTATTCAACTCGGCAAACAGGAAATTGATAACTGGGCCAAGGCCGCAGAAAGCATGTATCTGCCCTACGATGAAAAGCAGGGTATACATTCTCAAGACGATAGTTTTCTAAACAAACCCCGCTGGAATATTGCCGAAACGCCTGCCGATCAATTCCCGCTGTTACTTCACTACCATCCCCTGGTGATCTATCGACACCAAGTTTGTAAGCAGGCGGATGTCGTTCTTGGCCTGTTACTGGAAAGTTCAGAATTTTCAATTGAGCAGAAGCGTCGGGATTTCGACTTCTACGAACCGCTCACCACACACGACTCCACTTTGTCCGCTTGTATTCACAGCATTATTGCCAGTGAAGTTGGGTATCCGGATAAAGCGCTGAACTACTTCCAGCAAGTTGCGCGAATGGATCTGGATAACCACCACAACAATACGCAGCACGGCATACACACTGCCTGCATGGGGGGTACCTGGATGTGTATGGTCCAGGGATTTGCAGGAATGCGCCTGCACGGCAATGAACTCAACTTCAATCCATACCTGCCCAATGGAATGGACGGCTATCGTTTCCGGTTGCAATTCCGTGGCCGCACGATCGCAGTCGATGTCGATTCTTACAGCGCCAGGTACACCTTGGTGAAAGGTGAAGCACTCAGTCTTCATCACGGCAAGCAAATTCTATTCCTGGAGACACCAGGGCAAACAGAAACCATTCAAATAGCACCGATGGAGGAGGTATCCTGATGATCTATCGTGCAGCAATTTTTGATCTCGACGGCGTTATTGCAGACACCGCACGTCTCCACCTGATCGCATGGCAACAGCTGGCTGAAGGGCTCAACCTTTCCTGGACAGCGGATACTGAAGAGCGCTTAAAGGGCCTGGAAAGAATGGCTTCCCTTGAGGTGATTCTCGGGGAAAAAAGCAGCAATTACACTGAAGAAGCAAAAATCGCACTGGCTGCTAGAAAAAACAGCCGCTACCAGGAATTAATTCGCAGCCTCTCTCCCGCAGACTTGTTACCGGGCGCCGGTGAACTGCTCGCATGGTTAAATTCTCAGCATATTCCGGTTGGCCTCGCCTCAGCGAGTAAAAACGCGCCGGCGGTACTGGAAGCCCTGGGAATATCCCGTTGCTTTTCTGTTATTGCAGACCCAGAAAAATCTGCACCTAAACCTGCACCAGATATATTCCTAGCCGCCGCCAAAGGCCTCGGAGTTGATCCAGAGTTTTGCATTGCTTTTGAGGATGCGCCCGCAGGAGTCAGTGCAATTAAGTCCGCTGATGGTATGACGGCTGTAGGCATAGGTAATCCAGATTCGTTAAAGGACGCAGACTATACGCTGGACAGTCTGGAACAATTTGTGCCAAATGATTTCTTTCTATCAGTACTGGCAGAATCAGGTATGCGCCAAAGTAAAGGCTTGGCTGTTAACGAATAAACTGAGATAAGCACAAGAGTGAAAGCCTATTTATAGAGCAAGTATTTAGCTCCGATAGAGTCTTTCTACCAAATTGCTATTCCATTATTAATAGCTAAAGGCTGCTACTCCTCTACAACTTACATATTGCTTTGGAGATGTAAAAAGTAGCAGCCATACTGATTAGAGACATTCAACCTCTAATTTTCAAAGCAAGCGCCCTCAACAGCATCAGCCGTATTCCCAACCCAAGAGTTCACACATGGAAAGTTGTTATCGCCAAGGTCCGCATTATTATTGTTAGTCGCTTCATTACTAACAATGGTATTGCCTTCTTGACCGTCATCGCAAACAAAAGTATCTCCCGGTAAATAAACACCAGTTGCAGTATTAGTAATTTCCACTCCATTGCCTTCTACAACATTTTGCGAGATAACATTCCTATCACTACAAACAATCACTCCATACTGATCAAAACCAGATACCATATTCGACAAAATATAAGAGCTGTCCGCACCCACTTGAAGAATCACCCCCCAAGCTCCACTAGCACTGGTAGATGTAGAGACTTCATTTGCAATAAGTGTAGAATTACTGCCGTTTATAGCTACTCCAATTTCCGTAGTTTCAGAGATTACCGAGTTAGACAACGTATTATTGTCTGACACAAAAGCCACTGAAACGGCATTGCCCTCAAAGGCTATACCTGTCACCGTATGCGCCCCGCTTCCTATTGCCTCTACACCGAACCCACAACCTTGCACCTTGCCATTTGATAAAGCTCCCCCAGTGACAACAGCTCCAGTGCCATCTAGAAATACCCCATCAACATCAAAATCACACTCAATAGTAAATCCATTTAAATCAAGATAACCACCAGGTCCGACGACCGTCAGTGCAAGGTCAAACGCTGATGAACAAGACAAATCCTCCGTGAGAACTTCAGCTGTAGTAATGACATCACCACAGGAGACATCAGCCTTTGCGCCGTAGGATGTAATCAATACACATCCTGCAAACAACATACGAATCAAACCTGAAGGCCGTTTGATGTATCTATCTTTCATAAAATATCCTCAAACGAAATTATAAATGCCCACCTATAAAGTAGACCTAACCCATATTGGTCTAAATTTGAGAATCAACCATGAGAAATTATTCTCAACGAAAAAGTTATCAGCTTAAGGGGCCTTACTTCGCCTGATAAAACGGGGGCGGATATTCTTTAGTTACCAGGGAATCAGCAATACCAACAACTATTAAGGAGCCTCTGAATAACTCCGTAATGCCTCTGCGGGTCTTGAAGGCTGCAGATGTTAGGCGCAGCTCGCCGCGAATGGCCGTAGCCCTTTGCAAGAGCTGCAACGCAGCAGCTGTGGCCTTCAAGGCCCGCCCTTCGGGGCTTACAGAGCGATTCACACTCCGCGTTGCGACTTCTTGAAAGGTCTAGACATTCCTGCGAAGCCGCGCCTTGATTGTGAACCGCTCTGCATGCCAGAAGTATCACGGAGTTATTCAGAGGCTCCTTAAATACATTGCTATCACGGCAATACTTGGCTCAATGAAACAGCACAACTTTCATCATAAGTGCCAGTTATATTTTGAAACCAGCATTTAGACAAGAAGGTTGTTTTCATGCCCTAGACATCAGCAGAAAACAACTCCAAGCTAAAATAACATTGCCACTCGATACTATTAGATAATCTAGTGGCAGATCGATAAAATCCTATTGTTCAATAAATCTTATCAGGGAGGGATCTATCTTGCAGATACAATCTGTTATTGGATCTCCAACATCAATCAATTTAAAGTCACAAAATTCGAACCCAGGCCCCACCGAACAACCCACAAGCACAGGGCCTGAAATTGGCTCTGCAGCCTGCCAAGCGCCAGCAGGAACAACACAGCAAAATGTATTATTCTCTGCAGAAATTTCAATCTTTTGCAAACAGCTATCCTCCTCAGTCCAAATATAGAGAAACAAGCCGTCCCCCTGATATAAGTTCCAAATTTCATCAGATTCGACCCGGTGAAATTTCGACACTTCACCTTTCTGTAGGGAGAAGTAAATATGCGTCAATGCGCTTCGCTTCTGCCCATCCTCTCTTGTTACTATTGAGTTCGATTTAAACACCTGAAGAAACTTCCCGCCTTCAGGGTGATTAATTAAGTTATCAGGCTTCATGGATTAATCAGCACCTTGTAATCAGAGTTAGAAATATGTCTGATATTACATTACCACATAATGCATCAGTGAAATTTAATCCTTATAGAACAACAAGCAAAATGATTGAGCGGATACGAATTGAACACAGGCTCACCCAGATTACTTTAGGATGAGCCTTGCAGGCGGCTCTAATTTAAGCAGCTGGGGTTAGCAGTAGTAAAAGTATTTCCAAGCCAAACATTGGTATTACTACACGCATTTGCATTTAGTTCTTCCAAATCAAAATCCGTGTTACTCTCAGATGTATTGTTGAGAATATAATTAAAAAACTGATTATCCGCTTCCATATAGATACCCACTGAACCATTCATCTCAGAGGTGTTCTGGCTATAGTTCCCGAAGCTGGAATCAGCAATATAAATTCCATATCGATTATTATCATATATATAATTTTGGGTTAAATTTGGGGCATCACCATCCAACTGAATCCCATCTAGTAAGTTACTTTCGATAATATTTGAGATCAAAGTATTTCTTAGCCCCGTAACTAATATACCAGTATTACCATTACCATTAGCACTTGAATTAGTAATTAGATTAAAGTCGCTCGATACCGCCAACCCTACAAAGTCATTATTGTTAGCAGAAATATTGGTTACATTATGAAATCCGTCACCAGCCAATCTAACCCCTGTCTGGCAGAATGATATAGTACCTGCGCCCTCCAAATACCCCACAAGACCGACAACATCTATGCCTATTGCAGAATTATTGTCACAAGTAATGGTATGACCATTCATATCCAGGCCACCAGTTGGGCCAACAATGGTTATCGCGATATTATCTGTACATACCAAATCATCATCCAAAACTTCTCGAGTGTAAATGGTATCGCCACAATCAACCGCCGATGCAAGCCCGGATATTAGCAAGCAAGAAGCACCTGCAAATATAGATAAAGTACACTTGATACCTTGTAATTGCCATATAGCCATCTTACTACCCTCTACAAAATCAGTTAATAATGACCGTCTCCTGAACAGAGTGTGATTCAGCTTGCTAAAAGGGCTATAAGAAATTTCTCTTAAAGAAATGGCCACTAAGTGTGGCGTATACATATCTATTAATGAGAAGTAGTGGCTATCCGTGCCACTTACCTAAAATGCTAGAAAGCAGTGTTAGATATGGAGCCAGCGAACCTATGTATGGAGCAATTAAGGGATTAGCACGAATTATCCGCCTTTATCCTTCCCCACAAAGGACTCTGCACAAATCTACCGCCAGCCTCATTAGTATTATTGGACTTTGTCTCAAGCAGCTTTGACACCTTTAATGGTATAAATCAGCGGAATCTCATGCCCTTTAAAAGACAGGTAGTATTTCCCCTTCTCACGCTCCTCCATGCCATCAAAACAGTTGTAAGGACTATACGGGTATTCTTTTAGTTGAGTGATTTGAATACCATATTTTAACAATGCACTCACAACATCGCTAATCGGATGTGACCAGGTGGCTAGGGTAGACTTGTCACCCCGATCATTCTCTGTATAGGTACCCTGCTCTTCAATATCTGGATCGGCTCGATGAAAGTATGTGTAACCAGAGAAAATATCATAAAATGGATGAAATTCCGCGATGTAGAAAGTCCCCCCCGGCTTTAAGCATTGAGCAACAACAGATGCCCACCGCTCGATATCCGGCAACCAACAGAGTGCACCGTAGGAAGTAAAGACGATATCAAATTCTTTATTATTTGACTCTCCAAAACTGTAGATATCATTGCAGATAAACTCTCCATGTAAACCTGAACGGTCAGAAAGAGCCTGTGCTTCAGTAATGGCTACAGAAGAAATATCAACTCCCGTCACCTTCGCTCCCAATCGAGCCCAAGATAAGGTATCCAAACCAAAGTGGCACTGTAGATGAAGTAAACTTTTCCCTACCACATTTCCTAGCTCAGTAAGTTCAGCCTCATTTAAGGTGCACTTACCTCTTAGAAAACCACCAACATCATAAAATTTAGAATCAACGTGTATCTTAGTGCGCCCATCCCAAGCACACTTATTTATATTGATATAATCCACAACTCACCTCTAAGTCACCGAAATTAGCACTATGAGATTGTACATACTCTGCACCCACCTCTATCTCAAGATTCTCAGGTCGTATAATTTTCACAAGACAATCATACCTAGAAATAGAATTTTTCTCACTCCCGACGCGGCAAAAATAATGCCAAAATTTATAACCATATGAAGTGGCTCGTAAAAGCCTATGAATTTTCATTCTATAAATTCTACATTATTGTAAACAATTTAGTTTTGAAAAACTTACCAGTATTGAAAGCTCACTACTTATAGTATCATGTGTACCAACAATAATATTCAACTCAAAATTTAATAATATAGAAATCGTATCGACACACAAAAAAAGAGTTAGGTAAACTTAAGTTTCAGCTCAATATATTAATTCTACCGAAACTTGACTCTGTGTAATTAGCCCCAAATTATGAAGTCAAAGCTTCTCTTTATAAATAAACGAAGATTACTTATGTAGAAAATATTGCACAAATTTCAAGCCCGAAAACTGGGTTTAGAAGAATATAAGATCATTCTCAGAGGTTGGCTCAAAAAATAGGAAGTACTGAGACTGGCCCACATTCCTATTTGGCCAGAGCTCAGCATAAAGGGGAGTCTAATTATACACAAGAATCGGGCAAGACATTGTACGCCCAGCGGTGTAACACCCATTCAGGTGTGTCATCAGACCTCGTCATATATTTGTACTCCCACGTCAGTCTGTAATTATTAAGAGGACCACAATTTACCGTTTCATAGCTCCGAATGTTATCCTCAGGCACCATTTTAACAGAAGAGCTATTAACCGGCTGCTGCTCACGGACTTTTACCAGAATGTCGCCATTAGGACTCAGCTTTTCATTCTCTCCCTTACCTAATCCAGTATTTAACTCAGCAATCAGCTTTTCATTCTCTCCCTTACCTAATCTAGTATTTAACTCAGCAATCAGCTGCTCAGCTTCCTGGGTGCCCTTGGAAATAGTATAAGATTTAACAAGAACAGCTCTATCTTCAGCAATTGAAGACTGGCAAATCCCAATCAACGAGACACATATCGTGGCCAAAATAAACTTCATCGAATACTCCTTTCAAATCAGTAGTTCATAATAATTTATTGCGATTTCCTTTAAGCACCTTTCCTAGCTCTTAGATGCTTGAACAAACTAGTTAGGGTATCGAACTTAACTAGAAAGGCTTAGCATGTGGGACTTTCGTGCCGCTAATAAGCTATCGGTACAGAAAGCCATATTAAAGTTTACTTTCCCAAAATTCAAACCGCTGATTAAGACAGTATTTGGAAAACCATGATGATCAAGCCACAATTTTCAAATAGAAAAAATGTTAATCACCAGAGGCATAAATTAGGAAACTTCAGATGAACCCCAGCTGAACCTCATCCATAAATAAACTTTAGTATTAGGGAGAGTGAGCAACTTACTTAAAATACTACTTATAAAAAATAACCTTTAAGCTTCACAATATTTATTTATCACTCTTCTCATCATATCTTTGCCTGGCACTCCGAATTTTAGAATGGTGATTATCGGCCCAAGATACAAGTTCCCAAATGGTTTCGGATAATCCCTTCCCCAGATCTGTTAATTCATATTCCACTTTAACTGGAACCTGTGCAAAGACAGTGCGGAGTACAAAACCATCGCGCTCTAGGTCACGCAGGGTTTGCGTCAACATTCTCTGTGAAATCCCTTCAATACGCGACTTCAGGGAGTTGAAGCGATCTGGACCATCAACAAGGGCAAACAATATCAAGATGGACCACTTGTCACCAATTTGAGCTACCACATTGCGAACGGGACATTCATCATCATTCACAAACACGCGCCTCTCACTATTTTTATTCTGCGTCCCCACCCCTTCACTCCATAGGTTATCAAAAAGTAACTTAACCACTTAATAGTGCCTTATTGGCAACCAACACTCAAGTGAGTAACCTAGTATTAATAAGTAACTCAAACCAAAATTACCTATAGATCCATATAGATATATACCCTGTTATGACCCAAGCTCTCTTAAACAAAGCCCTCACCCAGTACGCTTCCAATAGACCTTCAGCCTCTAACGATATATTTGCACCGCAGTTTGTCTCTGTAGGGAAATTTAACATTCGCTTTCTACGCAAGGAAAAACCTCAGGCTCCCAGCCTACTGCTGCTGAATGGTCTACCACAAAGTATTCGCATGTGGGAGTCATCCATTGAAGCATTTAGTGAAAAGTTTGATGTGCTAGCCTTTGATATCCCAGGATTTGGCTTATCAAAAGCAGAGGAAGGAGATATGTCTCCAAGCAGCCTGAGCGAAGTCCTTGTTCAAATAATGAACCATTTTGGCATCAAGCAGGCCCACCTGATAGGGCCGGATGTGGGTGTGCCTATTGCTTTATCGGCCGTTATTAACCACCCTCAACGATTCTTGAGTCTCAATATCTTTGATGGCCCAGGCACCTTCCCTCCAAAACTCTCTCCTATTCTTATGGCCGTTGTCAGATCCCGAATGGTTCGCTGGATAGCAAAAGGCTTAAACAAGAAGTCAGTAATGAAAACCAACTTCCTGACTGCCGTCAAAGACGGCTATCACAACTACAAACCCAGCAAACGAGCTATCCAAGAGTACTATGACATAGCCTTTGATAATGACAGTCACAAGTGCGCCATCAGTTTCTTTGGAAGCTATTCGAAAGATCTTCCATGGATTGAGAGAAAACTAAATGGTATTAAAGTTCCGACATTGATCACTTGGGGCAAGAGAGATCCATTTGTTTTAGTGGATAATGCGACTGCCTTATCCAAGCATATCCCCAATAGCAAGCTAGTTATATTTGACAACGCATCTCACTTCTCATCGGAAGATGCTGGACAAGAGTATGTTGACTTGATAATCAATTGGGTAGATGGCGGCTTCCTTGAGCATCGTGACGCATGAGTTTTTAAATATTCTAAGAACAGATACCTAATCACTAACTGAATTCAAGGTGGCGTTAAACAATTTCGCCACCGATATATTAATGGGGCTCAACTACCATCATTAGAGCGCCCTTTATCAAATTGGTTTTTTAACTCATTAACTTTGACTCTGATTCAGCATCATCCTTCCCCTTTTTGGCCTTAATCTGTGAAACACCAATCAATGCGCGGCCTAGGTCTGAAGCATAAAATCCCGCAGCCAATATTACGAAGGCGCCAAATAATGTAATTCCATCAGGCAGATCTCCGAAGATTACAAAGCCAATAACAATAGCCCAAAATAGTAAAGCGTAACTAAAGGGCTGCAAAATAGAAGCTGGAGTAAGTGCCAGTGCCTTAATCAGTAAATAGTGGCCCATTGCACCTAAGAGCCCATTTAAAATCAACAATTGCCACCCTGATACTGTCGGCTCTACCCAATAAAATGGTGCTAAGCATCCAAAAATAATAAGACCCATGGTCGCGGTATAGAAAACGGTTGTATCGGCACTATCAAAGTGTGAAACACGGCGTGAAAGCACTTGATATGCGGCCCATAGGATAGCTCCCAAGATGGGGACCAAGGTTTGCCAACCCATCACTCCCATTCCAGGCCTAATGATAATAAGGGCACCTATAAATCCAACCGTAACACTGACCCAGCTCCTTCTGTCTATCCTCTCCCCTAAAAACCATCCAGCCATTAATATTGCAAATAATGGGGCTGTCGCAGCTATAGCATGCACATCAGCCAAAGACATCATACTAAAAGCAAAAATAAATACTGAAACCTCAAGAGCGAGAACAATAGAGCGTGCTAATTGAGTGCCAAATATTTTACTTCGTACTATAACCAAGCTCCCTTTGAGTCTCGCCAAGCTTATAACAATGAAGAAAAATATCGCGAAACGAACCGCCATTATTTGAACGATAGAATAGTTCTGAACGAGTAGCTTACCTGTTGCATCCATACCAGCCAAACAGAGCATTGCCAAAATAGTCAGAATAATTCCACGACTGTCTTTAAACTTCACTTTAAACTCTCTAATAAAGACTACAGATTCTATAAACAGCGCCGCTGATTATAAATTAGTTATGAAATATAAGAGCAGCTTGAATGCCTTGGACTACCTGTGAACAGAATGCCGGAATATAACTTATCCCGGCACTAGTACGCCTTTAATTTTCAGTTACTGTAGAGGAAAGCTTGAAGTGGCTGAGAGCCTTTTCAGCAATTTCTTTACCATATTCCTGCACAAAGTGGCCCGCCTCCGCTATTTTGAGAGGCTCGGGGCAGTTTTTGATGGTTCCCCTCAGCAACTCCATCACTTTCTCACCAAGTACAAAGTCCCTCATTCCAATCGCCATAAAGCTCTCACCACCCCAGCTCCTAGACCAGAATTCTCGAGCCCTTACCCCTAGCTCTGCTCCCTCCATATCAGGATCAACCGGTACAATTGACGGGAATCGACGAACGCCAGCCTTATAGCGGTTGTCTGGAAAAGGCGCATCATAGGCTACTATATCGAATAAATTGACCTCAGATTGAGCATCATTGGCAATGAGCCCTCCCACAGGGATTTCAGGCACATTGACAGAGAAGTTCCGCCAGTGGTAGAACCCCTCTGATGCACCATCCCCTGCTGCGATAGCCGTATTCATTACCAGTAATCGGGTAAATCTATCCGGCATATCCATTGGAAGTGTCAATCCGAGAAGTCCACCCCAATCCTGACAAACCAGCGTAATATTCTTAAGATCCAAATGCTCAATCAAACGCATCAGGCTGTTACGATGGAAGTTAAAAGTGTACACATCTTCATTGACGGGTTTATCTGAGCGACCAAACCCAAACAAATCTGGAGCAATTACCCGGTGTCCTGCCTCAACAAAAACTGGGATCATTTTTCGATATAAGTAACCCCAACTGGGCTCCCCATGGAGACAAAGAAAGGTAGTATCCGCATCCTGCTCCCCCTCATCGATATATGCCATACGCATAGAATCGTAGCCTTCCAGGCTATCAATATAGTTGGGAGTATACGGAAAACCCGGTAGTAGGGAAAAGCGCTCCTCAGGAGTTCTCAATCGTTCAATAGACATCTGCAACCCTCTTTTAGTTGAATGTTAAATAGCGCCTTGCCACTGAAAAGCTAGATCAGTTGGAATCCAGAGATCATCCATTGTGGCGCTTTTATCGGTGCTTCATATCTGAAAAGATAACTGTAGAAAAATACCTATTATCCTACTGGATAATAAGGATAAATATGCTCCTAAAACATGGCACGATCTCTAATTTTTACATTTAGAAACCTTATTAGGCGCCAGATCACTTAAATTACCCAATAATGCCAATCTGGCAAGTCTGAAACCATTGGGCTAAGTACAACTGACCCAATCAAAGCCGATTAATCAAACTTCTTACCATTAAAAACATGTTAGATGTATTGAGATACCCATCTGGATGTAAGCTGTCTACCAGCAATACATCTCAATTATCAGTGAACTGGAATTGGAGCCTAGGAAAAATTAGGCTACAAAAATCACCGGGAGGCATATATCACTAGAAGAACAATATCTTTCATGACTATGAATCATGGACAACACCTCAATACACTTTACCAAAGCCCGCCAAGATCCAGCCCCTTTTCACTGGAGAATCCATCTCTACCTCCCTGGCGAACAGGGTTTTGGGTGCTGACTCCATGATTTTATATCCCCCATCATCAACATAAGTGGCTAAAGCAACATGGGCAATATATCCTTTTTCAGCCTTTCTATAAAAAGCCAGATCCCCCAACTTCGGCTTATAAGATGCTGGCTTCAAAGATTGAATAGACTGGAAATAGGAATATAGATTTCTTGCACGGCGATGGAAAAATGGGTTCTCTGGGTTATTACCATTTCGAGCATCATAAAAATTTGGATTTTTTACAAAACTATCTCTCAATAAGACCTGAAATGAATATCCAGCCATTCCGTAAGCGATATTAGGTACATCACTACAGACAATAAATCCAAGTTTCCCTCCTATATTATTATACATCCCCATCAGTGGATCATAAGGCGTAAACCAAAGAGAATATGCATTATCGACAACCAGATTAACATTTGGAAGGCCATGATGATTGGTAAAACTTCTCTCCCCCTTATAGGTAGAAAAATAGACGAGCAGTGGTATTGCCAAAACAATAACAAGAAAGCCAATAAATTTTTTCATATTACCAAAAATGTACCAACCCAAAATCACCAATACATATGAAACATTACTAAACTAATAAAAAGTAGGGGAAAAGAGTACAGCTAACAAACCCTTACGCCACTTTAATGCCACTTTTTAGTCCGAACGTCAACATACAGCTAGCAATAGGAATTGGAGTAACTACTCATAACCTAGTAGAACTATCTCCCACTGCCAATTTAAATTTGTATACGAACGTTAAGGTTTCACACCTGCAACGACCTTAGGGCTCTCCACCTCGACTCTAATTTCGCTTCATGAAAGCAGTTTAACCACATACTTTATTGGGGAGCCTCCGGAAGGATTTGGGTTAGACCACAAAGATCGAAGCTTCATTATTTGTATGGATTTGAAAATGGATTGTAGTTAAATTTTTCAGGCAATAAAAAAGCCGCACACTGGAGAAGTGTGCGGCAAAGCTTGGAAGCCTATGGGAGAGGCATGAGGTTAAAAATCGTACGCGAAGCTAAGCTTGATATTGCGCGGTAAGATGTAGCGGACATTAGACGCTAGCGGATCGCGGGGATCACCTTCGGTGATACCATCTTCATCAGTTAAGTTGTCCACAGCCAACTGGACAGTAATATCATTGATATAAGCCACCGCACCCAGGTCAACTTTTGTATAGGCTGGCAAAGTTATTTCATTGTTGCTTCCATTAAAGCGATCACCTACCCGACTGATATCGGTATACACAGCCATATCAATGTCATTCAGTGTGAAATCATAATTCTGGCTCAGGCGCACCTGGTATTCAGGCTGACGCATAACCTGGTTGCCTTCATATTCACCACTCGTGATTTCTGGCTTTTGCAGGGTAGTATTTAACCCAAAGGTGAAATCTCCCCAGTGAACTTTACCGTCCAATTCGAGACCAAGCGCCTCAGTCTCTAAACGAGTACAGGTACTGCTGCCAATGATACAGTCAGGCATGCCCTGGGTTTCGTTGTAGAACAGAGTCGCAAAGAGGGAATAATCTTGCTCCTGCAATTTATAACCCAGTTCGTATTGGTCAATGTCGATTACAAGGTCAGACCCAGCAATGAAGCTATCACCGAACTCACGATAGTTGTCAAAGTCTGCGAACTTAAAGCCGGAGTTTATACGGAAGAAAGTGCCCATATTTTCGGCAAAGGCCCAGTCCACTGCGGCAGTATAAGCAGTGCCATCTTCGTCCGCTTTATAAGTGGTAAAATTGCCGTCTCGCTCACCATGGTCCACGGAGTAATTGGTTTTTCGGTTTGCGGAACGCACGCCCAGATCGAAGGTAAAGTCCCCCAAGTAGAACTCACCGGCGACATAAAGCGCGTTTTCACGGGCATCACCCACGGCATCCACATCATATTTCCAATCACAAGTGGAAATATCTGCGGATGTATTACAAGCGAGATCACCAGTTAGCTCAGAGCCATCAGCAGTTCCTGTGATCAGCTCCCCATCTTGACCCAGTACGTAGTATTTCTGGTTACCCAGGGACCACCATTCATCAACTTCCCAGCTTGAGGTGTAATAACCGGCTGTTACTTTAAAGTTATCCCACTCTTTTGCCAGGCTAATGTCATTTGTCGTAGCCTCGATATCTTTGCGTACTACCCAGGCACCAAACTGCTGTACCACAGTATCGCCACTAAGTTCGTTTCCAGAAGCGGTAACTACAGTTTGATCCGTTAGGGCGTTCAGCGATATAGGCGAGCCATTAGGAACGAAACCCAAAGTATCAGCATTACCCGCAGTAACTCCAAAGCGCTCGGTGAGACTCCAGCCATCCCCTAAGTCAAGCTCCAGGTAAGCACCGGCTACATTGCCATTCCAGCCGCGCCCTTCGCCCATATCGAAAGTTTCCCAGGTAGTTTCTGAGCCGCCATTACCGTCAGCCTGAGTAATAGGTACAGAAACCTTGCGATTACTGGGGCCTACCTGGGTGTAATCTGTTTCCAGAAATGCAGCATTGGGCAAATACCAGGTACCAGTATCTTTTGTATCCCGGATGTAAAAACCCGCTTTGCCGTTATCCATCTCTTTGGTGATATGCAGGGTAAATTGATGCCCTTCTTCCGCATCAAAACCCGCATCACGAATGCCAGGGGAGGAAGATACGTAGCCTCCAACCATGTAGTACACATCATCCGAAACCTTACCGGTCATCACGGCATCGGTCCGCTGCAGATCATAGTCAGATAAAGTGTACTTAAATCGCCCCTCAGTCTCTTCAGTACCTTCTTTTAAGATAAAGTTGGTAGTCAGACCTGGCTGGCCATTGGAGAAAACCGGATTGGGTCCACCGCGCAGAGCTTCCACTCGCTGAATAGTTTCATCGACACGAAATAGAGAAGAGTTTTCTAAAAATGAGAGTGTTGGCGCTGGATACAGAGGCAATCCGTTCATGGATACCGTGACAAAGGGTGCATCACTACCGCCAGGGAAACCGCGAACATCGATATTTGCCCCAGAAACACCGCCAGAGCTCTCAACCCACAGGCCTGGAACGGACTTCAACAGGTCTGCAGTACTTGAAGGAGAGGCTTTGCTAATCTCATCATCACTTAAAGTTGTGATAGAAAAGCTGGCATCCAGCTTACGCATGCCTGCACCGCCAGGGGTGCCTGTTGTGATGACTTCCTCCATCACCATATCGTTTTCAGGGCTAATTTCTTGGGCTGCGGCATAGCCGCAAAGACCAACGGAGAGCGCGGCCATGGATACGGCCTGCGCCAATGGTTTCTTGCTCATCAACTCTTCCCTCTCGTCGTCATTCTTATCTGTTCTGATACTTCGGTGCTATTTTTATAAAGCTTTATGCAATCGATTGCATAAAGAGTTGCTAAACGCTACTTGATGCACCGTGCTTTAACTATAATGCGCAAATGCAATCGATTGCAAATTGAATTGATGGCTAGATTTGAGTGACTAGTCATCCGTAAGGCCATCGCAGATCAAGATTTGAGGGGTAGGGGCAGATTTTCTGCCATTGATAGAAGATCATATTTGGAAACTACACCCGGATGCTCTTAGATTTAGTATGTAGGGCTGTCCAAATGTGGCGCCAAATTATTGATTCTAGAAGCATTCGGCGACGAGTGGTTCCATGCCAGTGCCAAGCGGCCGGGAGAGTTATCGTGGAAAAAGGCAAGTGCCAACAGGCGGAGCATCATTCACATACACATAACAGCCACTGTGGCCACACAGCCATTCGCCACGGGGACCATATCTGCTACCTCCATGACGGCCACCTACACCATCCCCACAAAGACCACTACGACGAGCACGTCTTGGAAGTAAGCACCCAAAACCCGGAGGGTTGCCACCCTGTTACAGGGGGCTACGACAGCTCCCATGTCCACGGCAAAAACTGTGGCCATGAGCAGGTTCCCCACGGAGATCATGTTGACTACCTGGTTAACGGGCGACTTCACCATGTTCATGGTGATCACTGTGATGACCATGGACCGGTCGAATTGGCTAAACATCAGTAAGCCTGCTAGCCAAAACTTGGCGAGGCCAAGATTTATAGCAATCCAAAGTTACCTGGGCGCCGATCACATAAGCTGAGATTTTATTTCTGCTAACGGCGCCCTTTCATGTTCAGATCGCGTTTTAGCTGCTCTCTATGCCTATGCCGTTAATCCAACTGCTTCGAATTTGAGACTCAGATCAACTCATTAACACTAAAGACTTTTGCATTAAAAACTCCTGAAATAAAAATCTCTGGGCAACCTAAATGAAAGCCCCACCGAAGAGAAAGAAAAGTACATTGGCCAACCTGTTTTCTAGCGCTGAAGACGAAAAGGAGTTGCCAAGCAATTCCTTTTTGGCGAGATCTTTCAAAAAGGGGCCATCCTTTTGTTCAACGCAAGGGGAATTATTAAAGAAGATCTCTTTGCTGATCTGGAGGTAAAAGACCTGGAAGTGAAAGCCGGTAAATGCCTTATTTTCTCACCCCTAAATATGCACACATCCTATGCAAACACATCAAAAGATAAATCTCGATTTTCGTTTGCCAGGAGGTATACAGCTAATTACATAAAAGTTGTTCCTTATGGCAAAGACAACATTTCAACCATGGTGGGCTTGCTGGAATTCACATTGCCCAAAGTAGGTAATTTTCAGGTGTTTGGCAAAGATTCTTACGGCTACAATGAAATTCTGGATGATAATGAGTCTACTTCAGAATCGGTGTTACCCCTTCTACTATGGGGCAATTAGCAGTAAAAGCGTTATTTCGGTAAGTTTGGTAATATAGTTTAAAGAAATATAAGTAATGTAGCTTCCTCTCAATATCCTAAGAAATTAGTGGCAGCACTAGCTTGAGCAGACCCCCACACGCCACTTTATCTTTAGCACTAAACTGTATATATTTCGACGAATATAGAACTTATGACCAAATCATGATGGAAATCGAAGAAGTAGCCAAATCGCTTAAAGAGCTGGGACACCCAACCCGCTTGTTGATCTACAAAAAAGTAGTCAAAGCTGGCCTACCGGGTATTCCTGTAGGCAACATCCAGGAGCAGTTGGATATCCCCGGATCAACCCTTTCCCACCATATTTCCAGTCTGATTTCGGCAGGATTGATCTTCCAGCGGCGTGAGAGCCGAACCCTGTTCTGCGTAGCCGAATATCAGCACTTAACTGAGGTTATTCAGTTTTTACAAGATGAATGCTGTCACGATGATTTCAATACACCGATAAAGTGTCCTGATATCAAGTGTGCGGTACCGGATCAGCACTGAACAATGTCGCTCCTGCTTTGGGCGACCTCTATCGATGACGTCCAAACTTTCCTCTCTTCACCCCGATAGGTACATGTAGGCCCTAAATTCTGCATTAAGTACCGCTAGAATGACCATTCACAGCAATAGCCAGCTTTAGTTGGCTCCCTTCCCTTGATACCTTTCTTAGATACCTCGGAAATAACTCGAACATACATCTTTACTTAACATCTATATTTTTATTGTTCTAGAAATATCATATCATTTGAGTTGTGTACCCCAGCATACAAAGGCCAGAGGAAACCATGAAAAAGAGCCATCCAAACGCCATTCAGGCAGCCAATGAAGCGGTAGAGTGGGGGCTTGCCCATGGCTTGGCTTTCAAATCTAGTCGTGGCTCAGCGAGCCATGTGCCTTTTAGCCTTACCCCAAGTACTATCGCCCTGGAACGGTTTGAGACGTTAAAGAAAGCAGTACCCCTATTGGGAAAGCTGATCCATCAAGTCTCAGAAGATCACCAATTTCTTCACGAAGCTATCAGGCCTGTTGCACATGGAGACCCGTTTTTCGGTGCCTTACTCGCCATGCATGGTCAAATAAAAAATGCGCCCCGCCTCCCCCTCCTGATTATGAGAAGTGACTTTATGGACGATGTGAGCCAAGGACCAAAGCTCATTGAGTTCAATGGAATCGCAGCAGGAATGGGGCCCTTTGGGCAGCGTATTTACGAGTTGCACCAATTCATCCGCTCGCAAAGTCCTGAGACCTATTCCAATTGGTCCAATACTTCGAACGGCCAACCTATAGAGAACCCAGCAATTGAGCGACTCTCCCAAGGCCTTGCCGATGCGACAAGAGCCATCAAAAGCGAATTTGGAGATGGTGGCAGCCCAACATTTCTAATGGTGATACAGGAGTATGAGGACAATGTCTTCGACCAACACCTTCTTGAATATGCCTTAGCTGAAAAAGGCATACGTACGGTACGAAAGACCTTTCGCGAACTCAAAGCGGGCCTGGTAACAGGCCCCAACAATAGGCTCCTGCTGCAAGGAATAGGCCCTGTAGATTGCGTGTATTTACGAGCCGGCTACAACTACTGTGATTATGTCGCCAAAGACCTGGATAGCGAGCGCTGCTGTGAAACACTGATGCAATCGCGAATTTTGCTTGAGAGCCATCGGATCGCAATTAATGCAACCGTAAGCCAACAACTGGCTACCAGCAAGCGTGTACAAATGATCCTTTCGTCCATGTCAGTAGAAATGCTAACCGGATTCAATGTATCCCAGGATGAAGCGGTTTTAATCAAGTCATTACTTGGCGAGATGCAACCAATTTCATCAGAGACGATAGAATGGTTCAGTCAGCAGAACGCCTCTAAGTGGGTGCTCAAAAATCAGGGAGAAGGCGGCGGGCACTGTGTCTTTGGTCAGGATATCAAGCTGAAACTCAAACAGCTCTCAGTAGACGAATACCCTGCCTGGGCACTAATGCCACGCTTGAGCCCGCCCCCTAGAAGCAATCCCGCCCTGGTAGTCAAAGACTCTGAATTATATTTAGTAGGCGATTTAATCAGTGAAATAGGTATGTTTACGGTTCATTTCAATGGTCAACCAGCTACTTCAGAACAAGGTTTTGCCGGCTACTTAGTTCGAAGTAAATCCTCTCAGGAAATGGAGGGTGGCGTGCATAGCGGCAAGGGCGTTTTAGATTCACTGATATCCAATGTCGCCTGACAACATCACAAGCAATCCGTAAAAAGGATCTCTTGGCACCATAAATCACACTTCAAAGCTAATGAAAACACACTGACAAAATTCATTATTTCTATATTTCTAGTAATAACAAATTTAATTAAGGAGCTAAAACAATGCCCCCAGAGTTCGTATCCATGCTAGAAGAAGCTCTCTCTATGTTTGCTTTTCTTGCAGTTGAGCTGACAGTATTATTTTTAGCTATCAGCTACCTCGTTGGTGTATTGCAGCAGTACATTACACCGGAAAAAATCCAAGCGACCCTAAGCTCACGCAATGGCCGAGGCTACGTAATAGCCGCATTACTTGGCTCCATTACACCTTTCTGTTCATGCTCTACTATTCCATTTTTGAAGGGACTACTTCGCGCCCGCGCTGGTTTCGGACCAATGATGGTGTTCCTATTCTCCAGCCCTCTACTTAATCCGATTGTTATTGGCTTGTTGATCTTTACATTTGGTCTCAACGTAGCGATTTTTTATTTCACTCTAGCGATGACTGTGTCAATTTCTGCGGGATTTGCACTGGAAAAATTTGGATTCGAGCGTTTTGTCCGCGATGGTGTCTACCGAGACACAAATAGTAAAAATCCCCCTTCACCCAGTGAGAACAAAGGGATAGCCAATAATTTGGCATTTAATAATGGAGTCTTGGCTACAACTGGCGCAACCAATACAGCAACAATATCTTCTCTATCATCAGCTGCAAAAACTGGAGAAACTACATCCTGCTGTATCAATACTCCGGCAAATAGCTGTGATTCTGAGGGGGGAGTAGAAACCCAGAAACTAAATCGCTGGGTCATTATTTGGAATTCCACCTGGATAGATTTTAAAAAAACACTCCCCTATTTACTGCTCGGTATTTCTCTGGGATCATTCATTTACGGATTTGTTCCTACTGATTTGATCGTAACCTACGCAGGAGAAAACAAGTGGTACGCGATTCCAATTGCAGCTGTAATCGGTATTCCACTCTATATACGTGCCTCTGCTGTTATCCCTCTGAGTGCTGGTTTGGTGCAAAAGGGCATGGCTCTCGGATCGGTAATGGCACTAATTATCGGCAGTGCTGGCGCCAGCCTGACAGAAGTTATCCTATTAAGGTCCATCTTTAAAACCCAGATGATCGCAGCATTTTTAGTGGTTGTTTTAGGTATGGCTATCACAGCGGGTTACCTGTACACCCTTCTGTTTTAATTCCAGGTATTTTGGAGGTAGAGACTTATGAACAAGATACACGACGCGATTATCATTGGCGCAGGGCCTATTGGAATTGCTGCCGCTGTACAGCTCTTGTCGAGAAAACTGAAGCCCTTGGTTTTAGAGAAAGGCATATCGGCCGGCAGCGCCATGCTGGATTGGGGCCATGTTCGGGTTTTTACACTCTGACCTTATATCATTGATAAAGCAGTTGCTAACCTCCTTGATATGAATGGCTGGGTATATCCAAATAGGGAATACTTACCTACAGGCCGTGAAATAGTGGACGAGTATTTAGGTCCATCAGCCAAAACTTTGGAGCTAATTAATAAAAGTACTCTTATTTTATTTAGCTCCATAAAATTAATTGGAGATGATTTCCTTAATCAATTTATGGTGATAGATTTAGAGATGAAAGCTGGGGAGTGTTTGATCTTTTCTTCATTGAACTTACATGCTTCCCATTCCAATACCAGCGATAATAGTAGAAGGTTCTCCTTTGTAGGAAGATGCACTGCCAACCACATAAAGGTAGCCCCCTACGGAAAAGATTTATATTCAACCTATGAGGGACTTGTTGAATATGATACCCCTAAAATCGACACTTTTCAGGTTTTCGGCAATGATACCTACGGTTACAACGAAATCCTTAAAGAATAAACGTTCATTTAAAGCTTTGTCAGGTTTTGGGTATATGCTTGTCGTACCACCGGAAAAGATACGGCGAGCTTTGCCAACATCCGCACCAATATTTTATTTAGCAAGGAATTTGAGCTTATAATCCGCCTAACAATTTCTGTCTTTCGAATCGTCGCCGCGCCTATTTTACGCCTTTCATCGGAATAACTATCTACTGTGCCGTTTATAATCGCATCAACTGCAGCTATCGCATCGGCAATACCCAGATTCATACCCTTGCCACCTACGGGAGAATGGCAGTGAGCGGCGTCTCCGACTAAAAGTACGCGCTGGGAGCGATAACTCTTCGCCTGCCGAATTGAAATTTGAAAACTACCGGAGCGATGGATATTCTTAATTTTTAGCGACACATCTAGTGCTCCCAACGCATCTGGCTGGGTAGCAACTACTCTTAAACGCTGTTTACCCATAGGTAAACTAATTGTAAATTGATTGCCGGGCCGCTGAATATCCACGCTAACTAAATCAGGATCACACTCTCCTTCTATATCTACATCAGCGACTCCCCAAGGTTCCGGCAAATCTGTACCAGAAAATGGAATACTCAGTTTCTCACGAATTGTTGAATGAACTCCGTCAGCAGCAATTAACCAGTCAAAGCATTCGACACTGCCGTCAGACAGGGTAACTACCACCCGGTGATCACTAGAATCCACTTCAGTAGCAGCCACGCCATATTCAACTGAAACGCCTTGCTCAAGTAAAGCATCTCGCAAAATTTCCTCGGTGCGATTTTGCGGCAGCCCAAAGCCCACATACTCTTTATACGCATCGCCCCGGTTATCCAAAAATAACAACGGCCTACCCGCTTGAAGATATTGAACTTTGCAGAGTCGCATCGCCTCAGAGACCAAGTTATCTGAAACGCCCACCTTAAGAAGGCGCCTGATGGTGCAGGGAAAAATACCGACTGCCCGAGAGAGTTCACTGGGCTTGGTACGGCGTTCAACTATTCGGCATTTGATTCCATAGAAAGACAAAGCACAAGCTGCCGCCAACCCCGTTGGGCCCGCACCAACCACTAACACCCAGTCTATATGGCTCACTGGTAGTGTTGCACTCTGTCGTTGAACTCACTTCTATTGTAGAAGCCCGGGAAAAAGCAAGGCACGGCCATCATAGAAGTAAACACACCTGCTGTGATAAAATCGCAATTTCAGGGCACCCCTCATATGATCGACCTCAGTATTTTACCCGCCTTCTTGATCGCAGCGATTGTTCTAGCGGCCTCCCCTGGTCCTGACTTACTGTTAATATCTGCTTACTCTTCGGCTCGCGGATTTACTGCTGGAGTAATGATCTCGCTGGGCATTTTTACTGCTGGGATAGTGCAAACGGCGCTAGTTGCTCTCGGACTCGGACATATCATGCAGACGATGCCTCTGGTGGCAATGGTAGTAAAACTGGTGGGAGCCGTATATTTAGCTTGGCTTGGATTGTCACTCCTTCGCAATTGGCGTTCAAATAAAGTGGCACAAAATAACCAACCAGATACCGTGGCACTGTCGGCAGCACAGCTGATGGCCCGAGGCTTGCTCAACAACCTAATGAACCCCAAAGCCCTACTTTTCTTTAGCCTTTTCCTGCCTCAATTTACCGTGTCATCCCAGGCAATCACGCCCCAAATTCTTGTATTGGGCATACTCTTGAGCATTACAGCGTTGGCTTTTAACACCCTGGTATCCCTATCGTTTAGCAAGCTGGGAAAATCTCTTGCTACACAGGCCAATATTCAGCGGCACCTGGATGGTTTTCTTGGAGTTATTTTCCTCGGCTTGGCCTCTCGCCTGGCTTTTGACCGCTGATTTTTTATAGTTTTATGGACGACAGGAAGCTTTCTGTGAAAATATAGCAGCAGTCAAAGTACTTTCAGCAGTCCAGCGGAGAGCTCAATGCGAATAGCGGTCCTGTCTGACATCCATAGCAATGTTTATGCCCTCGATGCCATTGTTGCTGATCTAAAAAAGAGAGGCGCCGATCTAACGGTGAACCTGGGTGATATTTTATATGGCCCTATTGCGCCACGACTCACCTATGAACGCTTAATGGAGCAAGGTTACACGACAATTCGCGGTAATCAGGACCGGCAAATATATGAAGCTACATCTACCGAAATAGAAAGCAACCCGACCCTGCAATTTATCCTGAAAGACCTTGGCGTTGAACCACTATTATGGATGAAGCAGTTACCACCCAGCTTACAAATCACCGATGAAGTCTTTCTTTGCCATGGAACACCCAGTAGTGACCTCATATATCTGCTGGAAGATACCAGCAGCGGCCGCCCCCAGATACGTTCCAACCATGAAATCCTCAACCTCCTTGGAAAGATTTCCTCAAAAGTAATTCTATGTGGGCATACACATCAACCACGCTGTGTCTCTGTCGGTAGTGGCCAGCTGGTCGTAAATCCAGGCAGCGTTGGGCTACCGGCTTACACTGACAGTGAACCGCAACCCCATATAATGGAAACCTTTAGCCCCCATGCGAGTTACGCCCTGATAGAGAGAAGCAAAAATGGAGCCTGGAGCGCAGAATTTTTTAAGGTAAGTTATGATACAGATAAAGCTGTTCAAGCTGCTATTGCGCAAGGGAGAGATGACTGGGGTTTCTATCTGTCAACCGGACGAGCTAGCTAGGTAAGTCAGCTTACATAGGACATTGAATCAAAAGGAAAGTCGCCAAATGGAAGATTATCGCCCTTGGGATATGGAACTAAATACCTTCCTAATGTTGCTTCATCTAAGTCAATTGGCTTGGGTCGTGATTCCTGGTGCTGGTTTTGTTTTACCCATTATTATGTGGGCGACAACAAGGGACCGCTCTCAAGAAATTGACAAACACGGCAAGATGATATTCAACTGGATGTTAAGCCTACTTATCTATTCTATTATTTCCGCCATACTGATATTTTTTATTATCGGTATTTTTGGACTGATTGCACTAGCAATAATCAATGTAATATTTATTGTGATTGGAGCAATCCGGGCCAATGAAGGCCAATTTTGGCGCTACCCACTCAGTATTCGATTTTTTGGTTAAATCGATCATACTCCAACTTCCTGGGATTAAGCAGGCTCAAACTTGGTAATCACGACACACGGGGCGAGCACATCCTATTTAACTTTACACACTGCTCACTCTACCCGGGAAGCTCTGTAAGTTAATACAATTTCATCAACGCTCCAATTTCGTGTTACCCATATTGTGTAAGCCATCCACGTAAACTGCCATTGGGGTTACTTCGTTGCTGCAATTTAGAAGAAACATCAAGGCGTATGGCCTTTGCTGTAATCCCTACCCCGGGAAATTTATTTTGGAAATCAACTCCACAAGATATCATTAATAAGTAGCTATATGGATTCATTCTTCTTAATCGTGGTGGCCCAGCTTCCCCAGCCTAAAGCCAGATCTCTTTACCCTCAATCGATGATATGTTTAACTTTACCGGACTTGAAAGTCCATCAATCTGCGATAACCCTCCGCAATAAATTACCATCGGCAAAGATAAAACCACGCTCTACCACTGGGACTAGAGCGTAAATATATTTTTTGGATACCCCCTAGGATTAACATCACTCAACAGAGGTCTCCAAAATAGATATCAACTGATTACTCAACACTAATCACAGAAAGGAAAATATAACCTATATTGCTCCCCCCCCAGAAAGCAATCTATCAAAATTAGCTAGCACGGAAGTTCTAATTATCATTTATTTAGCGATCAGTGACTATTCGATTTTTGGACAATTTGGGCGTCCTTAACTGGCTGAGTAATAATTAAGAAAGCAGCGTAAGCCACCCATGAAAAAACAAGAATACCAATAACCCAACCAAATTTAGCACCGCCGTGGGAGCGGCTCGATAAAATTACATGTGCTGCTGGTAAAATAAAAAATAACAAAAGTGCCAGCAAAAGAATCCATTCAATGATACCAATTCCAATTCCCATTTGAGACTCTCAACCCAATATATTTATTATTCAGCAAATAGTCCGGCAGTTTACCCCAATCAAATTAAATAACCTAGCCCCCTCCATTGACACCCCAAAATAATTGAATACAAATCAAAAAAGTTAATGACGAAAAGAACCCATCTAGCTTTCACAAAATAAATGAGCCAACCCATCATGTTTACTGCCTATCCTTACAAGCAAATAGTACCACATTCCCTTTGAGCCGATCTCTTTCATGTTTTTGAATTTCAATAATCCCCCAAGCATTCAATCATTGCCCAGGAAGTCTACTCGGCAATAGTGGACCTTCCATCAATTTAAGCAATAACCACTGTAGTGTTAAAATATTATATATACTACCAATACCCCTCTTCATGAGCCCGTCCTTGATGTTAATACTCATAAAATAGAGTGGTTTCAAATGAAAAAACCCCGCACTAAGCGAGGTTTTAACTCCTTGTAACCAAGGAAAGTACGTGGAATGGCTGACCGTGATCGACCAGCCGCTCCAAAGGAAATACCGAAGAGCTCTTCGTATTTCCCCTTGGCTATAAGCCAGTAATCTCTACAATTACTTTCAGCAAATTAGTGCCGATTAGTAGTAACCAGAGATATCATCAGTGATAGGACCGAGAGCACGGTAAGCGTTAGAAATGTCTACGCCGTTTGAGCGCTCACCACAGGCCAAGCCACCACACTCGTACCAGTCAGGATCAGAGAACCAATCGTACTGGGTAACGTTTTCGCCGTATTTCCAAGGGTAAGCCATGATGGTAGAGAACTTGTTATCTACACCGTGACCCATACCGTAAGAGTAAACGCCACCAGAGGTATCACCCTGCTTGGTTGAGTGAAGCAGACCCATATTGTGGCCCAGCTCGTGAACGAAGGTGTTATAACCACAGTCAACGCCAGTTACGCTGTAAGCGCGCTCTTTTGCGCTGGAGTACATGGTGCCATTGCTACCCTGTCCAACCCAGGCAATACCACAGGTGATGTAGGTGTTGCCGTCGATTACAGTTTCTTCAGCTTTACCCAGGAAAACCACCATATCCGCCTTTTCAGAGGAACGCCAGTTATTCACAGTGTCGTGGAAGGTAATCAGGTCCAGGGTTTCTTCGTTAACACGGAGATCGGAGCTGGTAGCTTCCCAGGTGTCTACCAGGTTCAACTGGATATCAATACCATTCCTTGAAAAGGAATTGTTCGCATAGCTGATATAGCTATCGATCTTGGCTGAGATATCACCGGTATACTCCGCAGCTGGTGCAGTGTACATAATAGCGATATCGACGGTATCGGCACTCGCAGCGCCAGAAACAGTCAGTGCTGCAATAGCAGCGGCCAGGCTTTTCTTCAGGTTCATTATAAGACTCCTTTTATTATAATAAGTAGTGCACACTCCTCCCCCAGCAATTAATTAAAATTGCTGCCCAAAGGAGTAACAATACGCTTTTAATACCCTGACTCGATTAAAAAACTATCCCTAGCCTTTTAACCGCCTGAGGAGACGAGCCCCCGGTATCTGCAGGATTTACTTGGGCCTTCCTTTGCCTGACTATTAATTCAAAGCATAATTACCTTGAATCAATTTCTTCTTATTTGAAGTCGTTTAGCGGTACATCGTCATCCGACCAGGTCTTTTCACGAGGTGCTTCCGAGGACATATCCTTATCGTGTTTCTCTACATGGTTTTTAATTAATGCACCATTAGGCGCTATCCACGCATAACTACCCTGACCTTCCATAGTGTATGACCCGGAAGGTAAGTTTAGCTGTGCATAAACAGAGTTTGCTCCGAGAGTAAAAGTTACGCCATGCAGGCGAGTCATCCCCGGGAGATTTAATTGTACGCTTTTGTTGCCACTGGCATGCTCTTCGATACTGCCAACCTGAGCATCGTAATCACCTTCAATACCTGGCAAGTCAATGTCGACGTAATCACCAACAGTGAGATTCCAGAGCATATCAATATCCAGCTCGAGATAGGTTTCACCATTGAGATCTACGGGTAGGCGACCATTTTCATGAAGAGCTTCCCTAGCCAGCTCTGACTCAACCCAAAGTGCTTTTTCTTCATCACTTTCGAGGAGTTCTTCTTCACCCACCTGAACCTCCTCAGGTTTAAGCGGCTCTGCTTTTTGAGCAGACTTACTGATAGCTGGCTTGGGTTTTTCTAGCTCAGCGACTGGTTTTTGACCTTCAGATTGGCTTTTGGCCCAAACGAAATACCCTGCTGCCACTGCAATGGCGACGAGAGGAATTATTTTTCTCACAAGCTTTTCTCTCAAAATAATGCTACGTGCAACGGCAAAGCACGTCCTATCGACAGCTTAACCAGCCTTACCTCATGTTGGCATCTTTACGATTCTTAACATTCGATATTTAGTTGAGACGATCGATCCTAATTATCACGCAGCTTTTTTTTGGGAAATTTTTCACATAATTTTCATAAAAACTGAACAGAATCTAAATTATTTTTCAAAACTGTGGGGAACGTCGGAATTAAAGCAGACATGCTTCACGAAAACACTTTTTGCACCAAATTAGTTCAAGCCAAGTACCTGCGGTGAGATTCCCCCAAATACGAGCAGGAATCACCTGCAAAAAACCAAAAAAATAAGTTTCACAAGAAACAAATTTGATAGATTTTTAAGCAGAATCAACAATTTCAGCGTGCGAAAGACAATAGAAGAAAAAAGTGAGAGCTCAAAATTTCTCTTCAATTTTGGAATGGAATTTTCTGGTAGAAAAAAGTGAATATAAGGACAAACTGGAAAATCGTAACTAGGCAGGCAATTCAGACAATCTGTTTATTCTTGATTGGGTAGAGATAAAGCTATACGCAATAACTGCAGCGTACAGCAATTAATTGGCCAAAGGTGACACCGTTACTCAACTCGATAGCGCAACAACACCAAATTATCCAGGACTATGTTTTTTGACCAGATAAATTTAGCACCACTGCCATAAAACTGTTTCCGAAAATTCATATACGCCGCTTTATTGTCCACACCTATCTGCTGCTCCGTGTATTCTGTCGCATAAGGCCAAGAAAGATAGCGATCGTCGACTTTCCAATTTTTCGGAATATCCCAGTGCAGAGAATAAACTTGTGCACCTGGTTTTGGGGGCCTCTCAGCACAGTCTGAGGAGGCTCGCTCTTCTCCCCGCTTTTTCAAGCACCCCAAATCATAAATAGGTGCTGTATAAAAAGTTTGTGCATGCCACTTTGAATTCGTCTTGGTACCATCTGAAAAGCTTGCAATAAAGCCACCGTCACCGGCATGGGTGCGGACACCTCTGTTACTCTCTGTGCCCTCCCCTAAGTTCTCCTCCCAGTCAACCGCTTTTACAGCGATATCGTAAGGCCTCTTCACCCTGAACTTAACCACACTGGAGTTAAACGGCGTAAATGGAACCGGATCAACAGCAACTAACTTGCCATTGATATATAGCTCAAAATAATTGTCGGCAAAGATATAACCGGTAACCACCTCACCTTCTTTGTCGATATCGACCACCGGTACCTTTGTAAGATCAATATCATCCAATGAGGATGGAGTGACCCCAGAGCACGGGTTATAGAGATCCGCAGCAAAGTACTGCTTGCTGTAATTCACTTCAGCCGGAACGGTAAAGGCTTTGCCCTCTACCTGCTTCACCCCCATTGGCGACAACCGGGAGCGACCGGAAGCACAGGAAAACAGGTTCTCCGTTTCTACTTTGGCAGAACCCTCAGCCACCGCCCCATTGCTCGAGTAAGGGTTTTCCAGAGACCAGGCATTTGCCGTAATCGATATAAGGCCCAGGAAGGCCGCCTGATATCGTTTTCCCATCGTTCCAACCTCCTTTCGAGAGACAGCTATAGTCGGAAGTGCACCAAGCTGTAGCCCTATTAACCTGACAAGCTGCAAGATTAATGATTTACAAAGTAATCAAAATGCACTTTTCACCTTCTATATAGAAAGCTAACACAGTAAGAGAGTAATAGTTGCCGGGGTCAACAATTCTTAACCCTGTAGCCGAGGCAGTTTTAAGATTATTTACACGGGAGGGGTAAAACAGAGGGGAGTTAACGGCACCCAGCCTTAAGCAGATCGGGTGCCGTTAAAGAAGGGCATTAAGCGGGCTTGGTTCGCACCCACTTATGATCAAAGAAACCGCTGACAAAGCCTGCCAACACAATAGCCATCAACAGTAGCCATATCAGCTTTTCCGGCTTATCACTGGGCGTCGGCTCAGCAACCTGCTCCAGCTTCTGGCCACTGACCTGTTGCGCAGCATTGGCGCTGCTAACCTGAGGGTTATCCAATACCTGGGCATTGGCCAGGGCCGCGAGGCCGAACCCTAGTGCCTGCTGATTGACGAATTCCTTGAACTTGTCATTGTCGGTAGCCACATCAAACTGATTTGCCAGCTCGGTGTAGGTCTCTACCATTTTCTCCAGGGTTTCAGGCTTCGCATCCCAATATTCCTTGCGCACCGCTTCCAGCATTCGCTCCAACATCTGGGCCAGGGCCTCGGCATTGTGCTCTTCGAAGAATTCGCGCATGTCCATTTCATATTTGTCATCCACGTAGACTTCAAACATTTCCTGCCATTGGTCGTCGCGAATGGTTTCCGGAGTCATTACTTCCCAGCCCCACATATTGTTGACGCGATCCAGGATAGCGGTAGCACCTGCGTAGCCGGAGTCCTGCATCGCCTCAATCCAGCGGGGATGGAAGTAACGGCTGCGCATTTCCTGGTTAACGAACTCCGCAAGGGTTTGCGCTTTTACGTTATCTTTGCGACGCAAATTGGAAACATACATTTCCGGCGTTGCGCCATCCAGATTGCGAACCGCCAGACCGATACCGCCAAAGTATTGGAAGGGATCGTCATTGGTCATCATGGCGTAGAGGTTGGTGGAGCGGGAGAAAATCACCCCATCAGTGCCAGACAGCACCTTGCCGTACAGCTCAACACTGCGCTGATCCTCGCTCCAGCGGGATTCATCTTTGCCATAAGCAAAGCCCATGCGGCGCATATAGAGGTCAGCGAGCTTATCATCCCCCTCCCAACTGTCAGAGGCCAGGCTGGCAGCGGCAAGGCCCGTTCCGTAGTTGCCGCTTTCATTGGAGAAGATACGCACCGATGACAAATAGCGAGCATCCTCTTCACTGTTGCCGTCTTCCAGCAGCTGCTGTTGCAATGCCTGGCTGTGGCGGTAGACAAAGTTATTGTCTTCTTTCATCTGCGCCACTTTATCGATGGCTTCTGCCAACCACAGCATCACGTTGGGGAAAGCATCCCGATAAAGGCCTGTCGCAGAGATTACGACATCAATACGCGGGCGCTTTAATTCCGAATAGGGAATAACTTCTGTACCGGTAACATTGCCCTGCTGGTTCCACTTTGGTTTTAGGCCCAGGGCGTGCAGGATCTGGGCTTCCAGGGCCCCCTGGTGGCGCATGGTTTCAAGGGACCACAGGGAGAATGCCAACTTGTCCGGGAAGCGGCCGTGCTTTGCATGGTAGTCAGCAATGGTCTGGTCCATCAGCTGTACACCAGCTTCATAGGCTTCCTTCGACGGCACCTTAGCCGGGTTAAAGCCAATCAGGTTACGGCCGGTGGGCACCGCCTGTGGGTTGCGAATCGGGTCACCCCCATGGCTTACAGGAATGTAGTTACCATCGAGTGCCGACATCAGGTTTTCCAGCTCGGCAATTTTGGCAAAGTTATCGGAGTATTCCCGGGCCTGATCCAACTGGGCCTGCAAGGGCTCAGGAACCTGCTCCAGCTCACCGCCCTCTAGGAAGGTATCCAGCAACTGGAACCCCGCCTGCGCTTCCAAAGCCACAACATTGCGCTCGTCCCGGGTTTGCTCTTCCGGCAAACGCAACCCGTGCTCCGCCTCATATTCATCCGCTGCGGTGATAAACCCTTCACCCAACATTTGCAGCATGGTGCTGGTGAGGTGTTCGGTTTTGGGCAGCTGACCAAAACGATGGATACCCAGCGGCTGGCTCATCTCTGCCAATTGACCCAAATGATCCTGCAAGCGGCTCAGTTGGCCATCAAAATCCGCACTTAAGGCTTCAGCGCTGATTTCCAGATCCTTGAGCATATTGAGCTCTTCGGCCAGACCGATAATACGCTCTTGGGTATTGGCCCGGGTCTGCCCCTCAGACAATACCAGGTAATTGCCAATTAACTCGGACAACTCAGCCACTTCCGCATATAGGCCCGCTTTCGCAAAGCCTGGGGTCAAGTGGCTGATCATGGTGGCACGGCCACGGCGCTTGGCCTGCATAGCCTCTCCCACATTATCGATAATGTAGGGGTAGAACACCGGGATATTTCCCAGGGCCAAGCTAGGTGCATCGTAAACCGACAGGCCCCGCTCTTTGCCACTGAGCCACTCCTGGGAGCCATGGGTTCCAAGGTGAATATAGGCATCGGCACCAAAGGTTTCCCGCGCATAGAGGTAAACCGCCAGGTAGGCGTGGTTCACCGGGGTTTTCATATCGTGGTATAGGGAAGAGTGATCCTTGGCATTGTCCGCGCGAACGCCTTGCGGCAACACAATCAAATTGCCAAGGGTCATCCGGGGAATAACAAATGCAGGCTCGCCGTTATGTTCGGCCAACATGGCATTGTCTTCCGGCTTGCCCCAACGCTCTACAATAGGATCCCGTACAGTTGCAGGCAGTTGGTCAAACCAGGCTTGATAGGTGGACAGCGGCATCCAATCAGCCAGCCCTTTATCGATCAAGGCTACGCTGTCTTCGCGACGATAATAGGGGCGCAACAACTGCCCTGCCCAATCGATAAGGGTTTTCGAATCCCTGATATGTACCTCATAGCCTCTTTCGCGCATTGCCTGGGCAATCGACTCAATCGAGCTGGGTACATCCAGGAAAGCCGCACCGATATTTTTTTCCCCGGGCGGGTAGTTCCAAATAAACGTTGCCACCTTTTTATTGGTGTTGCTTTGATAAGCGAGGGAGGCGTGATTCCAGGCGCGCTCTATCAAGGCCTGCATCTGTACATCCATCACTACTTTATTACCGTCTTTATTAGCAGCGATAATCACCGGATCGATGCTGCCAGTATCTTCAGGCATTACCAGGAAGAATGGAGTCAGGGATGGAGATACACCGCTGTTATCGGCAAAATATTCTTCTTCACTGCCCTCGGTGTAATTGAGTGCATGAATAACCGGCACTCCCAGCTTCTCAAATTCAGCGCGGCGCTTGCTGACATAGTGCAGGGAGCGGTAATTAATCATCAAGTCGACACGGGTATTGCCGCTTTCGGTTTGCAATAAGTCTGGATAGGAAAGCGGCAAGTCTTCGCCTTCAAAGAAGAAGGCAAAAGCTTTGGCACCTTTAGACTCAAGGCCATCCAACAGGGTATCGACAACCTGCTGCTGCTCGTAATCCACCACGGAGCGATGGATAGCCACGGCAATCACTGGCTGCTTCTCAGCAGGCTTTAACCAGTCAAAGAAAAATTCCTCTTTGTCGGTGACAAGCTGCTCCAGGCGGGGATGATAAAAACCTACCTTGGGTACAATTATCGGTTCCGGTACTGAGCCACTGGAAAGTTCAAATACCTCTGCCGACAAAAACTGCATCATATGACGGTAGTTTTTGCGGCCCGCACTATTAAAATAAGCGGCAATCGCCCGATGCTCGGACTCTGCCAACCCCTGGTTCATGGACTTATTGTCCGCATCCCCCAGGGAAATCACCGGAACTTGCGGATGCTTGGCCAGCATTGGCTGGAACTTGCCAAACATAAAAGCAGAAAGCGCCGGGTTGATGCCATCCAGCATTATCAGTTCGGCGGAAGACCAAGCCAGGTCGATTTCCTCATCGCTCTTACCTTTGCTGTTAAAGATCTCCAGCTCAAAGGGTTGGTCTGCAGAGAGATCAGCCAGCAATGTACCTTTCGCCTTGGCCGTGTGGCTCGACATCATCAAGAGTACTTTGGGTTTATCGCTGGCCTGGGCAAAGGTTGCAAAAGCCAAGCTCATCAACAGGCACACAAAACGTGCCCATAGTTTATTACGCACCACTAATTCCCCCCCGAAGCTTTTTCACCGGCGGGAGCATCTTTACCTTCCCCTTCCGGTACATAAACCAGGCTGCCATCGGCCATCTGGTAGGCCACACCTGCACGGGTGCCCTCCCCTGAGCCAATTTCCCCGGTGGATTTGTATTGTTTGATTTCCTTACCGTCCTTGACGATCACTTCCATATTGGGTTCGCCGGCATTTTTAATCACCGTGACCTTTTCATTGGAAAAAACGTTCAAGGGATTTTGCGCAATGGCAATCAGCAGCGCGGCGATAATGACCAGAAACACATCGATCAGGTTCACCGCACTCAGAATAGGATTCAGTTCTTCATCTTCGTCGAGGAAGCGCATCAGTCGGCCTCCTTCAGTTTGCGGATATTGATCAGCTCAGAGGCAAACCAGCGTTTTTTCACTGAGGCGGGCCAGAAGGTAATCGTGGAGATTACCAAGCCCCAGATCACAGCGGCGAAAGCAATAATCAGGTTTTCACTAATTCCCTGGATATTGCCATCGGCCAGGGCGCGAAGTGCCGGCCCCATAGGAATCATGGTGGCAATCAAACCCAACATGGGCGCGATCCGGGTAGCCATGCGAAGAAGTTCCAGTTTTCTCAACGCAAAAACTTCTAATTCGTCGTCACATGCCAAAGGGTTATTCACGTAAAAGTTGTGCACCTGGTAGCCCGGCAGGCGCTCAACCCGACCTTGCTTCAATGCCAACCGATAGGCTCCTGCATTTTTGCGGCGAAGCATCCACAGTGAAATAAAGCGCCCGGCGGCATAAAGCGAGTAGATAAAAAGTACCAGAATCGCCAGTAATACTGGGGCCATAAACAGGTCGGCCACATCCGCCATTAAGGTCTCAATTGATTGAATATTCACTGCAAGCCTCCCAAGCCCCACTATTGATGCCGTTCACAAATTTGAGCGGAAAGTACCCAAAGAAACTTTTAAGGTCAAATTTAATCTAATTGATATTGATTCGCATTTACCTTTACATTTTAATAAGTATCCATATAATCTCGCTCCGAACTGGTCGACAAGACCAAGCGAAAGGGCAACCAGAGACCCTTAACGAGCAGACCGAATCAACGACATCAAGGAATTCACCATGAAACGTCGCCCACTAGCAGCAGCCATTTTGGGCTTAGCCTCCGCCTCAAACCTGTACGCAGAGACCCCGACCTCTCCGTCCAGCAATGAACTCGAGCTGATCGTCGTCAGCGGGCGCGCAGAAAAACCCCTGAAAGACGTTGCGGGCAGCGTTTCCGTGGTGACCAATGAAGAAATTGAGCAGCTTCAGCTCAATGACATGAACCAGTTGTTCCAATACGAGCCCGGTGTTGAAGTAACCGGTGAGGCTGGCGGCGCGCAGAATATTCTGGTGCGCGGCATGGGCGGTGACCGTGTACTGATTATCAAAGACGGTATGCGGGTGAACGAGGGTTATGGCGCCAATGGCCAAAACGACATTATTGGTCGCGGCTTTATTGAAGTGGACACCCTAAAGCAGGTTGAAGTTGCCAAAGGCGCAGCCTCCTCCCTGTACGGTTCAGACGCCCTTGCCGGTATCGTAGTATTCACCACCAAAGATGCTTCCGACTACCTGGAAGATGGCGAGCAGTTTGGCGGCTCTATCAAGACCGGCTACAACGGCATCACCAGCCAGAAAAATGTTTCTCCTACCCTTGCCCTGCGCACCGGCAATTTTGAGCAACTGCTGCACACCACCTTCCGCGATGGTGAAGAACAACAGAACTACGACGAAACCCAGGCCCCCTTCGAGATTGAATCGAAGAGCATCCTGTACAAGGGTAAATACAACCTGGATGGCGAAGACTTCATCAGCTTCAGCATCGACCACTGGAACCAGGAAACTGTCGGTGACAGTGCCGATGGCCTGCTGTATTACTTCCGCGGACTGGCCGACTACGGCTACAACATCGTCGCTGAACAATCTGTTTCCGACAAAGAGACCACTGCATACCAGCTCCGCTACCACAGCGAGACTCCAACTGCGATTTACGATCAGGTAAATATCAGCTTGTACAACAACAAGTCTGAACAGGAAGACGAGCAGTACGGGCAACTGGACATCAACGCCCCCATGTTCGGTGTGATCGAAATCCGCGACATGTGGGAAACCGGCCTCTACCGCCAGGACACTATCGGCCTGCTGTCCAACGCCAGCAAAACCCTGAATGAGACCCACACCCTGGGTTACGGCCTGGACCTGGAGCAAACCGAGAGCGAGCGTACCGTTCACCAATACCGTGAAGTTGCGGGTAGCTCCACCCTGGACTCCACCACCGAGAAATTCCCAGAAAACGAGGTGGCGCGCGCCGGCCTGTTTATCAATGACGAAATGTCATTCGCCAATGGCCAGCTGACCGTTACCCCGGGGCTTCGCTACGACTGGTACGAGATGGACCCCAACGGTGCATTGAAGTCTGATGACACTCCATTTGCCACCATTGAAGAAAGCAATGTCTCCTTCAACCTGGGCGCGCTGTACCGAATCAATCCGAAACTGTCCGCCTTTGCCCAATACGGACAGGGCTTTAAAGTGCCGGCCTACGATTTAGCCTATATCGAGCACTACCTGCAGCCGACCTCCAGTTACATCTACGAGGTTCTGCCCGCCGACGATCTGTCACCAGAAACCAGTGACACCTTCGAACTCGGCCTGCGCGGGCACCTGGGCCCGGTAGCTTTCAGTACTGCAGCGTTTTATACCGAATACGATGATTTCCTGGAAACCACTTTAATTCACCAAGAATTTGTAAATGGTGATGACGGCAGTTTCTCCCATGTATTTGAACAGTACCAGTACCAGAACATCGAATCTGTCACCATCAAAGGTATAGAGGCGAGCGCCAGCTGGTACCTATCTCCAACAATCGAGTTGTTTGCAAATGCCAGCTACCAGCGCGGCGAAAACGACACCACCGGTGAATACCTTACCAGCATCAGCCCACTTTCTGGCGTGGTCGGTGCAAGCTACAGCGGAGCCAAACTCTCCAGCCAGGTACTGGTGCGCTGGGCAGACCGCATGGAAAAAGTGAACGACGGCGCTACTGAAACTGCCGGTTATGGCACTGTAGACTGGACCCTGGGTTATCAGGTAATGGACTCCATGTCTGTGAACTTGGCGGTTAACAACCTGATGGATAAATACTACGTTCCCTACCTGAATGTTGCAGGCTGGGATGAAGGTAGCGATCTTTCTGTCAATGCGGCGCCGGGGCGTACTTTCTCTGCGTCAATCAGATACGATTTTTAATTAACGAGCTTTACACTCTCCTATCTCGCAAATAAGTCCCTTGATGGCCGTACTCCCATGCGGCCTTTTTTTATTTTGCAGCGTCAAAAAATACAATTAATCCTTGTAAATCTTCTCCATCATTTCTTTCACTTCCGCCTGGTATAGCCGCAATGCTTTTAACAGCTCAAGTCTGAATAGCGGCATATAAAGCAAGTACACTAGCTGATAAATTGGGTTCGCAGAGTGCATTTTGAAATAACACTGTCTCTCCCAGTGACTTGCCCCACCCTTCATTTCGGTAATGGTGTAACTGAAATGGCCCGTGATGTGTTTAGTAATTGGTAAAAATAATAGAACCAGCGCACCACCGTAAATCGTCTTCCCCTCCCAGGAAATTTTATTGGGCCGCTCATAATTTATTAATTGATGCTTCATTACGTGGTAGCCCGTAATCCCCCAATATTTTTCGATCGCCACGCTACCTACAGTGGACTTATCGCCCCCCAGATTGTATTCCGCAAATAAAGTGTTCGGATATTTGCTTTCCCAATTTCGCAGGTCTACCACATAATCAAACAAGGCTTCGGGTGGAGATTGTATAATGGCCGCATTTTTGTAGAAGTAGGACTTGTCTTTAAAATACAGCACCAGGCAAATCAACACATACAGAATAATTACCGCATATATGATGTCTAGTATCATCAACTGCCTCCACCACTAAAAAACTTAATACCGGCACTGATATAAATGAACTAGAAAGTCACAAGCCTAATTATAGAAGAATAAAAAAATGCCATAGCTTTACGGCCTGAATTCAAAATAAATAAAGATAACAATCAACTTGAGAGGGGCGATTAAATCCTCGCAGAAGTGGACATAAACTTCATGGCCAATCGGTCTGCAAATACCGTCACCCGGCGCGGCTGGGCCCGGCTTGGAGGGAACAACATTTGAAGTGGTACTGGCGGTGGAGTGTACTTTTCTAACAGGCGAACCAGCCTGCCCGCCTGAATATCCGGCCCTACATCCAGTTCCGATTTTAAAATAATGCCACTTCCCTTCAGGCACCACTGACGAGCCAGTTCCCCGTCATTGGTCACCCGGTCACCGCGCACCACCACAGTTTGCTCACTTCCCGATCCATCGCAGCCGCCGAGAAAGCGCCAGTGGTTGTCCAGGTTTTCACCGAAACGCATCACCAGACAGTTGTGGCCCTTCAGGTCGTCAGGCTTTTGTGGAGTGCCGCGCTCTTGTAAATAGCTGGGAGAAGCGCAGAGGATGCGCTGCTTTTGGCTCAGGGTCCTGACCCGAAGTGAACTGTCGGTGATTGCGCCGAAACGCAAGGCAATATCAATACCCTGACCAACAATGTCCACATAACCATCCGACAACAGCAATTCAATAGAAATAGCCGGGTGATCCAGTAAGAAGCGGTCAATTTCCGGGGCCACAATCGCACGCCCCAAGTCGCAGGGGGCACTTACACGAATGCCACCGGATAGGGTCTGTGCTCCTGATCGAATACGGCTTTCAAGGTCATCTACTTCGCCCAGAATCTGTTTAGCACCCTCAATCAGGGTACGCCCTTCCTCTGTCAGGCTAATTGCCCGGGTTGTTCGATTCAATAACACCACACCGAAGTGCGACTCCAATGCCGCAAGGCGCTCGGAAACCCTACTGGAAGATAGGCCCGAGTCCCGCGCTGCGGCGACCAGGCTACCTTTATCAACAATTTGCAGGAACAACTTGAGATTATCTATCAGCATTGATCGGAAATACCGAATATTGATTTCTATTAATAGCAGTTTATCCGGTAAATCAAAGCAACCACAATACCCCTATCGCAGTAAATACTGCACAGTCACAAACTTACACTAGGGAGTTTCGGTATGAATAACAGTATTCGCATCGGACACATTGCGCTCTCTTTCCACGAGGCCAGCGCTCGGGAAGTCGCCAAGGTTCTTGAGGCTCACGGCCACCAAACCAGCTTCAAGTCCGCCCCCCATGAGGCGGCCTTCGAGCTGTTAAAAAACGGGGAAATCGACCTTTTAACTTCGGCCTGGCTGCCCTCCAGCCACGAGGTCTACCTGAATCCCCTGCTGGACCAGGTAGAAAAAGTGACCGTGCTGTATGAGCCCTACTGTATCTGGGGCGTGCCGGATTATGTGCCCGATAATGCAATTGCCAGCGTTGATGACCTACTCAGCGAACCCGCCCTCACCCATATGGATCGCCTGATCCAGGGAATCAATCCCGGTGCCGGTATTAGCCGCTTTTCCGCTGAAATGATCCAGGCCTATGGCCTCGATAAGGCAGGTTACGAATTCCGACCGGGAACAGAAGCGGACTGCTTCAACCGTTTTGAAGACGCCGTAGCGCAGGAGCGCTGGGTAGTGATCCCCTTGTGGCACCCGCAATTTCTCCACAACCGCTACACCATCCGCGCACTAAAAGAGCCCAAAGGGCTTCTCGGCACTCAAGATGAAGCAACGCTCATCGTGCGCAAAGATGCCAAACAGAAAATTGGCAGCGCCGCCCTGGCTGCACTGTCCCAGCTTTATATCGGCAACAAAAAACTCAGCGCCTTGGAAGATGCGCTGCGCAAACAAGCCAAAAACTAAGACACCGTAAAATTTAAGGAAGTCGCAATGAAGCCCCCGAAAATACTATTTGCCGCACTGGCTCTTGCAGGTGTTGGCAGCTTAGCCTCCAGCGTCTCTCACGCAGCTGAAGCGAAGTCACTGCAAACAGTCACTGAATTCAGCGAGTCCCGCGCTGCCGGTGTCACTGTCACCCCCAATGGCCGGGTACTGGTCAGCATGCACCCACTGGATGCGCCAAAACTAAAAGTACTCGAGGTAATGGCCAACGGCTCCAAGCAACCCTTTCCCAATCGAGATTGGGCGGATGGGTCTGAGCAGGGTGAAGTGGGTTTTGGATCAGTAATTGGCATTCACTCTGACAGCAAAGGCATCGTCTGGATTTTGGATATGGGCGGTGAAAATACACCCGTCCAACTTGTCGCCTGGGACAGTGTCAACAATAAACTGCACCAACAGATTGAAATTTCCAAGCCAGCATTAGTGGAAAATTCATTTCCGCAGGATTTTGCCTTGGATGAAAAGCGCCAAAAAATCTACATCGCCGATATGTCCTTCGGTAATTTTAACGGCGCGACCAAACCGGCAATTATTGTCGTCGACCTGAAAACCGGTCACTCCCGGCGCGTACTGGAAAGCGCTAATGAATTTATGCCGCCAAAGCGAGATCTCATCATCGGCGGAGTTTTGCTAGCGGCTAAAACTGAAGGTGATACGAATAAAAGCCTGCACTTTGGTCTCAACCCCATTGCCCTGGACGACAAGGCTGAATGGCTCTACTTTGGCAGCCTCAGCGGCGATAAAATCTTCCGCCTTCCTGCGGCACAGTTGGCGGACGCCGATATTTCCGAGAGTAAACTAACCGCACAAATTGAAGAATTTGGCCCCAAAAACCCCAGTGATGGCATTGCAATGGCACCGGAAGGTGGCGTGCTGGTTACCGACCTGCAGAATAACGCCATTGGACTGACCACCCAGGGCAATTACCAAATCCTGTTACAGGACAAACAGCTCTCTTGGCCTGACAGCCTCGCTATTAGCAATGGCTGGGTATATATAACCCAGGACCAACTTCACCAGCATCCTGCTTTCAGTTCTGGCCTTGGTAATGCCAAGCCACCCTACAAGCTGATGCGCTTCCGCTACACTCCATAAACTCCCTCTCACCGCCAGGAGATAGTTGCCCTGGCGGTTTTTTATTAACGTCGAAATAAATTCACCAGTAAACTCAATACCAAACTAACGATAATCATCGATACAATTGGAAAGTAAAAACGGGTGCGCCCCGACTCCACACGAATATCTCCCGGCAAGCGCCCGAACCAGCTGAATAACCCTGGGGAAAAGTGCAATAGCACCCCAACCAACACTAAAATTATTCCTGCGATAATCAACCAGCGGGACATCTATTCACCTCCCTACAGAGTGATTTAACGCCCTGACAATTACCCTGGCGCACTGCCTGGACATTCCCCAGTGACTACTCTATCTATGCTCAATCCCGAGACAAATCGATAGAGGCCATGTGGTGAAATACCTCCTTAGTGTAGTTGTCACAACCTGCATCTTTTTTAGCACTGCTGCCAATAGCCAGGGTAATCCTTTAATTTCCCGAGGCACTATCCCGCTCGCCGAAGAGGTTACCCTTGCTTCAGTCGCCGGCCCACTTGAATACCCTTGGGGTATAACCAACCTGCCCGATAGAAGTTTTCTTATCACCCAGCGCAGCGGACAACTCAGAATTGTAAAAGATGGAAAATTATTGGCAGAACCTATCGGGTTTCCAGCAGAAATCTTGTTTCTTGGCCAAGGGGGCCTACTGGATATCGCTGTGAGCCCCACCTTCCCTCAAGACCAGATGCTCTACTTCAGCTATGCCATTGGCAATATGGACAACAACCGACTTGCCATTGGTCGGGCTAAATGGAATAACGGCAAGTTGGAAAACTTTGAAGAGATATTCAAGTCCGCGCAGGGTAAAAATAACGGCGCACACTTCGGTTCCCGGCTCGCCTTCCTACCCGATAAAACGTTGCTGGCTACCATTGGCGATGGCGGTAATCCCCCACAAGAATTCCTCGATATTTTTGCCAGGGAACAGGCCCAAAACCTACAAACCCACTTCGGCTCTATTATTCGTATTAATGGGGACGGTTCTATTCCCGACGACAACCCTTTCAAAAACCAAGCAGATGCCCTGCCGCAAATCTGGAGCTTTGGCCACCGCAACCCCCAAGGATTGGTGATCGATCAACAAAGTGGAGAGATCTGGTCCTCCGAACACGGCCCCGCTGGAGGCGATGAATTGAACCGCCTCAAAGCTGGCAGTAACTATGGCTGGCCAAGGGTCACTTTTGGTCGGGACTACCGGGATGGTTCCAATATAGCCTTTAAAATCGAGGATCCAGAATTTACCTCGCCCGCACTGGCCTGGCTCGATACCCATGCCCCTGGAGGACTGGCCTTCTACACCGGCAATGCCTTCCCCGAATGGAAAGGACGGCTTATTTCCGCCGGATTAGTTAGCGAAGATTTAAGGATCATTCAGATAAAAGATGGCGCTGCCATTGGCGAGCTAAGGATACCTATTGGGGAGCGCGTACGCGACGCAGAAGTTGGCCAGGATGGCAGTCTTTACATATTGACCGATGGCCCCAAAGGCCGTTTACTGCGCATAGATCCAGCAAAACAATAACTCGAATTTTAAGATATTCGACTAGTTGGGGCGAGGTTCAAAAGTCGCCCTATAAGGCAAGCTATCTATGCGTTTTTTCCGCCCCCTTACCGCCACTCTACTTATGGCCACCTCACTGTGTGTTCAGTCCGCCACGCTGATTCACAATGTTTCCGGCTACCAAACTACTGATGATCAACTACTCACGTTCGATGCTTTAGCCTTTGATCAAGGTAAGGTACTGGCAACTGGAAGCTATCAACAGCTGGAAAAGCAGTTCCCTACAGCCGACAGAATTGACGCGCAAGGTAAAACCCTACTCCCAGGCCTAATTGATGCCCACGGCCATATGCTGGGCCTGGGCCAACTCACCGGGGAATTGGACTTACGCGATCACTCCCTTGCACAAGCACTCTCAGCCATCAAGAAGTACGCCCGGGATCTGGGGCCCGACGAATGGCTATCGGGCCGTGGCTGGAACCAGGTTACCTGGCCCAACAAAGCTTTCCCAACCCGTAAACAACTGGATAAATTGGAAATCAAGCAGCCAATTTGGTTGCGCAGGGTCGATGGCCACGCAGGTTGGGCCAATTCCAGGGCCCTGGAGTTAGCGGGGATCGACAAGGAAACCCAATCACCAGATGGCGGTGAGATTCTACGGGATGAAAACGGCAACCCGACAGGCATCCTGATCGATAACGCTATGAGCCTGATGTACACGGCGATACCCGCACCTACTTTAGCCCAGGAGAAAAAGAATCTACAAAATGCATTTACCACCGCTCTCTCCCTGGGATTAACCAGTGTGCATGATGCGGGTATCAGCGAACAGACCCTGAACGCCTACCAAGACCTGGCAAATAAGAAAGCCATCCCGTTGCGTATTTACCCCATGCTTTCAGTAGATAGCCACAACTATACCCAGTTACTTCAGGCGGGGCATATTGGAGAGCCATCGGACCGGCTGTATATGCGCAGCATCAAACTTTCCGCCGATGGCGCCTTGGGAAGCCGAGGCGCTGCCCTGCTGGAGCCCTACCACGACCGTCCTCAGGAAAAGGGGCTGCTGCTCTACCCGGAAGACAAAATGTTGGCTTTGCTCAAGCTGGCTACCGACAATAACTTCCAGGTTAACGTACATGCGATCGGCGACAGGGCTAACCATATCGTACTGAACCATTTGGAAACCCTAAACAAGGCAGAGAGCCAAGCTAGCTATCGTCATCGCGTGGAGCACGCCCAGGTTATTGAGGTGGAAGATATTCCGCGCTTCGCCCGGCTCAACCTGATTGCCTCTATGCAGCCCACTCACGCTACCAGCGATAAGAACATGGCCGGCGACCGCCTGGGGAATGAGCGCCTGATCGGCGCCTACGCATGGCAGACACTGCTGGAGCAAGGCACTCCCATCGCCGCAGGTTCCGACTTCCCTGTAGAACCTGCAAACCCGCTTTTCGGTCTACACGCCGCAGTTACCCGCCGCGACCGCCAGGGAGACCCCAGTAAAGGCTGGCGCACTGAAGAAGCTATGACTCTGGAGCAAGCCCTGCGCGCCTTTACCCTGGATGCAGCCTATGCCAGCCATCAAGAGAAAGTCATCGGCAACCTTGAAGCCGGGAAGTTCGCCGATTTTATTTTGCTGGATAAGGATATTTTTACGATGGCTCCCCAGGAGATCTGGAAAGTACAAGTTCTGGAGACCTGGGTTGAAGGAGAACAGGTATACCGTAAACCCCTGTAGCCAATCACTGACCTTCATTTTTCCCGCACTTCAAATCTGCGAATACCGGCGAAAGCCGGTATTCGCAGAAACAACGACTGCCCCATAATTCACTAAGAGCCTTGTATTGCGCTATTGCTATACTACTTTTTGTGGATACGAGAAAACTTTATTGATAAAGCGCATATAGGTTAACGCCTCAAATAGAAACCAAGTAGACCGCGCTATGAAATACATCCAAATACCCGTAAGCGATGCACCTTTATATCTTCTACTCGAAGCAGATCCCTCTAAGAAGAAAATAGACAGCTATTTACCTGAATCCTGGTGCTTCGCAGCAATTGATGCTGGCGTTGTGGAAGGTATATGCGTAGTAAAAGAAATTGATACCGCAATCGCTGAGATTTTCAATATCTCAGTTTCTCCTGAAATGCGACAGCAAGGGATTGGATCAAAACTGTTAAAGTTCTCTCTATCAGAGCTCATCACCAGGGGAGTTCATAGAGTTGAATTGAGCACCGGTACATTTGGTTACCAACTAACGTTCTACCAACGCCATGGGTTCAGGGTTGAAACCGTCATTAAAGATTATTTCTTACATAATTACGATCAGCCCATTATTGAAGATGGGGTACAACACAAAGATGCCTTAAGGCTACTATTAGAAATTACAAGACATACAAAAAATCAACAAAACTAAAAAACAACAAATCTTTTGACTAAGATTTATCCGTGAAATTGGTACATTCTTACTTTCTAAAAAAGATTCCCACTCACATCTTCACCAAGGCCAAAGCCCCAACCTTGAATTTTTACAGGAAAGCTTAATTGTCGCAATTGTCCTGAAATTATTAAAATGATATCAATCTAAACCATCATTCTAACTTGATAATTTTGAAAAGAACTGAGATTATCTTTTAGTAATCTAGACTATTAAGAGATTACAGGAAACCCACCTCATATAACGATTATCGAGCATAGGAAATATGCAAGCACTAAGAAAATTCTTAAATAGACTATTTTTTGGGTTAGGATTTAGCATAGCATGCCTTGGCACTGCTACTCCATTGAGTGCTTTCGCCGCAGAGAGAAAAGCTCCTCTTTGGAAAATGGGTATTGATAAACGTATAGAAGCCGCAACAGCAATCATTGCCACCGAATTTAAAGAGGGAGAAAATGGCAATTTGACGGAAATAGTCTCAGAAGTACTTAAATTGGACGATGGTGTCGATTTACATTTTAAAGTGGGTGATGTGTACAATGAAAAAATAGAAAACGAGGCCGGCATTCGAAAAAATAAAATTAGCGGGCAAATCATATTTATGGCTGGCAACCCCGCTAAGATGGTGATAGCTGGCTCCTATGCAGGTGATAAAATTGGCGGCATGTCGGGCCTCCCTATCAAGGCTCTCAAACAGAAAATAGAAGCGGAGCGCAATTAACCTGTAGAAATTTAGTTCTGCCTTATAGATCAATACTCACAGCATAAGCTCAGCAGAGATCCACAACCAAATCTAATAATCACATAAGGGCAATATTAACGGGCCAGCATGTCGATCGTGTATCCGCCCCTCCGGTGACGATCTAGATGACTCTAGTTAAAACCACTTTACTCCCCTGTCAAGGTAATCCTCTCCAAGTTGAATACTAGCGCTAGGCTCCAAGTCGATGCATATGCGATCGGCGACGGAGCTAACCTTACCACCTCGATATAACCTACCCACGTTACTAGTAATAGTATCGCCCCACTATTGAAGGCGGAGTCCAACACAAAGACATATTGCGACTCTTACTAGATCTTACAAGTAGACGGTAGTAAAGCTATCGGCGGTGTAATAACTACCCTAAATAATAAACGTGCGCCTTTCAATCATCACTCTTCACACCGGGCTCCAAGTCGTCGTAACGCCATTCAGTTATAAGTGAAAATTTCCTTTCATCTAATCTAACTTTACCTGCCAAACATCAACATTAAACCACTCACCTTGAATACTGTATTTATAAACAGTAAACTTAAAGCGACCTAGAAAAAACCAAGGGAATACTATGCCAGTAAAGCATGAATGGCGAAAAAAAGAAAAATCTCTCTATCTCCCTAAAACTCAACCTGAAGTTATCGATATTCCTAAACTTAATTACATTACTATTCATGGAGAAGGCAGCCCTGCTGGGGAGGCATTCACGAACTGTATCGGTACCCTATATTCCTTGGCTTATGCCATCAAGATGCTTCCCAAAAAAACGGATGAGAAGCCGACTGGATACTTTGATTTTACAGTCTATCCATTAGAGGGAGTCTGGGACATCAATGAAAAGGCCAAAGAGAGTTATTCTGGGGAGATCAAAAAAGAAGATTTAATCTATAAGCTGATGATACGTCAGCCTGATTTTGTCGAGCTACCCTTTTTCAAGGAAATACTTAACTACGTTAAGAACAAAAAACCAAATCCATTACTGAATCAAGTTAACTTTGAGACTATTTTAGAGGGGAAGTGTGTACAAATGCTCCACTTAGGGAGATTTGAGGATGAGCCTATCAGCTTTGAGAAAATGGAAGCTTTTGCTAAAGATCAGGGCTTAAATCGCCTATCCAAGGTACACAAGGAAATTTATCTTTCAGACACAAGAAAAGTTGCACCGGAAAAATTGAAAACCGTATTAAGGTTTCGGGTTAGCTAAACAATGGCTTATTTTCACCCCCACAACCAACTTTTATCATCAGATCCCCCCCAGTATCCCAAACCCTATTTTAGTACCAGCTATACACTAACTCTTATCAAGAAACCCTCCAATTCTTAAAGCCATTTATTAAGTTATACACCGGGAATATATTCAAGGTGTTAATGTTTCCAGCTAAGTTAATTAGCGCCTGCGGCTAAACAAGTAAAAGAACTTCACAGAGGGTGAGATCAGAAACCAGCTGAAATACTCACAGACCAAGTTAAACCAATAAAAAAAGCCGCATCGAAGGATGCGGCTTTTTTGTCACGGGGACTATTGCTAATTAGTCCTTAACAGCTACCGTGCTCGCTTTCTTTTCAGGGATCGGGAAGCCACGATCGCGCATTAATGCTTCGATATTGGCATCGCGACCACGGAAAGAGCGGTAAGCGTCTGCCGGGTCCAACGCATTGCGAGGAGCGAACAAGTATTTCACCAGTCTCGCAGCTACTTCCTTATCGTAGAAGCCACCTTTGGACTCAGCGAAAGCCTCAGAGGCATCGGAGGTCAGTACGTCGGCCCACATGTAGCCGTAGTAGCTGGCCGCATAGCCTTCACCGGAGAAGATATGACCAAAATGAGGAGAGCGGTGACGCATCACCAGTTCATCCGGCATACCCAACTTCTTCAAAGTTTCACGTTCAAACTTGTCTGGATCGATACCTTCAGGATCAGCAGTGTGGAACTTCATATCCACCAGTGCAGATGCCAGGTACTCAGTAGTGCTAAAGCCTGAGTTGAACTTGGCTGCTTTCTTGATCTTTTTCACCAGATCCGCAGGGATCGGCTCACCAGTTTTGTAGTGCACCAGATAGTTATCGATTACCGCATCGGTAGACAACCAGCGCTCTAGCAGCTGAGACTGAAACTCAGTGTAGTCACGCACACCGCCATTTAAGGTCGGATAAGTAACGTTGGACGCAAGGAAGTGCAGCGCATGGCCAAACTCGTGGAAGAAAGTCTCTGCATCATCCCAGCTTACCAGTACAGGCTCACCGGGAGCGCCCTTGATAAAGTTGGAGTTGTTGGAAGAGAGAACGTTCTTCTTACCATCGAAAGTGGAGTGGTCGCGGTACATGGTTGCCCAGGCTCCAGAACGCTTACCCGCGCGAGCAAATGGGTCCAGGTACCAGAGGCCGATATGGTCGCCGCTCGTCTTATCGGTAACTTCCCAGACCTTAACATCTTCATGGAATACCGGTACTGAGCCTTCCTTCACTGGAGTGAACTCAAAATTGAACAGCTCTCCAGCCACATAGAACATGGCTTCACGCAGGTTATCCAGCTGCAAGTACTGTTTAACTTCATCGGAGTTCAGGTCGTACTTGGCCTTGCGAACTTTTTCTGCGTAGTAGCGGTAGTCCCAGGGCTCAATAGTGATATTGGCTTTTTCAGCATCAGCCACAGCCTGCATATCAGCCACTTCTTCTTTCACGCGACCAACTGCAGCCGGCCATACCGCTTCCATCAACTCCATGGCACGCTCAGGTGATTTGGCCATACGATCACGCAAGCGCCACTGAGCGTAGTTGTCAAAGCCTTGTAGGCCGACACGCTCATCGCGCAGCTTCAGGATTTCAGCGATAATGGCGTTGTTATCGCGCTCATCACCATTATCACCACGACTGTAGTAATTGGTCCAAATCTGCTTACGCAACTCGCGATTGTCAGAGTAAGTCAAGAAGGGATCCATGGAGGAACGGGTATTGGTGATCGCGTACTTACCTTTTTCGCCCTTCTCTTCCGCCATTGCTGCCGCTGCGGCGACAAAGGAATCCGGTAGGCCGCCCAGCTGATCTTTTGTCAGGAAGATATCGTAACCTTCCTCATCAGCCAGTACATTGTTGGAGAACTTTGTATAGAGCTCCGCCAAGCGCTTGTTGATTTCTGCATAGCGCTCTTTCTTTTCCCCTTCCAGGGTGGCGCCATTGGTTGCGAACTGGGTATATACCAACTCGACTACGCGCTTCTGCTCAGCGTCCAGATCCATCGACTCACGCTGATCATAGATAGACTTGATGCGCTTAAAGAGGGCCTTGTTCTGGTAAATTTTGGACTCGTAGTCAGCCCACAGAGGTGCCAGTTCACGCTGGACCTTACGGAATTCCGGGGAGGACATATTGCCGGCCCAGATTCCATAATAAGAAGATGCACGACCCAACTCTGCACCACTGCGCTCCATCGGAACAAAAGTATTGGCGAAAGTAGGCTTGGCAGGATCGGCGGCGATGGCGTCCAGCTCCGCCAGATTCATCTCAATACCCTTCTCAATTGCGGGCTTGAGATCTTCAAGATTCATCTTGTCAAACGCAGGAACACCACCAAAAGGACCTGTCCACTCCGCCAATAGCATGTTGCTGGCGTGCTCCGGACTAACAGTCATGGACTTCTCGGCATTCACGGTATCTTTGACCACCTCAGCCTGTTGTGTCTTTTCACCACAACCGCCCACTACCGCAAGAGCTGCGGCCACGGATAGTGCGATCATTGTTTGACGCATCGGTATCTCCTCTAGGATAGAGCTTTGTAATAGTTTTAAGAGCGGGAGTTTAACCCCAGTTGGCCTATGCCCGCCAATACTACCGCCATTCTCAGCCAAGGCTGCGACAGAGTGAAGGAAATACACGACGACCTCCTTTAGCTTTGACCATATGGTCTAGGCGTCCCAGCTGCCCACACCTCTCCTACTCAACGATCCCTTCTGAAGTAACCAATTCAGTAAATTCGACCCAAACCTCCTACCCGGTCAAAATCAGCTTATTTCCGTCACCGCCGGAATCTCACTTAAAACTCAACATAAATAAAGCCTTCAGCAGCCAGCTAATACAACTCCACACCTTTGTTTGCCTTTTGAAAATAAAAGTTCGCTGTCTTGCAGCTAAAATTGAGCCTTTAAATCAGAGGAGTTTTGGAACAGCAATCAAAAATTCACTTACAACAGTAAACAACCTATAAAGCCGCACCTAAACTCAATACAAGCAAACACATTTAAATATATTTAGAAAAACCTATTCCCATTCATAATTAGGTGAAAATTTTTCCTCTACTCAAAAAAGCCACCTCAACATAAAAGCCACAATTACTGGAAATATTTTCCCATAAGAAAATGCAATTAGCGACAACCCGTAAAATTATCAGAATATTTACCACATATATCAATGAAATTAGGAAATAAAGCTAAGGGTGCTCAATAAACTCAACCACCTTATGCAATTTTTTATAATTATTTCCATTAAAAAATACTATTAAAACTTCAAAACAATATTTATCTAATCAAGACAGATCGGGCAATATTTAAACGAAAAGCAGGTGCTCTTTTTCAGGCACAAATAACAAATCCGGAAATCTGGCTTTTTATTTTATTTATACATTCGCTCAACTGATTAAAAGTTAGGGATAGACTCATGCAAAAGAAATCCATTTTACCACTTAGCGCAGCTATAGCCGTCTTATCAATGGGTATTGCCTCAGGCTCACAAGCTCAGGCGGTTAGCTGTGGTGACGTAATAACCTCTCCGACCACCCTCGACAGTGATTTAGTCTGCACTATTGCTGATGAATTTTCTGTCGCAATAGCAATTGAGGGACCATCTGGCAGCCTTTCAATGGGAGATTACAGTTTGACCTGTTCCACCAATGAATTTGGCACAGGTATTATTTTACTGGAAAGTGGCGCCCGGCTTAGCGGGGGTAGCGTAATCGGTTGCGGCGATGCTGTGACTGTTGGAGGGGATGGTAACCATTTTGTTACAGGTGTCACTATCACTGATTTTGGTGATGATGCTGTATATGTCGAAAGCGATTTCAATGTGGTCAGCAACATGACAATCACTGGAGATGGGTGGGATTCCGATGAAGGTATCGATATCCAGGGTAATAACAATCTAGTCAACAACAATCTAGTTGAAAATGCTGGTGACGAAGGTATTGAAGTTGCAGGAGACTACAATACGGTTACCTTTAACGAGGTCTATTTTTCAGGAAACGATGGCATTGAAATTGACGGTATTTTTGCAAATATCACCAACAACATATCCGCCTTCAATGGTAGCAGCGGTATTGAAATTGATAGTGACAACGGCACTATCTCTCTAAATAATGTTACTGATAACGAGGAAGGGGGAATCGACCTAGATCAAGGCGACAGTAATAGTATTGTCAATAACAACGTTGTTGATAATGGCACTTATGGAATATTTATTTCGGACGATGAACCTACCAACAATACGATTTCTGGTAATTTCTCTGAGGGCCAAACCTACGACTTATTTGATGCAGTTGACTTTGATTGCACAGGCAGTAATACCTGGCAAAACAATACATTTACCACATCTGATCCCTCTTGTTTAGATTAAATACTTGAGGGAATTTACAAGCAAGCAATTCAAGAACTTATAAATAGCCAACTTCCTTGTCAACCCACTTTAAACCTTAAGGCGATTCTCTTTCCCAAAAAGAGAATCGCCATTCAATTAAAAGGTTGCGCACCCACAACCATTAATAAATAGTTTTACTGTCGACATTAGCAGACACTTAAACCCGTCTCAACAATAAGAGACCATATCCGACAGATTAAAAGATACAGACACCTTAAATTACTCCGCTAAATATTCTCAATAAAAAGATATCTACACTTATTAAATCTGTTAAAAGGAGTTAGACATGTTGTACCCCAACCATTACCTTCAAATTCTATCCGCGGCACTACTTTCTCTAGGTGCTTCCCTATCACCAAGCATTAACGCTGTAGAATGCGGCGATATCATTACAGAGCCCGCAACACTAACAGAAGATCTAACCTGTTCAATCAGTGACCCAAATAGCGCAGCTCTCACTATTCAAGGACCAAGTGGCAGCCTATATATGGCAGGATTCTCACTTACCTGTTCCGGACTGGATCAGTCAAACGGGATAGTCCTTACAGGCTCATCCGGTGAACTATCCACAGGCACAATTAATGGCTGTAACGACGCAGTAGTACTTTCAGAAGGTGGGCTTCATACCGTATACGGCATCAATATATTACTTCCACTCGACGATGCCATTGTTGTAAGCAGTGATAGCAATATCGTCACAGGCAATTATACACTTGGTGACGGGAATGACTCAGATGATGGAATCGATATCAATGGTAACCTTAATTTTATTTCCCAAAACATAATTGAGTTATCCGGTGACGAGGGCATGGAAGTTGACGGCACTTCCAATACAATAATCGGCAATACTATTACTGGGTCCGACGGTGATGGAGTCGAATTAGATGGGGATTTTTCAATCTTTGTCTCGAACATTGTACAAGACAATGACAATACAGGTATTGAAATTGAAGGAAGCTCATGCACCGTTTCGAATAACACAACAGTAGAAAATGGATCTTCTGGAATTTCATTAGAATTTTCCGCATCCAACAATGGCATCAGTCAAAATACCAGTAGTGACAATGGAGCTTACGGTATATTAGTTATCGGTGTTAACGCCATTGGCAATAACATTGTCTTTAACACTGCCACAGGAAACGGCTTATTCGACCTTGAAGATCTTTTTGAGAGTGAGGATTGTAGCGTTAACAATAACCTTTGGTCAGGCAACACCTTCACATCCGCGGAGCCAAGCTGCCTTGAATAAACCCTAAGTTACGTCTGCCGGGGTTATTAGCCTTTAAACTAAGGCAATAACCCCGCCCCCCTTTACTGCCAATGCTACTATTTCAGGTCGGCATTACCCCCTTTTCAAATTAACTTTCAGAGACAACGGCATCCATCTCAATCTCCACTAACCAATTAGAGTCAATAAACCCTTTAACCTCCACAAAAGTACAGGCAGGGCGAATATCTGAAAACAGTTCCCCATGTGCCCTGGCCGCATCTTCCCAGCGCTTTATATCAACTAACATAATCCGGGTTCTAATAACGTCAGACAGATGTCCACCAGCCTCCTTCAGAGCAGCGACCGCAATATCCAAGCAGAGTTTGGTCTGGCCATAAACATCACCGATAAAGGCAGTTTTGCCCTCTGATATAGGAGCGGTCCCCGATATAGCGATTTGCCCCCCGACCCTACAGGCTCTTGAAAACCCTATGGGATTCTCAAGGTATGAACCGGAACTTACCAATTTTCTCACTTTAACTCCTTCTAACGAGTAAATACGGCTATTTTATTTCCATCCAAATCCCTAAAATAGGCCCCATAAAAAGATTCCGAATTCCTATAGCCTGGATCACCTTCAGATGTCCCTCCAAGTCCAAGCGCTATAGAAAAAATCTTATCGACTTTATCAATACTGCCAACGTTAAGGGCTAACATTGTACCGTTACCAATACTCGCCGGCTTTTCATCATAGGGAGCAGTAACAGCAAGTTTTGTGGAGGAGCCTTTAAACTGCCAGAAAATAACTGTATCAGAGCGATAAACTTCCTCCGCAGCAATAGGGGCTAAAATCTTGCAATAAAACAGCCCCGCCCTAGGCAAGTTATTTGTACCTAATGTTATATGAGAAATCATGTCGTAAAGCACCCTATTGGGAATAGTAAAACCTAAGATTTTATGGTCTAACCGCTAAAGCAACTACTGTATTTCAAAGGTTTCAATCCGTGATCAGGTCTCTATTTAGTGAGAACGGCACCTCCAGATAATTGCCCCTACCTAAATTCTACAAATTCCCAGTAGTCAACGGGCAGGTCTCATATTGGCATAGCTGGTGATCAGGACCGAACTCAAATCGGCCTTTAATTTCATTTAAATACTCCAACAGTGCCGAGACTCTCTTGGGCTTATTGACTCCGGGCCGATAGACTACATAAATTGGCATAAATATCGCGTGCCATTCGGGAAATATTCGTATTAACTCCTGCTTCTCCAACTCACAGATCATGCTGTTAACCGGAATTTGAGCTATTCCCACCCCGCCAGCAGCAGCCCTTATTGCCGTTTCTGGATTGCCACAATGGAAGTTACTTCGCACTTCGATAGATTCCGTTTTGTTTTCGGATACCAGAGTCCAAAAAGCAGACTCAGTGGCAGTCCCGGCTGTAATACAATTGTGCTGCCTGAGCTCCTGGGGTGACTCAGGTATTCCGTACTCCCTTAAATAGTCCGGACTGGCTACCAGAACCTGAGTCGTATACCCGATTTCTTTCGCCACCAAACGGTCATCGGCGATCTGCCCGACACGAATTGCCAGGTCTATACCCTGAATAAACAGGTCATCAAAAGTGTTGGATAGCTCCAGCGAGATTTGGGCTTTCGGCCACTGCTGGAGAAATGGAGGGAAAATATACTGGGCCAGGTAGCTCCCCATGGCCGGGGGGGCCGATACACGCAGCAACCCCTGTACTTGCTGCTCTATCTCCCGCACATCCTCGCGCAAGGATTTAAACTCCTCCACCAGTAAAGAGGCCCGGCGAAGGGTAACCCTACCCGCATCAGTAATCTCAATTTTCCGTGTAGAGCGCTCCAGCAGCTTGGCTTGCAGTTGCTCTTCCAGCTTCGAAATGGCTTTGCTCACTGTAGATTTGGGCAGCCCCAGCTCCTCGGCACACTGGGTGAGACTCAGCAGTCTGCAGGTGGTCACAAAGATCGATAAAGTTCGAAAGTCTATAGTTTCCAAATCGCGAACAATCAATTTCCAAACACCTTATTGTTTCCAATAAGCTGTGAGCTTAGTCTGTGCGCCATCGATAGACAACTGCTTTTCGTGACAACATTGAGGCACACAAGATGACTGCGACACAGGATCTGTTTACAGGTATTCAATTAGGTGATGTGAAGCTTGCCAACCGTGCGGTGATGGCCCCCCTGACCCGCGCAAGAGCTGAAAACCACGTACCTACCCCTTTAATGGCTGAGTACTATGCACAGAGGGCTGGCGCCGGCCTGATTATTGCCGAGGCAACTATGGTGGCAGAGGGAACTTCAGCCTTTATTTCTGAGCCAGGTATCTACTCCCAGGAACAGATCGAAGGCTGGAGACAAGTGACTGACGCCGTTCACGAGAGAGGCGGCAAGATATTCCTGCAACTTTGGCACGGTGGGCGAGCCAGTCACCCCGATTTGAATAATGGCACAACGCCGGTTGCAGCCAGCCCAATCGCCATTGACGATACGGTTCACACACCGGACGGAAAAAAACCTTACACCACCCCAAGATCCCTTGAAACTGTGGAGATCCCAGGAATTATCGCGGCTTTTAAACAGGGAGCACTCAATGCTAGAGATGCTGGCTTCGATGGAGTTGAGGTTCATGGTGCAAACGGCTATCTCTTGGACAGTTTTTTGCGGGATGGCTCAAACCTTAGAACAGACGAGTACGGTGGGTCTTTAGAGAATCGTGCACGCTTGCTGTTTGAAGTTCTGGAGGCCGTTATCGAAGTTTGGGGCTCCGGCAAAGTTGGATTGCGAACTTCTCCCCTAAACGGATTCAACAGCATGCGCGATAGCGATCCTGAGGGACACACTCGCTGGTTTGCATCAAAATTGAATGAATATAATTTGGCCTACTGGCACTTGATGCGAGCCGACTTCCTCGGCGAGCAACTCGGAGATGTATTGACTCCAGCAAGGGAACTGTATCAGGGCAATCTGATTGGCAATATGGGGTACGGGCGAGATGAGGCCAATACAGCCATTGGGCAGCAGCAAGTAGATGCGGTTGCCTTCGGCGTTCCATTCCTGGCGAACCCGGACCTGCTAAAGCGTTTTAAAGCCGATGCGAGCTTAAATGAAGCAGACCCAAACACCTTCTATACCGGTGGCGCAAACGGATATACCGATTACCCCACAATGCCCTAACCTTTAAGGAGCAAGCAGCTAGGTCGCCTTAAGCGGGCGACCTGCTTTCCGTACTCGGAGCACCAGCAGTCTCGGAGCGGATCTTCACGTTATTAATCAGTGAGACCAGTACAAAACTCAGCAGCATCAGTAGATACCATGAACTGAGCTTCGCCAGAGATACCATTTGCCATTCATGGGATTGATTAGGGTAAATCCATATATTTGCAAAAGTAGCAATATTTTCAGCAAACCAAATAAACAGTGCTACCAGCAACCACCCCAAAAGAAGCGGCATAGAGCGATGCTTTTCAACGACCTTAAAGTAAATATTGGTTCGATAAAACAATAACACTGTTCCCGCTAGTAACGCCCAGCGGAAATCCCAGATATAGTGATGTGCAAAGAAGTTGACATAGATAAACACAACCAGAACAACTGTCAGCAATTTCGATGGATAGTGAGAATATTCAAATTCAAAAATTCGCCACACTCGAGCAATGTAACTGCCCACTGCGCTATACATGAACCCTGTAAACAGTGGCACATTACCAATCCCAAAGAAATACTCTTCCGGGTAACTCCATGAGCCAATAGCGTCAGATGTCTTAAATATCTCCATGACGGTCGCAACGACATGAAATACGACAATAACTATTGACTCCCTGAATGTTTCCAGTTTTGTAGCTAGAAGAAAGACCTGAAAGGCTATAGCAGCCAGAAAGATAAAGTCATACCGGTGAATCGATTCCAGTGGGTACCAATAGTTGGTGACAATCATAATTCCCAGCAAGAAGCCACCGAAAATACAGGCATAAGCCTGCCTCAAGCCAAACAACCAAAACTCACGAATATATCGTTTCAAATCCACACTTGATAACACTGCAAACAACACCTAAGTGGAAAATTTCTGTGGCTTCAAGCCTACCGATTCCAATACCTTTCTATCTTTAGAAAAAACTATCTGACATTTATGTTTTTAAATCCAAACTCTTTACTCCCGGCCTTAAAGCCGAGATTCAAGATTTCAGTATAGTTCTCAGGGACTTCAAAAAACACGATTTCCAGCTCGGCCTCAGAACCGCGGGGAAGCTCCAGATATACCATTCCCCTCACTTCCTGCCCACCCCTAAATGCCTCATACTCCTTGAAGACAGCACCATCTTTCATAATCAGGCGCCAGGAGGAAAGCCTTACTTTTTGCCGACTTCTCCGATTAGTCACGGTCATACGGCACTGCACTGTACCGCCCTGCCTTACACAATTATTGTGATGAATCTCGACCCCTTGCAGGTAAACAGCACCACCTTCAGAAGTCGTTTTTGGAAGACCCGCAACAAAATCCGGAATGTGATACTCCTTCCCCAGAATAAAAAATGAAAAACAAGAGATCGAATAAGCCAAAACCACAACCACACCAAATAGGTAGCGATTTTTTAAGTAGCTCCAAATACAAAGAGATAGAGAAGTGCACACAATCACAATAGCCATAAAGGCTACAAAATACTCAGGGCGCCATATGCCGTATAGGTAAATCATGGGCTCAGGAAATAGATACTGGGTAAGTGCCCATAACACTGCTACTAATGCCGACAATACGCCCAATATTTTTGCAGCAAAAAACTTCCTGCGACTAACTGAGTAATGTCCCTTTACCATATCTGTCATTTTGCTTTATCCCTATACAACCAGCGTCAAGCTGGTTAGCCAGCACTGCTGACAAGTCACTTAAGCTTCAAGTCAGCGCAAAATGGTACATGATACAGATTTAAAGACCGAAATCGATTACACCTTATTTCTAAACCAATCTTGGCACAATCGATCAACATTTAAACGCCATACTCTTCAACAGGCTTGTAGCGCCCTTCTTGGAATTTGAACATGACTTAATTACATTGAAAATATAGTCATACTAGTTATGGAGAGAGGAATAAAAAGTTAGGAAATTAATCAGAAAGGGAATGGCAGGAAGCCAAACCCTTTATCGATAAAGAACTCGATCTACTGAGCCCCTACCACACTCTGGTAGTCCATATATGCAGGTAATGCGACTGCAGTAAGAATACCCAAAATAGGAATTATCAACAAACACCCCTAACAGATCACTTTTTCTGAACAGAATTAAAATTCTCAAGGCTTTCCCATTGCTTATTTTTCCAGGCGAGTTCGCACCCTTTAATTCCCAGGTAAATAGCAACAGTTAATCCAACATAAGGAATCAAAGCCAGTAAACCAGCCAATGTAGCAATCTCCAATAACAGTTAGTCAGACGGAAAAACTAGTCATCGCTGCTGCAAGAACTACCGCTCGAACTACTGCCAGAATCACTATCGAACCAACCATCATCCTCATCTCTACTGGAGGAACCGAACCATCGTGCCATCAAACCTATACCAAATACGACTAGCATTATCGCGTAAACATCGATTTCAACAGTGATCCCCGGTAAATACCAAGGCCTACAAGACATAAACCCAACAAAAACTCTATAGTTCGCACCATTGCCCCACCCTACAATTTACTTTTACAAAAACTGACAGAACAAACTATCAAATATTATCAATAATGTCGGAAAAGGGATATCCATCCCCTAATCCAATAAATGAGGTGGCTTTAATTGATACTTAAGTACTTTCAGTCGAAGTAAAACCTGGAGAATATTCAGCTTGAATGACTTAACTGCAACAGGAGCAGCTCCTCACATACAGGCTGACAAATATAGAATACTGATTTAGAGGGAGTTTCAGTCGAGAGAAATAAAAACCTCTTATTCGAGCCAAAGGCTCAAGATAAGAGGTTTTATATTCAGAATTTCTTAATTAAAGAGAACAGCCAATTAAGCGATTCGACCAGCGCGCAACCATTCAGAAACACAAAACGCCAGTTCTAACACCTGATCGGCATTTAGTCGCGGATCGCATTGGGTGCGGTAGCAACTGGCGAGGTCTGCTTCAGAAATTTTCCAAGCTCCACCGGTGCACTCAGTGACATGTTGCCCAGTCATTTCCAGATGGATACCGCCGGGATGGCTTCCCTCGGCCCAGTGTACCGAGAAAAAGTCGCGAATTTCCCGCAGGATTTTTTCAAAATCGCGAGTTTTATAGCCGTTACCCGCTTTAACGGTATTGCCATGCATGGGATCAGTGCTCCATACCACCGAGCGCCCCTCCGCTTGAATGGCGCGCACCAATGCAGGCAATTTTTCTCCCAAAGTATCGGCGCCCATACGGGTAATCAGTGTAAGGCGACCTGCATCGTTCTCGGGATTGAGCTTATCGATCAAACGCAGCAGCTCATCCGGTTGCATCTTTGGACCAACTTTCACCCCAATCGGGTTGCAAACACCGGAGAGAAACTCCACATGGGCGCCATCCAATTGCCGAGTGCGTTCACCAATCCACAGCATATGTGCGGAGCAGTCATACCATTTGCCAGTAAGGCTATCGGTTCGTGTCAGTGCCTGCTCGTATTCAAGCAATAGCGCCTCATGAGAGGTGTAGAGTGAAGTCTCACGAATTGCGGGAGAGTTCTCTGAGGTAACACCACATACCGCCATAAACTCTAAAGCTTCCTGGAGGCGTTCCGCCAGCTGGGCATATTTTTCCCGCTGAGGGTTATTTTTCAGGAAGCTGAGATTCCATTTGTGCACCTGATGCAGATCGGCCAATCCCCCCTGGGCGAAAGCTCGCAGTAGATTCAGGGTTGCTGCCGACTGGTTATAAGCAGTTACCATCCGCTGAGGGTCAGGTATGCGCGCTTCAGCGGTAAAATCAATGCCGTTGATAATATCGCCACGGTAGCTGGGTAGTTCTACTCCGTTCACCGTCTCGGTATTCGCCGAACGGGGTTTGGCATATTGGCCGGCCATTCTCGCAACTTTCACCACCGGCAGGTTACCGGCAAAGGTGAGCACGACAGCCATCTGCAACAATACCTTGAAAGTATCGCGAATGCGGTTTGCATTAAAATCGGCAAAAGATTCAGCACAATCGCCGCCCTGCAAAAGGAAGGCTTTCCCCTCGGCAACCTGAGCCAGCTGACGGCGCAGCTCGCGAGCCTCTGCCGCAAAAACCAGGGGCGGATGACCAGAGAGCTGTTTAGCCACCTGGGCAACATCTTCGGCAGACGTGTATTGGGGCTGTTGATGTGCGGTGAAGTTTCGCCAGCTCTGGGGGGTCCAAATTTGGGTGGGGGATTCGGGCACTGGGACTCCTAGCTCAACTTCCATCTTTCACTCTTACTTCTAAAGGATAAATCTTAAGGGTGAGCATATTGCTCACCCCCAAATGTGCCGAATTTACAGCACGCTGGCAACAGCCTTACAGAAGTATTCCATATTATTGGAACTCAGGCCGGCAATACTGATGCGACTCGAGTCCACCATATAAATGGAATAGTCCTTTTGCAGCTGTTGTACCTGTTCGGGATTGATACCCAGGAATGAGAACATCCCTTTCTGCTGGCGGATAAAGCCAAACTCACCGGCAGCACCCGCTGCGGCGAGCCCTTCTACCAATCCAGCGCGCAAACCGTTAATACGCTCGCGCATTTCGGTCAGCTCAGCTTCCCAGTTCGCTTTCAGTCCCGCATCAGTAAGAATAGATTCTACAATGGCAGCACCGTGGGAAGGTGGCATGGAATAGTTGCCACGAATAGCGCTCAGCAACTGGCTATGGCCTTTATCGGCGGCTTCACCATTCGCATAAATCACCATAGCCAGGCCGACACGTTCGCGATAGAGGCCAAAATTTTTCGAGCAGGAAGCCGCGACCAGCATTTCTGGAACAGATTCAGCCATCAAGCGCAGGCCGTAGGCATCATCTTCCAGGCTCTCGCCAAAGCCCTGATAGGCCATATCGATAAACGGCGTGAAGCCCTGCTTTTGCGCCATTTCTGCCAACACTTTCCACTGCTCACGGGACAGGTCCGCGCCACAGGGGTTATGACAGCAGGCGTGGAAAAGAACAACATCGCCCTCACCCACATCCTTCAGAGTCTCGACCATTTTGTCGAACTGCAAACTGCTGGTAGCGCGGTCATAGTAGGGGTAGCTCTTGATTTGCAAGCCCGCATTACCCAGAAGCGGCACATGGTTAGCCCAAGTGGGGTCACTCACCCACACGGTTGCCCCAGCTTTGGCGCGATTAATCAATTCCGCCAGAACTCTTAAAGCACCACATCCACCGGGAGTTTGAGCTGAGCGAACGCGACCGCCCACCAACGCGGGGTGCCCGGCACCCAGTACCAGCTCCTGCATGGCGGTGTTGAAACCTGGAGTTCCGGCCGGGCCGATATAGGCCTTGGTTTCCTCACCCTGTAACAAGCGGGTTTCGGCTTCCTTAACGGCTTGCAAGACAGCGGTATGGCCTGCCTCATCTTTGTAGACGCCCACACCGAGATCAATTTTGCTGGGGTTTTCATCCGCGCGGTAGCTGGCCAAAAGGCCCAAAATCGGATCTGGCGGAAGGCTGTTTAAATGCTCAAACATCTGAAAACTCCTCTTAGTTATCTCATTTATTCATCAACGAGGCCGCGCTCAGACCATTCCTTCGCGCGCACCATTAACTTATCAATAATGCTATCCAGTTGTTCCCGCTCCTCAGTGGATAGGGATGCCATCAAGTCATTCTCGTACTGATGGGCCAGCGGCACTATGCGAGCATAAATATCACGCCCCAGCTCCGACAGGTTCAGCACTTGCCGGCGCCGGTCACCAGGATCTTCACTGCGTGTAATGTAGTCATTCTTTAACAGGGAAGAGACGGCCCGACTGATTGCCACCTTGTCCATCGCCGTCTGCTCAACCAGCTCGGCGGCAGATAAATCGGGAAAACGGCCCAGAATTGCCATCACCCGCCAAGCGGGAATGGTGAGGTGGAAGCGCGCACCATAAGCTTGCGCAATAGCATTACTCACTCGGTTGGAAAGTACCGAGAGGCGGTAGGGTAAGAACTTTTCGAGGCGCAGCTCGTCGTTCTCAACAACGGTGGGTCGCGTGTTTTGTTCGATTGTCATAGCTGCCCTCAAACCTGCCTGCTCGGGTGTCCCGGTTGTACCTGATACTCAATTTAACTAACATTGGTTTCAATTGTAACCACTATCGGCACAAATACTTTCTGGAAAAGTTACCGGGCCATACGAAAAAATGGCCGGACAGTATAGGTTTTTTTGCGCCATATTTGCGAACTAATTGGGTCTATGGCGCAAGAAATTTGCGTGTAAGTGGCACTGAGATGCTCAATTTTTCGCCACACCTTCGAACCATCCGCACAGAAGCGAGGCCACGCCATGAAACAGTGGATCAGCTTTCCGCGAACGGAAGGAAATACAAGCCGCCAAGCCCATGCAGATTTCCCACCTAACAGCTTTGAAAGGGAAATGGGCAAAGAGGGTTTTTTTGGGCCCTGCACCCACTTCTATCACCGCCATCCCCCCACCGGCTGGAGCCAGTTCGAAGGTCCACTGCGTCCCCACGCTTTTGATGCCACGCAAATGAAGCACAAGGGAACAAGCCCCTGGGATCAAAAGCCGATCCTGCGAAACCAGGATAGCCAGGTCGCCCTCTGGACCTGCCGGGAGCCTATGGATCATCTGGTGCGCAACGCTGACGGCGACCAACTCCTGTTTATACACAATGGGAGCGGCGACTTGTTCTGTGATTTTGGCCATCTCTCTATTCGCGATGGAGACTATATCCTGCTGCCCCGCGGCACCTTATGGCGCCTGACGCCGACCGAGGATGAGCCACTGGAACTATTGATGGTGGAGGCGATAGGCAGCCATTTTCAGCTCCCCGAAAAAGGGATCCTTGGCCCCAATGCGATTTTTGACCAAGCGATGCTGGATGTGCCTCGTATAGATAAAGCCTTCCTCGATCAACAGGGCGATGATAAGTGGCGGGTTGTGGTTAAGGCCCGGCAACAGCTGTCGACCATTACCTACCCCTTCAACCCACTGGACGCCTGTGGTTGGACTGGGGACAACCTGGCCGTTCGCATCAACTGGCGCGATATACGCCCACTGATGAGCCACCGCTACCATCTACCCCCTTCGGCTCATACCACCTTTGTCGCACAAGGTTTTGTTGTAGCGACTTTTGTTCCTCGCCCGATTGAGAGTGACCCGGGCGCACTCAAAGTCCCCTTCTTTCACAACAATGATGACTTTGATGAACTCATCTTCTATCACCGTGGTGACTTCTTTAGCCGCGACAATATTCATCCGGGGATGCTTACCCTCCACCCCATGGGATTTACCCACGGCCCCCACCCCAAGGCATTTGCTACCGGAGCCCGGCATGCACGCAAGGAAACCGATGAAGTTGCTGTAATGATCGACAGCCGCACCCCCTGGGATATTCTCCCGGATGCCCATGCCGTGGAGCTAACAGATTATGTAAACTCCTGGAAGCCAAAGTGAATACAGCGCATCCAGACAACACCAAGAAGGCTGACATTCAAACAGCCAAACGCCAAAACAAAGAAAAGGAAAGAGAATGGACCTTTACGGATACTTTCGCTCATCCGCCAGCTACCGAGTGCGTATCGGGCTCAACTTGAAAGGCCTGGAATACGAGTATCACCCGGTAAACCTGCTCAAGGGAGATCAGCACGGAGACGACTACCGCACGCTGAATCCACACGGGCTACTGCCAACCCTGAATGATGGCGAAACCAGTCTCACCCAATCCCTCGCCATTTTGGAATGGCTGGATGAAACCCATCCAGAACCAGCGCTACTTCCAAAGGCTCCTGAAGCCCGCGCACATATCCGCGCGCTCGCGCAAAGTATTGCCAGCGATATTCAACCTATACAGAACCTCAGGGTTCTGCAGTACCTCCAGGCTGAACTCAAAGTCAGTGATGAGCAAAAAATTCAATGGATTCAGCACTGGATACACCTGGGCTTCTCCGCACTGGAGAAGCAATTAAGACCCTCGCCTTTCGCCGCTGGAGACAATCCAGGGTTGTTCGAGTGTTGCTTACTCCCGCAAGTATACAGTGCGGAGCGCTTTGGCCTGGATATGACCCAATATCCCAAAATCCAGAAAATCACAGACGCATGCAATGAACTACCGGCCTTTATTAAAGCCCACCCTTCAGAACAACCAGACTGTATTGTGTAGTACTCTTTTATGGATGCTTGGTCTCATCAGGCATCCTTCATACACTTGAAAATTTCACTACTTGCCACATTTCATTGGCTGTGGTTAATATCTCTATCCAAACTTGAAAATAACTCGAATAATAATATTCCCCACTGCTGTAGCTAATCAGCCAAGGTCATCAATATGAACTCCCGAGACCAGATCTCCGCCAAAGAAAGAAAAGTCATTGAGCATGTCAAGAAGCTGAAGAGCTTTTACCAACACCTAATCACCTACTTATTAGTTATCTCGGGGCTAGTAATTGCCAACTTAATACTCGCTCCCGGATACTTATGGTCACTCTGGGCGGCATTTGGATGGGGTATAGGGCTCGCCTCCCATGCAATTAGCACCTTCAATTTATTTAATTTCTTTGGTGAAGATTGGGAGAGAAAGCAGGTAGATAAGAGAATGGGACGTAAATAGCAATAAAACGTGCACGATGGACCATCGCCAAATACAAGCATATGCTTTAGATGTTAGAGTACTTTCCCAAAGTACTCTTCTCCTAGCCTCTCACTGTCAACTCAAAAATTCCAAACACTTGCCTACTTACGAACAATTACCTGTAATCTAAATAAAAATCTACGCATCTCAATGCCGTTTGAAAAAAAACAGTTAATTAACAGGCTTAAATTATCCAGTTCTGGTAACAAAGTATTAACACACTTTTTATATAACAAATAATAAATATACTATTAAAATGATAACAGGAACCCCAATGTCCTTCCTCAAAGTCTCTACAGGCGCTCTATGTCTATCACTTTGGGTATCTATACCCAGCATCAGTAAAGCTGACACTTTTCACTGGCCCGATTACCAAGCAGAAGCGGCCACCAGTGAGCATCGTATTGATGAGCTTTATTACTTACAGCCCCATAACAGCTATGAGCGGCTAGAAGACGGTGAAACACTGACTGACTGGCTCGACAAAGGCTTTCGATCACTGGAAATCGATGTCGTAGATCACGGTTCCTGGCAAGGTAGCAGCCATGGACCCCATGTTGCTCATGGACAAAACGACATCGGTAATCACATGTGCAATAGCAACGGAGACGATGATCGTCTGGAACACTGTCTGGACGATATAAAATCCTGGCTCTCCGTTAACACTATTGAAGCGCCAATAATGCTGTATATCGATATGAAAACCAATTTAGATTGGTTTAATGCCTGGTATGCAGATGAAATTTATTTGCTTGACCAGTATATCCAACAAGAGCTGGGCGACCTCCAATACAGCTACCAGGATATGCTTGCATATTTACAACAAATTTCTTCCTCAGAAAATTACCGTACCACACTTACAAGTACGGGATGGCCTAGCGTTGGCAACTTATTAAATAACGGCAAAAAAGTAATCGTTATTTTTACCGGAGGACAGTCAGGCAACGTCAATAATCGAATGGAATCCGCATTAGACTCCTACGAGATGAGCGCATTTTTATGTCCTGATATAGATACCGCAGATCCAGAAGAATTTACCGGCTCCATTGATTCAATAGACAGCAGTAGTTCGCAAAGAATATTTTGCGGCAATGTCCAGGCTGGCGATCATTACCAGATAACAGCCAACGCAGCCGCTGAAACCAAACAGCTGATGCACCTATGGGATAGTTCTGGCGATTTTAGCAATACCGACTATGGCTACATATTTACAGCAATCGCACATGGTGCCACTGCAATCGGGATGGATCCTGATACAGTCGCAACCACCCCCAATTATACTGGCACGGCAATTCCTTTTGTCGGAGTAAGGAGAAGTCTTCCTGGCTATTTGAGAATCCGTTCTGCCTCAAATGCTGACTTGTGCATGACCGTCTCCCAGGGCTATAGCAATGGCTCAAACCTAAATATGAATAACTGTGGCTCCAGCAATGAACAGCAGTTTGTTTATACTGCTGAAGGCCAACTCCGCCCTAAGGGTAATAATAAATACTGTGTTGACTTCAACACTGGCTCTGCTGATAACGGCGATAAAATGCACCTGTGGGATTGTGACGGCGGCAATTCGGAGAAATGGCAAATCCAGGAAAGTGGGGTCATCCAAAATCGCGATAAGAACTGGACCTACTGTATAGACGCACCGGGTAGCTCAACCGAAGAGGGTGAGCGTCTTCAGGTTTACAAGTGTGATAAGAATGACAAAAGCCAACAGTTCGTTTTAGAAGCAGTCAATGATTGGGCACAAAATAGCTTTTAAGGTTTGATTACGATTAAAAAAGGGCGCCCTATTAGGCGCCCTTTCTCAAAGAGGTCACAATGTTATAGAACCTCAGCAATAATATGTGTTATTGCAGAAGTAAGCTCTGAAAGATTAATTTAACTCCCCTGCTTCACACTGTCTCCAGCCCTCGCTAAAGATACCATCATCTATGGCTACCCAGGTTTCGTAGGTGAAGGTCAACTCCGGGATTTCTTTAATATTAAATGAGAAATGGAAGCCTTCTATTTTTTCATCTGTGCGCATACAGGGAACAGAGGGTACCCATGTCTTGAAGTCCAGAGACTCTCCCTCGCTAATAACCTGTCCCTCTGCAACACCCTCGAACCATGGTGTAAGGCTAGCCAAATCGCCATTGATATGCTTCACCTGTACATTCTCAATGGTGTAATCGGCATCAACTGCAGTCAGAGACCATTGTAGGTATTCATCTTCGGTAGGGGATGTATCCCACCGTAAATCTGACGGGGTACCGTAGCTTGGAATATTTTCGTACGGCATGGGCAGCCAAAGGCTCTCTTCCCAGGAGTTGATATTACGCAGACGCACACCCTTGGCTTCGCTCATGGGCTCAACTTCTACAACAAAATCGTATTCCGGCGCATCATCAATCAAATCTGTAGCGTAGTAGCGGAATACGTAGGTGCCCGCTTTCGAAAATACGGTACCAGTTGTATTTTCACAATCTTCACTATCTGGATAGCTGGTAAATTCACCACCTTCCGGCGCGCTGATCAGCTCTTCATAAGTGAATACTTCATCACCGTCGGCATCTACCACCACAGGGCGATGCAGCAGGGACATACAGGGCAGGATTTGGTAATAATCTTCACCAGTGGATAAGCTACCCCAGTTGCGCGCCCAAACTACAGAACGGATTTCTGGTGCCGTGTTGGAAACTTTGGCAAGACCATCGTCTTCAGAGTAGGTTTTGGCATATAGACCACGATCATCACTGACGATCAGGCGAGCGGTATAGGAACCCGGTACATCGGTAACTACCTGAGCACGGCGAAGCTCCCCACTCTCCGGTTCGGTAACCGGTTCAATCACTGCATCACTCCCATCGGGCCGGTCAACCAGCTCCCAGTGGAAGGTCATTTCATCATTATTAGGGTCGCTACTGGAGGCATCAAACACCAAAGCATCGCCAACGAGCACAGACTTGGACTGAGCTTCGACACTACGGGTAGAAGGATAACCATTTACCTTGCCAATCTTGGCTTCCATAGTGGCTTCTAGGTCTATCTGGTTGGTTCCGTCAGATACGGTCATACTTACGCGATAGGTACCTACCACATCCAGCTCTTGGATTTTCTTACCCAGCGGTTTCCAAGAACCAATATCAACCAGTTCGGCAACACTACCTTCAGGTTTTTCAATTAGCTCCGCTTCAATAATTTGCAGAGCATCACCCTCAGGGTCATAGCCAACAAAATTAAATTCAGCGCGAAGCCCCAGCTCTTGCTCACCAATACTGTAGGACGGGTAGTAACCAGTCGCTTCGATTTCACCAATTGGAGCATCATTGACTTCCGCTTCGGAATCGGCTTCAACTACGATAGTAACTTCACGCTCCTCACTCTTTCTTGCGCCATCAAAAACAAACAAAATTAAATTGTAAGTATCTGCCGCAATGGGAGTAAATTTAACGGTAGAGGTTGTCTCTCCCTCTAACTCGGGAACCGGAACATCATCAGTTTCCACTGGACTATAAGCCCACTTCCAGCGGTATTGCAGAGAGTTACCTTCAGGGTCATAACTCTCGCTCGCATCCAGTACAACTTCTTCTCCAAGAGTAATCGTCTGGTCTTCTGTTACGGCAACAGGTGGAGCATCACCGGCGGAAACTGTTACCAGAACTTCCGCAGGTTCACTGGCAACTCCATTATAAGTAACAACTAATTCAAGCTTGTAGTCACCTTCGATATCCAAGTGCAATGTAGCTTGGCTAGAGTCACTGTTAGTCAGGTACGCAGCACTGTCGAGAGGCTTTTCAACCAGGGCCCATAAATATTCCAGATCTCCAGTCTCACCCGTTGGCGGAGTACTCAAGCTGCCATCAAGGCCCAGGGTCTGAGTACCCAGGATAACACTGTGCACCGGCTCAGTAATTGCCACTGGATTCGGGCTGGTTGCAGTCAACGTTATACGGGATGCTTCACTGGTTTCAGTACCGTCATCCACGATCAGGCTCACAACATAGTCGCCTGGAAGATCAGCTGTAAACTCTGTGTAGGCATCCTCAGCACTGGCCAACTCTACCAGGCTAAGCTCAGGCCACTCAATCAGCTCCCAACGATAAGTCAGGCTTGCATCTCGCGAGCTGCTACTGTCAGTACCGCTCAATTGAACAGTGACATCACCGCCAGCCAAGGAGAAAGTTGTGTCTACAGGGGACAACAAACTGATACTGGCGGTAGGTTTATTATTTGAGCCGTCGCCCGAACCACCGCCACCACAGGCGGCCAGCACGAGAGACAAACATAGCATGCCGATAAGGGCTGCTGCTCTTTTCATCTGTGGAACTCCAAATGTTTAATATTGATAAGTGAGACTGAGTCTTGCCGTACGTCCCGGTGCAGGCACCAAGCCAAGACTCAAAGCATCGATGTAATATTGATCGGTTACGTTGTCGACGGTGAAATCCACCGAAAAACTATCGTTAAATTGGAAGCTGGTATAAAAATCTAACAGTTCGTAGCTCTGCCACAGCACCGGCTCAGTAAATCCAGCTTGATCGCCGTAATAAGGAACAGGGTTTCGCTCCCCCATAAAAGTACCGCGCAGCCCGAATTCCAATTTTTCCTGGAATAAACGCAAGCCAATATGCGCACTGGCATGCCAGTTAGGTGGGACCATATTATTGAAATAACTGTTTTCTATACCCCAATCCGTGCAGTAAGTACGCACATAGCTGGCAACATCACAGACTTCAATGTGGCTGTATTTGGTAGCACTCAGCTCAACTAACCACCAGAGGGCATCGTATCCAAGGTTGAACTCAAAACCTTCAAGGTCGAGGCTATCGATATTTCGCATACGGAATAAATCGGAGATACCGCTACCTTGCTTTTCTTCATCGGCGTTGACCCCGGTGCGAGTCAAATAATCGTCAACATGGTTTTCGAAGTAAGCAACTTTCGCTCGGAGTTGATGATGAGTTTCAAATAACTGGCCGTTAAGATAATTAATCCCAACCTCATTATTTTTTGCATGCTCAGGCTTAAGGGTGATATCCAGTGCGGGGCTCGATGAGAAACCAGTGGTACCTTCAAACAGGCTCGGCATACGCAAAGCCTGCGCATGGCGGGCATAGAATTGCAAACCCTTGATCGGCTCCCATGTCAAAACCACAATAGGTGCAGTGCCGGAGCGACTATTGCTGTAGTAAACGTCCTCACAGCCCCCTTCCCCATTATCTACACAAAAATCGGAATCAATGCTCAACGGGAGGGGATTATTGTCTTTTGAAGAGAAATGGGTATAACGAACTCCAGACTCCAGCGTCCACTCCGGCCACGGTTGCCATTCAATACCGGTGAACAAGCTGTACTCATCGCGCCCACCACTGCGGGAACCGGCATAAATACCTTCAGCGGTCTGGGTATCGCTATCCAAGTCTTCCCACTGTGCAGAAACACCATAATCCCAGCGCAATTCACCCATGGGGTAGAAGCGCATACTATTGGTGATATCAAGGCCAAAGCGCTGATAATCGTCATTTCGCGCAATATTATCCTCCAGCTCGATAGAGAATATATTCGGTGTGTTCAGATCAGTGACCGCATCGGTGTGCCAAAAATTGACACGCAAGTCGGCCCAATCATATTCCACCGGCTGCCAACGATAGCGTGCAGTGTAGGTTTGGTTAAGCACTTCACTATCGAGCCACTCGCGCGCCTGACCGAAATTTGAAAGAACTTGCGAGGGCATCATCTCACCAAAGATACTGTTATAGCGGATATAGCCCAGCTCAAGACTTTGGTCTTTTGGCAAATGGAGACTGCTTTTTAACAACCAGGAATCGCTAGAAAAACTAGTATTCGGAATCCGCTCCCCGGCGCGGTAAGGGATGCTTTCTCCCAGTTCACTCTCCAGCTCAACCTTAGTCTCGGTATACCAAGCCATTTCTTGAGGCTCACCAATAACCACTTCCGGCGCGGGGCCATCAGTACCCGCATAGTAATTTCCCTGTTCGCGCTGGGCGTGAGCCAATACCAGATCACCCCACTCAAAACGCTGGGCGCCCGCAAAGCTCGCCGCGTAACCCTCAAAATCCAACAGGCTGGGCCTATCCATTCCATGGTCCGGCGCAAAGCTGTCCGGCATTGTATAGTCAGCGGTGCAATCACTTACAAAGCGGCAATCGGAGCGATAAACAGGGCGCGGCAAGTGGTAACCAGCGTAAGTACCAGCCTCTGGAGCCTCGCTATTGTTTCCAATACCACTGACACGAACACGGAAACCCGACAATTCGCCGGGTTTTACGACATCTTCCGCTCTCAGGGTATTTACACTGACAACGCCACCGGTAGCGCCAGTGCCCTCGGCACCCATTACCGGCCCCTTATCAATACGCAAGGACCCAATCAGATCTGGGTCAATATAACTGCGACTGGAAACCCCGGCATAACCACGATAAATCGTTGTTTCCTGGCGACTGCCATCGATTAAGACAGGAACCCTGCCCTGCCCTTGCATACCGCGAATATTGACATCCAGACCACCGGAATTGCGGTTTTCACTGATAAGTACACCGGGGGTGCCCTGAAAAATATCGCCAACACTGGTACCGCGAAAGCGCTCAATATTTTCCTGGGTGAGAATATTTACTGAACCGGACTCGCGAAATACCTGGTCTTTTTCACCGCCATCACGGGTCTCAACCTGAATGCTGTCCAGCACCATCAGATCCTGCTCGCCAGCGGACTGGATCAACCAGGCTCCGCTACCAACGGGAACCGCTTGCAGGTTGGTGCCCCGCAGCAAGCTCAACAGAGCTTCTTCTGCACGGTAGCTACCAAATAGTGCTGGAACAGAAATAGTTTCCACCAGGTTCTCGTCGAAAGAGAGCGTTACCCCAGCCTGACGCGAGTAGAGGTTGAGCACATCTCCCAGATTACCCGCAGGCAAACTGAATTCGATCAACGCTGTATTGCCCTGCTGGGCTTGCGCAAAACTCGATACGGGAACTACGGCCAACAACAGTGCCAACAAGGTGGGCAAAATATGTTTTGGGGCGCGGGACTGCATTTAAGCGGCTTCCTATTCTCAGGTGTATAACTAGGAAGCCGAACGAAAATCAAAAACCCGTAATCTAAATGAGAATTATTTTGTTTTTTTTGCTTCGGAGGGAAAACTAGCAATCAAAAGCGTCATCAAAAATAAAAAATGACACCTTCTGATAACTTTTTGTGGTCATCTGGCAATAAGAGCAGGAATTAAAGGTTGCCCGTTCCGAAAAAACCGTCAGCCCTGCAATTGAATCGTTGCCCACCAGCGCGTGGTATAGCTCAGTTCAGCTCCCGCCGAACGCGCCAATATTTTTAGGATGGTGTCGATATCGTGAAGCTGGAAAACCCCGGAAACCTGATGATCTCTTAATGCCGGATCACAGCGTAAAAAACCAACACGATAGCGAGACAACTCTTCAAGCAGTGCCCCTAATGGCATGCTCCGAGCTGAAAGCACCCCGTCAATCCATCCGCTGTAATCAAACATCTTGCTGTCCAGAGCGAGCGAACCGGCTCCAGTAAGGCGATAAGCCTCACCCGCTTTAACTGCAAAGGGCTCTATATCCGCGCTCGGCTGAACCTGCACCCCACCTTCCACAACCTGCAAAATCGTGTGGTCATCGCCATTGCGGACAAAAAAGCGCGAGTCACGGGAAATCAGCTGCCCCTGAGGCACCGATACCTGCATTGGCCTCGGGTCAGCGGCACTGGTCAAGTGCATTTCACCTTTAGTCAGAACAAGGGAACGGATTGCTGTGCCCGACTCCCATTCAATGGCACTACCGGTGTTTAGCCAGACTTGGCTCTTATCATCCAGAGTATATTGGGCCGGCTTAGAACCAGAGGAATAATCGGCAGACATATACTTCAGCAAACCGGTGTCATATCCCACCACGCCAACGGCAAAAGCCCCAAGGACACCACCGCCCATGGTTTTAAGAGCAGCCCTGCGATTTAAACGGCGAATTTCTGCATCGGTTTGATTGAGGGTGGAATGGGCCAAACGCGGCGCTCGGCGAGCCACCGTATCTAGAGGTGACTCCATCCGCTCAAAACGCTGCCACGCCAGTTCATGCAGAGGGTCCGCCGAACGCCATTGACTGCAAGCATCGCGCTCTGAGTCAAGCGCCTCACCGGAACCCAGGCGAACGCGCCAGCTAACGGCTTGCAACAGTACTGCTTCAGGAATTTTTTCTCTATTTTTTTCTGGGGCGTTTGACATCAGCAAGCAAGTTCCAAGTCCATAGAAAATTATTCGTTATCGTACGCGGCGGCATAGCACTTGAGCATGGCTTTTGCGATATATTTCTCTACTGAGGAAAGGCTCAGCCCCTGCTGCTCAGCCACCTGGCGGTATGTTAAGCCGTCTAGTCTCGCCATTAGAAATACCGTTTTCTCTATCGGGCGCAGACCACTGAGCAATTGATCGATTTGCTCCAAAAGCCCCAATAGCTCCCACTTATCTTCTGGGGAAGGACATTCCGGTTCCGGCAAATTTTCCAGCAGCGCTAAATAATTTTTCTCCAGCACTTGGCGACGGGCTTGGTCGATCAGCAGGTTCCCGGCCACTTTGGTTAACCAGGCCCTCGGACTTCGAATTCCCGCAGGCAGGCTCGGCCTATCCAGCAGACGAATAAAAGTGTCCTGAGCTAAATCCTGGGCATTATCAACACCGGAAGTTCGGCGCGCTATCCAACGGACAAGCCACTCGTGGTGCTCTTGGTAAAGCTCATCAAATCCTGGGGTTGAAGGGGTTTCCGGGGCCAAAACTCAGACCTTGCGCTGTAATCTTTTGAGGGCGGGGACTGTAAATGATATCTATTCTCATTTAAAGTAGCTGAGCTGAGAATGTTATATCAATTTGGAATAACCCGGTGAATTTTTCAAAAAATATTGATCAACGGGATGGGTTAATTTGAATTTGGTCCGTCACCCATTACAAAGCCACCGGAATAACCGGGCGGTTATTGTTTAATTTGTTTTGGAAAAATCCCGTGAGCAACCCAGCAGAATGCCAATCCGTTGAACCGACAGAGCCCACCTTTTCCGCTTGGCTGAAAGAAGGCACTAATACGACCCACGAGAGTCTAGATAAACGCATTATGTCCCTGTCACCATTTTCCAATCGCGAGCGATATGCACTGTTTGTTCGCACGCAGTCGCGACTGCATCAAGCGGTGTCTGATTGGTTTCAAAGTGACGAATTAAATAATTTTTTGCCCGGCCTGAAAGAGAGAGACCGCTCTGAAGCAGTCCTCCAGGACTGTGCTGATTTCGAAATGCCCGAGAGCGATTTAAAAGCTGATCAACAAGCCGCAGCAGAAGTCACAATTACTGATTTCCACTCTGCACTGGGCTGGCTCTACGTAGTTGAAGGCTCCAACTTAGGAGCGGCATTCCTTCTCAAGTACGCGCGCAAACATCTGGATTTATCAGAAGAGTTCGGCGCACGCCACTTGGCAGGACATGAAGACGGTCGCGGGTTACACTGGCGCCAATTCAAAACTGCGTTAGATGCTCTTGAACTCAACCAAGAGCAAAAAGAAGTAGCCCTCAATGGGGCCAAACAAGCCTTTGCTTTTGCACGACAAAATGTCGAACAATTATTAGCGCCCGCTACACCCTAATTTATTTTTCACCTGAAGCCAGGAGTCGGTAATGAAAATCTGGACTGTAATTTTATTGTGCCTGCTAGGCAGCACATTGGGCCCATTGCCGGCTTTAGCGCAGGAAAATAATTCCAACTCAAGCGAACAAAGCAATACAGAAATAGTTCTCGAGGGAGATGTGGAAACCTCCGTGGGGTTGCAAGAAAATCAAGACAACTCTACCTCGACTGCAACCTCCAACATTGGAGATACCGCTTTCAGCGCACACGATTTATCTCCCATGGGAATGTATCACGCCGCGGATATCGTCGTTAAAAGCGTAATGATCGGCCTACTCTTGGCCTCTGTTTTAACCTGGGCGATTTGGCTTTTTAAAACCGTGCAGCTGGTAATAACACGTCGCAAGGCCAAACAATTATTGGCAACCCTGATCCAAAGCAAGACATTCGCAAATGCCGAATCAAAGCTTTCAGGCCAAACCGGCGGTGCCCTGTTATTGGTAGAAGCGAGTCGCCACGAACTCAACTTATCTTCAGGTGGCCCAGTGTCAGATGACGGCTTAAAAGAACGTGTTCTGGCTCGCCTGGAAAGAGTCCAGGCTTCTCTCGCTACCGACATGAACCGTGGCACCGGAATTCTGGCAACCATCGGTTCCGTCGCCCCCTTTGTCGGTCTATTTGGAACTGTTTGGGGCATCATGAACAGTTTCATCGGAATCGCAAAAACCCAAACCACAAACCTGGCCGTAGTGGCTCCAGGTATTGCGGAAGCCCTGCTGGCAACTGCGATCGGCCTGGTTGCTGCGATTCCGGCGGTAGTGATCTACAACTACTTTTCCCGGGCTATCGGCAATTATCGCGCGGTATTGGCCGATAATGTCACCGCCTTAATGGTACTGATTAGTCGGGACCTGGATCGCCATCATCCAAATGCGCGCCCGCTCGCCGAACTGGTTAGCGCGAACAAAAAGCGCGCAGTACCGCAGGTTCAGGGCGTCAACTAATGGCATTCCATCTCAACAGCAGCAATAGCGAAGAACTGCCAGAACAGCACGATATCAATGTCACACCTTTTATCGATGTGATGCTGGTATTGCTAATTATTTTTATGGTTGCGGCTCCGTTGGCCACTGTAAGCGTGCCCGTCAATCTACCCTCTGCGACAGCTCCACAACAACCCCAGGCAGAAGATCCGAAATATCTCACCCTGCAAAAGGACCTCACCCTGACTCTCGGTGAGAACAAAGTTATTGTGCGGGAGAACTTGGCTGCTGAACTCCAGGCAAATGAAATTGGCACAGAACAGCAAATCCTGCTGCGTGCCGACAGCAAAGTGGAATATGGGGATTTGATGGACCTGATGAACCGCCTTGCCAGTGCCGGATACCAGAAAATCGCTCTGGTAGGTCTGGATAAACCGGCGACCGTAAACCAATGAGCCTCTTGGCCGGCCCGAAGGTAAAATCTGCGAAGCGTCCGCGATTTTTTCTATCGCTCTGCGCCTTTTGCTGCGCCCTAGCCCTTCACGGACTTATTGCCGTCTATTTTTTATGGCAGCCCAAATCCGAACTGGCGCTGCCGCCTGCTGCAGCACCACAGGTATTTGAAGTCAGTATGGTAGCCGCTCCAGTGGCGCCACCCACGTCGCTACCGGTAGGCCCTCAACAACAGGAATCCTCTCCCGCAAACCAGCAGAGCAACGAGCCACAAAAAACCTCTGCGCAGTCAGAGCCTGTTATTTTGCCAGAAGCCCCCTCGGAAATTGCCATTGAGAAGCCCGAAGAGGAGCCCCCCACGGAGGAAAAGGAAGAGACCCCTGAGCCAGTGGAAGAGAAGGAAATCGCACAGCAACAAGACTCCAGTGGAGAGGCTACTGGAGAAACTGTTGTTGAAGAAACATCAGCCCCTCTCGCGGCAGATGTAGCAGAAGCAGAGCAAGCTGCGGCACCGGAAGTGGGCGCCTTGAACCAGAGGGAATCACAAGCCAGATTAACCTGGCAGAACCAATTACAGGCCCACCTCGAACGGAGAAAACGCTACCCCCGTAGCGCACAAATACGGCGCCAACAAGGTATTCCCTGGGTACAATTCACGATGGACAGAAAAGGCAAAGTGCTGAAGGTTGAGTTGCATCGAGCCAGTGGCATATCGTCTCTCGACCGAGAAGTCGTGGCCTTGGTGCGCAGGGCAGAACCACTGCCTAGACCACCGGAAGAGGTACCCGGTGATCCTCTGACAATGGCCGTTCCGGTCGAATTTTTTATTCGTTAACCAAAATAAATTGCTTTCTCAGAACTGGGAGGCCTGACTTCACATAAACCAGAAAGTCACCTCCCTGGACAGAGGAAATGATCCACATAATCCGTTACCCTGCACTAGCGACCTATCGGCCTGCTGACTCTATTGACTAGGTGCTGGGCAAACTGCTTATGAGCAAGCAGACCAAGCGGACAAATATTGTTACTTTTGATGCACAACTACTGCAATAAGCTAGAAGGTAGAGGTACCGAATGAAAGAATCCACTGAAGACAGCGTAATGTCCTACACCCCGCCGTTGGCAAAGGGCTGGATGCGCTGGCTGTGGGGCGCCGCTGCTTGCTTTTTCATCGCCCTTGGCATTATCGGAGCCATTCTTCCTGGCCTGCCGTCGGCTGTATTTATTGTCCTCGGTGCCTGGGCCGCATCACGCAGCTCCCAGCGCCTGCACCAATGGATTGAAGAACACCATCTCTTTGGGCATCTATTGCGGACTTGGCGCAGTGGTTATGTAAGCCGCAGAACCAAGTTACTGGCCAGCCTGACAATGGCTATATCCCTAGCTTTTGCCATCCTTCATATCAGTAATATTTACCTTCTTTGCTTTACCATTGGCGGCATCAGCTGCGGCGCCTACTGGATTTGGTCCCGGCCGGAACCCAGGGAGTAGACAACGCTACTTTCTACCCCTATTTGGCAGCAGACACCCGTAGATTTTAGCGCTATAGTCCCCCAACAAGGATTTGTCTGGGGGACAGGATGTACAACGTAGTACTTTTTTTTCACCTTCTAGGTGCGACAATTTGGACCGGTGGGCATCTGATACTTGCCTGCACAATACTACCCAAAGTTTTACGGGATAAGGATGTAGCTTTTCTTTCCCGGTTTGAAAGCAGCTACGAAAAGATTGGCATCCCCGCCCTGCTCATTCAAATACTCTCCGGGCTATATCTCTCATATACCCTACTGCCTGACTTATCGCAGTGGTTCAACTTCTCCAATCCAATTTCTCGCCTGATATCCTTCAAACTGATTCTTTTGGCATGCACTTTCTTACTGGCAATTGACGCAAGGCTGCGAATCATTCCAAATCTTTCTGAAAAAAATCTCACTGCACTGGCATACCATATTATCCCAGTTACAGTACTGTCCGTTCTCTTTGCTTTTGTTGGAATTTCATTTCGAACGGGATGGTTGTTTTAGATTGCGCCCCAGCGCATATACTGCTGAATCAGAAGGAAAAGCCAAAAACGTCCCCACTGGCTTGCTTGATCGATATACTAAGCAAAAATGGGATATGACAGGAGTTCGGGGTTTGTCTATAGCTGAATACTATGAAGTGATTTTCGATACGCTGGAAAAAAACGAATCCATCCAAGACGGCCTTGAAAACCTTTCTTTTTGGGCTGATGGCCGAACCCCCAATTTGGCATGGCTAAAGCTGCCCACTATGCTAGGAACTGATGAACTTGACCTAGCCCAAACATGGTTCGATACAGAACTGGTAGCTGCTGGGGACTCGCTTCCTCCTTCAGTCCTATATTTCGAGCTGCGTGAATTCAGAGATAGTATCGGCCGGGAATTCCCGGATATCAGCTTAACACTACTTCCTCAACTATTTAAAAGCAGACGGGATTGGATATATTCGAATTCTGATTTGGGCTCGAGATATTTGAGAAATATTGCAGCCTTGTGTAAAGGAGCTAACAAGCCGAAACACCTAAATAGAGACGGATACATTGGTTTCAGCTTATGCTATACATCCCTCCTAGCACGAGAACTCTGCAAAAACGAACAACTTCTCCAATACAGTGAAGAAGCACCGATTAAAATTGTTGTTGGATTTTCTTCTGGAGACCTTCTTGAGATTATGCGTATATCCAACGGCCTGCTTTATTACGAACGTCGCTTTGCGCAGTTAGAGAGCCTGTAAATAATTAGCTATATCTCTGTGGACTTTGAAGACCCGCCCTAAAGGACACCCAGGTATAAGTATCCTAGCTTCCCTTAGCCTTAGAAAATTGGTACCACAAAGCAATCTGGCATAAACACACCAACTATCACAATAATTTTATACTGACCGAAAATAGCATCTATTACTCAAGGAAAAAACTAATGGAACTAGCAATTTATCAAGTAGATGCCTTTGCCTCCGAGGTATTTGAAGGTAATCCTGCTGCTGTGTGCCCTCTTGATAACTGGCTTGCGGATGAGACGCTGCAAAAGATAGCTGAGGAAAACAACCTCTCTGAAACCGCATTCTTTGTTAAAAATGAAGATTCCTTTTCTCTGAGGTGGTTTACTCCTGAGGCAGAAGTAGATTTATGTGGCCACGCCACACTCGCAGCTGCCCACGTTCTATTTACTCATTTAAGATACTCAGACCAAACCATCCAGTTTGATACAAAAAGCGGCCCACTGTTAGTCCAGAGATCGGGAGCTGTCTATAGCATGGACTTTCCGGCTAGCATTCCGATATCCACAGAAGTACCAGATGCTCTTATTGATGGCCTCGGTGTCACTCCGCGAGAAGTTCTGTGTGCATATGATTATATAGCTGTCTTGGGTAGCGAAACCGATCTAAAATCTGTAAATCCAAATTTTATAAAACTTTCCCAGCTGGATAAACGAGGAGTTGTCATTACCGCTCCTGGAGCAAGTAACGATATTGATTTCGTTAGCCGATGCTTCTATCCAAAATTAAGGGTAAACGAAGATCCTGTGACAGGGTCAGCGCACTGTCAACTGGCACCATATTGGAGCCAACAATTTAAAAAGGATGTACTTTTAGCTAAGCAACTCTCCAAGCGGACTGGACTAATTCACTGCGAACTGCATAGTAACAGAGTCTCTCTCAAGGGAGGCGCTGTGGATTATCTTCACGGCAGTATTAAGATTTAATGGCTTGGAGCGTTAAATTTATATAAGGAGCCTCTAAATAAATCCGTGATGCTTCTGGCTCACAGAGATATTACGGAATTGTTCAGGAACTCCATAAGTCATCTTGCTACATGTTCTCATTGAAAGCTCTTCGACTCTGCTTAGTGGTAACCTTCCCCCAAAAAAACAGAAGAGCCACTATCCGAACCTCCAGTTACAACCTGACTCAACTCCCTAGCCTTTTACTTATCTCAAAGTGAGAACTTAGAGCCTATAGATGCCTTCCCGACCCAGAATATGGATTCAGGGCAATAGTTAAAGGTTGTGCGCCCCTTGTAGTACATCAGTGAATCACCTAACCTTCAAACACGCCCACCATTGACCGCAAGTTGCACAGACAGTCTATTATTTGGACAAAGTCGTATAGCTGTCAGGTAGGTGTCGCAAGAACATCGTAACCAATAAGGACTGCCCCCTTGAAAATGGAGCTCTATTTTCAGAGGGCAGAAGTATGGAAGTGAAAGTTAACTCAAAGAAAATTATTAAACTGAGAACAACTAGAGCTTGGAGTCAACAACAACTAGCCGATGTTGCATCATTAAGCCTTAGAACCATTCAACGGATAGAAAAAAGTGGAAATGCCTCTCAAGATTCAATAAAAGCAATATCTTCAGCATATTCACTGAAGCCCATAGATATAATCCTTCAGGAAAACCCAAAAATATCGATGGCCAAGCAGGGCAGAAAATATCTCACCGCAATATTGGCCCTGGGTACGACTTTACTCTTGTATACCTCCTTATCGTCAGCTTCTCCAATAATGCTTAAGGTAGATGCTAGCACCAGAAACGAGAACCTGGCCTCCGTCCGCCTCCTCAATAACGAAGGAGATGAAAGCGAAATCCAAATCGAAAACACACTTAGGTTCGAGGTGTCTGCCGAACAAGTTTCTGAAAACCAAATTCGATTGCAGACAAAAATATATGAATTTGGGGCTTCTAGTGGTTATAAGCAGATAGCAAGTCCCATTCTGGTGACAGGGTTCAACCAAGCTGCAGAGGTAGAGTTTAAAACTTCAAACGGAACTCCGTTTAAAATCCAAATTACCCCTGAAATTTAGCCAGCCCAGCAAGGCTGGCACCCCTGCCAACGCCACCAAAAATATCTCTTGGGCCTACCTTTTTGTGGGTGGGACTGAGAGGTATGCAGTGAGTGATATATATCCTGGCAAAAACTGCCTGCAGCTCCACCCTGTGAAAACAGCCTTCCTGAAGACACCCAATAGTCATTGCAAATAAGTGCACACTTACATTTAGGATAGAATTTTGAAAGCGCAAGAATGCGAGGCTCAGACATTAATCCAAATGCCAACATAAACAATTCTTTACATAGGAATACATCGCATATTGCAACAATATTTTAAGCCGTAAATCATTAGCGGATTAAAAAACAGGAAACGACGATCATCACGACCAAAAGGTGCTACAAGTCACACTTTTAGCATGCAATCCGTGCTAAATTCAGCGCATTCAAGTCGAGGTCAGCTTGATTGATTGCCAGACCGAAAACGCTGGTAAGCTCGCTGTAGGTAGTATTCCAATCATATATTGTTTTGTGCCAATAGGCTCGATACCCATCAGCAGACAATTAGAAGTATGCCCTCCACAAAAGGAAGTAAATATTTACTTACAGGTCGAGCCTGAAGTAAATAGCGAGAATATAGCGATATCAACAGCAATCGCAAAAATCGATCGTAGCTTAAGGTCAGAAGAGCCTCTTCTTCACCTTGATGCAAGCACGAGAAAACGGGCATTGCAACTTTACGAGAGAGACGAAAACTGTAAAAGGACAAAGGAAGTCGTTCTTAAGGTATGTGCACAATAGGGAAAAGGCAGAGACAGGGATATTTTAGGTGACCAAAAGCACTGATAGTCTAATTTTCTTTTTTAGTAAAACACTCACAGCAAAGAAAAAAATTTGACATAAATGTAGGGCCGTTTGTTTTGATAGGTTTTATTCAGTATCAAAATAATCCGTACCCGCCATTAGAAGTGCCTTATCACTTTTGAAAATTTTGATTTTCCGATTTGACAAAAACCCAACGTATCGACAACCCTGTAACCACGGTTATCGGTGCAATCGACGCAACAGCTGACTTTTCTAAACAGAGAGACTTATTTCTATGAGCACTGACAAAAGCAATGACTCCACACCATTTTTAGCAGGCATGAGCGCTGTTGAGCAGCAATCATCTCTTTCGGGCTCAGGCTCCAAGTCAGTGCTGGGTGAAGGTATTAACTTTCGTGGCGAGCTGATCGGCACCGAAGATCTGCACGTGGAAGGTACTGTTGATGGTACCGTGATCATGGTTGGTCACAATCTTTCTGTTGGCACTGGCGGTGCAGTTACTGCCAATATCCACGCAAAAAATATTGTTGTAGAAGGCACCTTGGATGGCGATGCCCTTGCCGATGAGTTGATCGAAATCCGCAACACCGCACAAGTTAATGGCAATCTGATTGCACCGAGAATCAAGCTGGACGACGGCGGTAAATTCCGTGGCTCCATGGATATGGTTGATACCGATTCCGAAATGAAAGAGCGCCACAAGGAGTTCTCTGATCGTCTGGTACACCCAGACCTGCCCGCAGCAGAAGAGAAGCCCGCAGCCCGTACTCGCGGCAGCTCTACCTACTCCTCCAGCACCACAAGCACGAGCGATTCCTCTCGCCTGTCCGACACCAGCGACTACCTCTTCGGCACTAAAGAGACCGAAGAAGAAGCTGAGGAAAGCTAGGAAACCTTCTTAGTTAATCCTCAATATGGGCCCCGGCTAATGCCGGGGCTTTAGTTTTGGTGTGGGAAATATGTTGCAGCATCATTCATTTGGTATTGCTGCTTTGGTGGATGAAGTCATTCAACCAGGTAGTAAAGTTTTAGATTTGGGATGCCTTTCGTTTGGCACCACACAGCCTTTATTGGAGCGCTCCTGCCAGACATTTATCGAAGATTTACGCAGTCTGCTATTGGATACTTCTGCCCTCGATAAAGAAGTCAGGGCCGTTAAGCTTTCTGAATATCTCACCAAAAAGCCCCAACGAATCAAGCTTGATGTGGTGCTCTGCTGGGATCTATTCAACTTTATGGAGCCTGAGCTTATTACCAAGCTCATTGAGGAAATCCGACCCCACTTAAAGCCGCGTACCATTTTCCATACAATGCTGTACACCGGCACTATGCCCAAGGGGCCCGCGGATTTTAAACGCCTTTCTGGCTTTACCTTCAATACAGAACCGCTCCACCTGGAAGAACCACTGCCCACCTATAGGTACTCATCCCTGAATTTAATGAAGACTATGGGCAACTTCTCCCTGCGCTCTTCCCTGCTACAAAGAGAGGGGATGCGTAAAGACCTTATCGAATTAATGTTTGAGTATGGCAATGTAAAATCGCCAACTTCAGTGATGGCCAGTGGATCATCAGCAGCGGTATCCGCTTTCCAAAAAAACCGCCTTACTAATATTTCGCTAACCGCTCTCGACACCGCCCTGACTCACGTCAAGCGCTCACCGGTCAGCAAAGTTCTGGATATTGGGCAAAAGGCTGGGAGAAATATGGAACACGTCCAAAGGGAGGTGGGCGAACTGTTTATTTCTGATTTTTACTCATCGCTCGCTTGGCAAATCAGCAGAAAAGTGCCATTTGAAGAAGCCGTTCAGGCCGCGTTGCGACAGGCAACCCTACCAAAGGATCTCAATTGCATCCTCCTCTGGGACCTTCTCAATTTCTTTTCCACCGAGCAAATACAATTGATCACTAAAGCCCTGCATCAATATCTCAGTGATGGTGGCGTGATGCACTTTTTGCTATTCAAACAAAACAAGCTTCCCGTCAACTGTGGTGTATTTGAAATTCAAAAGTCGGGCCAGGTTGGAACCTATATTCACGCTTCGGGTAGTAAGCAGCCCCAGCTCCGCACTATCACCGATGTTGTGAAATCTCTACCAGAGATGAAAGTACTCAGCCAGGGAACCGGGCGAATACCCAACGGACCTTTTTATCACGAAATAACAATGCAAAAAGTTGTAAAGGATAAATAATGACCCAGTTTTTCTATCACTGGTTAACCAAGTTGTCTGCGGAACAGGTTACCGACACCTTTCTTATGGTCATGCTTGCCATTGGTGCTATAGCCATAATCCTCTACCCTTTAGGCAAGTTTCCCCGCTTTGTAAAGGAAACGCCGTCACTACTGACTGCCCTCGGTATTTTAGGTACTTTTATCGGTATCATTATCGGTATCTATGGATTTGATCTAAACGATATTGACACCTCAATTTCAGAACTGATGCAAGGTCTGGAAACCGCCTTTATGACCAGTATCTTGGGACTCTTCCTATCCCTGATATTGCGAACTATTTTTCAAATATTCACTAAAGAACAAGCCCCTAAAGCGACAGCAGATGACATACTGCAGGCTATTAACGGTCAGCGCGAAGATCTGGCAAAATTCCAGCGACAGATTAGTGATGAAGTCCTACAGTCACTCACTGCGGTTGTAGAAAAGTTTAATAGCGGCCTGAATGCCCAGATGGGTGAGAACCTACAGCAGTTTACCCAGCAATTAGAGGCCGTATCCCCTGCCCTGCAGGCCCTAATAGATCAGCATCAGCAGCACGCAGAACTCGCAACTATTTACCGCGACCAAACTGCAACTCTTCTCAATGAAATTAATGGTGCTCAGGAAAACCTTCTGCTGTTACACCAGCGTATTACTGAGCTGCCAGAAATTTTCAACGTGATTCCGACCCTGGTAGAGCAGCAGCGCAATCACGCAGAGCAGATATCAATCATGCTGAATGAGCAACAAGCTTCTATTGAAGTTCTACAGCAATCGATCCCCGATATTGCGCCCAAGTTTGAAGCGCTCACCCGAGGAATTGACCAAGCTCAACAGCAACTGGGGGCCCAGGTTTCCAACCTGATCTCCCTGAGTAGGACCCAGGCGGAAGTATTCGACCAAAGAACCAGTAAGGTCGTAGCCCTGGCCGATGTGGTTACCAGTATGGACCCCAACCACTTCTCTAAAGCAATTCACGAGCAGGCTACCAGTCACCGGGAATCCATGGCCGAGCTAGCTCAGCTGATCGCCAAAACTCACAACCAGATGATTACCGAATTGTCACAAGTGATTACTCGCGATCTTAGTAATGCCGATGTCAGTATCAAGCGTCAATATGAACTTCTGGATGAACGTCTGCGCGATGAGGTAGAGAGTGTTATGGCAGCGATGGGCGATGCCCTTGGCACTTTAAGCGGTGAATTCTCCAGAGACTTCCGTCAGCTCATCCAGCAAATGAAGAGAGTCGATGCGCAAGCTCAGAGAGTCACTGGAGAGGCGCATGTTTGAAAGCACGCAAGCCAGTAGTGAGTCCAGCGATAGTCAATGGATTAGCCTATCGGACATGATGGCTGGCCTGATGATGGTATTTCTCTGTATTGCCGTCTTTGTAATGCGCTCTCTTATCGACGAACGCGCCAAGATCCGCGAACTCGCAGAGTCTTACCGGGACACCCAGTTGGCCATCTATCAAACTCTGCAACAGGAATTTGCCCACGACTTAACTCGTTGGGGAGCGTCTCTGGATAAGCAAACCCTGGCCATCTCCTTTAATAACAGTGATGCCTTATTTAAAACCGGTGATTTTACCCTGAGCGACAATGCCCGCGAGATTATGTCCTCCTTTGTACCTCGCTACATCGAAGCGCTCACGCCCTATATGGATTCCATTGCCGCAATCCAAATCGAAGGGCACACAAGTTCTGAATGGGGAGATCAATCCGCACCGGAAGCTGGTTATTTCCACAACCTGCGACTTTCCCAACAGCGCTCCCGAGCCGTAATGCAATATGCCCATTCATTACTGCCTTCGCAGCAAGCCGTCCTGGTACGGGCCAAGGTAGCAGCTGTCGGTTACTCCTCAGCTCGCCCAGTCTTGGATAAGAATGGGGTAGAAGATCCAGATCGTTCCCGCCGGGTAGCATTCAGGGTAGTTAGAGACTCTGAGAGCCATATCCTGCAAATCCTTGAGGAAGCTCTGTGAACCTCACAAAATTTCAACCCATTCAAAACCGTCAGGCTATCACAGCATTCCCAAGCGCCACACGAGCACTATCAGTACCTTATGTCATTAACGATGGGGATTCATTCTCAGCCGGCAAACGTCCGTTAGCACAGCGCTTATCTGAAATGCCTGATCGAAACAGCTTAGCCAAAGCCATCCGTACTGGAATGCAACTCGATTCAAGCGATCTGGACAGCGTACCTGTGGCTTGGCGCTACCGGGGTATACCGGTTTTTTTATTTGGCCTGGAACAAAACCCGGACTCTTTTGGTCAAGTTCATATTTACCCCAAGTGCCCAATAGTGAATAACTATAAGGGTCCGGTTTGGATAAGCAGTGACTATAGCGAAGCGCGAAAGGCATTTCCCCAGGATCAACTAAAGCCATGCCCTCACTGCTTACGTCACCTTTACAGCCACAATATTCCCGATGTTGTACACAAAGACCGTTTCGGCAATGTGACCAATATCGACTGGCTGACCTATACCCGATACTTTGCCAGCAATCTTTTTAAAAGACACTCTCTCATCTGGAAAAATGGCGAACGCCCCCAAAAAGTTAGTTCTGTATTCACCCCTGAAAACCCGAAATATAACTGCTCTATCTGCCAATGCGATATCAAAGCCGGTGGATGGGCACTCAACCAAGAGCTTGCAGAAAGTAGCGGTCTCCCCAAAGAGATTTGCCTACTCTGTGCAGAGAGAAGGGCCCGTGCCGTCATACTCGCACCACCCCAAGCCTCACTAAGAGCCGCTACATTGCGCTACGAATCCCTGGCAAAGCAACTGGGTAGTGATCCTCAGGCCTCATGGATGATCGCAGAACAGGTAGTCCCAGCATCCTGGCTACCATTAATACAGAGACTCAAATCCCTAATGGGGCCACCCAAAGTCTTCCAAGTAATCGCGCCCAGGGTATTGGCCGTACTATGCTGGCCAAACCTCGGCCGCGCCATCCTTGCCGATGGCACCAAAGAGGCAAAGATACCAGCCAGTTACTCAGTTTGGAGAAAGGCTCAGATTGAGCGGGAATTAGGACTTAGCAACTAGATATATTAATGTGCTGCCTCCGGGCAGCTTATTTTTGTTACTTATCGGCCAAACTGGCAACTCTATTTCATCTTGTAGCTCTCTACATCACTAGATCAACCCAGATTAAAATCTATTCTCTTCTACCCCACCGAGAGTTAGCACCTCCTCAATTTATAGATCCAACAAAGCCATTTCAAGAACCTCAAGACTTTTGACCAAAAATGTGGTTACAAATAAGTCACAAAAAAATTAAACTTTTTAGCTCGGAGTGCCGTAAGGGGATGCAGTATTAGATAATGTGATCACACTATCCCTTCATTCTTTACACATGTAGAAGATTTTCTACTGTAGATTACTTTTTTTTACAAAAGCTATCCCTATAGAAAATAACCAATAGAAAACCAGAAAAAATACAATTAGCCCAAAATATCTATCACAGGAGAACCGACTTAAAAGACCAAAAAATCTATCCTAGAAATCATACTCGATACGACCATCTCCAAGATTGCCAATATTAATAAAAACTACACTACAGGACATTAAAAGGGAACCTACCTCACAAAGGACACAAACCCCTGGGCAATAAACACCCCCGAAAGAAATAACTCACAAACTAAGACAAAATTTGGAAAGGTGTTGCATTTATTTCTTGAACCTAACTTTCATGAAGAGTAACTTGATTAGCAATACATGCATTACAAAAACTGAAATATGATAACTCCTGCTTTTGCAGTTGTGTCCAAGCCAAATAAAAAGGTTCTACTCGACGAGAAATACACCGAGCACATTCGACGCTAAACCAGTCGTTCTATAGCAAGATGGAGATATTAAATGCCAGTAAACAATATAACCCTGCAAGACGCAAAGGCTCGTGTTCGCGCCACATTGCAAGCCGGAGGGCTAGTGATTGTCCAAGAGCCGCACAATGATGTACCTCACGGTTTCTCCTTTGCAGCTGAAGCTATAGCTGATAATAGCGATCAGCCTCACTCATTGTTCGTCGAAGCACCGCATGAAATAAAAGCTGCAGGAACTCTCTCCGCTTACCCCAATAGGATAAAAGACTATTTCGCGGGTGGCGTAACTGATACTGAAACATCAGCGCTATTAATCAATATAGCTTCTCGGAAAAGTTGGGATATAGCCTGTGTGGATTCATGGAGAGGAAATGGAGAGTGGAAATCTTCAGAAAAACGTCAAAAGGGAATAGCAAGAAGAATTATTCACCACTTTAATATAGGCGGACGTCCAGGCGGAATAATCCCTATAGGTTCTGCGCATGTCACAGGGTTAAGAATGGGAAGAAACATGATTGGAGGCCGACGTGTTGCTCGTACTATAAGCACTCTTTCAAACCAAATCCCCGATGATCAAGCCATTAACTATCAGGGTTACTGGGGATTGGGAAGGTATATTGCCGGACGGAACTTACAAATGTATAAATTCACAGCTACCGGAGATTATTCCCATATCAGTGCACCGAATGTTTCTCGAGACCTGCACATTCAGTTTGTTCCTCGCGACAGAATCTTTCGAGCTCGAAATCTTGCCATCTAGAACCCCCAAAAGCTCTTGCTTTTGTAATGCTTAACAAGCATCTGATCCCAGATGATAAACTCAGCCATGATCCAAATTTTCATTTTCCGTCAGCAATCACCACCTACACGAATTGCTGACGGGCCTCTCTCACAATGACACCATTTCTAATAGATTATAAATATAACCTTTCTAGGTCGCATACACTAAAGAATCAAATTCCAAAAGAAAGATTATTGAGAAAATGCCGTTAGCATATATTCCAGTCAACGCCCTAAAGAAAGGAAATATCATTACTAAGGGATATCAAAGTTGACTTGAAATTGAACAAAGGATGTTCAGATCAATACGATGATCTGGTGGCTGTTATAATCTATAATTCTTCGAGCAGAAAGACCTCACAAAACACCTTTCTCTAGCACTTACCTGAAAATAATTATGAACAATATTTAAAACAACCACTTGGCAACAATGTACCAAAACCCTTCATTACATCGAAGCCTCAGAGTATACCAATCGACATAAAATATCTGTATAAACACAGATCCAGCACTTGCTTTAAATATTCATTCGGGCTTATTAAAATGCATATAGGATTTAATAAAACTCTACCAAGGATTCTCCTGGCAGTCACACTTCTAACGTCACCCTTTATCGCACATGCCGACGATTCGTTACAAGAGTTTCTCGAACAAATACTTACTAATGCCCGAGATAGCAACAACCTTCCAGCAGTCGGTGTACTAGTTCAAATCGATGGCGACATCGCTGCCATGGCGGTAGACGGAGTTCGCGCACAGGGCCATAATGAAATAGTAACTATCAATGACCGCTGGCACATAGGTTCTAACACCAAAGCGATTACAGCAACAATGGTAGCGCGCTTAGTCGAGCAGGGCATATTACAATTTGAGGATACACTAGCTGACTCATTTCCCTCTTTTGCAAAAGATATAGACCCCGCTTACCGTAATATTACGATCACGCAATTGCTCAGTCACACTGCCGGCCTACCCCCTTTATCCAGCTGGTATGAGCTTCCTACATTAATGAAAGTAATCGAGCCGGAACACAGTATTCGAGCGCAACGCATGGCAGTCGCACGCCATTACCTCACTGTACCTCCCAGCTCCGAGGCTGGCTCAGCTGAATATTCCAATCTCGGCTTTATCATTGCTGGGGCTATCGCCGAAGCTCGAACAGACAAGACCTGGGAAGATCTCATCAAGGAGCAGATCTTTGCTCCACTTGGTATCAAGAATGCAGGTTTTTCAGCTCCCGGCTCTTCGACCACATTAGATCAACCCCGTGGCCACAAAAAATCCTGGCTGGGCAAGCTCATCCCGCTAGACCCTGCCGACAAAAATAGTGATAACCCTCAAGTAATGGGTCCCGCAGGAACTATCAATATATCACTCCAGGATTGGACTCTTTTTGTAGAAGATCAGCTCAATGGCGTACATGGTCGCGGTAAATTGCTAAAGACTGAAACCTATCGCAAGTTACATTCACCGGTGACAGGCAATTATGCTCTCGGGTGGGGCGCAGTGTACGACTCTGAGTTATCACTTCTTGCACATACTGGCAGTAATGGATATTGGTTTACTGATGTGCGTATTATGCCCAAGCATGACATAATCTTTCTAATTGCGATAAATGCGGGGCACAAGACTGCGGAAAAGTCGATGAAAGATATCCGCAAGCACCTTACAAAACGTTTGAAACCATTTGAGTGATTCACTGGAGCAAGCGGGCTTGATTGTTCAGGTCCGCAGCAGTTTCTCACTCCCTCCTCCTATAGACGCCCACATCTTGTGGAAAATAGCAGCCGCATTAAAGGAAGTCGCTCACCTTTAAATATATTAAAATAAACATTTCTGAAAATTAATTTTATAAAACCACACCTCAGATCCTTAAACAGAATAAGCCAGCATAATTATCAACCCATACGGACACATAGTAAGATCCTATTAACAACTAGTGGGCCAGCTAAAATTTAGCAAACACCGAAATTCGATTCAAAAAGGATTTAACACCAAAATATAGAGATACCCCCTTGTAAACAATGGTGTGATTGGCCATTATTGAACTACCGCTGAGTAATAAGGCACAAGTAAGTAGCGGCCTGTGAATTGACCCTCCATATTCTGACTAGAATAGAAAAACCATCGAAACCAGACAGAAATACTAACAATACTGACGAAAACAGCTATTAAAAAGCTCCACCCTAGGCAATCAATGTTGCGCCTGGTATAACCTACAAAAATAGATAATACTCATGAAAAAGCTGATTTTCTTTCTACTATTTTCTAGCTGTGCAAATGGAACATCTATAGAGCCTGCAACACTGGAACAGCTTCTAGAAAGCACCGATCACGTTTTACATGTTCTGGTTCAAAAGGTAGATATGTTCACCTCAAGCGGAGAAATCACCTTTAATCCAGATGGGAGAACCAGTCCTTTATCAGGGAATAAGATTAGGCTCCATGTTAAATTAATGCCAAATGGTGTAATTAAAAGCAACCTTGATCATGTCCCCCCGGAATTTTACGTAGAACTTTGGGAAATGTGGCACTATCAACTCGGTAATATCCAAGGGTTATCATTAGGCGAAGAGTTTGTTTTTCTGCTGAGAGGTCCAGACTTAAACAAGGTATACCCCCGGTATTTTATGAGAAAAACAGATGAAAAACCTAACATTATTGAACTACTGAAGAAGCTATCTGACTAACTAATGCTACCTCTAAATTCACCCTTAAATTTTCAGTCAGCATGAAAGTCTCAGCATAATGTTTAAACACTAGATTCTGTATACTCTTTTCTAAATATCTCGAGGGGAGGCAACATATAGCTTCTCAGATACTCTTGAATACCCTGCCACTTTCTCCAGCAACACCAAAAAGGAGTACATATTTTGAAATTAATCACAGGCACTGATTCCACCTGGTCCTTAAGAGTCTGGATATGCGCCCAAATCGCAGGCCTTGACATTGAGATCAAAGCCATAGACCTCTCCAGCCCTAACTACAAAAACGAAGTACTTAAATATTCCCAAGCTGGACTTGTACCTGTGTTGTTGCTTGAAGATACTTATATTCATGATTCACTGGCAATCGCTGAGTATTTTAATGAGCTCTCCAAAGGCATCTTGTACCCTTCATCAAATATTGAGCGAGCACAATCAAGAAGCCTATGTGCTGAACTTCACTCCGGTTTCATCGCCTTAAGAAGCAACTGCCCTTTCACTCTAGATAAAAGCAACTCCTCCCCGGATATGAACCCTGGAATTCAGGCTGAGTTAAAAAGGATTGAAGATATTTTCTCGAAAGCAAAACTGCCCTTCATGTTCGGCTCTGCTGGGGCTGTAGACGCATTTTACGCAATACTCGCTTATAGACTATATGCTTATAATATCTCATTAAGCGAGAAAGCTACCAGATACCAGCAAAGTCTGTTGGAATGGCCAATCTTGCAGCAAGCAATTGACCTGGCAGCAGAGTGGAGAAACCCGTAATTAAAGCTGTCACCAAATGTCGCTTTGGAACTTTCTTATCAACTCATCGATTACAAGGTTGGCTGTAGCCAGCCTTGTAGTTACAACAGCATCAACACGGCGAAGATTTGTAAGTTATTTACCTAATTTGCCATAATCACTAATAAGGCAATCAATCTTAAAGGGCCTCGGATAAGATACATGCTTATATCCAGCCTACACTTAAGTACTGAGCAAGCAAGAAGCGCCACATCTCAAACTACTTGGCTAGCCATTATCAGCCTCCTCTTAGGCGCAGCCTGTATTCAGTTGGTTATCATGCGCTTTTTTAATGGGCAAATGGCACCGGATGTCTTCGCAAGTTTATTACATCAGCTTGTACAGACTAAGGGTACACCTGCACTTGTCAAATCACTGGCCAGCCACCTTATCCCCTACTCAGCTTTTGTGACCTATACACTCCACCTGGTACTATTGCTTGCTGGGACCCTCTTGATATTGCGTGTTTTTATTGTTTTGGGCGCAACACTCATGTTTTTCGGCTTTATCTTGCTGTGGGGGTTGACTTACATGGGAGAAAACAGCTGGTACTTCGAGTTTTTGTCACCTGCGTTATTTGCCTTAATCTTGGCAGTTAGCATTTACAAGCTCCATAAAGACTCTCAATACAATTTTCGTTCTCGGTTTTTAGGCGCGGTGATAGCACCGAGAGTAAGCCTATTAACCTGGGGTTGTGCGATTGTTGTAGCATCTGCTCTCTTATTTGGAGTCTTTGTTATGTCACGCAATGGTGGCGATTACGTATTCACTGTAAGCGCCCTATCCAGCATTACCATTGCCATTTTATCAATAGCTTCAAAGTATTTAGACAAGTATCGAAATACTCCCCCCAAACAGGATTCAACTCCGATATTAGGGCGCTGGATTGATCTTTTTACCTTCACCATCGGAGTAATGTTAGTCTTTCAGATTTTTGAGGATGGGCTGTTAAATTGGTTTACTGTAGAAGGGTACCGAGGTCTCATTAACTCCTATGTCGAATACGGGAATACACCGTATTGGTATCGGGGAGCCTTGGCCTGGGTAGCGGATCACGCCGAGATCTTTATGCCAACCCAGAGAGTATTCGAGACCGTTGCTGCAATCTGTATGGTAATTTTAGTCTTTCGATTTCCAGTTGTACTGCTGGCGACCGGTCTCTTTGCCATTCTCTCTTTTACGGAATTTGGAGTTACGAATGCTTGGCCTCCCGCTCCAGGCAAGCCTCCCGCCTGGGTATTTGAACTACTGCTTACAACATTGGTTAGCTTTACCTGCGGTCTCTATTACTTACTAGATGCTATTGCGCACAAATCCTGGAAGCATTGGATATTGGGTCCCAAAATATTTGACTCAATATCAGATTTCAATAAGTGTTTTTTATTTATTTTCTTACTTATTATCGAAGTAATTATATTTTCCTCCACTCCCATACAAGAGGAGACCAAATTCATTGCACTACACTTCTCAGCACTGTCACTTATTCCTTTATTTTTCACTATGATAATTCTGGATAAATACCGGGCAATCACACCCAAAATAGATTTTTATACCAACCCAAATGGGAAAAATCATAACCAACTACCGTAAGCTCCCACCTGCTTTGGATTTAAGTAATCAACCCTATAAAACGGACGTTTGTGCAATTTATATTGCGGGTAATATTGCAGCAACAACTAATAGGAGTAATTCCACGGTACAATGTGGGCATAAGCGAATATTGGTAGCCGAAGCCCCTTCGCCTACGAACTTCCTCTGATTACGTTATAGAAATTATATTGAGTTAATTTACATCATGAAGACTCTTCATCTGGTAATTTTATTTAGCATCCTGTCTATTTTTTCTACTTATGTGGCAGCAGAGAGAATCAAGATCGACAACTCTCTCACTATCCACTACGAACAAGCGGGTAATGGCGATACGACAATCATCTTTATTCCCGGCTGGATGATGTCTACAAAGGTTTTCGAGCATCAACTTGCCCATTTCAAGGACTCCACCAAGTATCGCGCACTAGCTTATGATCCCCGCGGCCAGGGCATGTCATCCAAGCCTGTTGAGGGCCATACTTATCAGCAACACGCTCGAGACTTAGCTGCACTGATTGACAAGCTGGGGCTTGATAGCGTGATTCTCGCGGGTTGGTCCTATGGAGTGACCGAGCAACTGGCCTATCTCAACCAGTTCGGCACTGACAAGATAAAAGCCATGATTATGATCGACACTGGCCCGGAGATTTCTGGGGCCAGCCGGGACGAGTGGGTCTGGTATCTAAATGATGATTCAGACGGATACTCGCGCTCATTCACTGAGGGGATTATTGAGGATCGCGAAAATGTGATTGCAGAGTTCGTCAAATGGATGCTTGAAAATCCCACTGCAGAAAATATTGCCTGGATATCTAATATCGCCAATCAAACCTCTAGCAGCGTCGCCGCAATTACCAACGCTACTGGTTTTTATCTCGACTACAGCAAAGACCTTATCGGCCTTGAAGGGAAGATTCCCATGCTATATGTGGTACGAAATGAAGTTAAGGAAGTGGCTGACAAATGGATCAAAGCTAATACCCCTTCCGCCACTACCGCTTATATGGGAAAGCATATGATGTTTTGGGAGAGGCCCGATGAATTCAATGCAGTGGTCGATCAATTTCTGGAGAATATAGAAACTAAGTAGCATTCACTATTTTGTTAAACTTAGGGCAGACTGACTTCAGCCTGCCCTAAGTTTTAAGTCTGCAGTCCCTACTTCATCGACTTACCCCCGCTCAACAAGGCATATCTCCCAGTCAAGGCACTTGACATCTAAAGGGTCAATAAATAGATTTAAGTCATATAACAATAAATTGTTAACTTCTTCCGGCACAAACATCGGCGCACGTCGACACGAGTACCCTCTACTGAAAATACCTGACAAGTAGGCAAAAGCAGCTTTCTTCAGCCAGTTTTAGCTGGTTAATTTAACCCGAACTTTAGTGTTACACCCTAAAATAATACCTACATGGAGAGTGGAAAATGAGAGTTCTATTTTTAGCCTTGATAAGTGTTTGTTCGCTGATAGCAAATGCTTCAGATTTTATTCTCGCACAAAAGACGGAAATCAAATCAGATTTCCTTGGTGAAAACCGAACCATCTTGGTGAAACTTCCCGAACAATATAAGGATAATGACAAAGAATATCCTGTGCTCTACGTATTACATGCTCAGTGGGACATGCTTTCTACTTTGTCTACTGTCGATTTACTTGAAGGCCAAGTGCCCAATTTTATCGTGATTGGTGTAGAGGGAATGGGCAAGGAGTTGCGCCCGGATCAAGGTAAATCGACAGCATTTTCTCAGTTCCTAGCAAACGAAGTTGTGCCCTATGTCAATAAAAACTATCGAACCGCAGATTTTAGTATTTTGTCTGGGCACTCCAACTCTGGCCGCTTCGTACTGGACTACTGGCTAAACGACAAAGCACCATTTTCACAGTACTTTGCTTTTAGCCCGTCATTAGAGGATAAATATATAACCGGGCGAGTTTCCAATTTAGCACCTAAACAACTCAAAGAGCTTTCCCCGCTGACCGTGACCATCGCTAACGAGGGGAATCATATGCAAGTCCCATTTGACGAGTTGAGCCAAACTCTCGCAAATGTACCGGGTACAACCTTTACCTTCCAGAAATTCCCAGAGCAATCCCACAGAACGACCAAACATCACTCTATGCAATTTGCCCTTCAACACACCTTTACAGGGTGGGAACCTACTTACGAACTTAAAGTAAGTGGGTTTGATGGACTGACAAACCACTACCATAATTTATCAGATAAATTTGGCTTCAAAGTAGTTATTCCCACCAATACCCTGCAACGCTTGATGGCCCACCATGCCATTTCCGACTCTGAAAACGCAGCTAGCGAATTAAAACTCCATATCGCATATACCATCAAAGAAGTTTCGAGCGGGATCGCTGCCACAATTGAGACAGCAGAATACCTGCTGAACAATGGCTATGAAGAGGCGGGGAAAACCATACTGAAAGAGATGTGCAACCAGGCTGAAGAGCACGCTCGCTGCAAAGGCTGACAAAATCTACTCGAAGGCCAGACACACTCTTAATATGAAGCGAGCCCACTAAAACTTTAAGGAAAGCTTGCAAAGTAAAAAAGGAAGCTGCCCGCCCTATCATGATTTAGGCGCGGGCTTCTATAAAGGCAGGCTCTCGTTAGCGGCGTGCGGCGAAAATGCCACCGGTCATTACCGCTAAAGAAGATAAAAGTCCAACACCTACCAAGCTATACAAGCTAATAGATTGCTTGGCCATCTCGGCAACTACCTCACTGAAAGGGAACTGCCAGGCAATGATCCCTAAGGCAGCTGCTACCGCGATGTACTGAGAATAACTGGAACGACGCTTTGAGCGTTTAGGCTGCGCAGGGAGCGCGGCCATCACGCGGTCACAAAAACCATCGTTATCCAAATGGGGCTCATTGAACTGGAGCTGTTCACTTAGCCAGGCGTCAAACTCCCGGTCGTTGCCCTCTAAAGCCATTTCACTCAAGGCGTTACCTTTCGTGTTGCGCTGTTCAAAGTTAACCATTTACCACCTCCTCACGCCAGGGCTGTAGCAAGCTACGCAGCTTGGCCCGAGCACGGTTGACATGGGATTTTACCGTACCAAGCGGCAATTTCATAATACTTGCCGCCTCCTCGTGAGAAAAGCCCCTGTGCATACACAGATGGATTGCTTGCCGTTGCGGGCCACTCAGGGTATCCATCGCGGCAGTGAGGTCCCTAGCCATCCCTAACTGCCGAGATTCTTCAATAGTCTCATCGGCCTGAGCCCTATCCACTGCCTCTTGATCCACATCGGGCATATTCTTACGCTTGTGGCTCATGACGAGATTATAGGCGATACGGTACAGCCAGGTGCTGAAGCGGGCATCCCCCCTGAACGCCGGCAACGCCTTATAGGCCTTAATAAAGGCCTCCTGCGCCATATCGTCTGCCAGACCCTGGTCACCATCACACAGCTGTCGGAGCGAGTATCGCAGCTGAGATTGATAGCGACGAACCAGCTGGGCGTATGCCCGCTGGTCCCCGTCTTTGACGGCCCGCCTGATTAATTCCTCGTCATTGAGGTCCATACTCGCCTTTCCTACACCTGCTTGTTATCAAGCTTCCAGTTCACATAGCGAGCCACACCGATAAACAGAGGGATCAAGCCGAGACTGCCTACTCCAATACCCGCAAGAGCTGAGAGGGAGAGGAATACAGCAGCGCCTATTGCAATCAGGTTGATACCGCGATCATTGGAGCTATTTGGCTCTCTCTCATCCAAAAGATCTATTAGCTCCGGGGGCACATCCCGACCATCAGCAACCATCTGGTTGATATTACTCATTACCAGTTGTTTCTTTCGATAGCTACTGCGTGTCACTAGCCACACAATAAATACCGGCATTCCAAATACACAGAGGAGCGCCACTACTGGTACAACTGTGGTGACTCCCGCCGATACAAGATCTTCATTATCGTGATCGTGGTGTGAGTAGTTGTGATCCCAGTGCCTGTCCCGGCCCCGATAGTTACGGTCACCAGAGAGGCTTATCCTGACATTGTCCGGTACGCTATTCAGGGTATCTTCGGTAACCTTTCCGTCTACATCCAGAATGCCCTTGCTTTTCAGACGTTCAATAATTTCCTGGCTTAGGGGACCGCCAAAGTCCTGCCCCAAGTCAACCCGAACCTCACTTTTCTCACCATTCTCGCCTTCGGATTTGATGGTGAGAACACCATCTTCACGCAATATACGGACGCGGGTTTCAGATTCGGAGGCCTCCACACCTGGCGGCGGCGGGGGCTCAGGGACAAATGAGTCCTCCTCTTGGGCCCAGCTGCCCATGCTTATGCTGGATGCCGCAATGGCCACCCAACAGCAGATGACTGCCTGGAATGATTGTTTATTTCTCGCTCTCATTACTTACTCTCTAATCATTTTCGTTATCAGTGGTGTGAACCGTCATTGGGGGGGGGGTGACCTACATCACCATCATTCGAGCCTTGGAGTAGGGGTAAGCCATTCCTCCTCGGGGCTCTTTTTCCTCAGCAATACGCACTGGAGGTAGCCGGTTAACTTCCTCGCTCTTATCAGTGCACTCACCAAGCTTTTTAAGTATTTGCTGATCAATTTTCTGGGTGAGCTCTCGGCGAATCCCATCCTGGGAAAGCGTCAGCTCGGAGGCATTAACCTGACCCACTTGCAGAGCCGCAACTACCAGAGATAGCGCGACGCAAAATTGTACCTTTTTAGTTGATCTCGCAGTAAACATTGTGATCTCCCGATTTTCCCTTGTACGCCACTATGACGATTCGGGGAGCCCAGTTGGATGCAGGTGTATAATTTTTTTTACGCCAACACTTGGAACCACCTTCTAATGGTCATCACTGGGCTGAAACGATCGGATAAACTCGGAACACAACACGGAATGAGAACTTCGATATGACAACCCCTGATGATGTCCTGGTTTTTTGGTTTGGCGGCACTGATATTCGCGGTAACTCTATTGCTGCGGAGAAGCAGAGTTTATGGTTTGCCGCTACTCCGGAAGTGGACGCCGACATCAAGGCAAGATTTGGAGCTATTGCCGAATCAGCGCAGCGTGGAGAGCTGGACCGTTGGCAGCAAACTTTGAAAGGCGAACTCGCCTTGCTACTGGTATGTGACCAACTATCCAGAAACATTTACCGGGGCACCCGCCAGGCGTTCGCTGCAGACTCCCAAGCTCTGGCAATTACAATGTCGCTGATTCAGCGCGGAGAGGCCCCGAATCTTGGGCTCTACCAGCAGGTATTCCTAGGCATGCCGCTAGAGCACAGCGAAGACCTCGTGACCCAGCAACACTCGGTAGACTACTTTCGACAGTTGCAGCAAACCTTCGCAGAAGACAAAATTGCCTCGCCCTATCTCGACACTCATTATCGATACGCCCTTGCCCATCAAGAGGTCATCGAGCGATTTGGGCGCTTCCCTCACCGCAATGCGGCTTTGGGTCGCACTTCCACTCAAGCAGAAAAAGAATGGCTGGCTCAAGGGGGCGGCTTTAAATAATGGATTTACTCAGTTGGTTATCTCTCGCGGGGATCTGTGCCCTCGGCGCTATGTCTCCGGGACCAAGTCTTCTTATCGTCTTACGCAGCGCCTCCTCAGGCTTACAGCAAGGCCTGGCCAGTGCTATTGCACACGGAGCCGGGGTCGCTATATACGCAATTCTTACCGCATTTGGCCTGGCGGTATTGATCACTAGCTCTCCTCTTCTATTTAACATTCTGCAGTGGGCCGGTGCAGCAATGCTGGTCTACCTGGGCTGGAAAGCCCTCAGCGCGCCCGCACCGGGTACCAGTACTGCAACTGTACAACCTCCACACCAGAGCCTGAAGCGCTCTATCGCTCAAGGTTTTGGTGTTGCCTTCTTCAACCCCAAGATCGCCGTATTTTTCACCGCCCTATTCAGCCAGTTTGTGTCAGAACAGCAAGCCCTGAGCACCAAGCTGGGCATGGCGGCCCTGGTTTCAGGAGTGGATGCAGTTTGGTACTGCATCGTTGCCCTGGCGGTTCACGCCAGCCGTAAACGCCAGCTGGTCAGCAAGCATATTGGCCATCGTATCCAACAGGTTTTCGGGATCTTACTGATAGGACTGGCAGCCCGGCTGATCCTTAGCATTTAAAGCCACAGGCCTGCAGAAACCTTCACTATCTCAGTTTCACCACATCCCAATAAAAAACAGGCCCGCAAGCGGGCCTGTTAAATGATGTGAAGACAACCAGTCGCCCCGGGGGGAATGCGTCTGGCTGTTTGCACATTATGACAGTGTTCACGCTTAATGGCGGACCAATCATCGCACCTGCTGGTCTTTTGACCGCATAGGGCCCTTTCTTCACCCCATCGTTGACACTGAATATTTATACAGTTAGGGTAGCGGCATACAAACTAAGTGGACAGTCTAATAGACGATTGGGAGGCACACGATGGCCGTAGTAGCTGTTTGGAAATGCGATAGAGACGGAGCAATGTTCGACAACAAAAAAGACGCTGAAGAACACGATAAGATGCTGGAGCTCGCAGCTAATATCACGTCGCTGATTGAGCGCCACATCGACAGCATTGATGAGCAAGTGGGCGAAGAGATCGGCCTGCTGTTGGCCAAACGCCGCGATGCCCTGGCTAAAGCCTGTAAAGGGAAGCCTGAAGTACTACTCGAAGAAGACGAAAACATGGTGCAGGAGAGCGAAGATGATCGCGTAACTCCGCTCGCCGCCAATCAGTAAACGCTTATAGATTCATCCCTGTACTCTGCCCGGTTCTACCGGGCTTTTTTGCGTGGGGCTCATACTGAGCCTCACCAATAAACCTCAAAGATTAATTACGGCATTAACAATGTTAATGACCGCTAACACAACGATAACGACCCAGCTGATTAAAGTTCCCCAAAAGCGCCCAAAGTGCAGCCCGCCCTTGCCCTTGGTCAGTCCATAGGCATGAAATACCCGTGAGATAAAAAAGAGCGCCCCGAAGAGGTGTAACCACAGTGCAGGCAAACCGCCCAACTCTGCAGCCAGCAACAGAAGCAACGCTATCGGAGTGTACTCAATCGCATTAGCGTGAACTCGCACCCTAATCTCATTGAAACGATCATCTCCGGTTCCAATTCCCACTTTCTTTGTGCGACGAAACTCGACTACCCTGAATGCCAAGTAAATAATCAGAAGCGCACAGAGGCCGGTGTAGAGTGCTGTGATATTCGCCATGTTTTTTCCTTGTTCTTATCAATCTGGCCAGGGAATATATCCCCGAAAGCAAGTATTCCGCCACACAAATCCTGTACAAGCCAATGGACCTTTCAGATCAATAGGCGGAAAAAGAAAAGCGGGCTAGAAGCCCGCTCTTTGCATACTAGTGCTTGTAACCAAATTCATGGCCCTTTGCGGGCTTGAGGTGTCGATCTCTGAGGCGCGTTGAGCGATTCACCAGGGATTGATTCTCACCCTCAATCAGGATCTGCTCAGCGTAGCTGGTAACTTCCAGGGGATCACCGCTCCAGATCACAATATCCGCAACCGCGCCCTTCTCCAACGTACCGCCCTCAAGATTAAAAATCTCAGCAACATTGCTACTGATTGCCTTTAGCGCGTCCTCATAAGGCATACCATGGGCTACAGCGTTGCCCGCCGACTGGCGCGAGAGGTATACATTGTGGCTAGCCACCATATCTGGGCCACTGATAGCTACCGTCACCCCAGCCTTGGCCAGAAGTGCAGCATTATCCAGGCGTGCACCCAAACTTGAGAATGATGCTGGAACGTTGTTGATTGCATCGATCATTACAGGCACTTGTGCTTGCGCCAGTTTATCGGCAACCATCCAACCCTCAGCTGCGCCGATTATAATGAGCTTCACCTTAAAGGCTTCACCCAATTCTAATACTGCGAGGATATCACTGGCCCGGTTGGCAGTTACCATCAAAGGCTCCTTACCATCGATCACAGGCTGCAGAGCTTGCAGATCTGCCAGATCGTAATCCAGCTCTCGCCACTCTCCACGATGGATCGCTGTGCGATTATCACGATACTCCTGAGCTTCACGCAGAGCACTCTCCACCTTGGCATAAGCGTTGGCACGGCTGCCACCGGCCAGCTCGCCACCGGACTCTCCCAGGTAAGCTTTTTGCGCAACATTCTTTGCTTCGACGCTATCAAATTCACCATTCAACTTGATGGCAAAACTGCGCCCTGCAAATATCTGCTGAGCATCGATAGCACCGCTGTCCCAAGTGCTGATTCCCGGTGAAACAACGGCACTGGTGACTCCACCCGCCCGGTTGAATGGGATCAGGGTGGACTTAGGGTTGTAAGCAGGTACCGGATTGAAGGCACTACCAATACTGTCACCGGTCACCTGGTGATCATTGGTGGCGCTGGCCGCACTGATCTCGACCAACCCCAGTTCAGAAATGGGCGCTATCACACCGGGCGTCACCACCTTGTTGCGCGCATCAATTACCTGATCTGCAGTCACCTCCAGAGAGGGGGCCACCCGTTGGACCTTGCCATCCACAACCAGAATATCTGCGGACTCCAGGCTGCCCTGCCCCGCCAAGGTGTGTACCTTGCCACCCTTGATCAGGATGGTCTCTGCCTGGCCAGAGGCTGACATCAACCCCAGCGCCAGCGCACAATAAACAGCTACTTTTCTCACAGTCGCTCTCCCTCTGCATCGAGAATACCCAACTCGAAATCGGTGCGTGGCTGACGTTTCTTGTCCGCGCGATCGAACATCAATTCCCCATCGATGAAAACTTGATCTACATGGGTGTAAACACTGAAGGGGCTGCCGGACCAAACAACGATATCCGCCATCTTGCCGCTCTCAAGGCTGCCAGTTTGATCGGCAATACCCAGAGCCTTGGCGGGGTTCAAGGTCATCCAAACCACTGCATCCTTGGGCTGAATATCGAAGCCCGCACGCTGTCCTGCAGTCATTGCCTTCGCGGTCTCCTCGTGCAAATGCTGTACGCCAACACCGGAGTCCGAGTGAATCATTGCGCAGGCTTTGGCTTGATCCACAATGGCGATATTGGCCTCGGTCATATCGTAGGCCTCATGCTTAAAGCCCCACCAATCAGCCCACATTGCCGCACAAACATTGTTTTCAGCCAGCAGGTCAGCAACCTTGTAAGCTTCCACTGCGTGGTGGAAAGTGGAAATTTTGAAATCAAATTCCTTGGCAACGTCCATCATTACCGCCATTTCCTCACCGCGGTAGCAATGGTTGTGAACGAGAATATCTCCATTGAGTACGCCCGCCAGAGTTTCCATCTGCAGGTCGCGCTTGGGCTCATCCCCTCCGTTCTCAACGTAATCCTCCCACTCCTGCTTGTAGGCACTCGCCTTAATCCAAGCATCGCGATAACCGGCGACGTTACCCATTCGAGTTGAGGGAGAGCTACCTTTACCACCGTAAACCCGCTTGGGGTTTTCACCACAGGCCATTTTCAAGCCGTAGGGAGCACCGGGGAATTTCATATCCTGAACACTGCGGCCGGGTACATTTTTCAGGGTGACACTGCGGCCGCCAAACAAGTTGGCCGAACCCGGCAGGATTTGCAGGGTTGTTACACCTCCGGCAAGAGCTAAGGGAAACTGGGGGTCTTGGGTCCAGACAGAGTGCTCCGACCAAACCTGGGCAGTGTTTGGCGAGGTCATCTCATTGCCATCCTGGGCAGATTCAATCCCCGGAGCTGGATAATCACCCAGATGAGAATGCACATCGATAATGCCAGGAGTGACCCACTTACCTTTGCCATCGACAATCAAGGCACCTTCAGGGGCCAGTAACCCCTTACCGATCTCCTTGATCTTGCCATTTTCAAACAACAGGTCCGCATTTTCTTGCTGCTCCCCAGTACCGGTGAGCAGGGTAGCTCCCTGAATCAACACAGGGCGGGACTGGGTTACAGAATAAGTGGAAGGGAAGGCGTCCACACGAGCGAAGTCGAGAGATCTCGGCTCACTGTCAACACGCTTCTCACCGCATGCGGACAGCAGTAGCGAGGCACTTAACAGAGCCGCGATACTGCGCCCGAGAAATCGGGGTTGCAGCTGCATAGTCATTCATCCAATCGTTTTGAATATGGCGGTGAATGCTACCAGTTTGTGCTGACAGCGCCACTATCCAAATTGTCACAAACGACTGTTTAGAGATATGCATCTCCCAATCCAAGGGGCCATAACTGAGCCTGAGAGTTCCCCCAGTACCACCAAAGCACACTTGATAACAATACGAACTAAAAATAACAGCCAGTCAGCAAAGAATGTCTACACGGTCAAAATACGCCGCCCCAGCTATATACTTTTGTACGTCTTCATGGTGGAATTTCTGGCGGAAAAACAGGCAGCCGCACTCAGGAGGAGAAATAGGTGATCAAGGAAAGTAATATGCCCATTTTTCCCCTTTCACCATCTACAGCTACCACCTCGGATAGAGACTCAACCCAGGTCTATGAGGCCTTACGTAAAAGTGAGGAGCGCTACCGGGAGCTGGTGGAGCATGCAAACTCGATCATAATGCGATGCGATCAACACGGCCGTATCACATCCTTTAACGAGTACGCTCAACAATTATTTGGCTATACCGAAGCCGAGATTATTGGCAGGCACTTAATTGGCACGATTGTTCCCGCCAGCGAAACGAGCGGCCGTGACCTGCGGCAATTGATAGACCGTATTTGCCAGTTCCCAGAGGAACACCGTTACAATATTAATGAAAACATTACAAAGTGCGGGAAGCGAGTATGGATCGCCTGGACCAATAAAATTATCTCAGATGAGAAGGGAGATCCCGCGGGAATTCTCAGTATTGGTTCGGATATTACTAAGCAGCGGTTGCTGGAGGAAGAGCTTCGGCAAGCTCAAAAAATGCAAGCTATCGGTGAGCTTGCCGGCGGTATTGCCCACGACTTCAACAATATGATTCATGGGATCAATGGCTATGCTGAAGTTATTCGACAAATTTCCACCGATGCCAGAATCAACGAGTATACCAACCATATACTGACTACTGCCCGCCATGCCGCAGAGCTGACCAAGCAGCTACTCACTTTTGCCCGCAAGGGAAATTATCAACTTAAGAGCTGCAATACCCACGAAATCATTCGCGATGTTTGTGCGATGCTAACCCGCACTATTGATCGAAGAATCGAGATTGATCAGCAATTAGATGCAAATCGTCCACATATTGTGGGCGACCCTGCTCAACTTAAGAGCGCTTTGCTAAATATCGGAATCAATGCCAAGGATGCTATGCCCTCTGGTGGCTCCCTGAGCTTTGTCACAGCTAATATCAGCATAGAAAAATCGGCTTCTATCGCCGATTTTGAGATTCAGCCAGGCCAGTACCTTTTAGTAACGATTACCGATAATGGCACTGGCATGTCTGACGAAGTGCGACGCCGTATTTTTGAACCATTTTTCACTACCAAGGAAAGTGGACGTGGTGCTGGACTGGGCCTTGCCGCAGTGCACGGCACCATTCATTTACATAAGGGCGCTATACAGTGTCAGAGCCGTGAGGGAATTGGCAGCAGCTTTAAACTATACCTGCCAATTTCCAAGCCCCCAATCAAAAAGAGAACTTACCAGGCCAAGAAACTGGCTCGCGAGCGCAAATTGCGTATTATGGTTGTCGACGATGAGGCAATTGTCCGCACCTACTCCAAAGCCCTGTTCGAAATGAACGGCCATAGCGTCGTTACCTTTGCGACAGCAGAGCAGGCAATAACTTACTATCGAAAATATAGTGATGAAGTAGATTTGGTCCTGCTGGACATGATTATGCCCGGCATGGATGGGCAAGAATTGTTCGCTTTTCTAAAACGGATTAACCCCGAAGTGAAGGCTATTCTCTCCACCGGTTACAGCGTGGATAGTAAAGTTCAGGAAGTAATTTCTGACGGGGTACTGGATTGCATCCAGAAACCATTTACATTCGAGCATCTCAGTAAAAAGATTGAAGAGATGATTGCCAGCGGAAAAATAACTCTCCCCAGGTAACAAAAAAATTCTATCTAAATCGCCGCAACTAGCCTAGCTGACAGCTACGTCACAGAGTTCAGATACCAATTAGTTAGCTAATGGAATGACCCCTATGATAATCGGTTGTAAAAAAGTGAAGTGATAAAGTAATCAGGATAAGGCTACACAAAAGCAGCTCAAGTGGAATTTCCCATTATTTTACTGTTTGCAGACTCCCACAAACCAAAATCAATCGATATGTCATTACCTTCCTGCTCGGTGCAATCTCGATAGTTTTGAAGCCGATACTTTATTAGTGGTATGTCACAATTTTGCCGCTACGGTCCCCTTCCCCACCAATCTTGTCAGCTTGATGTGCTCGTCTCCTATTTCAGTGGACACAGTCTCCACGAAGCGTACCATGCCCGCTAAAATTGCTGCGTTATAGTGCTCTCCACTTGCCTCAAGCTCTTCAACAGCTGCGTTCATATCCTTGAGAGCCATGGATGCTTCCAGATCCCACTCCTGCAGCTTGGCGAGACTCGCCCTCGCAGATGCCACTTGCTGCTCATCCACCCCGTCTTGAGTCGCCGCAAGACTCTCTGCTCGAACGGCCTTTATCTCAGCATCGTACTTACGAATAGTAGCCAGGGAACGGCGAACAATACTGTTCAACTTGATAACTGTATCCCGCTCGAATGCAGCCTTAATGTCGTTGCTAGCCAGTGCCACTGAAGCGGGTGTTTTTGCAGGGTGGATAACGCTTTCAACATCCGGTACCGACTCCTGTTTACTTACCCAGACCTTCTCGTTTTCGACTGGCTCTTTGAGTGTGTGCGTAGCTATAAACCCAAAAGCGATTATTCCGAACACTGCCACTGCAATATATCGTTTGCTATTCATACGGTGAGTTACCTTTGGTGTGGCCGCCCCTTGCGGAGCGGCACCTGATAGAGAGCGAGAATTTAGCTCATAGCGTAAAAATAGTTTACCTGCGAGTCCTTGATCTACTAATCAGGCTAAATGCTTCGACGTTGTTCATTAAATTCTGCGCGATCTGCTCGCCCATGACTTGGCCTGCAATATTGTCAAAGTCCCAGTGCACTCCGTTATAAATGCGGCTGAGGCCATTTTCCTGTTGAGCGGCGGTATAGGATTCAAAACGGACAGGTACCAAAGGCCTCGGTGTATCCGGCGTGAAAGGGTCGAAGCCTTCCCCATTGTATTCTTCCGATACAAAAGTAAAGGGCTGGTCTCCAAACATACTGCGCATAATCTCGAAGGTGGAAGCACCGAAGGTAGCATGACCCGATGGGTAGGAGGGGAACGGCGGTGTTGGCCTAATCGCAATGGTGGTATTGATGACTGACACCCCTACCGGCAACCATTGCTCATCCTGCAAGGTCGATGGGTTGTCGTCATCGATGCGAATACCGGTAACCGGTCTCCAGTAATTGTAATAGTATTTACTGTCCCACGCAGCGATACCAGAATCCGCCAGCCCCACATTGATCAAAGCAAAATACCGGGCCAGATCCAGCTCATTCTCGACTTTGTTATCCAGTGCTGCCTGCAGGGCGATAAGGTTATATAGTCTCGGGGGAATGCCCAATAACGGTACACCGTCATATCCCCAGTAATTCCCGATAAATCGTGTCTCTGCTGTGGATGTCGATGGGGTAATAGTATTGGCTGGGGACCCGCCGAGGGCCGCCACTTCCTCATAGGCTTCGGCATATTCCTCAGACGTAATTGTAGGCGGAATCGGACTGCGGAATTGATCACCTGAACTTAGTGAAAAAGGTGTCACACTGCCCCAATAGGCTCCGAGAGCCACGGAATCGTGGCCAACTGGATCCACGGGATCAGGCTGCCATTCTCCCGGTACCGTAGCACCCGTGTTGACTGATGTAGAGTGATAGGTGTCATCCCCATCCGCGACAGCGCCGCCCTCACCATAAGCGGGCTCCAAGTGGTCGGCCTTATCGTTGCTTCGCACCGCGAGCATGGCCGCAGCGGCGGCTTCGCCGATCACTTGGCCCTTGGCAATTCTTTCGGCACTATCTCTTGACTGGTCGAGGTCGGATTGCAGTAGTTCCTGCAATCGCTCTGCCTGATCGGGGTAGAGTGCGCGCAAGGTTTCGTAAGCGGCGTAAGCGATAGCTGCATCTTTGGATGCATCTCTGGTGTCGAGCACACCGAGATCATTATAAGGTTGGTATTTACCGTCAAAGGCGTTCAGAGCGTCAAACACAGCAGTTTGTACGATGGCGAATGCGCGACTGGACCGGGTAGGCCCCCCCTGGTAGAAATCCACTTCACCGGTATCAGGGTCGGGAGTATGATCGATAGCCGATGAATCGAGCATCGTGTTAAACCAAAACACAACACGATCTCTAGGTCTATTAAGCTCACCAGACTTCCCCGATGTCCGCTCAAGCCGATCAAGTACACCTTTGGAAAGAGTTGATCGGCTGGTTTCTCCTAGATAAGCACTGGTTTGTCCCTTGGGCTGCTTACCCTTCGTCTTCTGAGCCTGTACAACATCCGTTGCCAGTAATAAGCCGGCTGCTAAAAAGCAGGCTGACGTTTTTAAAAAGATATGGTTCATTGTATTACGTCCTTAGATATTAAAGGGCGCGCTGAATCAGTACATCTATCAGTGGCCGTAAGTATGCTTTCGTAAATCGCATCAGGCTGTAGAAATCATGCCGAGTAATATTTCTCGCAAGTCTCTGCTTGCAAACTACAAACCTGCCCCCTATGTTGATCCCTACCACTTCACATCGATTAATTTCATACATCCCTATAGACATGGCGTCGATAATAAAGAGAAGGCCAAACATCAAAATGATTCTCTTATCAGGTAGTTATTTTTAGATGCTGAGCCAAGCTGAGCGCGGCTTGCCCTCCCATTTCCTGCTACTAAGGGAGACAAATCGCTCAACAAATTGCGGGCAATGGACCTGCATAAAAGTGATAGCTAAAGGTTTTTCAACCAGAGCGAATATAATTTTAAAATTAGCGATCAGATGCTGTTTCCCGCACCGATAATTTACCCATCGGCAGCCCCTTCATCACTACGACTAAAAGTCTTTGATCTAACCTCGAACAATACTCCAGCCTTAAGTAAGCACATAAAAACGGATTGATTGACTACCGATGCTAGTTTGGATTTTTGTAAATTCATCTCTTTACCTGCTATTCAACCTTGCCTAATTTCCCCATTTGAAACAGGTTCGTATTACCTGGCGAGGCAAACCTCGAATATAATAATTATTACAAATCTATAGACCACGGTTTATCAATACGGTTCCTGACAATTATTTTCATAAATTTACACACCCATCAAATTCAAACCAGTGGAATTTCCCATCACAAGAAAAGCTTAAACAACCAATTCCCAACCAAAAACCCAACACTAAAAAATATTAATAAATACGTAACTATAATTAACATCTAAACGCAAAAATCATAGTCAGCACAACAAAAATAAAGTCGTCATACATAAAGCCCTGAGCATTCAAAACAATTAAATTACCAATAGATGACAATTCGCAGGCAGTGCTATGAAAAATATACTCTTGAGATCACACACATGCAGAACCTATAGAAGCACCCTCCAGTCTCACGCTATTGAGGCAGTAATATAATAAAATACATTGCACATTCACTATGACCCAATGTAAACACCGCTTAAGGGATTAACAATTTTCTATGAAGACAGTTAGACTTTTAGATCAACACTTAGACTAGGCAAATAGTTTATTTTCCAGTTTCAGCAACTATTGCCCCTGAAATACTCTATCTACTCAACTAAATTTTACTTGGAATGACAGACGATATAACCCAGCATTTAAATAACCAAGCCTAAAAAAGCAATTGCTATTACTTATTTATAGCTCCATAGCTAGACGGTATTATTCGATCGCAAATACCGATATGGAGATAAAACATCAGGCGTGCAAGCTAACTGTTGAGCCATTTTTGACCCAATAAAGCGGACATAGTGCAGAAATGGAGATTGATTATTGTTCGTGGAGCCATCCACTAACAACGCTTGATTATCTCAACCCAGGAGCAGAGAGCTGATTAGGAGTGGAGAAATATGCCTGTTCATCTAACAGGAGAGAGCGAGATTGGTGTATCACAAGAAGTAATACACCAGATAGGTTAATAAATCTTTCCGACGTCAGAAAACCATGCTCTTAGATTTAACCCAGTTCAATCACCTACCGAAAGGTAGGTGATTGAATTTGCTAGTTACTGACAGGAGCTCTCTTCCCAAAACTGCGGAGCAGCAGATGGAGACCACCAATTTGGTCCATAGGTTGAGACATAAACTTGGCCGCCGAAGGTCACTCTATCTCCAACCTGGTAACCGTTATCACCCGCGTAAGGCTGCTGGAACTCAGGGCAGGAAACTGCAGAGCTATCGTCTCCACTATTGCTATCAGAGCTATCATCGGAACCGTTATCAGAGCTATCGTCTGAACCACTATCGGAGCCATCACAGGTAGTTTCATTCCAGAATTGCGGCGCGGCACTCGGCGACCACCAGTTTGGCTCATGTGTAGATTCATAAGCAACATTGTCATAGATAACTACGTCGCCAATCGAGTAACCTGGATCACCGCCATACTGCTGCACAAACGCTTCACAGCTGGAATTGCCGGAATTTCCAGAATCGCCATTGTCTCCACTATTATCCGAACTATCATCACCGGAATTATTGTCGTCATCGGTAGAGTCATCATCCTGGTCTTGAATAAGCTCATATCCAATTTCAACATTTTCTAAACTGCTACCTTCTAACAAGTAGATACTGTTGATGCCATATAGAGGCTCAAAGCTGCTGCTACCATCATAATCACCGGCGCGGATGCTGCTCTGTTCCTGGTTAATCAGCTCAGCCAGATCGTGAGACCAGTTTTCAGCGATACCCTGTTCATCTGAGGCAATTTCCAGAACAGTAGAGTATGAGGAGTTCTCACCGAAGCTATCAAATACACGAGTGTAAACTTTATCGCCCACATTCAGGTCTTGAGTTGGGTTAATAGTGCCTCCAACACTCCAGTCAGTATTGACAACATTATCACCATCAAACTCGACATCGATAACGTTATAGAAGGCATTAACCGTATCACCTACATCCCACACAGCAAGAATTACATGGTAGCCTTCACGCTCCGGCACCTGACACTCGTGTGTCGTATTTACCGCAGGCTGCTCATAGTTACCATCAACCTCACAGAATGGATCCAGATCAAATTGGTCGCGGGTCAAAACCGCATTTGGATTCCAACCTTCTTTGGTAATGTAATATTTCCAGTCCCGGGTTACATGATTGGCCGTAAAGCGCCATTTAAAAGTTTGCCAACCGGAGCTAATATAATTCTTAACCCAGCGATCTGAGGATTGCTCATTTAATTCTGACCAAGAGCTATCTCCTGCACTGGCTATCTGCCCATCAGCAGGACCACTTTCAGGAAAACCTTCATTCCCTTCAATACTTTGCGGTTCCCATTGAACAGCACCGCAGTTAACATTCATCTCTCCTGTATCGAGAGCATATTTACACAAGGTTCCACGAGCGGATGCAACACCACCATCAGCGGCCTCTACATAGCCGTGGCTAAGTGCATTTGAACTCATACCGGCCAGTGCTATTGCCATCAGGGCGCTATTTAATACTGGTAGTTTAATTGCAGATGCTAGTTTGGTTTTTCGTAAAATCATATCTATGCCTGTTATTCAATTTCGTCCAACCTCCTTCCCCAGCTGAACCAGGTCCTTATCCTGATCACACATATTCGATGTGTAATGTTGGCGACAGAATTATGGACCGCTACTTAACAGCACGGTTCCTGACAATTATTGATATAAATTTACAAACTTCAGAAGATCACCAGTGCACCATTTTCCCTTGAAAATAATATTAAGGGGTATTTTTTTTCAAGAAAAAATAATCGATTAAAAAATAGGACGAAAAAACTACAGCGACTCCTAAAATAGAGAACAGGCAAACCTTTAACAGGATGAGAAATTTCACAGACGATTTTTAACTTAATTCAAGTCCCCACACTCATTAATTATCAATAGATGACACCCCTCTCTCATGAGCAACCCCCTATTACAATTCAAAATAGATAAGCCTGACTGCCTTAAAACCATAAACCTCTCGAGATTACCTACCCTCAAAAGTTGCCAGTAGGGCGGGAATTGGCAGCTACCCCAACCTGCGAACACGTATTTCATCCTGAGAAAAACCTCTTTTCATATCGGAGGACTATCGCTGTCACCGCTTTTTTTAAACTGTCACTGCAAGTGTTTTCCTGGCAACAAATACAACTGCAGACCAGTAAATTATTCCCATGAGTAAATTACCACTGGGATAAAAGACCTATATTCGCTCACCTCTGTCTACACTGGAAAAGAACCCGGATGATTTTGAGTTTCCCTAACCAATCATTTTCTTGTAGTCACCATTCGTAGTAGGAAAGGTAGGATCAGGGATGATGTTGTACTTGATTATCCGCAGGCTCGGCCTGTGTCTGTTATTTTCTTCTCTTTTGCTTCCAGCCTGGTCTTTGGCTGAAACGGCAACAAACCCGGATAAACGGTGGGCTGCAATTGTTGGAGCCGGCCCGGGATTTTCCAATCGCCGCAATGAACTCACCCAATATCGCCTTGCCATATCCAAGGACCTGCCCTGGCAGTGGTCCCTTGCTGAGAAATGGACGCTCAAGACACGACTGGAGACCAGTTACTTTGAATGGCGATCCAGCCTGGACGATGGCGATCCAGACGTCTCCAAACGGGGAGAGGATTTAGTTCACGGTATGTCAGTGAGCCCGGTATGGAGGCTTGAGTACCTGCCCCAGTGGGACAAGCCTATCTTTCCCTACTTCGAGTTTTCCGTGGGGGCCAGTTACATTACTGAGTCCAATATTGTGAGTAAAAACACAAATCACACAACTCTGGGATGTCATTTCCAGTTTGAGGATCGAATTGGATTGGGCTCTGACTTTGGGAGTGAGCGCCGCTGGGGAGTCACAACTTACGCACTGCACTACTCAAATGCAGGAACCTGTTCTGAAAATTCCGGAGTGAATTTTTTTGAGCTGCGGCTGCACTATAACTTTTAAACAAGAGGATTGAGCAGGCGCCAGCTTGATGTCAGCGCCTGCAGTCATTGCGGGCCCTAGAGGATGATATGTGGCAGATAACGGCTCATATCCTGGGTAATCAGGTTTGAATCTTCCCGGATGGACATCCCCGCTGCCAGGTCATCAACGAGCCAGCTTCCCACCAGAGTATGGTTCTTTCCAAACTTGGGGAGAGGATGCAGAGCCTGATAGATAAATCCTTCTTGCCCATAGGGGCCATCGGACAGCAAAGTGGTATCCGCCCCTTTTACTACCGAAATATTCGCCCCTTCTCGTGAAAAGATTGGCTTCTTAACTAATTCCGGGAAATCCGCAGCCTTGTCCAGCTCATCCTCAAAAAAAGAGGGAAGCAGATTCGGGTGCTCTGGAAAAAGCTTCCACAACATTGGCAGAAGCGCCTTATTGGAAATAATCGCCTTCCAGGGCGGTTCCAACCAACGGACATTGCTTCCTGCCAACAGGGTCCCGAACTCCTCTCGGAGCATAAATTCCCACGGGTACAGCTTAAACATCCAGGTAATTACCTGATCATTCAAATCGGTAAACTGACCCGCTTCATCCCGGCCAATATCTTCGATAAAGACAAAATGATTATTGATCCCCGCTTCGGAGGCACAATCCTGTAAATATTGAACCGTGCCCCGGTCCTCTTCCGTATCTTTACAGCAGGCGAAATGCAACTCCCGCCCCGGGGTCAGGAATTGTAAATCATGGAAGCGGTTAACCAGTTTTTCCTGCAGACTATTGAACTGATCAGACTGCAGCGGCAGAGACCTGCGATCGACATTGTCCTGCAGCCACAACCACTGCCAGAAGCCGGTTTCATACAGAGAAGTGGGAGTATCAGCATTGTTCTCATAGAGCTTTGCCGGCCCCTGTCCGGAATAGGCAAAGTCCAGGCGAGAATAGAGACTGGGGTCGCCATTACGCCAGGATGTTCGCACAAAGTCCCAGTGCTGCTCGGGTATACAGAACCGCCTCAGCAACTCCTCATCCTCAAGCACACGGGCAACGACATCCAGGCACATCTGGTGAATTTCTTCAGTGGGATCTTCAATGTGCTTTTCTATCTGCTCCAAAGAGAATTGATAGTAGGCACTTTCATCCCAGTAGGGTTCGCCATACATGGTATGGAAGTGAAATCCAAACTCCTGCGCTCGCTCTTGCCAACGCGGGCGCTCACCAATCGGCAACCTCAGCACAAATCAACCTCCCCAGCCGCGCGAACCACCACTGCTGGAGCGACCCCCTCCCCAGTTGGATTTGGCCGATGCCACTGCACCAAAGCCTCCACGGGAAACAGTTTTGGTAACTTTAGGCTTAGGCGCCGTAGCGCTTTTATCCACCTTATAAGATGAACGGCCATAGTCGCCAATAATGCCGCCGTCAGCTGTCATCAGCTTGTCGCGGTAACGGGAGCCTGAATAGCGGTAGACCGGGTTGTAGTAGCCATAGTTGTAGTGGCGATCCCTGTCATTGAGCATGGAGCCAACCATAAAGCCCGCCATCAGAGGCATCCAGACGCCGCTACTGGTCTCTTGGCAGCTACCGAACTCAGCCTCACACTGAGAGAGACGGGAATACTTGGGCCCGGTGCGCTCCGCTTCCTCAACCGCGCGCTGATAAGCTGCTTCACATTGAGCTTCGTCCAGCTGGGTATTGGCCACACAGTCATCTACTGAAGAGACAACTTTAACTTCCTCATCTGAGGAGCAACCGACCAGGGCAGCCGCTACACCTAAGGCAAGTGGGCGCAGTAAAAAATTGGAGCCACCGCCCTTTCGCATCCTTGCCAGGTTAATATTCTTGGTACGCTTCATTACCACCCCCAATTAGTAGCTCATGCAAGCCGCATTCAATACGCCAACAGCGATTGTAGTTGCAGCCAACATAACACCGGCACTCACCTCTCCATCTTCGATGCGCTCAACAATACGCGGCATAAACCCGAAGCGGATAATGGCAAAAGCAATTAACTGGGCGATCAATGCAACCAGGGCCCAGATGGCGAAATCGACAATAGAAATAGAGTTACTTGCAGCACCACCAACGGCAATTGCAAAACCCAAAACAGCACCACCAAAACCAATAGCGGCAGCCGTATTCTTATCTTCGCGGATCAACTTCCACTCATCGTGAGGGGTCACCAGTGCGTATAAAAATTTAAATGCGATCAAAAGTACCAGCGACAGGCCAAAGTAGGCCGCAAAATGCAAGATACCAGTCAGTAAATCATAAGGCTGGTCCATTAAATATCTCCTTATTATCCGTGTATTGTTATTTGTGAGGGGGTCAGAGTAATACCGGTGCTAATCACCAGGCTGCGGCTTAGGTAGCCTGCATCCTCTTCTTTCTCTTCAGCTGAGAGAAAAAGGGATTCGGTTTGCTGATCAGACAATTCGCGTTCGAAAAGCATGGTGAATTGATCCGTTACTGAATAATCACCATCTTCATCGTAAGTCTTCTCGGCCATATGCACAGGGTTGTGGTAGTCCCCTGCAGCGGTCCATACACGGCTATAAGAGCGATCTTGAAGGTGATAACTGGGTGCGCCAATATCACTCTTTAACAATTTATTCCAAGCCTGCTCCGAACCGACATCCAGAGTGTCATAAAAATGGAACAGCTTTACATCGACAACATGCTCATCCCGCTGACCGCCCTCAGCAATCACTTGCAGCCAGGCATCATCATCAGTGTAAAAGCGATAAATCCAGGTACCATCTAGTTCGACAACACCGGCCGCTTTAATGATCTGGGTCGGTGAACAGGATTCAATGGTCAGTTCATCGAGTATCAGGCGAATAGCCAAAGGGTCCAGCTCAAAACTCGCCCCCATTCGCAAGCCCATAATTTCTGGAGTCTTGACCTTTGGAGCGTCCTTTCCCTTTATTTTATTTATCAGTTTGGTAAACATGTACCAACACCTTCTTCATTACTTTTTATATCGAAACAGCTTTTTTCATCGAGCCGCTTTGCAGAGATATAATACAGCATGTCGCCCTCGGTGACCTGATCGGTAAGCCCCGGGTTCACATCAATTTTAACCACGCCCTTTCTACGTACCGCAATTAAGGTCGCGGAGAGATCCCGCTTAAAATGGTCAAATAATTCACCGACAGGAAGAGGCTTCTCACCCCGATATTCAACGCTGTATTGGGTCATGCCGTATGTGCTATCGAGTAACTGTCGGTGCAACCTTGCGGAACCGGGGTCAAGCGAGGATTTTGCCAACATCTCTACAGCGACAGAGGGAATACATTCAATATTGGGACAGTGGGCACGGAGCAATTCACCCACATTTTCATCTTGGAAATAAGCCGTTTTATGGCTGTTCGGGCTGAGCTTGTCGCAGAATAAGGCGGTTGTAAGGGTTACATCATCCAGAGGGTTGTCGATAATAATTCGAGCGGCATCAGCCAACCCTGCCCTCTGCATACCTTCCCCGTGGGAAAACGATTCCACCCGGACAAAATCAATCTTACCCGGCATCGGATTTTCGATATCGGCTTCAACACAGAGGACAATCTCTGCTGCGCTACCGTTTGTTTTGGAGAGTAGCAACTCAATCAAGCGGAGCGTTCTGGTACCGTTCCAGCCGATAATTACTGTGTGATCAATATGGTTTGTCATACGCAAGCCCTTCTTGCCGCGATGCACAAATTCTGAAACCGCAAAGCCAATTCTTGTGACCACCATGGCAAACAGGCTGAGGCCCACTGGGATCACCCAAGCGGCAACTACGACTTTACCCTCAGGGGTTACCGGGGAGAAATCGCCGTAACCTACTGTCGATGCGGTAACGACCAACCAGTAAAAGAAATTCTCGCCCGCGACAATATCAGCTTCACCGGCAATTTTGAGCAGCCAATAGGAGATGAAAACATAGCTGCCTACAGCTATGAGAATGGTGGTTACATTGGCCCGAATGAAAAGCGACGCCAGAAGGCGTCGCACTCGATAAAGCAGCACTGTGTTAAGCCTTTTCGCGGCCCGCTAACAGTTGAGCCAACTTATCGCTGCCACTTTTCTGGCCGCCGGGCTTGATGCCCGCCGCTTTCAGCTTGGCATCCAGGCTGGAGCCGGTTTCCTCTGAAGCCAGCTCTTCCGCAGCTTCAAGCTCAGCAGCACGCTGCTCCTGCTTGTTTTTGATGCGATCCAGGCTGTCCAGCGCTGTTTTGATCTTGCTGTTCGCACCCATGTGGCGGGAAGAAACCGCTACCTGTGCTTTTTGAACAGACTCAGTCGCTTTGATCTGGTCAATCTGCTGCTCCATACGGCGCACATTGGTTTTTGCCTGGGTAATATTACCTTTCAGGGTGCTCTCTGAACTCAGGAATCCATCCAGGATGCTGCGCTCAGTTTCCAGCTGGCTTTCCAGCTCGGTAACACGCTCTGCACACTCAAGAGCGAGTTCGTTATCGCCCTTTTCACTCGCGTTGATTGCGTGAGTGCTATAGGTTTCAACGTCGGCTTGCAGCGCTTGGACCTTACTCTCAGTAAGTTTGCGCTTCGCCATGATTTTGGTCAGGTTTTCATCGCAAGCTTTCAATTCTTCCTTCGCCTCGCGTAATTCTTGGTCAAGAATACGAATCGATTGGCTATCCGCTACTGCTTCTGTTCCTTCGTTAACTGCGCCTTTCAAAGCAGTCCAAATTCTCTTAAGGCTCATGCTACACCCTCCGTTTCAAAATGATCGGCAAATAAATCCAGGAAGTCACCCACATTGGAAAACAGGGTCTCAACCTCCTCGATAACAACTTCGTCCTTGCTGGACACCGACAGAGCACCGAAAGCGACGTAGTAGTTCTCACCACCAATATTCTTGATCGCAATGGCTGTCAGGGGCACCAGCTGATGTGTTTGCAGAACCATTTCATTGAGCGCTGCCACATCATCTACCTGGCTCACGGGAAACAGAATGCTCTCTACAACTATCTGCTTCTCGCCAACATAGACAAACGCATCGACGCCTTCATCGTTGGAAATACTGAGGCAATCCCCCTCAGATTCGACCACCCATCCGGAGTGGTTTTCCGCCAATTGGCGCAGGTTCTCATTGTTCCAGGTCATCTCAACTCCCTCGCTGTGGAATATTGGTCACAAATATAGCACCAAAAAATCTGCGGTCAATAACTTATTACAAACTAATGTTGCAAATAATACACACAAAGATAATATTTACCACATTGGTGATAGTGAATAGGACGGAGTAGAGCCCATGGACCACAAGCAAAGCCTGAGCAACCAGCAAGCACTGACCCCTTACAAGCAGGCAATTGCTCGCTATGTGCGCGCATCAATGGCACTAAAGGGCATGCGTTACGGGGATCTCGCCCAAGCACTGGCCGAGAGAGGAATTTCAATGACACCGGAAAACCTGCGCAGCAAAGTCAGCAAGTGCATGTTTTCAGCAGATCTGCTGGCAGCCATCATCGATGCCATGTCGGTAGAGGACAGCGCCATGCTTGAAATCCTCAAACAGGCCCGTGAGCTGCAAGATCGAGGACTCTATGCCGAGCAGGAGAAAAGCTAACACGCCACCTCCTTGGACACCAGTACACGCGATCACACTTTGACTCCGTCGTCAGTAATCAAGCTTACCCGCTGAAGAACCGGGGTATCCACGACTCACCTGCACAGCTCCTTTACAGGTGAGTTAGTAGTGATGCAATTTGACGACTGGCTCACCATTACCACACTTTCCGACAACCTCAGGCTCTGAAAGCTTGGCCCCTGCAGGAATAATCTTATTCGTTGGCCACCAAACAAAGCAGGCATACCTGAAATTGACTGCCCAGTTACAGTAGAGGCGTCCGTCCTCTTCCTCATAGAACCGCGCCTGGCAGAAACTTAAAGTGGGACTTCGCACCCCTTGAACCTGCTGGGGATCAGCCAAAGAAACTTGCACTCCGGCAATTGCAACCACAGAGAGGGAGAGAATCAGCAACCAGGATTTCATAGATCTACTCTGGAATTTTGCTCAAACCTCCTTGAAGACTAGCAGCTGCGGCGTAACTTTCATCTCTGAGCCCTAAGCAGCGGCACTAACCGTCAGGAATAGCGGCTTCAGATACAATCACTTTTTCCTGCTGAAGGATCGCCAATAACTGCTCGATGCAGCCCTGCCGGTCTTTTCGCCAGTTAATATACGGCAGGGGAAAGACCGGAATGCCCGCCCGATACAATGCCTTGTAGACCTTTACACTAAAGTAAGACTCGTAGTCGCCGGGATACCCAATCAGGTCAATACCGATAAAACGCCCGCTCACAGCACAAACCACATCTACAATCTGCCCAGCCACAGGAAAGCCTACCCAATGGGGAATTTCGTGCTGGGTTAATAAATGGCTAACTTCACTCGCAAAACGACATACGATTTCATCACCCTGCAAATGACTGCCAACGGAGTGTGGAAACTCAACATATTGACGCAAGAGATGATCCGTAGGGAGAGCTTGGGGCTCAATCGACAACGCAACCAACTGCTTTTCTTTTGCCCTGGTAATTGTGACATTAAACACATCCGCCCGGTTTAAGTAGCTGGCTGCCCGCAACGAATGACTATCAATAGCCATGGAGATAAGCATTAAATCTCGCTCCTCTCCTTGAAAACCATAGGGCGTGGCAACGCGCACAGAAAAACTCTGTAACTTCTGAGAGGAGAAGACCTTAATCAACTCCCCTTCCAAATAATCGGCCTGATCCCGATAGGGAGACAAAACACCGACCGACGGCCGAATTGCAGCATCGGCATAGCGCTCGAAATGCGCTTTCAATTGTGCAATAACCCAGTCGCGCTCTACGGTGTTTCTCCCATTTTTCCTCCGGCGCCCTGGCAGTTGATAAAATTCTAACGCCGAGTCCAGTAATGGTTTGGGCCTGGCCCGCATAACTTTCAAGCGGCCGGAGTAAAAAGCATGGTTACTGAATGCGATCAGCTCTGGATGGCTGCGAAAGTGCTCATCCAGCATCACAACAGCTTGTTGAGTGGGAATCACGTCTGAAGCCAAATCCAAAAGTGATTGATCCCTATAGCTCAGTTTTGGCGGCACCCCGGCATCTTTTACCACTCCCTGCCAGATACTTTGCTGCCGGTTGCGGGAAAGAAATGAAACATGCCGCAGTTGTTTACTGTCACCGACAATCACTGCCCGCTCAGCTCGAAACAGAGCCGGCAGTGAACTCGCAATATCACACTGGGTTGCCTCATCAAAGACTACCAAATCGAACATGGCGGGCGATAACGGCAGCACTTCATTGAGTTCATCTGCCTCCACCAGCCATATGGGGAACGCCTGCATTACCACCCGCATATCAGTTTGGGCAAAGCGCTCCGCCTGTACTTTTGAAGTTCGAGATCGCAAGGCTTGATTGAATTGGCTCAGGGTACCTCGATTCTTTTCCAGCAGTCTGTGCAATGTATCGCGGCGATAAGTATTCAAATACTGACTTGCCAGGCTTTCAAAGTTGCGCCGACAATCATCAATCGCACCTTGTGATTGCCACAGACTTTTAACACTCAATCGATTTGCAAAGAAGCTCCAGGCATGTCGTGCTACCCACTGAGCAAACCGACCTACACTAACAGCGCGCGCCAATCCCAGCTCTTTGGAGAAGCGCTTCTCCAAGCCCCTCAAGGCTCGATAAGCCCTCTTCAGTTCCCTCTTCACCTGGGCAGGCTTTCTCTCTGGAAGTTCCACCCCCTCTTTCAGCAGCCTATCCAGATGAGCTTTCAAGCTGGGGATAAAACCCCGCTCCTCTCGATGTACATACCCCTGAGTCAGCCCGTACTCATCTCGCAACTTATCCCGCACCACATCCAGTGCTTGCTGGTTTTTCGATACCACCAAAACACTTTCACCATGCAGCACTCGATCAAGAAGCATAGCGGCGATCGTAAAACTCTTTCCCGTACCGGGCGGACCTGAAACAAGGCTAAGAGGAAAGCGAGCCGCATTTTCCAGTGCCCTCTCCTGAGCCCCACTCAACAGACCCGGCAGCATATCCGGCTCACACGCTTTCTGTGCAGTTTCCCAGTGGCACTCTCCCAGTAATGCCTGTAACGGAGGAGATAATTTTTTTTCCCTGCCTAAAAGTTGTAATTCGTGCAGTACTCCACGAGAGCCCCTCGATCTATCCGCAAGAATTACCGCACCCGCCGAGACCAAGGACAACTGAGCACCCTTCGGTGCACTTTCAATAGCTGCCTTACCACTCAAGTTAGGCCAGCGCCCCAATTCCTCTACATTTTCCAAAATAGTGTAATGGGTTAGCCAGCGACCGACGTCAGCCAGCTGTGTCGAAGAAAGCGGCGAAGCAAGCACTGGGAAACTATCTGTTATTGAGGAATCAACATCAGGTTTAAGCAGTTGACGCAAAACAGGGAGATTAACGTGAATGTTTGCAGAGTTGATCTCTACAAAACAATCCTCATCAAAATGTAGCTTGGCGGGAAAATAAAGTAGTGGTGCACAGAACTTGCGTTTTGCACTTAGTCCAGATTGGAGAGCGTAGTTACCACAAATAAACAGGCAACCATAAATCAGCCGCCGCTCCTTTCGGTAAGCATCCACTTGTTCCAGCAGTTTTGCTCCCGCAGTAGTGGAGATAGGAACACGTGGTAACTCATCAGCCCCCAAGTAGTCCCGCTCATCCAAGAACAGACGACGATTCGATTTGAGATTTAGAATATTGTTGAGGGAGAGGTCGTAACTGTCAGCTTGATAGCAGCGCCGAAAGTATTCGATTAACTTCTTGGGGGGATGCTGCATTTCAAATAACTCCTGGGGGACAACAAAATTCTAACGGATGCCGGAATCTTGTTATACCCCCCAGAGATTACTTGTCCTCAGCCATCCGCCATTAGCGATTGATATTTGCGGCGCTCGCCCGCACTCAGCTGAAGATCATACTTATCTACGATTGCCATAAACCGCTTGAGGTAAACTTGCTTGACTGGTCCATAGGGCGGCATCCACTTGTCCGGCCCTTTGTGGCCTTTACTTTGGTTACGACCGTCATCAACCAGCCATAAATTCTCGATGTCCTCAGCAAACCGCTGCTTTCGCTTGCGCGTCCAATCGGCTCCCCCGTGATCGTGCGCCCACTTTAGCGGCACAATATGTTCTACATCAAGATCTGAGGCTTTTACAAAGAAGCCGCCTGTGTAGGGATCCAGCCACAAACCGGTGTCTACTTTGCAGTGATTGGAGCGGGTATAGGTTACCGGGGATAGTGAATAGCGAATTAACAACTCATGGCGGGTATCCTGACAATCCCGATCGGAATCAGACCACTTGGGCAGCCACTCCGCCCGATCATAGGACGCTGCAAAAGCGGAAAAACTGAAGGAGAAAACTACAGCAATGGAAAAAAGCTTAGAAACTGACCGAACGCTCATACATCAACTACCAATCAAACCAGAGCGCTAGGTTACAAGAAAGTGTGTACCAATTGTATGCGGCGGTTCAAATCAATAAGAAATGGTTCAAACGTTATACAAAACACCCCAAATGAAAAAATAGGGCTATAGCAAGAGTAATCAAGAGCAGGATATTTCGATCAATTTTTTTACACCTAATAAAAATGCCCTGCCTGATTAACGCTTGACAGGGCATAATTTATCAATGATAGATTTTGCTACTTGTCCAGCCCTACCGCTTGAGGGATATAGATTGCGTGCAACTGTCCTCCGGCCATCATTTCCTGAATCAATTGTGTAGAGGGACCATTTTTTTGGTCACGCACATTAAAGGAATTCAGGTAACTATCCACTCGACCTTCAAAATCATAGTGAAACTGGGTTGAACTCAAGAACCAACCATCACCCAGAATATCGCCCACATAAATAACCCCGGATGCTTCAGCATCGGTAGAGAGCGCAGCCTCTATCCCGGTATCATCCAGCCCACTGCGAACCTTGGAAGATTGTGAGTAGTATTGACGGTAGGGCTTACTCTCCACATGCTCTTCCAGCAGTGCTTGGTATTCCTCATCGGTAGGCTCAGCTTCCAATTCTCCACTTGCCAGCTGTTTCTCGATCTTCAGATCGAGCTCGTCTTCACTATCGCCAATAATTTCCGGGTTAAATTCGGCAACACGAATCATCTCTCCGGTTTCAGGGTCGAGAACGTAGATTGGTGAGTAATAATTAGATTTATCAAATTGCAACACCAGGCGAGTCTTATTATCGACACCAGCAACCGCTGCCATATTGTCGAAATTCTCATAGTTGTCAGTTATATCGCCATCGGATTTGCTACTCACTACTCTCTTGATGATTCCACCATCTGTTGGATTGGTGATATCCGCAAACTCAAGCTGGTATACACCGTACTTGGCTCCAAAATAAAAGCTATTGGGATCCAATGGGTCCCAATCACCATCTTCCGGAGAACGCCACTGGGAGACCTCCATTCCAGTGGTATGAATACGGAAGGCCTCCTGGCTCATATCGCGAATATCTTCTGGCTTCCCATCTCCGTCGGTATCCTGGCTGGAGAGTTGTACCAACTCAAACATCAATTCGTTATCGTCGAACAGCGCTCGATTGTTACTATCACTAAAATCAACCATCGGCGCGCCATCGCTATCCAGAACCCGAACCGCATACAGCTCACCATTGGTCAAGCCAGCCTTATCAACTTCACTGCCTTCATTGGTTTTTTCACCAACATAGACTGTGAGAAAACCTCCATTGCGATAAGCATCATCTTCATCACCCCGAGGCCGTTCATCATCGACAGACAGCAGTATGGTTTTATCCTGTGCTTTATAGTTGGGTACGATATTCTCAAAGCGAGATTTACCGAGTAGTGGCAATTCATAAGCATCACCAGCATTGTCTCCGGTTGTCAAAACAGCGATACCGCGACCGATATAAATTTCCGATTTGTCGTACTCGTAGACAGACTCGATCTCACTCTTGGCTTTCGCCTCACCACTGATGCTACCAAAAGCATCAAATCGAAGGCCTTCATAACCACGCTTCTCAACCAAACCATCGTAATAAGTTTTGAGGCTCTCGCCACCGTCACTCTCTTCGCCGGTCAAGAACATCCGCACCTGGGTACCTTTGCCGCTTTCCGCATTATAGAAAGCAGTTTCAGCTGGCAGAGTTGCGGAGCAGAAACGTTCGAATGCTCCCGTATTCACAAGGTCCCCATCCGCATCAAAATAGGGTTTCATTTGTGTTACGTAGGTATATCCTGGAGATTCAGCAACCTCACCATCCGTGTCATACAGGGTACGCCGCCAGGCATAAACACCTTTAATCAGATCCTCACCACCCTCAATTTCCCCGGTGGTTTTATTGATTACCCACTTTGAAATGAAGGTGCCTGTCGATCGGAGACTGCGATTTGAGTTCTCCAGCACCACCCCATCACCGCCAACAAAGTTGTAGTGTTCCTGATTCATAAACAGGGTAAATGTACCGTCGTCATTATCCAGATACCCCAAACCATCGGGTTCTCCAGACAAGACATAAAGGCCATCCGTATCCGCAGCATCGAGACTTGGGTGTTCCTCGAATATAGGAAGCATATCCTGTTGGGGAACGTTTTCACTGGAGTAATCGGTGGGGAGATAACCATTGCTGAGCAGATTAATTACCTTGACGTTTTCAGCCGTGGCGACAACATGTGGTACCTGTATTGTTGAAGGACCAATATGCGCAGCAGCCTCAGAACCAGCAACTGATTCAAATAGACTGACTTCCTCTGGCACTTCCGGATCTGGAGTTACCACTACCGGATCATCATTATCGTCACTACAACCAGCCAAAATTGCCGGCATAGCGATAGCTAACGCTGCTCTTTTGAAAAATTTATGATTTTTCATTGCCACTCCAATGCGTTGTTTCCCCACCCGAAGGCAGTTCCAGTTATAAAGGCGGCATAGAGTAGTTGTGCTAAATGACAGACTTAATAAGGTTTGATTACAGGCGAAGAATAATTTAGTTCAATAAATTTAATTTTCTGCACAAAGCTCTTCATATATTTCAATGAAAATCTCCCTCTCAGAAAACAACCTGGCAATTAATGGATAAAAAACGAAGACAAAAAAAATCCCGTACCAAGTGAATAGTAACTTGGCACGGGACTCTTAAATCAGCCCCCAATTAGGGCAAGCATGTTTTAAACGGATACAGGTTCGCTAATAGCCGCCTCTTTGCGCTTCTCTTTGGTTTCAGTTTCCCCGCCGATTACTTCGTTGGGTCTCACTTTGTGGAATACCGCGTAGAACACAGGGATTGCAATCAGTGTCAACACCGTAGCAAATCCAAGCCCACCCATAATTGTCACCGCCATATCCGCAAAGAAAGCGTCGAACAGTAGCGGGGACATTCCTAAAATAGTAGTGACAGCGGCAAGGAATACCGGACGCAAACGGCTAACGCTGGCCCGCTGGATAGCTGTCAATCTCGGTAGGCCCGCATGAGTCTGAACCTCAATCTCATCCACCAAAACCACGGCATTTTTAATCAACATACCAGACAAGCTGAGAACACCGAGAAGAGACATAAATCCAAATGGTAATCCCGTCGCCAACAACCCGACAACAACACCGACGAGACACATAGGAACAACCAGCCAGATAATCACTGGCTCCCGAACAGTACCGAACAGCAATATCGACACCAAGATCATAATCAAGAAGCCCAAAGGTAAACCTTTACCTAACGACTTCTGCGCATCGGTAGAACTCTCGTACTCACCACCGAATTCAACCTTGAAGCCTGGTGGCAACTTCATCTCTTCAACCCAGGGACGTATGCGACCAAAGGCTGCCATTGCCGTAACACCTTCAGGCGCATCCGCACTGATGGTAATAGTCGGCACCCTGTTGCGTCTTTGGATCAATCCTTCATCAGCGGTTAACTCGAAATCAGTAATCAACTGTCCTGCCGGAATATATCCCTGCTCATTAGGGCTCCACACCAAGCGGTCTTCCAGTGAACCCACCTGATTGCGATCTCCCTCTGGCATACGGGCAACAATAGGGATAATACGGTCACCGCTTTCAAAGTCGCCAACGGTGTAACCCGCAGTGGCAAACTGAATCATACGGCTGACATCAGCATTGGTAACCCCGGCAACTCGCGCTCGCTCATCATCCAGATGTGCGTGCAGAGTAGGCTCTCTGCTGCGCCAGTTGTGACGAATATCTTCCAGTCCTTTTTCACGGAACTGCTGTTCTACACTGACCGCCAAGGTACGCAGTGTCTGGTAATCCGGACCTGAAATACGCACTTCAACATCCGATCCGCCACCGGGACCAAACACCAGGCGCTTGAAAGTAATCAATGCCTCCGGCTGCGCTACACGCAACTTCGCCTTGGCACTCTCAATCAACTGGGGGATTTGCTCCCGGTTTTCAGTGCGGACAATCAACTGGCCATAAGACGCATTGGGTGGCTCGGGAGCATAGGTCAGCATAAAGCGATCAGCCCCGCGACCAGCTACCGCCGTTACGGAGACAACTTCATCCTGCTCCTGGAAGAATGCAGTCGCTTCCTGAAGCGCCTTGTCTGTACGGTTAATATCACTGCCCTGAGGCATGAAGTAGTTAACATAAAACAGAGGAGCATTTGAATTGGGGAAGAACCCCTGCTTCACAAACCCGAAAGCAAAGTAGCTGGCCAGGGTCACCACAATAAGTACTGCAATGGTCAGGCCCCTGCGCTTCAACGCTCCTGATAAAGCACCGGAATACATGTTGTAGAAGCGGCCATCGTACGGATCATCCGAGTCGGCTTGCTTACCCGGCTTAAACAGGTGATAGCCCAAGTAAGGGGTAATAGTAATTGCCAGTATCCAGCTGAGTAGCAGGGAGATACCAATTACCGCAAACAGGGAGAAAAGGAATTCACCAGTAGCATCATCGGACAGACCGATACCGGAGAACGCCATAATACCGATAATGGTCGCACCCAGCAGTGGCCAGAAAGTCTGGCGGACTACGCGCCTGGCAGCACTCTTAGGCTCTTCTTTTCTCTGAACCCCCATCAGCATCCCTTCTGCAACCACAATGGCATTATCAACCAACATACCCATGGCGATAATCAGGGCACCGAGAGAGATCCGCTGCAAATTCAAGCCAAACAGGTTCATGATTAACACGGTGCCCAAAACGGTCAAACCGAGGACAGTGCCAACCACAACACCGGATCGCCAGCCCATAAATACACAAAGTACTAGAGTAACGATCACGACAGAGGAAACCAGGTTAAAGAGGAAACCGTCAACACTCTCCTCTACTACCTGGTGCTGTTCGTAAATAGGATGGATTTCTACACCCAGGGGTAATGCCTGTTTAATCTGCTCCAGCCTGGCCTCTACCGCCTTGCCAACGTTCACGATATTGGTATTTTCCGCACCGGCCACACCCAGCAGAATGGCCTGCTTACCATCAAATCGGGCAATAAAGCTTGGGCTCTCATCGTAACCGAGAGAAATATCGGCGATATCACGGACGGCCAGCATCGCGGTAGAACCGGGCACGCCGACGAGAATATTACGAATGGATTCCAGGTCACTCGCAGGATTATCAACCAGTATACGGGTACGTAAATCCTGACCTCCAATCTCGCCGACTTTCTGGGTCGAACTTTCAGATTGCAGTACCTGCGCTAAGTCATCCAGGGAAAAACCAAACTGGGCCAGACGGGATTCATCAATATCCAGGTAAGCCACTTCGTCGATAATGCCTGAGCGGGAAACCTTGGCAACTCCCTCAACTCCCAGTAACTCCCGGCGAATCGCTTTGGTAATTTCACGCATTTCAGTCAGCGAAAACCCTTCTCCGGTAATCGCATAATAAATACCGTAAACCTCACCAAAGTCATCATTCACAATGGAGGGTAAAGCACCGCTGGGCAGGTCACTTTGAGCATCATTAACCTTGCGCCGCAATTCATCCCAAACCTGGGCAAGTTCCTGCGAGGCATACTGATCTTTGATTTCCACCCGAATTTCAGACATTCCCGGACTTGAGGTGGAAGAGACCTTGTCCAGCTGCCCCATTTGTTGGATGGCCACCTCAAGCTTTTCGGTGACCTCCTCTTCTACACGCTGGGCGCTGGCGCCTGGGTAGAAAGTGTAAACACGGGCTTCCTTGATCGTAAACGCAGGATCTTCGAGGCGACCAATATCTGAAAGCCCCCAAAGACCACCGATTAAGCAAATCAGCATCAACAGCCAGCTATAAACTGGCTTTTCTATAAATATGTCAGAAATCTTCACAACATTTTCCCTACTGTTAACAGGGCCAGAGCTAACACACTAATTAGTGCTGTGCGTAATTGCGTACTTTTGCACCGTCATAAAGGTGCTGGCCGCCGGTAGCAACCAGTTTCATAGCAGGGCTAATGCCATCTTTAATCTGAACCGACTCACCATCAGTACGCCCGAGGGTCACGGAAGCTTTGGAAACAGATTGGTCTGCATTAATTTGCCAAACATAGGGCTTACCTTCCGGGCCAGTCTGCACTGCTGAAAGGGGAACCCACAGATCACCACTCGCTTTATTCAACTTCACACTAACGCGAGCGGTCATGCCGGGAAGGATCTGTACATTTTCGGGGCGGGGCATTCCAAACTCGACAACGTAAGTCTGGGTAACGCTGTCTGCCTCAGCCTGGTGCTCACGGTAAGAAAGTGGGAACTCCTTGCCCGGCAAAAATTCAAATTCGGCGGTCATGGAGTTGACTTGCTCTTCATTAACCGTGGCCAACAGCTTTTCAGGCACGGAGATTTGAATTCGAACTTCAGAAATATTCTGCAAACGGACAATTGCCTGGCCGGCCTGGACGTTGGTGTAATTCTCTACCAGCTGGCGAGTTGCCAAAGCATCGAAAGGAACCCTTAGCTGTGTATAAGCCAGGTCCTGCTCAGCACGTTCCAGGGTCACTTTAGCTAAGTCAAAGTTACTTTTCGTTTCATCCAGCTGCTGCTGTGAAATAACTTTTGACCCTGCCAGAGAGCGCTGACGATTGAGGGTTTTTTCCAGCAACTCTACATTTAATCGGGCTTCTTTTACCCTGCGCAGGTAATCCCGCTGATCAAGCTCTGCTATCAGGGTTCCCTTTGGAATAATTTCACCTTCGCGAATTGTGAGCTTGTCCAGCTTCCCACCGACCTGGAAAGATAGATCGACACTCTGCACTGCCTTAACACGACCGGCAAACTGTCGATCTTTGACCTGGTTATTACTGGCAACGGTAGCTACTTTCACGGGCCAGACGTGCTCTGCCTGCGCCTGCTCCGTCTTCGATTCGGAGCATCCTGCCAGAACTGCAACTGCTGCGATCAAAACGGCCAATGAGAAACGCGATCTTGGCGATATATTCATATTCATCATCCACAAACTGTATTAACTGGGGCTGACCTTTAGTTCAGGTCGGCAGAGAGCGCCAGCAGACGTCCCTGTAAACGTTCAATAATCGGGTCTTCAGACTCAACCACACCGAGTACGCGACCCAGGAACATGCCCTGGGCCGCCAGGATTAGCAGTTCCGCCATTTCCGGGTCACGATACGCATCGCATATATCGCGACGCTGCTGATCCTCTTTGTCTTTTACCGGCCCCAGCAACATGGGGTCTTCGGCCACGGCGGCGATCAGTGAGCGAGGCAGCCCCTTGTCGTCCTCCATCAATTCAAAAATGCTCTTCAAGCGCGACACCAACAAGCTGTCCCCGGAGGACACAAAAGTGGCAACACTGTCATCTTCACGAGCTATTGCCGCCTCCAGCATCGCCTTCAGGAGTGACTGCTTAGTTCGAAAATGATGAATCAAACCGCCCTTGCTGAGCCCGCACTGTGCAGCCACCGCATCCAGGGTCAACTTGCGCGCCCCGCGATCCCGGACTACTTCTTCTGCTGCTCGGACAATGGCAGCTTTGTCGACTCTCGACACATGACCTCCTGGGCATCACCAATCAAAACCAACCGGTTGGTCGGTATCTTAGCGGCAACATTTCAAAGGTCAAGCTATGCTACGCTCCCTCACCAGAAAACATGGTTAAAAAGTGTTACGAGAGCGTTAAGTTCACGCTGGAGAGATGATTTATGACGGATCGGTACTGCCCCTGTGGATCGGGCAAGCCCCTTGATACCTGCTGCGGACTCTATTTGTCGGGAAAGGCTTACCCCAATAATGCAGAAGCGGTTATGCGCAGTCGCTATACGGCCTTTGCAACCGGAAATTTTCGGTACCTGAAAAAAACCTGGCATCCCGACACCTGCCCAGAACTGCAAGCTGAGGATATTGAAACCCAATGGACACAATTGGAAGTTATTAAGAGCAAGGCGGGACTAAAAAAGTCGATTGTAGAATTTAAGGCTTGGTATACAGAAAATGACCAAGAACACCTGATTCACGAAATTTCACTATTTAAGTTATTTAAGAAGCGCTGGGTATATTTGGAAGCTCTACCCAACTGGCCTGATGGGAAATAGGCTAGCAGAGAACACGGCTAACTAAAGAGGCGATATCAACGAAAAAATAGCAGCAAAAGCCTGGGGGCGGGAGTCGCACTCCCGCACCTCTTTACGAAGCTTCTGCTTGCTAGCGAAACGACCCGAAGATTTTGCCTTTACGTGGGCACCGCCCTTTCTCATTAGCGGATTACGCGCAACGTAACTACGAATTTTTTCTTTCTTTTTCATAAAACTTCACCTTTTACTTTTAGTAGATCCACTCTTCCAAATATCTTCTCACTCAAAACTTGTATTGATACCTCCTTATTTACCCCTTGATACAAATTACCTGGCGTAGCGTGTGCACCACTTCCACGAGATCGGACTGGTTCTCCATCACCTGGTCAATATCCTTATAAGCAGCAGGAATCTCATCCAGAACGTCCTTATCTTTACGGCATTGCACACCTTGGGTCTGATCTTCCAAGTCCTTTCTGGTAAAACGCTGGCGAGCTGCTGTACGACTCATTTTTCGACCAGCTCCGTGGGCACAGGAACAAAAAGATTCCTTATTGCCAAGCCCACGCACGATAAATGACTTAGCCCCCATAGAGCCGGGAATAATTCCCAGTTGATCTCTCTGAGCACTAATAGCCCCTTTGCGAGTCACGAATACATCTCTATCAAAATGGCGCTCGCGAACAACATAATTATGGTGGCAGTTAATTGCCTCTGTGGTCAAAGTAAACTTTGCTAAGCTGACCTTCAGACATCCAAGCACAAGCTTCATCATTTCCTGCCTATTCCAGCGAGCATATTCCTGCGCCCAATTAACCGCTTCAATATAATCGTCAAAATTCTGGCAGCCTTCTGAGAAATAGGCCAGATCCTTATCAGGAAGATTGTGCAAATGCCCAGCCATATCCCGACGGGCCAGCTGGATAAAATGCTGACCAATAGCATTGCCAATCCCTCGACTCCCTGAATGCAACATCACCCAGACAGCACCACTCTCATCAATACAAATTTCGATAAAGTGATTGCCACCCCCCAATGTACCCATTTGGGTCACCCAGGTTTTTTGTGGCTGATGCAGCTTCTTCAGCAGCCCTGGATGCTTTGAAAACAATCTATCCACACCGGGAGCTAAAAGTTTGCAGGCAGATTCCCTGGCGCTGATCAGTTTATGTCGCCCCTGACCAACCGGCACTTTCACCTCAATGGCGTCCCGCAGTGCTTTCAGATTGTCTGGCAGCTGATGGGCTTGTAGCGAAGTTCGCACCGCATTCATTCCACAACCAATATCCACCCCAACGGCAGCAGGAATTATCGCACTTACCGTTGGGATCACCGATCCTACCGTTGCCCCCTTTCCCAAATGCACATCCGGCATAGCAGCAACATGGGAGTGCACAATAGGAAGCTGGGCAATATTCTTTAACTGTTGCATTGCCTGGGGCTCAATATCATCGGTATAGATTTTTACCGGTACCGTGCCAGGCGCTGCATTTCGATTTAACACTGTTTTTACAGGCATATTTTATCCCTGGATTAATCCACTTAACTGAAACGGCAATCCAAGCTAAAACAAAAAAGCCCCGGCATTTGCCAGGGCTTTTGGAAGGTCTGGCTTGGAAAGCAATATCACTTTCCAAGCTCAAGCGCGTGAAAAGCGATTAAACAAATAAACTCTTGATATCTACATTTCGCATTTCACGGCTCCTTAGTGGTGCGATCCACTTCAAAAATACTGCCAATTAGAATGCTAACCTTGAAACTAGATCAGCAATGGAATTTAGGTGCAGTTTATTCTCATTTGGAACCATGTCAAGCCTGTTTTTTGCCTATCGATAAAAATTCTACCCTGAATTCACTAACCAACTTTTACTTTTCAACATAGCTTGAGGGCTCGCTATGCCATAAAATCGTGTTACCGAAATTACAGTCCAGCCGCCACACCCCCAAAATGACCACTCAAGAACCTACCATTCTCTTTGAAGACGACTACTTACTTGCCGCTTATAAACCAGAGGGGTGGCTTGTTCACAGATCAGAAATAGACCGCCATGAAAAGCGTGTACTTTTGCAATATTTGAGGGACCTATGTGGTAGCTTTCTTTATCCAGTACATCGACTGGATAAGCCTACCTCCGGTGTTATTATTTTTGCGAAAAGCAGCGAGATTGCTGCGCAGGTACAGCAACAGCTGGAAAGTGATTTATCATCAAAAAAATATATTGCTGTATGTAGAGGGTATAGCCCGGAAGAAGGTGTCATTGACTATGCCCTCCCCCCCGTTGCCGACTTCAAACACCAGAGGAAACGACCAAAAACGGATCTGCCGCGTCAGCAGGCTGTTACACTGCACCGACGCTTGGAGACTATTGAGTTACCTTATGAGGTTGACCGCTACCCAACCAGCCGGTATTCCCTAATAGAAATCCAATTGAAAACAGGGCGGCGCCATCAAATAAGAAGGCATTTCAAGCATATCCATCACCCTCTAATTGGCTGCCCGAAATATGGAAAGTCAACCCATAATCGTTTCTTTGCCAACAGACTCGAGTGCTCTCGACTGCTTTTGCATGCATCTGAACTCAAGCTTGAACATCCGATGAGCGGTTCTCAGCTGAAAATACAATGCGAAATACAGGGAAGTTTCTTGCAATTAATTCAGCGATTTAAATGGAAACTTTAATTTATAAAGCCTCCAAGTTACTCAGAAACCCTCAAGCCTTACATAGTGCATGGGGCGACCTGCCCAGGATAGGAGCACAATGGCGCTGAATTAATAATTTCCGATGTACAGCAGGCTGAGCTTCCGCCATTTAATTGGCCGCACCCAGGGCCGCCACAGGCCCCACACGAGCTGGAACAGCAAGCTCCTGACCCATTGTATATTCCAGCTTTCTCATTTTCGCATACAGCCCCCTTAAGACCATATATCTTTCTCCCTTGCTTCACTGAAATATTGTCAAAGTAGGCATAGACTTTTTTGGAGGGTGACCACAAAGCTGAACTACCGCCATGAAAAGTACTGAACTGAAATTTATCAATAGCTACCCTATCACTACCAGTCAGCCGTAACCCTTGTTCCTCTATAATTTTTTTGCCATTTATAAATAGCTCGATATATCCGTCAGCATTATTTGCACTGCTATTTAATTGCACAAACAACTCAATCCGATACCAAGTATCCCGCTCAAATCTAAAGCTGTCATTCCCTTGATACCCATCTCCACACCGAGCGACTCTATCCTGATGATAGGTATAGAGCCCGACCCTACCCTCCGCACCAAACTTAACCCGCACACTCCAACTCTTCGGATCGATAGGTACGCATCCTGAAGCCTGCCCCCCACCAGCAAGGCCGTGTAGCTTACCGCCCTTAACAAATTCGAAGTTCCGATGAAACTTCACATCGTAAGCGAGAGTTGCCGATGAAACAGATTTGGCTAATTGGGTTGATGTACTAATTCTCTCAGAACCCTTTTCATAAGGAATATACTGAGCTTCCAGAGCATACCCATCACCGGGCATTGGAATTAAATTTAAATGCTGATCATCAAACGTAGCCAGTGGTTGTAAATCAAAAGTTCTTCGCAACAAGGTAATATCGGTATATTTCATATAGGGAATCCCAACCCGATATCTACCAGAATTTGAAATTGCACTGAATCTGCCTTGATTTGATGAAAACCCGTATACATAGACCTTCTTTCTTACAAACTTTTTCATTTCCTCATAATTCAAATAAAACTTGAATCCATGGGGAACGCCCTGGGTATCACATATATTGGCAATTCCCTTTGACGACTTCTGATCAGCTCTGGAAACTTTTAATGGAAACCCGCTTCTACTGTCTCCACCTAGATAAAGACCAACAGAAACTGACTTGAATACTCCTTTCTGACACGCCCACCCAAAAACAACCAAGCCTCCCCCCAAATATTCAACCCGATCAACCCTACCGATCATCTGGGCGAAATCCTGATTACCTGTACTAAATGAAAAAAGAGTCACGAGTAAAAACACAGAAAACATCTTGAATAATACCCGACAGCATTGACATCACTATTAAATATAGAAGCTACTTGTCCGGATGAGTGAGGGCGCACATAGCCCGAGAAAATCATAAGAGAGCGCGAAAATAAATGCGAAAGGCTTCCTCCGCCTTGGCGGAATAATAATGGATTCAAGGGCGTTTAACGCCCTTTAGAAACTTGAAGAAAAAATATTCACTGAGATGAAAGGCGCTAGTCACGCCAATAAGGGGAGTAGAAACTAAAGTTAGTGTTCAGAATTACCGTGAGAAGCCTCTTCTTGAGATTTACTGCGAATCCCAAAGAGCCCCTTGCGCTCAGTTATACCTTCTGGCTCCGGCTGCAGAAAACTGCGCAATTTATCTTTTTCCCACATAGCATCCTGATAGCCGAGATCGATAAGTTCCTCGATATATGGCCTTTCAAATAATAGATAACTGGCTGCAGAAACACCGCCACCGGGATTGGTCGCACCCGTTGAGCGGAACAACCAGCGTAGCGCCGAGGGAAGGTGACCAAGTTTCCTTCCGCTAAGACGCCCTAAACTCTGCGAGGGCTCAATAACAACCGACTCTACCGAACGCAATAATTTCAAATCCGTATGATCTGTTGGATCCACATAGTCAAGTAACATATTTACTCGATCCAGATGCTCCAAGTCTGCCTCCAAGCTATCGATAAATGCGGCATTGAATAACTGAGCAGCTATTTGCGCCATCGAAGGGGACTCCATCTGCGCAGGACTGTTGCGACTCCCCCAATGGGCTGGAGAACGGTTGTCCGACACACCCACCACAAATACACGCTTGGCACCGAGATGCAGTGCCGGACTAATCGGGGCCATCAGACGAATGGCACCATCGCAAAAATAAACTCCATCCAATTTGACCGCCGGGAAAATGGCAGGAATTGCTGCTGACGCCAATAGGTGGTCCGAGGTTAATTGAGTGGGCACTCCAAAGCGACGAAACCGCTGCCATCCTTTAACATTCTCCGCTCCCTGAAAAAAGCTGACGGACTGCCCTTCACTATAAGAAAGCGCATTAACACTTGTGGCATGCAAATGCCCAGCCGAAATATTTTTTTGAATATTGTCAAAGTTTATCTCGCGCTCAACCAAACTACGTAGCGGACTGTTATCCAGGAGTGCCAAAGGTTTTTGTCTACCCACACCTTGGTTCAAGAGCGAACGACTGATGGAAAACAGGTTCCCAAGTAAACTACGCCAACTGGTGCGATAAACCTGCTCAACACTAAGCTGCAACCAAACTGAGCACATTCTGTCGACAGCTTCTTTAAAGGTGCCTGTATGAGAGGCGAGAAGCATCGCGTTCATAGCTCCTGCAGAGGTGCCGCAGATTATCTGAAAGGGCCGAGGATTATCTTCTGGAACCAGTTCCGCAAGCGCCCTTAAAACGCCCGCTTGATAGGCAGCACGCGCACCTCCCCCAGAGAGAACCAGAGCGTTACGCTGGCCAGGTTTGTTACTTTCACTGTTACTTGTCGACAAAGTTTTCTTCCAATACAACAAGCCCGCAAACAACAGAGTCCGCTTAAAGGCTATTGAGAAAAAAGCCCATATGCAACTCAGATTCAGAGTTGTCGGGGATATTTGGTAAGATAAATAGAATCTTTTAAGTGTACTTATTATTCTAAATCGATAGATCTATTAGAGAGCCATATCTACAACGTAACGACCTATTCCATGCCCTCTATTTAAGCGCGCAAGAAACTCTGGAGCCTGATCAAGGCTAATATTCTCCGCAATACTGTCGAGCTTATCGCCGATATACCACTCACTGGCCAACCGCTTCCATACTTCTGCCTTCTTTTCTATTGGCAAAACAGCGCTATCCACACCCAACAAACTAATACCGCGCAAGATAAATGGAAATACATTGGCGTGAAATTGAGCACCTGAAGCCATACCACAAGCAGCCACTCCGCCGCCGTAGCGCAGGGATTTAATGACATTAAAAAGCGTTTCCCCGCCCACAGTATCGACAGCCCAGGCCCACAATGGCTTGGCCATCGCTTTATTGGCAAAAGGGGCCAGTGTATCCCGGTCGAGAACCTTCCATGCGCCCAATCTCGCCAAATAATCAGCAGACTCCAACTTTCCCGTCACTGCTGCGACACGAAAGCCTAGCTTCGCCAGCAAGGCGACGGCAACAGAGCCGACGCCCCCGGTTGAACCTGTTACCAGAATCTCTCCATCCTCAGGAGATGCGCCGGACTCCAGGAGCTTTTCAACACAAAGCGCGGCGGTAAAACCCGCCGTACCCAGTGCCATAGACTCCCAAGCTGTCAGGCCCTCGGGGATTGGCAAGGCCCATTGCGGAGGAACGGCAATACGCTCTGCAAGTCCACCAGAAGTATTCATGCCCAAATCGTAGCCATTGACCAATAATTCGGCACCCGGTTGAAACGTTTTGCTCCGATCGAACAGCACTTTGCCCACCGCATCAATACCCGGGGTATGGGGGTAGGTATTAGTAATCCCACGATTGCCAAACGCAGATAAAGAATCTTTGAAATTCAAGGATGAATAACTTACGGCCAACAGTAAGGGGTTATCAGGAAGCTCAGAAAGTTGACGCTCAACAACAGACTGGTCAAACTTTCCCGAAGCTACTTCGGCAACCTGAATTGCCCGAAATTTTTCATCCCTATCTATTTCCATGGGGTATATCCCGCAACACTATCAACCTGTAACGTTACAACTATTGAGCCTGATGACGCAGAGCTGCCAGCCGTGAAAAGAGACGAGTGACCGCCGATTCCACACCTGCTTCTGCCGCCAGCCCTATTTTCTTAGCTATATTTTTCCGTTCTTTGAATTCCACCTGATATAAGTCGCAGTCCTTAGCACAGCTGGTCAAGTATTCATCTGATGTTTTCAGCTCATCGACCAGTCCCAAGGATAGGGCTTTTTGCCCGAACCAAACCTCGCCCGTGGCAACTTTGTCGACGTCGAGTTTTTGACGGTACTCCCCGACAAAGTGCTGAAACAGAATATGGATCTCATCTAAATCCTCTTGGAACTTCTGTTTACCTTCCTCAGTATTTTCACCAAACATGGTTACAGTGCGCTTGTACTGGCCCGCAGTAAACAGTTCGTAATCGATATCATTGCGCTTCAGCAGGCGGTTAAAATTCGGCATCTGAGCTAAAACACCAATAGAGCCCAACATCGCAAAGGGTGCTGCCAGGATGCGATCTGCAACACAGGCCATCATGTAGCCCCCGCTGGCAGCCACTTTATCGACAGCAATAGTCAAATGGATACCTGCACTACGAATCCTGGTTAACTGGCTGGCGGCTAAGCCATAGTTCGCCACCATGCCCCCAGGGCTTTCAAGACAAAGGAGAACTTCATCTCCGGGCTCTGCCACTTGAAGAATGGCCGTCACCTCTTCACGCAAATGGGAAAGCGCACTCGCTTTGATATCCCCATTAAATTGCATAACAAAGACACGCTTGCGCTCGGAGACCAACTCCCCTTTTATACTCTTGGACTCATGCTCCCCTTCCTCTTTAGCAACGTCAGAAGAAGTAGCAGCACTTTTTTCAGGCTGCTTTTTGCTCTCAGCTTTATGTTTTTTAGCCAGGGCTTTTTCCTGAGTCTTCTTTTCTTTCGCCATTTGCTTTTTACGACGGGCGAATTCGTGCTTATCCATCACAGCTTCAAGCAGTGTTTCTTTAAACTGCTCATAGCGATCATTCAAATGTGTAACTGTGATATGCCCCTGAACACGCTCTTTCAGCTGCTCTCGATTTGCAAAAATAAAACCTATCAACACCATTAAGGCCACGACAACCGTAACAATTTTGGCTAGAAAAAGGCCGTATTCAATTAAAAATTCCACTTAGACTCCATTTTCCGTCTTAACTAATTTTTATTTAGCTTCAGTATTTTACTGCCAACCTTCCAGGGCGGAAGTTGCTCGCTGATTAAGGGGGCGAGCCAACAAACCGCTGTGGCTAATACGCACCTCGTAAACCGCACCGTCCTCCATAGGTAGAAATGTGGCACTGCCATATACCGCATCAACAAAGGGCAACTTGCGATCAACACCGCGTACAAACCGCCAAACATCCACGCCATAGTTCGCCCCCTCTATTTCGTGGACAGAACGCTCGCGAGCTCGCTCATCCTGTAGCGTGAGATAGCGACCACTCAACCTGTCCAGACGATAAGCGGGCTTAATTCCCCAGCGGGCTAATGGACCCTGCCACTTGAGCATTCGGGCATCCAACTGCCACTGATCCCCAAGCAATTCAAACTTTTGCGCTATACCATCCGCATCAGAAAACTTGACTTCAAATTGCTGCTCGGCAATTTTTCGAAACGAAACAATGCCAACACTGTGCTCTTCAGCCAGGTTTCTATAGCTGTAAACATCTGCAGCAATCAGAACAATCCAAAGGGCAGTTGCAAAAAGAAAAAGACCGGCGGAACCACGTATAAACCCCAGGAACCAATTTCCTGATAGCAGGACTCGCGCCCCCCAAAACACAAACAACAACGCCAGGATGGCAATAATAAAGGTAATCGCTATATACATTATGATTTCTACTCCCTGATACTGCGCAACATCTTTAAACCAACCTTACGGGCGGTTCTTCGCAGCAGCCTCGACAAAAGTGTGGATCAAGCGGCCGGACAGGGTCTGTATGGGCGGTATAGCTGGCAATGAACTGTAGTGGAACCAGTTTGCCTCTTCTATCTCATTGGGGTCCAAGCACAATCCCCCACCTTGCCACTCCGCCAAATACCCGATCATCAACTGCCCGGGAAAAGGCCAGGATTGGCTCCCCACATACTCCAGGGCACCCACTTTGAGCCCCACTTCCTCATAGACTTCACGCACCAGCGCTTGCTCTGCACTCTCACCGGGCTCTATAAACCCAGCGAGGGCCGTATAAGTTGCATTTCGACGCGAGGCATGACGAGCTAAGAGACACTCATCTCCCCGTGTAACAAGCATAATTACACAGGGGGAGATTCTGGGGTAGACAGTAAGATCACAAGCCGGGCAGGTGCGAGCGCGATCATTAGAGTGATAGATGGTGGGAGTGCCACAACGACCGCAAAATCGATGTTGGCTATCCCAATGGGAAATCTGTAGCGCCCGCCCAGCCAATGCAAACATCGGCTCCTCAACCAAAGTCAGCAGGCTGCGCAGGTTTCGCCATTCATAGCCGGCAATTTCAACCTGGCGAGACAAAACGTGGACACCACACGCCCGCCCACTTAGCTCTCCCAAATAGTGGCTGGATTGAACAGCCTCCGCTACCAATACTTGGGCGTCGTGGAGGAAAAAATCTCCTCGGCAGAGAATCAGCCCATCAGCAATCAGGATATGCTGGGAAAATTCCGGGACTGCCCACACATTACCTGCTGGGACAAACTTATCTACCAAGGAGACCTCCTTAATTATGCGGCCTCAACGGGATAACCCAGAGCAGTCAAGCTTTCGATAGCGAGACTGAGGGATTGAATATCTGCTTGCCTGTGCAGCTTTACCTCTCCCAGATAGTACTCAAGGCTGATAATCGCATCGGCAAAAATATGCAAAGATTGCTCTACTTCAGGACCGGCATCATGGCGGTCGATAACAGTCTCAACAAAGTTCAACAAACCTTCGACTACGGCCGCTGCTCTACTTAAGTTGAGAACGATCAAGCCTCCGCGCACTGAGTTCAAAGTAGTAGAAACATTGCGAATATGGCCATGATCAAAGTCGGACTCTGCATAGGCCGCCAGCGCTCTCTTAATCAACGCCAAACCGGCTTCAGCCTCTTTAAGTACAGCCACTTCCGCTTCTGCCAACTGGCTGTGCTCAAAGGCAATATCCGCATGACCGTATTCATCCAGATCAATAGAAGTGCTCTGCTTGAGAGCCCTTACCGTGCTATCGACCATCAACACCTGGCCTGTCAGTTTCTGCAGTGCGCTGTCCGCTATGGAGCCGCCCGCGCCAGAGGCACTCTGGTATTCCGCAACCGCGCTGCGCAAACTCTCTCCAACCCGCTTAAAATTGAGCATCTGCAAGGTACCGGCCACTCTCTGTAGAGAAGAAGCGAGGCCATCTTCTGCATCCAAGGTAGTAGTACCAATTAACTCAGCGTCATCCAACATTCGGCGCACACCGGACAACTCTTCCTCTAAGGCGTTAGCAACTGCGGTAATTGCCGTGGCGCCAGGGCCCCCAAGGGTGGCTCGCTCCCGCTCTAATTCCTCTTCACTGTAATCAAGAGCCTCTGCGGAGAAGGCTTCCAGCAACTTGCCACCAAAGCCCTCGGGCTTGGAAAGAGTCAGCCAATAGAGGCACTCTTTCAGCAAAATCGGTGGCGCAGGCTGATCTAAAGCTGTATCACACTCTTTTTGTAATGCTCGCAGCCAGCGATCAAACATACTGAAAACCATCACTCGGGATCGGCTGATGCGCATTTCCTGGGAGGCCATGCCTGCAAGTGCCGCTCCTGCTACCACCCATAAACGCCCGTTTGGGCGCCCCATGGTGATGCTTGCGATTCTCTCAAGGGCGCGAGACATCATCGTGTACGCTGGGCCCCGAGGTTTACCTCGCAACAGAGCCAACAAACCAACCTGGTACATATGGCGGAATCGGCGAACAAAACTATTCAAGTCTTCCGACATTACCGCAGAAGCCCCGGCACCAGGCACAGCCCCCTCCAAATTACAACGGAAAAAATGACTTTCCGGCACAGGGGGCTGAGACCGGGCCGCACGCAAATTATTGATATAGGGAATCAGCAATTCTGGACGGGCAATGGCACGACTTTGGACAAAATCCAAGTAGCGTCCCATTACGTAAAAACCTGTACCCAGCGCTTCCATCAATTCTTCTGAGGCGCTCTGTCTCTCCTCCAACACCTCTGTAAGCGCTTTGATTTTCTCTTGGGCGAGGAGCTCAGCTGCCTGGAGCTGCACCATCTGCAATACTCCACTGACCTGCCTGAGTGCAGCCAAACTCTGTTCGAGAGCCTGCTTTTGGGAAGTATCCGCGGCAAATTTATCCAAGTGTGAGGCGGCATTATCGATGGTAGCTACCAGCTCATCCTTCACTACATTGACAGAAGTGATATTGATCTTGCGCAATTCAGTCTTTGGCTGCACCGCTGCATTCTTCCTATAATCGAACAAAAAACAACCAGATCCGGATGATTCTGGCCTCATTAAGGGCAATTTACCCCAATAAATAAAAGAGTCCACCTTTCGCCAAACAATTTCCACCGAATAATCGACAAATAACCTAGCGGCGGGGCTGAAGCCCCTAAATTACTTGAATTTTCCAGAAAACCCAGTAGCGTTTGCTACTTTCAAGTTTAAAGCTGTACGTTTTTTTGTGTTAAAGAACAAAAACCAATCAATCTGTGCACAATAAACCCGGGGAAGCACGCAGCGATAATTGAGCTCAGGTATCTATTTCGCATACACCGCCGATTCCCAAAGATTCCATTTTGACCCACACCAATGGGTTAACCAAGGAAGTAAATGATGAACACTTACAACAACACCATTGCGGCATCCGGCGGCGGATTTGGTCGCGCCTTTGCCGAAAATTTTCTCGGCGAAGCGCCTGATTGGTACAAATTGACCATAGCCGCCTTTTTGCTTCTCAACCCATTAATACTGTATGTATCGGGGCCTTTTGTAACAGGCTGGGTCCTTATTGGTGAATTCATTTTTACCCTGGCGATGGCCCTGAAGTGTTACCCACTTCAACCCGGCGGACTACTCGCAATTGAAGCCGTATTGATGGGTATGACAAGCACCGATGCCGTCTACCACGAGGTAGTTGAGAATATCGAAGTTATTCTGCTGCTAATGTTTATGGTGGCCGGCATTTACTTCATGAAGAGCCTGCTTCTATTTGTATTCACTAAAATTTTGATTAATGTGAATTCAAAATCTCTGCTGTCACTACTTTTCTGTGCTGTATCTGCAGTACTGTCAGCATTCTTAGATGCCTTGACCGTAACTGCTGTTCTGATTGCGGTTGCCGTAGGCTTTTACTCAGTCTATCACCGGGTCGCCTCCCAGCAGCCACACCACCACAACGACCACGACCACTCCAACGATGAGCATGTCGTGGAGTATCACCGCGAAGACTTGGACCAGTTTCGAGCCTACCTTCGCAGCCTGATCATGCATGGCGCCGTAGGCACTGCTCTCGGTGGTGTTTGTACCTTGGTTGGAGAACCGCAAAACCTGCTGATCGCTGAGAAAGCCGGGTGGGAATTTGTACAGTTTTTCCTGCAGATGGCCCCAGTAACCATTCCAACATTCTTTGCCGGCCTAGCTACTTGTTTCTTTTTAGAGAAAATTAAAATGTTTGGCTATGGAGCCCAGCTCCCTAGCGCCGTACGTGAGGTACTGGTTAATTTTTCCAAAGAGGAAGAAAAGAAGCGCACCTCGGCTCAGGTTGCCGAGCTGTGGATTCAGGGCATTGTCGCTGTGGTTCTGGTTTTTGCCCTGGCATTTCATGTTGCCGAAGTCGGTATCATTGGCCTGATGATTATTGTACTTCTGACCTCGTTTAACGGCGTTGTTCAAGAAGCTAGAATCGGCCACGCGTTTGAAGAGGCACTGCCATTTACTGCACTGCTCGTGGTTTTCTTTGCAATTGTTGCAGTGATTCACCAGCAACACCTATTCGAGCCTGTAACCAACTTCGTTCTCGCACAAAAGCCCGAACAGCAGCCAGGATTGCTATTCATGGCAAACGGTATCTTGTCGATGATTAGCGACAATGTTTTTGTGGCAACGGTTTATATTAACGAAGTTAAAGCTGCCCTCACTGCAGGCGACATTACCCGAGAACATTTTGACAAGCTGGCCATTGCCATCAATACCGGGACCAACCTACCCAGCGTTGCCACTCCCAATGGACAAGCTGCATTTTTGTTCCTGCTGACATCAGCCCTGGCACCTCTCATACGCCTATCTTATGGCCGCATGGTGATCATGGCTCTGCCCTACACCATCGTACTGAGTATTGTTGCTTTGATTTGCGTGGTCTACGCGATCTAAAGAGAGCTTGTATTAGAGACTATCTGGATGGGTGGGGATTGATAATTCCCACCCACTCAGAAAAAGAAAAGCACAATAAACATCAAGATTAAAGAGAACACCTCTTCATTGATGTGCTACCAGAAGTGTTTGCCTGCTGATTTCTCCAGCAAACCTAGCATCGATTGATGCGCTTCAGCTTCCTGTGGCGTAGCACGCGCTACTAGCAAGGGCGCGCGATCTGCCGATAGGCGACGAATGGCTTCACCCGCCGCATCATTTTCCGCCTTCTTACCTTCCTCCCCTTCCGAGGAATCACCCTGTGCCAACACCAAATCGGTTTGGCCACCGGTCATCATCAGGTAGACGTCGGCAAGAATCTCCGCATCCAGCAATGCGCCGTGCAAATCCCGCTGGGAGTTATCGACAAAGTAGCGCTTGCAAAGGGCGTCCAGATTGTTTTTCTGCCCGGGGTGCTTTTCCCGGGCCATTGTCAGGGTATCCAAAACCCCACAATGCGCATTGACATTGCGCCAGCGCGGATTACCCAGCAGCCTCAGCTCAGCATCAATAAAACCGACATCGAAGGGCGCGTTGTGAATAACCAGCTCTGCACCTTCACAGAAGGTCATAAATTCATCGGCGATCTGAGCGAATACGGGTTTGTCTGCCAGGAATTCATTAGTGATTCCATGGACCTCAATAGCCCCATCTTCCACTTGTCGCTGAGGATTGATGTACTGGTGATAGTGACGGCCAGTCAACTTCCGGTTAACCAGCTCTACGCAACCAATTTCAATAATACGATGGCCGCTTTTGGGATCGAGACCTGTTGTCTCTGTATCGAGAACCACTTGACGCATATGCAATATTCCCCTCAGGACTCCAGTTCATCGACGCCACGATTTGCCAACTGATCGGCCCGCTCATTGCCCGGGTGGCCGGCATGACCTTTAACCCAGTGCCACTCTACATCATGCTGGGAGACGCTCTCATCCAACTGCCGCCATAGGTCTGCATTTTTGACAGGCTTCTTACTCGCTGTCTTCCAACCGTTCTTTTTCCAGTTGTTAATCCAGCCGGTAATTCCCTGGCGCAGGTACTGTGAGTCAGTATGTAAATCAACTTTGCATGGCTGTTTAAGAGCCTCCAAAGCTTTGATTGCAGCTAACAATTCCATACGATTATTGGTGGTATGCGCCTCCCCACCAAACAACTCTTTCTCCCGCTCACCGTACACCAACAGGGCACCCCAACCGCCGGGACCAGGATTACCGCGACAAGCGCCATCTGTATAGATAGTAATTTGTTTCAAAACTTACGCCAAAATTAGATATGGGGCCGATTTTCAGCGAAATCAGCGCTTTTGATGCTTCCCGCGTGCTGCAACGCGAGGGCTCGACGGGGTGGCAACCAAAGCGGGCTTTCTCTCGGCCCGCCAATTGATTTTAATAGTGCGAACACGTGCCACTTCTTTGCGGGCGACTATGATGTAAAAGCCCCCCCATGGCAAGTGCAAGCGGGAGCCAAGGCGCTCCATCCAAGCCGTCTTGGAAAGCAATTCCTTTTGCTGTAATGGCAAGCGGAAGAAACCGCGATCTACCCTCTCAGCCTGCAAGTCCAACAGGTTCATCCAGTCGGCAATTCGAGCAGCCCGCAGTTGATTTCCGCGCTGATAAGCCCCCCTGGAAAACAGCAGACGGGACAAGCCGAGCAAAGAAAACGGGTTAAACCCGATTAGCAGCATATGACCACCGGGTATCAAAACCCTGGCTGCCTCTCTCAGTACTTGGTGGGGATGACTGGAAAAGTCCAAAAGGTGATGCAGCAATACTACATCGATTGAATCGGCGGGGAGGGGCAGTTGCTCGAACTCCACTATCGCAGCCCCGCCCTGCTCAGAAGTTGCCCCCAATCGAAAACGATGATTGATACGACTGGAGGCGCCAAAATCAACGGATTGGGTCACACTGGCCTGTAGAAAGTGATAACCGAAAAAGCCCTCCACTAAGGGTTGGGCCAACGCCAGCTGTTGCGAGAGAATCTCCTCTCCCAGCGAACTGGAAAACCAATGGGATAGCGCTGGGCAGACCTTGCCAAGAGGGGATTGCTCCTCATCATTACCAGGCCTGCTCTTTCCGGTCATCATATCTCCATTGATCAATCTAACAGCTATTCAATTCTACACTCGGGCGATGTTTCCAGGGCCTTATCTAAGTAAACCAGTCCTCAGGTAACAATTCACACCGTCTCACGCCTTCCATGATATTGTTCTGCTATTCAGCGAAAAGACGATCTGATTATGCTATCCATCACGCCAATCCCCGCCTTTAATGACAACTATATCTGGCACCTGCAAAAAGATGGTCAGCACTGGGTAGTCGACCCTGGTGATGCTCTGCCAGTAGAAAAGGCCCTACAGGGGACCAGGCTCAGCGGCATTCTCATTACTCATCACCACTATGACCATACCGGCGGCATCGAAACGCTTTGTCGCCAGTACCAGTGCCCTGTCTATGGCCCCGAGCACATACCTGGTGTCACTCACCCCATTGCCGGTGGAGATTCCTTACAGGTCCTTGGCATGCCCTTCCAGGTACACGCTGTTCCGGGGCACACTCTAGACCACTTAGCTTTGGTTTTGAATGAAACCACAGCAGCAGGCGGTGAACAATTACACCTTTTTTGTGGTGACACTCTTTTTTCCGCTGGCTGCGGCAGGTTGTTCGAGGGCACTCCAGAGCAGATGTACCATTCCCTGCAAAAGCTCAGTAAATTACCCGCCGCAACTTTTGTCTATCCTGCACACGAGTACACACTCGCCAACCTGAAGTTTGCCCAAACGGTAGAGCCTAACAATCAAGCCATTGAGGCAAGGGTTGCTCAGTGCAAAGCCTTGAGAGTAGAAAACAAGCCAACTTTGCCTTCAACTATCGCCCTTGAGCTAGACACCAACCCATTTCTTCGCTGTCAGTATCCGGAAGTTAGGCAGACAGCTATCAATTCGAGACCGGAGTTAAATGACGGAAGCGATAACGTAGATATTTTTGCGAGCTTGCGCGGCTGGAAGGACAACTTCTAAACGCCCAACTTCACCTAAACTCCTCTCAGGCTGGGTGATAAACTAGCAATTCGCATACTTTTTAACCGTCAATATTGACCGAAACTAATTTGCCTAATTAGAATCGAAAGTAATTGACCAAATGCCTGGCGCTTTACCAATAATTGTTCTGAAATGCGTCAGGATGAATTACAAGAAAGACTCGCGGATATCACACATGGTTCACAAGAATTTTGCCGTAGCATTACTAGCCGCTACGGTAGGGGCCTGCTCGCAATTACCGGAACAGGCCTCTGCGCCCGAAACTGAAAATATCCCTGCAGAGGAAACCTCTGTCGCGAGTGACCGAGCTGTTAAAAAGCACGAACCCTCTGAAGCGGTCCCTCCCCCCGTAGACATCTGGGCAAGACTTCGTCAGGGGTTCGCCCTGGATCACCACACCAGCGACCCCAAGGTTAAGGAATATATTGCTTACTTCGCCCGCAACGAGGGTTATATGGCTCGGGTAACCGAGCGCTCTCGCCGCTATATTTTCCATGTTGCAGAACAACTGGAACAGGCAAATCTCCCGCTTGAATTAGCGCTGCTCCCCATTGTCGAGAGTGCATACGACCCCTTCGCCTACTCCCACGCCCGGGCTTCCGGTATGTGGCAGTTTATCCCGGCCACCGGGCGCTCTTTCGGGCTCGAGCAAAACTGGTGGTATGACGGACGCCGCGATGTCCATGAATCCACCCAGGCTGCGGCAAAGTACTTCAACTACCTGCACGATCGCTTTGATGGGGACTGGGAGCTGGCACTCGCTGCGTACAACGCCGGTGAGGGAACGGTTCGCAGAGCCGTAGAGCGCAATCGTCGCAACGGGCTTGGCACCAGTTATTGGGATCTCAAACTACCGCGGGAAACCAAGCGCTATGTACCCCAGCTGCTGGCTCTGGCGGAGGTTATATCCCGCCCGGACCATTACAAAATCCCACTGCATGATGTCTCCAATGAGCCCTACTACGCCCGTGTCGATGTAGGCAGTCAGATCGATCTGGCCCAAGCTGCAGAACTTGCAGAAATTGAGATTGAAGAGCTGTACCTACTGAACCCAGGCTATAACCGCTGGGCAACCGACCCCAACGGAAACCACCAACTACTGATTCCAATAGAGACCCAGGAAAAGTTTGAGAGCGCCCTGGCACAACTTCCCAAGGAAGAGAGGGTAAGCTGGCAGCGCTACACCATTGCCCGAGGCGACACCCTCTCCACTATCGCTCGCCGCTACCAGACCACCGTCGGAGCGATACGCGAGACAAACAAACTGCGCAGCAATAATATTCGCGCCGGAAAAACACTGTTAATCCCCAGCGCATCGGGCCCCGCAGGACAGTATGCCTACGCACTCGATCAGCGCGTTAAACGCAAGCAGTCTTCCGGCAAGGGCCAGAAAGTTAATTACACTGTACGCCCTGGCGACAGCCTTTGGGGGATTTCACGCAAGCTGGATGTGACCGTAAAGCAACTGGCCAGCTGGAACAGCATGGCACCGGGAGACACCCTGCGCCCTGGACGCACCCTGGTGGCTTACAACGGCTCCCCCGCAGTATCAGAGAACAACCGCACTACCCGCAAGGTTTCTTACCGGGTACGCAGCGGCGACTCTCTATATCGGATAGCCAATAAATTCAGTATCGAAATCGATGATATTCTCCGCTGGAATAAGATAAATAAGTCCAAGTATTTACAACCCGGACAGCGCTTAACCTTATTTGTGGATAGTGCCAGCAACACTTAGAGCGCACACTACCTTACAGGGAGTTAGCCATAAAAAAACCCGGCAATTGCCGGGTTTTTTTATCGCTCAATAACAACCGTCACTCGGCAGAAGAGGCCAGATCGATTTTTGCCTGATCGGACAAGTAGCGCTGGATAGCTGCTAACTCGGCCCCACCATTTACAGAGGCCAATTGCTGCATCAGTGCCTGACGCTGCTCTTTGCTCTGCTTGGACAGTTCGCCCGGGCGCACGCTGCGCAGATCGAGAACTACCAGATCACCATTATTTGTAGCGAAGCTGGTTACTTCATCTTTGCCAGCAGATGGTGCAGGCAATGCAAATGCCTTGGCATTAATCTCACCGCGCTGAGCAAAACCACCGCGACGAGTTTTATCACTGGTCTCCAGGGTTAAACCTTGCGCTTCCGCCAGTTCTGCAAAACTAGTACCAGTAGCGAGCTTCTCTTTAAGCTCTTCCGCTTGCTTAGCCAATTGCTCACTGGCCTTATCACGCTTCAAACGGTCAACAATTTGCTGGCGAACCTCTTCCAGAGGGTAGGTACCCGCGGGCTTAGAGTCGGTGACCCGCAAAACGACAGAATGCTCATTGTTCAGGTTAATCACATCTGAAGTATTGCCATCTTCCTTCACTTCCACAGAGAAAGCAGCCTCGATAACCTGCCCGTTAGAAAGGACGCCAGATGCGCTCTCGCGCGAAAACAGATTGGCAGTCTTCAGGGGAACACCCAACTCTTCAGCGGGCTCAGCCAGGTTGTCCGCGTTGTATGCCAGATCGGCGAGACGGGACAAGGCGTCAACAAACTCGCGCTCGGCAACGGACGCACGCAGTCGCTTTTCGATCGCCACTTTTTGCTCTTCGAAGCTCGGCGGTTCACTCTGCTCTACTTCCAACAACTTGATAAAGTGAGTTCCACTATCGGTGGTCACTGGAGCAGAAACCTGACCCACTTCCAGCGCGGCCAAGGCCTGCTCGAATGCCTCTGGGAATACATCACCTGTGGTGTAACCCAACTCACCGCCTTCCTCCGCAGAGCCTACGTCTTGGGAGTAAGTCTTTGCCAACTCGGCGAAATCTTCGCCGGCATCCAGTTTGCTCTGAATCTCAGCAATTTTTTCTGCGTCAGCTTCTTCAAGCAAAATATGTGCAGCACGACGGCGAAGTTCCGATGCGAAACCTTTCAGCTCTTGCTCGTACTGAGCGCGAACATCGCTTTCAGAAATATCAATGTTACCGGCAAATACTTCAGGAGTTAGCTCAATATACTCAACCGCCACCTGCTCTGGACGCTGGTATTGCCCTTGATTCTCCTGGTAGTACTGTTCTACTTCAGCATCCGAAACCTGAATCTCTGCTAGCAGGCCTTCAACTGGCATCACCACGTAATCAAAATCACGCTCTTCCATAGAGGCGGCAACAATCTGTTCTGCATCCGCCTGGGTAGTAAAAGCACTTTCAACCACACTATTTGCGTACTGCTCCAGCGCCATATCATTTTCCATAATCTGGCGGAAGCCTGCAGGGCTATACCCCATACGACGCAAAGCATCGCGGTACATTTGCGGATCAAAACTGCCGTTCACCTGAAAAGCCGGAATTCCCACGATCGCTCTGTCGACCGCCGCAGAGCTCATCACCATACCGCTGTCCTGAGCAGCTTGGCGCATCACAGCACTGGAAACCAACTGGCGTAAAACTGGCTCACGCAACTGCTCATCGCTGATTAAATCAGCGGGCACATCTTCGCCGTACTGACTAATGATCATATTGCGGCGATTTTGAATTGCGCGTTGCAAATCCAAGTTTGTAATTTTTTCGCCATTAACCTCGGCTACCGCATCGGCAGCACCTCCACTGGCACCGGTGAAGAAATCAATTCCCCCAATGACCATAATAAAACCGAAAAAGGCTGCGACAATAATCGCGGCTGTCCCTTTCAGGTTGTCACGCATGGACTGAAGCATGCTCAGCTCCGAAAATTAATTGTTTTTAACTACTATCAGATACAAAAAAGGCGCATCCCAACTGACACGCCTCTTTGACATTCAGACTCTTTTACAAAGTCTCAAAGCCTGCTGAAAACTTAGTTTACAGCGTCTTTCAGGGCTTTACCGGCCTTGAAGTTAGGAATTTTTGCCGCAGCGATTTCAATGGGATCGCCAGTGCGAGGATTGCGACCAGTACGAGCTGCACGCTCTTTCACAGCAAAGGTACCAAAGCCAACGAGGGCAACTTGATCACCTTTTTTCAGGGCATCAGTGATGCTATCAACCATTGCGTCCAAAGCACGGCCAGCTGCTGCTTTTGGAATATCTGCAGATGCGGCAATTGCTTCAATCAGTTCGGACTTATTCACGCTTAATCCCTCTGTTCTTTTTAAATATGCTTCGGGTGGTCTACAAAAGACACCCATACTTTAAATTTTTTAGCCTTCGGCAATTTACGCGCCGGGCAATAAGCCCCGTTTTATACCAACTGCCCAGAAGCGGGTCAAGGAACCATGCGGGTTTCCGGGCAGATGCACACTTTTCAAGCAGCGTAGATAGCCTGATTGGCGAAGTTTTGGCCTTGCAAGTTGTAAAGGGGCGACAAAAGTCACCCCATTACAAGAGTCAGTGAGTTTGGATTCCTCGCTGCGAGCGCTCCTCTGCCTTTTTCTGTAAGGCGGAATACTCTTCATCAGACAGGGATTCAGGCTTGTGTTCGAGCGCCAGCTCAAGTACCTGATCGATCCACTTAACGGGCCTAACTACCAAGTCCTGAAGAATATTATCGGGAATATCCTTCAGATCTCGCTCGTTATCAGCAGGAATCAGTACAGTTTTTATACCGCCCCGATGCGCTGCCAATAACTTTTCTTTAAGACCACCAATTCTTAAAACTTCTCCACGCAGAGTAATTTCTCCAGTCATCGCCACATCTGAGCGAACGGGAATATCCGTTAACACAGACACCAAAGCGGTGCACATGGCAATACCCGCCGAAGGGCCATCTTTGGGGGTGGCACCTTCAGGCACGTGGATATGAATATCCCGGGTCTCGTGGAAGTCCGGACCTATTCCCAGTGCCTGGGAGCGAGAACGCACAACCGTCAAGGCCGCCTGAATAGACTCCTGCATAACATCGCCGAGGGAGCCGGTTTTGATCATGCGCCCTTTACCCGGCACAGCTGAAGCTTCAATGTTAAGAAGCTCACCACCCACCTCGGTCCAGGCGAGACCGGTAACAATTCCGATTTTGTCCTCTTCCTCCGCACGGCCAAAATCAAACTTGCGAACACCGAGAAGCTCTTCAAGTTGCTCTGGCTGTATTACAGCCTTCTTCTCTGAAGGATTGCGAACGTGCTCCGTTACTACCTTGCGGCAGATCTTGGCAATCTCCCGGTCCAGGCCACGCACACCCGCTTCACGGGTGTAGTAGCGGACAATATCCCGGATACTGTCATCGGAGAGATCCAGCTCATCATCTTTAAGGCCGTTGGCTTTGCGCTGCTTCGGCACAAGATAGCGCTGTGCAATATTCAGTTTTTCGTCCTCGGTATAACCGGGGATTCGAATAACTTCCATACGATCCAGCAACGGGCCTGGAATATTCATTGAATTAGAGGTGCAGACAAACATCACATCGGAAAGGTCGTAATCCACTTCCAAATAGTGATCATTGAAGGTTTTATTCTGCTCTGGATCCAAAACCTCAAGAAGCGCTGAGGCGGGATCGCCGCGCTGATCCATCCCCATTTTGTCAACCTCATCGAGCAGGAACAGGGGATTTTTCACTCCAACTTTCGAAATTTTCTGAATCAGCTTGCCCGGCAGTGAGCCAATATAAGTGCGTCGATGCCCGCGAATCTCGGCTTCATCGCGAACGCCGCCCAGGGCCATACGCACATACTGACGATTTGTTGCTCGGGCAATAGATTGACCGAGGGAGGTTTTACCCACCCCGGGAGGACCAACCAAACATAAGATCGGCCCTTTCACTTTCTTCACTCGCTTTTGTACCGCGAGGTATTCCAGAATCCGCTCTTTAACCTCTTCCAAGCCGTAGTGTTCTTTCTCGAGAATTTCCTCGGCTTTAACCAAATCGTGTCTCACCCGGCTGGCTTTTTTCCAGGGCAGGCTCAACATCCAGTCGATATAACTGCGTAAAACCGAAGCTTCCGCAGACATAGGCGACATCATTTTCAATTTAGCCAGCTCAGCGCGGGTTTTCTTCTCTGCCTCCGCACTCATGCCGGATTCGGCAATTTTGTTTTCCAGCTCTTCAATTTCATTGGGCTCTTCGGTGATCTCGCCCAACTCTTTTTGAATCGCCTTCATCTGCTCATTGAGATAGTACTCGCGTTGGCTTTTCTCCATCTGCTTTTTCACACGCCCACGAATGCGTTTTTCCACCTGAATCAGGTCGATTTCAGCATCCATAAGGCCCAGCAAATGCTCCAAACGCTCTTTAACACTGAGAGTCTCCAGAAGCTCTTGCTTCTGAGCCAACTCAAGGGACATATGTGCAGAAATGGTATCTGCCAAGCGGCCAGGTTCATCAATTCCCGACAGAGAGGTAATAACCTCATTGGGGACTTTCTTACTTACAGAAACGTACTGTTCAAACTGAGACATCACAGAGCGCACAAGGGCATCTGCTTCGCCTTCCGGCAACTCCTGCGTCTCCATCGCCGAAACGGTCGCCTCGAAATGGTTCTCCCTCTCCATCACTTCGTGGATATTTACGCGCTCTCCCCCTTCTACTAGCACCTTCACAGTGCCATCGGGGAGTTTGAGTAACTGCAAGACACTGGCAATAGTGCCCACGCGATAGATATCGTCTGCACCTGGGTCATCCTCAGATGCCTTTCGCTGCGCCACAAGCAATACCTGCTTATCCCTGCGCATGGCCTCTTCCAGGGCCTCTATGGACTTTTCCCTGCCGACAAAAAGCGGGATCACCATATGGGGGTAAACAACAACATCGCGCAATGGCAACAACGGATATTCAAGTGTGGTGTCGGATGACTGATCCATAGAACTCCTCTCGGCCCTATCACTGGGTATTTGGCGCGGCATCATGCTGCTGTTGGAATTGACAGCTTAACCTGGGCCACCGCCCTTCAGATGCTAGTAATGGGGGGGAAGGGCCCGAAATACAAGTCTAATCTCGCGACCAATTTGTGCCGAGCTAAGAGTGCTATTCGAGCCAGGAATACCCAGACAGGTAGTTAGATACCCGGGTAATCAGAAAAAACTATAAAAAAAGCCCCAATATTGGGGCTTTTTGAGGTGGGATTTGAGCTACTCTTCCGGCGCCGCCTTCTGCGGCTGGGACTCACTCTCATAAACCAGCAACGGGGCTGATTCGCCTTTAATGACCGCCTCGTCAATCACAACTTTCACCACATTATCTGTGGATGGGATGTCATACATGGTCTCCAACAATACGGACTCCATGATAGAGCGCAGGCCACGGGCGCCTGTTTTCCGCTCCATTGCCTTGGTGGCAACTGCATCCAACGCATCGGGGCGGAAATCCAGTTCTACATCTTCCATATCAAACAGTTTTGCGTACTGTTTAGTCAAGGCATTGCGTGGCTCGGTGAGAATCTGTACCAGAGCCTCACGGTCCAACTCTTCCAAAGTTGCGGTCACCGGTAGGCGTCCAACAAACTCCGGGATCAGCCCGTAACGAACCAGGTCTTCAGGCTCCAGGTCGCGCAGGATCTCACCAAAATTACTGGTGCCATCCTTTGATTTAACCTCGGCACTGAAACCAATTCCACCCTTCTCCGAGCGATCGCGGATAACCTTATCCAGCCCCGCAAAAGCGCCGCCACAAATAAACAGGATATTGGAGGTGTCGACCTGCAAGAATTCCTGCTGCGGATGCTTGCGTCCACCCTGCGGCGGCACAGACGCCACAGTGCCTTCAATCAACTTCAGTAGCGCTTGCTGCACACCTTCACCGGACACATCACGGGTAATTGAAGGGTTGTCTGACTTGCGCGAAATTTTGTCGATCTCATCGATATAGACGATACCCTGCTGGGCTTTTTCTACATCGTAATCACACTTCTGCAAAAGCTTCTGGATGATATTCTCAACATCCTCACCCACATAACCAGCTTCGGTCAGGGTGGTTGCATCGGCAATAGTGAAAGGAACATTGAGCAGGCGAGCCAGGGTCTCGGCAAGAAGGGTTTTACCACTACCGGTTGGGCCTACCAGCAAAATATTAGACTTACTGAGCTCTACTTCATCCTTACTTTTAACACCAGACTTGGTGCGCAGACGCTTGTAGTGATTGTATACGGCAACAGCCAGCACACGCTTGGCTCTCTCCTGCCCAATCACATACTGATCGAGGATTTCAGTAATCTCACGGGGTGTCGGCAGGCGCCCTTCAGGCCCCTCCGCAGTCTCTTGTACTTCTTCACGAATAATGTCGGTACACAGCTCGACACATTCATCGCAGATAAAGACTGACGGCCCAGCGATTAACTTCCGCACTTCCTGTTGGCTCTTGCCACAGAAAGAGCAGTACAGCAATTTTCCGCTGTCTTCTCCGCTGCTTTTGTCGGTCATCAAAATACTCCGTCGTCACTGGCCGGCCAGGGCCCTAAATTCAGCTTACCCAGCAAGATGCTGCCTTTTGGCGTGATTTTCAAGTCCCAACGAAAGCCAGCCTGTCAAAAAAACTAACTTTCGCTGAAATCCGCCTCCGGCAAACTTTTAATGTAGAAAAATCTACTTATCGAATGCCTGTCGGCGAGACAATACATCATCGACCAAGCCATATTCCTTGGCTTCATCGGCGCTCATAAAGTTGTCGCGCTCTGTATCCCTCTCAATATCACTGACTGGACGTCCAGAGTGATGCGCCATGAGCTCATTCAAACGATGACGAATCTTGAGAATTTCCTGGGCGTGAATGTGGATATCGCTCGCCTGCCCCTGGGCCCCACCGCTGGGCTGGTGAATCATCACACGGGAGTTTGGTGTTACGAAGCGTTTGCCTTCAGCACCGGCAGTCAACAAGAAGGCGCCCATACTACAGGCCTGCCCAATGCACATAGTGCTGACGTCAGGCTTAATGAACTGCATGGTGTCATAGATAGACATGCCGGCAGTTACCGAACCGCCCGGTGAATTAATGTAGAGGTGAATATCCTTATCCGGATTTTCTGCCTCGAGGAAAAGCAGCTGCGCAACAACCAGGTTGGCCATGTGGTCTTCTACAGGCCCGACCAGGAAGATCACACGCTCTTTTAACAGGCGAGAATAAATATCAAATGAGCGCTCCCCTCTGGCGGTTTGTTCTACCACCATGGGAACTAAACCTGATGCTGAGGGCTCTATCGAAGCTTTTGGAAAATCAATTCGTGCCATAGGTACCATTGCTTCCTTTTGTGGCTTATTCGGCAGGCCAGCGAGTAGGCATCGTATGCCCATGCTGAAAAATTTGGTTTTCAGAGCTTAACCGGTCAGGCGAGAGAAAGCCAGCCGGTAAAAAGGAAGGAGATGTAGGGGCGTCACGCTTGAGCGGACGCCACCTTACACCTGAATGAAGTGAGAGATTAGCTTTGTTTTTGCGGCTTAATCACTTCGTCGTAGCTGCTGTCAACTTCAGATACTTTAGCTGAAGCCAGTACGTGATCAACAACCTGGTCTTCCAGTACAACAGACTCAACACCAGACAGCAGCTCACGGTTGCTGTAGTAGTAGTCAACCACTTCTTGCGGCTGCTGGTAGGTAGAAGCCAGCTCTTCAACTTTCGCCTTTACGCGATCGGCATCAACAGAAAGTTCATTCTGCTTAACAATCTCACCGACTACCAGACCGAGAACTACACGGCGCTTTGCCTGCTCTTCGAACATAGTGTCAGGTAACATACGCTCGGCATCTTCAGCCTTGATCTGACCACCAAACTGCTGAACCATTTGACCACGCAGGGTAGTTACTTCACTGGCAACCAGCGCGGACGGCAGCTCAACTGGATGCTTCTCGAACAGCTGATCCATGATCTGGGTCTTAACTTTGTTCAGAGCGGCATTTTTCAGCTCACGCTGCATGTTGTTGCGAACTTCCTCACGGAATTTCTCTTCGCCACCTTCCTGAACACCGTAAGCTTTGAAGAACTCTTCGTTCAGCTCGGGAAGTTCAGGCTTCTCGGAAGAGGTCACCTTGATATTAAAGGTTACAGCAGCACCGCGAAGCTCTTCTGCCTGGTAATCTTCCGGGAAGGTCAGATCAATGTCTTTCTCTTCACCGGGCTTCATGCCCAGAATGCCTTCTTCGAAGCCAGGGATCATCTGGCCGGAACCCAGTACCAACTGGTGACCTTCGGCCTTGCCACCTTCAAACTCTTCGCCGTCTTTACGACCAACAAAGTTGATAACAACACGATCGCCCTTTTGAGCTTTGCGCTTGGTATCTTTCCAGGAAGACTGTTGCTTACGCAGAACATCGATCATGTTCTTCACGTCAGCATCAGTAACTACTGCAACAGGACGCTCTACAGCGATCTCAGCCAGATCAGCGAGTTCAACTTCAGGGTAAACCTCAAAAGTAGCAACGTACTCCAGGTTTTCGCCAGCAGCAGTCTGCTTAGCTTCGATGCTAGGCTGGCCGGCAGGTTTAACCTCTTCCTTCTGTACCGCTTCGTAGAAAGAACGGCTCATTACCTCACCCAGAACTTCCTGACGAACGCCGGCGCCAAAGCGCTGACGAACAACCTTCATCGGCACCTTGCCTTTGCGGAAGCCATTGATGCGAACAGTCTTAGCAGCCTGCTGGAGACGCTTATCCACTTCTTTGTCGACAATTTCTGCCGGCAAGTTGACCGTTAAGCGACGCTCCAGACCGGAAGTAGTTTCGATGGAAACCTGCATGTTTATCCTCGTGAGACTATCTCTGTAATCGCGCCGCAGCGCCAACGAATACCGGGTCACCGAGACTTAGTCAGTAACCTCGTAGGCCCAGCACCAAAACAATACTTTTGTGCTGCCGCCAAATACACAAGAAGCCCGCACCTACCCCTCCAGGGCAAGTCACACGGACTTCAAGGCTTTTAATTTGGTGGGGACGGGGAGACTCGAACTCCCACACCTTTCGGCACCAGAACCTAAATCTGGCGTGTCTACCAATTTCACCACGTCCCCAAATCGAACCTGCCGCTAACTCTTTGATATTTAAGCGCTTTCGCTACTTTTTTAGAGCCCATCGCGACAAGGGGTGCAGATTGTGCCACAGCATTTTGGGGTCTTCAACACTTTACTGAACACTTTTCTCATAAAATAAAAAAAGGCGCCTCAAAGGCGCCTTTTTTCGGGGTCTAATTTCCTTAGACTCGCTCTACAACAGTGGTAATACCCTGCCCCAGACCGATACACATGGTAGACACACCCAGGTTGCCGCCCTCATTCTGCATAACGCTCAGCAGGGTGCCAGTAATGCGCACGCCAGAGCAGCCGAAGGGGTGACCCAGGGCAATAGCGCCACCGTACAGGTTGACCTTCTCATCCATCTGCTCGAGCAGATCCAGGTCTTTCAGCACCGGCAGCGCCTGCGCTGCAAATGCCTCATTCAGCTCAAACTTGTCGATATCGCCAACAGTTAGACCCGCTCTCTTGAGCGCCTTCTTGGTAGAGGGCACCGGGCCATAACCCATAATGGACGGATCAACACCAGCCAGCGCCATTTCTTTCACGCGAGCAATAGGAGTCATACCCAAAGCCTGAGCGCGCTCAGCGGACATTACCAGCATCACAGAGGCACCGTCGGTGATCTGAGAGGAGGTGCCAGCTGTTACCTGACCGTGCTTCGGATCGAATGCTGGCTTCAGCTGAGCCAGACCTTCCACGGTGGTGTCCGGACGGATGGTTTGGTCCGTCTCAACCAGGAAAGGTACGCCGTCATCGTCATGACCTTCAATAGCGATAATTTCGCGATTGAATTTGCCAGCCTTGGTAGCTTCAGCCGCGCGATGGTGAGAGCGTGCACCGAACTCATCCATCTGCTGACGCTGGATACCGTGCATCATCGCCAGGTATTCAGCAGTCATACCCATGGAGCCGGCAGCTTTAGCCATATAGCGACCCAGCATTGGGTTGGGGCTAACATGCTCCATCATGTTCAGGTGGCCCATGTGCTCAACACCACCCACAACGTACACATCGCCAACGCCAGCCTGGATGTTGGCAGCTGCAGTATGCAGGGAGGACATAGAGGAGCCGCACAGGCGGTTGACGGTTTGCGCCGGGATAGTGTGTGGCAGACCAGCGCGCAGCAGGATAAAGCGAGCTACGTTAAAGCCCTGCTCATCGCGCTGCATAACACAGCCCCAGATCAGGTCATCGATCTCGGCGGGATCGAGCTTGTCATTGCGCTGCATGAACTTTTTCAGCAGCTCAGCGGACATATCATCGGCGCGAACATGGCGATATACGCCATTCTTCGAGCGACCCATGGCCGTACGCGCGTAGTCGACGATTACGGCATCTCTAGGATTTAAACTCATCGCTATTCTCCTTACTTGTCGCCGTAGTAGGTTTTGCCACTTGCGGCCATTTCACGCATGCGATCGGTCGGCTTGTACAGCTCACCCAGATCGGCGTACTTATCGGCAATCTTCACGAATTCATCCAGACCAATGCTGTCCAGCCACGCGAAGATTCCACCGCGGAACGGAGGGAAGCCAATGCCGTAGATCAGCGCCATATCAGCTTCAGCTGGGGAATCCACGATACCCTCTTCCAGGCAGCGAGCCAGTTCGGTTGCCATAGGCACCATCATGCGCTCGATAATTTCGTCTTTTTCAAACTCGCGACGTTCAGCAACGTGCGGCTTAAGCAGCTCGTAGGACTCTTCAGTAGCCACTTTCTTCGGGCGACCTTTTTTGTCCTGCTCGTAGTTGTAGAAGCCTTTGTTGTTCTTCTGGCCGTAACGACCCGCTTCATACATAACGTCGGAAGCAGCGGTAAAGGTTTTACCCATGCGATCGGGGAAGCCTTCAGCCATTACGCTTTCTGCGTGAACACCGGTATCGATACCGACAACGTCCATCAGGTAAGCGGGGCCCATCGGCCAACCCCAACGCTCCATCACCTTGTCAACGGCCTGGAAGTCAGCGCCATCGCGCACCAGCATGGAGAAACCGGCAAAGTAAGGGAAGAGAACGCGGTTAACCAGGAATCCAGGGCAGTCGCGTACAACAATAGCCTTCTTGCCCATCTTGTTTGCGTAGGCAACAACGCGAGCTACAGCTGTGTCGGAAGTTTTCTCTCCGCGAATCACCTCAACCAGCGGCATTTTGTGCACTGGGTTGAAGAAGTGCATACCGAGGAAGTTCTCCGGACGAGAGAGCGGCTCAGCCAGCTGGTTAATAGAAATAGTGGAGGTGTTAGAAGCGATTACAGTGTCTTCGCTTACTTTGGTTTCCACTTCTTTCAATACTGCATGCTTCACCTTGGGATTTTCAACCACCGCTTCCACAACAACATCGATATCGTTGAAGCCGTCGTAGCTCAAGGTAGGCTCGATACGGTTGAGCACTTCACCCATTTTAACGGGGGTCAGGCGCTTGCGATCAACCAACTTGGACAGCAGCTTGTTCGCCTCATTCAGACCAAGATCGATACCCTTCTGGTCGATATCCTTCATCTTGATCGGAGTGCCTTTGTAGGCAGACTGGTAAGCGATACCGCCACCCATAATGCCAGCACCCAATACTGCCGCACGCTCAATCGGCTTATCGGCTTTCTTCTCCCAACCTTTGGCAACTTTACCAATTGCCTGGTCAGCCAGGAACAGCCCTACCAGAGACTTCGCAGTGCCGGTCTGCGCGCAGAAAATGAACTTCTCCTGTTCGATTTTCAGCGCTTCATCACGGGTCAACTTGTAACCCTGCTCGATTGACTCAACCGCAGCTACGGGAGAGGGGTAGTTTTTACCCGCCTGCTGACCCACAAATGCCTTGGTGGTAAAGAAGGCCATTAGCGCTTCAGTATCATTCAAGGGGATTGGAGATTTCTTCAGCTCGCGAATGGCTTTGTAGTCCAGCTCGCCATTAATAGCGCGCTCAAGCAGCTTGACCGCTGCATCTTTGAGCTTGGCAGTGGGGATCACCGCATCGACAGCGTGAGCTTCCAGAGCGGCGGCAGGCTTCTGCTCTTTACCCGCTGCAATCCACTCAGCAGCAACATCAACACCCACTACACGCGGCAGGCGAACAGTGCCACCCCAGCCCGGAATCAGACCCAGCTTAACTTCCGGAAGGCCAACTTTGGCCTCTTCGCCCATCAGGCGGAAGTCACAGCCAAGACACACCTCAAAACCACCGCCAAGCGCGTAACCATTAATTGCTACCGCAGTCGGTACCGGAAGGTCTTCCAGGCGGTTGATATTTTCGTTGTTCTGATTCATCAGATCAGCAACGCCCTCTGCACCTGCAGAGAAGGCACCACCAAACTCAGTGATATCAGCACCAACAATGAAGACGCCTTTACTGCTGGTCAGCAGTACACCTTTTACACCATCCGCTGCTTCGATAGCATCCAGCGCTTGGGAGAATTCAGAAACCGTCTGACGGTTAAATTTATTGACGGATTCGCCTTGCAGGTCGAATTTGAGCTCGGCGATGCCGTTGTCCAGCATCTGTACCGTGAGCGCTTTGCCACTAAATAACATTGATTGACCTCTTTTATTCTGGGCCGCGATCCTGGGCCCGGGGTCGGAATTTTTGTGCAACCAAGGGCCGCCCCGCACAGCGCGGTGACACTTAGGCCCAATTTGGTCAGCCGTAGTATAGCCAGATTCAAACGATTGTTTGAATACTATTTCTTACAAATGGAGTGGCACCAGGAGTGCCAAAGTACAGAAATTCGCCAGTTTGCGAACAGAGAGAATTTAAAGCTGGGCTAGTCTATCTCGGATCGTGCTGCCTTATCAGCCACTTGGCACGAACTCCCTCTTTTCTAAACCACCTTTCAGGAATTGGACTCTTGAAGGCCGGGATGCCCATAAGCCGGCATCATTGCGCTGACAACTACACAGTCACAGCGACCTGTATTTCGAAAGCGGTGCGGACGCTGAGCATCAAAATAATACCCATCACCGGTACTCAGCAGGGCAAAATCGGAGCCAACCGTAACCTCCAGGTCACCACTGACAACCACTCCACCAATCTCCCCCTCAGCAGACTCGAGAGAAAAGCCGGTGTCATCCCCAGCGGGAAATACTTTCCACAATAGCGACATGCCGCAGTTTGCCTTTGCCCCTCCAAACAAACGGCAGGACACAGAGCCATGACCGATCTCAGGCACTTCATTTCCGCGAAAAAAAATTTGCTTTGCGCCCGATATTTCCAAGGAAAAAAAATCGGTTAGCGACATAGGAATGGCGCCCAATATTTTTTTTAAGGAGCTTACGGAAGGGCTAACCTTTCCCAATTCAATAAAAGAAATTGTTGCGTTGGTTACCCCAGCCCGTCTCGCCAACTCCCTCTGTGAGATACCGTAAATGTGGCGCACCATTTTCAAGCGGGCGCCAACATCCTCTTCAGGATCATCCATGCTCCCCATTAGCTCCTTTTGTGCAATCTTCCCTCAGGTAAAAATCACCGAAATTGAGGCATTATGTAAAAGCCAATCACACCATATCTTCAAAGGGATTTCCATTTGGCAGCTTCACCGGCGGCATCCCGGGCAAACATATTTCTTCTTCTGAGATAGCGATCTCACTTTCATTGATCATGCCCTCACCAAATCGATAAATAACATCAAGCTCACCACGAGAAGCCTTGGTGTTGTACTTTTCGCTCTGCTCTACAACCTTCTCGTTCAACGCTTGAGACGTCACAATGGCCGATTTGCCATGACGCTTTTCCATCATTGATTTTGTGATCTGCGGGGACAAAATTGTTGCCGTCGCATTATTTCCACCAAAACCTTTCGAGTTTAAGAACGCTAAATCAAGCGCACCCCTGCCCCTATCGGTATGTTCAAGGGAAATATCCAAATGCTTACAATGAACATCATCGGCGATGTGATCAACGGTGGTCACTCCCGGGAGAATGCCGCGATCAAATACACCTAACGCTGTAACTAACTGATCTCCACTGGCTGAAGCGACGGTATGCCCCAAAAAGGCCTTGACCGCACAAATCGGCCACTCGGCAATGCCAAATGCGCCGGCCAAACGATCAAAAATGGCGGACTCAGTAACCCGATTTTGCGGCGTACTTGAGCCATGGGCCTGCACAAAGCTGCGACGCCGCAAACTATCCTCACCCACAATTGCCCGCGCCTCCGCCATTGCTCTGGCCATCGTCAGGTAATTCCCGGGACCCGGCGCAGAAATCGATTTTTTTGTACCGTCGGCATTGGTAAACACACCGGCAACCGAACCATATACGGAAGCACCCAACTCAAGCGCCAGAGCATCATCCATTAAGATGACCCACTGGGTACCCTCACCCAAGGTAAAACCACAGTTCTCACCGAACGGGCGACTAGTGCGTCGATAATCAATTTCACCAGGGAAAAGCTTGCGTAAATTCTCGGTAGTGGCAAGAGCACCCATCGTTGAATAGCCATCGACAACTTCAGGCACAAGGGGCGCCTCAGCCGCACCAATTACAGCGACCCGCGCCCTACCCGAGCGAATATCTTCAACGCCAGCGCGAAGGTTGTACAGGAAGGTTGCGCAAGCACCGGCAACAGCGCCAGTAGAACCGACATTTCCGAGCACATAAGCGTTAACAAAATCCGCTGGCATACTATTTAGGCCAAGCGCTAACTGTTTAGAGCTTACGCGACCACCTCGCAGGCGGGACTGCAATAGACCACCGTTGCCAAATGGGTCCAGTTGACTCATTGCCGAGGCGGCATAGAGTGAAATATTTCCCGGCCCAGCCGCAGATACAACGGTATCCCAATCAACCCCCAAAGACTGCACAGCATCTGATGCGCCCAAGAGGGCCAACTGCAGTCCCCTCGGGTGAAATCGAGAGTTATATTTAGTGCCCGGTTCAAATCCGGTTGGGAGCTGGCCGGCAGCAGCCACACTTATCTCGCGGTGGCTATCCAACAAAACTGACAGCTCAGCTGTGGTGACCCGAACCCTGCCGCCCTGGATATGCTCCAAGTGCCAATGAGCGGGCACAGGCTGCGGAAGCTGCCGGGTGGAAATTTCGAATGTCAGGCCCTGGGGGTTTGCGAGCTGGGCAGACTGATGGAAATGGCACTTGCGGTAGTCGTAATAGCGACTCTCTAGTTCGCGCACCAAAGTACCATCCAACACCTGCTGCTCAAGGGCAGGGTCCAAAATGCCTTCAGCGTTGTCTCCGGTACGCAAGCCCATCAGGGCGGCCAGGTCGGAAAGAGTGCTATCCCTCTCTTCCTTACCCAGTTTATCTAGCACGAGGCGAGAGTACCCCCTATGGAAAGAACTACGTCCAGCAGGGTTGAATCCACCGAATGCGGTGATTACGGGAAGGCGCTGCATCCTGACCTCCAGCCAAGCACTTAACACTATAAAAATAAGAGATGCGAGTGTAGGGGGTGGCGATTCTGTCCAGTTATGGGCATACTGGCCAGCAAAATTGAGTGTTTTGGCCAATAGCGCAAGTGCGCATAGATGTGTAATGCGAACAGTAACTTTTCTACTTATCGACCAGATGCTGGCAACCGGTACCGTTCTCCCACTTGAGATGCTCCGCGGTGCGGAGAGTCGCGCCAGGGTTGAGGGCATCAAGGGCAGCCTAAAACTGGTGACCGCCAGTTTGGATGGGGCACCAGTAAATACCCGCTGCGGGTTTACCCTTCAACCGGACGTCGCTCTTAGCGACGCACCAGATAGCGACCTAATCTACATCCCGACCATGTGGCGCAACCCCCGCCCCGCCCTTAAGCGAGGCGGAAAAATATTGGAATGGCTGCGCCAACAGGAAAAACAAGGAGCTGCAATTAGTGCTGTGGGTACCGGAGTTTGCTTTTTGGCCGAAGCGGGCCTCCTTAACGGAAAACCTGCAACCACCCACTGGCATTATTTTGATCAATTTAGCTCAGACTATCCAGAGGTAAAATTAAAACGTCAGTATTTTATTACCCAGGCAGACAAACTTTTCTGCGCGGCCAGCGTCAATGCCCTCGCTGACGTAACGGTTCATATGATCCGCCAACTGTATGGACCGGCCATTGCCAGTCATGTAGAGCGCAATTTCTCTCACGAAATTCGCCGCCCATTTGAAGAGATAGCCTACTCAGAAGGATCTGTTCACTTACACCCAGACGAAGATATCGTTCAAGCCCAGGCCTGGCTCAAGGAACATTGCAATACCGAGGTACGCCTTAGCGAAGTGGCACAACTTTTCGATATGAGTGTGCGATCGTTCAATCGCCGGTTCAAACTTGCTACAGGACAGACACCATTGCAGTATTTGCAAAATGTCAGGGTTGACATGGCGCGCGAGCTTTTACAATCAAGCAATTTATCGGTCAATGAAATTGCTGAAAAAGTTGGTTACCAGGATATGGGGCATTTCACAGCGCTATTTAAAAAATTCCTGGCAACAACTCCAAGTGAATACCGCACCACGGTGCGAGCCAAGCTATTCAGGGTCAATACTTAATTTTCTTAGAAAAATAACATCGCTGTGAACAAACTGGAGCTCGGCACCGAGTGACCGAGCCAACCATTCAAATGTCCTCACGCTAAAGAAGCAAATATGTGTAGGGTCTCTGATATAGTGCCACGTGGCGAAGCGCTCTGCAGAAATAACCAGTTTCGTCATCAGGGCCATAACCCCCCCTGTGCGAAGCCTTTGCCAAAGGTTTTCAAGCTCTTCTCCTGGCTTCACAAGATGCTCGATCACTTCTGTAGCAACAATAAAATCGTAGCTCCTATGCAGCGCCTTCCTGGCCGGCATGTAAAAGTGATCATACAGGTCCACCCGGTGTCCACTCTCCGCCAAAATTCTGGCCAATAAAGGCGCCGAGCCACAACCAAAGTCCAGGCCATGGCAGGCCCCACTCAACTCTTTCAGTAACGGCTGCGCGCAACGACTGAGAAATTGATGATAACCGTCATCCTCCATCGAATTCTCATGGAGGTCGTAATAAGCTCTCTCTTTTTCAGGTGTCAGATGGTATTGCGGCGGCACAAAAACGAGCGCGCAGTTATCACACTGATGATAACTGCGGAATTTATCCTGATGGTAAAGCTGTACCGCGCTTTGGCGGCACAGCGGGCAATGAAGTGACAACTTACGCTACTGCAGCAGTGGACTTAGTCTCACTCTCTTTGTGCTGCAGCACATTACCTTCTGTAATCGAAATTTTTCGTGGTTTCATCGCTTCAGGTATTTCACGTACCAATTCTATATGTAACAACCCACTAGCCAGTTTTGCATCGGTCACTTTCACGTGATCGGCAAGTTGAAAGCGCCGCTCAAAATTTCTTGCGGCGATACCCCTGTGTAAATAATTTCCCTGGCTATTACTTTCTGGCTTAGTACCGCTAACCACTAAACGATTTTGCTCCACCTGAATATCGAGTTCAGACTGCTCAAAGCCAGCGACAGCCATGGAAATTCGGTAGCTATCCTCACCGGTCAACTCTATATCGTAAGGGGGGTAGGATGGCTGTTTTTGCTCGCTTGTGGTCATTGCATCGAGCAGACTGGCCATACGGTCAAAACCAATTGCAGAGCGATAAAGTGGAGAGAAATCAAAATTACGCATTATCATATCCTCAATTCAGAGCAATATTTAAAACTACGTCCGTCAAATGACCGGACTCTTTTCAGAGGCACTTTTCATTGAAGCTACCACCTGTACAACAGAGATATGGGCAGAGGTTTCTAATTCAAGGGTGACAGATAAATTTTATGCCAAAAAATCACAAAAAACCTTTAGAGCCCACTTGTCGAATCTTTATCGGCATCCAGCTGGATAAAACAACACAAGAATTTTTAAATTATTTAACAAGCTTCATCACGGAAAAACAAAGCGCCTCATCCTTAGCCAGCACCCGCTTGATAGCCTATAAGAACCGTCATATCACCCTTTGTTTTTTAGGTCAGATTCCAATAAAAACAATACAGCCACTAAAAACCGGGTTGACCTCAATCGCTCGAAACACAACTGAGACGAAAACCCGCCTATTTAAACTTGATACCTTCCCGGGCAATGATGCTCATCTAATCGCCGCAGAAATCACAGTCACCAAACAATTGACGGCCTTGCATATGTCCGTCAAACGCCTCGCTGAGAGCCTATCCATACCGACAGAAAACCGGCGCTATCGCCCACATATCACCCTGTGCAGAAATAGGAAACAATTTCACGGATTTTCTCCAATCGACCTAGAACACCCAATAACAATTAACAATATTACTCTCTACCAAAGTCAACCAAGTCCAACAGGAAGCCTTTACACCCCCCTACAAACAACTATTCTACAGTCGCGGTAAAACTCCTCCCCACTGTTAATATCTATTTTCTGAAACCCCAAAAAGCAAAAAAGCGAGCTTTAGGCTCGCTTTTTTATTTACTTGTTCACTGAACAATTAATTCAATTCTGACAGCACATACTCTGGGTACATAACCAATCTTGGTCGAGATAGGCGACGCGCATCAAAAATAAAGACATAGCGAGCCCCATCATCCTCAGCCGGAATTGTACGGCGGAATTTCCAAGTGTTAATTTTATAAGTTTGGCGACCTGACTCAACGGTAGTCACCAAGCGATATTGATTTTCCCCCAAAAACTCAAAGGGCACTCTTTCCCCCCCAATTGGCCGCAACTCAAGATCCCGGAACGTTTTTCTATCGTTACCTTCTTCGTCAGCCAGGAGATCACTCAGGCGTGCTGTTTCCCGCTTTACATAATCCAACAAGTCGGCATCGATCTCTCGCTTAGCAACAGCTTCCACTTTTTTAGCGGGCTCATCGCGCTTTGGCGGCTCGACCTGAGCTTTAATTTGCGGGGGTTTTGGTTTCTCATTAGTAGCAGCAGCTCGCGCCATAGCTGCCCTTCTCTCGGACGCTTCAGCCTTTGCCAGCATATCCTCAACCATCTTGCTAATTTTATCCTGCTGGGCAGAAATCTTAGCTTTGGCATCAGCAATTGCCTGCTTTTCTTCAGCCAGTTTTTGTTGAAGCTGCTGATGATTTTCTTTAATAAACTCGAGACGACGTGAACGGCTATCGACACCTCTCTCCGCCATAGCGAAGGCATGCTTAGCCTTCTTCAGGCGACGCTCAGTATCTGAGTTGGGGGTTGACTCATGAGCCCGGGTCGCTTGATTGAGCTCCTGGCGACTCGCCTCGTATTCCAGGCGCAGGTCATCGAGAGATTTCTGGGCCTGCTCAAGCTTATATTCGTAGGAGAGCAGCTCATTTTCGACATCCTCGAGCCCAACACTCCGATTTTCAAGAGACTGTTCCAATCGCGCAAGACGGTTCTTCTCCGCCGTGAGGGGCGTCTGCGCTTGTGCCACTGCCCCACCCATAACTACTAAGCCCGCCAAAAGGAGCGAGCAACACCGCTTTACCGCCATCGTCGTGAACCCATTTCTCGAATTGATGTGTTTCGTGTTTTGGAAGCGCAGCGACTCTGAATCTACGACAGAGTGAAGCTACTGCGCAATATGGTCAATTTTACGCAGGGAGCAAGCTATGAGCAATGACCTTGCGTTCACCTGAGCCAACTAGCTGATCAATAAACCTTCAAATCCACAATATTGAGTCACCACAGTGACACCACTCCAAAATTTATATGAAATTTTTCTGCGATAGCGCTTGATTTTTTTTTTGGCGGAAGCATTATGGATACCAGGGAGAAGATCGCTGGACTCAGCGGAAACCCGACCCGGACGTAAAACACCCTAAGCTGCTTTGTCAGCAAACAATCGTTGCGATTCCGGCAGCTCGGCGCTTCAACTGCAGCCTCGAACCCTCCCACTAGGGCGCCCTACCTTCTTTACAGCAAACCGCAACAGCGGCCTGCATGGTTTCTTTTAACCGGAGGTATGTGCCCATGAAATCAGCGCCTAACGATAACATTGTGTTCCGCGACATCGACAAGTCAGCCGCCCTGGCGACTACCGTATCCAAGAAGTTAAACAAGCTGGAACGTTATTGTGGCGACATCATACATAGTCGCGTAGTCCTCGAAGCTCCCCATCAACACAAAACTAAAGGCAGACACTTCAAGGCATCACTAGAGCTTGCGATTAGTGGCAATCCCGTGACTATTAGTAGTGAGAACGAATCCATACACCGAGCGGTAAACGACACATTCGCCTCCGCCGAGCGCTGCCTGAAAGAGCGTAGTGAACGCAAGAAAACACGGCGGCACCAAGCCCTACAAGAGGTTGTAGAAGAACCCAGCTAAAAACTGGGAGTCACAAAAAAGGCGGCAAAATGCCGCCTTTTTCATTATTCACAACTGCAACTTATATCTACAGCGTAACAACAGCACCTAACCTGCAACTGGAGTTCTCATAGTTACAAACTCCTCAGCAGCGGTGGGGTGAATTCCAATCGTTGAATCAAAGGTGCTTTTGGTAGCTCCTGCCTTAAGTGCTACGGCCATCCCCTGAATAATCTCCCCTGCGTCATCGCCAACCATATGCACGCCAATCACCTTGTCGTTGGACGCATCTACAACCAGCTTCATCAATGTCCGCTCTGTATTCCCACTCACAGTGTGACGCATTGGTCTGAATTCCGACTTATAAATAGTGACGTCGAGTCCAGAGTCCCGCGCCTCTTCTTCGGACAACCCCACAGTTCCGATATTCGGTTGACAGAAAACCGCTGTAGGAATGTTGTTATAGTCAATTTCAGCCGTCTCTCCAGTGCGCCAATGCTTAACCAAGGCCATAGCCTCCGCCAAGGCAACAGGAGTAAGCTGAGGCTCACCCGTTACATCTCCCAGTGCATAGATTGACTGCACACTAGTTCTAAAATTATCGTCCACAGAGATTGTGCCATCCTTGTGCAAGACAACACCCTGCTCCTCTAGCCCCAACCCTTCAACATTTGCTACGCGCCCAGTAGCGTAAAGCACCATATCTACATTAATACTGGAACCATCATCGGCATGAGCGAGCAAGCTGCCATCCTGAAGCTTCTCAATAGAAACAACGTTGTGGTTAAACTTTAGATCGATATTTTTCTTCTGCATCTCATCGCGAACAAAAGTGCGAATATCCCGATCGAATCCTCGCAAGAATAAATCTCTTCGATAAGAGAGGTGCACGTTCGCGCCGAGACCAGCAAAGATGCCTGCAAATTCGACGGCAATATAACCCCCACCAACAACCAAAACTCGCTTGGGAAAGTTTTCCATTGAGAAAACTTCATTGGAAGTCAGCGCAAATTCCCGTCCCGGAATATTCGGAATAAATGGCCATCCGCCTGTCGCCACCAAAATACGCTCTGCAGTAATTTCTTTGCCGTTAACAACAACACTGTGAGGACCTTTGATGCTGGCTCTGCCATTTAGGGTTTCCACCCCAGAGTTATCCAGCAAATTGCGATAAATCCCATTGAGTCGAGCAACTTCTTTTGCGTTGTTATCCCGCAGTGTTGGCCAGTCAAACTCAACTCCCGCGCTATTCCAGCCATAGGCTCGAGCATCAGAAAAGCCTGCGGAATAACCACTCGCATAAACAAATAATTTCTTGGGGACACAACCTACATTTACACAGGTCCCCCCCATATAGCGGTCTTCAGCCACAGCGACCTTCATTCCTTGTGCAGCAGCCATCCTACTTGCACGCACGCCACCAGAGCCGGCACCAATAACAAACAGATCAAAATCATACTCAGCCAAAATAAACTCCCACTCAGCTATGCTTCGAATAATTTTTAAACAGCCCGACAATAAGTTTTCTGTGAACAACCATCTCAAGCTGACAATTCTTACTTAATAACCGTTGACACTTGACTTCGCTTTGGATATTCATGTGACTGCTGTCACAGATATCAGCCCGCCAGAGGAAATTGCACAACAAAAAAACCTGAGGCGGATAAAATAACAGTCATTAATAAGAGCAAAACCTATGGGCAATAATATGAAATACCCAAATGCAGTGATGCAGCGCGCCCTATTGCTTACCTCTCTACTGCTCATCAGCAATTTAAGCAGCGCAAAGTCTCATCCATCCTATCTGTCAGAAAAATACTGTGGCGATGTGGTTGAACAATTTGTCGGCTCGGGCATGCGTAGCCTCGACAAGTATATCAACCATAACTTCAACCCCGAATACACCGGGGGAATTCGCAATACAATACAGTTTCTTGAACAGAGGTTGGACTGGCTGAGCGAGTGCGATGATTACCTGACAGACACCACAAAAAGCTCAGTATTTCACAGCAAAGACGACACACAAAAGATCTTCACCGCCATCAGAGAGTTAGCCAAGGAGCTCCAACACGTCCGGTCTGGAGTTGAATATCGGGATGAATCGGGAAATAACAACCCCGCCCCCTTCATACAGCGCCGCTATGAAGCCCTGGCCCAGCTGGTTGATCGACATCACACCCGCATGTTGATGAAAAAACAGTTTCAATAAGTTGCTGACTAAGGGGGCAGATTTTCGCCCCCTTACATCAAACAGTCAGCCCAAGAGATGGGCTTACGATCCCAGTAGCTACTCGGTACCCGCCTTCCGAACCTTTGCTTCCTTTCGCGAGCTAAGCCCAACCATAGAAAACAACTCGGGCATCCTCTCTTTAAGGCCACCACCAATACGGGCCATAACTGATCGCAGGCGAGGGCGCTGCTTTTCAGTAAAAGGGATTGGCCGACAGCTTTGCATTGTCGCCAGGCCGATACGCGCAACAAACAGGCTGGCTCCGACCCCCTGCCCCAAACGCACAGATACTGTACTCAGCATGCTATCGCCAACAAGTTCCGGCCACATTTCACTGATCGCATACTCACTCGCGCCAGTGTAGGCGACCAAAGACAAAACCCTCTTGAACAAGCGCCATCGCACCACAAGAGACGGCTGCACGCCATAAATCTGCGCCACATCATCAATCATTCGCAGTGACTGCCTCAGGGCAACCAGAATATCGATACTGGCAAAAGGGCTCAGCCCAACCAGTGCACCAGTGCTCGTTGAGTGGCGCACGACTCTCCTTAGAGCCTCTTGGTCAAGGGCATTTAAGAAGGTAACCTCTAAGTGCTCTAACAACTCACTGCTATCGTAATAGTCAGCTGCCTCATCTAGAACTCGATTGAGCAGTACACCTTGGGGCTTACCGGCAAAATGCTCCTGCAAATTGCGCCTGAATACTTGCGCCTCTTGGTGACTGCGGCAGTCTCGGGCCTCGGCAGCCATTGCCTGAGTTTTTTCAAGCTTGTTCAGTGGGCGCCCCGCTCGGAAAAACTCCCAAACGGAACTACCAATGATTGCACTGAAGCCCGCCATCAAAACAGCCACAAAAAGTCCCAATCCCCAGTGTTTATCGACCGCCCATTGATAAAGTCCATAAAACTCCCATCCGACCACGGCCACCACTACTGCAAGCGCAGAGAGCACTGCTGGCTTTAGCCACTTAAACCGGAAAGTGGGTAGGCGCAACTCGGAGAAAGCAATCCGATCTGGAAGAGACTCTCCAGTGGTTATTGACCTAGGAATCTCCGCTGACTCATCCGCAAGCGGTTCCACCCGCGTCGCATCTCTGTGCGGGACCTCCTGTCCAGGCTCATCTAGCGACTCGATACGTGTTTCGCGACGGTACTCAGTATTTTTATCACTATTAATCAAACCTTATCTCCCAACAGAAGGTTCAAAAGAGCATCCACCCGTATATGTGGAATATGTCCTGCCTGCATTCCCACTGGAGGCCGCAGCTGTGGTGGTGCAGCTCCCGCATAGTGACTCCACCCCTGCTCTTCATAGGGCGCCTGGGCAAAAATTTCCGCATTCTCAAAACCTAAATACTGGCCCTCGAGATCATAACCCATCAGCATTCTCCGTCCATTCTTCTGCCCCTCTCTAGAGCAGCGAACCGCGGCAATTGCCTCGCTAAATACCGGCAAGCCCCGGTGGCGGGCATCGGAGAAAGTCTGCTGCAGCTGCTGGCCCAGAAGCTGCCGCAAAGCATCGTGGTCGGCAGCAAGTACCTGATCGACTTTAGTCGCAGCAAAAAGGAGCCGATTAACCTTCGGACGCCATAGCTTGCTCAAAAACCCCGATTCGCCATAGCGGAATGTATCGGCAATATGGGCAAATGCGAGACGCATATCTTCCAGGGACTGTTCACCGGCAAATAGAGTACCAATCATATCTACCAGTACCAGTTGTCGATCGATATGTCGAAAATGGCTGTCGACAAAGGGTTTTACCTGCGCCTGTACATAGCGTTCGTAACGCGCCTGCAAAACCTTAAAAACACTACTCTCAGGCAAAGCAGCTAACTGCCTAGCATCTAAACCGCGCAAATCCAGGAGTGGTACTACCCCGTACGCCTCATCATCTAGCAGCGCTCTGCCAGGCTGTAAATAACTGAGATTCAACTTGGTTCGGCAACTCAGGAGATAAGCTCGGTATTCCCCCCATAATTCGTCCAAATTTACTTCACTGGCATTCGCCTGGGGGGACAGTGCTGCCAGCTTAGCCATCAACCGGGGGGCCAGCATTGATCGTGCATCTGTAGAAAATAGGTGTGCTTGATGACGACACCACTCTGCATAGTCCATACGCAACAGCGGCAAGTCCATCAACCATTCCCCTGGGTAGTCTCGCAACTCCACTACCAACGTCTTTCTACCATTACCCCGAAAACGGCGCCGGCTGCGTAGATGGATGTGTAACTCCATAGCCGAAGCATCTCTAGTGCTCTGTGGCCAACTAGGTGGCTCAGCCATCAGTGCCGACAGGCAGGTCTGGTAGTCAAACGGCGCCAAACCAGAGTCCAGCGCTGGCTTCAACTCTGCCCCCAACAGATCGCCATTGAGTGCAGGGGCAAAACCAGGTAATTGGGACTTCTCCGGATTGCAGAGTTGGTATATCAGACTGGTGAGAAACGTGGACTTGCCGGCACCACTGAGCCCAGTGATACCGATACAGATGCGTCGGTCCAATAAGCGTTCGGCAGCCCAGTGGGATTTATCCTGGGCCTCTCGGCTCCAGCGGCGTAACTTTTCTTTCAAATGTGGGCGAGATTGACTCTCGCGAGACATAGAATCTTCGCGGTCCAGCGACACACACTCTGTCACTTTGGGCTCCATATAAAGCTGACTTCCAGAAATGGGGATAGAGAGGATGATGGAGGCTCAAGAATACCTCCAAAAAGAAATAGGCGCACAACCTTACTGGCCGAACGCCTTAGATGCAAAGGGGGCTCAGGAGCCGCCGCTTAGTCGACCAGCGCTACGTCTCCCGACCCCATCACTGAGAAGGAGTCACTTCCCGGCCGTTTCAAGACAATATCACCCGATCCCATTATTGAACCGCTGGCATTATCGGCGCGCAGACTGCGGCCAATAAAATCACCTGAACCCATGAGGCGAACATTCACATCGGCGACTCGCCCGCCAACCAACATATCGCCGGAACCTTGTATCTCCGCAAGTAAACTCTCACCGGTAATAGTACTTATCTTCATGTCGCCAGAGCCAGTCACCGCTACTTCCCCTTTGACAGTCAATGCCTTGTTGAGGAACAAATCACCGGAACCAGTAACATACGCTTTCAAGGATTCTGCGGCGACCTTGTCGATATTGATCATTCCTGAGCCCGTCACCCCCAAAGTTAGGCCTTCACTCTCAACACTTGAAGATCTAGCCTCACCAGAGCCTGTCACCTTAAGCGCCTCAATTTTAGGCATCGTCACGGTGAAGTTAACTTCATCTCCTTGCCCTCGGGATATGGTGACAAATCCAAAAAGGTTTTGGGTGTTTTCCTCAACAGATAACTCCAACCTTTCCCCTTTTACCTCAACTTTGACGTAGGGCATTGTGCTGACAGGGCCGACAGCGATAACTTCAAAACTGTCCCCCTGAATCAACTTCAAGTGAGAACTTCCCTTGAGAGACACCTGAGTGAACCCTTCCATATCGAAACGCTTAGTTTCCATTTCTTCTGCCTGGGCATTAGTGCAAAACGCAGCGACTGTGGCGAGGACTACTACCAGCGGGGCAAAGAGCGTCTTCTTCAAAATCATCATTAGAGGAATCTCATCGTTATTACCAGTTCATACCTATGTGACTCAGTAAGCGGGGGACTTGGATGCAGTGTCCCACAAATATTTTGGGGACACCATATGACCGAGCAGTCTAAAGAATCAATCTTAACGTCCTAGCCGCACTCCGCCTCGCTAAAGCCCAACTCCTTTAAGGATTGTCGAATCTTTTCCGCCTCATGTGCCAACTGCTCTGAAGAAGCAGGCTTTTGCTTAGAGAAGTCAAAGTCTGACAATTTATCTACGGGTATCAGGTGGATATGGGTATGTGGCACTTCAATCCCAGCGATCATCACGCCCACTCGCTTCGGTGAGTAAGTTGCTTTCAGCCCTTTCGCCACCTTTTGCGCAACCAGCATTAGATGACTCGCCAGCTCCTCCGGAACATCATCCCAATGATTAATTTCCTCAACAGGAATGACCAAACAATGACCAGCCTTAATGGGTGAAATGGTCAAAATAGCTACGACCTTTTCATCTCTCCAAATAAAATTGCCAGGTAAATCGCCATTAATTATCTGAGTAAAAATACTTGCCATAAATTATCTCAAAAGGTTGAAATTTATTATTTGGTGCAAGCGTGCAGTCTAACACCAAGAAGAAAAAATAAAGTGTAAAGGCTTAGAAAATACTTGCGCAAACATAGATTTTCTTCTTTGGCGAAATAAACCCCCAATATGTGACAACCTGTCGAACAGAATGACAATTTTCTTAAACCAAGTTGGCATACCGAAAGAATATGTCTTAGGCTCGTCACCAATTAATGTTGTACCGCCATTGAGCCAATGCACATTGTGCTTCTCGTTAACAAAATACTTTTTCGGCTCTGCGGATAAACTTTAAATCAGTGCCAACTGCTCACCGGGGGGAGAGATATGGAAAGCCTGTTGGATCAGGTCGGTGGTGCTAAATTTGTCAACCGTACAGTCAGTGAATTTTACGGTGCTCTCAGCCACCACCTTTCAGCCTACGAAACTTGTGATTTCCGCAAACAATTAAGTCGTCAAGCTCAGTTTTTGAGCCATGCGTTGTCATCTACACCGGAACCAGACCGGAGTAGTCGCGCCCGCTTTTTAGCCAGGGGGTTAAACCCAGAGCTATTCGATTCAATGCTGGAGTATTTCGAGGGTCGCCTAATGGAGTTGGGCTATCGCCCTGACTTCAGCACACAACTGGTTGCGATCGTAACCAATCTCTATGGCGGTTGTGAGCAGGACCTGTCAATCGCTTGCTAATCTTTATCAGCGGCGCGCACGCACAAGTTGCGGCGCGCCCGCCCTGTCAATACAATTGCGCTTCACAGCCTTTACCCCCCGTTTTATTGCGCAGCGGTAAGCGCTCATTCACATACTCTTTTATATCAGAGATTATTCATGAAGATTGCCAACCACTCAGTTGTGGAGATCCACTACACCCTGAAAGATGCTGACGGAACAGTCATTGACTCCTCGGCCAATGGAGAGCCACTCAAATATCTGCAAGGGGTTGGCAACATCATTCCTGGGCTTGAGCGCGAGATGCTGGAAAAGGCACCTGGCGATAAATTTACTGCGGTGATTGCCCCAGAAGACGGTTACGGCGAGCAAAACCCGGAGCTGATCCAGACCATGCCACGCAGTGCCTTTGGTGGTGTTGAAGAGTTATCTGTAGGCATGGCATTCCGCGCGGAGAGCACTGAAGGTCATCCGATTGAAGTGGAAATTATCGACATCGACGGCGACGAAGTCACTATCAATGGCAACCACCCCCTCGCCGGCGTTGAGCTGCACTTCGAAATCGAAGTTGTTTCTGTGCGCGAAGCGACTGCTGAAGAGGTTGACCACGGTCACGTGCACTGATCCCATGATATGAAACGCCGCCAGTCGCGCGGCGTTTCCCCCTTCCTCAATGTCATTGCCAAACAACATCATCCTGTTTGATAGCATCTGCAACCTGTGCAATAGCTGGAGTCAACTAATACTCAAGCGCGACAGAGAGCAGCGCTTTACCCTGTGCCGAGTGCAGTCCAATGCAGGCCAACACTTCCTTAAACAGCTGAACCTGCCGCTGGACACTTACCAGACCATGATTTTGCTGGAACGACATGGTGGCACTTACCAATCCTTTTACAAAAGTGAAGCGGCACTGAGAATTGCCAGCCGCCTACCACAACCCTGGCGTTTATTGGCCATTTTGCGCTACATTCCCCGCCCGGCAAGGGATTGGCTCTACGACTTGGTTGCTCGAAACCGCTATCGCTGGTTTGGTCAACGGGAAAGTTGCCTATTGCCGTGTGACGCTGACAAACAGCGGTTTTTGGAAGATGTACCTGAAGAGACCCCAGATGAGCTTGTCTGACCAGTATTTACAGCGATTTGGCGGCATTGCTCGCCTGTATGGCGATAAGGCCCTCGAAATTTTATCCTCTGCTCACATATTGGTGATCGGTATTGGTGGCGTAGGGAGCTGGACTGCAGAGGCCTTGGCGCGAAGCGGCATTGGTCAGTTGACGCTAATAGACTTGGATGACGTCTGCATCACCAATACCAATCGTCAGAGCCACGCACTCGCCGATACTGTAGGCCATATCAAGGTCGAGGTGATGGCAGAGCGCCTACGGCAGATTAACCCGGAGATTACAGTTCATACGGAAGAGGACTTTATCGCTAATGACAATTTCTCAGAGCTGATCAATCCCGATATACACCCTATCGATGTGGTGATTGATGCAATAGATTCTGCACGGGTAAAAGCCGCCTTGATCGCTTACTGTAAAGCCCGAAAAATACGCTTGATAACGGTTGGTTCCGCAGGAGGTAAGCGCTCCCCCGATCGCATTGAGTGCGCCGATCTCGGCCGTACAATTAATGATCCGATGCTGGCAAAAGTCCGCCAACATCTATACCGCTTTCACAACTTCCAGAAGAGTCGCAAGCGCCAGTTTGGCATCGATGCGATCTTTTCCACTGAAGCAATGGTATACCCGCAGCCAGATGGGCAAGTATGCCAGCAGAAGAGCGCTATGCAGGACGGTGTTAAATTAGACTGCAGTGGCGGCTTTGGTGCGGCAACTATGATTACCGGCACCTTTGGGTTTTTGGCCGCCAACCGGGCCATCGAGCGACTTCTCCAGGCAAAAAACTAAGCCGGGGTTAATTGAGCCCTCAGCTGATCGCGGTAGCGCCTGCTCACCGGGATCAGCTGGCCGCCAACCAAGTGAATACGCGCATCACCGCTCTCCAGGGGTTCAATCTCCGCAATAGAGTCCAAGCGCACAATATAGGAGCGGTGGATGCGAGCGAATGACCCTGGATCCAAACGCTCCAGTAACTTGGTCATAGTCTCTCTCAGGGGGTAAATTCTATCGCCCAGGTGCAGATTGACATAGTTGCCAGCAGCTTCCACCCATTCGATATCCTGCACATTAACCAGAAATTCTTTTCCCAGCTTTTTCACCAGAAGACGCTCCGGCCTTTCTACTGGCTCAGCAGCATCTCCCTCATCTGGCTCTTCTAGTAAGCGCGCCTCACCCTGTAAACGTACCAATAAGAAGCGGTACAAATAAACAGAGCTTAAAAGAGCGGCATAGGTTTGAATATCTTTGAGATATTCATAGAAAAATTCTACAGGCCAGTTACCAAAGTTATAGGAACCGTCATTAAGGTGGTAAATGACCGTCCTCATAAACACCATGCCGGAAACGTGGACCAAGGACCAAGGCAAAGTGAAAAATAAATGTATGGCCAAGTTCTGCCGAACTATCCCCTTGCGCAGGGGAAAATAATGATCAAGAAGCAATATCAACGGAAATAAGATTGCGATCATTAGGATACTGGTTCCCTCCCACACCAGAAATTCCCATGGCTGAAAAATAGAACCCCAGCGGCGGTGATCAAAGTATGCCAAAACGAACTGAACAAGCCACTGGCCGACAAAAAACAACACCCAGAACCCCACCTCAAACTGTCGCCGGTGCGTCAAATACTGCTGAACCGTCATTGCTCCTGAACCAGTATAAAAATTCATCGGCAGTCTACCCCCGATTCACCCCCAAAAACCACCACTGGCCCCTAATACCCTACAAATCGGCACTTTGGGATAGCTAATGGCAAATACTAACGGGAGCATAGCAAGCGACTAAAACAGCCTCGAACGACGAAACCTATGCATTCAATAACACAGAGACGCCACGATATTGACGCCCTTCGTGTACTAGCCTTTGGCCTACTTATTCTCTACCACCTGGGAATGGCCTATGTCGCGGAATGGGGGTGGCATGTAAAAAGCAGCTACCAAAGCGAGCCACTACAACTGGTAATGCTAGCGGTTAACCAGTGGCGGATGCCGTTGTTGTTCCTGATTTCAGGTGCAGCCAGCTATTTTCTCTTCCACAAGCTGGGCACTGGGGGTTACTTACTGAGAAGAATGAAGCAGCTATTGATTCCGCTGGCATTTGGAATGCTGGTGGTGGTTCCACCCCAGGCCTACTATGAAGCGCTAAGCAACGGCATTATTGAGCCTGGATACTTATCTTTCCTGCTGAAGTACTTCTCGTTCAGCCCCTGGCCAGAAAATGCCTTTGCTGGAAGTGAGTTTGGCCTGACCTGGAACCACCTGTGGTATCTACCCTATCTGGCATGCTACACCCTGGCCCTTATTCCTCTAGCCCTGTGGTTTAAACACCAACGGTGGCTGGGCCGATTCATGGAGAATATTAAATCTTGGCAACTGCTAATTCTACCGCTTGTGCCTATGATGGTGTACGGCCTGGTCCTATTTCCGCGCTTTGGTGGAATAAACTATGCCGTCGTCGACGACTGGTACACCCATGCCAGATTTTTTACTTATTTCTTCTGCGGCTACTTGCTGGTCAGCAGTAACGCTCCCTGGGAAATACTGGCAAGGCTGCGCAATCGCTTGATTATTGCAGCGCCCCTCACTTTCGCCCTATATCTATTATTTGATCGAGTACTACCTGATAACAGTATTCCCGCGCAGAAAATACTGCTTTTTATTGTTATCTATACAAATCGATGGGTATGGCTCCTGGCTGTTTTAGCCTGCGCTTATCGATTTCTCAATAAGCAATTCCGTTGGTTACCCTATGCCACTGAAGCGGTTTATCCCTGGTATATCCTCCATCAAACCATTACCGTAATCGCTGTGTATCAATTGGGGCAACTCGCTCTGGGGCCCATCCTGGAGCCCTTGCTAGTATTATTAATCACTATTTTCGGCTGCTGGGCTTCATATGAATTTATCATCCGAAGAAATCCAGTTTTACGGCCGCTGTTTGGTTTAAAGCCTATTTCCAATATAAGGCCTATTGCGGTGGAGGCCCCCATACCCCGCTCCAGTTAAGTTAATGGGAGGTCTGCTCCACCAGATTTAAAGCACGTTGCAGCAATGCGTAAAAACCATTGCTGCGCGATTCACTTAAGTGCTTACCGAGTCCTAGCTCAGCAAATAACAGAGAAAGATCTCTCTCTCGAATCTCAGTAGCCGTGCGGCCATCAATTTGTGAAAGTAATAACGCACCCAGGCCTTTTACAACCCGGCTGTCGCTTTCCAATCCAAAATAGTGCCTACCACCCTCTGTCCGGTGCGCTAACCAAGCTGCAGACTCACAACCCCGCACCAGGTTTTCTTCGGTACGTATCTCGGGCTTTCGGGCAATAGTTTTACTCCACAGCATTAATTCTCTATAACGTCCCTGCCAGTTGCGCTGGGAAACCAAACTCTCTAGCAATAACGAGGAAAAATCATCCCTGGCCCATTCATCACTCTGAATACTATCCCCCTGTTCAATTGACTTCTGGATCTCACAGTACTCTTTCAGGGCCTGCAAAAAAGCCTGAATATCACTATCAGTATTGTAGGCTGCGACTGATGCTCGGACCGTCACCAAATCACCGCTCTCTTTACCTAACAATTGTGCACAGTGATGGCCTACTCTCACTGCAATATCGCGCTCGTCCAGCCAGTGCATCAAATCGGCAGCGCTACCATGAATAGGCACAAAAGAGACAATACCCAGATTGTGGCGCACTTGGCTGATAACCCTAAAATTGGGGGACGCTATCAGTTCGCGATGTATCCATCGCACCAATTTCTGCTCATGCGCCGCTATAGCGACCCTATCTTGCTGCTCAAGAAATTCCAGTGCCGCTCCAAGACCCGCTATTGCCGCCAGCGGAGAAGTGCCTGCCTCAAATTTGTGCGGCAAGCCTGCATAATGACTCGTTTCAAGTTCAACGTCGGAGATCATTTCTCCACCACCCAGCCATGGTGGCATAGATTCCAAAAGTGTTTCCCTACCGTATAAGAAACCAATTCCTGACGGGCCGTAAAACTTATGTGCGGAGGAAACAAAAAAATCACAGCCAATTTTCTGCACATCAATCACTTCATGGGCTGCCAACTGGGCGCCATCAACAATCCACATCAAGTGCTTTCTGCGCAGCAATTGCCTCACTGCAGCCAGGTCCGGACGCAATCCGAGTGCGTTGGAACCGCCGGTCAGGGATACAATTCTTGTGCGCTCATTCAGCACTTCTCCCAGGCGATCAAATTCCGGGACACCCGCTACATGGGGTACATAGCGTAAACTCAAATTGAATCGCTTGGCCGCCATCTGCCAAGGGATAATATTTGCATGATGCTCCGCTGTTGAGATGACAATTTCATCCCCAGCCTGCAACTCACTGCACAGGCTGTGCGCCAACAAATTCAGTGCCTCAGTAGCACCGCGACAAAATACAATTTCCCTTGTGCTGGCAGCATTAACAAATTGTGCCGCTTGGCGACGCACTCGCTCCACCATCTCTGTAGCCTTACGGGCTAGACGGTGACTGGAGCGGTGCGTATTGGCATTGCTGTGCACATAGTAATCGCGTACAGCATTAATCACTGTCTCTGGTTTCTGCGTCGTTGCAGCATTATCCAGGTATACCAACTCCTTATTCTCCTCTTGAGCAAAGAGGGGAAATGACTGCCTGAATGATTCAGCGGAAAAACTCATAGGGAAAATAACTTCTCAGTATTTCGACAGGTAGCATTGGCGATTTCCCGCACGGAAACTCCCCGTAAATCAGCCAGTGCTTGTGCAATTTTAGAAAGGTTTTCAGGGCTATTACGCATACCCTGCTGACCTGAAAGAGGCATATCCGGGGCGTCCGACTCAAGCAGCAAACTCTCCAGCGGCGCACGTGACACAGCCCGTCGGGTTTTCGCTGCCCGTGGGTAAGTAATTGTTCCACCGATACCCAGATAGAAGCCGCGCTTCCAGTACTCTTGCGCCATTTGCTCACTTCCACTGAAAGCGTGGATCACACCTCCCCGCGGGAGCTTGAATTGCTTTAACAGCCTCAGGAGTTCATTGTGGGCCCGGTGAACATGCAGAATAATCGGCAGTTCATGGTTACTAGCAATCTCCAAATGAAGCTTGAGAATATCTTCCTGCTTATTCAAGTCAGTGCCGATAGAGGCATCCAAGCCACACTCTCCAACAGCGACACATGAGTATTTCTCAAGGCTCTCACTAAGCCGTACTCCCAACTCCATCAGGTTTTCCCGCCAACGGGAATCTTGCGGGATTTTCTTCACCCACCAAGGGTGAACACCAGCAGCCATCATCCAACCGGGCTGTTCCGATACCAGAGCGCCCAACGACTGCCACTGAGCCTCGCAAACGCCGGGGATAATGACCCTATCTATTCCGGCATTGAGACATCTTTGCCACACCTGCTCCCGGTCCAGAGAAAAAACCTCAAAATCAAAGTGGCAATGACTGTCTATAAATTTCACTTGTGATACCCATTATTCGCGCGCATATTAGCATGAAGTCGCCTTTTCCTCTGGTACACCTGTGATTGAATCTCTTTTGCCGATCGCCCTTTTTGCTTTCTCAGCCAGTATTACACCGGGCCCTAATAACCTGATGATTATGTCCTCAGGACTCAATCACGGCATCTACAGTTCAACACCTCACCTACTGGGAATTTGGCTGGGATTTCCCGCCATGGTGGTTGCCATTGGCTTGGGACTGGGAACCGCCTTCAATCACTTCCCTTTTCTGCATGAAGTTATTCGCTGGGCAGGCATTGCCTATTTACTCTACCTGGCATGGATAATTGGTTCGACCCGGGAAATGGGTTCTGGAAATTCAAGCCAACCCCTGAGCTTTACCCAGGCGATGGCTTTTCAGTGGATCAATCCTAAAGGCTGGATTATGGCCACTGGAGCACTGGCTGCTTTCACCAGTCCCGGCACAGAAATATGGTCAGGAGTTGTTAAGGTTGCACTGGCATTTATCACCATTGGCGGGCCTTGTGTTGCCATTTGGCTATTCTTTGGCGTTGGGCTAAAACGGTTCCTGACTGAACCACGCTACTTGCGAAGCTTTAACATTGCTATGGGATTGTTGCTTGCTGCAAGCGTTATCCCCCTGGCCCTTGAGGGGCTTACCCCCTTTGGCACAGCCACCTGAAAGGCCTCTTCAACAGCTAAAGCTCGGGAGCCTTCAACTCCCGAGGCGCTCAAAGCTAGGAAAAACTAGCGAGACGCAGCCTGGAAACGGCTTGCTGCACGAAGCTCGGCTGAGTCCTGTAACCAAACAATATCTTCAGCCTCTACTTGCTGCCCTGTTATCCCTGATAACTGATCACTGAGTACTTCTAGTCGGGTATTCTCATCGACGCCTTCCACTGGAAGTCGAATCCAGACCTGCCCCTCTTCGTCTGTAACCTCCGCAGGTGCCCCCTGTTCAGTGCTGCTTAAATGGCGATCAAACACCGAGCTGTGACCTGGCGGCAAATAAATAGTGCCATTGGTAATATCGACAGCGAAGGCCACTATGCCCGGCAGCAAGCCAAATAGCAGGCCTGCACCGTCCAAGATTACGACCGCAGGATCAACTCGCCCACCCGCCTGCCCTTTGCGCTCCGGGTACAGGAAATAGCCACAGGCGCTCAGATTCATCACTGTTACAAGCGCAGCGGATGCCACGATACTTCGTTTAATCACTCTATTCATGGTGTCACCTCTCACGAAAGCCCCCTATGCGGAGCTATTACTTGTTCTTTCTATTCCCACTAATGCCATGGGATCTATTCTCTATCTGTACAAATTCACGTCAGATAGCCCTGAGACAAAAAGATCATCAAATTTACGCCGATCGAAACGTTCGTACAACATCAAGCAGGCTCGATTGCCTAAACTTTAACCAGCACTTGCTGCGGGATGTTAAGGAGATTTACTAATTTCTGACAGTGTGGAGTGACGCACTTGTGATCTGACCGGGCAGTAAGCAGTCGCCTGGGGTCCGACACCGGAAATTTCAGGGAGCAGTAGTCGTAGCAGGTGCCGCCAGGGATTGGCTAAAGCACGGTATCCTTATCGATGCCGTGCTTTTCTATTTCACTAAATAAAGGAGATTTCGTCCTATCGCACCCAAAATTGGCGAGATCCCCTACCTTTCTTCCTGGAAAATTCCCCCTACCGCTGTATCCTGCGCCCAAGAACAAGAGTGGAGCTCTCTACATGTATATCAGCAGCGCCTTTGACAGCGGCAATATCGAAGTTATCAATACCGACAGCAATCCAATTGAGCTAGCAATCCGTCAGGACAACAATTCTGACTTCTACCAATGGTTTCACTTTCGTCTGGAAGGCGATATTGGCACCAGCTATCCCTTGCGTATCGTTAATGCCGGCAAATCCGCCTACCCGGAAGGCTGGGAAAACTACCGCATCTGTGCCTCATACGATCGTCAAAATTGGTTCAGAATTGGCGCCAACTACGACGGCAATACTCTGGACTTCACTGTAACCCTGGATGAACCCAGCATCTATCTCGCCTATTTCGCCCCCTACTCCTGGGAACGCCACCTGGATCTGCTCGCTTGGGCGCAGAGCCACGACCTGGTCAAACTGCAAACTCTGGGTAAAACCCTTGATGAGCGCGATATGACCATGCTCACGGTTGGCAATGCCGACACCGCGAAACATCGTGTTTGGATGATTGCCCGCCAACACCCAGGAGAGACCATGGCGGAATGGTTTGTCGAGGGCTTTCTGGAAACCTTGCTCGACCATGCCAATCCTACTGCGCAAAGCTTGCTGGCAGATACCGTATTTTATGTAGTACCCAATATGAACCCCGACGGCAGCGTTCGCGGGCATCTGCGCACTAACGCTGCGGGCGCCAACCTGAACCGTGAGTGGCTCAACCCCACAATGGAGCGCAGCCCGGAAGTCTTTTTAGTCAGGGAGAAGATGCTGGAGCTAGGCGGGGATATCTTCCTGGATATTCATGGTGATGAAGCCCTGCCCTTTAACTTTGTTGCGGCTTGTGAAGGTATTCCCGGCTATGACGAACGCCACGCCAAGCTGGAAGAGACATTTAAGCAAGCTTATGAGGCCATCAGCCCCGACTTCCAAACGGAGCATGGATATGAGCTGGATAAACCCGGCGAAGCAAATCTGACAATTGGTACCGCCTGGGCTGGACATCAATTCCGCACCCTGGCTCTAACATTGGAGATGCCGTTTAAAGACAATGATGACCTGCCCGACTTGATCGAAGGATGGTCCCCGGCGCGAAGCCAGCAACTCGCTCGCGATATTCTTTTCCCAATTCGCGAAGTGTTAAAAACACTCAAATAATCTCTATACGGTGAACCAAATTACCGTTACCAACAAGAGAAATTAATTTGAGCTGGGCTGTTTCAAACGGCAGCCCAGTTTTAGAGAGACTTTTCTTATTGTAATTATTGATTTATAAAAACCGAGTAGGCGTATATTTTTGAGCCAAAAATCACAGAACAGCCTCTATATTTCAAAGCTTGTAGAGACCATTAAAATAACATTTCTAACTTTCCTTCTTACGCTGTGATTTTTTCAATAATACAGCTACAGTAACCAACAAAAGAAAAGTAAATACAACCAACCCCCACATCACCGACTGAAAAGCCTGGGCAAAAGCCTCATTAAACATGTTAGCGATGCGACCGTGCAGAGCAGCAGACACCCCCATTGCGCCACGCTCTATCCTTTCAGGGTTAATCAGCAATGCTTCGATATATTTTTCCAGTGCACTGGTAATCTGCACCCCACTTTCCTGCAATTGATTTAGCAAACTCTGTTTTTCCATTATCCGGAATACAGTACCCACTACAGCCAAACCAAGTGCAGCGCCTATGTTTTGTATGCCCCACAACATTCCGGTTGCTATACCTGCACTATTAGGCGGCAAAGCGCCAATAGCGATTGGGGCTGTCGCACTAAATACAAACCCCCAAGCCACACCGAAAGGTATAAAAGCCAGCAAAAGCGTCGAAAAATTGGTATCCACTGAGAATTGTGTCATTACGATTGCCGCAATCAAAATACATATGACACCAATTAAGATTGGAGCCGCAGGTGCGGAATTAGCTGCCATTCTGCCCGCCACAGGAGATACCAAAGCCATCACCAAGGTAATAGGGAGCAAAATCAAGCCGGACATTACCGTTGTATCCTGACGCACAACATGCAAATAAAATGGTAATAAAAAGAAAGCAGAAATGAGAAATATCAACAAACTAAAATTGGTTAAAACACAAGCGGAAAATAGCGAATTCTTAAAATAGGCAAAATGGATCAACGGTTGCTCCAGTTTTCGCTCAACACGAAAAAGGGCAATAAAACTCAATATAGAAATAACCAATAACAACAGTATCGGCCAGCTCAACCAACCCACTTGCGCCCCTTCAACTACTAACACCACTAGCGAACCCACACTAAGCGCAAGAAGTATCATTCCACGCCAGTCAATATAACTTTTTTCTTTATCTAAATTTTGCGGGCTCCGCATTACAAAAAGGCCAAACACCATGCTGACCAGCACAAAGGGGATATTAATAAAAAAGATCGACCTCCAAGACAAATACTCACATAGGACCCCACCCAACACCGGACCAAGAGCAAAGCCGACAGCCAATACCGACATCCACCATCCCATTGCAAATCCGGCTTCTTTTTCTACAAAAGTGTGGGACAGCAAAGCAATATTATTCGGCACGATTATGGCAATGGAGACACCTTGAAAGGCCCGCCAGACAATTAACCAAAGTGGATCCTCAGCCAATCCCGCGAAAAGGGAGCTAACTGCAAGTAATACCCATCCAATATTGAGCATCTTCAGGGAGCCCACAATATCCCCCAATCTCCCCATACTGGCCATCAGGATACATAGCATCAACATAAATATATTCATAACCCACTGGGTTTGAATAAAGGATGCACCTAAACTTTGCTGGATTGTCGGCAGTGCAATACTGACAATGGTGTAGTCCAACCCCAATATAAAGGTGGCTGGAAAGGAGCCAAGCAAAACAACCCACTTATTCATTAGTCGCATAATTCCCCTTATGTAGCTTGTTAATTAAAGCAAGGAAAGATCCTGAATAATTTATCGGCATTTATTGCTGAGAGAGCTACACAATCCATCCATTAACAATAGAATTATGATGTCGCCAGAAAACAACAAGAAACCAACCCTCTTCACATAGACAAAAAAGTCCAATTCGTAGTAAAAAGCAAAAATAATAAAAACGGTACCTTAAGGCACCACACACCAATAAAAATTAAAAAATATTCACTAGCGTCTACTGCAAAGGTAGCGTATCTACTCAGTCCGGAGAAAAATAATGAAACACACTATCAGACAGATGATCCTATCGATTCTATTTGTACTTTCCTTCGCCTCTCCCCCCCTTTGGGCCGATAGCATTTCTGATTTCCAAAACAGCTGGACAGGCACAGCCTTGGATCTACAGCGTCAAATAGACAACCACACTCCCATGAGTGAAAACAATATTTTGGGGACACACAATTCTTACAACTCAAAAGTGTATCGCGCCTGTAACTTCTCAGTGGGATGCCGCTACCTGGACCCTCAACAGGAGCATTCCATAAAAGATCAATTGCGCATGGGAGCTCGCTTTATAGAGCTGGATGTCCATTGGACAACGAAAATGGAGAGCCTTTTTTCCTACCCAAAAAGATTACTTCTGTGCCATGGGCTCTGCAGTATCAATGACAAGTATGCGACTGAAGGATTTAACGAAATAAAGGACTGGCTAAATGACAGCGCCAATCAGGACGAAGTCATCATTTTATATATCGAGGACCACTCTGATGGGCGCCATCAAGATCTCTACAACCAAATAACCGATCGATTCGGGGATAAGATTTTCTACAGTGGCGGCTGCCAGAGTATTCCCAGCAGCCTTACAAAAAATGATGTGCTTGCTGCAGGGAAACAAGTCGTCGTGTGGAAAGATAGCGGCTGCTCTGGAAATGGTGACATGAAGAACATGGCCTTCACCGGATTAGGGGAAATCGGTCGAGTGTGGGAAGACAGCACCACTATCGGCACTATAGGAGAAATTTTTAGCGGTGGTATTGAACGAATCACAGCCGATGATGTTCGCAATGGCTTTGCTGTAGGTCACAACATAATCAACCTCGATAATATGAATACGACCGATGGCCGCATCGCTGCAGCTATTTGGTCATGGGATCAGAATGAGCCAAATAACTTGAACAATGAAGACTGCGCTATGCAGTGGGGCAACGGGCGCTGGAATGATGCCAACTGCAGCAACCAATATAGCTTCGCATGTAAGAACACGGCTGACGGTAGCTGGCTGGTCAGCGCCTCAACAGGCCCATTCTCTTATGGTGCCGGGGTGTGCCAAGCACTGGGCAATGACTACGTGTTTTCCGCCCCCACCAATAGCCAGGACAACCAAGCCCTTAAAAGCGCCAAGGAAACCACTGGCTATGACAAGGTATGGATTAACTATCAGGACCAGATAACTGAGGGCCAGTGGCAGCACAATTAACCTCAAAAATCTCGACTTGAGGATTTAGGCTGGATAGGAGACTAAGCCCGAGCCTCCTATCCAAGGCGAGTTTTATTGAAACCTCTCAAACACAAACCCTGTCACCATATTCAACTAAATTACCAAAACGGGAATATAGCTCTGGGCCCAGCCACACTCTACTCTCCACTGATCGCTGATATGTCGTTAGTTAAGACAAGATCAGGCATAATCTGCCTCCTAACAAGACTGTCAGGACAAAATTATGCGAATTCCTACTACCTGGCGCCGCCTTGGCTTGGCTATAGCCATCGGCGGTGTTATCAGCGGTTGTAGCAAGGGCAACGAAGAAGTCAGCTCACAAGCGCACTCCCATAAAGAACATACCGAGCACGGCACCGAAAAGCTCAATCTAGAAGTCGCTGAGAAGGCTCAAATTGATATTGTCGCTGCCGACCTGCACAAGCATGTCGCCGTATTGGCTTCTGATGAGTTCGAAGGCCGCGCTCCCGCCAGTAAAGGTGAGGAGCTGACGGTAAACTATCTGGCCGAGCAATTTAAGGCGCTAGGACTTACCCCTGGTGCCGTAGATTCCGACGGTAACCCCAGCTGGTTCCAGGAAGTCCCCATTGTAGAGATGGATATTCAATCCACCCCCCTTACTATTCAGGGCGAAGGTGTAGGCCAGGTTCTAAAACCGATTGACGACATGGTCGCGTTTACCCAGCGCCAAACCAGCGCATCAAGCCTTAATGAAAGCGAATTAGTTTTTGTCGGTTACGGCATCGTAGCTCCAGAAAACAACTGGAATGACTACGCAGGTCTGGATATGGAAGGCAAAACCGCAGTCATTCTGGTGAATGACCCCGGCTATGCCACCCAAGATGAGGCTCTATTTAATGGCAATGCCATGACCTACTACGGTCGCTGGAGCTACAAGTTTGAAGAAGCTGCCCGTCAGGGCGCCGCAGGGGCCATTATTATCCATGAGAATGGCGCTGCCGGTTACCCCTGGGAAGTAGTGAGCGGCTCCTGGTCTGGCGCCCAGGTAAGCCTTGAAGCAGAAAACAAGAATATCGATCGCGTGGCGATTGAGGCCTGGATCACCAACCAGGCAGCGAAGGATCTGTTCCAGGCAGCAGGTCTCGACTTGGCCGAAGAAATGGCAGCGGCAAAAGCATTGGGATTCAAGCCTAAGTCACTGGAACTCAAAGCCAGCATCGAACTCAGCAACAGCCTTGAGAAATCCAACTCTCGCAATGTTATTGCTAAGTTACCCGGCAAAAAGTACGCAGATGAAACCATTGTTTACACTGCCCACTGGGACCACTTAGGGGTCAACCGAAACGCTTCTGGCGAAGACCATATCTTCAATGGCGCTGTGGACAATGCCACCGGCACCGCTGGACTACTTGCTCTTGCAGCCCAAGCAGTAAAAGAGGATCAAGCTGATCGCTCCCTGGTATTCGTCGCGGTAACTGCTGAAGAGTCCGGTTTACTCGGCTCCAAATACTATGCCGCCAACCCAGTTGAACCTCTGGAAAAGACGGTTGCCGGCTTTAACTTTGACGCTATGAATGTCTTGGGCCCCACCAAAGACATCACCGTCGTAGGCTTCGGCAGCAGCGAGCTGGAAAATCTCTTAGAAGCAGCCGCCAAAAAGCAGGGCCGCTATCTGGCTGCTGAAGAGCACCCGGAACGCGGCTACTTCTATCGCTCAGATCATTTCAGCCTGGCAAAAGAAGGCGTGCCAATGCTGTATTTTGATTCCGGTAGCGAAAACCATGAGCACGGCCGGGAGTGGGCACAATCCAAGGATAAGGAATATCTCAGCCAGCACTACCACAAGCCGGGAGATGAATACGACCCCAACTGGAACCTGAAAGGCGCCGCTATGAACTTGCAGCTGGGCCTGCAATTGGGCCTGAAGTTGGCAAACAGCCGCGACTGGCCCAACTGGTATGAAGGCAATGAGTTCCGCGCTATTCGCGACGCCAGTGCCGAAAGTCGCAAATAACCAAGCAGGATAAACATCCCGCTTTTCCTTGGTGGCACCTCCTTGGTGCCACCAAACTTCCCACCCCAAACATCAACCCTGCATTCGCTGCAGGTGCCTCTCCCTGAATCGAAACCAATAAAAAAGCCCCACTGTCTCCAGCAGGGCCTTTTGAGCTCTTTAGCTAAATAGCGACTTAAGCAGCGCTAGTAGCCTCAAGCTTTTTCAACTCTTCATCGCGAAGTTCGCGGCGTAAGATTTTACCCACATTAGTTTTGGGTAAGTCCTCACGGAACTCCACATGCTTCGGCACTTTATAAGCCGTCATATGCTCACGGCAGTAGGCGACAACTTCATCGTCAGTCAAGGATGGATCAGCCTTCACCAGGAAGAGCTTCACCTGCTCACCACTTTTCTCATCCGGGATACCGATAGCGGCAGCTTCAGTGACCTTCGGATGCGCGCTGATCACGTCTTCAATTTCATTGGGATATACATTGAAGCCGGACACAATAATCATGTCCTTCTTGCGATCCACAATTTTGATGTAACCATCATCCTGAATAACGGCCATATCGCCGGTATTCAACCAACCTTCACTGTCGATGGTATCCGCTGTCGCTTCCGGACGCTGCCAGTAGCCTTTCATCACCTGAGGTCCGCGCACGCACAGCTCGCCAGGAGAGTTGTTTGGCAGGTCATTGCCATTCTCGTCGACAACCTTAACCTCGGTACCGGGAACCGGAACGCCCACTGTACCCAGTTGCACACCATCAGCCGGGTTAAATGAAACAACCGGGGAAGTCTCGGTCATACCGTAACCTTCCATAACAATGCAGCCGGTCATTTCTTCCCAACGCTTAGCGGTATCTCGAGTTAACGCCATACCACCAGAAGCTGTCGAGTGCAACTTACTAAAGTCCAGCTCAGCAAAATCCTTGTTGCGCATCAACCCATTAAATAGGGTGTTGAGCCCAACAAATCCTGTGAAACGCAGGCCTTTCAACATCTTCACAAAACCCGGGATATCGCGCGGGTTGGGTACTAATAGCGAATGGTTACCCGTGGAGAAAAGGCACATACAGTGGATGGTAAATGCGTAGATATGATAAAGCGGCAAAGGTGCAATATAGAACTCCTCGCCCTCTTTCATGCCATTGGCAAAGGCAATACGCACCTGCTCCATGTTGGCAACTAGGTTGCCATTAGTCAGCATTGCCCCTTTGGCAACCCCGGTAGTACCGCCGGTGTACTGCAGAACCGCAATATCTTCTTTGGTGCGCTCAACATCCTTATGAGGACGCTCAGCGCCTTTTGCCATGGCATCGCGGAAGCTAACTTCATTGGCAAACGAAAATTCGGGCACCATTTTCTTAACGTACTTCGCCACACTGTTGATCAAGGTACGCTTCAGCGGACTGTGCAGGTCCGCAATCTCAGTAACAATAACTTGTTTTACATCGGTTTCAGCAACAACAGCAGCAGCGGTATCGGCAATATTCGCCAGTACGACCAGAGCCTTGGCCCCTGAATCATTCAGCTGGTGCTTAAGCTCGCGCTGCGTGTACAGCGGATTGGTATTTACTACAACCAGACCTGCGCGCAGTGCACCAAAAACAACTACTGGGTACTGCAACACGTTGGGCAGCTGGACAGCGATGCGATCGCCGGGCTTCAAGTCAGTATGATTTTGTAAATAAGAGGCGAATTTTCCACTTAGCGTGTCAATATCATTGATAGAAAGTGTACGCCCCAGGCATGTGAAAGCCGGCCGGTCACCGAATTTGGCGCAAGCGCCTTTAAAGACATCAAGTATGCTGCGATCAATGTCCAACTCTCTTCTCCCATTCCTGATTGTTGTCGTCGCTTGCCCACACCTTCCGTCTCCATAGGCGAAAGCTGCCATATCTCTTGGCGAGCGAGAATTTATTTATTGTTTGTAGTATCTTTGAGGCGGTGAAAAAGAAGGGTTTAAAACCTCTCTTTACCGGTCTCCCTCTTCACTATTCGCAGGAAATAAACCTGCCAATGCTGCGGCCAATTCGCGATTTCCAGAATATTGAACATCCCCCAAAAGGAAGGCGTGACGCCCACTTAATTGACCGTCCAATATAGCACTGAGAGTGCTGTTTTCCATTTCCAATGTTAGTTCTGGATTATCAGTCTGACCAAATTCGGAAATCACTTTGTAATTTTTAGATACTTCGGTGACATAAACATAGAAGTCACAGGCATCTGGCAGCCGGAACTGTACCCGAGCCAGCGGGTACGAACAAGCTAAGTGATACAGGCGCTCTTGAACTGAATCCGGCAATTGCATCGGAAATTCTCCGTCTAAGCCGCTTTATTACTCACAAAAAAACCGCCGGCATTTGCCGGCGGTTTTAATTTCAGAGCCGGATCAGAATGCAAAATGCTCGGCATCCAATTCCATCAAGTTGCCTGCTCCACTCAACATGGACGTTGCGTGGCTGGAAGTGCGAGGAAGGATACGCTCGAAGAAGAAACGCGCGGTAGTAATTTTCGCCTTGTAGAAATCTTCTTCTCCAGTGCCCGCTGCCAGTTTTTCATTGGCAACTTTAGCCGCCTGCGCCCACAGGAAGGCCAGCACGGTGTAACCGGAGAACATCAGGTAATCTACAGAAGCAGCACCTACTTCATCTGGGTTTTCCATAGCTTTGCCGCCAACGTGCAAGGTCAGGTCTCCCCACTGCTTGTTCAGCTCTTGCAACTTAGCAACGAAAGGCGCCAGTGCTTCGTTATCAATTTCCGCCTGGCAGAATTTGTGAACCTGCTTGGTGAAACCGCGCAGCAATTCACCCTGGGTCATCAGAACCTTACGACCCAACAGGTCCAGAGCCTGAATACCAGTGGTGCCTTCATAGATAGTGGAGATACGCGCATCACGTACGTTCTGCTCGACGCCCCACTCGGCAATATAACCGTGGCCACCGAAACACTGCATACCCAGGTTGGCAGATTCGAAACCAGCTTCTGTCAAAAATGCTTTTGCAATCGGCGTCAGGAACGCCAGCATATCGTCAGCGGCTTTCTTCGCGTCAGCATCGCCTTTGTGAGTGATATCAACCAGCTGTGCGCACTTAACAACCAGCATACGACCACCTTCAGAGAAGGCTTTCTGGGTCATCAGCATGCGGCGCACGTCAGGGTGAACAATAATCGGGTCAGCCGGGCCTTCCGGGTTTTTCACGCCGGACAGAGAACGCATTTGCAGGCGATCTTTTGCATAAGCCAGGGACTTCTGGAAACCGATCTCGGAGTGAGCCAGGCCTTGCAGAGCAGTACCCAGGCGCGCAGTGTTCATAAAGGTGAACATATAGCTCAGGCCTTTATTCTGCTCGCCGATCAGGAAGCCTTTAGCACCGTCAAAGTTCAGCACTGCAGTGGCGTTGCCGTGAATACCCATTTTGTGCTCGAGGGAACCACATACCACACCGTTGCGCTCACCGGCAGAGCCATCAGCGTTCGGCAGGAACTTGGGTACGATAAACAGGGAGATACCCTTGGTGCCAGCAGGTGCGTCTGGCAGGCGGGCGAGTACGATATGAACAATGTTGTCAGTCATATCGTGCTCACCGGCGGAGATAAAGATCTTAGTGCCGGTAATCGCGTAGGAGCCATCTTCATTCGGCTCGGCCTTGGTGCGCAGAATACCCAGATCGGTACCGCAGTGAGGCTCGGTCAGACACATAGTGCCAGTCCAGCTACCTTCAACCAGCTTGGTCAGGTAAACCTGCTTCTGCTCTTCAGTACCGTGCTCTTCCAGGGTGTTCATGGCACCGTGGGACAAGCCGGGGTACATGCCCCAGGACCAGTTGGCGGTGCCAACCATCTCGCTCATGATAGTACCGAGCGAGGGCGGCAGGCCCTGGCCACCGTACTCAGGATCGTGAGGCAGCGCAGCCCAGCCACCCTCTACAAACTGCTGGTAGGCTTCTTTAAAGCCTTCCGGGGTAGTAACTTCACCATCTTTCCAGGTGCAACCTTGCTGGTCGCCAATTTGGTTCAGCGGTGCAATAACGTTTTCACAAAACTTTGCACCCTCTTCCAGGATGGCATCCACGACATCAGGAGTAGCCTCCTCATATCCAAGTGACTCATAATGCTTTTCTGAGTCCAGCATCTCGCGCATTACGAAACGCAAATCACGCAGTGGCATTTTGATATCGGTCATCCTGATAACCTCAATTCGCTTATGTTTGGGACCGGAGGCAAAACCATCCAGTCATATTTATGACTAATTTCTAAGATTGGTTCATCATAGTAGTAAGCGAGCAGCCCCCTCTATGGCCAAACCCGTCCAAAGCGGTGACAAATCGAGGCGAGAGGATGAAAAAAGGTGACTGGCCCAGTCAAATATCCAGGCCAGCTGCAGCGCGACCACCTCGGCGATACTCGCCTGGCGTAATTCCCGTCCATTTTTTAAAGGCGCGGAAGAAAGCACTGGATTCATCGAACCCAAGCATCTCTGCGATCTGCCCATTGGAAAGATCCGGGCAGCTGAGGTAGTGAAAAGCCGCTTCCATCCGACATTCGTCTTTGAGCTTCTGGTAGGAGGTACCCTCCTGCTGAAGACGACGTCGCAACGTGGTGACCGACATATTGAGCCTCTCCGCCACCGCCTCAGCGGCAGGCATGGACTCGCTCACATCCCGGTTCAAAATGGTTTTTACTTTGGTTTTGATACTGTTGGCACTGCCGTCGCTGATCACCAGGTGGTAAGGAGCGGTGCGAATAAAGTCCTCAACCATCTGCGGGCTTTGCACCACAGGGTATTCCAGGTAGCGGGTATCGTATTCGAGCGCATTAAACGGTTGCTCAAATAACAACTCATTGGCCTCGCTTTGCGCGAGACTGCGAAACTCTTCCGGGCAAGCAAATGAGAAGTGCAACCTGGCCAGCGGAATCTCCCGCCCTGCCAGCCAGCAATAAAACCTGTGCCAAACCGCTAGAGTTGTACGCACCACACTGGGGCTCGTGTTATTCAGCAGCTGCTCAAACTCGCCTTTGGCCAGCGAACTGATCCCGCAAATTTCAACCCGCTCGCGCCCATGGCCACCTTCTCCGAGTACCGGCTTCACCTTAAAACCTCGGCAGATTTCCATAAATTCGGCACAGAGCGTAATCGCCTGGCGGAGGGTTGCACAATTCACCACCGCCAGACACAACAAGCGAAAAGACCCGGAACGGACCCTTCCACCGCTAAGCATGCCAAACCACTCATTTTGCGCCAGCCACATCACGCGCTGGTACAAGCGGCCGTACTTCACTGCTGAAAATGCAGACACTCCCTGCAATTCAGACTCATCGATATCGACAGAAGCTAAAAGCTCCTTGCGATCACACCCGTGTTTGGTCGCCTCTTCGAGCAGTCGCTCGAGGTAGGCGATAGGGATGCGAATATCCTCTTCCGTTGACGCCATCTATTATTTACGCCTGCGCAACCAATTCAATAAAGCCCCGCACCCAAACGCCAGAGCAATGATGACAAGCAATATCACCAATAGAAGAATGAAATAGGTGACAACATCCTTAACAGGCAGGTCCCAGCTGTAGACTGCCGCCACTACAAAGGCGACACAGGCGAGGACACTGGTAATAAAGGAGCGGCGACTTCTTTTAGCCATGACGATCTGGATACATTGATTTTCAAAACAGGTGAGACTGCCACATTTTGTGGCGCTACCATTGTATTGTCGGCACCCAGTACCGACGCGGCGTCGAATCGTGAGGGATTGGCCGGTTCCTGTCAACGCCGCAGGAGGCACCAATGAGCAGAAGAATGCTGGAACCAGAGGATCGAGCCACGCTGTTAAGGCTTTTGCACTGGCTTATGTGCCTGACAGCCATTATATCGTTAATACTGCTGGGAATCGCCTTTTTTGCCCCTAGCTAACCAACCCACCCTTGGCCAAATGGGCGGGATCTAACAATTCCTCAAGCGTTTCTCTATCCAGGTCCGTCATTTCAACAGCGACATCCAGCACTGGCCTACAGCTGGCATAGGCGGCCTTGGCAATCTCCGCCGCTTTCAGGTAGCCAATCACTGGGTTAAGGGAGGTCACTAAAATGGGGTTGCGGCCCAGGGTTCCCTCAATATGCGCCCGATTCACCGCGAAACTGGCAACGGCTCGATCAGCCAATAGGGTCGATGCATTCGCGAGCAGGTTAATACTTTCCAGCAGCGTACTGCCTACTAAAGGCAACATAACATTCAATTGAAAATTGCCGCTCTGTCCCGCCACGGTCACTGTGGTGTCATTACCCATCACCCGGGCACAAACCATAGTAACTGATTCGGCAATAACCGGGTTCACTTTGCCCGGCATAATGCTGCTCCCTGGCTGCAAGGCCTCCAGGGCGATTTCGGAGAGGCCAGCAAGGGGACCGCTGTTCATCCAACGCAAATCGTTGGCAATTTTCATCAGGGAAGCTGCCAACACCTTGAGCTGCCCGGACAACTCCACCGACGTATCCTGACTGGAAATTGCGGTAAAAAAGTTCTCTGCCGGGCGAAACTGATGGGATGTGTGGGCACTGATTTTTTGCGCGAACAGCTCGGCAAAATCCGGGTGAGCATTGAGCCCGGTGCCAATCGCCGTACCGCCTTGAGCCAGCTGGGCAAGCCGAGGCATTACCGCGCGAATTCTCTCCCGGCACGCTTCTATTTGTGCTGCCCAGCCTCCAACTTCCTGCGCCATTGTCATAGGCACTGCATCCATCAGATGGGTGCGGCCGGTTTTTACAATACTTTCAAGTTCCGTGGACTTGTCGCACAAGCCAGTGTGCAAATGGCGCAACGCAGGCAGCAGGGTGTCTCGCACTGCAAGCAGGGCTGACACATGGATTGCGGTAGGAACCACATCATTACTGCTCTGACTCATATTCACGTGATCATTGGGGCTGATGGTTTGATCACTGTGCTTTTCTGCGAGGTGGGCGAGCACCTCATTAACATTCATATTTGAGCTGGTACCAGAACCTGTCTGGTAAATATCGACGGGAAAATGAGTGGCATACTCCTCATCACCGAGACTGTCGCAAGCATTGATAATGGCCTCAGCCTGCGCTTTATCCAACAACCCCAAGTCCCGGTTGGCCTCCGCGGCAGATTTCTTTATCAGCACAATGGCGCGGATAAACTCTGCCGGCAAGCCGTGACCACTGACAGGAAAATTCTCCACGGCGCGCTGGGTTTGCGCGCCATACATCGCCTCAGTCGGCACCTGAACTTCGCCCAGGCTGTCCTTTTCAGTGCGGAATTCGCCACCCATTTCACTCTCCCCAGATGCGCTTAATGCATCGACAGAAGGTTATTTAGCCGCTGCAGCCCTACTCGACCACGACGGTAATTTTCTTGGACATCACAGGCTCTTTATGTGGCACATGCATATAGTTGCCCAGAACCAGTTGTAGCGTATGCTTGCCGGGTGGCAAGGTAACTTGAGTCTCGGTTTGCCCACCACCAAAGTGAATGATGTTCTTACTCGCCGGCAAAGGCTTGCTCATATCCGGCATATCATCCACATCAATCAGCAGATGATGGTGGCCGGTATTCTCTTGATTGGTACCCGCCGGTGCCACACCCATACCAGACAAACCAAACTTCACCGTAAATGTCTGGGGCACCTTCTCTCCATCTTTCGGCGAGATAATATAGACCTTGGCATCTGCTGGGGCCTTACTGCTCATATCCATTTTGCTTTCGTGTTCAGACGCATGTAACAGCGGCGACAACATCAGTGCGCTGGCAAACAGCAGAGAACTGGATTTAATCATGTGTATTCCTTCCTGATAGGGCGCCCAGATCGCGCCAATTCTTATAATCTGGCTTTACAGCTTCTCGGCCGCGGCACCTTGGTACCGTTCGGCAAAGACACTTTAACAGACCAAAGTTTCAGTTCCAGAGACTATGAGGGAATATAGTTGCGGAAAGAAAAAGAGAGATAGGATTTGTGACAGGGCTGCTTATTTAAATCTGCTTTGCGGCAATTAGGCAAGAGAGGGCCCGGACCAACCGGGCCAGAAAAATCAGATACTCACCCGCCCCTCTTGGGTCCACTCGCAGCGAACCTGCATATCGCCGCTGCCCGGCTCGTGATAAAGGCCAGCGGATTCCCAGCTGAAAGAGTGAACGCCGGAAAGCTCAGTTTCCAAATGCACAGTTGCCGAAACCCAATACATACTCTTCAACAACTCTTCAAACTTCTGTATCCACAAATCCCACTCGTACTCTACCGCCCGATAGGAAGCGCCAAAGTGGATAACATCGGTTTGGTACTGGGATTGCTTCACCTTAATGGTGGGAATAGCAAACATATCCCGGCACAGGAATGGCCATTCGTCAGCACTGGGCAGAGCGAGCACAGCATTGCGGTTCACCCTGCGCCGATCGCTGCCGCCAGCGAGGCTATTGCTGTCTTTGATACATCCGTAAACGATGGATTCCTGATCGCCCTGAAGCATTAATTCCATTCCTTACCACAGTGCCACTGGACATCAGGTACCCAGGGCAAAACAGATCTAAGGTATCAACTTTAACGGCGAAGCGACCAGAAAGCCACAAAACAAAACACGAACCTGCAAAGTGCTCAAAAGTTCGGCTATTCAGTTACTAATGATGCCCCGCCTAAAATACCAGGACTAAATCTCAAAGCCCCTTTCGCGCAGCATATCCAGAAGCGCCTCTTCATCCATAACTGTGATACCCAGCTCCTGTGCTTTGGTCAATTTTGAGCCGGCGCCTGGCCCAGCAACCAGAGTGCCGGTCTTGGCGGAAACACTTCCTGCGACTTTCGCACCCAGCCTCTGTAAGTAGTCTTTTGCTTCACTGCGGGACAGGGTTTCCAGTTTGCCGGTGAGCACCCAGGTTTCCCCTGCCAGGGGCTGATCCTGCTCGTCACTCTCCTCCGCTTGCCAATGCACACCCGCCTGCTGCAGTGCCTCCACCTCTTCTTGGGCATGAGGCTGCTGAAAAAACTCAGCAACAAAATGAGCGACCACTGGGCCCACATCTTCAACTTCCTGCAAAGCCTCGACATCTGCCGACATTAGCGGATTCAATTCGCCAAAGTGCCGCGCCAAATTACGCGCTGTAGCCTCACCCACTTCCCGGATACCCAGGGCATAGAGGAATTTAGGCAGCGTGGTCTCTTTACTGCGCTCCAGTGCGTCAAGGAGGTTCTGGGCAGACTTTTGCCCCATTCGCTCAAGTCCCGCCACCTGCTCCAAGGTGAGGTGGTAGAGCCCGGACACCGAGTGTAACAAGTCCTCATCTACCAGCTGCTCTACCAGCTTGTCTCCCAGCCCATCAATGTCCATCGCTTTACGCGAAGCGAAATGCTTGATGGCCTGCTTGCGCTGGGCACTACAAATCAGGCCGCCGCTACAGCGGACCACCGCCTCACCAGGCGTGGATTCCACCGGCGAGCCGCATACCGGGCAATGCGTGGGGAATTCAATAGCGTGGCCACCCGGCTTGCGCTTGCTCTCCACTACAGAAACCACCTGCGGGATAACATCTCCGGCACGGCGAATAATGACGGTATCACCCACCTGTACGCCGAGGCGCTCGATCTCATCTCGATTGTGCAGAGTTGCATTGGAAACGGTAACGCCGCCGACAAATACCGGCTGCAGGCGAGCAACCGGGGTAACCGCACCGGTGCGCCCCACCTGGAATTCAACATCCAATAATTCAGTCATTTCCTCCTGAGCGGGAAACTTATAGGCCATGGCCCAACGGGGTGCGCGAGCCACGAAGCCGAGGCGGCGCTGCAGGGGAATACTGTTGACCTTAAAAACAATACCGTCAATATCGTAAGCGAGGTCCTCGCGCTTCTCGCCGATTTCCCGGTAGTAGTCGATGCAGCCCTGAATATCTTTAGCGACGCGCATCTCCCGGTTTGTACGGAAGCCCCAATGTCCCAGCAGCTGCAAAGTCTCAACGTGCTTTTCCGGCAGCTCACCGCCCTCTACAAGGCCAGTGCCATACACACACAATTCCAGCGGTCTCTGCGCTGTTATGCGGGAGTCCAATTGACGCAAACTACCGGCAGCGGCATTTCTAGGATTTACGAAAAGCTTCTCACCCGCCTCAGCCGCTTTGCGATTCAATTCGGCAAAGCCCGCTTTCGGCATATAGATTTCGCCGCGCACCTCCAAAACACCCGGATACTTTTCAATACCATCTGCTTGAAGCAAACGCAGAGGTACGGATCCCACAGTGCGTACATTCTGGGTGATATCTTCACCGGTGGTGCCATCGCCGCGCGTTGCAGCTCGCTCAAGCACGCCGTCGCGATACAAAAGGCTGATAGCGATACCGTCTAACTTGGGTTCACAGGCGTATTCCACCGGCCCTTTACTGTTGAGGCGCTCACACACCCGGCGGTCAAACTCCAGCAACTCTTCATCATTAAAGGCGTTATCCAAAGACAACATCGCCACCTCGTGGCGAACCTCCTGAAAAGAGGAGAGCGGCTCTGCGCCGACCCGCTGGGTGGGAGAATCCGATGTCAGTAGCTGAGGGAATTCACTTTCCAGGTCCTGCAACTCGCGCAGGCGCCGGTCGTACTCAATATCCGGCAACTCGGGATCATCAAGCACATAGTATTGGTGATTCGCACGCTGGAGGATTTCGTGTAATTCCTGGACACGTTCGCGCACTTGAGGGGAAATAGTTTGATGAGTCATCGGCAATTCGAGTGAATAAAAATAATAGTTAGAAAATTATTTCGATTTTACATGCAAATACGGCCCGAGCTTACGGCTAATTTCCAAAATGAAAATCAGCCGGCATCCCGGGCCGCATTAAAAATGGCAACAATTATTTAGAGATTGCGAGTTAGCTTTGCGCCATCGCTAAAGTCCTGCGGCGCTGGTACTCCACAACCCGCTGACGATAATGCTCCGCCGTTTGCGCGGTAAATACACTGCGATTCTCATCCTTCAATTCGCCACCGAGCAGCTCGGCAATTTTGTATGAGGTGGAAAGCAGTTGATCGAAAGCTTTAATCGCCTCGCCTTCCACAGGTAGTGTCAGGAACAAGCTGACACCCGGCGTGGCAAATTCTTCCATCTGGGCCAGGTCGAAAACGCCGGGCACAACAATATTGGCGAGACTAAAGATAATGGCCCCATCAGCACCGCCGTGCTCATGGTAGTGAAAAATATTCATTTCACCAAAGCGCATGCCACAGGCAACCATTACCCGAAGTAAATCATTACCCTCGAAGTAATCCCCTTCTGGCGCCATTACATTAATCACCAGCACCTCACGGGTGGGAGCACCTTCACCAACACTGCCAGAGCTTGGAGACTGAGAAGATCGCTCGGGTTGAGAATCCTCATGCACCGCTTCATGCTCAGGACTGTGAGCACTATCCATCGCAGTTAGGCTTTCAGCCTCATCTAATGCAGGCTCATAGCGCTGCTCTTCACCGACCGACTCCATCAGGGTGGGGACTTGCTCTTCCAAATCGAGGATACCCTGCTCTTCCGGACTCCTCTGGGGATTGCTGCCAGCGAGCGGTTTGCGCGAGGAAATAAAGCTCTCCTGTACCTGGCGATTCACATGTAGCGCATCCTCTAGCGGACGGCGCTGAACAACGCGAGCCTGCCCGGGCAATTCGCTGTTTGCGGGCTTGGGCTCCCGCGTCTCTGGAGGTTTGCGGACCGGGGGCTCTTCTTCAGCCTTCTCTGAGACCGGGTCAGCTTCATTTTTTACTTCAGATTGCATGGCCCGCGACAGATTGCGGGAGACCTTAACTGCCGCGCGCTGCCGCAAGATCGCCCGGCGTATGCCATCGACCACAACGACCAGCAGAACGACAACCAGGATTGTAACCAGCCAGTTATCCATTTTTTAGCGCCTCTCCCTTTACGCCCTTATGCAGAAGCCAGCTCGGCTGCTTCTTCCACATTCACCGACACCAGTCGGGATACACCCGGCTCGTGCATGGTAACCCCCAGCAACTGATCCGCCATCTCCATTGCGATCTTGTTGTGGGTAATATAGATGAACTGAACGTGTTCTGACATTTCTTTAACCATTCGTGCGTAACGACCAACGTTAGCATCGTCAAGGGGAGCATCCACCTCATCCAACATACAGAAAGGTGCTGGATTCAGACGGAAAATCGAGAATACCAAAGCGATCGCCGTCAGCGCTTTTTCTCCACCCGAGAGCAGATGGATTGTGCTGTTGCGCTTGCCCGGCGGGCGGGCCATGATCGCGATACCAGTATCGAGCAGATCTTCACCGGTAAGTTCCAGATAGGCATTACCACCACCGAAAACTTTCGGGAAGAGTTCCTGCAGGCCCGCATTTACCTGATCAAAAGTTTCCTTGAAGCGGGTTCTCGTTTCCTTGTCGATTTTCTTAATTGCATTTTCCAGGGTCTCCAGCGCTTCCATCAGATCCCCATGCTGGCGATCCAGGTAGTTCTTGCGCTCAGACTCCTGCTTGTATTCATCGATAGCGGCGAGGTTAATCGGCCCGAGACGCGAGATACGCGCGGCTACCAATTCCAAATCTTCCTGTACCTGCTTAATCGTAAGATCGCCAGGTAACTGCTCGAGCAGCTGATCGATATCGTGCTCGCTCTCGCGCAGCTGCTCTACCAATCCGTTTCGTTGCACTTCCAATGTCTGCGCAGCGAGACGCTCCTGCTCAAGCTGCGCGCGCACCCCCTGAAGAGCCGCCTCCACTTTATGGCGCTCCTGTTCCTGCTCACGCAGGCCAGTCTCCACTTCTTCCAGCTTTTTGCGCGCATCGGCGAGTTCCGTTTCCACCTCAATGCGCTCGCCGAGTTTTTCTTCCAACTCAGCCTGAAAATCCTGGGAGGGGTCCTGGGTCTCCTCCATTTGCTCCTGCAATTGCTGACGACGACTGCGCAACCTTTCCAGCTGCTCGCTCATCACCTGCAAAGTGCGCTCGAGAGACACCATCTGGGTGCGCACTGACTGCTCGCGCATAGCCAGTTCATGGGCGCGATCCTTGTCCTCCCGCGCGCGCTGGCGCACGGCATCCAAAGCTTCGCGCAATTCCTCCCGGCGTGCCATTAGCGTTTCGCGACGATCGGTATCATCGCTCATCGCTTCGACAGCTTCCTGCAGCATTAGACGAGCTTCCGACAGGGACTCCCCTTCCAGCTCCTGCTGCTCACGCACCTCATCGATTTCCTGCTCAATTCGGATACGGCGCTCATTCATCTGCTCCGCACGCGCCCGTCGGGCGGACAACTGGCTGCGCAGCTCTGCCTCGCGACGCCCGAGCTGGTCGGACTCATTGCGAGCTTGTTCGATGGAGCGCTCGAGATCGACCGTTTGCGTGCGCAGGGACTCGCGTCGCTCGGCAATACTCTCTATCTGCTCCTCACACAGAGCCAACTCCTGCCCCAGGGTTTCAAGATCCTGCTTGCGCGCCAGGACCCCGGCCTCTGCATCACTGGCGCGATTCACTCGCAACCAGTTGGGGCCGAGCCAGAGCCCATCGCGAGTCACGATAGACTCATGAGCTTGCAAACTCGCGCGCCTGGACAGCGCCTCTGTCAAATCCTCTGCGGTATAAATTCCCGCCAAGATGCCGGAGAGAGAGGCCGACCCCTGAACCATATCCTGCAGTGAAGGAAGTACTCCCTTCGCACTGCTATTTACAGCACTGTTATCGATCAGAACCGCTTGACCGCTTTCCAGTGCCGCCAATCCTTCAGCCACGGACTCGAGCTGCTCAACACATACCGCCTGCAATTGGGGGCCGAGGATAGTTTCAACTGCGGTTTCCCAGCCGGGCTGGGCTTTAATCTGGTCGGCGAGCCGGGGCTTGTCAGCCAGGGCTTGCTGCTGCAGCCAATTCTCAACTGCCTTGCCCTGCCCTAAAGCAGCTTGCTGCAAGGCTTCCAGAGACGCCTGACGGCCTCGCCCGGTTTGCAGCTGCAAGCGTAACTGATCGAGTTCGGTAGCCAGCTCCCGCTCCTGCACACGGAGACTATCCAGAGACTCGCGACGCTCTGCCGCTTCCTCGCGGCGCTCTTCAGCCTGCATTTCCAGCTCGGCCATCTGCTCGTTCAGCTGCAGCGTCTCTTCATCGTCGTCGGAGACCTGGAGGCCAGACTGCTCCGCCAATAGTTTGTTGACCCGCTCCAGCAGCCGCTGACCAGAAGTTTCCAAATGCTGGATGCGGGATTGTTGCACCTCAGCTTTCTGACGGGAGCCAGAGGCACCCTGGTTAAACTGGTCCCACTCGTTCTGCCAATTGCGCATCTGTTCTTCAGATTCGAGCAGTGCCGCAGCAGATTCCTCTTCTGCTGCCAAGACCATCTCCAGGTCCGGCAGAATAATCTCAAGCTCCTCCTCAAACTGGGCCGCTTTTTCGCGATCCACTTCGAGGTTGGTCTCCGCCTCGCGATATTCTTGTTCGGTTTGCGCCAAATCGGAATGCAGGCGAGTAGAGCGCTCACGAGCGTGGGCAATGCTCTGCTCCAAGCGGGCGATATCTCCACCGACGGCGTAGAAGCGCCCCTGGACTTCGTTAAAGCTGTCAGACAGCTCGTGGTACCCCACGCGCTTTTGCTCAATGCCTGTGTCACAGGTGACCTGGCGGGTAACCAGCTCTTCAACGGTGAGTTCAAGCTCACCTATTTGTTGCTGCTTGGCCTTGGATTGGTCATCCAGTTCGCGGTATTTGAGCGCCTGAAGATTGGCCTTGTGGCTGCGCTCTTCCTCTTTAAATCGGCTGTATTTTTCCGCTGCTGCGGACTGTCGCTCCAGTCGGGACAACTGGCGATCCAGCTCATCGCGGATATCCGTGAGGCGCTCAAGGTTTTCAGAGGTCCGCCTCATCCGGTTTTCGGTGTCCCGGCGGCGCTCCTTGTATTTGGAGATACCGGCGGCCTCTTCGATATAGACGCGCAGCTCTTCGGGCTTGGCTTCGATCAACTTGGAGATCATGCCCTGCTCAATAATGGCGTAGCTGCGCGGGCCCAAGCCGGTACCCAAGAAGAGATCGGTTACATCGCGGCGGCGGCACTTCTCGCCATTCAGGTAATAGGTGTTCTGTGCTTCCCGGGTTACCTTGCGCTTGACGGAAATCTCCGAGAAAGAGGCATAGGCTCCAGAAAGCTTGCCCTCAGAGTTATCAAATACCAACTCAATCGAGGCCTGCCCCACGGGCTTGCGGCCACTGGAGCCGTTGAAGATAACGTCCGTCATCGAATCGCCGCGCAGGTTCTTTGCGGAGGATTCCCCCATTACCCAGCGCACCGCATCGATGGTGTTGGATTTACCACAGCCATTGGGACCCACCACCGAGTTGAGGTTTGTCGGAAAATAGACAGTGGTAGGGTCAACAAAAGACTTGAAGCCCGCTAGCTTGATGCACTTCAGACGCATGTATTTATAAACTCGATATTTTTCTCTGCCGGGCGGGACACCAAACCTTCAATCTTACTTGGTGTCGCCAGAGCATTCAGCGCTATTCTTCACAGTAATGTTCAGTCGGGATTATCAATCCGACCAAGCAGCGGTCAAGTCAAACATGACAATCGCTACCAAATGCCAACTTACCCCAATAGAACTCATAAATATCGGGGCAATGTGAGCTTGAGGCCAATTAGACGCAAGAATGCCATTCGGCCGCAAATAAAAATGAGGCCACAGCTTACACTGTGACCTCATTTTCGACAGTCACAGCCAGTTACAGCTGACTATCGATGACTATTGACTGAGTTTCACTCCAGCGGGATTTAGGTAATTCACTAATCATTCCCTGCCAATCCCCTGGAGCCGGACGCGCATCCCCCTTAATGGCCAGTCGCGCCACCAACTGCACAGAGTCGACAGTGGCGATGGAGCTTCCAGGCATCATTGCTCGGGACTCATCCAGCACAACCTCTGCCGGTAACTGCCCAGCCGTGAGGCGCACGATAGCCAGAGGCATCGGGCTCGCAGCACTGCGTGCATAGATAAATACCGGGGTAGATTCTGGAGCTTCAACCCCCTCCCCCAAACTGACCTGAACTCGAATCTGCGGGCCTTTCTCTTTCGTTTCTACCTTAGCCTGCACCGCTACAACTTCACCGCTGTCTGCCAAAGCGCTTTCAGCCCTGGCAACACCAGCCTGAAGCGCCTCTGCTGCTGCAGATCCTGGGGGAAGCTGGCTAAGCGCTAGCTGCCAGTGTTGGCGAGCCTTGCGGTATTCTCCATTTTCAAAAGCGGCAATACCCGCCAGGCCCAGCACAGTGCCATTGGATGGCTGCACCTGTAACACCTGCTCAATCAAGGAGCGGATCTCATCGGTAATCTTGGAACCGCCGGCAAAAAACAGCGCTTGTGCCAGCTCAGCTTTAACATTTGCCGCCTGGGGCTCGCGGGCTACAACATAGCGATAGGAATCTACCGCCCCGGCCAAATCGCCACTCACCAGTAGCCGCTGCGCCAATATATAGCGACTGCTAAGATCATCTGGGTGAGTTTTAGCCCGCTCCTGCAACTGGCGGGTAATTTTTGCCTCTTCTTCCGAAGAGGTGTGCCCACCTTGGCTCGCCACCATATCGCGATACAAAGCTACTTCGGACGGTCGGTCGGAAAACCCGTAGGCAGCCGCTGCAATTGCAGGCACCAAAACCGCCAGCCCGATTAGCAATCGGCCGCCACCCTGCCTGGCTTCACCAGATTGACTCTCCTGCTGAGCCGCCAGCAGTTCCCGCGCGAGATCTGCCTCCAGCTGGGCAAACTGCTTTTCATCCATCGCACCGCTCTGCACCGCAGCGCGAAGTTCTTTACTGCGCTCCCGGTAGAGCGCTGCCATAGCCTCTCGCTTGCTACTACCGCTGCGACGTCTGCCTGCAGCTCTCAAAGCAGGAATCAGAAATACAAAAGCTACCAACAGTAGCAGTAGGGCTACACCAAACCAGATATCAATCATTTACCTTCCTTCCCGCTATCACCTTCATCTACAGCTCCTTCTCCCAACAACTGCTTTAATCGACGCCGCTCATCATCTGTGAGTTCCCCACTGCCGTCATCCTGGCGAGCCCCGGTACCACTTTTTGAGCGCATCACGATCACAATCAAGGCCAGAAGCCCGAAAACGGCAAAGACTCCAGGAGCCAACCACAGGATCAAGGTATTTTTCTGAACAGGTGGGCGGTAGAGCACAAAATCCCCATAGCGGGCCACCATGTAGTCAACGATTTCCTGGTCCGTAAATCCCTCCTCCAGCAAACGGCGGATTTCACGGCGCAAGTCCGAGGAAATAGAAGCATCGGAGTCTGCCAAATTCTGGTTTTGACACTTGGGGCATCGCATCTCTTCAATAAGCACGCGATACCTTGCATCCAGCTCGGGAGAGGACAATTTTTGTGTCTCCACTACCGCATGTGCAGCGATAGACAGACAAAACATACCGAATGCCAGTACAAGTTGGGCCAGCCAGGTCTTCTGTGTCACAGCTTTTCTCACGCTCTAACTAACGGGAATTGGGGCGATTATAACAGTGTCCCCCCCCGGCGGACACGCCCACGAATTCACACAAAAGCGCGTTAACTCATTGAAAGACAAAAAAAAATTCAAAAAAGGCGTTGACGCCACGAAGAATATCATTAAGATACGCAGCTCCTGACACGGGGTGGTTAGCTCAGTTGGGAGAGCGACGGCCTTACAAGCCGTAGGTCACAGGTTCGACCCCTGTACCACCCACCACTTCTCTTACTCTTGCCCGGCAAGAGCAACCAAGAGAAGCAGGAATGCGGACCGGTAGTTCAGTTGGTTAGAATGCCGGCCTGTCACGCCGGAGGTCGCGGGTTCGAGTCCCGTCCGGTCCGCCATATACAAAAAAGCCCCGCTCGCAAGAGCGGGGCTTTTTTGTTTGTGCCTCATATCTTTTCATTTTTCTCACATTTTATTTTCAGTTGCTTACGCTGGAAATTTGAAAGAGCCACAAAAAAATAACCAAATCTCAGCGTAAAAAAATAGTGCGAGCCCAGTGCCGGCAAAATTTTTCTGCAACAATTTTCTCTAGCCTGAATTTTTATTTTCTGAATTTCTACGCAGCTGATTTTGATCGATAAAAACAGCTTAAAAAATCCTCAAAAAACTCTCTAATTAATTAATTTTTAAACAATTTTTGGATGTTTTTTATTCTTAAAAAAATTTTTAAAAATCTCCCAACAAAATTGTTGACCGCAAAAAAAATATCATTAAGATACGCAGCTCCTGACACGGGGTGGTTAGCTCAGTTGGGAGAGCGACGGCCTTACAAGCCGTAGGTCACAGGTTCGACCCCTGTACCACCCACCACTTCTCTTACTCTTGCCCGGCAAGAGCAACCAAGAGAAGCAGGAATGCGGACCGGTAGTTCAGTTGGTTAGAATGCCGGCCTGTCACGCCGGAGGTCGCGGGTTCGAGTCCCGTCCGGTCCGCCATATACAAAAAAGCCCTGCTCGCAAGAGCGGGGCTTTTTTGCATATGAAAAATTCAAAACCACTTTTCAACACATAACCACCTCCCCACTCCCCACTCCCCACCACAAACTGTGCAGACCGACTAACAAAATTAATAGAAAATCGGGGTAATGAAAGTAGCACCCTGTTTTATTAACAAATATTGCCAATAGACGAGCAGCAATTTCTTCAAATACACCCCCGCTTCTCACACTTAAAGCCAGGCGCAAACTTTTTTAGAAAAACTTCCCTAAGTTGTTGACCTAAGTAAAAAAATCATTATGATACGCAGCTCCTGACACGGGGTGGTTAGCTCAGTTGGGAGAGCGACGGCCTTACAAGCCGTAGGTCACAGGTTCGACCCCTGTACCACCCACCACTTCTCTTACTCTTGCCCGGCAAGAGCAACCAAAGAGAAGCAGGAATGCGGACCGGTAGTTCAGTTGGTTAGAATGCCGGCCTGTCACGCCGGAGGTCGCGGGTTCGAGTCCCGTCCGGTCCGCCATATACAAAAAAGCCCTGCTCGCAAGAGCGGGGCTTTTTTGTATGCGCCAATTAGAAAAGAGTTTGGGTTTTTAAACTTCAGCTGAAGCCGCCTGGCTCTCCTCCCATTCCCCATCCACTGCTTCTTCGCCGCCATGCAATAGATGCATCAATCGCTCCAGCTCCGGCATCTCGTTAAAGCACTCCGCTTCACCAGAAATTTCATCCCAGGATGCTTTGGATTCTGTGCAAAGATGGGCCACGACTTTCCCATCGATATCCCCCTCCAACAATCCCGCAGGCACCCAGAAGTGCGTTGTATTACTCATTAAGTGCGGAACTGTACTTCCGCATCCACTGCAAAAGTCAGATCGATAGCCCGTAGGAGTCCGGAATGAAGAGATTCTGTCTAAGCCCCGCACCCAGCGAAACTGATCCCGGCTAATAAACATGGCCGTATCCGAGGCGGAACCACTCAATTTGCGGCAGAGCGAGCAATGGCATTGGTAAAGGTTTGGAATTGGCTCTTCCAGCTGGAACTCAACCCCACCGCATAGGCACTTCCCATTCATCCCTTTCTCCTTCCGCAAAACTGTTATTCGAAGTCGTCCATGAAATCGCAATAGGTTAGCAACAATATCTCAGTCCTACCCAAGACTCCTATAGACACACAGTGAAGTAAATGCCATTTGGCGTCTCATTCAACGAACATCATTAAATATCCAAGGATCTGGGGTTTAGCTTCGCCGTGAGGATATGATCCTCCCAACATCCATTGATCTTCAGGTATTTTGCCGCCCGACCCTCGACAACGAAGCCCAGTGCCTCCAGTAGAGCAGCCGACCTATCGTTACCAGGCATGTAGTTAGCCATCACCCTATTCAAATTTAAGGTGTCAAAAGCATAATCAACGACATGACGACACAAGCTCCCCATTAAGCCCCGCCCCTCGTGGGACTGGTCAACTGCATATCCCATATTACAGGCCTGAAATGGGCCTCGGATGATATTCGTCAAGGAGCAAACGCCCAGTAACTGATCACACCCGGACTCTAATGCAGCAAACTTTAAAATTCCTCCAGAGCTTATGCGTCGAATCCAGGACCCGGAACTGTGAAAACCGGGCTCGCGAATGGGCTCCCAGCGCTTCAGGTGCTCTTCATTAGATAAATAAAATGCAGATATGGCGGGCGCATCTGTCACTCCGAGCAAACGTATTTCCACCAGCCGATTACCTCACCATTCACATTCTGATTAAGCTCAATCAACCCATTTATACCGGCACCACTATTCAATTGACGGTAAAGAGTCCCGCTGACCGGGAAGCTCACGAAGAAATTCCCAACCCCGGGTCCTGCCGCTCTCATAACCTTCCTCGAGCAACTCTGCTTCCTGGGTAAAACGCTTAACCGGGAAATTGTCTGGAGGCGCAATAACCGAAACCTGGCACCCCTCTGGAGGCACCTCGATAAACTCCAGAGCCCGATTATATTTCTCCCCTCTCTCTAGCACGGCCTCAAATAGCCGGGCATGATCACGGAAAAACTGTTTGATAAATTTTGGAGCAGGCCCCTTAATTTTCCGATACCCCAGAGGGCGCGAAAGAATAACGGTTATATTTCTGGCCCCCTGCTGATAGGCCTGAATAATCGGTATCGAATCAGCCAGACCGCCATCGGTCATAGGCTCCCCATCCACTTCAGGAAACCCCCGGTAAGCAACCGGAATGGCACAAGAGGCCGGGAAAACCTCGTGCATATTTTCTGGAGTTACTTTCAGGTATCTAGCCTCCCCCGTGTTGATACTGGTAGTCACGGCATAAAGCGGTATTCCATTCTCAACATAACTATCAACACTGAGCGGAATATCCTGATATGACGCATGCCACAACCAGCCAATATCACAAAAATGACCGCCTCGGAGATAGCGGCGCCAGTCGATGAAGTCTGCCCGCCGGGCATGGTCCATTAGTATTTGCCGACTTCGCCCATGATTTCCCGCCAGATAACCAATCAAGTTGGTGGAGCCTGCGGATACACCGATCGCAAAATCAAATGGCCGATAGCCCGCCTCCAAAAATGCATCCAATACGCCTGCAGCGAAAATCCCCCGCATAGCACCCCCTTCAACCACAAGGGCTGACTGGGAATTCTCGTTAATCAAAATACAGTCTTCCATAGCGAGCAACCGTTAAAACCAAACCATCTCTACCTTTGCCAAGCAGATTCCAATAGCACTATGATTGGGGCATTCAGGTAATCCGTTGAGTTAAACCAAGTATGCCAACAATCGCGTTTAAAGCGCCGTGGAGCCGCCAGCTCCAAATTATCAGTGCCATATGCACATTACTCCTACTGGGACTGCCGCTCTTTCTGGCATCGAGAGCACCAGCTGCTCCATCTACCCTCTATAGCATTGCCATAGCACTTCCGCCTGCAATACTGGCTCTCAGCGCCTTCTTTGCCATCCGTGGTTACGCCATCAAAAATGGCAACCTCTTGATATTGCGCCCGGGCTGGAAAACCACCATCTCCTTGGAGGGGCTATCTGAAGCATTCCCCGACTCAACCGCCATGCAAGGATCAGTCCGCATCTTTGGCAACTCCGGCTTATTTGGCTATATAGGCCTGTTTCAAAACCAAAAATTGGGGCGCTATCGTGCATTTGCTACCGATCAGCAAAAATCTGTCGTACTGCGTCTGGCTACACAAACTATCGTGATCACTCCCGATAAACCGGAGCGGGCAGCGGACATTCTCCGCCAACACTGCCAACTTCAACCCAACCCAAATTAATTGCTCCGACAACAACGCCACACGAATAGGCACAAGAAGTCGACAGGAAGTTCAAACCGATGAAAAAGTTCGCTTTTATAATTGCCGCCGCATTTACGCTGCTATCAGCAAGTGCTCACTCCGCTTGTGTGATTTTATTGCATGGATTAGCCAAATCAGATAGCTCAATGGAGAAACTGGCAAAGGCCATAGATGCCGAGGGTTTCCAAACGGTCAATATTGATTACCCTTCGACCAAGCACTCCATTGAAGCTTTGGCCAGCATGGCCATAGCGCCTGCTGTCGAGGAGTGCGGTAATGCGCAAGAAATCAATTTTGTCACTCACTCCATGGGCGGTATTCTGGTAAGGCAATATCTACATTCAGCTGAAATCAAAAACCTGAATCGCGTTGTCATGTTGGGCCCACCCAATAAAGGCAGCGAAGTAGTTGATAAACTGGGAACATTCCCCGGCTTCAAGTTTATGTTTGGGGATGCTGGGCTACAGCTGGGTACCGGCGAGATGAGCGTCCCCAACAAGCTCGGTAGTGCAGATTTTGATGTAGGTATTATTGCCGGTACTCGCAGCATCAACCTGATTCTATCCCGCCTTATCCCAGAAACCGATGATGGTAAAGTCTCCGTATCCAGCACAAAACTGGATGGCATGAATGATCATCTGCAAATGCCAGTGACCCATGTGTTTATGATGAAAGATAAAAAAGTTATCTCGCAAGTTATCCATTACCTCAAGCATGGATTCTTTCATAGAGCCGGCAATCAGGCATCCAATTAAAATTAATCGATCTTATAAATAATCTATACCTTTTAACTCCAATCACAATACAAAATTAGTGACAATAATTTGGAATTCACCTTTATGCAGTGGCAATGGTGCAGCTTTAAAGAGCTTACGCTCAGTCAACTTTACGAAGTTTTGCGAGTAAGGCAGGAAGTTTTTACGGTAGAACAAGACTGCCCCTATCAGGATGCCGATGGCAAAGACCAACACTCCTGGCACCTGATCTGCTGGGAGGGAGACGAAAATAACCCGCAGGTTATGGCCTACCTGAGAGTTGTTTTCCCAGGCCTTAAATACCGGGAACCCTCGATAGGAAGAGTGTTAACCGCAGAAGCCAGTCGCGGAACAGGCCTGGGCAAGGAGCTGATTCGCCGAGCCGTAATGCACACATGCGAAGAATACCCCAACACTGGTATTCGCATTTCAGCTCAACAACATTTGGATAGATTTTACGGGGAGTTTGGTTTTGAGCAGGTGTCTGAGCCGTACCAGGAAGACGGCATCCCGCATATCGAGATGTTACGCCCTGCCAAGTAATTGAAAGGGATCTTATAGGTCCGATGGAAGTTTTGGGGCCCTGCAGAGGCACTGCGGGACCCCAAAAAATCTAGCTGCTACCCAGTGGATTGGCACCGGCGGATACAGGCTCACTATCCGACTGACGCGCCCTGCTATAAAGGCAAGAGGCCGCGATTCCAGCAGCAATTAGCAACCACACAACATTTACGACCAGTGATGCTCTCACAAAGGAATCCTCACCAAACTGAGCAACGTGCACTACAACTGCACCGACGCAGGCGATAATTGTGGCAATACGCAGAGACATAGACCACTTGGCCACTGTCCCCATGAAGGCAGCCGCAACGCTTAACGCCAAGGTCACCAGCCAGAACACCTGCGCAGCATTTAGCTTAAACGCCAGATAAGTCACCGCACTCAGAGCAATCGCAAATGGTACACCCCATACCTGAGCCATCCAGACTCGCTCCAAACGTACGGCGGGATTGCCGCGCTGACGCTTGCGAACAAACCAGATATTGATGCCGGATACCACCAGCAAACACATCCCCACCCCCAGCAAGAAGTAAGCAACTTTCACTGGGAAACCGGAAAAGTGGCCAAAGTGTAAACGGTACGTAGAAAGGTAAACTTGCTTAGCCGCGTCTCCCTCAGACCAACCCTCTTTTTCAATCAGGCTGCCATCGGGATTAAAGTGGTAACGCTCACCCCAGACCAACCGCTCTGGAACCCGGGTCCACACCTCAACAACCTGGCCTTCACGTCCAGGAAATGCCACTTCTAAACGAGTGCGCTCTTCTTCCGGTGCGATACGATCCATTGTTGCCAGAATTGCAGCATAATCCGGATAATCAACTTCAGGGGCGTTTTCCTCCATCACCGGATGATCCGCGTAAAGCATGTGCTCTACCTTTTCCGTATCACCCTCAAAGAATACGCCGGCAATTGCAAAAGCGGCTACCTGGGACAACCCGATAAAAGCCCCGGTAATGGCTATGGCAAGATGAAAGGGAGAGGCCCAAACCCCCAGGCGATTGTGCAAATCCACTTGCTGAAGACGCTTGGAGCCAGAAAGACGGAAAGAGAAAGCGTCTTTAATAATTTTGGGATGGGCCAGCAAACCGGAGACGATCAGAGCGGACATCACCATCCCGATCAAACCAACCAGGATGACTCCATAACCAACAGGAAGGTTGAGCGCGTAGTGCAGGTAGGCCAGGAAGTGGGTCCACTCATGCTCCACCTTGCCCAGCAGGGAACCATCTTCAGCGACATATCGCTCCATATCGCCGACTTCAACCATCAATCTGGGCTTATCCTGATTGGGGATGGTGAAGGTAATTGAATCAAGATCCTCTTTTTCCTGCTTAGCTAACGCAATAGCATTTTCTGTAGCCGTCCGATACACAGAGGCTTCAACATTGAGGTTCTCCAACTCAGAGGCCTGCTCCCAGCGTTCGAACTCATTGTAAAAAACCGCCAGTGTTCCGCTGACACAAACAATATATAAAAGAGTGGAGACCGCCAGGCCGAGAACTGAGTGTCCATCGGTCATATCACGGACAAAGCCAGGGGTCGGTTTAAAGGAAAATTTCACGTTAAATTCCTACTCAAGTCCGTTGATCTATGCTGCCGAAGCGGGAAGCGCAAAGGTCAGTAACAAGCCGCTGACCACCGAGAAAGCCAACATGGCAGCCGAAGGGCGCAGAAGCTTTTTATCGGCACAGCACCAAACCATCGCCAGGGTCCAGATTATCACCGACAGGAAGGCTCCGCCGACCAAGCGGACAGTTTCAGAAAACCCGGTAAAACCAAAGAAAAGCAAACCGGCGATCAAACCACTGGCTGCGGGCAAAAGAAAGGCAGCCATAAAACGCAAGAAGCCCCGCAACCACAATGGAAGCAGGGCTTGAGATTCGGGTGTTCCCGAGCGCTGTTTTTCAACGGGCCTGGGGCCACTGGGCCAGTCACCCTTAAGAGCCAATAAAGCAAAGGCTCCGAGTATCACTATTAAAGTGGCAATACTGATTCCATATTCCACCCCAACAATTGAGCTCCACCCAAAAGCCGACAACACCATGGCTCCCCAACCACTCCAGCGGCGCACGGGCTCTGCCCCTCTGCGGGACCAGGCGGAATAGAGGAGCAGAATCCCGGCCAAAGCAAAGGCACTGGAGACTCCTGCAATCATATAAAAAGACATTGGCATAACCATAACAGTGAGAGGCTCGCCTCTCGTCTGGTTGCTTAAACGTAAAAAAGGGAGCCCGCCCACAGACTCCCCCTGCGGACAGGCTCCCAGTCTACACTAACTTAAAAAATGTACCGTGCTTCTGCAGTGACGTAACGACGCTCACCGTAGAAGCAGTCACCGCGACTCAGGCAAGCTGTAGTATGTACTTCATCAGACAAATTTTTTCCTGTCAGCTGGAAGTGCCAGCTATCCAAGGTATACCCGATCGATGCGTCGTATAAGGTGTAAGACGGGTTGTACGATGGGAAGGTTCCCGTGGGATCTTCAACACCGGTGTAGCTCTCGCCAACATGACGAGCGCCCATGCCAATACTCAGCCCCGGAAGCAATGCGCTCAGGTCATAGTCGCCCCAAATAGTCACTAGCTCCTCTGGAACGGCCTCAATCGCAATACCGACTTCACCGGCAACATTACTCTCGGTGATCTCGGTGTTGGTGGTGCTGTAGCCAGCTACCAAACTAAGGTTGCCTAATTTACCAGTTACCTCTAGCTCAACACCATCAATTGAAACTTCACCGGTTTGAGTGTCAAAAGTAATATCAACCGGGTCTGTAGTAAGGCGGTTTTTCTGCACAATATCGTAAGCTGCAGCGGTAACCAGCAAGTTGGTTCCCTCTGGCTGGTACTTCACACCAACCTCTACCTGCTCGCCCTCAATTGGCTTGAAGGAGTCACCGTGGCGATCTGAACCGCTTACAGGCTCAAAGGATTCGGAGTAGCTGATGTAAGGAGAAATACCCATATCAAATGCATACATCACACCCAAGCGCATGGTGGTAGCATCATCATCCACAGTAACCGGGGAACCCTCAGTTTGCGACTCGGTGGAGTCCCTACGAACACCAGTAGTTACTATCAGGTTTCCAATTGTCATATGGTCTTGGAAGTAAAAACCCAGCTGCTCGGTATCTGTCTCCGGTCCATTCGCAATCACTATGTCTTCTGGAATATACCCATACTCCGGCTCGAAGATATTGATCACACCACCATAAGCGTAGCCATAATCATTATCCGTAGTAGCATCCTGGCTATCCAAGCCGAATGAAACTTGGTGATCGACAATACCTGTAGTTAACTCACCAGACATGCGTAAATCAAAAATCAACATGTCTGTACTGGCTTCACTGGAAAACGCAACACGTTGCATCTCAGTGATATTAGGGTTGAGGCGAGAGTAGTCGAAGCTGCCATACATGGTGTTGTAGTCTACTTCACCTTTGGCATAGCGGATGCTGGCATTTACACCCCAGTTATCACTAAAGCGATGATCAGCCCAAATGCTGTAAGCGGTCTGCTCTGTATTATATTTATCCCAACCTGGCTCACTGAGGAAAGTGTCAGTTGGGATATCACCGTTGGCGTTATCAATACGGGTACCACCCCAGGGCAAGAATGCTGTAGAGGTACCACTCTCATCATCTTGGTAAGTAGTCTGGAAAGTAATCTCGGTGTTCTCACTCGGACGCCATGAGATAGATGGCATCAGCAAAGTGCTGTCATTATTGACATAGTCTACTTGGGTATCCGCAGATCGCTTATAACCTACAACTCGGTAAAGCCACTCACCATCACTATCCATGGAGCCAGTGACGTCCGTAGCAAATGCCTGATGGTCATAGCTACCAGCTTGAACCACTACTTCTCCACCAAACTCTCTCTGCGGGCGCTTGGATACTAAGTTTACGATACCGCCGGTAGAACCCTGTCCATAAAGTGCAGAGGAAGGACCTTTGAGAACTTCTATGCGGTCATAGGCGTAGAGATTAGCACGGGCACTTGTGTAGCTACCGAATATAGACTGAAGGCCATCAATAAAAATCGCAGGATCAACACCGCGCACCAGAGACCAATCACCACGGACATCAACGCCGTAGGTTCCGCCATTCACCCCTGGCGTATATTGCAGAACATCTTGAACCGTTTTCGAGCCGATATCGTTGAAAAAGTCATTGTCCAGTACAGTCACAGAAAAAGGGGTTTCGTGTACGGAAACATCCAGCTTGCCCACAGAGGTCTGACGGGAAAGGTTCAGATGTCCCGTAACATTAACCTCTTCAATACGCTCATCTGTGTTATCCGCAGCGAACGCCACAGAAGAACCGCCCGTAGCAATAGCCAGCGCCAATAAAGAGCGGCTGATTCCAGAAATTACAGGAGAAGCTTTTTGCATACTTTTAACTCGAGCGGTACTCATGGAGATCCCTCAACGCCAACTGAATTTGGATGGATCACAGTCTAACTGTGACCCAGGTAACTGGGCGCGAATCCTAATAGGAATCGTTATCATCTACAACATTATTGGAACATTTTTTTACTAAAAAGAGCGATGACATGATTAGGGACAAGAAATACGGCATTAAAGGACAGCATTGCAGCCTTCAAGCTGCACTTTCGTACCATCAGAATGACTTGATGGAATGAGTAAAAGCAGATTCTAAGGCAGGAAAAATACTAAGTGGCCGCTCAGTAGCGACCACTCAGATTGGGATTGTATATATCGGGATTTGATTTAGGGAGTTCCAGACAAAGATCCCCTACTTCCTAGGGGTAGGTATAACTAGCCTGCACTCCCAAAGGCATCCCCAGTGTCCAGTAAGCCACCAGGAACAGCGACCAGCAAATCAGGAACACAATGGAGTACGGCAACATGATGGATACAAGTGTACCAATACCCGTTCCCTTCACATAGCGCTGGCAGTACACAACCACCAAGGGGAAGTAAGGCATCAGCGGGGTAATAATATTCGTGGAGGAATCACCTACCCGGTAAGCCGCCTGGGTGAGATCAGGGGAGAAACCGATCTGCATCAACATAGGCACAAATATGGGGGACAGCAACGCCCACTTGGCAGAGGCAGATCCCACAAATAAGTTGATAAAGGCTACCAGTACAATAATGCCCATCAGGGTAATCGGGCCCGGCAGCTCCATCGCCGCGAGCAAGCTCCCTCCCTCTACCGAAAGCAGCGTGCCCAAGCCGGAGCGGGCAAACTCAGAGATAAACAACGCACAGAAAAAAGCCATCACGATGTAATAAGCCATGGAGCCCATGGTTTTGGACATCGCATCAATAACATCCTTACTCTGGCGGAAGGTGCCGGCCGCATAGCCAAATACCACACCGGGAATCACAAACAGCAGGAAGATCAGCGGCACAATCGACTTCATAATCGGCGCTGTGAAGGAGGCTAATTGCCCTTCTGCATCGCGCAAGGCTGAGGTCTCTGGCAGCATCCAGGCCACAAGCCCCACGATACCCGCCACCATCACAGTTACTGCCAGGTACATGGCTTTTTTCTCGCGGGCGCCCAGCTCCTGCATTACTGGCATATCCGCTTCATCGCCATCCACCTCTACATTCTTGAGGCGGGGCTCGATGACCTTATCCGTCAACCACCATCCCAACAGGGTCACCAGCAGGCAGGAAGCCGAAGTGAAGAACCAGTTATTAAGGGGGTTTACCTGCATCTCCGGGTTGGCGATCTGTGCGGCTGTCTGGGTAAAGCCTTGCAGTAAGGGATCAATCGCTGAGGGAACAAAATTGGCAGAAAAGCCGCCTGAAACTCCGGCAAATGCCGCAGCGATACCCGCTAAAGGGTGGCGCCCTGCCGCATAGAAGATCACCCCTCCGAGAGGAATTACCAATACATAACCCGCATCTACGGCTGTATGGCTGACGATGGCCACCAAAATCAACATAGGTGTCAGCAGCATCTGCGGCGTTACCGCCAGCAGCTTTTTCAATACCGCATTGATAAAGCCACTCTGCTCAGCCACACCGACCCCCAGCATGGCTACCAACACCACCCCCAGGGGCGCAAAACTGGTAAAGGTAGTTACCATACCAGATAGGAAGCGGGCCATTTCACTACTGGAAAGCAGGTTGGTTACCTGTATCGCCTCGCCGGTAGCGGGGTGTAAGGCCTCGAAGTTAACACCGGAGAGAAGCCAGGAGAGTACCCAGATTCCCACCATCAAGATCAAAAACAGAACGGCGGGATCGGGTAATTTATTACCGACAACCTCAATAAAATTGAGCGCTCGATTAATCCAGCCATTTTTATTATCGGCACTATTGCCGGCATCAGGATTTGCCTGAACGTTTTCCATGTTTGCACCCTGTACATTTATTATTTTTTATTAAAAAGGAGGCCGATACTCCATGGCCTCCTGCTTTTTCAGGAAAAGCTCTAACCTATCTTGCGGATACCAACCGCGTGACGCAACTTCTCGATAAAGGGCGCAGAGTAAGCGCGAGCTTTAATAGCCCCCTTCTCCAGCTCCGTTTCAATTTGGTCCGGGTTAGCCAGCAGCTCATTGTAGCGCTCGCGAGCTTCACCGATCTGGCCGTTCACCAGCTCAAACAACTGCTTCTTGGCCTCACCCCAGGCAATGCCCTCTTCAAAAGCTTTGTGCATTTCTGCTGTCTGTTCTTCGCTGGCAAATGCCTGCCAAACCTGGAACACAGTGGAAGTATCCGAATCTTTTGGCTCACCCGGCTCCAGCAGGTTGGTTTTGATTTTATTAATGTGCTTTTTCAGCTTCTTCTCAGGAAGGAACAGCGGAATAGTGTTGCCGTAACTCTTACTCATTTTGCGGCCATCCAGGCCCTGCAGCACAGCTACGTGGTCGTCAACTACCGCTTCTGGTAAAGCGAAGTGCTCGCCGTAGTGGTGGTTGAAGCGCTGGGCAATATCCCGAGCCATTTCGATATGCTGTACCTGGTCTTTACCCACCGGCACCTTATTGGCATTGAACATCAGGATGTCCGCGGCCATCAGGATCGGGTAGCTATACAGCCCCATGGTGACGCCAAAATCGGAATCTTCGCCATCGGCGCGGTTGGCATCTACCGCTGCTTTATAAGCGTGGGCACGGTTCATCAGGCCCTTGCCTGTCATGCAGGTGAGCAGCCAGGTTAATTCAGGAATCTCATGGACGTCGGACTGACGGTAGAACACCACATTGTCGGTATTCAGGCCCAAGGCCAGCCAGGTTGCAGCGATCTCCAGGGTGGACTGATGGACCTGTGCCGGGTCCTGGCACTTAATCAGTGCGTGGTAATCGGCCAGAAAGTAGAACGATTGGTTGTTTTCATCCTGACTCGCGGCGATCGCCGGGCGGATTGCACCCACATAGTTCCCCAGGTGTGGAGTACCGGTTGTTGTAATACCGGTTAATACGCGCTGTTTCGTCATAATTCCTTCGTAGTCTGTACTGTCATCAGGCAATAGAAACCGAATCATACCCCTTTAGTGCCCAGGGGTGTATCAACCAAAGGTACCGACTCCCCATAGCCGTACCAACACGCGGCCAACGTTAAGCCTCAACCGCCACTTTGGCGGAAACCTGGAATTGGCGCTGATATTCACTGGGTGAAATCCCAAACGCCCGACGGAAATGGTGACGCAAGGTCGCACTACTCTCAAAGCCAGCCAGTTGGGCTGCTCTGTCTACAGACTCCTTACCGGACTCCAGTGCCTTCTGCGCCGCCCGCAAGCGCTGCTGGATCAGCCACTCCTTGGGAGCAATTCCCATCGACTGGCGAAACTTTCGGTCAAAGCTACGGCGGGATAAATGGGCACGCTGCGCCAAATCATCAATTTTAATAGCGCCATCTAAGTTGCCTATCGCCCAATCCAGCGCGGCGGAGAAGTGATCCGGCCGTTTGGCAACCGGCATCTCCACATATTGGGCCTGGCCACCCTGCCTATGAGGAGCCATCACCAGCCTCCGAGCCACCGAATTGGCCAATTCATAACCATGGTTGCGCCGCAAAAACTCAATGCCCAGATCGATGGCCGCACTACTACCCGCAGCACACGCCAGTGCGTCCTCCCACACGTAGAGAACGTCTCCCACATACTCCACCGCAGGAAAGCGCTCACGAAAACGCTCCGCAAACAACCAATGGGTAGTCGCCTGCCGACCATCAAACAGCCCCAATTCCGCAGGCAAAAAAGCACCGGAGCAGAAAGTGAGAATCTGGCGGCCGGCAGCGGCAAACTCAGCCACCGTCCTATGCACCCGCTCCAAATAAGCATCTTGTGGTTGTGCATTGGTCGACCAACAGGGAATCACCAGCAGATCATAATCCATCAAACTCTCTACCCGCCGACAAGCCAGAGCCAGACCGCCGGTTGCAAGAGGGTTTTCCTCAGCGAAAGTCACAATTTCACCGGTATAGAACTCGCTAAGTTCAGGTCGGGGTAGGCAAAAGAGTTCGGTAGCGCAACCGAGTTCGAAGAGTGAGACCTGCCGGTGGGCGAGAACAGCCACTTTCTGGCTCTTATTAGGCTTTTGTGCCAACGTCGACATAGGTACCCCTAACCCTCAGCAGTTAATTAAATTAGGTTAACGAATAAATCCAATTCAGCATACCCAGTTGAGCAGTTATTGAAAGCAATGCAGGGAATAAAACCCTCAACCTTTGAAGCATTATTTAATCGGTAAATCACCATCATCCTCGAATAAGTAAAGCCGAACCCCACTAGCCAAAGCCGACCCACAAGTTTGCACGCAGAATTGGCGCAAAATTAATGCTATCTGGCTCAGAGGTAGATCGCCCGGAAGCAACCAAAAAGGGACACTATCGCCACTTGGAAACCTGACGAACCACCGAGAAATCACCGGGAGTAATTTATGAGTTCAGCCGTAAGTAGAGTGCCCGCTGCCAACAGCCAAGATGCGCTAAACCACTTCCAAAACCTCCTATCTTTTGAAACAGACTGCTGGGATGTACACCACGCAGTCGGCCAGAATCGCAAGGATTTCGTACTTTTAGATGTGCGAGGTGAAGAGGCTTATAAAAATGGACATATACAAACAGCCGAATCCTTACCATACAGCCGTATCAATAAAGACAGGCTGAGCGAATACCCTTCAGATACTTTATTTGTCGTCTATTGTGCAGGCCCACACTGTAATGCGACAGAAAAAGCAGCTATCAGGCTGGCCACACTTAACAGGCCGGTCAAGAAAATGATCGGCGGCATCACCGGATGGCTAGATGAAGGGTTTACCCTCATCCAAGAAACAGCCAAATCAATTTAATTCCTATTGTTAACCTCTTACAGGATGACATAGCTTGGCATAAGGATGTGTCAAGCTATCAAACGCCGACTCAAAGAAATACTGATTGAATGGTACTCATATGTTTGTTCGCCATGCCCACCCCACCGACTGTTTCTATCTCTACAATATGATGCGCTGCTTAGCCAGGCATAATAATTCAACTGACTCTTTCCATATTACTCAAATTGAATTGCAAAATAGGTTGTTTCAAAGGAAAGAGTATCAAGTGCTGGTTGTGGAACAAGACCACAACCTTGAGGGGTATATCAGCTTTAATATTATTCCAGAAAATGAAAGCTCGGCGGCCAGGGCTATTATCAGTGAGCTATATATCGGGGATTGTGATACAAACCGAAAAGAAGAGATTACCCAAGCCCTATTGAGTGCAATTGCGAAAGAAGCTCGGAAATATCGCTGCATCGATATAAGGTTGAAGGTATCTTCAAAGGGACATAAATAAAAACGGGCTTTTCAGCAAGGATTGCAAGTTCAACTTATAATACAAAAGAGATGGAGAATTCTACAACTCACCTGACAGAAAACAATTAGCCCTTCCGCCACTTAACTAGCATTGACATTCAAAAGAGCCTTTTGGCAGCAAAGAGACACTCGAACCAGAGTGCGTATATCGCCTGCCAGCCAAAGGCTAAAACTTTATGCTTGAGGTCCAGCATCTTAATCACTTGCCCCAGAATTATCCCCCTTACGACATATTCAAGCCTCCAATTTCTGTTTCTTTTTTATCCTCACATAGACTTCCTCACGATGGATAGGCAGTGACTTAGGTGCACTTATGCCTATCTTAACTTGATTTCCTTTTACCTCCAGCACTGTGACTGAGACATTTGCTCCAATTCTTAGATACTCACCTGTCCGTCGCTTTAAAATCAACATACTTATTTCCTTCAATAATCAAAGTTTGGGCACTTCCGGGAAAGGGGGAACTTGTGATTCAACATTTGAAGGAAATATGGGGTGGTGCGCGAGGGCGGTAGGCACAGAAGAGGAAAAGGCGGGCGCCAGACTTCCAGAGCTTGGGAATTGGTCCCAAGCTGCTGAATGTACTCCACTTTATTGAAGACGAGCGGGTTTCTAGCGTATTATGCATATAGCCAGTGCGTCCTGAGTATTTTTTTATTTTTTATTTTTATAAATAAAAAAAATACGTGCTATCCAGGAGATGGAGGTCGGCCCTCCGTTATCGCTTTGCAGGAAGTGATAACAAACCCCCTCAAGGTGATCGGAGTAAAGAGCTTTGGTTAGAAGCGCTTGAGGAAAAGGCGTACGAGATACGTCAGGTATGTTGTGTAGAGACGAATGCAAATGAACCACTGATGAGGTGTCGAAAGCGTATTACCAAGATGATGTCAAAACCCGTGCACTGGCTAAGTGCGGGGATAAGCTTGGAGGTTACCTGTTTACCGACCGAGTGGCATCCGGCATAGAGGTGGCGTGAACACACAACAGGCTTTTGGGTGGAACAGGAGAACCTGTCGTCCAGGTGTTAAGGAAGAGCGTCAAGTAGAGGCCCTGCAAGACGTTGAGTACCAAGACTGGTCACAGGGGCGGAACAACCCGTAGTAGTGGAGAAGCGGCTGTAATGGACGTGGAGCGAAGGGGTTGTCGTATTCGGCGACTAACCGTGTAATCAACCCAGATGGGGAGGAATTAACGATTAGCGCAAAGCCATTCAATATTCCCAAGCGAGCGGTTTGGGAAGCGTGGAAGCAGATCAAGGCCAATGGCGGCGGAGCGGGGATTGATGAGATAACGATAGAGCAATATGAATCGAATCTCGCCAAAAACCTGTACAAGCTATGGAATCGGATGTCATCTGGCAGCTATTTTCCATCAGCCGTCAAACGAGTGGATATTCCGAAACTCGATGGCAGCCTGCGACCACTGGGTATCCCCACAATCGAAGATCGCATTGCGCAAATGGTGGCTAAGCAACTGCTGGAGCCAGAATTGGAGAAGGTATTTCACCCTGACTCCTACGGCTATCGGCCAGGCAAATCTGCTATAGACGCAGTGCGCCGAGCTCGACAACGATGCTGGGATAGAATCTGGGTAGTTGATTTAGATATCAAGGGTTTCTTTGACAATATTAATCACGAACTCCTGCTGAAGGCATTAGATAAACATAATAATCATCAGTGGGTCAGACTCTATGTACAGCGCTGGTTAACGGCTCCAGTACAACATCGGGACGGACAGCTTGAAGAGCGAACACAAGGTACTCCACAAGGGGGTGTAATCAGCCCTCTACTGGCAAACTTGTTTTTGCACTACGCGCTGGACGCCTGGATGGTGAGAACGCACAGAGATATTCCTTTTGAGCGTTACGCGGATGATGCTGTTTACCATTGTCGTAATCCTCGAGAGGCGGATCGCTTACTGGCGGCTCTAAAAGCACGCTTGACTACCTGCGGGCTTGAGGCTCATCCAGAGAAAACGCGCAAGGTCTATTGCAAGAACAGTAATCGTAAAGACTCCCACCCAGTGATCCACTTTGACTTTCTGGGCTTTCGATTTGGTCCCAGAAAAGCAAGGAATCGCCAAGGACAGATCTTCACCGCATTTAGTCCTTCAATGAGCCCTAAGGCCTTCAAGAGGATTAAGGATAAGGTCAGGCAATGGCGAGTAATAAACTGGGTGGATCGATCACTATCTGAAATGGCAAAAGTACTTAATCCCGCAATACAGGGTTGGCTGAACTACTATGGTCACTTTGGGCGGAGATATGGTGTTTATCGACTTCAGAAGTATCTTGACCAAACACTGATGCGTTGGGCCAGGAAGAAGTTTAAGCATCTGAAGCGAAGCTGTTTCAAGAGTTGGGCCTTTATTGGAAAAGTTCGTCAACAAATGCGCGGCTTGTTTGCACACTGGAGAATGGGAAGATTGAAAATGTGCTGAATACGAAGAGCCGTATGAATTGAGAGGTTCACGTACGGTTCTGTGAGAGGTCGAAGGGGAAGTTCCTTTGGTCTACTCGACTTTTGATAATGTGTGTATCAATTTGGTTAGCTGGCCCCGGGTGTTGGTAGCACCTTGGGTCAGCGCCTTTTACTTACTCTTATGTCACGCTACCGTTCTCCTTTAGGGGATGGGTCTTTTAGAAAACTCTCAGCTCTCTCCAGGCTTTCAAGCCTGTAAAGCCTTTTTAATCGGCTCACTCAATTACGATCAAACCACTAAAAGTATCTACCGATTCTACGCAGCTTTGACATTAAAACAAACTTAATAAATTCCAATAAGATCATTTTTGTGCCTATATTTTTATATATTTATAAATTGGAAAATTTCAGATAACAATCAGCAGCTCCTATTTAGACTGGAACCCTCCCTGTGTTTTTTTCGAAAAGCCTGAAGAATTAAACCCTCATTACCGTAGCAGGGAAGAGCCTTCTGAATCAGGTTAAAACTTCCAGTGAATCAGTTTCACAAACAGCACATAGTGCGTTTTGAGCTAGTGATAGTGTAGACATTCTAATTTATGACCGTGTGAGCAATAATGATTGGGTATGCTCGCAATCAAGTGGGGGGCAGCTAAAAAAATATTTTCCAAATTTAGCCTAAGGAGCCTCTGAATAACTCCGTGATACCTCTGGCTTGCAAAGCGGTTCACAATCAAGGCGCGGCTTCGCAGGAATGTCTAGACCTTTCAAGAAGTCGCAACGCGGAGTGTGAATCGCTCTGCGAGCCCCGAAGGGCGGGCCTTGAAGGCTACAGCTGCTGCGTTGCAGCTCTTGCAAAGGGCTACGGCCATTCGCGGCGAGCTGCGCCTAACATCTGCAGCCTTCAAGACCCGCAGAGGCATTACGGAGTTGTTCAGAGGCTCCCTAATTTAATAATACTTGAAATCAAGATACCCAATACCAAAACGAAAAATCCTAACCTGTGACAACCAAGAAAGATATTAATCATTAACCAGCAAAAAGAAAATCCAATCACCTACCATTGCTTGCTAGATATGTAAAGTAAATAGAAGCTTCAAAGTATAGAGCTAAAAAATTGAGCCCTAATCTCTAGATCGTACCAACAGTAAAATTCAGAGAGATAAATAAAGGAAAGAACTTGAGTTTTCACCCTACTGAACGGCAGGGTAAATAAAGCATGGTTGGACCCACGAACATGAGTCCAACTGATATAGGAATATTCCTAGAGATCAAGAAAGGTATCGTCTAACTAGTAGACATAAATAGCTCCCGCAGCATCCGCATCATTCAAATCTGGGTTAGCCATAAGCCCAGTATCCGAGCCCTGCTCTTCTGGAGCGCCCACTACCAGGGTATCGCCATCGCCACTTAAAGCGATTGAAGTTCCAAAGTAGTCACGCTCATCGGTATTATTAGCCTTCAAATAGGCACTCTCAATCCACTTTCCATCAACCATCAAATACATATAGGCCGCGCCCGCCCTAGATGCCGAGTTGTCAGTGCTATCAGCGTAGAAACCTATACCAGCACTACTCTCCTGAGCACCTACCGCAAGTAATGAGCCATCATTGTTCAAACTAATAGACGTACCAAAAGCATCATCTTCATCGGTATTACTTGCCTTGAGATAAGTACTTTGGTGCCAAAAATCTTCCTTATATGAAAATAGATAGACAGCACCATTATTGAAGCCATCGCGATCATCAGGATCCTCTGAAGCACCGGCCTGAAGTGGGGCGCCCACAGCGAGCATGTTGCCGTCACTACTAAAACTAACATCCCAACCAAAACGATCGCCCACTCTTGCACTATCTGCAGTAAGTAGCTGTTGCTGAGCCCAGCCTCCATTATTGGAGAAGATATAAGTTGCTCCCCTGCCACCATGCCCACCAATAGCACCAACCGCCAGAATGGAACCATCATCACTCAAGCTAACGGATGAACCAAAGTCCATATTTGAATTACTATCACTTGCCTTCAAATAAGCTTCTTGGCCCCACTCAACCCCAGAATACTGGAAGATATATACTGCACCAGAATCCAAAGCGTCGTCATTATCAGGGCCACTATTGACACCGGTAGCACTACTATCTTCAGATGGGGCTGCAACTGCCAAGGTTGTTCCATTACCGCTTAAACTCAACGCCCGCCCAAAAAAATCATAGTAGCCATGATTATCTGCTCTTAGTTTAGCGCTGTGAGTCCACTCCAAATCCTCACGGGTGAATATATGTACTGCGCCAGCCGAAAAGTTATCATCCTCACCATTTTCTTTGTAGGCACCAACAGCCAACGTATTTCCGTCGCCACTGAGACTCACTGCAGATCCAAATGCAGCTCCACTTTCAACCTCTAAAGCTTTTAAAACAGCTCGGTAAACCCAACCATCTTCACCATAATCAAAAATATATACAGCCCCCGACCCGCTAGCTGCATTATTAAATTCATTTAACTCATTACTATCTTCGCCAGTCGCACCAACAGCTATTGTAGAGCCGTCGTCACTAATCGCAACGGACCAACCAAACTGGTCACCGGCTTCGGCATTACCAGCCTTGAAATAACCAATACTATCGACAACTTCCTCATCAATCGATATTTCATTTGAATCCAGGCAAGTTGTATCATCACAGCTTTGCAATATATAGCGAGCATTCAATCGCTCAAATAGAGGCACCTTAATTTCTACGACTTCAGAACCTGCAGAAATTTTATCGCTAACTACTTCATAGCCAGATTGCCCATCTTTGTTCTCAAGAAGTTGATAATAGGTAGCCCCTTCAACATCCGACCATTCAAAAGTGAACACTTTTGCTGAGTTGAAATATAGGTAAGGAGTCGCCGCCTCTGAGATCGAGGAACCTCCGCCACTATCATCTCCTCCACCAGATGAGCCGCCCCCACAAGCGCTCAAGATCACACCACATGCAATAACTACCGAACTGCTTTTAAACTTCACAACATCCCTCCCCAAGGAATATGGATTGAATCGCGCGCAACCCTACCAAGCTTCAGTGAAAAGAAAAACCAGAAATAAGATAAAGTGAGAGGCGAAGGAGATTAAAAAGTAAAGTTATAGTTACAATGGTTGATATCGTGATAACTTGGGAGGCTACCTTTCAAGAAAAATAGTTTCCTGCACTCCCCCAAAAAACACATAAAGACAAAAGCACAGCAAAAAGGGACATATTGTCGAAAACGAGCAATAAAACAGAGTAAATTAAAATAGAAACGCTAAATAAATTAGCTCATTCATAATCGAAATGTAAATGCGTAAAAGTAAAACGATTGAGATATGATTTTTGGCCTTTGACCACTTTTTCACACTCATAAAATGGTGAACCAGCTCTTTCATCAAGCAAAGTAGCTGTGACACTTATCAATAAGCGGTCCTCCCGCTCATTAAACATCAGGTCGGTTATACCCCAACCTAAAGAATACCACTGCATTGGCCAGAATATCCGACCCCAAGCCATCAGTTAGCAAGCCCTTACAAATACAGGCAACCTCATTAGGGTTAATAATATCCATGGAAATGGTCTAATAACCATATTCAGCACGCGGAAATTTAATATAGAAATCAAATACTGAAGCTCTATTTTTACAAAAAAAATCGGCTATGGGGAATAGAGGTAAGCGCCCCCACAGAATTGCGAATTCCTGCCATCTTAGCCTTGGCAAACAACCCATAACACCTACTCATAAAGCCACTTGATGCCATCAGTAGCAACCTGAGCTGCCCGCTAGTTAATTTCTGCAGAAAACTCATTGATTCACAACCCCACACAGGAGGTAGTGGATAAAAAATAGTCAGCAAGAGAAGCTGGAAATTAACCAATTCCTGGGCTTGGAAGAAAATGTGGCGCCACATCACTAACCCCAAATGATAATAATTTTTATTTGCGTTTAGTGCCTGACTGGGGTAGCCTAGTGCCCCATCATTACTTCTTCTTAAAAATTAATATCGGGGATAGACCCTATATATATTGCTTAAGTTTAGAAACACAGGGACTGTCATTACTGCTGTCATGAACTCAAATTTATTTTCTCTTACCGCTCCAATTCTTTTTGGGCTTCACAGCCAGCCGCAAAGTTCGAAGGTAAAGAAGCAATGGGTGAGCAGCTATCGCTTAATTCCCATCATAAAAACATGGATCGGTTCCAACTGGGAAGCGACGCTAACTCACATTGAGAATGAGAACCAAATACAGCACCATGGTCAAACAAACAGCCTATGTGATACCCAATATTTCACAGGCAATACCTTTGGTAATTTGAAGGTTAGTATTCTAGATAAAATACTTGCCTCTATGGCCGGGACTCTTTATTTTTTCTCTGCAACAGTTGGTATTGTTATCGCTAACCCTCTAGGATCAAATGGCTTAAAGAGTGCGGTATATGAAAAAATCACAGAGAAGAACCTCTCCTCCAAGCACCTCCCTCAAGACGAAAAAATATAGATACTGAAGAAGCTACGACATCATGAACCAGGACCCCTTTAGTGATAGTTACAACTCAATATCTGCGTTTTTAGGTGGGTTTCAAAATATCGAGTCCAATCACTTTTCTGGTTGCCTGATAGAAACCACTTTTAGCGTGAGAAACTATTGTGACTCGTTTTTTGAACTGCTTAATATTCCTTTTTCAGATGCATTAAACAACGCAGTCCCGTCCCGACAGGCCGAATTTCTTGCTGGGCGAGCCTGTGCTCACTTTGCCCTCAGTAAGCTGGGTATGCCGGTAAAAGAAATCCCTGTAGGGAAGAACCGCTGTCCAGTTTGGCCAAAGGGTGTACAAGCTTCTATTACCCATGCTAGCAACCGAGCAATCTGTGCAGCCAGCACTACGTCTAAAGGGCTTGGAATTGATTATGAAACAATTATTTCAGATAAAACTGCCGAAGAAATCAGACATAATATAGTCAGTAATTCAGAAGTAAGGCTACTATCAGAGAGCAGTTTTCCTCTGGAAGAGTGGCTAACAATAGCTTTCTCAGTGAAAGAAAGCTTTTTCAAGGCGCTATACCCAAAAGTCGGAAAGTACTTTGACTTTCTGGATGCTGAAATTACTGCACTATCGCCCCAGCAACAAAAGTTAGAACTAAGAATTTTGCAGGACCTCTCCCCCAGAGTTCTCAGTGGAAGCACCTATACAGCCACCTATCAACCCCATCAAGACGGCATATTAAGTATCGTTGAATATTAATCACCACCGACTATACCGACAGCACTTCCGTTAAGAAGAGAAGGACCATTTTATGTCTGACGTTCCAGCTATTCTGAGCGCACGGACTCATATGAAACTCCTGGGTAATGACGAGCTAATCCAAAAAATGCCCTGCCCGTCTGATACAGCTTTAGCGATCGAGCAAACTCGCCACCAGGTTGCCAGAATACTAAGCGGTGAAGATGACCGCCTACTGGTTGTGGTCGGTCCGTGCTCAATTCACGACCCTGAAGCTGCGCTAGACTATGCGCAAAAACTGTCTGAAATTCAAAACCAGTTTGAAAGCAATCTTTGTCTTGTCATGCGTACCTATTTTGAGAAACCGCGTACCACCGTAGGCTGGAAAGGTTTTATTTATGATCCTCATTTGGATGGCAGCGCCGATATGCATACCGGGCTCACCAAAGCCAGGGAGTTATTGCTCAACATCAATGCACTGGGACTAGGTACTGCCACTGAATTCCTGTGCCCTCTGAATGCTCTCTACATAGCAGACTTGATTTCCTGGGGAGCTATCGGCGCTCGTACCACGGAGTCACAAACACATCGGGAATTAGCTTCTGCACTTCCCTGCCCTATCGGATTTAAAAACAGTACTGATGGAAATGTCAAAGTTGCAATGGATGCGATTCAGGCAGCTCAATCTCAGCAGATATTCTGTACCACAATCCACAATGGAAAGCTTGAAGCTGTTCAGTCTACAGGCAACCCTAATTGCCACTTAATTCTTCGTGGAGGAAGAAGGCCCAATTACCATACTGAGGACATAGAACAGGCGATATCTCAGCTTGACTATGCATCGCTCCCCACCGGCATTATGGTGGATTGCAGCCACGGCAACAGTCAGAAAATACACAGCAATCAAATGGGTGTTGCGGAATCTCTCTGCGATCAAATTAGTACAGGGCAAAGAAATATTTCAGCAGTAATGATTGAGAGCTTCCTCGAAGAAGGGAGCCAAAAAATTTGTCCCTGGGACAAAATGACTTACGGACAATCGGTTACTGATGCTTGTATCGGCTGGAAGGATACTTGTCAGGCATTAGAGATACTTTCTGAAGCTGTTGTCAGACGCCGCCATCTATTTACCACCTATCACAATATGGAAATAGAATTAAATCAAGGTGCTATGTAATAGTATTACAGGAACATTTAAGTTGCCAATCCCCCGAGGTGATAGCGGCACTGGCAACCAGTGCCAACTTTTTTAGCCTCTGGCCCAGATTCTATTTGTAAGTAATGCAGCCCAATAGGTATGACCTAAATTTTCAACGACACAAGAAAGAAACTAAGAAAAACACAACAAGGTTCAATTTATTTACTTTAGAGCGTAAGAAACATTTCATGCCAACTCAAGCCACCATGAGTAGAATCAGATTTACCTTGATGAATAAATCCATATTTAGAATACATACCAACAAGTTCATCCTGACATATCAGATAAATTCTCTTTTTCCCTAGCTCACTCATAGAGCTAATAAAGCTGTTCAATAGCTTATTTGCCATACCCTTACCTTGATATTTGGGGTGAACCACCAGAGACATAATAACAATATTTTCTCCACTCGAATCATGGCCTACCAACTCTTTAAACTCTTCATTAGACAACTCTACGTTATGAGCTGCTCCTGAATTAATAAAACCTATAACTTCCTTATTATTCTCTATAACAAGGAAACCTTCAGGGTAAGTCAAAATTCGCTTTAAAATCTTTTCTTTTGTTGCTGCCTCGTTACCAGCGTAAGATACAGATTCAATCTCAAAGCACCTAGCTAGATCCCTCTCATTCGCAGAGCGAATATTAATTTCAGACATCCTTGAGCAAAACTCCATGTTCATAAACCAAAATAAAGGGATACCGCCCTTTCACTGATACCAGAGGGCATACGTATCAACAGTTATATCAACCTTATCTTTCGTAGTATATAGCCTTCAACCACTAAATTATATTGAACTAAACTACCTTAGCCATAAGATAGACATCAGCATACTCACCATTTCGAAATGCATAATTTTTTGCAGTGCCTTCGACCTCAAATCCATACTTCTTATATAGACCTATAGCCTGTTCATTATCAGTATAAACCTCTAACTCTATACGACGAACGGCAAGCCAGTTAATAGATAAGTTGAGCATTGCCTCTAAAAGCTTTGAGCCAACCCCACTCTTTTGATGCTCTTCACTTACTGCCATACCTATATTTGAGACATGCTTTCGCCTTGGATTCGAGAATACCTCCATTCCAATTTGACCGACGATCATCCCATCCAGGACAGCTACGATACTATAAAAGTTATCGGGGATATTCCCCAGAAACTTTTCCCATTTATCTATTGAAGGGTATGGGACTTGAAGTGTTCCCGCATAGCAGGAAGACTGAGCATATATATCTTTAATTTCAGGAATATCTTCCTTTCTACTATGTCTAATTTCTATACTCATGGACCGATTCTCGCACCACTTAATATCAATTTAACCAATTTATTAATCATTTAAACTAATCACCATCCAAGAGTATACTCTTAACATTATGAATTTCTGTAGAGATAACCTTCTTGTTCTGGCGCACCTCCAAAGTCACGACCCCACCTGTACAAATATAATGTTTCTCAAAATCTGGATGCATCGTAACAAATTGTTTAACCTCAGCTCCAATAAGCGCACTAAACAAAGCATAAGTGAGTGCATAACTACTGTTATTTGAACTTTCACTAAAATTATAGGTTATGTCACAACCTGAACCTTCATGCCTCTTAAAATCTACACCGCACCGAACATAAGCAGTCCGTAATCGCTTAAATGCACACATAACCTGTTGGTACCGATCATCGGTTCCCTCCCAGGAATAGCTCCAATAAGAATGAATATCATCATTATGGGGTGTTTCATTCTTGCTCGGGATCATATTGAAAAATATCATTTCCCAAAAGTAGTCATCCGGCACTTTTATTTTTGTTTTCGTTATGATTTTTACGGGCTTAATTGGTTTTGGTACTTCGGTACGGGAATCAATTAATTGGCCTTCAAAAATTGACTTGGGTAGCCCCTGATGCCACCAAGCATACACAGTTTGAATCAACTCCGTAACTTCAGATTCATCGGCCTGGCAATGCTCTTTTATTAATTTACCACCTTCAACCCTGTAAAAAATCTCCCACGAATCATCACCCGATATATATGCCCTAAGATCAATGGGGTTAACTAGCTGTCCATAAAATAACAATAGCTCATCAAGTATCTGCTCCGCTTGCATACCTAGAACGTATCGAATACCGATTACGGAGCCGTACTTTTTAAAACTCTCCGGACGAACTTCAAAAAAGTCACTAAGCTGCTCTAGTAATTTCTTCGCAAGTTCGAGTCCGTGTTCCGGGCTTAATATAGTGGCAGCGTTTACAAAGTCTGATTCAGACTCACTATCCAATAATGACAAGAAATCTTGAACCTCAATCGACTTCGGCAGTTTCAAATAAATATTAGAGGGAAGTTCAGCCACTTTTTCTCCATAAAATTTTTATAATTGATATTGCAATAAAACTTGAAATTTATGCGCACTATAATTCATACAAGCACCCCTTTTGGGAGAAGCGAGCTATCCACTATATCCATATAGTCTTTTTGCTATGCTTACTGGTGCTTAATGATAGATCTAACTCTTTTCATATTTTCATTATCACGCCTATAAAAAATAGAATTTTACTCATCCGCCCTTTTCTATCTGTAAAACGGTGAAAGGTCCATCGTAGTGCAGCTGACAGTTAAGCTCGTGCCGAGAATGCTCTGTGATATACAACCTCTCCACTTGGAAAATCGTCATCAAACGACAGTGCCTGGAAGTACTCTACGGGTACATCGGGTAAAATCAGCCCTTCGACAACTTTGAAGCCAAAACGCCCGTAATAAGCAGGCTCCCCCAGTACAACGCAGCCTGCCGCACCTTGTTCTTTGAGGTCAACCAGGGCGCTCCGAACAAGCATTGAGCCAACTCCTCTGTTCTGATACTCAGGTAGTACTGAAATCGGCCCGAGCCCGAACCAGTTGGCTGAGCCATCAGAAATAACAACTGGAGAAATGGCAATGTGGCCTATAATTTCTTCATCCACTTCAGCCACCTTTGATATAAATAATGCGTCAGCTTGGCGAAGGGCCTTCACGATAAACTGCTCAGAGTGATCAGTATACGGAGCGTCCCGAAAAGCCAAGGTAGTGACTCTGTGGATTGGCTCAATATCTCTTTTACTCTCTTTGCGTATCTGAATATCCAAATTTTGCTCTCTCTAAATTTTTTAAACTATTTTCCCAGCTTTGTTATATTGAAATTTTTTCTTTAAATTGACACTCTTTCTGTCTCCCACAAGTAGATTACTTTTTGAGTAAATTCCTACGATTCTTGATTCATCTGATTTGATACCTTAACGCATTACGTAACAGGCATAGAATATGACGCAACTTGTTCATGCACCTTCTTTTTGGCCGACGATGAAAGCTGATAAGCTGCCAGGCCATACCATATCAAAGTAACTGCCACCCAAATCCTTTGTGTCACTCCTTTGTATTCAACAGGCATATATCCATAACTAAAGAACCAAAAGAAAACAACGTGAATCAAGGTTACAAGTACGCATAAATCCTGGAATTTCTTTGAGATATAATAATTGCGCATCTCTAAAGCAAATATAGCAGGAACAACCATTAAGATACTTGTTAGCCCATATACATCATGTAATGGGCTATTCATAATAAAGAGCCCCGCAAAAATCCATGTTACGCCAAATGCAAACATCGTTAAAAAAGTAAATTTAGCCTTTGCGAGTGACAAACAAGGCAGAGAAAATATACACATAGAAAGACCAATCAATATATCTGTAAGTCTATGTGAATATGAAAAGAAAGGTGATTCCAATGCTAACTCACTAATATGCTGAGTCACAATACTATAGCCTGGCAAAAACAACCCCAAGAAAATATTATACAGTGCAAACACAGGTATCAGCATTGCCTGCCTAATGAATATCAAATCCCGATTACCCAAAACTCACTCCATCTTGTAGAAAAATTAACATCCACATCTCAGACAAGCCAGCGCTACCTGACTGCCCAATGCAGGCTCATGTGATCGAAAAACACGGCATCAGCTTATCAAGTAACACCCTACATTGTGACGTAAAGTTGCCGAGAATACGCATGACAGCGATTTATAGCCAATAAGGCATTTTCCAGGATACTCTCTCCAACACTATTGCCAAATAAGAGCGCGTACCTAGAGTTCTCCGAATCTTGTATTTTGAACTCGTACTCAATATCGAAGTACTCAGCTAAAATATCCTCGATATAATCGAGATGATCCCAACTGAAAAGCTCTAAACACATGCCAAAATCTGGATCACAGGAAATTCTAAGTTCTTTCAATAATGTCGATCTATCTACCATAGTCACTTAATGCCAATCACTCATGGGGAGGCTCGAAGCGCTGCCCCCAAGAAAGCATAATAGCGTTAGTACTTACCAGATGCATTCTGCTTAACAGGAACTTCTGATCTGTAGTACTTCATATGCATATTTATCTAATTCATCTTCATTTGAATAAATATCAGGGTAAACTACCCTGTGCTCTTTTATCAATTTGAAAATCTTACACGTGGCTTTCTTGCTTTCACTATCTACAGACGGTAAGCACCCATCACTAGTCATGACAAATGTGTCAACTGACATTCACAGTATCTCTGAGTAACTGCTTAATTCCCTATGTCTGTTTCTACCAGCGTTCTATTACTACCTACTGAATTAAGATATTTATCTTTAAGGGTATACAAAGAAGCTATTTGTCACACTGTACAAAGGTACCCCTAAAGACACCTTGCAGCCGCACAATATATCAACATTCTCCTCGTTTTTACGATATATGCAAATCTGTATAAGTCAATCCAGTTACACACATTTTACAATGGATGTAACCATCCCCCCGAGGTATTAGCAACAGGCGGAGACGGTACAGGCTACATTTAAAATAGTTAAAGCAGGGAGATATTAGAATGCTCTTTTCGATCCATCGCTATACTGGAGGACCTCTTGAATTTTACTACTTGCGCTATACCACTCTCAACAATCCAGAGTAGGAAAAAGAAGCCATTGGCTAGGCTGCGAAATCAGTATCCAGCAGCCTTATAGGGACCAAAGTTCTTACGATAAACAAGTAACGTTCGCTTGTAGGCGCAAACCCATTCACCATGTTGATTTTGAGCGCGGGAATATATGCTAAGCAACCCCTGTTCAGGCCTTGATTTTGACTCCCTTTTGGAAAGTATCTCAGATTCGAAGTATAAAGTATCTCCCACATAAACTGGCTGCAACTCACAGTCACTCATCTCCAAGTTGGCTACAACCTTTCCAAACGTCCTAGTTGTATGCGCCATTGCGCTTAAAACAAATGTCTCCAATACTCGTTGCCTATCACCATAAACTCGACGCGCATATACCTTATCAGTGATAAACGGGCTGAGATCGAATGAGCGAAGTGCATAGTCGACACAGCTAGCTTCAGTGAAGGTTCGACCTGGACGATGCTCGAATATTTGCCCCACTTCAAAATCTTCAAAGTCTATTCCGACCGTTTCTATATAAACGTTATCTTCTACTTCCCGCAAAAAATTAAATGACTCTTTCATTGAGGTCACCTAAATATGGAAAATGGAAATTTAGTAGCCGTTCGCAGAGAAAGGCAGGTGATTGCGTTTGAAGATCAACATGTCACACTGTATTTCGCAAATAGTCTTCTTGTCTTGATTCTTTCCATATATAACAATTTCTACCAGTCCCGCGTCGTCATACTCACTACCTGCCTGGACTTCGAGAACCTTACTCTCAGAATACAAGGTATCACCGCCATAAGCTGGTGCCACCATGGAAATTTTTCTCCAACCAACAATTTTTTTCCGTCGATTGTAGGTCTTCCAGATCAAGCCCATTAGCTGTTGAACCGCTAAAGTAGTATCAATTAACGGCTTACCGAATTCAGTTTGGGCGGTGTAACACTCATCAAAATGCAGCATGGCTTGATTTAAGGTCTTGATGCACTCTTCCTTATTATCGTGCTGGCTAATGGTAACGCCGGGCCTATGATGAAAAACCTGCCCTACCTTAAAGTCTTCAAAATCGAGACCGTAACGCTCTCGATAGCGATTTTTACCGGTCTTTATATACGCAGGAAAATGATAGCGGGGCATAGAAACCTCTTGCCTTACCGTAAGGCTCCGGTGAGTTTGGCTCTGCTACAGTACGGTCACAATCCCTTCGAGGCCGCCACAGTTTTCAGTGCCCGCTCAACCACGGGCATATCCACCATCTGTCCATCAACTACAAGAACTCCACCATGATTTTCTTTATAAGCTTTCAGTACTCGCTGAGCATGAGAAAGCGCCTCACTAGAGGGTGCCAACCCTTGGTGAATCGGTTTAATTTGCTTTGGATGAATGGCTATTTTTCCAGAAAACCCCAGGGCGGAGACCCTCTGTGTTTCCTCAATTAGGCTTCTTTCATCATCCAGCTCCAAATAGGGACCATCTACAGCATCAATGCCTGCAAATGCGGCAGCCTGAACCAGCCGCCCCCTGCCATATAAAAGAGCATCCCAGCTCATATCTGACCCCACTGTTGCACTGTAATCAGCCGCGCCAAAGGCCAGGCAAACCACCTCCTCTACCTGGGCAATACTCAACGCATTCTCCAAACCTTTTGGGGATTCAATCAGGGCTATTATTCGAATCGTTTTATGGGAGGGGGCCATAACCTGGCAAAAACCAATCACTTCTTCTGCTGATTGAACCTTGGGAAGAATCACAACATCTGGCAGTTGCGGCAGATCTAGCAGCATCAACATATCCTTGATGCCGCAATCGCTGTCGAGCTGGTTGATTCTCAACGCGCGCTGAGTGGGAATAATATCCTTTCCTGTAAAGAAATTGACCACCTGCTCCCTTGCAGTATCTTTATCTTCCAGGGAAACGGCATTTTCCAAGTCCACACAGGCAATATCGGCTCCGCTGGCCATTGCTTTTTCATAGCGATCCGGCCGGGTCGCAGGGACAAACAGGACGCTACGGAAATACTTGCTTCTGTTAATGACACTACCCATCTAGCGGCGCCCTCTCAACAAATTGACAGATAGCCGGATATCCATTCCCGGTGCCCTTCTCTACAACTAGATTCCAAGCCAATCCTGTAGCTCACCCAAAAGACTAGCAACTCTGTATTAAATCGCGACACTCACCTTCAGTGAGCCCTGCCTGTCAGAGGGTCACTAAAATACGGGTGACCGGATATTCCCAATATCTACCAGCCAATCCCATCGAATTTACAACTCCTGCTCTATGCTGAGGAATACGGCGTATCTATATTTAGTGGATTATTCCGACATGTTACCTCTCTCAGGATTGCGGATTGTGGCGGTGGAACAATATGGTGCAGGCCCTTTTGGCACCTTATACCTGGCAAATCTTGGAGCGGAAATCATTAAAGTCGAAGATATCTCCCACGGGGGGGATGTAGGCCGTACCGTAGGCCCTTACTTCTTGGAAAATGAACCTGGGGATAATAGCAGCCTTTTTTTCCAGGCTTTCAATCACAACAAACGCAGTTTATCCCTCAACCTGTCCTCTCCCCAAGGGCAGGAAATCTTGCACAAATTAATTCTTAGTGCAGATGCACTGACCGACAATCTACGGGGAGACGTGCCGGCCAAGCTGGGGATTACTTACGAACAACTAGGGAACTTGAACCCCAAAATTGTTTGCGCCCATTTGACTGCCTACGGCCGCGATGGCGATAGAGCCAAGTGGCCGGGATATGATTACCCCGTGCAGGCAGAGGCAGGCTATTTCAAGCTAACTGGTGAACCTGACAGTCCACCTGCCCGGTGCGGCCTGTCCTTGGTGGATTTATCCACTGGGGTAGCTCTGGCACTGGCCGTTGTTTCCGGAGTACTCAATGCCAGGGAAACTGGCAAGGGACGAGATATCGATGTCAGCCTTTTTGATAACGCTTTATACAATTTAAGTTATGTGGCCATGTGGCAGTTAAATGCGGGGCACAACCAAAAGCGGGTGCCGCGATCAGCACACTTTTCCCTAAGCCCTTGTCAACTTTATAAGACAAAGGACGACTGGATTTACCTGATGTGCAATAAGGAAAAGTTCTGGAAATCCCTGTGTCAATGTATTGAACATCCGGAATTAGCTGACGCACCCAAGTTTGTAAATTTCAGGGAGCGCAGGAAAAACCAATCGGAGTTAACCGAAATACTGGATGAGATACTGTCAAAAAAAGATACCGTAGAGTGGCTAAAAATTTTAGCTGGCCAGGTGCCGGCAGCCCCGGTATATGATGTTGAGCAGGCGCTAACAAACCCCTTTGTTTCCGATACCGACCGCATCCAAACAATACCCGGTGATCACGGCAAGGATATTAAAATACTGGCACCGTCAATTCGCTGTGATGGAGAGATGGTTAATTTCAAGCGGGCACCTACCCTGGGAGAAGACACCAAGGATATCCTGGCTGAGCTTGGCTATTCCGGGGTTGAGATAGCCAAGCTCGCCAAATACGGCATCATTTGAAAGAACTATTGATCATCGAGAACCTGAAAATTCTCTGCCAATAATTGTGTCTGCAATTGTGACCACTGATCCTCAGGAAGTGAAACTGGCACAGTGACGTTACTGACATATTCCGCCTGCCCACAATTCCCCAGGTGACGCCCCACTAAAAAGCGCAGGCGGGCTTCCTGGGCAAAATCACAGCGAACCAAAACATGCATCAGGGGAACAAAGGGCTGCAATGGAATATCTTGCAGCGCGGCACCTACCGCACCACGATAGGCACGCATCAAGCCACCCACACCAAGCTTGGTGCCACCAAAATAGCGGGTCACTATAGCGCCCACATTGCCGACGCCCTGCTTCAGCAACAATTCCAGCATTGGCCGCCCCGCGCTACCACCGGGCTCGCCGTCGTCATCTGCTTGCATTACTTCCGGGTTGGAAGGATTGCCGATCACCAACGCGGTACAGTGGTGGCTTGCATCGGGATATTGAGCGCGGACAGTTTCCAGCTGCTGCTGAAAAGCCGCTTTATTCTCTACTGGCCCCAGCCAACAAATAAAACGGCTCTTCTTTTCTTCTGTCTCACTGACAACGGGAGATGAGGGAATCTGATAACTCACCGACAATATCGTCCCAGCGCTGGTTTTTTAATTTTTCGTACAAAGGCTGGAGCTTGGTCTGCCAGACTTTATTGTCGACAACGCCAACGTGTTTGCACCGAATAGTCCCTTCGGAATCCACCAGGAAAGTTTCCGGCGCACCGAAAACACCCAGATCCAGAGCCAAACGGCCATCTCTATCGGCGAGGCTATACAAGTAGGGATTGTGGAATTTCTCCAACCACTTGATTGCTGCCTCATCCTCATCTTTGAGGTTAACGCCAACGATCGGCACACCCTGCTCAGCCAGAGCATTCAAATAGGGGTGCTCTACCCGGCAAGCTACACACCAAGTGGCCCACACATTCATCAAATGCGGGCCATTGGGAAGATCTTTCTTCTCTACAATTTGGCTGTTATCCGCCACTTTTTGCAAAGAGAATTCCGGCACAGGTTTATTCAGCAGGGCCGATGGCATTTCCTGTGGGTTCAGGTAGAGGCCCCGCCAAAATAACAGGGCCAGCACGACAAATATTACCAGGGGCAAAAAGAGTTTGAGTCTAGACATTATCCTTTCCAACTATTACGCCGTAGCAACATTGCCTGTAACTTCTATATCTACAGGTTTAGCGGCTTTCGCTTTGCGATAGCGCTTATCCGCTACAGCAATAGCTCCACCAATCGCCATCAGAAGCGAGCCCAGCCAAATCCACACCACAAAGGCTTTGTACTGAAGTCGCACAGCCCAATCACCGCTTGGGTTAGACCTGTCCATCGGCTCACCGAGGGCCACATAAATATCGCGGAAGAGTCCGGTATCGATCGCCGCCTCTGTCATGGTGTTGCCACCAGACAGGTAATTGCGCTTCTGGGGATGCAGCTCTGCTACCGGCTTCCCGTCCTTGCTGACATGCAATACACCTTCAAAGGCCCGGTAATTAGGCCCCTGAACCATACGAACACCGTCAAATTTGAAGTCGTAACCGGAAACCTGGAAGCTGTCCCCAGCCCCCATACGCACATCTTCCTCAATGCTGTAAACGGTAGTTAGTACTACCCCCAACACCGAAACTGCCAGGCCGATATGTGCGATATGCATACCGTAGTAACTGGCTCTCTGACGCTTAAGGCCGGCAAAGAATGAGCTGGAGTTGCGGGTTTTAGCCACGATATCAGCGAGGCTGGAAGCAAAGACCCAGATACCAATGAAGATTCCGAGTGCCGCTCCCCAGTGGAAATCTCCCAGGGCCAGGGTCCACAGCAACGCAACTACCAACGAAGCGACAAATGGCAAACGCCATGCGCTCAGCAGTTTGTCCCAGCGGCTGTCTTTCCAGTTAGCGCGCACGCCCATACCCACCAACAGGCAGAGAACAACCATCAGTGGCACGAAGAAAAGATTAAAGAAGGGCGGCCCCACACTCACCTTGCCCCAGTTCATGGCGTCGGCCAGCAGCGGGTAAAGAGTACCGGTCAAAACCATGCCCATAATCAGCATCAACAGGATGTTATTGCCAAGCAGGAAGGTTTCCAAAGAGCGGAAAGAGAAAACACTGCGAGCGCTGACTGTCGGTGCGCGCAGGGCAAACAACAGCAGCGAAGTGCCGACAATTACAGCCAGGAAGCCCAGAATAAAGCTGCCTCGCAGTGGGTCAGTAGCAAATGCATGCACCGAGGTAATCACCCCTGAGCGCACCAGGAAGGTGCCGAGCAGGCTGAGACTGAAAGCGAAAATCGCCAGCAGGATAGTCCAGCTCTTAAACAGCCCACGCTTCTCAGTTACCGCCAAGGAGTGCATCAAGGCAGTCCCCACCAACCAAGGCATCAGGGATGCATTCTCAACCGGGTCCCAGAACCACCAGCCACCCCAGCCCAGCTCGTAATAAGCCCACCAGCTACCCAGGGCAATACCCAAAGTCAGGAAGCCCCAAGCCACAGCCGTCCAGGGTCTTGCCCAACGGGCCCACACCGCGTCCAACTGGCCACCGAGCAGTGCCGCAATGGCAAAAGCAAAGGCTACCGAGAAACCCACATACCCCATATAAAGCAAGGGCGGATGGAAAATCATACCCGGGTCCTGCAACAGGGGGTTCAGGTCAGAACCTTCCATCGGCGGGAATGGCAGGGTGCGATCAAATGGGTTGGAGGTAAGCAGAATAAACAGGAAAAACCCGATCAGTACAAAACCGAGTACGGATAAAACCCGCGCGGAAAGCTCCGGGGGCAGCTGCTTACCAAACAGCGCTACTGCCGCAGCCCAACCAGCCTGAATCAAAAGCCACAACAGGATGGAGCCCTCATGCCCACCCCATACGGCGGTAACCTTGTAATAAACCGGCAGGATACTGTTGGAGTTCTGTGCTACGTAATTAACCGTGAAATCACTTTGCACAAAAGAAGTGGTCAGGCAGGCAAAAGCGATCAGAACGAACGCAAAAATACCCAGAGCCAGCGGGCGCCCCGCATCCATCCACACAGGGCGTGATGAATAGCTACCGGCCATCGGCACTGTTGCGAGAGCAACCGAAAGCAGCAAGCCGACAATTAACGCAAAATGGCCCAGCTCAGGGATCATATTTTCGCTCCATCGGAACAACCTTCATGGGAAACCATGGTGTCGGCTACCTCAGGTGGCGTATAAGTTTCATCGTGCTTGGCCAGAACCTGGTCCGCACGCAGAACACCGCTTGGCATCAACTGGCCGGTAATCACTGCTGCTTCGCCTTCGGCAAATAGGTCCGGCAGGATTTTGTCGAAGACTACGGAGAGTTGAGCCTCGCCATCAGTAATCACAAACTGGACTTCCAGGCTATCAGTAGCTCGCTGCACACTGCCCGGGACAACACAGCCTCCCGCGCGAATCCGCTTTTCCATCGGGACTTCACCCGCTGCAAAGGCCTTGGGGGCATAGAAATAATCGATATTGCCGCGCATCGCATAGGCTACAAAACCTACTGCTGCACTGGACAATACCACCAGGACAAGTACGAGTATCAGGCGTTGCTTGCGTACAGGGTGCATTGTCTAAGTCCTACTCCATAACTATTTAATTCTGTTGCGCTGATAGGTTCTCCATCGCCCTATCCGCTGGAACCCGGCAAATTGAAATTAAGCCGGTTCCTCTGCTGTTTCTTTCTTTGTGGTTACTGTGCGCTCACTCACTGCCTGGCGGCGCCGCTGGGCAATTTTCTGCTGTCGCACCAGCTCTGCCTTCAGGCCACGGCGGGCAATGTAAGGGTAGAGAGCCATCCCCGCGAGACTCAGGAAAGTCACCGCGTAGGACACCCACACAAATACACCATGGCCGTCCATCGTTAGGAAATCAGCCAGGTTGGCAAATTGAAACTCCACTTTATCGACCTCCCGCCAGTTCTTCCTGTACCCACTTGGTGCGCATCTCGCGCTTGAGCAGCAGAGTGCGGGTGTGAGTCAGCAGGGTCCAGGCATACATACAGTAGAAACCGATAATCATGGTCAACAGCGGGTAGAACATACTCGGATCAATACTGCTGGATTCGGTCAGGCGAATGGTCGCGGGCTGGTGCAAGGTAAACCACCAGTCTACGGACTTGTAAATAATCGGGATATTCACGGTGCCCACCAGGGCCAGCAGCGCAGAAGCTTTGTCGGCGACTTGCTCCCGGTTCACTGCGTGGGTAAGTGCCATAACGCCGACATAGAGAAACAGGAGTATCAGCATTGAAGTAATGCGGGCATCCCATACCCAGTAAGCACCCCAGGTAGGTTTACCCCACACAGCACCGGTAAATAGCGAGACAAAGGTCAATACCGCACCGATCGGCGCGGCAGCGCGCATCACGGCAAAGGAGAGCTTCATCTTCCAGATCAAGCCGATAGCACCGCTGATCGCCATAATGTAGTAACCGGCCAGAGCCAGGAAGGCGGCGGGTACATGGATAAAGATAATGCGGTAACTATTGCCCTGCTTGGCATCTTCTGGGGCAAAACCCAGGCCCCAAACACTGCCTACAGCGAGCAATACAACACTAGCCAGCGCCAGCCATGGCAGCCAGGCTTCAGTTTTTTGATAGAACCAGCGGGGCGAACCCAGGCGGTGAAACCATTGCCAAGCCAAGAAAGACCTCCAAATCAATTATCCAGGCTAATACGTATTGCACCCGCAGCAGCGAGTGGCGCCAGTGCCGCAGCAGCCGCTAGGAGTGCTGCCAATATCGCCAGTTGGGCGCTGTAGGCATAGCCATCAATTGCCGCCTGTACTGCGCCGGTGCCGAAGATTAGCACGGGCACATACAGCGGCATAACAATTAGTGCCAAGAGCAAACCGGGGCGGCGCAAGGCAACAGTGAGTGCTGCACCAATGGCCCCGATCAAACTCAAACTCGCAGTTCCCAGCAATAGGGAAACCAGCAAACAAACATAACCATCCACGGGCAGATTCAGCATTAAGGCGAGCAGCGGCGACAGCAATGCCAGCGGCAAGCCTGTGGCAATCCAGTGCACCAGGGATTTTGCAAGAACCGCAAAGTAAAGCGGTTGTGGTAACAGGGTGAGCTGCTCCAGGGTGCCATCTTCGAAATCACCTTTAAAAAGGCTTTCCTGGGATAGCATTGTGGACAGTAGGGCCATTACCCAGATCATGCCCGGAGCCATCTTTGCCAGAAGTTCGGGCTCAGGTCCTACCCCTAACGGCAAAAGTGCTAAAACCGTCACAAAAAATAATAAGGGGTTGGCAATATCTGCTCGTTTTCTCAACGCCAAGAGCATTTCAATCCGGAACAGCGCCATAAAACCGGGGCCACTGCGCACTTCGCTCACCGGCGTTTGGACATCAACTGTCGACATGCTCTCCCCCAAAATCCTCAAAAGGCTCAGAGACTGAATAGTCAGACAAATTAACCTCACTGAGTCCGGCTAATGACAGAGGTTGGTGCGAGGTCAGCAGAATTGAACCACCGCTATAAAGATGGACCGCCATTTGCTCTTCCAATGCAGCAACACCCACAACGTCGAGGGCGGTCAGTGGCTCATCGAGTATCCACAATCGAGGGGAATCAGGTAGAAATAATCGCGCTAGGGCAACACGGCGATTTTGGCCGGCGGAAAGGGAGTGGCACAAGCTGTCCTCAAAGCCGGTCAGGTCGACTTTATCGAGCGCATTAAGCGCGTCCTCATGGTCAGCACCATACCAGGTGAGGTTTTCCAGCGGAGTCAGGCCACTGCGCACTCCGCCCCTGTGCCCGATATATAGTAAGGACTCACGCATCGCCGAGAGCGATTGCGGGTAGGCGGTATCACACCAAAGGATCTCTCCAGTGAAATCACTGCTACTGCCAATCAAAGTGCGCAGCAAGGTCGTTTTACCCGCGCCATTACTGCCTTTGATTTGAATTGCAGCGCCGGCTTGAAGAGAAAACTGAAGGCCCTCAAACAAGCGCCGACCATCCCTTTCGCAGGCGAGATCTCTCACTTGCAGCACAACTTGGGACTTAGGGGTCACAGACATTCCAGGATAAAACCGCTCTGACAAATCTGAACGGCATTATACCGGCACCAGCGCTAATTGCATTGTCTCAGCGAGCAACATTTTAGCAACCCTTGATCTTTCGCAAGAATGCCCACTGATTCACACTGAAAAGCGCTATTTAAATTGGCACTGAATTGTAGTTTTGGTATTTTCACACCGTCGTGAGATTCAGTACCTGTTTCTCGCTGTACCCTCAAGGAAGTGGGTAATCTCAGAAGTCGACATAAAGCTGGACCCCCAAAAGGGCCAATTCTTCTGCTCGTAAGGATGCGTGTCTATGAACAATCTCGCCACCCATATCGATCCCTGGCTCGACGCTACTACTTTAATTGGCCAGGAAAGCCAGATTCACCAACAGCCATTTCCTTTCTTCGTTGCCAAGAACTTGCTGGCCGAGAACCTGATGGCATCCTTTATCAAAGACTTCCCAAAGCTTAAAGGGGCCGGTTACCTTCCCTACGATAGAAGCAGTTGTGGCACCACAATAAATGAACTGATTGAACAGTTTAGGGCTCCGGAATTTGCAGATGCCATTGGCAACAACCTGGGTATTGAGAATCTTTCTCAATACCCAACCTATGTTTCCATTAGCCGTACACTCAAGAAACGCCACGGCCGCATCCATACCGACGGACAGTCAAAAATTGCTACCGCCCTGCTCTACTTGAACCCGGAGTGGTCCTTGGACGGCACAGGCTGCCTGCGTTTCTTAAAAAGCGGCGATAACTTTGAAGATACCGCAGCCCCAGAGGTAAAACCTTCTTACGGTACCCTGGCCGCATTTAAGCGAGCCGATAACTCGTTCCACGGACACTTGCCTTTCGAAGGTAAAAGATTGGTTATCCAGGTAGCCTGGTTAGTCAGCGATGCTGACAAAAACAGAAAGGCCAAGCGCGGCAAGTTAGCTTCAAAACTCAAGCGTCTGCTGGGTTGGTTTGGAGGCAACTCTGCAGCCACACAAAATATGTAGCTACAGCCAACTCAATACCTACGATAGAGCCCGCATCCCTTACGGGCTCTGTGCCTACACACCTTCTTCCCTATCTCCATAGCACCCATTGCAAAAATAATAAACCTAACAACTTTAATTAGTGAAAATACAATACGGGGAAACAGAGCCCAACGGTTTAAAAGCACAGAGAAAAGCCAGGGGAAAATAGAAGTGACTTGGGCAGGAAAGGCAAATTTTCAATAAAATCTATTAACTACGCAGAGTACAGTTTAAGCAATCCCATTTTTAGATTACTTTAATTTATTATCTGCACCCTGCATAGCTGGCCGTAGCCGTTAAAGTTTCAGCATATTTCGTTAGTCGAAATCATAATCCATTAATTCACGCCTTAAACGCTTTTCCTCCAATTTGTCTTCTACCATTCGACGTGCGTCGCGTGGTGGCTGAGAGGTAGCTTCCTTCAGCACTTCAGTTGCAATTTGTGGAATACCCACATTATCAAAATCTAGGCGTCTTTCGTTAACGTGGCCGCTCATACGAAACTCCATAATCTTGATTAGAGAAAGCAGAAATATCCTTATCGCACCAAGGGTGCAATTGCAGGTTATCCAGCTCAATCAATCGTGGTCAAGCAATAATTTATCAAGTGGAAATGCGGCTTTTACGTCAAAACTTTCCAACTGATCCCCGAACAAAGCTATCCGCAAAAACCTCCATTTCGAAGTCAAAGTAGCGAAGAAAAAAGACAGATTTATGAAGGTTTTTCGAAAATTTTAAGAAAAGGGAACGACGGGAATAGCAGTAACCGAGTGGCGCCAATGTTACCCTCAGTGACACAGCAACTTGGTACGATTGGATGGAAGGTGAGTTAATGGTGAAAAGCATGACATGACACAGGGCTTTCCACAGGCTAGAATAGCGCCGCTCTTCAACAGTGCTGACACCCGCCCCCGTCGGTTAACAGGATAAACCACGGACCTCCTAAGTCCGGACTGGTGGTTCGAGTCCACCCGGGGGCGCCATACATATCAAGGCAAATTAGCAAACGACTGCCTTTGCCGAATGCATAAACAACGCCAGGAATAACCCAGCCAACAGCACCCCACCCCAGAAGAGCCTGGTAGAACGGCTAATTGTTCTCCCGCGCCTGGCTTCGTTTCTTACAGTCTTTCCCATATCACAAATCCATTTGCCTACTTTTCGTCCATTCACCATAAATACTAACCGAAACCATTTCGCTGGTGAATCTCCATCTCAGGATAGACAAAGCCCGGCACAAGCCGGGCCCAGAACAATAGCAATGCAAGTATTGACGAACAGCGCCTACTGGTTAGTCCCGTTTGTGCCACTGCCACCATTACTATTGTTCATCTGAGTGCCATCCTGCATTTTTTTCTGCATCTTCATCATCTGCTTTTCAGCTTTGTCCTTCTTGTGGTGCATCCCCACCTTGTGCCACTCATCTTTGAACTTAGCCCAGAAAGATTCTTTTGGCGCTTTGGTGCAGGCGGTAATCACCATCGGCGTCACTTTTTCTGTGCCTTCAATATCCAGCATATCCCCCTCTTCCGTGCCTTTCTTGGCGTAGGCGGCAGCCCAATAAACTGCTTTAGGCTTAAACTCGTCGTCGATAGCCAGGAAATCCGCACAGGTCCAGTCTTTCGCCGGCTTCTTGGGATGGTTATCCGCGAAGGCAGCAGAAGCAGCAAGACTGGCAATTACCAAAGGAAGAATGAACTGCTTACTTTTCACAATTAGATCTCCAAAATATCCAGGGTTATCACCCCGTGAATCAATTGCAGGTAATGTGCAATCCGCTCGCTACCCACGGGCCGGGGAGGACTGGCCAGCAAGTCACTAAAATGACTGCGACAAACAGCGAGGCAAGGAATTGCCCCGGATTCACCAGCCTTACGACAGCGGAAACGCAAGCCAAGACACTGAATCAACGAATACTTGGCCCATTGAAAGGATAGACGCATTTTTCATTTTTTGGGGAAAATCAAAAACACTTTCTTACCCACTTGCATACAAGCTTTATTGTCCAGACGCATTCCATGTGAAGAAGCAGGCTTTACCTATATACACCTTTAGCTATTAGCGCTCGGAATAGAGTTTGCTGCCTCCCATTTTTGACTGTGCCTACCCAGCCTTAGCAAAGAGAAACCTAACCAAATAAACCAGACTATTTGGGAAATTCCGAATATTTCTGTAAAGATATCGTCCGGATAGATAGTCGCAATTCCCGCCACTCCCACTAGCACACCGATAAAATTTAATGGACGGGAAAAAAGCCCAGCTTGCAATGCAGCAATGCTAATTAACAGAACCCAAAGTCCACCCACCAACTCATTGCCACCACCAAGACTTTCAACCATCAAGTATATTATTCCCCAGGTATCGAAAGCCTTCTGAACACTGACCTCCATATGCCCCAAAGCATAGGCGAGCCCTATATTTGCGATCATACCACTCGCTATGACCAGGCCCACCCAGACTGCTCCGAACAAGGATGCCAATGCAGCAATCTCCCTCCTCTTACTTTTTAGCTTTTCATATAAGCTAACTACCACACAGCCCAGCAAGATCGCAAAGACCAAGTACATTAGGGTATAGGCAATATTAAAAATCTGTTGATTTTCTGCCAAGAACGTCATTTTTTCTATGGAGCTCCCATCCGATGGAAAAGACCAAAAAGCACCAAAGAATACAAACGCACTAATATAAATTAACCCCATGCCAAACGCCGAGATACCAGCAACTCTATCCATAGCTCTCCCCTATCATCTTTTAACTCAATTCAATGCCCGTAAATATCGCTTCAATTATGTAACCCAAGAAAGCCAAATTCGTAACACCCCACCCTATCTAAGCGGCAAGTAATCGCAGAAATGAATATTCAGCAACAGAAGAAAACCACAGTGCTTTAACTGAAGTGTACATTAATGCCATTTCTGACTAGCGTTCATACCAGGACCTGTAGGTTAGGTGGATAGCTAAATATCACTATTGTTAACTAACCCGAAGGAGATAATAGGATGGGGAGCAAGGAGTGAAGGATCTAAATAATCCGGAGATCAGTGATTTCCATCAGGAGCCGATTTACTTAAAAATCAGCTCAATGTCAGCTCTAACGATAGAGTGTCGTATTCAGTCGCCAAGCCGATACTTACGGACCACAACCTCAAACTGACGAATATAAATGGCTTGGGCTGGCTTATAGGGCGGCAGCCACTGATCGGGCCCTTTATCTCCCTTACTGCGATTGTGGCCATCATCAACCAGCCACAAATTTGCAGGGTCTTCTGCAAAAGCTCTGCGCTGCTCCCGGCTCCAGCTAGCACCACCGTACTTATGAGCCCAAGATAGCGGTACTATATGCTCCACATCCAGATCCGAAGCTTTTTCAAAAAACTGTCCCGTATAGGGGTCCATCCAAAGGCCTGTAACCACTGTACAGCTCTTCTCATTGCTGAAGGCAACAGGAGCCAAAGAGAGACGGATCAATAGCTCCTGGCGAGTATTCTGGCAATCACCATCGATATCAGACCACCGTGGCAACCACTCACTGCGATCATAAGATTGAGGGGTTACTTCATAACACCCGCTGAGGGTCAGCATGGACACTATTAATAAAGACTTGAGTCGCATAAAGCTAAACTGCGGCTAATTACTGCTGGGGGAGCATTTTGATTGTAGTTTAAGGGCGCGTCAACAAGCACTTTTCTTAACACAAAATTTATTCGAGGATATAAATAATAATCGAACCTGACAGAGATACGGGTTATTTAGCATGTGCAAACCTGTAGTAGTAAAAATATACAAATAGCGACAATTTATCGATACTGTATATACTTAAATCAATAAAATTCGTTAGCAGAACAATTCAATACATCTCAGCAACAATAGGGAAATGCATGAAAACAATAACAACTTTAATCGCAGGATTTTTCCTTGGGGTAGGTTCCACTACCACCTTCCTTAGCTTTCGAGATTCCTGTACATCTGAAGTCTGGACTTTAACAAAATCGCTATAGACTAACGAAGGCATGATAACCCCAAGTGGTACACATCTTATAGTACATAAATACATACCTGAAGGCTATGTATCCCTAGATCTTAACGTGAATGTAGAAGGAGTGATTCTAAAAAATTTTCTCAAAAAAACTATAAATAAAAATCACTTCAGATCTCCTGTGTGGGCTGAAGAAGCAGTAAACAATTGAATCAGCATCAGCCAGAGGGAAACTGTGGCGTACCAAATAATATCTTTATATCAAAGTCTAAAAACACTCCAACAAAGACTTATATAATTCAGTTTCAATAGAAGACCCTACGTGAGAAGCGAAGTAGAAGGAGTGATATTGAAAAAATCATAGAATTTGTTATCGAAATTGAGAAGCTTAAGGCTGTTCTGAGGCAAATAAAGCCAGTCGGTATAAATCGTTACGAGAACTCAGCAGAACATAGCTGGCATGTCTCCTTAATCGCACTTATGCTCAAAGACTACGCCAATGAACGTATTGATATTAGCCGCGTTGTTAAGATGCTATTGATACATGACCTGGGTGAAATTGGAGCAGGTGATCAAATTGTGTACCAACCACTCACCGACGAGCAGCAATCAAGTGAGACCCAAAGTCTAGCGCAAACACTATCGATATTACCGGACAAGCTCTCAGCTGAATTTATAGCTTTATGGAAGGAATTTGAGGAAGGCATTTCACCTGATGCTAAGTTTGCAAAAGCGATTGATAGAGTACCTCCACTACTACATAACATTTATGGTAACGGCCATAGCTGGCAGAAACACAATATTTCCAAGGAACAGGTTTTCACTGTCAACTCAGAAAAAATAGCAAGTGGCAGTCATAAATTGTGGTCTACTATAGAGAAAAAGCTCCATGAAGCAGTTGAGAGTGGAGTTTTAAAGTGACCAGAAGACATCCAAAATTTGTATACAGTAATGCTACGAGTAGAATGCACTACTCTAACAGTGAGATAATTATAAAATTTCACATCTAGCTGGTACAGGGGTGCACATTAAATTAAAAATAGCAAGCACCTGAAATCATCCCTAAATTACGCCTTTAAGAAGAGTTTAACTTTTTACTACTTCTACTGTACTTACATCCTCAATTTCATCAGCTCCTTAAACACAGATCAAGCATAGCTGGTAGGATATATCTCTAGATATCTCACATAGGACACCGTTGATCGAATCTACAAAAAGACGCAATGTGTCGTATGGTAGGCTTAAGGAAGCCAAGCCAAATCAAAGGTCAATAGGCATGAGTTCGAAAAACAGTTAATAGGCTGTTCCTTCTACATTTAGAATAGATAATTTAGAGAGTATGAAATTCACCTAGCCTCAATAACAGTACTCTGCAGGGCAACCTTCAAACCTTACGCCTCTTGTAATCCCCACTCATTAACAGTACAAGAAATATTCTATTTCGCACATAGACATACTACAGATTAGCCATTTTCAAGATAACACGGAGTTAACGATCTAGATGAAAGAATCGCTGAGTTCGCTCAAAATTATCGCTGTTTTTTTAATTTTCACAGCGAGCCTCTACCCTATCGGATACTGGCTAATTTTTCACATGGAAAGCGCAGTACCCTTAATGCTTTCTGTTGGGCTTGCCACGGTCATAACATGCTTGATATTCAAGAAGAGCCTGGGCTCCTTAGGATGGTCTTGGGGAAGCTGGAAATATCAGTGGTTGAGCTATTTGGTACCCTTGGGCTATGTAGCAGCTGCCTACCTCATTATGTGGATCTTAGGTTTCGGGGAGTGGTATAACTCAGAATACGTTTCGGCACTAAGAGAGGGATATAAAGTAGATAGCTGGAGTGATACCAGTGTAATCCTCTTTAGATTCTTAATTACTGCAAGTATCAGCTTTATATTGATACTGCCTGGAGTTTTAGGAGAGGAGATTGGATGGCGTGGATTGCTTGTACCTGAGCTCTCAAAGCTTATGTCCTTCTCAGGGATCGCACTAACCTCTGGCTTTATATGGGCCGCCTGGCATTGGCCCATGATGGTAGCAGGTGTCTACGGGAATGAAACAGCCCCTCTCAGCTATCAGTTGTTTTTCTTTACGCTAGGCTTAATGTCAATGTCATTCATCATGACCTACGTAAGATTAAAGACTAACAGTGTTTGGCCTGCCGTTATTTTCCACATGAGCCACAATGCATTTATTCAAAAATTCTTTAATCCTTTGACCCTACAAAGCACAGATTCAGGTTGGTATCTCAATGAATTTGGTATGGTTTTACCTGTAGTTATTTTTTGTATCAGCATTTATTTCTGGAGAAAGGGCCAACAAGAGTTCGGCTCCGCTCAACCTGCAAGCGAAATGCTGTCTCCACAAAAATCTTGACGTAGCGCCATGGATGTGTGACAGAGGCTTTGATTAAGATCAATCATGAGTTTTGGGCAATTTTACCGCAGGCATATAGAAATACACTCTGGATAATGAAGTAGATATTTTTGCTCCAGTTACTGATCCAGGAAAAAGAGATGCCCTTGAATGCTGGAGATGGCTAGTTGGCAAAAAGGCCTCCATGTGCCTTCTGACCTCCAAGGGAGATTTATTCTTCAAAAGGAAGGAAGCCCTACTGAACAGGGAACGTGTCTATTTCCTAGATACTGGCACAGGCGAAATGGAACTTGCCGCAAAATCCTGGAATGCTTTCCGAGAGATGATGGCAGCAATGAAAGATATTCCGGGCAACTGGTTTAAATACAGATTATTACTTGAGTTAGTGGAGCAACCATTAACTCAATGGTTGTTGCTATTCACCAATCCATCCACCGATAATGGGCGGGGAGTACATTACAGAAAATTATCAATCTATATCTTGGGAAGTCCATCTAGTTCTGTTAGGACAGATACATGAGCAACTCAGTGGCCTTCCCCCAGGAACACCAATAGCTGGTGTAAGCTTAAAAATTGAAGACGATTGAGAGGCCACCATTCAAAAGGGTTATCCCTGAATCCAGTATTTAAATCTATAATTTCACGTCAGGACTTGTCCTTATGATAAGCATTGAGTTTTTGATTACCTCTTTTATCGTTGTGTTGATACCAGGAACGGGAGTTCTATATACAGTTGCAGCGGGACTATTCAAGGGTAAAAGAGCAAGTATTTCTGCAGCGTTAGGTTGTACGCTAGGCATCATCCCCTCTATCCTTGCTTGTATAATGGGGCTATCCGTAATTATTCATACCAGTGCATTAGCATTCCAGTTTGTAAAATATGCAGGAGCCGTATACTTATTGTACTTAGCTTGGTCAATGCTTAAATCTAGCAGCTCCCTGACTCTAGAAGAAAATCAAAAGAAACAGAGTTTAACTTCAATTGCTTTCAAGGGATTTATGATTAACATTTTGAACCCAAAGCTAACCGTCTTCTTCCTGGCATTCTTACCCCAGTTTATTCCCTCTCAAGTACAGAGCCCCGTAGATAGCATGCTGATTCTTGGACTTGCCTTCATGGCTATGACCTTTCTGGTTTTCATTGTTTATGGCTTACTAGCAACAGTCATTCGAAATTATGTTATTCACTCAGAAAAAATTAGCGTTATCATTCAACGAGCCTTTGCTGGTAGCTTCGCAGCTTTAGGTCTCAAACTCGCCTTTACGAGCAGAGATTAACATGTCTTTAACTTGGGTTGTTATTGGTTCATTTCTCCAACTATCATTTTCCAGTTTTCTTTTTATGATGGCTGTATTTGCTGTAGGCGGTATTAATAATAGAAGAAACTTATCAAAGATCTCATCATTCATACTTGCGGCCTCCCTGTATTTCTTACCCTCAGTAAGCGTACTTGCTACCGGCATTGTTATATACCAATACAACCTCGGAGGAGACGCCTCCTCTTATTGGTGGCACTTCATGCCTGTTGCGGCGGCGGCTTTATATATGATTTATATAAACGCACTATGGAAAAATAGCGCAACATAAAAAAATCAATACGAGCTTCATCCGTGAGCAAATGCCTACTTTTTGATAACGATGGCACCTTAGTTGATAGCGAACATCTCTCCAGTATTGGCTTAGCTATGATGTTCGAAAATTACAGAATAAAACTAGATGCTGATGAACTGGTCATAAGATTTCGGGGTTGGAAACTGGCAAGCATTCTATCCCTATTAGAAGAAGAGAATAACATCAAACTAAAAAGCAATTTTGTTGCAGCTTATCGCGATATAGTCACAAAACTCTTTATCAGAGAGTTAAAACCTGTTGAAGGTGTAGCAGACGCTCTTGAGGCACTTGATGGTGAGAAAGCGGTAGTATCTAGCGGCCCCCTGCAAAAAATCAAGCATTCATTAGATATATGCGGGCAATCTAAGTATTTCGGAAATAATTTATTCAGTTCATATGAAGTAGGCATATGGAAGCCTGATCCAGGCATATACCTACATGCCGCAAAAAGTATGGGCTACCATCCTGAGAACTGCTCCGTTATAGATAATGGACCAGTGGGAGTTCAGGCTGGTATAGAAGCAGGCATGAAAACTTACTTTTTTAATCATCTTAACGAGGAATCTAATACCGTTGGCGTAGTGTCCTTTCAAGCGATGAGAGAGTTACCAAAACTAATAGGTAACTAATCCCCCAAGAACACTATACCTTTAGTTTATTAACATCATTCATTCAAGCTCATGCTACAACCGGTCATTATGGGCGGCAGAGAAAAGATGGTTCCCGGCAAGCAATATCTATTTGGCTCTTTGCCCATGGGAGATACAATTTAGCCATTAACAGTAGTGCAAAATATAGACAGAAAACCTATCATTCCATGTCTAATAGGATGTCGGTTTCACACGATACCTTCAGCACTAACCCTTGCACCCATCCTCACAAAACCTATATCTGGCTACAGTAAGAATGTTCTCAAAGTTATTTAAAAAGAGTAAACCACGAGTCTATCTGGATAAAATGATTGTCGTCTCACAGAATGAATTTAGCAAGATTGGTGCTTGGGGGGCTTTTAAGGGCGAAGATTTAGAGGCGGGCATTCGTCATAGGCTGGTAGAAATTTTCTCCTTACCACATATATCGAGTCGAATAGAACCTAAATCCAATGATTTAGCACTAGAGGTTGTAGTCTTAAAAGTAAGAGGGGGTGAGTTTGACACCGCATACTTTGGAGAATTTGGTGCAATGCCTGTATTCTGGCGGCCAAAGATTGAAGTCGCAGCTCGACTCTATTACGCCGACTCCAATAAAACACACTCCTCTTATAGGGCTCGAGAGAAAATGCCATGGAGAGAATATTTTTCAGGAGTATTCAGCCTAAGAGGGATGCTCAGATATAGGCCTGTTTTTGGAGCAAAAGAGCTAGAACCTATTCTCTATAGAGCATGTGAAAAACTGCTTGCCAGTATGGTGAAGTCAGTATGAAATACCGTAAATTTAGGCAATCCGCTACTACTTACGGACTTATTTTTTCCTGCGATAGAGATATCACAGCTCTAAGATAGGATATTAAAGTAACCAGGACTTTTGAGAGCTATCGAGAGGGTGATTTTTAAGTATAGCCAGATTTGCAGATAAGCTACTAGACTGAAAGGGCTTATCAAACCCATACCCTTTCAAATTTGATAATAATATAAAAAACACACTTGGCCTTGAAGTAACAATCAGGCACGATTTGTGATGGGTGCTGCTCTAAATCGTATACTTAACAATAACCTTAACTTTCTGGTGATTGTAATGCTCAAAATCAAAGAAGCCGCCGCTTTTATTCTAGTCGCCTCCCTAATGGGGTGCTCCTCAGATACTCCAGAGGATCCCAAGCCCACCACACCGGTCGGTTCAGACAAGGATGCCCACGGATGTATAAACTCAGCCGGCTACCTTTGGTGTAGTAAAACTAAAGAATGCGAACGACCATGGGAACTTGCAGAGAAGGCTGGCTTTGCTAACACTCCCAGCAATTTTGATGAATATTGCGGTAATAAATAGGGTCTCTGCCTAGCAGCCTCCTCCGTCTATAGGAGAAAGCAGTGACAGCTAAGGTCTTTGATACTCAAGACTAAAGAACAAAAGCTTCAGAAATAAAAAAGCCCGGCATAAGCCGGGCTTTTAGAAGATGGCGGTGAGGGAGGGATTCGAACCCTCGATGCCTTGCGACATACACACTTTCCAGGCGTGCTCCTTCGACCACTCGGACACCTCACCAAATTGTCACCCTCTGCGAGGGCATTCCGCCTTAAAGCGGCCTCTCTTTCCAGCAAAACCCTTAAGTAAATCAATAGGATAGCTGTTATATCGTCGAGAGAGTGCGCACTTTACCCAAATGTCGAAGAAAATTCCAGTGGAATCTGGGGTGAATGTGTACTTACCTTTATCTTGGTGCTCATGCTCAGCTACTAGCGGCTTCCCTGAGAGCCCACATAAGCCATTGAATGGCTCCCCAACCGCCTCCTCTTACACCGCCGCCAAACTGGCCAACTATGCTTGGAAAAAGCTTTGCGCCCGCCCCTGTTAGGGGTTGTTTATTGCGTTATAGCTGATAACTCGGCGTAGTGAGTTGATGCCGGCAGCGTAACTCTCACTGCCTCCAAAAACTTTGGAGGCAGTTCTGAGACTATTGCCATTATTTAAATGGCCGATAGTGCAAACTTCCAACAAGCCACTCTAAATGAAAGAAAAAATAGGAAGTAGAGAAGGTTGCTGAATAAGAAGTTTTTACTTAGTAGGTACAAATTTTATTTAGATAATTTGCCTCAATAAGAGCCAAAATATAAATATGTATGACTTTAACCCAAAAAAGTAGACAGTGGAGCTGCAGGCAAAAGCAAGGAGAAGAGCTAACTCGCAGTTTAAATTCCCTCAAAACTAACTTAGCCCATAATTTAGACAGCAGGGATAATAGCAACAAAAATGAGGATCTATATAAAATACTACAGCAGAATGAGTAAAGAGGCTTTTGTGCACCCCTTAAATCTAACAGCTCATCAATTATAAACGCAGTAGTATTTGGCAAACCCTTCTAAGATGAGATCCCCCCTTAGCAAAGCCCAAAAATCTCTGGGCTGACGAGTAGAATCGCCAAAAAAGACATAGAGAAACCAATCGAAAGGCAGAAACAAAAAAGCCCGGCATAAGCCGGGCTTTTAGAAGATGGCGGTGAGGGAGGGATTCGAACCCTCGATGCCTTGCGACATACACACTTTCCAGGCGTGCTCCTTCGACCACTCGGACACCTCACCAAATCGTCACCCTTCGCGAGGGCTCTCCGCGTTGTAGCGGTCTCTCTCTTCAGCGAAATCTTCAAGGAAATCAGGAAGATAGCTGCTGTGTCGTCGAGAGAGCGCGCACTTTACCCAAATGTTCCTTGTTGTGCAAGCACTAATGCGAAAAAAGTCTCTCTGGCTGTTAAAACGGGGCATCATGAGGGAGTTCAGACTATCCGCTACAAGTCACCACGGCTATTTGCCCCTTCAAATGAGCCCCTCAGCTATCGCAGGTTTGGTGGCTAGACTCTGTGAGTCGATTGATCCAGGCTCTATATTAGCCCGACCAGCATTAGTTTTCCGGCCTGCATTAGTTTTCCGGCCTGCTCTGCCCCTTCAGTTCTCCAATATATGGGCTGTACAACTTATGTAACCCCTTGACTCAAAGGTGAATATAAGCCCGGCTTTATCTGAGGCCGATACCCAATCCCTTAAAGCAGTTATAGGAAAACTTGCCTTTTGCTGACACCCCCCTTTTCCCTTCACCTGGTACAAGTCGCCCGGATTCCTGAGCTCAGATTGATCTAGGTTAATAATGTCGGAAAAGCACCCTGTCATAATCCTTGGCCTGCTGTAGAGTCAGTGGTCGCTATCTATATAAACCTTGATACGCAAAGCCCTAAGGTACCCTCCCTGCCTAAACTGCAAATCTGCCATGAAAATTGGGAGGTTCTGAGGCTGGAGGTGCGGTAATATCACTGGCAACAACAACGAGAAAAATATCACTTGCATGCACAGTTTTTTCGCATTCTGTTCCTCGGAAGAGTAAACTGCGCTGCTGGAGTCACGGCGTGGCTATACGGTGGATGGGGAAATCGGAGCCACCCTATCGCCAACGCGCAAGGTGTTCACTTTCTGCTCAAACGGACAAAGAACAACACAAATGCAGGACCAGCTTGAGGAGAGCACGGGGCGGAATGTTAACCCTCGCTACTCCACCTATTTTCGCACCCTGATTTTATTTGCCGCTGCCGGTACCCTGGCAAACGCGGTGAATTGGGATGCGCCATGGCAATCAGACAAGCTGGTTATTACCGGATCTGCTCTTTTTATCATTGCTTATACCGCTCTCGCCCAATTTATCCTCTACAAAACTGGCGATAAAAAAGCACTGAAAACCCGCCGCTGCCTCTCTTTCCTGGATACAGTACTGATCGGCATCACCATATCCCTGGCAGACTTCAGCATGCTGCCCTCGCTGCTGCTGGTTACCATGGCCCAGCTGAATGCCCTCACTGGGGGCGGCGGTGGTCGCGCTTGGTTTGAGCACAATACCGGCTTACTGGTTGGGGTCGTTATCGGGTACCTGATGCACGAGCCATCTCTGCTAGTGAGCGCTGACCTCACTATCAGCACCGTGAGCCTGATCTGTATTCTGGCCTATTTATGCGCCTATGCATTCTTTACCCACCGCCAGATTGGCCAGCTTAAGGAAGCCAATCACTCCCTGATGGTTGAGCAACGCGTTAGCAAGGTTCGCTCCTACAAGCTTTCCAAGTACCTGCCACAAAAGCTGTGGCGCTCTGTCACTACAGGGGATGAAGAAGCTCTGGTGACCCAGCGAAAGCTCCTCACCGTTTTCTTTTCTGACATCAAAGACTTCAGCCAGCTCACCGAGGAGTTAGAGGCAGAGACCTTTACCCAGCTGCTCAATAATTACCTCTCTGAAATGGCACGCATCGCTGGGCAATACGGCGGCACTATCGATAAGTTTATCGGCGATGCGGTAATGGTTGTTTTTGGGGACGATGAGAGTAAAGGACCAAAGTCAGACGCTCTGCGCTGCGTAGCTATGGCCCTGGCGATGCGTAAACGCGTACGTGAAATGAAGCAGGAATGGTATAACAAAGGTATCTCGCGCCCCTTGCAGGTTCGTATGGGTATTAATACCGGCTACTGTACTGTCGGCATTTTTGGTACCGCTAACTACCAGTCTTACACGGTGATGGGTACCCACGTTAACCTCGCTTCGCGATTGGAAGGCGCCGCCCAGCCGGGAGAAATCCTGATTAGCCACGAGACCTGGGCCATGATCAAACACACGGTAATGTGCCGGGACAAAGGGCATATCACCGTAAAAGGTATTAGTACTCCGGTGAAGGTTTACCAGGTTACTGATCTGCGTAAGAACCTGGGCGGCCAACAGAGTTACCTGGAGGAGCATGCCCCCGGATTCTCAATGCATTTAGACTTGGATAAAATCCGAAATTACGATAAGGAAAAGGTCTTACAGTCCCTGCAAAAAGCGGCATCCAACCTGAAGAGCAAAGTCATTATCTAATTTTATAAAAGGTGTGTAAGCGTAGAATTCTACATAGTAGTATGCATACGCACCGCCAGGTTCCCCATAATCCAGACTGTACCCAACACAATAATCAAAAGAATTAAGCTAGAGAAAAGGATTAACGCCAGGTTATCCCTCCGGTCCCGCTGGGTCGTTACGTTCAAGAAATATTTTAATTGCACCACCAGTTGCGCAACCCCTAGTAACGCAACGAGAATCAAGACACTTTTATTCTCCCTTCCGATCGTCAGCACTGCGGCAAAAGCCGCTAGAGTGAGCACAATAGACAGGATATAACCTGTGATATACAGCCGCAGGTGTTGTGCAAAAGTCGGTTCTTTAGCCATAGACCCAGCCACCGAAATAAACCACGGAAAAAATTCCGATCCAAATCAAATCGAGGAAATGCCAGAACAATGCCAGGCGCAGAAAGCGCAGCTTTACGACATCCCCCAATCCCATAGTGAAAACCTGAACGATCAAAACGATCATCCATAGACAGCCGAAAGTAACATGGAGACCGTGCAAGGGCACTAAACCAAAAAATGCTGACAGGTAACCACTGCGCTGTGGCACCCCTCCCTTCTCGGCCATCCCGGCAAAGTCATACAGTTCCAACGCCAGGAAACCCAGACCCAGCAACAGGGTTATCACCACCCAAAATAGAAAGGCAGCGCGACTGCGTTCATGCTTAACAATAACTGTCGCAATACCCGCAGTGAGGCTGCTGGTTAGCAGAAGCATCGTTTGGGCGAACAAGCTGCCGAAATCAAAAAGTTCCTTCGGGCCCGGCCCTCCGGCGGTAGCGCCCACCATGGTGATATAAATCGCAAATACCACCCCAAAGAAAATCAGGTCGCTCATCATGAAGACCCAGAAGCCAAAGATCACCATATCGGGATCTCTGTGGATGGCTTCGTGGGGATTGATGCTGCCTGGGCTTTTCGGTGAAGAGACGGGATTCATTTAGATCTCCAGCTTCGCAAGGCCGACATTTCGCGGGGAATCTTCCAGGTCCCGGCTCACTGCCTCGCTCTTCTCGACCAAGGCCAACCAAGCTTCCGTATCCTTCTCTAACTGACTGGCAGGAATAATATATTCCGTTTCTTTACGGAAGGTGGCCGCGATAACTGCAACCAAAATGGTTAATGCGGAGATCAGTGCAAGCCACCAGATGTACCAAACCAGGGCAAACATCAAAATTCCACTGACAACGCACAAAATAAATCCGAGAGGATTATTTTTAGGGAGCTCTATGTCTCGATAGACTTTAGGCCGCTTATAGGCTTCACCGTGCTCCTTAGCCTCAGTAAATGCATCCCGATCAGTAACCTTGGGTATTTCAACAAAGTTATAAGCTGGTACTGGAGCGGGAGAGTTCCACTCCAGGGACCGTCCATCCCAAGGATCACCCACAGGAACCTGGGTTTTCTTTCGGTCCCTGATACTTACGATAAATTGAATAACCAGCGAAATTAAGGCCGCCAGAACAATCATTGCGCCGATAAAAGCAACGATCATGTACGGCTTGAATGTGAGATCGGCATAGCTGAATGATCGTCTTGGCATCCCCAATAAGCCGGCGCCATAGAGCGGGAAGAATGTCACCATAAATCCTGCAAACCAGAGATAGGCTGAGCGCTTGCCCCACTTATCATTAAGGCGGAAACCAAATGCTTTGGGGAACCAGTAGTTGTACCCCGCCAAAATTCCAAACAGCACGCCGGGAATCAAAACATTGTGGAAATGCGCCACCAGGAACAGTGTATTGTGCACTTGGAAATCGACAGTGGGGTTAGCCAGGATAACGCCGGACAGACCACCAATCACGAACAGAATTAAAAAGCCGATGGCATAAACCATTGGAGTGGTAAAACGTATTCGACCGCGATACATGGTCGCCATCCAGTCGTATACTTTCACCCCGGTCGGCACCGCGATCAGCATAGTCGCTATACCAAAGGCAATATTGATCGTCGGACTCTGCCCCATGGTGAAAAAGTGATGTAACCACACAGTAAAGGACAGGATCGCAATACACATGGTGGCAATCACCAGGGATTTATAACCGTACAGGGTTTTGGCCGAATAGGTGGAAAAGACCTCGGAAAAAATCCCATAGGCTGGCAACACCAATAGATAGACCTCAGGGTGACCAAAGAGCCAAAACAAATTGGCATAGTTCATCATATTTCCACCGAGGTCATTGGTGAAGAAGTGGAAATCCAGGTAGCGATCCAAGCCCAACATCAGTGCGGCAACGCTGAGAGGCGGCATTGCGAAAATCATTAGAATGGAGGCGCAGAGTACGGTCCAACAAAACAGTGGCATACGGAATAAGTGCATTCCTGGACCACGGCATTTATACACGGTGACGGTGAAATTAATTCCCGTTAATGTGGTCCCCGCCCCAGAAAATACGATCGCCCATATCCAGTAGTCAGGCCCAACCCCGGGACTAAAATCCGCCCCCGTATAAGGTGGATAAGCCGACCAACCCCCTGTAGAAAACTGCCCCACCACCAGAGAGACCATCAACAAAATACCGGAGGAAACTGTCACCGCCAGGCTGATTTGATTAAGTACCGGGAAGGCCACATCACGGGCACCAATTTGCAGCGGCATAGCGAAATTAATAAGGCCCACCAAAAACGGAACTGCCACAAAAAACACCATTATGGTGCCATGAGTACTGAACAACTGGGCAAAGTGATCTGCATAGAGGAAACCTTCCGGTGCGGCGGCTTGCTGGGCACGCATTACCATTCCCTCCAGCAAACCTCGAACCAACATCACGATCGCAAAAGCGATATACATAATGCCGATTTTTTTGTGATCAGTGCTGGTCAACCAATCCCGCCAGAGTGTTCCCCAGACTTTAAACCAGGTCAATAAAAACAGGATTCCCACTGTTGCCAGTATTACTATCGAGCCCGCCACACTGGCAACGGCCTCACTGACTGAGGGCCGCTCAAGAAACCCGCTAAATACCAGAGAATCCCAATTGAGCTTACCCAGCCAACCGTAATCCAAATTGCTCATGGCTGCACTCCCTCGGCATCATCCTCGCCCCGGCCGAATTTTCGGGTGCCGGGCTGCTCTTCTATGCTCAGCGGTTTACCGGAGTGATAACGCATTACTATTTCGTGAAAAAGGTCTGTGCCCGGCAAGTTAAAATACAGTGTATTTTCTGGCATCTTGCTATTCCCCAAGACTTTGTATGCTTGTTTTTTGGTATTTCGCTGTGCCAGGCGGTTATAATTTTCTGGACTCAGGACAATCCCACCCGTCCGTACTTGCTTTACCCAGGCTTCAAAGTCCTCATCAGTCACAACCTTGACTGCAAAATTCTGGTCGACAAAACCATTGCCGGTATATTGGGTATTCTCCCCTCTGGTGTCGCCAGTTTTTGTACCGATAAAATTGAGCTTTGTCGTCATACCCGGCATCACATAAATCTGCCCAGCCAGTGCAGAAATAAAGAACGACTGCATTACCGTGTCGCTGGTTAATATCATTGAGACTGGAGTGTGTACTGGTACAACCAATTCACCGACCGTTGCAATATCCAGCTCCGGATAGATAAATAACCACTTCCAGTCGAGCCCCACCACCTGCACTTTTACCGGGGGGACAACGCCCTGTATTTCCTTGTAGGGATCGAGCCGCGCCGTTGCACGCCAGAGCATCACTGACAGCACAATTATGACCAGGAATGGCACACCCCACATAATTACTTCGAGCGGACCATAGGTTTCCCATTTTGGCGCATAGAATCCGTGACCTTTTTTTCTTCGGTATTTAAAGAGGATTACTGGCACCAAGATAAATACCGGGAGAACAGCGACCATGGTGAGTGCCATAGCCCAAAAGAAGTGTACTTTCTGTTCCTCTGCCACTGGTCCCAACGGCATCAAAAAGGTTTCAGAGGCACTAGCAGAATGGGGGATTAATAAAATTGAGAGAAATACTGGCAGAATAAATAATAATCGTGGAGCGTGCACATCAACACATCTCCAGTACCTTAAATACGCACGCCAAAAAACCACAGGGGCTTTTAGATTCCAATCCATGGTAAAGCCTACCGCCAAAAGTAGTTAGCCGGCATCTATTCCAGCTAACGCTTTGAATTCCCTTTCGAACCATTGAACGCGCACTCTTTGATAGGCCCATCAACGGTTTGTCTCACCAGAATAGCTGAATACAACAGTTCTATTGCCCTGGAGAAAGGTTCGATAAAAATCACGAAAAATTTGCGGCTATAAAACGCCATTGCCGGACATAGTGCGAATCATCACCTCTACAAACTCACGCAAATCTCTCTCATTGGGATGGCGCAGCTCCTCCCCTGAATACTTGTATAAAAAAGTATCCGACTGAACCGACCAATAAACTTCGTCACTAGGCGCCGAATATAGGCGTGTCTCCACAACAGCAACCTGGGAGTTGCGGATATTCGGGTTGATCCGTTTTAATGCCAACAATTGGGTAACCAATAAAGTGTCAAATCCCCTCTCCCGGAGTAAGGGTGCAATCTCCCCCATTGAGGGAACACCAGTTATTGCCCCCAGAGCACTCCAGGAATGCGCATCAATGCCTGTATCCTGCAGTTGCATGACCCACTCCCTTTCTACCTGCCCACCGACTATCGGCCTCGGTACCAGGGTATATGCGAGTACCAGAGTTTTTCCTAAGCTTTGAATACCAATATATGGGGACTGCCATACCCGCGTAACCACGGTACTGGCTGAAGTCCATCCGAGCAGAAGAGAAATCACTGAAAGGCTGCATAACAACCGAATAACTCGTGCTTGAAATACCTTCTCTCGTTTGACTCGCATATACCTGAACACCTCGTTTAAACACTTTACTTTTTTAAAACGTCATTCGGGTCGTAAATTGTGTCCGCACCAAAGACCCCCTATCTCCATCTTTGTCTTTGCGAGCGCCGTAGAGCACCTCGATTCCAGTCAACCAACGGGGAAAGGGTAACCAGACAATATTGATACTGCGGTATTGGGTTGCTTTGTAGGCCTCACCGGGTTGGAAGTCCAGATTATCCTGCCTTACCCTGCCGTAGGTCGCTACGGTATACAGGCAAGGAGTCCACCAGTGCTGGTACCCCAGATACCAGGCTGTAGTGTTTAGTGCCTCTACGGAGTTATCAAAAAAATCATAAGCTGCATCTGGTGGCGCGTCATTAAGTAGACCGCTATATCCCGCACCGACGGACAAAGAGTAATAAAGGACATCCTTGGAAAGTACGCCGGGCATATTGAAAGTGCCGCTTAAATTTAATCCCCAGCCGGTAGTCGATACGGCTGAATCCGGATCGCCACTCGCGCGCAAATCCCTTAATACCAAACCCGCTTGTACCTGGGACCTAGGCAAGTCCGACTCCAGCGCAAATACCGCATCGGGCCAGCGGGCAACCTCGGTTGCATCCTCGAATATTTGTGAATCCGGCGCTTCAATAGCCACCTTAAAGTAATACTGTGGCCCGTACCTCTTAATCCATCGGACCATTGAATGGCGCAAGCCAAATGCCGAATTAGGCCCCTGGAAATCCAGGGTATTGGGGACCGCTTCCAAGTTCGCGAATGTTGACCACTGCTGCCCCACAAGAATACTGCCCCCCCAAAGCGCATTACTCACTTCTCCATAAGCTTTGCGCATACGGGGGTTGGGAGTGGTAACACTAGAGTCCTGCAGGAAGTCCATCGAAATCAGGGTTTTAAATTCACGTCCCTCCCAGTGCTGCAGGGTCTCAAATACCAACCTGGAGGTCTGCACGGTAAATTCTGTCTGCCCGTCCGCTCCCTCTGCAGCCGTTTTGTCGAAAGTCACAATATCGGCAGGTACAAATTGTGCGGGACTGATGATCGCGTCGGTATCATAATTGACATCCAAGTCCGCAAAGCCACTGATCTTCGCCTTCATGGTATTTCCCAACAAGGGAATGGAGCCAGGCCACTCCGTTGTCGCATTGGCAATCACATCTTCGATGTCACTGGGGTCAGGTACCGCCTGATCAGACTGGGCCCGCGGCGGAGGCAGCGAACCAGGTGGAACTTCTTGGCGTATTTCCTCAATCTGTCGCTGTAAATCATTCATGTCCTCCTTGCTCACCGGTGCTTCAACGGGCTGTACAGGAGTTACTTCCAGAGACGGTCGGGATGGTGGTGCCCGTTGCATTTGCTCAATTTGCCGACGCAGGGCTTCGAGGTCTGCCTGTTGTTGCTGAATCTGGGCCTGCTGCTCTTCCAGCTGCTGTTGCTGGGCCTCAATCACCCGTATCAGATCATCAGCTTTAACATAAACTTCTGCAGTGGAGGATTGGGAAAAAAGAAGTGGGGCAAAACCGATTACTACGGCAGGAATTACTGGGGACTGGGTATTAATCTCCATCTGTCAGCCTCAACTCCACCTCCTGTGGGGCGGCCAACACAACTGCACTGTCGGTTTCCCCGGCCTATCTGGAAAGCGTAGCTTAAGAGACCGCAGCGCCAACCCAGGTCGGCATCTGGCAAAGATTGGAATTGAAGGGCCATGCCACCGAGGACTCCGGTGGCACTTAAGAAAGGAAATTATTGACGGGCAAAACGCGGAGGCATACGTTTCTCAATGCGAGTCGATCTCAGCGGATTAATATCCAAGCCGCCACGACGGGTATAGCGGGCACATACAGTTAACTCGGTAAATTCCGCCAACTGTTGCAAGTCGCAAAAGATACGCTCGACACAGTGCTCGTGAAAATCCTGGTGTTCGCGGAAGGAAACAATATAAGCCAACAGTGCCTCTCGCTTTAGTGCCGGCCCTTTATAGTCCACAACTACTGTCGCCCAATCCGGTTGTCCCGTTACCGGACAATTACTGCGCAGCAAGTGGCTATAAAGAACCTCACTCACATCTTCCTCACCGCCTTCGAGGGCGAGGAGTGCGGGGTCCGGTTCGTAATTATTCACTTCTATATCGAGATGATCCAGACAGTAGCCCTCTGGCTTCTCAACTGCCAGCGCTGCATCTTCCACATCCATCAGGGTAACGCCGACATTTGCCCCCGCCGCTGCAGAGAGATCCCGCACCAGGGCATCCTGTACCAATCTCCAAGATTCAAACTTGCTCTGGTTGAAAGAGTTTAAATACAGCTTGAAGGATTTTGACTCCACCATGCAGGGGCTTTCTGCAGGAAAACTAAAACGAGCCACCGCCACCTGTGGTTTACCCCTGGGGTTTAACCAGGAAAGCTCAAAACCCCACCATTCGTCCTCTCCAAAGAAAGGCATTGCGCCGGCAGAGAGCCCCAACTGGGCTCGGGATACTGAGCGCTGAATTGGATGGAGCAACTCGGGGTTGTAAGTGGACTCGTAGGTGGTCTCCTGCCCCAGGGGGAGGTTTTGCCAGTCTTCTCTTGTCATAAATTTCTCAATGTCTCAGTCGCTTACCGTGGCTCATCAGATAAATGGCCCAGGATGCCAAAAGCGCAATAAATACCAGGACGCCAAAAAATGCCCCGACAACATTAATATCGGAAACACCCAAAATGCCGTAACGGAAGGAGTTCACCATATAAAGAATGGGGTTCAATTTCGACAACCCCTGCCAAAAAGGCGACAGCAGGTCGATAGAGTAAAACACGCCTCCCAGGTATGTGAGGGGAGTTAATACAAAGGTCGGAATAATAGAGATAGCATCAAAACTATTGGCAAAAATAGCATTGATAAACCCAGCCAGGGAAAACAGCACCGCCGTCAAAAATACAATCGCTACCGTGACAAAGATGTGCTCTACCGTCAGTGAGGTAAAAAACATCGCTACGAGAGTCACTATCAACCCCACCATTAATCCCCGTGACACGCCACCGAGTACATAGCCCGCCATAATCACCCAATTCGGCGTTGGCGAAACCAGAAGCTCCTCCACACTGCGCTGAAATTTAGCGCTGTAAAAAGACGAAACTACGTTGGCGTAGGAGTTGGTAATCACCGACATCATGATCAAACCCGGCACAACAAACTCGATATACGGATAGCCCCCCATATCACCAATTCGCCGACCAATCAGGGAGCCAAAGATCACAAAGTACAGTGACATAGTGATTACCGGCGGTACCAGGGTCTGTGGCCATATACGCATAAAGCGCCGGACTTCCCGACGGTAAATAGTGCTGAATGATATCCAGATTAATCTGCCCTTCACTCTTCTAGCCCCGACATTTTTTCTTCCGACAACATGGACAGGAACAATTCCTCCAAGCGATTAGCGCGATTTCGCATACTGGTAACTGTGATGCCCTGCCGCTGCAATGACGCAAATACCTCGGTCAGAGATTGCCCCTTTTCAATAGTGACTTCCAGTGAGTGATTGTCCCGCAAACGCCCTTCATAACCGGACAAGTCCGGGCACTCAGTGAAAAATTCCGCGCAATCCAGGATAAAGGTTTCCCGGTTCAGGGTTTTCAGCAGTGACTTTATCGAAGTGTTCTCGACAATAGCGCCCTTGTCGATTATCGCTATATTGCGACAGAGGCTCTCGGCTTCCTCCAGGTAGTGGGTGGTGAGGATAATTGTGGTGCCCTGCTGGTTTATTTTTTCCAGGAAACTCCACATGGAACGCCGCAGCTCTATATCCACTCCGGCTGTGGGTTCATCCAGAATCAGCAACTTCGGTTCGTGAATCAGCGCGCGGGCAATCATCAATCTGCGCTTCATACCGCCGGAGAGCATGCGCGCCTGGGTAGCGCGTTTATCCCACAGACCCAACTGTTTTAGGTATTTCTCAGTGCGTTCTTCAGCCAGTTTGCGCGGCATACCGTAAAAACCGCCCTGGGTAACGACAATGTCGAACACTTTCTCAAACTGGCTGAAGTTAAATTCTTGTGGCACAACACCTAACAGGCGCTTGGCCGCAGCAAAATCGACGTCGATATCCTCACCAAAAATCGACACTGAGCCACCGCTTTTGCGCACAAGGGAACAGATGATACCGATTGTGGTGGACTTCCCCGCCCCATTGGGACCCAGCAGCGCAAAGAAGTCTCCCGGCTGCACGTCAAAACTGATGCCTTTCAGGGCCTGGAAACCATTGTCGTAGGTTTTCTGTAAGTTATGGATCGATAGCGCAGCGCTCATTTTGCACTCCTATAGTGGGGAGCGTTATTCAACGCGCTTGCCCGAATAATTTCAACCTGAGGGGAGCTAGGGTTTTTCATACACGTCACTTGGTGGGATGAACCGGAACTTGCAGGAGTCCCGGGCAAAAGTAACCGTGCAGAAGATAAGAATTACTATATCGGAAAAACAAAAAGCCGCTCGATTGAGCGGCTTTTTATTTTTGGAGCGGGAAACCGGGTTCGAACCGGCGACCTCAACCTTGGCAAGGTTGCGCTCTACCAACTGAGCTATTCCCGCAATTGACCCGGTAGCATTGCTACCGGGTCGTATTGGCATCCCCAAGGGGAGTCGAACCCCTGTTACCGCCGTGAAAGGGCGGTGTCCTAGGCCTCTAGACGATGGGGACAGAAACTTGCACTTCGACCTTGCGATCCGGTGCTGCCATGCTGCCCATGGCAATGCCACTGATTTCTCGGTGGCGTGCTCTCCGAGTTGACTAGAGATCACCTCGCAAAGCAGAAAATTGGAGCGGGAAACCGGGTTCGAACCGGCGACCTCAACCTTGGCAAGGTTGCGCTCTACCAACTGAGCTATTCCCGCAATTGACCCGGTAGCATTGCTACCGGGTCGTATTGGCATCCCCAAGGGGAGTCGAACCCCTGTTACCGCCGTGAAAGGGCGGTGTCCTAGGCCTCTAGACGATGGGGACAGAAACTTGCACTTCGACCTTTCGATCCGGTGCTGCCATGCTGTCCATGGCAATGCCACTGATTTCTCGGTGGCGTGCTCTCCGAGTTGACTAGAGATCATCTCGCAAAGCAGAAAATTGGAGCGGGAAACCGGGTTCGAACCGGCGACCTCAACCTTGGCAAGGTTGCGCTCTACCAACTGAGCTATTCCCGCAATTGACCCGGTAGCATTGCTACCGGGTCGTATTGGCATCCCCAAGGGGAGTCGAACCCCTGTTACCGCCGTGAAAGGGCGGTGTCCTAGGCCTCTAGACGATGGGGACAGAAACTTGCACTTCGACCTTTCGATCCGGTGCTGCCATGCTGTCCATGGCGATGCCACTGATTTCTCGGTGGCGTGCTTTCCGAGTTGACTAGAGATCATCTCGCAAAGCGGAAATTTGGAGCGGGAAACCGGGTTCGAACCGGCGACCTCAACCTTGGCAAGGTTGCGCTCTACCAACTGAGCTATTCCCGCGTGGCATCCCCAAGGGGAGTCGAACCCCTGTTACCGCCGTGAAAGGGCGGTGTCCTAGGCCTCTAGACGATGGGGACCCAGAAACCTTCTGTCGTTTCGCTCCACCTTTGAGTGTAGCCCTGCGTCAGAAGTGGGGCGCATTCTATGGATCACCGCTAAACCTGTCAACACTCTTTTTGATTTTTTTTCTTTTGTTGTCAGACACTTACAAAACCCAGCCATTTCTGGAGTGCATTCTAGTACCGCTCTGTGCCAGTTCCCTCGAGCACCAGCGCGTGCAGGTGCAACTCTTCCAGAAATTGGCGGATACGCTTCGCATTGGTACCTAAGTCACTGACCCCGACTCGGGAGCTGGAACGCACATCGACTTTGGAGCCACCACCCACGTCAGCGCTGACCCGTACAACGATATCGTCCGTAAAACCGAGGATCGGTGTTTTCGCTACAGCCTCCAGGTGGCCCCGCTGAGGCTCATAGGAAACCACTTTCCAGCCCAGGTCTTCGGCCACTTCAGCAGCGATCTCAGTGGTACGAGCTATCGGGAAGTCCACGTGCAACGGCATTATATCGGCATATATATCTGCCTCCCGCTGCAATTCGGCCACCTTCTCTCCACCGTATTCGGCACTGTTGTCGCCTTTCTGGCGCAACTTCAATACCTCTTGATACTGGGGGGGATTGCGGGTATCGGTACTGATGTCGTGAATTCTTGGCACATCGAAGTTGCCCTTGCCTACGGTTACCAGAGGTATTGCCACCGGCAGCAGTCCGAGCAACGCCGCCCACAGAGCATTGCTGCGCACCAACGGCTTGCTCTTGCTCACTCCCCAGACAAAAACAAACAGGCTCAGTAGCGCAATTGCCAAGGCTGCACCGCCAGAAAACACAAATATTTTGAAAACCACAGAGAAGTGCAGCAACCCGTAACGCAAAGCGGCAGCCGCAAGGACGATCAGCAGTAACAGAATCCACTGCACCCGCAATAGCCAATTACTCCAGTGTGATTCCGTCACTCAGTGTCATCCTCCGTTTCATCACTGCCCTGGTCCAGCTTCACCGATAGAGAGTTCACACAGTAGCGAAGTCCCGTATCGGTGGGGCCATCGTCGAACACATGACCGAGATGGGCATCGCACTTACTGCAGCGAATCTCTACACGCTGCATACCGTAGCTGCTGTCAGGCAGCTCCTTCACCGCACCTTCATAATGCTCCGCATCAAAGCTGGGCCAACCACAACCGCTCTCAAACTTTGACTGCGAGCCGAATAAAACCTCGCCACAGCAACGACAACGATAGACGCCATCGTCAAAAACATCCCAATATTCGCCGCTAAACGGCGCCTCTGTCCCACCTTCCCGGCAGACCTCAAACTCCTCATCTGTAAGCTTATCCCGCCAGTAGTTCTCATCCATCTGTTTTGACATACTCTAGTGTTTCCGTAATCAATTGGGGTTTCCGGTCAGGCGTCACTTTGTGGCAATGCCTATATGTATCGGTTCCCGGTTTCCCGCAGGAGTGGTACCTACCGCTGGTGGACATTACCCGGTTTTCGCGCACTGAACTCGCGGCCCTGGGCCGCTCCTGCTCTGCAATAGAGCTTCCAGGTCACCATGAAGGACATCAATAAATCAGAAAAACTGCACGGCGTCTGCTACGAAATTCGCGGCCCCGTGATGGAGCAGGCCCAGCGCATGGAAGAGGAAGGCCACCGCATCCTCAAGCTGAATATTGGCAACCCTGCCCCCTTCGGTTTTAACGCCCCCGACGAGATTATCCAAGACGTCATTCACAATCTCTCTGAGGCACAGGGCTACGTCGAGTCCAAAGGGCTCTTCGCTGCGCGTAAGGCCATTATGCAAGAGTGCCAGACCCTGGGTATCCCGGGTGTCGAGATTAACGATATTTACCTGGGCAACGGCGTCTCCGAACTGATTTCCATGAGCACCCAGGCCCTTCTCAATAATGGCGACGAAATGCTGTTGCCAATGCCCAACTACCCCCTGTGGATGGCCGCCACCAACCTCACCGGTGCCAAGCCGGTTCTCTATCGCTGCGATGAGGAGTCCGGATGGCTGCCTGATATTGAGGATATCAAAGCAAAAATCACTTCAAAAACCCGGGGCATAGTGGTTATCAATCCCAATAACCCCACTGGCGCCGTTTATCCCCGGGAACTACTGGAGGATATTGTCGAGGTTGCCCGCAGTCACAACCTGGTGATCTTCGCCGATGAGATTTATAGCAAGATTCTCTACGACGATGCGGAATTTACCCCGATGGCCAAACTGGCCCCGGACGTGCTCTGCCTGAGTTTTAATGGCCTTTCCAAGTCCTACCGCCTGGCCGGCTTCCGCTCTGGCTGGATGGTTATCAGCGGCACCAAACACAGGGCCAAGGGCTTTATCCAGGGGATGGAAATACTCGCCTCTATGCGCCTGTGCGGCAATGTACCCGCCATGTTCGCAGTACAAACCGCTCTCGGTGGCTACCAGAGTATTAACGATTTGGTCCTGCCCGGCGGGCGCCTGCGCCAACAGCGAGATATGGCCCACCGCATGCTCAATGACATTCCCGGTGTGAGCTGTGTCAAACCTAGCGGTGCTATCTACTTGTTTCCCAAGCTGCATCTGGATCATCATAAGATCGAAAATGACGAGCAGCTGGTGCTGGATTTCCTGCGCCAGGAAAAAATACTACTGGCTCAAGGCAGTGCCTTCCACTGGGATGCACCGGACCACTTGCGCATTGTCTTCCTGCCCCGTGCCGACGACTTATCGCATGCGATGGAACGCTTGGGCGACTTTTTAGAGCGATATTCCTGCTGATGCTGGACGATTTACATATTCACGATTTTTACCGGGATGCCGGCAGGGTACTGCTGGCAATGTTTAATCAATTCCCGGTACCGGCAACCGTTTACGTGGAAGATATTTCCGGCCCCGACTCACCGGATGAGTACGGGCTGCACTCCCCCCGCCATTTAGCCTGCCTGGGGTCCATGACCTGGCTTAAGCAGAGTGGCTATATCAGCTTTTCCCAGCTGGTGCGCCAGGAGGCGATGGAGGATGCGGTATTAACCCACAAGGGTTTCCTGCTAATGATTAATGCCGGAGTTGAGTCCGGACAGAGCAACGCCCAGTTGCTCAACAGCGCTGTGCGCGAGGGATCATCAGGCCAGTTGCAGGCGCTGATGGAGCGCTTAATGCGGGAGTTTGCCGCGCTGTAAGAGGCTCCTTAATGCGCGGCATTGGCAATCGTCATTACTGGGATTGGCGACGATATTTAACGTGCAACATTTTTAGGGCAGCATCCGGGTCCCGATCAGGGAAATCCGGGTTCTGCTCCAAGCGCGCTACAACTTCATAACCGCTGTCAGATCCGAGGATTAACTCCCTAAACTGGGCTTCGCTGTGCCGGGGAGAGTTGATCACCATCAGCAGATCCGCCTCAGCGGCGAGACAAGCGGGCAGCTGCCTCAGCAACTTTTCATAATTCTGACTGACATCGAAGCGACCTTTTTGTCGCGTCGGCGGATCGACAATGCCCAGGTCAAAGGGGCCGCGACGGTCGAAGCGCTTGAATTGACGCAGTGCATCGAATTGCAGGAACTGAACCCCTTTGAGCGACAGCCCATTAACCTCGTGATTTTCCCGTCCGCGATTTAAAACACCGCGATTGACATCCACATTGACAATATCGATATCACCTGCCGCTCGCGCGACCGCAGAAAAGGCACAGGTGAAAGCGAAAAGATTGAGCATTTTTGCCGACGTTTGCCCAGCTCTTGCACGCACCTGCTCTTCAAGCCAGGCCCTGCCCGGCTCAATATCCAGGAAGAAACCCACATTTTGTCGATCAAACGTGAGGGGGAATTTAAGGTCTCCACGCTGCGCGACCGGGTCTGTTACCGGCTCACCAAAGTGCCACTGTAAAGGTGCCCCAGGGAGATAGCGTCGCTGCGCAGCGACCCCCTGATAACCTCGCGCCTCGGCCATTTGCCAGAGTTTTTCACACAGCTTTACTTCACCTTCATATTCTTCAAAAAAAGTCACCAGCAAAGCGGGGAAAAAGCTGTCGACGCAAACCTGCTCCAAACCCTCATAGCTGCGACCCCGGCCGTGAAAAAAACGACGGCTGTCGCCAACATTTTGTCCTAGTTTATTTTCTACCTGCTCCAGCAGTAACTGCCAATCTGCACTCATCGCTTATTGAATATCCCCGTTACTCAGTGGATAAAGAATGGCATCCCGGTAGCCGGTAACCACTCGAATAAAACCACTCCACCGTTTATCAAGCTTGGGGTTACCGCTATCGATTAATAGCGGGCGCCCATGCAATTCCGTAATTTTTGTTTTAGTTGCAACCACGATTAAATTATCGCGCCCAACGCGCCGCAGTACATTGGCTGACAATTGTTGGTTACCCCGGCCAATTAAATGACCCTGGCCACCAATGGCGGTGAGAATGATTTTTACCGGCCCGCTGTGATCGGCAATAGCCTGTTCAATTTGAGGCGCACTGACATCCAACTGCAACAACTGGCCATCCAGTAATAAATCCACCCCCAACAGTGTCCCCTCACAGCCCAACTCGCTGAGGATTGCCAATGTAGTAGAGCCTGGGCCAACGACATACAGGGTTTGCGGGTCCAGGTCTTCGGTAATCTCTGCGGCGATATCCGCAACTGCCAGCTCTTCCACTTCGCGGCCGGCATTTTTTACCGCCTGTAAAAACTGACCTTCCTGGGGCACCAGCAATTCGCCGTAGTAACGCGTGGTTACCCGCCCACTGCGGAATGATTGCTCATCAATATCCCGCACTTCACGCTCAGCGAGGTCCACCAGCTGCCCCGCCATCAGACGGCGCAAAACCTCACCACCCGCTTTAGGGGAAATCGCAAAACAGGCGGAATGCATTTTCACTCCGGCGGGAATACCCAGTACCGGGAAATTATCTCCCAGGGCATTGACGATATTTCTCGCAGTGCCGTCACCGCCAATAAAAACAATGAGGTCTGCACCATTGTTGCGGATTGTGGCTGCTGCACGCTCTGTATCTTCCGGTGAGGATGGCGAGCACTCAGCCACGCCCACTTCACAGACAGAAAAACCGAGTTTACGAGCTGTACTGGCCCCCATATCGCCGGCAAAGCACAGGATTTCCAGCTCATCCTTATAGGGTTTTAACTCCTCAAGGGCCAGCGCCGCACGCTGATTTGCCTGGGGTTCGATACCTGCGTCCAGCGCGCGTTGCACGGTTTCGGCACCATCGCTCCCCTTGAGACCTGCCGGGCCGCCAATGCCAGCCCAGGGGTTAATGATTAAACCAAGCTTTTTTACTTGTTTACTTAACTGCACGCCAACCCCAACACTTCCAGTTGCCGCTTCTCTTCGTCACCCAAAGTCTGGGCTGAAGTTTTGTAGTGACTGAACTCCAGGCGCTCGGGGTACTCTTTACGCAGCAAATCAAAAGCCTTCTCCATCGGCACATCACCTGCTGCAGCCGCGCGCAGGCGGCGATCGTCCGCGCGGGGGTTGTACATCTGCAACAGTAATTCTGCTGCTGAGTCTCCCGTGATCGCTTTAGATGTAACAGCCGGCTGACATTCCGCAGACAGAGGTGCAATACCCAATTCCCGGCACAAGGCCTCGCGAATCATACGGGTGCCGGCCAGCTTTCCATCCAGGCTGTAACCGGCAATATGCGGTGTCCCCAGGTCAACATGCTGCAATAATTCAGTATCGATATCCGGTTCGTTCTCCCATACGTCCAATACGGAAGTAAAACGCTTGCCCCGCTGGATTTCCGCCAGCAGTGCCCGGTTGTCAACCACCCCACCCCGGCCGGCGCTAATCAAGACGCTGCCATCGCGAAGCTGGCGCAACTGCTCTGCTCCAATCATATGGAAACTGGGGTAGGTGCCGCCCTTAACCAGCGGTGCGTGAAGGCAAACAATATCCTGGCTCAGCACCTTTGCCAGCTCACTCGCATCCGGGTTTTCCGGTAGCCAAGGATCGTAAACTGCGCAGGAAACCCCGAGGGCATGCAAGCGCTGCTGCAAAAGCCCGCCAACATTGCCGCAGCCCACTATGCCGAAGCTGCGCCCATGCCAGTCAATTTCCAGTGCGGCCAGGGTGCAGAAAACATACTCCACCACGGAGTTGGCATTGCAGCCAGGCGCGGCGCTCCAGAAGATCTCATTGCGTTCCAACCACTGGGTATCCAGGTGATCAGTGCCTATGGTGCAGCTGCCAACAAAGCGCACCCGAGTCCCCTCTAGCAGACTTTGATCAACCTGGGTGACCGAGCGCACCAACAAAATATCCGCATCAATTAATTGTTCTCGGCTCAAGGTGCGGCCGTGGTAGCGCTCCAGCGTTCCCAGATCACCGAAATACTCCTCCAACGCAGGAATATTCTCATCGGCGACAATTTTTAATCCCGCACTCTGTGCAGCGCTATCCGTCATGTAAGTTCTCCATCAACACCCGCTAAGGTGCGTTCAATCTTCTTGCTCAGGCCGCCGATACCAAATTCCTCCGCCAGGGCTCGGGCCAGATAGACATCCACCGGCTGTGGGCACAAATCTGCCAGCTTTATATCCAGGGGAACCCGCTCCTCAAGACTGGTCAGGCGCTTGGCGAGGTGCAGCTGCTCTTCGTATTCCTCTATCCGGGCCACCAATCCCTTGGCTCCGCGAATGGGCATTGTGGCAAGGGTATCGAGCTGCTCCAGCAACATTTCTATAGTGTCGAATGTCTCTAACAGGCGTGCCGCTGTCTTTGGGCCAACGCCGGGTATCCCGGGAATATCATCGCTGGTGTCTCCCACCAGGGCCAGATAGTCGGGAATCTGTTCCGGGCGCACACCGAACTTTTCCCGCACGCCCTCGCCATCCAGGTGCCGGTCGTTGGCAAAATCCCACAGGGATACAGCGCCCCGAGCCAGCAGCTGCCCCAGATCCTTGTCCCGGCTCACGACCACTGGGTTATGCCGGTGCAGCTTCCGAGTTAACGTGGCCAGTATGTCATCGGCCTCGTAGCGCTCACTGGAAAAGCTGGCAATACCCAGTACCTCAGCCATTTCTCGGCACGCTGCGAGCTGGAAAGCCAGGGCTTCATCTGGCAATGCGCGACTGCACTTATAGTCCGGGTAAATCTCATTGCGAAAACAGCTTCCCAATGATTCGTCGAAGGCGCAGGCAATATAGCTCGGTTGTCGCGCCAACATATCCAACAGGAAGTTAGTAAAGCCGTAAACGGCTTCAGTGGAGTAGCCACTGCGACTTTCCCAGTTGGGCGGCAGCGCAAAGTAGTAGCGAAAAATATATACCGATGCGTCTATGAGATAACTGTTCAAGAGAGATCCGCCAATTGGTAGCTGCCCCGGTCAAAAGGATTGGGACAACCGAATTCCTTCATCAGGGCTTCGGCGAATGCACAGGCCCGAGGGTTGGGCCGGGTATCACAATAGTCCAGAACTTGCTGCCAGATGGCCTTTTTAAACGGGTCGCTGGCGCCCAATCCATTCTCCAGATTGTCGGCGCTCACGCGGAACTTGAGTCCGCAAGCCCGTGCAAAGATCCATTCAAGGGCCTGTGGCTTGACCTCTACCTGCTCGAACTCAGCCTGCTGGTCGGCACTGCGACCATCCGGCGCATACCAGTAACCGTAATCTGGCAACTGCCGCCGGGCCTCTCCGGCGACACACCAGTGCGCGACTTCATGCAAAGCGCTGGCGGCATAGTCCAGGGTGAACTCTACCTGGTGGTAGGGTTGACCTTCCCCCCTGGGCCGGTAATAGGGCTCGCAAAAGCCCCCGCGAAGTCGGGTATTGAGCCCATTTGGGTCTGAAAAACAGTGATCGAAGACTCTGACGATACGATCAGCCATTGGCAGTTTCGTAGGAACAGAAGCCATTTCTGCGGTTGCAACAGGCAAGGCGTTCTCCGGGATACCTCAAAGGCGGGGACTATATCAACGCCTGCGCCCCGATCAAAGCGCAGGCGCTTGCGGGGCGCAAAAGGCGCTGGTTGTATTTCGGCAAATCAACATATACCTTTAGGAACAGGGATGCCGCAGAGGGCGTGTCCTTCTAGCGTCTCCCCGAGGAGGGAATTAAAGCAATCAAACACCCTCCTGCCCCAGTCTTCCTTCAGAGGTAGGGCATTTCGCTGTCGCACCTTCATCTGACGTGGAGATGGTATACAACCGGCCCTGCAAGGAGGTGTTCCATGACAGACCACAGTATCAACAATGTGGTTGACCTCTTCACCGGCGAGCCCATCGAAACTTCTGCGGACAGGCGCTTTATTCGCCTATCGCCGGAGCTAGACGGCTTGGAAATGCTCTACTCCAACAACTCCAGCGGCACAGATCTATATAGCCTGAAAGTTTTATGCTGGGGTCTCAAAGCAAATGGCGAGGTCGTAGGCCTCGTTCCCTGGTTAAACACCATAGTGGCCTGTCCCGACATCAAGGACCCTCTCGACGGACGCTTTGAGGGCTACTATGACCCCGGCATTGAGGAAATCTTTCATCAGCCCCCCATTCACAAGATCGTCGAGCTGGAGACTGCGGCGGAATACTTTGAATACGAGAGCAATAAAGCTGAGGAAGTACTCCAGGAGATCCCCGACACCATCGGCACCCACGCTGTGTTTATGGATGAACAGCGCGAGAACCTGACACTGATTGAGGTCGTCAGCTGGAGGTTGCACGCCGACGGGGAGATTCACGGCATGCTAATAGACCACGATATCGTTGAAACCACTCCGGTTTTACCGGGGGATCACTGCCTGTACCCCGCGCAGGAGAGCGAGGGATTCCGGTACTTTTTCCAACACCATATCGCTAACAAAATTAAATCCGAGGACCCCGAAGCCCTGGCCGCTATCGCTGCCCTGGTGACAGCTCCCTAGGGACTGTTGGGTCTTAATATTCAGGAGTGTGCCAGCCCCCGCCAATGGCATGGGGGCTGGAGCAACCGCGACCCGCTATTCCGCTTTTTTAATCCAGTAGACAAATTCGTCATTTTCCTCTGCGTGCTGCACCAGCTCATATCCAAGAAATTGGCAGAACTTGGGCACATCCCGCTGAGTAGAGGGGTCGGTAGCAACCATTTTCAACACTTCACCATCGGCGACATTGCGCACCGCTGAATGCAGCATCATGACGGGTTCCGGGCACAGGAGGCCACGGGCATCTAAGGTGTGATCTGACTTCATAAGTATTATTGTGCGCAATTTTACCGCCGTCGTCATCTCCAGAGGCATGAGGGCCACGCGGTAATTCCCCTGCGCCCGCACTAAAATCCTCATAGGGCTTACGCAATTCGGGCTGACAATGATCTATGTGTTGATAGAACGGGAAATTGCGGCAGAAATGCAGGGCAGCTATGAAGAGGCCGCCCGCAAAATCCTCACTTGCGCCTACCGCACCGTAGGCTTTATCGAGGGGCAGACCTATATCGAGAAGGGCAATCCCTTGCGGCGCTTCACACTCTCCAAATGGCAATCTGAACTCCATTGGCAACACTGGTATACTAGCCAGGAGCGCCGTGCACAGATGAATCTACTCAACCCACTGATGGTGCGGGAAGAGCGCATTACTGTCCTGGAGATCGCAGCATAAACTGGGCAGCCAATTCTACTGCGGATTGCCAATGCTGAAGTTGGTTAAAACCGCTGGCGCGACGGGGTTTAAAGTCGTGATCGCCATCTTCCAGCCACTCGACCTCAATGGTGTTCGCCAATCCGTAGCCTTCTACCTCAGCCCGACTGCCTAATGGGTCCCGATCTCCCTGTATCACCAAGGTCTGGCAGCGAATATCCACCAAGTGCTCGGTACGCAGCTTTTCCGGCTTGCCCTGGGGGTGAAAGGGATACCCCAGGCATACGGCACCGGCAATCGTCTTCTGCCCCCAGTATTCATCCGCCAATAGACTCGCCACGCGCCCGCCCATGGACTTACCACCGATAAACAGGGGCAATTCGGAGCCTAGCTGGACGATTTGCTCGCGAAAAGACTCTTGCAGCTGGGGCATGGTATTGGGTGGCCGCTTACTTCCCCCGGTGCGCCGCTGCGCCATATAGGGAAACTCAAAACGGACAACTTCCACACCCTGCTCACACAGCCCCTGCGCCAGGAACTGCATAAACTCACTATCCATCGGCGCCCCGGCGCCATGAGCAAACAGAAAGCGCGCACGGGGCTCACTCGGGCTATCGATTAACCATTCAGACATCGGGGGGCAGGTCCTCGGCCAGGACCAGGTTTACGGTTTCTTCACCGGGCTCAAACCAGATCACCACTTGGCCGGATTGCAGCTGGCGACGCAGGCTGGCAACTTTGTCCACCAGTTCCACTTCACGCTCACCGTATTCGGTGCCCTCGCGAGTGGCGTACTCTTCCAGCAAACTTTGCAGGGTATCGGCTTCTAGTTGTTCGAAGGGAATAATCATACAGCGACTAATTCAGGTAGGCTGGGAGCAGCCATAGCCACCCCCAGAATATTGTAAAACGATCAGGACTTGGGTTTGCGGAAGCGCAGGGTCATACGATCGCTCTCGCCGATAGCGAGATACTTTTCACGGTCCTCTTCACCCAAGCGCATTACCGGTGGTAAGGTCCATACGCCTTTAGGGTGGTCAGCAGTGTCTTTGGGGTTCGCATTTACCTCGCTGGCCTCTTCGAACTCAAAGCCCGCTTTTTTAGCCAGGTCGATAACATATTCCTGGGTGACATAACCACTTTTCACCATATCTTCCAGGCTGGTACCTGGCTTGGCACGGTGCTCAACGATCCCCAGAACACCACCGGGCTTCAGCGCGGCAAAAAAGCTGGCAAAAGCTTCATCGGCATAATCGCGATACATCCAGTTGTGTACGTTGCGGAAAGTTACTACGGCATCGGCACTGCCTGCCGGAGCAATCTCGCGACCGGTTTGCGGGGCAAACTCAGTCACAATCACTTTCTTGTAGGCCTTATCATTGGCAGCCAGCTTCGCTTTGAAGTTCTTCAGGGAGCGCTTGAAGTAGTCGGACTCACTATTCTCGGGGAAGTGCGCCGCATATAAGGTCCCTTCCTTGCTCAGGTAGGGCCCCAGAATTTCGGTGTACCAACCGCCACCCGGAGTAATTTCCACTACCGTCATATCCGGCTCGATCCCCATAAACTTCAGGGTCTCCGCTGGATTGCGGTACTGATCACGGGCGACATAATCCTTGTTGCGATGATCCCCCTTAATGGCAGCAGAGAAATCTGCAGCCTGGGCTGTGCCCGCCAAAGCCAAGGCACCGGCCAGGGCCACCAGGGATTTCTTAAAATTGCTCGTCATAGTTTTTCCTGTGTTGTTATCGTTGGTCCAACTTCGTTTGCACACTGTCGATCTTATCCTGCATAGATTGCTCGCGATCAATACGAGTTCCCAATTTCAGACTGGAACTGATTCGGTCGGCGCCCATTTGATGTACCCGCTCGTGGCACTCTTTAACTGCCGCCATCACCTTATCCCAGTCCCCCTCGATATTGGTACCGTATGCGTGCAGGCGATAGGAAAGCCCCGCCTCTTCCAGCACCCGCTCACACTCAGCAACGTATTTACTGACGGAAACACCAACGCCGATAGGGATCACACATAAGTCCGCAATCACGTTCATCAACAGTCCCTCGTTAAAGTACTTGGATAATGGTTTCAAAATAACGCTTTTGAGATTGGCCGATAGAGTTATTCGACGAGATCCTATTACAATGTCAGCTCAACGTCTCTCGTGAAGCAAAGGAACCCTATATGCAACAGCATCTCGTTATCTCCATGATCTCTGATGACAAGCCCGGTGTCGTGGAAAAGCTTTCAGCAGTTATCGCAGATAACGGCGGCAACTGGGAAGACAGCCATATGGCCCACTTCGCTGGGAAGTTTGCCGGAATCCTGCGGGTGGCGGTGCCCGCAGATAAAAGTGAGACACTAAAAGAAGCGTTGTCAGCCCTGGCAAACGCAGGCTACAACCTGGTTATTGAAGATGCCATTGCAGTATCCGCCAAACCCCAGCAAACGCTGACGCTGAAACTGGTTGGCAACGACCGTCCCGGCATAGTCCGCGAGATCTCGCGCGCCCTTACCGCCCACCATATCAATATGGAGCACCTGGAAACCACTTACGGCAGTACTCCCTGGAGCGGTGAGCCCCTGTTTAATGCCGAGTGCACCATCAGTGTGGCCGAAGACATAGATCTCGACGGCTTGCGTGACGATCTGGACCAGATTGCCAATGAACTTGGGGTCGAGATCGATTGCGAGGAGATCGCCACCCCCATCTAATTGTGGAATAATCCGCAGCCGTACAGGGCCGGGCACTGCTGTCCGGTCTAGCTAGAAGTCTCTCCAGCGCAAACGCCACCTCATGTTCAAGATTGTTCTATACCAACCTGAAATAGCGCCAAATACCGGCAATATTATTCGACTTTGTGCCAATACCGGGGCAGAGCTGCACCTTATCGAGCCCTTGGGTTTCGATATGGATGACAAACGCCTGCGTCGCGCCGGCCTCGACTACAGCGAGTACAGTCGCGTGGTGCGCCACAAGGACTGGCAGACCTTTATCGATAGCGAACAACCCGCCAGGGTGCTGGCGCTCTCCACCAAGGGAAGCAAAAGCCATACCGCGATCGAATTCCAGGCGGATGACGCCATTGTGTTTGGCCCGGAGACCCGGGGGCTACCCGCAGAGTTCCTGCAAGCAGTAGGGGCCGAAAACACTTTGCGTATCCCCATGCGTGCCGAGAGCCGCAGTATCAACCTGTCCAATGCCGCCGCCATTGTTATCTACGAGGCTTGGCGACAATTGGATTTTAGTGGCGCCGTGTCCCAGCAGTAAGAAGTTCACCTGTTATGCAAAGTTCCCAAGCCCCAATCGGACTCTTTTACGGTTCCAGCACTTGCTATACCGAAATGGCTGCGGAGAAGATCCGCCAGTGTATCGGTCCTCAATGGATTGATATCCACAATATCGCAGAGGCGGATATTGGCCTCGCCGAAGACTACGACTTCCTTTTGTTCGGCATTCCCACCTGGGACTACGGCGAACTGCAAGAGGACTGGGAAAATATCTGGGACGACTTGGCCGCGCTGGACCTGCACGAGAAAAAGGTCGCGCTGTTTGGTCTGGGTGATCAGGAAGGCTACCCCCAGTGGTTCCAGGACGCCTTGGGCTATTTGCATTCACAGCTCCTCGCCTGCGGCGCCCGTGCAGTGGGCTATTGGTCCGCAGAAGGTTACGAGTTTGAAGAGTCCAAGGGGCTAACCGCCGATGGTAGCCAGTTTGTCGGGCTGGCCCTGGACGAGGAGAACGAATTCGATCTGAGCGAGGAGCGTATCCAGCGCTGGTGCGCCCAGGTAATGCGCGAGTTTGGCTTGCAGGATGGGGGCTGACGGAAGTCTTATTGTGAGCGAACCGGACAAGAAGTACGCAGAAATTGAATGGCGTGAAGACGGCCAACCGCTGTCTCGCGCCTACGACGACATCTATTTTTCCAGCGCCTCCGGCCTAGAGGAAACCCGCTACGTTTTCCTGCAGCAAAATGCCCTGGCTGAACGCTGGCAACAGCTCGCGGAGAACGACACCTTTACCATCGCCGAGACTGGCTTCGGCACCGGCCTGAACTTTCTCGCCGCTGCGGAGCTTTGGCAGAAAACGGCCCCGGAAAGTGCTCGCTTGCACTTTATTTCGGTCGAGAAGTTCCCGCTGCGTCCCAGCGACCTGCGCCGGGCACTGGATCTCTGGCCACAACTGGCCCCGTTCGCCCAGCCTTTGATTGATAGCTACCCTCCCCTGCTGGCCGCCGGTATTCACCGACTGCACTTTGGTCCAATCAGCCTGACCCTGATTATCGGGGAGGCAAGTGAAGCCCTGAACAGCTTGCGCCTGCAAAGGGACAGCGATCACCAGGTAGACGCTTGGTTCCTGGACGGTTTTGCCCCAGCCAAGAACCCGGATATGTGGACACCAGAGCTGTTTAACAACATGGCCGCTCTGAGCAGTCCCAGCGCCACTTTCGCCACCTTTACCTGTGCCGGGCTGGTTAAGCGCGGACTCCGCGATGCTGGTTTTTCCCTGCGCAAGGTTCCCGGCTTCGGGCGCAAAAGAGAGATGCTGTGTGGCACTCTGGAGAGCCCACAAGTAAGCGAAACCAGAGAAACTCCGTGGCACCTGCCTCACCAGGAAAGCAAGCCTCCTAAAACCGTCGCTATTGTCGGCGCGGGAATAGCCAGTGCCACTATTGCCCGGGCACTGGCAGAGCGCGGCATCAATGTTCAGGTATTTGAGCAGGGTGAGGAACCCGGCTCTGGTGGTTCTGGGAATGACCAGGGAATTCTATACGCCAAGTTATCTCCCAAGCCCGGCCCCAACGGAGACTTCAATCTCCACGCTTTGATGTTTGCCCAGCGCTACTATCGCAGCCGCTGCTCTAAAGTGAGCCACTTCAGCGGTCTGCTTCAATTGGCGCAAACTGAGCGGGAACAGCAATTACAGAGTCAGGTTGCCGCCACACTGGCGGAGAGCGATGGGCAGCTATTGGCTGAACCTGTCAATGCTCGAGCGGCCAGCTCCCTGGCCGGCGTGGACCTACCCGTGGGTGGACTGCACTTTCCTCACGCCGGGTGGATTGAACCGCGCAAAGTCTGCGCCACTTTATTGCAGCACCCAAATATCAACCTGCACAGCAACAGCTTGGTAAAAGAGTTAGAGCGAGAATCGAGCGGTTGGTCAGTAAAAACAGACCGCAGTGATTTTCAATTTGATGCGGTAGTTCTGTGCGGTGCCAATGACATTCGCCAGTTTGCCCCTGCGGCGGTACTCCCCTTGAGGCCAATTCGCGGGCAGGTATCCAGAGCAGCCGCCACTGAAAACTCTTCGCAGTTGCAAATGGCTCTTTGCGGTGAGGGTTATATCACTCCAGCGTATCAGGGCCGCCAGAGCTTTGGTGCCACCTTTAAGCTCAAGGAGACCGCCACCGAGCTGCGGGATAGCGAGCACAGCGAGAACCTGCAAACCCTGGCGGAGCTACTGCCGCAAATAGCAGATGAGTTCTCACAACAGTCTCTCTCTGGCCGAGCGGCTTTGCGCGCAGCGACACCCGACTACCTACCCTTAGCCGGCCCCCTACCTATCTGGGACTCTATCAGCGATACCTATGTCGCACTGCGCAAGAACCGCAAGCAGTACGTCCCCGAGCGGGCTGGCTACCAGCAAGGTCTCTATGTAATGGGAGGCTTGGGTTCCCGTGGCTTTACCTACGCACCACTAACAGCCGAGGTACTGACTGCCTGGATGCTCAACGAGCCCCTTCCGGTCAGCGCAACCCTGGCCAAAGCACTGCACCCGGCTCGCTTTGCCATTCGCGATCTGGGTAGAAACCGGGATATCAAGTAGAGGGGACTCCAGTCTCCTTCTTCTCTGAAGACAGCAAGTTGGCACTGCCGGAACCACAGGCGACGATCGTCTTCATCGCCGCCTCAACACTCACGCCGGGCAGTATTTCTACGCACTCTGCCGGTACGTGAAACACAAACCCGGAGGTGGGTACCGGCGCTGTGGGCACATAGACAGTCATATCTCCATTGGGGTGTTGAGAAGTGACAATTGCGGTGACAGTGAGCGGATTATCAATGCCGTGAATGCGGACCTTGGCTACCGGCCCCGCCAGCACACCTTCACCACCGCCACCAATAAACTGGATCACCACATCTTTGATGGTGCTGTAACCCGGCGCCAGGCGTCCCAACCAGTGATCCACATGGCGGTGCAACCAGCTGCCAACACTGGTTTTCACCAACAAACCAATCGCGAAACAACCACCAAGGATCAGGGCTATCACCACGAGCCTGGCAAGGGTATTCTTAAATTCTGTATGCGCCTCAAGCCACACCACAGCGGGAGCTACAAGATCACTAACTTGACCGAACAGCCACTGAAACAGCAGGACAAAGATAGCTATAGGCAGCACCACTGCGAGTCCACCCAGCAGCGTCAAAGTGATAAAAGTTTTAATTCTGGTCATAGGCTATTGATGAACCGACTTCTCGTGAACAGCTGGATACTGTTATTGCTTTACGCCCTGTGGCCGCAAAGTGCAGCTGCAGAGACACAACTCCAGACAATCCCTTTTTCCATCCTGGAAGAGCGCCAGCGTGGAGGGGACCATTTCACCCAGGGGCTTTTCTACGATGGTCAACGCTGGTGGGAGAGCAGTGGTCGCTACCGCCGCTCCTGGCTCGCCGAGTATACCGACCCTGGGGCCAATCCAGTAAGACGCAAATGGCTGGCTAGGAATCGTTTCGCCGAAGGGCTCACAGTTCTCAACGATAAACTTTACCTGCTGACCTACAAGGCGGGAGAGGTCCATGTCTACCACGCAGACAAGCTCCAACATTTGAAGGTCATGCACTATCGAGGCGAAGGCTGGGGCCTCACCAGTAATGGCCAGCAGCTGATTATGAGTAATGGCAGTGGCGAACTGGTTTTCCGCGATCCCGATACTTTTGAGGTAGTGCGACACCTCAAAGTTCAAGGCGGAGGTAAAAACTGGTCCAGACTCAATGAATTGGAATTTGCCCAGGGCCTGATTTGGGCAAATATATGGCAAGAAAAACAGATTATTGCCATCGATCCGGAGAGTGGCCAGGTGCGCGGCATTATCGATCTCAGCGCTCTCAATCCGGCCGGCAGAAATCATCCTGACACCGTGGCCAATGGGATCGCCTGGGACAAAGCCAAAAATGGGCTTTGGGTAACTGGAAAGTACTGGAAACAGCTCTATTTGATTCGCCCTGCAGGACTGGGCTTTGAGCGTACCAGTAGAGTTTCTAACGCTGATCCGTAACGGTCAGCACCCCCCCATCCCGGAGATAGTCCATCGCAGACAACTGCAACTGCAAGCGATAGCCGTGCCCCCGGCTCTGTATGCTGACGCCTTCCAAACTCACCTCGCCGTCATACAGCGTAGTGAATTTCCCTTCTTCATTTTCCCACTGAATATTTTCAACTTTTTGCATGCCGGGTAACTCGAGAGTGACCACTGTGAACTCTTCCGGCAAAGGCTGTAGCTCAACCTGGGCAACACCCGATGCGGTCGCCAGGGAAAATGCCAGTTGGTTTTCCGGTGCTGTTTGCCACCCCAGGTGAGTGTCAGCAACAACAGATTGAACCAGATTATGTGGGGAGGTGGAGGCGCACCCCAGAAGTCCGGCAGGAACCGTCAACGACAACACAGTTGACAAAATCAATGTGCGCATAGCCCTATCCTTAGCTTGCCGCTGTGATGGCGTAGGATTATAACCCGCGAAATATGTCACAGGCGTAAAGCCGTCAATTTCATTCAATTTCAGCGGCATACTCATCAATAAACATACCACGCGCGATCGAGCCACAAGGTATACTCCCCGCCCATGAATTCCCCACAACATATTCTCGAACACGTTTTTGGCTATACCGATTTCCGCGATCCTCAAAAAGCAGTTATCGACACACTGGTAGCCGGCAATGATGCCCTGGTATTAATGCCCACCGGCGGTGGTAAATCCCTGTGCTACCAGATTCCCGCCCTGGCACGCCCCGGGTGTGGAGTTGTAATCTCCCCCCTGATTGCCCTGATGCAGGACCAGGTAGAAGCTCTTCAGGAAGCCGGCATCCGCGCCGCTTACTTGAATTCATCAGTGGCCTACGACGAAATCCAGGCAATCGAAAACCAGCTATTACACGGTGAGCTGGATCTCCTCTATCTGGCCCCGGAGCGGTTGCTACAGCCTCGAACCCTGTCATTACTGCAAAGGGTGGAACTGTCGCTGTTTGCCATTGATGAAGCCCACTGTGTTTCCCAATGGGGGCACGACTTTCGCGCCGACTATCTGCAACTCAACTGCCTGCACGAGCAATTCCCCCGGGTACCCCGTATTGCCCTGACAGCGACAGCAGACAAGCGCACCCGTGCAGAAATTGCTCGCCGCTTGGACTTGGAAGAGGCCCGCCACTTTGTCAGCAGCTTCGACCGCCCCAATATCCAGTACCGCATTGAGCCCAAGGACAACCAGCGCCGCCAACTGCTGCAATTCTTACAAAACGGACACCAGGGCAACGCCGGGGTTATTTACTGCCTGTCCCGAGCCAAAGTGGAGAACACTGCGGAGTGGTTGAGCCAGCAGGGCTTCACTGCCTTGCCCTATCACGCCGGGCTACCCGCCGAGACCCGCGCCGAGCACCAGCGCCGCTTCCTGCGTGAAGAGGGCGTCATTGTTGTCGCCACCATTGCATTTGGTATGGGGATTGATAAGCCGGATGTGCGTTTCGTTGTTCACCTGGACCTGCCCAAAAGCATAGAAGCCTACTACCAGGAAACGGGCCGTGCCGGCCGCGATGGTGGGGCCTCAGTTGCTTTACTCCTCTACGGTCTCGAGGATGTGGTAAAGATCGGCCAGATGGTGGAGTCCTCAGAGGGCAGCGAAGAACACAAGCGCCAGGAACGCAGCCGCCTGAATGCCATGCTTGGGCTGTGTGAAATCACCAGCTGCCGCCGCCAGGCCCTGCTGGACTATTTTGCGGAACCACTGGACGAACCTTGCGGCAACTGTGACACCTGTCTGGAGCCACCTGCCACCTGGGATGCCAGTGAGGCAGCGGTAAAACTACTCTCCTGTGTCTATCGCACCGGACAGCGCTTTGGCGCTAGCCACGTGATCGATGTACTGCGCGGCTCCGAGAACGAGAAAGTCCGCAAATTCGAGCACGATCAGCTCTCCACTCATGGCATCGGCAAAGACCTGAGCGCAGCCGAATGGCGGGCGATGGTGCGGCAGTTGATTGTTCGCGGTTACTTAGAGGTAGAAGGTGAATTCCAAGGGCTGAGACTCACTGAAATTTGTCGCCCGCTGCTGCGCCGGGAGGAGACTCTCAACCTGCGCAAGCTTCCCCCAAAAGCCGCACGCTCGCAGAGCCGTGACAATCGCAGCCTGGATGATCTCAGCCCAGAAAACCAAGTGCTTTGGGAAGCCCTGCGCAACTGTCGCAAACAGTTGGCAGAAGAGCGCGGCGTGCCGCCTTATGTCGTCTTCCACGATGCGACTCTGCGCGGTATGGTACAAGCCCACCCGCAAACACGCAGCGAGCTATTAGCGGTCTCCGGCGTTGGAGACAGTAAGCTCGAACGCTTCGGCGATGCATTTTTGGCGGTTCTCAGGGATTTTCCCAAACACGAATAACTCCGAACAGTCGGGAGCTTTTCCCCAAAACACAGAGCTGTGTTACAAAGGGGCAAAGCAGTAGAACAATAATTGATAAACCCGACTGAGAGAGAACTATGAAAGTAATCGGCCACCTGATTAATGGCAACATGGTTAATGACACCGGTGCCGCAGGTAACTCCGAACTCCAAGAGGTCACCAACCCCTCCACCAACGAAGTGATCGCCCAGGTTTCGCTAGCCTCTAAAGCGACTGTTGAAGAGGCCATTAGTGCAGCTGAAGCAGCCTTCCCCGCTTGGCGAAACCTTCCGACGGCCAAGCGAGTACGAATTATGTACCGCCTGCGAGACCTGCTGCAGGAGAACGCCGCAAAGATCTGTGAACTGATTACCTTGGAACACGGCAAAGTCCTCGACGATGCGATGGGGGAATTACAGCGGGGCATCGAGAATATCGAGTACGTTTGCTCTACTCCGGAAATGCTAAAGGGCGAACACAGTAAAAATGTCGGGCCGGCAATAGACTCCTGGAGCGAATTCCAACCGCTGGGTGTTTGTGCCGGCATAACCCCCTTTAATTTCCCCGCTATGGTCCCCCTGTGGATGTGGCCCATGGCAATTGCCTGCGGCAATACCTTTGTACTAAAACCCTCCGAACGCACCCCCTCCTCTGCACTGTTTATCGCGGAGCTGGGTATAGAAGCCGGCATCCCTACAGGGGTACTAAATGTAGTTAACGGCGGTAAAGAGGCCGTCGATACACTCCTCACCGATAAACGTGTCCAAGCGGTGAGCTTTGTGGGATCGACTCCGATCGCAGAGTATGTCTACACCACAGGCACCGCCCATGGAAAAAGAGTGCAAGCGTTTGGTGGTGCCAAGAACCATGCGATCATCATGCCCGATGCCGACCTGGACAACGCTGCCGCTGCTCTGATGGGCGCAGCCTATGGTTCCTGTGGTGAACGCTGTATGGCCATCTCTGTCGCTGTAGCGGTAGGTAATGAAACCGCCGATGCCCTTGTTGAGAAGCTCAAAGTACAAATTGCTGATCTGAAAATCGGCGATGGTATGGACAGCCAAAGCGATATGGGGCCACTGGTAACCCGGCAACACTTACAAAAAGTGGAGAGTTATATTGCCGCTGGTATCGAAGAAGGTGCCGAGTTGGCTGTAGATGGGCGCAACCAAACCGTTTCCGGTTTTGAAAATGGTAATTATCTAGGTGCCTGCCTGTTTGATCGAGTTACTCCGGAAATGTCGATTCACAGCGGGGAGATATTTGGCCCGGTACTCTGTGTGATGCGTGTCGAGTCCATGCAAGAGGCAATGGATATTATCGATGCTCATGAATACGGTAACGGCACCTGTCTATTTACTCGCGACGGTGAGGCCGCACGCTATTTCAGCGACAATATTAAAGTTGGAATGGTCGGTATCAACGTACCTCTGCCGGTACCGGTAGCACACCACAGTTTCGGTGGTTGGAAGCGTTCATTGTTTGGTGACCTTCACGCATATGGACCCGATTCAGTGCGTTTCTACACCAAACGCAAAACCATCACCCAGCGCTGGCCTGCCAGCGGGGTTAGGGAAGGTATTCAGTTCAGTTTCCCCTCAAATCAGTAAGCACTGGGGTGGCAGCCCCACAGGTTTCCCCTTCAAAAAAAGTGCCCGATTTTGTCGGGCACTTTTTTCTTACTATAAAGAGTTCCCCTCCTGATCTACCGCATCCAGCTGACGGCCATCCGGGCCTCCATCTCTCGGCGGAATCAATACATCGATTTCTGGAGTCCCAGGTAACGCACTGGGATCAGTCAAAGCCCGGAGGAACTCAGCCAAAATTTCGATTTCGTCATCGGACTCGCCACGATTTGCTGGGCTATCACCAACCAAGTCCATGGTAAGCTGATAACCATTGGGTGCGACAATATCAACACAACCACTGCCCAAATACTCGAATTGCTCCAGCTCACACAAATCTGCAACAGTATCGGTCAAGGGTGTGCCAGTATCATCAACACCAAAATAACTTTGGATGGAATCCACAGTATTGAAGTAATGAGAGATATTTCGCTCTAAGCTGCCAAACTGTCCCGCGTGCCCCCATGGACCGGAAATGGAAACATTGAGAAGCGACGGCACCCTATATCTTTCCAAATCGCTACCATCTTCATTGGTACCGACTCCAATTTGTGGATAGCGAAACCCCCTGGACGTTTCCAAAGTAAAAAATGGCCCATCATGGCATTGTGCACAAGCAGTGTTGGTGTAAAACAGGATTCCACCACGTTTCTGCATCTCAGTCATGGCATCATCATTGCCATCAAGGAAGTCAAAGAAAGGGTTATCAATAAATAGCTGGGAAGCCTGGTAGGCAGCCAAGGCTTCAGACACCCGCAGGAAAGTTTTTTCGCTATCCCCAAAAGCGTCTTCGAAAAGTGAATCCCACTCATCACTCAAACCAGACGCAATGTTCTCGCGATAATCGCTATCACTGGCAAAGCTTCCCCGCTCACCCATTTCCTCTGCTGTAACTACAGGAAAGTGGGCCTGGGCCATCAACAGTGTCAGGGAATTACTGGCTATCTCTTCAGAAAAACTATTTACGTCATCAGAGACATCTCCATCATCAGTTCTGACCTGATTGGCTAAATAAGTAGCTTTATCCTCAATGTTGTTAATACCTGTTCTGAAACTGACTCTCCTATCCCAAAAAAGGCTATCCGACCAAATAGCAGAATTACAGGTGGGGGGCGAGTTACGCGGTAATAGCGGCATCAGATTACCATCGCTTCTACCGGGCCCCAATAAGTCAGGATTTACCGTATTTACACCAATCGGTAACGACAAACCATCACTGCCACAACCCAGTGTGGGGTGGTGACAAGATGAGCACGAAGAATCGTTATTTAAACTCAGGGATTTACTGTGAAATAAGCGCATTCCCAACTCAATAAGTACGGGATCTTCCTCTCTGCGCAGCCGCGCCACATAAGCTCTTAATGCGCCTACTCGATCTCCCAGGCTTATAACCTCTGCGGCAGCCCTAAGACACTCATTAAGGTTTTCTGTAGCTATATCCCATACATCGCTAACTCGCTCACCCGCCGTACATTCATCGAGACGTGCAATTGTTGTATTTACTTCTGCAAAGGTTGTATCGACGGAGGTGCCGTTATACCAGTCATCGTCTCGATCGCTATCCAGTGTCCTTGCAACATCCTCATTTGACGGCTCACTGTAGCTACCGTCACTGACTTTCACCGCAGCGCTGTAGCTATATTTTGTACCGCTGGACAAACCACTATCTTCGAACCGCTCAGCCTGCGTCTCCGCTATCTCTTCACCATCGCGATATATTAAATAGGAAACATCACCACTCTCATTTGGCTCCCAGGAGATACGGATAGTGGAAGCCGAAGTCGTGACGGCTATTAAGTTAGAGGGAGACTCCAAATCTGTAGAGACCTGCCCCCCACTGGAACCCGAGCTATCGTCACCTCCAGAGCTGCCACTGCTCCCTCCACCGCCACACCCCCAAAGCAGCAGCACTGTAAAAACAGCCAATATACGTGCATTTACAGACAGCAATAACTTTAAATACTTATTAAAAAATAAATTCATCTTTAGTTTTATTTATTGGTTAAATAAACAAGCTCTAAATTACTCAACAATCAAGGAGCCTCTTGCGCGGGATTATCAATTCACAAAAAACAGAGTCAACAACAACATTAAACCTCCATAAAAAAATGAGAACCAATCGAGCATTATTTTTTAAAAAAATCCCCCAAGAACAATCAAGCACCATTAAGAGAACACTTACCACACAGATAACACCTCCAGACTTCAAGTTATTTACTTTATATTTGGAAGATGGGATCATCTGCGTACCAACAAACGAGAAAAACAATGAAAATAACAGGCCTAACTGTCGCACTAATTGCTGTACTTCTCTCCACCAACCCAGCACATGCACAGGAGGATGCATCCTTTAAGAAATGTAAAAAGTGGCAACAAAAAATTGAGCACTTCCGCGAAGAGAGAAAAGATGGCGGATCAGGAAAGCAGATGGAAAAATGGAAAGACAAGATAAGAAAACTGAGAGAGAAATTTAAAGAATATAACTGTGATCAATATAAGCGTCACTTGTAATCAAGGATTGATAACTGCAGCACCCAAGAAAGGTTAAGCGCCTTCCCCTTAATATCAAATGTGCGTTAAATAAAAAAGGACGCCGAAGCGCCCTTTTTTGGCTGCATGACTGATTACCAGTGGAAATCAAACTTGTAGCCTACACCAATATTGAATGACCAGGGGTCAAAGAGGTAATCACCACCAAATCTGTGGCGATAGAACTCATTGTCATCATTGGTATCGAACCAGAAGGCATCCACCTCAATATCGGTATCTACATCATAGTAAATAGCGGCAAGATTAATCAGCCAGCTACTATCATGACCGAAATTAAAGTCGACACCAATCTGCCAAGTGTATCCCCAGTTGTCACCCAGGTTTACACGACCATCCCAAGGCCGGAACACTTCAACATCATCATCGAAATCCCACCAACCCCAATGTCTCAGGCGCTCATCGGTAAAGTCGGTATAGTTAATACCTACTCCCATATAAGGCTGAACCATGCAGCTGGGATCTAAAGGATAATAATTCAGATAAGCAGCCGTGATTTGAGGCTTCCATCTAGCGAAGTCGCGACGGCGGTGGAACTCATCAAAGTCCGGGTTAAAACGACGTAACCAAGGTCTGTTATCTCCTCCTGTGTGGCGGTCACCCTCGGTGTAACTCAGGGATACACTCATATGGTCGGTAGCCCGCCACTCTACATTGATAAACCAGCCCCACTCATCACTGGGATCAATGTTAGAGCGGAATGCACCCCAATCGTCAATAAAGTCATCTGGCCCTTCGAGCCATCTGTCAGCAAAAGTGGCATTGTCCGAATTAGGCGAGATATAGGCCCCACCAATTCGAACCTTAAACTCCTGGGTCTTTGGTGGGGGGGGGGCATAGCCAGCCGGTCCTGCCGAAGCGACACTAGAGATTGCTAAGGCGAGGGGCGTCATAACGGGGATCAGAATACGCGTCATCTTCATTTGTGGTAACTCCATTGATATTCAGCAGATCAAACAGCAATCAGCCCAATCAATGGTCAGTCTAGTCGCACGAAGTAACAGGTGTAGAAAAAACAAACAAATGTTGGCGTGTAAAAAAGTATTTATTGTTTTCTGGCACTTAAACCGCTTTTTGGCGTTTAATTTTCCCGAACAAAGTATGATTTTTAAAATGGATAGGCGCCTCTTGGAATTCTAGCGGCCACCAGAGCAAGAGAGATATGAAGAGATCGAAATTAATAAACAAAAAATAGACGCCATTTCACCACTGATTTTTACAACCAGCAAAAGCTTATGAGGGCTTTCGTGACGCAAAAAGAAACTAAAAATTTTTGAATGGCTGTTTACATGAAAAACGCGACAGGTCCCAGAACTGGAACCTGTCTGAGTTGTTTTAAATAAAGCGCTGAATTACGACTTTTTTCCACCACCCTGGCATTCAGGACTCTGGGGGGCCTGCCCCTCCCACTCTTCCGGGCTGTAAGTGTGCAGAGCCAGAGCATGTATCGGGCCGGCCATTTCTTCAGACAATGCCGCATAGACTTTTTGATGGCGCTGCACTTTCCTTGCCGAATTGAACGCCTCACTCACCAAGACGACCCGAAAGTGCATTTCAGAGCCAACAGGCACATTGTGCATATGACTTTCGCATTGCACTTCAATATGCTGAGGCGAAAATTCCGCAGTCAGTTTATCTTTAATTGTCTCAGCAAGACTCATCTATCAACTCCTTTATTTGCGATACAGCAAGGCTACTTTCCAGAACCTAGCTGACAACCTTAGCCTGTTGCTTTCTCGCCTCAACAATCGCTTCATAGGCAACAGTAATACTTTTCATCTGATCATCCGCATGACGCATAAACTCTTCAGGCAACCCCTTGGAAGCAATTTTATCTGGATGATACTCTGCTGCTTTTCGGCGATAAGCTAATTTAAGCTCTTTATCACTGGTCTCCGGGGTACAACCCAACACTGCGTAATGCTGCTCCAGATTTGCAGCCGTACTCCTACCCCCGTGCAAAAACTCATTTTGCATTGCCGCAAATAAAGATTCATGCAAGCCAAGATCAATAGTGATGCGTTTTAAAATTTCTTCTTCTGCGCTGTGTAATTCACCATCGGCATAAGCAACAGCAAATAATAGGCGATACACCATTTCCCGCATTGCTTGATCGCGAACCAGCTGGCGATACTGTTTTGCGTAATCGTAAATGCTGTACTTATCAGTCTTGGCATTTTCAAAAATACGGATTGCATGCTTGCGCTCCTCAGTGCCTAGACGGAGGTTGTTTCTAATAAAGCCCTCTATAAACTCCACTTCAGCTTTAGAAACCAGGCCATCTGCCTTAGCCATTTTTGCCAACATCGAAAATAGAGTCACGATGAAGATTGTCTGGGCTCCATCCCTGCTCAGGGCCGAAGCAGCCTTCCCAAGGCGCTGCTGCAAACTGGAACCAAATGAACTGCCGATCCAGGCTCCCAATGCCGCACCAATTGGGCCGCCAAAAGGGCCACCGAACATAAAACCAAAGCCTGCACCTATCCCCGCCCCTAACCAGGACATACGCTCTCCTAGACGCTAAAAGTCGCGCCCGCTATATAAGAATCAAACATGTAAAACGCGCCTATCATACCACGTACTACGGCGCCTTAATCCCCAAATATGAATAACTGGTCACAACCCAATAGAACTGAACCCGCCAGGTCTATCTTTTGACGCGGCAATCAATCTCGAAACTATCACTAGTCCTCAGGCCCAATTATGTTTGAGAGTGAAAATCGAACTTAAAGGCAAGCCGAATGAAAATACGGCCAGACACAGCTCTCTTTCGCCCCCTATTGGCTTTGTGTGCCATAGCACTCCTCACGTTAACCGGTTGCGATCAACATCGAGGTGCATCCCAGCAAGAGGAGGTCAGCAGCACTCCAGGGCACCACGACTGGGAAACTATCGTAGAGGTCCTTCTGCACCCCCGCTGCCTCAATTGCCACCAGTTGGAGATGCCACTTATAAATGAAGGGTCTCCCCATGTTCCTAGAGTGGAGCGCGGTCCAGATAATATGGGGGCAGGTACCATGCGTTGCAATAACTGCCATTCAAATAAAAACAACCCTGTTACCGGTGCACCTGGAGCTCCAGGGTGGGTTATGGCACCCATTGAGTTGAACTGGTCACAAAAATCCTCAGCTCAAATCTGCAAGCTGCTAACTACTCCCCAAGACAACGGCGGGCGAGCACCAACCAGTCAACTGGAGTTTGTCAGTACCAGCCCACTGGTATTGTGGGGATGGCACCCAGGTGACAGCCGCCAACCGGTAAATATCCCCCACGATAAGTTCATTGAAGCAATGAAAGGTTGGATTGCAGCAGGGACACCCTGTCCACCGGAGAGGACATCAAACTAATTATGTATTTGCTAAATCTAAAATTATGCGGTTTACATTGAGATAAAAATTTTTAAAAAATATAATCTTAGTAGTACAAACATCGAAATAAATAACAGTCCGGTATCTAGTTGAAGTTATTCTCGGAACCCTTTTATGGCCCACGATTTAACGCTAGACCATCTAAGAAACACCTACTCCCAAGGTATTACAACACCGCGTGAACTCATTGCCAGTCTATTAAAGCAAGCACTGCAGCAAGCCAATTATAACGCCTGGATAACCCTATTAACGCGAGAAGAGCTAGAGCCCTATCTAGAAACATTGGACCGAATAAGGCCCAGCGATCTGCCATTATACGGAGTGCCCTTTGCTATCAAGGATAATATTGATCTTGCTGGAGTACCTACAACAGCAGCCTGCCCAGACTTTAGCTATATCCCTCGCGAAAGCGCATTTGTTGTAAAGCTATTGATTGAAGCAGGAGCCGTGCCGCTCGGCAAAACCAATCTCGATCAATTCGCCACCGGTCTAGTAGGTGTTCGCTCCCCTTACGGAGAAGGTAAAAACTCTTTTAACCAGGAGTATATTTCTGGCGGGAGCAGTGCGGGATCAGCTATTGCCACAGCACTTGGGCAAGTCAGTTTTGCTTTGGGAACAGATACTGCTGGCTCTGGTCGGGTACCTGCGGCACTCAATAATTTAATAGGCCACAAACCCACTCGGGGACTGCTGAGCACTACAGGGGTTGTCCCCGCCTGTAAAAGTCTCGACTGCGTGTCAATATTCGCCCTAAATTGTCAAGACGCCGCCAAGCTACTTGATATTACGGCGAAATTTGATTCAGCCGATATCTATAGCCGTACCACCCCATCTTCAAATAGGCTGCGGTACTTCCAGGAAAGCTTCCCTAACAATAAGATCAGTTTTTCTTTTGGTATACCTGAACAACTTGATTTTCAAGGGAACAAAGAAACCCAGGCACTCTTTGATCAATCTATCAAAAAATTAAAAGTGCTGGGCGGACGGGCTGTAACTGTAGACTTTAATCCTTTTATAGAAGCGGCAAAGCTACTATACGAAGGTCCTTGGGTAGCCGAGCGCTGGATTGCAACTCAAGGTGTAAAACCTAAATCCATGCTTGAGGTAATCCGGAAGGTTATTAACTCCGCGGAAACAAAAACTGCAGCTGATGCTTTCTTGGGACAATACCGCTTACAAGCACTAAAGAGAACCTGTGATAAAACACTGGAGAATGTCGATTTTATCATTATTCCCACTATACCGACTGCTTACACCCGCCAGCAAATATCCGAGCAACCCATTCAAAGAAATTCTATTCTCGGAACCTACACAAATTTTATGAATTTATTGGACTATTCTGCGACCGCAGTGCCCGCTGGCTTTCTCAGTTCCGGAATTAGCTGGGGAGTCACTTTGTTTAGCCAGAAACATTGCGATATGTCCCTGCTAAGTTTTTCTAATAGTTTACACCAGGCCTGTAATCTCCCATTGGCTGCTACAGGAGAACGCCCGGGAGAGACATCTAACCAAGACAGCGGCTCTCGCCATTAGCTACACCGGACAAGCTGGCAAAAATTGTAGTCTGTGGTGCATATCTCAAAGAGCAACCTCTCAACTGGCAACTCACTGAGCGGGGAGAACAGTTACATCAGAAAACAACAACCAGTCACCAATACCGACTCTATGTTCTCCCCGAGGAGGAGCGCCCCGCTCTGGTTCGCGATGAATCAGGAGATGGGCAAGCCATCCAGGTGGAAATATGGCAGTTACCAAGCGAATATTTCGGCAATTTAGTTGCTGCAATACCCTCTACGGAAGCTGGCTTAACTGGCTCCAATCCAAACACTAAGCCCACTCGGCAAATTTACTTAGCCAGGAGGCATTCGTTTTCCTTCCTACTACAAAGAGCTCTTCACTAGATTTTATATTGCCATCCTCCACCCTAACGATTACCCCACCCATTTCAGTTATCAGAGGCTCTGGCAGAAAAGCGAGCAGCCTATTATTTTTTACTAGCTGGCAAAGAACCCCATAATCATTTACAACGACCTGCACCTTGCGAGGATAATTAATTTCTGGCCAGCCATCGCTACCTATCCCCCGCTCTTCACCACAGAAGGGTGATATCCTCGGCGCGGCAAATGGATATTGCAAGATATCTGACACTGAAGCCTTCACCTCAACCCCCTGCTCCACTATCAAGGAGTGATCAGGCCCTGCAGCAATACACATTGATACTGAGCCAAGTGGCCGAGCATCCATTGTGGATGACAACTGCCCCAAAACCGCTCCGGTTATCAGGGCCAGGTCTACCTCCCCTCTGGATAACATCTTCAATGCCAAGGCTTCATAGGCCGATGTGAATGACAACCGCCCCCCTGCTTCCTCAGCAATAAACTTGCGGTGGATAAATGTACCCCAGGCTAGTTGCAGCATGGTCGGAGCAGCAATTCGACACTCCTGATTTACCTTTAGCTCGCCAACTTCAGAACGAATTCTTCTGGCAATCGCCACCATCTCAACCGCCCGACTTTGCAGTCTGCGGCCTGCGTCATTGATTTTCAGTTGCTTGCCAACTCGATCAAACAGGCGAGTACCCAGCTCTCCTTCCAGCCGCTTTAATGTTTTACTCAATCCGCCTGGGCTCGTATCCAACCTGTCTGCGGAGCGCTGCAGGTTCTCCGTCGCAGCAATCACTAGAAACTTCTCAAGTGCTTCTATTTCCATAGTGGAATCAAATATCTCTATTTTTGAATCGATTATTCACTAGAGTACTCTTAGAATCCCCTGCATCCAAGGTCATAGCTACACAAAACCGATGAAAAATATTCTTCTATTTTTGGCGCTGACAATCAGCTCAAGCGTATGCTTCACACAATCTTCATTAGCACAAAGTGACAATTCGGTCGGAATTCATGGCATGGCCCTGTTTACCGTCGGCGGGCAAATTATTGCCGCACATATGCCACTACATGGCGGAAAACACAGTCATCAAGTTATTTTGGAATTGGAGACTGATGACCAGGAGGAGGTGCAAAACCTTCTCAAGCGAAACGAGTTAGTCACATTGCTTCCAGACGAATTTTCTTTGCGCGAACTACGCGAGGGAAAACTTAATGCCTTTAACGCCGAATTGTTTACAGGGCATTTTGAACGAGGAGGAAAACTTGCTCTGCAAGCTGTTACTTTCCGGGTAACCTCTCGACTAATGGACAGTCCCCTTACCCGAACAGAAAATGGGCACTACCAATTAATACTTCTTGAAAATTCCACTTTGCTTGTGCATGAAATTGCATCCACCCCCAGCTTCGACCAAATACTGCTGGTCAGCACCGGCCATAATTTTTCCAGCGACATTTATAGCAGCAGTTTAAAACCGCTTTCGAAAGATAGCTGGCCAAAAAGCCTAACTAAAGCCGGCATCCACTATAAGGAAGAGCTGTATTTTGAAAGTCAGGATTTCCAGTAAATGACCAAACCGATACTGATTATCCAACATGAGGAGACTGAGGGCCCGGGGTATATTTATGACTGGGCTACAGAGAAGCGAATACCGCTTTCTATCATTAACCCCCAGAAATCACCACTTCCTCAAAGCGGCTTTAGCGGAGTTATTATCCTTGGTGGGATGATGAACGTTTGTGAGCGCAAAAGGCTCCCCTGGCTTGCCAATGAGATTGCATGGGTAAAAAACTGCATTGAACTTCCGATCCCAATACTGGGCATCTGCCTTGGGGCACAGATTCTTGCACATGCATTGGAAGCAGAGGTCCGCCAACTTCCTCAAGAGGAAATGGGCTGGCTACCTATAAGGTCTACAACAGCACTGAATTTCAATTTAGAGAATGTATTCCAGGCACATAGCTATTTCTTTGAAATTCCGGAGGGGGCAATTTGCTTGGCAGAATCTGACTTGTGCCCTCATCAGGCCTTTTTATTCAGCGAAAGAATAATGGGTTTGCAGTTTCACCTAGAGTGGTCCAGTGAAGATATTGCCCAACTATTTCCTGAATACTTTAAAACCTACGGTTCCTCAGACAAACTCCATCAGCAAGGGCGTTACTTTTTATATAAGATCCTAGACACTCACTTCTATAAACTAGACAACCTTAGATAAGAAGCTTAAGTATGAACAAGTGGTGCAATGCTGTACTCTCACCTAATAGTTATCGTCCTTACTTTTTAAGGGGTAGCCAGGGGCGCAAACTCATCCAAGAGTAGCCACCCCATATTAAACTGGCTATTAGTTACTACTCATCGGAGCATTCAATTCCACTCTCAAAGCAAAGGCCACCACGTTGGGAGCAAATTTCAAGTAATCTCCCCTTCGCTTCAATACGACTAAAGCCCTTAGAGTGAATACCCCCAGCTTTTACATCTGACATATAGCAGGCCCACTTAGGGCGCTCCTCCACCGGAACTGGATGTGCCAATTCAGACTGAGCTTCAATACTCGCCTGCAACTCCAAAATCAAGCCCTGAAGCCGATGGACATTTTTTCGTAACTTAACCACTTCTTTTTCTAAGTCACGAACATTTTCAGCTCCAACACCCTGTTTGTGGTCAGAGTGTACTTCTTTACGGAGCTTAACCACCTCTTTCTTTAACTGGCGGACTTCTTCCGCAGTTTGATGATTATCATGTGCAAATGCACTAGTGGAGAAAAGAGCAAAGGCAATTAAGAATGGCAAACTACGCATTGGGGTTACTTCCTAATGAATTTTTATTCCAGTAAACATTTTGGGAGGAATATAGCGCAACTAACCTTAACTCAAAATGAATTCTATCGATGGAGATACTCTGTTGACCGGATAAACATACCTACTCCAGCTATGACTGCCTCTTCACATTATTTAAATCAGAAGGATCTGTTTTAACCAGCAAAAGCGGACAAAATGCATTTGTTTTAGGTCAACAAAAAAGGGCGAACACCGTTCGCCCTCTCTTCCAAAGCCATGGATTTTGGTTACCCGCCAGTAAGGCTCCGCACCATACTGATCATCACACCCGCAGCCACCGCAGAACCGATAACACCGGCTACGTTGGGGCCCATTGCGTGCATCAACAGGAAGTTGTGAGGATTGGATTCGAGTCCTACTTTGTTGGACACCCGCGCGGCCATAGGTACGGCAGAAACACCAGCAGAACCAATCAATGGGTTAATCTTGTGCTTGCTGAATACATTGATCAACTTAGCCATCAACACGCCAGCCGCAGTGCCGATCGCAAACGCCACAATACCCAAAGCCAAAATACCCAGGGTTTTAGGATCGAGGAATTTGTCTGCCGCCAATTTCGAACCAACGGAAAGTCCCAGGAAAATAGTGGTGATATTGATCAGCGCGTTCTGAGCGGTGTCCGACAATCGGGAAACGACTCCGCACTCACGCATCAAGTTACCAAAGCAGAACATACCCAACAGCGGTGCAGCAGCTGGCAGGAACAGGGCCACCAAAATCAGCAGCAACATCGGGAAGGCAATTTTTTCCCGCTTGCTCACATGGCGCAATTGCACCATTTCAATTTTGCGTTCCTGCTCAGTGGTCAGGGCTCGCATAATCGGCGGCTGAATCATAGGCACTAGCGCCATATACGAATAAGCTGCTACAGCAATAGCCCCCAACAGGTCCGGGGCCAATAGGCTGGAAACATAGATAGCTGTGGGACCATCTGCTCCACCGATAATACCGATCGCAGCGGCATCGGCGATTGAGAAGTCCATGATTCCCGCTACCGAGAGACCCACAGCACCGAGCACCGTGGCAAAGATCCCAAACTGGGCCGCTGCACCGAGGAACAAGGTGCGCGGATTGGCTAGTAGCGGACCAAAGTCGGTCATAGCCCCTACACCCATAAAAATTACCAACGGCGCAATGCCGGAAGCAATAGCTACGGAATAGAAGTTATACAGCATACCGTTGTTGAAACCGGCATCCCGGGCAAACTCAGCTGCTTGTACCTGCACGGCTGCCGGCGCACTGGCCAGAGCTTCCTTTAGCGCGGGTAAAGCTGAAGTACTATCGAGGCCCAGGATCTGGGCCATTTGCGCCAAAACAGCCCCATCTCCCTGGGTAAGGGCTGTCTCTGCGGCTGAGAGTGCCAAATCGGCACCGGGAATATTGGCCAGGATTCCGCCGAAACCGATAGGCACCAAAAGCAGGGGCTCAAAGTTTTTGCGAATGGCCAAAAACAGCAGGCCCAGGCCCACCAAAATCATAATGAACTGGCCCGATGCCATCTGCGCGACACCGGAGGAATGCCAAAGAGTAATCAGATTATCCACGTGTGACTCCTACCTTTGGCTATGCAATAGACAGCAGGGCATCACCCACCGCCACTGAATCGCCTTCTTTTACTGCCACACTGGCGACGTTACCGGCACGAGGGGCACTCACCACAGTTTCCATCTTCATCGCTTCCAGTACTAACACCGCCTGGCCTTCGCTCACCTGATCCCCAGGTTTCACCATTACTTTGAAGATATTTCCAGCGAGAGGCGCATTAACCGGCTCACCTCCGGTAGCAGGCACCGAAGGTGCACTAGCTACAGGTGCTGAAGCAGCGCCAGACACTGGGGCAACATTGGTTAAGTCGCCACCATCGGCCACAGTGACGGTGTAGCTCTGCCCCTCCACAGTCACCGTATAAACTTCTTCACCTTTGTCGTTCTTGACTGCAGCACCTTCATTACCGGTAGGTACTGGCTCGAAAGCTTCTGGATTGCCACGGTTCTTCAGGAACTTCAGGCCAATCTGCGGGAAGAGTGCATAGGTAAGCACATCGTCGATCTCCCCCTCACCATCGGTCAGGGCCACATCTTGTTCACCCGCTTTCTCTTGAAGCTCTAGGGTTAACTTGTCCAACTCTGGTGCCAACAGGTCTGCCGGGCGGCAGGTAACCGGATTCGCTCCATCCAGTACCCGGACCTGCAGCTCCTGGTTAACTTCAGCAGGTGTCGCACCGTATTCGCCTTTCAAGACGGCGGCAGTCTCTTTGGAGATCGATTTGTAACGCTCTCCAGTCAGGACATTGAGCACCGCCTGGGTACCCACAATCTGGGACGTGGGAGTAACCAGCGGGATACAGCCCAGGTCTTCACGCACCCGGGGGATTTCCTCGAGTACATCATCCAGGCGATCCCCAGCGCCCTGTTCGCGCAGCTGGTTTTCCATATTGGTGAGCATGCCACCGGGTACCTGAGCCACCAGGATGCGAGAATCCACGCCTTTCAAGGAACCCTCAAACTTCGCGTACTTCTTGCGAACGTTACGGAAGTAAGCCGCAATTTCTTCAAGCAGGTTAATATCCAGCCCGGTGTCCCGCTCAGTGCCTTCCAAAATGGCCACCAACGCTTCGGTTGGGCTGTGACCATAGGTCATGGACATAGAGCTGATCGCGGTGTCCACGTTGTCGATACCCGCCTCGATACACTTGAGAGCGGTAGCCGTAGATAAGCCGGTAGTAGCGTGGCACTGCATATGGATGGGGATGTCCACGGCGGCCTTCAAACGTTTCACCAGCTCGTAGCCCTCATAGGGGCGCAGCAGACCGGCCATGTCCTTGATCGCGATGGAATCCGCTCCCATATCCTCGATCTGGCGCCCCAGATCCACCCATAAGTCCATGGTGTGTACTGGGCTCACGGTATAGGAGATGGTGCCCTGAGCGTGCTTCTCTTGTTTCTTCACCGCAGCCAGTGCGGTTTTCAGGTTGCGCATATCGTTCATCGCGTCGAACACGCGGAACACGTCTACCCCATTGACTGCAGCGCGCTCTACAAACTTCTCAACCACGTCATCCGCATAGTGGCGGTAGCCGAGAATATTCTGTCCCCTGAACAGCATCTGTTGAGGCGTATTCGGCATAGCTTTCTTCAATTCACGAATACGCTCCCAGGGATCTTCGCCGAGATAGCGAATGCAGGAGTCGAAAGTGGCCCCCCCCCAGGACTCCAGAGACCAGAAGCCAACTTTATCGAGCTTCTCAGCAATCGGCAGCATATCGTCCAGTCGCAGTCGGGTAGCGAACAGTGACTGGTGGGCATCGCGCAGGACTACATCGGTAATCCCCAATGGCTTTTTAACCTCAGTCATGGGTTATCTCTCTCGGCAGAAATTATTGGAAATTGTTTGGAAGCGATTGGTGGTTAGCGTCTTTTGCGATGCTGTTCGATCGCCGCTTTAATCACCGCATGTAAATGGGCCTTATCATTCCCTGCGGTTGGGGAAGGCGTGTGGGATACGGGCTCCGCTTCGGGAAAATAGCGGGAGATGATTCTCGACATAATACCGGTACCGATCACCAGCAATAGCAGAAAAGTAAAAACAATTCCCATACCAAACAGGGTGATATCTAGCCCCTGTTGCAAAAGTGTTTCTTGCACTGTTTATTCCCCCTGGCACCAGGCAATAAAACCAGCCATTCCGGACGGTTTCATCTGTCCCCGTAACACTATGAATTTACGTACCTATTTATTCAGGACGGCTGAAACACCCCAATTGATATTTTGTGCATATGTAAAATCTTCGCTCACAATTAAACAAATTTATGTCGTACAACCAATAAACTTGCCCGGGAAAATCTCACTTAGCCCAGCCGTCCCAAATTTCTGCACATCGGAATCTTATTCCCTAGACCGGTAATTTCAACCGCCGCTGCACCTGATCCTCCCCCAAAAAGAGCGGGCACACAGGAAAAATTTCGTTAGTTCCAAAATGCTGATATTTTTCTATTATCAATACAAGTTGCTTTTAAAATCAAACACTTATTGGTTTCAGGGGCAACGGAGGGGTCTAAATTACCACGCCCAATTTTGGTGCGAAACATCAATAGGCTGAGTTTATTTCTCCTACTTTTATATACTGAAGAATGATCGTTTTTGCGCCATTACAATAACTTGCTGATAGAATATGCGCCTTTAGATTTATGATTTACCTCTCAACTGACTTATGACCGACAAGACACCTACCCCAGAACCTACGATTTACCAGGCACCAATGGAGGGGGTAATCGACCATCACGTACGTGCCCTGCTCTCCACCATTGGAGGGGTCGATATCTGTGTTACAGAGTTTGTTCGTGTCACTAATACTCGCTTGCCTCGCAGAGTATTCACCCGCTTGTGCCCAGAGGTCGACAAAGGTGCAAAGACCCCAAGCGGGATTCCAGTACGGTTACAGCTGTTAGGCGGCAACCCCAATGCAATGGCAATTAATGCAGTAAAAGCAGTTGAGTTCGGTGCTACAGCAATTGATCTCAATTTCGGCTGCCCTGCAAAATCAGTGAATAACAGCGACGGTGGCGCCTGCCTATTGCAAAGCCCTCACAGAGTGGAAGCTATTGTAGGAGCGGTTCGCCGCGCTGTCCCGGAAAACATCCCTGTCACCGCAAAAATCCGACTGGGCTTTAATGATCGCTCTAGCTATATGGATAACGCCCAGGCTGCAGCAGCTGGCGGCGCAAATGAACTGGCAGTACACGCTCGCTCCAAAGTCGATGGCTATAAACCCCCAGCCTACTGGGAATACATCGGTGAAATTCGCCAAAAACTCGAAATCCCAGTCATTGCCAACGGGGATATCTGGACACTTGAGGAATTTCAACGCTGCCGTGAAGTAACCGGATGCGAAGCATTTATGTTTGGTCGCAGCCTGCTAGCCAGGCCAGATTTGGGCAAGCAGATAAAAGCCTACTGCTCAGGTGAGAGCTATACAGCAATGGGCTGGCAAGAGATTATTGAAACTCTTTGGGGTTACTATCAAACCACCCGAGAAGTTTACCCTTCCAAGTATCTGGGCAATCGTATTAAGCAATGGCTCGCTTACTTGAAATTGGCTTTTCCTGAAGCCCAATTGTTCTTTGATAAAATAAAACGTCTCAGGGAGGCAGAAGAGCTTGATAGAGCTTTTTCCGAAGAGCGGAAAATTCAAATAGCATCAATTGAGGCAGCCTAATTTTCCGCACCTCTGCCAGTATCGGAATTGATACTGGCAGAGGAAGTTACCCGCTCAGATCCACTCTCACAGATCCATTTTTGACTGTCGACTCAAGTATGCCGGATTGAAGAATTTTTCCGCTAACTGATGCGCAGTGCTACTTTCGTAGTGAACTCTGGTTTCAGTGGTAGCCTTGATGCTATCAACTAAAACCATCTCCTCCACAAATAGCTCTTCATCCTTTATCCCCGATACAAAATGCGCAACCTTAGCCAACTTTCCAGATTTCAAGTAAAGCTCCGCTTGGATAGGGAAGAGACTCTCACTATCAAGCCACAATGTTATCTTTTGATAGCTGGCTCCTTTGGTTTTTGCCTCCAGCTGAAGTTTGTGGGTCAATTTACCCTTTAGAATTTCACTTGCCTCGAACTGCCCCCGATAGTCCTGGCTCCAAGTCAAAGTGGCGATATCACCAATTGAAGCCTCCCCCAGCAATCTTTGCATCGGTGTAATGCGGATAGGGCGGCGGCTGCGGGGCATCAATAGCCAGTAGTTATCCTGCAGCATCAGCATTTTTTGTCCCTCTTCACCAACTCCTTTAAATATCACCAATGATTTTCTCTCAGGGCGAGTATAAACATGGTAGCGATCTTCGCTTTCTAACTCTCCCTGTTTAAAAACCTGGATGTTGGTGACAACTTTTGAAGATGACTCTCCAAGACGATAGGAATCGGCTTTGGCCAACATGCTTTCTACCTGTACAGCGGAAAAATGACTTTCCTTCTCCTCAGTCCCAGCTGAAACAAAGGGAGAGAACATCAGCAACAAACCAATCGCCAAGCTAACTCTGCCTAATCTTAATTTATACATGGACCAATGCCTCAGTAATCGGTTTATTGACACCTTTCCGCGCCGGAAGGAAGGATGAAAAAACACATATCGCAGCTATTGCAACCGAAATCATCCAAGCCAAGTTAATAGAGAAATAAACAGTCAAAGGATACCCCGTTGTTTTTCCCGGAGGTGGCGGCATAGTAATGTCAAACATCATCAATCCAGCGCTTATCAGACCAGCCAAAATAACACCGGCTAAAGAACCCACTACAGCAAGTACTAAAGCCTCCAATATAAACCCTGTTATCAATTCCACTTTGGATGCACCCAATGCGGACAAGGTACCTATTTCCCGTGTTCTCTCTGTTACCGACATTGCCAGCGTATTGAAAAGCGAGACAAAGATAACCAGTGCCATAATGATTCCCATCAACCCAAAAATTCGATCATAAAGACTCTTCACTCCCTGATAGAAAAAGGCACGATCCTCCCAAGTTGTAATTTCCAGCTCTGGAACTAACTCGCGCAGCCTTTCCTGCAAGCTCGATGTCCTATCAAGGCTGTAGCCATAAATTGCCATGGTTGAGACCCTGTCACTATCTAAAAGGAACTGCGCAGCCTGAACAGAAATATATACTTGACGCTTATCCATATCTGGAACACCAGTCCCGAAAACTCCCCTAACCTTAAAATCCATTGCATTGAGAGCCCCATGAACTGTAGAGGACATTAAAGTAATATAATCCCCAGGCCTTACATTAAGATTTCTTGCGAGATCTTTACCCAGCATAATCTCAGGATCACTGATATCTTCACGGTTTGATAAAATACTGCCCTCAGTGACATTTAGAAAAGGCCCCTTCACCCGAAATTCACTTGGCAATATCCCCTGACCTAAAAAAATAGAAGACTTATCACCATTGGAAATTAACCCTTGCAGATAAACTCTAGGCTGCACGGCCTTCACATTTTCCTCAACCAACAAGTCCCTACGTAATTTATTGGCATTATCTAAACCAAGCTGAAGAGGAAAGTCCTCATCAGAAGAGAAATATCCCGGCTGTGTTAGCACCAAATGCCCCTCACTGCGCGCCGCGCTCTCTTTAAGGGATTGATATGTAAATAGGCCAAAACCTCCGGAGGTCATCAAGGCCGTTACCACAATGGAGATAATGGCAACTGCAAGAAAGCTTCTGCGACGATTGCGCAATAAATTTAAAACCGCGACTTTTAAGCGACGCATAAAGCACTCTCCTGCAGAATTACACCATCTTTCAACTCAACAACTCTATCGCAATGACGAGTCATTCGATCATCATGACTGGCAACAATAAAAGCTGTTTTTTGCTCCACTCCCAAATTTTTCATTAACTCAATAATTTGTTGTGCGGTAACACTATCCAAGCTGGCCGTAGGTTCATCAGCAATTACCAGTTTGGGCTGATGCACCAGTGCTCGAGCGATTGCTACTCTCTGCTGTTGTCCACCTGAAAGTCGATCTGGCCTGTAGTTGGAAAACTGGGACAGCCCGACATGATCCAACATGCCCATTACACGCCGCCTTACTTCACCTTCTTTCATTCCATTCAAAAGAAGTGGAAAGGCTACATTCTCAAAGGCTGTCATTACCGGAACCAAATTAAACTTTTGGAATACAAAACCCAACTGGGTACGACGGATCTTCATTGACTGCCGGTGGCTTTTTCTCAGCACCTCGCCGGCAAAGCAGACTTCTCCGCTGTAATCATGATCCAGTAGTCCGCAAATATTTAACAAGGTACTTTTACCAGACCCTGATGGTCCACACAGAGCTACCATAGTGCCTGCCCGAATATCCAGATTCACATCTTTTAGGGCCCTAAGTTGAACCTCACCGGAAGTGTAAGTCTTTTCAATATGAGTGAGCTGTAACATGGATTCACTACCTGTTCGCACTATTAGTCAGAGTTTTTAACATCGCCACATGGATTTGATATGCGATGACTCTCAGCCTTTGCTCCCCATAAATTCACTAACTCCTTGTTACCCTCAAGCTCTGCAGCCTGCAGAGCGCCACAGTAAATCCAGCGAGTAGCGCCTGGCGGCATATACCCCATGCGTGGATCGCCCATCAACTCATGATAAAGTTCAAACCCACGGTCAAAAGAATTAAAGAACTTTGGCACTTTAGTAAAAGTTGTTGCGGCAATGCCTTTAAGCAGCAAGTCTTGAGGCATCCCCTGAGAGGAACGGCCAGGGTTATCCATGTCTTCAATTATGGTGAGCGCCTTATCCATACGGGCAATTCCATTCTCTGCATAACTGACCTTTCTCCAGGGCAGCCAGCTTTCTTTTGCCATTAGAGTCTCACTAGCCCCCAGGTAAAAAAGTACAATAGGATCAGAAGGGTTATCTTTCAGTAATGTCTTAAAAGCCTCATAGGACTCCTCTATCGCCGCCCCACCCTGTGCTGCCGCTTTTTGGTACAAATCTTCCATTTGTGCATCCTGGGCAGCAAGGGACGAAACGTTCACCCCAAGATTTAAAGCCATTATTACAAGTAACCTTTTCATTACACTTCTCCTTGCTTCTGAATTTTTAATAGATTACCTAGCATCCAAGTATCATTCAGGACAGTGCGATGAACTGTCTCTGGAGAGGATAAGAGGCATAAACTTATGCTGAATGGCTCTAGAGGGTGGATAGGTGGAAAATTACTGCACGCGAAGAGATACTATCGTTAAGGCGTCTAAATTTAGGAAAGTGTACTAGTTAGTAAAGACTGCGGAATCGCCAAAATATTGAAGACTTGGTAACTAAATTGATACTAATAAGATTGTGCGATGCAAATAGAGTGGATACAGATCAAAAGAGCAGTTCCCTTGATCTGTATAAAATATCAAATGAAATTTACAAAGACTAATCCACCATTGCAATATGGGTGATCATTTCACCGACAGACTGCCCCAAATTATTTGTAGCTATAGTACGAACAATAAAAACATCGTTTTCAACATCTAAGAGTTCTACTTTTATATCTACATCTTGCCCTGCCAACGCTAAATTATCCGCACACAAATCCGCAGAGGTAACTATAAAACGAGCACTATCTTCACCTGTCAACCGCATCAAAAATATACAACATGACTTAATAAGGCTCTGCGAGGCAATAGCAACGGGCAACGCTTTCACCTTATCAAAATGCCCCATGCACATTTCTGGAGTAACTCTACCGATACTTGCCGTCAGAGACATTAGATCAATATTATGTACATTAATATCAATACTTTTGGAGTAAGGGTTAATATCGCTAATAACAGGAGTGATATCATGGATACTATCACTATATATCTTATGGAAAGATCGCTCCCGCATTACATGATATTTCACGTTAAGTCGTGCCGCCACTTCACCAGCAGGGTCTAACAATTCTGCCTCAGCAACTAACTCTCTCTTACTGGCAAATACGGCTTTGGTTCGAGCCAGAAGGTAATCAGGGCGCATATCAGAAACAAAGCTATCATAAGTTTTCAAATCAGCTTTGCGCGCCAGGTAGTAATGCTTGGATCTTACTGGATTGGCCAAAGCACCAAAACAAGAGCCCAAAATTGCCAAGTGTCGACCAATTTCCGCGACATCCATTAAACTACTTTCATATGTACTCTGACATTGCACAGGCACTTTAGCAACAAGCCAGCCGTCAACATCAAAATGTAAAGCCTCTAGTGCAAAGTAGGGAAATTTCACCTCAATTAGATCCTCAACTCCTTCTACAGAAGAAGAATCCAACTTAAAACTATCCAGCATAATTATTCCATTAATTATCGGAGAAAATTTACACACAGGCACTCACAGCAGAATACCTGCCATTACAAGAGGAAAATAGATTACGCACTTTCAGGAAGAAGGCAGCACATATACCTTCCCAGCCATTTAAGAAAATGGCCTAAAATAGAAAAACCATAAAGAAAAATCTGAGCCTATTTAACAAGCCAAAAGAGCAGAAAATAGACCTCCAGATAGAATTTCAAGCACCAGGAATGAAAAAATTCAAATCCACCAAAATAGTTAATCTACAATTAAAAAAACACTCCACCCCTCAAGTCGCGGGCAATTATGCCCATCAAATCCCTAAAGTAAATTACCGACAATTACAAAAAACAACCCCCTCAGTTCGCACAAGATTACTAGTCAAACCATATAGCAATAGCATATAAATATATAAACAAGCGTCCAAATTCAAATCCAAACAGCAACCATCCTAAAGTCTTAGTAATTAAAACCCCACTAAGCTTGAAGCAAGGCTTTAATGGTAATTCAATAAAGCCAACATTATCTTTAACGCTATACTCTCTTATCGTAACCCCGCCTTATCACCCTTCCTTTGATCAGCGGCAGTTTGTGCATTTAGATTAAAGATCTATTGATACCAAACCAACCTGAGTGTCCGGCCTTCAAAAATAAGGGGGGGGGGGGGGTAAAGTTACTAAATCTTAGGTAGCAGATATGAATCTCTGTCATACATATCAATTTAATTAGAGGGACCACCCCCCTAAGTTAAGATAATTATAAATTGTTGATCGCTACATTGTTTTAAACAACGAAGCAGCCCTGCGACTCACTGTATATTGACGCCCGTCATCCATCACCACAGATACACCGCCAGTTATTCCACGGCATACTTTTTGAATGCGCTTCACACAGACAATTGTAGAACGGTGGATCTGCCAAAATAAATCTGGTTCCAACTGGGCTAACAGCTCCTTTAGTGGGGTTCTGATAATATGCTCACCCTGACCGGAGTAAACCGTCGTATATTTGTCCTCTGCCACAAATGCCGAAACCTCATCGCAGGCAATCAGATGAATATCTTCTCCCTTGCTTGCCTTAATCCAACGAAGGTACTCAGGTCTACTTAAGGAAAGCTGCCTCAGTAACGCCTCAATATCAGGTCCTGACTTAAGGTTACCCTCTTCCCGGTCTCTCAGGCGCTGCCGAATACGATCACAAGCTTTTTCCAATCGCTTGTCATCAATAGGTTTTAGCAGATAGTCGGCTGCCTCATGCTCAAAAGCACTTACAGCATACTCATCATAGGCCGTGATAAAAACAACAATAGGATTTGTTTGTAATTTGCCAAGAGCCTCAGCAACAGCCAAACCATCCATTCCAGGCATACGAATATCGAGAAAAACCACATCAGGCTCCTCTCGCTGGCACAGAGCTAACGCTTCGTTACCATCACAGGCTTTACCAATAACCTCAAGCTCAGGAAAAATATCGGCAAGCATTTGGTCGAGATGGTGACGCAATAAAGGCTCATCATCTGCAATTATGGCACGCATGGAAACTCCAAACGGGCGGTTACTCCGCCCTGATTATTACTTTGAATCAGTAGCTTACCACGCTCTTGGTAAAGGGTAGAAAGTCGCTCCCTAATATTGCTTAGCGCAATCCCATTGTGTTTGCTGGAGCTAAGTTTATTAGCTCCAGCAGTGAGTCCCACACCATTATCTTCCACCTCAATAACCCATTGGCCTTCCTTCTGTTTCACCCGCAACCGGACCAGTCCACCTTTGGCTGCAGGCTCAATGCCATGAAAAATTGCATTTTCGACTAAGGGTTGCACAAGTAACGGGGGAACAAATGTCTCTAAACTCACATCCTCTGATAAATCAACTTCATACTCTAACCTTTCCCCCAGGCGTATCTTTTGAATCTCTAAATAGCATTTCAAACTGCTAAGCTCAACCTTTAAAGATACCTGGTCGGAACGGGATTTTTTCAAGCTAATTCGCAAGAGATCACTAAAGTTATCCAGTAGGTCTTCTGCCTTTTGAGGGTCGTGACGAATTAGCATTTTTAGATTGGCCAGAGTATTGAATAGAAAATGAGGCTCTATCTGGCTTTGCAGCACTTTTAGCTGGCTTTGAGCAAGAGTCTTTTGTTGTTCAAGCTTTAACAATTCAGCTTCCTGACGTTCCCTCTCAAGCTGGTGAGATTGCTCCCGGTTAAGATGGACTTGATAGAGAAAAATGGAAAGAAGAATGGCAATAATTAAAAAATCAAGTACCCGAAATTCCCCAAAACCCGATATCCACCACCAAGCATGTAGAGTTCCCAGTACAATTGCCGCTAAACTCACTACCGCATACTTTACTTTTGAGGGCCAGGTGGGCTTGAAAAACTCGACTACCTGCCTCGTGGATGTCGCTATAAATCCGTACGCCAGAGAAATTACGCCGTGAACTGCATAGCTCCCCCCCCAGATAGCCTGGGTAATTACCGCCACCACCACACAAATTATCAATGTACGTAAGCACTCTCTTAACAGATTCACCCTTAACTCCACTCAAAAAACAATAGTCGTACTCAAGGTAAATACAGCCTGGTTTTGAAGCTGCGCAAAAGCAGACTCATCAGGACCAGCAAAATATCTTACGGATGTTCCAAGTACCCAATCGTTCGCAATCTCCCTCTCACCCCCGATAGTTAAAATAAGGCCACCATCTTCAGGCGTGTATATTAAATCTACTTTTGGATGGTACTCATTATTGGTAAGCGTCCAATGTAAAAGTAAATTGTGCCTCAGGGTATTATCACTTAAAAAGGCCATCGCTGAGGATTGGCGAAGGCCATCCCACTGCACTCCCTGATTTTGGTACCACAGGCTGTTATCAAACACCTGCTCCCATTCGCTTTTCCCCCAGGCCCGACTATCAAACCAATACTCTAAAATAACCGAATGCCCAATGCTGTTTGCCCATGTCATCCCTATAAGAGCTTGCCAGCCATCATCCATCTGCTCCTGTTTTGGCATAGCCATCAAAGCTTGGGCTCGCCAGCGCCAGTATTCTTGCTGGTAGCGCCATTCTGTATGGATCTCCCATTGCTCTCCATAAGTATTAACCCAGCTTCCCCCTAAGTTCATACCTCGCTGATCATCCATGTAACCCAGTAACTGCCACTCTGCACTAGTTCCAAGCTGATACCAGCGCATGGCAAATCCCTTTGGGTGGTCACCCCCAGAGGCCTGGCTGATACCGGCATCCACCAGCATTACACTTAGCTCTCCATTCTCAGTGAAACGACTGGCAGACACCACCCCAACTCCTTCGCTCACTTGAAGTGATACCGGATTCCGCTCTATGGGTAGAAACCAATCCAGCGGACGATGACCATAACCAACACCAAAGTCCAGGCGGCGTTTGCCCAGCAACCAATCCCAGTCCTGCCAGCTCCCCTGCCAGAAAAGCTCCTCAACTACCAACTCTAAGTCTTCACTGCCACCGCGCTCTGCCTGGTGGAATGCAGAGATCTGCCCTTCCCAAGCTTCATACTGTAGTGCCCCCTGTAGTAAAGCTTGCCGAGACACACTTGATTGCGCCTCAAAAAGTGAGCTATCAGAAGCGCGATCATAAGCGGCTGTCATCGCCAGCTCCCACTGTGATTCAAGGGCATCCGCCTGGCTAGTAGCACTACCAATCAGTAGAGGTAGCGCCCAAAGAGAATATAGTTTCATAGTTGCCTCCATTCGTGGGAAGCACACTACCAACCTTCCAGGCCCATACCATCGGATAAGACCAACGGTACTGGAATCAGATAAATGGCTTTTGACCGAGATTAATGGAGGGGGTTATCCATTAAATAACCCTCTGAAAAGCTGATCACTCTTTGCGCAACCATCCGAGAATACGGTTATTCTCTACATACCATTGCCCTGGGGGCATGAAAATAAGTGGGTAACGCTCTCGGGAGGGAGAAAATGGACCCGCGTTCTGCTGAATAATCTCCAGGGTAGCATTCTCTATATCTACCATAGAAACGATAGCTACATGGCCATAAGGGTTAAAAAGGGAGGGGCTATAAACAACGATATCGCCAATATTCGGAGGGGTATTACCTTGGTTGTGAAACTGCCGTAATCCTCTTTTGGTATTCACACTCCCGTGCTGGACTGTCAGGTCAAAAAAATCTCTAGCATGTCCAAATGTATCCGGCATTCGATGCCCAAATCGCTCGTAATAATAGCGCTTAACAAACTCAACACACTGGTACCTTAGGCCAAGATTATAACCGTCTTCCGAGGTGTTGCGCTCTTCAACATTATTAACTCCTCCATTGTAATAAACTTCTACCCCATGAAGTGAGTCTATAATCTCTCCGACAGAATAAGCTGTTTTAAGGTTTAGGCGAGTAGCCAGTTGATATATCACGGCGATCAAAAGTCCTATACCGGCCACAACAACAATTAACCTACCCTTCCTTCCACCTTCTTTGATTGTTTCAACGAAAGACAACATCCATATTTCCCTCTAATCAACCCCAACTATAAACACCTCAATTTCAGACTCCCACCTGTGCAAAAAAGCTAATGGGGTTAAGTGCACTCTACGTTCAAATATAGGTCTCATTCCTTTATCCTACTCATTACACCTAGTTAACTTTTTGAACCCTGTCATCAATTGCTCAAACGGGGTTCACACTACTTACAGACGCTAATAGCAATTGATCCAACACCGTCACAACCTGCCAAAAAAGCGATAGCTATTTTGCCTTAGGTGACCCAGAATCCAAATATAGACATTTAACTAATAATCAGCAGGAACCGGGCCACTGAGCAGCTGTCCATCAATTACAAATCGCCTTGCTCAATTAGATTAAGAAATACGTCGAGTTTGTCATGCCTGATACCCTAAAATTCCTTACAGCATTCAGCTTATCGGTTCTCCTTACAGCTTGTGGAGGAGGGTCCAGCAGTAGTAATTCCAACGATGAGACTACTGAAACCGAAACAAGTACCGACAGCGGAGACAACAGTGGTTCTGATGATTCCGATAACGGGGACGACGACAGTGATGAAGAAACGGGGGGCTACACTTTTAACCCCAGTAATCCCCTGGCATCACTTATCGTAGGGACACAAGAGTATGCCAGTGGCACTCTCACCCTTGAGGATACCGATAGCAATAGCCCCACCTTTCAAGCCAGTAGTGTGGCTGGAAGCTATGGAGATTTCACTCTCTATGAAAGTGGAAACTGGGAATATCAATTAAACACTAATTCCCAGAATCTGAATGATGGTGACTCCGTAGAGGACACAATCTCTTTTCAGCTCACCGATGGTAGTGCCCTCTCTGTAGTGTTCTCTATTCAAACCATCGAAGCCACTGAAAGCAGCATTGTCTTTATCTTTATGAACTTCTCAGATGCCGCCGTAGGAGATGATCTCAGCATTACCCAAATTGCAAATATGGCTTTCAATGACACAGATTCTCTTGATAATGCCTACCATGAAAACTCCCTGGGACAACTAAAGTTCAGCCGCCATCTAAGCAATGACACCTCACTAGATCAATACTGCTACGGTGAAGACAATGATGAGAGCACTTCTATAGACTGCTTTACCTACAGCATTGCCGACAGCCAGAATGGCGGTGTATTGAGCATCGAAGATGCGGAATCTCGCTCGGGCAGTGAATATAACGATAGCGGCTATACATGGAGAGATAGGGCAACCAGTTGGATCGAAAGCAATTACGTAGACTCCAACAACCAGCCCGTAGAGCTCAACGATTGGCGTCATCGGGTCTACATTTTCCCGGAAGCTGCGGCCAGTGCAGGACTGGTTGGCACGGGAGTCGCCTCTGTCGGAGGCCGCTGGAGCATGATAATTGCAGATAGTGATCAACTGATTATGGGCCATGAAATTGGGCACAATATTGGCCTGAGCCACGCCGGCAATGACGATAATAATGATGGGGATACCAACGATAGCGGTGAGAGTGAATATGGTAGTGACGGCTCCCTAATGGGCAATGCTTGGCAATCACGACTCTTTGGAAGCGGTCATCGTGACTATATGGGCTGGTATGACTCATTCCCCGGATACACTGAAACTATTGAGGCAGTCGCAGGCAGCACCACTAGTATTGAGTTTCAAGCCATAGAACTTACTGCTGGTGAGCTTAGTAGCGATCTACCTCAACTCTTAAAGGCCGAAAGTATTGGTAGCAGGAATGGAGAAAACTACTATTACATCGAATACCACGTCGAGCACGACACCCTCAATCCCCGTCCACACCACGAAAATGCGGTAACGGTTCACTATCTTAGCGGCACCAGTAATAACAATGTTACCGCCAACCAGGTAGCCACACTGTCAACTACCGGGGACAGCTTTACTGACTCATCTGCTGGAATCACTATTGAATTTCTATCCACTGACAACAGCACCAACTCTGCAACTGTTTCTGTAACTTACGATGAATAATTTAATGGGGAGTAAGACCGCAATGAAAAATCTACCCTTAGCCCTACTTCTCGCCCTTTCCTCTTCAGCGATTGCCGAAGAGACCGTAACTGGCGTGTTAGAGGAAGAGATCTCCGAGAACTTTCAAACAGGAGAAGTGGATCATCGCTTCTCCGTAAAAGACGAAACAACCGGTGAGTACTACTTTATCGACGCCAAAGAGGCAAAGCAGAAAGGTATGCAATCTGGTGAGCGAGTACGTATTCATGGAGAGCGAGAAAACAAACGGCGTTTTCGTATACGTGAATCTCAACGTCTGGAGTTAAGACGAGAGGAGTAACGCCCTTTCTAACTATAATTTTAACTCCTACCACACAAATTCCGCATAGATCAATTCGGGTGTACAGAACATTATCAGTGCACCCGATTAACACAACACCAATTAGCCTAACACTCGGCCACCTCAGACCTAGATACATTTTACTGGCCACATTATTAAAGTTAATTATTTAAGTCTTATAATATCGGCACATCTTTACCATTTAGGTAAGTTACAAACAGACCTATTCAACTTACGCCGATAGAAAACCCGAGTAGGCAAGCCACTCTGATATTCACAACACCACTCCCCCCGTCATTTCCAGCTGGGCATATAAGCGCTGCAATATATGTAGTAGAAAATAGCCTCTGGCGCCAAAAGCATTCATTGTAAAAGTTAACATTTTACAAAATTCTAAACATGAACAACTCACCCCTTGTAGATTTCATCTTACCGCACCGAGATTGCAGCAGATAGCTCATCCAAATACCTTTTAGTCAAATATAATACTAAAGGCACTACAGTCTCTTTAATTTTTAATACCAATTACCGCTCTTAAACAATTAATTCAGAAACAAAACCGACCAGAGCCTCAGGATGAGAAACAGTAAAATTAAAAAGCTCTTTATGGGCAGCATCCCACCTATTCTGTTAATTATTGGCTCCAATAGCCTTGCCAACGATAGCCGCACAGTACTGGTAGAAGCAGCACAACCCTGGGAGCAAGCTATTAGAACAAAGTTATTTTGCTCTGTATCATCCCCTGCCTTACATCAAATATCTAGTCACTCAGATGCTGAACTTATAGAAATAAAGCCTGTTGGCTCCATTATCAAAGCTGGTGAACTAGTAGCAGCCCAGGATGACTTTTATCTCTCCCAGCAAATGAAGATCATTCGCACCGATATTGAATTAACACAAATCCAGCTTAACTATGCAGAAGAAGAACTAGGTAGACTGGAGAAACTTCGCTCAGCCGACATGGTTTCTCAGTCTCATTTAAATAACCTTAAGCTCAATGTGGACACCTATCAATTAACCAAGCAAAGACTCGAACAACAACTAAATACAGCTGAATATCGTTCTAAACGACTACTGCACTACGCAAAAACCGATAGTCAAGTTTTAAGCATAGAAGCTAATCCTGGAGAAAACCTCAATCCAGGACAAAGAATTATGCAGTTACTCCCACTAACTGAAAACCAAATTGAATGTAGTCTCCCTGAAGAACACATAAATAAAGAAAGCCTGCTAAGCAATAGCACCTTCAAAATTAAGGAGCAAGATATTGAACTCAGAAATATCAGCCATATAGTAAACCCAGAAACACAGAAACACAGAAACACAGAACTTTAATCTCTACTTTAAAGTAAACAGACAAAAATTCAAATCCTTACTGGTTGGGCAGCGATTTGAAATAACTATGTTTACCCCTTTCGCGGGTCATAGCGAGCAAGAATACATTACTAGAATTCCTAGTGACGCCGTAATTCTTGAGAATGGGCGACAATATAAGGTTTGGACTCTAGACAACGACCAAAGAGCAGTTAATACCAGGGTGCAAATAATAGATACTCTCGATAATTACTTTGTCGTACGTTCAAGCATTGCTCCTGGCGATCTTTTGATTGTACTAGGTCACGAAGGGTTACAACTCAATGAAGCCGTTACTCCAACAAAGAGGGAAAACACATGAAGTCCCTGGAGAAATACAGCTCAATTATCATCTGTTGTACCTTTACCCTAATAATAGCCGGGGTTATAGCCGGGATAAATTTACCAAACGCCCTACTCCCATCCATTAATCGTCCACAAATTGCACTCGCAACCTCCTGGCCAGGAAAGACCGCAGAAGAAATAGAACAAATACTAATTGCTCCGCTAGAACAAGAACTCTCCAGCCTAAGCCACCTAAAAGAATTGCAAACCAATGTTAATAGTAGCTGGGCTTGGACCGTAATTGACTTCCATTCGGAGGCAAATATGGAGAAAATGTATATTGAGGTCCTCTCCAAAATCAACCAAGTACCCAATTGGCCAACACAAGTTCGCACACCGGATGTATTCAATTTTGCAAATGGTGCAGGGGCTACGCTTGGATCCTTTTTCCTATATTCTGAGAAGCCAGCTAGCGAACTTGAATTAATCGACGCGTTTATAAATCATGTAAAGCCAGCCTTTAGCAAAGTTCCTGGTGTACAGTCTATTGAAGAGGCCGGCACACCCACTGCCCAAAGGGTCGATATTGAGTTCGATCCGGAAAAGATGACTCGGTACTCTTTAACCATTAGTGAGATAACCGAAAATCTAAACAATTTAACGGATCGTTCGGGAGGAAATCTAAAAATTGGATCAAAAGATTATGCCCTTCATTTTAAAGGGCAGATCCCACTAGAGGAACTTTCAACGCTACCTATCGCAACACGAGAAAGCCAAATCATTCAACTCTCGGATATTGCTTCGGTAAAAGAGCGTGTAGCTTCAGATTGGTTATATTTTGCCCTTGAAGGCAATAGATCTCTATACTTCTACCTACGCCCTACCGAAAATGTCAATGTTCTAGAAACCATCACCCAGCTCAAATCAACAATAGAAGAACTAAATGACGGAGAGTTAAATCGACTGGGGATGAAGCTCGCCATAAGCCGGGATGACTCCACGGGTATTCGGAATTCCCTCAGCCTGGTATACGGAAGCCTCCTGCTGGGATCACTACTCGCCTGCCTGGTTATTTATTGGTTTTTACGTAACCCTAGAACTCTAACCCTAATATTTCTAAGTATCCCCATTTGTATCTCTCTGGTAGTTCTGGGAATGTATCTTGGAAATAGAAGTATGAACGTAGTTTCACTTGCAGGGATTGCACTTTCTATCGGGTTAATGGTCGATGCAGCAATTATTGTCGTAGAAAATATTCAAAGACTGCGCAAGCAGGGTATAAATATTCAGGAAAGTATCACGCGGGGAACCAAAGAAGTTTCGGGCCCATTAGTTTCATCTACAACATCCAGTGTTATCGTATTCCTGCCCATTATTGCCATGCAGTCAGCAACAGGGCAGCTTTTTCAAGACCTGGCATTCACAATTTCAAGCGCATTATTAGCATCACTATTGTTTGCTCTACTAATACTACCCTCATTGGCCAGACACTTACTTGGAAAAGCAGCAATTGCTGAGGAGGGATCCAGCAGTATAAAAATTAATAAAGTGCTTGAATGGTGGGTGAAGCTTTCTATCCGTTCTGCAAGCAACCCTAAGCTAGCTTCCACTGTGATTTTGTTAGGATTACCTGTCGCACTCATTGCCACTTCCTTTTCTAGCCCTGACATTGATGTCCTCCCAGACCCCAAACAAAATATGGTCTCTGTTTATATCAACTTTGAAAGTCCTTTATCCACAGAGACCATAAGAAATGAAATTGGGGAACGGGTCGTAAATAGAATCACAGCCAATAGAGAAGAAATAGAGAACCAAGTTTCAACTTATGGAATAATTTGCAACCCAAATAATTGCAATCTCTATCTATACACAAAAGGGGACTGGGGATTTGAAGAACTAAAGAGTTGGCTAAATGAAAAAGCTCTCTTTGGACTAATCGGGACTCGAATACATTTCAGACAAGGTGGTTTACTAAGGTTTGCCCTACCCAACAACCGTATTAGCCAGTTAGATATCAAAGGGGCAGAGCTATCTCGACTACAGATGGCCGGGAGTGAGCTGATGAGCCATTTACGCTTAAAGTTTCCAGAAGCGCAAATTCAAGAGGGTAGCGCACTTCAAAATAGAGCGATTCGTATTGAATTTCAACCCAAGCTAGTACAATTAGCTCGTTTAGGTATTACGATATCGGAATTAAATCATCATCTGATGGCTTTAACCGATGGAATATATATTGGGCACTTCTATACGGGAACCAACACTCTTCCTTTTTACCTTAAAGCAAGAGAACCACAAAATCTTGAGACGCTCCTAAATACAGAGATACTGATTGACAGTCACGGCTTTATACCTCTACGTGAATTGACCGATGCCAAAATCACTCAAGCGCCAGCTAGTATACTTCGTGTCGACCAGGAAGTGAGTGCATCAATAAGCTTAACTCCTCCCGAAGGCGTTGCTATGAAGTCTTTTGTCGAGGATGTTGATCAATCTGTGAAAGAGTTTTTATCAGCAAGTTCCTACAATGATCTTCATACACAGTTTAGAGGTAGCGCCAATGAACTCAACCTGTTCCTCAGTGAGTTTCTAAAGATTTTTGCAGCCGCTATTGCAGTATTGGCCTTATTATTGTATTTCGCCCAAAGGTCCGCAAAGTTAGCAGCAGCAGTACTCTGTGCTGTACCCCTATCATTCGCTGGCGGAATGATAAGCTTACAAGTTTTAAATCTATTTACTCCCCAAAGCCTGGATGTAATAACCATGATCGGCTTTGTAATCTTAATGGGACTGGTAGTTAATAATGCGATACTACTAGTCAACCAATTTAATAAGTCATTGCAAAACGGAGCCAATCAATTGGAGGCGATATATATGGCTGCCAGCTTGCGTGTCCGCCCCATTATGCTTACAACAATTACCTGTATCTTTGGCAATATTCCTTTAGTGCTTAACCCTGGAAGTAGCGCAGCTATTTATCGCGGTCTAGCGACGGTTATTACCGGTGGAATGGTGTTTAGCGCCTTATTTGTCTTGGCTTTTATGTCTGCCTTGCTATCACAGAAGCTGTTTAGCGCTCACTTACCTGACACTACTCAAAAGAGTGATCTAAAGCTAACAGAAGCCTCTACTGCGTGATATCCCTCATTTGACATCAATTTATTCACGCCCAAACTGGAAACATATTTTTTGTGCCAGAATGGGCGTTAATACTTAATTCGAAAAGTACTTTACGACGCAGAGCGCCACCTATTCAAGCAACTTTATTTGCTATAGTTTTACAAGATGTAGTTAACCAACACGGAGAGCAAGGGTTTAATTACCATTTATGAATGGGTAAGGAATCAAGGATGAAGTCTCTAATATATTTACTTTTGAGTATCCCATTTACACTGCCACTTATCAGCGATGCCGCTTGGACAGAGAAGGCGCAAATTTACTACTTAAAAGTACACTCGAATGGTGTAGATGTCAGACTTAGAGGATTTGTCAATCCAGAGACAGAGGTGAGCTGCGTGAGCAAAAACACCTTTTTTCTTATCAATGACGACTCTGCCATATACAACACCAAAGTATCTTTTCTGCTTTCCGCTTATATGTCCCAGAAAACTGTAAAGTTTAGTTACTACGGATGTGAAGATGACAGGATTCGCTTAGGCTCAATCCGTTTTCATGATGAGTAGCCAAATCTCATATGATTAACTGGCCCTTTATAATTTGGGCCAGTCAATTCTTATCAATATCAATCTAAAAAATATCCGGATCATCTATCAAACTTGCATTTTCCAACCCATAGTACTCGATCACCCAAGCATAACTCTGGTATATCTCATAACGAGTCGGAAAGGCCCGCCCCACTTCATCCCAGCGTTTCCGCGCATTGGAATAGCTGGAACCTTTGATAACTCCTGAGAACTCGAACTCATCACCATTATGGGGATTCATGACCGTTGTGGTATAGGGAACTTCAACCTCGCTATTTTCCACCATCATCCGCGCCATCATTAGTCCATAAGCGGGTACATTAGATGGCATGGCATCTTTAACAGTTTCCTGGTTGCTTTTGGTCGATGTTTCCCCAACGGTCGTTGAAACACTAAAAGTCTCAGAAAAACTGAATGTAATGGAGCCACTATTTTCAACAGTACCGGGAACACCGACTTTGTAACCCTCGGTCAAGCTAACTCCAGCAGTAACCGAAATCCCCATAGTATTAGTCCAGGTATCTGTTTCACTCTTCCCGTCGGTATACCAGACTTCTGTGCTGTCGTTTTGGGCAATACTGCCAGAGTTCTCAAGTAATCTCTCACCAAAGAATGTCCTGGTATTGTTGGGGGTTTCCACAATCTGATCCCAGTGAATCTCTACGCCAGATTCCACCAATTCCAAACGATCCGCAACGCAAGGGTAAATACTCCAAACTTTACTATCACTCGCAGTACCAGCAAATCCAACTACTGACCGGGTTCCAATACTTAGATGGTATTCCTCCCACTTATACCAGCCATTATTACCTCCAAAGGTAATATCACGGGTTGAGTTATCAGCCATGTCTTTCAAGTAGACTCGAATCCTGGAAATATTGCCATCGCGCTTTTTATAGAAGCGCCAACCCTGAATATATTCGGTAGCACCAAGCAACTTTCGATACCCGGAGATAGTGGTTTTACCAACCTCCTCATCTCCTGCATGTAAGTATTCGAGTTTTAACCCTTTGATTCTCTCATCACCGCTAAAACTGGTTATAGCGGTGATCTTATCTCCAGGGATTCGGGCGGTAACATAGCTATCGCACATATCGAAATCGCTACCATTCCCACTCTTACCATACTGAAATATTGTATCGTACCTTAGGGTCCCACCATTATCTGATGTATTAAAGTACTGATCCAAAATATTTTCTGTTGCACTAATCTGCACAGAAGCCAATAAACCTAACATCGCTGTGACGAAATACTTCATAGTCAACACCTTCTTTATAAGATTATTCTTTTAAACGGATACAACTATCTGAGTACAACCTTTTGTCAACTTCGTCCGTGTCCAACCCTCCTGTATTGCCTTTATTGTTTAAGTTTTCCATCCTGTGGGGTGAAAAATAGAAGTAATCTGACTTCGCGCTACCAGAACGAACCAACCACCAACGCAGTAACCACAAGCAGTAGCACAGACTGAACTCGATAGTTTTTCCATAGTGGCTGTGCTTTCAGGGATACGGTCTCAGTGTCAAAATCACTTTTAGACCAAGTGAAAGATTTGGCTTCTTCGCTAATCTCAGTAGGATAAAGTAGGCTGGCAATCACCAATACCAGTGAACAGAAGACAAATAAAATTGGAGCAATATAGAGGAAATGTAAGCTTGTCCAGTCGAAGACTTCATTGACAAAAAAGAGGCCAGCACCGCCCAAGGTACCTAACAGCAAAGTAGCCATAGCTCCCCTGGAGTTAGCACCACGCCAAAAGAATCCGATCAGGAAAAGTGCCAGTACAGGGGGAACTGCATAGGAAAGCACCTTCTGCAGATACTGGAATAAGGAACCAAAACTCTCAATTTGTGGTGCCCAAAGTACGGCAAGTATCATAAAGATAAAGGTGACCAGCTGACCTACACGCATTAACTGGTGCTGGTTTAGGCCTGGAAAAAACTTCCGCACAAAGTCCATGGTCACCAGCGTGGAAGCTGAATTAAGCGTGGAATCAATTTGCGACATTAGTGCAGCAACAAAACCGGCCAACACTAGCCCCAGGATACCGACAGGCAACAGCTCAAATAGCAGAGTGGGATAAACCATATCTGCGCGCTCTAGTTCCGGGAAAATAACAATCGCCATAGTGCCAGGCAGAACCATGATAAACAGCACGGGAAGTTTGAGCAGACCGGCAAATAAGGCTCCCCAGCGGCCGTGATTGACATCTTTCGCACTGAGTACCCTTTGCACCATAAATTGGTTAGTACACCAGAAATAAAATCCCAGCAGGGTGACTCCCGTAATTAGCCCCAACCAGGGCACACTCGAATCACCTATGGGCCGTATCAGACTCAATTGTTCCGCCGAGACCTGGGATACAACATTTTCCCAACCTCCTGCGCGATCCAGGGCAAAAATACTGATCAGGATTGAACCAAATATCAGCAGTAGCGCCTGAATGGTGTCGGTATAAATAACGGCCGCCAGACCTCCACAGATGGTGTAGATACCCGCGATCACCGCCAAAATTGAAATCGTGGTCCAAATTGGTAATTCAGGAAATATCAATTTCATTACCAGGGCCCCTGCATAGAGGCTACCTGCAGTATCAACCACAATATTCAGGAAAATAGTCAATCCCGAAAAATAAGTGCGCGCGGTGCTGTTAAAGCGACGCTCAAGCATTTCCGGCATTGTGTAAATGCGCGAGCGAAGAATTGTGGGCAGATAGAAAACGGCAAAGAAAACCAGGATAACCGCCGCCATCCACTCATAGTTGAAGACCGCTATGCCAGTGCTGTAAGCATCTCCGGCCAAGCCAATCAAAGAGGTACTCGATATATTGGAAGCGAACAGGGATAAGCCAATCAAGGGCCATACCATTTTTCTCCCAGCCAGGAAGTAGTCTTCTGCAGTATCGTGGCGGCGACTTAGGAAGAGCCCAAGGCCGATGGTGAAAACAAAATAGACGACCAAAATGGTCGCATCGACTGGGTGAAGACCAAAATCGACCGGCATAACTTCCTCGTTCACTGCTAGCAGCGTATTTTTAGAATGATTTGCTTGAACTTGGCCAAAAATTAAATCACAGTGGTTTAATTAAGTAAAGCCAAGCTTCAATAAACAAAAAAAGCTATATTAATCAATAGTTTATATAAACTCCGATCTTAGTACCAACGAAGTCAATAGACTAAGCAAAGGCTTTAAAGTTACACTTTTAACAATAGAACCGGACAATCAGTGGCCGGATCAGATCACGTTTCATCTCAGGGGGCACGGATGGGTAAAGGTAGCAATTCCAGTGGTTTACGCCGTTATAACGAGCGAGTGGTGCTTACGACCCTGCGGAAGACTGGCGCAGCCTCCAAGTCCGACCTAGCGCGCCAAACTGACCTCACCGCTCAGGCGGTTACCCGGATTGTCGATGATTTGGAAAGCGCAGGGCTGGTAATGCGAGAGGGGCGGCGACTGGGCGGCAAAGGCCAACCCTCGATTATGTACGTTATTAACCCTACTGGTGCTTACTCTGTCGGTATCAAGGTGGGACGGCGCAATATCGAGCTGCTACTAATGGATTTTGGTGGCACAGTACTAAAGAAGATTTGCCACGAGTTTGAATTCCCGGAGCCCGAATTTTTATTGGCAAAAATTGAATCGGGCCTCCAGGCACTTACTGATACCCTACCCGCTAAAGACAGAGGGAAACTAGTGGGCGTTGGTATCGCTATGCCCTGGTTTATCGGCGCCTGGACTGAAGAACTCAATATGAGCGAGGAACTAGCGGCCCAGTGGAAAGAAATTAATTTTGCTGAAGAAGTTGCTCAGCGCACACATCTGCCAGTCTTCTTCGAGAACGACTGTTCAGCTGCTGCTGTTGCCGAATTGCAGTTTGGCAATGGCCAGGACATATCCAATTTTCTCTACGTTTATATCGGGACCTTTATCGGTGGAGGCCTGGTATTAAATGGCAGCCTGGAAACCGGCGTCCATGGCAATGCGGGCAATCTGGTTTCCCTGCCAGTGCCCCCCTCAAAACTTAGCAGTACCCCTGAAAATCAAGGGGCATTTGAGCTACTCCTCAATCGCGCTTCACTATTTGGGCTGCGCAGACATTTACGAGAGTGCGGCATCGAAATTACCAGCACTTCCGAACTTGAAACGGTAATGGACCAGGCCCGCCCTCAGATCCAGGAGTGGCTGGACGACTGTGCAGATGCGCTGGTTTATGCATTTCTATCGGCAAACAGCGTACTGGACCTGGAGGCTATTATTGTCGATGCGCATTTACCCCGCTTTTTATTAGACGAACTGGTCGAAATGATTTCTCGCAGGATAAAGCAGGTGGCGCCTTCAGGCGTATTTGCGCCCAAAATTGTCAGTGGAAAAATTGGAGTCGATGCCATCGCCACAGGCGGTGCGATTTTGCCTTTTTACTCAATTTTTGCACCGGATAAAACAGTTCTATTAAAGGGCGGCATACCTGGAAGAATATCCACCTGATTGCGCCTTAATTGGAACCCCAGAAAAGCATAAAAATAACTCTGGGCTCCTTAAGAATAATCAAAGCAATAACTCACCGGCAAATTTCCAATCAGCACTAATGAGGTAAATATCATGGCATTTAATCTCGATAATAAATGGGTATGGGATTTTTGGTTCGCGCAGGACGGCGACCAGTACCATGTATTTTACCTTCAAGCCGATAAATCACTGGGCGATCCTGAGCTGCGCCATTGGAATGTATCTGTCGGTCATGCCGTTTCTACGGACCTTATTCATTGGACTACGCTCCAGGATGCACTGAAACCCTCACCTCGAACTGCAACCGCCAACGAGGAAGCGGCAGACTCTTACACTACCTGGACCGGCTGTGTACACAGAGAAGGCGATACCTGGTATATGTTTTATACCGGTACTAAATATTCGGAGAAAGGCCTGATTCAGCGGGTCTGCCTGGCAACTTCCAAGGACTTATTACACTGGGAAAAACACCCCAACAACCCCCTGGTGGAATTAGATCCCAATTTCTACGATGGCCTGAACCTTGAATATTGGCACGATGCATCCTGGCGTGACCCATGGATCGTTAAGGACCCCTCGCAGAATCTCTACCATATGTATCTCACTGCGCGCTGTAACCAGGGCAGCCCTGATGGGCGTGGCGCAGTTGGCTATGCCAGTTCAACAGACTTAATTCACTGGAAAGTAGGACAACCGGTACTGGCTCCCGGCTGGTATGGTGAAATGGAAGTACCGCAAATTGAATATATCCATGGCCGCTACTACTTATTCTGCTCAGTATCGACAAAGTTCCACAGCGCTGCCCATCGACAATCCATGCAGGGTACACCACTGACTGGCACAAAATATTTTGTCGCCGATGATTTGAATGGCCCATACGAAGTACTTGGAGATGGCTTTATCGGCGCAGACCAGCAGGGATCACTCTATTCTGGCCGGGTCATTCAGGGGCCGGACCAACATTGGTATCTGCTGGCTTTTAATCGGGACGATGCCGAGGGCAACTTTATCGGCGGTATCTGCGACCCCAAGCGCATCGAGTTTATGGACGATGGACAACTGGAATTGGCCAAAGACTAGTAGGCAGGAATCGCAAAAAAATCCTTAGGTAGATGCTCACCGGAAGCATCTACTGCCCCGTATCCCCTTCTCTCGCAACCAGTGTTACTTAGAAAGACAAGCAGCGCTGTCACCAAAAGCAAAGATAGATACCGCAAAAATCACTACTTCTCTTTGGTCTACTTATTTATTTGCTAATTCCAATGCGTAAATTCCGCAAATTTTCGTATTGCCTTTATTAAATCACAGTGATTTAATAAATGTGTTCGCGGGGAGAGGTCCCACCCATGCGGTAACAGGAAGAGAGTCTCGAGTCCGCAGAGAACGGGCCGTGAAAAATCTAATAACCATAAGAGATGATTGAGGAGAGCACCGTGATTGCAGAGGGCTTCCAAGCAGGTTCAGAGACACAGAAACACTTTAAACCACACTCCATAGCCCTGGCAGTTGCCATGGCCTCCAGCGTAGCGGTACCGGCAACAGCTGAGGAAATGCCGGAAATTGAAGAGGTGATGGTTACCGCAACCGCCCGACCGGTTACCAAGATGGAATCCAGCGTATCCGTTAGTGCACTGGACACTGAGGAAATGGCGAAGTACGCCCCGCGCTCTACCGCAGAGCTGTTCCGCAGCTTACCCGGTATTCGGGCGGAATCCTCCGGTGGGGGCGGCAATGCAAATATCACCGTTAGAGGTATTCCCCTGGCAACTGGCGGCTCCAAATATATGCAAATCCAGGAAGACGGATTGCCTGTATTAGAATACGGCGATATTAATTTCGGTAACACTGACAACTTTGTTCGCACCGACTCCTCTCTCGCACGTATAGAAAGCGTACGCGGCGGCTCTGCCTCCACCTTTGCCAGTAATTCACCTGGCGGTGTGATCAATATGATCAGCAATACCGGCGAAGAAGAAGGTGGTAATGTAGGACTTTCGTTTGGTGCGGACTACGATGAATCCCGCCTGGACTTTGGCTATGGCCACCACTTGAATGACACTTTGCGATTCTATGTCGGCGGATTTTTAAGAGAGGGAGAAGGCATCCGCGAGACCGGCTTTGATGGGGATTCCGGCGGCCAACTCAAGGCCAACCTCACCAAAGAGTTTGATAACGGTTATGTCCGCCTCTATTACAAACATCTCGATGACCGGGTAACAACTTATCTTCCTGGCCCTGTAACCTATAAGGGCGATGGTGAATTCGGCACGGTTGCCAACTTCGATGCCAGCAGCCAAACCCTGCATTCCGATAATTATCGATACATTTCCACTTTTGATGCCTACGGCAATCCGGTAACCCGCGACTTATCCGACGGTATCGAATCTCTGGTGGAAGCCTATGGCTTTGAAACCAAATTCGAATTTAATGATGGCTGGACTGTTACCGACAAATTCAGAATTTCTGATGTTAGCGGCAGCTTTATTTCCCCCTTTACCGATACTTTCGGCGATTACGGACCACAATCCACACAGGATATGGCTGATACCATTTGTGCAAATGCCGTAGGCAGTAGCGGAGAGGCCATAGACTGTAGCGCCGGCACAACGGTGACTTATGCCAATGGTGAAGAGGCCGAAGGCCTCGCCTATGTCGACCTGCTCTTTGATACAGAAATACACGATTTGGGTCTGATAGTTAACGACTTTAAAGTCGACAAATTAATTGGCGATAATATTGTTGTTTCCGGTGGGTTCTATTACTCCAACCAAAATATCAAAACCAGCTGGAATAGTTGGAATGCCCTAGTTCAAACTGTTGACGGCAGCAATTCTGAAAACCTCACCATAACTGCCAATGCCAACGGAGATGTACTGGTAGATGATGGGGTCTGGTCTGCAAGCTTTCTTTCCTGGGCCTGGGACCTGGAATATGAAACTTATGCACCCTATATGAATGTGGCGATCGACATCGGCGACTTTACCTTCGATGTCAGTGCCCGCCACGATATGGTCAATGCCAAAGGCTCCCTGGTTTCCAGCTGCTGCGGTGGTGATACAGACTACGATCTGAATGGCGATGGTATTATCAGCGATGTGGAAAGTGCTAGCGCTTCCGATGCCTTTGGATTCACCGGCGGCGTCATCACAATGGCCAATGGATCCACCCAGCTCGTTGACTACGATGCAGACAACACCTCTTTCTCTCTCGGTGGAAATTATATTCTCAACGACAGCATGGCTATTTTTGCCCGCTACAGCGAGGGTGGTCGAGCAATTGCCGATCGGCTTCTACAAATTAGCGGCGCCCTCAACAGTGACGGAAGCCTAACCGACACCACCGATGGCTTCGACTCTGTGGACCAGCTGGAAATTGGATACAAACTCTCAACCGGCGATCTGGATTTCTTTGCAACTTACTTCAATACGGTCACTGAAGAGACCAATGCAGAAATCACTAGCGGCTTAACGTTTGTACGCGAGTATGAAGCCCAAGGAATCGAGCTGGAAGCAGCCTACAGTTATGGAGACTTTTCCGTAAATGGAAACCTCACCTGGACCGACGCCGAAATTTCAAAAGATGCCAACGACAGTTCTGTCGTAGGTAATACGCCGCGCCGCCAAGCAGATTTCATTTACACGATTACACCGCAATATAACTTTGGCGATGACTTTACATTTGGTGCAAGCCTCCAAGGGTCTACAGAATATTTTGTTTCTGACTCCAACCAGTTGAAACAGGAAGGTTATGTCCTGGTCAATCTGTTTGGTTCTTATTACCTGACAGAAGACCTTACCGTTTCCTTTAATGTAAACAACCTAACCGATGAATTTGTTGTTACCGAAGTTGAAGAGTCTTACGCAGAAGTTGGAGACATAGTACGCGGACGGGCTATCAGTGGCCGCTCCACCAGCGTCAGTTTCAATTACGCTTTTTGATCGTTGTTCTTCCCTACTCTAGTAAGTGGTTTGCAGTTCTGCCCATAGCTTTGCAAACCCCGAGCGTCTGGCCCCCACCGGCGCTCGGTTTTTTTCTTTAAGAAACAATATAACCAGCTATAAACTATCAGTAGTGTAATTTCGGAAACCATCAACTGATAATACGAATAACTTATGTAACCCGGGGAGCGGATTAGGATGGAAATGCAAGGCAATGCGGTAGATACCTTGCTCGGCGGAATTGAAGCCGGTGGTACCAAATTTAACTGTGTGGTAGCCGCTGGGATTAATGACATCCGTGAGCGAGCCAGCTTCCCAACCACCGATCCAGAACATACGCTATCCAAGGTCGCTCAGTTTTTTCACGAAAGCAGTCAGCGCCACGGCACTGTTTCTGCGCTGGGCATAGCCAGCTTTGGTCCGGTAAACCTGGACCCAGAATCCGCCTACTATGGCTATATCACCCAAACACCTAAAGCTGGCTGGTCCAATACCAATATGGCTGGCTACTTCAGCCAAGCCCTGTCGGTACCAGTTGCTTTCGATACAGATGTTAATGGCGCCGCCCTTGGAGAGCACCTCTGCGGCGCCGCTACAGATGTTAAGAACTTTGTCTACGTCACCATCGGTACCGGTATCGGCGCCGGTATTATGATCGACGGGCAGCTGATCAATGGATCTATGCACCCGGAAATTGGGCATATGTTGATGCCTAGAGACAACCAAAAGGATTCTTTTAAAGGCAACTGCCCATTTCATAACAACTGCCTTGAAGGACTGGCCTCAGGTCCTGCGATAGAGGAGCGTTGGGGACTGCGTGGCCAACACCTGGAACAACACCACCCGGCCTGGGACCTGGAGGCGGAGTATCTGGCCACTATGTGTGTCAACCTTACCAGCTGCTATTCACCACAGCGGATCATACTGGGGGGTGGAGTGATGATACAGGCGCACCTATTCAATCGCATAAGACAAAAATTCCTAGCCTTAGCCGGTGGTTACTTTCCCCAAGTCTCAGAAAGTAATATTGAACGGTATATCGTTGCACCAAAACTAGTGGGAAGATCCGGTGAGGTCGGCTCCCTACGGATGGCCCAGCACCTATACAACACTAAAAACGTCATTGCCTGAACCAGGGAGGGGACATCCCCTTCCTGCCATCCTCTTTTAAGTGGACGTGGTTCCCACGCGCAATATCCAAATTTCTGTGATCACGACCACTTCTTGGGCAAAAACTTGCGATGCAGAGTGATTCCTGCGGCAGTAACCCCCTCCCCAGCTAGCGATTCCCTTTATCTATCTGTTAGGCTTCCATATAGATACCTCTAGTAAGCAGGGCGATAACAGGTAAGTTTCAGCGCCCCTCAGGGATAGCAATGAAAATAATTAGATTATTAGTGATAGGTATTCTTAGTGCCTGTTGCCAGCTGGCAGCAGCCGGCAGTGCCGAACCCACAACTTTCACCCGCCCAGGGATACTGTCATACAACTTTTACTCTGATTTACTAGAGCGTGAGTACGTTATCGATATAATGCTGCCTCTCTCGTACATCCCGGAAAATACCGATCGCTATCCAGTCATTTATATGACCGATGGCTTTCTGCATTTCCCTATGACAGCCCCTAACCTCCTTCAGGAACAGGTTCCCGATGAGTTTGGCAATGTCAAAATGCCCCCTGTAATTCTGGTAGGTATCTCCCACGCTTTTGATAGTCCGAATTTCGCCCAGCGAGTAATGGATTTCACCCCCGTGCCTGGTGTGATCAAAGGCGCCGAACTGGGTGGAGGCGCCGATCAATTTCTTGAGTTTATCGAAGAGGAGCTCAAGCCCTTTATCAATAATAATTTTAAAGGTAACGAAGAAGACGAAACCCTAGTGGGCCATTCCCTGGGTGGGCTTCTGGCTCTTCATGCACTTTTTAACCACACCAACAGCTTTGACCGATATGTTATTGGAAGCCCCAGTATTTGGTGGGCTGATAAGCAAATTTTAGATAGTGAATTGGCCTATGCAGAACGCAATGCCGATTTGGGAAAAAGTGTGTATTTATTTATTGGTGGTGAGGAGACTTGCAGTGAAATCGACGCAGTTTGCGCAGTAAAAGACTTCTCTCAACTAGTAAAAAGACTGAAGTCCCGTAACTACAATAGCCTTACCTTAAGAAAACGTGTATTTGATAACGAGAATCACGGTAGTGTTGTTAATCCAGGCTATGATCGAGGGATAGAAAAGGTATTTAAGACCAGTGTATTACCTAGGAAATATTCCTTCTAAGAGCTGCCTATTTGATTCAGGATAAGTAATAGCTTGAAAAATAATTTTGTTTAAGTATATTCCCCCCCTTCATGATTCCCCCTCATCCTAAGGATTAAAGATGAAAAGACTTTTAACAATATTCGTCTGCCTATTGCCCACATTAACATACGCAGGAGTCTCATCCGATAGCAGCAATAAGCTTTACATCAAATGGATAGAAACCGGCTGGAGTAAAAACACACTGGCAATTGAATTTGACAGGGCTATTACATATAGCGGCACAGACCCCAATTGCCAATGGAAAAACAGTGTAGTTATTCAAGTTAATGAGGATAGTTTACACAGTGAAACATTATCATTAGCCATGGGCGCCCAAATGGCTAACAAGCCCGTCACTCTGTACGTCGAGGATGAATGCTTCAACTCAAGACCTGAACTAATTTCCATACGCGTATGGAATGAAGAGTAATCTACTTAAATTAATTTATTAAACTTTGCGAGAGAACCCTCGCCAAATGTCATCTTACAGATTGTTATCAGAATTTTAAAATGAAATTTTTTCTTGTAGTATTAATCCTCCTAATATCTACCTCTTCATATGCAGGGGTAGAATCAGAATATGACAACAAGCTATATATCAAATGGATTGAATCTCGATGGAATGAAGATGGCTACGTTATAGCATTTGACAAAAATATCACTTATAAAGCAAGTGATCCAGGTTGCGAATGGGGTGCCAGCGTTGTCCTCAGTGAAGAAAATCACATGATGTCAGGTATGTTGTCAATTGCTTTATCTGCACAAATGGCAAACAAACCAATAACTATCTACGTCAAAGATCAATGCTTTGGTAGTCGGGCTGAGCTAATATCTATTAGGGTTTACAGCGAAGAATAATAAGCTAAAAATCCCCTATCTCTTTATCAATAACGATATCTTCCTTTAATTGAGGCTGATAACACCAGCCTTCAAAGAAGGCTGGTTAAAAATATTCTAACTGTAGGCTAGCCCAAGGTTATTGCCATATCAATAACCCTCCGATGCAAAAAAATACCCATATCAGATAAAATAAGATTTAGCTCAAAATTATTACCAGTTAATCTCGAAATAATTTAATCGCTTTACCAATTTTTCGGTACTGTTCTTCTACTTCAGGGACATAGCGCGGCCCATAAAGAGTCCCTTTACTTGCATACACTTCAGGCCAAGCAAAAGGATAAATGGCGATCACATCTTCATTCCTTACAGCATGATCATAAGCTTGCTGAGCCCGTGTTATCAATTGCTCTTCCGTAAGATAGCCATAAGTTGTGTTGTCAGTCATAAATGCACGAGGGATTATGTAAAATTTAGCATCTTGCAAAGCGCCCGTATGCTCCCTTACTTTCTCTACATTTTCTCTCAAAAGGTCAGTCATTCCGCCCTGAAAGTTGACGCCTTTATACTTATCCACCCCAAACAAATTGTAATTAATAGGCATATATTCACTATACTCACTAAACTCCCAAACCTGATTGATAGGATCCCAACCTACAATACGCTGCCAAAACAATATCTCTTCAACACTTTTCTCTGTAAAAGTTAAAGCTCTATATGCATCGGGAAAGTCCCGCATCAAAATAAGACCAATTTCATCCAAATATTCTTTAACCTCTCCATAGCTCATACTTGACCGATTGAAGGGTTCATCCAGAGGATCTAGTGCATAGATAATATCTTCGTATGGCTTTAATTTTTCTTTGGCACTCTCCCACAGCTCAAGGTAATCTTCCTGCCTAGTATGACCTGAACTCGTATTAAAAAAGATAGGCCCTAACTCCACCCACACTTTAACCCCATGTCTTTTGGCCTCGGCCAACTTCTCATCCACATTACTCCAATGGAGGTTAATGAACGTAGAAAAAGGAGCAACCTCAGAAATATAATCGACGTACTTACCTGAGTGATAAAAACCAAATGCCTCTATATGATCAGGCACAACATTTCCGGGCGGAATAATTATTGGAGTAGCAATTTCTCCATGCAATATAAGCAATTCAGGCTCTTTCAAGTCAGCCGCGGCCGTCATCTCTTCTTGAGCCGACACAGCACCACCTATCAAAGCAAGCAGCAGGCTCCCAACAAAAGGCAGTTTCTTAATACTCTTCAACATAAACTTCCCAATCCCAAACCGTACAAAATTTATTCTCACATCGACAAAGTGACGCTTACCAATGAGAAAGATACTAACATTTAGTTAACCCTAATAAGTCAATGCCACTCTGAAAGAGCATCACCCCAAAATAGTACGACAAAACAAAAAGCTACTGCAAATCATTTCAAAGTAAATCTGTCGACACACTATTAATAACACCACCTACACCTCTATTTGGTAGACGTTAAAAGCCGTATTGACTTGGAAATTTATAGCCACACCCTTTCAGTAGGCAAAATATGAAACAAACGTTCCATCCATTATAAGAAGCTCTAAACGAAAAAAATATCACACGACATAAAGCTCTAATTTTAGCATCATGTTTTTTTCAAAATAAACCCACTAGAATTTTACTCAGGATTAGCGCACTCTAACTTAAGCATTCCACTTATATTAGCTGCATATATTTATTCTACAGATCTAAAATCAGACAACCAAGACCACCTTCACTTCAGCGCATTACTAAGACATGCATCTCACAACACCACAACCTGGCACCTACATACCAAATACGGCTTGGTGTTCCGATCAAAAATATATGACTCAAATCGCAACTTCGTAATATACAAAAATATTCAGATTTAAAATTTGCTATTTACAAAAGCTTCTATATTCTTCAGAACCTGTGGCAACAACACTTCGAACTGGAGACTCCAATGAAACTCAAATTTCTGATTGCATTAATTGTGGCAGCCTTATCAAAAGTCACTTTCGCCGCAGGCTCATCTGGCGATGTCACTATTAACAAGGTGGGCTGCCACATGGACAGCGCAACTTGTTACGTCTGGCTGGACCAAACAGTAGGCCCAGATAGCTGTAGTAGCAATTCAATACGCTGGAGCAAAGATGCCAAAAACGGACAAGAAACTTTAACCTTATTAACCGCAGCTTTTTTTGCCGAGAAAAAAGCTAATTTTTATGTTCTGGACACCTGTTTTGAAGGTGGAACCTACCCCACATTTGGGTATTTCAATGTGAACAACAATTAAATACCCCCTAAAAATTCTTCAGGCTCCAACTCTTCTTGGCTAGCCAACTATTCGATATTTTTCAGCTGAATGGCTAGCCAAAATAACTATAACGCCACCTTAAATGCTCTTCATGAATTATGCGTATGCTAATTACATAATTTCTGCTAAACCGGTCATATATCAAACCTCCACTAAGAAAACAGCCTCTAAACCAACCGATTTTTCCAAGCGCTAAACTCAAGACAAAACCAACTACTCGCCAGAGGATAAGGCCATATCTAATACCGCTCAAATTGACAATTGGTCACACGACAGCCCATCAGGCATTTCGCCAGAGCAACCTGAAATTGAGAGCTTTCCAGCTTCCAGGAAAAGAATAAATATTCCAAAACGAAAATTCCTGCAGCTTATAAGGGTGCAATATCCTCTGGCTTCTCAAAGGTCTTCATTAGAACAATAGACGTAGAAATGTCAATAATCACATAAAATAGGAACAAACCCAATAAAACAGCTATTGCCATAGCTAATAAATAGCCGAAATAGTACTGTTCGTAGTTATCATTCATATTTTCTTTATTAACCGTTGTTACTTCACTCCCATCACGAAGCTACTGCAAGGGGGCTGCGTCAACCTACAATTTCATCTGTATGCCTAGTTAATAAAGATAGATAAGGGATGAGCGGGAACGTATCCCCGCTCTAAAGCTAAGCTTTTCTCAAACGGCGTAAATGCTCTTCATGAGTCTTACGCATATTAATAACATAAGTGCGACTTAACCGATCATGCAATAATTTGTTAACCAGGAAGAAGTTGATAATCCATGCAAAAAGCCCAAATGCACTAGTGAAAGCAAAGCTCACAGTTCTCCAAAGCCCTCGCAAGTATCCAATCCGCCCAAATTTTTGACTGGTTACTCGATAGCCCATTATATACTTGCCAGGTGTTGCCTGAAGTTTGGAACACTCAAACAACCAAGCAAATAACAGGTAGGCTCCAAAACAAAAAGGTATGACTTTTGCGGCTGCTACAGCTTCCGGCAATCCAAAGATTTTCATCATCGCCGCAGTTGCAAGGGAGCCTACGGCCATATAAGTCATAACCAAGTCTAAAAAGAATGCAACGCCTCTAGCTACAACATCACCAAAAAAGTACTTTTCATAGTGCCCTTCAAATTCAGCCTCACTTTGTGCCTCTACCTTGCCCCCGCCACGAAGCCCTTGCAAAGGATCAATACGGGACTCATGGACTTCCAAGCTATTAAATATGCTATTGCACAACTTCTCGTCAAGCGCTTGGTAGAGGTAAGACGCATTCCCTCGCCAATCGAACAATTGATCACAGTATTGCAGGATGTTCGGCGTTACTTGTGGGCGAAACCTTGCGGATTTCCCCCCCTCTACAGCATTTTGATTAAATTGGGCAAAGCGTTCAAATACAGAAAGACCTAAGTTCCAATTATACTCCTCATCCAGCATATAGGGACTCTTGGTGAGAAAGTCCCAACTCCTCTCCAGGCTCATTTCCAAGTGATTATTGAGCATTTCATCCACTTGCTTAAGCACCCGCCGAAACTCTTCGATACGCAAATCTCTATCCAGGTCTTGCGCTTCCCGAGATTCACTTGGCTGCGTATCAGGGGATACACCTTCGCTCTGTTCCAAGGGATCAGAAACACCCTCTTGCTTCGCTGGGTGTTCTTCAGCTGCAAGAGGAGTTGAGACTTCATCAGTGGGAGCCCGCACTTCTGCCTCTTGCGCCCCTTCTAATACAGCTACCCTTTCACTATTAACCTTCTCATGGTTTGTATTTTCTGCCTGCCCTAGTGAAGGAGTTTCCAGGGAGGCTTCCGTCTGCCCAGCCACTTCCTCTTGCAATTGCTCAGCCAGTTTCAGTGCTTGCTTATAAGCCGCATGAAGTGCCTGGAATTCTTCCGGTTTTTCATCCGGGCGGGTTTGCTTTAGTTTTTTTGCATAAGCACGCTTAATCGCGCGAGCATCAGTGATGGGGTTAATTTCAAGAATGGCCCAGGGATTCATCAAATCCAGTCCTCGCCATCCAAGCGATCCAGAATTTCACTAACCTCAGTTCGAGCCTTAATAATTTCTGTAGGGTTTTGCCTTTCTAGGACGCTATCAAACGATGACAGTAACTGAGCTATATACTCACGCTGCTCGCCCAGACTGGATTCATACAAGCGCTCACCACGAGCAATAATTGCTTGGTTTTTTTCATCTTCACGGGGGTGGAATTTCAGTTTTGTCAATTTTTGCAGGGCTTCAGCCTTTTGTACATCAGAGAGAGCTCCCGGCGTAAACTCGATTAACTTGTTGAAGGTTTTACCCGTGGAGACCACGGTCACATCCACTTCCAAAAGCCCATTCATATCGTAGGTGTAGCGAATATCTGCCGCTTCTTCCCCTTTAGGCTTTTTCGGCACAGGAACCGTCATCTCACCCAGGTACACATTTTTAGATACCAGGCGATTCTCTCCTTGGTATACGTCTACACAAAGTTGGGTTTGATCATCCCGAGCAGTCCAAACCCGTCTTACAACACTGACTGGTACAACCGTGTTGCGCTCGATAATAGGCATAAAGTAGGCACCGAGCTGCGGATTATCTTCATTGATAACACCCGTTCCCAAGGTGTAAGGGCATACATCAGTCAGGACAATATCATCCAGTGCTGAGTTCTTTTCTTTTAAGCCAGCCTGAATAGCTGCTCCCATCGCAACGACAGTGTCCGGGTCCAAATGACAGGCTGGCAGACGGCCAAACATTCGACCAACCATTGAACGAAACTGGGCCATGCGCGTCGAACCGCCAACCAATACCACTTCATCAATTTTCTGTGGGGGCAAATCTGCATCGCGCATTGCCCGCTCAATTGGCCGTTTCGCTCTTAACAACAGGGGTGTGCTGAGTTTCTCAAACCACTCTGGAGTCACCTGGAATTGCAGGGAGCGCCCATCAAGTTGTAATTCAAGTTTTTGCTCAGGCTGCTGGCTAACTCGACGTTTGGCGCTTTCCATTTGCATATATAAGTTTTGCAAATCGCGAGGGCTTAAGGCTTCTTTCTTAATATCAAACTCGGCCAGAACATCATCGATCATTGCCTCAACGAAATCCTCTCCACCGAGGAAGTTGTCTCCGGCACTAGCATGAACTTCCATAATGCCATCAAAAAATTCCAGGATGGAAACATCGAAGGTGCCACCCCCAAGATCTAAAATAAGAAAGTTTCCTTCGCGCTTATCGTGTAAACCGTAAGCAATGGCAGCCGAAGTTGGCTCGTTAATTAGCCGCTCTACTTTTAATCCCGCAAGCTCCCCTGCCAACTTGGTAGCATGGCGCTGATTATCATTAAAATAAGCTGGGACACTGATTACCGCTTCGGTTACCTCTTCGCCAAGAAAAGTTTCAGCGTCTTCTTTGAGTGCCCGTAAAATTATCGAAGAGAGTTCAGTTGCGCTAAATTTTTGCTTCCTCAGGGAAACTTTGTGGTCAGTACCCATCAAGCGCTTGAACGCAGCCACAGTGGTACTACTGTGGTTAATAATACGTTCTTTAGCCGTTTTGCCGACTAGCAGTGTGCCAGAGTCATCGAGCCCCACAACTGACGGAGTCAAAGTTTCCCCCAAACGGTTGGGGATTAGTTTTACCCCTTCATCGGTCAGTACCCCGCAAGCACTATTAGTGGTTCCCAAGTCGATACCAATAATGGCCATATTTCCCTTACCTACCCTTGGATTCGAGTTGCAAAAACGATCGAATCTACATAATTTTTAAGACAATAGATTTAGCTATATTTATGGCGCATTATTCTAAGCGGCCTTGACTATAAATAGCCAGATAAGACACCGCTATAAAACAATATCAGGAGATAGGTACTCACAAAGTGAGGCGTGATCAAGCGATTAGTTGTGGCCCAAAGGGCTGGGCCACGAAAAGATAAATATGAAAATTAGGGGGCGCGACGTTCTATATTCCAGCTTTCATTTTCTTCACGGCGATAAATAAAACGATCGTGCAATCTATTTTCACCCCCCTGCCAAAACTCAACAGCATTGGGTACCACACAGTAGCCGCCCCAAAATTCTGGCAATGGAATTGTTTTACCGGCAAAGCGAGCCTTCTCTTTATCAAACTGCTGCTCCAGTTCCTCCCTGGACGAGAGCGGCCGGCTCTGATGCGAAGCCCACGCGGCCAATTGGCTGTCCAGGGGGCGCGACTGGAAATAGGCCTCTGCCTGCTCGCGGGAAACAGGTTCCACCTTCCCATAAACAATCACCTGCCGCTCGAGACGGCACCAGGGAAACAACAGCGACACCTGAGGGTTAACGGCCATATCTCGGGCCTTATCACTCTGTAAATTGGTATAGAAAACGAAACCCTTCTCATCGAAGCCTTTCAGCAAAACAATCCGCTGCGAGGGGTGCCCGTCCGCGTTAGTGGTGGCAAGACACATGGCGCTGGCATCAACTAATTCTGCTTCAACAGCTTCTGCAAGCCACTTGCGAAACTGCTCCACGGGGGTCGGCTTCAATTCAGAGCGCCTTAAACCACCCATTTGGTATTCCCGACGCCATTGATCGATTTCCATGGTGATACTTCCTCGGTTGTTCTAGCTCAAAGTTTATTCAGCGAAGTGCCGGAAGGCTATTGTGCGGCAGCCACCTCGTCAAATTCCTCAAAATCTACTGACAGGTAAAGTAACCCAAGCGTACAAAGTTTCCTGCCGCAGTGCCGGGTGAATCTCAATTTTCCTGCGATATTGCCTGTGAAGGTGCAGACTCTGCGGGTGCTTGCACGGCTTTTGGTGGGCCGCTAGGCTCACTGCATTTTTACACGAATAAGGAAAATGGTGCTTATGTCCTCTGCGCCCACATGCGCCCAGGTGCTGATGCGCCTGCTGCGCGAATACCAGGTAGAAAAAGTTTTCGGGATTCCCGGCGTACATACCATTGAACTGTATCGCGGCCTGCCCGGTAGCGACTTGATGCATATCACGCCAAGGCATGAGCAGGGCGCCGCCTTTATGGCAGACGGTTATGCCCGCGCCAGCGGCAAGCCCGGTGTCTGTTTCCTGATCACTGGGCCGGGGCTGACCAACGCAGCCACTGCGATGGCGCAAGCTTACTCAGACTCAATTCCCATGCTGGTTATTTCCGCCGTCAATCGCCGGGAAGACCTTGGCATGGGCCGTGGGCGCCTGCATGAGCTACCCCGCCAAAGCGATGCCAGTCGAGGCTTCTGTATCTGGCAGCACACCCTGACCCAGGCAGAACAATTACCGGAAGTGATGGCACGGGCATTCCAGCTGTTGCAGTCCAGCCGCCCCGGCCCTGTCCATATCGAAATCCCTATCGATTTATTCCCGGCGCCTATGTCCGGCAATCTGGACGATTACCGCGCGGCACCCAATGCCATGGTACCGGCAGCCAACGCGACAGCTATCGCGACTGCTTCCCAGTGGCTGCAAGCTGCCGAACGCCCGGTGATTCTCCTGGGCGGTGGCGCGCAATCTGCTGGAGAAGCGGCAACTCAGGTATCAGAAAAAATTGCAGCTCCAGTCTTCCTGTCTCTGGCGGCCAAAGGCGTTGTCGATGAAAGACATCCTCTGTGTGGCGGAGCCAATCTCAGTTTCGATTGCGTGCGTGAGCGAGTGGAAGCTGCCGATGTAGTCTTGGCCGTTGGCACAGAGCTTTCGGAAACCGATCGCAATCTGGTGAAAGAGGATTACGCTTTCTCCGGCAAACTGATCCGCATCGACATTGATCCGGCTCAACTGGTATGCAATGCCCAGCCGGACCTGGCCATTTGCGCGGATGCAGCAGAAAGCCTTCAGCAATTAAGCGGAGTCCTGGTTCAGTGCGAAGAGAGTTCAAAACTGCGCGCAGAAAAGGAAGTTTCACAATTAATCGGTAACTGCCGCAAAGAGTGGTGGGAAGGTTCTGAGGAGCGCTTCCCTTGGGTTGAAGCTCTGCGCGAAGCCCTGCCCGATGAGGGAATTCTGGTTACCGACTCTACACAACTGGCCTATAACACTAACCACGCCTTGCCGCTGTACCACCCTCGCAGCCATATTACCTGCACCACTGGTTACGGCACGCTGGGCTTTGCCCTGCCCGCCTCGATCGGGGCCAAGTTATCCAGCGAGCGGGATGTAGTTGCCTTGATCGGCGATGGCGGCCTGATGTTTACTCTCGGTGAACTGGCCGTTGCAGTAGAACAGCAACTGCCCCTGCCAATACTGGTTTGGAATAATAGCGGGTATGGAGAGATTCGCGACTTTATGGATGCCGCAGAAGTACCTCAAGAAGGTGTTAATCTTCGCACTCCGGATTTTGTCGCACTGGCAAAATCTTTTGGCGCTGAAGGTTGCCGCATCGACAAACCACAGCAATTAGCTACGGCAGTCGCAGAAGCCCTGCAACGCAAAACACCAACAATTATCGAAATCACCGCCCCTTGAACTGGCGCGAAGCAAACGGAAGCGTGACATGACAGATTTCAGCAAGCTGCATACCGACAAACTGTTTATCAATGGTGAGTGGCGCGAGCCCCTCGGCACCAGTTCCCATCCTGTGATCAACCCCGCCACTGAGGAAATGATTTGCCAGGTGGTAGAAGGCTCTGCTGAGGATGTGGATATTGCCGTTGCCGCTGCCCGCAGCGCCTTTCGCAAGTGGCGCCATACCAGCGCAGATCAGCGCTCAGCCCTGCTAAATGCCATTGCTGACGGTATGGAAGAGCGCAAGGAAGACTTGATCCAGGCGATCTCACAAACCCTGGGCTGCCCCGCCCATATCACCCGCTGGTTGCATGTGGATGGCCCTATCTACGCCATGCGTTACTACGCCGGTCGCACCTCCATAATGGAAGAGACCGAAAAGGCGGCCCACTCGGTATTAATCCGGGAGCCGATTGGCGTGTGTGGCTTTATCACCCCCTGGAACTATCCTCTGCACCAATTTGTCGGCAAAGTGGCACCGGCTCTCGCAGCGGGCTGCACCATGATTACCAAGCCTTCGGAAACCACTCCGCTACAGGATTTCGTCATGGCGGAGATTATCGAAGCAGCCGGTGTTCCTGCGGGCGCATTTAACCTGATCCCCGGTGCAGGCTCGGTCGTCGGTGCAGAGCTGTCATCGCACCCGGGAATCGATATGGTGTCCTTTACCGGCTCCACCCGTGCAGGTGTTGAAGTTGCCAAGGCTGCGGCGCCCACAGTTAAAAGGGTTACACAGGAGCTGGGTGGTAAATCGCCTCTGATTATCACCCCGGACGCGGATCTTAAAGCAGCGGTTCGCTGGGGCTGCGAAGATGTATTCATCAACAGTGGCCAAACCTGCACCGCACTCACCCGTATGCTGGTTCCCGCTGAGCACTATGAAGAGGCGGTGGAAGTTGCCAAGCAGGTGGCTGAAGAAGTGGCCATGGGCACTGATGCCAATGCCTTTATGGGTCCCCTATCCTCCGCTCGCCAGCTGGAAATCGTGCGCGGCTACATCAAGAAAGGGATCGAAGAAGGTGCCCGCCTTGTGACTGGCGGCCTCGATCTTCCCACCGAGCTGGATAAAGGCTTCTATGTGAAACCCACGGTATTTGCCGACGTTCACAACGACATGGCCATTGCCCGGGAAGAAATCTTTGGCCCGGTGACCTGCCTGATCCCCTATAAGGATATGGATGAAGCTGTCGCCATTGCCAATGACACCGAATACGGTCTGTCCAGTGGCGTATGGGCTAAAGATGCCGAAAGCGCCATGCCTATCGTTCGCCGCATCGAAGCGGGCCTGTGCTTTGTCAACGGCGGTGAGTTTAACTACGACGCCCCCTTCGGCGGTTACAAGCGGTCCGGCAACGGACGCGAGTTTGGTGAGGCCGGTCTCGGTGAGTTTATCGAACTGAAATCCGTGCAGCTTCCCGCATAAACTTCTGCACCGCCCTCTAATGGGGGCGGTACTGTTGACTGCTAATCCCCTCCCCGTTATCTTTGCTCGCACATCACGAGAGTGGCTGACGCCAACGCCAACCTGCCGACCGGGGCAAGGTGGTTCTCTCTCTGCGGCACACAAGGCCTGCGGGGAGGATGGGGCTCTACCAGAGCAAACCAACCGGATTAGCGAACATCACTTCGCCGCTTCCACGTCAGTCCTCCATAGTTTTACCATTGGAGGGACCATGTCCGAATCACCGTTTTCCAGTAAAGACATTATCGAAATTCAAATCGCCAGCCAAAGAAGCCACACGGCAGTACGCGCGGTGAGAAGAGGTGATCGTCAGTTGTTGTGGCAACTACTGTTCGACACTGCCGAAGAGGCATTAAAATTTGCCACCAGTTGCCGCGCCAGTGAGCACCCTATTTCGGCCCATGAGGCCTGCGAACTGGCGGGATAAAGTAGAACCAACAGGCGCCGCGAGCTCGCGCCCGTTACCCTGTGCCAAGAGCACCCGACAGGAGCTAAAAACAATACCATGTCAAAGCCAGAACAATTCTTTGAGCACCTGCGCAGCGAACTCAAACAGATCGATGCAGACGGCCTGTACAAACGCGAGCGGATTATTACCTCCCAGCAGGCCGCTGAGATCCAGGTGAACAACGACACCCAGGTACTGAATTTTTGTGCGAACAACTACCTGGGCCTGGCTAACCACCCGGACCTGATTGAAGCGGCCAAAGAGGGGCTCGAACAGTACGGCTTCGGCATGGCATCGGTGCGCTTTATCTGCGGCACCCAGGACATTCACAAAGCGCTGGAATCGCGCCTGTCTGAGTTCCTGCAAACCGAAGACACCATTCTTTACACCTCCTGCTTCGACGCCAATGGCGGCCTGTTTGAAACGCTGCTGGGCCCGGAAGATGCCATCATCTCCGACTCCCTCAACCACGCCTCTATCATCGACGGCGTGCGCCTGTGTAAAGCCAAGCGCTACCGCTACGCCAACAACGATATGGCGGAACTGGAGAAGCAGCTACAGGCCGCAGACGCCGCTGGCGCCAAGACCAAACTGATCGCCACCGATGGCGTTTTCTCTATGGACGGAGTTATCGCCAACCTCAAAGCCGTTTGCGACTTGGCCGACCAGTACAATGCCCTGGTAATGGTGGACGACTCCCACGCAGTGGGCTTCCTCGGAGACCACGGCCGCGGCACCCATGAATACTGCGATGTGATTGACCGCGTCGATATTATTACCGGCACCCTGGGCAAGGCCCTGGGCGGCGCTTCCGGCGGCTTTACTTCTGGCCGCAAGGAAATTATCGACATGCTGCGCCAGCGTTCGCGCCCCTATCTGTTCTCCAACTCTGTAGCCCCGGCGATCGTCACCGCCTCCCTGAAAGTGTTGGATATGCTGACTGAAGGTGGCGAGCTGCGTGAACAGCTGCGCGACAACTCGGCTTACTTCCGCAAGCGCATGTCTGAAGCCGGCTTTACCCTGGCTGGTGCCGACCACCCGATCATCCCGGTGATGATTGGCGATGCTGCCCTGGCGCAGAAAATGGCTGACAAAATGCTGGAGCGCGGCATCTACGTAGTGGGCTTCTTCTATCCGGTAGTGCCCAAGGGCCAGGCCCGCATCCGCACCCAGATGTCCGCCGCCCACACCCGCGAGCAGCTCGACCAGTGTATCGATGCCTTCATTGAAGTTGGCCGCGAACTGAATATTATCTAAACCAAACAGCGGTGCTGATACGGTAATTCTCACAAGGAATTCACCGGAGCGGCACCGCGCCCTGCCATTTGTAGTTTTAAAAACAATGAAAGCACTATCCAAGCTGAAATCTGAAGTGGGAATCTGGCTCACCGATGTGGAAACCCCCACACCAGGCCACAACGACCTGCTGATCAAGATTCACAAAACCGCGATTTGCGGTACCGACATGCATATCTACAACTGGGATGAATGGTCTCAAAAGACTATTCCTGTCCCTATGGTGGTTGGCCACGAATATGTGGGTGAAGTTGTCGGTATGGGGCAGGAAGTTGCAGGTTTCCAGGTGGGCGACCGTGTTTCCGGTGAAGGCCATATTACCTGCGGCCACTGCCGCAACTGTCGCGCCGGCCGTCGCCACTTGTGCCGCAACACTTACGGTGTCGGTGTAGACCGCCCCGGAGCTTTTGCCGAGTATCTGGTAATCCCCGCGCTCAATGCCTTCAAGATCCCGGATAACATTTCTGACGATCTCGCCTCTATTTTCGATCCCCTCGGTAATGCGGTACACACGGCCCTGTCTTTCGACCTGGTAGGCGAAGATGTACTGATTACCGGCGCCGGCCCTATCGGTATTATGGCTGCAGCAGTCGCCAAACATGTTGGCGCACGCCATGTAGTTATCACCGATATCAATGAATACCGCCTGGACCTGGCACGCAAGATGGGCGCTACCCGTGCCGTAAACGTTGCCAAGGAAAACCTCAGCGATGTGATGAACGAGCTGGGAATGAGCGAAGGCTTTGATGTTGGCCTGGAGATGTCCGGCGTACCCGTCGCCTTCCGCGATATGATTGCCGCGATGAATCACGGGGGCAAAATTGCCATGCTCGGTATCCCCGCAGGTGAAATGGCGATCGACTGGGGGCAGGTTATTTTTAAAGGCCTGATGATCAAAGGCATTTACGGCCGTGAGATGTTCGAGACCTGGTACAAAATGGCCAGCCTGATTCAATCCGGACTGGATTTAACCCCAATTATTACTCACCAGTTTTCGATCGATGACTTCCAACAAGGCTTCGATACCATGGGATCTGGTGAATCCGGTAAGGTTATCCTGAACTGGAAATAAGTCCCGATGGCTGCGGGATTCCTGCAGCCATTCCTACCTACTTTTCAGCAATAACTTCGTACCCCTCCCATTTCTAGCACCCAGTATCCGCATACACTTCAAGCGAGGCAGGTAATAAAAGACTTCAAAAACTGCAATTATCTCAGGAAATTATATCTTTTGATTTAAAGTAGAGATTCGTAAAACCACCTTAAGCTAATTTTTTCCATTATGAAATTTTCAAAAATAAGTTATATTATCTTCCCAATAAGATAGAAAAAATTTACATATAGATCTCATTCAATCAGCATCTGGAATAATCACCCTAAGAATCCCTACCCTTATTTAAGGTAATCGAACCACTCAATATTTCAGCTCTTTTCTACCAAACCATAAGCACTGCCCCGAACAGCCTGAGGCTAAATCATAGCCACAGCAACCGTTACCCCCCCACCTCAACAATTCTCTCTAAATTAGTATACGGAAAATGTATTTACCAACTCCTGAAAAGCATGAGATAGTAGCCACAGTGCTCGCCGTGATATTTGCACAATCGTTCCAAGATATTAGAATGTTATAGCTTTCTAATTGTGTTGATTTCGGGCAGCAACCATAATACTAACCAGGTAAATATTAAGTATGTTAAGAATTGAAGCTTTTAAACTGATAAGCTTAGCGGCAGTACTGTCAGTATTTTCTATGCCTCTACAAGCATATGAATATGTTGAGAAAATGAATATAACAAATGTGGGGGTCAGCAATACTTCAAATACATTTGTCGTGTATGTTGACCAAGAAGTTCCGGGTTCTGTTTGTTCTGAGACAAAGAGATTCAAGTTTTCCCTTGATGATGAAGATGCCACAGACATTGTAGTAACACTGGCTACTAGTGCATTCATCGCCAATAAACCAGTACAATTTCAGTATGATGTTGGGGAATCAAACTGCCTATCAAAGGGGCAATCAGCGGGTTTTGTTAAGCTGTTTCACGACTAAAGCAACCGTACAAAATATTACAGCCAACCACTAAAGCTGAGCTTCTAAGCACAACCTTACACCAACTAACATCAAAGGGAATAAAAGTAACAATGAAAAAAATATTCAACAAAAAAATTCTAGCCATTAGTGCACTAGTAGCATCCAATGCAGCTCAAGCCGCACTACCAAATACCGAGCAGACAATCACCATGATTGATATCCATAGCGATTATGCAATTATTTGGCTATCTACAGATCTATCAAGCCCGCCACCATCTTCATGCGCAGAGTACAAAGCTGTATCCTGTAATATTGGTGAGGAATTCTGTAGTCTCATGACCAGTGTGGCCCTATCTGCCAAGGCTATGAATAAGCAGGTTGAATTTGCATTTGATAATTCATGCAATGATGTGTTTGGTAACGCTTCTAGGTTCAGGATGATGGATTAAAATATTTGATATCTTTTTAGCGAAACAAAGGCACTTCCAGCAAAATCTTCATCTTAGATTTACTGCAGGTGCCTTTGGTATCACCTCTTGAGCAAAGATATAAGAAACCTCCCATCAAACAAAAGTTAATGGAACTTATTTGACATTTCAAAAAATGGAATCCAACCTTTTATGACCCACCATTGTCATATCAACCAATCCTAAAAATAATGAAATTTTTACCTCCAAATTTTGATTAAGTTTCAAAATCAATTCGTGATACATCTACATTTAACTGGACCCAATGAAGCTTGTCTGGCTACAAACTAGAAATGGCTCCATCGCCTCATGAAAATATCAACCCCAATTAATACACTCTACAGAATCACCTAAAACTCAAACACCACTATAATTTCAACAAAGAGTACTTTACGGTTTAAGTTTTTCTAGCCAATCGATACTCAATCCCTCACAAATTATTATGTTACCAAAGATCAAGCTGGTAGACTCCTCGAAACATCATGCTATTTACTGATGATGTCGATACCAACGTTGATCTATTGAACTCTCATAAGTTAAACTATCCTTAACACTTAAGATCTACGCGACTATTCGAGCCACACACAGTAAGCGCTCACCTCACTATTGCTTTCTACAACCTTTAATAAGGTAACAGACAATGACAAATAAGACTTCCAGCTCCTGACCAAAGTCAACTTTAAATTAATCATAGCTAAAAGGGAATTTAAAAATCAGCATTAAAAAAACTACCATACAAACCAGCACACCCCAATAGAAGATCTTTAGGGTGCATATTTTGCAGTATAAAATAAGTAGTAAATTTGAAGGGAGACTACATGAACACTAAGATTTGTTATTTTGTTGCTTTTTCTTTACTGTTTTCATCAGGTGTTATCGCGAATGAACCAAGCTCAGAAATCGCCCTAAAAACCAATATAGTAAAGAATTATGATGCATTAAAAGCGAAGACTACGAGAGGGGAAAGAATCAGAGTAATTGCTAAAATTAAAAATGTAGAAAAAAGCAATCCTAACTCTAATACCTTACTAAATGATTTCGCTCAAGCACGAAATCAATTTGAGAGTTATGGTATTAAGGCGCAAAAGGAGCTTCCTCGACTCGGAGTGATGGTTTTTGAAGTTGACAACAATAACTTTAATGACCTTATTAAAAGTGATGTATTCGAAAGAATTGAAGAGGACATCCCTGAACCTCCAACTCTATTGCAGTCTATCGCTCACATTGATGCTGATTTGACACATAATGAAGGGTTTACGGGTAACAATCAGGCTGTAGTAATTCTTGATACGGGTGTTGATCTCTCCCATCCTTTTTACTCCAATAGAGTTGTTGAAGAGGCTTGCTTTTCATCTAACACTTCAGACGCAACAAGCTTATGTCCTAATGGTCAAGAAGTACAAATTGGGAGTAATGCTGGTAGTGACTGCTCAAACACAGGTATAAGTAGCTGTGATCATGGTACACATGTGGCCGGTATAGCAGCGGGAACCAACGGAACAATGAATGGAGTCGCACCTGGCGCTAACATTGTAGCTGTACAGGTATTTTCTGAATTTCCAGCAAGCTATTCAGGCTGTAATGGAGCAAGGTGTGTATTGTCTTACACTTCTGATCAACTCGCGGCATTAGAATGGGTACTAAACGAATCAACCACCAACAATATTGCTGCAATTAACATGAGCTTAGGGGGGGGAGCCTATAGTTCCGCGTGCGACAATGACTCCAGAGCTGAAGTTATTACTGAATTAAGAAGTGCCGGTATTGCTACGGTCATAAGTTCTGGAAATAATTCTGGATCCAGTTTCGTCGGTGCCCCTGGGTGTATTTCATCAGCAATCACAACAGGCAGTACATTTGATTCAAATGACAATATAAGCTCTTTTTCTAATAGTTCATCATTGGTCGATATCTTAGCTCCGGGTAGCTGGATTACATCATCAGTTGTTGGCGGTGGATATGACACTAAAAGTGGAACCTCTATGGCTGCACCGCATGTAACTGGCGCATTCGCAGTTATGAGGGCGGCAAATCCTAATGCAACTGTTGGGGATATCGAGACTTCACTAAAAGCTAATGGCGTGCCAGTATTAGATACAAGGAACAATTTGACTTTTCCTAGATTGGATTTATACACATCTGTAATGTCTTTTGAAGGAAAACCTATTGCATCCTTGGATAAGAACTCTTATTCCGTAATCTTAAATAAAGAGACAGAATTTACAGCATACTCTTCCTCAGACCCGAACAACAATAGTCTGATATATACATGGGACTTCGGTGATGGTATTAATGGTTACCAAACAAGCACAGCAAGCGTCCAACATTCTTATACTAGCATCGGAACTTACAGCCTAAGCTTGTCCGTCACAAACGGCAATAAATATTCAGATCCAGATGATACAGCATCTGTAACTGTTTATGATCCGGCCATCGTATCAATTATTATTAATAGTGTGCTTTTTTAAAGCTTTTCATGTGCACCCACAAATAAAAACGTAATTTTATATGGAAAAATTTTCGCAATTAGAATTGTGGAAATTTTTCCATAATTTTTTTGGCTTTAGACATAGAACCAATTCAAATTTAGTAGATACCCTGTATTACAAGTACCTTAAGGTAATGGCTTCTACATCTTTATCCACAACTCTTGTAGAAGCACTTAAATTTAAAGTTGACACTCACCCAATCATTCACGAAAGATGGGCGCTACCCGCGCCGTAAACGTTGCCAAGGAAAACTTCAGTGATGTGATGAACGAGCTGGGAATGCGCGAAGGCTTTGCGTTAACTATCGGTTGTTGCATGCCCCTTATAACCTCTATCAAAACAGCTACCTTCGGAAAATAAACCCTACAGAGTTAAGTATATTCACACGCATCGCTCAGTCTCTGATTTTACTAAACGCTTCTAACTTTTTTCTATCGCCAACTCATTCAACCATTCGGTAGCAGGTACAGGTCGAGTAAACAACGTTTCTATCAATACTTGCTTGGTAGGGGCTTGGCGTACAAGGGCATTCACAAAATCTAAGGAGGTGGCAGGAGAAGATGGATATCCGTGCATCTCGCCCAACTCCCTAAGAGCAGCAAGAATTGGAGCATCACCTATATCCTGGCGTAATCGTGCAAAAGCCAGGGTAGCGCGGGAGTATCGGTCATGAGGAGATTGGGCACTGACCAAACTGACCACCTCTTGGTGATTATAATTTTCAACCGCTAGATATCGCTCACGCTCAAAATCGATAAGCCGTTGCATAACAGCCTCACCGTAACAACGCTCCAAAATCAGTAGCTCTACGTATTTAGCCAGAGATTCCACTAAAAAAGCACTATCCTGCTCAACACCATTGCCGAGCCAATGACCGAACCATTGATGCGCAGTTTCATGGACTGTACGTCGAAAAGCCTGACTGAAGGGCATATTTTTATTCTGTAAAGCACGAAAACCTACCCGACTACCAATGAGCATCATCTGCGGAAGAGCATACCCAGTGGAACCAATATTTGGCTTTTCTACCAAGGTCAAGGTGTGGCCGTTATAGGGGCTTATATGTGTGGAAAGAAAATCAACCGTTTGTACCATTGCCTCCAGTGTCATCTCTACATTTGCCTCGTGTAAGGGCCTGTAGGCTACCTGTAGCTTTACATCACCTGCATAACGGTTGCTTAATTTCAGAGGCGCGGCAATAAAGCCCTGTAGATTTCGTACCGGTTGTTGAGTAACAAACCTGCGAAAGTGGCGGTTATCCTGCTGCCAGCGTTCGACCAACTCGCCTTGAGTAAAACTTTGATAGCCAAGCGGTGTAGATATTAGTGTTTCCATTAGCGCCCAACTATATCCATCCTTATTTCTATCCCTAGCTGCCAGAGCTTCCTCCACAGACAATGATGGTTTCATAGGTAGGCCAAATTTATAGCGCAAGTCCTCACTTTTAAGCTCGCGAATAGATTGGTAACCAATCACGGGAAAGAAAGGCACCGATCGCAGATAACTAAAATTCTCCGTCAGAATCTTATGTGTGGACAAAGATGTATATCCATTTTGTGCCAACTCCAATTCGAAATCCAGAGTTAGAACGCCACCTGGTAGCAACGGTGTTTCCAACAGATAAACTCTCTGCCCTAATTGTCTATTATATTCTAACGCTGCTTTTTTACTTAGGCCTATATAACTCACAGGTGCATTCCAATATTCACCAATAAGTAGAGTCTGGATAGGCTGAGAGTGGGGATTTACGAGCTGATACTCGCCACTTATCTTCATTCGACGCTGCTTGGGAAAGAAATCCACTTGAGTATTAACATTAGTAACCTTGGGCATGGGTAGTTCAGCAAAGAAACTATACCCTCGTTCATACTCAGCTAACAAAGCCACTTGTGTGTCCGGGTCAAGTAAACGGCCATTAACATCGATCCCCGTCTGAATTCTCACCCCCTGATATACCAACAAAAATGTCGATATTGTAAAACCGACTAAAATCAACGCACTGCTTAATGTCAGAAAAGGTATACACCGATACTTAGCTAGAAAAATGGCGCCGAGCAATAAAGATATTGTTAGCAGGCACCAAAATGTCATAAATGCCCAAAAACCATCCAGGCTAGTTTGGTATCCCCAATATTCATTTGTCGGTGTCAGTGGTGTGTTAAATGGAAGAAATAAAGGATGGTGTAATCCCAGTAATTCCGCTAGAGGAGAAAAACGTAGGATCAACAGCAACGAACAAAGTAGTAATGCCAAAGGCCGGCTATTGACACTGAACTGAATAGCCAAAAAGACGCACCCTAAAGCCGCCAGTGGCATGAATGAATAAAATATAAAACGCCCATATTCAATAAAATCTATTGGGCTCACCTTTAACCATTGGCTGAGTACCGATGCAAAAGCAGACAACAATAAAAACATTATCAGTACAACTAGCAAGCTGACTACCCATGCCAACATCACGGCTGATGGAAAGACGGGCAAAGTATTTGTAATTACCTCAATACCTTGTCTTTGATCCTGCCTAACGAGTGAATCACTCATATACAGTAACATTATTGATCCAAATAGTGGTATTAAGCTCCACATGAAACGATTTATTGCGTCTGGACTAAGCCCAAGGAGTTCAGCCCCCGGCTCAACGTAATGAAGAGATGGATAAGTTTCACCAATAATCACAAAGCACCAAATAATTCCGACCAACCACATCACCGGATGCATAAAAATCTGAATGCACTGTAATCGCACCAAGGTGAAAAACTGGAAAAGCGCCTGCGGTCGAGCTTCAGTGAAAATAAAACCTAATCCGACCTCATTATTTTGTTTCGGAAACTTTAATATTGATCTTGTATAGTGGGGGTAACCAATCCCCTCTAAACGAAAAGCGATCAAAGCTACCGCAATAGCAACAACTATCACCAGTATTCTATTTACACCAAGCAAAATAAAGCTGGGTTTGCTTCCCATTAACACTGTAAGACCAAACCAATCCAGATACTCCATAACTTTTATAAACCAAGAAGCAGGTACCATTGATCCAGTCATGAGTGGAGACCCACTGGCACTAGCCAGAAAAATATAGCCGATAAACCACAAAAAACCACCTAGATAAATTAGTATTGGCGACCGACTTAAATTTCGCTGCAACCAAAAAACTGACACAAACAATAGAGCAGCCGGCAGACCTACCAGCAACTGTAATCCCTGTAATTTCAAAGCTGCAGACAGTAGGTCAAATGTATCTGGTAAGCTACTCAAGCGACTAGCCAGGCCGGCTAGCAAACCAAACGCTCCAACCATTCCAAGCAAGACGAGTATTAGACAAAGAGCAGCGAGTTTAACAACCTGCTGCCTAGCCTGCGAAACTTCAACGGCGGCAGTTAGCTCATACATGTTATAGCTATCGGAACGATACAGAATATATCCAGACAACAGACAAGCAGCCCAAGGCTGCGCCATCATGCACAGGGTACCAACTAAATGCACTAAATGCGGATCACTGAGCAGCTGCGCCTTGTCGACGTGAATACCTTTCCCAACAAAAAAACCATATAGCGCGGACAAAGATATTAATATCCAGCATAGTGGTTGGCGAAGACAAAGTTCCACCTCATTACTTATTCGTGAAGTAAGCATCAAACAACTTCCTCAGTGTACTTCCGTAGGCACAAAAAGTAACGATCCTGCAGACTCGGAGAAACGGACTCAAAATTAGCTCCCGGACGGAACTCACTAAAAACGCGCACTACCGGCTTCCCATATTGCAAACACTGGCCAAGTAGTATTGCACCATATGGCAGTGATCCCTCAAAAGAGCCCTGCCACACCCCGCCCTTTAAATCACTGAATAAGCTACGGGTAGTACCACTGACGATAATCTGCCCCCCCAGCATTATGGCGGTATGCCTACTCAGGTGTTCAATATCATCAACTATATGGGTAGAGAGTAACACAAGGCAGGTTTTTGCAATCTCATATAACAGCTGGTGTAGGCGCAGTCGTTCAGCCGGATCTAAACCTGAAGTAGGCTCATCAAAAATCAAAACTTGCGGGTTCCCCAATAGAGCCTGAGCGATTCCGAAACGCTGTAACATACCCCCGGAGAAATTCGAGGGATGGCGGGCAGCATGATCCCCTAGACCAGTTAGGCTTAACACCTTTTCTATCTGCCGTCGGCGATTTGACTTATCATTCAAGCCTTTCAAAATAGCCAAATGCTCAAGCAGCGCATAACAGGAAATATATGGGTAAACACCAAAACTTTGAGGCAAGTAACCCAATCTACTGCGCAACACTCGTGGATCACGAACGGCACTCCTCCCATCAAACAAAATCTCACCACTATCCGGCGCTTGCAAGGTAGCAATAGTACGCATCAAGGTGGACTTACCTGCACCATTAGGTCCGAGAAGCCCTAACATACCAGTGTCTAGTCGGAGCGAAATATCCCTTAGTGCCTGTGTACCATCCGGAAAGGTTTTATTAATATTAATAAGTTGCAGCATACACTTACTCCAAAACTTTCCCGTAAAGTTAAATAAAACTGTACACAACACAAAGAATTTTATGATGAAAACTACATTTTTTATGATATTCTCATCCGAACAAGGTAAATGTCTGTTTATCAGTAAAACTGTAAGGTTTATCATATTTTAGCTGACAGACCTTGGCAGATGGCCCAGTATTAGTGTTTATCTTTTGTCAACAGGCTTTATAAGTATAGTGAGACCTATAAACCCCTCACTCCATCGGGGGAATTTCTCGGCGTTATTACCGATTTTGGTGGCGATATTCGCGGAAGCCTTAATTTCATTACAGGGTGAAACAACACAAAATATCAGCCATTACACAGCTATTCAGAATCGTTGGGAAGAACATTGGTCTACGGTGCTTTGCTTATTTCTAGAGTGTCTACCGCTGATTGTGGCTCAGTTTATCCTACCGTCATTTATTAGCTGGCGACGCTATTTAACCTGGTCTTTTGGGTTTATTGCCTATCCCGTTTTTAATATCACGATACAGAATTTCCTGCCAGAAAATATCAATTTAGTATTTAGTTTACACCTTTGGCTAATGGCAACTGGTTTATCTCTTCTTTACTGGTTACATCTAAACTATTATCGAGCACTAAATCCACGAGAGCGACCATTCTGGTGGCGCTATTTGCTATCACTGGATGGCGCTCTGATTGTCAGCCTAGGATCTTGGGTTATTTTAATAAGCTGTATTTTTGTATATAACCCCGACCCTATGCACAACCAACCACTAGAAGTTAAATTTGATTTTGGCCTAATGCTTAAGCATTGGCCGCAGAGTCTGTATTACATTTGGCAGTTTTCTCTACTCGCACTGATATTATTTTCTTCCTATTGGGTTAATCGTTATTTATTGATACGAAGAGTGTTAACAACGAAGGGGGTATATCCATTTCTTCTATATAGTACAGTTTGGCTTCTACTATCATATCCCATATTTGGCACCCTAGTCTTACAGCTCCCATTAAATATCACAGAACTAACCCTACTACCTTCAGAAAACCACAACCCCTTCGATATACTGAACTTATTTATTGCAACTATTTTCTGGGGTGTCAGCACTCCAATTATTCTAGCTTTCGAGCGCCTTCAAAGTGATCGTAAAATCTCGGAGTTAATGAATGAGCAGGCCCAGGCAGAACTTAAAATGCTACAGCAGCAGGTTAACCCGCACTTTTTATTCAATACACTTAACAATCTCTATGCTCTATGCTTAACACAACCAGAGCAAGCTGCACCCATGGTACTAAAACTATCTGAGTTACTGCGCTATGTGGTTTATCAGGGACAAAGATCCACAGTACCACTAATAGAAGATCTGGCTTACCTGAAAAACTATCTGGATTTACAGAAGATGAGAGTCGGGCATCGATGTCAGATAGAAACAGACTTTCAAGTGGCAAGGGGAAAGTGGAAAATTGCTCCTCTATTATTAATTATGCTGATTGAAAATTCTTTCAAACATGGTGTTGAATCCAGCCAAACCAAATCCATCATCAAAATTTCCTTAACAATCAATGATTCCGAGTTACAACTTTATTGTGTTAATAGCTTTCCCGAAAAAATAGTCACAGAAACATCAAGCGGTATTGGCTTGGAAAACCTCAAGCGCCGTTTACAATTAACTTATCCCCAGCGTTTTTCTTTACTTACTGAAGCTCAAGAGCAGCACTGGCATGCAAAACTTAGGATACGACTATCAGAACTTTAATTGTTGATGATGAGCCCTTGGCTCATCAAATATTGCTACATTACAGCCATATTCATAATGATATTAAGATCGTCAAGCAATGTTATAGCGCTACTGAAGCACTCGATTTTCTAACAGAACAGCAGGTCGATTTGATTTTTCTGGATATCCAAATGCCAGCTCTCACAGGCTTGAAAATGCTGGAAACGATAGCTAACCGCCCGCAGGTGGTTCTCTGCACCGCCTATCAGGAGTATGCATTAAATGGCTTTGAACTGGATGTAACCGATTACCTTCTCAAGCCCTTCAGTATCCAGCGCTTTGCCGAAGCCATGGATAAGGTCCGGCGTCGCATTAATGAAATCCCTCTATCACAAACTGCCACAGCACCCAACTATATTATAATTCGAGTAGATAGGGAGGACCGAAAAATCGCACTCGACAATATACAATACTTCCAAGCCTATGGTAATTATGTAAAGGTCTGGATGGATGAGGACTGTCTACTTACTGCCGCCACTCTCAAACATTTCTCTAAAACCCTTCCAGAAAACCAATTTATTCAGGTTCACAAATCCTTTTTGGTCAACAAGAAAAAGATAACCGCACAAAATAGTAACAGTATTAAACTAAACAACAATAGTACAGTGAAGATTGGAAAATCATTCCGTCATAATCTTATGGAATTATGGCAGTAAAATACGACAGCTACCTAACCACAACTAATAAGTGTTGGCTAGTTTATGTGCTGCTTGAGTCAGTCGATTGCTTTCCAGGCCAGCACCAAGAATAAGTGATGATTGAAGAAAATATATCCACGGTCTTCGAGCCACTAGGCACCCCGGCCAAACACGACCTTATACAGCTAGTAGGCTCGGCATGATTGGTAAGAAAGGCCTAAATAGCACACAATAGGCAGACACTCAGCAAACGGAACTTTTTAACTGTTAGCAGTATAAGAATCATCACTTTAATCATACGTCTTTGACCACAAGATATACAGGATCATTGCATTATTTCCAGTTTGATTCCAAAATAGCAAGCTGATAGCTGCCAGAGCTATTACTATATTAAATCGCTAGATTTCATTTTGAGTGGTAAGTGGATCTTCAAAACTACCTTCTACTTGTCGGAGCCAATATCATTCTTTGCATCGTACCTGGACCCAATATGATTTATTAACCAACTCGAACGATTGCACAGGAAAAGGAAGCTAGGGCCGCTGCCCACCATCAGCCATCTGGATATAATATTTCGATTTAAATTATGAGGGTAATTGATGCATACTCTAAAAAGTATTTACCCAGAGCGAACCTAACAACTGGATTTAAAACGCCGTAGATAATCTGTATGGCTATTGATACGAACCTAAAAAGGACTAAATATGTTTGGAATTTTCAAAAGTAAGTCCGTTCTATCCAAGCAAGACACAGAGTTCCAGATTGCTACTTTTAAATGGTTACTCAGAAATTTTGGTGGAGATGACTTTTACCAACACGCAACACTTGTCTTACCCACAAAAGAATATTTCCCGTCAAAAGTAGAGACTCCAGAACAAGCAGCTACAGAAACGTTCTTGGCTGTAAAAAAGTATGCTGGCATGGAAAACTGGCCTTGTAGGTTGAAGGCACAGGAAAAAGATGTCGATATAAAAGTGGCCCCTACTCTCACCATTCAGAATACTCCGCAAGATCCCCTAGGAACTTTCGAGATCAAAGAGGACGATGAAGTCATAATTACCTATAACCCGACCGTCGCACATAACCCTATGCAGCTCGTAGCTACTCTTGCTCATGAACTCGCTCATTACTTAACGGCTACTTCCCCCGAAGAACCACCAGGAGGGTGGGACAATTGGGAGTTTGTTACAGATATTGCAGCTACATTTCTTGGATTTGGTATATTTATGGCGAATGCTGCTTTCACTTTCCAACAATTTACCAGCGTTGATTCCCAAGGCTGGAGGTATAACCGTAGCGGCTATCTTTCAGAGTCAGAATACATATATTCTTTGGCTATCTTCCTCAAGTTGAAGAAGATACCTGTTGAAAAGGCGGCAAGTCACCTAAAGCCAAACCTGCGAAAAGTGCTCAAGAAAAGTATAAATGAGATATCAAAGTTGCAGTGCATCGAGGAACTTTTGACTGTAGAATATGTACCGCCATCCCAGAACAATTTAACTCAACAAGACACCCCGACCGGCGTTTCTAGTTAAAGCGTATTCTTTACCGGACAACGAATATAGTGAGCACCATAAATGAATTACTCTTATAATCACTATAATCGGTACTATTATACCATCACTGAAATTAACGCCAACTTTCCTCTTGATCCATATCACTAGATATATCAATGTCAAATTTATAAGCCCACTCAACTTGCAGGCCAATAATGATTACTTTGTTATAGATTTTTGAATATGGTAAATTACTCCGCATCTAATTTTTTACAGATAGCCTTTATCACCCTATCGATTCTAGGTATTGCATTACTTTGGGCGCAAAATCGTTTTACAGCAATGCGATACTTGTTAGGCGCCACTGCATTATTGATGACATTTAATTTTGTAGAAGAAACGAAAGTAGTTAATCTTGGCTATTTAATCACGCCTTCGTTCTCATTATTGATGGGCCCATTATATTTTAGTCTTTTTGTTCAGGTTTTCATTATTTTGGCTGTGGCTGCACTCGGCTTAGGTATCTAATTTAAACCCAAGTTTTAGCTTCAGAATAAAGCCATCAACCACCGTTCGCATGTGAGCAGGACGGTCACTGCATTGCTTTAGCTGTGCTTTATCGCTACGCTAGCAGAACTAAACTAACTCTGTTCCCGACGGTTATAGGTTCTCATGAGGCTACTCATCATCTTGTTACTATCCTTACCTGCAATATGTATCGCAGACACTAAGGTTATGTTTTCTTGTGAGCCCATTGAAGGTGAGACGAGTTTCCGGGTAAAAGGTTACTTTTATGAAACAGCCCAGGGCGACAATATCGGTATGGCTCATAGCTTTGCCATATTTGGAGAGTTCGAAGCTATAGAAGGTTGTCGCGCCCCTTGGTATGAAAAGTTCCCACTTAGTGGATCAACAAGTGTTAAATTCATGCCCCACTGGCGAGAATACATGCCAGATTGCATGCAGAGATTCATGATCCCTCAGGTTTCCACTACTGGCCACATGTGGGTTTCTAGAAAAGGGGAGATCAGTACTAAAAGCAGAACTATTCGGGCCAATTTTCTTGTCAGTAAAATTACGGAGTAAGAACCTAAATAACTACGCAATCGGGACAAAGTGATGCGCACCTCACCCCTTCGCAAGGCGTTCAGGCTGTAGAAAAACTCTTAAAAGGTAGCTTTTTTGTTAAAATGGAGGTCTTGATGTCGAGATTATCCATATGCCCAACTTCAAACGTTACGATTACAACCAAGATGCAATGGTCGTCATCAATTTTGAAGAACAACTACAACCTGAAACCTTTGAGTTTACACTTCATCATCTGATTGATGACTATATCGACCTCTCTGTCTTCCATAAAAAATATCAAAATGATTGCGGCGGGCGAACCGCTTATGATCCGGCTATCCTACTGAAAATCATATTGTTTGCTTACTCAAAAGGCATTACCTCAAGCCGTGAAATTCAATGGCAATGTGAGAACAATATCCTCTTCAAAGCACTGTCATGCGATACCGTTCCGCATTTTACTAGTATTGCAAGTTTCGTAAGCAGTTATCCTGATGCGATTGAGTCGGTGTTTGAGCAGGTGTTACTGGTCTGCGATCAGCAGGGGCTGCTTGGTAACGAACTTTTCGCAATAGATGGATGCAAGATGCCATCCAATGCCAGCAAAGAACATTCGGGGACTTTTAAAGAGCTAGAACAGAAGCTGGAAAAAATCCGCAAGAAGATTAAACATTGTCTCAAAGAGCACAAGAGGCTGGATGGCAGGAAACCTAAAGAAAAAGAGCGAAAGCAAGCGGTAGCTAAAGCGGCGAATACGCTGCAGAAACACTTTGATAAAATTGATCAGTTCTTAAAAAATCACTCCCCCAGGATGGGGCAAGGTAAAAATCCTAAAGAAGTAAAAAGTAATATCACGGACAATGAATCAGCTAAGATGACTACCAGCAAGGGAACCATCCAGGGCTATAACGGTGTTGCCGCAGTTGATAGGAAGCATCAGATAGTTGTTGAGGGCCAGGAACATCATACACTAAACCTATTCTCGATGGCATTAGTTGCCATTATCAGCATATAGGAATAGATGAAGACATCTTGGCCAAACAGGTCATCATTACTGCTGATACTGGGTTCTCCAACGATGCTAACTACGGATACCTGCGAGAGAACGGCATCAATGCCTATATACCTGACAATAAATTCCGTTCGCGTGATAAAGCTTTGCTAAGCAAAAAGCCAAGTATGGCAAGCGCAAACAAAAAGGTGGGGCTAATGTCCAGCAGACTATCCCTGCTAGTGAATTTACATTCAATAAGAAAAAGAAAACCTGCATCTGTCCAGCAGGAAAATTCATGCTCTTGTTAAAAGAAGAGCATGTCAGTGAAGGTAAGAAAAAACTATTGTTCGAAGGGCGCCTCACTGACTGCAGGAAATGCAGCCTTAAAAATCAGTGCATGCGAAACCCAGATTCTGCCGACTCTCGAAAAGGACATGGAAGGCAAGTATCCCTAACTTGGACAAACGGACGAACAGCCACTGACTGGATGAAAAAGCGGGTTGATAGTATCGAAGGCAAGACCATTTATGGGCATCGAATGTCTGTTGTCGAGCCTGTGTTTGGAAACATTGGTACCAACAAGCGATTAAATCGCTTCTCGCTACGAGGAAAAAGTAAGGTTCAGGGACAATGGCAGATGTTTTGCTTGGTACATAACATTGAAAAGTTGATGAGATATGGCAGTATTCACTAATTGAGGCTGAATTAAGGGCGTCAAGACGCCTAAATTTAATACAATGAAAGAAATTTGGCGGTATAGCTAAATTTAGGCCGAAATTTTAATTAGAGGAGCCTGAGGAGTGACAGCTTTTTCTAAAACTGTTTTTCTACAGCCTCGTTGGGTGAATACACGAGGGAAGAATGAAGCTATACCCAGAAATGGAAAACCGCTTCAAGTATACGGCGACAAAATTTATGGTCGATCAGGTACTGCTGTCGAAAGAATTAAAGGGGAAAAGGTGTTTGCCCCTGATGGACGTTATGTCGAAACTATTGTAAATGACCTTCTCATTTTTCGTCCGACTCATAGTGCATCTATATACAGCCCTTTCGTATCAGTAAATCGTGATGGCCCAGCTGCTTGGGATGATGAGCCAACCATACCAGATTAAACATTAATTTATGAGGCGAGTGCAACCACCTATTTCTTACTTGTTATTTTCATAGCTTTAGTTGCTTCAATTATCAAAGTCTGACAGAAAGGCTAAACATATAACAGGCAGCAACCGGAACAGAATAACCGCTCAAAAAACATACGGGCTCGACGAGCCATGCTTCACTTCGAGCTCTCTTTTGCAGATCTTTAGGCGTAGATGGTTACGCTAACACCATTCACATACCCATTTAACAATATGATAATAAAATGAAGAAATTGCTCTTTTTTACAATCGCTTCTTTTTCACAACTATTTTGCTAAGCTATGATGCGACCTCAATCGCGAGGTCCGATCCTAAAAAGTAGACTTTGACACATATAATCTAAAAATTTTCGTTGGGGACGCTTGCTTTCCTATAACCCGATATAATATATAGTTAGGTTCGAGCAATCCGCATATCCCAATATTTCGATATAAAATAAATAAGGCCAACCCCTATCTTTAGAAGCAAGATCCATATATAGAAAATACGAGGCATCTAACTATGAAGTTCACCAGTGCGCGAAATATCCAAATCATAGCTTTTCTGCTGTTGGCGCTAGTATTTACACAGGCACTCTTTACCATACTGTATGTTGCAGAGATTAACCCCTCACGGCAACTTTTCTGGGGGTTGGAGGGCTTGCTATTTACCATTCTTTCAGCTTTTGCTGGAGCGGCCATGGTGCAGACTAAAAACCACCATATAGGGTGGTCCGCTATTGCATTCAGCTCTGTATTCAATGTGGTGCAAGTTAGCATTGGCGCCACTATGTTTATGCCATTTCGGGAGGTCGCTAGCCAATTAGAGGCGCTTGGAGCTGCAGCGGGGGCCGTTGTGGCTTTTTCATTTATGATCTATTACGCGGCGAAATTTTTGCTGGGCTTTGCTGCTCTTATTTTTGGAGTTACCAAAATGAATGGGAGCTCCAAAGTGCTGGGAGGTTTGACTGCCTCAGTTGGCGTTATTGCAATGTTTGCTAATGCTATTTCGATTACGTTTGGACGTGATTCGTATTTACCCTCATCCGTTGCTGGAGCATCGGGTGTTCTTGCAACCTTACTCTTGGCGATTTGTCTTTTGACTATTGCCCGAGAGGACTAATATGCGAAATTCAATCTAACAATTAAGTCAGGCCTGACTTCACAACAGATTACTCGGCCGCCCATTTAAGACGTTATAGAAAGAGACCTTCATAGTGGATGAACTAATATATAGTAAAGAAGAGATCCTGTCGGTTCTTAGAGATATCAATGAATTCGTGGTCTCACTGGATCAAATGAATAAAGTACACCACGAGTTTGGTGAAGAGGCGTGGAAGGATGAAATTATTGATTATTTTCAGAGTGCAAGGGTAAGTGATAGGCTAGCGCAAGTACGCTCGATGCTTTCAAAACCATTTCCGAGTGAGATTGGACCCGATGACATGGATGATCTGGAGAGAGAAATGCAGGGGGTACAGTATTGGACTTTTAAGGAGTACCTAGCAAAGAAAAATGGCAAGGGGTAGCGTAGGGCGTTTAGCAATACATTCGACTACGCTCCCCCGGTAAAGAACAACTCACCCTACTTTCCAGAAACCGCTTATCGAAAGTGTTAAATTTCGGTAAAGTGATCGGTTGTTAATAAATAAGAAAGTCGTTCCCAGCCCATCATAGGTTTTCTTAAGGACCCATCTACAAAAAAGAGGGACATGCTACTAATGAAAATTCTTAAGTAGTATCGTTGCACTTTACAAGACTAGTCAACGCCACCTACTGTGAGGGTTGGATCTCCATTCTTGGGCTTCGAAGGCTTAAATTAAAAACTTGCCTCTTCACGGGACCCAAAGTCATGGCGTTAAGCAATATGAATATAATTCGAAGAAAAATCCTAACCAAAATCACTTTAATTATTTTCCTAACAGGTATAGTTTTCTATATGTCAATTGTATTCAGGTCAAATAAACCTATAGATTACGCAAGGAAAAATCAATTTAGAGTTGTGCCAATAGATAACTTATTGGTAGATAAGCCAAAGTTATTTGGGCGAGATGAATTGCCAGTCTTTATTTATATTTCCTCTGCTACTGGTGATCCTGTGGTATTGGAAGCTTGTAGTGGTCTAATCCTTCCGGACACTTCGCTAAGATGGTAAAACTACCAAGCGAGGTGAAGTATGACAACAAAAGGTACACGTCGGCATTTCAAGCCGGAATTTAAGAAAGACGCCGTAGCGCTAGTCTCTGAGCAAGGGTATTCAATTTCTAAAGCAGCAGAGGCTGTAGGAACAACAGCCAATAACCTGCGACGCTGGATAAAGGAACTGAAGCAGGAAGAAGACGGTGTGAGGTTGGATGTAGGCGAGCGCGCAGAATTAGAGCGATTACGACGTGAAAATAAGCAGTTGCGGATGGAGAAAGAAATCCTAATAAAGGCCAGCGCCTTCTTTGCGAAAGAAATGAAATAAAGTACAGCTTTATTGAAAAACAGCAAGGCAGCTTTCCTGTTAGGGTGCTCTGCCGGGTAATGCAGGTAAGTAAGTCTGGTTATTACGATTGGTGTTGCCGTGGTAATAGCTCAATAGATGCTCAAACATGGCAACTATGCCATCGTTTGAAGGCCCTATTTGCAGAATCTAGACAGAGCCTGGGAAGTCGTCGGTTAATGAAGCTGTTACGTAAAGAAGGCTTTGAAGTTGGGCGCTATCGAGTCCGCAAGCTCATGAAAAAGCTAGGCTTGGCAGTAAAGCGCAAGAAGCGATTTACACTGACGACAGACAGTAAACATCACCTGCCGGTCGCAGAGAACCTTCTGAATAGGGAGTTCTCACCGAGTGCTAAAAATCAAGTTTGGACGACTGATATTACATATATTTGGACTTCGCAGGGCTGGTTGTACTTGGCGGTAGTGATTGATCTCTATTCGCGCCGGATTATTGGTTGGCATCTAGATCGGAAGATGGAAACGGCCCTGGTAACTCGTGCGTTGATAATGGCTGTCAATTTGCGTTCGCCCCCAAAAGGTCTCCTGCATCACTCTGATCGTGGCAGTCAGTATGCCAGCCATACCTACCAAACGTTATTGAGTCAGCATGGGATGGTGTGTTCAATGAGCCGTAAGGGAAATTGTTGGGACAACGCACCGACTGAACGTTTCTTCAGCAGCCTGAAGCGGGAGTGGGTAACGGGAAACCTTTATCCGACAAGGGAGGATGCGGTAGCAGATGTAAGAGCCTATATTGCTTATTACAACTCACGCAGAATACATACAACACTGGGAGATCTAGCCCCTATCGAATTTGAGGAATGTGCTTAAAGAAGTGTCCGGCTGGAGTTGACCACAACAGCTTCTGTTAAATATGATGACTCCGAGTACTATAGATTGATCAGATATAGATCAGGAGTTTATTCAAATGGGAAGAAATATGCCTTCGTTGAGGAGGGTAAAGGTGGTTGGTTTTCTTTGGACGGAACAATGGTTTCAAATCCTGGTTGGTACACGGGTAGGATAAAACCAGTGAGCTATGAAATAAGAATGGGCAATTTATATTTCGTAAGGTAGATGCTTACCAATCAAAGGCACTCGATATCAAAAGTACCACTTCAAACCTCTCCACTATTCAATTGTTAAACACCCACCTGTAACTTTGCCTTACCACCCTTTCTTTCTGTAAAGTAATGGTTATTTATCATACGAGGGTTATCAGTGCGAAACGAATTTTCTAAGGCTTGGCGAAGTCCGAGTCATTGCGGCATAGAGCTTTTTCACGCCTACTTCCATAAGTTTTCCTTTGCCAAGCATTGGCATGATGAACTCGCTATTGGAATCTTCCTTTCTGGCGTAGAAAAGCTCGATTATCGCGGTGAAACAGTAACTATTCCTCAGGGAACCCTTGCTGCGCTTAATCCAGGGGAGATTCATACCGGTTTTTCCGGGAGTGACTCCGGTTGGTACTATCGTATGTTTTACTTTGACACGGCGCTCATTGAGGAAACCCTCAGGGAACACACTCTGCTGAATCAAACACCCGTGCCATTTTTGAAGGGACCACTATTGGATGATCCAGAGCTTTTTCAGCTTCTCTACAAGCTACATAGCAGTCTTGAAATGAACGCTTTATCCCTTTCAACGGACTCTCTACTCACCCTGGCAATTAGCCAGCTCTTTGCCCGTCACGGCGACCAAAAGATCTACCCGAAGTCATCATCTAACAAACAGGGAGTCTTGAAGGCCCGTGCTTATTTACAGGAAAACTGGCAAAGAAATGTGACACTGGATGAATTGTGCCAATTAACTGGCATGAGTCGATATCAGCTAATTCGTAGTTTTAATGCGCAGTTTGGCGTTCCTCCACATCAATTCCTAATCCTCCTAAAAACCCAAAGGGCCCGAGCATTATTTCGTACCGGAGCCCAGGTGGCTGAGGTGGCTATCGACTGCGGTTTTTTTGATCAGAGCCATTTGAGTCGAAACTTCAAGCGTGCTTTCGGTATCACACCTGCTCGCTACTTAAAGTCTGCACAGCGCAATTTCGTACAAGAACCTTCCTTCTACTCCCTTTAAGCTCACCTATCTCTGGGAAAACAAAGCGTACCGTTAAACAGTGTGAACTACTTCTCATAGCGATATCTCTTCTATGACATGAGTAATATATATGAGCTTAGAGTTTCTATTAGCCTGGTTGGCAGTAATGTTCCCACTAATTTATAGCCCAGGACCTGCCAATATCACCTTTGCTGCAGCCGGAGCCAGCTTGGGTATTCGTCGTTCCTTACCTTTACTGGCGGGCATAGACATTGTATTTCTAATGAAGGCTTTATTAGTTGGCTTCGGATTTATGAGCTGGCTAATTCACTACCCTATGGTAATGACCATCTTACAGTGGACTGGTGCCATCTACTTAATTTACCTTGCTTACGTTTTTATAAAGCCTAATAAAGAGCCTGGAAAAACTGCTACCAAATCGGTAAGCATTTGGCAGGGAATGCTGCTTCAAAGTATGAATATTAAAGCTTGGATGATAGTAATTACTATGTTCTCTGTGTTCGCACCAAAGCAAGAGGAGAGCAATGAAAGCAGTGTTATCACCTTGATTATTATGATCACCATACTCAACTTTGTGACACATTTCTCATGGATCGCTTTTGGTCGGACCTTATCGAAAGCACTTATCAGCGATAAAAATAGAAATCTGCAAAACAAGCTTTTTGCACTCAGTCTGCTTCTTGTCGCTGTGTGGTTAATTGCTGATAACCCCACTGCTATTAGCCTAAATGCTGTATGACTTGGAACCTTAGTTCAAAGGTTTAATTTATGAATCAAGCGGCCACTGGTAGTCCCCTGCACCAACAAGGAGAAAAGGACCACGCCAAATACCATAGATTGAATTGTCCACCAATAGGGCAATTCAACTGGAAGAGAAAGCACGAGAGCGACCGCAATAACCCCTCGCAGCCCGCCCCAGCTCATTAACAGTCGCCAGGATTTCGGTATAGGGGGGCCGACAAAGCGTGTCAGAGGTGCCACTAAGAATACTGATAATGCTCTAGCTCCTAAAGCAGCCGCTGTAGCAATAAGCATTGCCAGCCATTGGTGGGTAAACATCTCAAAAGTTATCACCAATCCCATAATCACAAAAATAATGCCGGTAAAAAACAACCCCATCCACTCCCAGGTTGGACCCGCATTAATCAAATAGGTGTTATTTTGCTTGCTTAAGCACGCTCGAGCAACAATTGCACATATCATTACCGAAATGATACCTGATACATGAAAGATACTTTCCGCCAAATAGAAACTACCAAATGCAGCGATCACTAAAGTCATTAAAGCCGCACTGGGAGATCGCAAAAACAATATGACAAGAGTGGTTATCAAGCCAAAAACAAGCCCAATTGCAACGCCACCAAAAAATACCATGCAAAAATATAGTGTCACTGAAGTGGCGTCCAACGAAGGGGCTGCAACCCCCATCGACGAGCTTTCCACAATACCATAGGTAGCTAGCCCTAATACTAACGAATAGAGCACTACAGCTGCAGCATCATTGAAGAGGCTCTCTCCATCCACCAAGGTTAAGAGATCTTCTCCTGTTTTTTCCTGACGCAACTTATTAACTACAGAAACCGGGTCTGTAGCCGCTAAAATAGCCCCGGTCAACATGGCCGCCACCCAAGGAAAACCCTCCGGATGACCAATGCCGTAATAAGTAATTGCTGCAATAAGAACTGCACAAATAACCAAACCGAGTGTAGAGAATAACAATACGGGGCCAATCCAGCGCTTTAAGACTTTGGGCTCCAACTGCCAGGCGGACTCAAAAATTAATACCGGTAAAATAACAAAGAATACCAGCTCTCTGATACTGGTTGCACGCAAACCTGTATCATAGTCAATTATGGGAAGTAACAAAGCCGCCAGCACTCCTGCGACAAGGCAGCCAAGTGTATTATCTATACGTAAGATCCTTGCAATGCCCAGTCCAATAACTGCAGCGGCAGCGAGATATAACCCCTGCCCTACAACAGTGACTATATCATTCACCTATCCACTCCCATTGCCAGTGCATTCGCACTTCAAATACAGACACACTCTCACTGAACACGCTCATCTACAAGTAAAGACTTTACAAGTTTTAAGTATGACTCCACATACAAATGTGCACTCTCATGGCTAGTTAGGGGCTCACAGAATCCAAATACAAAAATCGTATTTCTGCAGGTGGTATACGTAATAACTATCAGCGGGTGGGCAACGTGGACTTGTACGACAATGCCTGATTCAATTTCGAAGTATCGAAACTCTCCGGCTAGCCGCTGCATATTACAGGTATTAGAAACACAAATACCAACAGGAAATACAGTGATTTCAGGGAATGTAGGTATACATTGCGCAGCAAAAACGGCAACAGCTTCAGGGGAAATCAATTTAAGTGTTGAGTATCCTTTTCTTCCTATAATGGGTACCGCTTGCTCTACTTTCCATTTACTACAGCTATTGGATTTCCGCACATTAAGTAAATCGACATCCTTGAATCCAGACAAATGAAAATACTCACCCGTACTTTTTCTTAGTAGTTTAGGTTCTTGGCCAATATAGCCCCCCTCCCTCTCCTGGAACCTGTCTAAATCGAAAAAAAGTACCAATTTTGACTGGCCATTCAATACAGCATGATTACTAACAATGATGACCCACTCAACTTCATCATTCACGTTAACATGCAAGGTAATCTCATAGGCGCAATTTTCTTTGTCAACAAATCGATTTTGCTGCCAAAGGTATTCAATCTCATATTCTAATGGTTTATTTAAATGCTTTTTGATTAGAGGTGCTTTTTCAAATTCAACATCACAAATGCAAGAAGGCTTGGTGCCCTTCTTGGCCCTCGCCCGAAGCATTGGGTGTCTTCTATGGATAAAGGTAAAACCTCTGCAAAATTGCTCGAAAGTAACAGAATCGCGGAGACGAACAAACGATATTAGCTGAGTTCTACCGCGAGACTTATTAGTCAATTCAATAAATAGAGCTTCTTGGGGCCCCAACTCACGTGAGAGTGGCTCATTTTCCATGCAGGCCTCACATTTGCTAATGGGTAGATCACCTGTGATACAAGAAGCACTCTCCTCAGTATAGGAAAATAGTTAAAAACTGTTTGTTGATATTGGCTATTGATACAGAGAGCGTATCACTAAGACAGCCAGCACAATCACAATGTAGTTAACAATCGATTGATTCCTTCGTCTATACAGATAAAAGATTAAAAATACATTGCTAATGGATAGATATCTTATTATCCCTCACTTAAATAGAATTCAACTAACCTTCGTATGAAAAGCAATTTTAAATAACCTCTACAAGAATTCCTTTACACCAAACCGTCATCACCACTATGGAGAAACTCACCGCAACCGGGTAAGGAATAGCAAATGCGACTAGCAATCTATGTATTTAAATTGATAGCTTAAACAACACAAGAATAATTCAATCTTCTTTTGAAACCCTCACATAAAAATAAGAAAGCATTCTAGAAACTCTGTATAAAAATTAATGAATTAGACCACCAATAATATCCATATACTGCTTTATATACAGAAGAACACTGTTTCGACTCATAAGTGGTTCGCAGTAACCAAACACAAAAACCGAATTCTTATTGGTTGTATACGAAATGACCGTCAATGGGTTTAGCCCATTAGTTTGGGTCACCATTCCTTTTTCAATATCAAAAAATTTCATCCTTCCACCTAGTTTACTTAAACTTCCTACATTAGATACGCAAACACCAGCAAAGAAGGATTCAGAGCCTAAGATTGTCTCTCTCGCCATATTCTCCACTTCAGTAATAGTGTATTCAGACACTATTTTTTTTGCCATCGGACGTTGCTTAGTTAGTACCGTATATATTTGGGACTGTAAATTTTCAGCAAAATCTATGATATCAACCGATGTAGGATCTTCAGGAATAGACAACTGAGTAGTTTGCGAAAACGAACCAATATGCTCTAATGGGATCGGGGGAGTACATAAGCCTCTTCCATCTAAAGCTAAAATAATCTCCTCTCCCTTTTTATAGGTTGGTAGGACCACTGAAGCAATTGAAGCAATTGCACAAAGAATTGCAGTTAACTTTACTCCTCGGTCTTTGCCTATTTTTGCTAGCTGATGGAGATCTTCAGGACACAATAGTCTCGCTATTGCACCAGCCTGCCGTTTACTTGCCGGTGCAACCTTCTCAACAGGCCAGTTTAATTTTTGATCATCCGCATCATGAAATATATGCTTTTCACCTACATATCCAGCGACTTCTAAATTTTTAGCGATGCTTTCCCCAAGAGGTAGCGTTTCATTGTCTCTAAAGAGTTTATTTTTTTGTACTAACTGATCCAACTGCAAAAACAGAGTCATAATAGAACGACCATCCATAATCGCATGAATATTATTGACAATAACCCACTGCACTAAACCTTCATGATTGCAAAATATACTTAGACAATATGCATATCTATCACTATCTATATATTTTTTGGCTTGGTTTGAGTATTCTCTCTCAAAATCCATCTCCTCATCTAGCCGGTACACATCTATAGGGATTTCGGAAAAATCCACATCACAAACCCACCGATATTTATTATCTTTCTCGACGCGGGCTCGCAAGAGGGGATGATACTGGTGTAGTATTTTAAGGCCAGAACGTAGCGTATCAATTGCTAGAGGCTCACAAACTCGAATAAAAGAAATAAGTTGCAAGCCCCCTTTTGACTGCCTAGACAGCTCTACAAAAAGAGCTTCTTGGCGTCCCATCTCCCGAGAGGGCATCTCCGATTTCATGGTTGAAACTACCGTACCTAATAGGCATTCATACCAATTATAGAAAATAATAAAACTACATATAAATCAAACAATTACGACATAAAAAGTGAAGTGACACACGATCTCGTAGCTATGCACACCTAGCGGCTTTGTAGATAAGCTTACTTTCAGTTGATATCATAATGACAGCTTTGAATCTACTCACTAATGACAGCGCTAAGTATTCAAACAAGTCGCCATTGGTATTTTCAATATACAAAATATAATTAAATATTAACTCAGAGTCGCCAGCTAGATAATCAAAGCTCTCAATTGAAATTAGACAAGGATAGAAATATGACAAATAATATGGAAATACAACAAGTTATCGATGAATTATATAGTGGAATCTCTGGCCCTTCAGGTTTTCAACGCGACTGGGAAAGACAGGCATCATTATTTTCCCCTGATGCAAAAATGATACGCACATTTGTGGATAGCAATGGCAAGCCCCAGTCTACGATCCTCAGCGTCCAAGAATATCCAGAAAATTTTGAAAATCTAATTGCAGATCGCCCTTTCTATGAAGCTGAAATACACAACATTATCGAGCAATTTGGAAATATTGCTCACGTCTTCAGTGTTTATGAAGCCTGGAGCGATAAGGAGAAAACCCAATTCCTAAAAAGAGGGATAAATAGTATCCAACTTTTGAACGATGGCGAATCCTGGAAGGTAGTGCATATGATTTGGGATGACGAAAGATCCGGACTGACAATGGAATCGAAATATAACCCCGCAGTCACTGCCTAAGCAGTATTTACGAGCACAATTAGACCCTAAGAGGCATTGCCTCTTAGGGAAACCAAATCCAGTCTTATTATCCTCTCCAAGTGAATCCGCAAAGGCTTGCAATTCTTCAAAATTAAAGCGTAAACTGTACATTAATACAGTTTCCGCTAAAAAAATGTCAGATCATCCTTCCACTAAAGCGCCATCCCCATGCAAGGGCCGAGGAACCGCCTCTAACCTCCCTGGGCGCTTTGCTGAACTATCCAGCTCCCGTGAAACTGATGGCTGGCAAATGGAGCCTGATCAGCCGGTGAGACTAATAACCTCATCGATTGAGGAAAAGGCGAAAACTATTATCTCAACCAATCAATCACCAGATATTCCTTTCTCCCAATCGATAAACCCCTACAGGGGGTGTGAGCATGGTTGCATCTATTGTTATGCCCGCCCAGCCCATGCCTATATGGATTTATCACCAGGGCTCGATTTCGAGACCAAGATTTTCTACAAGCCAAATGCTGCTGAGCTTTTAGAGAAAGCGCTACGAAAGAAGAGCTACCAGTGCAGTCCCATCGCTCTGGGAGCCAATACCGATCCCTATCAACCTCTGGAACGAGAGAAAGAGATAACCCGTAGTTTGTTGGAGCTTATGCAGGAGTTTCGCCAGCCGGTAACCATTGTCACCAAAAGCCAGCTAATCTTGCGAGACCTCCCACTGCTAGCAGAAATGGCACAAGATAACTTGGCCCAAGTCGCCATTAGTGTGACCACACTAGATAATGCCCTTAAGCGCAAGCTTGAGCCAAGGACTGCTGGCCCTGCTGCTCGTCTGCGAACAATTGAACAGCTTAGTACAGCGGGTATTCCTACCGCAGTACTCGCCGCGCCTATGATCCCCGCTCTCAATGACTGTGAACTGGAATCGATTCTTTCGGCTGCACGGGAATCAGGGGCTGTAAGAGCCGCATATATCCTATTGCGCCTCCCCTATGAAGTTGCCCCTCTATTTCGGGAATGGTTAGAGGTACACTACCCAGAAAGAGCAAAGCATGTCATGAGCCTGGTGCAGCAAAGCCGTGCAGGTAAGGACTATCAAAGTGAATTTTCCCAAAGGCGAACTGGCACAGGCATATTTGCTCAACTACTCCAAAGACGCTTTCAAGTGGCAATAAAAAAGCTGGGCTTGGATCATCGGCGCCTTACCTTGGATTGCTCCCAGTTCAAGCCGCCGCCTCGCACTAATGAGCAGCAGGATTTATTTTCTTGAATCTATGGGCCATATAAAAAAGAAGGAAGAGCTGGGCGTGAATTGGTTTCTCTATCTTGTTCGAACGGCCAGAGGAACACTCTATACCGGTATAACCAATGATTTGGAGAGGCGTTTTGCTGAGCACTGTAGTGATGGCCCAAAGGCGGCAAAAGCACTACGAGGTAAGGGGCCCCTTACGCTCGTGTTCTCTGTGGGGCTACCCGATAAATCAACCGCCTTGAAAATGGAAATAGCCATTAAGAAGTGGCCAAAATCAAAAAAGGAAAAACTAATACTTGGCTCTCATTCCCTGCCAGAAATTTAACTTGTTGAGAAAGCCATTATCACTTTGGTGTTAACAACCATGCCTCTTCTCTTGCGGGAACCTTGCCTTTAAGCCCACCAACAACGTCTCTTGTCGCTAATACTTGTAGGCTATAATCGGCATCGTAATATTCATAAATCAAACGGCTTCCAACAGAAAAAGGTGGGCCAGGCATCTGAGTTTGTTCATACTCGAAGGATACGAGAAGTTGAGGTGCGGCTTGGGTAATAGCCATTAAGTGTCTGACATATTGCTCACGAATATCTGTGGGGAGGGCTACCAGTGCAGCCCGATCATAAATCGCTACAACCGGCCCCAACTCCTCTCTACCCAAATCGAATATATTGCCAACAAAAATATCGATGTTGGCACCAGAGTAGCACTTTAGATTACCAACCTGGTTTACCTGTGGAATTACTGCCATTTCACTGAAGAGCTGCTTCACGGCCTCCTCATTGAGTTCACAGCCAACGACTGAGATATTCTGTTCTAATAACCAAGCAATATCTTTCGTTTTGCCACATAGCGGCAAGAAAATCCGATCACCCGAAGACAGAGAGAGACTGGAAAAGAATTCTGTCAACAACGAATTGCCGGCCGCCTCGTGAAAGCCAATATCATTTCTTTTCCACTTATCGTGCCAAAATTCTTCCTTCACAACTGGCTCCTACAATCCAAGGTAAAAAATAGATAAGAAACGAATTACATCAATGAAGAAGTGTTCTGTAGTATTCCATTTCGATACTACTTTCAGACTCATAGGGTTCAGTAAACGCCAAAGCCGTAACAAATACCATTGCTGTAGATAGCAATATACGTTTTAACATTGAACTACACCTCTACTCAATCTTACTGAACCCCTTACAACCCTTTCCCTCAAGCACTCAGATTAATCTTTCAACAAGTCCTTACTGCTCGTTGCTGACGCGGCCATAAAATATCAATTAGGCCGGCAAATGCTGCACCGATGGATACAGTTGCAATCAGTTGAAAATAGGCATCCAGGGTAATGTCCAACTGCGCAAGAAACGCAATAATGATACCAATGGCATAGCTGGTGACATTCCTAATACCGGTCACCATTCCCATTGCCCATACACTGATAATCGAGAAGAGAAGTGCAATCGGCCTAACCAGGATACTTGGGTCAATTTGCCATTTATGTGCCGCTGTTTGAGCGCCCAACCCCAACCCCAGCCCGGTCACCACACATGCGAGATTGTAGGCACCTGCCCGCCAATCACGCCCCCTGGAGTAATAGGCAATAACACCCAACACCGCTACCCATATTGGCATTCCGCCCAGATAACCGACGAGTGCCGCAACAATGAGAATTGCAAGGATTGGTGACTTCAGTAACTGGGGGGACAAGCTTTTACGCTTGGTTAAAACACTGGGCCACTTCATGATTTCCACTCCTTCGAGGACACCCTGATAAGAGGTAAGATTCCTTGCCTAAAACGTAAAACCCGCCAACACTCTGAAAGGATCTATCAGAACCATTCCTTGATATGAAGCTATTTTCAGGTAGTTCCCACTCTGGGGGATAGAAAACTTCTTCCGTATTCTTGCCCAATCTTGCAATCAGCAGGCAGTAGCACGAAGCAGACAAAACAGACTCACCCGCCGGCCAAATGCAAAAAAGTTGAAATGCATAAATTCGACTGATCAAGGCTACTCAAGCGACCTCGTATTCAGGCCGGCAGAGTGTGGGAGCTGCATTCTATTAGATTCTCAGAGGAGTTTTGTCACAGCCCATTACAAGCGTTACCAGGGAATTTCTGTCCCGTCATAGTTATAAAATCGACCCGTTTTTGCTGGCGTTACTGATAAAAGCAGCTTTTTTAGTCCGCCGACACTTTCCTCAGCAGAAATCAGTGCTCCGGGGCCGCCCATAGCCGTTTTTACCCACCCCGGATGCAAAGCGAGAACCGTGATTCCTCTCGGCTCTAAATCGATAGATAAGCTTTTGACGACTTGGTTTACGGCTGTCTTTGAAGTTCGGTAGATATATCCCCCGCCAGAGCGATTATCAGCGATACTCCCAACCTTGCTGCTCATCACCGCGATTAGCTTGTGCTCGCTGGCCGCAACATTGTCACAAAAAGTTTCTGCCATCATATAGGGGGCGATAGTGTTGGACTCTAAAACTCGACGCCACTCTGCGCGGTCAACAGCGCCAAATCCCACGCCCTTCGGCCCGTAGTAACCTGCATTGTTGAGCAATATGTCTATCGGCTCTCCTTGAAAGGCCTTACCTAGAGAGATCATCTGTTCGTAGTCGGTCACATCTAGGCGAATCAACTGTATCGAGGGGTAGCGTTCTTGCAACACCGCGAGCTCAGCGGCTTTCTTCGGTTCCCGGCAACAAGCCAGGACCTTCCAGCCAATTTCGGCAAACTGGGAACACAACTCAAGCCCAATTCCCCGATTGCAGCCAGTAATTAAAATCGTGCCGGACATTGGTGCTCCTTAAATGGTATTCTTGCGGGAAAGCGATCATAGCAACTGTATAGCAATGTATTACACTCTCAGCGACATACTGTGGCTTTCCCTGTTCTTTGTGGTTCTTTGGTATATCTGGGCCAGTATGGCCGCTAAAGAGCACGTCCGGCGAGCCGCTTCTGATCACTGCCGACAGCTCGGTGTCCAACTGTTAGACGACACCGTGCTTTTGGTTCGTACTCGAATTAAAAAGGATAAGAGGGGGTTTTTCAGCCTTCACCGCAGTTACAAGTTTGAGTTTACTTCTACAGGCGAACATCGCTATTCAGGCACCGCTGTACTTCACGGGAATCGCATCCAACAGTTACAGCTTGCCCCCCACCACGTAAGTTAGAGGTACCCATGCAACGCGGCCTATATCGTCACTACAAAGGAAATCTGTACGAGGTTTTACATACCGCAAAACATAGCGAATCCGAAGAGGTTATGGTTGTGTACCGAGCCCTTTATGGAAGCTATGGCGTCTGGGTGAGACCCCAAAGAACATTTAATGAAACAGTTTCTAAAAACGGCGTTAAATCTCCACGCTTTGAATTAGTCCAGGCATTTGACATAGCTGCCTGACCTGACTGAAATATAATTAATTTTGGAGGGGCCATGCTTCCTCCAAAGTCACTTTATCTGCCTATTATTTTTTCCAATAAGATAAGCAACTTTCTTCAGTTATATCTGCACCCAATCCAACTCAATCTTTTGTCTAACTTGCTGGTACTCAGGTGTACTATCAGCTTACAACTGACCCCGAAAACCCCCAGCGTTTATTAATCGAATTACTTATAATTTTGATTTGGAATAATTTTGCGCCAACTATTCGTTGGATCTTTCAGCCTTTGAAATAAGCTCTTTCATTCTATTCTTCCCGCCTGGTCAAGATTTCATTATTGCGACATAAATCGGTCAAGTCCGTGCAATAATCGATTTGTAACTTGTCGGCATGCGAGGCTTACCGATGAATCTAAAGAGTTTTGATGTGTCCATAGTGCTGTATATGGTTGAGCGGGCATCACGCCCCAGCTCTCGCCGGCGCTATCTGTGGCTATCTAAATCTGGGGATGGGTGGGCAGCCGGGGCACTTTTATTCACCTATGTATGGCTCAATTCAGCCATTCAACTGCTGTACTTGGCATGTACCGCAGTTGCCTTGGAGCGCGGATTGTACTGGGGGATAAAAAACACGACACGACGACTTCGCCCGCCCCAAGCAATCCCGGGCATGCGTCCCGTAATTGTGGCGCACGATCGTTTCAGCTTACCGTCGGGCCACACCTCATGCGCCTTCCTATTTATAACCGCGATGTCTATACAGGTGAGCCCTATGTGGAGCTTCGGTTATATCTGGGCCACCGGTGTCGGAGCCGCCAGGGTTGGCCTGGGAGTTCATTTCCCGTCTGATATTTGTGCCGGCGCTATTTTGGGGACCAGTGTCAGTTTAATTGTGAGTGCTGCCTTTTTATGAAGATACTTTACGGCGTTCAATCCACGGGTAATGGGCACATCAGTCGCTCCCGTGCGCTGGCTAAGCAATTCGAAAAGTATCCAAATCTCGAGGTCCAGTGGTTATTTTCAGGCCGTCCAAGAGAAAGCTTATTTGAGATGTCTTCTTTTGGAGACTATTGGTGGCGGGAGGGAATGACTTTTATCCACAGTCACGGCCGCTTGAATAGTTTCGCAACACTACGAAACATCAATGCAGTAAGATTCATCAAGGATATAAGAACACTGCCGGTTAATAATTTTGATTTAATTATCAGTGACTATGAACCTGTTACGGCCTGGGCAGCGAAATTTAAGAAAAAACGCAGCATCGGTATCGGCCATCAATACGCCTTTGAATTCCCGATCCCTGCACCTCGCAATAAGTGGGCATCCCGCACAGTACTAAGATCATTTGCCCCAACACAAGAGAGTATCGGTTTGCATTGGCACCACTTCGGCAACCCAATACTACCACCAATCGTCCCTCAGAAACCTGGACTCTCCCAAGAATTGGGTGAACATATTCTAGTTTACTTGCCTTTCGAACAGCCTATTCCGATGCTGGACGAACTTTCCAGGCTGCCCTATCGGTTTATCGTCTACGGTATACCCCACAATTTACCTACTTCTAGTAATATTCAGGTTAAGGCCCCCTCAATTAATGGCTTTCAGAAGGATCTGGCAACCTCTAAAGCAGTAATCTGTAATAGCGGATTTGAATTATTGGCTGAAACCCTGGCTCTGGGAAAACCCATTCTCAGTAGGCCTCTCGCCAATCAATTTGAGCAGGAAGCCAATGCCAAAGCACTCGATCAGCTCAAACTGGCCACAATCGTAAAACAGATAAATGCCTGTACGATCGACAAGTGGCTAACCAACTGCCCCCCTCCACTTCGGATAGTTTGGCCTGATGTGGCTCAATCACTGGGCAACTGGATTGCTTCCGGGTGCCGACAAAGCCCAGCTGAACTATCCTCCCAACTGTGGCGCAAGGTGGTACCAAAGCCCGTTGCAGACGCAGCACCAGTATTTCAAAGAATATCCGAGTAAAAGCACTCTAATAATCGCCAAGTCTATTCATAGAATCAGTCATTGCCCAGTGCACCCTCTCCACGTTTACATATACACTTGAATCGTAGTGTTCCAGCATAAAAATATTCAATGGAAAACTATCTGGAAATTAAACGGATTACCCAAAAAGAATAATGTAAGAGGTAAACATGGCCCATCAGCTGCTCAACGAGCGTGAAATCGATTTTTTGCTTTATGAATTTTTAGATACCGAGGCCCTAATCAATCGCCCTCGGTACAGTGATCATTCCCGTGAAATTTTTGATGCAACACTGAATACTGCACACACCATTGCAGAAAAATTTTTCGCTAATCACAACGCCAAAGGCGATGCGATTGAACCGAGCTTTGATGGTGAAAACGTCAGCGTTATCGAAGAAACCAAACAGTCCTGGGATGCTTTTGCCTCTGCAGGATTTCTTGCCGCTCACTGTGATGCTGAGGAAGGTGGGCTGCAATTGCCAGAAGTTATTCTGCGCACAGCTCTCGCTTATATGGCTGCAGCAAACGTTGCCAGTGCTAGCTACCCGTTCTTGACCATTGGCGCGGCCAATCTGGTGCGCACTTTCGCCAGTGAGTCGCTTAAAAAGAAATTCCTTCCACAAATGTTGGACGGGCGTTTTGCCGGGACTATGGCACTAACTGAACCGGATCAGGGCTCCGCGCTGTCAGACATTCGCACTAGCGCCGTACCAGAAGAAGACGGCAGCTACCGCATTCATGGGCAGAAAATGTATATTTCTGGTGGCGATCAAAACCTCACTGAGAATATCGTTCACCTGGTTCTGGCAAAAATTAAAGGCGCACCCGCAGGCGTGAAGGGAATATCACTTTTTCTGGTTCCCAAATTCCTTCTGGACGAGCAAGGGAAACTGGCAAAACGCAATGATGTAAAACTCGCAGGCCTGCTACATAAAATGGGCTACCGCAATACCACATCAACGGTATTGAGTTTTGGTGAAGACGGTGGCGCTATAGGCTACCTGATCGGTGAGCCCCACCAGGGCCTGAAGTATATGTTCCAAATGATGAATGAAGCCCGTATCAGTGTGGGAGCTGGCGCTTCTGTACTTGGATACCAGGGGTACACTTACTCTCTTGAGTACGCCAAGGGCCGCCCGCAGGGGCGTATGCCCTCTAACCGAGATCCTGAATCCAAACAGGTCCCTATCGTCCAGCATGCCGATGTTCGCCGTATGCTACTGATGCAAAAAGCCTATGCTGAAGGTGGCTTAAGCTTGAGTGTTTATGCCACCTCACTTTACGAGGATGAGCATACAGCCCCTACAGAAGAACAGCGCAACAATGCTGCAACACTGCTCGATCTGCTAACTCCCGTAGTAAAATCCTGGCCTTCCAAGTACTGCCTAAAAGCTAATGAGTTGGCGATTCAGGTTTTGGGGGGAGCGGGTTATATTCGTGAATACCCGGTAGAGCAGTTGTATCGAGACAATCGCCTTAACGCAATTCACGAAGGTACAGAAGGCATCCATGCCCTGGATTTACTGGCCCGGAAAGTACCGTCAAAAAATCTTGCTGGCTACCAACTGTTACAGGCAGAGATCCGCAATACGATTATGCAGGCCAGGGATAAACCTAAGCTCGAATCTATGGCCAAAATGCTGGAAGAAGCCCTGGAAAAGTTGGATGAGACAAGTTTTGCATTATTCTCCCAGCTTCAGGAAGATGTGGATCGCGGCCTGGGTAATGCCACCCTATACCTGGATTTATTTGGCTGTACCGTAGTCGCCTGGTTGTGGCTACAGCAGGCAGTTATCGCAGAAAAAGCACTGGAAAAGAATCCTAACAGTGAAGCTCAGGATTTTTACCAGGGTAAATTACACACTGCGAAATACTATTTTGAATGGGAGCTACCAAAAACAGAGACAGCTATCGCACTGCTGAAATCAGGCAATAGCGTTCCTTTCGACATGCAGGAAAATTGGTTCTAGTTAAACGACTTGTCGAGCAAAACGGAAATTACAGCTGCACCGTAATTTCCGTACCTCCCTGAGGAAGAGGGACTGCATTTATTTGCCCTTCATAGCTCTCAACAATATCCACTACCACGGCAAGTCCAATACCCTGCCCAGGTTGCTGTTCATCGGCACGAACGCCCCGCTGGGTAACCGCTTGCCATTTCTCACTGTCCAGCCCTGGGCCATTGTCTTTAACCCGAATAGACAGTTTGCGAGTATCTTCCATATTCTCAACGGCAACCGATAATTTCCCGTCACCATATTTATAAGCGTTATCCAGCAAGTTACCCAGGACTTCCATCAGGTCACCTTCGTCACCATAAAACAGGGTGTTTTCAGCACAGGAACTTTCGACATCACACGGCTTACTGCGATACACCTTTTCAAGCGCATCCAGTATTTTATGGAGCAGTGGCGCGACCGGTGTCCCCCGTATAATGGATTTCGGCGAACTGGTTACTGCCCGCTGCAGTTGATAACTGATAATACTGTCCATCCGCTGCACCTGATCCGTTAGCGTCTTGCCGGCGGTTGTTGAATCTCCAGAAAATTTGAGACCTTTCAATACCGCTAATGGCGTCTTCAGGCTGTGGGCCAGGTCAGCTAATGTGTGCCGGGTTTTTTCTCTCTGGCGGCGCTCATTTTCAATCAACAGATTTAAGTTATCTGTCAGTGGGCGCAGCTCCCGCGGAAAATTACCCTCCAATCGATCAGCACCCCCACGCTGCATTTCCTGAAGCGCATTAGCCAGGGCTGTCAGCGGGGCAAACCCCCAGCGCAGAACCAACCACTGTGCAAGGATTAATAACAATGCTCCCAACCCCAACCAGTGCCACATGGTTGAGCGAAACTGCCCCACTTGAGCCTGTAGCGGGGCCGCATCCTCGAGCACTGCAAAGGTAAACAAATTTTCATCTTCCAGCCCCCAGGCAACCCCTTGGCGGAAACTGCTATAACTTCCCTCTTCTCCCGGAACCGATACCTGCGAATAGGACTCCTGCCCCTGGGAAAGCGGATAGAACTCCAGCTGCGGCATTGCCAGGGCTGACTCCGAACGCCAGATAATCTCACCCTCCCGGTCAATAACAGCTCCCACCAAGCCGGAATCAGGCTGGTTGAAGCGTTGCTCGGGCAAACTCGGGGGCAGAATCAGGGTTTTACCTTCCGGCTCAGCAACCGCCAGCAGGGTGTAAATGTAGACCTGCAGCTCCCGCTGCTTGGCTTCATTCAGGGAGGTGCGATAGGCGTGCTCGAGGACTCCAGAGATAAGAAGAATAAAGCCGACCAGCACAAGACTGGTAACCAGGGCCAGACGCCCCTTTAAGGAACCCAGAATATAGGAAAGCAGGGGGAAATTGATGGATCTCACTGCGGAATCACAAAGCGATAGCCGCGCCCGCGCAAAGTCTCGATAGGCTTAAGCTTGGCTGCCGCATCAATTTTTTTCCGCAGGCGTCCAATAAACACCTCTATCACATTACTGTCCCGGTCACAGTCCTGTTCATAGATATGTTCTGTCAGGGTGGTTTTTGACACTACCTCATCCGGATGTAGCATCAGGTATTCAAGTACTTTGTACTCAAACGAAGTCAGGTCCAATTCAACTTCATCCACACTAACCCGTTGCGCACTGGTATCCAGAACGATAGGTCCGGCTTTAATCGTCGGCGATGAGAAACCTGCGGAACGGCGCACCAGGGCGTTCAACCGTGCGAGCAGTTCTTCAGTATGGAAGGGTTTTACCAGGTAATCGTCCCCGCCAGCTTCCAGGCCGGAGACCCTTTCCTGCCAGTGTCCCCGAGCCGTTAAAATCAGGATAGGAAAATGCTTCTCTTCACGGCGCAGTGTTTCAATAACCTGAATACCATCAATTTTGGGTAAACCCAGGTCCATTACTGCAACGTCGTAGGGATATTCCCTCCCCAGATAAAGTGCCTCTTCTCCATCGGGGGCTTCGTCAACAGTGTACCCGGCCGTACGCAGGGACTCTGCCAGCTGCTGCCGCAGTAATGCTTCATCTTCAACTAATAGTGCGCGCATAGTAATTACCTTATTGCAGCTCGCAATTATTCTGCTATCGGGATATACGGCCGCTCTGTTTATCGACAAACACCACATAAACCTGACTTTTGGCCGACAGTCCTTTCACCCGATACACGGCTCGCCCCTGTTTCTTGGTCTCAGAAATGGCGAGAATTTTTCCACCAAAGCGTTGTTTTACGATTGAAGCAGCCCGATCCCTTGAGATTTCTCCCCCTTGAACACGAAGAAAGTGGGGCTGGAAACTCTCCCGCTCATAAGCGGGGTAGCTGTGTACCGTGGCACTGCAGAGCGCCGGCAAAAACACAGCGGTAAAAGCAATAAAGCCAAGTAAGGTACGATTCAGTTTCACGGTGCGGCTCCTGTGGATATCCAATTTTCCACCCTTTATAAACTCCCTGCCGCCCTCAACCGGGCTCAAAGAGCCGGTGAGACATCGACATGGACCCGGATTCTATCGCCCGGATGATGGTCAGTGCGAGTCAAGTAAACTTGCCCATTATACCGATAGCGGACATCGTATCCGACTAATTCCCTTCTTGTAGAGTATTCATCTACAACATGGCAACGGGACTCTGTTGCATAGTGGATTGGAGCATTGGCACGGCTGATCTGGTTACCTACCAGGGCGCCCACCAAAGCCCCTGCGATTGTGGCGCCGCCACGATTGTGACTGCGATGATAACCGTAGCGTCCACGGTGGCCGTGATCGCCTAAGTTATTACCGATTGCAGCACCTATAAGTCCCCCCACTACAGTACCTGCCGGGGAAGTCGGCTCTCGATAGGCAACCTGTTCATCGCGACACTGAGTCGTCGGTGTAACAACCTGAACATCGGTGTAGACGGGAGTAACCTCGGTAACTCGCGCATAATCATAGCCACCCGCAGCATAGCCTCGGGGGCCCGCGCTGGCAGTAGAACTTAGACCCACCAGTGCCGCAACTGCCGCACCCGCGATTAGCTGTTTGTATAGTTGCACGATATATCTCCCGCTAGTCATCAACGGGAGCCAGATTACTTAAGATGATCTGAATAGACGCTGAATTACACTGTCGTACCAGCGTAGCAGCGAGGTAAAACGATAAGCCAGCCTCTCAGGATTGGAATTTGAATGGCAGGCACTATTCAGGAGCCCCAGATGAACTATCAGTCTCCTCATCACCCTCTCGTCGGTCACTGGCCTCTCGATCACGCCTAGGCCGAGAATCCTGGTGCCTTCTCCCCCTTTCGTGCTCCCTTCTGGGCCTATCTCCTCTCGCCCGGTCGCCCCTTGGTCGGTCTTCTCTGTGCCGGTTTCCCCTAGGTCTATTCTCATCGGACCTATCCCTCCTAGGCCCATCTTCCCTGAGTCTATCCCCTTGCGCTCGCTCCCCCCGAGCCCTATCACCTCTGGGCCTTTGCGGTTCACTCCTATCGCCCCTAGCTTCCCGCCAGCGCTCGCGCACTTGCTCTCTCTGTTCGGGGGACATCTGCCGATATCTCTCACGAGCCTCACGGATACTCTCACGCCTGCCTTCCGGCAGGGCACGGTACTGTCGATAAGATTCCCGCAGCTGATTACGGCGTTCCTGGGGCAGAGACTGCCATTTTTCATAGCGCTGCCGAGCATTGTCACGCTGCTCAAGGCTCATTGAGTTCCATCGACGCGCACCCCGCAACAACCTCTCCTGCTGGCTATCAGACATGTTGGGCCAGCGCTCTTCCATGCCCTGTAACAGCTTGCGATCACTATCACTTAGGCTTTTCCACTCCACCGACCACGCCATACCAGCCCAAAGCAGTGAGGCTGCCATCAAACAAGTTGCGACCAGGGTTTTAATCATGACTGTCCCCCAGCCATATATCTTTGCTTTTGGTGCCTTCTTGGGTTTGCCCGGAACCTTGAACCAACTCGGGATCTTCAGGGATAACGACATCACCTTGTTCATCGACCCACTCTTCCAGGAATAACAGGAATTCCTCCGGCAGAGGCTCTGCTTCCTCCGCCTCGGTAGTACCTGGAAATACGAGCGCACACATAGATATGATGAATAAAACACTACGAAGAGTGCCCATCCAGCTCCTCCGCCAACCACTGATAAAACTCCATATCCTCAATCATCTCGATATCCATATCTTCATCCAGCAGCCAATCACCACTCACTAGCAGCTCTGTACGACTTTCATTATTGATAACAGAACTGGGCCACCATAGAGCAAGAAATAGCACTGCAGCAGAAGCCGCTGTAACTGGAAGGTAGGGATACAAGGTGTTGAGTGAAAAGTACCGTTTTTTATTATTTTGCTCTTGCGCTGCGGAGCGGATTCGCCGCAACTCAGCCAGGGTTTCCGTATCGAGCGATCTCTCTCTACGTATAACCGCAGCACTAGCCGCTCCGAGTATACGCTTCTCGTTAGTCGATGAATTGTTTTCTAAATTACTCATTCCATCGCCTCCAAATGAACCCGCAGGCTGCGCAATGCTCGAGAGAGGTGAGTCTTCACACTTCCCTCGCTACAAGCCATAGCCCCTGCTGTCTCACTGACATTAAAGCCTTCAACGCAGCGCAACAAAAAAGCCTGCTGTTGACGCAGAGGTAACTTTTCAATGGCGCGGTCAATGGCATCAATCGTACGTTCACCGATTAGGACACTATCCGGGCTGCGGCCGTTGGGGTCGGGAAATTCACTCAGATCCCATTCATCGCCTTCGCTATTAATAGGAAGTTTATCTTTCAACAGCTGCCAACGGGACAGGTTTTTCTTGCGACGATGCCAATCGGTTATGCGGTTATTAAGAATGGTAAAAAATAATGGGCGCCACTCCGCACTGTCTCGGCAGCTATAGCTTTTGACGAGTGCAAGCATAGAGTCCTGAACGATATCCAGCGCATCATCACGGTCCCCTACAGCATATTTCGCCATAGTGAATGCCCGCTTTTCTACTGAAGCGAGAAACTGATCCATAAAAGCCGATTGAGGTCCCTTGACGAGGATGCAATCCTTCTACGGCTATTGCGGAGCCTCTAAATAATTCAGTGATAATTCTCTGACTGTCAGGGCAGCTCACAGTCTAGGCGCGGCTTCACAGGAGTATTTAAACCTTTCAAGAAGTCGCAGCACAGAGTATGAACCACTCTGAATCCCCGTAGGACAGGCTTAGAAGGCCCCAGCTACTGCACTGCTCGTGCAAAGGACTAGGGCCTTTCTCAGTAAGCCGCACCTAGCGACTGCAGTCTTCCTAGCCTACAGAAATATCACGGAATTATTCAGAGGCTCCTTAGTTTGCCGCAACCCACTAGATAATGCCTGCTACAACCAACAATCATTAATCGTTATTGTTGTCACGGGATCTACGATGGTGCTTTTTTGTCCGCTCGCCGCGTTCGTTCTTCCGATCGTATCTATTATCTATTCGCTCGCCTTTTTTATCGAGGCGCTCGTTTATTTTCTCACCTTTGTTATCCAGGCGCCTATCGATACGATCACCTTTTTTATCTAAATGTGCAGCTAATTTGTCTCTCCCATTAGCGGCAGCCTGCTCAGATCGTTGGTCCAGGCGCTCATTAATACGATCACCTTTCTCGTCGAGGCGCTCTTCAATGCGATCCCCCTTTCGATCGAGACGATTTTCAATACGGTCTCCGCGATCATGTCCATTATCCTCACTGCTTTCAGCTTGCAGCGAGAGGGGAAAACCAAGGCTAAGCGCCAGCACTGACAGTCCTATCAGTTTATTCATAAGTTGCTCCAGTTCCGTGAACAAAAAACTCAATGCGTTAACAGCACTGACTATAACGTCAGGCACTAGAGCTGGTTGACAGGACTCCTATGAAAAATCGGCGAAATCAGAAGACAAAAATAATCGGTGCGCAAAGTACCGTTCTCTGCTCAACCCTCTACAACTTCCGGGCCGGGCACTTCATCACCGAGCCAGCGTTGTGTCAGGGTGCCAGCAGTCATAGCGCCGTTAACATTCAGCGCGGTTCGCGCCATATCAATCAGAGGTTCAACAGAAATCAGCAGAGCCGCGATAGTGACTGGCAACCCCATCGCCGGCAATACCACCAAGGCTGCAAAGGTCGCCCCGCCACCAACGCCCGCTATACCGAAAGAACTGATCATTACAACCGCCACTAAAGTAGCAATCCATACCGGGTCCCATACATTGATCCCCATGGGGACTGCCACCATCACTGCCAACATGGCCGGATAAATGCCGGCGCAGCCGTTTTGCCCAATAGTCGCACCGAAAGATGCAGAGAAATTGGCAATTGCTGGAGACGTACGCAGCTGGTCCACCTGAGTCTCGACATTTAGGGGAATAGTTGCAGCACTGGAGCGGGAGCTAAAGGCAAAAACCAGCACCGGCCATACCTTGGTGAAATAGTGCAGCGGATTGATACCATTAATCAGTAGCAGCAGACCGTGCACCAGGAACATCAAACCAATAGCCGTAAAGGAGGCCAGCACAAAACTCAATAAGTTAAAAATATCCCCCATACTGGATTTAGCGATCAGGCCGGTAACCAAAGCCATCACGCCGTAAGGGGTAAAAGCCATCACTAGTCGCACCAGCTTCATAACCCAGACTTGAGCCACATGAACGAAGCGCTCAATCGCTGCGCCCTCTTCGGGAAATTCACGGCGAACCGCCAAGGCTGCCAACCCTAAAAGCACCGCGAATATAACCACCGCTATAACAGAAGTAGAGCGAGCCCCGGTCAGGTCCAGAAAAATATTGCGCGGCACAAAAGAGGTAATAATCTCAGGAATGGAAAGGTCTGTGACCTTGCCAATGCGCTCATTCAGCACTTCCACTCGCGCAGCTTCCCTGGAACCCTCAACCAATCCCGCAGCCGACAAACCAAATAGCTCGGCCATAGCCACGCCAATTAGAGCGGCCACCGCCGTTGTTCCCAATAGCACCCCCAGGACTGAAATACTGATTTTGCCCAGCGCCTGGGTATGGCTGACTTTAACTACCGCCACTAATATGGAAGTCAGCACCAGGGGCATCACGAGTAAATACAATAGATTTACGTAGCTGTCCCCTATCATCTCTACCCAAGGTATCACCTCTGCGGGTGCAGCCCCCCATCCGCGAGACAGTTGCAGGGTGCCTCCAAAGATAACCCCAAGAATCAGGCCAGCCAGCACTGCTGGAGCGAGGGAGTCACGGCCTCGCTGCCAGCGAAAAAGTCCGTATATAAAAACAATAAATAGAAGCAGGAAAGCAAATGAACTGATATGCATAAGGTCTGGGTCCCACCCGGAACGAAAGGGGAAAGTGGCGGCATGCTATCAGCGATCCGCCACAAGCCTATAGATGTGTTAGTTATAGTTTTATAAAGTTTGGGAGCTTCTAATAATCCACTGTTACTCCGCCGGCTTTTACCAGCACTCCATTAGTACTCGCTATAAATTGAGAGCCGAAATAAAGTCGTCTCTATCCTGCGGCCCAACCAATGTTTTATCCCAGCGACCATCGGTACCAATAATGAACGTAGAAGGCAGCACCTCCGGCTTCTCCTGCCCCCAGCGCCCTTGCGGTTCGGCCACTAGAACGGGAAAAGTAATACCCAACTTATCCGCCTGTTTTTGTATTTCCGCAATCGGTAAATTGTCGAAGTTCACCCCAACAACAACGATATTGTTGTTACCGTCGGCCAGTTTGTTAAGGACCGGGATCTCCTCTCGACAGGGCTTACACCACTCTGCCCAATAGTTAACCAGCAAAACCTTACCCGATACATCCAACTCTTCCCCATCAATGGCTAGAAGCGATTTATCGTCTTTAGCGCAGGCGCTTATTCCGCATACCAACAAAAGAAAGGTGACCGCTGCTGCTCTTGTCATCTTCACTTTGACTATTTTCATCAGGCCCACTTTCTCCCCCGCTTTCAGAGTTTGTTTGCTTATCATCACTCCCGCCGTCGTGGCCCAGCTCAAGGGGCTTATCTTCAGCTTCCTTTTGCTCGGCGTCCAAGAACAACTCTCCAACAGTGATACCTAATTGCTCTCGGGTTGACTCTCTGGCATTGGCAAAGCGTTGCTCCACCTCTCCATACCAGGGCAATCCATCCAGACTCGCAGGAATTCCACTGGGCATCCAATCCGAACTCAGCCAACCTGCCAATTCAACCAGGGACACCGTATTCAGGTCCCTCAGCAAAACATAATCATTGCGATCAGTCTGGGTCACCATACGATTAGCCTGAAGGATATTCCGCAACCTTCGCCACTGAACAAACTTGATTCCCATACGGGAAATATCTCGCTCCTTCAGAGGCCTCCCCTTCGCGCATTTCTTATACATCTGCCAGAGAACAATAAGGAGGGCAACCAGGTCAGAATGCTCCCGCTCTTGGGTCGCAGCTTGATAAACCGATAGTGTGCGCACCAACACACAGCCGGCCAATACCAGTATCCACATCAGATAAATCCAAAGCAGGAACAGGGGAACAACAGCGAATGCCCCGTAGATTGCCTGGACCGAACTCCGCGCTACCAACAAGCCGAATAAGTACTTCATAACCTCGAAAACAATCGAGATTATGATCCCCCCCTCTATTCCGTGGCGCAACGGGACATAGCAATTGGGCACAGCGATGAACAGTAGGGTAAAAACTATGGAGCTGAAAACAAACGGCAGAATCCTGAATAACAACGAAGTTACTTCAAAGGAATCAGCCCCACCCAAGAAAAATTTTTGAGAAAAGACAAAAGTACTTGTCGCCAGTCCCGCCCCTAATAGGATTGGACCGAGACTCAATATCGCCCAGTACAAAAGAAAACTCGAAACGCCGCTGCGGCCTTTTTGGACGTCCCAGATAGAGTTAAAGGTCCCCTCGATACCGCGAAGGGTCAAGCCCGCAGTAATGATCAGCATCGCGATACCAACGCCAGTCAAACGCTGTGCCTGTTCGGAAAAACTGCTGATATATTTTTGGATCTCGCGCCCACTCTGAGGCAAAAAGTGGGTGAACAGTTGATCCTGTAACCTACTCTGCAAGCCGGCAAAGTCGGGAAACAGTGACAACATGGCGTAGCTCACCGTCACCAGGGGAACTATGCCAAACAGTGTCAGGTAAGTGAGAGCAGCCGCGCGTTGCCGACAATCCTTTTCATCAAACAGTTTCCACAGTGACGTCGCAAAGCGCAGCCAGTGGTTTCCCCAATCCTTTACGGTGCTTCTCATTGTGATCTCTCTATGCCTGGACATCTCGCCCAGGCCGCAGTATTACTGCCCCAAATAGCCAAGGAGCTCCCGAAAACCCCGCAGGACGTTGGGGGAATTATTCAGAAGCGCCTTAGAACTCCGCAACATTCTTCGGTTAGAATACGCCAAACAGTAACAGGATGCCGCCACAATGTGGACGATTTACCACAACCCCCGCTGCTCAAAATCCCGCCAAACCCTACAGCTATTGCAGGATAACGGTATTGAACCGGAGGTGGTTCTCTATCTACAAACTCCACCTTCTGCCGAGGATATTCAGCAGTTGCTGCACAAACTGGATATTGATGCACGACAGTTGTTGCGCACTGGTGAAGAGCCCTACAAGCAGTTAAATCTGAAAGACAAAGATCTGGCCGAATCCCAGTTAATTGACGCAATGGCTCAAAACCCTATTTTGATCCAACGCCCAATCGTTATAAAAGGCGACAAAGCAGTGATAGGACGGCCCCCTGAAAATGTACTGGGGCTGATCTGATGGATCGGGACAACGAAGGCTATGTCCTCATCCTCTACTACAGCCGCACCGGTGCTACGGCGCGCATGGCCACCGAACTAGCTCGCGGCGTAGAGGCCAGCGGGATCACCGCTCGCCTGCGCACCGTGCCCGGCGTATCCCCAGACACTGAAGCCAGCGAGCCGCCGGTACCCACCGAAGGTGCCCCCTACTGTACAATCGAGGACCTGCGCAATTGCTCCGGTTTACTGATGGGCAGCCCCACCCGCTTTGGCAACATGGCCTCTCCGCTGCGCTATTTCCTTGACCAAACCAGTGATATTTGGCTCGATGGCAGCCTTACCGGTAAGCCGGCTGCGGTATTTACCGCCACTGGCAGTCTTCACGGTGGTCAGGAAACTACGCTGGTATCCATGATGCTGCCCCTGCTGCACCACGGCATGTTAATCGCCGGCATCCCATACTCCGAAGCCGCGTTAATGCGCACCCGCACTGGCGGCACACCCTATGGTGCCTCACACTGGTCCGGTGAACACGCCACATCGCTTTCCGATGACGAAGTAACCCTGTGCCGGGCACTGGGCAAGCGAGTCGGCAGCCTGGCACAGACGCTGGATAATGCACATAACGGCGACAACTAGAGGATAAAGTGTGAACGATTCTGTACAGCGCAAGCTCAAGATAGCGCTGCGAATTAACTGGATTTGTTATATCGGCATGCTAGTGCTGTTTGTCGTCTGGAATCTATTCCTCGAAGGCGGCTCATTGTTCCTGTGGTGCTTGCAGACCATACCACTGCTGTTGGTACTACCTGGGTTACTAAAGCAGCACTATCGTAGCTATCTGTGGCTCTGTTTTATTCTTTTGCTGTATATCACTGCCAGTATTGTCGACGTAATGATGCCTACACGCGGCTGGCAGGATGGCGTACTGGTAGTCCTTAGCCTTATCCTATTCTTTTCATCAATGATGAGCAGCCGCTGGCATCGCATGCAATAGCCACCGGCACTACTCACATTGCTAATGATTTTGTAACTGATAAATAGACAACGCTTGCCCCTCAGCGCACTAAGGAGTTTTGAGGTTTGACTGATTCATCCAATGAGAAAGGACTGTTCCGCAGCTTTTTTGGTGCCATTGGCGGCTCAATTACCTGGCTGAGGCGAGTGTTTACCAACCTGGTGTTCCTGTTAATACTGGTATTCCTGGGTATCGCAATTTTTGGCAAAGACGAACAGCTGGTAGTCCCACAAGGTGCAGCCCTGCGCGTGGCTCCGAGTGGATTTCTGGTAGATGAGCTCAGCCAGCCCAGCGGATTACCGATTTTCTTCGGTGGCTCCCAGGGGCCAGCGGAAATCAGGGTTAAGGATCTTGTCGACTCTATCGACAAAGCCGCACAGGACAAACGCATTTCCGCACTGGTGCTGGAGCTCGACAATATGGTCGGCGGCAGTCTCAGCAAGCTCGACGAAATTGGCGCAGCCCTGCAGCGCTTCAAGGCTGCCGACAAGCCCATTTATGCGGTGGGTGATAACTACACCCAGGCACAGTATTTCCTCGCCAGCCACGCCGACAAGGTGTACCTGAATCCAATGGGTTCCGTGATGCTCACCGGCTTTGGCGTCTATCGAAATTACTATAAAAGCGCCCTTGAAAAGCTCAAAGTTAATTTCCATGTGTTCCGCGTTGGCGACTACAAGGATTTTATCGAACCCTATACTCGCGACGACATGTCTCCGGCTTCCCGTGAGAATAACCAGCGCTGGCTGCATGAACTCTGGAGTGAGTACACCGAACAGGTAACCGGCCTTCGCAACCTGCCAACTGAAAGCATCGATCTATTTATCGATGAGCTACCCCAGAAACTGCAGCAGCATGAGGGCGACTGGGCACGTACTGCTCTGGCCAATAAACTGGTCGACCAACTCGCCAACCGCAACCTGGCAGTTCAAGAGCTGCGCAAAACCATTGGTGAAGATGAGAACGATGAACGCAGTTATAAGGCCATCGATGCCCTCACCTATTTACGCAGCCAAAAGCTCAGCGAAGTCGCCGCCAAGAAAGAACCCAATAAGATTGCCTTAATCACGGCAAGCGGTTCTATTGTCGATGGCCGCGCTCCCGCCGGCAGGATCGGCAGCGAAAGCCTGGGAGAACTAATCGCACAGGCGCGCAAAAAAGAAGTTGATGCACTGGTTCTGCGCATTGACAGTGGTGGCGGCTCCGCCTTCGCGTCAGAAGCAATTCGACAGGAGTTACTCGCCACCCGCGAAGCCGATATCCCTGTCGTTATCTCCATGGGCAGTCTGGCCGCATCTGGTGGCTACTGGATTGCTACCGGCGGCGATCGAATCTGGGCCTCTCCCGCAACCCTGACAGGCTCCATTGGCGTATTTGGTGCCTTCCCGACCTTTGAGGATTCCCTTGAGGCACTGGGTATTTATACCGATGGTGTGGGCACTTCAGACCTGGCCGGCAGCATGCGGTTGGATCGAGCCCTACCCGAGGCAGCCGCCAGTATCCTGCAACAGGGAGTGGATAATACCTACGCCAGGTTCCTGAGAATTGTGGCCGAGTCCCGTGGCAGCACTCCCAAGGAAGTGCACAAAATTGCCCAGGGCCAGGTCTGGACCGGGCGAGCGGCTAAAAACCTGGGGCTGGTAGACGATCTGGGCAATCTCAACGACGCCATTGCCGACGCCGCACAGCTTGCTGAGATCGAAGAATACGATGTAATAGAGATCCAGCGCGAGCTGACTCCCGGCGAAAGATTCCTGCGCGCCCTGAGCGATAATGTGGATGCACGTATCGCCGCCAGCCTTGAGGCAAACCTACCACTCGGCGCCTGGTTAAACAGCTTACAACCGGTTTTGGCACCAATCGGCGAACTGCAGAGCTTCCGCGACCCGCGCGGACTCTACGTGCGCTGCCTGCCCTGCCTAGCCCCCTAAAAGACTTCATCGCCTCTACCCTGCGCCGGCTCAATGCCGGCGCGGACGCCCATAAAGCTCACGCAATTCATTTTTCGCGGCCTCCAGGATTCTGCGCCTGCGCGCAGGTAAATGGTGGCCCGCACGATTGATATAAAAAGTGAGCATAGACATGGCTGAACGGAAAGGCTCTGATTTGCGCTGCTGACTGGCCTCAGCTGCACTCTTCAGGGATTTCGCTATCGCTTTTGGATCATCCAGGCTAAATACACCGGCTTCAAGGTCCAGCGCATGGCTGTTTGTCGTGACTCTCTGTGACCATTTGGCACTTTTTACTGATACCAAACCCCACCTCCATAACCGCAGTTCCCTGTTAAATATATGGTGGCTCAACCGGATTTGGTCGTCACGGGATTCCTTAAACCTCGCTTAGGAAAATTCTCACCTATCTACCGCTCCCCGAAGATTTCAATTAAACCAGGACTTCCGGGTCTTGTTTCAGTGTTACAAGATAATAATTCATAGCCAACAGCATCGCCATTTGATGGTAGCGGCGCTCTTCACAGTCCGTTTCGGTAATTAGGCTCAGGTCCGTTTGCAATAACTCGCAGGGAAAGCGAAAAATGGTTGTGCCGGTCAATTTTGGGAAGGTCGTTTTAAGCCCCAGGCTTTATTCGATGACAAATCCCTTACTGCCTGTACAGCCTTACGGGCATGGAAAAAGTGCCAGAAGCGTCGAATCACACATCAACGCGAAGGGTCTTTCAGGCAGACATCTCAGGTGGACAGCCCAAAAGCTTACTGCCGTTTGTGAGTGTTGAACGTCTGAATTTGACAAAGGGACCACCCCTTTAGATAAATGACTATCTGGAATGGGTCGATTGGAGAGATTGACATTTAGATACCAGAGAAGAGGCTATATTACCGAGAACACACCCCCCATCCTCGAGTGGCGAGATATATCATCTAAACACTGGCTCTATCTCACCTGGAATTTTAAAAGTCGCTGGAAGCAGTACAACAAGCCTGCACCCTGCTCTATAAACGCTGGTCACGGTATAGGCGATTGTCAACGCTTATCTTCTGCCTCACTCTGGTAATTCCCAACTAATTCCTTGTTACTTCTTACCCAGGCAGGAGTTCAACATCATGCGTTTCGACCTTCCATACAATCTTGTTCGCGTTTGACTGCCCAAATTGGCAAAAAATATCTACCTATGCAGATACCAGCATCCCATCCAAACCTAAGGGTACTCTGAATTAGTTTGGCACTTACAAAACTTAATAAAACACTCACTTCAACTACTAAGAGAGCAACCCTATCACCTTACAAGCACCATTTTGTATTTCTGCTCCGCCATAAAACAATGAAATTGGGTTTTGACACTATTTTCATACTCTCCCCCTAATTATTTCAACGCTGAAACAGCAACTAACCATTAACCCAATTAATTAATAGAGGCTCAGCGACTCCCATTTAGGGTCAATTAAATCGGATTCATCCCAACGTATAATTTCCAACTCCAATAGGCGATTATTCTCGTCAGCATATAGTAGCACGCAGAGCTCCTCTCCATCCTTGTCAGCCATCTTACCTTCAACGCCATATAAATGTTGGCCACGGTATCGTGGCCTCTCATACCCAGCTATCCCGAATTTTACAATTGCCCCATCAGGAGCTCGGTATTCCACATAGGCATTTTCCAGGTCAGCACGCAACTGCTCCCCCTCTTTTTGGTTCAGTTGACAAGAAACCTTAAATATTAAGTTTTGTTCGTTGTTAGTAAGTAAAGGATTCATAGCTACTTCACAGGAAAAATTGTGCCCACGTTTACTGAGCCATTTGGGAGGGGCATGGCTCGAAATTCCACCAATACACCATCTATAGTCATCCTACCCTGAATCCCTACTTTAGGAGTTAAATGTGATGCTGGTATCGAAGCAACTACTTTCCCAACTATCGACTCAACTCTCGTAACATCTAAGCCACTGTCTATCAAGCGAGGAGCGTAGTGACTGGTTTTGAAAGTTATCTTTGGAGCAGCTCGGGCAATAGCTAAGGCCGTTGCCTTTGCAAAACCCGAAGCAGTAGCCCCCCCGGGAAACGCCTCTAGACTTCTCCAAAGCTGTCGTTGTATCTCCTTCAAACTGAGAGAGGATTTAATCATTGTCCATGATTTATCAAGGTATCCAAGCTTTTTGCTTTTACTTCCTGGCTTTTTCCCCGTAACCGCTACTTCACCATCATTATAAGTTTGCCCTGTTTTAGTCTTACAAACCTCTCTCGAATCACAGGTATCCTGGGAGTCATCTTCCTCTTCCTCTTCCTCTTCCTCCGAGTCTTGATTTTGGTAGTAAACAGAGCCTCCTCCACCAAAATCTCCTCCACCAAATTCTCCTCTTTCACCACCTACTTCATATATCAGAAACGGGGTTCTACCACCACCCGGAGTTGCTGTTACAGTCACTTCCTCCATAAAGCCGGAAGGGTCAGCAATACTCACCGCATTATTCCTAACATAGGAATATCTATTCCAACTCTGCGAGCTGGATGGGAACTGCACAAAGGGGTCGGGGCTTAAGAACCTTCCCAGAGTGGGGTCGTAAACCCGGCCATTCATATGGATTAAGCCGGTTCTATCCAGATGCTCATGCCCGGTAAAGCCTCTTCTGGTCGTAAGACCTTGAGAAGCCAGCAGTGTCTCAATTTCTGCCTTACTTAAAGCTCCAGCCCAGTCACTTTTCTTACGGCTACCATAGGGGTCAAACGCCATATCCAGGATAACCGCACCAGATTCGTCGGTGACTTTCTCAATAGAACCCAGGTGATCCCGATGTAAGAATTCGTAGACCTCGACTTTGAGGCCAAGATGATCCGTAGCCGCTACCTGCAGAACGTCCCCGCTAATGCGTACCTTTTCAATCCGCTGATAATCGGGATCATTGGCCGGCAATAGATCCTCATAGTCACCGACAATAAAGGCTCTTTCAGTCATTAACTTTTGCTGCGACTCATCCCACCAGCTAGACTCACGATAGTATCGCTGCCCATTGGGACCATATTGGAAACGGTCTCTCGCAATGGGACTTGCGGTATCTTTGGCGCTACCTACGGTTATCTCTTCCGCCTGTTGGCGAGCACTCCAAGTAATCCACTTATCATCGCCCACAGCTGCATCGTAGTGAGTCAGCGAGCCATTCTCATCGTAATTCAAGTAATTAACGACGCCATTTATTGTGGCCTGGCTTACCGCATTTGGACCGGCATTGTTAGTTTGCCCATACTGGTAGCCTGTAACTTGATCGCCAGAGGTTGCTGACTTACTAACAATATTGCCGAGGGAGTCAAATAATGTGCTGAGTGTTCGCTGGGAACTACCATCAATTAGCGTTTCGGCATTTTCCAGTCGATTAAGTGCATCATAAGAGAAGAGCTCTACCCTAGTGTTGCCCCCACTCAAGGAAGTGCGACTTTCCAATGTGCCGTTAGAACGCCACTGGTAGGTATTGCTCTGAATAGAACCACCACCAGTATTAATAGCGGTGATAAGGCCATTGTTAGAGTCGTAACTTCTGGAAGTCGTTAGGTCGTTCGCAAAAGCAAACTCAAGCAGCCTGCCCGATGCATCTCGATCCTTGAAAGTTTTTAACGAGCTTTGCCCATCGGTGATTTTTGATAGAAAGCCCTCGATGGTATAAACGTGATGTGCTTCTGCACCAGAAGGGTAGATAACCGTCTCCGAGCGTCCAGAGCTATCATAGGTATATTCATGTTGATAACTACGCTGCAACCCATCAGCCTGCAGAGTGGTATTCAATATCTGCAATTTACCCGCTGCATTATAGATATAGTCCTCAGAGAATAGGGTTAAGCCATTTTGACTATATTTTCGGTTAGCGATACTGCCAATAGCATTTAGGCCATCAAAGGTCCAACTAGATACACCATCCTCATCAGTCTGCTCAACCATGCGGCCAAGCTTATCGTACCGGTAGCTTAAGGTGCTCCCCTTATTATTAGTTTGCTCTCTGACTTGACCCAGTGCATTGTAATGTGAGGATACCGTACCAAAAGCCGGGTCAATAGTTTCTACATTATTACCTGCATTATCGTAATCAAACGATGAGCGTGTGGCGGAGTCACTATTGACCTGTACAGATTTCAGCAAACCACTGCCATAGTAATCATATTCAGTGGCAATCTCGTCGCTGGTCCCTACCGCTTCTACGATTTTGGTCTGACTTCCGGAAATATTATAAAAGTGATGCTTAACCTGTGTTTCAAGCAGGCTGCCATTACTACCCATAATATCTTCTTCCGCCTCAAGGCGAATGTAACCTTGAACTACATCGGGATAATAATTAGTGCGAATTTCACTGCCATCAGGGCGAGTAACCTTACTAATTCGGTTTTTGATATCGTAGTCGTAAAAAGTTAACGGCTTACTCTCCCCTGGGTAGTAAGGCTCAGTTTCCAGATACAAGCGCCCTCGCAGATCGTAGTTAAATTCACGGCGAGCTGTGCGCTGACCATCAAAGGCTACCTGGTCCTGCTGAACTAAGCGTCCCAACAAATCATAGTAAAGGTCGACTTGCGGTGTAATCGGGGAATCTTTAGTTACTTTATAAGCGGCAAGCAATCCGCCTGAAACAGGACAAGTGCCCGCGAAACACTCAGAGTATGTCGTTGTTAACGTAATATCGTCAGTATTGGTTGTCCGAAGCTCACGCCCAAATGAATCATATTGAGTAGTACTAGCCCGGTCATTGCTATCTACTATTCTAGAGACAGTGCCAAAACGATGGTCATAATTTAACCTCAATTGCTGACTTAGCGCATTAGTCAATATTTCCGGGTAACGCCGATCAATAAATCCTGTGGCAGAGGTCGTACTTGTTTCAATATTTGCTCCGCTGGTGGTCTCACTAATCAAGTTGCCAAATTCATCATAGTCATAATCTATGCTTAGCCTCAGATCGGCATCATCAGGGAAGCGCACTCGAGTTAAGACCTTGTTTGTAGACTGATAGGGCAAGGAGATAACAGTCTGTACAAGATCAGGCGTGCCTGTGGCATCCCCATCGTACTCTCTCAATTCCTGAGCGAATGCAAACCCGACCAACCATTTATCACTATCAACTCGGTTTTCAAAGCTAGTAAAAAACTCTCGACTTCTATCGATACCATTCAGAGAAAAGTCTGCGGTCTCTCCCCAACCAGCTTCAGCTGTAGATTCAACAAGTGAGCTTGCAGTTATTTCCAGGGTTACTTGGTTTTCCAGAAGCTCCCCGAAATCCCCAAAGGTATTTTTTCCAACACTGTTTTCAACTGAGCGATAACCAACAATTTGATCTCTTTCAAAAAGTGCTTCAGCCGACTTCTCCAGTACAGGGTAATAGCTCTTACCTAATCCCGTAGACAACTCCAAAGCCTGATAACGGTAGCGCTGATCTGCCAATTGCTGAGTGTGAGAACCATAGGCGCCCTGGAATTGGAGCTTTCTTGCCACTTCACCAAAATGAGGGAAGTCCTGACGGAACTGTAAATATGTAACTATATCCGATTCCAAATCGTGAATTTTTTTCGCGTAAAAACCCAGGAATCCCCAGTTCTGTGTACTTACAAGGCCCACCCCTTGGTAATAATGCTTGGTGATATGCCAGCCATCTGCCGTACCATTGGAGCGATGTACCTCACCAACTACCGTTCGGTAGTCGCCATTATCTGCTTCAAGGGTTTCTGCATTTGCAGGCAATATCCCCTCACCAAAAGGCCTTTCCAGAAATATACCGTCGCCAGCCACTGAAGACTGCACTGCAACATCGCGAACAGTGGTGTGGTAGAACCTTGTAGTTTTTCCTAAGCCATCAATGATTTCAGAGACTCCGGTATCAAGATCCATCACACTATTGCTGTCGACTTCGTCCCAGCCGAATACAAGAGGATTGAGACACTGGTAAGTAGCACCATACTCATCGTAGCCACACTGCTGAACCTGCTGTAGACGACGATAATGCTCAGAGTCTTCGCTGGCAGATTCCGGCTCTGGCTCAGTAATCAGGCGATACTCGCGCAGCAACTGGTTGTCGAGATAGACATTAATATGGTGGAGCAACACCAACTGCTCTTGCTCAATTTCACCGGGAGATAATGGCTGAGGTGGTGCATCGCTGCGAGTGCCATAGGCAAACTCAATGCGCGCATCACCTTCATTACCGTAGGTAATTTCAAGTGGGTAATTAATGCCTTCTACAGTATCCAGGTGGTAGCGGTAGGCCATACTGTTTCCAAAAGCATCGGTAATCTTATTGATGCTCCAGGCAAAACTTGGATTCTCCCCTGCACGAACTTGGCTATCATCTGAATTACCAAATTCAAGAATTTCACCACTAGGCTTGTACACAAGGAACCAAGGCTGGTCATCAGTCTCCTTAAGCTCAACAAGGCTAAAGTCGTCTTTCAACTTGCGATACTTCGAGCCTGGCTCCCAATAGCTGCCAGACACAAGAACTAAAGGTTGGCCGTTTAAACACAGCGAATCTGTATCATCCAGCAAAATACGGTCGGTATTAGGGCGATTTTTCACACAACGCCGAATCTCTTGAAGACCACTCAACCTCCAGCCATAACCCAGAATATCCTCAGGCAGCATCTCATTATTTCTTTCGCGATAACGTTCACCGGAATAACGAACAGTCAGGTTGGGGGCGAGACCGTTCACTCCAGGAGCAACGTCAACAGGTATTGAAATAACTGCATCGCCCAGGGAGTTGACCTCAGCACTATAGTGCATGGTCCCCGGCGTATCAGATACGGCTAGGCTTACCGCCGGCTCAATACCTTCCAAATTGTGAACATCAATCCAGTCACTGATGGCCCAATCGGAGCATTCAGGGCCATTACAGGCACGAACTCTGTAACGATACTTATCTTCCAGATCGCCACGAGCCTCGTAGGTTGTCCCTGCCAAATTTCCTGAAACAACGTTCCAACAACTATCACCGCAACTTGGATCAGGGTCATTTCGGCGCTCGCGTTGCAGTTCAAATGAGGTCCAAGTTAGGTTTGGCTCACTCCAGCTTATTTCATAATCACCAAACTCACTATCTTCCGGAACGGATATAAACTCAGGCGTAGTCGGTGCCACTAGGGGAACATTCACCATGACGACCTTGCTATCCGCCGACGGCGTCCAGTCGCTGCAACCATCACTGTTACAAGCCCTGGCGATAAATCGATATACTCCAGAGTCTCCGGGATTCAAAGCGACCTGCATAGAAGTGCTGGTGCCCAAATCTGAACTACCGCAATTCAGGTATGTATACCCACCATTATTGACGCTACATTTCAGCTCATAACGGGTGACTGGATTAAATGAACCAGAAACCGGAGACCATGCCACTACAAAGCTCTCACTCTGCGTGCCGTGATTTGGCTGGGTAAAGTTGAGCACAGAATCCGGCCTCCGAGTTACAGAAACACTCGAAGACATAATCCAATCACTATAGGTAGTGTAATTACCAACTGTAACGTAGGCTCGAATACGATACTGATAGGTACCACTTGCTAATGGTGTACCTCCGTCGAGAGGCAAACTAACTGGGCCATCACCTATATCTGAATACACAGGAGTCCAAGTTGAGCAATTATCTTTACATTGCTGAATTTCGTAACCTGTAACTTCTGAACCAGAAGTTGGCTCACTCCATTTCACCCCAATAGTTCCGTCTGATTTTGAGTTATCCGGTGGAATAATCAAAACCATGGGGATAGGTTGTAAAAGGGGCAATACAAGCTGTTCCCGCTCTTCTTCTCCACCATATACAGAAATTGCACTGGGCTCTGAAGGTGGGATGGCTACATTTACTCGCGCTTCATTGGAGTAACTTCCACATCCTGCACTATTACAGGCACGCACCTTAAAGTCCCATGCACCTGTAGATAGCCCACTCATATCATAAGAGGACTCCGAAACACTTACCGGAGATGACCAGCTGCCATCATTTGACTGATACTGCAACTCATAATATTCACTAACGACACCAGAAGGGGAGGACCAAGAGACAGTAAATGACCCAGTATTGCTATTAGCATCGGCAGTAGGAGCGGCGGGCTTCCCTGGTTTCGCAAGTCTCACTGACACTGACTTGGTAGCAAGACTAACATGAGCAAAATCTTGTCCTCCACAGCAAGTCCGATCTATAGAGAGCTCGAATGTATAGACACCATCTTCTGTAGGATAGAACGTTTTTGAATAGCTACCAGTGCTTGTGCCATTTCGGCTAAAGCTTCCGCTTGGGCCACTAATTTTATTGACACGCCAACCATTTAATCCTGTCTCACTAGCAGTCCATTTTACGGTAAATGGACCTGATGCAGAGGAAGGTGTACCACCAAAATTGTTAGCAAAGCTCAGGGAGGAGCAAAGCAGAAAAAAGAGAAGGGCTACTATACGCGGGCCTAGAGACACAACTACCACCGGAGATTTTTATGTTAGTAACAGCAGCGGGCATTATCCTGCCTTTACATAACTTGTCAATTTCGTAGAGATCGCTCCCACATGAAATTAGATTGGAACAAACCCACCGAATAACTTTTACTCACTCAGGTTATACAGTTATATAAATTCCGATCGGATGCAGTAACGAATAAATAACCCTGTAATAATTTTTAACTTTCAAAAGGGCTCACAAATAAATAACGTAGCTTTGTACAATTATCTGAGCCTTTCATTAAACTGTAATGCCGTTAACCAACCCTCTCTTGTGCCCACAAATAAAAGATCGATAAACTAATAGTGGACTATCCAGCCTAAACCTCGCTATCGGAAATTTTAACCTGCCGTAGAGCCCCACTCAGGGCAACTAGTGCGAATGCCAATAAACTCAGGATTCCCGCCCACAATAGTGTCGTCAGAGGCGCTGCGACCTCGCTCAAAACACCCGCTGCCAGGGCTCCCAGCGCCGCAGAGCCAAATAGGGCAAATTGATAAATGGAGATAATGCGACTGCGATAATCCGCCGGCGCCATCAATTGCACAATGCCTCGCCCCAGCCCTGCGGAGGCTGCCGCAACCGCCCCCCAACACAGACACAACAGGATCAAGCCAAACTTTGTTGGCCCCAGGCTGATAGCAATCAAGAGTGCTGCGCTGTAAAGCAAGCACATCAAAATTCCCCGCCCAGGCTCCTGTCCCTGCCCCCGTCTCAACATAGTCACCGTCGCGATCACCGTGCCCGCTATAAATGCCAGCTGCAGGGTCGCGTAATAACCGGCACCGCGACCGTAGTCCTCGGCCAGCAGCGGTAAGACCACCAGGAAAACCCCGATATGCACAAAGCCATTGAATGCCATCAATGCGGTCAGCTCCCGCAAAACCGGGTGTTTCCATGCCTGACTGAGACCATCCAGAATCAGGGTATGGGGTCGCTTCTCTGGTGCCTTTTGACGCTCTTGAGGCTGACGCAAGGAGAAAAGTAATAATGAAGCCACTAGCACAACGGCAATCTGTACACCCAGCAAGTGCTGCAAGCCCCACTGGTCAAATCGACTCGCTAACAGCATACCCACCGCCTGGCCGCCGTACTGCGCCAACATCATCCAGGTTACGGTTTTTTGCACGCCTCGCTCAGTGGCCTGCCCCTTGCGGTTGCGGGCACTGCGCTGCACCAGGTTGTCCCGTGCCGGCTGTAAAAAAGCGCTGCACACCCCCAGGCAAATTCCGTAAACCATCAAGGTGGATAAATTCAGGACATGGAAGGTGAAATACAACAACAATGCGGTATGGCAAAGCGCCAGGCCCAAACAGGCCAGAGCTGACACCAGAGCCGGGTCTCGCCTATCCGCCAAAGCGCCGCCAAACAGCAGGAATACCAGGTTTGGCAGCAATACTGATGCCTGAATCCACCCCAATTGCAGGGCCGGAAGATCCACGATCGTCAGCGCAATCCAGGGCAGCAATATCACCTGCAACCCGGTTGCCAGGGAGGTGCCGCTATAGCCCAACAGAAACCTTTGCAATTGGGTTGGCATTCTAGATACGAAATAACTCAATGATTAATAACCTGCCAACTCACGCTTGTGCGGCGTCATATTTGCCGAGTGCCGCAACCAGAAATACCAGCTTGATAGCTTCCGAAGTGTTCTCAGCCCAGAGCCATCACCACCATAGGCGGCAGATTCAAAAGCCTCTGTCACTGCTGCGGCATAACCAGACATCTCCGGTTTTTCCTCGGCAATCCGGCGGGCATAGGATCCTGCAGTCTCACCGGAATGCCGCTGGACCCCATTGCGGGCCATGCGCCGGCAAAAGCGCTGGTAGAGCTTCTCTGCAGGCGCCAACTTGGATCCTCCTGCGGAGCGGGCCGCCCATAAACTGATACCCAACAAAAGCACAAGAATCGGCGCCCCCAGTAATAGGGCGATACGCATTGGAGACAGATCACCAAATAGCCGCTGTAACAAATTCTGCTGCCGATCGGCATCAAAGCTCACTACGGTTTGATACCAACGGTAGTTGATCATATCCCACTGTAAGCGCAACTGGCTGAGAATGCCGATACGGTGTAAAGGAAATAGGGAGTCCTGCATAAACTCCTCACCCGCCGCACTCTCCAGACCGTCGCGCACCCGCTCCGGAGCCACTGCTGCAGTGGGGTCAACACGTTGCCAGCCTTGGCCGTCGAGCCAAATTTCAGCCCAGGCATGGGCGTCGTACTCTCGCACCAATAAGTACTCTTCTCCACTGACCCACTCTCCGCCCTGGTAACCAGCCACTACTCGCGCCGGTATCCCCGCTGCGCGCATGGCAAACACATAACTACCGGCAAAGTGCTCGCAGAAGCCCTGCTGGCTATCGAAAAGAAACTCATCAATAGTATCGCCGCCCAGTGCCGGAGGCTTCAGGGTATAAGTGAAAGCACTGTGGAAGTGCGACAGCAGCTGGGAGGAAACCGCCTCAGCACTGAGCCCCTGATCTCGTAGGGAAGCCATCCACTGACGAGTACGGCTATTGCCGTAACTGGGAAGTTGCAAATTCCTGCGCCGCTCCGCATTGCTGAGAGTAGCACTGAGTGACAGGGTTTCTCTCGGCCAGGAACTTACCTGGTAAGAAAAGCGGTTGAAAACCGGGGTCCGTTTTACCAGGCGATCATCCGTTGTCTCTCCCACACCCGCGCTCTCTGAAGCCGGTTTTGCCATAGCGAATAGCCAAGGGCTGCGGCTCGCTTCCTGGATAACCTGGTAGCGATAACGGGGACCCACTTGCGGAAGCACCTGCTCACCACTTCTCCAATACACTCGCCCGCCATTTCGAGGGTCAACACCATAGCCCTGGCGCCAGGTACGCCCATCAAATTCCGAGTACACCAAGCCCCTCCAGTAGCGCTGCTCTGGCGGGGGCACTGGTCCATCAAATGAGATACGCAAGGTCGGCTTGCTGGATTTGGAAAGCTCAGTAAAGTCTCCCGGGGCCATCGAATCACTGACACCGGTGCGCCCAGCGGAGGTATTCTGCGGCACAGACCAAAGGGGCCCCAGCCGCGGCATCACCAAAAACAACAACACCATCAACGGCGTGGCCTGTGCCACCAACCGCAGGGATAATCCCAGAGCCCGGCGCGGGCGCGCACTATAGTGTCCCAGCTGCGCCGCCAGGGCTGCAGTAATTACCAACACACTCAGTAAACCGTAAAGTGCATAGGGAATGGTCTGCTCTTGCACAAACAGAGTGGCGGCTACGAAGTAGGCCAGCAGCAGACTGACAAAAGCATCCCTGCGGCTGACCAGTTCAAGATTTTTCAGGGTGAATGACAGCGCCAAGAGTGCAATCATCGGCTCCAAAGCAAACAAGCGCCGATAGGACAGAGCCAGTCCCGCCACTGTCAACAGGATCACCGTCAGTTTAAGAGCCCGACCGGGTAAATCCCTGCGCCCGCGAAAAACTTCCAGGCGCCAATAAACTGCAAAGGCCCAGGCAAAAGCCACCCACAGTGGCAGCATTGTGAATTGCGGCAAAAGGGCGACAAACTGGGCAGCAAAAATCCACAGCAAACTTTCCCTGGGCAATAAATCCTTATTCGCAATCATCACTGGCCTCGCCCTGGGTACAGGGCCAATGCCTGCAAGACCTGCTGCTGATGCTCGGGACCGAGCGAAGGCTCTATTAAAATGCCAGGCAGGCACAAACCGTATGCAATGCCTTGCTTTTCCGCTTGTAGGGTCCAGTCACAGAGATTACTCAGGCGCATCTCTATATCCCTGCCATCGAGTAAACCCCAGTCGAGCCACAAGCGCGTGTCAGTTTTGCGCTCATAGTCCTTGCTGTAAAGATCGCGTCCGGCCGCATATTGCTTCCAGGCTACATGGCGTAACGAGTCACCCGCTTGATAGGGTTTTAGCGCGGCAAAATCATCCCCCCCCCGCTTCACCTCACCAAACTCCCCCTCGGCAACAGTCTCTCCTAGCGGTAAAGGGCCCGCAGAAATTGGACGGGGGTAAACCAAAAATTCAACATCCAGGTCAATGCGGCTCCAGCAGCGAAATAACCCGAGAGGGAAACGACTTTCAACCCTCAACCGAGGTGCCTGCACTCGCCCACGTTTTACTACCGGCATAGAGATACAAATATCCGCACTTTTCTGCTCGCACAAATCCACGCGACTGCCCTGCTCCGGTGGCCAACTCAGCTCGAGCCACTCCCGCTCCCGCTTGCCCTCACAACTGACATTAATTTCCGCCTCTGCAAAATCACCAGCAAAAGCTGCCCGGGTATCCACAAGGCGCAAGTGCACGCCACTTAAGTTGGCAAAGGTGTGTAGTGGTAGCACCGCCAAAATGCTGACTAACAAAAACGTCAGAGCGAAAACCAGATTGTTTTCATAATTGGTGCCCAGCAACCACAACAATGCCACCACTATTAGGAAACCTAAGCCTGCGCGCGTGGGCAGGATAAATAACCGGCTGTGGTTCAAGGTAATCGCTCGGGCCCGCGGTGCCCGGCGACTAAGCCAGCGCTGCATAAGGTTGCGCCAATATTCCACCAGCAGGTGTATCGGATTGCGGGAAGGGTTCCGACGTTGGGGGTGACTTACACTCATCGACTCAGGCCGCAATCACATCCACTTGGCGCATCAGACGCTCAACCAACTGCTCGCCGTTGCTGCCATCGCTCTGTAATCGATGTCCTGCCACCGCCGGCAACACAGCCTGGATATCCTCAGGCAAAACATGGCCACGATTGTGAATCAACGCCCAGGCTTTGGCTGCGCGCAAAAGGGCCAAGGCGCCTCGGGGTGATAAACCCACTGCGCAATCCGGGCTCTGGCGGGTTTGCAAAACCAGTCGCTCAAGGTAATCCAACAGACTGTCAGAAGTTTTCACCTGCGTAACCAGGTTTTGCATTTTTCCGAGTGTGGCGGTATCGATTCTCGGCTTTAACTTCGCCAGCTGCTGCCTCGGATCGGCCCCCAAATACAAAGCTCGTTCCGCCTCCCGGGTGGGATAGCCGAGGCTGATACGCATCAGGAAGCGATCCAGTTGAGATTCCGGCAATGCAAAGGTGCCCGATTGTTGCATCGGGTTTTGCGTGGCAATCACAAAAAATGGCTGGGGCAGTGTGCGGGTCTCGCCATCGACACTCACCTGGCGCTCTTCCATGGCCTCTAACAGCGCACTTTGGGTTTTTGGCGATGAGCGATTAATCTCATCCGCCAATAACACCTGGCTAAACACAGGTCCCTCGTGAAAGTGAAATTGGCTGGACTCCCGATCAAATATCGAAACACCGAGAATATCCGCCGGTAACATATCACTGGTGAACTGCACCCGCTTATACGTTAGCCCCAGCACCTGTGCGAGTGCATGGGCCAAGGTGGTCTTACCCATGCCCGGTAGATCTTCGATTAACAAGTGGCCTTTTGATAACAAACAGGCCAGCGCCAACTTCACCTGGCGTTCTTTACCCAATAAAACACTGCCGATATCAGACACTATGGCGGAAACTATTTTTTGCACGGCAAATCCATTACTGCTCAATTTTTCTCAAGGGGGCTATTTCTGCACACCGGCAGGGGCGCAACAAAATGCAAACACTACCGGAAACGGCGAACAGTATTTCACTGTCCGCTAGGGAGCCTCTGGATAACTCCGTGATACCGCTGGCCTGCAGCGCGGTTCACAATCAAGGCGCGGCTTCGCAGGAATGTCTAGACCTTTCAAGAAGCTGCAACGCAGAGTGTGAATCGCTCTGCAAGCCCCGAAGGGCGGGTCTTGAAGGCCGCATCTGCTGTGTTGCAGTTCTTGCAAAGGGCTGTGGCCATTCGCGGCACACTACGCCTAACATCTGTAGCCTTCAAGGCCCGCAGAGGTATTGCGGAATTATTCAGAGGCTCCCTAATAATCATAGGTAGCTAGGCGCTTACGCCAGCGCTTATAACTGGGATAATCCACGCATCAGGTCGCGCTTGAGGTCCTCAACATTTTCCAGCCCTACCGAAACTCGAATCAAATTTTCAGTAATTCCGGCGCGAGCCTTATCTTCATCACTAAGGCGGCCATGGGTTGTCGTGGCAGGGTGCACAATAGTGGTTTTTGCATCCCCCAAGTTGGCGGTGCAGGAGAGGATTTTACAATTGTCGATCACTTTCCAGGCAGCTTCGCGACCACCGCGCACAGTAAAACTCAGCACTGCGCCAAAAGCGTCTTGCTGTTCCCGCGCTAGGCGGTGTTGGGGGTGTTTAGGCAAGCCGGTGTAATTTACCTTCTCCACCATCTCCTGCTCATCGAGCCACCAAGCCAAGTCGAGTGCATTGGCACAGTGCGCCTGCATACGCAGCTTTAAAGTTTCCAGGCCTTTGAGGAATACCCAGGCATTAAAGGGGCTCATGCTCGGCCCGGCAGTGCGCAGGAAAACCACCAACTCATCCATTACTTCCTTGCGGCCAACAGCAACACCGCCCAGGGCCCGGCCCTGGCCGTCGAGGAATTTGGTTGCGGAGTGCACCACAATATCAGCGCCCATGGAAAGAGGTCGCTGCAGTGCCGGGGTACAAAAACAGTTGTCGACAACCAGCATGGCACCAGCGCTGTGGGCGACCTGTGCCAACGCGCGGATATCGGCTACTTCACACAGAGGGTTGGAAGGCGTCTCCATAAACAGCAGTTTGGTAGACCCATCTACGGCCTGCTTCCAGGCGTCCATATCGGTCAAATCGACATAGCTCACCCGCACGCCAAACTTTTCCATATAGCGGCCAAATAAAGCCGTAGTTGTGCCGAAAACACTGCGGGAACAGATAACGTGGTCGCCACTTTTCAGTAACGCCATACAAATACTGAGAATGGCAGCCATGCCGCTAGCAGTGGCTACTGCAGCTTCACCGCCTTCTAGAGCAGCGATGCGCTCTTCAAAAGTGCGCACTGTGGGGTTGGTATAGCGGGAGTAGACGTTGCCGGAGCTTTCGCCAGAGAAGCGCGCAGCAGCCTCTGCAGCGGAGGGGAAAACATAACTGGAGGTGAGGTAAAGTGCCTCGGAGTGCTCTCCTTCCGGTGAGCGAACCTGGCCGGCGCGCACCGCCAGGGTTTCCAGAGCGTAACCGTCGTCTTCAAACATATACCGCTTCCTGGTCAGTATTTTTGGAAGCAGTCATCTTAACCGAAACGATCTTAACTGGCGCCCTCTTCTGCCGCGAGAAAAGGACGCTTACGCTTTTTTACTATTGGCAGGCTACAAAAACGGTTCTTTTGCCGCCCGCCAATCAAGAGAGGGATATTTAGATATTCCCCCAAAGGGCGAATTACAAAGCGTTGGCGTCGGCCTTTTTACGCTTGGCCGTATCATTGCGCTGAGCGTGCAGGTCGTTCAGGTATTCCTCGTCCACATCACCGGTGATGTAATTGCCGTCGAATACAGAGCAATCAAATCGATCAATTTTTTGCTTGCCGCCGCTGGAGCTAACTACCAGATCTTCCAACTCTTGGTAGATCAACCAGTCTGCGCCAATCTCCTCACAGATTTCCTCGGTGGTGCGACCGTGAGCCACAAGCTCAGTGGCGGAGGGCATATCGATACCGTAGACATTCGGGTATTTTACCGCAGGGGCAGCACTGGCGAAGTACACTTTGGCAGCACCGGCATCGCGGGCCATCTGGATAATCTGCTTACAGGTAGTACCGCGCACAATGGAGTCATCTACCAGCAACACATTTTTGCCACGGAATTCCAGCTCGATGGCATTGAGCTTCTGGCGAACCGACTTCTTGCGCTGCTTTTGACCGGGCATGATGAAGGTCCGGCCGATATAGCGGTTCTTCACCATACCTTCACGGAATTTCACCCCCAAGCGGTGGGCTACCGTCTGACCTGCCGTGCGGGCAGAATCCGGGATCGGGATAACCACGTCGATATCGTGATCCGGGCGCATGCTGAGAATTTTGTCCGCCAGATGCTCCCCCTGACGCAAACGCGCCTTGTGTACCGATACGCCATCCATAATGGAGTCAGGACGGGCAAAGTACACATGCTCAAAAATACAGGGAGTCAAAGACGGGTTATCTGAACACTGCTCGGAGTGCACAGTGCCATCCAGCTCGATATAGAGCGCTTCGCCAGGAGCGACATCGCGCACCAGGGTGTAACCCAGTACGTCCAGAGCCACGGACTCGGAAGCCACCATATATTCGGTGCCCTTCTCGGTTTCACGCTTGCCGTAAACCAGTGGGCGAATTCCGTTGGGATCGCGGAAAGCAACAATACCGTAACCGACAATCAGGGCAACGCAAGCGTAGGCGCCGCGCACGCGCTTGTGTACAGAGCGCATCGCACTGAAGATATCTTCGGCTTTCGGCTGCAGCTTGTGCAACTTGTGCAGCTCGTGAGCGAACACATTTAGCAACACTTCCGAGTCAGAATCTGTATTGATATGGCGCAGATCCTGCTGGAAGATCTCATCGACCACCTCGTGCACATTGGTGAGGTTGCCGTTGTGAGCCATGGCGATGCCGTAGGGAGAGTTCACGTAGAACGGCTGAGCCAGCGCCGGGCCGGAGCTGCCGGCAGTGGGGTAGCGGACGTGACCAATACCAAAATTGCCTTTCAGACGCTCCATGTGGCGCGCGCGGAATACGTCGCGAACCAGACCATTGGCTTTCTGCTGGTTCAGGCGATCATCGTCACAGGTAACGATACCGGCGGCATCCTGTCCCCTGTGCTGTAGCAGAGTGAGCCCATCATAGAGCTGCAGATTGACGTCACTCTTACCGACGATACCGACGATACCACACATATATTTGACCCTATTGACTCGAGAAGAGCGCTTTTGGCACTCTATTTAAAACAACTTTACGAAGAATTCCTTAACGGAGCCCGCCAACTCCCGCGCACTATCCTCAAATTCGAGGAAATGGGGAATCAGAACAGACTGACTCCACCAGCTGTCCTGCTCCACCGGCACCAATGCCGGAGCCAGGATCAACAGCGCCATCACGACAATGGCTCCCCGCAACAAGCCAAACGCCATTCCCAGCACTCTATCTGTACCGGATAGCCCAGTTGCCTCAACAAAGGCAGAAAGCACCATGTTGAGACCGGCGCCAGCGAGTAAGGTGCCGATAAACAGGATGCCAAAAGCTGCAATCATTTGGAGAGAGGGGGTGTCGACGAGGTTGGATAGCATTGGCGCCAGCTGGTCGCGAAACATCATGGCGACGATAAAGGCGGCAATCCAGGTAAGCAGAGACAAGGTTTCCTTGATGAAACCTCGACTAAGGCCGATAAGCGTGGAGATACCCACAATAGCCAGAATGATCCAGTCAGCCCAATTCATTCAATCCTACCTGCGTGGCGGCTGCTGCCGCGAAGAGCGCGCATTCTAACTGAAGGGACTAAGCGCGTGAAGCCGTAGGCCAACCGATTGGAATTTATTACTTGTAGTACCGCTTTCCCTGGACGTTTGGCGCAGTGGCAATCGGTTAATTGCGAATAAAAGTGCAAAGTGGAAGTCTGCCAGCGAGTTGCCACCATCCGCCTCGGGCTGAAATGGTGGCAACCTGAAGTCAAAGGCCAGATCAGGCCTTGAACTGAAGCACGAGGGTCTGGGCTTTCAGAAGGGTATCCAGTTCTTTTTTCAGCTGATGGGCATCGGCCTTGTTGACCTTTGGCCCAACAAAGACCCTCACCAGGCGACCCTTGTCTGTATCCACTGCCCGAGTATAGGCACTGTAGCCCTCGTTCATCAGGCGCAAACGCAGCTTGTCCGCATTAGACTCATCCCGGTAGGAAGCCACTTGAACCACCCAGGCCACAGGCAGGCCATAGGCATCCACAAGGGGCGAGGCTCCCTTCTTCGGCGCGGCCAGTTTTTCCTCCGGCTCATCACTCTTGGCGATCTCTGACCGCCCCTCCCCCTCATCAGCTACTGGAGCCTTCGGGTTGGAGAAGTTCTCTGGCAGGTCCGGCTGGAAAGCCTCACCCGGCGCCGGTGCAGGCATAGCATCCGCTACCGGTTGCGGCTCGGCAATTTCAATAGGGCGTATATCCGGCTCCGCCGGAATCTGGCTGGTTTCACTGATATTGCCTGCGGCCTCCCGGTCCAACAGGCTGGGCAAGAAAATAACGGCAAGCGCAGCCAAAACCAGCGCACCGACAATGCGCTGCTTAAATCCGTCGTTCAATCGCCCTCGGCGGGAGGGTTTACCCTCGCAATTCTCCATTACCTTCGTCTCGCATCTGCTGCAGAACCTCAGCCACAGTAAAGAAGGAACCAAATACAAGCAACCTGTCTTGTGGACCAATGGTCGGCAGCAGCTGTTGTAAACCATCGGCGACGTTTGGACAGCGACTATTGGCGTTCGTTGCCTCAACACCTGCTGCGGCCAGACCTTCCCGCAAAGTCTCTCCGCTCGCAGCGCGGCTATTGCCCGGTAACTCTGCGGGGTGCCAGGCATCCACCACACCCCGCAAAGGCGCGAAGAGCCCCACCAAATCCTTATCGGCCATAGCCGCTACTAGCGCATGGGTCTCACCATCTACAGGGTGATCTGCAAGCCATTTAGCCAAGTGTTCGGCCGCTGCTGGATTGTGCCCCACATCCAACAGCAAGTTGCGCCCCTGCCATTGAACCTGCTGACAGCGCCCGGGCAGGGCAATTTCAGCCAGTGCAGATTCGATCCCACTCTGGGGCAATACATTGAGCAGAGCCAGCGCGGTAATCCCAGCAGCGATACTTGGGCGCGGCAAGCTGATCGGGGGGATCGCAAGTTCCAACTCACCAAAACGGTAAAGTTCTTTTTTACCCTCTCCCAAATTGAGAGAGAAATCCTGACCTATAAAGTAACTGGAACTGGACAATTTTTCTGCCGCAGACAGCACAGATTGGGTGGGATTGCTATCAGCACAGACAAAAGGCGCCCCAGCACGCAGGATACCAGCTTTTTCACGGCCGATTATTTCCCGGTCACTGCCAAGCCAGTCCTCGTGATCAATGGCAACACTGGTGATAATAGCGAGATCCGCATCCACCAGGTTGACTGCATCCAGGCGCCCACCCAGGCCAACTTCCAGAAGTGCAAACTCGACGCCTGCCCTTTGAAATAACCAGAGCGCCGCCAGGGTGGTGTATTCAAAATAGGTCAGGCTGGTCTCACCGCGAGCAACCTCGATAGCCTCAAACGCCAGCACGAGATCTTTATCGGCAACCTCTTCACCCCCGATACGCACCCTCTCGTTAAAGCGCAGAAGGTGTGGGGAACTGTAAGCGCCTACGGAGCGCCCTCCCTTACACAGCAGCGCCTCCATAGTGGCCACGCAGGAACCCTTACCATTGGTGCCCGCCACAGTAATCACTGTCGGTGCCGGTTTCTGGATACCCAGTGCATCGGCCACAGATGCGACGCGCTCAAGGCCTAATTCAATTTCGGAAGGGTGCAGCTGCTCCAGACGGGAGAGCCAATCTTGCAGTGAAGGCATAATTGAAAACATCGATGATGGGGGCTGCAATCAGCGGAAATTAAGCTGATCACAGCATTACCCCAAGGGAATGGAAATCAGTTGCCGGTCAGTTTACCCAATATGCGGGACACTGTAGAGCGCATTTCCTTGCGAGGAATAATCATATCAATTGCGCCGTGCTCCAGCAGGAACTCACTGCGCTGGAAACCTTTCGGCAATTTCTGGCGAATGGTCTGCTCGATAATATTCGGGCCGGCAAAACCAGCGCGCGCTCCGGGCTCCGCTGCATTGATATCACCCAGCAGGGCCAGGGATGCGGAAACACCACCGTAAACCGGATCGGTCATAATGGAGATATAAGGCACACCGGCCATCTTCATTTTTTCCAGCACCGCCGAGGTTTTGGCCATCTGCATCAGGGAGATCAGGGCCTCCTGCATCCGGGCACCACCAGTAGCAGAGAAACAAACTAGCGGGATACGCTGCTCCAAGGCACGCTGAGCGGCACGGGTAAAGCGCTCACCGACCACATAGCCCATGGAGCCACCGTGGAAAGCAAACTCAAATGCTACCGCTACCAGAGGGGCACCATTCAGGCTGCCCTGCATGGCGATCAGGGCATCCTTCTCACCAGTGGACTTTTGTGCCTGTACCAAGCGGTCTTTATATTTTTTGACGTCTTTAAACTTCAGGCGATCAACCGGCTGCACATCGGTGGCCAGCTCTTCACGACCTTCCTCGTCGAGGAAGATATCCAGGCGGCGACGGGCGCCGATTCTAAAGTGATGATCGCACTTGGGGCACACATCCAGATTGCGTTCCAGCTCCGGGCGATAAAGCATCGCATCGCATTTGACGCACTTCTTCCAAACCCCCTCGGGGACCTTGCTGCTGCCGGTGCGACGCTCTGTGCGAATTACCGCAGGGACAATTTTTTCTAACCAGCTCATCTCGTTTCCAAATCCGGAGGCTTTCTTTGGGCCGGCACATTTTACCGACCAGTGGGTTTCAGGCTAGGAATTAAAACACTAAGCTGAACAACAAACCCGGCCAGATCAGCCGCTATTTTTGGCTTTCTGGCCAGCTTTGTGCTTAGACCTATAGCTGCTTTTAGCGATCCAGGGCTTCGCGCATCTCGCTGACAATAGCGCCAACCGCAGTTTTAGCGGCTTCCAGGTCTGCCGCCGCATCTACCGCCGACACCAGCACACTACCGACTACAGCGCCGTCACCATGAGCACTGACCTGGCGCGCCGAGGTACCATCTTTGATACCGAAGCCAACACACAGGGGCAGATCGGTAAACTGGCGAATATGGTCCAGATTGTCACGCACTGAATCCAAATCCAGGTGGCCTGCTCCGGTAACCCCTTTCAGGGATACATAGTAAACAAAGCCACTGGCAACATCGGTAATTTCACGAATTCGCTCTTCAGTGGTGGTAGGCGTCAACAGGAAGATATTGCGCAGGTTGCGCTCCGCCAAAAAGGCATTCAGGGAACCGGACTCTTCAGCCGGCAGATCTACGGTCAGGGCACCATCGACACCCGCAGTGGACGCCGCTTCAGCAAACTCCAGTTCACCCATACGCTGAATCGGATTGGCATAGCCCATCAGGATTACCGGGGTGTCACTATCCGACTGACGAAATTCTTTCACCAATGCCAAACATTTGCGCAGCGAAGCCCCATTGGCCAGTGCTCGCTCATGCCCTTTCTGAATTACCGGGCCCTCTGCCATGGGGTCGGAAAATGGCACCCCCAGTTCAATAACATCGGCCCCGCTGGCCACCAACTGATGCATCAGCGGCACAGTATTTTCCAAGCCGCCATCGCCAGCGACAATATAAGTTACCAGTGCCTTGCGGCCCTCATCGCGCAACTTGGCAAAGCGGCGATCAATTCTATTTTGTTCTGTCACAGTTTATTCCCTGAGCTACTCCTGGCAGAAAGCCAGCTCAATTATTTAATCTTCACCCATTTTGCCCGCCTGAGAGGTGGGCGGTGATATTGCTACACCTCGATACCGTCGATTGCGGCAACGGTGAAAATATCCTTATCGCCTCGGCCGGAGAGATTTACCAGGACATTCTGCTCCGGGCTCATGGAAGCCGCCAACTTGAGCGCGTACGCCACTGCATGGCTGGATTCCAATGCCGGCAAAATGCCCTCAGTGCGAGTGAGTCGACGGAAGGCATCCAGGGCTTCATCATCATCGGCCGTGACATATTCCACCCGGCCGATATCTTTCAGCCAAGAGTGCTCAGGGCCAACACCCGGGTAGTCGAGCCCCGCAGAAACCGAGTGAGTCTCGATAATCTGGCCGTCATCATCCTCCATCAGGTAGGTGCGGTTACCGTGCAGAACACCGGGAATACCATCATTCAGTGGTGCAGCATGCTTACCGGAAGCCAGACCTTCACCGCCGGCTTCGACACCAAACATTTTCACTTCAGCGTCATTCAGGAACGGGTGGAACAGGCCGATCGCATTGGAACCACCACCGACGCAGGCCACCAGCGCATCGGGCAACTGGCCAAATCGCTCCAAACTCTGGCGACGGGCTTCACGGCCGATAATAGAGTTGAAGTCGCGCACCAATTGCGGATAAGGGTGGGGACCAGCCACAGTGCCGATAATGTAGAAAGTATTATCGACATTGGTTACCCAATCGCGCATGGCTTCATTCATGGCGTCCTTTAGGGTCTTGGAACCGGATTCCACCGGCACCACTTCTGCCCCCAGCAGCTTCATACGGTATACGTTGGGGGACTGGCGCTTAACGTCTTCCGCACCCATATAAACCGTACACTGCAAACCGAGACGCGCCGCCACGGTTGCCGTAGCCACACCGTGTTGACCAGCGCCGGTTTCGGCAATAACACGGGTCTTACCGCTGTGTTTGGCCAGCAGTGCCTGGCCCACCGTGTTATTTACCTTGTGCGCACCGGTATGGTTCAGGTCTTCCCTCTTAAGCCAGATCCGCGCACCGCCCGCCTGCTCAGTCAGTCGCTCAGCAAGATACAGCGGCGATGGCCGGCCTACGTAGTGCGCCAGATCGTGATCAAAGGCAGCGACAAAATCCGGATCATCTTTCAGGCGGCTGTACATTGCCTGAAGCTCATCCAATGCGCTGATCAGCGTCTCCGATACAAAGCGACCGCCGTAGGGACCAAAATGTCCGCTCGCATCCGGGAAGGTGGAAAAATCGATAGCACCTGGCTTACTCACACTCATACTCCGTGGGTCACGTGGGGTTAAAACTTTCTTTCTGTTTACCTACTGTTTGAATAGTTCTTCCTGAACTATTCAAACGTCGCCAGAAAATACTGGCGCAGATGCGTCGATCTGCTGGAATTTGCTGGCTCGCGCCGGCCAAGCCGGCGGGCGGCACTTCCGGTACCGCCTCTAAATCTATCTCTTCGCCGCGCTGACAAACGCAAAAACTTTTTCTCGATTCTTGCGTCCCGGCTGACGCTCTACACCTCCACTCACATCCACCCCCTGTGGGCGCGCAGCTTCTACTGCTGCAGTTACATTCGCGGGATTCAAGCCACCGGCAAGAACGATCGGGCGACTGCTATCTTGGGGAACCCTGTCCCAATCAAAGGTCTCTCCGGTACCACCGGGGACACCAGGCCTGTAGGCATCCAATAGAAACCCCCGGGCTTTGGGGTGCTTAGTCATTGCGGCTTTGACATCGAGGTCATCTTTCATCCGCAACGCTTTGATATAGGGGCGCCGGAATTGTTCGCAGAAACGGGCACTTTCATCGCCGTGGAATTGCAACAGGTTAAGCGGCACCGATTCCAGTACAGCGTCCACCTCACTCTGTGCCGCATCGACAAATAACCCCGTCAGGGTGACAAATGGGGGAACTGCCGCTGCAACTTTAGCTGCCATATCGAGATCGATATAGCGCGGGCTCGGCTTATAAAATACCAGGCCCAACGCATCGGCACCTGCATCTACAGCCATCAGGGCATCTTCTATACAAGTGATGCCGCATATTTTTACTTGCATCGTGTAACCTGGACTCAGCCGGCTGGCCGATCAAAAGAGGGAACGACGGATACTAGCAGATAGTCAGAAGGCGCGAAATGCACGCCCTCTCCCAGATTTGCTTTAGCCTCGAAAAATTCAGCACTTTAACTGGATAGCAAAGCACCCAAAGGCTGTGGCACCAGCAGTGGCCCAGGCTCACATTGGGGAAGCTGGAAATGATCAGGGTAGCGCACATCAACGAGATACAGGCCAAACGGCGGCGCAGTAACGCCGCCGGCGGAGCGGTCCCGCTGATCCAGCACCTCTTTTACCCAAACTGATGGACGCTCCCCTCGCCCCACAGCCATCAAAACCCCGGTGATATTGCGCACCATATGGTGAAGGAATGCGTTAGCACTAATCTCCAAGGCAATCAGCTGACCCACTGGGGCAATATCCAGGCGGGTAATTTCGCGCACCGGGCTCTTGGCCTGGCACTGAGAGGCGCGGTAGCTAGTGAAGTCGTGGCGGCCGATCAAGTAGCTGGCTCCCTCACGCATCGCCTCCAAGTCCAGTGAGTGCTGGGTCCAGGTTACCTCAGCGGCGCTGTGGGCCGAGCGGGTCGATGCGCTGTGGATCAGGTAGCGATAACTGCGTGCGTGAGCGGAAAAACGTGCATGGAACTGCGCCGGCATTTCCCGAGCCCAGCGCACCCGCACTGAATCCGGCAACTTGGTATTAACTCCCTGCACCCAGGCGCGGTCCGGGCGCTGCGCTCGGGTATCAAAGTGAATGACCTGATTGGTAGCATGAACGCCCGCATCGGTACGCCCGGCACAAACCAGGGTCACATCCTCCGCTGCAATAGTGGATAAAGCCCGCTCCAGATGAGCCTGGACAGTCTCCGATGCAGACTTCTGCTTCTGGAAACCGTGCAGTTTGGCTCCGCAGTATTCAACGCCCAGGGCTATACGGCGCAGCCCTTCAGGCAGCCCCTCACCTTCAGGGACCTCCCCATTTGGCTTGTAAATATATTCCCTCTGCGTCACCTGACTCATATCACCAAAACCACTTGCTCTCCCCGCTGCGACTGCGCCGGGTAAAAATCACTGCCGGGAACTTCCCGGTAAAAATAAAAAAACCTCGCAACCAGTGCGAGGTTTTTTTCAAAAACGGAATATGCTGCTAGCTTACACCATCCGCTCCAGCATTTCCTCGGCGCGGTCTTTGTGTTCACCGCCACCATCCTGGGCGACCTCTTTGAGGATATCCTTGGCACCCTCTTCGTCACCCATATCCATATAAGCTTGAGCCAGCTCCAACTTGGTCGCCATCTCATCGCCGCCTTCCAGCAAACTCAACTCTGAATTGAGGTCGCTTTCCAGGTTGAAGTCGAGGTCACCAAAGTCAGAATCTGACGGCTTCTCGACAATCGCCTCAACCTGCTCTGTCGCTTCAGGCTTAGCTTCAACCAGGGGTTCTGGCTCAAGAGTCAAATCACCCTCAGTGGATTCATCGATGAGAGCCAGCTCATCCTCCAGGGAGAACTCCTCTTCGATTGCATCCGCATTGAAGTCCAAATCGCTAGCCCCGGCCAGCTCCATACCTGCCGCATCGAGAGTATCCAGGTCAGCATCGAGTGATAAATCTGCTGCCGGCTCACTGCTGGCCGCGGCTACCTCTGCCGAGGACTGCTCAGTTGCGTTGAGATCCGCAGCAATATCATCCAGGTCGATACCGTCGAGATCCAGGTCGGAATCCAAGTCGCCGCCGATCATCTCCAGATCGCCATCAGAGAAGTCATCCATAGATAACTCTTCTGCAGGCTCCTGGGCAGAGGAGACTCCTTCTGCCAGGGAGATCTCCTCGCTCAAACCGCTGTCAACGGAATCCAGTTCCAGAGCATCATCCAATTCAAAGGCCGTATCCAGCTCAACCGAAATCTCTTCTTCTTTCTGCGGCTGAATCTCTTCCTCCATCATGGAAAGATCCAGCTCAAAATCCAAACCCGGAACGGAACCACCGCTGGTAGTTGCCTTTTCTTCCAGCTGGGCCTCAACTAAGGCCTCAGAGTTTTCTTCTGCCGCCGGCTCCAGGTCGAGGGAATCCAGATCCAACTCAGAGGTATCGAATTCTATTGGAGCATCGACACTCTCTTCTGTGTTATCAGAAAGCTCAAGCCCCAAATCGTCTTCAATCAAAGCGGGCTCTTGATTACTGGAGCCCAGATCACCCAGGTCCAACTCACCCAAATCAAGTTCATCAAGATTTAAGTCGTTTTCAACTTCTGGTTCCGATACCTCAGCAGTAACTTCCTGGCTGTCTCCGTCGAGAGCACTGTCCAGGTCCAAATCATCCAGATTGAACTCGGTATCCAGCGACTCGCTTTGATCTGCGCTCGCCTGCAACGGCTCTTCAAAGCTGCTATCCAACTCCAGGTCCAGGGACAGCTCTTGCTCAGAATCAGAGCTTTCCTGATCCAATGACAGATCCATAGTCAGGTCATCGAGGAGAGAGGTATCGGGCTCCAGCGCGTCACCGCTACCAACCAGTCCCGGCTCGGCGCTGGTGAAGTCATCGTCCAGGGCCGCGCCGATATCGTCGAGCTGCGCCGCTTCGAAGGACTCATTGGAAAGACCCATAGCTGGAGCTTCAAAATCCGGCGCACCAGCAATGGATTCACGCAGGCGGGCGGCGCGATCGGCAGCAGGACCGTCGCTGATACTAAGCAGCTGGCGGTAGTGATCGTCAAACTTTTCAACGTCCTGGTTGTGGGCGTAAACCTCCATCAACATCAGACGCGCATCGACTACCTGCGGGTCCTTTTCCAGGCCCAGCAGCAGCTTGCTTTCCGCTTCCTCATACTGCCCCAGGGACAGGTGAATCTCCGCTTCAGAAATTGGGTCATCAGTGCCTACATCGCCGAGATCGCCCAGATCGAAGGTATCGTCTGCCTCCATGCTCTCAACTGCAGCGAGAGTTTCATCGGGTTCGGCAATATCCTCAGGAATATCCAGCGGCTCTTGTTCCATAGCCATCTGCTGTTCAAGTTCCTGCTGCGCCTCTTGTTCAGCCTTGCGGCGACGCCAGGTGAACAGGCCAAATATAGCGGCCAGCAGACCCGCACCACCCAAGCCAATCAGCATTCCGTTATCGGCCAGCTGCTCCATAAAGGTTGGCTTGGGCTTGGTTTGAACTTCAACTACACGGTTACGCGTCTCTGCTGGAGCCGGTTCGGCTTCAACAGTTTCTCCTTCCGTATCAGCAGCAACATCAAACTCTTCGCTGTCTTCAACAGTCAGGCTGTCATCTAAAGACTCTACTTCAACGTCATCCGCCTCAGTGGGGTCGAGCAACACGTCTGACTGCTCCGCAGCGGCCTGCACCGCAGCCAGTTCCTCATTGGAAACATCAATCAGCGTATCCATGGTATCGATCTGCTCGTCGAGCTCGGCGATACGTTCACGCAATTCCGTGTTTTCGAGCTTGGACTTATCCAGCTCTTCCTCAGCTACTGTGAGATCGCCTTCCAGCGCCTCACTGTCATCAGTGCCGACTCCAGAACCGGAGGTAACGGACTCATTGTCCCCCGGTGCAGCCAGGCTAACGCGCCCTTCAACCGTTTCGCTGACATAGGACTCCTCCTCAACCGCACGGGCATCCAGCGGTGCGCCGGTAGCCACTTCCACTTCGGAGCGCTGGCGCCAGGAGTCATTCTGTTGAGCCACCTCAGAAATCGCCTCCGTCATAGTCAGGGTGCGCAAATCCTCGCTGTTGGGCAGGCGCAGTACGGCACCTTTCTTCAACAGGTTGATATTGTCATTAATAAAGGCTTCTGGGTTCAGCCTTTGAATCGCCAGCATGGTCTGCTGAACAGAGAACTCGCGACTGGCGCGATTTTGCAGCGCGATTTCCCACAACGTATCGGAGGAACTTACCGGGCCATATACCTGGCTGTTGCTCTCACTGGTGTCTGTAGTCGTATAGCGTGGCTGCGGACGAGCGGGCTCGCGAGTTTCTGGGGCAGTCCTTTCAGTTGGGGCTGGTTCGGCCGGTGCCTGGCGAGCAGCCGGGGCCGGTGTTGTGCGAGGCTGGGGCTGCTGAACTGGGGCTGTGCGACGCACTTGCTGCCGCTCGCGCTCAGCTGCGCGCACGGGTTGCTGCGCAGCCGTTGGGGAAAACGCCGGCAGGTCCATTAGCAGCGTATATTCGCGCAGTAGACGGCCACTGGGCCAGCGAGTCTCAACCAGGAAATTCAAAAAAGGTTCGCGAATGGCGTCGCGACTGGAAATGCGGATAACCGGCTTGCCACCGGAGTAGTCCACTTCAAAACTTAAAGAAGTAAGGAGGTAAGAGCGCTCGACACCAGCGCGTTCGAATTCTTCAGGACCTGCGAGGCGAACCCTAATTTCGGTATCTTCCAAACCGCGAGTCTGCAGCAGTCCGATTTCCGCATCGAGAGGCTGGTTAAGGGTCGAGTTGAGCTTGATCTCACCTAGTCCAAGCGCCAGAGCCGCGTTGCTTCCCAGTGCACCGACTAGACCAACTGCAAGTGCCAACTTACGCACACGCATATCCGATTCCCTTTATTGTTAGAACCTTCCCAGGGTTTCCGAAAAGCGCGCCTTCAGAATATCCCCATTACTGAACGGTAATCGTTCAACTAATTAGCCGCCGTTTAGGCAGCCGCCAACTATGGCGAATTTTTCGCCAGTCTCAGCCAGGCCAAAGTTAAGATTACACCTTCACTATGGCCGCTAAGTATTAAATATCAGTAGTTTTTTAGCAACAAGTGGGCAATTTGTGCACAGTTTATTGCTACATCTTTACGCAGGTTGTCAGACACCGCACAAAGATTTAACTGTCGCTTGTTGAGTAGACTTTGGCGCAAGCGGCCGATGATTGTCACGTCACTGCCCACCGCACTTTCTGCCGAGGGCTGCTCCGCCATTTTGAGGCCAGCGCCATTTGCCAGCAGCGCACGCACTTTTTCCAGATCGACATCTTCAGTTAAAGCGACGCCCAAATTAGCTAGCTGACCGTGGAAAACAGAGACCGTATTGATGCTGGCATCGACTGCTACCGCGTCTCCAAATAAGCGGCGCAGGTCGTGAACCAAAGTCAGCTCACTGAGGGTGTGGCCACTGGCGAGCAGAGCCTCGCAGGCACTGAGCTGGTTAAACGCCAATCGGTGGCCAATCTCAGGATCAATTTCCGCATCCTGACCACTAAACATCCGCGCGGTTTGTGCCGCCATAGCATCAATTGCGGCCTTGCCCAGAGCAGACACCGGCTGATTGAGCTGTACCTCTACCGCTTGCAGTTTATCTTTCAGGGGCGCCAGGGCTTCCGCCACCATGGAGGCGCCGGCACTTGGCAGGGCAACAACGCGGCGCTCGGCAGAAGCGAGTTCACCGCTGTTAAACATTGGGTGTACTAGGGCAACACTTTCATCGCCACGGGTGTTGTTGGCCACGTCTACAATCCAGGCGCCATTTTGTTCTGCGGCAGCCATAGCAGCTTCAACGGCATCGCCGGCGCTCAGCAGAATCACGACCTGCTTATCGTTAAATGTAAATTTCTCCAGGGACTCCACCGGAATATTGCGATTGGCAAATACCTGGGGGTCTACTTCCCGTTCGTCAGTCTCCAGCAAACTCAGCTGCTCGGCGGAAATTACTTCACGCTCTTCGAGTACTTCCAGCAGGGGGCCAAAGGCGGCGTTATCAACACCGACAATGACCAGTTCGCGGGTGGCTTCGGACATGGCAAATCACTTCATTGAATTGGAAAGGGAAAAATGAGGGGCGATTATACCCGTGGGGAAAATTCGAAAAAGGCGCTATGACAAACAGTAGCCGTTTTTTACGCGAAGAAGTTCACAGCTTGGCAAAAAGTCCTCCACTAAAGTGGCCTATTTCCACTCTTAGTAGAGGACTTACTCAGGTTCGTACCAGTTACAGTTTACCGAGTAAAATCAGCAGGATTCTGCGCAGGGGTTCTGCGGCGCCCCAAAGCAGCTGATCCCCTACAGTAAAGGCGTTTAAGTACTCTGGACCAACACTCAATTTACGCAGTCGACCAACAGGAATATCCAACTTTCCGGTAACTGCTGTTGGCGTCAGGTTCTGCACCGTAGCCTCACGCTCATTGGGCACTACATTTACCCAGTCGTTGGCACCATTTAACAATTGTTCAATGTCGGCAAGTGGCAAATCTTTTTTCAGTTTTATGGTGAAAGCCTGGCTGTGACAGCGCATGGCACCGATACGTACACAAGTGCCGTCCACAGGAATCGGGTTTTCGGTCTGTAAAATCTTGTTTGCTTCAACTTGCGCCTTCCACTCTTCGCGGCTCTGGCCATTCTCCAACTGGGTATCGATCCAGGGCAACAAACTGCCTGCCAGTGGCGCGCCAAATTCTGCCGTGGGGAATTCTGCTGAGCGCATATCTGCTGCTACTTTGCGATCAATCTCCAGAATGGCGCTGGCGGGGTCGGCCAGCTCTGTTGCCACACCATCGCGCAGCGCACCCATCTGCGCAATCAACTCGCGCATATTGCGCGCACCGGCACCACTGGCCGCCTGGTAAGTCATGGCGGTAACCCACTCGACCATACCCGCCTTAAACAGTCCACCCAGAGCCATCAACATCAGGCTCACTGTGCAGTTGCCACCGATAAAGTTTTTCTGTCCGGCATCAATTGCGCGATCAATCACATCGCGATTAACCGGGTCCAGCACGATCACAGCATCGTCCTGCATTCGCAGGCTGGAAGCCGCATCAATCCAGTAACCCTGCCAACCGGCCTCGCGCAAGCGGGTAAAAACTTCCTTGGTGTAATCGCCACCCTGACAACTGACAATCGCATCCAGCTGGATCAGTGCATCAATATCGTAAGCATCGCCCAGTGGCGGCAGGGGCCTGCCGATATCCGGCGCCGTGCCTCCGGCGTTGGAAGTTGAGAAAAAAACCGGTTCGGCGATATGGGCAAAGTCGTCCTCTGCTCGCATGCGCTCCAGTAATACCGAGCCGACCATGCCGCGCCAGCCGATAAAACCTATTTTTTGCATTGCGGTGTCCTGTATGTGAGGTGGTCAAAGTGCGCCGCCGGGAAAGCGGCGCGATAGTGGAATCGAAAATTGCGGTTTCGAAACTTGTAGAATCGAAACTTAAAGTACGGCTACAACGGCAGCGCCCATCTCTGCGGTAGAGACTTTCTGGCAGCCGTCGGTATAAATATCGGCAGTGCGCAAACCCTGCTCCAACACCTTGCTCACTGCTGCTTCAATCGCATCTGCGGCCTCATTCATATCGAGGGAATAGCGCAACATCATGGCAGCAGACAAAATAGTCGCCAGCGGGTTGGCGATACCCTGGCCAGCAATATCCGGAGCGGAGCCATGGCACGGCTCGTAAAGACCAAAACCGCTTTCGTTCAAGGAGGCGGAGGGCAACATACCAATGGAACCGGTAAGCATGGCGGCAGCATCGGAAAGGATATCGCCGAACATATTACCGGTTACCATCACATCAAACTGCTTGGGCGCCCGCACCAATTGCATCGCCGCGTTGTCCACGTACATATGGGACAGCTCTACATCAGGGTATTCCGGAGCCAGACGATCCAACACCTCGCGCCAGAGCACTGTCACTTCCAGTACATTGGCTTTGTCTACAGAACAGAGTTTGCCATTGCGCTTTTGTGCCGCCTCAAAGGCAGAGCGGGCAATGCGTTCAATTTCTGATTCGCTGTACACGTAGGTGTTAAAGCCCTGGCGCTCACCATTTTCCAGGGTCTTGATACCGCGCGGCTCACCAAAGTAAATGCCGCCGGTCAATTCGCGCACAATCAGAATATCCAAGCCGGCAACCACTTCAGGCTTTAGCGAAGAGGCATCGGCCAGTTGTGGGTAGAGAATCGCCGGGCGCAGATTCGCGTAGAGGCCCAGGCCGCTGCGAATTTTTAACAGGCCTTTTTCCGGGCGAATTTCCCGCTCCAGGGTATCCCACTGGGGGCCGCCTACCGCACCAAGCAGCACCGCATCGCAGTCACCCGCCGCCTTCAGAGTTTCGTCAGTCAGAGGCTCACCGTGGGCATCGATAGACGAGCCACCAATCAGCCCCTGCTCAAAACTGAGCCCCAGATTGAATTTTCCCGATGCAACTTCCAGCACCGCCATGGCCTGTTCAACAATTTCCGGACCAATGCCGTCACCGGGCAGAATCATTACTTTTTTCGTCACAGGAATTTCCTTTAATTACTGAACCGCATCAAAAAGCCAGGGGGCTTTCTCTCGGCGCGCCTGCTCATAAGCGCGAATATCTTCGGCGTGCTCCAGGGTCAGACCGATATGATCGAGACCATTTAGCAAACAGTGCTTGTAGAAGGCATCCACTTCAAATGGAATCAGCTCGCCACAGGGCTTGCGCACATGCTGCTGTTCCAGGTCGATGGTGAGCGCATAGCCCTCCTGCCCGTGTGTTTCCTCAAACAACTGGTGCACGACATCTTCCGCCAGGACAATTGGCAAAAGACCATTTTTAAAACAGTTATTGAAAAAGATATCGGCAAAGCTGGGCGCGATAATTGCGCGGAAGCCGTGATCTTCCAATGCCCAGGGCGCGTGCTCTCGGCTGGAACCGCAGCCAAAATTCTCCCGTGCAATCAGCACTGAACCACCCTGGTAGCGGGGGAAATTAAGGGGAAAGTCCGGATTGAGCGGACGGCCAGAACAGTCCTGCCCGGGAACCCCCTCATCCAGATAGCGCAACTCATCAAAAAGGTTCGGGCCAAAGCCAGAGCGCTTAATGGATTTCAAAAACTGCTTGGGGATGATCAGGTCGGTATCCACATTGGCCCGATCCATCGGTACCACGAGACCTTCGTGCTGGGTAAACGCTTTCATCAGACCATCTCCTCTTCCAGCTGTACCGGTGCCATCTCTCGCACATCGACAAAGTGGCCGGCAATTGCAGCTGCTGCCGCCATACTGGGACTCACCAGATGCGTGCGGCCACCGTAACCCTGGCGCCCTTCAAAGTTGCGGTTGGAGGTGGAAGCACAGTGCTCTCCCGCCCCCAGCTTATCCGCATTCATCGCCAGACACATGGAACAGGACGGTTCGCGCCACTCAAAACCGGCTTCAACAAAAATCTCGTGCAACCCCTCGCGCTCAGCCTGGGCTTTTACAGCCTGGGAGCCCGGAACAATCAGCACCTGCTTGACGCTATCCGCCTTGTAACGACCCTTGGCAACTTCTGCTGCTGCGCGAAGATCTTCAATCCGGGAGTTGGTGCATGAGCCGATAAATACGCGATCCAGTTTGATATCGCTGATATTCTGCCCGGCGTTCAACCCCATATATTCCAGCGCTCGCTCCATGCCCGTACGCTTGGTGGCATCGCTCTCGTCACTGGGGGTAGGTACCTGGGCGCTGATCGGCGCCACCATCTCAGGGGAAGTGCCCCAGCTGACCTGCGGCTCAATATCCTCACCGACCAATACCACGACTTCGTCGAATACCGCATCGTCATCGGAGTGCAAGTGGCTCCAGGCCTCAACTGCCCGATCCCACATTTCGTCTTTCGGTGCGTAGGGCTTGCCTTTCACGTAATCGAGAGTGATCTGGTCTACCGCCACCATCCCCGCGCGAGCACCGCCTTCAATGGCCATATTGCACACGGTCATACGGCCTTCCATGGACATGTTGCGCATCACTTCGCCGCCAAACTCGATCGCGTAACCGGTACCGCCAGCAGTGCCAATTTTGCCAATGATCGCCAGCACCACATCTTTAGCCGTGACACCTGGGCGCAGCTGGCCGTCGACGCGAACCAGCATATTCTTCATTTTCTTCTGGGTAAGGCACTGGGTAGCCATCACATGCTCAACCTCAGAAGTGCCAATACCGTGGGCCAAGGCGCCGAGCGCCCCGTGGGTGGAGGTATGTGAGTCGCCACAAACCACCGTCATACCCGGCAGTGTCGCACCTGTCTCAGGCCCGATCACATGCACAATACCCTGCCCCGGCTCATTGATGCCGAACTGGACTACATCAAAGTCACGGCAGTTCTCATCCAGGGTCTGCACCTGGATTCGGGAGATATCATCGCGAATACCACTGACGCCAGCGGCGCGCTCGGCCGCCTCGGAAGGCACATTGTGGTCGGGCGTGGCGACTAGCGAATCCTTGCGCCAAGGTTTGCGACCGGCCAGACGCAGGCCTTCAAACGCCTGGGGGGAGGTCACCTCGTGAATCAGGTGGCGGTCGATATAGATAAGTGAGGAGCCATCATCACAGTTCTTGATCAGGTGGTCCTGCCAGAGTTTGTCGTAGAGTGTTTGCCCTGCCACAGCCATTCCTCTCAGTAGTTAAGAACCTGAGTCTACCCAGACCCACCAAATAACACCAATTTATATTTATTATCTAAAGTATTCCTAAATGGAATTCGAAAGCCAAACTGGGGTAATATCCATCTTCTGGCGTCTCTGCCATTTATACAGGGGCTCAACCGGAGCCTTTATCGACAAACCGCTTCAGGGGAAACAGCTTGGAACTACAGTGGCTGCGGGCATTTCTGGCAATCGCCGAACAGGGTTCGGTATCTGAAGGCGCCGAGCTGCTGCACCTGACCCAGCCCGCCATGAGTAAGCGCCTGGCTGCCCTGGAACAGCAACTGGGCTCCCCGCTGTTCGATCGTATTGGACGGCGATTGCAGCTCACCGATGCCGGTCGCGCCCTACTGCCCCGTGCCCGCCATATACTTAATGAAATCAGCGACACCGAGCGGGAATTGCGCGCTTTGAGCAACTCGGTCAGCGGCAGCTTGCGTATCGCCACCAGCCACCACGTGGGTCTACATCATCTACCCCCGGTGCTAAAAGAGTTCAGCTTTCGCTATCCACAAGTTGCCTTGGACATCGATTTTGTCGACTCGGAACAAGCTTACGAAGCCCTGATGGCCGCCAAATATGAATTGGCCGTGGTCACCCTGGCACTTAAGGAGTATCCGCACCTGAATGCCGAAGTGATTTGGCCCGACCCCTGTGTTGTGGTGGCGGCCCCAGATCACCCCCTGGCAAAGCTGCCGGAACTGGAACTCACCGACCTCGCCAACTATCCCGCCATACTGCCGGATATGAATACCTATACCGGGCGCCTGATCAAAAGAGAGTTTGACACCCAGGGGTTAAAACTCACCGCGAAGCTGGCAACCAACTATCTGGAAACCATTAAGATGATGGCCTGTGTCGGTCTCGGCTGGAGTGTTCTGCCCCACACATTGGTGGACAGCAGCCTGGCAGTGCTGCCAGTCAAAAAGCTGCAAGTACTGCGAAACCTTGGCGTGATCAGTCACCGGGGCCGAACACTGAGCAATCCCGCCAGCGCGCTACAACAGATGTTGTTCGAAGCAGCTATTTAAGAGAGGCAGGAAAAAAGCGACCAATTTACTAACAGGCAATACCCAAACGCACCATTTTTACCAGTGCAAAACGTTAAAGATTTGTAAAAATGTGCAACTTAGCCACGGCACGGGAAAAATTTATCTGTAAACTCCGCGACAAATTCATCACGGAGTGAAGTCAATGAAGAAATCCGCACTTGCCTTGAGTACCCTCCTCGCCTGCGGCACCGCAAGCGCAGATACTATCCTCGGCCTTGATGCTACTGCCGGCGCATGGCTGCCAGGCTACAGCGGTAATATCGGTACCGACGAATACAAGCTGGATAACCTGTCCCTCTCGGAAGATAACATTACCTTCCTGCAGGTTGCCCTGGAACACCCCATTCCCCTGGTGCCCAATGTGCTTCTGGCCCACAGCAATATCGATACCGACGGTGACGATACCCTGGCCACCTCCGTTACTTTTGATGATGAAACCTTCACTGCCAATTCAGAAATCCGCACAGATCTGAACCTCACCCATACCGACGCTACCCTTTACTACGAAATTTTGGACAACTGGGTAAACCTGGATGTCGGTTTGACTGCGCGTATGTATGACGGTGAATTTACTGCAGTGAGCGATACCCAGGCAGAGACTGTCGACCTCACGGGCTACCTGCCAATGGCCTACGGCATGGCGCGCTTTGATCTTCCATTTACCGGCTGGTCTGTAATTGCCCAAGGCAATGCAACGGCCTACCGTGGCGATACCCATACCGACCTGACGGCTAAAGTGCGCTGGGATTTTGTACCGGCTGTCGACTTTGCTATCGAAGCTGGTTACCGCGTAATGACTCTCGACCTGGAAGAGCTCGACGACTTGCAGAGCGATATTGAAATCAAAGGACCATACATCGGTTTCAACCTGCACCTGTAAGCAATCCACCTAGGATTGCTGTTCGCGCTCCCCAAAAACTTTTGCAGCAGTAACGCCTGCGAGGTATAGCTACCTCGCACAATCTGCACTAAGGTGGCCCAGAAGGGGAGCGCAACTCACAGGCAGGGCCATGAATCCATTACTCGAAAAACTCGGAATTTCCCATCCCATCTTTGCAGCACCCATGGCCGGGGTATCCACACCCGCTCTCGCCGCCGCTGTATCCAATGCAGGAGGACTCGGCTCACTTGGACTCGGCGCCTGCTCAGTGGAAAAAGCCGTAGATGAAATTCGTTGTACTCACGACCAGACCGAGCACCCCTTTAATGTAAACCTCTTTTGCCACCAGCCCCCGACAAAAGATCCCCAACGGGAGCAAGCCTGGCTTTCCCATCTCGCCCCACATTTTGCCGCCTTTGATGCACCGGTTCCCAAGCTGATCAATGAACCCTACTCAACATTTATCGGCAATAAGGCCTTGCTGGAAGTTTTGCTCGAGCAAAAGCCACCGGTTGTCAGCTTCCACTTTGGCCTACCGTCAGAAGAGTTTGTCGCCGCACTAAAAGGTGCAGGGATAATCTTGATGGCCACGGCAACTTCTCCTCAAGAAGCCAAACTGGCTGAGGATGCTGGTATCGACGTTTTAATTGCCCAAGGTATTGAAGCTGGTGGGCATAGGGGGGTCTTCCACCCAGAGGGCGACCAGGAAATTGGAACCCTGGCCTTGGTGCGATTGCTGTGTTGCCACAGCAGCCTACCAATCGTTGCTGCGGGTGGCATTATGGATGGCGCTGGCATTCGCGCTGCACTATCTCTCGGGGCTAGTGCCGTGCAAATGGGAACCGCATTTGTCCTCTGTCCGGAATCTGCGGCCTCCGACAGCTACCGCAGCGCCTTGCAAAGTGAGCGCGCACAGCACACAGAGATCACCGCCAATATTTCCGGGCGCCCCGCTCGCGGTATCAGTAACCAATTCTATAAAGCACTAGATAAGGGCGCTCCCCCTCTGCCGGATTACCCGATCGCTTACTCCGCGGGCAAAGCCCTGGCTCAAGCAGCTGCAAAAGCGGGCAATGACGAATATGCCGTTCAATGGGCCGGACAAGGAGCCCCTCTCGCACGAGCCCTGCCCGCAGCCGGATTGGTGACAGCTTTAGTAGCAGAGCTGGAAGCGAGTAAATGAAGGGAGCTATTGGCCACTACCATTTATAGAGCTGCACAATTAAAGAGATACAATCTCCGAACACCACCCTTCATCGTCACGCTCAACGCAAACTAGTTGGCTGGCTGTATCACTCGCGCTGACAATCTCACCTTCGGGACCCCAAGCTGCACTACAGCCGGCTGTGGAATAACCACCTGTCGGCTGATTAAAGTTCGCAATAGCCACCAATAAATTGTGCTCCAAAGCATAATTTGCCAACTGTTGACTATCCTCCGGGTATCCCGTCGGAGTAATCAATACCCCCGCCACATAAACTGAAGCCCCCTGCTTTTCATAGGCGGCAACATGACCTGGGTTACACACATCTGCACAAATAGCCAGAGCTACGGTCTCACCTTCGATGTTCAGTGATAGATATTCAACTCCGGGAACAAACCACTTTTCTTCTCCAGGGTGCAAATGTATTTTCAAATAAACAGAAATCTCACCCTGAGGAGAAAATACGAGCGAACCGATCGCAATACCATTCTTCTGACGAATAGGCGCACCCACAACTAGCCAAACACCACTGTCAGCTGCCACCTCCGCTAGAGGGCTTAACTGTGGATCGTCGATCTTAAGCGCTAATTGTTCAGCCAGATCCGGCTCATAACCAGTTAAAGAAAGCTCAGGAAATACCACAATAGAGGCCTTTCTCCTTACTGCGACTTTTACAGCATGGATATGTGACTCAATATTGCGTTCTATATTTCCTTTCACTGACGGCAACTGTGCCAATGCCAGTTTAAACCTGCCCATCACCCCCCCTTCAGATCACCACTTAAATACAACATGAACCGAATAAATTACTGTATATGTTACACCACAAGTAATAAGCATCGATTCTTGATTGTGTTAATTTTTAAGTTTCTTCCAGCTATAGAATCCCTATCCTTAAATAAACAACCTAAATTTTCTTCAGGTATCTATTTAAAAAAAATAGTTGACTGAAAAAATAAAAACCAGCCAAGATAAAGATTTAGACTCTAATCTTAGAGAGTTTGCATTAAGAGCAGCGGAGACAAGAATCAATCCACAGCAGCTAGCAGTGACAATTGGGAAACGGCAGGTTACTGAGTCAGCGCTCTTTTCCAGCAAGCGTTGCATCAACCATCTCCCCGCATGATCCAAGATAGTTATGAGGGTCAAGAAGTTGATCTAACTCCGCATCAGAGAGAGCCCCCGACACCTGTTTATCTTCCTTTAACAAGTCAGAAAAAGGACGACCCGTCTCCATTGCCTGGCAGCAAATCTGGTAAACCAAATCGTGGGCATTCTCACGCCCCAGTTTCGGTCCCAGTCCCATCATTACAGCCTCAGAGAGCACTAAACCTCCTGTCATTTCCAAGTTTCGCATCATTTTTTCTGGAAATACCTGAAGTCCTTCTAGCGCAAAACGTGCCTGGGATAATATCGATGCGGTAAGGCAGAATATTTCCGGCAGAACAATCCACTCTATCTCCCACGGGCCCGTAGCCCGCTCATGGTCTTCAACCATCGCTTCCAGCAAAGAGGCAACCTGCTGTCTAACCACTGGGACAGTACCGCTGATAAGAACTGCTGATAGAGGGTTGTGCTTTTGGGGCATTGTACTAGACGCTCCCCGGCCAGATATAAGAGGCTCCGCCACCTCCCCGACTTCTGTCTGTGCCATTAGTTTTATATCGAGGGCTATTTTTCCCAAGGTGCCAGTAATCAGCCCCAATAGACAAGCCACTTCGGTAACGCGATCTCTCATCGTATGCCAGGCGATACAAGGGACTCCGAGATCGAGTTCCTGCATAATTCCTCTTTGAACTTCTAGTCCCTGATGCCCCAGGGAAGAAAGATTACCCGCCGCACCACCAAATTCCCCTACAAACGCCCGAGACTTTATCTCTTTTAAGCGCGATTGATGGCGATGAATACCAGCCAACCAAACAGCCGCCTTGTAGCCGAACGTTATAGGTACCGCTTGTTGAAGATTGCTACGCCCAACCATAGGCGTATCCCTGAAACGCTTGGCCAGGCTCGCTAAAGCATCTGCTATCCCATTGACCTCCGTCTCAACAATTTCAAGCGCCGCCCTAATCTGTAAGACGGTTGCCGTATCCGTAATATCTTGAGTAGTAGCCCCCCAATGACACCACTGACCTAAATCTCTACTACACAGTGACACTAGCTGCTCTACAACACCCAGCACCGGGTAACCAATCAGCTCCGTTTGCTCCTTGAGCTTTACAAAATCTATCTGCTTGGCGTCACAGTGTTGAGTAATGTCCTCTGCAGCCTCTGCAGGGATTATTTTTAACCGGGCCTGTACTTTAGCCAGCGCCGCTTCAACATCGAGATAGCGCTGAACACGCTGTTCATCCGAGAAAATCTTCCGCATTGCTGAAGTACTAAAAATATCGCAAAAAACGACCGAATCAATCGCGGTTGCTCTCATATCAAATCACGCTTAACGAGATGCCTAGACGCCAGAAAATCAAAAGCACAATAACATCAGACTAGCCAAGGAAAAGATATCCTAAAAAATTAACCTAAGAATCGAGGCGCCAAGAATATGGGGAACTAGAGGCGCCGCTAATCAAGCACATTAATCCAACCTAAGAGAATTGAATACAACAAGCTAAAACATACTCCTGATTACATTACCCCCTATCTAAACAGCATCCTAAAGCGAATTTAATCCATTAAATTCAACCCCAAAAAACAAACTCTATTTGATATATATCAATTTAAAAAACAAAAGTATTGCTAACCTATGCCGACGTAAAAAATATAAATAAAATGTGGATTATGAGCATTTCATTTCAACCAAAAGATCTTGACGCTCTTCATCTAGCTTTGCACACTCATCCAAGCAGAAAAACTGCTAGCACGCCCACCAAAATAAGCTGCAGCACACAAGAAAACTACCAAATGAATTTCCTGGTAGCGACTAACTTTAAATACTTAAAACATCAGCCTTATCAAAACAGCAATTAAACTTAAATAATTAAAGCCGCAAATACCTAAAATTTCACCAGCCATGTAGTAAACACCAATACACACACCACTGCATAGCATACTTTATCCCTAAAATTGAAGGAGCAGTTCGGGATGAACTTACCACTATCAACTGAAACCATCTATAACAAACAAGCTCACAGCTGGAACCGCTCTGAGAAAATCCTACTCAGTGATTTCACCGCTCGCCCCAAAGTTTTGGAAGCAATCGGAGATATCTCCGGGAAAAACATATTGGATATGGGCTGCGGTGAAGGCTATGTATCCAGGATGCTACTTGATAAGGGAGCAGGTTCAATCTTTGGTGTTGACTCTTCCTCAGAGATGATTTCCCAGGCAAAGGAAACAGCTTCTGCTGGAAATTTGACGAAAGCAGAATATGCAGTTGGAAATGCCGTTACATTTACAGAATTTCCTAGAGATAAGTTTGACCATGCTATTGCTGTATTTCTTTTCAACTATCTGACCATAGAAGAAATGACAAAAGTCATAAGTAAGGTCAAGAGTCTATTAAATAAAGGGAGCACCTTTATTTTTACAGTGCCTCACCCTTGCCTTCCGTTCATGAGGGAAGAAGTTCCTCCATTTTACTTTCAACACGGCAACATGACTTATTTAGATGGTATAGATCAAACATTTGAAGGAAAAATATGGCGCAGAGATGGAAAACCAGTTTCAGTGCGATGCGTGCATAAAAATTTTTCACACTATTTTGAAGCTCTGGCACAAGCTGGTTTTAAATCCCTACCAACTGTTCAAGAACTCTCAGTGACTCAAGAGCACCTCGACCTAGATCCAGATTTTTTCTCACCACTAGCCGGCTATCCACTACACGTATTATTTAAGGTGCAAGTAAATGACTAACTTAGCCCCATGTGAAGTAGTTCAAGCTCAAGCCTGGACTGCTAATGATATGACCGCAACTTCCAACTGGAAGTTTCTGTGGCCTTCAAACTGGAAATCTGAGGTCGAGGCTTTGGAGAGCTGGGCCAAACAACAAAACAACCCGATTGAAAATCTGACCCAAGAATCAGTTGCCACACCTGAGTTCGACCAACTTGCCAACCAGATAAAAAATGAAATAGAGCATGGTAGTGGTGTGGCATGGATACAAGGCGAGGAATCATTAAGCAAGCCAACGCTTAACCTACTATTTCTAAAGCTTAGCCTGGCAATGGGCAATACTATAGATACTTATGGCCGGCTTTATGGGATTCTCGACACAGGAAAAGACTACACTAGCGAAGCTATTCCTGTGTCTCAGACAAATGCACCCACTGGCGTCCATACTGATAGCTCACAACGTACCGTACAACCAAAGATACTTGGATTATGCTGCCTTACTCCGGCAGTTGAAGGTGGAAAATCGAAAATCGTTTCTGCGGCTCAAGTTCATGAAAACTTGCGAAAAACTGCTCCACAAAAACTAGAGATCCTGTACAACAACTATATTAGAGATTTAGTTACTCCAGGCAGTGACAAAAACATAAAAAGCATACTTGAGAACTGTTTTCCTATTTTCGAATATTCAAACGAAAAGCTCAGCATTCGTTATATGCGGTACTGGATTGAGAAAGGGCATCAGCGCGTGAACCAGCCTTTATCAAAAGAAGTACTTAAGGCTCTGGATATACTAGATAAGGAATTAAACAGTGCGGAGAATACATTAAGCTTCTACATGAACTCTGGAGATATGGTCTTCGTTGACAACACCAAAGTCCTACATGATCGGGATGGATTTATTGATACTCCGGATCAGAAGCGGGTTTATACCAGGGTATGGATTGATTAGGCTCCATCTAATCAACCCATAAACCATATACTCTTTAGCAGAACACCATCACTTTGTGAGCTAATAATTTACGAAATGCTGATTGGCAGCCTAAGAAAAACTGGAGAAGTACTTTAAACACTTCTCCAGCTTTAACGGGTGAAAGATCTCCCCGCAAAAATTTCTATTAACTTCCAATTAAACCTAACGATACCGAATACCTACTAAAGGCAGGCTAGTCTTTTTATTAACACCTCAAACACCGGACTTATGAAGCTGGAGGCTTTTGGTGGGCAAAACGAGGCCAGCTTCTCAAAGCTTCATGCTTTAACTTACATGGTTTCACTTGCCTGATTTTGACCCATGCATGCAGCAAAAGATAGGTTGCATGACATGGGATTATAAGGCATCACAGACGCTGTATTTGAACGTGCTGAATTTTACCACCATATACAACCACATCTTCCAAACCGGAATACTCTACTTTCTCTCCAGCATGTGTTTCACCTGTAAAGTTAAAGTTGAAATGAACTATCCCGGGTTTGGTTTCTGTAACACTGCATACTTCCCACTCAAGCTTTGAAAACATACCATGATGAAGTCTCTGCATAGACATGATGTCATTCACACCTAAGAATAGATCTCCTTTTCCTGACCTGAATGTGGAGCTTTCACAAAATAGTTTTGTGATTTCATCAAAGTTACTTTCGTTTGAGAGTTTGAAATAATACTCTGCTATCTCCAAAGAACTCATCATCTTTTATTCCTCCCGATTACACATACCTGAGTTGTAGCATAGACCTACTCATAAGCGCAACGCTTTACTCAGGCCATCACCGGGATAAAGCTGCTTTGGTCTACAGCACAAAGCGAACAGAACATAGGATTCAGCAATTTGTTATGCTTTACTCCAAATAATTGAAAAAACAACCCACATAAATATAGGAGTATTGATTCCTAGTGATAAAACACCAAAATTTTGAAAACGTTTAAGCTTGGGCTTCCATCTGCTTTTGTAAATTTTACTAAACCGAAACGGTTCGCCTATTTCCTTACTTGAAATAAACATCGAAGTTATCATGATCAAAGCAGCGACAACCAATATGATTGATTTTATCAAACCACTCAGTTGAGTAAAAATCACAACCCACCAAGAAATCGGAACTACACACCCAACAAAAAAACCTACCGCAAATAATGCTCTATATTTCATCCGACCTTTTTAAAAATATAACAATTCAAACACATGTATGCTTTAGCGCGTCCATTTGATTTATTAAAGCTTGGCACCATCTACTTCCATTGCTGCTTTCGATAAGTCTTCCAATTCCTGAGACGCATATTACTGCGATAATAATCATCCCAAGAATTGGGTAAACACTTAGGATTTCGACGCCCTCTAATTTTAATAAAAACACCAACTTCACTTATACTAGAAGCATAAAATTTCTTCATTTCATTTTTTGCATGAGGATAACGAAAGTAGTCGGAATAGCTCATACTAACCTCCAGTAGCTATAAATTGCTAATGAAAGCCATACCCTTTTTCTCTAAGTATTTTTCTATAATTCACGATTCTGCCCCTCAAAGTGATTTAACACTCAGCTCAAAAGAAGTGCCTATATACCTCCTCCCTATACTATTCTACCACCTCCAGTCAAAGCCAGCTCAAAAACCGAACGATACGGGACACTTATTAAGCATGGGCAGGCCTTACACACAACACCTCAATCAGCCGACTGAATTAGTGGTCGACAGCTTTAAATTGTTATGACCTTTCACACACAGAAAATATGCCCATGCAATTAGTATAATTTGCAGTGGCGCACGTAATAACAAATAAACAGGCCCCCATTGATGCCCGCCAAGACCAATACCGTTTAATGCCGCATAAATATTTGCAGGAAAGAAAATAACGAAAACTACAATAGCAAGCCATGCAGCATGGAGCTGATATCTTGGCACAAAAAGAGCAATGCCTATCAATAGCTCAATCAATCCAGTGAGATAGATTATTGCTAGGCGGAAAGGAACCCCAGACGGTAACATTTCCACCATGCCCTCCGTTTTAACAAAGTGCCCAACGCAGAAGAATATGAAGGTTATTCCCAATCCCCAATAGGCGTACTTTTTAACATTCAGAGGCTTGCCGCTAAACTTTGAATAAATAAAAGAGATACCTAAGGGACTAGACAACAGTAAAAGAATAATTATTGGAGTTACCATAGTTTCCTCATAACGCTAAGCTCACCCACAGAGACGCATTCGCGCTGGAGCCGGTGACAGCGCCTTGTGTGGTTGTTCTTGCCCGATTCTGATATTGAAAGTACTTTTCGCTAACGGGTAAATTGGGAGCCATCTTCGGTGGCCACCGAAGACCCTGTTAGTTACAGTTCATTGCTGAACCGATTAGTTTATATAGACCATTAAAGAGTACGAACGTGACAGATATCCCCAAGGCACAACTCAGATAGTTATGTGGACCTAAAACCCGAATAGCAAGGTGGAGATAGCTTATCGTATGAAACCTCAATAGATCAATGTCAGAATTGATACCGGCAATAAATAACTCGATATTCATGTGAGATCTACAGGCCAATTCTTTAGTGTCACCAATAAAAATTTCATTAAGCCATTAAGGATGCCACTCAACTTCAAAGAATATTAGCAGAGTCTACATAAAGACTCGAATTAGAGTTTGTTTGTGCACGGAGAAAGCAGACTCCCCCCCTAAATATGATCGTGAAAAATAACACCTACCGAGATAAAAGTATGGCTTAAAAAATTTACGAGCAACCATAGTCATTTGCTATGAGGGCCTCTCACTGCGACGTAATCCCAATGACCGAACTGATTGAGAGTGATTGTTTACAGCTGGGGGATACTCCCTCTGAGCAGCAATACTGGATAGTTATCGCCGTATCATAACCCGATGCGGGCATATGAAGTAAAACACTGGGTTGCTCACTGCCGACTTTATAATCCATAGAAGAGCTTGAAATTTTCTTTTTATCAAGCAATAGAAAGGTTTGAACCCGTCCCGCTAAGCAACTTTCGAGTTTGTTAGCAAACTCAAGCTGATATAGAAAAGTATCAACACTTCCAGAATCTATTTTTTCCAACTTAATAGACAGCAAGTCAGCATTTGCTCGTGTTACTTCAGTATTTTTAGGTAGGCCATAGGCCATAGGCCATAGCTTCGCCACAAAGCGCTAAAAATAAAAATTTTAGAACATGCTTTAACATAGCTGGTTTAGCTCATAATGGCGGATTCAGGCTCGCCAGGAGCGAAGCTCCACTTGTGTATTAAGGGGAGCGCAGCAACCTTACACTCAAAAGTACGTAGCTTTGGGTGTCGACTGGAACCTCTTGTTGTGTAGGAGGATTACCATATGATACTTGCAATTACTATTACTGCTACAATATACAAAACACCATTAATCGCAGTACGAATAGTTAACGGTGGGTCAGATTCTCTAGCGCTCAATTTCTTATATAGATAAATACTACTTAAGCTAACAAATACACATATCGTAGCAATTACATAATCTTGAACGCTAGGCACTGCCTTGTCTGTAAGAATATATGCAAAAAAAAGCAAAATACCTGATATAGGAAGCCCTATAGCTGTATATGCACTTAGCAGTACGTTTTTTGTTTCCTGTTCATTCTTCACCTCGAACAAAACGCTTAAATTAGGTACTTCTTAGGCGTCATCTGGGTTTACAGGTTGTATGAATTTACTTGATATTATTCTGCCTCTTAAACCTGCGCACCTTTGTGCGGATATTTTTCATTGGAGATGAGGTATTAAACTGGATCATCCTCCCAAGGGTGTAACTTTTATACCAACTGTGTCCATAAAGTTCATCATTGCTCAATGAGTCTACAAGCTTCAGTATTTTTTGTATTGTAAACTGGAATTCTGTCAGCAACTGTTTATAAGACCAATCCTTATAGGATGCATGAAAGTGCTGCGCTAGCTTCCCAAGCTCATTCCAGCTGTAACCTTTTTCTGGAAAATCTACTTCGAGATTATTTGCCCTAAGCTCATGCCATTTTAGGACAAGACCTCCCCAGCCGATCAGATATGAAATAGTATCAGAAACGCTTATTTCTGTGTTTTTTATATTACCTTCAACACCAATCTCCCTCGAAAGCTCCTTGGGAATCCCCATATAATCAGCAAATAAATTTTCATAAGAATTTTCAATCGAGGAGATTAATTCTTCTTTATTTTTCGAAATTGAAGACATAGCTATCAATGGTTACTCGATTACAGAGTATTTACATAACATTCGGACTTGCAGCGGGCGAAGCGTGGCGTAAGCCATTCGACCGCGATAGCGGCAAATAATATGTGCTTGTTCAGTGATTTAACACCCACCATCACCATCGCCTCCATCTCCACCACCAAAATTTCCTGAATATCCACTGCCAAGGTAAGCGCCAGAGCTAGAGCCCTGAGTTGTTCCAAACTTTACAATAAACCACAGCACACTGGAAATTAGGAAGCCAGTGAATACTAACGGGGCAAAAACTGAGTTAAGCAAATTTTCGGAAGTAAGATCGATCATATACCAAGATCCGACTAGGCCGAAAAAATTAATTATGAATGATTTCATTTGCTCCCCTTGTACCACTTAACACCTACGGAGACCCATAGGGCCGTAGACACGGCTGCCTGTGATTGTTATTTCTGTATACACTCGCCGTCCAGATTGTAGCTTATTTTGCGCTTCACGCCATGAACCGGGGCAGTTACGCCTATTAATTCCTTAGGCACTAACTTGTATTTCATAAGAGCTTTTCTAGCTGCCTCATCAAATACACCTTCAGGATAAGAATCTATGATTTTAACATTTTCAAAAAAACTACCAGGCATTACCGTCACTTCGAACTCTACCCAACCCTCTATGCAATTTTTAAGTGCCTCTAAAGGATAATTTGGCCTTACATAAATTATTGTTGCCGACGCAAATCCGGACACTAGAGAAATAGTGAGAATGAAAGTTATTGGAATGCTCTTCATGTTCTTATTCTCATAGCACTAAGATCAGCGGCGGCTTACTTCGTGAACATTTAACATGCATATTGGAGCGCAGCAACGGTATAAAAAGCGCACAAAGTAAAAGGTCAGCTACATTGCCTTGTTAAGGCTACTTACCAATTATGAAATTTGTGACATTCTGGTGAGCCACACTGTAATGATTTTAGATATATTGCATGTTTTTTAAGCGCATCAGTACGAAAATTAGCCATTGATATGATGCAGTTCATCCCTATACCCTGACCAAACCTTAGATGCTGTGAATTACCTTCATAGTTACACATGGCTTCTCTAAACTCTTCCCACTTTATTTGGGCTTCGACAAAGCTGCTCTTTGGCTTATGTTTTCCATTATCATCTTCAATCAAAGACAAGGCCGCTTCATATGCTTCTTGAAGCTGTTTCTCAGCTTCATCTCTTTTTATCTTCAGACACATCGAAGTTTCATGTCTTGTTGCATAGTCACACGGATTTTTAAGAACACCATCGATACATACTAAATTTCCTTCAATCTGGTGCCGCTCACATTCATCACCTATTTGTTGGCAATACGCAATTGTTGGTAAAGATAGTAGTATGGCTATTATAAATCTCAATTCTCTCTCCCTATGCCTGGTCTTGCCCACAAAAAGTAGACACTCTAACTATGCGTATTTTCGCTCATACTCTGCTGGACTTACATAGCCCAATGCAGAGTGCCTACGAACCCTATTGTAGAAAATCTCAATGTATTCAAACACCTCAGATTTTGCTTGCTCTTCGCTTTCGAATGTTCCGGCATAGACCAGCTCGACTTTTAGCCTGCTAAAGAATGATTCCATTGCCGCATTATCCCAACAGTTAGCCTGGCGACTCATACTCGGCTTGCACTTGCTTTCGGACAAGAGATCCTGGTATTTCTGCGATCGATATTGCACACCCCTGTCAGAGTGAACTAGCAGTCCAGGCTTTATTGGTCGTCGCTCTAGGGCCATTTTCAATGCTCGACGTGTCAATTCATCGGTCATCTGCGAGTCGAATGCCCAACCTACAATACGTCGAGAGTACAGATCCATAACTACCGCGAGGTATAGCTACCTATCCAGAACCCAGATATACGTAATGTCACTGGTCCAGCGGCAATTTGGTCGATCCACATCAAAGCAACGCTTAAGTAAGTTGGCGGAGACGTTAATGCTCCCCTCCACGGGCTGACTATATCGAAAGCCTTTGCCGTTTCTCGCTTTAATATGTTCCTGTTGCATAAGCTTAGCGACGTAGTTCCGCGAGCATGGCTCACCTAACCCTTGAAGCTCGCAAGCAATTCTAGGCGCGCCATAACGACCTTTAAACTCAGCAAACGTCTCTCGGATTTTCTCGATTGTTCGTATCTCTCTAATCGTGCGAGCAGATGGCAATCGCCCCCGCCATCGATAATAACCCGATCTTGAGACTTCTAAACACCGACACATCAAGCTAACCGGGAATGACCCTACATGCTCTTGTATCAATGCGTACTTTACTCTTGGTGGTTCGCAAAGTACGCAGCTGCCTTTTTTAGAAACTCAACCTCCTGACGAGCTTCATGCAGCTCCTTCTTGAGTTTGCGAACTTCAGCGCTTTCCTGTTTGGAATAGTCGACACCGTCTAAACTATTGAACCGCTTATCAGACAGTCGATTAAATTGACGACGCCAGTTGTAGATCTGCTGTGCGCTGACGCCTAGCTCTCGCGCCACAGAAGCCGTTGTTGCTCCAGGCTTTTCCGCTCTCTTAACTGCTTCTCTGCGGAACTCCTCCGTATACGCCTGAGTTCTTTTCTTACCCATGATACACCTCCGTGTTAGGCCTAAACCTAACTATACAGGGTGTCTACTAAACGTGGGTAAGTCTTATGCATAACGCCGTGCCAAGGGGCGACCGCTTGCGGGCGTTCCGCGGAGCCAGCCTGCTGGCGGAGTAAACTTAGGCACCTGGTTAAATGCTAGCTTCATGACCATATTATATCGTATTTGTATCCATATGTATTTATGTGGTCTTTAGCCAAAAAGTAGGTACTAAAATGATCACTGTAGTTTATGCTATTTCTGTTTTCGAATTGCCAAAATTAGACTACACCTTCGTCACTTACTTCAAAACTGACATAAGCAATTGCTTTATCATACATTTCATCTAATTCGAAGGAAGTATAATTCCACGTTTGTTTGATTAGTTTGGCAAGGTATTTAACTTCATCTTGATAAAACCAATCGCCAGAAGCAACAATTTCTTCTTTTATTATTTCTGGTTCCCACCCATCAGGTAGTTTGTAATTATTCATCTTGCATTTAACGCCTAAATATGAGGCGCATTGTTTTAATGCGCGAAGCGCTGTTAATGCGTCCTGCGGCGTAGCCGCGAACATAATTTTATTGTTAAGTGCCCGCATCACGGCAAACAATTTTGACAGCTACAAGGGCTACAACACCAACTAAAAACTGTGCTGGAGGTATAAACACTAATAACCACCAACTTTCTCTACAAAACACCTCATCAAATACAGCTATCTCGCAGCCCAATAAAGCCGATGGAACAACAATGAAATGAAAGCCCAGCATTAAAATGACCAAGCTCAATTTGGCTACTCTATTTCTAATTATGAAGAAAAAAAGAATGCCTAAGGCTATTACTCCTACATTTGTAGTCCAAAAAATGATCTCAGGTATCGAGTCGAATTCTTCCATGCCTATCCTTAGCACTTAACACCGGTAGGGTAGGCCGTCCAGGCAGCGCGTATTTTGCGCTGCCGATGTTGCCTACCCTTGTTATGCTTGGGTGCCCCAGCCAAATATTAAAATTAGGTTAATTAAACTTAGACATAAGCCTACAGCTATGAATATACCTACCCACAACCAAAACTCAAATGGCGCAGTTTCTTTACTGACAATAGAAAACTTACTCACAATTACACCTGTTTTGAACGCATTAGCCAAATTTGCTATTGGGTAAGCCGACAAGATAGACCAAGCCAAAATTACGATGACACTCTTGCTGCTCAGATCGTTTGCATATTCAGAAAATGCAAAAAGCAATATGCCCATAAGAATTGAGCAAAATCCTACTAAAGTGAATAGTGGCTTTAAAGCAGCCCTGTTTCTGTAGTTGCTAATAATTGTATTGCTCATGATACTAGGAGGCATAACGCCTCAATAACCGGCAGCAGGAACGTAGCGAAGCGCAGTGTAAGCTGTCCGGCGCCGAAGGCGCGTAGTTCATTGATTTGTTAAACATAATACACCACCATTGCCACTAGAACTAAAAGTAACAACAGGTAGATTGGTTTGATCTCGATGGAGCCGGCATTCTCTGCCTCAGCCTCTAGCTTCAGTAGTTTTTCGGTATCGCCAATATTGTTTAGGAGCATTTTATTTGAGAATTTCGCAATCCTAATACTCCATTCATTAGGGCCAAGCTCTTCTAAAGAGTCACAAAGGGCAATCAGCTCTCTAGATTCTTGTTCGGGGAGACTTTCAATAACCTCAGAGATCAAATCATGCAACTCGATAATATCCATTAGATGTTTAACGCTTTTAGCACCTGCGCCGCAGGCGTCGGGTGCCTAAACTTGTTAAATGTTGCACATATTCGGCTATTGTGATTCCGCCTGCAACACCACCAATTAGTGGAAACGCTAAAAATTGTGCATGATAAAAATCCACTGCTTGAACTCTTAGGCTATACAAAGCCAAAAGCACAACAGAAATAGCGAGACCTACATTAAAAACAACGTACTTAGAAACTCCCAAATTCTTTGCGAGAACCAAGCCCACCATTCCTGAAAGTAGTCCTTGAACAAAATAGCTCTTAATATTTAGAAATACATCCAAATAGAGAGGCAAATCGAACAGACTTGGAGGGCGAAAGTAAAGTGAGGAGCAGAACATTACACTCACCATAGCTACAACAAGTACTGCGTATTTCCCGATCTTATTCATATGACATTTAACGCCTTGCTTTGGGGCAGCCGGAACAAAGCGAAGCGGCGAGTAGGCTGTCCCAGCCACGTAGTGGCGACAACAGCAACTTGTTACGTGTTGGGCTTACCAATACCAATTGTTTCAAAGTACTTACCTTCCGGTGATTCTGTTACAGGGCGCCACAGCCATAAGCCTAAATCCGGTATTTCAAAAGTATACCCATCATCTTCGGAATGTGGCACCAAACCTGTTATTTCTTGTATTTTTTCTAGGGACTGAGGTACCGGCAAGTTAAGTACCTTAATACCCGACATTAATATTTCAAAACCACTATCCCGTGACAACTCTATGCTTTCTACTTTTGGAGATGAACCCTCATAGAATATTTGAAAGCCTGAAGAATAGAATGCATCTGTGGCATGCACAGAAGTAGGAGTTTTTATGAAGCTCTCTGGTTCTACACCCATGAATTTAATGGCTTCGGAACGGTTCATTCCCAATTTTACAGGACCAATTCCTATTTTTGGTTTCACTTCAAATTGCATGACTTTCTTCTTTAGTGCTCACGACTTAAGACACGTAACGCCGCCGGCAGGGGCAGCTTACCTTGTGCGCGTTTTGCGCAAAAATGGGAGCAAAGCGACCTGCGCAAAAGGTGCACAAGGTAAGCTGTCCCGCGGAGGGCCGCAGGCCCGGAGCAAATTGCCCGGCTTTGTTATGTGGCCCCAAGGGAGCGTCTTAGCAGCCCTCTTGTTCCGATGGTGGTATAAACGGAATTGAAGAATGAAGCCTATTCTGTATACACCCACCATGAGAATACATAAGCTGTGTTTCCTCATCACCGAGGCCTAAATTGATAGTCACAGCAGGTTCATCTTCTATCAATTTACCGCAAAAACAACAGATACATTTAGTACCGAAAGCCTCAGATAAAGCCCTTCTCAGTTCTCTAATCCACATAGATACTCCGATAACCCGAGGACACATAACGCCGCAAACAGCGGTCGAAGTAAAGTGGCGCAGCTTTTGCGCAAGCAAAAGGTGTGACGCTTTGCGGCGTCCGCTGCTTTGCCTTGTTAACTGTGCTCACAGGATTACTATTTCGCCATTTTCTTTGATACCACATGGCCACATTCCTCGTTTAAAGAGGTGAAGTATCTCCGTCCACTTCCCAATCTGGTTGGAAGCATTCTCGTGTGCAGCCTGCCTTACGCAGAACAGAGCTGCACCTTTAAGACTCTCAGTATAATCATGCGGGCCATCTATCAAAAGGTGGCGTTTTTCCTTCACTTTTCGAAGTGAGGTGAGCGCGACTTTGTATGATTTCGAAGCTAGTTCTTTGGCACTGTCTTTGTCTATATCAGTGACAGTAACTGGAAAAGGATTTGTATCATCTCGACTAGTTGGCAGCCAATCCCAGCGGTAGTCTGTATCCAATACAGAGCTGACAGGCTGAGCTTCAACAAGCCAGTCTATTTCCTCGATCATTTTTAAGAAGTCTGAACTTTCCATGACAGTTAACGCCTTGCTAAGGGGCAGCCGAAACGCAGTGTAGGCTGTCCCGCGGAGGCCGCGCTTTTTGCGGCCGGAGTGCACTTGAGCAACTTGTTATATCGCATTATTCGAAGCACCTTTTTATCAGGTAACCACATACCCACGCCAGACCAAAAAAGATACCTGATATGGCAAGCAGACCAAAGCTTGCACCAACTAGCTGAAGAGTGAACTCTTTGTCAGTAGATGCAAGCTCGGCAATTAGTGCTCCGATTATACCAACACCGAAAATACTGAATGCAACGAGACTGATGAGAATAGAAAAGAACACTAGAGGCTTTTGTAACCTCTTAAACTGTATTCCTAACAGTATTGCTTCTATTAATACCATGGTTGAATCTTGTGTGCCTTATAACGCCGCCAACAGCGGCCGACCGTAGGAAGGTCCAGCCAGCTTGGCTGGCGATGCTGCTTGGCCTTGTTAAGTGACTCAACGATCATAACTAGGTTTCCCCAGCTTAATTGGATTTATGTTTTTTGAAACCCATTTAACAGCATATTTTTGAAGCTGACTCGTTTCATCTATTAATATATCAATGTCAGATATCAACTCTTTTAGAATAGATATCTCGTCTTCTTCTAGTGAGTTATGTGATGAAATATGCTTAATGTAGGCATTGCACATCTGACGATAAGCTCCATCCCAATTTCCACCGCCGTTTCTTAACAGTTCATCTGCTACCCTGCCTGCAATACGGATAACTTCACCCTGTACGGTCAATGCTGGCCCTTTGGACGGGATTAGATAGTCCCACAAGTTATCGTAATTCTGTTCCCAAGTGTTTCCTGTAAGTTCAATAGTAGATTTTCCATCATGAACTATGCGGGCTTGTACCGGAGTAACGTGGAATAAGGAGTATAACTTCGTTAAGGCATTACTATATTCATCTACGCGATCTTTGTTGAAGCTATCCCTATGGAACTCGAATCTCTCTCCAATGGCTTTAACAAACTCTAGCATTCTAGGCGTTATTTCCGCGCCACGTTTAAGGAATACCTCTATCAATTCACACATGCGAGGAATATCGATATTGTTGCAACGCTGTAAACCATATTCCAGCGGATTCAACCCAGATGAGTTAACCGCATTAATATCAGAGCCCGCTGCAAGGAGGATTTCTGCATTTTCCGGTTTTTGATAAGCTGTAGCGCTATGTAGCGGAGTATTCCCACTTTTATTTCTATAATTTACATCTGCACCAAGCTTTATCAGCATATCCAGATTTGGATATCTAGAACTAGCTCTTAGGTGAAGCGGGGTATCGCCATAAGTATTTAAGAAGTGTATGTCAGCACCATTACCTACAAGCCACTCCGATAGCTCATCGGGGCAGTCATTAAAGCCAAGAGCTGATTGTTTCCCATACCCACCATAGGCATCAATTTCGCATTTATCGAAGATGGCTTTTAGCGTAGCAATATCATTTGATTTGATAAGTTCATCGAAATCCTTAGGTAGTGTTTTTCTTTTCTTTGGCATCCTTGATCTCTCTACTCCCCGGTGGATATTTTTTTACTTAACAGTTAATTCAAAAGCAGCGTCTATATATCACCCTTCTATATAATTCTACCGCCCTCAATCAAAGCCCGCTTAAAAACCCAATAAAATCAAAAAAATACATTGAGTGGCACGAAACGAAACAAGTAGATATAAAGCAGCGTCTTTATAATTCCGCGCTCTCCCTGCTTTATATCATTTTTCACATCCTTTAAAAATCAACAAGTTATAGAATTTTCCCCAGAAATAGGAGCAGCGTCTTTTGAATTCTGATATACGAAGCAGGACTTAGTTATCAGTACTGTATTTCATCAGCCTACTATGTACATATGTCCCAGCTGGAGGGATGCGCTACCGCGTAAAGAATTGGCTTGCTTAGTACTCGACCTTACTGAGTCAGGAATCTTTTTTATTGAGATCAGCAGCAGACTCATTAGAGCAAAGAAAAGTGACGGTCCTTACCCCAAAGACGAAAACGTCCCGCTTCCCTACAAGGCTCTCATAAAATCACAGGGTCGCTGCTGGCCATTTCACTTGCAGTTGATAAGCCATCCATAGTGGTTTGCCCCCCACTCTGCTATTCTGCGCCCCCTATAAAGAAGCCCTTCGAACTTTGGCCTGGACCTTTCTGTTCAGATCTTTCCCGATTGCATGCTTCAGGAACATCAGGTTTGGGCTTGCCGTTCATTATTTGATCGAACGCTTCTGCTTATTAAGCCCCCGAGGAAACCTGCCCCCTACCCCAATCTGAGCCGGCCGCCACTCCTGCGGGGCTCTTGGGGTTTGCAAACACTTTTGTAACTTACTGATTTTCTTAGAAAAAATGCCAAAAACCGCAAACAAGACCAAGGCCGCGAAACCCGAACACACCCCCATGATGCAGCAATACATGCGCATCAAGGCCCAGCATCCCCAAGAGCTGGTGTTCTACCGCATGGGGGACTTTTACGAGCTGTTCTTTGATGATGCCAAGAAGGCGGCTGAGCTGTTGGATGTCACCCTTACTGCCCGTGGTAAGTCCGGGGGGGAACCTATCCCCATGGCCGGTATTCCCTACCATGCAGCTGAGGGCTACTTGGCGCGGCTAATTAAAGCTGGTGTTTCCGTTGCCATCTGTGAACAAATCGGTGATCCCGCCACTAGCAAAGGGCCGGTTGAGCGCCAGGTAGTACGTATTGTTACTCCGGGCACGGTCACCGACGAGGCACTTCTCAACGATCGCCGCGATAACCTCCTGGCTGCTATTTCACACTTGGGCGATGTATTTGGCCTGGCACTGCTGGACCTGGCAACCGGTCGTTTTGTGGTTCAGGAAACAGATACTCTGGAAGCCCTGGCCGAGCAGGTGCAGCGCCACAATCCCGCTGAACTGCTTGCGCCGGAAGACCTTTGCCTACCGACTGAGATCGAGCGTCGCGCGGGCGTGCGCCGCCGCGCACCTTGGGAGTTCGAGCTTGAGAGCGCTTTGCGTCTGCTCAACCAGCAATTCGGCACCATGAACCTGGAGGCCTTTGGTTGTAGCCATATGCACGGTGCTGTTATCGCTGCCGGCTGTTTGCTGCAATACGCACGGGACACCCAGCGTACCGAGCTGCCCCATATTCGCGGCCTGCTGACGGAAAGTGGTAATGAGACAGTCGCCTTGGATGGTGCCAGTCGCCGCAATCTGGAGATTGATCTGAACCTGAACGGTGGCGATGACAATACCCTATTGTCGGTCTTCGATAGCTGTAAAACCGCTATGGGTAGCCGCTTGCTGCGCCGCTGGTTTAACAACCCCTTGCGCCAGCTGACCACCTTGCGCAACCGCCAGGACGCCATCGCAGCGTTAATTGCCGATTATGGCTTTGAGCCTCTGCGTGATGCCCTCAAACCTGTAGGCGATATGGAGCGAATCCTGGGCCGTTTGGCACTGCGCTCTGCACGCCCTCGGGATTTGGCTCGCCTGGGCCAGTCCCTAGCTCAATTCCCGGAAATCCAGCAACAGTTGGCAGAATCTGACGCAACTTTATTGAGTGAGTTGTGCAGCCAGATCGGCGAGTGGCCTGAAACAGTAGAGCTTCTGCAAGATGCCATTATTGAAAACCCTCCGGTAGTAATTCGCGACGGTGGCGTTATTGCTACCGGCTACGACGAAGAACTGGACGAGCTGCGCGCTATCAGTGAAAACGCCGGCGATTACCTGGTGCAACTAGAGCAGCGGGAAAAAGAGCGCACCGGTATCCCCACCCTTAAGGTGGGTTACAACCGGGTGCACGGCTACTTTATTGAAATCAGTCGCGGGCAAAGCGATAAGGCGCCAGCTGAATATATTCGCCGCCAGACCCTGAAAAATGCAGAGCGCTTCATTACTCCCGAGCTAAAGGAGTTTGAAGACAAGGCGCTCTCCGCCAAGAGCCGCGCGCTAGCTCGTGAAAAGGCATTGTACGAAGAGCTGATCAATCAGCTGAATGAGTCCCTGGCAGAGCTCCAAGCCGCTGCTGCGGGTATCTCCGAATTAGACGTGCTGGCATGCTTGGCCGAGCGCGCTGACGATTTGCGCCTGTGCCGTCCCGAACTGGGCACTGAGCCTGGTCTGCATATTACCGGCGGGCGCCACCCGGTGGTGGAGCAGGTATTGGACGAGCCCTTTGTGGCCAACGATATTGAGTTGCACGACGACCGCCGCATGTTGGTGATTACCGGTCCAAACATGGGCGGTAAATCTACCTATATGCGCCAGACAGCATTGATTGCCCTGTTGGCCCACTGTGGCAGTTACGTACCCGCCGACAGTGCCCAGATCGGCTTGCTCGATCGTATCTTCACTCGCATCGGCAGTGCCGATGACCTGGCCGGTGGCCGCTCCACCTTTATGGTGGAAATGACCGAGACCGCCAATATCCTGCGCAATGCCACCGAGCACAGTTTGGTACTGATGGATGAGATTGGCCGCGGTACCAGCACTTACGACGGTCTGTCCCTGGCCTGGGCCTGTGCCCACTATCTGGCGGGGGAAGTGCGCGCCTTTACACTGTTCGCCACCCATTACTTTGAACTGACTGATCTGCCCAGCCAATGCTCTGAGGCCGCCAACATCCACTTGGATGCCACCGAGCACGGCGAGGGAATTGTCTTCCTGCACCGCATCCAGGAAGGGCCCGCCTCTAAAAGTTACGGGTTGCAGGTGGCTAAACTGGCCGGCATCCCCAGTGATGTATTGACCGAGGCCCGCGCGCGCTTGGCAGCATTGGAAGCCGGCGCCCAGTCGGTAGATGTGCCAGCTCCTATTGCTACGCCTGCATCGGCCCCCAAACAGGAGCCGGAAGAAGCCGCTGTGCCAATGGCTGCGGGCCCTGGTTCCCCCCAGCAGGTAGATCTGTTTGGCAGCCCGAGCCACCCGGCCGTGGATGCCCTTGAGGAGCTTGATCCAGACGATTTGACGCCACGCCAGGCACTGGAAGCGCTCTATTCTTTACGCAAGTTACTGAAGTAAAAGACCGGGCGACCCTGGTCGCCCAATTCATCCTGTTATAAACAGTGAACTAAATCGACTGAAAAGCCACTACAATTCGCGCCAGTAATTGATAAAATCCGCTGCACGAAGAATTCAGTGGCACTATCGAGGGACAAACATGACATTCGTAATTGGGGAAAACTGCATTAAGTGTAAATACACCGACTGTGTAGAGGTTTGCCCGGTAGACTGTTTTTACGAAGGCCCCAACTTCCTGGTAATTCACCCAGACGAGTGTATCGACTGCGCCCTGTGTGAGCCGGAGTGCCCCGCCAACGCGATTTTCTCTGAGGATGAGGTTCCGGACGATCAGCAGGAATTTATCGAGTTGAACGCAGAACTCGCCGAGGTATGGCCCAATATTACTGAGAAGAAAGACCCATTACCGGATGCCGAGGAGTGGGACGGCAAGAAGGGCAAGCTGGACCAGCTGGAGCGCTAAACAAGTTCAAAGAAAAAAAGCCGTCATTGACGGCTTTTTTTCTATCTGTGGAAACCCCAAAAAATGAAAATAATAATTAATGCTATTTGCATTTGGCTTTTTGTATTTTCAACCTGTGCCCAGGCAATTACCGGCAAGGATAAATGGGTAGCGCTTATTTTTGATGAGGGACCCTCCCCCGACAAAACCGAGCCACTGTTAAAGCGGCTCGAATCTTTGGAAGTGACCGCCACTTTTTTCCCTACAGGGCAGGAAATGGAAAGGTACCCGGAGCAGACCCAGGCAATCATTCAGGCTGGCCATCAGTTAGGCAACCATGGTTACTCACACACAAACCTTTCCCAGATGCCTTTGAGCAGTGCCAAGGAAGAGATTAAAAAAACCTGTCGGCTACTACAAAGTAATGGCTATACCAGCAAGCCCATGTTTCTCCCTCCTCACGGAAAGATGTCTGACGAGCTGGGCACGCTTTTAAGCGATCACCAGTTCAAGATTGCTCACTGGGATATCGATCCTACTGAGCAACTGGAAGCAGGCGGCGCTCAAGTCGCAGCTGACTATATATCCCAGAGGGCAAAAGACGGAAGTGTAGTTCTGCTGCATCCCATGTATGGTCAGCACCATCAGGTAATGGAGGCCCTGCCCCTCATTACTGCGCAACTCAGGCAAAAGGGCTTCCAGTTTGCCACACTGGAGCAACTAACCCTGATGAAAGCAGGCGACCATTTGGAACCTGTGGAGCGGGACTCTATCAATTAGCGGAACGGGAGCCCAAGGCTCCCTCCACTCTATTGGGAGCCTCTTATGTTGCGCTGGGCTGTCACCTTCCTGGTTATTGCGCTGATCGCCGCCTTCTTTGGCTTTAGTGGCATCGCTTCGACCGCAACTGAAATAGCCAAGATTCTTTTCTTTATTTTCCTTGTGATGTTTGTGCTGGCACTAATTTTCGGCAGACCCAAGTAGAACAGCCGCCCAAGGGCGCCTGTTATTACTTCTTGTGAGGCACTCGGGTCGGCGCCAGGCTGAGCACTTCAGCAATGTGATTGGCCCCCAGTACCATCTCCATTACCCCCAACGCCTCAAGAATCTCATCATCACCGGCACCGAGCTTTCGCGCAGCGGCGATCAGGTGCTCGCGATGGTCATCAGGGGCGCTGTTGGCATTGCGCGCCAAGTCAAACAGGGCGTGCTCTTTTTCAGAAAAGTGCACATGCTTGGGGTCAGTGCGAATCCGCATCACTTCATCGGTTTCCACCCCAAGCATTTGCAGAGACATACTGTGATGGTAAATGCCATAGTCACAGTGGTTATCGGCTGAGACTGCCAGGCCAATGGCTTCTTTCAGCTGCGCCGACAAACAGCCGTGAATCATCACCGTCTTAAACTTGTACCAGTTTGCCTCAAGCAATCCGGGGTGTTGGGCGTAGACACGGAACAGACTGGGGATTCCCCCCAGCTCGTCATCAATCTCAGCAAAAACCCGGGCTACATCATCGGAAGCTGGGTGCTCGACCAACGGAATACTGCTCATTATTCACCTACCTGTCATCGCCGGGTGTCCGAGTGGCATAAATTACTTTCTGGCACGACATAACACTGTATATAATCACAGCATGAGAAAGATTATCCACTGTGATTGTGACTGCTTCTACGCTTCGGTCGAAATGCGTGACGATCCCAATCTCCGTGGACGCCCTTTGGCCGTTGGAGGCAGTAGCGACCGGCGCGGAGTGATCTCTACCTGCAACTATGAAGCCCGCAGCTATGGGGTTCGCTCCGCGATGCCTACCGCCCAGGCCAAGAAACTGTGCCCTGATTTGATTGTAGTACCCGGCAACATGGCTAAGTACCGGGAGGTCAGCGGGCAGATACGGGAGATATTTCTCGACTACTGCGATGATATTGAGCCCCTATCCCTGGACGAAGCCTTCCTGGATGTCACCGACAGTGGCCGCTGCCACGGCAGCGCTACCCTAATCGCTGAGGAGATCCGGCAACGGGTGCGCGGCACACTGGGTATCACAATTTCTGCCGGGGTGGCCCCGAATAAATTCCTGGCCAAAATTGCCAGTGATTGGCAGAAGCCTGACGGATTGACAGTCATTACGCCGAGCGAGGTCGATCAATTTGTTTTGCGCCTGCCTATCAACAAAATACACGGCGTGGGACGGGTAACCGCAGAGAAAATGCATCGACAAGGCATTCGCACTTGCGCGGATTTACGCAATTTTTCACAAGTTGAACTGAGTAAGAAGTTTGGCAAATTTGGCCGCCGCCTTTACGACCTTTGCCGTGGTGTTGACGATCGCCCGGTAAGCGGCGATGGCTCCCGCAAGAGTGTTAGTGTCGAGCGCACCTTTCGCGAAGACTTATCCAGTTTTGACGAATGGCTGGAACAGCTGACAGAGCTGTATATGCGTCTGCTGGAGCGCCTGGAAAAACTCGGCGATCGTTACGAAGTAAATGGCGCCACCGTTAAAGTAAAGTACGCAGATTTTACTACCAGCACCCACGAGCGCAGCAGCCGTGCCGGGCGTATTTCTGAATTCCGCCAGCTACTGAAGGAGTGTCGAGAAAAACGCCCTGCTCCCATCCGCCTTCTTGGGGTAGGCTTGCGACTCACAGACCTCCGGGCGGGTCAAGGCCCTGTTCAATTGCCACTACCCTTGCCGGAGCAAGCCTCTTTTTGACGTTTGATTGCTTAATTAGGCGCATCATCACTTATTGATAAATCTGGCGTTGGCCCTTACCCGAGCAACCACCTCTCAAACCAGAGGCAACTATACTTCGCAAGCCCGAAGATTCGTATCTGTCGTACCGTGACATCGGCTGAAATTATAAGTACTGGCCAGAGAATAATTGCGACGCAGAACCATACTACAATCTTCTTTATTGACGCCGCATAAACCAATACTCGGCCAGTGGTTCGAGGCGGGATAATTTGCGTACGGAGGCTCAAGACATTGTCTCTCAAAGAGTTACGCCAGCTATCTGACGAGGCGCTATTCCAATACTACAAGGAGTCGCGCAAACCTGCTGTGTTCCGTCAACTCTACGGCCGCCATAAAGATTCCCTGTATCGCTACTGTATGCAAATGGCGCCATCTTCAACCACTTTACTCTTGCAAAAACTCTGGCGTGGTCTTTTGGAAAATCCGCCAGAACTGCACGGGCGCCTGCTTAAAAGTTGGCTTTACATCCAAGTCAATAAATTGCTCAAGCTTGAGGAATTTTCCAGCTCGAAGAAATCCGCGCATGAATCTCCCCAGCAGAATAGAATTCTCGCAGCGATTCAAAATTTACCTTCTCAATTGCGCAATGTTTTATTACTGCATATGGAATGCAAGCTGCCACTGGCAACCGTGGCCGATATCGAGCAGCTCTCTCTCAATAAATGCCGCACCCTATATCATCGCGCCCGCACCGCACTGGACGAAGCGATATATGGTTCGGAGAGAAGACCTTGGCAAGTAGAAGTTATCGAAGAGTAATCGAGTTAATGCTATGAGCAATTGGGAAAATCAATACTTTAAAGAAGCCGAGACGTTGACTTCCCCGCAGCAGCTGGATGACGATCTATATAAAACAGCCCAAACCTATAAGCCGAAAGTAAACGTCAATCATCTACTCTCTCGTGCAACAGTAAGTTGTAGCTTGGTAACCGCCTTGCTATTGCTTCTTCATCCAGCCCAACACCTGGGTGCCTTCACTCACAAGGCAAATTCCACCGAGCAGCATTTGTACGAGCCGGCGTTAAGGGATTGGAAAGAAACTGTGATGGCAGTTACCCCAGCGCCAGATCCCTGGCTCGCACTACGCAATCAGGTAAATAGTGGCGAGTATGTTGCCTTGTGCCACTATTGGCGGGCAGAACAGCAGGATGGAAGTGAAGAATCCCTACCCGATGAATTACGTAAAAGTGCTAAGCGTCACTGCCGGATTTTATCGAGCACGGCTTCAAGGAGCTAGAAACAACTGATATCAAGTTCAAGCGGCCAATTCGAATTCTCACTCCCTATACAGTCTCAACTTAGCCACTACACTGTGGTGGGCATCTACGGTGCCGGTGGTCCTTCTGCCGGAGAAAATCCGGTACTAAAGTCGGTAATCAACCAACTTCAAGGGCGGATATTTTCCCACACACGAAAGCTAACTATTTACCGTCACCTTAAAAATGGGATTTCGCGCAAAAAAGCAGCGATATTGTTTGGCTACAGCAGAGGGGGAAATGCTGCAATAAAAATCGCCAATGCACTTGGCCGGCAAGGCATCTCTATACAATGCCTGGTGATATTTGATGCCCACAGCATCAATGACAAAAGAAAATTCAAACTCAAATATGACAATATCAAAAGGGCTTACAACTTCTATCAAAGAAACCCCAGAACCGCCGGAAAATATGGCTGGTGGGGTATAAACCCCTACTGGGGATGCACCCTATTCTCACCATTTATCGAAGTCCAACAATTTGACTTTACTGGCGAGTACTACAAAAAAGGTATTCCCGCTTCTCACTTGAATATTGTTCGCATGGGTCTCAACACCCTTAAACAAGAAGAAGCATTTATGTAAACTCGCCTTATATAACTCTCAAACAGATCGAAACCACCACTTTCCACCACGACTTAAAAAAATGGTGGTCCGGCCTTATACTGACCCCACTAGGTAATCTGTAGAAAAATCCACTCTGCAACTAAAGCTGGCTTCGCCTCACCCTCTATTTCCATTGTTACCATCAGCTTAATTTGATACTGGGACTCTTTTTTCTCCGTAATATCCAGTATTTTCCCGGAGACGCGCACCCGGCTACCGGTCTTTACCGGGTTGATAAAACGGACTTTATCCAAACCATAATTCACCCCCATATAAGCACCTGCAACCGTTATCTGTAGAGCCCCTACAAAATAAGGCAGCAGTGACAATGAGAGAAAACCATGGGCAACCGTTCCCCCAAAAGGCGTTTTGGCGGCGGCCTCTGGGTCTACATGAATAAACTGTCGATCCAAGGTGCACTCTGCAAAGCTATCAACTCTCTGCTGGTCAATTTCAAACCAGTCTGTGGGCTCTGTTTCAAAGCCAATGTAATAGCCGAGGCTATCAGGTGAAATTTCTACAGGCATCGAAGGCTCCTTTTCGATTCTCTATTCGCTTTCTCAGCGACTCCCAACCTCAATAGGCCGAGAGGCCGCCATCTACTGCCAGTGCCTGCCCGGTAATGTAAGTCATTTTTGGGGAAACCAGCATCAACATGGCCGCTACGACTTCTTCCGGCTTGCCCAGGCGTTTCATCGGGCATCCCTCAGCGAGAAACGCTTGAACTTGTTCAGGGCTGGCATCTTCAGTTGCAATATCGGTAACCATCGGGGTCAGACAATAGAAGGGGCAAATCGCGTTTACACGGATACCGTACTTGGCGTTTTCCATCGCTGCCGTTTTGGTCAGGCCGATCACACCATGTTTTGCCGCTGCGTAAGAGGCTATCTTGGGAGCACCTCCCAGCCCCGCCATAGAGGAAACATTCAGTACAGCTCCACTGGTCATCTTCAATAGGGGCAACTGGTGTTTAAGCCCCAGGAAAACCCCCTTAAGGTTAACGTTGTACTGAAGGTCCATCATGGCCTCATCTGTCTGCTTGAGAGACATCATCGGAGGCGCGATTCCGGCATTGTTAACAGCGATATCCAGCTGTCCAAATTCTGATTGGGCCAGTTGCGCCAGAGCAGCGCAATCAGACTCTTGGGAAACATCACAGCGCTGGGCGCGCACAGCGATATTTTGGCTTCCCAGCTTGTCCGCCAACTGCATCAAGGCCTCTTCATTGATATCTCCCAATACCAAACGAGCACCCCGAGAACCAAGTTCCTCTGCTAGTAATTTTCCAAATCCACTGGCAGCGCCGGTAATCAATGCGACTTTATCGCTAAAATCGAGAATTGGATCATGCATGGTTAAATCCCCCCACACGAAGTCAAACCACCATCTACAACGACACACTCTCCAGTCGTGTAACTGGAAGCATCGGAGACCAAATACAAAACGGTGCCCGCCATCTCTTCCGGCTCCGCATGACGGTGCATGGGAATATGGCCAACCGCAGTTTTATAAATATCCTCGTGGGAAAACAATGCCCCGGCGAATTTGGTTTTTGTAAGCCCTGGTAGTAGAGCATTCACCCGGATATTAAATTGCGCACACTCCTTGGCAAACGCTTTGGTCATATTGACCACCGCCGCCTTGGTAATTGAGTAAATACCCTGCCCAACACCCGGCTGCAAGGCATTCACTGAGGCGGTATTTACAATAACGCCACCACCCTGCTCTCGCATCAACTTGCCGGCTTCTACCGACATAAAGAAATAACCGCGTATATTGACCTCTACCGTCTTTTCGAAGGCCGCTAGATCAGTATCAAGAATATGGCCAAAATAGGGATTAGTCGCCGCATTGTTGACCAAAATATCCAAGCGACCAAATCGCTCGCGAATATCGCCAATAACCTGCTGGATATTATCCATATTGCCGATATGACAGGGGATCGCATCGGCACAGCCACCGGCATCCACAATTGCATCGGCTACGGCCTGACACCCCTCAATTTTTCTGCTGGAAACCAAAACATGGGCACCCTGCTCAGCCAAAAGTTTTGCGATGGCCTCACCAATACCTCGACTGGCACCCGTCACCAGGGCAATTTTTCCCGAGAGATCAAAAATATTCTTTGCCATTTCTTATCCTTATAATTTCACAAGTTAACCGTTAGCAGCGATATCCAATGCAGCTTGTGCGAGGGGTTCTACCAGAGCTCCCAGTTTCGCCGCATTTTTATTGGAGGCATTGCCGTCTTTTGCACGCTTTACCACCCCCTGAACAATCGCTGCCAGGCGGAAGAAGCTAAATGCCAAATAAAACGGCCAATTATCAATCCCATCAATACCCATTCGCTGGCAGTATTTGGCCACATACTCTTTTTCGGAGGGGATGCCCAAGGCCTTTATATCCAAGCCTAATAGGCCGGACATTTTGTCTTTGCCAGCGGGCATTCGCATTTGCATACACTGGTAAGCGAGGTCGGCATAGGGATGTCCCAGTGTGGAAAGTTCCCAATCCAAAAGCGCTATGACCTTGGGCTCCTGAGAATGGAAAATCATATTATCGAGCCGGTAATCACCGTGCACCAACGCGATACGCCCATCATCATCCGGTAAAACGTCACCCAACCAGGCCATCAACTCACCCATTGCCGCAATGGGCTCCAGCTCAGAGGCTCGATATTGAGTGCTCCAGCGGTCCAGCTGCCGCTGGAAGTAATTACCTGGTCGGCCGTAATCCGAAAGGCCTACGGCATTAATATCCAAACTGTGCATGGCCGCCAGTACACGATTCATTTCATCGTACATAGCGCTACGCTGCTCGGCGTCAACTTCCGGCAGTGCCGCATTCCAGAATATCCGACCCTCACAATATTCCATTAAATAAAACATAGAACCGATCAGGTCCCGGTCCTCACAGAGGTGCAATACCCTGGGCACCGGCACATTAGTATCGGCGAGTGCCGACATTACCCGGTACTCCCGATCTACGGCATGGGCAGATTTCAATAACTTGCCCGGAGGTTGGCGCCGCAAAACATAAGATCGCGCCGGGGTCTGCAACTTGAACGTTGGGTTAGACTGACCACCGGGAAATTTGGTGACCGTTACAGGCCCATTGAAACCGTCGACTTTGCCGGACAAATATTCTTGCAGTCGCTCAACAGGCAGCTCTTCCACAGAGCTGCGCAAATTGTTTACCGTCTCAGTCACTGAGTCCTCCATGATTTTCCGCGGCGGCATAGTGAGCAGCCAGGTTTCTGCCCAACTGCATCATATGGACTTGATCGGGACCATCCGCCAGACGGATGGTCCGAGCATAGGCATAGTGATGGGCGAGGCTGTAATCCTGCCCCAATCCTGCGGCGCCGTGAATCTGTATGGCGCGATCTATCACCTTACAAGCCATCTGTGGCGCGACAATTTTTATCATTGCGATTAAATCTTTGGCCGCCTTATTACCCAACCGATCCATTTGCGCAGCGGCCTTCAGAGTCAGCAGGCGTGCCTGCTCGATTTCGCAGGCGGATTTGGCAATATCTTCCCGCACCGATCCCTGCTTGCTCATCGGGCGACCAAAAACAATGCGCTGCTCCGCACGTGCCGACATCATCTCCAGCGCTCTTTGAGCCTGGCCAATTAAGCGCATACAGTGGTGTATCCTGCCCGGCCCCAAGCGTCCCTGCGCAATTTCAAAACCGCGCCCCTCTCCAAGAATTAAATGGCTTGCGGGCACCCGGACATTTTCAAAAATCACCTCTGCATGCCCTTCCGGTGCATCGTCATAACCGAATACCGTCATTGGGCGAACTATTTTGACTCCAGGCGTATCGGTGGGTACCAGGATTTGCGATTGCTGCTGGTGACGATTGGGATTTTCCGGGTCGGTCTTACCCATCACGATCATCACTTTACAGCGTTTATTCATCAGGCCACTGATATAAAACTTGTGGCCGTTAATAACGTAGCTATCGCCATCGCGGGTAATCGACGTTTCAATATTAGTGGCATCGGAGGAGGCAACCCGGGGTTCGGTCATAGCAAAGGCAGAGCGAATTTTTCCATCCAAAAGCGGGGTTAACCATTGTTCCCGCTGGGCCTCAGAACCGTATTGAGCCAAAACTTCCATATTGCCGGTATCCGGGGCATTACAGTTAAATACCTCCGATGCAAAAAGCACTTTCCCCATTTCCTCAGCCAGGGGCGCATACTCCAGGTTATTGAGACCGGCACCGTAACGGGAATCCGGCAAGAACAGATTCCAGAGTTCCGCTTCCTGGGCTTTAATCTTTAATTCTGCCAAAATCGCCGGCTCTCCCCAGCGATCCTCCTGCAACTGCTGCATAAATATCGCTTCGGCGGGATAAATATATTGCTGCATGAAATTTTGCAGGCGTTCCAGCAGTCCCTTTACCTTGTCTGAGTATTCAAATTCCATCGCTACCTGCCCAATCAACTGTAAGTGATATGTTCGTGACGCCCATCCCGATCCAGGTGCGGCACATGATTGAAACTGTGCAGACTGATATTTTCTGCACTGAAAAATAAACGGCTAACGGCTGTGTTTTGGATTTGCATATTGAGATTGGCGACGGTGGAAATTGAGCCTCCCAATATTTGCGTCAACATCATGGCAATGGCACCGCCCGAACTAACAACCAGGGTTCGGCTGCCTTTGGGGCTATCACAAATGTTTTTAAGCGCATCTGCGATTCTGGCTTCAAAATGCGACCAGGTTTCCGGTGGACTGATCTCACCGGCGGCCCAAGCCAGCATCCCCTGCTTCAGGAATCGATAAAAATCGGCGCGACTGGCACCTGCTCCCGGTGCCCGATCCGGGTATAGCTCGCTGTAATGCTTGGCAACTGCTAGAAAATCAAATTCATTAAGCTGGGGGAGTACACTGCGAGTATTTTCACTGGGGAGTTCCAACCCCTCGCAAATACCGTCCAAAGTTTGCCGGTGCCGGGTTAGGTTGCCGCACAGCAGCCGGTCGAAACGAATACCCTTATCCCGCCAGTATTCACCCAACCAGCGCGACTGTTGCCAGCCGGTATCGGAGAGATTGTCATAGTCATCAGCCCCAAATGAAGCCTGTCCGTGACGTACCAGAATAAATTCAGCCACCTATTTCCCTCCCCTTTTGATCTCCTCAACCCTATCTCCAGCATTTGAATCATCAAAGTTTATTATGCGAATATTGAATCATTCATGAGAGTGATGATGGTGGCAGCAATGCAATTACAGCGAATCGACATGAACCTCTTTCCCGTGCTGGAGGCGATATACACAACCCGAAACCTGACTCGTGCCGCTGAGCAACTGCATATCACCCAGCCGGCTGTCAGTAATGCCCTGGCGCGACTTCGCCGTACATTAGACGACCCACTATTCACTCGCAGCCCCACCGGTATGGCACCGACGCCATTGACTGAAAGTATTATGCCGAAGGTCCAGGAAGCTCTTTCTCTACTGGGGGCAAGCCTTAGCGAGCAGCGTCACTTTGTGCCACAGGAAGCCAGAAAAACCTTGCGCCTCTCCATGAACGATATGGCGGAGACTTTCCTTTTACCCAGGCTGCTGGAAGTGCTGGAGCAAGAGGCCCCAGGTATTACTGTCGAATCTTTCCAGGTCCCAAGGGAGCAGCTGGTCAAGGAACTGGCCGCCAACACCCTGGACTTTGCCCTAGATGTTCCCGTACCCACTTCCCCACACATAAAACAACAGCGACTGATGAACGATCGCTACCTGTGTATGTTGCGCCAGGATCACCCCTTGGCGGATTCCGCCAGCCTTACCCTGGAACAGTACCTCAAGCTGGAACATATCCATGTCTCCAGCCGTCGCAGTGGTCCTGGCCTGGAAGATATTGCCCTGAACAAGTTAGGGCGCCGTCGCAATGTGAAATTGAGGGTCCAGCACTACCGGGTCGCACCGTTAGTGGTATTGAGAACCGACCTGGCACTGACAGTCCCCGCCAGCCTGGCGCGACAGTACTCAGCCCGATTGTTTGAGCTTCCGTTTCAAATACCGCAAATGGACTGGCACCTGCTGTGGCATAAAAATCAACACGACGACCCAGCCAATCAATGGCTGCGAAACAAGTTGGTAAGCTTGGTAGAGGAGTAAACGAGCCTCTGTATACGTCGAGACAGGGAACCCTTAAAAAACACTTTATTTATAGATGAGAATGGGACGCATCAAGGTTAGATAAGGCCCGTAATTGATCACTGAATTCGACCGGTTAAGTCACTGTTTCACAGTGGGCCGTCTTGTTATCCTGCTGGGCAACGATATGCACTTTTTTGCATATACATAAATGAACCCTAAAGGTTACAAGAAGAGAAATTTGCCATGTCCCAAGCCTACCCTAATATGCTTGCCCCCCTGGACCTGGGCTTCACCACCCTGAAAAACCGGGTGCTGATGGGCTCCATGCACACCAACCTGGAAGAACACCCCAATGGCTTCACCCGTTTGGCGGCCTTTTTTGCCGAACGTGCCCGCGGTGGCGTTGGCCTGATTGTAACCGGTGGTATTGCCCCGAACGAAGAGAGTGGCGTATTCCAGGGCGCTTCGAAGATGACCACTTCGGAAGAAGCCCAGCAGCACCGCGAAGTCACCGATGCTGTTCACGCTGAGGGCGGCAAGATCTGTATGCAGATCCTGCACACCGGCCGCTACGCCTACAACGAAAACCTGATCGCACCCTCTCCCATCCAGGCGCCGATCAACCCCTTCACCCCGCGCGAATTGACCAGCGAGGAAATCGAAGGCCAGATCGATGACTATGTACGCTGCGCCACCCTGGCTCGCGAAGCCGGCTATGACGGTGTGGAGATCATGGGCTCCGAGGGTTACTTTATTAACCAGTTCATCGTGAAACGCACCAACAAACGTACCGATGAATGGGGCGGCTCCTTCGAAAACCGTATCCGCCTGCCGATCGAAGTTGTGCGCCGTGTACGGGAAGCCGTCGGCGAGAACTTTATTATTATTTACCGCCTGTCCATGTTGGACCTGGTAGAAGATGGCAGTGACTTCGATGAAGTAGTGGCCCTGGGCCAGGCTATCGAAAAAGCCGGCGCCACAATTATTAATACCGGTATCGGCTGGCACGAAGCGCGCGTTCCCACTATTGCCACCAGTGTTCCCCGCGCGGCATTTACCGACATTACTGCCAAGGTGAAAAAGCACCTGTCTATCCCGGTAGTTGCCAGCAACCGTATCAATGTGCCGGAAGTCGCCGAAGAAGTTCTGTCCTCCGGCCAGGCTGACATGATTTCCATGGCACGCCCCTTCCTGGCAGACTCTGAGTTCGTCAACAAAGCCGCCGAAGGCCGCGCCGACGAGATCAACACTTGCATTGGCTGTAACCAAGCGTGTCTGGACCACACTTTCCAGCTGAAACTGACTTCCTGCCTGGTAAACCCCCGCGCTTGTCACGAAACCGAATTAAACTACCTGCCTACCGACAACGTGAAAAAGGTAGCTGTAATCGGCGCCGGCCCTGCGGGCATGGCCGCATCTACCGTTGCCGCAGAGCGTGGACACGAAGTAACCCTGTTCGAAGGCAGCGATAAGATTGGTGGCCAGTTCAATATCGCCAAGCAGATCCCCGGCAAGGCAGAATTCCAGGAAACCCTGCGCTACTTTAAGCGCCGCCTGGAAGTCACCGGTGTTGAAGTAAAACTTAATACCATTGCCACAGCAGAAGACCTGCAATCTTTTGATGAAGTGATTATTGCTACCGGTATCGAGCCGCGCACTCCACCAATCCCCGGCATTGAGAGCGATAAAGTCCTGGGTTACCTGGATGTACTGAAGCACAAGAAGCCGGTTGGCGAGAAGGTTGCCATTATCGGTGCCGGCGGTATCGGCTTTGATGTAGCGGAGTACCTGACCCACGATGGCCCCCACTCCACTGAAGATGAAGTGGTCGCCAGCGATAAGGAAGAATTCTTCAACGAATGGGGTGTCGATATTGCCCTGGAGAATCGCTCTGGCCTGAAGCCTCGCGAAGCAGTGAGCTCTCCACGCCAGGTATACCTATTGCAACGCAAAACCACCAAAGTGGGTGCAGGCCTGGGTAAAACCACCGGCTGGATTCATCGCGGAAGCTTGCAGCATCGCAAGGTAGAGATGATTGCCGGTGCCCTTTACGACAAAATTGACGATAAAGGCCTGCATATCCGCGTTGGTGAAGAGGAAAAGGTACTGGAAGTCGACAATATTATTGTCTGCGCCGGTCAGGAGCCCGCACGCAAGCTATACGAAGCTCTGCAAGAGCGCGGCGTAACCACCCATCTGATTGGTGGCGCTGATGAAGCCGCAGAACTCGATGCCAAGCGCGCTATCGACCAAGGCTCACGTCTCGCTGCCGAGATCTAATTTCCCGGCGATCACAAAATAAAATACCCCCGTCGACCAGAGTTGGCGGGGGTATTTTTTTGCCCTTAAATTCTGTATCCGGTGCTAGGACACATTGGCGACTCGATCCGCGACTACCGTTCCCTCAGGCTCAGGCCACTCAGGGCGAGACAGATACTCGGTAAGGCGATAGAGCACGAACACAACTCCACATAACGCCACTAACAAGCCGTATAAGGCCGGGCCACTCCACCATTGAATAATCACTCCACCAATTAATGGCGCCATCGACCAGCCAATGGCATAAAAGGAAGAGGCCCCAAAATAGGTACCGCGTAAATGGGATGGTGCCAGCCGGTCAATTTGAATGCTCATGGTTGGAAACAAAATTGCCTCAGCCAGACTCAAAATAAAAGTCGCTCCGAGCCAACCCCAAAACCAATCTACCGGATTTAGGGCATACCAAAGCTGGGAGATCGACAAAATACCCAACCCAATCACAATACGGGTGTTAATGGCCAGCGGCCCCATTAACTTCATAATGGGAAACTGCAGTAATACTATCGTCGACGCATTAACAAAGATCATGCTGGATATCAGCTCTACCAATCCCGGCGCTTCAGCGCGGGTGAGGTATTGCACCAAGCTTGAATCCATATGCGCGTAGATAAACAGCGTTAAAATATTCGCAATAATCACCACCATAAATACCTGATCACGGCGCAATACCGAGAGCGTATTTCCCAGAGATACGCCCGCATCCCTTTGCTTACTCGCTAAACGTCCGCTCTCGGTTCTGGCAAAACCCCAAACAAAGGCCAGGGCTAAGAGTAGGTAGCTGAGAGAAGTGAGTCCAAAAGTGGATTGCTGCGCACTCAAACCGGCCCAGACACCCACAATGGGCCCCAGCGCGGCCCCCACATTAATCAGGAAGTAACGGAATTGCAGCGCCAATTCACGGCTGGCTTGATCGTCAATTAAATCGCCTATCAGCGCACTCGCCGGCGGTTCCCACACCGCGCGACCAATAGCACACAGGGTCATCGCACAGATAAATCCTACCAAGGTTTGCGTCACAGCCAACAAGGCAAAGGAAAAAATACTCACAATACAGCCAAGCAATAGCATATTGCGACGCCCATAGCGATCCGATAGCGCACCGGTAAAGAAGCCCAACACAGCAGCACCAACGGCAGATGCACTCAGGATCAAACCAATTTCAGCCGCGCCGAGGTGAAACTTTTCAAATAGAAGGATGGCCAGGAAAGGCCAGACCATAAAATAAGTTCCACGGCTAAAAAAAACTGCCAATTAAAATAATCCAAACTAACGGAGGGAAGCTCCTCAAGCTTCTCCACCACTTCCCATTCATGGTTACTACTCCAATAGATTCACTGCCAACAATTCGATAGAGGCACCTGTCCTGTATGGTTTAAGTTGACTGGTTCCAGATAAAAGAATGGCGCTAAGGCCACTCGGCGAGTGCCCGCAAGACATTGGTACAAATACAAACCCGGAAGGTTCTCTCACTATTCGGCCAAGGTGCCCATCTTTCGGGGGAGGGCAAGCAGCCTACCTCAGAAAATTAAGAGGCAGACAAAGAAGAGTTTCAGTAAGCAAGATGAATCTGAGACAAACAACCTATATTTACCGACAAAAAAACCCGAGATGATAAGATCCCGGGTTTCCTTCTTGGCAGAAAATGCTCCTGCCCTACGGCTAAACCTTGGTATTAACCCACACTGTTAATTACAGGTTAATAGAGAATAATCTGAGCGAGTTGCACAACAATCATTCTGAATACGGTTACCCAATACTATCCGACAAGATTTGTTTTGAAAACCCAAATTGACAGATAAAACAAAAAAAATATTTGCCACACCACCACCCTAGTACAAACCACTAAAAGCAGAATCTTCCCCCCCGTCTATACTCGTTCAGGAAAAGCACCCGAGCCGACCAGCAGAAAAAATACTGCCAAGCTTTTTTAATAGAGAGATAAGTCGCGACATGTCCCTATCCAACATGCTCGTTCAAGTGCGTGCTCAGGTTGAGCAGGCACTGGGTAAGCAACGCCCCCCCTATACCTTGTTTTTTTCAATTAGTGATGCCAAGCATCGCGCCATCGTGAAGCATAAAACGGCGGCGGATATTTCGGAAGCCTGGCAAGCCTTAGCAAAGACAATCCAAAGGGCAGCAAAGTCGCACAAGATGGAACCCTGTTGGTTACGTGTCGATTGGGTCACCCAAAAAAGCACAATGACATTTGCAGGCTTGGAAGAAATCCTTAAAGACACCAAGAGGTCGTATTTCCGCTATGGCCTCGCACTTGATATGGACTGCGAAATAGCATTCCTGGAGCAAGAGCTAAATGCTAATGCCATGCTCTATGGCGGAAATCAGATTGATCATGTCATTATTAATGAGAACAATTTTCTTGCCTACGCTAAGCAAAGATTCGGTATAAATACCGAGCTGGATTTTTCAGAAGAAAAGACTGTGCTTCTGCTTTCAACTCAGGGAGTTTTCTGTGAATCCAAGCGTCAGCCCGTTTGCCTCTACGGACCCGGTTTAGATGCCGGCCGACGTGTCATAGAAAAATTAGATACTAATACTGTCTCTGAATTGATTAGAAACAGCAGTAACTACTTAAGCTCTCAAGTCAAAAAGAATGGCTCCTTCCACTATGGTTGGCACGCCTGTTTCGACCGGAAGATCGACACCTATAACAACTTACGACATGCCAGTAGTACTTATTCGATGATTGAAGCCTGGGAGGTTACTGGCGACAAAGCTCTAATGAGCTCCATACATCGATCACTGGAACACCTTACAACAGAGCTAATTCAGACCGCCATCCTCCCCTCAGGCGCGGAGGGAGCTTTTTTGGTAGAGGCAAATAATGAAATAAAACTAGGGGGCAACGCAGTATCACTGTTAGCCCTGGTAAAGTACTCTGAGGCAACGAAAACCGACAAGTATTCCAAACTGATGGAGCAATTAGCACTTGGGATAGAGTATATGCAAGACTCAATCACCGGGCAGTTCTCCCATGTTCTTGAATATCCAGATCTTCAAGTTAAAGATAAACATAGGGTCATCTATTACGACGGTGAAGCTGCCTTTGGTTTGATGCGGCTTTATGGCTTTACTAAAGATTCACGCTGGCTAAATTTGGTTGAAAAGGCATTTGATTATTTCATTCAAGCCAATCACTGGCGCGCTCACGATCATTGGTTAAGCTACTGCGTTAATGAACTAACCCTTTATCGCCCCGAAGAGAAGTACTACCAGTTCGGTATTCGAAACTTCGCCAGCTATTTGGATTTTGTGGAGAATAGGATAACCACATTCCCTACTCTGCTTGAATTGATGATGGCAGCTGAAAAGATGGTAACTCGCTTGGGCAAAGAGCCCGAATTCCAATATTTACTTGACCAGGTAGACCTAAAACACTTTTACAGGGCACTACATAAGCGTGCGATGTACCTTCTAAATGGGTACTTCTGGCCTGAATTCGCTATGTATTTCAAGAATCCCAAACGTATATTGGGAAGCTTCTTTATCCGGCACCATGCCTTCAGAATCCGTATCGATGATGTCGAGCACTACCTTTCTGGTTTTGTCGCCTATCGAAAGTACCTGCTTACGCCCCAAAATGCACCCGAGGATATTGAGGAGGCATACCAAGAGATGACCGTCGAGCCAACTGCCGGCGCCCACAAGTCACTACCAGTGCTCGCTTGGGGAGGAGATGTTAACTTAGCCCGGAGGCAGCATTACCGTACGGCCCAATTTGGCACCGAAAAAGTACTCGGCACAGTCATTGCCTTAAAAAACGCAGATATAAGCGTCGTTAACTTAGAGTGTGTAGTCGGAACTGAGGGTGAGCAAGGGATCAGTAAAGGCGAATCGTCCCCATACTATTACCGAGCCCGGCCCGAAATGCTTTCGGTATTAATGGAAGCCGGTATTGATGTTGTTGTCACTGCAAATAATCACAGTGGAGACTATGGCACTGCTGCGTTAATGGAACAGCAGTATTGGCTCAACGAAACCGGTATCGGGCACACAGGCTCAGGCATCAATATCGAAGAAGCTCTGGCCCCGGTATATCGCCCGGCAGGCCGACTTAATATAGCCATTTTTTCTCTTGATGCTACACAACCCCGATTTGCAGCAGGTCCAAATACTCCCGGATGTGCACACTTGCCACTAACCATGCCCAGTCTCTGGTTCGACAATTTGAAGCCTCGAATTGAGGCCGCGCGAGAGAAAGCTCATATAGTACTTGTCGCTGTTCACTGGGGAGGCAACAGAGAACCCGAACCCAGCGAAGACGAAATCGCTATTGGTCATGCCATTATCGATGCAGGGGCAGATGGTATTCTGGGTACCAGTGCGCATAACCTACAAGGTATTGAAGTCTATAAGAATCGGCCAATCATCCATGACGCCGGGGATCTATTATTTGATGCAGTTCGGCGAAGCTTGGCAGATAGTGGAGTCTTTCGGCTTTACTTAAGTGAAAAAGGAGTAGAAAAGGTTGTCTTTGTACCTGTAGGTGTCGGATTTGGCTTTAGCAAGCAGTTGAGTGGAGATAGCGCAAAAGAGCTTACCCAACGATTTTCCAAATCCTGTTCAGCTCTGGGAACAAACCTAGTACCGAATTCAGATGGTAGCGGAACCATTTTGCTTTCGCCTCCGGATAGACAATACCGTAAATTATCACATCTCTTAAAAACCCATTACAAACGGGACCCGATTAAGCAGCAGCGTCCATTGAGTCCAAACTGGACAGTAGATCAAGTACCCCTGGATGCACAGATCCCTCCGCTTGAATGCGGACCGCTTAAATTATTAGGTGTCAGATTTTATCCCCGTGAAATAAAAACTCGCCAGATGCTGTGGGTAGAATCCTTCTGGACTACCGACGAGAAAGTACAGGAAGATTTTCGCCTGGACTTTCGAGCTATCCCCATTAAGGAAACATCTATGCCTTATTGGGGAAAATCGATGGACCATGATCCCTGTGATTGGCAGGTACCCACCACAAAATGGCAGCCAGGGGTAATCTACCGAGACCTGTATGGAATAAGAGCACCAGCCAAGAATGAACTTCAACCTGTACATTTACATTTAGCCGTAGGCCTAATTTCAAACACCACCCAAATTAAACCCATACTCGTGGGGGGAATGATTACTCAACTGAATCTACTGGGGAAGAAGCCCTCCACTCGTCCCAGAGTCCCAAGTTATATGACCGAGTTCCCACCGGTTGTTTATCAACATCATCCAGGTCAAACTTGGAACGAAGAACAAATTAATGCAATTGCAGGTGGCAGATGGTTGGTCCCTCCCCCAAAGGGATGGTTTGTCCGAAGCGTAATCTCAGGGAGTAGCTTTATAGAGGAGTCTCTTGACCCTATTCTATTCGTTGCACACACTAACCTTGATCGAGCTTACCATGAACAAAGCTCAAAGAAGCCAACTAAATTTTGGGATTTCCACCAGAAGCTCCCTTCTTTTGCCGATCAAATTGCCGGAGTAATTGTATCCAAACCCGTTGCTGGACTTCCAAAAGATCTCCCTGTACTCCAGGTAAAAGACCCAATCAAAGTTATTGTCGAGTTAGGTTTAGCGGCAAGGGAACGATTTACTGGTGATGTAATAGCGATTACTGGCACTGCGGGAAAGTCAACAACACTCAAGATGATTACCCAAATGCTGGGAACAAGAGAAAAAATACTTTCCAGTATGGGGAACTATAACTCTCGCGTAGGTGCGCCATCAATGATGGCTAGCCTGAATCAAGATCATGAAGTCGCAGTTATAGAAGTTGCTCAAAGTGCCCTATGGATGAAACGTGGCCCTATTACACATCAAGTAAAACCCACTATTGCCTTAATAACTGAAATTGGAATGTCTCAAACTAGTCACCACGTAAAATGTGTCGAAGATACTGCTCGTTGGAAGTCACGAATTTATGATGGTCTTACTGGCTCCGCTATCGCTATTGCTGGAGAGCATCTAAAGTGCTTTGACTATGTATTGAAGAAAGCCAAGAAACATGCAAAGCGAATCATCATCTTTGGGGAAAGTCCTAATGCTGAAGTTCGTATTCTGGGAGTACGTACCGATGAATCTGGTAGCTGGGTCCAACTGAAATTTCCTAAGCGGGAATTGGAACTTCGCGTTCCTGCTCCAAGTATCGGTATGCTACACAATGCTGTAGCCTCCATTTGCGCAGTCTATGCCTTGGGCAGAGATATCGATGCAGCGGCATTAAAACTACAAGAACTACAGTTAGATGACAGCCACCTACAGCGCACCCGCATAAAAGTACATGGGAAATCCATTAGTCTGATCGATGATAGTTGGAATGCTACTGTTAGCTCAATGCTTAATGCTTTTTCCGTATTTGCACAAACTGAAACTCAAGATAAAGGAAGAAAGATTGCCGTTCTAGGCCGAATCGTGCATCTAGGCGAAAAAGCCAAGGAACTTCATGAGAGCCTTGCCGGACCTCTTATTCAAAGCCAGGTAAATTGGGTAATAACCCATGGCGAGGAGATGGAGTATCTTCGCAAGGTGCTACCTGATGAATTATTGGGCCCTCACTTTTCCGAAGCTCCCGCCTTGGTAAGTTATCTAACAGACTTTTGTCAGGATTCAGACCTTATCCTTTTAAAAGGCTCAAGGCGGGATTCAGATTTTGGCTCTATTCCTGCACTGCTAGATAAACTCCAAAAAACAGGGCAGACTTTGGAAACCGAATAAAATTCAGTCTACAAAATATATCAGAACAAGCAGTCGCTATTGTAAGCTCCACTCAATAGCGACCTTTGTTTGATCTACATTCCCCCTGAATTCTTTAGGCCACAAATTGGACCACACCCAAGTAAAATCGCGGGTAAGGGTAATTTTACTGAGCTGTCCTCTACCAAATCCATATCCAAATCGAGACTCTTGAGCCAAATTAGGGTCTACCGGCATCCAGCGTCCATTCATGTAGACTTCAGCAGCATGATGATTGGGTTGTTTAAATTGCTTTCTTTTGGTAAAAAGAAACTCAGACGTGACCCTTGCTGGATAGCCCATTGAACGGGCCAAAGCAACAAAGAGAGCTGCATACTCTGTACAATCGCCCTTTCTTGACTCGAGTGCCGCAAGTGCGCCTTTTGTCGGTTGGATTTTATATTCGATAACAGCTTGAGGTAAGAGAAATGCAGCTCGCAATCGCCCCTCTTCATCAGAAAACGTATTCTGAATTTCCAAGGACAATTTTTTTATTGCCAAAGCATCTGATTCAATATATTTTGCTGGCTGAAGATATTGTTTAGCCGGATAAGGCTCACGACCTCGAGAAATTTTGGCATAATCATAAGAACTCAACAAAAGGTCAAAATGAAATTTTCGCTTGACGACCTTTCCTGCAGGTATGTCTAGTCTTACCTCTAAATACTTGGAATCTCCCTTCTTATGATCCTTGATAACAAAATTTTCAGGGTAATCGTATCTTATCTCTTTTAATGACTGCTGCAATCCAGTTTCAACTGGCATCGACAATCTGTGAATATACCCTATGACATCACGCTCAGAGTGATTTTCAATAGTAACTTCTGCGGACAAGGTAACCTTCTTGCTATCAGCTGCTGCACCGCACCAAAAACCAAAAAGGCCGAGAAAAATACAAAACACCGAAAACGCGATTTTGCTACCAAGCATCAATTCCCACCGCTATCTCTCTCGTAAAGCTTCACTTGCTCTGTTAATCGGCTTTAACAGATAATCAAAGATGGTTTTTGATCCTGTTTTGATATCCACCGTAGCAATCATCCCTGGCACAATTGGGAATTTCTTTCCAACTTTATTTATCAAGGAATCTTTTTCAGTTAGGATAAAAACCCGATAATAATACTCCCCTGGTGTAAATTCATCTTGTATTGTATCTGGAGATATAGTCGTAACCTCACCATCTAAGCCTCCATATACTGCATACTCATAAGCTGTTATTTTTACCTTGGCAGCCTGCCCAGGACGGATAAATGCCACATCTCTAGGTGATATTTTTGCCTCAATTAAGAGCTGATCGTCCAGAGGAACTATCTCCATTAATTTTCCATTGGGTGGCACAACTCCGCCTATTGTCGTAACTTCAATAGCCTTAACGATACCCCTCACAGGAGATCGATGAGTCAACCGAGTCAAGGAGTCAGACCGCCCCTCTTTTACGGAAGAAAGTGACTCAACTTCTGCTCTAACATTGGCAAGCTCTTCTCGAGCCTTGACCATATAATCGGACTTGATTTCCAGAATTTTGGTTTCCAGTTCTGACTTCTGCCGTTGCAGACGCAACACATCGACACTACTAGCCGCCCCGGAATCAAGTAAAGAAGTTGTGATAGTTAGCTCCTTGTTAACCAACTCTAATGTTTCTTTTGAACCACGAAGGGATTCCGCCAGACCTCGCTGTCTTATATCAAATAACTTCTTTTCTGTAGCAATAAGTTCGGTGAACTCTGAAAGTTCTTCCGGGAATTTTATTGGTATTCCATTTACTTCGGCATTTAGGCGGGAAACGCTTGCAAGAGCAGCTCTATATCTTGCTGAAATTTCATCTACATTTGAGCGAAGCTTTGTCGGATCCAGTTGTGCTAACACCTCTCCTTTCTCGACAATATCTCCCTCAGTTACTTTTAAATCAGCAAGTATGCCCCCCTCCAAAGACTGAATAATTTGTGAACGTGAAGTTGGCACTACTTTTCCACTACCCGATGACACTTCATCCACTTTAGCGAGATATGACCAAGTCACTGACGCTGCGAGAAGTAGGAAAAACACCCAAACAATTCTTCCAGAACGAACCAGAGATGCATCATCAACATCATCGCCATACTGCTTTTCGTCATTTTGTGAGTCTATATCTAGTAAGGCAACGCGTTTTGGTTCTCGCCGAGGGTGTAATAGCAAATCGTGACCATCTGCGTTTGACATGGCTACCTCGCCAAAATTTGTCTATGAAACCTTCTCACCCTGCTGGGTATCTTTGCCTTTTTGTCGTGACAATATGGAAATCGCCTTGTCTTTGGGCTCATCTAAAGCAACTCTGCCGCTATCTAAAACTATTACTCGATCCACAAAATGTAGAATACTTGTTCTATGAGTGGCGACTACAACTGTGCGCTCAGCACTCCACTGTGAAAGAGCATGAATAAACCGCTTCTCAGTAGCTTCATCCAGGGCTGACGTAGGTTCATCTAACAAAAGAACATTTGGTTGGCGTAGAAGCAGGCGGGCTAAAAGCAGAGATTGCTTTTGTCCTCCAGAAAGTCCAAAACCTCCTTCCTGGATCAAGCATCCCAACCCTTTTGGAAGCTTGTTAACAAAAGCCTTGGCACCAGTCATATCAAGCGCCCACATAATTTCCTCATCACTGGCATATGGGGCGCCGAGCACCAAGTTTTCATAAATAGTGCCATGGAAAAGGCCAGTTTTCTGACTAAGCAGGGAAACATCACGTCTGACATCAGCAGGATCTATATGGGCAAGGCTCACATCATCAAGCCGCAACTGCCCCCTGGCAGGCTCGATGTATCCCGATAAAGCATGTAAAAAGGTTGACTTCCCTGACCCATTTCTGCCCAGGATCGCAATTCGCTCACCTTGATGTATTTTTAAGTCGGAAATAACCAGTGCCGGTTCAGCAGCACTATCTCCGTAGTTATATACCGTTTGCTGAAAGTGATAATTGCCCTGGATAACTGATTTTTGTACTTTTTTTTCATTCTCAGGATTGTCAACTGGCAGCTGCATAATTTGATCAATACCCTGCATCGCAATCCTAGCCTGCTGCCACCGACTAAGAACTTGGGTTATATTTGCCATTGGCGCCATCATTCTGGAGCCCAGAATCGAGGCTGCTACCAAGGCACCGGTCGTCATACCCCCTTCCATTACCATCGGCGCCCCAAAAAGAACAACAACAGCAAAAACCGATGATTGAACATTGTGTGTCCAACTCAGTAACAGCCCTACCAAATACCGCAATTTAAGACTGGATTCGGCGGTAATTGCATTGAAGTGATTCCACTGCCCTTGAAATCTCTGCTCTGCCTGCATTGCTTTTATATCTTCAAGTCCCTGCACTGTCTCAATTAGCATGGCATTGCGCAGAGCCCCCTCTCTGATTGATTCTTTGGAGAGAGTCGCCAATTTTGGCTGAAGTAGCAAACCAGGAATTATCAGTAGGAAGACTGCTACCAAAGGAATTAATGCCAGGCTTCCTGCAATCCACCACATAACAAACAGAAAAAGTATAAAAAATGGAAGGTCTGCAAGTGCCAGTATTGTCGAGGACGTAAACAACTCTCTTATTCTTTCAAGATCTCTAATTTGTGAAATAAAGGTCCCTGTAGACTTTGGCCTTGCCTGATCTTTGACCCGTATGGCATGGCCAAAGACTAAATCTGACATACGAATATCCGCACGTTTTCCCAACAGATCCGTTACTCTGACCCGCATGGTTCTCATAATGAAATCAAAAACAATGGCAACTACAACACCACTAAAAAGGACATAAAGTGTTGGCAATGATTCGGCGGGAATCACTCGATCATAGACTTGCTTGGAAAAAATGATGCCTGCTAATGCCAATGAATTAGCGATTGTAGTAGCAATCATCACATGAAAGTAGGGTTTTAAGTCCCGCAATATAATACGTCGAAACCAATGTTTATCGTGGGGCTTAATATACTCATCAATTCTAGAATCAGTCGCTGTACGTCTAGGCCGGAATATTGCCAAACTTAAAATTTGACTCTTCAACTCACACAGAGGCACACTCGTTTTTAGGCCTTTATCGCCACAGTAGGTAACACTCAGTTGCTCTTGCTTGGATACAGAATCGATGACAATCAACTGTCCATCTATCGTTTGTGCTACAACAGGCAATCTCCAAGAATTAATCGCAGACTCTGTGAATGGGCAAAATTTAACCGTTAAGCCTGCTTGCCGCGACATCTGACGAATAACACCTTCTACCGAATCACAGCCCCCCCAATTTCCCGCTATTCGCACTCTCTCGGCCGAACAGTCGATACGATAATATCGTGCAATGGCAATAATTGCCTCACACCATGGATCAAAGTCAGATACCATATTGGAGGTATCTAAAGATGAACCCTCACCATCATTAGTACTTTCAATTTGGTTATTATTCAAGGCAACACCTCCACGCCCTGAATTTGAATACCTTCTAGCTTGAAGGCTTCACGCATACCGCCACGACTATGTAAGCAGTCAATTTTTAATAAATGCAAATCAAAAATCGTATTATTTTTTTCCAGGCGGGCAAGGTGTAATTCCTGCTCTGAATTGAGCAAATCAATTAAAGTTCTTGTTCCCAAGGTGGAGTATTGCTGCTTATAGAGATCCCTTGTTTCTGCAATTGCACTTTCCCTGGCACTAAGCGCCCCCAAACTTCGCATTAACCCTTCTGCCTCCTCTTGTGCCTCCCGATACTTTTGGGTTGCTGACAGCTGAGCTGAATCCCGAGCAGCATCCGCTGACTGTAAAGCATAATTAGCGCCTTCTCGACCAGCAGCTATTTTTCCGCCTTGGTATATAGGCATGGAAACATTTAGGAAGATGGCTTTTTCATTTTCATTGAGGGCGTTGGCATCTACATAGTTTTGATCCAAATATTGATTTACATTACCGTCCAAAGTGAATGTCGGCCAAGTGTTTGCTTTTGCCAACTTTAGTTTCGCTTCTGCCTCAGCTCTATCTGCTTCGGCAACCAGAACCTCTGGAACAGAGGACAGATTAAACGATTCAACGTCACAAGCTTGGGCGACATCTTCCGGAACATACATAGCAACCCGAAAAGGGGACTGAAAACCTGTTAATTTTTGTAGTGTGCTACGCCATCGACGCAACAGGGCTTCAACCTGTTGCTTGGAGGCCTGCGCAGCATCTACTCTAGACTGAGCTTGTAAAACATCTGAGCGAGAACTCACCCCTCGTTCTTTTCGAATTTGCACAAGTCTGGCAATAGCAGATACACCTTGAACTTGTGCATCAGAAGTAATTAGAAGTGACTGGTAACGTTGAACTTCAATTGCAGCTTTTGCAGTTCTCCTTGCAACTTCATCAATAGATTGGAGAACTTCAGCTTGCGATCTTTGCACCCCTGCTTGGGCAACAGAAACGCTACTGGATACTTTGCCAAAGTCGTAAACCATCTGTGAAACATTCATCTGAAATGCGTGACCATCACCTTCACGCTTATATTCAGAATCATGTCCAGCCACAACACCAGCACTCAACTGCGGGAAATATCCTGACCTTGCGGAACGGACGCCCTGCCTCTGCTGGTAAAGACTACCTATTGCTTCTGCAATTAGGGGGTGCCAACCCACCGCTTGATGCACGACTTCAAGGATATTAAGTTCATTTCGTTTAATTCCCCTTTCATACTCACTAAACGATAACTGCCTAAGTGAATCATTCACTTCGACATCCATTTTACTTGGACTAATTACTTCAGCTGTGGGAGACGAACCAAAGAGGTCAGCTTCAGCAAGGAGAGCCCAAAATGCCAGAGCAAATAGCATTGACATTTTCCATAGTCGTTTAAACACTTCCACTATGTTCACTTTTCACTGATTATTGGAGAGATAAAACACGCACTCACCGCTAGACATCAACGGTTTCGAAGAGTGGCTACGAAAGTCTAGCCAAAAAAAACCGGGCCTTGCGGCCCGGTAAATAAGTTAATGAAAGGCTATCTGATCTAGGTGTCACTCAAGCCATTTTGTTGCCACATATCTCCAACAGGATCTTCAAACGCCGCTGCATTATCTGTCGCTGTCAGGGCATCAGTGCCACCAACCATGCCACTGGAATCTAAGGTCGGGCTCACACCCTCCTCATTTTCACCCGACTCAAATACCTGAGCATCTTCACTCGTTGACTCAAGTAGCTCATCGATTGACAGGTTAGAACCGGCACCCAGCATACCTTCGCCCGCATCTGCAGTAACGTCGATATCGAGGAACCCATCAGATCCAACGGTTGAATCAGAACCGATATTGATGATGGTGATATCAATATCAATGTCGATATCAAGGTTGATATCTATGTCGATATTTATATCGATGTCTACATCGGCATCAGCGTCTGCATCAGCGTCTGCATCAGCATCTGCATCTGCATCCGCGTCTGCATCAGCGTCTGCATCAGCGTCTGCATCAGCGTCTGCATCAGTGTCAGCGTCTGCATCTCCATCGGGCACCCAAGCGAACAACGCATCGGACGACGTTCCAGCTTCGCTATCGAGAGCTTCTACATCGCTGTCTTGAAGTTCACCAGGCTCTTGCGAATCCGATCCGATATTGATGATGATAATATCAACGTCAATATCAATATTGATGTCGATATCAATATCAATATTTATGTCGATATCGACATCTGCATCTGCATCTGCATCCGCGTCAGCATCAGCATCCGCATCCGCGTCAGCATCTGCATCTGCATCTGCATCTGCATCCGCGTCAGCATCAGCATCTGCATCTGCATCCGCGTCAGCATCAGCATCAGCATCAGCATCAGCATCAGCATCAGCATCAGCATCAGCATCCGCGTCAGCATCAGCATCAGCATCAGCATCAGCATCAGCATCCGCGTCAGCATCAGCATCGGCATCGGCATCCGCGTCAGCATCAGCATCAGCATCCGCGTCAGCATCAGCATCTGCATCTGCATCTGCATCTGCATCTGCGTCAGCATCCGCATCGGCATCGGCATCGGCATCGGCATCGGCATCGGCATCAGCATCGGCATCGGCATCGGCGTCAGCATCGGCATCCGCATCCGCGTCAGCATCGGCATCCGCGTCGGCATCCGCGTCGGCATCCGCGTCGGCATCCCCATCGGGCACCCAAGCGAACAACGCATCAGACGGCGTTCCGGCACCGCTATCGAGAGCTTCTACATCGCTGTCTTGAAGCTCACCAGGCTCTTGAGAATTTGATCCGATATTGATGATGATAATGTCAACGTCAATATCAATATTGATGTCAACATCAATATCAATATTTATGTCGATATCGACATCTGCATCAGCGTCTGCATCGGCATCCGCATCAGCGTCGGCATCAGCGTCGGCATCAGCGTCGGCATCTGCGTCAGCATCCGCATCGGCATCAGCGTCGGCATCTGCGTCAGCATCCGCATCGGCATCAGCATCCGCGTCAGCATCGGCATCCGCATCGGCATCGGCATCGGCATCCGCGTCAGCATCGGCATCCGCATCCGCATCGGCATCGGCATCAGCATCAGCATCCGCGTCAGCATCGGCATCCGCATCGGCATCCGCGTCAGCATCGGCATCCGCATCGGCATCCGCGTCGGCATCCGCGTCGGCGTCGGCATCCGCATCCGCATCCGCGTCAGCATCGGCATCGGCATCGGCATCTGCGTCGGCATCCGCATCGGCATCTGCGTCGGCATCCGCGTCGGCATCCGCATCTGCGTCAGCATCCGCGTCGGCATCCGCGTCAGCATCCGCGTCGGCATCGGCATCCGCGTCGGCATCCGCGTCGGCATCCGCATCAGCATCTGCGTCGGCATCCGCGTCGGCATCAGCATCGGCATCGGCATCGGCATCAGCATCGGCATCGGCATCGGCATCGGCATCAGCGTCGGCATCCGCGTCGGCATCAGCATCCGCATCTGCGTCAGCGTCAGCATCCGCGTCGGCATCCGCATCGGCATCCGCATCGGCATCGGCATCGGCATCGGCATCGGCATCGGCGTCGGCATCAGCATCCGCATCTGCGTCAGCGTCGGCATCCGCATCCGCATCCGCATCGGCATCGGCATCGGCATCGGCATCAGCATCAGCGTCGGCATCCGCATCAGCGTCGGCATCCGCATCAGCGTCGGCATCCGCATCAGCATCAGCATCAGCGTCGGCATCGGCATCCGCGTCGGCATCCGCATCAGCATCGGCGTCGGCATCCGCGTCGGCATCAGCATCGGCATCCGCGTCGGCATCAGCATCTGCGTCAGCGTCGGCATCCGCATCCGCATCGGCATCGGCATCGGCATCGGCATCGGCATCGGCATCGGCATCGGCATCCGCATCAGCATCAGCATCAGCGTCGGCATCAGCGTCAGCATCCGCGTCGGCATCCGCATCCGCATCGGCATCAGCATCAGCATCAGCGTCGGCATCGGCATCCGCATCGGCATCCGCATCCGCATCTGCGTCGGCATCCGCATCGGCATCCGCATCTGCGTCGGCATCCGCGTCGGCATCCGCGTCGGCATCCGCATCTGCGTCGGCATCCGCATCGGCATCCGCGTCGGCATCCGCGTCAGCGTCGGCGTCGGCGTCGGCGTCGGCGTCGGCGTCGGCGTCAGCATCCGCATCGGCATCGGCATCGGCATCGGCATCAGCATCTGCGTCGGCATCGGCATCGGCATCCGCGTCGGCATCGGCATCGGCATCCGCATCCGCATCCGCATCCGCATCCGCATCAGCATCAGCATCAGCATCAGCATCAGCATCAGCATCAGCGTCGGCATCCGCATCAGCATCGGCATCTGCGTCGGCATCGGCATCTGCGTCGGCATCGGCGTCAGCATCCGCATCAGCGTCAGCATCTGCATCGGCATCGGCATCAGCGTCGGCATCGGCATCGGCATCGGCATCGGCGTCAGCATCCGCATCCGCATCCGCATCAGCGTCGGCATCGGCATCCGCATCGGCATCCGCATCCGCATCGGCATCGGCATCGGCGTCAGCATCCGCGTCGGCATCGGCATCCGCATCCGCATCCGCATCCGCATCCGCATCCGCATCTGAGTCAGCGTCGGCATCAGAATCAGGAATAAAAAAACGATCGCCGTTATTGTCATCGTCATCACTAGCCGCGACAGCTATAACAACAACTCCAAGGGCAATTAATGCTGGAATCCACCAAGAAAAACCGGGATTGGCCGGCGCTGGTGCGGGATAAGATGCACCACCAGCCGCAGCAAAGGCGGAGATTAAGTCTCCATTAGAAGCTAACATAAGAGGCTCTTCAGCCCCTGTTAGCACTAGCTCACTATGGTCACCTTCTTCATCTAACAGGTAAAACCCTGAAATAATGATGATTTGACCGGACTTTAAAACAATAACAAGGTCTACTCCGTCCTTGGAAAAAGACGCAATATCCTCAGGATCTGCGGGCATTTCGACAAGACCAGGAGAGGTCAAAGATAGCCCCTCCAGTGATCGCTCGTCGATTGAGCCCGTGGATTTGTCAAAGATTTTCGCAATCATGCTCTCACCAACTTCAAACGGTGCAACTTCCTAAATACACAGTTCATGGCCTGAGCTTAAAGACGGAAAATACCCCACTTTGAGCCCATCCGTGACTAGATTCACTAATACATAGCCTTACTAATTTCCCTCCATAAAAAAACAATTACGCCAGTACGTTTTTACGCGCACTACTTTTGTATGGACGTAATTCAAAACGTTTTCAAGGAGGAGTTAGGCAGCGGCAGGAGAAAAACAGTTTTCGTGCTAACTTCAGCAAGATTAGGAAGTTACAAATGACTACAGACCCGGAAATTGGCAGGCACTTAAACAAAAAACCTACCCCCGTTGTTGATACGCCTGCCGGGCCAATCATCGGAACCACAGATGAGGAAACTGGCGTATATAAATTCTTGGGTATTCCCTACGCTCTCCCTCCTGTAGGGAATTTACGTTGGCTACCACCGCAAGAGTTAGACCGCTGGAAAAATCCTTTCCAAGCGCATAGCTTTGGTTCACCAGCAGCGCAAAACTCATCCGCCCTAATGGAAGTTCGAGATCAAAACGGGAATCTTCCTGAAAGGGAGGAATGCCTCTATTTGAATGTATTCTCTCCCGCAATGTCGCAAGGAAAAAAGCTGCCAGTAATGTTTTGGGTTCATGGCGGCTCTTTTTACATGGGATCAGGATGCCAAGAAATTTACAATGGTAAATACTTGGCAGCTAGCGGTCGGACAATTGTTGTCACTATAAACTACCGTTTAGGCGCCCTGGGATTTCTGCGCCTAAAGGATATTAGTGATATACCATCAACCGGCAATGAAGGGCTTTTAGATCAAATAGCCGCCCTACAATGGGTTCGGAAAAATATCTCAGCATTTGGCGGAGATCCAAACAATATCACTCTTTTTGGCGAATCAGCCGGGGCAATGAGTATTGCCTCCTTACTTGAAACTCCACAATGTAAAGGCCTTATACGGCGTGCAATTGTTCAAAGTGGGCACCCAAGAGCCTCTCACTCCCAGCAAAGCGCTAACCATGTTGGTAAGACTTTCATTCAACAATTTGAGAAAATCTCTGGTGGCATCTCACTAAAAAATTGTCCGACCAAACTTCTTCTGAAAACCCAAAAAGCAATACTCTCTGACACGTCTATGACAGCAAAATGGGGGCAACTGCCATTTAAACCTGTCGCAGACAGGGAACTTTTTTCCCCTAAAAAAAAGCTCTCCCCGACACACCAAACATCCCTTTTGTTAGGGAACAATTTGGAGGAATGGAATCTCTTCAGCGCGATAAACCCTGAAAGCTTTAACATGGACTACCGGCAAATATGCACTCATCTCGAATGGCTTATCCCAGAGTCCGAGTTAAAGCCCCTACTCAGACATTACTATCAACTAGCAAAAAAAATGACAGACAATCCCTGGCCAGAGTGGAGTCGAGCCTGGAACCTTTTGCTCACTGATATGGTATTCACCTTGCCTGGGCTGAGACACCTACAAAGTCATCAGGGGGAAAACTATCACTATCACTTTGCACAACCTCTCGCTGCACAGCCTTTACTAGGGGCCTGTCACGCCGTTGAGCTTGGCTATGTATTTGGAACCCATAGCGATCAGTCCTTGAAAACACTATATGGTGCTGAAGAAAACCCCCATTTATTAAGTGCCTCAATGCAACAAGCTTGGCTGAATTTTGCTGAAACAGGGAAACCCGGCAATGATTGGCCAGAGTTTTCAGGAAAACACAGTAAGCGATTTGGCAATCATCCCTCAGCCAGGGCGTTTAACTCACCAGAGCTTCTCAGTTTATGGCAACATATACCCGACGATAGGTTGAATGGTTATCTTTAGGTTGGCATAGATGGCAAGAATTTTTTTAATCAGGCATGGAGAAGCAGCGAAAGGGGAGCACATCCCCGATCCAATACTCACAAACGAAGGTTACAAGCAGGCAGAAGAGCTAGCCCTAAAACTTTCCTCTCTCGAGAAAGTTCAATTAATAAGCAGCCCCAAACTCCGTGCACAGCAAACAGCAAAGCCCTTGGCCGAAGCTTGGGATATAGAGGTTGTAATTGAAAATGCAGTGACGGAAATACCTACACCAGAGGAAATACCCAAAGCTCAACGCCTAACCTGGTTACGAACATTACTTACTGGAGAGTGGGACCCCTGCGACAGAGAACAAAAAGATTGGCGTGATGGAATAATCAGGTATTTGGAAAATCTTTCAGAGGACACCTTTATCTTCTGCCATTTTATGGTCATCAATTCAGTTGTTGCACATATCCGGAACCACCAAAAAGTACAACAGTTTAGGCCCGATTACACTTCAATCACTGAGCTAAAAAATGATGGAAACAAGCTACATTTAGTCCAGCTAGGCGAAGAAAAAGAAAACAAAATTCTATAAGAAAATGGGGTATGTGCAGCATACCCCAAGCGGGCATTTATTTTAAATCAAGCTTTTGCTGACTACCTCAAACAAATCCTTAGATAGGTCTCCCGAATCAGCAACCCTTTGCAGGGCAACTTTCATCTTCTCACCCAGGCTACCAGAGTATTTTTTCCAACGTGTGATCGGTATAACCAGCCTTGCTGAAATTTGTGGATTTAGCTTGTCCAAGGCCAGAACCTGATCGGCAACAAACTCAAACCCGCTACCATCGCTCTTATGGAATTGCTTAAAATTACGATTAGCAAAACCACCTATTACAGACCTTACTTTATTGGGGTTTTTCATTTCAAAAGCAGGGTGATTCATAAGTGCACGAATATTTTCCAATGTACCGCGCTTGGGACTACAACTCTGCTGACCCAGCCATAGTTCTACTACTTGAGTATCGGTTTTCCAGCGCTCATAAAATTGTTCAATCAACCCCCTGGCTCGGTCTTCCGGTGCATGATTAATAATAACAGCGAGAGCCGCCGCACTATCTGTCATATTACTAGCGCTCTCAAACTGAACCTGGGCTATATCTAACGCCTCCTCAGTTTCTGTTATGCAGATATAGGATAAACAGGTATTTTTAAGTCGTCTTTGCGCAATATCTAACGCATTCGGGCTATAGGGCTTTGTGGTATTCAATTCTAGATAGCGCTTGCGAAATTCATCAAATAATTCACCTGCAATTACCTTCTTTACAAATTCCCTCGCAACAATTATTGCTTCCGCATCAATAGATGATGACTCTTCAGCGATAAACTGCTCACTGGGCAATTGCAAGATCTCTGCGACCAGCGCTAGATCGAGATCAACATCCTGTAAAACCTCTTTATAAGCACTGATTAAACTTGGTTGTACCTGTAGTTCCTCACCTTTACGAAAAGCCACCTGAAGCTCACACAAAGCATTTAATGCTAGGCGCTGACTTGCATCCCAGCGGTTAAACGTGTCCTTATCCTTGCTCATTAAAAATTGAAGCTGCTCATTGCTATAGTTGTACCTTATTTTTACTGGAGCGGAGAAGCCTCGCAGCAATGAGGGTAAAGGCTTCTCCGCAAGTCCGGAAAACTCAAAAGATTGCTCATCTTCTGTTAACTGTAAAACAGTTTCAGTATCACCCTGCTCATTGAGTACAAGCTCTGCGCCATCAGCCCCCAGCAATCCAATTCTTATTGGTAAGTGGAAAGGTAACTTCTCTTCCTGACCTGGCGATGAAGGGCAAGACTGGCGAATAGTTAGACTATAAGTGCCATCAGTTTCATTAAAGCTATCTGTCACATCAAGTATCGGCGTGCCTGCTTGGCTGTACCAGTTGCGGAATTGCTTCAGTTCAACCTTGTTAGCATCTTCCATCGCCTTGACGAAATCTTCACAGGTTACCGCGCAACCATCGTGCTGCTGAAAGTACAAGTCACTTCCTTTGCGGAACCCTTCTGCACCTAAGAGTGTATGAATCATCCGTACAACTTCCGCACCCTTTTCATAAATTGTCAGAGTGTAAAAGTTTGAAATTTCTATATAAGAATCTGGCCTGATAGGATGGGCCATAGGGCCGGCATCTTCAGCAAACTGGGTAGTACGCAAAAGGGATACATCTTCAATACGCTTAACCGCTCGGGAATTAAGATCAGCGGAGAACTCCGCATCACGAAATACGGTAAAACCTTCCTTCAGACTCAACTGAAACCAATCCCGGCAAGTAACCCGATTGCCGGACCAGTTGTGAAAATACTCATGTCCTACAATAGACTCAATCCGCTGAAAAGCTGAATCCGTTGCTGTTTCTGGGCTAGCGAGCACACAGGCCGAATTGAAAATATTCAATCCTTTGTTTTCCATAGCCCCCATATTGAAATGATCAACAGCAACAATCATAAAGATGTCTAGGTCATATTCCTTTCCGTAAGTTTCCTCATCCCAACGCATCGCATTTTTAAGTGAGCGCATAGCATGATCACACTTCCCAATATTTTTCGCTTCCGTAAAGATCTGTAACTTAACCTTTCTACCAGAGGCTGTTGTGAAGCTATCTTCCACATGCTCCAAGTCCCCGCCTACCAACGCAAATAAGTAAGCCGGCTTGGCGAATGGATCTTCCCAAGTTACAAACTGACGACCATCTTCATATCTACCCCTTTCAACTTCATTGCCATTTGAAAGTAGTACTGGGTGGTCCATCGGCGCGACGATGGTGGTGGTAAATTTGGACATAACATCCGGCCGGTCAGGATAGAAAGTAATTTTTCTAAATCCTTCAGCTTCACATTGAGTGCAATACATACCATTAGAGAGATATAATCCCTCTAGAGATGTGTTTTCCTCCGGATTTATCCGATTGCGGATTTCCAGCAGAAATTCTGGTTTCTCTACAGGGATAGACAGGCCCTCAGGTAGAACCTGATAATCAGATGTAGACAACAAAACTCCATCCAAAGAAACCGAAAGTAATTCCAGCTCGACACCATCCAGCACTAAAGGCGGCAGCCCTGCACCCGCTTGCGGATTTCTGCGAATATTCAAACGAGATTTGACCAAAGTTGCCTTGGGTTCCAGCTCAAAATGTAAATCAGTAGCATCCACCAGGTAATCTGGTACTTGATAGTCTTTCAGGTAAATGGTCTTTGGCTGGCTATCTTTCATTATTGAAACACCTTCAGTCATTCTATGCCCTTCCGGGGCAGTATGAATTCGATTAATTGGACCAACAATATCGTTACCCGGGCCAATACTATTTATCAGCCAAGTTAAAAACCGGACTATAGCTTCCCAGCGCGATTGGTGCCACGCATAGATAAGTTTGATTAATACTTGCCCTTGCAGCCTTGCCCACAGCCACTCTTGGCACATCTGCCTCCACAAGCACAGAGGTAACAGCGACGGAGAAGGTAAAAACTATCAGTGCGCGACATTAAATAGGTGAAAACTATATAATAGTGGTCGATTATATACCCATATAGAGCACTTACTGTCTGCCCTACCCCACAGCACAGTAGATACTGACCAACATGGTGAGAAATTGCAGCCAGTATAATTATCCAATCTGGTAAACTCGTCATAAGGTAGCAGTAAGGGATTAAAGTATTCCTACTTCGCCCTTTCGTAACGAATAATAGATTTAAGTTTGAGCTAATCTCTTGCGGGAATTCCGAGGTTCAGTGTGCGTAAACTCCGTATCTCCATCATAACTCTATCTTGTTTTTTAGCTGCCCTCATAGCAGCTAGCTGGTGGAAAAAGGATATCGTTGCCTCTCAGCTAATCAATATTTTCTCAGGAGAGGTAGTTATTCAGGAGCTGACAGGACTACGACTGGGTTTTAAAGAAGTTTCCATCCAGGAAGTTCGCCTAAAGTCCAGCGTAAATAGTATTATCCTCCTCGAGGGAGTAAAAATTGTCTATCCTTTCCATATTATTTATGACCGAGATAACACCCAAAAAATTGAACTATCAATAGAAAAGCTAACCAGGAGCATGGAAGCTGAAGATATCGTTACCAAAGCCCATATCAACGAGCAGCTCCCGGAAAATAATGTCAAGACAAGTAATACATTATCGTTAAGTGCCCTAAGCCAAAGTCTAACCCGCTTTTTGCCAGGCAAGATATCCGTTAAACAAATAGTACTCGATGGCCAATTGATTGGCGGCCCACTAAATATAGCTCGCGACAGCACAAAAATTCATGCCGAAACTCCCCTTAAACACCCCCAGCTTGGCGAGCTTAATTTATATTTTGAGGCTTTTTTAGGTTTGTCAGAAATCAAACTAAAACCCAGAATACTAACTAACAACTCAAAGATTCTGTCTGAAGCTGATATAACTATTGCTAAACTAGAAACTGACACATGGATTTTAAACAGTGAACTTGTATCAGAGCTGGAATCTATAGCCCCACTGATAGAGATATTTGAACCTAAAGCTAGCTCCACAACTAAGCCGACAGTATCAGGCAAAATTATAGCTACCACCGCAATTAGCTTGCCAGACAATCTGCTATCCATTTCAAGCTACCGAGAAATTGACATTCAACTTAATGGCAATGATCTAAAGGCCACAATCCCATACGCTCAACTAAACTCCAATATAGAAGCCCAATTATCTATAAGCAATCCAATAAAAATAACACTTGAATCACTATTTCCATTTAAACCTCGACATATCAAGGGGAGTGGCGAGCTTGATATAGCTTTAGGTACTGATAAAAACACCAATACCCCGCTATTAAGTGCGGACTTTAGCTCGAGCACATCGGCGACATCTCCCGAATTAGATATCGAAGGTACTTTTCATCTAACAAGTGCAAATACTATAGTTAATTCCCCCCTATATCTCAGACACTTGCCAGCACTACCTATAGATAGTGTTAATGGAGATGTGGTATTTAAGGGTAAATTTCAACTAAGTTCGCTTAACAATATTAACTCTCCAGAAGTAAATAGCTTTCAATTAGAATTGATACCAAACCAAACTATTCAATTGGATATTTCAGCTCCCACATCAGGAAAAAACTCGCCTTTAATTACTACCGGATTACATCAGAGCAAGATTCAGGCAAGCATTAAAGATCTTATCTCCATTACAGGTGACCTGACCAATCCCAACCAAAGAGATATTAAAGTCGAACAAGGATCTCTAACTGCAACAATCCAAGGCTCCAATGGGGACTCGACAGTACAGTTAACCGCTAGCGACATACAATGTCACTTCTCTGACATCAGTGCCTGTAACTTTGACCTAAAGACAAAAGTACCCCAACTTCATGAGCGGGCCAGAGAATTAGCAGTTACTAATTTGAGTTCAACTGCCAAGGCAAAGATTGAAAGCAATCTTAAAGGTCAAAAATTCACGCTAGAGAGCATTAAAGTATCTGGAGAAAAAATAGCAACCAAAACATTGGCGGTTGACAGAGTAAACTTAGATATACCAACAGTACACTGCGAAGTAACAGAACCTACAATCTGTACTCTCCCAGAAATAAGCAGTCAGTTTGGAATTATCAACACCGAGCAATTTTCCCTTTCTGGAGACCTCAATTTTCTTGATAGTATTGTTACCATCAAAAATGGTGCTGCAGCGCTGGACAGTGAATTTAATAGTAACAATTTAGAGATTGAGACATCGGAAAAGTACAAGGTTAACTCTTCAGCCAAAGGCAAGCTATCCCTGCAACACAATAAGCTAACAAGTCATAGTCAAATTAAAGCAGGTGCAATTAAAATTGATTTAAGCGGCTCTTACGACTTATCAAAATCCTCAGGTGGAGTTGAATTTTCCGTTCCTGAAGTTACCTTTAGTACGGATCGCTCTCTAAACGATACGATCCAGGGGCTTCCCCTCAATATCGTCTCGGGCAGACTTTCTGCCGGTGGTTCTGTGTCTTTGCCCTCCCAGTCCAAAGACAGTATCCATGTTTCATTGGACGATATTGCAGCAACCTATAAAGATAGTTTTGCCACCGGAATCAGTGGAGATCTAAAAGTAGAAAACGAAGATGGGCACTGGATCACACCTACACCATACCCACTATCGATAGAATCTATTAACGCGGGCTTACCAGTGAAAAATGTCCAGTTATCACTGCAACTGGATAAACAGAAAGATATTACATTGCATAATTTTTCTGCTGACTTTTTGCAAGGCAGGGTTACTTCATCAGCCCTTATTTGGAATCTCGCTGAAGAGACTCGAAAAAGCATTGTACATGCACAATGTATTTCTCTAGAGGCTTTAGCAGAGGAGACGGACTCAGAGAACTTTGAGGCCAGCGGGCTAATTAACTTGGAAATCCCCATTGTAACGGGGCCTGAGGGTATCACTGTGGAAGCCGGTCACCTTCAGGGTGAAGCTCCAGGCGGACGCTTGCGCTACTACGGAGCCTTTTCTCCGCAGATGCTGGCAAGCAACCCACAACTTAAGTTGATAGCCAATGCACTGGAAGATTATGAGTTTCAAACACTGGAAGGCAGCATAGACTATCCAGCCAGCGGAGATCTCCAACTACAGCTAAAGCTGGTTGGTCGAAGTGAGGCTATCGATTCTGATCGAGACCTGGTGATCAACCTGAACCTTGAAAACAATATCCCAGACATGTTGCGCTCATTGCAAGCCAGTCGTGATTTGACTGAAACCCTGGAAAAGCAGCTGGACCAATAGGTCAGGAGTGAAGTAGCCTTTATTGGTATGTACAAGCCTGCTTGGTTCATTACCGGTTAAGGTTGACTCAATAAAATACTTGGGTCTGCCGGCATCCAACTCACCTGCTGAACCAGGCAGGTAACACGGGCTAGGTACAAAAAGTAAAAGGGTACCAAAGAGGTACTGTGAGGAGTGTCAGATGAAAGCCAGCCGACTGATTCCTATGGGGCTGCTATACGCTATGGTTGCTACAGGGTGTACACCCACTGTAGCGGTAAAGGCTCCCAGTGAGCCAATTACAGTAAACCTGAATGTGAAAATTGAGCATGAAATTCGGGTCAAGGTCGACAAGGACCTGGACAACCTGTTTGAAGACAAGGAAGGGATTTTCTAAAGAGGCAAATATGAAGACATTAATGAAAGCCTTTTTGGCACTGAGCTTATTAATCGCCCTGCCTGCAATGGCAATTTCCCTAAATGAAGCCAAAAGTAAGGGCCTGGTTGGTGAAGCCAATAGCGGATACATCGCTATCGTAGATGCCAGCTCACCAGAATTGGAAAAACTGGTCAAAGAAGTGAATGCCAAGCGAAAAGCTGCTTACGCTCGAATCGCTGAACGCAATAAAATCGATATAGCCCAAGTGGCAACACGCGCCGCTGAAAAGTTGGAAGCCCGCTTATCACCCGGAGAATACTACCAGGACAATCTGGGACGCTGGGTAAGGAAGTAATTCGTAGCCCGAAGACCTCCGCTCAGCAAGGCTGAGTGATAAAAAAACCCCACAGCCAGAAACTGGCAGTGGGGTATTATCAAGGAGTAGAGGCTACAAATTGCCAAATAGTGAATGCCCGTCGAGCCCCTGCTTCTCCATAACCTCTCTTAAACGTTTCAGTGCATCCACCTGTATCTGCCTGACCCGCTCCCTGGTGAGACCAATTTCACGCCCTACTTCTTCCAGGGTGCTCGCTTCAAAACCGCGCAAACCAAACCGCCTAGAGACCACTTCACACTGTTTGTCAGGTAACTCTCCCAACCAGCGGTTGATGCTGTCAAAAAGGTCCCTGTCCTGTAAAAGCTCTGCTGGGTCAGATTCCTGCTGATCGGGGATGGTATCTACCAAGGTCTTCTCAGAAGAGGGCCCAATGGGAGTATCTACAGAAGTAACCCGCTCATTGAGCCCCAGCATACGCTCGACATCTTCGACTGGCTTCTCAAGGAGGGTGGCAATTTCTTCTGCAGATGGCTCGTGATCCAGCTTTTGCGCCAACTCTCGAGATGCGCGCAAGTACACGTTTAACTCTTTCACGACATGGATGGGCAGGCGTATGGTCCGGGTCTGATTCATTATGGCCCGTTCTATCGTCTGACGTATCCACCAGGTGGCGTAAGTGGAAAAGCGAAAGCCTCTCTCTGGATCAAACTTCTCAACTGCTCGAATCAGGCCCAGATTACCTTCCTCAATAAGGTCCAGCAGTGCCAAACCTCGGCTAACGTAGCGGCGAGCAATCTTTACAACAAGGCGAAGATTGCTCTCGATCATTCGTTTTCTTGCCGCAGCATCTCCACGCAAAGCCTTGCGCGCGTAATACACCTCTTCTTCTGCGGTCAATAGGGGGGAGAATCCAATTTCATTGAGATAGAGTTGAGTAGCGTCGAGATTTTTCTGCAAATGGCCATCGCCATCCAATCTACAAACTCTACTTTTCTCTGCCTGGGAGGGTGCGGAACTCTTTTTAGCCGCAGATTTCCGCGTGCGACTAACACCTGCTTCAGTTGAACCTAATTTCTGCTCATCATTTTCAACGTCTAACTCAGGAGGAAAGTCTTCTGCCTGGCCAGCCATAGACTGGTCTTGCCGTTGTGCTTCCATTTCCCCTGCTCCTTGTACTTTGCCAATTTCAGCCGCACAACACACTCGGACATTGATAACACAACTATCAATGCCGCAGGTATGTGGCGACAGCCACTGAATCGGCTGACCCTGGGATGGCCACGATTACAGTGACTACCTCAAGTGGTACTAGTTAAAAGTCCATTTTTATTTGCAGAGCTTTACTGCGGCCGTGAACTTACGGTAAGTAGGCAAGAGGGTCTACTGGCTGACCGTTTTTGCGAATCTCAAAGTGGAGCTTGTTGCGGTCGGTACCACTCGAACCCAGTTCCGCTATCCTTTGCCCCGCCTTTACCCTGCTGCCCTCCTTTACGAGCAACCGGTGATTGTGTGCATAGGCACTGAGGTAAACCTCGTTGTGCTTGACGATCAGCAGCTTTCCATAACCTCTCAAGGCGCTTCCTGCGTAGATCACGGTGCCATCAGCCGCTGCCAGTACAGACTCACCCTTTTCACCCGCGATATCAACTCCCTTACGCAATGGGTCCCCAGAGCGGAAGTGACTAATCACTTTCCCCTTGGCGGGCCAGCGCCAGTTGACCGATCCGCTCCGGCGAGATGCTGTTGATTGGCGCTTTGGGCTTGGTGTTAAAGATTTTTTAGCAGTGGTCGTTTGAGTTGTTTTCGGTTTAGCTTTTGCGACTGGCACTTTTTGCTTCTTTTGCGTGCTGGCAGAGCTCTTGGTTGGCACTGAACCCGTCAGCCTGATTCTCTGCCCAGGATATATTTGATAAGGGGAGCGGATACCATTTATCGCCGCCAATTGGCGAAAATCCTTGCCGTAACGCCAGGCTATCGAATAAAGGGTATCCCCTTTACCAACCGTGTGGTGGGTAATTTTGATACTCGGAGGCTGGCGTAGGGAGCTTGAGGGAGCCTTATGGCTGGAACAGGAGGAAACGGCCTGCAGCAGAACCAGCAAGCCTAATATTTTAAACACCCCCCACAAACAATGACCGATTTTAGGGAGTTTGTTCCGCCAACATCGGCGCTCAAGAGGTTGCAAAAGATGACATTCCATTATTCTCTTTTTACATCAGACCACGGCATTTATGGAAAAAGTGTCTAAAGAAAAGCTCCAAAAATCTCTGGAAAAGTTTGATAAAACGCTGCCATACCGAGATTTTCCAGATCTTATTGCGGAGTGGCGCAAGACTTCTCTCTGTGCACCTTGCCAAAGAAGTCTACAGCGAGAACTAAGAGCGCTGCCACTAGAGCCGCAACAATTGCGCCCCCCAAATGAGCACTGTCGCCGGTTTGCTCGACATAAGTTAGCGGAGAAGTGTTGGATAGCAAAGGGGCCAATTTGCTTGATGCTTCGATTTCCCCAGACATTGGCAGTTTCCAGGGCCAAATAATCTTCAAACTACCCAACAAAACCCCGGCAAGAAATGCCAGTGTCCTGGCTACATATTTGTGCATCAGCCAAGACAACAAGCGACTGAAGAGCATCAGCCCTATTGCCGCCCCTGCCGCAAAGCACAATAGGTTTGAAATTTGGAGTTCATGAACTGCAGCTAAAACCTTGGGGTATATCCCGATTAATAACAGCAGGAAAGCGCCGGAAATTCCCGGCAGTGCCATCGCACATATTGCCAAAGCACCTGATAAAAACAGCGTAAGTGGAGTTGCCGGTATCTCCGAAGGCCGCATCTCGCTCACTGTTACTGCAAGCGCAATACCCAGTGCAAGAAAAACCAAAACAGATGGCGACCACCGGGGGATATTTCTCACAATGGGAACAATTGAGGCGAGAACCAAACCGAAAAAGAATGACCACACAACAATTGGATAATTTTGCAGTAAGCCACTAATCAGATGGGCCAAGCTAAAAACGCTCAACAATACCCCAAGGAAAAGAGAGAGCAGAAAGCTCCCATTAATATAGCGCCAAGTAGATAGAACCCCCTCCTTCCGCCACACTGTAATACAATGCGGGCCTATTCGACTGAGGGAGTCCAAAAGCTCCTGGTAGATGCCGGTAATAAAGGCAATAGTTCCCCCGGAAACACCGGGCACCACATCGGCAGCCCCCATTGCCATTCCCCGCAAAAGCACTCCGGGGTAGCGACTTTTTAGAACCTCAGTAAATCTCATCGAACCACGCCACCGAGTAAAGGCACGAAACGTACCGCTTCCAACTTTTCCACATCAAACTTATTACTATCCTCACGACGAGTCACCATCGTCAGGTATTGCTGTTCAGCACCCACCGGAATTACCAAGACCCCGTTGGGCGCCAACTGCTCTCGCAGCTCATCGGGAATTATTGCAGGTGCCGCTGCGGCCAGGATTGCATCATAGGGCCCCTCTTCCTTCCAACCGAAGCCCCCACTACTGAGCTTGTACTCTACATTGTTGTAACCCAGCTCTCCCAACCTATGGCGAGCAGTTTCCAATAGAGGTTCGACACGCTCAACGGAATAAAGTTGTTCCACCAAACGGGCAAGAATGGCCGTTTGGTAGCCAGAGCCAGTGCCCACTTCCAGCACCCGGTGTAGAGACTTTGCTCGACTCAGCAGGAGTTCAGTCATACGGGCGACAATGTATGGCTGGGAAATGGTTTGGCCATACCCTATGGGCAAAGCAGTATCTTCATAAGCCCGAATAGCCAGGGCCTCATCCAAAAAGAGATGTCGAGGTGTAGATGCCATTACATCCAGTACCTCCTCGTTGGATATCCCCTCTTCCCGCAATCGCTGGATCAAGCGATTACGGGTTCGCTGGGAAGTCATCCCCAGACCTTCTTGTCTCAAGCGATCCATATTCTTTTCTTGTCCATGATTTGTGCAACAGCGCCAGTCACCTAAATACAAATTTTATGTGCACTGTTTAACATTGACCAGCTGAGCTATCTCCCGTAGCAAAGCCGTAGCAAAAGTACCCGGTGGCAAGGCAAATTCGACGATTAAATGATCACCTTCCCACTCATAGCGAAACGCCTCCGGGGATAAAATCATGGCCCGGCGTTCCTGGCTAAGACCGCAGTGCTCCAGCCAGTTGCACCAAGGCTGCCACGGAGACAACACTTGCTCTTCCAACTGCCCCAGGGCATCCGTTGACAGGTTTCTGCCACGCCCCCAAAGAGGCCCGGTTGGGTAATCTTCAGGCTCTCCAACGAGAGGGCTCTGCCAGGTTCCGGTGTTGACTCGTTCAGCCAAAACCTGATTGAACAGCCAGCTACGGGCAGCAGACATGGCGAAGGCCTTTTCGCTTTTGCGGCAGCGACCGTCCTCTTCAGCTAAGTTTTTTGCCAAGCTAAGGTTATTGCCATCAATCCCAAAGCGCTGTTCACCGAAGTAATTGGGCACCCCTTTGGGAATCAGCTGAAGTACTTCTTCTGCTTTGTCCCGATCACCTTCTACATTGCGCAGCCGAATCTTGAAGCGATTCCCCATATGCTCGCCGCGACGCAACTTGCGTGGCCCCCGGAAGGCCTGGAGCAATGAAATCTCATCGCTGTTAATTTGCGACCAGTCTGCTTCTGGCTTTTGTCCGAGCCATACACTGAACCATTGAGTGGAAACAGCATGTCGGTCTTTCAAGCCATAAAAGCTGACATCCCGGCTTTGCACCCCGGCTAACTTCGCCAATTCCTTGGCAACCCAGGCGGTATTTGCCCCGCGCTTTTTAACCTGCAAGTAAACATGCTCGCCATCTTTATCAGCCGGCGGCATAGCCAGTTCATCGACAATAAAATCTTCTGGTTCTGTACGAAAATCACCAGAAATTACCGCACCCCCAAGCGCTCGGGGCCAATCCAGATTCCAAACTTCAGACATCTTTGCGCTCTAATAAAACAGTAGCTTGCGCGGCGATACCCTCACCGCGACCAGTAAATCCAAGCTTTTCTGTAGTGGTTGCTTTGACACTGATCGCATCGCAATCAACACTACAGTCAGCGGCAATATTGACTCGCATTCCATCGATATGCGGAGCCATTTTGGGGGCCTGGGCAATCAACGTCATATCCGCATTAACCAGGCGATACCCTTTACTATCGATTAATCCAACAACATGTCGAAGCAGGTTTCTGCTATCCGCTCCGGCAAATTGTTCATCGTTATCGGGAAAGTGTTTACCGATATCTCCCAGGGCCAGAGCACCCAGTAAGGCATCCGATAGGGCGTGCAGTAAAACATCCCCATCAGAATGAGCTACCAAACCATACCCATAGGGGATTTGTACTCCTCCAAGCACTACATGATCACCGGGGCCAAATGCGTGCACATCAAAGCCCTGGCCTATTCGAAAACTCACTATCGCTTATCCTCAGTCGGGGAGTAGCGCAGACGTAAAATAGTTTCTGCAATTATGATATCGGCGGGGTGCGTCACTTTAATATTGTCACTATCACCCGTAACCAATTGCGGTGAATGGCCAAAAAACTCCAATGCACTGGCTTCATCGGTTACAGCAACCCCTTGCTCCAGGGCTTTACCAAGGCATGAGTGCAGAGTACTGAGAGGGGCCCGTTGCGGGGTTTGCGCCAGCCAAATACTTTCGCGGTCAACCGTTTCTTTTACACAGGCTACACCGCCAGTCACATGACTGCGCTTTAATGTGTCGCTCGCGGGGCGCGCCAAAAGTGCCATCGGCGAGACTTCGTCACTGAGTAAAGCGCAAATATCGCGCTCAGACACACAGGGTCGTGCAGCATCGTGGACTAAAACCGGAGTATCACCGCTTTCTCGCACCGCTAGGAAATCCAGGGCGGACTGAACAGAGTCTGCTCTCTCAGCTCCACCAATGACGGTGTGTACCAAGGGATGGTTTGCTTCTTTCAGGTGAGGGAAGTAGGTATCCTGTTCCGACAGCGATACTACAACGCCAGCCAAACCTGGCCACCCAAGAATATTTTTTAAAGTCAGGGATAGCAGTGGTCGCCCGAGCAATGGCAGGTACTGTTTCGGGCGATCAGCCCCCATACGTTTGCCAACGCCGGCAGCGGGTACAATGACCCAATAATCCTTAATCAATTTTCAGCCTCTTCCTTATCGAGGAAGATAAACAGTGTTTCCCCTTCCTTGATCAGTCCCAGGTCATAACGGGCTTTCGCTTCCACACCATCAGTGCCAACTTTCAAACTGCGGACTTCCCTGAACAGTTGACGGTTTTCCCGCACCAGCGCGATATTTTTTTCTTGCTGTTGGGCTAATTGACGCTTGAGACGGGTAACTTCGGCGAGACTACCTTCACCAACCCAAAGTCGGTACTGGGTGGCGAGGAGCATAATGGTGAGTATTGCCAGCAGCCATTTCATACGAGATTACGATATTTCGCTTGTTCGTATTTATAGTACTACAAAGAGGGGCTGGCCCCTCTTTGTAGTACTTGCACGCTAATTCAAATAATGGATTACTTGAATTCAGCGCGGCCGCGATAAGGAGCGGAGCCATTCAGCTCAGCTTCGATGCGCAGCAGACGGTTGTACTTGGCTACGCGGTCTGAGCGGCAAAGGGAACCGGTCTTGATTTGACCAGCAGCAGTCGCAACCGCCAGATCCGCAATAGTAGTATCTTCGGTCTCACCGGAGCGGTGGGAGATCACAGCGGTGTAGCCCGCATCTTTAGCCATTTTGATCGCATCCAGAGTCTCGGACAGGGAGCCGATCTGATTGAACTTGATCAAGATAGAGTTACCGACACCTTTCTCGATACCTTCCTTCAGGATCTTGGTGTTGGTTACGAACAGGTCGTCGCCTACCAGCTGTACTTTTTCACCAATTTTATCGGTAAGTACTTTCCAACCGTCCCAATCACTCTCGTCCATACCGTCTTCGATAGACAGGATCGGATAGTTGGCGGACAGATCGGCCAGGTAGCTGGCAAAACCTTCGCTATCGAACTGCTTGCCTTCACCAGCCAGATCGTACTTGCCATCTTTGTAGAACTCGGAAGAAGCGCAGTCCAGAGCCAGGGTAATATCATCGCCCAGGGTGTAACCGGCCTTTTCTACCGCTTCAGCAATCACTTTCAGGGCCGCTTCGTTGGAAGGCAGGTTCGGAGCAAAGCCTCCTTCATCGCCAACTGCAGTGTTCAGGCTGTTGCTGGACAGTACTTTCTTCAGGGAGTGGAAGATCTCAGCACCTTGGCGCAGAGCTTCGGCAAAAGATTCAGCCTTAACGGGCTGAACCATAAATTCCTGGATATCCACATTGTTGTCAGCGTGTTCGCCGCCATTGAGGATATTCATCATCGGTACCGGCATGGAGTACTCGCCCGGGGTGCCGTTTACCTCAGCAATGTGCTGGTACAAGGGGATTTTTTTGGAAGCGGCAGCTGCTTTAGCGGCAGCCAGGGAAACCGCCAAAATAGCGTTGGCGCCGAAGTTCGCCTTATTTTCAGTGCCGTCGGCATCGATCATCGCCTTGTCCAGGGCGCGCTGATCTGTAGCATCCATACCCTTGAGCAGGTCGGCGATAGTAGTGTTGATATTTTCAACCGCTTTCAGGACACCCTTACCCAAGTAACGGCTTTTATCGCCATCGCGAAGTTCCAGCGCTTCACGGGAGCCAGTGGAGGCACCGGAGGGGGCGCAGGCGGAGCCAATAGAACCATCCTCAAGAATTACATCGGCTTCTACGGTAGGGTTACCGCGAGAATCCATTACTTCAAAGGCTTTAACAGCGACAATCTTGCTCATTTACAATGGGCTCCGTATTGGTACTTACTGAAAATAGGTTTTCGTAAATCAGACTTTACGCACTTTTTGCTACAGCGCTCAGGCCAAATAGCAGAGAGGAAAGTGCCGCGCGCCCAATCAGGGCGCGCAAAAATATTTCTTTTTTATTTCGTATCCAGCGGCTCGAAACCCTTGATCAGGTCATCTACCGCTTTCATCTGCGCCAGGAATGGCTCCAGCTTTTCCAGTGGCAATGCACTGGGGCCATCACACAATGCTTTGTCTGGATTCGGGTGTGCTTCCAGGAACAGGCCTGCAATACCGATAGCCAAACCTGCGCGGCCCAGCTCAGTCACCTGCGCACGGCGACCACCAGAGGCAGCACCGGAAGGATCGCGCATTTGCAGTGAGTGGGTGACGTCAAAAATCAGCGGCGCACCGCCGGAGGCATTGATCATGGTGCTGAAGCCGAGCATATCGACAACCAGGTTGTCGTAGCCAAAGCAGGCACCGCGCTCACACAAAAGAATATTTTCGTTGCCGCACTCAGCAAATTTCTCCACCACATTTTTAACTTGCGGCGGGCTCATAAACTGGGGCTTTTTGACGTTGATCACTGCACCAGTCGCTGCCATAGCGGCGACCAGATCAGTCTGGCGAGCCAGGAAGGCCGGCAGCTGGATAATATCCACGACTTCGGCAACCGGAGCAGCCTGGTGTACTTCGTGGACATCGGTAATCAAGGGAACCTTAAAGGTGTCTTTGATTTCCTGAAAAATCTTCAGGCCTTCTTCCATTCCCGGTCCGCGATAGGAATTGATGGAAGAGCGATTGGCCTTGTCAAAAGACGCTTTAAAAACATAGGGAATACCCAGTTTTTCAGTGACTTTTACATAGTGCTCAGCCACCTGCATCGCCAGGTCGCGGGATTCCAGTACATTCATACCGCCAAACAGCGCAAAGGGCTTATCGTTGGCGACCTGAATATTTCCGACTTCAATTGTTTTCACTGTCAGCTCCCTGTCATCTCACCCCCAGTCACAGAGACCGGGGGCGGATTACTGATTAACCCTGGTTTTCACGCTGCTTCATTGCGGCGGCAACAAAGCTTTCGAACAGCGGATGGCCGTCGCGCGGGGTTGAAGTAAATTCCGGGTGGAACTGGCAAGCAACGAACCAGGGATGGTTTGGCAATTCAACCATTTCTACCAGGGTATCGTCTGCAGACCAGCCGCCAATTTTCAAACCGGCTTGCTGCAGGCGATCAACGTAGTTGTTATTCACTTCGTAGCGGTGGCGGTGGCGCTCTACAATAACGTCAGCGCCGTAGATATCGCGAGCCTTGGTGTCTTTAGCCAAGCGACACTCCTGACCGCCCAAGCGCATGGTGCCACCCAGGTCGGACTGCTCGTCGCGCTTCTCGATATTGCCTTCGCTATCGATCCACTCTGTGATCAGGCCGATAACCGGGTGCGGGGTTTTAGTATTGAATTCAGTACTGTTGGCACCCTCGAGGCCGAGCACATTGCGCGCGAACTCGATAACCACAGACTGTAAACCGAGGCAGATGCCCAGGTAAGGAATATTGTTTTCACGAGCGTAGCGAACAGATTCAAGCTTGCCCTCTAAACCGCGCTCACCAAATCCACCGGGAACCAGGATTGCATCGGCATCCTTGATCAGGTCAATGCCGTTCTCACCCTCAACGTCTTCAGCGTTGATAAAGTCGATATCCACTTTGCAGCGATGCTTGATACCCGCGTGGGTCAGGGACTCGATCAGGGACTTATAGGCATCCAGCAACTCCATGTATTTGCCAACCATGGCAATTTTCACTTCGTGCTGCGGGTTCAGCTTGCCATCGACCACTTCGTCCCACTCGGAAAGGTCTGGTGCCTGGCATTCCAGCTGCAGTTTTTCCACAACGATATCGTCGAGGCCGTAACTGTGCAGAAGACGCGGTACGCCGTAGATGGTCTTGGCATCGGGCAGAGGTACAACAGCGCGCTCTTCAACATTGGTGAACAGTGCGATCTTGCGGCGGGAGTCCTCATCGATCTCGCGCTCGGAACGGCACAGCAGAATATCCGGCTGCAAGCCGATAGAGCGCAACTCTTTAACAGAGTGCTGAGTCGGCTTGGTCTTGGTTTCACCAGCAGTGGCAAGGAAAGGCACATAGCTCAGGTGGATCAACAGGGCGCGATTGGTGCCCATTTCCACACGCAGCTGACGCACAGATTCCAGGAACGGTTGGGATTCGATATCACCTACGGTGCCACCGATTTCAACAATAGCGACATCGACATCGCGGCCACCTTCTACAACGCGGCGCTTGATCTCGTCGGTAATATGGGGGATCACCTGTACGGTGCCACCCAAGTAGTCACCACGGCGCTCTTTGCGCAGTACGGTCTCATACACGCGGCCGGTAGTGAAGTTGTTACGCTTGGACATCCGGGTACGGATAAAGCGTTCGTAGTGACCCAGGTCCAGGTCAGTCTCGGCACCATCCTCGGTGACATACACCTCGCCGTGCTGGAAGGGACTCATGGTACCCGGGTCTACGTTGATGTAGGGGTCCAGTTTGAGGATGGTAACCTTGAGGCCGCGGGCCTCGAGAATGGCGGCCAAAGAGGCGGAGGCGATACCTTTCCCCAACGAGGAAACCACGCCACCAGTTACAAAAATATAGCGCGTCATGCAAAACCTTGGTCAGTTGAGCGCTCGATGAATGTCGAGCTTACAGGGCTGGCCCGGGCGGATAATCCAGCTTCTCCCGGTGCCTTTTAGACGGGGCGCCAGGGTAGCAGAAACCCCCTTAACACTCAATCGAAAAACCGCCAGCCGGGTGGTTCATCCGGGATGGCGCAGCCTGCTTTGCATGAAAAGAGCCCCGCGACAGCCACCAGATCATCCCCCAAAAATACCAATGGGACACGATCCCTGAGCCAGGGCTCTAGAGCCCACTCCTGCAAGAGCTTCTTAAGCGTTTGTGACCTGGAGCGATTTACCGGGTGCGCACGCTCCCCTCCTCTGCGATAACACACTCGATAATCGTCCTCTGGCCAATCCGACAAGGGCCGAAGAATGCCACCCGCTGGCAGAGTCAGATTAGAGCGGCCATCCCAGTGCCAACTTTTATCGGAGTTATTGGCAATTGGCGCCAGCTCAGGGGTCAGGTAAAGGCGATTCCGAAAACGTCGCACCACACAACCGCCCATATTAACTTCAAGCTGTGCGTCCTCTGCCGCATGAGTCACCTGGAAAAGCGCCTGATTTAATAGGGCTGACTCTGGCGGCTGCCCCCCTTGGCGCAACACCCAATGCCGCATAAGGTTTTTACGGCGCCCCTCGCTAAGGCTGAAGAAGCGAGGCAGGGCCAGGCTTTCGCCAAATCGCTCCACCTTTAAATCAACCCCCTCCAGGTCAGCAAGTGCCAACTCAGACAGCAAGTCCGCAGACTCCCTCAGGTTCTCCGCTGCCCGAGCGATCTGGCGACTCACTCCCCAACGCTGGTTGAGCAGTGGCACAACTCGATGCCGCAAAAAATTCCGCTCTAGGGCCTCATCCGCATTGCTGTCATCTTCAATCCAGCTCAATCCATGAGCCTCAGCCCACTGCTCTAGCTCTTTTCGCCCCGCTCCGAGTAGAGGGCGCAGTAAGTACTTATTATCCCCGATCGTTCGACTCTCGGACATGCTGGCCAATCCCAACACGCCCGCGCCCCGCATTAAGCGCAGCAGGAAAGTCTCAGCTTGGTCATCCGCGTGGTGACCGAGCAGAATTTGATCACCTTCGGACATCACCTGATTGAAGGCCGCATATCTCGCCCGGCGAGCCCCCTGCTCCAATCCGCCATCTTTGTAATCAACAGTAACCTGGATGGCTGTAAAGGGTACCGCCAGATTTTCAGCAAACTCTTTACAGTGAGCCAGCCAAATGTCCGCATTTGTATTTAGGCCATGGTGAATATGAAGCGCACGCACGGGAATCTGGCAAGTTACCAGAAGGTGCAGGAGAACAGTGGAATCCAGACCACCAGAAAACCCCACCCACAACTGGCCGCTGGCAGGGTGGGACTGCAGTATATTCTTTATCAGAGATGGGAGTTTTTCGCTGGGATTTACATTTTTCACGGGGAGTTAAACAAAGTCTAAGCTCCAATCAGTATACCGCCAATAGACCAGAATGCAGATAGAAGAAAGCCCCCACAACTTCAGACACGCCAAGACCGCAATATTAAATAGAGGGTCACTAAAGGTTAAATTTCACACAAAGGCTTTACCTTACACTTTAGGAGCAAATTATCTAACTCCTCAATTGTCCCTGCTAAGACGATTAGCTAGTCGCATATATAAACCTCGAAAATTAGATGAAATTAATCTTGGAGTAGTTCACTTCAGGATTTGGGGCACTAACCGTAAATTATACCCTTGCAATAAAAGTGATACTAACCGAACTACCGCCAATGCCAATCCCCATAAAACATGTCTAAAAACTGTGACAAAAGGAGAAGGTTATTTTTTACCAGTCGACTTAAAGCTAACACTCACGACCCCACCCCACTAACATTTAAGCCCATAAAATTTAACCATTCACCCTAACTTCCGAGCAACCAATGAATATCATCACTCTTCCGCGTTCGCCTTTAACAAAAATAAATATGCGGGCATATGAATTAAATTTTTCATTCGGCTACTAACTTAAAGTCCAACATAAGAAATTCAGCAATCGACAACCAAACACCCAATAAAACGCTACAGCCACATAGCTATAGCAGATACTTTTACCGCTATAGCTATGCAAAAAACACAGTCAAGCAGTTTTAGCTAGAGGATTTGTTAGACTTGAGATGTATCCAGAGAGAAGCTGATAAAATGCCTCGGGCTTTTCCAGCATAGGGCTGTGTCCGCAATCATACACCTCACAATAATCCAAATTATCCTTCTCCGAGGCAAGCGACCGCCAGGATTCAGCCGGTGTTATTTGATCGAAGTCTCCCCATATTAACTTGATCGAGCATCTCACTTTTTCCAGGCTTTCATGAACATCATATTTCCTGCTGATATTCAGCCATTTGATCACAGATTTAAAGGTCTCATTAGTGGAGAATATGGTATCGATATCGGCCACGCCCTTTTCGTAATCCGGTTTCGGCAGGCGGTTAATATCTCGGAAGACCCGCTCACAAAGTATATTTGCTGCTCCAGGTACCGATCCGCGTAAATCAGAAAGGGAAACTCCTGCCTCCAATTCTTCAAGCCCCGGGGCTCCACTGATTACCAACCCAGCTACCAGCTCAGGATGCTTTGCGGCAAAATCCAACGTAATAAGCCCACTCATCGAGTTACCGACCAGAATATTATTATCCATATCTCCATTTAACTGGAGACACTCTCGAATCATTTCGTGGGCCGAATCCAACTTACCCATAAAAATCTCGGGGATAGATGGCTCGATAACAGTTATTTTATGCCCCTGCTGCCGGCAAGCGTCTGCAACTTGGTTCCAGATCCATCCACGCGCGAAAAGTCCTGGTAAAAAAACGATATGACAAGGTGCCATTAGTTCCTCCAATTCCATTTCAAGTTAATTTATCCGCACCACCCCCGGCACCACCATGACCGAGGACCTCAAAATGCACAAAAATCAAATAGGGAACCAACCCACCATAACCGCCATAATTCAATGGAAGGCCAGGCCTGAAAAATAAACACTCGAAAAATAACCAGCAATAAGAATGCCAACTATCCACCAGCCCTAATTTTGCGTGCGAAGCCATACTAACCAGTGAGGAATGGCAGCTTCATTTCAAATTAATTACCTTTCTGTTCCTGAGAAAATGGAACCTGCGCAAAACCTAGTTCACCCTGAAATTTAAATAAGATTAGAAAATAAAATTTATTGAATTATCTATTTGCCTGCACGCTTGCAGTGCTTGACAACTCAACACAGCACCAATAGCGGCAATAATTTTGTGACAAGTAATACTATGAAGGCGTGAAATAACAAAAATCAAAAGAGGCAGATTTATTGTGGGATAACGCCGCCCATTGAAAATCTATGAGATGAAAGAAATAGTAATATCTGGAAAGAAGAGATTGGCGGGTAAAAAAGTGCCAAGAGGATAGAACATCACACTGGCACCGTTCCTGTGAGAACAAATTGTTTCAGCCGCTAACCGGAACCAAAAAACAGGCTCCGGTTAGAACTGAGGGTAATTAGCCCTTTAAGTGTGTTGTAACTTAACCGTCACAACGAATATCAGCAGATACTCCAGCTTCCGGGGTCAACTTAACGTTGGCAACCGCAATAGCCATCGGAGCTTCACTCTCCAAACCAAAGGCACTAAACACCTTGCCGAAGTCCGCACCGGCTTTTACAAAGCACTGCAGATCTACAGAAACCCGAGTCCAGCTTTTCTGTTCCATGGATTTCAGCGCAGACTCCAGCGGTACCTTCGCAGAACAGCCATCACCACAGTTCATGGTAGCCACCACCGGCTTCTCAATTGGCTGATCGACACGGATATTCAGTGTCAGCGCAGATTTCTCTTCCAGGTAGACATTCAGGTCCTGCATATATTCAGCAGACAACTGAACCGCGCCAGGACGCAGGCCTTTCCAGGTAATCAGTCGAGCATCTTCCTGGGAAGACATATCGATGGAGCTGACAGTGATGTTTTTATCGTCTCCGCTAACCGCGAAGTTACCGTGTACAGGTACAACCTCTGCCCCAGCTTCAGCAATATTCAACACCCAGGGAGCCTGCGGGCGGGACACCAACAGCCAGGCTTCTTCCAAACCGCCACCGGCAACGGATTCACTGGTTTCCGGCAACTCGTTACTCACCATGGATTCCTGCTCTGCAGCCAGGCCATAGCCCAACTCAAACAGTGGTTCGTAATTGTCGTGGTATGGATTCAGGACATTCTGATAGCTGTGCATTGGCCAGCTAAATGGCAGCTTGCCAGTAAAGTCGTAACGGGCTTCCCCATCGGCACCTTTAATCAGGACATCCGCAACACCAGCACCTTCAGAGCCAGGCAGCCAGGCGGCAACAAAGGCATCGGATGCATTCAATTCACTGTTAATCCAAAGCGGACGACCGGACAGGAACACACTGACTACCTGAACACCCTGCTCACGCAGTTTTTTCAGCAGTGCCAAGTCCTTCTTATTACCGCGTTGATACTCCAAGTTGGTAATATCGCCGTGCCACTCTGCATAGGGCTCTTCGCCAAATACAACAACAGCAACCTTGGGTGCCTTACCATTGGCAAAAGTAGCATCTGAGAAGCTGCCATCCGCACTCAATACCGCTTCACCGCCAGCGGCTTTAACCGCCGATGAAATACCTTCAAAGATTGAAGTCGCACCAGGGAAGTCTGCGCGCGTATTGCCGGTACCCTGCCAGGAAATCGTCCAACCACCACTCTGTTTGGACAGGTTATCCGCACCATCGCCGGCAACCAGAATATTCTGGTCCGCAGCCAATGGCAGCAGCTTGTCGTTGTTTTTCAGCAATACCAGGGATTTGCGTACCGCTTCACGAGCGATTGCGCGGTGCTCCGAGTTGCCCAGGATGCCGTCTTTGCCTGCCAGCGGCATATTGCGGTCAAACAGGCCTGCGCGGATCTTCACTCGCAGGATACGGCGAACAGCATCATCGATGCGCTCTGCACCGATTTCACCGCCCTTGGCCTGGGCCAGGGTGTTGTTGTACAGGGCTTTCCAGTCCGCCGGTACCATAAACATATCGAGGCCGGCATTAATCGCCGCTGCACAGCTCTCTACAGTGCAACCGGGCACGAAACCGTGGCCATTCCAGTCGCCCACAACAAAGCCATCAAAACCGAGGCGCTCTTTCAGAACGGTGGTCAGAAGGTATTTGTGGCCGTGGAGTTTTTCACCGTTCCAGCTATTGAATGAAGCCATCACGGTCTGTACGCCAGCCGGCAGAGACGTCAGGTAACCCGCCGCATGGACCTCTGCCAGTTCTTTTTCCGGAACCGCGTTATCACCTCGGTCAATTCCTCGATTCGTACCACCGTCACCGACAAAGTGCTTGGCAGTGGCAACCAGGTTTTCGCCGCGCAGGAATTCAGCGCTGGATTTTTCGCCCTGGAGCCCCTTCACCATTGCCTCGGCATAATCCGCAACAATCTTGGGATCTTCGGAATAGCTCTCGTAAGTTCTGCCCCAGCGGTCATCGCGGACTACCGCGACGGTAGGAGCGAAAGTCCAATCGATACCGGTCACTGCCACTTCGCGGGCGGTGGCGCTGCCAATACGCTCAATCAGCTCCGGGTCCTGGGCGGCTCCCAGACCAATATTATGCGGGAACAGGGTCGCACCGATCACATTGTTGTGGCCGTGAACCGCATCGGAACCCCAGATCAGGGGAATCGCAACACCGCCATCGGAAGTGTCCATAGAAGCCTTAAAGAAGGCGTCAGAAAGGGCCAACCAGTCTTGCGGCGAGGCAAACTTATCGTTGTTCGGGAAGGCGCCACCACCATTTAATACGGAACCCAGGTGATAGGTCTTCACATCTTCAGGAGTAACGCTGCGGATTTCCGCCTGGATCATCTGACCCACTTTCTCTTCCAGAGACATGCGGGACATGATTTCAGTGATTTGGGCTTCCAGCTTTTCATCGCGCGGTAAGGCTGGCTTGAGTTCAGGCCAGTTGTCGATGCCCTCGGCGGCACTGGTGCCAGTATCGGCCTGCGCTTTATCGGCTTTTGGCTCAGTTTGTTGGCTCTCGGAATGACACCCGGCGAGCACAGAAGCACAGAGCACAAAGCCCAGCGAAAATCGCTTACTAAAATTCACGAATAACTCCCAAAATTATTCCACGCTTGTTAACTGGCTCTACGAGTTGCGCTCAGACAAACTTCAGAGGAAATATCTCCAAAGCCCTACACCCAGCGCGACCTACTATCGCCATATTTATTATGCCGCACATCACCTGCCCCGGCAGTTGTGCACGGTCTGCCTCCACCGAGCTGAAATATTAGAGATAACTCCAGATCCAGCTCTCGTCGGAATCAAGTTCTGCTAATGCCGTATTCACCGATCGGCCATAAAACTGAGTCATGGCTACCCAGTGGGCACAGTTCGCAATGACAACAAATTGCAGTACTTGTCTCTACAGGCCAATAGAAATCCGATGGGCTGGTCCAAATTGCAGACAAGGCGGAAAGGATAAATGAAGGTTCTACTCCACTGCGCTACCGCGCAGGGTTCGTGAAAAAGCGCCGTAATAAACGATGTAGCAGTAACACACCAGCGGCACCAAAAATGAATACTGAATACCGGCGCTATCAGCCAACATCCCCTGGAAAAGAGGAATAATTGCACCACCTACAATTGCCATGCATAAGATACCGCTACCCTGGCTGGTATGTTTACCCAGCCCGCGCAAGGCCAGGCTGAATATAGTCGGGAACATAATCGAGTTACACAGACCCACCGCAACTATGGACCAGACCGCGATCGGGCCAGACGTCATCATCGCGATTGCTATAAGTACCACCGAACCCAGGCCACAAACCGCCAGGGTTTTTCCAGCAGAGACAAAGCGCAGCAAAAAGGCCCCGGCAAAGCGCCCAATCATCGCTCCGCCCCAGTAATAAGAGACATACTTTGACGCTTCAAAAGGAGCCATCTTTGCCACTGATGGTTCACCAAAGAAACTCACCAGAAAGCTGCCAATAGCCACCTCCGCACCCACATAGGCAAAAATACCTACAGCCCCCAGGGTCAAGCGGGGGAAACGCCACAGAGAAAACACATCGTGACCATCCGCTCCTCCACCCTGTTGGTGCTCGGGAATAGCCGGCAACCTGATCCAGGAAAAGAAAGCGACCATCACCAGTAGAAGCACTGCCAACCAGAAATAAGGGGTCTCCACCAAAGCCGCTTCGCGGGCCCTGAACTCAATAATACTCGCCGCTGTATCCGGGTCAGCGGTAATAGTAAGTCCCGCAAAGAAAACTGCGCCGCCAATCACCGGTGCCAAGGTAGTTCCCAGGGAGTTAAAAGCCTGGGTAAGATTCAGTCGACTGGGCGCCGTGCGAGCACTGCCCAGCGCGATAACATAGGGGTTTGCGGAAACCTGCAGCAGGGTAATCCCGGAGGCCAGAACAAACAGCCCCAGCAAAAACACTTCGTAGATTTGTAAGCGGGCAGCGGGAATAAAGACCAGGCAGCCCGCACAAGCCACCAAAAGCCCGAGCACCAGCCCAAGCTGATAACCAACCCGCCTCAACAACATGCCTGCCGGCACGGATACCAGGAAATAGGCAGCAAAAAAGTAAAACTGCACCAAGACAGCTTTGGTGTAACTCAACTCAAAAACATTTTTTAAGTGCGGCACCAGCACATCGTTCAGGCCGGTAATAAATCCCCAAATCAGAAATAGGGACGTAAGTGCAATTAAATTGATATAACGCGGGGCAACGCCGGCCGCTACTCCGGCACGGGCATCAGTGTCATATTTAGCCATCTCGCTCGAGGAGAACCCCGATTCGGGCAACATCTGGCTCATCGGAAACCGATCCCCAAATCTAAACTATTTCTTTCTAGCGGTTGGTCCATTCACCCGGAATTTTTTCCGCCACCACATGATTTTGCGCAAAAGTTAGTATCACCTTTGCGACTGTGGATTCATTCAAGCCGTTAAAGGCCCTGCACATTTTTACCACAATTATTGGCAACTACCTATCTACTCAACCAAATTTCAAATTACTGTTTTTGACCAGATAGACAATCTAAAAGTGTCGAGCTGGATAAACAGAAGTACCACTGAACTTTAGCCTCAAAGAAGTCCGGGCTGATTAACTCGTATTTAAAAATAGAGAGGAGTTGTCTTCTGAATCGAGATTGCCGAAAATTACTCGACTATTCACCCCGAAATCAGATAAAAAGGACTTTCTCGGGGATAAGCCGGAAGCGTGGCGCTATCCCCTCTGGCGGGTCACGTTTCTGCAAGGTAATATTCTGCGGATAATAATGAACGCGACGATGAGCGTCTATCCCGTCCTTTTCACAATACTAAATATGCGGGAAATCATGCAGTACTCGACCCGTCTGGAAACGAGACCGAACACTGAAATTCAGTCGACCCGCTGGTTTTGGAAACTGCAGCTGGTCAGCTGGGTTGGCATACTGCTGGTCACTTTTCTTTCACTGACCCTGTGGCACTCCCCTACAGAGTGGCCACACTTCGAGCCGGTCAATACAGTATTCCAGTGTGCTATTGCATTTTTATTATCCCTGTTTCTAAAACCGATTTTTGATGTCGCCTGGGAGTCAGAGCTCGCTTTCCGCACCGTGATCTACCTTCTGGCTGTCGCTGTTATTTCGGGAATATGGACTCTGGTTCGAATGGAGGCCTATATACGCCTCAGTGGTGAACACTCGATCTGGTCTGAGTTCGGCGGCTGGTATTACGCTTCTTTATTTGTATTTTTATTCTGGAGCGCCCTGTACTGCGGGGTAAAATATCACTTCCTACTCAATGAAGAGCACAAGAAAATGCTGGAGGTTGCAGCAGTACATGAACGGGAGCAGCTCCGCAGACTTCAAGCAGAGGCCATTGCCAATGAAGCGCAACTAAAAATGTTGCGCTACCAGCTCAACCCCCACTTTCTCTTCAATACGCTCAACTCCATTAACGCCCTAATTCGATTCCAGCAAGCTGATGAAGCGCGGGAAATGGTTGTGCGTCTCAGTGATTTTTTAAGGCTCTCCCTAAAAGAAGACCCGATGCAGAAAGTTGAGCTTGAACGAGAGATCGAGGCGGTATTGCTCTACTTGGAGATTGAAAAAACCCGCTTTGCCGACAGGTTGTCCGTAGACCTGTCGATCGATGAAACCGTACGCCGCGCACAAGTGCCCAGCATGTTGCTGCAACCACTGGTGGAAAACTCGGTAAAATATGCCATAGCCCCCAACGAAATGGGGGGCACTATCGGTATCCACGCACACAACACCGATGATCGCCTGGTGCTGGAAGTCTACGACACCGGTTGCCCAGATCACTTTGCCAGCGAATGTGACCCGGAATCCTCCTCAACAGGAGTGGGCCTCAAAAACGTACGCGAGCGGCTATCGACGCTCTACCCGCAAGATTTCAAAATAGAACAAAACAAAAACTCTGATGGCGGTATGCAAGTACTCATCAATATTCCACTGGAAATTTCCAACCAATCAACCCACCTGACACAGGGAGAAGTTCAATGAGCAAACTCAGCGTCGTACTGGTGGACGACGAGCCCCTGGCTTTACGACTACTGAAAAGTATGCTCGAAGAACGCAAGGACCTGGATATTCTCGCCTGTTGTCGCAATGGCCGGGAAGCTGTCCAAGCAGTTTCAGAGCACAACCCGGACCTACTCATTCTCGATGTGCAGATGCCGGGAATGAACGGTTTTGATGTGGTGCGCAACTTGCAGGCTGACACCATGCCCCTGGTAATCTTTGCCACAGCCTACGACCAATACGCCCTTAAGGCTTTTGAAGTCCATGCAGTTGACTATGTACTCAAACCACTGGACCCGCGCCGACTGGAAACCGCCCTCGACCGAGCCCGCCAGCGCCAGGCACAGATGATATCCAAAGGAGAGGATGGCCATCAGGAAGAGAAAAATCGCCTGATGCGATCTTTCGAAAGCAGTGCCGGCAAAGCATCAAGCGGAGAGAACGCCGCTACTTCAACCCAGCGTCTCGCCATTAAAGACCGGGGCAGTATCACCATGGTTAGCCAACCGGATATCGAGTGGATCGATGCGGCGGGTGACTATATGTGTGTGCATGCCAAAGGGGAAACCCATGTAATGCGCAGCACTATTAAAGACCTGCAAAAACAACTCTGCCCAGACACTTTTAAACGCATTCACAGGTCCACACTGGTTAACCTGAACTTTATTGTGCATATCAAGGTTTTAACCAAAGGCGAGTACTTTCTCACCCTGAGCAGCGGTGCAAAACTGAAAGTAAGTCGCAACTATCGCTTACCGATCAAAGAGTTTCTCGACTCCAACAAACAGTCTGATCTAACTGCCCCCCAAGCTTCCTAACCCCCAACCTCTCTAAAACTGGCAGGGATCGCCGGTACCCCCTCCCCCCACAATCAAATACATTTCAAATTGGCCATTTATTCCGGACACAAAAAAGCCGGCATAAAAATGCCGGCAAACGAGCTCAGAAGAGAAGAAAAGAAAACTTAAGCGCGTTTATCTGTACGGTGTCCTGAGAGACCGTAGTAGAGAATATAGAGGTAACAGAAGATCGGCAGAACGAACGCCAATTGGATACCAATTTGGTCAGCCAGAAGCCCCTGTAACAACGGCACAATAGCACCGCCTACAATGGCCAGGCATAAGATTCCGGAGCCCTGACTGGTCGATGGGCCCAGCTTGGCCAGCGCCAAACTAAAGATAGTCGGGAACATAATAGAGTTGCACAGACCCACAGCCAGTACCGCCCACATCGCCAGATAGCCGCTACCCGTAACAGTAATCAACAGCAGTACACAGGAGCCGATAGAGCATATTGCGAGCACTTTGCCAGCAGAGATAAAGCGCATAATTAAAGCGCCGGCAAAGCGACCAACCATAGCGCCACCCCAATACAGGGAGATATAGAAGGCGGCTTCAGACTCTTCCAAACCGGCGATGGAATCCTCAGCGATAAAGTTCACCAGGAAGCTGCCGATAGAGACTTCGGCACCCACGTAGACAAAAATAGCGATCGCGCCCAACACCAAGTGACGGTAGCTCCAGGCGGAAGCGGCTTCAGTATTGGAAACAGACTCAGAAGTTGCACTACTGACAATCGCCGGCAAATTCAAAAATGCGAAGACGATAGCCAGGATCGCCAGCGCGGAGGCCAGGATCAGGTAGGGAACTTCAATAACAGCAGCGCTGGCAGCACCCGCTGCAACACCGGCAGCGGGTAAAATCAGCAATGCACCAAATTGAGGGGCGATAGTGGTGCCCAGGGAGTTAAAGCCTTGGGTCAGCGTCAGGCGGCTGGGCGCCGTGCGCTCATCGCCCAGTGCTGTCACATAAGGGTTGGCGGAAACCTGTAAAATAGTAATACCGGAAGCCAGAATAAACAGTGCACCGAGGAACAGTGCATAGACTTCCATTCTTTCAGCGGGAATAAACAGCAAACAGCCAACCACCGAAATACTTAAGCCGGTCACAATCCCTTTCTGATAACCAATTTTACTGACCAGAGCACCGGCAGGCAGGGAAACGAGGAAATAAGCACCAAAAAAGCAGAACTGCACCAGCATTGCCTGGGCATAGTTCAGCTCGAAAATTCCTTTCAAGTAGGGAATCAAAATATCATTCAGGCAGGTGATAAAGCCCCACATAAAAAATAGTGAGGTCAGCGCCACCAGGGCAAACCTGTGCCCCGACTGGTCACCCGTCGGTATCTGCGCAGCATCCGTTGCTGTATTACTCTGCATTATTGCCATAATTATTAATCCTGAGACTTCAGCTCACAGGCCTCTCCGGTCGATATTTTTATCCGGGCAAACCTGTGCCTGTTGCACCAATCTTTATTGTTGGTACTTTCTATCATGGAGGTAGCGCCGCCTCAGAGGGCTTTTCGATAAGGGGGTTCAAAATGGGGGCAGCGTGGACATTCAGCGGCCGCCAGGCTCCAGACTGTCTGCTATCGGGCCAGCTGAAGCGCTTTCTCAACGGCTTCCCCCGAAAGAGTAGATCAACCTGTTTGAGTACTTTATTCCCCTCTAAGACTTCCCGGGAGTCCAATAACCTAGCTGCATTGACAAGCCTGACCACAAGGCGGCCCTGTAAATAGTGCACTTTTCAGGCAAAGGGACAGCGAAGGGGAAAACTCAATCGCGTGGAAAATGACACGTAACCGCAAGTGTCTATGAGTAGGGAAAGAAGGGGCTAGGAGGGAAACACCAACCGCGCACAAGGGTAATAAATTTATACCCTTGGCGCGGCGGGAAAGGAATCAAGCTTAGGAAACAATATTGCCGTAGCTCATCAGGCGCTGATAGCGCTTCTCCAGCAGCTCATCAATGGGGATGCTGCTCAGCTGGTCCAGCTGCTCGCTGAGACGGTCTTTGAGATTATTGGCCATTGCATCCGGGTCGCGGTGAGCGCCACCGAGAGGTTCGGGGATGGTTTCATCCACAATACCCAACTCTTCCAACACGCTGGAGGTCACCCCCATCGCCTCAGCGGCCAAAGGCGCTTTCTCAACAGTTTTCCAGATAATGTTGGCGCAACCCTCAGGAGAAATCACAAAGTAGGTGGAGTACTGCAGCATGTTCAGCTGGTCACCCACACCGATCGCCAGTGCACCACCGGAGGAACCTTCACCAATCACGGTACAAATAATCGGCGTGCGCAGGCGGGACATCACTGCCAGATTCTGGGCGATGGCTTCACTGATACCGCGCTCTTCACTGTCGATACCCGGATAGGCTCCCGGGGTGTCGATCAGGGTCAGCACCGGCATTTTAAAGCGCTCGGCCATTTCCATAACACGCAGGGCTTTGCGGTAACCCTCCGGCTTCGGCATACCAAAGTTGCGTGCAACCTTCTCGTTTACAGAGCGGCCTTTCTCTTCACCAATCACCGCTACCGGCTTGCCATTTAAGCGCGCGATACCGGCGATAATCGCCTTGTCATCACCAAAGTGACGGTCGCCGTGCAGCTCATCCCAATCGGTAAACAAGCGCTCGATATAGTCCTTTGAATAGGGACGTTGCGGATGGCGGGCTACTTGTACGACCTGCCATGGGCTCAGGTCGGAGTAGATGGACTCGGTCAAAGTTCTACTCTTCTCCCGCAACCGGGTAACTTCATCGGCGATATTCAGCTCGTTGTCATCACCCACAAGCTGCAGCTCTTTTATCTTGCCTTCCAGCTCTGCAATTGGCTGCTCAAACTCGAGAAAATTAAAATTCATGAAATCTGCGCCTTTAACTCTTTTTGTTACCACCGGGCTATCACAGCGGCATAGCTTAACTGTACAGAACCAGCCAGTCGAGCCCGGTAGATTTTAACGCCGTTGTGCGTATTGAAGCGCCACCTGCTCACGTCCCAACAGTTCCCTGAGGGACTGGACCATCTGGTCGTTTGGTTCTACGTTCCACTGCGGCGGCAGTCGGTACAAGCCCCGGGCATCATGGCGGGAAACCTCAAGGCTCACCCCGCACTGACCACCGGTATAGGGTTGCAGGCAAGCGGCCAGCCGCTTGGCCAGCCCCGGTGCCACACTGCCGCTATCCACTCGCAAGCGCACCCCGGTCACCCGGCTCTGGCGCAACTCATCGAGCGTGGAAACGCTGTTTACTGTCATCTTCAGGCCGCCGCTGTAATCGTCAGTGGCAACCGGTCCATCCAATACCAGCAGAGCATCTTTGGCCAACTTGTCTCTATGTTCGCCAAAGGCCTCGCTGAACATGGCCGCTTCAATACGGCCACTGCGGTCATCCAGGGTAACAATAGCCATGGAATCACCGCGTTTTGTTTTCATTACCCGCATCGCCACAACCAGACCCGCAACTTTTTGCGATTCCCGGCCGGGTTTCAAATCGGCGATTCGCGCCTTCACCAGGTGTTGTAACTCACCGGCATACTCGTCAATCGGGTGCCCAGTGAGATACAGACCCAGGGTATTCTTTTCGCCTTCCAGGCGCTCGCGGATACTCCAGCAGCGTGTGCGACGGAAATCCTCGTACACATCGCCTTCCGATGCCTGGGGCACCACTTCGCCAAACAGGTCCATCATGCCCGCATTGGCATTGGCCTTTTGCTGTTCCGCCGCTTTTACCGCTTCATCCAGCGCGTTAAACAGCACTGCACGGGAATAATCCAAACCGTCGGCACCATTGGTATCCGGTCCTATGCTGTCCAGTGCTCCGGAGCGCACCAGTGCCTCCAGCGCGCGCTTGTTCACCTTGCGTGGGTCAACCCGCGAACAGAAGTCGAACAAGTCGGTAAAGGGACCGCCCTCTTCCCGCGCCGCAATAATATTTTCAATCGGACCTTCACCCAGGCCCTTAATCGCACCGAGACCGTAGATAATGCGATTGTCGATATCCACCGAGAACTGGAAGCTGCCCAGATTTACATCCGGCGGCACCAGCACCAGCTCCATGGCTCGACACTCTTCGATAAAGGTCACCACCTTATCGGTCTTATCCATATCCGAAGACATGGTCGCCGCCATAAACTGGGCGGGATAGTGCGCTTTCAGCCAAGCGGTCTGGTATGACACCAGTGCGTAAGCCGCAGAGTGCGATTTGTTAAAACCATAGCCTGCGAACTTCTCTACCAGGTCGAAGATCTTAATCGCAAGTTCGGGGTCAATTCCTTGCTCTTTTGCCCCATTTTCAAAAGTGGCCCTCTGTTTGGCCATTTCCTCCGGTTTCTTTTTACCCATCGCCCGGCGCAACAGGTCGGCGCCACCGAGGGTATAGCCCGCCAACTCCTGGGCGATCTGCATCACCTGTTCCTGGTAAACAATAACCCCGTAAGTGGGCTCCAGGATCGGTTGCAGTTTCTCGTGCTGGTATTTGGCATCCGGATAGGCCACCTGGGCGCGACCGTGCTTACGGTTAATAAAGTCATCAACCATGCCCGATTGCAGCGGACCCGGACGGAACAGGGCCACCAGGGCGATCATATCTTCCAGGTTGTCCGGCTGTAGGCGCTTGATCAGGTCCTTCATACCCCGGGATTCCAGCTGGAATACCGCCGTGGTCTCTGCCCTTTTGAGCATTTTGAAGGTTTCTTCATCGTCCAGCGGCAGCGCGGCAATATCCAGGGGCTCCTCCCCCACGCGCGCACGGGTCTCATCCACCATGCGCTTGGCCCAGTCGATGATGGTCAGCGTCCGCAGGCCGAGGAAGTCGAACTTCACCAGACCCGCATCTTCCACATCGTTTTTATCAAACTGGGTTACCAGACCCGCGCCAGTCTCGTCACAGTAGAGCGGCGCAAAATCGGTGAGCTTGGTGGGGGCAATAACCACACCACCGGCGTGCTTACCCACGTTACGGGACACACCTTCTAGTTGCAGGGCCATCTCCCAGATTTCCTGGCCCTCATCGTCGTGGTCGAGAAATTCCCGCAGGATCTCTTCCTGGTCGAAGGCCTTTTGCAGGGTCATGCCCACATCGGGGGGAATCATTTTGGACAGCTTGTCGGCGAGGCCGTAGGACTTGCCCTGTACCCGCGCCACGTCCCGCACCACCGCCTTCGCGGCCATGGTTCCGAAGGTAATAATCTGACTCACCGCTTGGCGGCCATAGTTATCCGCAACGTAGCCAATTACCCGGTCGCGCTTCTCCATACAGAAGTCGATATCGAAGTCGGGCATCGACACCCGCTCCGGGTTCAGGAATCGTTCGAACAGCAGATCGTATTGCAGTGGGTCCAGATCGGTAATGTCCAGCGAGTAGGCCACCAGGGAACCGGCACCGGAACCCCGCCCCGGGCCCACCGGGATATCGTGGTCTTTGGCCCACTGGATAAAGTCCATTACGATCAGGAAGTAACCGGGGAATCCCATCTGGATAATGATATCCAGCTCAAAGCGCAGGCGGTCTTCGTAGATCTGGCGGCGCTCGGCATAGTCCGCAGCGGACTTGTCGAGGATGGTGGCGAGGCGCCGCTCCATACCTTCATAGGAGACCTTTTCGAAGAACTGGTCTTCGGTCATACCCTCGGGAATCGGGTATTCCGGCAGGAAGTACTTACCCAGCTGGATCGGTGCGGAGCAGCGCTTGGCGATCTCCACAGTGTTTTCCAGGGCTTCGGGAATATCGCCAAACAGCTCCCACATTTCTTCCGGTGTGCGGAAATACTGCTGCGCGGAATAGCGGCGTTCGCGGCGGGGATCATCGAGAGCGCGGCCTTCATGGATACAGACACGCACCTCGTGGGCCTCGAACTCGCTCTCGTCCATAAAGCGCACGTCGTTAGTGGCTACCACTGGCAAGTTCAGGTTCTGGGCCAACTTCACCGCCGAGTGCAGGTAGTCCTCATCGCCGGCGCGCCCGGTGCGCTGCAACTCCAGGTAGTAGCGGCCGGGAAATAACTCCGCCCACTCCCGTGCCAGCTCCTCCGCCTGGGCGCGGCGCCCCGCTACCAGGGCACGGCCCACATCGCCGTACTTGGCACCGGACAGCATCAGCACCCCTTCGCTGTACTCCTTAACCCATTCGCGTTTGATATAGGCGTTACCGTGGTACTGGCCCTCCATCCACGCGCGGGAAATCAGCTCGGTAATATTGCGGTAGCCGTCGGCGTTCATCGCATAGAGCGTGATCAGCGTAGGCTTGCCCTCGCCGCCTTCGCTGAGCCAAAAATCCGCAGCGGTAATCGGCTTGATACCGGAACCCAAACAGGCCCGGTAGAATTTAATCTGCCCGTAGAGGTTGCACTGGTCGGTAATCGCCAGGGCCGGCATTTCCAGCTCCTGGGCGCGGGCGATGGCCGGCTTGATTCTTACCAGGCCATCGATCAGGGAAAATTCTGAGTGAATTCTTAGGTGGACAAAGGGTTGGGTCATAGTCGCATTTAGTTCCGGGCCCTGCGAGGCCCGGCCCCGACAAAGCGCTATCGATTGTTTACCAGATTCGGCCCATTTGCCGCGCGCGCTCGGTGCAGAGCTTTAACACTGCACGGCGCTCATCGTTATCCATGGAGCCCCAGCGGCTGATTTCGTTTCCACTGCGAAAACAGCCCTCGCACAGGTCCTGCTCATTCAGGGCACATACGGAGATACAGGGGGATTTAACCGGGCGCTCTTTCGGCTGCACGGTTTTTACCGGTTGTTCAGACATCTTTAGCCTCAAGCGGGACCAGTTCACTGGCGAAATGTTTGCCGTTGGCCGCATAGTGATCGCTGCTGGCTTTGAGCAGCTCGTAGGTGGCGGGATCGAGAGATTTTACTACCTTGCCGGGAGAGCCCAGCACCATAGAGTAATCGGGAATTTCTGTGCCCTCGGTCACCAACGCATTGGCGCCAATGATACAGCACTTGCCGATTTTGGCCCGGTTTAAGATCACGGCATTGATACCAATCAGGCTGTAATCACCAATGTCACAGCCGTGCAGCATCACTTTATGGCCTACGGTGACACCGGTACCGATGGTTAATGGCACACCCACATCGGCATGCAGAACCGAGCCATCCTGTACGTTGCTGTATTCACCGATAGTGATCGGCGCACAGTCGCCGCGCACCACCGCGTTAAACCATACGGAGCTGTGCGCAAGCATACGCACATCTCCAATCACATGGGCACCGGGCGCAATATAGTGGCCCTCACCTTCCAGTTGTGGCTGTTTATCCCCCAATCTGTACAGCATTTGGCCTCCGGCTCGATATGATTATGAACCGCTTATTATCTCGCGCCAAAGAGGCCGTGGCTAGGGAGAGATGATTGCGCTTTTCCCAATATTACCCGCTAGAGCAGCTCGCCCTGCTGAACAAAGTTGGCACCCTCAAGAGTGAGCAAGCGCGCTTTCAAAGACAGGCCGCCGGCGTAGCCGGTAAGGCTGCCATTAGCTCCGATTACACGGTGGCAGGGAATAACGATGGCAATCGGGTTCGCACCATTGGCCCGCGCCACTGCACGGATAGCGCGGGGCTGGCCCAGCCACTGGGCTTGCTGGCTGTAACTGCGGGTTTCGCCAAAGGGAATTTGCAACAGCGCATCCCAAACTCGGCACTGAAATTCAGTACCCTTTGGCGCCAGAGGCAAATCAAAACTTTTGCGCTGGCCGGCGATATATTCCCGCAACTGCTGAGCGGCCAAATCTGTCAGCTCCGAGGCGCCCCGCTGCCAACCGGCCCCCAAACGCAATGGTCGTTCATCGTCATAAAACTGGAGTGCAACTATACCTCGGGAAAGACCCTCTCCCTCTTGCTCGCAGGCCGCGATGGCAACATCCCCCAATTCCGTGGTGTAACTCTCATAGACAATCATTTTTTCTCTCCAGATTTCAGGGACTGCCACAACAAAATGGCTCCATATGCCCGCCAGGGCCGCCACTGCTCTGCCCGCTCCAGGGCCTGCTTGGGTTTTGCCTTTTCGCCATCACTGCCCAGGGCTTGCAGAATACCCAAATCCGACGCGGGGAAAGCATCCGGCATCGACAGGCCACGCATAGCAATATAATGCGCCGTCCAGTCGCCAATACCCGGCAGTGCCGTGGCCTGGCTGCACCAATCCTCCAGGGACTGATCGGCAAAACTCACACGGCCATCCAAAGTTGCGGCGACAAACTCCTGTAGGGTTTTCATTCGAGCGCGGGTTAAGCCCAGATCGGCAAAGTCTGCCTCAGCGAGACGTTCCGCCGTTGGGAATAAAAACCGCTCTGTGCCAGCATCATCCACAAAAGACTCCCCGTAGCGGGCCACGATACGTCCGGCAATAGTGGTCGCCGCCGCGACACTGATCTGCTGACCGAGAATCGCCCGCAGTGCATATTCGAATGGGTCCCAGGCACCGGGCAAGCGCAGGCCCGGATTCTTCGCCAACTGATCCGCCAGCAGTGGATCTTCATTTAATACCGTCTGGATCTCTTCAATATCCGCATCCAGATCAAACAACCGGCGCAGGCGCTGGTTCAGTAGATATAACCCTGCCCCACCTTCCTGGCCAAATATCTCCACTACCAGGCGATTGCGTTCCGGATCATGAGAAACCTCCATCACGCCGCGACAGGCATCTAGCTCGAAACTGCGTGAATAGACCTCCCCCTCCACCTGCTCTACCCCGGCCAAAGCGCGGGCTCCCAAAAAAGCCAGGAGTTGCTGCCAATCTAATGGCGGGCGGTAATCCAGGTACAACCGCACCCGTGTGGCACTCGCCTTCTCAGCGCGCGCTGCGTGTCCCTCCCTGCGCACCTCGGATGGGGTGCGTTTGTAGATCTGTTTGAATACGCCGTTAAAGCGTCTCAGGCTGTTAAAACCGGACTCGTAGGCAATTTCAGCAATAGGCAGGTCCGTATCTCGCAGTAAACGAAAAGCAAACAGTGCCCGCTCGGTTTGCCAAACCGCTAAGGGACTTACCCCCAGGTGCTCAGAGAACAGGCGGCGCAAATAGCGGCTGCTGACTCCGAGACGCTCTGCCAGTCTCTCCACAGATTGAGGCTCGCGCTCACTGCGCATCAGTTTTAAAGCGCGCTGTACGGTAGTCGAAACCAATCCCCAAGCTGGACTGCCCGGCGCAGAATCGGGTCGACAGCGCAGACAGGGCCTAAAGCCCGCATTGGCCGCCTCCGCCGCAGTCTCAAAATAAGTGACATTGCGCTCCAGCGGTGGCCGAGCGGGACAGATCGGGCGGCAGAAAATGCCGGTTGTTTTCACTGCGGTATAGAAGCGCCCATCAAAGCGACGGTCTCGGGCCAATCGCGCACTGGAGCAAACTGCTGCATCAATCTTCATAAGTCTCTCTCGTTTCTGACTACCAGTGTATGGATTGGACGGTATCGGAACTAGTCATAAACGGAACTGACCATTTTGGGCTGTAGACTTGCAAGTCAGGAAGGTGAGACTCAAAGGGGATGAGGCCAATTGGGCCCTCTTCAAATATCTCTCTAAGAATGCCTCGGTTGAGAAGTCGCACCTGAGGAATCTCTGAACAACTCCTTGATGCCTCTGGCTTACAAAACAGTTCACAGTCAAGGCGCAGCTACGCAGAAATGTCTAGGCCTATAAGGAAGTCGTAACGCGGGGATGAATCGCTCTGTAAGCCAGAGGCACTACGAAAACATCCAGCGATTCTTTAGCTTTGCAAACAGCCAGGCCGTTGCTTTGCTCAACAGCAGCTCTATATGTGTTAGCCCCAGCGAGTAATAAAAAGGTGTACAGAGATATTTTTGATTAGCTTGATTGTTATTTTTTCAGAACGGCTTTGGCTGGAAAAAATTTGTTGAAATACAATAAGTTACAAAGCGAATCCGTATTTGGAATAGTAGTCAAAGTGATCGCTTTTACACTTGGTACGATTGATATAAAAGCAGGCACCTTTTTGATTTAAACAACATTTTTTTAACAAAAGCATAAGATTGATTCCAGGATAGCAATCAGGATAATAGTGGCCCGAATGCTCACCATATAAATATTAAGAAAAATCGAGAGTATGAAAACTTATTAAGATATAATTGATGGATCTAGAGGCTTATTGGTTGAGACAATTAGTGCGATAGAAACCACCGATCTAGAATATTTGATTGTAGGAGGTTGGTCATCCTATTTGCTGAATAAAACTGACTATCAACACCCAGGCACAAAAGATGTTGATATTCTTTTTAGTGATGGTGATATCAAAGGTAAAATTGGCAGCGCGATTCAAGCACTGTTAAATCATGGCTTTATTATATCAGCCAAGCATGATTTTCAAATGTTTAAAATACTAAATGTTAACGGGGGAAGTGTGGTTTACCACATTGACCTATTGCACCCACAAGAAACAAGAGATCATCCCGAATTGATGGTGGACCATTTTGATTTAGGCCTTAACGAGGATGACATTTCAGAAACGCCAAAGATTCAGAGATCTATTGCATTACCCTCCTCAAAATTTCTATTTGATGGTTTCTACAACTCACTTAGCATTGAGCATCCAGCCAGCAATGGTCAGATAAAAAGGGTTGATGTGCCTCTGATTGATGAGGCGGGACTAATTTTCTCTAAATGTAAGAGCGCACAAGTCCCTAAAAGACCACGAGACTCCTATGATATATTCCTCGCCTTAAAGCAACCAAATGTCGATTCAACTGTAAGCAAATTGAAAAATGCTTGCGCAAAATACCCCAAAATTAACGAGTCAGTTAAATCTCTCATTTCATTTATTGAGGAAGAAGCTACTTTATTTGCTGCTAACATCGCGAAGTACTCCCATGATAGTCTTCAGCGCGAAAATAGCGATTATTGTTTATCTAAGCTAAGGAAAGTGGTAAGCACTTAACAAGTCAATGCATTGGCAACCCCGCTACGCGGGCTTGCCAATGGTTGGGGCTTTAAGCTACTAATTCGAGAAATACCTTAATGGAAGATGTAATACAAAAAAGAGTTCTTTTAGCCAAAGAATTCCATCTAAATGGAATCGAAAGCTCTAGAAAAAATGATCCACCAAATAAGATGATGGCGGTTCACAACTTTCACATCTCAATCGAAATAGCGGTCAAATCAATATTACTAAAATATGAAATTCGAAATGAAAAAACACTAAATATCGATTTTGAATCAATGCTCAATGAAGTAGATCAATTTCAAAAGTTTAAAGACAGAGGATTAAAGCTTCCTTACCGACAAGAAATACGGAACCTCAACCTAATGAGGAATATGGTTCAGCATCACGTTATTGAGCCAGATGAGAGTAGCATGGTTGATTGGCGTCTATTTTCTTACCGTTTTTTAAAGCGAGTATTTAATAGCTATTTCGAAATAGACTTTGACCAAGTGAGCCGTATATCGTTTATTGATGACGACGGCTTAAGGAAGTACCTTGAAAAGGCACAGAAAGATTTGGAAGAAGGACACTACGATTCAGCTTCCTGCCTTGCGGCAGGCGCCTTTGAGTATGCCTCTTTATCTGTTTCTAGTTTCATTCCAGATTCCAGCTCGGAGTTTTTTATTACATCTAGCTTAGGGCATTCAGGTGTTAGTCGCGATCTTCAAGATGCTTTCCAAAAGACACTAAAGAGAGTGGATGAGTCTGAACACTTCTCTGCTTTATTAGCATCAGGCGTCAATTTGAGTGATTACAAAAAATACAAAGATTCATCTCCGTTCGTTCATATATTGGCTGACGGCAACCAGCATTATGATACATATTCCGGTAAGGTCTTTGATCTGGAATCAACAGCGTGGCTACAAAAATTTGTCATAGCCACTTTTATAAAATGGCAGCAATTAGGGCTAAATCCAAAAATTCCAGATCATCTCTTGGAGCCAGCAATTCAATCTTTATAGAAAGAATCCGAGAATTATGGGCTGGAATAAGCTTCACAAGCCAATCAACTTCGCGCCTTCGGCGCCGATCGCAGCAGAGCTGCTGCCGGCTATTGATGCGTCATACCTACCAAAACTAAAAGAATATATTTAAAGCATGGGCGATAAAGATAAAATTAATAAAGATGTTGATTATCATATCAAGACAAAGGTCGGCAAAACCCTCTTTACCGAATCTGATAAGCACCCTCAATCCGAGTATACGAAAAGAATATGGAAGAACCTTAGCGAGGATAAATCTGCAGATGATTTTAGCGATATTTTTGCATCTGTCTTTGAAGATGTATTCATAGGCAAAGAGGACAAAACTACTGATTTTGTTGAAAAAATTCTCACGGACCGGGATGCAGAAAGACGTAAAAGTATTCGAGAGTTAAAAGGGCATTATGAAAATGAGACTCTAACATTGATATTAGGTGCTGGCATATCAATGGATTTTGGTTTGCCTTCATGGGATGAGCTATTAAAAAGGCTCTTAGCCAAAACTCTCGAAGAGGATGACTTAGAAAGCCAATTAATGGCTGGAATGTTTAATTCTGTTTTTGGCCCAAGCAGCCTTATTGCAGCCAGGTACCTAAAACTACATTTTGAACAAGAAAAGCAAAAAGGCACCAGAAAGTACCCCTTTGAAACTGAAGTAAGAAAAGCACTTTATGAAAATATTACCGATGTTGACAGCCCTATATATAAAGCTGTTGTCCAACTTTGCGTATCCCCAGGAAAGAACCCAAGTCTAGAATCAGTAATAACCTACAATTACGATGATATCCTAGAGCAAAAACTAAAGGAGCTTGACTTAGGTATCAAGTTCAAAAGTATCTATACTCTTGGCATGAATCCAAGAAAGGATGAACTACCTATTTATCATGTACACGGGTATCTTCCGAGAACTGGTAATGTAACAGACAAACATGCGGTCATATTGTCAGATGATAGCTACCATAAGCAATATGTAGATTTATACCACTGGAGCAATCTAGTTCAAATTAACAAATTTAAAGATTCAAACTGCTTATTCATTGGCCACTCCTTTTCTGACCCAAATTTAAGAAGACTGCTAGATATTGCTAAATCTCAAAGAGGTCACGACAAGACCCAGCATTATATAATTAAACGAAAATACAAAGTAGAGAAGGTGATTGAAATTCTGACGGAGCTTCTCGCAAAAGATGGATTCTTTGATAAAGAAGGTGCGAATGAAAAACTTGAGACGATAGCTAAAGGTCTTGTTAGAACTGTGCATACATTCGAAAACAATGACGCAAAATCATTTGGCGTAGATATTATCTGGGTTGACGAATTTTCTGATATTGCTGACGTCGTAAATGAAATATCAAAGTAACATAACAAATTCGTTAATTAGGATAAAAACACAAAAAGGATACCCACGAATCATACTCTCAAGTGCCTTCGTTTTAAGCCCATAAGCTCTGAATGCCCGCGGTCCCATTGTGGAGTACCTATCAGATAATTAATTAGTGGGTAAAGTCTGGTATTTTTCCCTGTAATTTTATCGGGCAGCGGCCAGCCGAAGGCAGCTGGCAAAGAGCAAGTAGGTTATTCAGTGCGCGCCAGCTATATATAACCAGGCCAGGCAAGATCGCCCAGCCGGTGGCTGGGCTGGACAACCTACGCTCCGCTTCAGCTGTCCTTTCTGGGAGCGTTATATTTTCGGCTGAAATCACACTTGAACAAATAAAGACTTTTCTGATTCTGGAAATGTGAGTGCCTTCTCAACTTGAACGCTATACAATTAAGGGGATTTAAATTGTAATACCTACACTATTATGGATATTAAGTGATAACGATATGAACGTATTAGAAAATCTTAGAGCACTTAAAGATGACATGGAAAACAATGGCTGGGTGATCGATGCGTTTCCATTCACATTTAAATCGATAGACTATATCGTCTTGATAAAACTGTACGACGCTAATGATTCCAAAAGACCCAAGTATGCACTTTTAGAGCTTGAGTTCCTAAAAAAGAGCAATATTTCAGACAACTTGGTTGCGCCAGCTAACACAACTAAGCTTTTGATAACTCCTCAAGAACTTAGAGCATATTTTGGTATAGAATGGTCAGAAAACCTAGGCGATATTTTTAGTCAATTTTATGAGTATTTCTCTAAATTTATCCCGTTGTCCGCTGGCTTGCATAGAACTCAAGAAACAGATGTTGTCATGGTCGACTCTTTATCAAAGAGTGACAGTCAAGACCCGAGAAAAATATATTGCTTTTCAGCAAAGAGAAACCCGAATGAGGGTCATAGATCTCAATATAATGATAACAAGACCAGGATATTGAGACCAGTTTTATATTCGAAATTATCCGGCGATCCTAAAGTAAGCTTTAACTATTCATTAGAAAGAAGTAAGGAAAAATCTGACTTGGAAATAATAAGTAACTTTAGTTCATGCCGGTAAATTACCACCTACAAAAAATATAAAACAAAAAAATAGGAAACCCATGAATAATACCCCCATAAATCATAACCAATAGGGTTGGCAGCTTATGCTTTTTGTCTGGCGGGTGTCTAGATCTGTTCTTGTCTCAGCGAACAATAAAAAGGTGTACAGAAATATTTTTGATCAGTTTGGCTGTTATTTTTTCAGAATGGCTTTATTGGGCAAAAATTTATTGAAATATAATTGATCACAAAGTAAGTCTATATTTGGGATGTTAATTAATGTGATCATTTTTATATTTGGTACGATTGACATAAAAGCAAGAAAGTTTTTGATTTGAATAACATTTTTTAGGCAAGACCTAAGATTGATTCCTGGGTAGCAATCAGGATAATAGTAGTCAGAATGATCACGGTATAAATGTTAAGCAAGGATGAAAAATGAACAGCAGTGCTAAGGATGAAATAATATTGATATTGGGACTGGCTTTTACATACGTACTTCTACTTCTGGCAAAACAACTGCAATTTATTTCCCTCTGGGTTTCATTGCTCATTTTAGTAAGCGTAGCATTTTATTACAGTTTCACATTTTTTCGCTCTTTGGGGAGTCGTACGAAATTTGGATATTTTCTACTGCTCATTCCGGTGATCATTTCGTATTTTGCGCTGATCTATAAGGCGTTTGGAATCATTGATAGCTCAACAGGTGAAACCATCAATCCAGAATGGCTTGACGCATACTATTTTAGTGTCGTCACCTGGACTACTCTCGGCTATGGTGACTTCAAGCCTATATCCGAGTTAAAATTATGGGTTATGGTAGAGGCTATGTTGGGTTATATGTTCATGGGGTTGCTGGTGTCAAAACTACTTTTCATATCCCAAAAGCCACCAAATGCTTAAAAGCAAAAATAAGATATCCATGAATCATATGGGAGAGGAAGAAATCGGCAAAATAAAAAGCCATGCTCACCAGAGGAGCATCGAGGCACAAATGTGCGGAGTATTTTTTCTATTTTGGGCGTGCAGGCCTTTCAGTACACAGAGCGAACGGGTATCAATCGGTGGGATTAAAAATGATTCAATTGAGTTGAGATGAAGGGTAAGAGAGAAAATTTTGGCAATCATGCACACCATGGGCCCAGCGTTTATTCAATAAGTCACACGCTTTCCGTACTGCTTCAACCGACCCTACCAAACCTTTAAATCGGCTTCCAAAATTTCGGTTGAGGTAAAGCCAGTGCTCAGGCGAAATACCCAGATGTTCAAGTATAGGAGGGGTATTCTCAGCGATAGTGCCGCGCTTTTTGGGATCTAGATGCCGACCACTCCAATCCACCAACTCCAAATAGTGGCTTAGCTGAAAGGGCAAACCTTTTGGCATATTTAAGCGCTCATCTCCCACAAACGGCAGTAAATCTTGAGGTTGCTCGCCGGAGATTGCAGCGCGAATACGCAGTTTAATAGAGGTGTAATCAGAGGTCTCTGGCGTCTTGGTGATATTGGCGCGGATCGGGTTTAGGTCTACGTAGGCCATGCAAGCGGCGAGAGCTTTTTCATCCAGCAAGGCCTGGGACTTAAATCGCCCCTCCCAAAAACGGCCAGTACACCCGTCCTCAGCATTGGCCTGCCGGGCGATAGACTCGTTCAAACAGCGCATAAACCAACTGATATCTGTTAAGCGTTCCCGCCATACAGCAGTGACTTCTGTTAGTTTTTCCAGCTCACAGCGATCGAGGCTATCGCCTTTGAGATAGCGCAGAGCCAGGCAGGGAACCCGGAACAGCTTCTCCCAGCGGGTAATTATCTCTGTAAGGGACCAGTGATTAGCAGATGTTTTGTCGATGTAGAGCACTACATGATAGTGATTACTCATGACTGCATAGGCGGCAATATCCAGTGCAAAGACCTCGGCTAATTGCCGCATACGATCTTCAATCCATTCACGGCGATGTTCGTAATCTATCCCGGAGTCAGTATCCCGTCCACAGAGGAATGCCCGCCGCACACAACGGGATACGCAGTGATAGTAAGGGGTTGCATCGAGAGATATCTGGCAGCTTCGAGGTAGAGTCATCAGCTGGACACGAATTTGCCTGGATGAATATCCAGTATTTTGTGGTGTTTCGATATTTTGTCAATAGGATTGGCGGTATATTCTTTTTGTTTGATGGGTGTCCTGCAATCAGCAATGGTCAGCAATTGGTAATTAATGTTTTCATGAAATTGTAGTTATAAAATTTTGAATTGAACAACATATTTTTTAAGGCTATTTTTTTAGCTTAAAGCTTGATGTGAGATTTTTTTACGTAAACTTAATGGCTCTTTATGGATTCCGAGGAGTCCTAGGTTTGAGACATCATCAATGGAATCAGTAACCGAATGTCTGCAAAACAGACTCACGATGAAGTTTCACGATCTCCTCGATAATGCAAAAGGTGTCCATAATTCTCCGTACTTTACGCCGCTGAGGGCTAAAAAGCCCAGTTGCATGGGGGCGCTTATAGCACCTGCTAGTGCGTCTTATCCTGGGTGTACGAATATTACACAACCGTAACCCAGCCAGCGTTGACCTATCGTAGGGGTCGTATGCGTTAGCAGTGCATGGATGGATCTGCGCCGGAGGGGCGGCAAACCTAAAAGGGTGAGTTGGCCCTTTACAGTGATCCAAGAGGAAAGCATCGGCGGGTTTGGCGGCTTATACATTTAATTTAGTGGGTGTCCACGATTTTTCTACGTTATAAACCCAAGGAGGCTAAATTCCTTTATTTCTACAAAGTATGTTTGCTATATAATTTTTACAATATGATTGTAAATCAATCAAATTAAGGAAGAGTCAATGCCAACTACACCCGAAATAATACGAACTACACCCGAAATAATGGCTGACCACGCAATAGAAAATAATTGTGATCATAGACCTTACAATCAAAGGACAGCCTTAGGTCTGGAGCGTCTGGATCGTGGAATTTGCTTTGGTTTAGCTGTGTGTTGGCTTAAGGCTGCAAAGGATGGCACACGAGACACTTTTTTTGAGGGTATAACTAGTCAACAGACCGACATCTATGAGGAGTCTCATTCCTATTGGCAAAATCAAAAAAACCTCCGTTTTTGGCAGGAACCCACTGGTCTACATCAGTCAACAGATAAAGTAGTTAACAATACATTCAGAGCCCCGAAAGAAGGCGATGATTGGAAAGGGAAAGATATGGAAGCATTAACAAGTTGGTTTAGTGCTGCAATAGGTACTCGTTACTTTTTACTTCATACTCCCCACCATACCATGGCCGCAATAGGCTCAAAATGTGGCTCTCTCCGATTTTTCGACCCAAACGGTGGCGTAGTAAGTTCTCGTTGTTGCAAAAGTCTTGCAAACTGTATGCGTGATTACTTTAACGATCCTGCTATAAAGCCCCACTACAAAACAACTTATGGTTATATAGAGATAACAGTTGATAAGTATAAAATATAGAAAAATATTATGGAGTTAGCGATATATACTGTTATAAATCGGGTAGCCGGTATTTTTTAGCTACCGGCCCCTACACCACCCATCATGCGGGTCCGCAATGGGCGGTTCCTATCCGTAATGAATCTCTAACCAACGATAGTGTCGAGCAGATCTTCATTTGAGTTGAGTGTCATGGCAGTGCGCTACATCAACTTTAACCGACTGGAAACATATCTGTAGGCTAGCCCTGTCTTTCAACTCGTGGATTTAGGTTCAGGCCTTCACCCTGTCCAAGGTATTAATCTTGGCATTTGGCTACTATGCCGTCTGCTGACTTCTGTTTAATCACCCTACTCATTACTGAGCGGAGCGCTCTGTGTTCCACCATTTTTCTATCCCCGCGATGGTGGCTAGCGGGCTGGGCCTATTTATGAGTCAGCGGCCACGCTGACAGCTTCACAGTAGCAGGTTAAACAGATCTCCCCAGATAAGAACGTGAACTTTCACTACACAACTGCATCATTTACTCTACCCGTTAGATCACATGGCTTCGGTGTCCTTGGCCACCTCGCCTCCAGGCTAAGCCTTATATGATGTTTCTGTCCGTCAGCTCGTAGCTTTGCTAACGGCTTCCTCCCCACAAGACCTCGCGGTATTGCAGTTGCCATTCGCTAGTAGTTAGCATTTAATGAAGTCCATTAAACGGTGATCTTCCTACAGGGGACTTTCACCCCATTAGTTCACGCCCATGCTGGGCGTACCAAGTGGCGGCAATACGCACGCTTTGCGTGCCGGACTCAGCACTTCGTGCTTCGCCGTTGCGCCAGGCGTTAAACGGTAATTGTAGATATGAGTAAGAAAAAGGCATTTAGCTTCACGAAGGGTTATACGTTTACCTTCGAAGAAGACGGAGCCGTAGTTGAGGCTTGGTTCAGTGCTCTTTCTGGACTTGAGAAAGTATTTGTAAATGGCGAGTTAGTATCTTCTCAAAGAAACCTATCAACTGATTCAACCAATAACTTTTCTATTGGGGAAAATGAATATTCGACAAATCTCAACGTAGTAAGCTTATTGAAAGGTCCGTTTGTATGCACACTAAGTAAAAACGGCAAGGAGTATAAGAGGCAAAAGCTAGTTTTTCCCAAGGCTGAACCATCGAGGAAAGGCCTGCCTTTTATTGTTAGGCTTTCGTTCTTCATTCTTTTAGGTACATGCTTTGGCGCTGCCAGTTCTTATTGGCAGCTTTCCAAAGAGTCTATTTGCGTGTTTATCGCTCTAATATTTGTAGTTGTATTCGCCTATCACTCCAAGAACTACAAAGGAAAGGGACCGGTGATTGAGTATGAAGAAATCGTTTAACAAACATAGGCAAGGGGTGGACAAACCGCTGGTTTGTCCGCCCCTAATACGGTCGTTAGGCATCTAATGAGAGTAATCGCACTTTATATAGTTTTATTTTCATCACTAGCAATGGCCACGGAATTTGCGCCCTCTAAATGGTATCCACATAAAGACTATACACCGTCAGATAAAGTAATCCTGGCCTTCGATATCGCTCAGGAATATTATGTAAAGAATGTAGCCAGCACAAACCAACTCATTGATTATGAGTTTCATGCTTATGCAACAGATGGTGGCTACATCGTTTCAATTATGGTGCTTTATCGTGAGAAAGATGGCAAGTATAGCGTGGCGATGGATGGCGAGCACTGTATCTTTTTGAATCAGCAATACACAATAAAAGGATCAAGGCAGTGCATGGCAGCAGGACCAAATCCTTTAAAGCAGTGATATCTAAAAACCCGCAACAATCGCTCCCGTTGGTCGCTGGGACAGTCAAAACGCTACGCTTATTTTGCCTGTCCCTGTGTGGGTCGTTATGAGCTAGCTCTGAGGAAATTACGATTATAGGATCTATCTTATATTCACTCTTAGTGTTTGTAGTTGTGGGGCCGTTTATCGGCACTATACTATTTTCCATCCAAGGTGGAGCCTCTCCATTGAAAATATTAGGGCTTGGTTATGTCATGGGCTTGTTGCCCGCTTTAGTCGCTTGGGCATTTAATTTGGCGTTTACGCTATTAATCAAGCGTCGTAACCTACCGGGTTACACATCTGGTATGCTAAGCGGTGTTGCTTTGCTGCTAGTTGCATTGGTTATAAAGGGTTTTCCATCTGATCCTAAAGCTGGTTTGTTTTTGTTGTTTATGTTAATTATTCCATCATGCATTTGTGGCTGGCTGGTTAATCAAAAGTTGGGGAGTCTTCAAAGTTCATAACAAGGCAATTAACTATGCCACTTGCTGCGCAAGCGGCCAGACCTCCGCAAACTGCACTTGGGCCAGCCCGTTATCGCGGGGTCATGACCAAGGAAGTTGAAATATGTGGGATGAAATTGTTGTAAAGATCTTACCTTACCTTAAAGGCTTTACTCTCTGGAAGGTAAATGAAAGAAGAGTATATGAAAAAATTGATCCAACAGATATAAAATCGATAAGTGAAAAAACATGTTACTTGGCTATATCTTGCGCAAAAGAAAGAGAGTTACCTCCCTATAATACAGGTGGCCCAATAGAAGAATTACTTAATTCTTTGTCGGGTGTGGTGGAAAACGATATTTTCAGACAAATAAGTAGAAGTGGACCATTTTTTGGTGAGTACCTTCGGATTGAAAAATCATAACAGCTCGATGTTGTTACCCCATTGCGGCAGTTTTGTATCATAAATTAAGAAAAGAGGATATATTTTGATAAAGCTCTCTGTAAGCATTGATGTTTCTAATATTAAACAAGCTGAGGATTTTTATATTAAAGCTCTTGGCTGCAAAAAACTAAGGGATCAAGGTGGAATGTCAGTAATTTCAGTAGAGAACTGTGATATTTATCTACAAGAGAAAGAGGCTGGATCAGCAGCAGCCCCCACCGAGACAGTTGAGCGAAATTATTCTCGTCACTGGACCCCCGTTCATATTGACTTTCTAACTGAAAACGTAGACGAAATAGTTAAGCGAATTGTTAAACTAGGCGGAAAGCATGAGGGCGGAGAAAGAGGTGACTGGGGTACTATTGCATATTGCTCAGACCCTTTTGGTAATGGGTTTTGTGTAATTAATGAGTAAAACACATACAAAGCACATTAAAAGTCGCTTCACCACGTTGCGCCTGATGTCGTTGACGCTCTGCCTTTTATATGGTTGCTAGCCTCCTATAGGAGTTTTATGAAAAATATAGATTTAAAAGGAATTTTCGTCGGTGGATTTCTTGGGCTACTCGGTGTTTTCGTTATCGCCGTAATCTCAACATTTATTAAAATTATGCTGTTTGGCTCTCAACCGTACAATACTCCATACACTACCGAAGAGCTTGTTATTTTGGTTTTGACATGTGCCTTTAGCTATCTCTGGTCAGGCTTTATAATTTCCAAAATATCCCGAAAAGGCAAATTGCTTAATCCGATTATCGTCTCTTTAATAATATTAGTATTAGCTCTCTTTCCTGCTCGTGAAGTACCGTTTTGGTATATTTTACTATCTGGTTTGCTAGCGCCACCTCTTTTCTACTATGGTGCTAATTTCCATCTTAGAAGGCTAGCCAGGTGCTCAAGCAAAGAGGTCGTAAAAGGCGCTGCTTAGCTTGGCGTTGGGCCTGCAGCCTTACACGGGACGACCAACGCTCCAGCTGCTCCTGTTGTGGTCATTATGCTCTGTTCAGCTCTCTAACATCAGTAAATAATAAAAAGGAATCAACGAATGATTGAAAGTGCCCAAATAATTCAGCCTGTAATTGCCTTGATAGCTTGGTCTATGGTTATGTGGCTGTGGATGTACGCAACACGATTGCCTGCCGTGAAGAAAGCTAAATTAAAGCTTGATCCGAATGCTCCTCGCGGAGAGCAAATGTCAACCCTACCTCCCCATGTTCGTTGGAAAGCTGATAATTATAATCATCTCATGGAGCAACCAACTATTTTCTATGCTTTGGCAATATCACTTGCAGTCCTTGGCGCAGGAGATGGCATAAATTTTATTCTGGCATGGACATATGTCGGTATTCGAGTAATTCATAGTATTGTGCAAGTAACTTTTAACAAAATTGAAATCAGGTTTTTAATATTTGCTCTATCAAACATTCCATTATTAGCCTTAACAGTGAACGCTGTGCGAATCACATTCATGCAATAAAACCAGTGGGCATAACAAGACGTCGGCGTTCGGCAGCAAACTGCCAGGGACGCCTACGAAACCTTCCCCCATTGAGTAGACGCCTACCTTTTGAATAGGGTAGGAAAAAATGCCGAAAGTACTGAGTGAAGAGCGAGTTGTTGAATATTCAACAGAATTCAAAGTTAGAGTGGTAGCTCTCACTAATCAACTGAAAGTAGATACGACTACTATCGCCAACATTATTGGTTTGCATCCAGTAATGGTGTATAGATGGCGACAGGAAAGTAGAGAAGGCAAGCTGGTCGAGAAGCCCAGTCGTAGAATAAGTATGACAAAAACAACGAAAAATCGGTCTCAAACCGATGATAAAGAGATAAGACGTCTAAAAAAGCAGATCGAGAAATTGCAAAAGGAGAATGATTTCCTAAAAAAGTGGGAAATGTACCTGAAAGATCCAAAACTGAAAGATTCTCGTTCATAGCTCTTAATCGATCAGACTTTGGTGTCAGGTACTTATGTAGATACTTGAATGTTTCACCCCAAGGGTTTTATAAGTGGCTCAATCGAGATGAGAGCACTCGTGACATAGAGAATAGGCGAATTCTAGGGTGTATCGAAGCTATCTATACACAGCATGATGGTAATTATGGAAGTCCAAGAATTAGCGCAGAGCTGAAAGCTAATGGTGAACGAATAAATCACAAACGCGTTGAACGCCTTATGAGAGAGGCTGGAATCGTGGGGAAAGCTGGAAGGATCTATCGTCGACGCCCTTTGCCTGGAAATCCTTATATTAAGGTTGAAAACCTACAAAGAGAGCATGGTATGCCGAGTAAACCAGACTCTCAATGGGCTGGTGATGTAACCTATCTGAAGATCAATGGACAATGGCAATATTTAGCTGTGATTATTGATCTTTACTCCCGGAAAGTGTTGGGTTGGGAGTTGTCGGATACTCGAACTGTTGAGCTAACACTGTCAGCGCTAAATAAAGCTGTTCGTCGCAGAAATATAGAATCAGATCTAATATTTCACAGTGACCGAGGTTCTGAGTACGGTGCTTATGCATACCAAAGTCGACTCAAAGAACTGGGTATTGAGCCGAGCATGAACCGTCCAGGATTTATGAATGATAATGTGTATGTAGAATCATTTTTTCAAACACTGAAAACTGAGAGTTTCAAAGGATTTAATTTTGAATCCGTTGAGGAACTAAGAGCTAACTTAGCTTGGTATCTTGATAGGTACTATAACTTTAAAAGAAGACATGGTTCACTTGGGTTCAAAAGCCCAGATGAATATGAAAGAATGGCCGCATAAGATGAATATAAGGTGGCGTCTACTTTAAGGGGGGAGGCTTCTACGGCGCCCCACAACTTCGTGTTAGCACCGTATATGAAAGTACATATACCTTATGAAGAAAGATCTGGAAGAAATCCGGATTTTGTAGTCAAGTACAAGATAGACTTATCTGAAGAGAATAAAAATGCCAAGCCGGGACAAGGAATGAGAGTGGATTTTCTTTATGACGGGGATGATCCGCAAGTTGAAGGTATACACATGATCTGGCCAGAGATTCTTGATGAAGATGGCAGAGTCATAAGAGATACTACTCCAGGTAATATTCCTAATGAAGGCTTTGCCAATATGTGGATATTAAGTGAAGAGCGCCGTGAGTATCACCATAAGAGGCTTAAGATTGGCACAAAAGGGACTTGGTGGCGTGGTGGTCGCATTGCAAATGTCACGGTAGTTCAGATCAATGCTGTTAAATAGCACTTACAAAGTGTGGCACAATCGCCCATAAAGGATACAGACTGGACTCGCTACACGTCGTTTCACTCGCCTGTGTATAAGGCATTAAAAGTTATGAAAATAATTGCAGCATTAATTTTGACTGCTCGATCTTCTAGCGCCTTATCATATCAGGCACTTTCAACGGCCGTCAGATCTCTATTAGAGTCAGGGGGTACAGATAGCTTTGTTCACGTAGGAAACAGCACACAGTCAGAATTCAACAAACCGCGAAGCATTAGCTCGTTATGCACCCTCAACATTCTCGAAGGTGATGCCAAACAACCAATAGGTGATGGTAGCGCTAGCAATCATGCTCTCATTACCTACCCTGGCTTTAGAGCTCTCGGCATTCGTGTAAAACCTGAAGAATCTGGCAAATACCATATATTGGGTTACTGGTCCCAGTAAGCTCCTAACAAGTTGCTGAATCCCACCACCTATACTCCGTTCGCTTTGTGCTGTACGCTACGCTAGCATAAAGCGGCTCCATTCCAGCGGCGCCTGTGCAAGGTGTTATACGTAAGGAAGAATCGTGGATGTAACTACACTGAGAGAAAAGCAGGAAGAGTTTTTTCAGTCAGGTAAAATCAACAAGGCTGAATACAATGAGCTGTCATCGATTCACCAGAGGATATCTGAAATATCATCGAAGGCTGAAATGAACCCAGAGGAAGCTGAAAAGATAGGTGAACTATTGCAATCTAGCTCAAATATTCTATTAAAAGATGCTATCGAAACAGATACCACCTTTACTCAAAGGTTAACAAAACGAAGTAATCAAAGATTCAAACAATGTATCTCTATATTACTTATAGCCATGTTTATTGGTATATCAATTATAATCATCAAAGGGCTTTAAACACACAAAAAATTTAGAGAAAGGACTGGCAAGCCTGTCACCTAATTTTATTTGCGATTACGTGCCAACTTCATCAGCCCATGTTCACGACATTATGCGTCATTAAATATAGAGTATTAATTGAAAAATGAGTAAAGATCAACCAAATAATCCGCTACACGGTATTACTCTTGAGAAAGTTGTTACACGTTTGCAGGAACATTATGGCTGGGATGGTTTGGCAGATAGGATCAATATCAATTGCTTTAAGAGCGACCCATCAATTAAGTCTTCGCTCAAGTTTTTACGCAAAACCCAGTGGGCGCGCGATGAAGTCGAAGATCTGTATATCTCAACTTTTGAAAATAACTCTCCGTGGGCTAATCGTAAATAAGCACTATTTGGCAACCACATAGACGTCGCTGTGACAAGGCAGGGACAGGCGCATAAATCGGGTAGCCGGTAGTTTCTAGCTACCAGCCCCCACGCTACCCATCGTGCCGGTCCGCAATGGCCGGTTTCCTATCTGCTGAATCCCTACCCAACGATTGGGTAAGCAGCTGCTCATCTAAGTTGAGCGCCATAACAGTGCGCAACCTCAAATTTATTCGACAGGAAACATATCGATAGGCTAGCTCTATCTTTTAACTCGTGGAGTTTAGGTTCAGGCCTTCACTCTGTCCAAGGTATTAATCTTGGCACTTGGCTACTATGCCACCAGCTGAGTTCTATTTAATCACCGTGGTCATTGCTGATCGAGAAGCTGCTGTGTTCTACTGCTTTTGTCTGTCCCCACGATGGTGGCTAGCGGGTTAGGCCTATTTATGAATCGGCGGCCACGCTGACAGCTTCACAACAGCAGGCTAAACAGATCTCTCCAGATAAGAACGTAAACTTTCACTACTCAACTGCATCATTGATCTACCCGCTAGATCACATGGCTTGGATTCCTTGGCCATCTTGCCTCCAGGCAAAGCCTTATAGGATATTTCTGTTCGTCAGCTTGTAGTTTTGCGAGTGGCTTCCTTCCCACAAGACCTCAAGGTGTTGCAGTTGCCCTTCGTTAGTAGTTAGCATTTAATGGACCCCATTAAACGGTGATCCTCCTACAGGAGACTTCCACCCCATTAGTTCACACCCATGCTGGGCGTACCATATTTAGGCACCCGACGCCTACGGCACAGGTGCTAAAAGTGTTATACTTCTTTAACATGATTAAAGTCGATCAGACAGAGATTGAAGAGAGGATGAAAGTTGGGGTCTTATGTAGAGACTTTTCTGGACGTCTTTGCTACGAGATAAATAATTTTCCTCTCGAAAAATACAAAGAGACCAAAAGAGCACTGGTTAAGGAGTTTGGGTTATATCCGTTCGGAGTTACAACCTACGGACTGGATGAAGCCTTTCAAAGCTATATACGAGGGTTGAAACGGATAGGTATTGAGTGGGATGTATGGTCTGGGTTCACTATTGTTGCGAAGAATAAGCGTGCTGAAAATATCGTAATTACTATGGCTAAGTACCTTGAAAGTAGCACCGAAATATAACAATCACAGACAGTTAGACTCCGGCCCTTCAGCCTCCACGGGGCGTCTTACCTTAAGCACCGATGAAGAAATATAAATTTGAAATTTTCGCTGACTACTTTCAGATATATTTAATGGATGTTGAAGCCGATAACAACACTTCAGATATCTGGACAGACGAAGCTTTAAATATAAAGCTTGGCATCTTGCCAAACACTCTTGCTATCGGCACATTCAGAAACATTGATGTTCCTTTAGAGATTGAGATTCACGATAGCGTGCATGAAATTAGCCTTGGAGAATGGGATCATGCTTCTATAGGTTATTTCACGGTAACATCGGGTCAGTGCGCTGTTTTTGGCTGCACCGACTACCTACCTGATGCAGCCAAAATCGATGTGGCCCCTGGTAAGTATTCAGCCATTTCACTCGCGAAGGGCCTCAATTCAATAACCGAGGAGTGGGAAGATGCAGATGATTTATATAAAGTCATTCTGTGGCCTTCTGCCTCCAGTGAGTGTAAGGCTCTAAAGCGCTATGAAAGCATATAACAAAACGATCAATTACAATCCGGCCGCAAGTGGCCTCCGCCAGACATCCAAAAGCGTTCTCCGCACTGGCTGCCGGTTAGCTCAGCGTTAAGTTCACTAGGAGAAACTATGAAAGTTATAAAAGTCTTATTGTTACTGATCATTTCGAGCGTTTCAGTTGCATCAGAAAAAGGGGAGTATGTGTTATCGGAAAAGGAGTTAGCCGCTCTTAAGGTTGGAAGAAGCGTCGCTAAAGAGTTAGCAAATAAATTGCAAAACTCTGGAGATCCTGAAAAAATCGAAACTCTAGGCTTGATAAACCAGATGGCTTTAATCAAACAGTTTCTAGTTAGTCGCACGATGACTGTTCCTGTTGCTCATTGCATGAATATTGAAGGCGGTGAAGACTTGAAGAAGCTTTATGATCAGTGGATAGATGCCGCAAAGGATGATATCCGAAATGGCTACGAAGTGATCAAAGATGGCTTTCAGGGAATGTCATATGAAGAGATGGACAAAGGTACTATCGACAAAATTGAAGAATTAGAGAATAAATACTCTTCTTATTCAGAAGATGAATTAAAATCTATATGCATTAAAAACAAAAAAATTATTTCAGTTTTTTTAGCCGGTTATGAAAATACTTAAATCTGGTAGCCGGTAGTTTCCAGCTACCGGCCCCACACCACCCATCGTGTGTGGCCTGCAATGGGCGGCCCCTATCCGCATACCCAACGATAGTGTCGAGCAGCTCTTCATTTGAGCTAAGTATAATGGCAGCTCCCTACCTCAACTTTATCCGACTGGAAAGTCTAGCCCACTCTTTCAACTCGTAGAGTTTGGGTTCAGGCCTTAACTCTGTCCAAGGTATTAATCTTGGCACTTAGCTACTATGCCGTCAACTAACTTCTATTTAATCATCGTGGTCAATGCTGATTGAGGAGCTGCTGTGTTTCACTGCTTTTTGTCTATACCCTCGATGGTGGCTAGCGGGTTGGACCTATTTATCAGTCAGCGACCACACTAACAACTTCATAGCAGCAAGCTAAACAGATCTCCCCAGATAAGAACGGGAAATTCCACTATATAACTGCATCATTTACTCTACACGTTAGATCACATGGCTTCGGTGTCCTTGGCCACCTCGCCATCAAGCTTAGCCTTATATGATGTTGACGTACGTCAGCTCGTAGTTTTGCTGGCAGCCTCCTCCCCACAAAACCTCACGGTGTTGCAGTTGCCATTCGCTAGTAGTTAGCATTTAATGAAGTCCATTAAGTGGTGATCTTCATATATGAGGCTTTCACCCCATTAGTTCACGCCCATGCTGGGCGGGCGTACCAAGTCAAGGCTATCGGACGCTCCGCAGCTTGAGGCATTAACTGCTTTATTAGCAATTTTACTTGCAAGTGGAAAGTCAAGAATACAAAAAGAGGAATTTCATTGAAAACTATATTCTCATTAGTAATATTCTTAATATTTACGACATTTGAAACTGTTGCTGAAGAAGTTGATACAAAAAAAGATTATCACACCTTTGTTTTGGTACATGGTGCTACAGGCGGTGGATGGGACTGGAAAGAGGTTGGTAAACACCTTAGCGCTAAAGGTCATACCGTCTACAGGCCAACACTGACGGGGTTAGGTGAGAGGCATCATCTTTCCTCTCCTGATATTAACTTAACCACACATATCAACGATATCGTTAACCTGATTGTTTTTGAAAAATTGAAAAATGTGGTACTTGTAGGTCATAGTTATGGTGGAATGGTAATCACCGGAGTTATCGATCGTATTCCAGAGCGAATTCATCATGTTACATTTTTAGACGCGAAAGTACCTGAGGATGGCATGTCAATGATGGAGGGGCAGCCAATACCTGCGGAACATAAAGTGGTAAATGGTCAAGTTCACTTCTCATGGATTGATGTTAATTCCGAATTTCCACGAGATGTTACGCAGCCATTAAAAACACTTACGGAACCTGTATCGTATAAGAATCCTCTGGCAAAAAAACTCAATGTCACTTATGTAGCTTTTATTCCTGAGGGGGTGTCGAAAGCCGATAGAGCTAAAGATCCTTCTTGGCATCGAGCAGTAGAGCGGAAATGGACAATTCGTACATTTAATGGTGATCATGTGATTTATCGGGCCAAGCCCAAAGAATTTTCAGAGATGCTTGAAGAAACCGTAAACGATACAAATAATATTTAAATATTTTGTGGCATGCAGTTAAATCGGGTAGCCGGTAGTTTCTAGCTACCTGCCCCACGCCACCCATCGTATAGGTCCGCAGTGGGCGGTTCCCTATCCGCTGAATCTCTACCCAATGATCGCGTCGAGTAGATACTCATCTAAGTTGAGTACCATGACAGTGCTCAACTTTATCTGACTGGAAACATATCGGTAGGCAAATCCGGTCTTTTAATTCGTGGAGTTTGGGTTCAGGCCTTCACTCTGTTCAAGGTATTAATCTTGGCACTTGGCTACTATGCCGTCAGCTGACTTCTATTTAATCACGCTGTTCATTTCTGACCGAGACACTGCCGTGTTCCACCACTTTTTTCTATCCCCGCGATGGCGGCTAGCGAGCTGGGCCTACATATTAGTCAGCGGCCACACTGACAGGTTCACAGCAGCAAGCTAAACAGATTTCCCCAGATAAGAACGTAAACTTTATATACTCAACTGTATCATTGACTTTGCCCGCTAGATCATCCGGCTTCGGTGTCTTTTATCCCCCCACCTCCAGGCTCAGCCTTTTAGGATGTTTCCGTTCGTCAGCTCATAGCCTTGCTAGCGGCTACCTTCCTACAAGACCTCGCGGTGATAAAGTTGCCATTCACTAGTAGTTATCATTTAATGGAATCCATTAAATGGTGATCCTCCTACAGGGGACTTTCACCCCATTAGTCCACACCCGTTCTGGGCGTACCAACTCGCCTCACAGGAAGCTAGGCGTTATGTGCTAATCGATCCATGAGCCACCATAAGAAGAGATTAATACAGCTTTTAGCGACTGGCGCCATATTAATCCTGCTATATCGAGTGGTCGATTCCTCTGGCGCCATCTCCAATGAGCCAACAAGCTTCACCCCATTCGGCTGGCATTGGTGGGTAGCAATGGGATACTGGTTGTTCATCGTTACATGTGTTTTGCACTTTAATTGCTCTAAATGTAAGAAACCACAGATAATCAGGGCAGTAGTATCAAACAATGGCATTGGCCAAGTGAGTCATGCTGGTCTTGCAATCATAAATTTAGACAAAATAGTGACAACACATAAAAAATCAATCAATGGTGCCTTCGGCTGGACTTCCTTACGCTTTACTCCAGTCGCCCCATTATTGAGGCGTTAGGATCTAAAAGGATTCGAGTTATGGAACCAAAAGAAGTAATTCAGGCTTGGGTTGAGGCCTTTAACAAAGCGGATGTAGAGAAAGTGGTCAGCTTCTATTCTGATGATGCAGTTAACCATCAAGTTGCTAATGATAAGGTGGTTGGCAAAGATGCTATTCGAGCCAGATTTGAAGAAGAGTTCATTGCAGCGGATATGGTATGCATAGTAGAGCATATCTTCCAAGATGGAGATTGGGTAATTTTAGAGTGGAAAGATCCTCTAGGTTTGCGTGGCTGCGGTTTCTTTCAAGTCAAAGATGGAAAGATCGTATTTCAAAGAGGATATTGGGATAAGCTTTCTTTTCTAAAACAACATGGATTGCCAATCCCGCAAGAGTAATTAGCATGGTTGCCCTAGCAAGCCGCTGTGCTGAACATTGAAGTTGTAGAAAAACTAATGTATATCTTTGCTCCCTTAGGAGTGGCCAAATAATAACCACAAATGGTGATCCTACGTGAATTCTGATTTAGCCTTTCACTGATAAGTAGGCTATTTTTCACATAAAAACAAAACACGAAAAGCGGGCTGAGTTTTCCTGCACCTTCGTTAGCACTAATTTGGTACAACCAATGAAAACGACATTACTTTTACTGGTGTTACTTGTTCTTTGTGGATGCTCTAGTAACAAGGTAACTGATAGAACCGAAAACGGTGTACTCATAAATAGCCGAGAAAAAACAGATGGCGGTGTTTCGCTCATTTTTGCTTCAATCGATGGAAAAAAACTTCATCCCGGACCATGGACGGCGCCAATTGAGGCAACCTTTCCAGTTCCGCCAGGACGGAGAGATATTGGTGTAAGAGCTGTATTTACACCAGAAAAAACCACAGCGCAAAAAATAGGTTTTCAACCCCCTTTTCACTATGTTCTTGAGTCAAATACTGAGCTATTGGCAGAGGCAGGAAAATCGTACATGTTGAAAGCTAAAAGGAGTGGGAGTTTAGCTACTTTCTGGATCGAGTCAGAATCGGGGGATATCGAGTCAGAGATTAAAACTGGCCCAGTGAAAAAAGTAACAATTATTCCAGTATTCTATTAAATTAGAATCTGTAGGTAACAGTGCTAACAATGCACAACAGAAGGACAATTTTCTTTATGTGGGCAAGACCACAGACAATAGGAGCATAGAGTGAAATTAAGAATTTTTATTATATGGTTCATAAGTAGTACTGCTTTCGCAAGTGAACACCTTGAACCTGAGGACTCTCAGTTTTCGAGAGAGCTCTTTGGCGGATATACGCATCTTGTCTTAAGTTATCTTGGTTCAGCATATGAAGAAGATGTAATAGTAAGGCTTATTGGATTCCCTTCCTTTTCTCCTGAATACGTCTTGGGTATAAAGCAAAATGATAAAGAAAATTATATATTTTTTGAGTCCCCCAAAATGCAATTATGGGGATACCAAATGATGCCTTTGATGGAAGAAGGTTCTGTGAAGGTTATGAATGATGAGGGTGAATTCGTTAAAGATGAAGCAGGGCTTAAAGAACTAGAGTCCCAATACCCTAAATCTCCCCAAGAAATTCCACGAATAAGGTGTAAAAAAGAAATTCGTCAAGAGTTAGCAGATAAAATTCAGTATGTTTGGCAAGAAATGCTGTATGAAACAAGGTATCCACGAGATTTTTCTATGGGAGCAGACGGTCAAACTTACCACTTCTCAGCAAAAATGTTTGGAAACTTGAATTACGCTGGCAAGGTATGGTCACCTTCGCCAGAGAGCAAAACAGGTAAACTCGTTAGAATATCTGATTTAATGGTGGACTACTGTCTTGAAGGCAAGAGGAGAATTAGGAAAGAGCTAGAGAAAAAAGTAAGCACTTTTAAAGTAGAATTAGAAAACATTAACAAATCAATCCAACCGTCCGCTAACGCATCAGTTGATTGAAGTGTTTTAAGTATAAATAGGTGGGAAGATGTTACAGGCTGCAATAATTGCTTTGATATTGATAGGCATCTACAAGCTAATTGACAGAAACAAGGCACAAAGTAGTGATCCAGATATTGACTGGTGGGTTGCCTTTACCTTCGTTTTTGTACCTATGATTCTTATATTCATAATCAGCTTAGTTGTCATAGGAAATGCTTTTTCGGAGATCATTATTTTATCGGCCTATTCCTTATATTTTATTATTCCGTTTATCTATTTAAAGAAGATTCTAGGCTATTCAGCAAAAAAATCACTAAAGTATTCAGTATGGGCTCCAGTTACAGTGTTGGCTATCGAAATTCCATATACTTTGTTTTTCGGCCTACACAATGTTTAACAAGCTTGTGTTGTCGTCTCCGACTTGAACAGCCTACTGCATAGGTTCTCATAAAAAGGCGTTATGACCCATAGAAAATGAATATATTACCGGGTATTGGAATAGGTGAAATTAGGTACGGCATGATAGAGAAAGAAGTCATTTCTTTCTTGGGCAAGCCAGATCGAGTCGAGGAATCCGAGTATGTTGAAGGCAAAAGTGATTGGCATAGAGAATTATGGTATTCGCATAGAAATTTAACATTTACTTTCAATGATAATGATAAATTTCGCTTAGGAACAATAACAGTTATGGGAGCCGGATATTCATTATTTGAACAGCAACTATTCGGTTTAGGAATCAAAGAAATTTCAAGGTTAATAGCTAAACATACTGGAGAGATAGCAAAACTAGAAGACTGGTCTTCCGAAGAGCTTCCAGATCATAAATGCTTAATTCATGATGGTTTAGGTATAATGTTTTGGTTTGATTACACTTACCTTGCAGAAATGCAGTGTAGTTATCTATTTGAGCCAGACAACGAGACTGTTATATGGCCCGTAAAGTCATAACAAGTTTAGCCAGCATCGCCAAGCCAAAAAGTAACTGGGCTGGACCTTACTTCGTTCGGCCTATGCTAAAGGCGTTGAGCACCGACAATATACGGATCAATAATGAAGCCTGATGAAAGATGGAAAAAGATTCGCTCTAAAGGGTCGTTTCATTTTACTTTAACTAGAGGTTTATTTGGAGGCGGTTGTTTACTATTTGTTAATGGGTTTCTATCAAGGCAGATGATCCATAACCAACCCATTCTCACTATGGATGCATTTTGGTCATTAATAGGGTGTTTGGCTGTTGGGTTTCTCTTGGCAGGTGTAATCTGGTCTATTAATGAGTCAAGATACAATGGGCCCAGAATCTAGATCACATAGCCGGTAGTTTTTAGCTACCGGCCCCCACACCACCCATCGTGCGGGTTAGAGATGGGCAGCTCCCAATCAGCAATAAATCTCTACTCAACATTACTGTCGAGCAGCTCTTCATTTGAGTTGGAACAATCCTGGGGGCCCATAAATTGGGCACCTATGGCATATTGGTAGGTGAGTTCAACACTAACCCAATGATGGCATCCAGCAAGCAGGGGTAACTAGCAAAGGCACCCTATATCAAAACCACTACCTCGCCATGGTTTTGACATGGATGCTTTGGAAAATCCTTAACCACAGCGGGGCTATCAACGATCTCCTCTTCCGAGTGCCCGCTCCTTCTGTACACGTATAAATATTTCTTCACGGTGAATAGGTAGGGATTTGGGAGCAAGTATGCCTATCTTCACTTGATTACCTTTAACTTCCAGTACAGTAATTGAGACATTTGCTCCAATCCTTAAGTTTTGACCCGTCCGGCGCTTTAAGATCAACATTTTTGTTTCCTCTAAGACTCAAACCATTTGTAGGCCACCCTTAATAGAAGGCTTTGTAAGTAACTTTTTGAGGAAATATGAGGGGGTGCACGAGAACGGTAGGCATAGAAGAAGAAAAGGCGGACACTACGCTCCCAGAGTTTGGAGAACCTCTCCAAGCTGCTCAATATACTCCAGTTTATTGAAGACGAGCGGGTATCTAGCGTATGATGCATATAGCCAGTGCGTCCTGAGTATTTTTTTATTTTTTATTTTTATAAATAAAAAAAATACGTGCTATCCAGGAGATGGAGGTCGGCCCTCCGTTATCGCTTTGCAGGAAGTGATAACAAACCCCCTCAAGGTGATCGGAGTAAAGAGCTTTGGTTAGAAGCGCTTGAGGAAAAGGCGTACGAGATACGTCAGGTATGTTGTGTAGAGACGAATGCAAATGAACCACTGATGAGGTGTCGAAAGCGTATTACCAAGATGATGTCAAAACCCGTGCACTGGCTAAGTGCGGGGATAAGCTTGGAGGTTACCTGTTTACCGACCGAGTGGCATCCGGCATAGAGGTGGCGTGAACACACAACAGGCTTTTGGGTGGAACAGGAGAACCTGTCGTCCAGGTGTTAAGGAAGAGCGTCAAGTAGAGGCCCTGCAAGACGTTGAGTACCAAGACTGGTCACAGGGGCGGAACAACCCGTAGTAGTGGAGAAGCGGCTGTAATGGACGTGGAGCGAAGGGGTTGTCGTATTCGGCGACTAACCGTGTAATCAACCCAGATGGGGAGGAATTAACGATTAGCGCAAAGCCATTCAATATTCCCAAGCGAGCGGTTTGGGAAGCGTGGAAGCAGATCAAGGCCAATGGCGGCGGAGCGGGGATTGATGAGATAACGATAGAGCAATATGAATCGAATCTCGCCAAAAACCTGTACAAGCTATGGAATCGGATGTCATCTGGCAGCTATTTTCCATCAGCCGTCAAACGAGTGGATATTCCGAAACTCGATGGCAGCCTGCGACCACTGGGTATCCCCACAATCGAAGATCGCATTGCGCAAATGGTGGCTAAGCAACTGCTGGAGCCAGAATTGGAGAAGGTATTTCACCCTGACTCCTACGGCTATCGGCCAGGCAAATCTGCTATAGACGCAGTGCGCCGAGCTCGACAACGATGCTGGGATAGAATCTGGGTAGTTGATTTAGATATCAAGGGTTTCTTTGACAATATTAATCACGAACTCCTGCTGAAGGCATTAGATAAACATAATAATCATCAGTGGGTCAGACTCTATGTACAGCGCTGGTTAACGGCTCCAGTACAACATCGGGACGGACAGCTTGAAGAGCGAACACAAGGTACTCCACAAGGGGGTGTAATCAGCCCTCTACTGGCAAACTTGTTTTTGCACTACGCGCTGGACGCCTGGATGGTGAGAACGCACAGAGATATTCCTTTTGAGCGTTACGCGGATGATGCTGTTTACCATTGTCGTAATCCTCGAGAGGCGGATCGCTTACTGGCGGCTCTAAAAGCACGCTTGACTACCTGCGGGCTTGAGGCTCATCCAGAGAAAACGCGCAAGGTCTATTGCAAGAACAGTAATCGTAAAGACTCCCACCCAGTGATCCACTTTGACTTTCTGGGCTTTCGATTTGGTCCCAGAAAAGCAAGGAATCGCCAAGGACAGATCTTCACCGCATTTAGTCCTTCAATGAGCCCTAAGGCCTTCAAGAGGATTAAGGATAAGGTCAGGCAATGGCGAGTAATAAACTGGGTGGATCGATCACTATCTGAAATGGCAAAAGTACTTAATCCCGCAATACAGGGTTGGCTGAACTACTATGGTCACTTTGGGCGGAGATATGGTGTTTATCGACTTCAGAAGTATCTTGACCAAACACTGATGCGTTGGGCCAGGAAGAAGTTTAAGCATCTGAAGCGAAGCTGTTTCAAGAGTTGGGCCTTTATTGGAAAAGTTCGTCAACAAATGCGCGGCTTGTTTGCACACTGGAGAATGGGAAGATTGAAAATGTGCTGAATACGAAGAGCCGTATGAATTGAGAGGTTCACGTACGGTTCTGTGAGAGGTCGAAGGGGAAGTTCCTTTGGTCTACTCGACTTTTGATAGTTGCGTTATCAATTTGGTTAGCTGGCCCCTGGTGTTCGAGCACCTCGGGTCAGCGCCTTTTACTTGCTTTTACGTCACAATACCGCACTCCTTTGACAGGCTGATTTTTAGAAAATCATTGACTCGGGCAAACTTCTTTGTTAACTGGCGTTTTAAAAGGCGGACCTACGCCAACCAAAACACCAATAGATATCCATTGATTTTACGCAGCTTTGACACTAAAACAAACTTAATAAAATCCAATAAGATTATTTTTATGCCTATATTTTTTAATTTAGCGCATTAATTAATCTAAGTTACGCATAAAATTAACCACTTATGCTGGTGCCTCCATTAAGCTCACTCGAAAGAACTCAGAAGAATAGATCTTCAATACTGCTACTTACCGCAAGCCCCCTTCTGCCGGCAGTCAAAATTGCTTAGGTATTTTTAATATACTGTGAGGATTTTAGGTAATCAGTCTATTAGGAATAGCAATGGTGTTATTTTTATAACCCTTTAGAGTTTGGACTTTTTGATACGACAACCCCTATAAATTCACTTCATTCAAAGGGTGGAACTATAAATTCTAAATATTCGCAGTGCATCTCAAATAGTGAAGTCCAAGCGAGATATACGCGCAACGATTGAAATCGCTAGGGATGGGGTTGCAGAGCAATTGAGATATAATGCAACGATTTACGGCTAGCACTCTTATCAATTGATGACGCCAATCTGGTACCGCTCAATCAGATACAGCGAGCTGATATAAGTTCCTATGGAATCCCTGGCTTGTTTGTGTCGGAGCACGCCTGACTACTGCTAGCTTCTTCATTACCGCCAAGTGTGTCGGTCATTGTGGGAACCTAGGCTGCAATTGACCCTCTATTTGGTCTAGAATTGGCTCCTAAGGAAAGTGCATACCTTTGAACTGTTTGAGCTTGTGAATCAGCTCATATGGAAGAATCAAAGTGCTAATCTATCAATCAACTAACCGTGGGTGACAATAGAAATTGGTCTTATTTTTCGAGACAGGCCAAATAGTTAAGAGGAGTGGTTTACAATAAAGCCACCAGGCTATCTTACGCTGCGCTCAAAGCGACACGTTGTAGTAGCGTTACACAGACGAGGTTCAAGTGAATATATCTATAGCCGAGACAGATCAAGATATACTGGGTTGTTATGAGGTTTTATCTGAGCTCAGGCCACATATATCTAAAGATGATTTCTTGAAAAGGATCTTATCTTTAACTCACAACTGCGGGTATAAACTGGCCCGGCTAGACGATAACGGCATAAAAGCTGTAGCAGGTTACCGTATATCTGACTGGCTACATACAGGAAAGTATCTCGAAATTGAAGACCTTATAACCTCAGCAGAGAAAAGATCGAGTGATTATGGCGGAAAGCTTTTTGACTGGATTTTGGAGCAAGCAAAAATTGAGAACTGCAACCAGGTTCGCCTTGTTTCTGGTGTTCGACGCGAGCAAGCTCACAAATTCTATATAGAAAAAGGCATGGTATGGGAAGCAAAGTACTTTTCCATTAATGTTTAAATTCCATTGCCAAGCCAATAACCTAATCTCTACGTACTATCAATTTTACGTAGATAACAAAAAACCATCCCAATTAGGGGTGGTTATAGAGACGTTATACCTAAGACTTACCCACGCTTACGAACAACAAGGTGAAACTTATGTTGAATCCATTTCATCTCTCTTTCGTGGTTCCCGACAAAGAGGAAGCGAAGCGCTTTTATTTGGACATTTTGGGTTGCTCTATAGGCCGCGACAACCCCACCTGGTTCGACATTTTATTTTACGGTCATCAAATTACTATTCATCAAGCTTCCGATAAAATGCAGGCTTACCAAATTGACCATTTTGGGCCAATTTTAAGTAAAAAGGAATGGCTGTCCGTATTAGAAGTTTGTAAATCAAATGACATAGAGTTTGTGGCAAATAGCCTTATAAAAAACGAAGGCACTGAAGATGAGTCAGGCAAGTTTCTTATAAAAGATGCCAGTGGCAATACACTTGAATTTAAGTATTATATGAAATTTGAGCTTACAGTCGGGTAGCAACATATAAATAGGTTAGTCGGCATTAGCGGCTTCTATCGGCCAAAATAAAAGAATTTCTGCAACCAAGACCTTCGCCGGGTACTAATGATGGGGGCCAACCTACCCGTTTGTAGTAGAATTTTTCAACATCAAACTCAGATGAGCACAACCATATAAGCTGCTCTCTAGATTACCTATATAAATGGCACACAGGCATACCACCTGCGTAGCCGATAATGCAGCCATTAGTCCGATTAAACGAATGCCGGTTGCCTTCAATGCGGTATGGAATATTCAGTCAGATCGCCGGCCTCTGACCAATCGCGACTGGGCAACCTACTCCATCAATCTCATAAATCTACCTCGCTTTTGGCTACCGATATATTGATGGGAGACATGCGGAACTAGTAATAGCGGAACTGACCATTTTGCTCTATAGACTTATAAATTAGAATATGAGTAACTTAGGTTAGCGACTGCTTTTAAAGTTGTCCTATGAAATTCTAAGCTCTATATAGATTCTAGGGGCTCCCTAGGCTCATAATAAACATCACTGAATACTCTTGTTTATCAGAAATAAAATCACCGGTTAACTACGCAGTCTCTCTTTGTAAATTCGAATTTTATTTCTTGAGGCTCATTTCCAACAACTCTCAGTTGCTTGTATTTTGATCACCTTACTATCACCCCAGACAAGCTAAACCGTTAATTGGTGCGGATAATGTTCATATGAATGAACATAAAGCATGTTTTTTGGTCAGCTTGATTGTTTTTCACGCAGACATCTAACAACCAATAAACGGTTGTGATAGCATAAAATACAGGGATTTCATTCAGCTAAAGTAAAACAAATACGAGCTTTACAATTGGCACGATAACCTTAAGAAAACACCTTGCCGCCCCCTCTGAGCTATTGTGTCATAGCTTTACATTGATTTTGGAATAGTAATCCGGATAATGGCAGCCTGAGCAAGCACCAAATAAATTTTAAGTCTTCCATTTGAGACAGACTTAATTAAAAAGGAATATGTTGTGTATAAAATATTATCGCTAGTCCTGCTTATCTCCATGTCACAGATATCTGTTGCGGCGAATTATGAGCTAAAAATTGGAGATAGCTCATATGAAATATCTTTGAATGAAGAAATAGAGATTAGTGTTGGAGAAAAGCACATACCAATAAAGCTGACTCAAAAGGAAATACTTACATATACAACCGATAATTTCTCATTTGAACACCCAAGACAGTATTTACCTTCAAAGACTGACTTAGGAAGCGGCATTTTCCAAACAGCCATGATTACTCCACTTGGTAGCGCTGTCATGGTGCAAGAATATTTAAACTTAGACCCTACCGGTATTATCGATTTAATGGTTAATGAAATAACCAAGGAAGAACGAGAGTACGGCTACAAAATAGAATCTACTGAAACATCTGTAACACTATCTGATGGCAAGATATTAAATGGACAAGCCGTGACATCTAAGTACAAAGGCTCAGATATCAAAAGGTTCATTTATACATATAGCACCAAAGATTCCGGGCTGCTTATTTTAACTCAAGTTGATTATGAGTCTGAGCCAAATGCAGACATTTTTATCACAAACATAATTGACTCCCTTAAAATCACAATGAAGTGATTGCTTACCAATAAAACAAGCAAGGAATCTTCGGGGCTGAATCTTTTATATAAACCTCTCCCATTGCAAGGGACACCAAAGTCAAACTGACGAGGTGTCCTATAACAAAACACAACAACCCAAAAAAGATGTCGCAGCATTCAAATAAACCAGTAATGAATTTATTATCCTCACCACCCTGCTGGCAATGCTTGGTTTGTTGGCTATCCGGTTTGTTAACCCAGAGATGCTAAATCTGCCTATTTTAATACTCGGGTAGGTACCTTTTTACTTGGCTGCGCATTTTGTTATTTCACTCTAAATGGGTTCAAGACAGCCATAGATAAAGATGAGCTGGGCCCAAACAGAGTTGCAGGTATTTTTCGTGCTCCCTATATTTCGCTGCAGCTTTATTTCTATTTTACATGACCGCAAGCGGGGGAATTAATGCATAAGAAAAGATTATTAGTTTCCCCATCACAGGTGAGTACAAGGCAGTTAAAATGAGCAACCAGAGAATTCCTGACAGAAATAAGAGCCCCTACGGCTGGTGGGTCGCAACAATTATAGAGAGGTTTCAATTTGACGATGAGGAGATCGACAATATGCGTCGGCGCTGTCGGACATTCTCAAATGTTGTGATACTAAAGGCTGATGATAGAGAGCAAGCTTACCAGAAAGCCATTCAGTACGGGAAGTCCGGCATCGAGGACAAAAGCGACTGGACAAATGATAAAGGGCGTAGAGGTCGATGGATTTTTGAGGGGTTAAGCAGTCTTATTCCCATCTATGATGAACTTGATCCTGAAGGCACTGAAATCCTGTTTGACGATGATAATGGGATTACAGTTGGCAGAGTTAAATCTTGGGTTCGAAGCAAGGAAGAGCTTGAGGCATTTGATGATGCCGAATGAGAAATTCAAGTACTTTATCAGCCCCTTTAAAGACTAGACTTCCCCTCTTTTCTCTCGATAACTATAGAATAGTCCAACCAAATTTAGCTGGGTGATATGTAATATCCAATAGCCCTAGGAGTAATTAATGCAAACAAATCGACTCCTCTATTGATAAATAAAGTCGCTCTTAATCTATACAGATTTCTGTTGAGGTATCTCTACTATGCTTAGTCCGAAATTCTCGTGGAGATTGTCCAGTCCATTTTTTAAAGCTTCTGGAAAAACTACTGGTATCACCGAATCCTAGTTTGTAGGCAATTGACGTGATCGGGGTATCGTTTTGCTTAAGGTACTGCACAGCCTGATACTGGCGTATTTCATCTAGCACAGCCTGATAACTGGAACCTCTTTCTTTTAGCTTTCTATGCAAACCACGGCTACTAATACCAAGCTCCTTGGCCACGACCTCTTGTGAAAAATTACCTGTAACCATCAGATCAACAAGCACTCTACTGGTCATGCTAACTATGTCATTCTTCTGCAAACGCTCCAAGTAACCAATTAGGGCTTGCTCGTTGACCCTGACCAGCTCATCGTTTCCCGAAGAGAGCTTTCGATCAACAAACTCTTGTTTAAATCTAATCTCACAAGTGTCCGCCGAAAAGTTAATTGGGCACTTATACATCAATTGATGCCGCTCAAGAGTGATAGGTCTGGGCCTCTCCAGATTAATAGAAATCAAATGACGATGCACATCAGGGCATATCTTTCTGATGGACTTTATTAGCAAAGCCATAAAGGCATCTATAGCGTGAATACTTGGATCATATGGAAAATTGTCAACTTTTTCCCAGGATACTACTACTTGTTGCCGCTCATCATGAACATTGATTCGCATAGCGGTGGTAACCACCTCTGAGAATCGAGCAGATCTTAGTAAACTTTCCCTGATGGAGCTACTGGCCAAGTGGGCATAGCTTAGAGCGTGAAGGTTTGTATGATTGACATACTTAGTGACTTGCAGGCCGATACAATCATCACCTGATATAGATTCAGCGAGTCCCCATAGTTTTTTCATATTCTCCAAAGGAATTCTCTGGTTCGCATCTACTATGCATTTAGGGTCAATTTCTGCACGCTGCAAAATTTCTTGGGTAGAACAGAATGGTTTTAGGGCCTCAATAATAGGTAATACCCAAGTTGCAATGGTCGTGTGTCCATACTCAGCCATCTACAAGTGTGTCCTAATTGGTCAAGAGATTGGCTTTATTTGCAAAGAAACCTAAAAGCCAAATGATTAGCATCTAATCAATCACTTCCTTATTTACCAAGATTATCCTAACGATCCTGACATGTTAAGAGGATCTAGTCGCCTAAAAGATAGCCAGCCGACGCTGGTAATTGGAAATATGAAAAATCCCATAAAAAGAATAGCACGTCTGGTAGGGGTTACATTATCCATCACTCACCTAAGTGTTACTGCTAGTGAGCCCACTCAGGTTTTCTGGGGAGATATGCACCTTCATACCTCCTACTCATTCGATGCCTTCTTAAGCCAAAATTATTCGGCAACTCCAGACACTGCTTATCGCTGGGCCAAGGGACAGCCGGTTATTCACCCCTACACTCATGCGAAAGTACGTATAGACACCCCCCTGGATTTTCTCGTGGTTTCAGATCACGCTGAAGGGCTGGGTGTTATGAGGGCAGTGGTGAATAAGACAGATGAGCTAGACAGCGATATGTCCTTATACCAGTCGATGATGCGCTGGTTTGCCAAGCAGCATATCCGATATAAAGTATCTATGAATGAAGGTATGGATATTTTCAATGAGTTACTGCCCGCTAAGGCTCTCGGCACAGTAGCTCCCACCGACCCTGTCCAGGACCCGGCTAACAAGTTCCCAGAGCCGGTTCTTGGTGATTTGGATAAAACCCGGACAAGTGCATGGAGCGCAATAGTCGATGCTGCAGAGCGCCATAACAACCCAGGCACCTTTACCAGTTTTATTGGCTGGGAATGGAGCTCAACCCCAACAGGGGCCAACTTACACCGGGTTGTGGTCTCCCCTGATGGGGCGGATAAAGCTAAGCAGTATCTTCCTTTTGGGGCTGATCAGAGCCAGTACCCAGAAGATTTGTGGTACTGGTTAGATGAGACATCTAAACGAACTGGCAGTGAATTCATTGCGATTCCCCACAACTCCAATGTATCCAAAGGCTATATGTTTGCAGAAACCACTCTGCGTGGTGAGCCAATTGATATCCAGTATGCACGTACACGCATGCGCTGGGAGCCCCTGGTTGAAATAACGCAAATTAAGGGGGACTCAGAAACCCATTCAACGCTTTCCCCGGACGATCCTTTTGCCGACTTTGAGAATTATCCATTTTACCTACAAGCTGACCCAGAGTCGTACCGTGTTGCCAAAGGTGACTTCGTCCGATCGGCCTTGCGCTCTGGGCTGGAAATACAGAAAAAAATTGGTGTAAACCCTTATAAGCTGGGGTTCATAGGGTCCACAGATTCACACACTGGTATGTCAACTGCGGAGGAGAACAACTTTTGGGGCAAGTTTGCCCACGACTCAGTACCAAGCAGCAAGCGAACTAACACTGTCATTGGCGGAACCAAGGCTACAGGTTGGAACATGTCCGCTTCTGGACTCGCCGCCGCTTGGGCAGAAGAAAATACCAGAGAAAGCCTTTTCGCTGCATTTAAACGTCGTGAGGTATACGCCACTACAGGCCCTCGAATTCAGGTGCGCGTCTTTGCAGGCTGGAATTTTCCGAAACACGCTATCGATGCTGAAAATATTGCTGAACTAGGTTATTCTCATGGAGTACCTATGGGGGGTGATTTAGTCAAACCACAAGGAACTGACCAGCCAATTCAGCTACTTATACGCGCGACAAAAGATCCCAAAGGAGCAAATCTGGATCGAATCCAGGTGGTAAAATCTTGGTTGGACGCAGCGGGAAAAAGTCATGAGAAAGTAATTAATGTTGCTTGGTCTGGGGAGCGCACTCTTAATAACCAAGGCCAGTTAAAGCCAGTGGGTGATACCGTGAGTCGAGAAACGGGGCAATACACTAACAATATTGGTTCTATTGAGTTATCGACCTTGTGGCAGGATCCAAGCTTTAATGTAAACGAAAGAGCATTTTACTATGTTCGGGTATTACAAATCCCTACTCCTCGCCATTCACTTTACGATGCAGTGGCCGTAAAAGAAATTAACAACGGAAATATTCAGATACCCTCTGAAGGACCTGCTGTTATCCAGGAGCGCGCTTATACATCCCCAATTTGGTATACCCCCTGATACCGATAGGATACCTCGACGCTACAGCAAGCAAATAGCATATCTAAAAAAGTAGCTTGCATACTGATATCAATACTCTCTGCAGGTTTCAATGGAGGAAGCTTCATGCAGCGGAAATTAGAGATTCTGAAAAGGGAGCCTCTGGTACACTTTTCTATTGTCGCTTTAGTACTATTCATTGTCGCAGAGTTGTTAATAGAGGAAAATGGAACCAACTATGAAGATACCTTGCTTATCAGCGAGGACATACTAATTGAGCACCTTCAATTCCAGAAAAAAACATTTGATCAAAATTTTGCACGACGTTATTGGGAGGGCTTGACTCAGCCAGAAAAGTCCAACCTGATTAATGATTACATTAAAGAAGAAGTACTTTACCGAGAAGCCCTTAATCTAGGCCTACAGAAGCATGATCAGATTATACGACGGCGCCTTATTCAAAAGCTGGACTATGTAAATGGTGGCTTTTCCAGTAACACTGACATTAGTGAAGAAGACTTGGAAAACTACTTCCAGCTTCATCACGAAAAATATCGAATTGAAGCATCTATTACCTTCACTCATGTTTTCTTTGATTTTAGACGTCATCCTAAGGACAAGTTAGAGAAGACTGTTAAACAGAGCTTGAACCACTTAATAAAGCAGTCAGTTCCATTCGAGGAATCCGCCTTCTACGGAGACAGATTCATCTTTCACCGGAATTATGTAGATCGCACTCCCCGTCTAGTAGCCAGCCATTTTGGAGATAACTTGGCAGAAAGCATCTTTCAGCTACCCTTGAACACCTGGTCCGGTCCGTTTGAATCTTCGTATGGTCTACATCTGATTTTGGTTAGTGAAAACAAGACAAGCCGCCTACCTAACTTTAGAGAAGCCTCCCCTTTAGTGCTTGAGGATTATCGACGGGAAAAAATGGAGGAAAACAGACAACTTAGGATACAAGAGCTGTTGGCAGGATACAGAATAGAGAGGGATGCCTCAATACCATATGTACCTGTAGATATCACCTATGCCAACTAAAAATTCCTACAAGATCATCAAAGCCCTTCTATTCTTATTGTTACTTACAACAATTAGTAATTTTAGTTTCGCTCATGATGGAAGACCGATATACATTGAGTTAAAAGAGGTCGCAGAAAGTAGATATATCCTTCGATGGAAAGTCCCGCCTATCATGCAGCCAGGCACTGAACCTGAGATACACTTAAAGGGCGAATTCTGCCAAATACAACCAGAGATAACAGGGCCTGCCGGACCCAACGTGAAGAGTTACCTATGCAGGAACCCCCACCCAAACAATTTTACAAGGCTATATAATCCCCTAACAATAAAAATCACATACCCCATTGCCAATCCAGCCTTATCGAGCTTAATTCACTTTGAAAAATCAGACGGTGACACTATTAATCTCTTTAATGGCCCCAAGGTCTTAGAGATAAATTTACCTTCCCGCCTAACTATTTGGGATTTTGTCAAACAATATATTGAAGCAGGTTTCTTACATATATTGGAGGGCTATGATCACTTACTATTCGTGTTATGTTTAGTCTTTATCGCCAGAAATTTTAGAAGCACTTTAATAGCGATTAGCGGATTTACGTTAGGCCACTCCCTCACCCTGGGACTCGCAAGTTTAGATTTATTCACCATAAGAGTAGATGTTGTTGAAGTGTTGATCCCATTGAGTATTATGCTGTTAGCCGCAGAAATTGTATACGCGCATAATGGACAGAGTAAAACGAGTTTAACCCGACGCTATCCTGCGATTGTTGCCAGTGGCTTTGGATTACTTCATGGATTTGGTTTTGCCAGTGCGCTAGCGGAATTAGGCCTTCCTCACAGCAATAAAATCACCGCATTATTTAGCTTTAATATAGGTGTAGAACTGGGGCAGATATTATTTGTCTTGGTTTTGATCTTCGTAACATCTATAGTTCAGCGGATATTCTCGAAGTGGAAGATCTCAATTTTGTATCAACACTTTCTAACACAATCAAAATACGCTATTTATCCAGTTGGAGTAGTCAGCGGGTATTGGGTAATTGAAAGGACCGTTGGGCTAATTTCCTAAACAAACAAAGCTTGAATCACAAAAGCTGCTTCAAGACTTACAATCTGCTATCCTCACGCAATCACACAGATCACGGCCTGCAGTAGAGGCCAGATACAAGTATGAATTGACCTCCACTCAATAGAAATTTGTCTAGCTTTGTTAGCCCACACCAAAGTCAGATACAGGCCTTTGTAGAGTTGGAGCAGTTTTCATTACCAAATCTATCACCACTGAAAATAAAGATGTTAAATTTTAGGACAGCACTTATAGAAGACCTTCCTGATTTACTTAAGTTGGAACAGTGTCTTATCGAAGCCGAAAGGCCATACAATTCATCCATTAAAGCTGAATCAGCATTCTATTATGATATAGAAAAGTTGATACTATCTGATGACTCATATCTTCTGGTAGTTGAAATCGAAGGTGAGGTTATTGGAACGGGATATGCCCAGATTCGAAGCTCAAAAATATCTCTTGATCATGAGCGGCATGCTTATCTGGGATTTATGTATGTATCACCAGCGCACCGAGGAAAGGGCATTAACTCAAAGCTAATAGAAAAATTAATTGCATGGGGTAAACAGAATGGAGTTCAAGATTTCTACCTTGATGTTTACTCTCAAAATAGCTCAGCGATAAAAGCCTATGAAAAAGTTGGCTTCCAACCATCACTTATGGAAATGAAGTTAAATCTTAAATAGAAAGTTCACAGCTTATAAACCCAGGTGATGCCGATGCCCTTGGCTCACCTGATTTACACCAGGCGATTTCAAAGAGTGTTATTAAAAAAGCCTTAGCCAATATACTTCGATCTAAATACCTGCCTGCAAGATTTATAATCAACTTGATATGGCGGGGTAATTCCCCATCTTAGTAGCGGCTTAATCAGGCTCAGAATCAGATTCCACTTTAGAAAGAGTCAAGAGCAAATCAAGCTGTCAAATTATCTATTCCATTATATTTTATGGCGTAAATTTGTCTTCACTAATTACACGCTTTATCACCCATAAATTATCCCGCCAAAATTTCGCCATTCATCACACTTTTAGTGAGAAAGAACGCATAGTTACCACACTCATAAACGGTTGTGCGCCATAACTTTAGTATTAGAAATACGCACAACCAAAATAATGACATCTATCTAAAAATAAGCCGGAGTCCAAGTGCGCCAGCATAAATGATTTATTGCAGGCGTATTTTTTATAGGTCTACTGCGCTTGTCCGACAGATAACAAAAATGGATTTTGTTCGGGAGATTATGACCATGCGTCTACCTTCGCTTATTGCGATACTATTTTCATTGGTGCTTTTAAGTGCCTGCGGTTCTGATGGAGGCCGGGGCGATGCCGCCGATGACTTGCTCCCGCCCCCTGGCGTCACAGACTCAGATGGTGACGGTATCGATGATGATAATGACAATTGTCCGAGTGTTAGTAATTCAGACCAGGATGATTTAGATAGCGACGGCAGCGGTGATGCCTGTGATACTGATGACGATGGCGACTCCCACCCAGACACTTCAGACAACTGCCCACAAACCCCGAATTCGGACCAAGCCGACAGTGATAGCGACGGCATAGGCAATGCCTGTGACAGCGACCTGGATGGCGACAACGTCCCCAACGAGTCTGACAACTGCCCTGCTGATTCAAATAGTGAGCAGGGTGATATCGATGGCGACGGCGTCGGGGATGTGTGCGACAACGACCGCGACGGGGACAATTACACCGACAGCTTGGATAACTGTCCGGACGTAGCCAACCCAGACCAATCAGATCAGGACAATGACGGTATCGGCGACGCCTGTGACGAAGATAGCGATACTGACAATGACGGCCACGACGATGGCCAGGATAACTGCCCAGCCGTATCCAACCCAGACCAAGCCGACCTTGACGGAGACGGCATTGGCGATGCCTGCGACAGCGATGACGACGGTGATGGCGTAGACGATCAAGACGACAACTGCCCAACCGCAGCCAACTCCTCACAAACCGACCAGGATGGCGATGGTATAGGTGATGCCTGTGATGACGATGCGGACAGTGACGGCATCGATAACGAAGATGACAACTGCCCATCCATCCACAACCCAAGCCAAGACGATAACGACGGAGATGGCATTGGCGACGCCTGTGACAGCGACGACGACAATGACTCTGTCGATGATGAGGCCGACAACTGCCCCAGCCATAGCAATACCGACCAAAGTGATATCGACGAAGACGGTATCGGCGATGCCTGTGATAGCGACCAGGATGGTGATGGTATTGATAACGACGATGACAACTGCCCTGCTACCGCCAATTCAGACCAAAGCGATATCGATAGTGACGGGCAAGGCGATAGCTGTGACAGTGACGATGACGGCGACGGTATAGATGATAGTAATGACAACTGTCCGGCCGTTGCTAACGATGATCAAACCGATACCGACGGCGACGGCACTGGCGATGCCTGCGACAGCGATCGCGATGATGACGGCGTTGAAAATGAAAATGACAACTGCCCGCTGGTACCCAACGCAGATCAAACAGATACAGATGGTGATGGTTACGGAGATGCCTGCGATGACAACACCGATGTCGACGGCGATCAGGTACCTGACAGCGTCGACAACTGTGTACTCATCCCCAACACCGATCAAACTGATCAGGATGGAGATGGTGTCGGGGATGCCTGCGATAGCGACCTGGATGGAGACGGCACCGATAACGATACCGACAATTGCCCATCGATACCCAACTCAGACCAACTCGATACTGACGGGGATGGCAGTGGCGATATCTGTGATAGCGACGACGACAACGACGGCGTCGATGACGTAGCCGACAACTGCCCTACTGAATCCAATAGTAATCAAGCAGATACTGACGGGGATTCAGTCGGTGATGCCTGTGATCCAGACCTTGATGGCGATGGTATCTTCAATGACGACGATAACTGCCCCTACGTCAGCAATACACTACAGGAAGACAGTGATAACGACGGAATCGGCGATGCCTGCGACGGCGACAACGATAACGACGGCGTAGATAACGCTAACGATAATTGCCCGGATACTGCCAACAGCGATCAGTCGGATATCGATCAGGATGGCGTTGGTGATGTCTGTGACAGCGACCGAGATGGTGACACAGTCCCGGACACTTCCGACAACTGCCCGGCTATTCCAAATGATGATCAAGCCGATCAGGACGGTGACGGCATCGGCGACGCTTGTGATGATGACAGTGACACCGACAATGATGGCCACGACGACGGTGAAGACAATTGCCCAGCCATTCCCAACCCGAATCAAACGGACACAGATGGCGACGGTGTCGGCGATGAGTGTGATAGCGATGCCGATGGCGATGGCACAGACAACACCGATGACAACTGTCCACTAACGCCAAACGACCAAACTGATACTGACGGTGACGGTCTTGGGGATGCCTGTGACGAAGACCTGGATGGTGACGGCGTTAATGATGACGTCGACAACTGCCCAATGATTCCGAATCCAGGGCAAGAAGACGGCGATAACGACGGTGCCGGAGATCTCTGCGATAACGACCGCGACGATGACGGTCTTGATGATACCGTCGACAACTGCCCCGCGATTCCAAATCCAAACCAAACCGATACTGATGGTGATGGAGTGGGAGATGTTTGCGATGCAGACCTGGATGGGGACGAGGTAGAAAACGATCTCGATAACTGTCCCCAGACTCACAATCCCGAGCAGGAGGACTCCGATAACGATGGTATCGGCGACGCCTGCGACCTCGAATCAGGCCTGTCCTGTGCAGCGTTTGAAGACTTGGAGATCGTTAACGGTGTAGATGCAGACCTGACCTACGGTATCGAACAGCCCTGTGATGGGTGCTCTATTACTGCAGTAGAAAGGGTATTTAACGGTGTCCTATCTGATGCAGCCAGAATGGAAGTTGTCAGCGGTGCGGGCGGCTCTGCCCATATTCAAATCAACCACCACTCGGTTAAAGAGGGACGCCATGTGGTCGGTTTCCTGGTAGAGCACACCACACCACTGCTGGATATCATCTACCTGAACACCATCACAATCAGCACTTACCTGGATGGAGTAGCTACAGGGGAGTCCACCAGCGGATATCGTCTGGCCCCATTCAAAGTCAACGGTGCACGTAATCACCGCCTGCTATTAGTCACCACCAATAGTGATTTTGATCAGGTCAGGCTATCTTTGAGCGGCTTGAGCTTTATAAACAACCAACTGGATGTTTACCTGGCCTGCTCAAAACCTGTGAGCCAGCCATAACTAAAAGAAGAAATAAAAAGCCCCGGTACGCCGGGGCTTTTTATTTACAATTAAATTGAAAGGAATAAAGCACATAAAGAAAACCAATTCCAACCTTTAAAACAATAAAGAACGCAAGCTAAAGAACTTATTTACCCCCCACCTATTCCCCATACACCAAAAATTACAAAATCAAAAACCCTAAAAAATAAAACTTTTTTAAACATTCAAGATAGGTCTGATCAAATTGACAGCGGAGCGCCTTATAGTTACTGACCAGTAAGTTAACTATATATTGGCCGGCTTATTTTTTAGCCATAGTTGACAATTAAACTTATAGTCACTCGAACGCCTCTCAGAAACCATTCCAGTTGCAATTAGACTTTAGAAAAAATATGGGCTTGCCATTATCAATAACATGCAGATGTATCTGTACATTCGGAGGTGAAGTACTTGACGAGGAACCCCATGGTTTTTTTAATGATTAGCCAACGTCATCAAGTGACTTCCCCGTCATTTCTATCCGGTACTTCCAGGTTATCATTGCGCCAATCAAGGAAGTCACGGCTAGCGCACTAAGCAACATACTTGCGCCAATGTCGCTAAGTAAAATTGGAAAAAAAAATGCGATTGCGACACCCCCGAACTTTGAGATGGATGCGGCTAATCCCGCACCAGCACCACGATAGCGGGTCGGGAATACCTCCCCAGCGATTAGATAAGTCTGAGAATTTGGCCCCAAATTATTCATCAAGTTGAACAACATAATTCCCCCAAAAATGAATGGTAACTGCTGGCTAGTATTTAAAGATTCTCCATAGGCGGCAATAAGAAGGCCGAGTGCACAACCAAGGAAGCCAAGAACTTGCAATCGGATACGCCCCACCCTATCCACAAATATAATTGCTAGAATAACGCCAACTACCAGCATTACATCGATTAATGCTGCCCCTTTCGCCGCCTCGACTTTGTTATGGATTAGTTCCGAAATGGAGCGTGCATGGGGTAACGCATATCCCAACACATTCGCTAAAATTACTGGCGTGAAGATACCAACGCCATAGGTTCCCAAATCCTGCAAAAACCAGGGAATAGAAGAGAGTTTGATTGCTTTTCGAGAATTCTTATCCTGAAGTAAATGCTTAATACTCGATAGTTCACCTATCTTTTTCTCATTCGTCTCCGCTGTGGCAACATTCTTCAATAAGAATCTGGACGGGTATGGCGGATCTCTTTTCAACAGTTGGCTGATAGATTTCTCCGCCTCAGGCATGCGACCTTTAGCCAGAAGCCACATCGCACTCTCTGGAATATAGAAACGTCCAACCGTGATCAAAATCGCTGGAACAATCGCCGCAGCATACATATACCGCCAAGCTTCCAGGGAGGGATACCAAGAGAGGATCAAAAATGCGAGACCTGTACCCACCAAAATTCCAACAGCCTGAAAACTAAAGGCTCCGAGAACTAGCCTGCCCCGCATCTGTGATGCCATACTTTCAGAGATCATCATGTGAGCAGTGGGATAATCACATCCAAGCGCCAATCCCAGGCCAAATAATGAAATAACAATCACGAGAAAAGAGTCTGCGAAAGTCAATATCACCAGGAAAAAGATAAACATGATCATCTCAGCGATGAACATTTTCCGCCGGCCATAATGATCGCTGAGCCCTCCTAGGGTTATCGCTCCAACCAGAATTCCAAACAATGTCGCCGATGTCACAAAGCCCATACTAAAGGCGGTCAAACCAAATTCTTTAGCAATTAAAATGTGGGATACCCCAGTCATGAAGACGATCATTCCCTCGAAAAATTTACCAGCTGTCGCAAGCCACCAAATTCGCCACTGCATTGGCGTAAAAATATTCTGCGGAATCGAGGTTCCATCACACCAAACGGGAGTTTCGTCAATGTAATAGTCAGCCGAATGGTGTTCGCTGAACCGGGCATTTTCAGTCAATGGCGGATTTGGAGTGCCATCGGGCTCATTTTTCTCCATAACTACTTCTTTAAATACCCCAGTGAATTATGGCGAACACTAGCATAAAGTGATGACAACTAAGTGATCGAAATATCAGCATTAAGAAAGATTCGAAACCATGGTCTGTTACTACATTAGACTAAGGCGGTCAGTGATGCTTTTGTAGGTAAAGACATACCATAAGGCAGCTATTTATATCAGCCCTTGAAGTGTAGTAGTTCAGACTTGACCTGACAGTTACCGATTTTTCAGAAGGTGTTCTGCCAGGTCAAGTCTGAACTACTACAACTAATCATATAGTGGGCATACTATTATTCAGGTAATTAGTTAACTACGACAAACTACCAACATTAAGGGTTTTGAAACTTTACTAAAATTAAAGGTCGGCACGGTATGGCATCCAGACTGTTCAACTTTTCTTTTGCCTTCACTTCCGCAATTTACAGTTTCACAAGCATACACGGAAATACCATCAGTGAAATTCGTTCCCATATCAATGACAGTCTCATTTTGTCTTCTCCTGATATTAGCCATGGCGCTAAGACAAAAGAGGTTCTAATCAGAGCTATATATATAGCTTTGGATGGCATACTTATTGAGCAAGCAGCACGCTATTCTCCCACCAATAACAAGAATTCAATTATTCCAAGCAACTTGGGCTAGCTGTATCGAATATGTTACCAAACCAAGTATTACTGGAGAGGCAAGCATCAGGAGTCTCATCTACCAAATCACCTTCACCATTACTACCAGTCACCTGATTTCCAGAAATAATGTAGTTCATTGAAGGTGGGTCCACTATATCAAAATCCATCACGATGCCAATATCTGAAGAATTCGATATCACATTCTGTACCACCAATCCATTAACAGTTGGAGGCTCTATAATAATTCCAAAAATAGATTCATCAATGGTATTCTGAATAACCTGACTGAAACTACCCGCAATGACAATCCCTGCTATAGCATCACTATTACCACTTAGAGAGTTCCCTGAAATACGACTGAAGTCCCCATTGAGTTGAAAACCAATGCTGCCAGGGCCACCTGAAAGAAACATTGAGCCATTAATAGAATTGTTGTCACTCTCCACTATAAAACCCACCCCTGGACTATCAGAAATCAAACCTTGAACTGAATGAAATCCATCGCCTTCTAAAAAGACAGAAATTCCACAAGTGTCTATGGTACCTCCTACTAATACAGCTCCTAAACCTTCAAGAGAGATCCCTGCGCTATCACTATCTTCACAAGTAAGTACATAACCGTTCATGTCCAGGCTTCCGGAAGGCCCTTCTATTGTGACCTGTGTTTCAAGATCACAGGAAATATCCTGACTGAGAACTTCTGCTGTCGTTATCGTATCTCCACACTGAACATCTGCCAGAGAGAAAATTGGCTTTGAAATAAAGATTGTTAATAATGCCAATGATGCACATACCTTCAGGTTCATCTTTTCCTCTAGAATAAATATTTGTCAAAGAGCTTTGATATACGAACAAGAATAGCAGCCTATAAGAAATACTTTAAATGGCTCCGAAGACCAACAGAGGAGGATTTTAGTGAAGTGTTAAAGGCCTTCACTCCCTAGCAGACTCCTTAAACTGCCAATGTGTACGCTAAAAATTCCTAGCCAAAAGAGTTCTCCGAAAAATTAAGCCAGGTGATGCGCCACTGAGAATCCCCTGGAAGAAAAAAGGCGCATCAGCTGACTAGTTTGATATAGAGCACGCTATTAAACAATAGTTCTTCACAAGCAGAAACCTACCCACCTCTACACATTGAGAGTAAAACTCATTGCAAGCCGAGCACGGTATTATTGTCCCCAAACTGGACGGCGGTGGCCAGATTACTAACCGTTGCCTGACTTAATCTCAACTGATTGGTATCACCATCCTGTATAGCCACTGCGGTATTAAAACTCTGTAGCTGTACTATCAAGGAATTATTAAGCAAACCACTTAACTGTAACGTTTCTCCAAAATTAAACTCATTGCTTTGCACAGTTTCCGCAGTATTAATCCCACCGCGCTGTTCAGTTAGCGCAGTATTAAAAGCACCAATCTGCTCATGTATCACCTCAAGGCTGGTACCCCTTTGCAGGATATAGCTGTCATGACCAAGATTCTCCTGAGTAGAATCAATAGAATTAGTATTCCCACTTTGAAGGGCAAACGAACTAGATCCCGAAGCAGAGTCTTGTGTAATCTCCAAACTCATAGAGTCACCTAACTGAATCCCTACAGCAGAATTATCTATTGCCGATCTTTGATTCATCTGGAAAGTTAAGCTTTCTCCAACTTGAAGCACGAACACCTCATTCTCGGAACTATTTTGAACACCGCCCTGATTGACGGCGCCTTGGTTAGCAACACCTAGCTGAGTAACCGTCGCTGAATTCCCAACTCCATTATTCTGCCCTATAGTAATATCGTTACTTATCCCACCCTGGAAAACAAAAGTAGAGCTATCGTCGACATCACCCTGAACTGAAATTACCGTATTCCCCTCTCCAAACTGATACTGTACAGCTATTGAGTCAATTGCTGCCTCCAGCTGTTCCGCACTAGCGGATTGATTACTGCCCACCTGTCGCTGGATAATAGTACTGTTTTCAGCAAAAGGACCTTGAGTTGCAGAAGCCCCATTATTAACACCAATTTGTAGTTGAATAATGGTACTTCCATTTACACCAGGACCACTCTGATCACCCTGTGCCGTATTACCTTGCCCGATTTGAATGAGCTGGTAGGTATTATCAGCAGCTATCCCTGCTGCACTGGAAATCGAAAACAGAACGCAGGCCATTAGAGAACTGTACTTCACTCCCTTTCATCTGACAATATTGATTACTGAAGTCCTAAAACTGTGTTGTTGTCACCAAACTGGGAGGAATTAGCCAAATTCCCCACTGTAGCCTGACTCAAACGGGTAGAGTTCGTATCCCCAGCCTGTGTTGTAATAGCTGTATTGAATGCCTCCAGCTGCAAAACAAAAGCATTGTTACGAAATCCACTCAATTGCAGCATCTCTGATGTACTAAAATCTCCACTTTGAGCCAACTCAGCAAAATTTAAAGCACCAAACTGCTGGACTAACCCAGCACTAAAATTACCTATTTGATCCTGCATGGCGTCCAGACCAATACCGTCCTGAACTCCAACACTTAAATTACCTATATTCTCTTGCCTAACTGCATAAGAGTTTGCGGTATTTTTTTGACTCACAAGTGAGGACGAACTCGCAGCTGCACTCTGAGCTACAAAAGAACGTAATTCATTACCCGACTGCACAACAAGAACACTATTGGCCACCCCTAAATTTTGATCAACATTCGAATCATTTCTAGACCCAAACTGAAAATTAACTACAGAATTCTCAAAACCAATATTTTGTGATACTCCACTTCTATTGGAATCGCCAATTATCGTTACTCTTATAGAGTCACTGACACTGCTATCCTGTGTTAAACTTGAGTTATTGCCGTCACCAATTAAAATTGCGCTAATATCTCCAGCTACCACGCCGGCTTGAGACGAGCCAACATCGTTATTGGTACCAACTTGTGTAATAGCAATACTCGATTGTGCAGTACCCGTTTGACCGATATTTTCGGCACTATTGTTGTTCCCAATCTGTATAATGGTAATGGTGGACGATATAGCTGCGCTCTGGTTAGATTCGGTAGAGTTACTGGCACCCAGCTGTAACTGATAAATCTCACTAGACTCGGTAAACAACTGCTGCTCACCTGTCACCTCATTGTCATTACCAATCTGTATCTGGCTAATCTGGCTATTACTAACCGTTAAATCACCTTGCTCACCCGTTGCCATATTTCCCGATCCGACCTGTATCAGGTTATAGGTGTTTTCAGCAGCCACTGAAACCGTATTGGCCACAACAGCCAGAATTCCTACTAAAACAGGTTTCAATACAGTCATCATAATTCCCTTAAAAGATCAAACTCAGCTTAAAACCCTGAATCCAGACAACTTCCGCAAGAAATGGAAGAGATAGATTTACTTAAGTTGCTTGAAATCAATAAAGTTATTGAAGTCCCAAAATAGTATTACTATCACCAAACTGTGCAGAGGTAGCAAAATTTCCCACTGTAGCCTGACTGAGACGGGTAGAGTTTGTATCACCGGTCTGTGTCACACCGACAGTATTAAATGCATCCAGCTGCACAACAACTGCATTATTGAGAAGCCCACTAAACTGCAAGATCTCTGAAGTGCTAAAATCACCACCCTGAGCAAGCTCAGCAAAATTCAGCCCACCAAATTGCTGGATAAACCCCCTACTAAAGTTACCAATCTGATTCTGAATTCCTTCTAAGCTGGTTCCATTTTGGAATCCAATACTAACGTTACCCACATTTTCCTGACGACTTTCAAAAGAATTATTATTATTATTTTGATAGATAAATGAACGAGAACCATTAGCAGAAATCTGAAATGTCTGAGCATTTAGTGCATTTCCCGTTTGCACTGTAACCTCAGCATTACCAGCCCCACCGTTCTGAGTAAGTGATAGAGTATTCATTGACCCAAACTGAAATCCACTTGCCGAACTCACCTGACCAGACCTCTGGGTAATTGTTATACTACTTGAATCACCTAAAGTTATTCCGCTGGCAGAAATATCTACACTGGAATTTTGTTGCACATTAGCATTATTACCATCACCAATGCTCACGATATTTATAATACTTCCTAAAGTGCTATCTTGAACAAGACCGTTGACATTACCGTCTCCTAGCTGTACGGAATCAATGGTAGATAGTAAGACCCCATCTTGTGAAATAAATGAAATATTATTCGAACCAATCTGTGTAACTGTGATACTGGTTAAAACAGAAGCGCTTTGCTCAACTTCTGCAGTATTACCTTGACCCAACTGAACTACAACTATTTCGCTAGATTCGGTAAATGATTGCTGCTCTCCAGTAGTATCATTGTTATTCCCTATTTGCGTTTGGCTAATTAGACTATTGGTAACACTGGGATCGCTTTGATCACCCATTGCTGTATTTCCTGACCCCACTTGAATGAGGTTATAGGTGTTATCGGCAGCTACAGAGGATATACTGACTATCACAAGCAACACACCTACCGAGAGAGGCTCAAATTTAGTCATCACTAAACCCTTTGGGAGAAAAAATTGTCTCATATTGTGAGTTTTAGACAGCCTCCCCATATAATGAGGGAGGCTGGATCTCCTAATGAATTTAAAATCAATACGCTACTGAAGACCCAATACCGTATTGTTATCACCATACTGGGCAGAACCTGCAAGATTTCCGCCTGTTGTTTGGCTAAGTCTTGTAGAATTGCTGGCTCCAGTTTGGACAGCAGCCGCTGTATTAAATCCGCTAAATTGCAATATTAAAGATTCATTGAGTAAACCACTAAACTGGAGTGTTTCTGCAGTGTTAAACCCAACAGTCTGTAGCGTTATGGCCGTGTTTATTCCACCAAACTGTTCCGTATACGCGGTACTTAATAACCCCTCTTGTTCAGTTAGGGCTCCAAGATTGGTACCATTTTGGAAGATAAAACTATCATGTCCTAAACCTACCTGTCGCGACTCCGCACTATTATTATTCCCACCTGCTTGAATCCCTACAGAGTTAGATGCCGAGGCCAAATTCTGGTTAATAGACATTCCGTGTAAGTTACCGGCCTGAAAGCCTATTGCAGTATTCATCTCACCAGCATTCTGACTCAGAATAAAGTTGAGATTCTCACCCACCTGAACCATCACTCCCACATTACCAGATGCATTCTTCTGAGAGCCAAACCCCATGTTATTTACCCCTAACTGGCCAATACTTATGGAATTATTAAGACTACTGTCTTGCTCAACGAGCATGGTATTACTGGAACCCACCTGGAAAATATCACTTATATCTCCCTCCGTATCAAACTGCTGGGAATTACCAGTATTACTTTCTCCATATTGAGCAACTGTAGAGGTCGTAGATATCGCACCTTCCTGCAGTACATTTGACATGTTGGCGATACCAACTTGTCGTTGGATAACTGTACTAGATATAGTCAAGCCTTCCTGTGTTACCTGAGCATCATTAGAATTGCCAATTTGTACCTGAATGACGGTACTGCCAACTACCGTTATCTCACTCTGATCCGCCGACGCGGTATTACCATTACCAATTTGGATAAGCTCATAAGTGTTATCAGCAGCCACTGAAAAAGCGCTAACCATCGCAGCTAAAATACCCACCGAAATAGGCTTGAACGAATTCATCACTAACTCCTTAAAGCAGCAGGCAATTAGGCTTGCCGCCGCTATTTTTTTACAGAGCCAAAGAATGTGACAGATATGCCCCTTATCACTTCAGCACTAGAACCTATAATTTACTGAGTTAACATACCCACATTGCCGTCTCCTACTTGAGTAGTAGACACACTATTATTAGCGTTGGCTTGTGTAAGAGTGATCTGATTTGAGTTTCCTAGCTGGGAAGTGGAGCTGGCATTAAAGCTAGCCAGCTGAGTGACCATAACAGAGTTTCCTGACCCCCCTAATTGCATAATATCTACACTATTAAAGGTACCTGCTTGATCGATTTCAGCACTATTGGTGCTGCCATGCTGCTCCGTATAAACAACACCAAACTCTCCGCTTTGAGTAATATCTACACTGTTTGATTCGCCAAATTGCTGAGAGTATGCCTCGTTGTAGACGCCAGTCTGAGAGTGCCAGGCATCCAGGCCTTCGCCTTCCTGGCGAATTTCACTGTAGTGCCCGATGGATTGCTGCAGAGTATTTACGCTATTACCTGTACCATCCTGAGCAACAATTGCAGTAGAGTCAAAGGCAAGAGTATGACTTATATTTAACGTATTGGAACTTCCATATTGCTCAGTGGTAATACTATTCCCTACACTTGCAGTTTGTGTCACTGCCGCACTCTGTGCACTACCTTCTTGATGCATAGAGATAGAGTTTGCTGCTGAGCCAGTCTGCGATACATTCAGAACGTTAGTATCTCCCACCTGAACAATACCAATAAACTCATTCAGTGTATTTGTTTGAGTAAATGAGGCTTCATGATTATTCCCAATCTGCACTATCAAAATAGTACTTAACTCGGCAAACTCCTGCGCAGGTGTCGCTGAGTTATTATCACCAATTTGCTCTACTAGAATGCTTGAAAAAACTGAGCCGGCTTGGGTTGCCTCAATATAATTACTATCACCCACCTGTGATTGCTGAATCAAACTGAAGGAAGTAAATAGGTTCTGGGTTGCATTCACCTCATTATCATCACCCACCTGAACTTGGATAACCGTATCACCAACAGCAGAATTGTCACTTTGATCTGAGTTAGCGGTATTACCCGATCCTACCTGAAGAACATCATAGGTGTGGTCTGCGGCAAGAGCGGCAGTTCCAATCATTGAAAATAAAACAGTTGCTGCAACAGGTCTGTACATGCTCATCTAATACTCCTTAAAGATGACAGGTCCAGCTCGAAAGCTTTTACGACGATTTTTTCAAGAGCGCAGCATCATTGAGTAGAACAAATATTGAGGTCGTGGCGCATAGCATGGGCCACTTAGGGGCGGGCGGTGACAGTTGAATGACTAGTTTCATAAGTCAAACTCATACTACTTCGCATACAAACAACAATATTGCGATACTTCTTGAGTGATAAAACGATGCTGAATTCAGTATTGATAAGAAACAAAGGTTTTTCTATGAGAGATTAGTTGTATGCTAGTGGGAAGAAAGTATCCTGTTTACACAGGCGAGCAATCAGAGAGTGAGTATTTCTTACTAATAAATGAAGGAGCAGCCATACAATTCGACTACTCCATAGATTATTATTTAATCTAAACAACTCGGATCAGCCGTATCAAAGATATTTCCATACCATAAATTTGTAGACATACAGGCATCCGGATTTGAATCAACCAAATCACCATCAGGGTTACCCGTTGCTATGTTTCCAGTAACCAAATAGTCGCTTTGTCCGCCACCCTCCATTGATATACCTGTCTGGCCACCATTTGTTACTGAATTTTGTATCACTTGCCCACCTGAAGAGGGCTGAATTACGATCCCACCTTGACTGTTATTGTCACAAAAATTTTGAGCGACAAACGCGTTATTACCATTAATAGCTATACCTCTAAATGGCGCTGCCTGGTTACCTTCTACAAGGAAGTTTCCAATCGCACTATTACTCTCACCCGAAACCTCTATACCTATAGTATAACCATCAGTAACAGTAGATCCGCTCACAATATTATATTCACTTACTAACCAAATACCGGTATTAATACCATCTTGAACCGTCATCGACTGCACGCTGTGGAAGCCATCTCCAATTACAAAAATACCTACTGCACATCCATCCACCACTCCATTTGAAAGCACAGCGGCGTTACCCTGGACGTCAATACCTCTTGTGGATCCACCTCCACACTCCAAGGTGAATCCATTCATATCTAAACTTCCAGTTGGACCCTCAATCGTTAGCGCCGGCGTACCACTACAATTTAATAGATCTTCAGTGAGAATCTCTGCACTTGTAATAGTATCTCCACACTCCACCGCAGCCACTGACACAAAAGGAAGAGCCAATATTGCTGACACCAGAAGCTTCACATCCATTAGTTTCATGAGCTAAACCTTTAAGTCTATAAAAACAACAATTAAAAAAAGTTCGCATCCGAGGATTTTACTTTTAACGGAGGCGAAGCATTTTTTAGTCTAGCTACGGTTATTAACTTAACGATAAGAATATTTTCTCATACCTTAAAGGTTTAAATTTAAACAAATTGATACTGAACAATACTTTCGGCCTAGGACCTAATAAAACCCAAGCACATCAAACGACGTAACGCCTATATTTAAATTAGCGCCTTTTATTTAGCAAGTAGCGATACAAAGCCTACTAGCTTTTAAACGCTTTCTGTCTACTCAGGATCAAAGTCTAATGAAAAAGGAATGGGCAATTCAACTTATTTATAAGCGCATAAGTACAAGAATTGGAGTCAGCCTGTCTAGCAATACCTATAGAGACATCAGGCACGAACTAAAGGTAAAACAATCATTCCAATGATGCCCATATATCATCAAAAAAGGGGCTCTGAATAGAGCCCCTTTTAATTATCCTGATGCCTGTGGATGGGTATCAGGTAAAGGATTTTGAATACTGCTCTCTACTGCGGGTTTCTCCACAAGTTCAGACCATACACTGTCCGCTTCGATTTTTGCCTGCCGCTTGCGAAGATGAATCAAGAGTAAAACAAATGATGCTCCTATCAGTAGCGCAACAACGTCAACCGCCCATACCTGGGTGGCAGCTCCCAGCAACTCGCCTTTGATAAGTGAGCTAATTGGTATCAGGAAGATAGTGGCGGCACAGAAGGCAAGAAGCTGCCGAGCAGCTGCCATGGGACGACGAACAAATACCCATGCCAGCGCAAATAAAAAGCCTGTGTAATAAGCGGCTTTCTGCCAAAACTCAATATCTACTTGAGCATGAGGCATCCACTTTACTGCCAGCATACTCGCGGCGATACCCAAAATAGTGCCCAGCCCAACCCCCACTGTCAGTCTTGCCATTACCATTGATGAGGTTGTTTGTACCGGTAGTTTCCCCTGCCCTCTGCGTTTTTTGCGGCGGCTTTCAATCCACAGCAGATTGCCGGTGAAGAAGATCAGTGCTCCCATAATGCCGAGAATAAAGTACACCCAGCGCACGGCACTTCCACCAAAACTGCCAAAATGCAGGGAAAAAATGCTCAATACCGTGCCACTATAACCATTGAAATTACTGGGCAGAATGCTGCTGTAGGGAACTTCGCTCAAGTAAGGGTTGCCTAGCACGTAAGCATACTCAGCACCTCGCACCACCTCACCATGCATGATTCCACCTACACGCATGCGTGGACCGCGAGTATCCAGATTGAAATAGAGGATTTCCGCCATTTGGAATTTGGGCTCCCGCTCCTGAATCGCAGCTCCCAACTCTGTGACAGGCACCAACTCAGAGAAGCTCTTCACCTCTGCTGGCGCCGGGCGAGTGAACATGGGGGAATCTCCGTATACCGCCACGCGCAGAGCACCATAAAGTGGATCATGAAAGGCAAACACGAAGGCGGTAAAAGCGATAATCAGGTGAAACGGCAGAGAGGTGATACCCAGTACATTGTGAAAATCCAGCCAGTAGCGCTTGCGGTTCTTACCCTTTCTGAGTACCAATAAGTCCTTGAACCAAGTGGGCAGGAAAACAATCAGCCCTGAAATCAATGCAACAAAATACAACGCCGCCACAACACCCAATACATAAGTACCAAAAGCATCGTGGCCCTCACCACCGGGAATACCGGCAGTGCGATGTAAATGATCGACAAATTCGCCAATGGCGGAAACCGTAAAACTTTGAGTGATCAGCTGCCCTTTTTCATCGAAGCTGGCATACCAGAGAGTATGGTCATGGGTTTCTTCATCCTCTATTTCCCAACTCACCGGTGCCGCCTGTAGACCCGCCAGTGGCAATTGGACAGTCATCTGTTTTGCTGCTTCCGGATGCGCCTGCAGAACCTCGGAAATAAGGCTGTCATACTGATCGACAGAAATACTTGGCAGGGTGGTCTCTGGCTGCAGAGCCCATTGATTGAGGGGCCCTTTAAACATGGTCAGAGCGCCAGCGACAAAAGCGATATACAGAAACAAGCCCGCAAGAATACCGGTCCAGGTATGCACGCTTTTATAAGTTTTAATCAATTCAACGCGCATATTTTTAGCCTCCGAATTTCGCTACCCACAACAGGGTAAACAGCACCAAATTTAGCCCCAGGTAAAGAGACAACATACGCCTGACACTAATAAACAGGTAAACCAGACTTACCAAAGTGAGCCAGACAGGAGTGATCAACCACATCACGAATTGACTTTTATCATCAACCACTACATCACCGGGGCCCCACAGAGCAATCAATCCAGCAATGGCAATTGCGATGGGCAATCCGAAGAAAACTGCACACAGGCTTTTTACCCACCAGTGGGGCTTGTAGCCTTCTAACCCTTTTTCAATTCGCTTCTTTTTCTTTGCCAAGACTTTGCCCGGCTTGTCCAATACGCCGCTAAAAGGCAGCAGTCCCAGCGCTAACATAAAAGTGCTAAGAAGCGTAAAGGAAGCAGACATCGCTGAAAAATTTTGGTGGAAAAGCGCCCAGGAAATGACAAGGAGCGCGAAGCTGATGAGAAGAGCGGGATAAAACTCGATTGGTCTCTGCTCACGCCACTGCTGATTGGGACACCCTAAATAAAGGACAGAAGACGCAAGGACACAACTCAATAGGCCGAGTCCCGTTAAAACTGAGGAATACATTTCTAGTTTCACTTAAGAGTTAGAAGCACTACCACTAAAGAGGTAGAAAATTGTTTGCCAGGCACTGATCAATCGGTGCAGCTAAGCCGTTCCCAGACGAAATAATAGTGAGAGTTTATTGCGGCAATCCCCTATTTGCAAATAAGAATGATTAGCATTATATTCACCGCCGATCTTCCTTGTCGTCCTGACTTCTTTACCTTGCTAGGGATTACGCTATGTACAAACGCCACCTGCTCAGCAAAGCCGTTTCACTCACTATTCTTACTTCGATTGGAGCGACAGCGATCGCCGCAGATGAGAAGAAAGAAGAGTATGCGCCGCAGGCAATGGAAAATGTCATTGTTATTGGTGAGAAAACAGAGCGCTCCCTCAAGGAAACCACTTCTTCGGTATCCGTAATTACCGAAGAAACCTTAAATAGCATGCAACACCTGAGCATTACCGATGCGGTGTCTAATATCTCTAACGTGGTAGTACTTTCCGGCGCTACTCCGGATATTCGCGGTGTGTCCGGTAACGGTTCAGCCACCGGCTTTAACTCCTTTACCGGTGGTGCCAAAGCCCGTGTCTCCACGTTAATTGATGGTGTCGCCGAGCCATTTGTCGCAGACCTCACGGGTGATTCCGGTATTTGGGATGTAGAACAAATTGAAGTATTTCGTGGACCCCAGTCCACCAGCAATGGCCGTAACAGCATTGCCGGCTCTGTATTTATCAAAACCAAAGATCCCAGCTTCGACTGGGAAGGTGCAGCTCGCGTAGGTTACCGCGACCAGGACGGCTATATCGATACTTCTGGCATGATTTCCGGCCCAATTGTTGATGATACCCTCGCCTTCCGCCTGACGGCCCAGCAACTCACCGGCGACACTATCAGCAATGCCCAAGAGTATGAGGACAACCCCGCTGACTTCGACCTGAACACTCTGGAAACCCAGCGACTGAAAGGCAAGCTTCTGTGGACACCCACTGAAAAGTTAGAGGCATTATTTACTGTGTCCACTAACAGTGAAGAGGGAAATACCGGGCGTATGTACTACACCCTAACCGGTGTTGATGACTACGAAACTTATTTCTATCGCGATATGGATACCGAATCCACAACCACCAGCGCCAAAGTGGATTACCAAATCAGCGAGGATATTTCTATTGAAGTCCTGGCCGCCTATATGGATTACCAGTGGGGCTTTGATTCCTATGAAGAAGATTCCAGCAGCCAACAGTATGTTCGTATGGACGAACAGAACACCACCATCGATGCAAAGTTAAACTTTGGTCTCACCAGTGACACCCTGCACGGGTTTATTGGCTTTGCTCACTTCGAAAGAGAGCAAGACTTTAACAGCTCCAACAGTGTTACTTATTTTGGTGACGACGAAAGTACCTCCACCGCTATTTATGGTGAAGTTACCTATGCTTTAACTGATAAATTAAATCTAATCAGTGGATTGCGTGTTGAAAATGAGGAGCAAAATCGTAATTTTAACTTCAATAATGGCTTCTTAATTGCAGGTTTGGATACTGATAAAACCATCACCCTTCCTAAACTCGCCCTGCAATACGACTTGACTGAGGACACTATTGTTTCTGCCAGTGCTCGTAAAGGCTACAACGCAGCAGGTGGTGCCCTAGATTTTAGCGCAAGTGACTATTACAACTACGACGAAGAAACCGTTAACACTTATGAGTTAGCAGTACGTAGCTCTTTGGCAAATGGCACCGTCAGCCTAAACGGTAACCTGTTTTTCAATGAATACTCCGGCTATCAGGCACTCAGCTCTACTCGCAAAATTGTTAATATGGATACAGTAGAGACCTATGGCGTTGAACTCGAAGCTATCGCAATGCTGACTCCGCAATGGGAATTACGTGCCGGACTCGGACTACTGGAGACTGAAATCACCGATGCCGGTGCTGATTATGCAGATGCTGACGGCAACGAACTCAATTCCGCGCCAAATGTCACCGCTAATCTAGGCACAAAATACTGGATTAGTGATGCGCTTAGCGTAGGTCTCTCCGCCAACTATGTAGACGAGTACTACGGTGATTTCACCAATACTGAAGAGCGGGTTGCCGGCGATTACACTCTCGCCCGCCTGAATGTTAATTATGAAGGAGAAGATTGGAGCATCGCAGCCTATGTTAACAATGCCTTTAATGAAGAAGGATTCCTCACTATTGAACCGGCAGTAGAAGGTGGCCACTACCCAGATGGCTACGCAGCCATTGTTGAGCCACGCAATGTTGGTTTATCTGCTACCTACCGATTCTAAATAGCGACGTTATTACCCGCTAAAAATCCGGCCCTGAATGAGTTTATCTCACACAGGGACCGGAATTACGATATCGTCCTAAGCCTCGCCCTACTGCACAATTATTACCATATTGCTGTTTCCAATCTGGGAAACATTAGCATTTTGAAAATCGTTAACCTGGCTAACGGTAAACATATTTAAGTTACCCTGCTGTAATGCCGTGGCAACACCATTCGCTCCGCTTTGGATAGTCGAACCCATATTAGTCAAACCGATCTGAGTGGTACTTGCCAAATTAAAGCTGCCAGATTGAGCGTGGATAATAGTGTTAAATTCATTTTGCTGACTAATAGCACTGGTATTATTATTATCTGTTTGATTCACAGTAGCATTATTACTATTTCCCAACTGACTTAATGTGGAAGTGTTAGTGTCGGATACAAATTGCGACACGGTAGCCACATTCAAATTCCCTTGCTGGGCAGTTACCGCCGAGTTTGTCGTGCTGTTGGTTTGAACAACCGTACCGGTGTTGTTGTCACCCACTTGATTAATAACTGCTGTATCAGTAGTACTACTCGACTGTGTAACAGTGGCAAAGTTAACCAGATTGAACTGATTTATAGTTGCAACACTGGTTGTAGATGCCACCTGATTAATTACGCCAATATTAGTATTCCCATTTTGAGTAATAACGGCAGCCACAGTATCAGATGAATTTTGAGCAACAGTGGAAGTATTTAAATTCCCTGTTTGTATCTGATTAACTGTGCTTCCGGTATTTCCGTTTACCTGAGTGGCAGTGGCTGTATTAGTGTCTCCAGTCTGGGTTTGGCTGATAAAGTTAAATGTAACGGTTGGATCACTTTGATCTGCTGTCGCGTTATTACCTACTCCATTTTGGTTCTGAACCGCAACATTGTTGGAAGCAAAAACACCCTGACTTGCAACAGCAAGCAGGACCGCAGCCGCCAACGGGGCACACCTTTTCATATTTATCTCCTTAGAATATGAAATGTCGCTAAATTAAGATTCTTATACTGCATCAACACACAAAATTAATTAGCACCATATGCAACAACATTAAGAGAAAGCAATTTACGATCAGCTGCGCTTAATTTTGCTAAAACAAATACCGGAACTTCAGCATTTATGCTTATAAACTCTTGCTTCTCAAGGACTCAATCCCCAGCTTCCTTCAGGAATCTATGCTTGATGCTGTGTTGAGTCTTATCTCCGATGGCACTTTCAGCAATAGGAGAATAGTGCGGAAAATATAGGAAGAAAGTTCCCCCCCCTATTTAGGAAAACAGCCATACTGTAGGCGAATCCATTATTTTTAACGCCATCACTACACACATACAACGAAACCTCTCAAACACACCCTCTCTTAATATCAACCAGGCCACAAACCACTCTAGAAAATCACGCCCTCACTAATTGACACGCCACCAAAGAACAATTATGGAAACACTACGCATATTTGAACCGAAAAGCCAACCTTTAAACTCATCTATAAAACACCAAATAATAAAAATCCAACTCCTCCAGCACATATCCCATCAACATAGTTAATCAATAGGAATTATTCTCCATAAATATGAGAACAACTTCCTATTGTCATCAACCAAACAAAGACCAAAATTCGAGATATTTACACCCTATCAACCACTTCAAATATCAGACAATCACAATAGGAATATATCAATGAAGGCGATTTTAAATATTAAAACATCAATAATCGCAGCAGCAGGTTGTTGTTTAATGAGCGCATCGGGTATAGCCTTATCCGTAAGTTGTGGAGACACGATCTCTACTCCCGAAGTATTAGATACAGATATATCTAACTGCGCAGCCTCACCAGCCATCACAATAATGGGCCCTACCGGTAGTCTCGATCTCAATGGATTTTCATTATCCTGTGATGGCCTGGCTGGCACAGGAATTCTACTGGAAGGAACTACAGCTGTACTTATTAATAGCCAAGCATCCAGTGGCATCATTACATCATGTGATATAGGCGTATCTGTAGAAGGCAGCGGCCTTCACAATGTCATCGGCGTTACAACGCAAGAAAATGGATCTTTGGGAATGTCAGTCAGTAGCAGTCGCAATATTGTCAGCGGCTCAATCAATGACTTTAATTTTGGTAATGGCATTATCGTTCTCGGCGACTGGAATAGTTTTTTTGAAGTAAGCGCCACCAGCAATGGGGAAGGTGGCATTATTATCTCAGGAGATAACAATCAAGTTTTCCAAAGCACCGCCAGAAATAATACTTTTTCTGGAATAGCAATCCAAGATGCAAACTACACCAACATTATACTAAACACTACATCAAGTAATAATGAATACGGTATTTCAGTAAGTAATTTTGGGCAAGTAGGGAATTTCGTAACAGGAAATACTGCTGAATCTAATGATATAGATGACCTGTTTGATGATAATACTCCTGCCTGTGTAGGAACCACATGGTACGGTAATATTTTCAGCTCATCAAATGACGCCTGCATTAACTAGCTTAAAAATAATTGCGGGATTCAAGGCATTAAACTTCTAGCTTTTGAATCCCGCATAAAAACAATTAACGCTTATCTATGCCTTACTTCTGAGAATATCCCTCTATAACTGAACCAGCCTAGCAAACCAAACTCTCCTCTCACTACATCAATCCACACTGGCCAACTGGATATCCCTCAGGAATAAATATGAAAACGAAAATCTAAAGGGAGATCAGGCTTTCAGCAATTACACTAGCTGCAGTATCCGTAATACTGTGGCGACACCATTAAACTGCCTGCAAGCCTATCAACTTATCGTAAAACGCTATTAATTTGACGTTACACAATCTCCGGAGGTAGTAGCGTCAGGTGAATTCCCAACCCAGCTATTTAAACAGGGTGAACTATTATTATCTTGCAGATCAAAATCTATATTGCTGAAAACAGTATTCCCAACAATCACATTGCCAGACTGCCCCAAAAGTTCCAGTAAGATTCCAGCGGTATTCGCCCCTCCAATCCCACTCATTGAGACAGTATTTTGGGCAACCGTATTACCATCTGCTTTACCAATTAAGATACCATTTAATGTGCTTCGACTGATCTCATTGCTTACAATAAGATTGTTATTACCCTCTAACTGAATACCATTTTCTAAATTATCTAGGATCGAGCTAGAAGACACATTATTATTATCACCAGCTATAAATATGCCAGTGCCACTGTTTTTAAATATTCCTGACTGAATAACAGAGTTAAAACTACTATTAACAGCGATCCCTGATATATCTGTTCCATCTACTCTGATTGCCTGTATATGGTGGGCTCCAGTTCCATCCAACGATATTCCGATGTCACATAGTGTTACCACACCATTTGATAGGAAAGCCGCAACACCGTCAATCTGGATACCAACAGCAGAGCCATCGCACCTAAGGGTGTACTCTGCCATATCTAGGCTACCCGTAGGCCCCATTATCGTTAGTGCGGGTTCTGTTGAGCACACAAGGTCCTGATCAAGTACTTCAGGGGTAGTAATTGTGTCACCGCAGTCTACTGCAAAGGCGGAACTACCTAAAGCAAAGTATAAAATACCAGGTACCACAAAGTGCCTAGCGGATCCCCTAAATTCATATACCATACAATCCTCCTTGAATCAACTTAACAATCATATCCCTCAGCCAACCAAAAGGCTGGGCTATCTCACGCAGACAAAATAACTATAGAATATATCCCTTATAGTCTTAGGTAACCTCACCAGCAAAAAATCACACACAATAATAAAATCTATGGGAAATAGAGCTAGACGTAAGACACCTTAAAAAGACTTGCGGCACGTCTCATGAAATTTTTGTAGAGTAAAGACATTAACTCTAGAGATCTGAAGGCAAATAATGAACTGCCTTCAGATCCAAATTTGCAACTAAATTAATGTTACTGTGATGTCACACATTCACCAGAGGTAGTAGCATCAGGAGAATTTCCTACCCAGTTATTCTCACAGGGGGCAGAATTATCATCTTGCAAGTCAAAATCCACATTGCCAGAGACAGTATTGCCTACGATATTGTTTCCAGTCTGGCCAAATAGCTCCATTAAGATTCCTGCAGTATTTGACCCTTGAGTGCCATTATTCTCCACCGTATTCTGGCTGATAAGACAGCTACTGGCGCTATTAATTTGTATTCCAGTTAAAGTATTATCCGATACTGTATTTGACGATATTATTGAACTGCTACCATCTACCTGTATACCCGTTATTTCATTTCGACTTATGTCATTAGAAAACAGATTATTTGTTCCCCCCGCGATTATAATACCTGTACCTGCATTATCCGATATATTTGATATGGTTAGCGTATTATTACTACTAACAAACTCAATACCAGAAGAAGTATTACCAGAGGTGTTCAGGCCGAACAAATTATGAATACCGGAACCTTCCACAGAAATACCTGTATTGCAATTAGATACAAACCCATCCTGTAACACCCCGCCCGATATTATGGCCGCAAAACCATCGACCAAAATTCCCACTGTAGTTCCATCACAACTCAGCGTATAACCATTCAAATCCAGATATCCGGTCGGCCCAGTTACAGTCAAAGCCGGGGTAACATTGCAGAGCAAATCTTGATCCAGTATTACCGGACTGGTTATGGTGTCTCCGCACTCAACAGCACCATTTGCTAGTGAACACAAAGATGCAGACAATAAAGAAGCCGCCAAAGAAGTTATCAATGCCTTGCTTATCACAGATCGAGATATAAAGCTCACGAGAGTCCTCCCAAATAAAGCTCAAATACAGAAAAGATATGTCATGCTGATTTTGAGTCAAAAACTGGTAACAGCCATGGGAAATTTGTCCGCAAAATTTAGTAAAATAGTTTAAGCGGGGAATGGAGCATATTTATATACAAGCTACAGGAATATAAATTGTAAAAGATAACACCACTACCGAAGCCACCATAGTGGCACTATCTTTTTATATCCGTATATTTCAATCCAGGCAGCTAGGATCTACAGTATCAAAAGTATTATTTCGCCATAAATTGGTACCATTGCAGGGATCACTGTTTAAATCTTGCGCATCGAAATCTTCATTGAGAATCCCCACATTTAAAATGATCAAATTATATTGCTGATCAAAATCATTCATTAAGATTCCTGCCGTTCCCGCACCTGAAGTGCCATTATTTTCCGATGCATTTTCAACGATCCAGCTATTACTGGAATCATTAATCTCTATTCCTGAGCCCATATTCTCAAAACAGAAATTCTCTGTTATATATGACCGATCACCATCTATCTGGATACCACTCAGGGTATTTTCCTCAAAAGTATTCTGGAAGACATTATTTCTCTCCCCACTAACAATTAGTCCAACCCCCGTATTTGCTTGAGCGGTACAGGCTGTCATATAGTTGCTATTGCTCACTAATTCAAATCCGGCACTGGCATTTGCAGTGGTCGATACCGCTTGAATATTATGGAATCCATCTCCATTCGCTAAAACACCCACCTCACAATCTGCAACCTGCCCTCCTCGAAGTAGCGCTGCACGCCCCTCTAACAGCACTCCAACTTCACTACCATCACATTGAACCTCGTACCCGGTCATATTCAAGCGTCCATCTGGGCCTATCACAGTTAAAGCAGGGCTGACATCACAAGTGAGATCCTCATCCAAAGTAACAGATGTGGTAATCGTATCCCCACATTCAACATCATCCGCAATCACTGGCTTGGAAATGGAAATGTTGGATATCCCGATCATTGAGACAATGGCGATTTTATAGAGACTTGAACGAGGGAGTTTCATCAAATTTTTCCTTAGCGCTGTGTTCGTTATTCATAGTCCAGGGTCATGCCTAGGTGATTTTGATCCAGCATTAAGAAAGAACCATGAGAAATTATTCCTAATAAAATGGGAATTTAGTTTGGGTTTTATGTTTAATATGCGCCAATACGGCTACGATTTTATGGATTTTATTAAAGAAACGAGAGTTAGGGAGATGGCCAAATGATGGAGTGGGCGTCGCCCCTGCTCCATCATTTAGTGGATAAGAATTTAGGCTTTTGGCCGAACGGCTTTGATATCCTGATCTGCAGCCCAGTTAAGAACGTCTTCCCGACGCAGCGCCGTTGCCATCAGGTCCGGGAATTGATCCGGTGTACAGGCAAAAACCGGAGAGCCTATCGCAGCAAACTCTTCCGCCAGCGACTGGTCATAAGATGGACGCCCATCATCACTGAGTGCCAGTAAGGTAATCACATTTACATCCTGGCGAACAAGGTTAGCAACCCGTGCTTTTAACTCCTCTTCATTCCCCCCTTCATACAGGTCGGTAATCAGGATTAAATGTGTCTTGCCAGGCCGTTCAATTTTATCCTCGCAATAAGCCACCGCCTGGTTAATGTCTGTGCCACCGCCCAGTTGCACGCCAAACAAAACGCTGACTGGGTCTTCCAGGTCCTCAGTAAGATCGACAATTGCGGTATCAAAGCAGACCAGTTTGGTTTTCACTGCCGGTATTGAAGCCATTACCGCTGCAAAGATTGAGCTGTATACCACCGATGTCGCCATGGAACCGGACTGATCGACACATAGAATGACTTCATCCAGATCCGCAAGCCGGCGACTTTGTCGCATAAATCCAATCAACTTCTCAGGCACCACTGTGTGGTAGTCATGTTGGTAGTGCCTGAGATTTTGCTGGATGGTTCTATGCCAGTCGATATCGGCAAAACGCGGCCTAAAGCTGCGTTTTGATTTATTGACAGCTCCCCTAACCGCTTCTGTGGTCTTTCGCTCCAAGCGCTCCATCAGCTCATCAACCACTTTCTTGATGACCTGGCGAGCAGTCTCAATAGTCTTTTCAGGCATCACAGAACGAAGACTAACCAAGTCTGCGACCAGGTGAACATCCGCTTCAATCGCTGACAAAAACTCGGGCTCCATGAGCATCTGCTTGAGGCCAAGGCGTTCAAACGCATCGCGCTGGACAACTTGTACTACAGAAGTCGGAAAGAACTCACGGATATCGCCCAGCCAACGGGATACTTGCGGAGACGAGCGGGACAACCCACCTCGACCTTTTTTACCAGACTCCGAGTCTCCGCTGCCATAAAGCGCACTTAACGCTTGTGACAAACGCATATCCCGCTCAGAAAGGCCGGACTCACCTTCATCAGCCCCTAGCACCAAGCGCCAACGGCGTTCCTTTTGCTGGTCTTTATCGACCGTTATCTCATCGGGTTGTTGCTCTTCAGACACTTCGTTTACTGCGCCCATGTCTTGTCCTTCTGGATTAATTTGCCGATACGCAATAGATGCTCTGACCACAACGGCAAAACTTCGGGATTAATGGCTTTGGATACCGAGTGGTTAGATCGGGCACCGAGTACCAGCTCCATCATGCGCCGACGCTCCATCGCATCGAGACTGGAAAATACGCGTCGGAAAAAAGGCAAATACTCGATAAATATTTCTTCGTCCAGATGTAGCAACCAGCGCTGTACCGCTCCCATCAGTACCGGGTCGTACAGCAGGCGCTCAACCGCTTCGGCAAAAAAGCCCTCGAAAAATCGTGCTGCATCGGCGGCAGCTACCGCTGGAGACAGGGATTTTTCCAGCAATTGCTGTAAGCGATGTCCATCAAATCTTTCAGCCTGATACAAAAGACGCGCACAAAGGCCGCTGACCTGTAAACTGGAAAGAGAGCTGTCTACTAGTTGCTCGAAGGCTTGCCACCAGTCCTCCATAATTTCATCACCCAACTCTGCCAATTGCAGTGCCTGGTGAGCGCTGTGAATACTGTTTCGCAGCCGTAGTGACTCTTCATCGTTAAGATTGCGACAGGCGTACGGCAGGGCCAGGGCAGATTGCATGGCTAAGCGTTCTACCAGGCCGGCAACTTGCTCCAACGCTAATTCTCGCGCGGTACCATAGCGTTGAACCTGGATTAACGCCGGCAGGCTGTCGAGAAGCTCGATACCGTCACTGGCCAGAGCCGCTCTCTCGGCCAATCGTTTCAGGCCCGCTTCAGAAGCCCGGTGCAACTGAGATTCGAGGGACAGCAAAACCACTTCTGCTAACTTGCCCAAATGACTCTCAGCGGTGATCGCCTCGACAAGTTTATTGTTAGCCGCTTGCTCAATGGTGGAACCGTAAACTAAGTTTTCCACCAATTTTACCGCATACTCCGGCTGCCAGCTGAGCACCCAGTTTTCCCGGAAAGTACCGCGACTTTTTCCGGTATGGGAGGGTTTACCCCAAGGTACTTCCAGCACAGTAAGACGGTGCAGTAACGTAGATTTATTCAGGCCGATATCACTGCGTAAATCCAGGGAAACTTCTTTATCCAGAGCGGCGGGCTTTAGCTTGGTCTTTTTCTGCCAGCGCTGTAGATCCTCCAGCAGGGGCACCAGTGGGGCATCCTCGGGGATAGCCCCAACTTGCTCACCCAGAAGCAACTCTCTTTCTACCTGCTGCCAAATAAGGCGCTCGCCAAAACAGAGGCAGGCCACAGCGGCTTCAATAATTTCTTCAAACCCCGGAGCTGGACGATTTCTAACGGCTGCCAAACTGCGGCTCAGGCGCACGGCTTCAATAACCGAAGCCGTAGAGACCACTTGTCCACTTTCGCGCAATGCGCGCACCAGCCGCCCAAACCAAAGCTCCAGCCACTGCTCGCCGGTGCCCTCGCGCCAAATATGCTGGTACCACATAGGTGCAGCAACCCCGGCCCCGTAACCGGAAGCCATCGCCAATCGCGGCGATGTCCAGGGTATCCAGGTGGTTTTCACTTTGCTCTTGGGCAATTTCGCCGGCAGCTGTTTAATCAGTGCGCGGTCATCTTTTGCTGTGTGCTTTTCACGAAATGCCGGTAAGTGCCAGGCCCCGCAGACTACAGCGACCTCACCTTCCACCCCTTTCTTTTCTTTGGCAATTTCCAGGCGCATATAGGCTTCGCGCAGTAAATCCCTTTGCGACAACGGCGCGGTTTCAGTTATTTCTCCGCGCAGCGCGGTCATCGCCGACTCTACCCGGGAAAATATCTCCGCACTGTCATCGTTATTCTGCTCGATCAGATCATTCCACCAGGCCTCACCATCTTCATAACCCGCCAGCTTCGCCAAAAGGCCGATAGGATCAGAGGTATCAGATGGTGGCTCTGGCTCGCCTGCCACCGCAGGGGAATCAGACTCTCCGCCGTTTTGCTCCGCTTCAGGGTCCTGGGCTTCAGATTGGAGTAACTGCGCCAGCTGGATATTAATGGGCAGATCAATGAATTTAACTTCTACCCCCTGTTGTACAGCCCATAGGCAGGCCTGGTACTCAGGGGAGTATTCCACAAACGGGTAGTAAAGGCTGGAGCCGGGCGACTCTGCAGCATAGCCGAGTAGCGCTACCGGCGGCTGCATCTGTGCGCTAGCCAGCAGAGGCAGTAATTCACTGCAATCAGCGGGGCCCTCTATCAATACTTTTTTTGGCTTCAGCTGATCCAACGCGGCGACAAGGCGCCGCGCAGAACCGGGCCCGTGGTGCCGAATACCAAAATAATGACAATCCACCTTGGACACGGGATATCCCTTACAGTACTTCGTTCATGGTGTGGTAATAACCGGCAAAGTCTCGGCGCTTTTTCAGGACCGTTTCCAAATACTCCTCCAATACAGCTTTATCCTGCACTGGATCTTTGACAATGGCGCCCACCAAATTACTGGAAAGCTCTTCTGCACTGAATTTACCATCGCCAAACCAGTTCGCCTGACTCAATCCACCCACCATTACCGCAATTGCCTCAGCCGTAGACAAGTTACCGGACGGTGTTTTCAGGGTTATTTTTCCATCCAGTGTTTCACCACCGCGCAGCTCGCGGAAAATGGTCACTATTTTCTCGATCTCTTCGCCGGCATTTGCCGGCACTGGCAACTCCAGGCTCTCACCCATCTCTGCCACGCGGCGAGAAATAATGCTGACCTCTTCATTCATATCATCGGGCAACGGCAATACCACAACATTGAAACGTCGTTTTAGTGCGGAGGATAATTCATTAACGCCCTTATCGCGGTTATTGGCTGTTGCGATTACATTAAAACCGCGCTGCGCATAAACTGCATCATTCAACTCGGGGATCGGCAGCATTTTCTCTGACAGCACGGTAATCAATGTATCCTGAACATCAGAACCCATACGAGTCAGCTCTTCCAAGCGACACAAGGTACCCTGCTCCATAGCGCGATATAAAGGCGTTGGCACCAGGGCTTCTTTGCTGGGGCCCTTTGCCAGTAGCTGAGCGTAGTTCCAGCCATAGCGAATCTGGTTTTCGTCGGTGCCCGCCGTACACTGGATCACACGGGTACTGTTGCCACAGATCGCCGCAGACAAGTGTTCAGATACCCAGGACTTTGCCGTGCCCGGCACACCGAGTAACAGCAGTGCTCGATCGGTGGCGAGGGTGGCAACAGCAGTTTCAATCAGGCGGCGGTTGCCGATATATTTTGCACTTATCTCAACACCTTCAGCCGTTGTGCCGCCCATCAAGTATTTCACGACTGCCTGCGGAGACAGACTCCAATTCTCTGGTTTTTTTCCGGTGTCTTCTGCTTTTAAGGCATCCAGTTCTGATTGGTAGGTAATTTCAGCGGGTTGACGAAGTACGTCACTCATGGGGAATCCTTTTGTTTTACCTGCCCGGAAATTCACTGCTTATTTTATGAATTTTGCCGGGCAACGATCGGTCTTAAAATTAAATCTGTGTTGGGTGTGTATGGACTAAAGGCCATCCACGCCGGCAAGCTCGCTATTAAATCGAAGACAGTCAGTTGCGGGGTCTGCCCGTAGCACGCCCTGCTCAAAAAGCGCTTCCAGTAACTGTCGAGCGGTCTCTCTGGGTAACATCAAGCCCAACGCAGTCAACTCCCTCTGTAGATAAATAGACTGCAAATAACCACTCTCACTTAATTCCTCGACAACGAGCTTTAACAGCGCCTTCCAGGGTGACGTTTTTTTCAAATCATCCCAGGAAAGCTCCGTTAACGGTTCGGGCAAAAACTTGAGTAGATCCTGAAAATCAACCTTGGCCTTTTTATTACGCAAAAGTCCAAACATCAATTCGGCACGGCGGGACTGTTCCAGGCGCGGCAATAAACTGTGCAGGAGAGACATACCGGCCTCACCGGTATCCAGGTAGCTCTCAATATTTGTGACCAACAGGGCAATAGCCTTATCTGGCAAAGTATCTACCGCATTGGTAACAAAACTGTGGTTATCATAATCGCGATTTTTATCGAGCTGCCAAGCCCCAGCTAAGTCAGTCACGGTGATATCCAGTGCTTCCGCAAGGCTTTGTAGAGATACCTTCTGCAAAAATTCCGAGCGAATGGCTTGCTGTTTTTTGCTCTTGAGCTTGCGGGGCAATAGTTGCAACTGCTTCTTTACCAAGCCCACTTTTTTTAATTCGTAAAACTCAGCCAATTCCTGCGCAGAAGACTCTTCCTGAGTATTGGATTCAAGTTCCGATGACAATCCCAATCGGGATAAATACTGATTGGCAAGACGCGCCACCTTTTGTGAACGATCTTTAAGCAGGGACTGTAAATATTCCCCATCGGACTCACTCAGCCGGATAGCAAGAACTCGCACGATCCTTAAACGTTTATCAGCGGGTTCACGCCCGGCGCAGGTCTGGATCAAATTTAAAGCGGCGGCGGGTTTACTGAAGCGCAACTCCCTGAGCTTTGCCAGGCGACTGGCGGGATACCAATCATCCCAGTTTTCCTCAGTTAACGCTTCAGAATCATCAATACTACCCCGCTCATTCGCGGCCCATTGTGACCAGGGTAAATAGACTTCCGGCAAGCCTTCATCATTACTTGAGGGAAGCCAGTCCGCAGGATGGGCAATATATCCCCGCTGTAACAGCAACTTCAGGAGCAATCCGGTTTGCTCCATAGAGCGGGACTGAACGCTTTCAGTGACACGACGAAAATGGGCCCGCATTGGGTAGGGAAGCACGAGCTTATTCAACTCGGGCAACAAGGGGAATTCGCGTAACTCCCCCGGAGCCTGGGGCTGATAGAGTGCGCTTTGGTGCTGGCTGAGAAGCGCTACCGCCGCTGATGCCAAGCGCTCCTCTTCCAGGCCTTCAAACAATGGACGCCAGGACTCAGGTAGGGCGTCGAGCTCTAAGGGCAAATCACTGCCCACCATCCAACGCTGCTGTAGGCGCTCTACCAACAACTGCTCTTCCTGGATTTTCTCAGGCGTTAGCATGCGATTGTCCCCCACTCATCTGTCCGCGCGCTGTGCAGTTCAGCGCTGCTTCCATCCCACAAAATAAACGCCGCCTGTAATTTTGAACCCAGTAATAGAGAGGGAATCTGTTCATTGTTGAGCGGTAGCGTTTGCTGCCCAGTCGAGCAGCGCCACCAATAATTGCCGTTGGCACAGCGCAGTAGACGCCCCCCTTCAAGAAGGTGCGGTACCTGCTCTATCCAGGGTTGCTGAGACAACTGCTTTTGGTAGTGGGAGAACACGCTCTCTTGCTGGGCTGGCCATCTCTGATTCACACCATCCTGCACCACTTTAAACTCCACAGGGAAAGCTCTCAGAGGCATGCGACCGGGATAAAAAACCAACTCCCCTTCTACGCTGGCGCCGATACCAATGCCCACCTCCCGGCGCCCCGCAGAAGCCGGATAGTGATCCAACAACAGGGCAAATACTGGGGTATCACTATCAAGCTTGAGCAACCAGGAAGCGTGGCTCACCAAACCATCGCGGCGAGTGCTCACTTTCTCTCCTACATTCTGCCAAATACCCCTTTGTCGGGGGCTGGCTGGGTTTTCCAAGACTTGGTCACGGTTCTCGGCAACGGCAATAGCTCTGCGAGCATCCACATCTTCCTCATCAGTGAGCCAAGCACTGCTGAGTAACATTAATTGCCCCAGCTCCTTGAATACCACTTCCGCCTGTTTCTGTGGTGCAAGCCCCAGGGCCTTGGCTGGAAGCTCATCAACCCTGGATGCCAAGCCGGCAGCTTTGGCGTCTACCAAGCGCGCAGAGATATAGCGGCAGCGCTGGCGAAGTTCCTTGAGAAATCCCACCATGCCAGTGCGCAATTGATCCTCAACCCACTGCTGGAATTCACCTAGCCCAGTGGCGATACTCTTGTTGGTTTTAGCGCGTGTCTGCGCTGCCCGCTTAGCCCTGGCCGCTTCCTTTTTTTCTTGCTCCTCTTTACTTTCCGAGGTTTCCTCAGAAATACCGTGAATGTTTTTATTGGTAGAAACTTTTGTCTCAGCTTGGGCTTCAGGCTTACTCTTACGCCGCCGCCCCAACCACTCTACTACCCACTCCGGTGTTTCAGCCTCAATAAAGTCATCCGGGCCGTCGGCGAATTGCCACAAAAGGGCTAGAACATGCTTGCAGGGAAACTTACGGGAGGGGCAGGTACACTTGTAACCGTGATCTACTGTATCTGCCATAGTGTAATAGGGGTTGGCCCCCGACCCTTGGCATTGCCCCCATATACAATTTACAGAAGCCGCTTTACCGCGCAAAGGCCATTTAGCCGGCTTCAACAGTTTTTTGGCTGCGTTTAAAGAAGCCTGGTCTGGGGCCAGTTCTTGTACAACCTCTAGGGAAATATTCATCTCTTGCCTTATACAGCTCAATACTGTACATAAATACAGCAATCGTATCTATGTAGCTATAGCGGCGCATAAAGTACCACGCAGCTAAGATAGAATAAAATCTAAATTCACAAAATATTAAGTTTATCGCTACTTTATTGATTTAAAACAGTAAGTGCATATTCCAACGATTTGGCACCATGGAGCAAATTACCAGAGAGCATAGAACGACAGGAGCAGCGACATCGAAAGGGCTAATTTTTATATTGATTCATAAAACGTCAACAGAAGTCATGTATTTTACTAAAACCATCTACATTTTTCGGTAGATTTAACTCAAACCCCGCCAGGCCACTCTACTGTAAAATATTTATCAGCGGACAATATTGACACCAATTCTCATAAAATCTAGTCTTGCAGAGGCAATATACCCCAAAATGAGATAGCCCACGGGACGTAATTTGCAAGCAAAAAGTACAACTAAGTTAAATACAGTAATTATCATTATTGCCACCTGCTTAACCATGTCAGCTTGCTCTAAGAGAATCGCCACACTCATAGAAAGGTCCAAAAGCCTTCCCTATACAGAAACAATAACTCCAGAAGAGATAAAAGATTTAGGATTTAAAAAGGATCAGTACTGCACAAAAAACAAAGAAAACTGCGTCAGTTATTACTACGGCTCACCAATAACTGAAAGTAAACTTAACTACTCGGTTAAATTTTATGCGCAAGATAAGGAAACCACTGTTAACCTTCATATCAGTAGAGAGCAGCTTAAAAATAAATGTAAAGGCACCGTAATTTTGTTTCATGGATTCCGTGGATCTAAAGAGTATATGCTTCACTCAGCATTATATTTTCGCTTTCTGGGATTCAAAGTCATAGTTCCAGATCTTCTCGGTCACGGCGAATCAAATAACACCAAAAAGTATGGTGTAGGCGATAGTAAAGTTATCAGCCAACTTATCAGCAAGTTAATCGAAAAAGGGGATATCGAAGATAAAAACTTATATCTACTGGGAAGTTCAATGGGGGCGCTAACCGCACTTTATACTTCCACCTTAAGATCAGACATAACTGGCATAATATTATTAGCTCCCATGTTATCTTTTGAACAAGCTTTTCATAATTATGCAAAACTCAATCACCCTATACTTAGTTGGATAATTCCTGACAAAGATATTCGCCAGGGAGCAAACACAGCTCTAGAGAGAGCTGGTGTAGTCCCTAATGATACCAATATATTCCCCCTGCTCAGGGCCTCCGGGATTCCGATATTATTAATTTCCTCACCTACAGATCGAATAGCACCCTACAGCAGCTATATGACTCTAGATCAGTCAAATATCGAGCTGGCTGAAGCCTCCAATAGAAACCACCCAAGCATGACTACTATAGGAAATATAGAGCACAAAGTAATTATCAATTGGCTCAATAAAAAATGGGATATTTGTACAACACCACAAAATCTTTGAGCTTAAGGGAGATCTACATTTGTTAGGTTATGTGCATATGGGAAATGTAGTCATCCATCGTTATTTATACCAGACAACAGTAAGGGTTATGAAATTAAGCAGAACTAACTAACCATCTGCCTCGGTGAAAACATGATAATAGCCATACCCAGCATTGCTACAGCGGCACCACTCACATCCCAAACCGTGGGTTTAACACCGTTAACCAGCCATAACCACATTATTGAGGAAAAAATATAAATTCCTCCATAGGCGGCATACACCCGGCCCGCTGGAGCCGGATGCAATGTCAATAACCAGGCAAATATCGCCAAACTTATACCGCCAGGAACTAGAAGCCAAATACTTTTGTCCTGCTTTAACCACAAGTAAGCCGTGTAGCAGCCTATTATCTCTGCAAGCGCCGTAGCCAGGAACAAAGCTATAGTTTTTATTTCAAACAGCAGCATGAACGTCTAGATATTTAGCTATTTACCGGACAAACATTTTCAAGACGCATTGTGAAGGCTCTTTTCATATATGAAAATTGTTCGATGGTCTCCATATGCTTACTCAGGGAGTTTCTTGCACGTGTGAATTTTCTCTTTTCCGCCGCATTCATTCCCTCGTTAAACATATATAAACTTTGCAGTGGCGCCATGGCAGTTTTCTCTGTGCGATAAAAAACATCATCAGACATCGCCAAATCAACCTTATCCCGTATGGAGCCATCCGGCATAATTTGCACCGATACGCTGGGAACGTAATTCGCAATAGGGCCTTCAAAGTTAAGAACGGTGGATTCCTTCTCACTCAATTTCTTCGCCACATAAACCTTAAGCTTGTTATTGCGCACTTCCAATTTTACAAATGGTTTAATTATTTTAAACTTCTCCTTATCCTCCTCAAATAGTTTCACGGATGCTTCAAGCATTACCAAGCTTTGAGTATTGATAAAGCGTTCATATTCTTCTAAGTGGCACGATGCCTGCACCCCACTACTCAACAAGAAACATAGACTAAAGGCTAATCTTTTCATTGATCTAAATATTATCCTTAATATTTGATAAATTGATCGCCTCAAACATCAACTGGCGCACTGGTTAACCCAGCACAGTTTAGACCTCATTGGCATCACTATTAGCCAGTGATTGCGCTTGAAACTTTCTCACGATAAAAAATACGTACCCTGCTTCTTTTTCCGATTAATTTACGCCACTAATAGTAAAAAAGGTGAAGCTGGTACAGCTTCACCTAACGGGTTTAGTCACTAAAAAAATCCTGATCTCTGCGGAAGTTAGTCCCTACCGATAATCCGACAGCACTACCGGCGGCAGTTCAGCAGCCTCTGACATCCACTCTTTTACGCTGTCACGCCCCAGCAACCGGTCTATCCACTGTTTAGTAAGCGGCCAGGGCTGCAAATTTGGGGCGTGGGAGAAAATTCTTATCACTGTTGGCACAAAGGCTAAATCTACCAGGGACAAAGCACCCATCAAGTAAGGGCCACCATTTTGCTCAAGCTCTCCTTCCCAGGCGGCAAATAGGCGCTCCGCATCCATCTCTTCTTCGGGGGTCATTGGGCGTTTGTCGGGGTAAAATGCACTTTCAAAGGATAGGAGTGGACACAACCCGGACAACCCAGAATGTTGCCAGCTAAGCATGGCCCGGGCTCGGGCCCGCATCAATGGATCTTGAGGTAACAGTTCACCAGAACCAATATCATTGGCATATTCCATAATGGCCAAGGAATCAAAAATAATCATATCCCCCTCTTCCAGTACGGGTACTGATCTCGCAGGGGATAGCTCACCGATACGCTGTAAGTTCTGGAATCGCTGTGGCCGGCGAATATCTACAACCACTTCCTCAAATTGAACTTCCTGTTCACGCAATGCCAACCAAGCCCTAAAGGCCCAAGTGGATGCATTTTTAGTACCCGAGTACAGAACACGAGACATAATTAATCCATTGTTATAGTTGAATTATATTGATCAATTGGGAGCTTCAATTATACCGCTTAACCGCCAAACAATTAGAATATAGCATCAAATTTATTGTGCATTAACAACACTACGGTTCATAGCCATCAATGCCTCATCACAAACAGCTATTTTTTGAATCGCCTCACAAACTTAAAGAAAACCAAAAGGCGACTCAAGTTTAGGCTAACTCTCACTATTCAATTGAATCGCCTAAGAGACACAACTTACTACTGGGGTGGAAGGAAAGACTACACCGCACTCGAGACACGCAGTGAATACATCCCTGTAAGCTTCTAATCGGCATCCATGCCTCATAGGGTCCCGAGCGCGGTGTAGTCTTTCCTTCTCCCTTTTTAGTAAGTTTCGAAAATCGCCAAAAAATTCAATCCAGGCAGCTTGGACTTTTAGTAATGGCAACATTAGCGTACCAAGTGTTGGTGCCACTACAATCGGGGTCAACCGTATCATATAAATCAAAGGAAAGATTAAGTTCAGAGAAATTTCCAGTTATGACATTATTAGTCGAACTCGTGAATTCCAAAACGATACCTCCACCATCATTACTTGCTATTAAATTTTGGGAGATTATATTACTGGATGAGCCCTCGATTAGAATTCCTGCTCCACCATTGGATGTAGATATATTATTGAACACATTTGAAAAGCTATCATCTACCTGAATTCCATCAGAGACACTGAGCGATACAACACAAGAAGAGAGAGTATTAAAATCATCATCCATATCAACACCTACCCGACCACTATCAGTGATTATGCATCCACTAATATTGTTAAAGATACTGTCAATATCAATACCATCGTCAACACTACCAACTAGCTCAGTTCCGACGACCGTGTGATAACCCTCACCGCCTATAAAAATATTGTCAAAACAATCATTAATGGCACCGCCAGTCAACACCGCACCTTGGCCCAGGATACGTATTCCAGCACCGCCAAATCCCGCACCTGTAGCACAGGTCACAGAAAAATCTCCCATACTCAAACTGCCTTCAGGACCAACTATCGTAAGGGCATCAGGCTCAGCGGCAGTAAGGTCACAGAGTAAATCCTGTGTAAGCACTTCGGCGGTTGTAATAACATCACCACAGGATACCTGAGCGGATACTACAAAAGAGTATGACGCTGTAAATAGCCCCATTACGCCTAATATTAATAACTTAATAACTGACTGCTTAATATCCATGTAAAACCTCTGTCAATATTGTATAAGAGTTGGATTTCCTAGCCTGGGATACAGACTGCCTCCTTAGTTTGGACGTGACTATTAATTCCGCCATAAGAAAAAGTACCTAAAGCGCTAAGCTGCAATCGGCGGGGAAAATTACAAATCGAAGGGGGGTAAAGTTTCGGGGCACAAAAAAACCCGGCAGGCGCCGGGTTTTTTAAACAAAAGGTAAGGAAATTACTTCAAACCAAGTACTTCTTTACCCTGAATAAAGGTAACGTCAACCGGAATATTGGCCTCAGCCAAGCGATCCAAATCAGCCTGCAGTTCAGGGCCAATTACGCCTTTAGTCTCCAGCAGTGATTTGGCTTCCTCGTAGTCACCATCACCCTGGATAGTAATGATTAAACGAGACAAGTTGGTCATCGCCTGTTGCATCTTTTCAAAATCAACACTGTATTGACCAGTCTTGGGATCGCGAGTGAAGGCACCCTGCTCCTTAAAGTAGTTAAAGCGCATCATATTGGCTTTACCATGGGCACTGGCTGCACCAAAACGTACGCTGCGGAAAATACCCGCCAGGAAGGTAACATAGTTATCCATCAACTGGCCTTCTTCCAGCTCACCTTTTTCATGCAAGCGGGTAACCATGTACAGACCGAGGATATCAGCCTTACCTTCTTCCAGGGCGGAAGAGGTTTCCTTCAAAGCCTGGCGAACATTATTTCCGCCTTCTACGGTCTTTTTAATTCCCAAACCGTGGGCCACTTCGTGGAACATGGTGTTGGCAAAGAATGCCGGGAAGGTAATATTCTTGCGCTGATCTTCTGCGATCAAAACATCGCTAATCGGCACCAGGATCTTGTCAAACTTGGCCTGCATTGCATTCTTCAGCTGCAAACGGCGAGTGCCTTTGGCCAGCTGAACTTCTTCATCATTGGGAAGGTTAATGGCAATGGTCTTGGAGCCGGCATTGCTGTGGCCCGCATAGAAGAGTACATCGTAGGCATTCAAGTCTGAATCAGTACCGGGCTCTTCAGATTTGTACTTTTCCTCAACCGGCAAACCCTTCTGCAATTCGGGCAGTAGAGCGGCAAACTTGGCCAGTTTCTTACTCCACTCTTTGTCTTTCAGCAGGACATAGGACTCATAAGCGGTACGATAGGCAAACAGCTGGTCTTCATAGTTTTCAATAGGGCCAATAACCACATCGATATCATTCTCCTTCATATCCATCCAGGCCATATCACTGGGACGGAAATTATCGGAGAGAAGTGCATCGGCACGCATAGTGAGGTAGTTAGCAAATTCTTTGCTCTCGGCCAATTCAGCTGCCTGGCGCAGAATGCTGGCCGCCTTATTCAGGTCCGCATTGTAGGCTTCGTTGTAAGGCACCAGTTCGAGACTGCCAGACTCATTGCGGCGTACCAAGGAGTACAAGCCGTCTTTTCCTGCCTGGTCCCATTTCTCGAACTCTTCGCGGGTCATATCCGCTGGGTAGAAGTTAGCACCCAGGGGCTTATCTCCATAACCAACAATAAACGGCTTGTTGTCGTTAAGGCGATCCCAGGGGCCATAGTTGATATCGGCAAACTTACGAGCGCGGTTGTCTTCAATATCTGGGAGCAATTCCTCAGCTGGGCCGTAGGATTGCAACCAAAACAGGCGATCCATAATCTGGCTGGCATCAATCAACAGGCCAATCATTTTGCGCTGGTTGTCGGAGAGACCGCTTAGATTTGCAGTGAGCTCAACCGGTACATAGATATCAAAACGCTTATCCGCATCTTCTACCTTTTGGCCTGAGGGCACAGGTACCGTCTTGGACTCTACAATCTGAGCCTCAGCTTCCGCTTTGGCAACTTCTTCGGGCTGCTGCTCTTTTTTGGAACAAGCGCCAACAAGGGCCAGTGCCAACACTGCTGCCGCTATCTTGGTAGCCTGAAAAGGAATGGTCATATCGCTCTGCCTATCATTTTTTTGTATCGGCGCCACATTAGTCTGGCTGTAGGGATTTATCAACCGTCATGGCGTAGGCACCTCGGCCGCCTGGGTCTCAGTTCCACGCTCCTGTTGCTGCATACGCCAGAGGGCCGCGTAGTGTCCGTCAGCCTGCATCAATTCCCGGTGGGCTCCCTGCTCGACTATTCCGCCCTGATCCATTACCAGAATGCAGTCTGCATCCACAATTGTGGAGAGGCGGTGAGCGATCACTAACGATGTCTGCTCGCGGGCGATCTCCTGCAGGGATGCCACTATGCCCTGCTCTGAGTGGCTGTCGAGAGATGAGGTCGCTTCGTCAAAGATCATAATCGGAGGCTTTTTCAGCAGGGCCCGAGCGATAGCAACCCGCTGCTTTTCCCCTCCGGACAATTTGAGACCCCGCTCCCCCACCAGGGTATCGGCCCCCTCTGGCAGTTGCTGAACAAAGCCTTCCAGCTGGGCGTGGCGGATCGCCTCATCCACCTCAGTATCTGAGGCATCTACACGCCCGTAACGCACGTTGTCCCGGATCGACTGGTTGAACAACACTGCATCCTGAGGCACAACACCAATAGCCCTGCGCAGCGACTCCTGGGAAACACTGCGAATATCCTGGCCATCAATGGAAATTGAACCGCTGTTAGCGTCATAAAAACGAAACAGGAGCTTAAAGAGGGTGGATTTACCTGCACCGCTAGCGCCAACAATTGCCACTTTTTGCCGTGGCTCCACAGCAAAGCTGATACCTTTGAGGATCTGGCGATTATCTTTGTAGCCAAACTGGACGTTATCAAACTCAATTCGGCCCTCCACCACAGTGAGGGGGGCCGCCTCGGGAAGATCTTCCACAGCAGGTTTTACCGCAAGTAAAGAGAACATCTTCTCAATATTTGCCAGTGCCCCTTTCATCTCCCGGTACACAAAGCCGAGAAAATTTAGCGGTATAAAGATCTGCATCATAAAGGCATTCACCAATACGAAGTCACCGATGGTCATAGTGCCTTTGGTGACTCCTACCGCGGCAAGAACCATTGCTGCACACATTGCGCTGGCAATAATCAGCGCCTGGCCACTATTTAGGCCAAACAGGGATAGCCTGTTCTTACGCCGGGCCTTCTCCCAACTGGCCAGCTCCCGGTCATAGTGACCGGATTCATGTCGCTCATTGGCAAAGTACTTAACCGTCTCATAGTTGAGCAGACTATCAACTGCACGACTGCTGGCCTGTGACTCCGCCTCATTCAACTCCCTGACAAAGCGCGTACGCCATTCAGTGGCCACCACAGAAAAGCCGATATAAATAATCACTGCGGCCAGCACTAATAGCGCAAAGAACCCGCTGTAATTCCACCAGAGCAACCCCGCCACCATAGCTATCTCTACCAGCGTGGGTACGATATTGAAGACCATAAACCGCATCAAGAACCCGATGCCGCTATTGCCCCGCTCAATATCTCGCGAGAGCCCACCGGTACGGCGGTTCAGGTGAAAATCCAGGTCCAGCTTGTGCAAATGCTGGAACACTTCAAGCCCGATCCGGCGCTGGGCCCGCTCAGTGACACGGCCAAAAATCGTGTCTCGCAATTCGCCAAACAGAGTGCTGGAAAGGCGTACAGCCCCATAGGCCAACAGCAGCCCCAAAGGTAATGCCACTGCCTGGGCCATACCCCCAGCACTATCCAGGTCATCGACAATATGTTTGAGCAAAAATGGCAGGGTAACACCCGCAACCTTGGCGCCAATCAAGCAGAGGATCGCCAAGACGACGGCGCGACGGAACTCCAATAAGTAGGGGAAGAGGGTTTTGAGTGCACCCCAGTGCACCTCATCCAAAGAGACAGTGGATTTGGGTCTCGGCATAATCTATCCAGGAGGAGAAAACAGGCGCCCATTATAATTCGTCAATAGAACTTATATAGACGCTTGCCTCTAAAACGCCGCCCCGAAGCTGCTCTTTAAAGCGCATATTCTCACTCTCACACTACATTGACACTGTCGCCGATACAGCAGCAGTCATCAAACAGCAAAACGTCTGTGCCGTTTAAGAGGACCGCAAAAGACTAAATCGTCGCTAGGCTTTCATATGCTCAAGCATATAGGTCAGCACTTCATCTCGGTCATCGACTAATTTTTCTATCAGATCAAGATGGTCCCGATTATTCGCTAATTTGAAATAACAGGGATTATTCATTTTTAGCATTTTCTCTTGATACTCTTTGGCCTGCCAAAAAAATTCCAGAGTATCAAATTCAGGCACTATTAAGTGTAGCGGGCATCTTGTTGCATCAATACCAGACACTAGCATCTGGGGACTTACCTTTTCAGCAGATTCCATCGACATATTAATGAGATCATTAAAAAAACTATTGACCAATGGGCGGATATCAAATATGCCAGCGAGGGAGAACGCACCTTTAAATTTACATTGAGCAGTTGCCGGAACGCCAAATTGATTCCAATCTGTCTGATGTAATAATGCCACCAGCTGCCCCCCTACCGAGTGGCCCACTAAATATACAGATGGAGATCCTTTTTCCTCGGCCTCTTTTAGTACGCTCGCCATTGCCCACTGCATCTGCGCGACAATAGACTCCATTGGAGTATCATTTTTCCAGTCCGTGGCCATACGGTAACCTGGCATATACACTGCAAGTCCTTCTTTATTAAAAGGCTTGGCCAGAAAAGAAAATTGCTCTTTTGAAAACCACTGCCACCAACCACCGTGAATATAAATTACAATCGGAGCATTTTCAGGGACTTTATCCGACCTGAATACATCCATCGAGCCAGAGTAGTCCCCCTCTCCAAAACTAACAGTTTGTAAACCGTCCTTAATCGCTTTGCGATACGTTAAACTGCGACTTCCTGTAAACTCTGCATGAGATGGCAAAAGAAGATCTGCAGGGAGGCGACGTGTCCACAAAACGGGATTATATTGTTCGTCCGTTTTCTCACGAGTAAAGCAATTCCAAAATTCACTCACGGGTAACACCCTCACTTTTCGCTAAGATTGATAGCTTTGCGTCTATATAGGTTACATCCGCTAACTCTTGACCGATTGGGCTTTGCCAAAAAAGGTTTTATTTGTTTTCCCGATCTTTGGGTAGGCCAAAGTATTTATGCCTACTCTACATACATAGATGCATATCCAGTGGCATTGCCGTTCCAAATTATGGGTATCCTCTATCGTGATAACCACCGTTTCATCAAACACTCGATTTTGAGTGATCACTTCGGTGTTTTAATTTGTTGGTACTGCCTTCCGTATCATGATGGCTTTTCGTCAAAAGTAGGCCAGCCTCCCGTAGTAGCCGTAGCGCATCAGCATCATTAATATCATCTACGGTAGAAGCAATAAGGTTGTACCCTATATGATAGGGGTCCGTATCGACCCCAGCATGCAAGCCTTCCAAATAGACACAACCTTTCCTCGCAACAGGCCGGGCTGCTCGAATAAGTTCACCATCATGTTCGACATTGAATTTCCCATTTAGCGCATTAACAATATTCATCAGGGCCTTTTGTCTCTTATCTGGATCTCGAGTAATGGCGGTCGAAAACTTAGTGCGTATGCAAGGGCCTTTCCAGCTGTCATCAAGATATTTACTGTTAAAAAATACGCGCACCATAAATCTCTCGCAAACACGATTTAAAAGGTATCGGGCAACCCAAACATCGTCTGCTATCGTTAGAGCATCGCAACATTCACCATCAATGCCACGATAACCGATTCGGAATACCCACTGCCCGAGCGTTATAGTCTTGATCTCACTGATAAGAATTCCAGCATCGATACAGGCTCTCGCATGAGCCTCAGCAACTTTTCGCCCATAAACCGATTCACTGCCTACACCACAATAATAAACTCTTTGTAATAAAAAGGCCTCAACCCCTGAAAAACGAAACGGATAGCAATCAGAAATAAGTTTATATTCCTGCTCAAAACCCAGCTGTGGTTCAATAATCGCTCCCAAACAGTCTAGCGTTTTTCTCATTCGGGCACGTATATTTGACAGGTGAATTTTTTTACCTTCCTCAAGCACCTCACAAAGTACGATATAGTCATTTAGCCCACGTAGTGGGTCCCGATAGATTCGTATTGGATTCAGGATACAACCAGAATCACTGTCATCCAACTGCTCTGTCTTGGACCGGTCAAAAGTCCACAACGGGAAATCCGTCACTACCGGACAATCTGGCAAACTAAGAGCTCTAGCCTTCGAACGAATCTGCTGCATCGGACTCGCTCCATCAATCCAAAGGTATTCTACGAAACTGAGTTTACTCATACTGATGAACCTTTTTGAGTTTCTACGTCAGCAGAATATGCCCTGCCTACTCTAGTATCTGGAAAATGTACTTACATAGATAAATTATCGATTAGCTTTAGACCCTACACATAACAGGACTGCAAACATTATCTACTCACTTCCAGACCGAAAAATACTTAAATCTTTATAGCATCCTTCATATAGAAATTTATTAAAGAGTAAACCTGAATCGTGTTATCTACCGTTTAAACTATCGAGGTATTTTTCGTAATGACTAAACTAAAAACACTGAGAATTTTGATCCGGCTTGATTTCTGCTAGTAGTAACTATCTATGCCCTAACTTAGAACATTCCAATCAAAGCGGGCACCAACCCTATAATGAATTCGATCAAACGCTACTAGCTTCCTATCGGACATCCCCCGAAATAGACCATGTCAACATGGCCAGTTTCGATATCTATAATTTGAGACACAAACGCGTTCAAATACCACTCTGATTCAAACGATCCCGAATTACTCTATAAATACGACAAACCTCTAAGCAACAACTTGACTTTAAGGTCCTAGCTAGATTCGGAGCCATATACGCTATGTGAAACATCTATACAGAGCATAAAATCTGATAGGAAAAGCCTATTCCTGCGAAACTTATTGGTGAGCAGTAGATACAAGTTAGGGCACCTGTTCGCTATTGTATTTTTTCAATTACAAAATTATGGTGACGAAAATAGTAGCCCGCGCTCTTCCCATAAAAAGGGCGCACTCTGAGTCGGCCACTAGATAACCTAGCAACTAACAATAGGTTTTATAACAAACACTCCTCACAGGGTGGGGCCGCGCCAGTTTGGGCGGCCAAATTTTCTATAGTAAAGTACAGGTCACAAGTAGAATATTTTGTGAATAGGCCCTGCACATCAATGGAATCATTTTTTGTGTAAAGCCCCCTTTCCCTCAACACTTACAAACGTTTCAGCAGTAATTCCTAGACTCTAAAATCTCTATCAGAGGAACCTACGGTATCCCCCCCAGCTAGTAATTATAATTTACGATTTTGATGTAATTTGTGGGAGGTTCTTTTTCCATTGTATGAACTACAGCGGCAAGAAGCGAGGCCTATTGATGGAGGGGTAAACTGCTCAGTACAAATACACAACACCCGAATCTTCCACTGAGTCATTTGCCTGAACGCCAATAATACCAACGGCCGAGCTATCTTCATTGGGAGCTCCTGCGACTAAAATATGACCATCCGCACTCAAGGCTATCGACCCACCGAAACTATCACCTATTTCGGTATTACTTGTCTTGATGTATGCCTGCTGATGCCAAACGCCGTCCGCACGGGCAAACATATAAACCGCTCCAGAACCAACAGAATCATTGTTCACCTGATCGCCATCGATTTCGGTTGTAGCGCTAGCCTCTCCAAAAGCGCCTATGACCAGGGTATGACCATCCGCACTCAGAGCTACAGACCCACCGAAACTATCACCTGCCCCGGTATTACTTGCCTTGATATACGCCTGCTGATGCCAGACATTATCCACACGAGTAAACACATAGACCGCACCGGAATTCCGAGCATCATTATTAGTCTGGTCGCCATCAATACCGGTAGCAGCACTAGACTCTCCGAAAGCACCTACCGCCAGTGTATGACTATCCGCACTCAGGGCTACGGAGATACCGAAACGGTCAAATACATCAGAATTACTCGCCTTAATATACGCCTGCTGATGCCAGGAGCCATCCTTTCGGGCAAATACATAAACTGCCCCGGAACCAACTGCATCATTATTTTCATGGTCATCATTGATACCGACAGCAGAGCTAGCCTCATCGGGGGCCGCTACAGCGAGGGTATATCCATTCGCACTTAAAGCTACAAACCTGCCGAAAAAATCACCAACCCCGACATTAAATATATCATTTCTCGCCTGGCCGCCATCGATACTGGTATCGACGCTGTTTCCCACCCGCGTGGCCGCCCTCCTTTTCGTCTCAACTGCATATTTTAGGGTGTGAGTTCCGATGGCTGGTCCTGCGGCTGGGCTGGCCACCTTATCGACCATACTGGTCGTGGCATGACCCTGACCGTCACCGCCAAAGACTGTGGACAGAATAAAAGCAACCGACAGTGCAAGCCCCAACAACAGGCGTATTAATATCATCGCAGCAGGCTCAAGTTTTGACACTACGTAATACATAGCCATATTTCCTTTTCTTTTTCCCTTAGGCATGGCAAGAGGGATTCCCCGGTTGAAAAGGGAGATAACAAAGCCCCAAAGACACCACCTTCTAGCAGATAACTGGATTCATCAGCAGTGAAACAACCGACCGTGGGATTCAGCGTTGAAAAAAATTGGAGTTTCGGAAATGAGGAGCCAGCACTGGAGTAAAAAAAGCCCGGCAAGCTACCGGGCAAAGGGGCTTGTGCGGGGCCAGCACAAGCAGGGGAGGTTGCGTAAAAGTGCTAAAACATTAACACCCGATACACTATTGAATTTCAACCAGTAAAACAGTCAAACATGGTACTCATCGTGTAACCGACTAAGTAAATAAGTTATATTTTTGTTTGAGTATCGTTTGGATTACTATTCGGCAGTCAAATTGATTTAACTGGAAGGAGCTTCTGAACAGCTCTCTAATATCACTGCAGACTTTAAAGGTTACAGATATTAGGCGCAGCTCACCTCAAATAGCTGTAGCCCTTTGCAAAAGCTGCAACACAGCAGGCGTAGGTAGCCTTCAAGGCCTTTTACCGCATTGACCGCGCCCTCAAAACATCAAACATTGACTTAACCTTTATTACCTTTAGGTTCATTCTCCACCTTAAATTCCTCCCCCATGAAAACAACACCAGCCAATTTGTTTAACTCAACACTAAATCTATGCTTGGCTGTAACGATGGCGACCAACAAAACATGTCGGTCTCCATAGATCGACCTCGCTCGCTTTGGGGTCTGAACAACCAGAACACAATCTTTGGTTAAACCAACGCGCAGCCAACTTTCTGCATGTCCCGGCAGGGTGATTGGAGACGTTACAAAACGGACGCCCTCCAAATCTATATAAAGAAGAGTAAGGTCCGATTTTACGTTTAGCTCTCTCAAATTCATTCCTATTTCCTCATTGAAATCTTATCCTTTATCAAGAAACATTACCCTATTGGGCTCATCACCAATTAAGATCAGGCAAGAAGTTTTCCCCTCGCCCTGGAAAATCTACCGCTTTAATGTACCTTTTACCCACAATACATAACCAGACTCACTACCAGTGAACCAATAAAACGTGGCACTAAACATGTATACCACGGCAAAAAAACTCTAATCGTGTTTGAATTACGTTTGAATCAAAAAAAATAATAGAGTCAAATTGCCAGATAAAAATACCGGAACTTACAGTCTCAATGTAGCACCTGGAAGTATTAGCGACCTACAAAACACCCACGCACATCACAGAAAGATGAACCCTCAAGCACACAGCTATCCATACTAGAATTGTGACAGTCTAGCCAGCTGAATTCAGAAAGAATCTGTCTGCATAATCCAGCAGTAAATATCACGATCATTTAAACGATCACTCACATTATTGAAATTTAACATCTTGCTCAAACCGCTCATCCAGTCAACCCAGCACTTAGATACATCCTTGAAATTTAATACAAAATGCAAGGAGCTAGCAGTTATCTTGTGCAATCCAGAAAATAGGTTTTCCATGCAGCAAGATACAACAACCTGGAATTTAGATACCTTCAACAACAAACAACTAACCTATAACTTTGCCCGTAGCATTGAAGGATTTTTCTCCATCTACTCCCCAGCCTTAAAACATATCTATGGGGATTTCACAATAGAGCTACTGCATGGCCAGAAATCACGTTTGGTGGCAACACCCTCGATATATGGCCTTGACCGCTATATCAATATTCCCGAAAACACTCTGCGCCCCTCAGGACTTTATATTTTTACAGGAGATTTTTTCGACCTCCACCAATATCAATTTAAGGCTGCTTTTTTAGCTAAAGATTTAACATTCCCGAAAAACCCCATGATCGGACCTCCCAGCGCAGGCTTCGATCTATTTAGGAAATTCAGCAATAACAACGAATTATTCCCTGTATTCACCAAAAATGACCTCCACGAATTTAGCTCTATGACGCCCTGCCTACACATTCACCTTATTGACCTAAGAAAAATAGACTTGTCTAACCCAGAACGAAAAACCCTTAAATTGATGTTTGAGGAAAAATATACACGCCTAAAAAGCATTGGTTGTTAAGGTGAATGTAGAAGTACCCCTCTGGGATAAAATCTTCACATACCCACCCCGTATTCTGTCGAAAATCTTCGGAGAATTCTCGCTGGTTGACCAGGCGTAATGTAACTGTTGAGAGCAGGCATTAAATGCCCGCTCGCGATATGCATCCAATATAGGGGGGGAAAGATCTTATTAAGCTTATTGCTCCCCCCAAATAAGGTCGCCCGATTTTTCTATCGGCGGTTCAGATACCGCCTGGATTACAAAGCATTCTCTAAGGAGCCTCTGAATAACTCCCTAATTACCAACGCTTCCTGCTTTATCGCTGTACCACTCTGCACCTGTATATATGCCCGACCTAAGCAGAACGGGCACATGCGTCCATCAATAACGTGCAGTAAAGTTGACGAACCAACCCTTATAGTCGTAATCAAAGTTCGTCAGGTCATCACTAAACTCTGTGAAGTTGTAACCTGCACCGATACGAATGTTTTTTCCAATATCTCGATCGACACCGACCAGGAATCCCTGCCGAGTGCCACCATTATCTACATTGAGCCAACGATACTCAGCCAGCGCGTGCCAATTCTGGTAAAACTCAAAACGGACCTGTCCTGCAGCAAAAGTGGTGGACGAATCGAGCCAGTCACCGGTATTACGCCCAAAGCGAACTTCGCCCTCGCGCCGCGCCAGTTTGGCAGCCAGCTCCCAATGGTGGTCTAAGCGGTATACACCTTCAAATGCCAGCACTTGAGTCTTTTGGTCGTAGTCCACCTCACCCAACTGCCCCGGCGAGGCCAAGTCATAAAGATAGGTGTAACGCCCGAACAACCCCCAACGACTGTTGCTCCAAGGCCGGTAGGCAAAACCAGCATTACCCTCAATGAACTTTGCTCCCTCAGACGAGTTCAGCTCGTCTTCGGTGTCAGCGTAGTTAAAGCGCGCAGCAATCCTCCAACTCTCATTGAGTTTATGGGATAGGCGATGGGTACTGACCCATTGTGTGCGCCGCTCAGCCCCACTATCGCGCCGCCATTCCAACTTGCTCTGCCAGTCAGTTTCGGGCGAAGTACGCCCGCCGGTCAGGCTAACCGCATTCCGGGATACCTCCTCGCCGATGCTGTTGGTCAGCTCGCCATCACTCAGGATTAAACCCAGGTTCCAACCAATTGCTGGGTAAAAGTCCATACCGAAGGTATGCGCCAGCCCTGACTCATCACGACTTCTGATGTGCTGACTTTCGTTGAACAAATTTACTTGGTTCGACAATCTCCAGCGCTGGCCGAAGGTCCAGCCGTTCTGGCGATTAGGGTTGAAGAGCGAGTCGTATTCGGTACTGTCGGTCGAGTAGGTGTAGCCGCCGTAGAAGCTGTGCTGTGAAGTAAGCCGGTATTCGCCGTTGAGCGTCGCCGCGTCACCGCGATCGCCAGTGGTTATCTCAGTTCCCAGGGTCGACAGGTTAGCGAAGTTGTAGCGCGCCGCCAGCGAATAAGCATCGTTGTCGGCATAGTCACCACCATCGTTACCCAGGGTCATCTGGGTAGTGCCGGACACGTCCAGCGATGTACCGAATCGATGAGAATAACGCAGCGCACCCAAGAGGCCGGTGGCATCGCCTTCTCTTCGCTGCTCCTCAATACCGCGCACTTCAGCGCTCAGGGCACTGTTATCACCAATACGCAACTCGGTATTGAGGTGCGCTTGAGCCAGTGTTTCACCATCGCGCTCAGCCTCGCTATAACGGGCGTTGATACCGAGACCCGGGTTGAAATGGCCCAACAGCTCCGCGCCCTGCTCCTCGATATCGAGACCAGTATCATGCCTCGAGATCGAGTAGCCACCGTCGACCTGCCGCCACCAAGTGGCGGCGCTCCACTCCTGCTCGGTCCAACCCAGCTCGCGGAAATTCACCCGTGATTCGACAGAACTGGCCTCGCCCTCGCGCAAGCCGTCCGGGTTAAGTCGAGAGAAACTCAAGCCGCCGTTGTCGGAGAAGAACACTGGCGCAATAGTGGACTCGGTCCAACTGTGTTCGAATTTCAGATAAGTGCCTTTGCCAAACTGCTGGGTAAGGTCGGCCCCCATCAGCGTGTAATCCTCACCGGCGCGGTTCTCGTCGATATAGGTAAGCCCTATTCCCACATGGTCACCAAACCAGTGCTTGGCACGCACACCCCCAGTGACCTCATCGGCATCGAAGCCCGATGGCACCCACTCGTAGTCCACCAATAGCCTCTGCTCGAATCCATCCAGTGGCGTGTCGCGGGTAATGAAGGGAATGTTCTCGCGGGTAATCTGCGACAGTGCCCGAGTCAGCAGGATACGGCCTTGCAGTTCATCAATCTCGTAGTCAGCACCGCGCTGCAGCTCGATGCGCCGCTCCACCAGCCCGGTTCCCGGGTCGCGTACCTCCAATACCACATGATCAGAACCGGGCAGCACGTCGGTATGGCGCAGGTAATACAAGCTGCCGCCGGTACCGATGAATTCGCTGTGGCCGGGCGCGGTCTGCGCCTCGGAGCCGAATACTCGCAACTCGGTATCCGCATCCCCCCAAGGGTTGGCCGAACTTGAGCGCCAGTTCAGCCCTGCGCCATACAGCGAGCGCCCGTATTGCGCATATTCAGTGCCAGTGATTCCGGTGTAGTAATTGCCCCACAGCGCTTCGTTCTTGTCCCATTCGGCGCGCAGGTAAAACCGCCCCATGGTGTCGATGTCCCGGGAAGTGGTCGAGTCGTCTCCGTAGGTCGGGTAGTAAAGGTCCGGGTCCAGGCGCCGGAAGACATCCTGTGGGTCGGCCTGGGTAAATCCGTCGAATAGATCTTCCAGGGGCCGATCCTGGGTGTCTGCCTGGGCGGTGATCAGGTATTTACCCTTCGTTTTGGCTTTTAGGTAGAACGCCAACCGGCCATCACTGAGAAGGTCATCATCGCGGCCATCCAGCACCAAGTCGCGGCCGGGGCCACTGGCCCTGTTCTCTCGCACAGTTACATCGGCGATGCCCACACCGAAGAAGTAGCGCCCGCTCACTTCTATCGGCAGCTCGCGTTCGACAACGGAGCCCCCAGGACCTTCAAGCCTGACATCAAAGCGGTACTGGCCCACCGGCATCAGGTACTCGGCAACGAACTTCCGCTCCAGGTCGACCGGGTAGCTGTCGCCGTTGATCCACAGGGTGTGAGCAGCCGGAATATTGCGGCCCTGTATGCGCACTCGCGATCCGTAAATCGGGATATTCTGGTAGCGCAGGTTACTCTCGTCGAACACATCGTCGATCAGGCGCTGGGTCTCAGCTTCCTCCTCGCTCAGCGCACTGCCGAAGGAGCGTTCAGTCGAACTTCGCAGGAGTTGTTGGCTGCGCTCAGCTTCGTCGGGGCGTACCAGTTGCAAGCGCTGGGGATAGGTCTCGTCAACATGCCCCTCGACATCAAACGCACGCAGTACATAGACCAATTCATCACCGACTCGAAACGGAATTTCCCGGGGCAACGCGCTATCCCACTGAGCCTCCACCACTGGAGCTACATCAACCGCAACTTTTGCCAGCGGGCTGATCAAGTCGACGTCGGTGCTGCGGAACACTGCCAACTCCATACGTGAGACAAAGCTGCTGTAATTACTGCGCACGAAAAAACGCACCGGCCGGGTGATGGCGCCATTTTCGAATGGCACCATGGTGGGGGCCGACACCGACAAGTCGCGCCGGCCCAGTGTGGGATCTTCGGTAGCCCAGATTACGCCGTTATCAGGCAATGACACAGAGAACCGCCCCTGCGCTACAGCTCGTCCCGGCTTTTCCAATCCGATTGCGACCCTGCGATCAGGTTGCAGCTCCTCGGATGAGGACTGCTTGCTTGTGCCTACCGTAAGAGGCTCATCGTAACTGCGAGTACGCAGCTGGAATAGCAATCCATCACCGGTACGACAACCGTCGGCAGCGCACACCAGTTCCGGCGACACACCACTACTAACAGCGGTAATAGACGATCCATCAGCCGGTGACGGAGACAAACGCAGGCGCTGACCGGAGTAGATTTTGTAGGGGGGATCGATGCTATTCCAGCGAGCGAGTTCCTTTAAACTCACACCAGCACGGGCAGCGATAGCATATAAATAGTCGCCGCTCGCAACGGTATAAAAGTCATCGTTCATAAAACCCTTGGCATGCGGCGCTGCAGGGGCATGTTCGATGGTGGCGCCTTTTGGAGTGACATCCTTCAAGGCTGTCGCTTGCTTCGCCAGCCTCTTCTGAGGTGACACCGATGCACTCGGCGGCGGCGACAAACGCAACTGTTGTCCGGGATAGATTGTGTAAGGGGAATCAATGAGATTCCAGCTAGCGAGTTCAATTAAGCCCACACCGGCCCGGGCAGCAATACTAGATAAATAGTCGCCACTGGCGACGGTATAGGATTCGCCATTCATCAAACCGCTGGCATGGGGCACTGTAGAGATAGGCACCATAGTAGCGCCCGTATGCAATGGCTCGGAGTTTCCCGTCATGGTTACTGGTGTTTGCTGTGCAAGTACCTGTGCTGTACAACTGGCCAGATTACTGATCACGACGGCATAGAGTAATTTCATCTGCATGATCGGCCCCTTATTTATCTTCAGAAGTGACAGGCAAAGTGACAGACGCTGTCGGGTCATCACTGGACTCGACCCGTATCCGGGAACGCACTTCCGGGCTCAACCTCATAGCCAGGGCGTTGTACACAGACCTGGCCCTTCGCAAACCCAGGGCAATGTTGTATTGGTAACTGGCGCGCACATCGGTATGGCCCACCACTGCCACAACGCCACTACCCATTTCCTCCAGGTGGGCAGCCACGTTATCCAACAGCGCCTCAAACTCCGGTCGGATCTCGGAGCGGTCGGTGTCGAACAGCACCGTGCCCAGCAGTAGCTCACCCGCGCTGATACCACCGACCAACTCATGAACCTCGGTGCGCACGGTGACCCTCAACATCTGTGCGTGCTCTACTTCAACCTGCTTGAGCAGCAGGTCGCGCACTGCGATCGCACGTTGAAAAGCAAGTGCCTGACTTCGTCCATCGGCAGTGATGACAACCTCGCCGCCACCGTAGGCATCCACCTCCTCAGCCATGCGGGCAATCGCCGGCCGGTACTCGGCGCGCACCTCCGCACTGCCCGGCGCAAAGATGACTTCCCCCAGCGCCAGCTCAACCTCCTCGGTACGGCCGGGTAACAGGGTTACCGGCAAATGAACACCGAAGTCGAAGCGCACTGGCACGCCCGGAGTAATCTTCCGTACCAGTGGATTTTCGGTGGTGAAAACTGTGTCTGGAGGCAGCGTGGATGGATCGACCTTGAGGATAAAATTGCGATAGCCGCGTTCGCCGCCTTGCACATCAACCAAGTGGTAACGGCCGTACTGATCCGTTTCAATCAGCACACCCTCCACGGATGCGAGGCGGACACCCGGCAGGCCACGCTCGTCTATGCCGGCGTTACTGATCACATAGTCAACGACCAGCCCCTCCTCACTCTGGAATAGGCGACGCTCCACTGTCGGTTCGGCGGCGTTAAGCCCCTGGGCTGCCTCACCGGATTTCTCAACCCAAGTGTTGCCGGCAGCGTCCATTCGAACGGTCACGCCCTGGTCGCTGGTAAGCACGAAGTCATCGGTAAATGCGGGCTCGACCAGACTATTTCGAATTACTATCTGGTGCCGCTCAACAGGATCACCCTCGGACTGGCGGGCAGTGATACGGCCCAGATTGATGCCCTGCAGCAAAGGCGCAGTAGCACCCGCCACCGGGGGGGCATAGGCACTGGATGCGAATCCACCCTGCACACGCACTCCCGTCAGCGCAGCACTGTCCATCCAGCCATCGGCGTCGCGGTCGTCAAACACCGAGCCGAAAATCAAACTGTCATCGAGCAGTGGGCCCGTTTCGACCGTCACCTGCGCGGTGGCCACATTCGAGATTGAATCACCGGTGTCGCTTTGCACCACCGCCGAGTTAATTTGTGTACCGAGCCGAGCACCAGCGCCGACGCGCAGCACATAGGCAATGGTGGCCTGCTCACCCACATCGATGTCGAGGCCACCTATCCTGAGCGGGTAGCGACCGGGCGACAGCTCGAAGGCATCATCACCGTCATCCACGGTGATCGAGCCTTCGACATAGTTGAATCCCGGCGGCGGCGTATCGACCAGAGCTGCATCCGTCACGGGCACCACGCCGACGTTCTCGACGGTCAGCACGTAACGCACCAGGTCGCCGATCCGCGCAGATCCCACGCCCGCAGTCTTGACCAACCGCAATTCCAAGTGGTTGTCCACCGGGTGGCCGGTGTTACAAACGGTGCAACCGGGATCATCTCCGCCCCCGCCCGACGCGACCACGTTGTTGCTGATCGTATCGCCTGCATCGGGGTCCACGAGAGTCTGGTAGCTAAAGAGGTAGACACCTGGCGCAGTGCCCACTGCCAAGGTGCACTCGAGACCACCAGACGCGACAAGACAGTTTCCGCCTTGGGGGGAGATGATGGAGTCCGTCAATAAACTCTGGCCATCGCTCAGGGTATCGGACAGGGTCAGCACTTCGGTGGTCGGACCATTGCTCACCGTCACGTTAAGCGTATAGGTGACTGTGTCACCTACCGTGACTTCAATACCATCTTCCGGATCTGAGGTTTTGCTTATTTGCACTCTCGGAAGTACCGGGTGCGATGTGCTACAGGTCTCGCAAACTCCGGTGTTGGGGACAACACTGTTATCAACTTCAGTGGTTGCGTTGTCGTTTAATGTGGCGGTGTAATCGAAAGTGTGCGAGCCGATGGCCGCACCCGCAGCCAGGGTGCAGGTGATTTCCTGCTCCGATGCTGAACAGCCACTTGGTAGAGGGCCGAGGTCAAGGCCCTCGTCCAGGGTGTCGGTCAGCACCACATCCCCATCGGTGACAGCATTGGCAACATCTACCGTCAGGGTATAGGACACAGTGTCACCCACCAGCACCGCCGTGCCACTGGCAGGGCTCGCGCTTTTGCTGACTGAGATCGTCGGATCGACCGGGTGGTTGGTGATGCAGGTCCCGCAGTCTCCATTGTCAGTGACGACGCTATTGTCAACTTCGGTGGTCGCATCCTCGTTCACGGTAGCGGAGTAAGCGAAGGTGTATGAGCCAATGGCCGCGCCTGCAGTCAGGGTGCAGGTGATCTCCTGCCCCGACGCCGAACAGTCACTTGGCAGACTGGTAATATCAACGTCAAGGCCTTCACCCAGGGTGTCGGTCAGCACCACATCCCCGTCGGTGACAGCATTGGCGACATCCACCGCCAGGGAATAGGCCAGAGTGTCACCCACCGAGACCACCATGCCGCTGGCAGGGCTCGAACTCTTACTGACCCGGATCGTGGGATCAACCGGGTGGTTAGTGATGCAAGTCCCACAGTCTCCAGTGTCTGTGACGACACTGTTATCTACTTCGGTGGTCGCATCCTCGCTCACGGTGGTGGAGTAATCGAAAGTGTGCGAGCCGATGCCCGCGCCCGCAGCCAGCGTGCAGGTAATCTCCTGCCCCGACGCCGAACAGTCACTTGGCAGGCTGGTAATATCAACATCAAGGCCTTCGCCCAGGGTGTCGGTCAGCACCACATCTCCGTCGGTGACAGCATTGCCGACATCCACTGTCAGGGTATAGGACACAATGTCACCCACCGAGACCGCCGTGCCGCTGGCAGGGCTCGCACTTTTGTTGACTGAGATCGTCGGGTCGACCGGGTGGTTAGTGATACAAGTCCCGCAGTCTCCAGTGTCAGTGATGACACTGTTATCTACTTCGGTGGTCGCCTCCTCGTTCACGGTAGCGGAGTAAGCGAAGGTGTATGAGCCAATGGCCGCACCCGCAACCAGGGTGCAAGTGATTTGCTGCCCTGAGGCCGAACAGCCATTTGGCAAAGGACCTGGGTCAAGGCCGTCATCCAGAGTGTCGGTCAGCACCACATCGCCGTCGGTGGCAGCATTGGCGACATCCACCGTCAGGGTATAGGACACAGTGTCACCCACCGAGACCGCCGTACCACTGACAGGAATCGCGCTCTTGCTAACTGAGATCGTCGGGTCGACCGGGTGATTGGTGCTGCAGGTCCCACAGTCTCCAGTGTCAGTAACGACACTGTTATCTACTTCGGTGGTCGCATCCTCGTTTACTGTGGCGGAGTAAGCGAAGGTATGCGAGCCAATAGCCGAGCCTGCAGTCAGGGTACAGGTGATTTCCTGCCCCGATGCCGAACAACCAGTTGGTAAAGGGCCAAGGTCAAGGCCCTCGTCCAGGGTGTCGGTCAGCACCACATCCCCGCCGGTGACAGCATTGGCGACATCCACCATCAGGGTATAGGACACAGTGTCACCCACCGACACCCCTGTGCCGCTGGCAGGACTCGCGCTTTTGTTGACTGAGATCGTCGGATCGACCGGGTGATTGGTGCTGCAGGTCCCACAGTCTCCAGTGTCTGTGACGACACTGTTATCTACTTCGGTGGTCGCATCCTCGTTTACGGTGGCGGAGTAAGCGAAAGTATGCGAGCCAATGGCCGAGCCTGCAGTCAGGGTACAGGTGATTTCCTGGCCCGATGCCGAACAACCAGTTGGTAAAGGGCCAAGGTCAAGGCCCTGGTCCAGGGTGTCGGTCAGCACCACATCGCCGTCGGTGACAGCATTAGCGACATCTACCGTCAGGGTATAGGCCAGAGTGTCGCCCACCGAAACCCCCGTGCCGCTGGCAGGGCTCGCACTCTTGTTGACTGAGATCGTCGGGGAGACCGGGAAAACTACGCTTGCGTTAACACAATTGGCGCCGTCATTGGTATCAGCACCCCCGACATATTCAGTGCCTCTGATATCGGAGATCAGCGTACTTACCCCAGTTTGCGTATTAAACCGATAGAAACCTCCGCCATTGTAGACACCAAACACGCCGTTTGTTGCGCCAATCAGGGCACCAAACCCATCCGTAAGGTTCGCCCCGAATGTCCCGTTTCCAACCTGATTCGTCGCCCCTGTTCCAGGATTGATTTTGAACAACCGATCCCTATCACCAAATAAACTTCGATTGCCGACAGCGTACAAAGAGCCTTGGTGCCATGCCAGATCCGCCGCCAAAAACGCGAAAGTCATTTTAACCTCACGTGCAGTGCGATCAGATATATCTATTCGATAGAGACTATTATTCACGCCATCAGCCCTGACGTAGTAGCGACCATCTGGATCGATTACACCTGAGACGTAGCCCACTGTATTAGTATTAGGGATTGGAAGCCCCTGAATGGGTGCTAGCCCCTGGACACTGCCATCCCGACCAATTCTTAACAGGACATTAGTCCTGCTCCTAATGGCATACAGATAATTGTCCGAAGGATTAAATGCGAGGCCGTTATAGACCACATTGTCAGCTCTTCCCAACGATACATCATCGATCGGTTTCGAACTCGTATCGAAACTTATTAACTCCATTGGGGGAATGTCCTGCTGCTCAGCTTGTGCATGGTAAAGGCTCGAATCACACCCAGGAAATGGCTGCACTTGTGCCTGCGTGCCCGCCGACCAACCCATCAAGCCATAGGCAATGGCCAAGACAACACGGAGCACCTGCAAAACCCCTTTATCCAAAGATGCCACCGCCTTGCCGCAGCAAGACCTAACCACGCATCCTCCCCCCCACAGAAAAGCCAACTGCCCGCTATACACACTCATCAAACGTCTCCCCAATCGTTTGCTGTTCAAACCGCGTATTCAGTGCTTTTGCATTAAATAGCGGTGCCGTAGCACATTTTTATGCTGAGCAATCATGTGATTGAGCGAGGTACTCTCCGTGGAAAAAACATGGGTATAGGAATTCTTGCTATTCACACACAAATTAATACCGCAAATAACCATCTGTTTTAGGCGGACGGATTGACGGTCTAATTTGATATGAACTGCAGTACCGAAATGATCAAAAAATGACTTAAACAAAAGAGATTGTTATTACCCCGGCAACTGGATATTGCGCTAATACCTACATAAATAAAGGTGGAAATTTCCATTTCGGCTGTGTAAGAAGAGAGTTCTATCTTAAAAGATCGCAGATACCCGTTGGTGCGCTTAAGCTATCAATCAATAAGCAAGTCGAACGATGCTGAAAAGGCCGTACTCTATCGTTTGAATAATGACAATCTGGAATGCCGGATGGCAGTAATCATCTATTCAGCGATGAGTGCATAACTTAATACAAGACCTGTTGGAAAATAAGGTACTGGATCAGCTGAAAACCCCTTGATCCGCAAAGTAGCAATTGAACTGGTTAAACAAGACAGGCTTAAAAATGCTAATTCATACAACTCGTGAATACCTGCAAAAACTCATCAAATACCAGCAAAACCTGCCAACAAATAGAGTTGGAAAATAGATATTTTGATTGGATTCAGTCAGCGGCCTATTAATTCTGCAAAACGTTATATGACTTTGGTACTAAATACCTGATTACATAGGCCAAAGTTTTCAAAGCTTTGTGGCGTGACATAAAAGAGAAATCGAACCAATTTATTTATTAGATTTATCTCCGAAGTTGAACTCAGATGAATACCTAAATTGTGACCTAAAAGCAAGAGTCTACAGAAAGAATTCCTCCCGCTAAAATAACTAAGCCACATAACAACATCCAGTATGCGGATAACGAAAAAGCAGTCTGGGCAGGTCAAAACATACAAAGCATGCTATATCCTTCCTGCCAGCGTTACCCTACATTTGTCGGGTTGTCCGCCCCGCCCTCCAGAATTAATATCCGCCCAGTCACCAAAAGAAAAAACAATCTGTGGGAAATATGTCGAGGTCGGAACTTTCATACCAGAAACCCGTACCGCTATTTTAACTAACTACGACATCAACCCCAGGTAAATAACTATTTCTAAGTCTGATACTGGGTCAAAGATTGTACATGGAGAGTTTCCCGAAACACTAACGGAGTCAGCTTAGCAACAAAAGTCACGGATTCCACTGTAAATAGTGGGGGGGGCAGATAGAAATCCAGTCAAGACTTTTGCAAGCGCCAATAACGGGATTACGAATGGCAGCTTACCTATAACAGGCAACCCAACACCGGGGTTACTATTAAAATGAAAATTTTTCTGAAGATGCTTGGGGAATTAAGTGTTTTTCGCGATGGCGTAGCTGTGGATTTACCAGCCTCAAAAAGGACACGCGCTCTTCTTGCCTATCTTGCGAAGACCGCTAAACCACATCGTCGCGAACGCTTATGTGAAGTATTCTGGGAATCCCCAGATGATCCACGCGGGGCGTTGCGCTGGTCATTGAGTAAGCTCCGCCCCTTGGTGAATGATACATCCTTTGAACGACTAGTAGCAGATCGGGAACGCGCCGGCATTGCGGCTCCTGATATCGAAATCGATATCAACATCCTGAAAGAAAAGATCGTAGCCAAGAATTTAACACCTGTGGAGTTGGCCTCGCTTACAGACAGCTTACAGCAACCCTTTCTGGATGGTATCGACTTGCCAGACCAGGAGTTATTCCAACAGTGGTTAACAGCAGAAAGACAAGAAATAATTCGTTTGCAAGGCAAAGTGCTAGCCCGTCTGTCATCACATCCAGATATTAACCTCCATGAACGACTCAATAAGGCCCGTGAATGGGAAGCCTTGGAACCACTCAACCCTAATGCTGCGACTCAACTTCTAACTCTACTGGATCGCCTTGGACACACTTTTGAAGTCTCAGCTTTAACTCATGATTTGGCAAGACGGTTTCACAATGCGGGAATTACCTGGTCCCCAAATACACGGTCCGAGATCGAACTTACAAGAAAAGTGGTCGAAGAAAACAATCCAACTACCGCCGATGTCGACAAAGATTCTAAAGCAAGTGACCTTATTGCTCGGCAAAAGATCCATTTTTGCACTTCAGATGATGGTGTACGCATCGCTTATTCTTCAGTGGGGGAAGGGCCACCCATTATCAAGGCTGCTAATTGGCTCAGCCATCTTGAACATGACTGGGATGCCCCAATTTGGAGTCCCCTATTTCGCGATCTTGCTTCTGACCATCATTTTGTCCGCTATGACAAACGTGGAAATGGTCTTTCCGACTGGAATGTGGACAATATGTCCTTTGAAAAATTTGTGAGTGATCTTGAGACTGTTGTATCGGCTGTCAAAATCGACAAATTTGCCCTACTCGGAATATCTCAAGGTGCAGCTGCTTCCATAGAGTACGCTGTCAGACACCCGGAACGAGTATCACATTTGATCCTGTTTGGAGGCTATGCCGCAGGCTGGCGAATAGATTCGACAGACGATATTCGCAGAGAGCACGAGGCATTGATGACTTTGACCGAGGTAGGCTGGGGAAAAGAAAACCCTGCATGTCGACAGATATTTTCATCTATCTTCATGCCTAGCGCCACGCCTGAAGAACTTTCTTGGTTCAATGAATTCCAGCGTTTAACGACATCCGCAGAAAACGCAGTTCGGTTTTTATCTATATCCGCTAATATTGACGTGCGTGAGCGACTCAAGCAAGTGAAAGTACCAACCTTAGTAATTCACTCACTGGGAGACCAGCGCATTCCAGTCGAAACCGCTCGCGATATTGCGGCTACAATTCCCAATGCCGAATTCATAGGGCTTGATAGCAGCGGACATCTGCTGCTGGGGCGGGAGGATGCATCAAAGGTTTTTGTAGAGAGTGTACGAAATTTTATTGCTCGCAACCCACAACAACCCTCAGAAAAAGAAGAGATATAAACCCCCTAAAGAGGTTGTATAATACTACCTAGCATCAAGTAATAATTCCTACCCTATCATGCTGCAAGTAAATCATCTTGCAGCATGATATACAGTTCGTTTGATAACATCCTCCCCCGGATTACCTTTAGCCTATCAATCCATTACAAATTAAAAGTTATCCTTAACGACATCTTATTGCCGCATTCAATAAAGCACGTAACTGAGCTGGTGGGGCAGTCGGAGACAGGGTAATCCAATTGTCCGGCAAATCAGTATCAGAGTCACAGGTGCAGGCTGCCAAGATTTCCTGAGCCAGCGCACTTACCTCATCTGAAGATAGAGACGAATTTTTGAGAATGGCATATTCACACAGCAATATGGAGAGGGGGGCGTTGGATTGACAAACATCCTCTACCGAAGTAAATGTCAATACTGGACAACGCCACTTTTGAAAACAATGAGAAAGCATATCCTTAAGGTCATCATCTTGAAAAACCAACGCAACTACAGGTAGGTCCTCTTTTGGCTCAGTTTCCTTTTCATCCTTCAGCGAAACATGTTCAAGTCTAGGTACGCAAATCGTAAAATTACTCCCACTTCCAGGGATGGATTTAATTTCCACAGGGTGATTCAACAATTCAGAAATAAGTTTGACAATGGATAGGCCGATACCAGAACCACTAGAATCCGATGAGTTTCTTCCTGACCGTTGATAAATCTCAAAAATTCGCTTCAGATCTTCATTGTCAATGCCACATCCGGTATCCGTAACATGAATAACAACATTTTTGCCTTGCCGCCGGCAGCCAATAACCACCTTACCTTCATCCGTATATTTGATCGCATTGGTAATCAAATTACGCAGCATCCTTTCTAGCAGTATTGGATCGCTTAGGACCTGCAGGGAGCATGGCTGAAACTTCAATCGAATGGATTTCTCTTCCGCTAAAATCCGCATCTCATCCTGAAGTTGGGAGAACAGATTTGTCAGTTGTATTGACTTAAGTTCAGGTATTATACCCCCGTATTCTAGTTTGCATAAATCAATGATGGAATGAAAAGATTCACTCAACTGGTGGTGTGTATTTTTCAGCTGTTCAAACATCATTTTTCCATCCACACCATGAACATGTGGGTTCAGGTGCTCCAGAAAAATACCCATTGAATAGAGTGGCTGGCTCAAGTCGTGACTGCTCTGCGCAATGAAACGAGACTTTTCATGATTGAGCTTTTCCATTTTCAGCTTTTCCATATATAGAGCTTTTATACGCAGTATTAGTGCAATCGCCTGTATAAGCATATGAAAAATCTGAACATAGAGAACTTGAATCATTTCATAATGATCATTGATTTCCTCGATAGAATTGGAAGGCCGATCAACGACTAATGTTATTTCCAAAATAAACATTATCAGCAAAGGCCATCCACAAATATAAATCGTGTAATAATGACCATCATTGCGAACCTTGGAAATACCAGAGCTTAGAATAAGCAGCCAAACAAATATTGAATTGAAGATATATAGAACTGTACTTTCTTTAAATGAAATCATGGTACTAGCTACTGCAACAGACACTGTTGTCAGGACCGCCACCACAAACGCACAATTCCATATTCCAGAGCTACGCTTGATTTGCAAGAAGCTTGCAGAAAATGCCAATAGAGATAACAGTGACAAAGAAACCAACAACCAAAATAGTGTTGCTTTTTCATAAGTTGATTGCCACAAAATAGCGGGCATACAGCTAAATTCAATGTAATAGATCAGCATCAAGAGAGAAGAGAGAGCCCCCCAAAAGAAGGTCATTTCTGCCATTAGTAGCCAGCAAAGAAAGCCAAGCAGGATGAATCCAAGAATAATGCCGATCATTATTTTAAATACATAATCCATCTGCAGGTTCCAGAGCTTGTATTGATGCTCCCCCATCAACGCCAAGTATGGATAGCCAGCAGTAAATTTAGCGTTCAACTCAATAACCAATAAATAGGATTCACCCTTTTGTAGTTCGATATTTACTGCCCGACCGACAGTGCTAATGTCAGTAGAGTCAAGAAAGTCAGTGTCTCTTAGAGTATGAACAACCTGGCCATCTCTTCCCCTGATCAATACCCTAAATTGCTGGAAATCGAAATTTCTGATGTGTAATACCCAGTCACTATTTTCTGAATAATTGACAATGTTAGCGTACAGCCAGAATCGGTCGTGTTGCTCAAAGTCGGGGGTCTGACCAAGTGCTTGCCCCAGGGGAGCAAGATCCGGAGCATTTTCCAATAACAGACCTTCTGAAGCGACGATGAAATCAGAGGAATGATTGAGGGAACCCAATCTGTAGCGATTATCAGGTTTAGTTAACTTGATAGGTGAGAAGAATTTAGCTGAGTATTCTGCGGAATATTGCCTCTTTACTTGGGAAGAGCTAAGCCCCATCACCAATACTACCAAGAATATGGTCAGGAATAAATTAAGTTTATTTGTAGGTGGACACATTACCTTGCGAGTCACGCTACCTCCGAAAGTAACTGCTAAATAATTCGATGCGAAACTAAGTTGACAAGAGGTGGGCTACCATCCTAAGAGAAGAGGATGGAAAAGTAGATATGTAGAATATTTGGGACCACTTGACTAATCGGAACTGTCCGTGTTCCACGCTTATAAAGTCCGTATTCTCCGACGAATGCAGTCGAATGAGATGATTGGTATTTTTATTAGCTCCTCTCCTCCAAGATGAATATACATGGAGGAGAAAGTCATTAGCTTCTAAGCCTTTTGCAATCGTTTGATAAACTCTGAATTTAAAATGTACCATGTGGCTAATCGGTACTTTAACCAACAATTCTGAACATTTACTTTTTAATCTAACAAAAACAGCAAATAACAACTTGCCCTCAACCATGGTCAGCAACGCCCTTATACATCCCGAACCTGTTACAGTAGCATCTTCCCTATTGCACTTACCATAGACTCTGCAATAGGATCTTGATGCAATTCTCAAATTAGCACATAAGTCATCACTGCTTGCCTAATCTGAGTAAATTAGCAAGTAGGCCATATCGCAGTTTTTATATCTCTTTAAATAGCTTGCTACCTGTTAGGGACTTAACTCCTTCAAGTTAGTGTATCTATTCGTTGCGGCATACCTTCTGTTACTTTCCGTATCTTATACACTTACTGGTGTCTAAAAAGCGTAAGCCAGTGTACTTTTTCTAGACGATTCCGCCCAATTCAGCATTGCTTTGTAAATCTAACCCAATCATCGAATGTTACTTTTCTAGCAGTTCTACTATTACTCTCTAAAGTTGTCCGACTTTTCTTAAGCTGTAAACTTGATATCGTTCACTCTCACTCAGTGGGTAGTAGCTCATAAGAACCATTCGCACTTATTAACTAAACCAAGAGTGTTTTTAATCACGAAAACCTACTCCAAGCCAAAAATACTGACTGCTCTATACCCCCAAAACAGAACATCTGGAAATTCTAGTATCCTCGAGATGCCCCAAGAGTTTATTCTATAACTAAAAATCATTCTATCCTATGAAAACAGTAGGCAGGCAAAAGTAGAAAGAGCTAAGTAAATGACTTTTAAAGTACTTATAGTCGAAGATCACGAACTCTACCGAGATGCATTGTGCTTTATATTGCACGAGGCCTTTCCCAATATCCAGGTTATCAAGGTGGATGACTTCCCTACGGCCATAACCGCCTTAGCAAGTCACAACGATATCAGCCTGATCCTGTTGGACATTCATATTCCTGGAACCAGTGGGCTCAAAGGCCTTAAAGAAATAAAAAACCGATACCCGGCTCTGCCTCTGGTTGTCATTTCCACTATTGATCAACAAGCTAGTATTCAACAGATGCTACTAATGGGTGCCGATGGTTTTATTTCAAAAGCAAGCTCTAAAACTACAATAATTAAGGCGTTGAATAGTTTTATGGAAGGTGAAGTAGTCATTATAGAGGGACCAAGTAATTCCAGCTCTCCAACACTTTCTCCTCGACAGATTACCACGCTAGAGCTTCTTTCTCTCGGCCTGTCAAACAAAGAAATAGCGACTCAGCTCAACATCTCCCCCTCCACCGTCAGAGAATATGTTTCAGATTTACTAACACTGTTTAGCTGTAACAATCGAACACAGACAGTCCTGAAAGCTCGCCAATTAGGCTTTATTCTAGATTGATCTAACTCTAAATGAAGAGAATATTCCTTCTTCACTAAAGGATTCTGCACGGGGTCGTTCTGTGTCGTGAAGCAGAGTTCTGGAAAAATGTAAAGACCTAATGCAAGCCCAAAGGTAGTGCCACCATCTGGGCCGAGCCCCCCTGCACTATCCGGATTTTCGACAATACTCGTTAGGGGAATCTGGAGGGAAAACCATCAATCTTGGTACCAATCCTGTAGGGATCTACCAAGACAGGCGCACGGTGATACTCGAGCAAGTAGGGGGAGAGACCTCATCCAATTAGGCTCCAGTAGGGCATCACACCAGTGCTTTCAGCAATACGACTATGACAGTCATAAAACAGAAAAACATCAGTGAAACCCTACCGGGAACAAAAGATAGCAAATCGTCGCTAACCTTTCATATGCTCCAGTAAATAAGTTAGAACTTCATCTCGGTCATCGACCAACTTTTCAATCAGATCAAGATGATCCCGGTTATTCGCTAATTTGAAATAACAGGGGTTACCCATTTTTAGCATCTTCTCTTGATATTCCTTGGTCTGACGGAAGAATTCTGGAGTGTCAAATTCAGGCACTATTAAGTGTAAAGGACATGCTGTTGCGTCGACACTAGACTCTAACAATTGGGGGCTAACTTTTTCAGCAGATTCCATCGACATATGGATGGCGTCATTCACAAAGCTGTCTACCAGTGGCCGGATATCAAAAAGCCCTGCAAGAGAAAACGCGCCCTTAAATTTACTTTGGGCTGATGCTGACACACCAAATTGGTTCCAGTCCGTTTGGTGCAACAAAGCTACCAGCTGCCCCCCTGCAGAATGCCCCACTAAATGCACAGATGGAGCCCCATTTTCCTCGGCATCATTCAGCACGCTCGCCACTGCCCACTGTACCTGCGAGACAATAGACTCCATTGGAGTATCATTTTCCCAATCCGGGGCCATACGGTAACCCGGCATATAGACCGCAAATCCCTCTTTATTAAAAGGCTCGGCCAGAAAAGAAAACTGCTCTTTTGAAAACCACTGCCACCAGCCACCGTGAATATAAATTACGACCGGTGCATCCTCAGCAACTTCGTCTGACCTGAAAACATCCATCGAGCCAGCTAAATCACCTTCCCCAAAATTGACAGTTTGCAAACCGCTCTTAATCGCGTTGCGATATGCCGAGCTACGACTGCCAGTAAACTCTGCATGAGAAGGCAGCAGCAGATCGGTTGGAAGGCGGCGGGTCCACAACGTAGGGTTATATTGCTCGTCAGTTTTCTCACGGGTAAAGCTATTCCAAAATTCACTCACGGCTAGCACCCTTACTTTTCGCTAGGATTTATAGCTTCGAACTGGTCATCACGCAGTAGCATAGTACCGTCCTCCTGTAGGACCCAGAGCTCACGAGTGATGACACCTTCTGCGTTGTTCATTTTCCAATTACTTGAGAGTACGGTTGAGACTTCATCCACTACTTCAATTTTTGCGCCAATATAGGTCACATCTGCAAAACCTTGATCTACCAGATTTTGCCAGAAAGCTTGTATATTCTTTCGACCTTCGAACAGGCCAAAGGGTTTGGCAGTCATCTGAGCCAGCTCTTCATACATGGATGCACACCCAGCTGCATTGCCACTATTGAAGTAAGACTTCCACTGTTCACTGGCAGCTTTTGTTTTCTCAATCAGAATGTCGCTCATATCAAAATCCTCTTCTGTAATAGGTAACGACCTTGTGCCTATAGATTGCCCCATGGCCATGGTTGTGATAAACATCCATTAATTGATATTAGTGTTTAGGGAAATTAAACAATGAAGCCAAGCCTGGAGGATATGCAGGTATTCCTAGCCGTTGTAGAGGCGCGCAGCTTCACACTGGCAGCCGACCGCCTGGAGCGCACCAAATCGGCAGTAAGCCAAGCAGTTACCCGACTGGAGTCTGATATCGGCACCCGCTTGCTTTACCGCAGTACCCGCTCCCTATCTCTCACCGAGGCCGGCTCAGAGTTTTACGCCCATTGCCGGGAGATCAAAGATATTTATAACTCAGCAATAGCGGGCCTTAGGAATAGCGGTGACAAATTGGCGGGCTCCCTATCTGTAACCGCGCCTCACGCACTGTGTGAGCCAGTAATTATTCCTGCAATCATTAAGCTGGCCGAGCAGCACCCGCAACTGAGAATCAGGCTGTTAGCCAATGACTCACCCATGGATTTGATTGAATCGCAGGTAGACCTGGCCATTCGCGTAGGCAATCTTGCACTTCAATCGGCAAAAGTTTCAAAGTTGGGATTGTTAGGAGAAAGTCTCTACGCCAGCCCGCAGCTTATTGAAAAGCTATGCGGCATTCCCTCAGACCTTACTGAACTACAAAATTGGCCGCATATCGCTAATGATTGGCAGGGCATGCCATTAAAGTATGAATTGAATAGTGGGATTCAGGTAAAAGCCACGCCTAAGGTTCGCTGTAACTCCCTACACGATATAGTACAGTTAACCGAAGCCGGAATTGGGATTGCCAGGTTGCCCGATATTATCGCACGAAAAAAAGTGGATACCGGCACACTTTGTCCAATAACATCTGTTGCCGCTGCACCCATTCATTATATGCATCTGTTTTCCAAAAGGCCGCCAACAAAAGTACAGACTTTTATTAAGGCTATTAAATCCGAATTACAAACCTGTAGTAAAAATTAATGGTAGAAGCCGGCTTAGTCTATTTAAAACCATCAAGTTAACCTTATAGCCATCCGAATAGACTTCCATCTCAAACTTTAGCAATGACGAACTTGTCATTTTACAAGGAGCTACAGATAGCCTACTAATTCAATAGGTACAAGGAGGGGCTTATCCATTTCACAAAGAAATGCAAGGCAAAATTGACGTTTGGACCGAGTAGATATTTTACCAAGCAAATCCACATTTAAATGACCAGAGCTGCAAGCTCCAGTCATTTAAACGACTGAGTTCTATTCTCAGTGCTAGCCCAGCCTCCACGCCCTCAGATTCCATATTCTGAACTGTAAGCTTGAGGAGTGGAGGGCTCTATGATTTTTATCTTATTATTTTTCAACTATTTTCAGCAGGCTTCAATTCCAATCAATTGCAGCGAAAGTACTTAAACGTAGAATCCTGAGTATAACGCACCAGTACCTTTCCGCCAGATGTCAGAGAGTACACCTCCTCTGACTTCCAAGCTTCTCCTTCACCCTGCATATTGAAAACCAGATGAAGATTGCCATCACTTTGGCTAGCAGACATCAACTGGCCTGAAGACTCCGTAAATTGAATACGACTACCTGCCAGAGTCATCGAGTCGGCCGATGAAGAAGCGTTACAGGATTCCTCGGTTCCAGCCCATTGTCCCTGATACTTAGGAGGTACAGTGGACATTGCACAAGCCTGGATTAATCCGATTCCCAGCAACACACAGAAAAAAGAGAGAGATCTCATTCAAGCAATCCAATAACGTATATAATAAGAAAAATTAAGGATATAAGAACCTTACAGTATATCTAGTACTTACGTCTCAAATAAATCCCACCATTAGCTAAAACCGTGAAATAGTCACCAAACGACAAAGGATTTTAGGGCTTGGTATTGCTTCACTTTACACAAACAAACACTTCCCAATTTTATTAATAATTCTCTCAAGGTTACTTACAGGATTCCGGGTTAGATAACAGGTTTTGATTAATACTCAATTAATATCCTAGGTGCGCCCCCAAAAACCATCACTAGAAACTATCCTCTTCAATAGCTACTGGCGATAAAGGTCAAGGTGAAGAAATGGATGAGATTCAACAGCTAAAAGATCGACTGGCGATTAGTGATCTACTCGCCCGTTATACATTAACTATCGACAGCAATGATGCCCGAGGCTGGGCCTCATTATTTACACCCAATGGCCGATTTGAGCATGGCAATATTATGATTCGGGGAAGAGAAAAACTGGAGCGCTACGCAGCGGTTCACAGCAAGTTGGGAAGCCGGCATATTACAAGCTCCCCCCTACATTTTATTTCTGAAGATGGGCAATCCGCCTCAGGGAAAGCAACGACCGTAGAAATCATAGCAACACGATCCGGCTATCGCATTTCTGCTGTTGGAGAGTACCGGGACAAACTCGTTAAAGTCGATGACAACTGGTTAATCGAATGTCGACGAGGAGAAGAAGTTAAACTTCCTGAAGCCCCTGATTTCCCAATCCTCAGCGCCGATCCCGATGCCGGAAAAATAATGAAAATACTAATCGATGCTTGGGATGACTTAGGTGAGCCAATACCTGAGTCTCCCCAAAGATAAAAACAAATCCTAATTAGTAAGCCGAGCTAATTAAGTGCACGCAGCGGCACATCATCGCGGCGCCCTATTGATGCCCCTAATATTTTTACTAAAAATTCGGTTAATACCCCTGCAGTAAAGCCCCAAATTTCGAAGTCTTCATACATATACGCCGGAAGGTATATTTCCTGGTTATCAATAATAATACGATCAGTGCGAATACGCGGGTCTGCAAGAAAGAAAGACAGGGGGACTCGAAATACTGCATCCAATTCTCCTGGGTTTGGGAATAATTGGATATCCGGTGAAATTATCCCTACCCAAGGGGTCACATGTACCTGCCAGCGGGTAGTCCGCGGCCAAAGGGGGCCGAGTACGCGTACGTCATCCATAGGTAGGCTGACTTCTTCTTCCGCCTCACGCAAGGCGGTAAATTGAAGCGATGGGTCCGTGGCATCCCAGCGCCCCCCAGGGAGAGAAACTTCACCGGAATGTGTAGAGAGATTTGCAGAGCGCTTAGTTAGAATTACTTGTGGGTCCGGCTCTTCTGTCAGGGCAATCAGTACTGCGGCATGGCCTTGCAGGTCAGGTCCTGCCGGAACCCTTGCTTCCAAGTCCTCAATTTGCCCTACGATTTTCTGTTCAATAATCTCTAGCATAAATCTGTGCCCTGCCCCGATCGCTGCGGGGGCTCCATAACATTCATCATACCGTTTTTCAGCGGTAACACTGAGCGATATGCCACAATATCCATTTGTGACTTACCACCCTACCACACAATCAACAGATTGGCTCAGGTGGATTCAGACCCACCATTCGCGGTCTTATCCTCATTAATTTTGGGGGTATAGCCCCCTTTCAGCTTTTCCCGCACCGTTTGCACCAAGGCGTAATACACAGGCACTAGCAAAGTGGCGAAGAGACTCGCAGCCAACATACCGCCAAAGACCACCAGCCCCAGGGAAACCCGGCTCACTGCGCCAGCACCGGTGGCGACCAGTAGTGGAATTACCCCTAAAATAAAGGACATGGCCGTCATTAATACCGCGCGGAATCGCAGGCGCGTAGCCGATAGAGCCGCATCCGCAATAGACCGCCCCTTATCGCGTTCCACGCAGGCAAACTCTACTATCAGAATCGCACTCTTTGCTGCCATCCCAATCAGTAATACCAAGCCGATCTGCGTATAGAGATTGTTGATGGACCCCGCGATAAATACCGTAAACATAGCGCCACCAATCGCAATGGGGACGCACAACATCACTGCAAAGGGGATAGTCCAGCTCTCATATTGGGCGACCAAAAACAAGTAGACAAATATAACGGCCAAAGAGAACAGGATTGGGGCCAGATTACCCGCGGTCACCTCCTGTAAGCTGATGCCCGTCCATTCGTATCCATAACCTTCTGGCAACTTTGATGCCAAGTCTTCCATAGCATCCATCGCCTGGCCACTGGAATACCCCGGTGCCGGTGATCCATTGATAGTGACGCTGTTATATAAGTTGTAACGGGTTATTGTTTGTGGCGCGACCACCGGGGTAATAGTTGAGATAGAAGTCAGCGGTACCAAACCGCCACTATTGGCACGAACATAAAAGCCAGCCAGATTTTCCTCTTTATCGCGAAATTGAGCATCGGCCTGAGCGATTACACGAAAGACCTTTCCATATAGGTTAAAGTCATTGATGTAATAGCCACCCAAAAAGGTTTGCAACGTTAAATACACATCCGGCAGGGGGACCCCAAGCACATGCGATTTTTCTTTATCTACTTTTAATTCAAGCTGCGGTGTAGCGGCCTGAAAACTGGTAAAGGCCTGGGAGATTTCACTGCGCTGATTGGCATTGCCCAGCAGGTCAAACAAGACCTGTGACAATTCAGTAATACTGCGCCCCTGTAGATCTTCGAGTACAAATTCAAATCCACCAACAGTGCCAATACCCGGAAGTGGTGGAATGACAAACGGCAGCACTTGCGCATCGGGAATTGCAGATAATTTTTTCTGTACCCGATCCATAATGGCAAACTGGCTATCTTCCCTATTCGTGCGGTCATCCCAGGGTTTTAGCACAGCAAACATCATTGCCGTGTTGGAAGAAACACTGCTGGTAAGCAGGTTGTAACCGGGCACACCAACCACATGAGCCATACCAGGCTCTTCCATTAGAACATCGGTCACTTGATTGACAATGGGTCCGGTTCGCTCCAGGGAAGATCCATCTGGCAACTGCACGTGTAACATAAACGTGCCCTGATCTTCATCGGGAATAAAACCGGTGGGGATTCGGGTAAAGAGCAAATAACAGAATAATAAAATCAGAATAATTGAGGCAATACCGATAAGCGGTATTTTGATACAAGCCCTCACCATTCCCACATAAAAACCTGTAGAAATATGCAGAGCTTTATTAAAGAAACCAAAAATACCGGTCTCTTTAATACCGGCTACTTCCCCGTCTTTGCTCGGTTTTAACAAACTGGCACAGAGGGCCGGACTTAATGTAAGTGCATTCAGGGAGGAAATGGCCACCGCCATTGAAATGGTGACAGCAAACTGCTGATACATTTTCCCCGTAATTCCCGGCATCAACATTACCGGGACAAAAACTGCAAACAAAACAAGGGTAGTAGCAATAACGGGGCCGGTAACTTCCCGCATGGATTCCAGCGCGGCTTCCTTTGGCGGGAGGCCATCAGCCATTAACCGCTGGGTGTTTTCCACCACGATAATCGCATCATCTACCACTATGCCTATCGCCAGGATTAAGGCAAACAATGTGATGGTGTTAATCGTCATCCCAAATGCCAGCATCAAGGCAAAGGTGCCTATCAGGGATACGGGAATAGCAATGGCTGGTACCAGCGTAGAGCGCCAATCCTGCAGAAACAAAAAAACCACCAGGATTACCAGTATCAGGGCAATAATCAGGGTTTCCACGACTTCTTTAATTGACGCTTCTACAAACAAGGTGGTGTCGTAGAGAATCTCCGCTTCCAGCCCATCCGGGAAGCGCTTCGACAACTCAGCAACCTTGGCCTTAATGCCATCGGCCACTTCGATCGCATTTGCCTCGGGCAGCTGGTACACCCCTATCACTGCTGAAGCCTGGTTATCCAATTGCCCATAGGAAGAGTAAGATTCACTTCCCAGCTCCACCCTCGCCACATCCTTGACTTTTACCATGGCACCATCGGGCTTGGCGCGGATGGTGATGTCCTCAAACTCGCTGGGAGAGACCAAGCGCCCCTGCACCAAAATATTGTATTGGAACTGCTGATCTTGGCGGATCGGTGGCGCCCCGATCTGACCGGCAGCTACCTCTACGTTCTGTGCCTGCACAGCAGAGATAACATCCTGGGCGGTGACATCTAACGAGGCCATTCGGTTGGGGTCGAGCCAAAGGCGCATGGCGTAATTGCGCGAGCCAAAAATAACAACACTGCTCACCCCCAGCACCCGCGCCAATTCATCTTTTAAATAAATCTCGGCGTAATTTGCCAGAAATAATTCATCAAACTTTTCATCAGGGGAAAACAAATTGACTACTAGTAACAGCGTGGTGCTCTGCTTGGAAACTACCACCCCATCTCTTTTCACATCCTCAGGTAGCTGGGGAGTGGCCTGCTCCACCCGGTTCTGAACATTAACCTGGGCGATGTCATCGTCGTAGCCAGGCTTGAATGTCACTGTGAGACTGTAGGAGCCATCATTGCCACTGGTGGAAGACATATAATCCATGCCCTCCACACCATTAACTTGCGACTCAATCGGCACAGCCACACTATCGCGCACTACTTCGGCGCTGGCACCGGCAAACGTGGCGGCGACATTGATGGTCGGTGGCGTTATTTCAGGGAATTGCGACACCGGTAATTGTGGCAAGGAGAGTATCCCAGCGAGGGTGATCAATATGGAAATAACAAAGGCGAATCGTGGCCGCCGGATACAAAAGGCACTAATCATGGGCAGCGACAGCTATTTGTAGTCATCGTCATGCCCCTCAGATTCAGGGCTTGCTGGTGCCGCTTCCCCATCAATTACCCGTAGCTCTCTCTCCCCTTGACTGTCTGTAGAGCCAGATTTCGCCGCAGAACTACTACTTTGCTCGGCGGGAGGGGCTGGTGGCGCTTCAACATCGTAGGGGTTTCTAGGGGTGTTTTGCGGCGTCACCGGCTTTCCTGCGACAACCCTCTGCAAACCATTAACGATTACAGATTCACCGGCGACAAGCCCGCGATCTACAGCCCACAACTCCCCTTCCCTCTGCCCCAAGGTCAGGTAGCGCTTCTCCGCAATATTATCTTTGCCCAAAACAAAGACATAACGCCCCTGCATATCCTCCATGACCGCTGACTGGGGTACCAGCGGCCTCAGGGCGTCATTGCCGGTGTAGACGCTTATGGAAACTCGGGCAAACTGGCCCTGTACTAATAGTTGGCCTGGATTGGGAAACAGGGAGCGCACCGCTACCGATCCGGTATTGGGGTCGATCTGATTATCGATAAATACGATTTTGCCCTTATGGGGGTAGTAATTACCGTCGGGTAACTCAATGCGGACATCCAGGCGAGTGGGACTTAAACCCTCTCGCTGCCGCCGCTGGGAATCCACCTGCACCGCATAAAGTTGCTCTTCTGGCACTTCAAAGAGCACATAAATAGGATCCATTTTTACTATGGTGGCCAGGGGATCGGTGCTTGGCCCCACCAGGGAACCCACTGGAAATTCTGTACGCCCGATTCTTCCAGTGAGTGGCGCGTAAACTTTGGTATAAGAAAGATCCAGTTCAGCGCTTTGAACTTTGGCGCGATTGGCATCGACTTGGGATTCCGCTTCCTCAAAATTACCTTCAAGCTCATCCATCTGTACCTGGCTGATAGCCCCAGTGGCCACCAAGCGTCGGCCACGCTGGAAGTTCCGTTCAGCAACTCTCAGGGAGGCTTGGGATTGTTCCAGAGTGGCGCGCTGATTCGCCAGTTCAGCAATAAAAGGGCGCGGGTCAATTTCAAACAGTAACTGCCCTTTCTGGACGGTTTCCCCCTCGGTAAAATTGCGGCTCTGGATATACCCTTGTACTCGTGGGCGGACTTGATATTCATCAGTTGCCTCTACCCGTCCGACGAATTCAAAGCGGGGGATAACAGGCTCCTCCCTAACAACCAGTACTTCTACTGGCGGGGGAGGTGGCGCCTTTTCCTCTTCGCCTTTACCACCACAGGCGCAAAGGGCAAGGAGCGCTAGTCCGAGCAGAAAAAAACGCGCCATCGCAGGGTAGATACCGCCTTTATACTTCAACATCACTAACAACTATAGGCGTCAACCGGTCCGGAAGCTGGCGCTCAAATCTCGCATGGGTATACTGACGCCATGAAATTTTGCAGCCAATGCGGCAGTAACGCCGTAACACTTTCCATTCCCAAGGGCGATGACCGCCCCCGCCACATCTGTGGCAGTTGCGGCGCCATTTACTACATCAACCCCCGTGTTATTGTCGGAGTTGTCCCTTACGTTGGCGACAAGGTGATGCTGTGCAAGCGCGCTATACAGCCACGCCTGGGGCTCTGGACTCTGCCTGCCGGGTTTATGGAGAGTGGCGAAACTAGCGAAGAGGGCGCCTTGCGGGAGTCCTGGGAGGAAGCCCGGGCCAGTATCCGCGTGGACGAGCTCTACTCCGTCTACGATATTCCCCATATCAATCAGGTCTACATGATGTACCGGGGTGAATTGACCGATATGAATTTCGGACCCGGGCCTGAATCGCTCGAAGTTGAGCTATTTCGCGAAGATGAAATTCCCTGGAGGGAGATTGCATTTCCCATTATGCACCGCACTTTGGAGCACTATTTCGAAGATACCCGTATCGGGCAATACCAGTTACACCGCGGTGTCATCAATCGAAAGCTGTAAACCACTTTACTTAGTTTGTTAATGACCCTGCATTAAAAGGATGTTTGCATGAAATACTTTCCAATGCTCGGTGCCTTGTTACTGGTAGGCATTGTCCTGCCTATGATTTTACCGGGCCCAGATGGCAAACCCATCATGTCACCCTCCGACTGGCTGCCGCAAAAACCGGATATTTCAGCGATTCGCGAAACCGGTGAGCGAGCTATGCAAAGTGTGCGCGAAACCACCCAGGAATCAGTATCAAAAATTGAAGAGCTGGCAACTTCCAGCGGGCTTGTATCTCAAGGGGATTCTGACAAGCAAACATCTGAGGTTTTTACCTGGAAAGATAAAGATGGGAACTGGCACTTCTCAGACACCGTGCCGGAGGGGTTGGATTCACACGTGCGTATTCACCGCGTCAAGCCTCTAAATACAGTCACTGCCAATGACCCAATTGACTTGAGATCCGACTCGACCGTTGAAGACAGTAGCCCCGCTGAAAATAAACTGCCGACCCATCACACCAGCGTTTCAAAATTACTGGAAGATGCGAAAGCGATCGAGCAAAAAAGCCACGAACGACAAAAGGTACTCGATAGCCTTTAAGAGACCCCTGCTTTATTTAAGCCGGCACTACTGCAGCGATCATCCAATCGCCAGAGGTCAAACGCCGGTTCTTCATAGGGGTGGGCTGCTCGCATTGCATCGAGAGCAGCATCCACCAGCTCATCGGCACAGACCATCTCCACGCGGTATTCCATCACAGTCTCGACCTGGCCCGACTGACCAATAAATGGCTGACTCCCATCCAGCGGCCTGAACTGCCCCTCTCCCAGAACTTGCCAACAACAACTATCGTAGTCGCCAATACGTCCTGCACCCACGGAAAATAGCGCTTGCTTTACCGCTTCCAAGTGAGACTCGGGAATATAAACACAAAGTTTATACATAAATAATCGTCCTTCTCTTCCCCAAAAAACAAAGAGGCCTCTTGGGCCCCTTTGTTTACCGGCAGAGTATTTTTAAAACATCATAGTCATTAACTTGCGCTGGAACTGAGTGGCAACAGGGTCGCCAGCACCCAAACTTTTTACAATATCCAGAAACGTCTGCTTTGCAGCACCATCGGCAAAGCCCATGTCTTTACGCAAAATATCCAGCAATAATTGCAGTGCTTCTTCATGGCGGTTGGCTTGGCTGTACTGCACGGCCAATTGATAAGCAGAATCACTATCCGCAGGGTTTTCTTCCAGCGCCTTTTGCAGAGCCTGAATTTCTGGAGTTTCCGCTGCCTGTTGCTTCAGCTCCAATTGAGCCATCAGCTGCTGGTATTCCGCGTCCTGATCTGCCAGCAGAATTTTACTGAGCACAGTCTCCGCTTCCTGGGCACGGTTTTGGTCGAGCAAGATAGCAGCCAGTTGTTTGGCGATATCAGTGCGTTCAGACGATTCCGTATAAGCCTGACGCAACAGAGGCAGGGCTTCCGCCACTTTATCTTCACCGATTAACGCCTGTGCCTGCTGCAACTTTATGTCCCAGGGTTTTGGCAGATACTTATCCAGCATCTCACGAATCTGTGTCTCTGGCTGCACACCGGCAAAGCCATCTACCGGCTGGCCATCTTTTAAAACCATTACCGTGGGCAAGCTGCGTACACCCAGCTGACCCGCCAGCATTTGCTCGGTATCTGCATTGACCTTCGCCAATAAAAACTGACCGCTATACTCATTGGCCAGTTTTTCCAACACCGGCATCAACTGCTTGCACGGCTCACACCAATCGGCCCAAAAGTCCACCACTACCGGGCGCTTCATGGACTCTTCAATCAGAATTTGCTGGGCGTTCTCTGCCGTTACATCGACAATAAATTCGTTCACATCCTCTCCTAGACTAAATCTGGGTATTTCTATTCTCAGGGGCCTCTAGCGGTAGAGCAGCTCCGCTCCATAGGCCAGTTCCAGGGACTCCCGCTCAAGCTTGCGAAGCCCCTTAACCACCAGGCCATATGAGCGATCCACCATTCGCTCAATCTCATAATCGGGCACTGTGCCATCCAACAACACCGTATTCCAGTGTTTCTTGTTCATATGGTAACCCGGGATAACACCGGAAAAGATGTCCCTTAAGGCCTGGGCTTCATCGGGATCGCACTTGAGATTACTGGCGTTCACCCCGCGGTAACAGCTTAAGGTAGCAAACATACGCCCCTTAATCTTAAATACCGCTACATCCGGGCCAAAAGGAAAATCCTCGATAGCTTCCGGGCGCGATAGTAAATACTCTCTCAAAGTGCCTTTTTGCATGATTACCAATCCAGGGATGACGGCAGGCGCGGCGAGGACAATAAGCGGGTAAAGCGCTGCCAGCGCTCTTCACTATTTTGACTGCCCTGCTCTACATAATCAGCAACCAGTGTCTTACCCCAATTGTAATTAATTACGTAGGCGCCGTAGGCATCTACAAAATCCTTCCGCTGTGCTGCCTTGGCGGGGCTCATCAAGGTATATTTCTCAAACAACGCAGGTACCTGCGCGCCCTCAATTTCCCCGTCGATATACTGGCGGGCAATCTCATTGCCGGCAAAACCCAGCTTATCTACCAGGGCCATTACCTGCTCATACTTTTCCGCCGTTTTCGGATCCAGGCCAGCTAGGGGGTAGAGAACTTCCATTTCAAAACGGGTTTTCTCTTCACCGGGGAAAGTCAGCTCAATCCCGTAGTTTGCACTTCCTTCGGCAATCAGTGACTGTGGACTGAAAAGCGGGTAAACGCTGTACTCTGCCCAACCCCGTTCCTTGACCAGAGTTTGCTCCAACAGCGCGTTATAAGTGTGATGCCCCGGATACCCTTCGTGACAGCCCAGATCAATAGCCCTATCTATCGTAATAGGCAGGCCATTGTTCACCTGTATAAGACTGTGCGAACGCCCCTTATACCAGTTGTAGCCACTCCAGGGTTTGTCGCTGACATACTCCAGTACAAAACTCTCATCCGCTGGGAGCGAAACATACTGCTTGGTGCGCGCGCGGCATTCTTTAATGGCGGCATCAAATACGGCCTGAAGGCGATCGGCAGGAACTTCATAAGCTTTGCGGAAGCTGGCTACCCTCTCACTTAAGGGCTGCTCACCTGGGAGTAATGCTTCCAACTCCTCCAGCATGGGTTCAAAACTTTCCAAATCCTGCTGCGGGGGCTCGGTGTCGTAGAGGGTTCGAGCTTCATTGGCGAAGCTTCTCGGGCTCTCTCCTGCCAGACTACGAGCATGGAACACCAGGGCCCGCAACTGTGTCTTCAGGTAATGCATACGCAGGTTTTCGATAGACCCATCGCCGTCGATTACCGCTGGCAGCTCTGCCAGTAAAGATTCACCGCGCCGGGCAATATCTGCAGCGCTCGCCTTACTCTTGGTGGCAGTTTCACGCAATTCAGCCGGACCGTAATAGGCATCGACATAGCTGTCGTCATGATTTCCCAGTTCAAGTACTAGAAGGACATAAGCCTGGGCCAGACTATCCATCGCACTAACTCCATTATCGGATTTGGGATTGGTTGTAGTCGATTGATTATCAACCCCGACTTCAGAATCGGCTTTTTTATTAGCTGTAGTTTGGCCATCACAAGCCCCGAGCAGAAGGGAAATAGCCAGCACTGATAGCGCCTGTGCCAGTGTTCTCAAATACATAATTCTTATTTCTCTCACGTACATTAACAATGGGAACTGGAAACTAATGGAATCAGGCCCCTCCAGGACCGAGACGCAGTGACATCAGGAACGCTAAAACAACTTAACCCTGGCGGCTGGGCTGCTGTTCTACGTCTTTCCCTTCCCCAAGGCTATCGCTGCCACCTTCATCCAGGGGCTCCCCCTCCCCATGAACTTCAAACTCATCGGCCACCGGAGCTTTGCGCAATACCAGGAACCCCGCCACTCCAGCAATTACTGATGCCAGTAGGATACCCGCTTTAGCTTGGATCAACAGCTCATATTCAGAGCTAAAGGCCAGCTCGGCAATGAAGATCGACATAGTGAAGCCAATCCCGCCAAGGAGTGCAACACCGACAATATGTTGGAAATTGGCGGACTTAGGCAACTTGCCCCAGCCAAGCTTCCAGCCAATCCAGGTGGCGCCAACGATACCCACCAGCTTGCCCACAACCAAGCCGGAAATGACCCCTAGGGTGACAGGATTTATCACTGCCGAAGAACTGGTAAAACTACTAAAGGGAATACCGGCGTTAGCCAATGCAAAAATAGGGATTATTACGAAACCCACCGGTGTGTGCAGGCGGGTTTCCATGCGCTGTAGCGGCGATTGCGCCAGGTTGACGCCATTTCCCAGCGCCATCACTCGGGCGCGCAACGCATCGTTAGCAATAATCTTATCGCCTGGACGGAAACAGCGGTCAAAGCTGCGAATAATATCCTTTACAAAGGTACTAAAGGCCACCGGGTCATATTTGGGTTTGGCCGGCAGTGCCATTGCCGTAATCACCCCCGCAATAGTCGCATGTACCCCCGCCAGGTAGAACTCATACCAGAGCAGCACACCGACAAATACATAGGCCGGAGAACTGCGAACTCCCGCCGCTTTTAGCAGCCACATAATCACTACCAGGCAACCCGCCGCAATCAGCGCAGTGATATTCACCTGTTCGGTATACCAGATTGCAATCACTAAAATTGCGCCCAAATCATCCACAATGGCTAGCGCAACCAGGAAAGTAACTACCGCACGAGGCACCCGATTCCCCAAAAGGGCAATACAGCCGACAGCAAATGCTATATCCGTGGCCATGGGAATGCCCCAGCCGCGTTCTGCACCACTATCCGCATTAAAAGAAGCGTAAATAAGTGCCGGCACCACCATTCCGCCAATTGCCGCCATCACCGGAAGTACAGCCTGGCGAAGGTCGGACAGCTCTCCCACCATAAATTCGCGCTTTAATTCCAATCCCACCAGAAAGAAAAAGATCGCCATCAAGCCATCGTTGATCCAGTGATGTAAGGAGAGAGAGAATTCCCAGTTTCCCGCGCTGAGGCTGATGGGCATGTGCAACAGGTGTTTGTAAGCCTCCTGCAAAGGAGAGTTGGCAATAACCAACGCCGCCAGAGCAGATAGCATCAACAAAATACCACTGCTACTTTGGCGATGGATAAATTCTTCAAAGGGAGTAACCAAGCGCCCAAAGGCACCCTCAAGTGGCGCCTCAAAGACCTTTCCCTTGCGAATTTTGAACTTATCCAGAACGCTTTTTGCCATCAGCTAACATCCTCCTTACTAAAGATTAGTCCCACAATTTGCGGAGCCGCACTTCTACCTGCTGGAGCCAGAGGTTAGCATGGGCCCTGTATTCTCAATTATGTAAACAGGATTGCACCGCGAAACATGACCCGATTGGATCAACTGCTTGTACAGAGAGAGCTGGCAAACTCCCGCACCCATGCAAAGAAACTGATTGATGCCGGAAGGGTCATGGTATCCGATGGCGGTACCCTCCAGCCCGCGCGCAAGGCCGGGCAGAGCATTCCAGAAGATTGCGCCCTTGAAGTCACCCCCCTACCGGAAGACCAGTATGTTTCCCGAGCGGGCCTGAAATTGGCCGCCATCCTCGACCAGACAGGACTAAACCCCTCTGGGTGGCACGCACTGGATGTTGGCTGCTCTACTGGCGGTTTTAGCGACTGCCTACTTCAACGGGGAGCAGCATCAGTCGTCGGTGTTGATGTTGGGCGAGATCAGTTGGCGCAGAAGTTACTGGACGACCCCCGTATGCACCTATTTGAAGGGGTAAATGCACGCCACCTGGAAGCCTCCCAAATCACCCCCCACGGAGACGCAGGTTTTGATGCCATCGTTATGGATGTCTCTTTTATTTCCCAAGCGCTCATTCTGCCGCAGTTACCCGCCTTGCTTAAACCTTCGGGGCAACTCTTAAGCCTGGTTAAACCGCAATTTGAAGTGGGCCCGGAGGGGATCGGCAAGGGTGGTTTGGTGCGTGATGCCAAATACTACCCGGAGGTGCGCGAGCGCATTACTGCCTTATGTGAAGACTTGGGACTTGAGGTGAAAGAGTATATTGATAGCCCAATAAAGGGCGGCGATGGCAATCGGGAGTTTTTACTTTGGGCAAGTCCACGCCAAACCTAAAGTACCTTTGAATATATCAACCCTATTTCCAACCCCGATAGTTCTAGAAAATAAGAGCTATCGGACCCGTCAAAATAAAAAATAACGCTACTATCTTAACGCTTACTATCGCTTCATATACTTTTTGCATAGTGCCCAGCAGATGTTTTACCAAATCGTTAAAAGCAACCCTCCCTATTAAAAATGTGACTTCACTATCCATTTAATAAAAATCCATTTTTTATATCACTATTTATACATAGGGTCGTAACAACTCCTACCTATTCTCCGCCATGCAACTCTATCCAGGATAATCATAATGAAAAAACTACTTATCATGGCGGCCCTATCCACTTCTATACAGGCGGCTCCGCTAATAAACTATCAAGTTATTGATGGCGATACAGTTCACGGTTACGTCGACAGTGAGTACATAAAAATCCGTTTAAACTGCATTGATGCCCCTGAAACCAATCCCAACACCCAATCTTACGGATCCGAAGCCACTCAAACTCTCAGCTACTTATTGTCATTTGGTTCAGTTGATTTCGAATCTACCGGAAAAGATGTCTATGGGCGGGAAACGGGGTACCTGTATGTGAATGGGTACAATATCAATCAAGAAATGGTGATACGAGGAGCTGCCTGGAATTATGAATACTACTGCGGCAGCGAATTTGAACTAGAGCAGGAATTCGCCTACTACTACGGCCTTGGGTTATGGTCGGATGCTGACGCTATAGACCCCTACTGTTTTCGCAAGAACTTGGACTATGATTACTGTTACTACAACCCAGAGCACAACTTAACTTTAGATAACTAGCTCAAACGCAATAAAAATCAGAAAAATACTGCATCAAATAACTTGGCAATCTGACTTTAGGAAAACAGTAGAACTTCAGATCACCAAGTTGAGTATAACCATTGAAAACAATAGCTACTTAACTTCTAAAGTAGCGATTCTAATTTGGATTAGTTCATATTTGATCTGACAGTTACTGGTTTTTCTGGAGGTACTCTGTCAGGTCAAGTCTGAATTACTACAATTTATCAGAAATTTATTAGAGTAATCATTTTACAAACTATTACTATCTGGGCCCCCGACAAAGCAGGGACCCTCTTGAATTAAGCCTCTATTTTACAGCGATATGCAGCCAACAAAAATAGATACCCAAAGCAATCAAATTGCCCCACCCAATTAACCTCTAAGCTCAACAATTTCAACTTTAGTGCCTTCCTCACCATAAACATACACGGTACATGCCCCCCAACTTTCCGGCACCTCCCAAGTATTATCCAGCAAAAACTCAAAGACCTGCCTATTTCTATCGCACCTTAATTCAAACTTATCAACACTACCAACTATATTTTGATAATAGAACTTTCTTCTATTGAGCTTATACGGCCAGTTTTCATGCTCGCCAATGGCACCACTAACAGCAATAGGGCTATCGCCAGCAAGAAAAACCTTGACTTTTTCTTCAATGCTGCTTAACTCTGAGATTTTATCTTCATATTTTCCATCCGAAAATTCTTTCATCTTGGAAAAGGTATCCAAGGCATCTGCATAGTAAGCACGCTCAACTTGCGATAGAAATAAAATCTCCAGTGCAGTCATGTAAAACGCATCAGGAAGATAAACACCTTCATAAGCTATCGACTTTAACAGGTTCCCATAAGCTGCCTCTTTGTTCCCCTGTGCCAAATTGTATTGTGCCTTTAACCACCAAAACCAGGAATCCTCATAGTGATTCCATTTCTCACGTTTTCCCAGCTTTTCAATTTTAACTTCGGCCTCATCGAGACTACCATTCTTAATGAGAGAGGCCGCTTCCTTATACCTTAAAACAAAAGAACGCCTTGCCCCAGAGGGTGTCCTTTTCATATTAAAACTAAACTTGCTCCGAGTATAAATTTGCTCTACCGGATTCCCATTTAATGTCGCCGGCTCCCAAGTCCATGTTTTAATATTACTTAACGCACTCCTCTCAAATTGTTTATTGCCGCTAGAATCGACAACTATCGCATCAACTGCAACACCCTCAACCGAAACAACATAACTCAAAACAACCCACCCCTCTCTTTGGGAGCGAGCTTCTGAGGGCGGATACTTAAGCGGGGAACGCTCAATTAATTTTGCGCTAGTAAAAATATCTCCAACCGCCTCATCTTTACTTTCTCCAGAAAATACCCAACCAGAAAAAAGTAAAAAAAACGGGAGAACTATCCTTCTCATTAAACAACCTTACCATAATAAATTGCCCTAAAACTTAAATAGTCAGCTCAAGCTTTAGGGGTACCTAGCCACAATCGACTATAACTTCCTTATGGGCACAAATAGAAAATATTATTTTGCCGATATAATCAAACCTGATTATCACAAGTACACTCACAGGTTATACTGAAATAATATCAAATAGATAAGACTACTTCCAGCTAACACAGAGCTCATATTGAAAGCTCAAATTACAGATCAGTGCACGACTTTATGAGGACTCAGCTAAAACATTTCTCTTTGAGCGTCAACTGTCTAACCCTCACTCTCAAAAGAGTTTCCAGCCTGCTTGTGCAGCAATCAATCGAGCCACTATCAGCGAGTCTTTTTCACCACCTACCCAAGGGCAGCACACGACTATAAGGAGCTAGACTTAAAAAAACTAATATATCAATAAATCAGACATTCTACTTTTAGCATTTTCATTATCAGGATTTATTAACAATGATTTTCTATAACAATCTATAGCAAGCTCTTTCTCCCCCTTTACCATATAAGCTTCAGCCAAACTATCCCAGGTTTTATATGAACCTGGATAAAACTGTGTATTCAATTCGAAAAATTCTATTGCCTTATCAACATCTATGCCAAACTGATCATTATAGAGACGATCATAGCCAAAGAAACTAATAACATCTTCCCTCAACATAAACGTCCCTCCGAGCTTTCTTGAGAACTGTTCGAAGTGATTTTTAACATTCACTGCGGTGCGAAATCTAGCTTGATCATCGATCATATAACCATCAAAAATTGATCGAAGCCCTCTATAAAAGCTAATAACGGGCATTGTATGATGATTTTCTTCTGTCCCATATGTTACTGAATCTACGTACAGCCCTTTCTTGGGCTTCTCATTTAGCAGCCTAATAAATTCTGCAACATAGTTTTCATCAGGATATACACCTTCTATTCTCTCTGAAGTAGCGATAAACAGCCTGCGCTTTTCAGTTGATTTACCTTGTAGGAATTCAGAATACCGCTTTAACATAACCTGCTCATCCCACCACATACTTGGATCAATAGCGATATACGCATTAAAGTCTTCAGGCGCCGAATATAAGCTATGGATAACAGGTAGACCTGTAAATGAGTAACCTGCAAGAATTTGATACCCGGATGTCGGATATTCTGCGTTTATCTCTGGGATAAGCTCCTCTCTTAAGAACTCAAGGAATTGATCAGCGCCCCCTGTATTGGAAAGCGCCTGATTTTTACGCCCGCCATATTCAATTAGCGATCTAGTAGGTGAGCTATCTCTAACACGTTCTTGGCTTACGATACCTACGACAATCATTTCAGGAATTACTGGGGTGGCATCAGAGCTCAGCTGCCGAACCATACCTGTGAAGACATGAAAGAAGCTATTAAAATCTGCATCAAGTAAATAGAGAACCGGGTAATCTTTATATCCACCTTCTTTAAAGGATGTGGGAAGAGAAATCCAGTACTCCCTTTTCTCTTCAAGAGTTTGCGAGGCAATAACCTTGCGCTCACCAATAGTTAACTCTTTGGATTGAGCAGTTAAACTCCAAACTGCAGTAATTAAAATAGCTATAAGTTTGCTTTTCATAGGAACACTCCATCTTTCCACCAGCTAACCATTTAACCCACTAATAATTTAATAATCAGAAGAGGAAGAAATCATACGCCGCGTTCTGGACTCAATGAGAATGAAGAATTCACAATGTGTTTAGAATGCAGTCTAGTCTTTCCCTCTGCCCCCAAAGTAAGTGGTTAAACAGCAATATATACTCAACTAATCATTTGGCCCCTTCAGGCATTAGTCCAAAATATTTCCTGCTTTGCGAAAGGATCCTTGTAAGAGTCCTGGCTGACAGGAGTTAAACCAAGCCTCTGCAAGGACATTTCAGCAACATGTCTATTAAATGCTGAGATATGCCCTCCATTTAAGTAGTGGTCAATATCCACCCAGGAAGCATGCTTAATTTCTTCCGTATCTGTTATTGAAATATCCCGATTTAAGGCACTCAATTCACATACGAAGTAGATATCCGTGTAGCCTAAATTTGTAGGAAATCGGGTGGCAAATCCGAGTACTGAGGAAAACTCGCAGGACACACCGGTCTCCTCATAAACCTCACGAATCACCGCATCGGCTATCTTTTCACCCAGGTCAACGGTTCCTCCAGGCAGCTTCGGGCTCGATGCTGCACTGTGGCCCTGGACACAGAGCAGTTGCCCATCAAGAAGTACGAATCCCCCAACTCCCACCGTATGGGTTGGGTAGAAGGGAACATATGCATCTTCCTGAAGCTTAAGAACCAGCCTTGTAGCAGAATCCCGACAGCTATGAAATGTAAAACCATGCTTTAGGCATATCGGGATAAACCGGGTAAGTGCATCTCGGAGATCTATCCATATCAACTTTCGTCTGTTAACTCTGGATACTTCTATAATGGCTGCCAGTTCAACCAAGAACTGATTTTCCGTACCAGAAAAATTCTCGAGATCCAAAGTAACGCAATTAAAGGAATCAACTGTATGATGAAACACAAGCAACCTATTCAACACCTAAATGATTTCAATACCATAAACGATATAGCCAACACTGAATCAATCATTCGTTCATTGATGTAAAGCCAACTTCGAATCCAAAATAATAGCTCTGTGCCATTATTTGATAAGATACATCCCTTCAGTATCTGGACGGCTCAATTCAAATCCAAATTTTCTATAAAGCTCGGGAACATCTGCCATCAACGTAATATATGCTGAAGGAAGGGCTTCTCGATCCAGGTAAGCCATAATGTGCTCCATGATCTGACGCCCCAGGCCAACACCTTGGAATTTGGGATCGACAGCAACATCCACTATCTCAAAATTAAGTGCGCCATCCCCCACTACCCGCCCCATAGCGACAGTTTCAGATTGTCTTTTTATATGGATACCATACAAACTATTTGGAAGGCCTTTTTCCGCTGCTTCACGGCTTCTGGGGGTTAAGCCTGTTATCTCTCGCAGTTTGAGGAAATCCTCGGTAGAAGCTACTTTCTCAATAATTGTGTACGTACATCGCCGAAAAAAATAAACAAATTAATAGTGCCGCTAAGCCTACCTAGTACCCAGCGACAACCAAACCGCTATAGGCTCCTTAAATTGGAACTTCCTGGATCTCTGTCACCACTTCAGCTTTCACGGAGTTCGCAATAAAACACTGTTTGTGGGAAAGATGATGTATTTTTTCTAACTGCTCGCGACTGGGTTGTTTTTCACCGGAGAAGCGCACTGAAGGACGCAGGGTAACTTTAGTCATAGCAATTCGACCATCCTTATCAGCCCCCATAATTCCTATAGCTTCATCGCAATATTCATCAACCACAAACCCTCGCTTGGCTGCAATCGATAGAAAAAACAACATATGGCAGCTGGAAAGAGCCGCTACAAAAGCTTCTTCTGGATCAACGTTTTCAACTACTGAATAGGGAATGGGTACAACATGGGGGGAAGAGGAGGCTGGGATAGATGCCCCACCATCAAATTGCCAGGTGTGGGCGCGACTGTATTGATTATCGGTGAAAATCTGCTCGTCGCGTTTCCAGGTCACCGTTGAAGTATACTCTGACAAGACTTATCTCCCTTTAGACGACACCCCTAGCCTTGGGGGAAAAGGGGCTAAATTGGGATGCTCACCAGCCCTAAGATTACCAAGAACCGGTGAGTGCTATTTCAAATGGTCCATCGCCTCCCAAAGCCGGATATAGGCGCCACAAGAAATACTAGTTAAGCGGCATCCACCTGCTCATCGGTGCGAGCAGCCATGATAAAGTCATTTTTGTGCAGGCCCTTAGCCTCGTGACTCCACCAGGTAACCGTAACCTTACCCCATTCAGTCAGCAGTGCGGGGTGATGCCCCACCTCTTCAGCAATCGCGCCGACACGGTTGGTAAACGCCAGAGCCTGCTTGAAGTTACGAAACTTAAACACGCGTTCCAGCTGCATAATTCCGTCACGGGTCATCGGCGTCCAGTCGGGAATCTGCCGTAGCAGTCCTGGCAGTTCGTCATCACTCACCAGCGGCGCATCGGCACGACAGGCTTCACATTGTTGTTGAGCTAGTTCGGTCATGAATCGGTCCTCAAAACCTTGTTTATTATCGGCTCAATTGGGCCGGCCTCACTCTACCCGCCCCCCCTTAACGAAACAAGTACAGGGCTCAAAAACGCATTTTATCCGGTTTTACCATCACAAAATGGAACCGCATGCTAAAAATATTGGACGATCTATGGCCACCGCAGCCTTGGGTCGACATCGGCAGATTAACGTGAGGATTGTCATGAAAGCACACCTCAGCCTATTACTACTTCTAGTATCTCTAGGAGCCTGTGAGCGCCAGCAAGTGGATAGAGAGCGCCTTCCTCCACCTGAGAAGGTTATCCTGGAGGAAATGCGCTCCGAGACAAACCTGGCATTCGAGCAGCTCTGTCAGCAATTTATACACGGCCTATGGAATTTATTCCCATCCTGGGCGCTCAGTGAAGGCTACTATGAAGTAGCCAAAGAGCTTCAGGTGCCCGATAAGAGTTATCGTGAATTTGTATTGGATTTTGCTCAAATCTATGAGCGCAAATTTGCAGCCTTGGATAAAAGCCAGCTCAATATCAATTCACGCAGTAATCTCGCTCTTATAGAAAATTTTCTGCAGCGACTGCAATGGCAATATACCCGTTTTAAGTCATACCAATGGGACCCATCCATCTATAATGTTTCCCATTCTTTTGCCCTGATCCTAAACACCGACTATGCGCCACTTCTAAAGCGCCTACATACCGTTAGCACTCGTATGCTGCAAGTGCCTGAGTACTATCAGGCCGCTAAGGCAGCTATCTATCGTCCGGCAGCGCCACAGCTTGAATTAGCAATTCAACAGAGTACAGGCTCACTGGAAGTCTTTGGTGAAGAGCTGGAAAAAACGGTTAAAGAAAGTCAGATGCCTGCGGACGCAAAGGAGATTTTCCTACGGCGAATGCACGATTCTCGCTTAGCGATACAAAGCTATATCCACTTCCTACAAAACCTACAAAAGAAATTGACTAAATCCGGAAAATTCCGTGATTTTCGTATCGGTGAAAAACTCTACGAAGAAAAATTCCAGTTTGATATCAATATTGGAATGAGCGCTGCTGAACTATACCAGCGCGCCATCATAGAGAAGCAGGTAACCCACGATAAAATGACCAAGCTTGCCGATCAACTCTGGCCAAAATACTTTCCTTCTGATTCCCCACCCAACGAGCCACTGGTAAAAATTGAAAAGCTGCTGAACAAGCTTTCCCAATATCATGCCACCAAAGACACTTTCAAGAAAAAAGTAGAGCAACAGATCCCGGAGCTGGCAGAGTTTGTGACCGAAAAAAACCTGTTAAGCCTGGACAAGGAAAAGCCACTGGTAGTTCGAACAACTCCAGCCTATATGCAAGGCTTTGCTGTAGCTTCCATTAATGCGCCTGGCCCCTACCATAAAAATGCAAATACCTATTACAACGTGATGCCCATAGAGACCTACTCCGATCAACGGGCGGAGAGCTTACTGCGAGAATACAACGACTATATCCTGCAGATACTCAATATCCATGAAGCGATTCCCGGGCACTACACTCAACTGGTTTACGCCAACCAGTCCCCCAGTATCCTGAAAACTATTCTCGGCAATACTGCCATGATCGAAGGCTGGGCCGTCTATGCGGAACGCATGATGCTGGATGCGGGTTACGGTAATTTTTCCCCCGAGCTGTGGCTGATGTACTACAAGTGGAACTTGCGCACTATCACTAATACCATTTTGGATTATGAGGTACAGGTAAAGGGTATCAGCCAAGCAGAGGCGATGAAGTTAATGGTCAGGGATGCCTTTCAACAACAGGCTGAAGCAGAGGGTAAATGGCGCAGGGCGACCTTAAGCCAAGTGCAGCTCACCAGCTATTTTGCTGGTTTTACAGATATTTTGGCCCTGCGCGAGGAAATCAAAAAGAAAATGGGCAACAACTTTAGCCTCAAGGGATTCCATGAGATGTTCCTGAGCTATGGCAGTGCACCTATACCAATTATTCGCGAACTGATGCTGGCGGACTTAGCTGAGCAAGGCAATAAATTCCAATAAAAAAGGCCCCTGTTGGGGCCTTTCTTTAAATGGCGGAAGCGTTACACCTCACCTTCGGCAATCTTGGCTTTCCAGATCAGCGGGCCAGTAGTGTGTACTGACTCACCCTGACTGTCGACAGCCACAGTTACCGGCATATCTTCTACTTCGAACTCGTAAATCGCTTCCATTCCCAGCTCGGGGAAGGCGATTACTTCGGAGCCTTTAATCGCCTGGGCAACCAGATAAGCAGCGCCACCGACAGCCATCAGGTATACCGCTTTATTATCGCGGATCGCCTCAATTGCCATGGGGCCGCGCTCCGCCTTACCGATCATCCCCGCCAAGCCGGTTTCTTCCAGCATAGTGCGAGTGAATTTATCCATACGGGTAGCAGTGGTTGGGCCAGCGGGACCAACAACCTCATCGCGCACCGGATCTACCGGGCCTACGTAGTAGATAAAGCGGCCGGTGAGATCCACAGGCAACTTCTCGCCTTTGGCGAGGATATCTACCATTTTCTTGTGCGCCGCATCGCGACCAGTCAGCATCTTGCCGTTCAGCAGCAGGGTCTCACCCGGCTGCCAGCTTTGGATATCTTCTGCAGTAATGGTATTCAGGTTTACCCGACGGGTATTGCTGCCCGCTTCGCGGGTAATTTCCGGCCAGTCTTCCAACTTAGGCGGAGTCTGGCGAGCGGGCCCGGAGCCATCCAGGGTAAAGTGGGTGTGACGGGTAGCCGCGCAGTTGGGGATGATCGCCACAGCCTTGTTGGCAGCGTGGGTAGGATAATCCTTGATCTTCACATCCAACACAGTGGTCAGTCCGCCCAGGCCCTGGGCGCCGATGCCCAGTTTGTTGACGGAATCATAGAGTTCCAGACGCAGCTCTTCAGCACGGTTAGAGGCTCCGCGCTCTTGCAGTTCCTGAATGTCGATGGGGTCTAGCAGGGATTCTTTGGCCAACAGCATCGCTTTCTCAGCGGTACCGCCAATACCAATACCCAGCATGCCGGGCGGACACCAGCCGGCACCCATCTGTGGAACCATCTTCAGCACCCAGTCAACCACCGAGTCTGATGGATTCAGCATGGCAAACTTGGTTTTGGCTTCACTGCCGCCGCCCTTAGCTGCCACATAAACTTCTACGGTATCACCGGGAACGATTTCATAGTGAATCACCGCCGGAGTATTGTCTCCGGTATTCTTACGAGCACCATCTGGATCTTCCAGAATAGAGGCACGCAGCACGTTGCTGGCATTTTGATAGGCCCGGCGCACACCTTCGTTAACCATATCGGTAACGCTCATGTCCGCTTCCCAACGCACATTCATGCCCACTTTCAACTTCACGGTGACAATGCCGGTATCCTGACAGATTGGGCGGTGGCCCTCGGCACACATGCGTGAGTTGATCAGGATCTGGGCCATGGCGTCCTTGGCCGCCGGGTTGACCTCTTTCTCATAAGCCTTGTTCAGGGCCTGAATGAAGTCCTGTGGGTGGTAGTAAGAAATAAATTGCAGCGCATCGGCCACGCTGCCGATCAGATCATCCTGGCGGATAGTGGTCATTGCCAACTCCGATTAACGTCTCGAGGCCGGCGATTCTACACGAAATGTAGGGTTATTGACCCAGATATTCCCAGAAATCCCATTCACCTAAAGGGAAAACGGAATAAAAAAAGGCGGACACCAGGTCCGCCTTTTTTAACTCAACCGGAAAACTACATGGATGAAGCTGTGGAATCACCGCTGGACTGCAGGGAGCGAATCGCATCGCGAAGCTGCACCAAATCCTTATTCACCGAACGGCGGTAAGCATCGATAGACTCTACAGCCTCTTCATTCGCACCGACACGCATAGTCAGGTCACTGCGCACTGAAGCCAGCTGGCGCTCCAGACGTGCAAGCTTGTCGGTCATCTCACGCTGGGAATCTGTATTGCCCTTGCGCAACTCTGCCAGCGAAGCCTCTACAGCGGCGATTTTCTTCACGCTGGACTCGAGGCCGCTGAGCTTTGTGCTAAGAGCGGCGACTCGCTTTTTGTTAGCCGCGACTGCTGTTTTATTGGCGGAGATACTCTTGCGGTTGGTGTCATAAGCAACACCCCACAGTTTGCGGATCTCCGAGGAGTTTTCCTTGGCTTTTGCATTCAGCACTTCGACCGATGCCGTAGATTCCTCATCGGAGAGGCTAAAGCGCTTCTCCAGTTCAGCAATACGGTTTTCCGCATCGGCAATACGAGTCTCTGCATCACTCAACAGGGTCCGGCTGTCCTGCCACTGCTGGTACAGGAAACCCGAGGCACCCAGGCCACCCATCGCCATAATCAGGGCACATAGCCCCAAGAAAGAGAAACCACCTCGGCGCTCCTCCACGATCACCTGGGGCTCTGGTGAATCACTCCTTTCTTCGCTGGTAGTGAGGTCCAGTGATGGTTCAAGAGCGGCGCTGCCGCCCAGTGTGGGCTCTTTGCGTTGCATGGTTCGATACACCCGATAACTGTGCTGATGAGTCCGGTACCCGCCAGTTCTATGCTGGTCTTTCCGGTACCGTATTTTCAGAAATATATGACAATAGAATCCATTCAGATTCGTCGAATTCTGCGGCAGTTATACCAAAAATTGACGAAAAAGTAAGCGGTCGTCAGTAATAATAGACGACAGTCGAATAGAGCTGACAGCAAAAGCTTCCCCCCTTGTGTTTGAGGAAATCGTCCCAAACTTCCCTAATCCACCGCGCCGGCTTAATTCTGAGATGCGGCACGTGTAGAATGCCCTCACCAATAACCCTCAGACAAAGGAAGGAAAACACCATGGCTTTCGAATTGCCTGAACTCCCCTACGCTAAGAACGCCCTGGCACCGCATATCTCCGAAGAGACTTTGGAGTACCACTACGGCAAACATCATAAAACTTACGTAGACAAGCTGAACGGCCTGCTGGAAGGCACTGCTGACGCTGACAAGTCCCTGGAAGACGTGATCAAGTCCTCTTCCGGTGGTGTGTTCAACAACGCAGCCCAGGTTTGGAACCACACTTTCTACTGGAACTGCCTGAGCCCTAACGGTGGCGGCGAAGCCACTGGCGCGATTGCCGAGGCTATCAACGCAGCCTTCGGTAGCTTCGACCAGTTCAAAGAAGCATTTACCACCAGTGCTGTAAACAATTTCGGCTCCGGCTGGACTTGGCTGGTAAAAAATGCTGACGGCTCAGTCGCTATTGTAAATACTTCCAACGCAGCAACCCCGCTGACTGAAGAAGGCGTTACTCCCCTGCTGACCTGCGATGTTTGGGAGCACGCTTACTACATCGACTACCGCAACCTGCGCCCGAAGTACATGGAAGCTTTCTGGGCCCTGGTGAACTGGGAGTTTGTAAACCAGAACTTCGCTTAATCCCGAAGTCACCAGAAAAAGCGGGCCATGTGCCCGCTTTTTTATTTCCTGAATACCCTCCCCTCAATCAAATTCTCCCCACTACTGGCCAAATGCTGCTCCAGTCAGCACAATACCTGCTGATCTGCACTACACATCCCGCATAAAGTGTGGGGGATTTAGGCAGGCAACCTAAAGAATGCCACTGGAGTGGCACAAATTAGCAACGAAGAACCGAACACTGGGAATATGCTCATGAAGTTGAAACCAACCCTGATCGCAGCCGCCATAAGCGCGCTGGTAATCAGCGGCTGTGACCGCGCCCCGAACACAGCCGAGCAGAGTGCAACCGCCACAGCCACGGAAAGCACAGCGACTCAAGAAGTCGCAGGAAAAGTGGACCCAGCCGCAGTCAAACGCGTAAACCAGATGTTCGAGGACTTCTTCCAGGAGCACCTCGCCCGCAGTCCTGAGACCAAAACTTTCCTGGGTAAAAAAGAAGACTACGATAAGTGGGATAACCTCTCCCCAGAATTTGCCAAGGAAACCCTGGAGCTCGACAAGCGTCAGCTGGCGGAACTGAATAAAATTGATCCTTCCACCTTGGATGACGCTACCCGCCTGAGCCTGCGCCTGGCAAAACGCAACTGGCAACAGGATATTGATGGCTACAAGTGGCGTAACCACGGCTACCCTGTTAACCAGATGTATGCCACCCATACCAGCGCCGCCACACTGTTGATCAGCCAGCACCGTATTGATGATGTCAGCGATGCAGAGGCCTATATCGCCCGCTTGAATGGCATGCCCAAGTATTTCTCCCAGCTGGAAGAACAACTGAAAGCCAATGCTGCAGCCGGCACCATCGTACCCAAATTTGTATTCCCTTACGTTATTAGCGATTCCCGCAACCTGATCACCGGTGCACCTTTTAACGGTGAGAAAGACAGCCCGCTGTTTGCAGACTTTAAGGAAAAAGTAGAAAAGCTGGAAATCAGTGAAGATCAAAAGAAATCTCTGATCGATAAAGCCAGCCAGGCCCTGACTGAAAGCGCCGGCCCCGCTTACGAAAAGTTGATCAGCTACCTGCAAGAACTTGAGAAAAAAGCCAACACTGACGACGGTGCCTGGAAACTGGCAGACGGTGAAGACTTCTATAAATTCCGCCTCGGTGTTTACACCACTACGGATATGACTGCCGATGAGATCCACCAAACCGGTCTTAAGGAAGTTGCCCGTATTCACGACGAAATGCGCGAGATTATGCGCAAGGTGAAGTTCGAAGGTAACTTGCAGGAATTCTTCGAATTCATGCGTACCGACAAGCAGTTCTATTACCCCACCACTGAGGAAGGTAAAGCGGAGTACCTGGAAAAGGCCACCGCAATTATCGACACCATGAAGGGCCGCCTGGATGAACTGTTTATCACCAAGCCCAAAGCCGATCTCGATGTAAGAGCCGTAGAGGCCTTCCGCGAAAAATCTGCGGGTAAGGCCTTCTACCAGCGCCCGGCTCCCGATGGTTCGCGCCCAGGTATCTACTACGCCAACCTGTACAATATGAACGATATGCCGTCTTACCAGATGGAAGCATTGGCCTACCACGAGGGTATCCCCGGCCACCATATGCAGCTTTCTATCGCTCAGGAATTACAGGATATTCCCAAGTTCCGTAAATACGGTGGTTACACTGCTTATACCGAAGGCTGGGGTCTCTACTCCGAGCTGGTACCCAAGGAATTGGGCTTCTATGAAGACCCCTACTCTGACTTTGGACGCCTGGCTATGGAACTGTGGCGCGCTGGCCGATTGGTGGTAGACACCGGCCTTCACGCCAAGAAATGGACCCGCGAGCAAGCGATCGACTACCTCGTAGAGAACACCCCGAACCCGAAAGGCGACGTGGTTAAAGCGATCGAGCGCTATATCGTGATGCCTGGCCAAGCAACCGCATACAAAATCGGTATGCTGAAAATTGTCGAGCTGCGTGAAAAAGCCAAAACAGAACTGGGTGATCAGTTTGATGTTCGCGGCTTCCACGACACTATCCTGGCCAGTGGCCCAGTCCCCTTGGATGTACTGGAAGAACTGGTTAATGAGTGGGTTGCAAAAGTAAAAACCCAACAATAAATAATAGAAGCGACAGATAAGTACCTGATAACTACTTGTCTGTCTTTTTCTTATCGTCAGTAGAGCATTGCAGAAGTAAAAATTCTGTATAGTTTTTACAATACGGTATTTATTGTTTTACAGGGAAGTCCGGAATGACACTCCGGACTTCTTATTAAGCAATCACCAGCTCCCAGCATGATTGGCACTGTGGTCTTATTTCAACTCCCCCCTATTTTCAGCTCACCTTAGCCGCCACTGTCGTATAAAAGCACTAAAATAAAACATACCCAGTATTCCCCATACCAAAAAAGTGCACCGCTCTTAGTTTCTGCTGAATTTATATCCACAAAACCAAATAATGGGATACTTTTACATAAAAAAGTCCATTAACTGCAAAAATAATGATAAAAAAGTAAGAGCTACTCTTTGAACGCAAGGATTGTACTCATGAAGTTAAAAGTAACTCTGATTGCAGCGGCAGTAAGCTCACTCATTCTCACGGGCTGTAACGATAGTACCAACAATGCGGATACACATAAGATTGCCCCCTTAGAGGAAAGTGCACTTAATCAGTCACCTCCCCCGAAAGTCAGCAAAGAAATGAGTGAGGCCAGCAAGAAGGTCAATTTGCTATTCGATAAGTTCTTCCAGGAGCATCTAGACCGCAGCCCTGAATTCAAAACATTCTTGGGTCTGAAAGAGGAGTACGGCAAATGGAATGATCTAACTCCTGAGTTTGCGCAAGAAACCCATGAAATTAATAAGCGTCAATTATCCGAGCTGAATAAAATTGATCCCGCTATACTGGATCGACCTACCCAACTTAATCTTCGACTGGCAAAACGCACTTTGCAACAAGAGATCGAAGCCTATAAGTGGCGAAATCATAATTACCCAGTCAACCAAATGTTCGCCACTCATACCGGCGCAGCTTCAATACTTATCAGCCAGCACCGTATCGATAACATCAGGGATGCCGAAGCTTATATTTCCCGCTTAAATAGAATTCCCCAGTATTTCGCACAGCTGCAAGACCAACTGGAGGAAAACGCCAAAGCTGGCACCACTATTCCAAAATTCGTTTTCCCCTATGTTATTGAAGATGCACAAAACCTAATTACCGGTGCTCCTTTTGACAGAAAAAAGGACAGCCCTCTATTTGCTGACTTTAAGGGAAAAGTAGAAAATCTCGATATTAGTAAAGAGCAGAAAAAGTCCTTAATAGATAAAGCTAAAACAGCACTAAAAGACAACACTGGCCCCGCCTATAAAACCCTAATCGACTACCTGCAAGAGCTTGAGATACGCGCAACTACTGATGATGGCGCCTGGAAACTGGCAGATGGCAGTGACTTCTATAATTTTCGTCTCGGCTTTTACACATCTACCGATATGACAGCCGAAGAAATTCATAGGATTGGCCTTGAAGAAGTGACTCGCATCCATGATGAGATGCGTGAAATTATGCGTAAAGTAAAATTCGAAGGTAAATTGAAAAATTTCTTCGAATTTATGCGCACCGACCAGCAATTTTATTACCCGACCACTGAACAGGGAAAAACTGCATACCTGGAGAAGGCCACCACCATTATCAATACCATGAAGGGTAGGCTGGACGAGCTATTTATCACCAAACCTAGAGCGGATCTCGATGTGAGAGCGGTTGAACCTTTCCGGGAGAAATCTGCCGGTAAAGCTTTTTACCTGCAACCTGCTGCCGACGGATCACGCCCAGGCATCTACTATGCCAACCTCTACAATATGGACGATATGCCCAGTTACCAGATGGAAGCACTGGCATACCACGAGGGTATCCCCGGCCACCATATGCAGCTCTCTATCACCCAGGAATTACAGGATATCCCTAAATTCCGCAAATATGGTCACTATACCGCCTATACCGAGGGTTGGGGCCTTTACTCTGAAATGGTGCCAAAAGAGATGGGACTCTACCAAGACCCCTACTCAGATTTTGGGCGCCTCGCCATGGAGTTGTGGCGAGCAGGACGCCTTGTAGTCGATACCGGAATTCACACCAAGAAGTGGACCCGAGAACAAGCCATACAATACCTGATGGAAAACACCCCTAATCCTGAGGGGGATGTTATTAAAGCAGTCGAGCGCTATATCGTATTACCCGGCCAGGCAACAGCCTACAAAATTGGCATGCTCAAAATTTTACAGCTTCGTGAGAAAGCCAAAAAAGAACTGGGAGAGAAGTTTGATATTCGTCAATTCCACAATGCAGTTCTGGCCAACGGTCCAGTACCACTGGATGCCCTGGAGGAAATTATTGACGAGTGGATAGCAAACACCAGAACTCCAAAAGTAAAACTAAAAGGTTAAAACAGAATTAAAAAAGGCCACTACCTGTGGCCTTTTTTAATTTAAGCTAATAGCGCTCACTCTTATACTGCAAACCGTTACCAGCATGTAGAATGATCTTATTTCTTAAGTATCGCATGGCTTAGCAATACTGTGCTCAGTTGGCTGAGGGGTAATAGTCATAACTTTTACTTCGCCAGGCGTTTCAAATCGGTGCCAGACACCTTTTGGTATAACCAATATTTGCCCGGCTGATAATTCGTTCCGCTTCTCTTCACCGTTTACGAGAAGAATTAGAGTTGTTTCTCCATCTACAACTTGAACAAACTCATCTCCATTGGTGTGCCTTTCCCACTCGCTATTCCCTGAATAGTGGGCTACGTATATTCCACCATCCCTATACTCGGACAATAAGGCAAATGCATCTTTAGCTTCCTCATCCGTTGTTTCGGGAGTTCTTTCTTTTAGAAATTTAACTCTAGAAAACCCATCATCTACCGTAATAGCTTTTGACTTCGGCACTTACCAACTCCTTACAAGTACTATTCTTACTACTGGGGTGGAAGGGAAGAATACACCGCACTCGAGACACGCTGTGAATACATCCCTGTAAGCTCTTAATCGGCATCCATGCCTCATAGGGTCCCAAGCGCGGTGTATTCTTCCCTTCTCCCTTTTTAGTAACTAAAACCACATAATCCGAGCACCTTCACCCTTTCTAGCGGTAAAGATGCTCAAACTTTTAAGTTACTCTTTTGACGATCCTATAGCCGAATACTCTGCAAAAGTGAATCCTAAATCTTGTTGGTTGCTATCCACTGATCTACCTGCTGCTCCAACACTGCCAATGGCAAAGCGCCATTGGTGAGAACTACATTGTGGAACTGGCGGATATCAAACTGGCTACCAAGCGCTTCTTTAGCCCGTTCACGCAACTCAAGAATCTTTAGCATACCGGTTTTGTAGGCCAGTGCCTGGCCGGGCCAAACCATATATCGCTCGATCTCGGTGGTGACTTCAGACTCAGTCATACCGGTCTTTTCCAGCATATACTCAATCGCTTGCTCGCGACTCCAGCGCTTATAGTGTATTCCAGTATCCACGACCAACCGCACAGCCCGGAACATTTCCGCCTGCAACCGACCCAAATCATCGTAGGGGTTTTCCTGGAAACCGGCTTCTTTAGCAAGCTTCTCAGAGTACAGTGCCCACCCTTCCGAGTAAGCATTAAACAACCCCATTTTACGGAAAGTCGGCACACCTTTTAGCTCTTGTGCAATTGCCAACTGGAAGTGATGCCCAGGTACCGCTTCATGGTAAGCCAAGGTACGCATTCCAAACTTTTTGGTTTCATGAACATCCCGCAAGTTTGCATAAAATACCCCGGGGCGAGACCCGTCCATTGCTGGAGGGTTGTAGTAGGCTCCCGCCGAACCTTGCTCTTTAAACTCTGGGACTCGGCGCACCTCAACACCCATTTTGGGTTTTAAATCAAAATAGTCACCCAGGCCTGCATCAATTTCATCAATCATTACCTGGTAATCGGCAATAATTTTCTCCCGCCCTAAATCTGAATCCTCATAAAGAAACTGGGGATCATTATTCAGTGCAGAGAAACGTTCGCTAATAGTGCCACTGGTTCTACCAACGGATGAAAAAATTTCATTCATTTCCGTTTCAATTCTTGCAACCTCTTCCAATCCAATACGATGGAGTTCCTCCGGTGCAATATCTGTACTGGTAAAGTTGCGTACCTGATAGGCATAGTAGGCATCCCCATCCGGCAATGCCCAAACACCATTGTTCTCTCCAACTTTTAACCGGAGAGTACTGAAATAATCGATTAGCCCTTGATACGCGGCGTAAACTTCTGTACCAATCAGCAACTCAGCTTGGCTGAGAATACGTTCCCGCTCCTGTTTATCCAGCTTTTCAATTTTGTTAAGTCGCTCCAGTAATGAGGTATAAAGTATATTTTCTTTTACCGGCGCGGCGATAAAACCCTGCATTTCCTCTAAAACACTATCGACAACAAAGCGCGGAGGCAAGATATCTTTCTCTTCCCTTATCTTCAGACCATCCAGCAATTGATCAAACTTACGCCCGACCTCTCCCAGACGAGACAAGTAATAATCAGCTTCTTTTACATTGTTGATCTGATGTACTTCAGCGAGAAACTCCGGCAACCTATTCTGCTCACCCGACATTTGGTTAAGCGGGTAATCATGGTGCCTCCAGCGTTCAACTTCTGCCTTTATACTGAGAAGATGCTCTAACACATCATAGGAAATGGCCTGTTGCCCTTCCAAACTTTCGCGATCATAGCTGCGCAATACCGCCAGCTCGCTCTTCATCATTTCAATAACACGCAACTGCTCTTCTTCAGACAAATCATCGAGATGCGCATTGTGTCCATCAATTCCAAATTGTTCCAAAACTCTAATTTGTGAAAGGATTTCCGGACTGCTACTGCCGATTTTTATAAATACACGTTCAAAAAATACATCTATAGACCAAGGCTTGAAATAAACTACATTAATAGCAAAAGCAGAAACTGCCAAAACCCCCACAAAAAATAAGCCGCCAAACCATTTGGCAATAGTCTTAATCATTATATTTCTCCCGAATTCTTAGCTGTAATTTTGTCCCGGTATCAGGATCACCTCAACTCCCGCAGCAGAGAATTCCGATAGAGCGATCAGCGCAGGGGCCAAGCTGAATTAGACCCATAATTCACAACTATTTTATCGGCGATACAAAGTCACTGGGCTTCAGAGCCAGCAGGGAGCAACTGACCTTCTGCAATATATTCTCTGCAGTATTCCCCATAATGAAACCGGGAATACCCGCCCGTCCAACAGTGCCCATAACCAGCAAGTCGAGACCTTCTTCATCAATCAGCAATGGAATAAAGTTATCTGGATGGGCAACCACATGGTGAATACGTATTTCCCCCTCAATTCCGGATGCACGTATCAATACATCGAGCTTTGATCGGTGCTGGGCCCGCGCCGATTCAGTGGCCTCATCCAACTCTTCCTCAGAAGCGCTCAAGGGAAAATGACGCCGCAAGTATTCATCGATATCGAAGTCCCAACAGGAAATAACATTCAGCACGCCACTGCAGCTATCAGCGAGTACTCGCGACCAGCGCAGCAACCGGATCGCCAAGTCATAAGTGCTGCCATCCTCGCATTCAGGGTCGAGAGCAACAGCCACCTGTATCTTGTTGCGATGTTCCTTGATTGGGCGGCACAGCCATACCGGGCAGGGACACTTTCGCAGCAGATCCATATCCATTGCCTTGAAGCCCTTAAGCTGGCTGCGACCCTCAACATTCTTGATCACCAGGTCATAGCCCTCAGCCAATACCCGGCGGATCACCCGCTCGGCAGGTCGGGCACCACAATCTGACTCAATCTCCAAATTGGTCCTTTCCGCCGATAACTCCATATGTACGCGGGCCGACTCAATTTCACTCCTGACCCTATCAAGCATTGTCCTCACACAGAGCCGACTAAACTCCTCAAACCCTTCCGGCACCTTCGGACAGACCAGTAAAACCTTTATCTCCGCCTGATGATTGCGCGCCACTGCAAAAGCCTGCATGAGCCCACTGCTTTCATCCTCAGCAGCATGGCTGACATACAGGATTTTATGAATGTTTGGCATAACGCTGCCCTCAACCAGAGACATTTGGGAGCAAACAGGGGCAAGACTCACCATAAACCCACTCGCTGCCTCAAATTGGTATCGTGAGCAGAGCAGATTTCACACGGAAATACACAGGTGAAGGAGATGGAGCAGGAGTAGATAGGGGGAGGTGAAGTGAGTAAACACCAACCATAGTAGGCGGAAAAAGCGTCTAGTGCCGCTAAAACACAAGACAGAGGAGCCCAAATGAGCTCAGGGAGCTAAAGCAGGTCGGCCAGGACCCAATTCTGGGGTCAGATATCCAAAACCTGCTTAACAAAAGGAATGGTAATTTTACGCTTAGCCATAAGTGAAGCCCGGTCCAGCTCCTCCAGACACAGAAAGAGTGCTCGAGTATCCCTCGGGGCGCGGTGCAATATGTACTGGGCCACATCTTCCGGCAGGTCAAAACCGCGCAGACGGCTGCGACGGCGCAGGGCGGCAACTTTATCGCTGTCATTCAGGGTTTTGAGCTGGAACACCAGGGACCAGTGCAGGCGTGACTGCAGATCAGCCAGGGCAATATCCATACCTCGGGGTGACTTGCGAGCCCCCATTAATAACTGCCTGCCGCCATCCTTAACTCGGTTATAGAGGTGGAAAATAGCGGTCTGCCACTCGGGCTGCCCCTCCAACAAATGAACGTCATCTATACAGACAAGGTCCAGGCGTTCGAGTCCGTCGAGAATAACAGCCGGGTCCATGTTCATTAGGTCTGCAAGAGGGAGATAATGGAAAGAGCGACCATTGGCCTCTGCGCACTGACAAGCAGACTGAAGCAAGTGGCTAATACCACTACCCGCCTCACCCCAAATGTAAATTACAGACTCGGGATTCTCGCCACTGGCAAAAGACTGCAGCAGGGCAACTACCTGTCGATTTGGATCTGAATCCGACAGGTAGAAGTTATCAAAAGTGGCGTCATCCCGCAGGGATACCCCCAGCGGCAATTGTTGCGGAATACTCATCTCAATCCCAGTGATAGCGCAACGGGTTCTCAGCGCTGCCCAAGGGTGAACGGTATCCATTCAGGTTAATGGCGTCTCCGTCCGCTTGTGCTCGCAATTTATGGTTTAGAGCCAGGGTATCACGCAAATTGCTCAACCCTGCCGAAGTGACCAGTGCCAGGCGCATTCGATCCCCTTCAACAGAGAGCAGGTTAGCACTGCTGACCTGTGCCAACCCCTGTAGATAACCAGATGCCTTGGCATAATCAGCAAAACTGTCGATACCAGACAACTCAACAATCACCGCACCCAACTGATTGTCCTGGCCATTCGGGGACACCGCATAGCGCTGTGCAAGAATATTGGCCAGTTGGTTAACGCCGCGCAGAGCGACCTCTTCCAGCGAACCTCCGGCAGTATCGAAGGCATAGCTGCGACCACCGTGGATTAGCAACCAATCTGCCTGCCAGCGATGGCCTGAAGCTTGAAGCACCCGGCCCATCAAAGTGGCATCGGGGCTATAGCGAAAACCCGCCTTCTCAGCTGCTTGCTCATCCTGGGCCCAGAGAGCTCCCAGGGGCATATTGCGCTGGTCATTGAGATCCATTACAGGGAAATCCAGGGGGACACCGCGCTCGATAGCCATTGCCTCGAGTACAGAGAAGAGCTCCGGGGTCGCCTCTTCACTCAAAGCACTGCGGCCCTCTTGCAGGGTATCTACTGCAAGCCACACCAAAGTGCCGGGGCGATTGTTAGGCCACATGGGCAAGTTCATTTGATTAACTTGCCGGGAGATCGCTTGGGGATCAAAGGAAAGGTGCAAGTAGAGCTGATTGTCCTCACGGGTATAGCGATACCCCTGAACAAACTGCTGGGCATTTTTTAATATCGGCTGCACATTTGGGTTACTACCGACAGCGGCATCTCCCGTAACACGTACGAACACCCGTTCCAGGCCGCGACTTCCGGCTGCTGCACGATCCGTGGCTCCGCGACTCGACACAGCCTCGACAACTTCGTACAAATCCGAGATGACTCGAGCTTGGACCGGTAGGGCTAGAACACTGATGATCAGAGCCAGCAACTGCAACACCAATCCCTGCCGGAGCAGCTTGTGCATAGGACTTCTCTCCAAACCTCTTATTTTCCGCCCCTGAGCTTGCAGAAATTATTATCGATGTGCAAGACGCCAGATTTTAGGGCGGACTAAAAATTGCGGCTATTGTATCAGCGTCAGACGTTTCTCTCAGCCCCGAGTTCTCACTATCGGAGTGATTTCACAGTTCAAATGGTGAGAAAATGCCGAAATCCCCCTTCGAAATGCCGTCTGGGCGTGGCTCCCGAGGCAAGACCCAGATAGAATACGCGCCCTTCGAATACCCACCGCAGGAAGAATCATGAGCGATTCCAAGCCGCAATCTACGCAAACATCCCTCTCTTATAAAGATGCCGGTGTCGATATCGACGCAGGTAATGCACTGGTAGAGCGTATCAAAAATGTCGCCAAACGCACATCCCGCCCCGAGGTAATGGGCGGACTGGGCGGATTCGGCGCCCTGTGTGAACTACCAAGCGGCTATAAAGAGCCGGTTTTGGTTTCCGGCACCGACGGTGTGGGTACCAAGTTACGCCTGGCAATGGAGTTGGGCATTCACGACAGCATTGGGATCGATCTTGTCGCCATGTGTGTGAATGACCTGATCGTAGCCGGGGCTGAACCCCTCTTCTTCCTCGACTATTACGCAACCGGCAAACTCAATGTCGATATTGCTGCAGAAGTGGTAACCGGCATTGGTAAAGGCTGTGAGCTGTCAGGCTGCGCACTGGTCGGCGGCGAGACTGCCGAAATGCCCGGCATGTACGAAGGCGACGATTATGACCTGGCAGGCTTCTGCACCGGTGTCGTAGAAAAATCTGAAATCATCGACGGCAGCAAAGTTAAAGCTGGCGACGTATTGATCGGCTTGGCCTCCAGTGGGCCCCACTCCAATGGCTACTCCCTGATCCGCAAGGTTCTCGAAGTCAGCGGTGCCGATCTCCAGCAGGATATCGGCGGTGAAACCCTGGCCAAAGCGCTGATGGCCCCAACCCGTATTTACGTTAAAAACCTGCTGCAATTAATGAAGACCTTCCAGGTGAATGCGCTAAGCCATATCACTGGCGGCGGCTTACTGGAAAACCTGCCCCGCGTACTGCCCGAAGGCTGCAGCGCGCGTATTGATGTCACCAGCTGGGAAATGCCTCCTGTATTTAATTGGCTGCGTGATGCAGGCAATATCGATAGCCGCGAAATGTACCGCACGTTTAACTGCGGTGTTGGCATGGTTATTTGCGTGCCTGCAGAGCAATCCGAGTCGGCACTATCCGCTCTCAAGCAAATGGGCGAAGACGCCTTTGTCGTTGGCACTATCGAAGATGCCAAAGAAGGGGCGGAAGCAGTAGAGCTGGCGGGGCTGTAATGTCTTGTAGAGTTGCCGTATTAATCTCCGGTAGTGGCAGCAACCTGCAGGCTCTGCTGGATGCCGCCGCACAAGAGGACGCGCCTTTTTCCGTGACTGCAGTTGTCAGCAATAAGGCAGATGCCTATGGTCTGACTCGCGCAGAACAGGCAGGCGTTCCCACCTCTGTGGTGGATCACCGGGATTTCTCCAGCAGAGAAACCTTCGATCACGCCTTGATCGAAGAGATCGACAAGTGCAAACCAGATTTGGTTGTACTGGCTGGGTTTATGCGTATTTTGACACCCGACTTTGTGCGCCACTACAACGGCCGCCTGATCAACATTCACCCCTCCTTACTGCCGAAATACCAGGGCCTGCATACCCATAAGCGGGCACTGGAAGCCGGGGACAAAGAACACGGAGTAACCGTGCATTTTGTCACCGAGGAACTCGATGGCGGGCCACCTATCGTCCAAGCCATTGTTCCTGTAAAGGAGGGAGACACTCCAGAGCTACTGGCAAAGCGAGTGCAGGTTCAAGAACACATCATTTACCCCATGGCAGTTACCTGGTTTGCTCAACAGCGCCTGCAAATGGCAGATGATCGAGTTCAGCTGGATGGTGAATTACTACCTCACCACGGGGTTCAGGTTTCCGCATAAAACCAGACCTTGATAGCTGGCGGGGTAAAAGTCCTTCAATGTACTTTGCGCGCCTCGCCAGCTAGTATTCAAAAGGGTTCAGTTTTTTGTGGGATATCACAGTGCGCCTTTTTGCTACCTCTCTGTTTCTTTTTTTAATTACCGGCCAGGCAATTGCTGCTGAGCTGGAACCTTTCAAAGCCACCTACGCCGCCCGATTTAATGGGATCAGCATTACCGCCACTCGGGAATTGTCCGGACAGGACGGCAACTGGCGCCTGGACTTCGATAGCAGCGCCCTTTTTGCCAGCATTAAAGAGTACTCTCGCTTTACCAGCCAGGATGGCCATATCACCCCCCAACATTACGAATATCGCCGCAAAGGCCTTGGTCGAAATCGCGCCACGGTGCTTAATTTCGAACCATCAAAAGGTATGATCTTTAACGTCCATAATCCGGAGCGGGATCTCAAAGACGCCCCACCCAATATTCTTGACAAGGTGAGCTATCAAATCCAACTGGCACTCGATGTCGCCGCTGGAAAAACAGACCTTCAATACAAAGTTGCCGACGGCAAAAAAATTCGCGATTACAAATTCAGTCAAGTTGGCACTGAAACCCTAAAAACACCTCTGGGCCCGGTGGAGACAATTAAAGTCGCTCGAGTGAGAGATAAAGACTCAGGAAGAGAGACAACTGTCTGGATCGCACCGCAATGGAACTACGCTTTGGTGAAACTTATCCAAAGAGAAGAAAATGGCAAAAGGTATCAAATCAACCTGACAAATTTATCCATCAACGGCGAAAAAGTCGCTGCCAGCCAATAAATGGCCACATTTTCGACTGATGAAAAAAAATCCGTCGACTTGGATAGATTTTTGTCCCCATTGTCTTTATAAAGTCACTCCTCTCCCTCACTAGGGCAATGACGTATTGCTAGACTTTTTAGTAAGGGATTTGCTACGGAAGTGGAAGGTACTTATATAAGTCTAAAGGCCTTCCTGCCATGGCAGAGTTTTTTCCAACCTGTTTATGGCTTTCAGTAATCAGCAGACTTAGAGATGGGTTCTCATGAATAAAAAATACCTGCGACACGCAGTTCTGGCCGCAGCTATCAGCTCCGTTTCCCAAGGCGCTATGGCTGCAGGTTTCTACTTGCAGGAAACCAGTGCAACAGGCCTTGGCCGCGCATTTGCTGCCGAAAACACTATCGGCGACAACGCTGCAATTCTGGCGCGCAACCCAGCCGGTTCAGCTCTATTCAATACTTACACCATTTCTCTTGGTGCGACTTACGTTGACCCCGAAATCGATGTTGATGGTGATGTCACCTACTATGTCGGCAGTGAGGAAACTGGCTACCTGGGATTCGAAACTCCCGCGAGCGCCAAAGACTACGCCACCAGCGCGGTAATCCCCAACGGCTACCTGGCCGCCCCCATCAATGATGAGTGGTCCTGGGGCCTTGCCATGTACACCGACTTTGGCCTGGAAACTGATTTCCCGGATAACTTCCCTGCAACTACAATCGCCAACAAAACCTCTCTGCTGACCGTAAACATCCAGCCATCTGTTGCTTACGATTTTAACGATCAATTCAGCATTGGCCTGGCAGCGAATATTTTCTACGTTGATGCAGAACTGAACACCACCTTCCCCGATGACTTCCTGATCGGTGACGTTGTAGAACCCGTCTTAGGATTTAACCCCGCCGGCGCCACCGTGTTGGACGTAAAAGGGGATGCCTGGGACCTGAGCTGGACCATCGGCGGCCTGTGGCGCATCAGCGACAACACTCGCGCAGGTATTTCTTACCACGCTAAGTACGACCCCAAAATTAAGGGTGAAGTAAGCTCCGACATCGCTCCGAGCCCGCTGGATTCATTTGACGATACTTCCGGCAACCTGACCCTGAACCTGCCTGACACCCTGGAGCTGGGCTTCTACCACCGCTTCAACAATAACTGGGGTGTGGCGGTAGGCTACATGTGGACCAACTGGGACCGTTTCGAGCGCCTCGAAGCCTTTATCCCCTCCGCTGGTGAAGAGTACAACCCGCTTCTGCTGAAAGAAGAAAACTTCCAGAGCGGTTCTCGCTTCAGCATCGGTGGTGAATACTACCGCAATGACGAGTGGACCTTCCGCTTTGGTTACGCTTACGACCAAGGCGCAGCCCGCGACGGCTTAAACCGCGAAGAAACTGAAGAGCTCTCAGAGCTGGTAGATGAAGATCTCCCGATTACCTGGCGTACCCTGTCTATTCCTGACACTGATCGCCAGTGGCTGACTGTTGGCGGCACCTACTCACTGACTGACAAACTTACCGTTGATGGTGCTTTCGCCTACATCTGGGGTGATGACGAAGTTATCCAGGAAGCTAACAACATCAGCGACACCCTGATTACCTACTTCGATGGTGGCACCACCAAGACCGAAGCTTACCTGTTCAGCTTGGCTCTGAATTACCAGTTCTAAGTCACCTTAGATCTGATGAGAAGAAGGCTCTACCCCTGGTAGGGCCTTTTTTATTTCCAGCTATTATCCTCCTCACCTAAGCCTCCATTAACCCCACAACAATCCACTCACCAGAAAACTCCCCCTCACCCCCAATCCAAATACCACCAAAGCGTTAACACCGAAAAAAAGGGTTAGATATCTCCATCCTTAAATTTGATATAAGGAACGTCAAATCCTAAAACCAGATGAGTTTGCAAAATCATATTTCCTAACAACGTATTTAAATTATTTATTTTTGCTCAATCAATGGAATTTGGAGCTTATTTGTTTAACTTATCAATATTGTTCAAAATCGCCTTATTCAGAAAGCAGCCCCTATAAGCTCACATCACTGTTACTCAAGGATCTCTGAATAACTCCGTAATACCCCTGCAACCTCTCATTAACCGAGAGGGCTCACGCATGCATTGCAAACATAAAACCCACTTAAATTGTGAAGTAAGTCAAACTACAAGAGTAAAATCATGAAGTTGTCAGCAGTATTTATCTTGTTAATTTTAAGCCTGGATGTCGCAGCCTTCTCTATGGGAGACGCCATCAATACGGCTGGTCGACAAAGAATGCTATCCCAACGCATCACCCAGACTTACATCTTGCGCGGGATTCAACCGGATGCAGAGCGCCACGAAAAGGTATTTGCCCGATCAATTCACGAATTTAAAAAGAATCACGAGAAACTAAATAATTTTCATGGCGCAGAAAAGATCAGGGATCAACTTGTTAAAGTTGAAAGAGAATGGAAAGCGTTTGAGTCTGTCGCCTTACAACCCGTCAATAAACAAAGCGCCAGCGAATTATTTCAGCGCAGCAACTCCCTTCTTTCTGCTGCTCACACCTATGTGGTCCAACTCCAACAAGTCGCCAATCACAACAGCGCCGAACTCATTAATATCGCCGGCCGCCAGCGTATGCTCTCCCAGAGAATCGCCAAGAACTACGCTGCTAAACTTTGGGAAGTATCCTTGGATGATGCCGAAACCGGATTGCAAGAAGATCTCTCCGAATACTCCAACCGACTGAATCAGCTATTGGAGAGCCCCCTCAATACGCCAGAGATCAATGACAACCTACGAAAGGCAAAAGACCATCTGAGTTACGCCAGCCGGGGGTTTGAGGGAAATATGAAAATATCTGAAAAGCGCCAAATTCAGGTAATTACCGGCACCACGGATCTAATGCTACGCAATATGAACATCATTACTGAACAATATGCTGAATTGCTAAATTCAGGGGAGTAGGGATGAGAACGGATATTGAATTCAGGCCCAGCACCGAGGAAATCCTCCATAAACTGGCAACCCCTGAATTCCAAGCACTTAATCAGCAAGCTAATGACGAATCCATTAAACGTATGAAGCAAGCTGTGCCGATTTTGATCGGAATAGGTAAAGCTAGCGACAACATTCCCGGAATGCGGAAGAATTTAATTTTGCATGCCGGCCCCCCAATAACCTGGCAGCGGGCATCAGGTCCGTTAAAGGGCGCAATAATTGCCGGTCTAATTTATGAGGGGTTCGCTAAAGATAAAGCCGAAGCCGAACAGGTTATGGAGGAAGGCCAAGTTGATCTTGAGCCCTGCCACAACCACAATGCCGTCGGGCCAATGGCAGGTATTATTACCTATTCAATGTCTGTGTATATTGTCGAAGATAAGCTATCTGGTAATCGCGCTTACTCCAATCTCAGTGATGATCGTGCCGATTACCGCGGCAGCTCTATCCGCTTTGGTGTCTACGATAAATCAGCAATCAATTACCTTCGCTGGATAGAGGACGAAATTGCTCCCGTATTAAATCAAGCAATTCTAGATGAAGGCGGGATTGATTTTATACCGATCATTGGCCGCAGCCTCCTTATGGGGGACGACTGCCATGTCATGACTAATGCCGCAACACTGATTTTCTCCAGAATTTTAATGCCGGGAGTTATTCGGGCCAGTAAAAAGCGAAAAGATATTGAAAAGATTGCGAACCAAATTTACAAGGATGAGACATTCCCGTTGAACCCAATCATGGCCACCTGCAAACTTGTTTCCGATGCAGGCAGCGGTATTCCTCACAGCAGTATTATCACAACCATGGCTCGTAATGGGACGGAATTTGGTATTCAAGTTTCAGGGTTGGACAAGGCCTGGTTTACCGGTTTGGCTGGGGTTGGCCATGGATTATTAATGCCGGGCATCACTCCTGCAGATGTCAATCGAGATATGGGAGACAGCGCCATCACAGAGACTATGGGTTTTGGCGGCACCCACAAAATATTCTCAGGAACATACCAAGATAACATCGACAACATACTGAAAATGTACGATATCTGTCACTCGGAAAGTGACTTTGTCGTTACTCCGGGCATCGAGGGGAGAGGCGCCCCTCTTGGATTCGACCTACTTAAAATTATCAGGACCGGTACAACACCAACAATTAATTCTGGCTTGGCCCACAAAAGCATGAACCGTTATCAAGTCGGTACTGGGTCTCTCCACCCCCCGCTGGAAGCATTTTTAAATGCTGCTGCCAGCTTTCTAAATTCTGAGGAAGAGCAACCCCCTGTCCACTAATAACTGAGTCTCACAACTAATTCCTAAGATTCATATTTCACGTGCGCATAAAACAGAAAAAGGGGCAAAGCCCCTTTTTCTAATACCGACAAAATTGAAAGCTCAGATTACCAACCGCACTGACGCCCTTGGTTCTGCTCTTCCAGGTATGCCATCAGCGGCTGGAAGTAATCGATAATGGCGGAAGCATCCAGGTCGCGCTGACCGGTGAGCGCTTCCATAGCATCCGGCCAGGGCTTGCTTGCACCCATTGCCAACATAGCGCGCAGCTTCTTACCAGCCTCATCATTCTGGTAGATCGAGCAGCGGTGCAGCGGTCCGGTTTCACCAGCGGCTTCACACAGCGCACGGTGGAATTGAAACTGCTGGATACGCGCCAGGAAGTAGCGAGCGTAAGGTGTATTACCGGGGATATGGTACTTGGCACCCGGATCGAAGTTCTCTTCGGAGCGCTCTACCGGAGCGGCAATGCCCTGGTAATCTTCACGCAGTTTCCACCAGGCTTTGTTGTAATCTTCCGGCTTCACCTCACCGTTGAATACCTGCCAGCGCCACTTATCAACGAGCAGACCAAATGGCAGGAAGGCGATCTTATCCAGCGCCTGCTGCATCAGGTAACCGATATCTTTACTCTCATCCGGCACCTCATTCATCAGACCGATTTCCTTCAGGTACTTCGGCGTGATGGAAAGCGCGATAGTGTCGCCAACAGCTTCGTGGAAACCGTCGTTAGCGCCATTTTTATAGAGGAAAGGCTGATCTTTATAGATGCGCTGGTAGAAGTTGTGGCCCAATTCGTGGTGGATGGTAACCAGGTCTTCACCCGTTTTATTGATACACATCTTGATGCGGAGATCGTCCTGCCCATCCATATTCCAGGCACTGGCATGACAAACTACATCGCGATCGCGTGGCTGGGTGAACTGAGAGCGCTCCCAGAAAGTTTCCGGTAGAGGCTTAAAGCCCAGGGAGGTGAAGAACTTCTCCCCCACTTTAACCATGTCTTTTTCACTCATGCCGGAATCAACCACCAGCTGAGTCAGATCATAGGGCGCCTGCATGTCATCGTCTTTGACTATGTCATAGACGTTACCCCACTCCTGGGCCCACATATTACCCAGCAAGTGCGCAGGGATTTTACCCTGAGCCGGCACTACGTCATCGCCGTAATGCTCATTCAACTTGGCGCGAACATGGCAGTGCAAAGCTTCGTACAACGGCTTCACTTTACCCCACTGGGTATCCATATCCGCAGCAAAGGCATCCGGAGCCATATCGTATTTGGAGCGCCAAAAAACACTTAGGTTGTCATAACCCAATTCTTTGGTACCGGCATTACCAATCTCCACCTGGCGCTCATACAGAGGCTTCATGGGAGGAGAAACTTTACGCCAACCAACCCACAGATCCTTGAGCAACTCAGGATCGCGATTAGTCGCCATCACCTGCCCCATCTCGGTCAGGGTATAGCACTTTTCTTCACCGGCATCTTCGCGGCAGTATTTACCGGCACCGTACATGCCCTGCATTTTTGAGCCAATTTGCGCCAGCTCAGAAGTTAATGCCGGATCTTTCGGCGCGGGGAAAACCAAACCCTGCTTCAACATGGTCAACTGACGACGGGTATCCGGGTCCAGGTCCAGGTCGTTAAATTTGGCGGCCTCTGAAGCCAGCTCCACTGCCAGGGTGGTGTATCGCTCTGAAGCCAAAGCCTCTACATATTGGGAATCAATATTGATATAGGTAGAAGCAAGCCAAGCCGCATGACTTGCCTCTTGCCCCATTTTTTCCAAGCGAGCCTGGGCATCATTTAGGAAAGCTTGCGCATCTTTGGCTGTCAGCTGGGAATTCTCAGCTGGACTTTCCGCAGTCGCCTGAGCCACACCAACCGGTTTTACCGCTTGCTGCCCACTGTCACAGGCAGACAGTGCAACGGCAACCGCTATCGAGAGAGCAACTTTTTTCATTTTCTCCTCAAGAATCATTTTTAGATCTGCTTATAGTTGACGCCGTTTATAGCATAAGCCCCACACAATCAGCGACGGCAAGGCCGAAGATCGAGCCAGATCGACACAAAATCCCCTTTTATATCGTCTTTGCGGGAAAAAATTTGGTAAGGAAAAGAGTAAAAACCCAGGACACGGTCGAGCAAAACACTCTCAACGGGGATTTTTCAGGGGATGATTTTTGAAACAAAGAAGGGAGAGATTGGAGGCAGCCCAACCAGCAACACCCTCGGCACATGATACCACTGCTACCGTTGCTCCCTTCCGGGCCTGGCGGAGTTCACAGCTGCTCATTGCGAGGGGACCGGGAGGGCCGCCACAACGATCTTCGGTGCCAGTGCATCCGAAGAGGGCGCGATTATAGAGGCATAAACGAATAAGATCCAGCCCTATTAACAGGTTATAATAAACGACTACTATCTCACCCCCTGCAAAGAGTTACTCATGCACTTGTTTGTCGATAATTTAACCAACGTTGACTTCAGCTACCTCGACTCAAAACGAGGCATCGTAGGCGAGACCTGGCTGGCAAACGCAGCCCTTGATGGCGCCTTGGATGAACAGGGGATGGTTTGCGACTTTGGCATAGTGAAAAAGACCCTGAGGCATTGGCTGGATGATCAAGTCGACCACCGCCTCCTGGTACCTACCCGCTCACCCCAACTGACCCTGGAGCACAATGGAGACCAGGTTAACCTGACCTGGCTACTGGAAAGCGGGGCCTCTATTAAAGTGTCAGGTCCAGAACAAGCTTTCGCCTTAGTGGACGCCGAGGTAATTACTCCTGAGAGCGTCGCCGTCTGGTGTGTCCAGCAACTGGCCAGCCACTTCCCCGATAGCGTGGAGAAGCTCAAACTCAGCTTCCACTGTGAAGTGATTGAAGATGCTTTCTACCACTACAGCCATGGCCTGAAGAAACACCTTGGCAACTGCCAGCGTATCGCCCATGGACACCGTTCACGAATTCAGGTCATGACGGGTGGCCAACGCAATGCAGAGCTGGAAAAGTACTGGGCTGAGCGCTGGGAAGATATCTACCTCGGCACTCGCGAGGATCTGGTTTCAACCACTGTCGATGATCGCGGTGAGGAAATCCATAACTTTGCTTACAGCGCACAACAGGGAAACTTCACCCTTTCCATTCCTGCCAAGGTTTGTGAAATTCTTGACTGTGATACCACGGTGGAGCAGTTGGCCCAATATATCGCCAACACCCTGGCGGCAAAAGAACCGGGGAAAGCGATTACCGTAAGAGCCTACGAAGGTATTGGCAAAGGCGCGATTGCTTCAGCTCAAATCAGCTAATCCAGCCCATAGCACCGACACCGTTATAAATTGAAGTACCAAGGCGCCCGACTTTGAACCTGATTGTTTTACAAAAGCACGACTTTATTAGTCCCAATCGCGTCCGCCTGAGTGGACGCCAGCTGGAGCATATCACCAAGGTTCACAGAGCAGCACCGGGACAACAACTTCGTGTCGGACTGCTCGACGGGCAAATAGGTAGTGGCGAGATTGTTACGCTCGACGAGAAGTGCGTTGAGCTTGAAGTGGCATTCGCAATCGATCCGCCCCAGCCATTACCTCTCACACTTATTTTGGCCCTGCCTCGCCCCAAAATGCTCAAGCGGGTTATCCAGCACCTGACTGCTCTCGGGGTCAAAAAACTGGTTCTGATCAATAGTTACCGGGTCGAAAAGTCTTACTGGCAAACCCCTTGGTTGCAGGAAGACAAACTCTTTGAGCAATGCCTGCTCGGACTCGAGCAGGCTGTCGATACGCAAATGCCGGAAATTCTGTTGCGTAAACGCTTTAAACCGTTTGTCGAAGACGAGCTCCCTTCCCTTTCCAGTGACTCTCGTAAACTGGTGGCCCATCCAGTAGGGGGAACGGCTTGCCCTGTGGACATAAAGCAACCGACCACTTTAGCCATTGGCCCTGAAGGCGGCTTTATCAGTTATGAAGTCGAGAAGCTCCAGGAAGCAGGCTTTCAATCCGTTCACCTGGGTCCACGTATTTTGCGGGTAGAAACTGCACTACCAGTACTAATTAGCCGGTTATTTCCCGCTTTTTAAATTACTCAAATTTTTGAGGCTCTAACTCACTTTCACGGGGTCTCTAAACACCTGTTTGATCTATTGTGTTTTAAAACATAGAGCAAGCTTTTACGAAAGCTTAACCACCCATACTTCAATTGTTCAAATAAACCCCGCTAAAGTTACCTACCTCTCACGATGAGACAATTGCGTAATTTAGCAATCAATATTTCATCAATTTGTCACAATTAAGTCATATTTTGCGCCCTCGTTTTACCACCTTACGGTCGAATTACTATGAGCGTATTCTTAAGCCGGCTAAAGCAAACCCTTTCCCTCCTTCTTCTTGGGGTGGCCTTGGCTGCTGCAACTTCCACAGCCCAAACCCGCTTCCCTCCCGATACATCGGGCCTGCTTTTTACATTACACGGCTCTAATACTGTCGGCGCAAAGCTGGCGCCCAACCTGGTGAGCGATTACCTCGAAGCCCGTGGTGGCAGTAATCTGGAGATTATCCCTTTAGGGACAGAAAATGAGGTTCGAGTGCAAGGGGATCTCGGTGGCAATAAAATTTATGTCGATATTGCGGCACACGGTTCAAGCACTGGATTTAAAGGCCTTGAACGGTCCCAGGCCAATATCGCCATGGCTTCGCGACCAATAAAAGATGCTGAGCACGCAGCGCTGAGTCGCTTTGGAGATATGCGCGGTCAAGGTGCAGAACATGTTATTGCCATCGATGGACTCGCCATTATTGTTCACCCTCAAAACCCCATTACTCAATTAACCCTGCAACAAATAGCAGCAATATTTTCCGGGAAAATTACCGACTGGTCTGAAGTGGGCGGGCGGAAAGGTCGTATCAAAGTTCTGGCGAGAGATAATCAGTCCGGTACCTGGGATACGTTTAAAAGCTTAGTGCTCGGGAAAAAGCACTCCCTTATTACTAATGCAAAACGCTTCGAATCGAATGATCAATTGTCAGACCGTGTTTCGGCGAATCCCAACAGTATTGGGTTTGTCGGCTTGGCGTCTATTCGACGGGCCAAGGCAGTGTCAGTATCCGATCAGAACACCCAACCGCAAGCTCCAGAGCATCTGACAATCGCAACCGAGGATTACCCCCTCTCCCGCCGTCTATTTCTCTATACCGCTGCTTACGGTTTAAAACCCGTCGCCGAAGAGTTCCTGCACTTTGTGCAGAGCGAGCAGGGGCAGGAGCTGGTAAAGGCCACTGGATTTGTCGCGCAGACGCCAATCGGTGTAAAACCCGAAGCCAACCGAGATGGGCCCAGCGAATACCTGAAATTAACGGAAAATGCAGAGCGCCTGAGCATTAACTTCCGTTTCTCTGAAGGCAGCGCCTCTTTAGATAACAAGGCAAAACAGGATATACAGCGACTTGTCCGCTTTATGCAAAAGCCTGAGAACAGCCACAAGCGACTACTATTGATCGGGTTTGGCGATGAAAAAGTCAGTGAGGGGCGCTCAATCGTTTTATCAAAACTACGCGCAGTTACCGTTCGCTCCGCTCTAAGGGATCACCAGATTAATACAGCACCGGTTCAGGGCTTTGGTGCCTATCTGCCGGTAGCCTCCAACAACTCCAGCTCAAAGATAAAAAATCGCCGGGTAGAAATCTGGGTTATTTAACCCTAGCCCTAAACCCCTCTCCCTCTTGAGGCGACAAGGAAGTCCCTCAGCACCCTTTCTGTTTTTCCTTCTCCTCTTCCCCAGTTTTTCCCTAAACAACACATCCAGCTTTTTCTAAAGCATAAATAACGCGCATAAAAAAGCCGCGTAAACACGCGGCTATCAATTAGTGGCTATGCCACCAGGTCTCACAGAGAGGAACGCAAAGAGCGCTCCGGGGGAAACTTCCCAACAACAAGCGCGTTACCGCTTATTTACAATGTGGCCGCCCACAGGCGGCCACCGGGGGTAATTAAGCTACAGCGTCTTCCGCTACTGCTTGTTTTTGCAGAGCCAGTTTGGGATCTACAAACTCGTAACCCAATACGTCGGCTACGGCTTGGTAGGTCACCATGCCAGCGTGAACATTCAGGCCTTCCAGCAGGTTGGAGTCGTCCAACAGTGCCTGCTTGGCACCTTTGTTTGCCAGGGCTACCGCGAAAGGCAGGGTGGCATTGTTCAGGGCCATAGTGGAGGTGCGAGCTACACCGCCGGGCATGTTGGCAACACAGTAGTGAACGACACCATCAACTACGTAAGTAGGCTCTTGGTGAGTAGTCGCCTTGGAAGTCTCGAAACAACCGCCCTGGTCAATAGCAACGTCAGCTACAACTGCGCCTTTCTTCATGCGGCTGATAATGTCGCGGGTCAGCAGTTTGGGGGCTGCCGCGCCAGGAATCAGAACCGCACCAACAACCAGGTCAGCTTCCAATGCGTGCTTTTCAATAGCATCGTTAGTGGAGTACTCAGTGCGAACCGCGCCACCGAAAATATCGTCCAGCTGACGCAGACGCGGTAGGGAACGGTCGAGGATAGTAACGTCAGCACCCATACCCAGGGCCATCTTCGCTGCGTTAGTACCAACAACACCGCCACCGATAATCAGGACTTTAGCGGGAGCTACACCGGGAACACCGCCGAGCAGTACGCCGAGACCACCCTGGGCTTTTTCCAGGTGGTGGGCACCGCACTGTACAGACATACGACCGGCAACTTCAGACATAGGCGCCAGCAGAGGCAGGCCACCGAAGCGGTCGGTTACAGTTTCATAAGCGATGCAGGTAGCGCCGGATTTCACCAGCAGCTCAGTTTGTTTGGGGTCTGGAGCCAGGTGCAGATAGGTGTACAGAACCTGCCCAGGGCGCAGCATTTCGCACTCGTGGGGCTGGGGCTCTTTTACCTTGACGATCATATCGGCAGTGGCAAAAATCTCTTCCGGAGTATCGATAATCTTGGCGCCGGCTTGAACGTACATCTCATCGGGGAAACCAATAGCGGCACCACCATCCTTCTGTACGATCACTTGGTGGCCGTGGCCAACCAGTTCGCGAACACTCGACGGCGTCAGGCCAATACGATACTCGTGGTTCTTAATCTCTTTAGGGACGCCAATCAACATTTTCCTTCTCCTCGCTCTGTGCGCTCGGTACTGCCTTAATCAAATAGGAGTACCTAATTTCTATGTTTTCCCCAGTATAAGAACAGATAAGAAGTGGATATTTAGTAGATTTTTGATAAAACTAGTGGAATCCACTAATAACCCTGTCGCCAAGTCTATTTTTTGACCATGTCGACCAATTCGGAGTCAGCAGTTATGCGCAAACGTGCGGGAGAGCTAAGTACCATCGACCGGAACATATTGCGTGTTCTACAAAAGAATGGGAGAACCAGCTATGCCGAGCTGGCCCGACAGGTGGGATTGACCGCGACCCCCTGCGTCGAACGGGTCAAGCGCCTGGAAAATGACAATGTTATTCAGGGCTACACCGCCTTGATCAACCCGGAGTACCTCGATGCTGCCCTGGTGGTTTTTGTACAGATCAGATTGAATCGATCCGCACAGGACGCCTTTGAGGAATTTCGCAACGCCGTGGCCGCCCTGCCGGAAGTGCAGGAGTGTTATCTGGTATCCGGGAATTTCGATTACCTGATCAAAGCCCGGGTGGCGGATATGAGTGCCTACCGCAAGTTCTATGGCGAAACGCTTTTGACACTGCCGGAGGTGCAGGAGTGCACCAGCTATGTGGTGATGGAAGAAGTCAAAGAGACATTAGAAGTACCGGTTCACTACAACCGATAGCGGGATAGATCGATGAGTGGCCGCAGCCACTCATCTGCATAAACCGACAATCAGTATTGAATGCCCAGTTTCCGGTAAATAAAACCAATCACCCAGGCGGGGCCGATCAACAGGAATTGTAAGTCCTTAAAGAAAGAGGGTTTCTTGCCTTCGATATGGTGACCAATAAATTGGAATACCCACATGATCACGAAAAGGGCCAGTGCCGTCTGCCAGATGGGCACCCCCAGGCGCTCCAATACCGACCAAGCCCACAAACACAGAACCGTTAACCCCGTCATTCCCAGGGCAATAGGAAACGACATCGCGAAATAAAACAGAAGAATCGGGATTGTCACCACGACAGCCCAGTTCAGCCAGGGAATTGTCGCCATAAATTCCGGCTGCGGAACTGCCCACAAAAGTCCGGCCACAGTTGCATAAATTACGGGAACAGCAATCCAATGAATGGATTTGTTGATCGGATTCTGATGACTCTCACCATACTCGGAAAACCACTGCTGGGCACTGCGCATGACAATCTCCTCATTCTTATATTGTTATTGTCAGAGCAATAATAATCCCCAACCCATGGATATCAATCAATGGCCGAAAATACCACGAGGCCTACAAAACGTGGCTTTTAGCGCCTAACGTAGGCATCCAACTGGGATAGATAGAGATCCGCCATCGATTTATCGAAACAACAGAATACAACCTGCTGCGGCGCCCCCTCCTTCTCCTGAAATTGCTGCACCTGCTCTACAGCCACCTCTACGGCCAGCTCCGGGGGGTAGTCGTAAACGCCACAACTGATCGCCGGAAAAGCAATCGAGCGCATATTTTCGCGCCGAGCCAATGCCAGGCAGTGCCGATAACAGCTGGAGAGCAGCTCGGGCTCACCCAAACTGCCGCCGCGCCAAACAGGCCCAACCGTGTGGTAGATACGTTTTACGGGAATGGAATAAGCGCCAGTGGCGCGCACTTCACCAACAGGACAACCGCCCAAACTGCGGCAGGCCTCCAGTAGATTGGGCCCCGCTGCGCGGTGTATGGCCCCATCGACACCACCGCCTCCCAAGAGACGGCTGTTGGCAGCATTGACGATTACATCGACGTGCAATCGAGTGATATCACCGAGATGAACTTTGATCACTCAGCATCTCCAACCGCTATTTGAATAATTGCTGCGGATGGAAATCCATTTCACTTCACAACAGTCGCACCTTTGCCAGAGATGCGTCCCTAGCGCGGCTGGTCTGTCTCGGCCCGAGCGAGTCGCTCGGGCTCAAGTCCTGCCCTGCCCCCTCAACCAAGCAACTTGCGGTGCTGTGAGGCAACGGCTTCCGGGCACTTCGTCAGCGCGCTCACTAACACGATAGCAGCTGAAGAGAAAACAAAACCCGGCAACAGCTCATAAACATCAAAAATGCCACCGGAGAGTTGCTCCCACACCACAACGGTGAGGCCGCCAACGATAACACCGGCAATAGCGCCACTACCGGTCATACGGGACCAGTAGAGACTGATCAACAACGCCGGGCCAAAGGCAGCGCCCAGACCAGCCCAGGCGTAACTCACCACATCCAGAACCTTGGAATCCGGGTCCATCGCAATCCACACAGCGATCAGCGATAGAGCAACCACCGCCCAGCGCCCCACTTTCACCATGGCTTCCGGAGTGGTCTCACGACCAAACCAAACGTGGTAAATATCCTCCGCCAGCGCAGCCGAGGACACCAACAGCTGGGAGTCTGCCGTACTCATAATGGCAGATAGAATCGCCGCCAAAAGAACACCGGCAACTAGCGGATGGAACAGCACCTGCACCATTTCCATAAACACAGTTTCGCCATCTGGCAGGCTCTGCTGGATTTCCAGGTGGGCAAACAGGCCTACCGCCATTGCACCCAAGAAACCGGCCAGGGACCAAACCGCCGCCACTGTCGCCGCAACCGGAATATCGTTAGGGCTGCGCACCGCCATAAATCGCGCCAAGATATGCGGCTGGCCGAAGTAGCCCAGTCCCCACGCAAGGGAACTGAGTATCGCCACCAGGCTTAAGGTTTGCCCGGTGTTATCGGTCATCCAATGGGTCAGCTGTGGCATCTCCGTTTGCAGGCGAGTCCAGCTGGCAGAAAAACCACCCTGGTCAGAAATAACAACGAGAGGCACCGCAATCAGCGCCGCACTCATCAGCAGTCCCTGGAACACATCGGTCCAGGACACCGCCAAAAACCCGCCAAACAGGGTGTAAGAAATAACGGCAACCGCACCGATAATCACCGCCCAGCGATAATCCCAGCCAAACACCGTTTCAAACAATTTGCCGCCGGCAATCAGGCCCGAAGCCACATAGAAAAGGAAAAATAGAAGGATGAATATCGCGCAGACGGTGCGCAGATAGGGGTGCCCCATCTTAAACCGACGATCCAGATAAGCTGGCACCGTTAGGGAGTCGTCCAGCTCATAGGTGTAGATGCGCAGGCGCCGGCCCATTGTCACCCAGCTCAGAACGATGCCGGAGAAAAGGCCAATTGCGATCCAACCGGCAGAGAGCCCCGCCGCATAGGCCGCGCCTGGCAACCCCAGGAGCAGCCAGCCACTCATATCCGAGGCCCCGGCAGACAGGGCCGCCACAGCCGGCGGCAGGGAACGGCCACCGAGGAAATAGTCGCTGGCATTTTTTGTACGCATATAGGCGTAAATACCGATAACAACAATCAACGCCAAATAGGCGACAAAAGTAAGGGCGATCAGCCACTCGGCGGCCATAAGGGATTCCTTCTGATCAAACTGGGGTGGTACTTGGCGCGGGAATAGTCTGCGTTTTCCTGCTCAATTTTTCAGCGCATTGAGCTATGGAAAGAGCACCACCTAAAAATTGTTATGTTTATTGCGCGTAAATCTACCCATAAGGTGGCGCCGACTCAATCAGCAAACTACATATATGTTGGATACAACTACAGAAAAAAAGACAACACTATGGGCATTTGTCTGGACGAGCTCCGACTCCAGGTTATCCGTCCAACCCTCAAGCACTTGAGAGCCTGGAGCCAGGGCATGGAGAATCTCCTTCTGGGAACCGCCGCCCAGGAGTCACAATTGGGCTTCCACCTCAAACAGGGACGGCGCCACGGGCTGGGTATTTACCAAATCCAGCCCCACACCCACCGGGAAATCTGGGATCAATACCTGATCGATCACCCAAGCCTCGCCTCAAAAGTGCGGGGGCTGGCGAGCCAGCGGGATTTTCTCGATCACCCCCACAGCGAACTGACCACCAACCTGCGCTATGCCACAGCCATCGCCTGGCTGATTTACAGGTCGGCCGAGGTGCACAAGATCCAGGAGGAGGAAACCTCAGACGTGGCCAATATGGCGCGCCTCTGGCATCAGCACTTTCACCACGGGCCCAGTGCCAGTCCCCGGGACTTTGAATGCAGTTACGCGCAACTGGTCAGCGGTGCAGATCCTACAGATTCAGCGCCTCGATATACTGGGGCTCCACTTCCTGAGCATCCTCAGGCTCCCAAGAATTCACCTGGCGCTGGATTGAATGGTCAGGACGCTCGACAGCCGACGGCGTAGAGCGATCCAGTTCCAGACTCTCAAAATCGTAGAGGTCCCTGTCCGCCAATTGTGACGGGGACACCCGGGTAATCGCGGCGAAAATATTCTCGCTGCGGCCTGGGAATTTCTTATCCCACTCCCGCACCATCTGCTTGATCGCCTGGCGCTGAAGGTTCTCCTGGCTGCCGCACAGGTTGCAGGGAATAATCGGGAACTGCTTGTACTCGGCGTACTGGGCGATGTCCTCTTCGCGGCAATAGGCGAGCGGACGGATCACGATATTGCGGCCATCGTCGGCGCGCAGTTTGGGCGGCATCGCCTTGAGGCGACCACCGTAAAACATATTCAGGAACAGGGTCTCGACGATATCGTCTTTGTGATGGCCCAGTGCCACCTTGGTGGCGCCAATTTCTTCAGCAAAGCCATACAGGGTGCCACGGCGCAGACGGGAGCAGAGCCCGCAAGTGGTCTTGCCCTCAGGCACCACTTCCTTCACGACCGAGTAGGTATCCTTCTCGACAATATGGTGGGGAACACCCAGAGACTGCAGGTATTCCGGCAGGATATGCTCGGGGAAGCCCGGCTGTTTCTGATCCATATTGACCGCCACCAGTTCAAAGTTAACCGGCGCTGTCCTCTGCAAATTCAGCAGCACATCCAGCATGGCGTAGGAATCCTTACCGCCGGACAAACAGACCATAATCTTGTCGCCCTCTTCAATCATGTTGAAGTCGGCGATGGCGCGGCCCACATGGCGGCGCAGGCGCTTTTGCAGCTTATTAAACTCGAGCCGCTCGCGGCGGTTTTCCAATTCGGGCATGGTGTCTCTCTAACTCATTCGCGACCAGTGACCGGGCCCAGAGTACCGGCACAAAACCTTAAACTTTGGGACCAGATCCAGGCTTTCCTGTTCCTGGGGGCGCGATTGTACGCATTTCGATCACGGAGTACACGACTCACCAGCCGCCTTCTCACCCAACAGGGACTTCACGCAGGGCCAGACATGATCCAGCAGGGCCGGCTGCGCCTTAGCGGTGGGGTGGATACCGTCGGATTGCATAGCGCCCTGCTCCAGGGCCACGGTTTCCAACAGGAAGGGCACCAGGGCGACCTCTTCGGCCTTGGCTACTTTGGGGAATACAGCGGCAAAAGCCTCGGTATAAGCGCGGCCGTAGTTCGGTGGGATACGCATCCCCAACAGCAGGACTTCGGCCCCGGAATCTTTAGCCAGCTTGACCATCTGCTGCAAATTGCGCTGCAAACTCTGGGGTGGGTAGCCGCGCAGACCGTCGTTACCGCCCAACTCGACAATCAGCCACTGGGGATTGTGCTCTTCCATCAGGCGCGGCAGCCGCGTCAGCCCACCTGCAGAGGTCTCCCCACTGATGCTGGCATTGACCACCTTCACCGGGCGCCCCTTCTCCTGCAAGCGCTCTTGCAACAGGTTGACCCAGCCCAGCTCCTCATCGATACCGTAGGCCGCACTTATGCTATCCCCTAATACGAGCAGAGTGCCGGGCTTGTTGGCACTCAGTGCCAGATTGGGGACCGACAGCATCAGCACCAAGCCGAACCGAGTCAGTAACTGCCGAAAAAAGGCTGTTGTCATGTCATACTCTCCAAAAATCTCGCGTATCCGCAAAGGGAATACAGTATGTCCGCCATTCTCACGGCAGAAAACCTCTATCACAGGGTCTCCACCAGCGAAGGGCCACTGACCCTATTAAACAATATCTCCCTGAAAGTCGCCCGTGGCGAGAGCCTCGCTGTGACCGGGGCCTCAGGTTCCGGCAAGTCCACCCTGCTCGGCCTGCTGGCGGGATTGGACAAACCTACCGAGGGCAAGATCTGGCTGGCGGGTGACGAGATCACCGCCATGGACGAAGAGCAGCGCGCCGCGGTGCGCGCCCGCTGCGTGGGCTTTGTATTCCAGACTTTCCAGCTGCTGCCCGGCCTTACCGCCCTGGAAAATGTGATGCTACCGAGCGAATTGCGCGGTGAGCGGGGCGCCGCCAAGCGGGCGGAAGAGTTTCTCGCCCGGGTGGGCCTGGAACAGCGACTACGCCACTACCCGCGCCAGTTATCCGGCGGTGAACAACAGCGGGTGGCCATTGCCCGGGCCTTTGCCAGCTTTAGCAGCAAAGATGCCATCCTCTTTGCCGACGAACCCACCGGCAGCCTCGACGCCGGCAACGGGGCCAAAATTATCGACCTGCTGTTTAAACTCAACGAAGAGTCTGACACCACCCTGGTGCTGGTGACTCACGAACAGCGACTGGCAGAGCGCTGTGCCTCCCACCTGCATATGTCGGCAGGCGCTGTAGATTCTTACGCTCCGCTTATCGACGGGGACAACCTGTCGGAGGTATCCGCCTGATGCTGCCACTCAGACTGCTGTTCAGGGACTGGCGCGGTGGCGAGTTGGCGCTGATTGCCTCGGCCCTGGTTTTGGCTGTTACCTGTGTCACTGCGATCGCCCATTTCACCGACCGCCTTACCCGCGCCATGGAGCAGCAATCCCTCACCTTCCTGGCCGCAGAGCGGGTGCTGCGCAGCAGCAAACCCGTGGATAGCGCATGGCTGGAGGAAGCCGACAAAAAGGGATTGGAACAGGCCCAGATAGTCCAGTTTTCATCCATGATCTCCGCCAACGACCAGTTCCAGTTTGTCTCGGTCAAAGCCGTCGACAAAGGCTATCCATTGGTGGGGCAACTGGAAATCAGCAAGGCCCAGGGCGGCCCTAGTGAAGTGGCACCACAAGGTCCTCCCCCGGGAGAAGCCTGGGTGGAATCCCGCCTTCTACCTTTGATGGGAATCCGGCTCGGCGATCCTATCGCCCTCGGCGACACCCAACTGAAAGTGACAGCCATACTGGAGCGGGAACCCGACCGGGGCACCAGCCTGTTTGATATGGGTGCGCGACTGCTAGCCAATACCGCCGACCTGCCCGCCGCAGGGGTGATCCAACCCGGCAGCCGTGTGCGCTACCGCTATCTGTTTGCCGGTGATGACCAAGTCCTGAAGGATTACTTTGACTGGCTCAAACCTCAGCTGACTGAACACCAGCGGATTTTGGACCTGCGCGAAGGCCAGCCCCGGGTTGCCTCTGCCCTGGACAGAGCCGAGTCCTTCCTGTTTCTCGCCGCCAGCCTGGCTGTACTGCTCGCCAGTGTCGCCGTTGGCCTGGCAGCCAGACGCTACGGACTCCGCCACGGCGCCTACGTAGCCGTAATGAAAAGCCTCGGCGCCGGGCGCAACAAAATTCTCGGTATCTACCTGGGACAGTTGGCCGCCCTCACCCTGATTGCCACCGCTATCGGGCTGGCACTGGGCACCTTTATCCAGAGCCAGGCGGTCAACCTGATGGAAGGGTTCTTCCCGGTTCAACCCCCGGCCACCAGCTGGAGCCCACTGCTGATTGGACTCGCCACCGGCCTCGCCTGCGCCCTGGGATTTGCCTTGCCGCCGCTTTTCCGCCTGGCGCGCACAGATCCGATGCAAACCCTGCGGCACGACTGGAGCAATCCTGACAGACGCGAATGGCTCGGGTTGATTCTCGGCCCCAGCGCCATGTTGCTTCTGATCTGGTGGCTGTCCGGCAGTCTGCTTATGACGCTCGCCTTGTTTGTCGGCATGCTCCTATTGGTAGCAGGCAGCGCCCTGGTTAACCGACTCCTGGTGCGCGGCAAGCTGGCTTCCCTGGGCGGCGCCTGGCGTATTGCCCTGGGCAGCCTGCAACGCCGCGCCGCGTTTAACACCCTATTGATTGCCGCTTTTGGCACCGGATTATTGGCCATGCTGGCCATGGTCTTTGCCCGCACCGCCCTGGTGGACGAATGGCGAATGCAATTACCGGAAAAAGCCCCCAACCACTTTCTCCTGAATATCGCCCCCCACGATGTTCCAACCATGGAAAACATGCTGGCAGAGGGCGAGGTGAGCAGCACCGAGTTTTACCCCATGGTACGCGGCCGTTTGGTGGCGATTAACGGCGTCTCGATTAAAGAGAAAAAAGATCGTCCCGGTGGTGTTCGCCGGGAGTTAAACCTGAGCTACACCGATACCCTGGCGCCGGACAACCGTATTTTGGAAGGCGAGTGGTGGGACAAGGCCAGCGAAGGGGTTTCAGTCGAAGTGGAGCTGGCAGCCCAGCTGGAACTGTCACTGGGAGATCAATTGCGTTTCTCTATCGGCGGCCTCGAAGTAGAAGCCCCGGTAGCCAGCTTCCGCTCGCTGGACTGGAACAGCATGCGCCCCAACTTCTATATGATATTTGCACCGGGCACTATCGATGATTTCCCGGCTACCTATATCACCAGTTTTTACCTCCCACCGGAGGACAAGCTACTGGTCAACGACCTGGTTCGCGCCTTCCCCAGCGTCAGCGTGATAGAGCTGGATAAGATCATCCAGCGTATCCGCGACACCATTAACCAGGTGTCCTTTGCCATCGAATCGGTAATGGCCCTGATGCTGGTTGCCGGGGTCCTGGTTTTAATCGCCGGTGTCCGCGCCAGTATCGCCGAGCGATTGCAGGAAGCGGCAATTATCCGCACACTGGGAGGCCGCAGGCGCTTGTTGCTGAGAAGCCTGATACTGGAATTTGGCCTACTGGGTTTTGCCGCCGGTTTGCTCGCGGCTATCGGTGCGGAAGCCACCTTGGCCGTGCTGTCTTATTGGGTCTTTGAACTGCCGGTGATATTGCACCCAGTCCTTTGGCTAACCGGACCACTCACCGGTGCAGTACTGGTGGGCACCGCCGGTACCCTGGCCTGTTACAGCTCGATCAGCCAGCCCCCGCTCAGAGTACTGCGCGAACTGGCCTAACTGATGATTATCGGCTCTTGAGAATAAAGATTTAGTTTTTATGGACCTGGATTTCGATCGCAAACATATTTGGCACCCCTACTCCTCCCTGATCGACCCGCCTCCGGTATACCCGGTGACGCGGGCCGAAGGGGTACGTATTTACCTGGAAGACGGGCGCGGCCTGATCGACGGTATGTCCTCCTGGTGGAGCGCCCTGCACGGCTACAATGTGCCCGAGCTAAACCAGGCCATGCGCGATCAGATGGACAAAATGTCCCATGTCATGTTCGGCGGTTTAACTCACGAGCCCGCAATCGAGCTGTGCAAGAAATTAGTGGAAATCACTCCAGCCGGCCTCAACCGGGTATTTCTTGCTGACTCCGGTTCAGTGTCTGTGGAAGTGGCTATCAAGATGGCCGTGCAATACTGGCACTCCCATGGCAAGCCCGAAAAGAACCGCCTGCTGGCCCTGCGCAACGGTTACCACGGTGATACTTTCGGGGCCATGGCCACCTGTGATCCAGTCACCGGAATGCATCATTTGTTTGCTGAGCATCTGAACCAGCACCAGTTTGCACCCGCTCCGCAAACACCATTTGGTAGTACCTGTAGTGACAGTGATATCGCCGAACTGCGCCAGCAAGTAGAAGAGAACCGCGATCAACTCGCTGCGATTATTTTAGAGCCCATTGTCCAGGGCGCCGGCGGCATGCGTTTTTATTCTGCCGATTATTTGCGCCGGGTGCGCGAACTCTGCGACGAGCACAACGTACTGCTTATCGCCGATGAAATCGCCACCGGCTTTGGCCGCAGCGGTAAAATGTTTGCCTGTGAGCACGCCGATATCACCCCCGATATCCTCACACTGGGCAAAGCCCTCACCGGCGGCACCATGACCCTCGCCGCCGCCCTCTGTACCGATAAAGTAGCCGAAGGTATTTGCAGCGGGGAAGCCGGTGTGTTTATGCACGGCCCCACTTTTATGGGCAACCCCCTGGCTTGTTCCGTCGCTAACGCCAGCATCCAATTGTTACTCAACAGCCCTTGGCAGGAGCGAGTAACCGCAATCGAGCAACAGCTGACCGAACAGCTAGCCCCATTAAAATCCGCACCGGGTGTCACCGATGTTCGAGCCCTAGGAGCAATTGGCGTGGTGGAAATGCGCGAGCCGGTAAATACGGCCAAAGTGCAGGAAGCCCTAATCGAACGCGGAGTTTGGCTGCGTCCCTTCGGCAAACTGGTCTACGCCATGCCGCCCTATGTGATTTCGGAAGAAGACCTTAGCCAATTAACTTCGGCAATGGTTGATGTACTGGGAGAGATTTCCTAGCCTCCGTACCAGTTAATTTGTGAAGCCGGTCTCAATAATCCCGAACTAACCGACTCATCCTATAAATAACCCTCTCTTTGCTACCGCGAAGAGAGGGTTAACAGATCAAATTCCATAACACGGAGGCGCCACTTCCGGGCTAAAAACCTCCGTTGCCCCTCCCCTGCGCATCCTTTCCAGATTCAATTTTCTTATTCCTTACAAATTTCGATCAGCTTGATCGCAATTTTTACGCGAAGTGTTTTGAGCACCTAAAAATTCCTGTATCATGAATGTTAATGATAGTTATCCTCATTTACGATAGCGATCAAAGTGGCCAAAATGATCACTGAAAAATGTTAGGCATTCACCTCGCCCGATCAATGCCTTATCAACCCTTAGCGTTTGGGCGTTAGAGAGGAAAAATGAAAACTTTAATTGCGTTACTTTTTGCTGTTACTTTTGCTACCACTGCTCAAGCTAGCCCCGCATCAGACGAAAAGCCCATCCAGCATCTCAAAGTAGCGGACGTTACTTCTATGAAGGATGCCAAGAAGATTTTCATTGAGAAAACAGCAGAAATTAAAAGCAAGCAAAAGCTGAATCCTGCTGAACTTCACCAGATTCATGTCATCACCTACACCCTCGAAAAAAGTGTTGAGTATTTCGCTGAGAACCTGAAAGGTGAAAGACAGAAGCTTGCAAAAGACATCGCCGTTGTTGTAGAGAACATCCACATTAACTCCGAAAACAACCGCCCAGAAAAAACCCGCAAGGATCTGAATCACTACTTTAAATTAGCAGAAAAGTTTGAAGCTGGATTCAAGCATAAACATCACTAATACAGAGCATTCCCGAGCTTAACCAGCGGCCTTAATCGCAGCGATTGGCTCGACTGAAAGCGCTAACTAACAGTAGTTAGCGCTTTCATAGCAACACCACCCCGCCACAATCTCGATCAACTTCTCAACGATTCCCACTGACCAGATTTCCTTCCTGTCTGATCCGCACATAAATCTCCTCGCGGTGTACTGGCAGGGATTTTGGAGCAATTATTCCTATCTTTACCTGATTGCCCTTAACTTCTAATACAGTGATTGAGACATTCGCTCCAATCCATAAGTTTTCGCCTGTACGGCGCTTTAAGATCAACATATTTTTTCCTACTGATACTCAAACCATGGATAGACCTTCCACAAAGGGAAAGCTTGAATAGAAATGTTTTGAGTAACTGCGAGGTGGTGCGCGAGAACGGTAGGCATAGAAAAAGAAAAGGCAGACGCAACGCCCCCAGGGCTTGAAGAATCTCTCCAAGCCGCTGATTGTGCTCCACTTTATTGAAGACGAGCGGGTTTCTAGCGTACTATGCATATAGCCACTTTGATACTGTGATTATCAACTTGGTTAGCTGGCCCCAGGTGTTCCAGCACCTTGGGTCAGCGCCTTTTACTTATTCTTACTTCACGCTACCGTTCTCCTTTGAGGGGTGGTCTTAAGAAAATTCTTGGATTCTTGATACTCTCGATACTCTTGAACCGAGCTGCTTTGATTATTGCCTTTAGATAGCTTCTTAATCGCGGCCAAACTACCAATAAATATCTATCGATTTTACGTGGCTTTGACACTAAAACAATCCTAATAAAATCTAATAAGATTATTTTTGTGCCTATATTTTTTAGTCTTTTTGAAAAAACTTCAGTTTCACATAAGAACTGCCACTTAAATTACTACCTCCCCCCCCTTTCGCCCTAGCACTCAAAAGAAAATATCATCAATACTGCCACTTCAATTATCCTCCATATTCAATAAGAAAACCTATCAGCAGACTAAATCTTATACAAGCTTTTAGCACATGCTATGAGGCTTCGGTCGATTTCCTATCTACTTTTAGTATTATTTTTTTCAATCATTGAAGATCAAAGCCATCTGATGCAATACCCCTTATTTGCAAATAGACTACCCAGAATATTCAGTATGCGAAATACCCTCTTCAGCGGCCTACACAAAGCAACTCTCTGGGCCTGTACCCCACCCTACCCGATATCTTAACCACCTTCCGCCCCAAAAAAACCATTACCAGCCCAAAAACATTGGTAAGCACTCGCTTATGGGTTTGCGATCTTATTGCCTGTTACATTGTAGAACCAGAATATACCCCCCCCAAAAAAACAACCTAAAATCAATGGGTTACAGACGAATACCAAAATTGGGATAGTTGTCAAAGCGATCATTTTTACATTTTGCACGAGCGTATAAGAATACTTTAAGCATCTAATTTGAAATGAAAATTTTTACTGTTGCGAATAAATTGATTCTGAAACAACAATTATGATAATAATGACTCGACTGATACTATATAAATATTAAGCGCAACCTACTTCAACATCGAAATTAAAAATGACATTAGATGAATGTGAAAGGATCTTTAAATCTGCTCTTTGTTCAAAAAGTGAAGCTGAGTTCTACTATTCAATCGAACCACTATTTACAGAATACAAAATACTTTCACTAGACTTTGGGCGCGGCAGCATTTTCTGGCGAGGAAGAAAAATTGTTGATGAAGATTATAAAAACATTGAGGAAATAGATTATCCGAACCCCAAGCATGTTAAAAAACATGGAAGACTAAATGATCTTGGTGAACCTTGCTTTTATATTTCAGCACGGCAGGAAACAGCGTTAGCTGAAATTGAAGCAAAACCGGGACAACGTGTTCAACTAGCAGGATTTAGAGTTCTCGATGAAAACCCTGTGAGACTAGTTGTGATTGGCGAGCTATCAAATGTACAAAAGTGTGGTTATATGCACTTCGCTGGGGTTGATCCTGATCGAACAATTTCCAAGTTGCTGAACTCAATAGGATATGAGAAAGCTCTCATATATATTTACATCGATAAATTCTTTGCCAATATCTTAGCTAATCCAAATGCTAGAGAGAACGGATACATTTTTAGTCGTGCTTTAGGTAAAGCAATTCATGCAAGAAATAAGGCTCACGGCATTGTATATCCCAGCGTTAGAGATAAAGGTGGTTTTAATATTGCTGTCAAACCCACCCCCTCAGATGATAGTTTTCATAATGTAAGCTGCCTCATCATTAAAATGGGGAAAAGTAGAGAATACGGACTAATGGAGTTTACGATTGAAAAATCAGCAAAGCGCATAGATGACAATGGCAATTTCATTTGGTTAGAAAATGCGCACAACCAGGTTGTTGGCTTCTATGGTATGAATAAAGAAGAATATGAAGAGGCAACCAGGCAAGACAACGATCCGAATGCACTTTTAAATACAATTAACCTGAAAAAATGAGCACCTAACAAGCAAATCCAGGTGACACCTACAGCACACCTGATTTACCCGCCACATGATGAATCTATGAGTGTATAAAGAGGGAACAATGTTCGGTAAAGAAATTGTAGAATTCTCTAGAAATTTAGAAAGCTTACGTGAATTTGTAGAGCTTGTGGATGAACATCTTGATGAGAAAAATAACGATGAAATAAAGGAAGATCCAATTGGTTTTGCACCATTAATGTTAGCGGTAAACAAGCAAAATCCAGAGGAGTTTAGCTTTGATGAATCCATGTTAGAAAAAATGAAAGAGAGATTCGGATCTAAAATCGAGCTAGTGAAAGAAGAAAGCAAAACTGGAACGAGATATCTGATAGGAATGGATGAGAATGGTCAGAAAAGATTTACTTCTGCGTTGGATAAGATATCAAAAAATAGAAAAAGAAAAGCAAGCCTGTATCAAAGCTCTTTAGTTACGATAATTAGTTATGTCGAATGGTTTTTAGCTCAACTTATACATAAATACTACGATAAGAACCCCGACTCAATTGGGTTAAGAGACAAACAGTTGAGTTTGAATGATCTATATGAAATAGGCTCTATAGAAGATGCAAAAAAGTACTTAATCGACACCAAAGTTGAATCGGTACTTAGGGGAAGCATTAGCGACTGGATTAAGTTCTTAAGAGAACAGATGAAATTGTCAATGAGCTATTTAAAAGACTATCAAGAGGCCATGATAGAGGCTTGTCAGAGACGCAACCTGTACGTTCACAACGGTGGCGTTGTAAATTCAATATATCTAAAAAACTGCAGTTTCGCAGATAGTGAGGAGCCACCTAAGCTTGGTGATCATTTGACATGCGACGGCACATATATAGAAAATATTCTTACAATATTTGAAAAGTCATTCTTATTAATCGCATCCGAACTTTGGAAAAAGAATGAACCAGAAAATAAGGAAAGATATAAGATCTTGGTAAATATGAGCTTCGATCACATATGTAATGAAAGGTATGATATAGGTGCTTCAATTGCATATTTTTTATGCGGTGATAAACGTCAAAAGGAGTCGTCGAGGATGACTGCTCAGATAAACTATTGGCAGGCGAAAAAGTGGCAGGGAGCATTCTCAACAGTAGAAAAAGAAATAAAGGACTCTGACTTTTCGGCAAAAGATCCCATTTTTTTATTGGCTAGATATGTATTGCTAGATCAAATGAAAGAAGCTTTTGATATGCTTCCAGATATTCTAAGATCAGGCAAGCTATGTTTTACTGATTTATCAACGTGGCCTCTTTTTAAAATACTTCGTGAGGAAGAAGCTTATATAGATATTAAGAGTGAATTTGATCCCGAATCAAAACCAACACCACTTATGGATGAAGAGGAAGTTATTCACTGAGGAGCATGTAAATCGGGTAGCCGGCTAACAACACTAGGACACCCACAGATTGAAAGATGACACCGGAAGTAGTACGGGCCTTCCACCTTGTGGGCCATTTCTCTTGGTCTGGTGTAGGACAAGGTGAAATGCTAAAAAATTATGCTTTAGGTTTGAAAATTGCGTGATTTTGGCCAAACCAGAAGGAATAGTATCGAAAGGTTAGGAGGAAATTAGTGGGGCGTTGCAGATAGGAAACGTTGGCAGTCGCCTATACCATGTACCCAACGTTTATTGAGCTGAATACAGGCTTGCCGTACAGCCTCTGCCGTTCCCACCAGGCCTTTAAAGCGGCTTTCAAAGTTCCGATTAAGATAGAGCCAGTGTTTTGCTGAGATTCCCAGCCGCTCAAGGATAGGGGGCGCGTTTTGAGAAATGGCACCGCGCTTTTTGGGGTCTAAATGCCGGCCACTCCAGTCTACTAACGCCAAATAGTGATCCAATTGAAAGGGCAACCCTTTCGGCATATTAAGGCGCTCGTCGCCCACAAAAGGTAGCAGCTCTTTGGGCTGCTCACCTGAGATCGCAGCGCGAACACGCTGCTGAATGGACGTGTGATCGGAGTCCTCCGGGGTTTTTGCAATATCGGCACGGACAGGATTGAGATCGACATAGGCCATGCAGGCAGCCAAGGCTCTTTCATCCAATAGCGCCTGAGACTTGAAACGCCCCTCCCAGAAGCGGCCAGTACAGCGGTCTTCTGCATTGGCTTGGCGAGCAATAGATTCGTTTAGGCAGCGCATAAACCAACTGATATCCATTAATCGCTCTCGCCACAGCTCAATCAGCTCTTTAAGCTTGTTCTTTTCACTGCAATCCAGAAAGGCACCCTGAATAAAGCGCTGAGCCAAATTAGAAGCTTTAAATAGCTCCTGCCAGCGGAGAATGACCTCAGTATCAGACCAAGTTTTGGCCGTTTTAGCATCGATATAGAGCACCACATGGTAGTGATTACTCATTATCGCATAAGCAGCGATATCCAGCGCAAAGATAGCAGCTAGCTTTTGCACCCCAGTCTCAATCCACTGGCGCCGGTGCTCATAATCCTTCCCCAATTGATCATCTCTTCCACAAAGGAATGCCCTGCGTACACAGCGGGAGACGCAGTGATAGTACGGAGTCGCATCAAGTGAGATCTGTGAGCGGCGAGGCTGGGTCATAGGGTATGGATTTAACTGTTTTAATATCCAGTACTTTTATTGTGATTTCCGTATTGTGTCAATGGCTGTGACGCCTCAAGCTCTACCTTTGATGGGTGTCCAGAAACGGCCTCCAGCTATCTCAGCCTTGCTATTCGGGCTCGAGGCCCACATGACTATCCGAGTTATGCCTAGTGAGTGTCTGTCACGTTCCTACTTGTTAACGGTCTTTATAAACCGGCGCAGCAACGAACTGTGACAAACAAGGCCTTCGCTGGCCGCCGAAGGTGGGTCTCAATTTACCCGTTAGCGAAAAGGATTTTCAACACCAGAATCGGGCAAGAACAACCATACAAGGTGCTGCAGCTAACGGCGTTATGTTTCTTGGGTAGTGAATCGTCAATAGATATCTTGAAATATACCTTGGCTCTCCAGATGGTTTGAAATGCCTGATACAAAGTATTCTCAGTAAGTTACTCCAATTTCACAGGAATAGCTTATGATATGGCCTGTCTGAAGAGGTGTTGAACTATGTAGACTCTTTAAACTCTGGTTCAGAATTAGAGCCTATGGATGTAACGCAAGCTAGATATATCGACAAATTTATTGAGTATGTAATTGAGTATCATGAGTTCCCAGAAGGGTAAAGCTTAACATCGGTTAAAATACATAACAAAGTATTTGAGGCAGTCCCTCTGTGTGGGCCTGCCCATAACCGAGGCGCTATACCTCAGAATTTAGCAACCGACTTAATAATCTATGAGCTGCGAAGTAGATTAAAGCTGCTATGGCTTGCATCATCAAAAAAGTAAAATATTCCGCATCTGTCAAAAATGGATCTGAATCGTTGACAATAAAAGGGCTTGCAATTGACAAGAGCAAATATAAAACAGCAAGCTTTCTGACCATTCCTTTATATTTTTTCTGCATTAAAAACCATGAAAAATATGCTGGAAGAAAGAGCATTCCCAAGATCAAAAAAATCTTTTTTAGATTGATATTCTCAGGCTCGCTCTCTTCGGTGGTTTGAGTTGATGTAGCTTCTTGCTTTGCCAGTACTTCTCTTGCAATTTTTTGAACTTCTCCTCGAGAGAGGCCAGTAACCTCCTGAAGTGTTTCAATCTGGGTTTCAAATTTCGCCTTTTTAGCTTCCGCTTCTTTTTTTTTCTCAGCAGCATTTAATACTGCGTCGGTAATTTTATCGTAGACATCGTCGTTTGTAGACACAAATTATCCCCATATTCCATAACAAAAGTTGATCAGCGCATAATGAAATGATCTGTCAAGCATCAAAATTAACGGGTTTTATATACCTGAGAAAGTGAGTATATTACAGATGATTGGATCGGGGCTACAATAGGTGGTGATGAATACAGCTAAGAAATCTGTGGTCAAAAAATTTAACCCTGTGATTTATCACAATATCAGGACATCCACAGATTGAAAGATGACACCGGAAGTAGTACGGGCCTTTCACTTTAACGGCCATTTCTCCTACCTGGAACTGGAAGAGGTTAATACAGGAAAATTATGTTTGAGCTTTAATATTTAGTGATTTTGGCCAAAAACCAGAAGGAATAGCATCGAAATGTTGGGAGGGAATTAGTGGGACGTTGCAGAAAGGAAACATTGGCAATTGCCTATTCCATGTACCCAACGTTTATTGAGCTGAATACAGGCTTACCGTACGGCCTCTGCTGATCCCACCAGTCCTTTAAAGCGGCTTTCAAAGTTCAACAACACTAGGACACCCACAGATTGAAAGATGGATCTGGAAATAGTGCAGGCCTTCCACCTTGACAGCCATTTCTCCTGATCAGGTGTACGGCAAGGTGAAATACTGAAAAATTATGCCTTAGGTTTGAAAATTGCGTGATTTTGGCCAAACCAGAAGGAATAGTATCGAAAGGTTAGGAGGAAATTAGTGGGGCGTTGCAGATAGGAAACGTTGGCAGTCGCCTATACCATGTACCCAACGTTTATTGAGCTGAATACAGGCTTGCCGTACAGCCTCTGCCGTTCCCACCAGGCCTTTAAAGCGGCTTTCAAAGTTCCGATTAAGATAGAGCCAGTGTTTTGCTGAGATTCCCAGCCGCTCAAGGATAGGGGGCGCGTTTTGAGAAATGGCACCGCGCTTTTTGGGGTCTAAATGCCGGCCACTCCAGTCTACTAACGCCAAATAGTGATCCAATTGAAAGGGCAACCCTTTCGGCATATTAAGGCGCTCGTCGCCCACAAAAGGTAGCAGCTCTTTGGGCTGCTCACCTGAGATCGCAGCGCGAACACGCTGCTGAATGGACGTGTGATCGGAGTCCTCCGGGGTTTTTGCAATATCGGCACGGACAGGATTGAGATCGACATAGGCCATGCAGGCAGCCAAGGCTCTTTCATCCAATAGCGCCTGAGACTTGAAACGCCCCTCCCAGAAGCGGCCAGTACAGCGGTCTTCTGCATTGGCTTGGCGAGCAATAGATTCGTTTAGGCAGCGCATAAACCAACTGATATCCATTAATCGCTCTCGCCACAGCTCAATCAGCTCTTTAAGCTTGTTCTTTTCACTGCAATCCAGAAAGGCACCCTGAATAAAGCGCTGAGCCAAATTAGAAGCTTTAAATAGCTCCTGCCAGCGGAGAATGACCTCAGTATCAGACCAAGTTTTGGCCGTTTTAGCATCGATATAGAGCACCACATGGTAGTGATTACTCATTATCGCATAAGCAGCGATATCCAGCGCAAAGATAGCAGCTAGCTTTTGCACCCCAGTCTCAATCCACTGGCGCCGGTGCTCATAATCCTTCCCCAATTGATCATCTCTTCCACAAAGGAATGCCCTGCGTACACAGCGGGAGACGCAGTGATAGTACGGAGTCGCATCAAGTGAGATCTGTGAGCGGCGAGGCTGGGTCATAGGGTATGGATTTAACTGTTTTAATATCCAGTGCTTTTATTGTGATTTCCGTATTGTGTCAATGGCTGTGACGCCTCAAGCTCTACCTTTGATGGGTGTCCAGAAACGGCCTTCTAATATTGGCATTACTAATAAAGATACTCGTATCCCCTACTCGATATACCTGAAATTAGAAATTATGCTGCAACTAAGCTATTAGCCAACAATACTGGTTGCTTCAAAAATCGAAACACCAAAATAAATCAGACCAATTTTCAGGATAGCCAAAAACCACAAAATACTGGAGCCATTTATTTTACCGAAAACACCTTACAAAGATTAGGAGCCCATAACTCCGCATACCAATAAAAGTAGGATCTAAGCTACAAGAAAAAAATTATCCATCAAAGATACAAGTCCTTTTATTAATATCGGGTCAAATTTATTAGATTAAGAGTCAAGTCCTTTTGTTGATGGATCTTGAAAGAATGTGAAGTATCATATACCTAAACTTTTGGTTCCATATATAAATACGATAAGTCCTGACTTTAATGCAAAAAGCGAAAAAGTGTAGGGGGTTACCGGTGACTTAGAGTTTGATATCATCAAAAAGTCAACCATATATTACCCAAAAAAATTAGGCAATTTGTTGAATTGTAAGACAGCAGGAAACGGAGTTTAGCTTGAGTGTACCAATTCAATCAATCGAAGAATCTTTGAGCATTGCTCATGTTAGTGCCTTAGTTGCCAAAGCAGGGGCCACTATGGATCTAGTAAAGCAAGACTATGGTGTAGATTTAAGTGTTCGGAGAATTGATTCATTCCAAGGAAAGAGGATGGATATGGGGGTCGCTTTCGACTGTCAGCTCAAAGCCTCGATTAACTGGAAAAAGAGTAACAATGAAATAATCTATGACTTAGAGGCTGATGCGTACAACAAAATAGTTTACCGTCATGAAAACTCTTCCAGCCCATGTATATTGGTTGTTTTGTGTTTACCACGGAATCAAGAGCGCTGGTTAGAGCTGGCTACCGACTCGATGACTCTTAGAGAATGTTGTTACTATATTCGCTTGAAAGGTGCATTAACTGAAAATAAGCGCAGCATCCGAATCAAAATTCCCACAAGGCAGCGGCTTACCCCTACAGAGATTTCCAATCTCATAGAAAGCTCTAAAAATGGGGAGCTTCAGTAATGATTGATTCAAAAGATAGCCTTTTAAGAGCGGTTAAAGTTCAAAACATACTTTCGTACCTCAATCAGAATGGCTGGGTTCGAGATCCCGACCTGGCGCTTGAAAAATTATATTTATTTAAAGGTCCAATATCTGATTCCGGTAAACCTTTAGAACTCAGAATACCAAAAAGATCGAACTTCATAGATTTTTATGACCGAATTGCGGATGCAGTAAATCTAATATCTCTCGTAGCAGGCATTCCTGCCAAACAAGTAATCGCAGACATAAAATCATGCTTTCTTGACACCCTAGGTTTAAGAGTTCTCAATACAGGAAATTATGAAGATAGTCTATCGATTGAAGATGCGTACAAAGATGTGATCGGTTTACGTAATTTAATAATTTATTCAGCATGCTCTGAAAAACAGCCTTCGAAGCATTTCGATACTCCTACCGCAATAGGACACAAGCATTCCAATAGCTGCCGTTTTGGCCACACTTTCAGGGGTAGTTTCGGTTTCACTATTGAATCGCCCTTAATGTCCGAACAACCTACTAACCATCAATTAATTGAACCCCCTTTTGAAAGAAGAGTAATTGAGAGGATTGCAAGAGGGCTATCAATAACGAAAACTGCATCAAATAAAGGAAACCCTGATATTCTTGTCGAGTCATATGAAAAGGCATTTAATTCAAAGATGTGTGAGGCTTTATTGCAGTTTTCAAAAAGTGAAGTAGAATTTTCATTTGGGTGGTCTAAAGAGGTTTCGCTATCTAACGATATAACTCGTGGCAAAAAATACCTTCTCAATGAAGAAGACTTCAAGGTACTGAATTATGCTGCATCTAAGCTGAAAGAAGTTGATCCAGTCGAAACAATTGTAATGGGAAAGATAATCAATCTTCATTGTACAACCAGCCCAGAAGAAGAAAAAAACAATCGGTCAATAATTATTAAGCATAATCACGAAGATAGACTTATCGAAGTCAAGGCAGTGCTAAATAGGACGAATTATGTCAATGCTTGCAGAGCCCACTCCTCAGGACAAGTTGTATCCATCACTGGAGATCTAGAAAGAAAAGGTGCCCAGTGGGAAGTATTAAACATTACAAAATTTGAAATTAATTGACACTCTAAGCCGTGTAGCCGATAGTTTATTGCTACCGGCTACAACCACACACTAGAACAAGTAAACATTGGGGGATGGTGTCAACAGTAGCGTAAGATCTCTTTCTGGCGACTCCTATCTACCCTTAGATTTATAGGTAAGTTGAAGTTCTAGGAAACGCTGCTTTTGGATAAAAGAGCAGTAATGGTGATATAGAGCATTTAGGTTAGAAGAAACAACACTAGGACACCCATAGATTGAAATATGACACTGGAAAAAGTACAGGCCTTCCACCTTGACGGCCATTTCTCCTGGTCTGGTGTAGGGCAAGATGAAATTCTAGAAATTATGCTTGAGCTTTGAAATTGCGTGATTTTGGCCAAACCGAAAAGAATAGTATCGAAAGGCTGGGAGGGAATTAGTGGGACATTGCAGATAGGAAACGTTGGCAATCGCCTATGCCATGTACCCAACGTTTATTGAGCTGAATACAGGCTTGCCGTATAGCCCCTGCCGTTCCCACCAGGCCTTTAAAGCGGCTTTCAAAGTTTCGATTAAGATAGAGCCAGTGTTTTGCTGCGATCCCCAGCCGCTCAAAGATAGGGGGCGTCTTTTGAGAAATGGCACCAATCGGCTTGAGATCTACATAGGCTATAAAGTGGGCTTCCTGAATTGGGGCTAGCGGGTTGTGCCTAATTATGACTTAGCGGCCACGCAGACGGCAGCAAGCTAAGCAGATCTCTCCAGATAAGAACGTGATCTTGCAATACACGACTACATCATTAGCCCGGCCCATTAGCCACATAGCTGCGGTATCTTTGGCCACCCCGCCTCCAGGCTGAGCCTTATAGGATGTTTCTGTTCGTCAGCTCGCAGTTTTACTAGCGGCTTCTCTCCGCAAGACCTCGTGGTGTTGTAGTTGCCATTCACTAGTAGTTAGCATTTAATGGAACCCATTAAATGGTGATCTTCCTACAGAGGACTTTCACCCCATTAGTTCACGCTCATGCTGGGCGTACCAAGTCAATTAACTACGCGCCTTTGGCGCCCGACAGCTTAAACGCCGCTTCGTAATGTTTCTGGGGATGACTAGTGCATAAAGATCAAGTTCGAAGATTTTATGAGGTTCTTTGGGATGCCCACGATAAGAAAGCAATGCCATCGATCCTGCATGAGAGCTTCTCCTTTAGAGGATCATTGGGGCAAGAAAAGCGAGGTCACAAAGGTTTCGCTGAATATGTCGATATGGTTCACAAAGCACTGGGTGATTACAAATGTATTATTGAAGATCTCGTAGAGGAGGGAGACAAGGTTTTTGCAAAGATGTCCTTTACCGGATTTCATAGAGATGAGTTTATGGGCTTTTTACCATCACATAAACGCGTAACTTGGAATGGGTGCACCTTATTTACCTTTGAAGTTGATCGAATCTCTGATGTATGGGTGCTCGGTGATTTAAAGAGCCTTGAAAATCAGCTCAAGAAAAACGAGACATAACAATCTCAGTCAGCAGGACCGTCGCTACGTGCCGACTTCTACTGCAAGGCCTTATGTGTAAAAAATGAAAGAACACCAAATACAAAAAGTAATAGACGAGCTTCCTGATGATAAGAAGATTCAGCTGTTGTGTAATTACGGCCATCAATTAACAATTCATGCCCGTGGTGGCTATGAATTTCAAGGGTCGGGTGTTACCGATCCGAGACTACTGAGAGACTGCAACGAAATCCAACACCGCGTTTTTCAAGCAGTTCGCGAAGTGGCTCGAGATTCAGACAATCAATTTTGTCTCAATAACGTTGGCGGCTGGATATCAGCCGAAGAAAGAAATGAAACAATACGTACAGCTAGTATTCAAGCTTTTCAAACAGCACTGGCTAAACTCAACACATAACCAAGCACGCAATGCTCGGCCAAGGAAACCTTGGCTTGGACTGTCACTGCTTCATAACGCCAGCCCATTCGCTTGGCGTTAAATGAATTTTCTATGGACCTATATACGATCAATTTGACAACCAACACACGTAAGATGGTAAATCCCTTTACTGAAGAGGTTTCCTATGCGTCTGTAGATGATCCTATTAGCGCTTCGGCAAAAAGTAACCTAAAGCAGCTCTTGTTAGAATTAGGTGCAACTTCTGAAGAAGAAGATACTTATGTTTATGTACCACTAGAAAGTAACGCGACGCTAAGATTAGGGATACTCAACTTTCTAGAAAATGAATCTCTGGTGGGTATTGCATTCGAGTACGATGATTTAGATATATCGCTTGCTAAGGCCTTGTTTCAAATTTGCAGAGCTGGTGAGTTGGTTATTCGGTCCGGTACTGATGAAGAGCCTGTGGCTGTAGTAGCAGAACTCGCTAATCCTTCGCTGCAATCGCGTTGGTTAAAGCTGGAAAAAATTGGGCGAGCCGAAGAGCTTTTAGCCTGGATGCAGACGAATTTAGAATGAAACAGTTAACAAGGCACTACAACTGATCGCTAACGCGCCGGTTGAGCTTGGCGTTCAGGCTGTAGAAAAACTAATTTATGTCTTTGCTTTCTTGGGTGTGATTGAACATTAACCATAAATGGTAATTCTAAGTGAATTCTGATCTAACTTTCACAGATAAGTAGGCTATTTTTCACGTAGAAGCACAATACGAAAAGAGGGGTGAGTTTTTCTACACCCTCGTTAACACCCTCAAGAGATTGATGTATGTTAGAATCATTACTAAATAAATTTAAAGCAAAGAATGAGAAACATTCTCCTGGAAATATGTCATTCGATTTTAAGTTGTTCTTTGTTTATCACATAGCTATGATGATTTTATTTGGTGCGAGACCTATAGAAAGCCCGTTAAATCAAGCTATGTTTGCAATGGCATTAGGCATAGGCTTAATTGTGGCATCAATCATATATAAAGCTAAATACAATTGGTCGTGGCCTGGACTTTCAGTAACTAGTATTCCTATTGTAATATTCAATATTATTTTTCTGTATGCTTTTTTCGCTTTTTCAGCATACACAATAGTCTCAAATGGGAATATGCCAGATATTAAAAATACTGATATATTACTTCTTATTCAAGAATCATGGGGTGTAATATTGCAAGCATTCAATCACCCTGCATTAACTCCTTGGTTCTTGGGTGGAGCGGGTATTATGGTATTCAATACTCTTTCAAGCTTAAATCTTGTTTGTAGTAACAAAGATAAATTTGAAGCTCAATGCAATGTCAGTTAACAAGTTTACCAACGACCACTCAACGGTAGGGCTGTTGGGCTGGACCTCCGTAAGCTGTCGCAAAAAAACAGAGCCATCTTACTCCGGCCCGTTCCAAAGACGTTAGTTTCCATCAGGCTTCGATTAATGAAAGTTATATCTCTAACCTTATTAGTCATCCTTTATTCTCAGCGAGCCATTTCGTTTGAATATGATCATAAGAATTTAAGCTTTGATTTGAATAATGCCTCTGACATTGTTATTGCCAAGAAAATCTCAGGCCGAATTCCGTACGCAGATCTGACATATGAAATTAGCTCATATAACTCAAAGCCCATTGAGTGGCGTGACTCTCAAGCCTGGGAGAGATTACAAGATCTGAATCGAGGTATCGACTCAACTTTTTTGGTATTGAATTCAATCAAGGGTTCTTTTGAAATAGGGGATCGATTTACATTTAATGACTCATGGATACCTGTTGAGTTGGGTTCAGTTCAACTGTATTTTCTTTATCGGAAAAACGATCAAATCCAGTCTAATCCGTGTCATCGAATGCCAATCGGCGATAACAAACAATCAGTCGTCGAGCTTTCTTCAGATCCTAATGGGATTATTGATTTGGTTTTACGCAACAAGCTATCATTCTGCGATTCAAAAAACTGACAATGCAATGCACTGGACCTCCTGTGTATTGCTTAGGGCGTTATGACTTCCAAATATGAAAGAGATTAAAGAAAGAATTATAAACGCGGGATTAGGTGAAAAAGGGTTGCCGGCATTGGCCAGAATGGGTGAAGATCCAGGAAAGGAATATATAGAACAACTGCTGTCTGACTTGCATTCACTATTTCAAAACCTAAAAAGTTCAAGCAGTTTGAGCAAAGAGTTGTCGTACGCCTTGTACTGTATAGGCCACTATCCATATATTGAGTACTCAGCGTGGATTGATAAAGGTGCAACATTTAGAGGCGACCTGATTGACCCTCAGATATTTCAGTTAGAAATGGCCGTTGAAAGTATATTTTGTAATGAATGGTTGGAGTATGTTAATTAATCAAAGTAGAATAATAACAAAAAGTTCTTACGGAAAACCTACGGGTTGCTTCGGCGTCCGTAAAGCTTTGCATTAGTTATCAACAAGGACAAGAAATCAACGAGATGAAATATTTCTTTGCAATAATATCTAGCTTAACTTTAATCTCATGCGCGACCCAAAAAACATATTGGGAACATCCTGAATACGGAAAGCTTGATGGGAACAGTCCGATTGTCTCGTCGGATAGAGATTCCTGTGGAGTTAAGGCATATAGTAAAGGAATTACAATGGATGGGACCTTATATACTGATCGAAGTAAAGTTATTTCCAAGGTGGTAGAAGATTCATTAGCGCGAATAAGAAGCGGAAGTCAAGCAGAGCCAGAGTATTGGAGTGAATATCAAGCACTAGAAAAAGAGTCGATTGAGTGCTTTAAAAACAAAGGGTGGACACGAAGTAAATAGCTAAATCGGGTAGCCGGTAGTTTTTAGCTACCGGCCCCCACACCACCCATCATGCGGGTCATGAATACTAACCGGTTGGACCTACTTACCACTCAATAGCCACGCTGGCAGAATCACTGAAAAAAATTACACAGATTTCCCAAGATAAGAGTATAAAATTTCACAAATCAGCTGCATCATTAACCCTATCCACTAGATCACGTGGCTTCGGCACCCTTGGCCTCCAGACTAAGCTATATAGGATGTTTCTGTTCGCTAACTCATAGTTTTGCTCGCGGCTTCCTCCCCACAAAACCTTATGGTGTTGCTATTCGCTGGTAGTTAGAGGTCATTAAACGGTGATCTTCCTACTAGGGGTTTCCACATGTCAAGTGCGATTCTTATTGCCCCATCCTTTACGCGGGCATTATAGGGCCCCATAATCGCTCTTTATCCATAAGCAGGATTAGATTTCTTGCCTCAAATACACATGGAAATATGTCAATAGCATATATGATTAATTGCCGAACACTCGAAGCTGGTATCTAGTGAAAACTCCCAAACGTCTACAGCCTCTCATCGATGATGGCTTAATCGATGAAGTTATCAGCCGCCTAATGAGCGGCAAAGAAGCCGATATATTTATTGTCCGTTGTCGTGACGAAATTCGTTGCGCCAAAGTCTATAAAGACGCAACTAAGCGTAGTTTTAAAAAGGCCGCACAGTACCAAGAAGGGCGTAAAGTTCGCAGTGGTCGTCAAGCACGTGCCATGCAAAAACGGTCAAATTATGGCCGCCAACAGCAGGAAGAAATTTGGCAAAATGCCGAAGTTGATGCTTTATCCCGTTTAGCACGCGCTCATGTACGAGTTCCCAAGACTTTTGGTTGTGTTGACGGTGTATTATTGATGGAGTTAATCACTGACGAAGCAGGCAATGTCGCACCACGGCTTGGCGATGTGACAATGTCAGAAGAGCAAGCAATTCAAGATCATGCCGTAATGATTCATTACATCATGCTGATGCTTTACGAGGGAATTGTACATGGTGATTTATCCGAATTTAACGTCCTAGTGGATGACTCCGGACCTGTGATTATCGATTTACCCCAAGCTGTTAATGCCGCTGCCAATAACAGTGCACAAGAAATGTTCACTCGCGACGTCGACAATATGCGTCGTTATTATGGCAGATTTGCTCCCTCTTTATTACAGACTCAATACGCCAAGGAAATGTGGGCACTGTTTGAAGAGGGTAACTTAACGACTAGCTCAACGCTCAGCGGCAAGTTTGATGATGACGATGACAGCGCCGATGTCGACGCCGTGCTAGAAGAAATCAAAGCGGTGATGCAAGAGGAACTGGAACGGAAAGAGCGCATACGTGAATCTTCAGAAGATACATAAATTTAGATGAAAGCACCCGGTATAGTAACCTTATTGGTTGCTACGGGTATTGTTTATTGCCCTATTACGCAAATTAGTGCACACACATTAGGACACCCAAAGGCTGGAGGATGTTGTGAACTGTAGAGCAAGCTCTCTTTCTGGGGGCTCTTACCCTTTGATTTATAGGTAAGATAGATTAAGTTCTGAGAATTGATATGCAGATTTTTGGAAATGCTATTTTGGATAAAAGAATGGTAATCGTGTTATAGAGTATTTGGGGTGGGAGTAGATTAGCAGGGTGTGGCTGAGAGGAAACGCCGGCAATCCCTATTCCTTGTACCCAGCGTTTATCGAGTTGGATACAAGCTTGCTTTACCCTCTCAACTGATCCCACCAAACCTTTAAAGCGGCTTTCAAAGTTCCGGTTGAAAAAGAGCCAGTATTTTACTGAGATGCCCAGCCGCTCAAGGATAAGGGGCGCCTTTTGAGAAATGGCACCGCATTTTTTTGGGGCTAAATGCCGGCTACTCCATTCTAATAACGCCAAATAGTGATCCAGCTGAAAGGGCAACCCTTTCGGCATATTAAGGCCACTTTTCCACTAAGCTCCTCATTGAGCGGTATCTTGTAAAAACACACCAGAGGATTGAGGTGTAAAGCCCTCAACTGAATAACAGCTGTCCTAATAAGGACTCGGTCACTAAGCAACTAACTCCAAAAATGCTAAGCGGCTAAATACTACCCATAAACTTAACTAAAAGTTAATGGTCAAGTAACTCCGCATTTGTCGGGTACTTTTCAAGGAGTTCAATAAGTTTTTTAGTGCCATCTACAGGCTTTAGGCTGGCAAGCGTTCTTCGTAAAGCTCTTATCGTTGCAATATCTTTCGAGTTGAACAGGATTTCCTCTCGGCGAGTACTGCTTTTAGCAATATCCAAGGCAGGGAAAATTCGCTGTCTCGCAACTTCCTTTGACAATACTACCTCCATATTTCCCGTGCCCTTAAACTCCTCAAATATCACCTGGTCCATTCGGCTTCCGGTATCCACGAGTATCGTTGCCAGAATCGTAAGTGAGCCACCACCTTCAATCTTCCTCGCAGCACCAAACAGTTTTCTGGGTATCTCCATAGCCCTGGCATCTATCCCACCAGACATTGTACGTCCCCTGCCACTCTGCTGCGCATTGTGTACCCGTGAAAGCCTTGTCAACGAGTCAACCACGATCATTACATCCTGACCTTCACCGGCATCCTTACAGGCCCTATCATGGAGTTCATTAGCTACTCTCACATGCTCTTCATAGCTATGATCAGAAGAAGACGCATAAACTTCGGCCGGTACACTTCGCTTAAAGTCAGTAACCTCCTCTGGCCTTTCATCAATAAGTAAAGCGTACAGCTTTATTTCAGGGTAAGCCTCCCCCACTGCTTGGCAGATATGTTTCAGGATAGTGGTTTTGCCACAGCCCGGTGGAGCCACAATCAAGCCACGCTGCCCCTTACCAATTGGCGTAATCAAATCCATCGCCCTTACCGTAAGTTGCTGAGAACCAGACTCAAGGCGAATAGGCTCAGATGGATTAATAGCTACTCCATTTAAGAAGCGTTTCTTTGGATCAGAAGTATCCTCTTGCTTTTTATCAGCCTTCTTAGGCTCCGTATTTCTCTTTACCTTTAAGGATAATATTTTTCTGGACATAATATGCTCTTTACAAACCACTCGAGACCGGGGAGATTATTAATGATTGTTGATGGCTGGACAAAAGATTAGTACTCCCCAAAACTGGATACTATAGCCAGAATTTACGGCTATACGATTACCTTTCCGAACCCGAGGCAGCCAAATAATCCTATTAAAACCCGAGAACACCAATTAACGTCAGCCGTAACCATCAAAACACCAACCAGAAGGTTGAAAAAAACGAAGAACCGCTACTGATTGAAGGTGCACACTAGGACACCCACAGATTGAAAGATGACACGGGAAATGATACAGGCTTTCCACGTTAACGGCCATTTCTCCTGGTCTGGCTCGGACGAAGTGAAATGCTGAAAAAATATACTTTAGGTTGGAAAATTGCGTGAATTAGCCAACCTAAAGGAATAGCATCGAAAAGCCGGGAGGAAAAAGTGGCGTGTCACCAAAAGGAAGCATTGGCAGTCGCCTATGCCATGCACCCAGCGTTTATTGAACTGAATACAGGCTTGCCGTACAGCCTCTTCTGATCACAGCAGGCTTTAAAAGCGGCTTTCAAAGTTCAGATTGAGATAGAGTCAATGCCTGGGCGAAATGCCAAGCCGATCTAGGACAGGGGGCGTTTTTGTGCAATATAACCTCGTTTTCCGATGTCTAAATGTCGGCTACTCCAGTCCACTAGCTCCAAGTAGTGATCCAGCTGAAAAGGTAGCCCTTTCGGCATATTCAAATGTTCAGTGCCGACAACCGGGAGTAGATTTTGGGGCCGCTCATTTGAGGCTGCCGCACGGATACGCTGTTGAATTGATGTGTAATCAGACTCTCAGGTGTCTTGGCGATATTGGCACGGATCGAGGAGGTCTACATAAGCCATAGAAGCAGCCTGGGCTCTTTCATCCAGTAAGGCTTGGGACTGAAACGGCCTTCCCGAAATCAACCTGTACAAGTGTCTTCAGCATTAGCTTGGCGAGCGACAGATTCATTTAAATATCGCATAAACCAGCTGATATCCGTTAGGCGCTCCCGCCATAGAGAGAGGATTTCTTTATTTCATCACTTCGCATCGGCGCCACTTAGTTAAGGAACAATTATTGGATCAAGTCAGACTAACTAAAGCTCCGCTGTAAATTATCGACTGCAATTGAAATTCGCCCACCCAAATTTAATTTCATCTCTTTTATTACATCAGAGTTAGAATCGAGAATGTCACTTCGAGAAAAGTACTTCAGGTTGAACCTGGTTGACTTCGGCGTTTCAGCATTAAACTCCATTAGCATGGCGGGTAATAGAGGGAGAAGATCACCCTCAGTGTAGAAATCTTGATTCAATCGGCTTTTCTTAACTTCTATAACAAGGGTTGCTTCTCCTTCAGGCATGACGATCACTTCTTGATATATTTTTCCGGTCATGCCATGGGGAAGTTCGTTGTGAGAGGCAATAGAGGTTACCCCTGGGAACCATTCTCCGTAATTTTCCATGTTGGTGACGTACTCAAAGAACGTGTTAATCGGACGTTTAACCGTGATCGCGACTTCCGCTAATAAAATCATTATTTACTCCGGGTTCGTTATTTACGAGCCCACTATATTGTTCTTTTTGAATGACAAAAAGTGACCTATAATGCGATCGGAGTTTCCATTTTGGAAAGTGATATGTCGAAGTTTACCCAGTATGAGTCTTTCGTGGCTGTTGTTGATTCTGGCAGTATTCGGCTTGCCGCTGACAGTCTAAACAAGACGCCATCAGCGCTTAGTAAGCAGATTACAAACCTGGAGTATGATCTTGGCGTGCAGCTATTTGATCGCTCCAATAAGCAAATGGTACTTACAGAGCATGGCGCAAGCTTTTACAAAAGCAGTGCTGCAATACTAAGGCAAATCAGCGAATCAGAAAGGCGCATTCAGTATGATAACGAGCGCGTCGAAGGGGACCTCAAAATAACGTTATCCCGGTCTTTAGTTGACTCAAGCTTGTCTTCTTGGTTAAGTGAGTTTTCTGAGCGTTATCCAAATGTTAGATATCGGCTGGAGTATTCCGAATCCATTATTAACTTTAGTGATTCTGATCTTGATTTTGCTTTTAGAATTGGTGAGATTGCGGACAGTACACGTTTAATCTCCCGCGAGCTATGTGAGGTTCGACCCACATTTTTTGCAACGACAGAATATCTCGCGACCCATGGTACACCTACTCAAATCTCTGAACTTACTTCCCATCGCGTTGCCATGCCACCTCTCGAGGACCTTTCACCAGAAGTAAGAAAGTGGTTAAAGAACAACAAGTTTAATAATCAGACGTATGCTCACCATAGAATAAATGATGTTCACGCCATTCAAACCATGGCACTAAAGAATATCTGTATTGGGTTCCAGTTGCATCAGAGTATTATTAAGCTAATTGAATCGGGACTGGTAATACCTCTTTTCCAAAACAACAAGTTACCACCTAAGAAACTCAGCCTTGTATATCGTCAATCTCAATACAAAGCTAAGCAGATCGAAGTTTTTAAACGATTTATTTTCGAGAAATACAATAAAGAATAAGATGGCGGAGGGGCGAAATGATATTTCCTCTGCTCTAAATTCACACGATAATCGACATATACCAGCCCACAATGGGGCAACCAAAGACTGGGGGATGTTGCCAACAGTGTCTTATATTATGCTTCTGTTCGTCAGATTGTAGCTTTGCTAGCGGCCCTTCCCCTCATGGATGGCTTTATCCTAGAGGGAGGCGTTGTGCAATTTTTTCTGGGTTCGATCAACTTTAGATGTATAACAAATACAGGTCTCCGAAGGATACCCAATATTATGCATGTTTATGTGGCTCCCTGTGGTCTCAGTTTCGTAAAAAAAGGGACAGGTAATATTTGGTTGCTCTGCCTCAGTGGCCATCAATCAAAACGCAAAAAATCTCTATTCTAGTTATTAATAAAAAATTTTTTAAATTTAAGTATTTTAATAAATCTTAAATTATTAAGTGCAAGCTTGATTGATTTAAATGGGAATCTACCCACTATTACCTTAAAGCAATTATTATTCGATATCGCATAACGTTCTTCATCACCTTCCATACGCAAAAAAACACCATTGATACCCTTTAGTATGCCTTAGGTTATGAGCCCTTGCTATTTTCATTAGCAGCTTAGTAAGGATCTTAATTGCTTGATTAAGTAAAACTACAGAATATACTTCATGGGGTGGTTAATTTATGGAAAGGGGCTATAAAAATAGTTTTTTAAACACAGCTAATAAGGCACTTATAAAGTGCTTCATTCTCACGTGTATGTGTTTGGCTCTAGGCTGCGATAATAGTGGTTCTGACAGCAATGACACACCCAAGGATACCACAACAGCAAGTGAATCGTTGCTGGCACAATTTGGCGATGCTCAGGGCCGCTTTAGCAAAGGAACAATGCAGGCGCTATTAGAATATGAGGATACGTCGAACACATTGGCTCTTGTGCAGCTTATCGCCGTGAGTGATACCTATGGATTTAGCAACTATGAGAGCTCGATTGAATCAGTATGGTCTAGCGTAGGTGGAGGCACTGTTTTTGCGAGTACAGTAGCGGCAACTATGTTCGCTGAACGGGAATTTAGTGCGATTCGTATCGCCGAATTTCCAAACATTGATGCACTACTAGAAGCTATTAATTCAGAAGATTTTACAACCGCTATAAATACGCTGTATGGAGCTTCAACTGATCAAACTTGGATATTAGGAATACCTGGGAATCTTCCGTTTGAACCTTCCGGTTCCTTCTCTGACCCAAGCCTGGATAATCTTGATGAAGACGAAGCCATTGAACTACTTCTCAATACAGGCGTATTGGATGATAGCGGCGAAGCGGTATCGCTTTACACAAATATCGATGTCATGATCGATATGATTGTCAGCGACTCACCCTCCCCATTTTTTATGATGAACCTCATCGACTTTTATGAAACAGCACAATATTCTGACGGGCGAGAAACCGAATTAACCGGCGAAGAAGCTAATAGCATCTATGGTGAAACCATTGGGCTAATACTCTTTTCTTACAACAGTGGCCCTACCTATTCAATGGATGTTGATATTGTTTTGACTGAAGATACTATCGACTGGGAAAAGATTATGATTGTGCGCTACGCCAGTCGTGATGCCTTTTTAAATGCTTTCTTAAACCCTGCCGCACGGGAGGCTTTAGAACATAAAGAAGCTGGATTAGAGAATACTTTTGTTTACGTAACAGAGCTAGCTGAAACCGGCACGGAAAATTAGCTATCCTTTTCAAGGCAGTTAAAACCATAACAGGACAAGCTACTGGATACTTCGTAACAATACTTCCGGTGGGAAACCTCTCTCCATAGAGTAGACGCCTACCATTTGAGCAGGCTACACACTAGAACCCCCATAGATTGAAAGGTGACACCGGAAATAGTACAGCGCTTCTGTCTTAACGACTATTTCTCCTAGCCTGGTGTACGACAACGTGGAGCGCTGAAAAATTGTACTTTAGGTTTGAAAATTACGTAACTTTGGCCAAGTCGAAAGCAGTAGCATCGAAAGGCTGGGATGCCTAAAGGAAACGCTGGCACTCTCCTATGTCATGTACCCAGCGTTTATTGAGCTGAATACAGGTTTGTCGTACAGCCTCTGCTGAAGCCTCCAGGCTTTCAAAGATCCGCTTAAGATAGAGCCAGTGTTTGGCTGAGATACCCAGCCGTTCAAGGATGGGGGTCGTCTTTTGATAAATGACACCGCACTTTTTGGGGTCTAAATGACGTTACAACACTAAGGTACCCACAGACTGGAAGCTGGACAATTCCTCTGCCCATTCCGCCAGTTGGCATTTCAATCAGGCATATCCTGTGGCCAGCTCTTTCTCGGCACTTCTTCGATGCTGGTGTAACTTGGCTTTACTAAGCCAGCCGTAAATTTGAAATGCATTTAGATCGAGCTGTTTGGCTGCGTCGCTTACACCAACCTTTGCTGTAAGTACTAGGACGCGTTTTCGGTATTCTTCAGTGTATTGGTTGCAATCAGTTTTGGTTATTGTCTTTACTTCTGTCGTGGAGCACCTCTATTACGTAGTTTATCGCTTAAGAGGGTGTCCATCTTTAGCAGGTAGGATTAGACTTATCGTTGACGCTCTTTGCCCGGAACCCCGTGTATTAAAGTTGAATATTTACAAAGAAAATATGATATATAGACTAAACCAGACTCTCAATGGGCAGTTGATATAACCTGTCTGAAAATTAACTGGCAGTAGCAATATTTAGCTGTGACTATTGATATTTGCTCCCAAAAAGTTCTGGGTTGGGAGTTGTCAGATACTCGAACTTTAGAATTATCGTTGTCAACGCTAAATATAGAGTCTGTCCCAAAAAGATAGAATCAGATTTAATACTTCACAGCCACTATGGCACTAGATACGGTACTTACACATACCAAAACTGACTCAAAGAGCTGGGTTTTGAGCCGAGTATGAACCGACCAGTATTTATGAATAACAATGTGTATATAGGATCATTAAAAGAAGACATATTTCACTTAGATTCAAAAGCCCAGGCGAATATGAAAGAATGACCGCATAAGATGAATATAAGATGGTGTCTACTTGAAAAACGGGGGGCTGCCGCAATGCTCCCATTTTGCACAAGATGTGAACAGCTTAGCGGGTCTTCTAGCTGTAGAAAGTTGAAGTTCACCCTCCCCCCCAGATGGTTGGTTGAACATTAGGCACAAATGAGTATTTTGCATGAACCTAAGTTAGTTTTTACTACTTAATATGTGCTATTTTAGTGTAAAATTATAATGTGGAAAGGTGAGCGAGTTCTCTACCACCCCAGCAAACTAAATACTACTTGGAGAAGTAATAATGAAATATGTAATATCAATAATTTTTTCCTGTTTTTTGGCTGTCTCAGCAGTAGCGGAACCAGCTTACACAGGTGATGCCGTCCCATCATTCCTTCATATTTTTAGTGAAACCGGTAATGCTTACGTAGATCACCAGTCGGGTTACTGTAATACAGATAGATTTGTCTTGTATACAACCCATGAAAAATATGATGCCGTTTTTTCTATGTTACTCTCGGCTCAAATGGCTGAGAAAGAAGTTATGATTCGATTTGATGGTTGTGTTAATGATGGAGATTTTGGGAAAATAATTGGTGTATATTTGAAGTAGAGTATTCGAATTTGAGTAGCTGGTACTTTCTAGTGGTCCATGCGGTTAATTATTTAACTAATAGTTTACTAGCTGAAAATTTAATCTGCAAAAAAACGTATAAAAAATAAATTATCCCCATTTAAGTTACATGGACCACCAGCAGACACCTGCTCACGTCATTCGTCTGGTGGGTCTGTGGTGGAGGGTTAGGCAACACTGGTGGTCCATCTGGTTAATTCTGTAGCGATTGTTTTGCACGCTCTACGGAACATTGGCGGGCTTTGTCTATTTAAATTGCTTTACAGCTTCAGTATTGTGAGCCCTGATGAAGCAAAACTAGGACACCCACAGATAAAAAGATGACGTCGGAAATAGTACAGGCCTTCTACTTTAACGGCCATTTCTCCTGGTCTAGTTCGAACGAGGTGAAATGCTGAAAATTATGCTTTAGGTTTAAGTGCATAACTTTAGCTAAATCAGAAGGAATAGCATCGAAGGCTGGGAGAGAATTAGTAGGGTGTTGCCGAATGGAAGCCTTTGCAATTACCTATGCCATGCACCCAGCGTTTATTGAGTTGAATACAGGCTTGTCGCACAGCCTCTGCTGATCCCATCAGGCTTTTAAAGCGGCTTTCTCCCCTCAAGACCTCAGACTGTGGCAGTTGCCATTTACTAGTAGTTAGCATTTAATGGCCTCCATTAATCGGTGATATTCCTACAGGAGATTACCATTAAAAATAGTTTACGCCCATGCTAGGTATACTAAGTGATGACCATATGCAGCATTTGACGGCCGGGCTCAGCACTGCGTACTTCGCCATTGCGCTAGACGTTATACATCCGAATAAGGAGATTATATGAAGTCAATATTTGTTGTATTTTTGATGCTTATTGCGTGTAGCGCGTCAGCAGAAAAAAAAGAAGAGATAATTTATGAACAGCTGATTGAGAAGACTATGCGGTCTGCTATTGACGCAATTCACTCAAACACCGATGAGAATATTGAAGAGGCTGTAGAATTTTTAGAAGTTATAAATTTTGATGAAAGCTTTGGCAGGCTTAAAGTTTATGGTACTGCATCAATAAAAAAGCATCTTTCAAAAGAAGAAATTGATTATTTATCAAGCCAGGTTTCACATCCTGTATTCAAAAAATACAATAGATTAGCTTCGGAGTTAAGGAGCCACATAGAGGCTAGAGATAAGTTATCTAAGGAAGAATTATCAGTAATTGATAATAGAAATTGGGATATCGAAAGAGGAATGGCTCAGGGACTTAATAACATTGCCTCTGAAATGAAAGACACTCTCGCAAGCATAATAATTTCTCAGCTCGTAGAGAAAAAAGATCTAATAGGTACAAAAGAAGAAATAGCACAGGTTTGTGAGGGTGCGTTTGAAAGAGAGATTTATAACTCTAGCTTTTTTGTGTGTGGCGTAGGCTATAAGACTGGGTCTGCAAAAGCATCAAGGATATTTGCTAAACATTACTGGACCGGTAGCTTTGTGTCGCAAGATATTGAAAAGTCGATTTCAATATACAAGGAAATACTTCTTAAGCGCTATGATTCTGAATCAGCTTTCTACTACGGTGCTTTAGTCTATAACACAGCAAATAATGAGGCGGACAAAAAGTTAGGGGCATGCTGGATAAAAAGTTCTGCAGTCAACGGGTTTGATAAGGCCATTGCGTTCGGCAAGGAAGTTTCTGAAAAGTATTCGGATGTAGAAATAGACTGCGAACTTTTTTGATACAATATAAGAATAAATCGGGTAACCGGTAGCTTCTAGCTGCCGGACTTCACACAAGTCATCATGCGACCTCTAGCCGGCAAGCCTCTACCCTAATAAATTCCTACCCAAAGATCACTACTATGTTCCATCGATTTTTCTATTCCCACGGTGATGGCTAATGGATAAGGCCTAGTTATGAGTCAGCTCCATGCTGACGGATTTCCATCCGCAAGTTAAGCAGATTTTCCCAGTTAAGAACATGAATTTTCACCACTCAACTGAATCGCTTACTCTACCAATTAGATTACATGGCTTCAGTACCCTTGATATCCTCACTGCAAAACCTCACGAAAATAAAGTTGTCATTCACTAGCAGTTAGCATTTAATGGAGCCCATTGAACGGTGACCTTCCCACAGAGGGCTTTCACTTCATATAGAGTATACTCATGCAGGATGTGCCATGCACTGGAAATCCGATATTTTTCCCAACGCTTGTTTTGTATTCGCTGTACTTATAATGCAAAACATCCTTCTCCCTAGATGCTGTTGCGGTAGGAATTAGTAGACTTAGCATGATAATAAAACTTGACAATTTAAACGAAAAAATAGCAAATCAGATTTTCACAATATTTCAACGCTCCTATAAGGTTGAAGCTCAATTGATAGGTGTCGCTGACTTTCCTCCACTATCACGAAGTGCGCAAGATATAAAGAATTCTAAATCCCAATTTTATGGATTTATTGACAATGAATATCTAGCCGCAACTATCGAGATTGCTATAGAAGATAGGCGATTAGAAATTAATAGTTTAACTGTTGACCCAGATTATTTTAGGAAAGGAATAGCAGGTAAATTGCTAAGCTACATTCTAGATGAATTTGAATTTATAGATGCAATTGTAGAAACAGCTGCTGTAAATGAGCCCGCAATTAATTTATATAAAAAGTATGGTTTTGTTGAGTTTAAACGATGGATTCCGTCTCATGGTATTAAAAAGGTGGCATTATCATTAAAAAATGCGCTCTAAAACGACTGGCCGGTAGTTGCTAGCTACCGGCTACCCACACCATCCTTCATAGGGTTCACAATAAATTTCTATCCGGAAACAGCCTCAAGCATGCCTTAATCAACTCCAGGGTAATAGTCTCGGCATTAGGTTATTAGGCCATCAGCTAACTTCTGATTAATCACCTTGATCATTACTGAGCTAGGTGCAGTTATGTTCCACCACTTTTTTCTATCCCTGCGATGGTGTCTAGTGGGTTGGGCCTATTTATGTAATCAGCAGTGACAGCTTAATAGCAACAAGCTAGCCTTAACTCCCCAGATAAGAGCGTGAACTTTCACTACACAACTACTTCATTTACTCTACCCATTTTATCACTTAGTTTCGCTGCCGTTGGTTGCCTCGCCTCGCAGCTAAGCTCTGTATGATATTGTCTTTCGTCATTTCATAACTTTTCTAGAGGCTTCCACCCCATAAGACCTCACGGTGTTTCAGTTGCCATTCGCTGGTAGTTGGCATTTAATACCCCCCTTAAACGGTGATCTTTTTACAACGGGCTTTCACCTCATTAGTTCGTACCCATACGGCAGTACCAAGACAGCATACTGTGTGCCCTCGGCCCCGGACAGCTTACGCTTTGCTACGGGTTACTAAGGCGTTAAATGCTAAGGAAACTATGAATATTACATTACGCTCAACCGGGTTATTTGGAATTCTATTCTCTATTACATTCTTGTCGCCTGAGAGCATAGAAGAGTCAGCAAAAGGATTTGTAAAATACCAAATAGAGAAGGAGGTTCGAGAAAAACAGCATCTTGTAAGCGAATCTACAGTTGCAAATCAAGCGCTGAGCATTGCTAATAGACTTGGACTGGAATCGGAAAAAATTAAAGAAGACTTAGATAACAATCTACCGCAAAAAATAGCAAGTGTAATTGCCTCTATGTGTGGTTATGACTGTGAAAGACAAAAGGCTTTGGCTCAGTCTATCACAGCAGGCTACCTCGATCGCCTTAAGAGCATTAAAGTTTGCGCAACATGCACTCGGCGATCTTATTAAGGGAAAGTACCTTGAGATAGTGGGAAGTTTAAAACTTGACCTTCGTATATTCCTTGGATCAAATTTTCTAATGTTTCTTATTCTCTTGGCCGTATCTTTCGTCAAACCAAAAGCAATAGCTCACTTGTTCTTACCTGCAGTGCTTTTGTTTGTTGCTACCATCATATCTTCCGCCATATACACATATGGTCAAGATTGGTTTTATACCATCTTATACAATGACTATATGGGTTTTGGATATCTGGCCTATATCTCTGTCATTTTTGGCTTGCTGATTGACATCGCACTTAATAAGGCACGAGTCACAACTGAGCTAATAAATGGTATAGCAAATGCCTTGGGCTCGGCACTTTCGGTACTTCCGTGCTAAAAATGTATTGAAATCGGGCAGCCGGCAGTTTCTAGCTGCCGGCTGCCCCACTATCCATCGTTCGGGTCTGTAATGTGCGATTCTCTATCCATAATGAATTCCGACTCGCAGACAATTATCTGTTTTGAGGCAAATAGGCATCCCCCCCGAGAAAACCATACATCGATGCGTTTGTCCAACTCAGAACAGACTAAAAGTTTGAAATGGCTTTCAGAATTTATGATTTAGGTAGATCTAGAGAATATATACCTAATCTGCTTGAACGTTTTTTTGATAAAAGACTAAAAGGCCTGAAAAGCTTTTATATCACTGAGTGTTTAGGGGCCGCTCATGCACAAGGAATAGTAACCAAATCGCTGTGATCGCACTTAACACCATCGCTACAATTTAGATATAACCCACTGATTCTTAATGGTTTTTGAGTGCTTTTATGGTAGATTGATCCCTGAATAGTATAAAGCGGTAGTAAAATATGAAAAGTAAATTTTTGCTTTGTGGTTTAGCTGTTTTAGCTTTGCCTTTTGTTTTTCATCAGAAAATAATTGAATTTACCTTTGTAAATCCATATGCAGAGTGGGCTGAAAAAATTGATGCTGAAGGCCTCCAGGTTGGTCACCCTCTAGATCAGAAGCACCTTGATATTGCGAAAGAGATAGGCATTAAGAACCCTGAAAAAATAAGACTGGTTTATGTGGATGAGGTGCCATTTCCACGTGAGAATTCACTTCTAAAGTTTATTGGCGAGACAGCCGGACTTATAGGCGACGGAGTTGTGAATAATGCACAAGTATTTGGTTATTCTATATACATAAGAAAGGGATTCCAGATGGATACTCCGAAGTTGGCACATGAGCTTGTTCATGTTTTGCAAGTAGAGCGAGCTAGCTTTAAGGACGTCCTTTCTGGCCATTTGTTAGGTGTGTTAGAGCATGGGTATGAGGATTCCCCTATTGAAGCCGAAGCATTTAAAGCAAATGTTAAATACAGAGAATACTAGTAAGAAATTATAGTTAATTAATCCAGTGGGTGCTTTGAGGTCCGCTTTATTTTGGGCGGGAATTTCTAGCGTAGCCAAAACTACGCTACCGTCCAATGAGCCGCTAAGCAATGCATTTTACGTATCAACAAGGAAGGTAATTATGGATGAGTTAATTGGAGAGATAGGTAGGGGATTTCTCCGAGGTATAGGTTATATCTTAGCAGAAATATTCTTCGGCACCATCTGCTACTGGATTGGCTGGCCCATCTGTAAACTAATCACTCTCGGCCGCTAACCTTCACCAAAACAAACTTTCTATCTAGATAGTTATAACGGCAATAGTCATGGTTTTTGGTGTAGTGCCACCGGCCTTGTTGCAATAGTTATAGCGGGCTTATTTGCTGCCAGACAGTTTTAATATGTACAAAATATATAACAAACAATAGCTCGTACACTCTTAAAAAAACACTGAGTCGGACTGCCTACGTACTACTTCGCCCTGTTTTGGTCGCTGATATACTGGGCGCTAGCAGACAAGGAAAAATCGATAATGATCGAACCGTTATTCAGAAACACGCATAATTAAGATCAAGAAATGCTTAAGGCATTCGCTCAAGCATCGAACACTATTACTGATTTCATTGATCTTGTGAAATCCGGTCCTAAAGCCATTTACGCAGCAAAGCTAAGGTTTAGATATCCGGATTTATCTGAAAAGCTTGGAGAAGACCAGTTTTTATACCTCTGGCTGTCAAATGTATATTTCCATGCCGAAGAAAACTTCCTTTCAGGAGTATTCTTCGAAGTCCCAGAAGAGCTTACAAAGTGGCATCAAGTAGGTGAGCGACTTGGTTTCGATCCAGAAGATGTATTTGATTGGATGGTGATTGAAAACGGGCATACAATAGGCGCTTACACCTTGCGGGTAACAAGAGAACAGCTTGGTTCGGAAAAAGAAAAACAGGAATATGACTCATATATTGGAATTTCATCATATGAGCCAATTGAATAGGCAAGTGTCTTATTAGCGAATTTTATTTGTTGCTATCGCGACCAGACAGCTTACGTCACACTCCAGCCGCAGCAAATTCTAACTTCATATCGGCCACCCAGTAATGAATCGTTAAACAACTAACCATTTTCGCACACCTCCAAGCCATATTCGCCCAACGATTTCTCAGGACTTAAATTTTTTAGCTGGTGGTCGATTTACATTGATATGGCGGAGTTGAGTTTGGTGTGCTTAAAGCTTCGTGCTGGCGCTGGAACATCCTGAGTGGGTACTCTCGGCACAGCAGCGAGAGGCGACTTTATTGCCTCGGTAGAAGCACTATGTGATGGCCTAGACTGAAGACTTCTGTCCAGTAAGCGCTTCCATCTAGTATCCTTCTTTCAAGGACAGCTGATTGATACGGATTCCCATGACCTTCCTGCCCTAGATATTTGAAAGCTGTCCAGTCTACAGTACCCAGCTGCCGGTCTTTACTTTTGCCAAGTGTGTCGGTTTTTGTGCTCTTTAGGTTTAAAAGTTTGGTGCCGTCAGCTCAAAATCATTTAAAAATCATAAGTACTTCAGGTGTTTTCATGTCGAACTGATTAAATTGCCCGCAGTTCATTTATTCGTTGATGTAAAAACAAGGACAAGCTGTGAAGCATTTTTGTAGTTCTATCACACTCCTGATCTCTCTTCTTGAGGTGAGTAGCCACGGTTGTAGCCAAGAAGCACTTCCCCTGCTGGAAGGCCCCTACCTTGGGCAAACACCACCGGGACTAACACCCAAAATATTCGCGCCGGGCTATGTCGCAACCCGGCATCGTGACTATAGCGGCTCTTTCACACCAGATATGACCGAGTTTTACTTTAGCCGAATGGATGTCGACACTGAAAAGTGGTTGCTCATTCGTTTCAAGCAGATAGGTAACCAGTGGCACGAATCCGTTGTTGGCCCAAGGGTCGGCCGCCCTCTACTTGCCCCAGATGGCAAAACCATGCACTTGGGGAACAAGTACATGGTGCGTACCGAATCAGGCTGGTCAGATATTAAAAGTATGGGGACGATGTTCGACCGCAAAGATTGGGGCATCATGCGTCTGACATCATCAGCTGATGGCACCATAGTGTTTGACGACTATAAGAGCAATGACGTGCTACGTATATCAACCGTTAGCAACGGCAAGCGACAACCACCTGTATTATTGGGGCCGCATATCAACTCTGGTAAGTGGACAGCCCACCCCTTCATTGCCGCCGATGGCTCTTACCTCATCTGGGACAGCGAAAAAGACGACGGTTACGGTGACAAAGATCTCTACATCAGTTTCCGCCAACAAGATGGTTCCTGGGGTAAGGCAATAAACCTAGGAGATACCATAAACACCGCCGGTAATGAGGCCAGCGCGTATGTGTCACCAGACGGTAAGTATCTGTTCTTCAATCACAACCCCATTAAGAGAGAAGACGGTGTCGATCCTGAGGGCGATATCTATTGGGTAGATGCGCAAATCATCGAAAAACACAGACCCAAATTCTAATCCGCGCAATACAAAGATACAGCCAGCCTAAATCGGGTAGCCGATAGTTTCAAACTACCGGCTCCAACACTACTCTCTTATGAGTCAGCGGCCACACTGATAGCTTTATAGTAGCTCGCTATATAAGAATATGAAATTTCATAATACAACCTCCGCATTCACGATCATGTAGTTTTGGTGTCCCTGACGACCTCACCTACAGGTCAAGCCTTATATCGTTTTCTGTTCGTCAGCTCGTAACTTTTCCAGGGTGTATTTCCCTCAGAATCTCGCTGTCTTGTAGTTGCCATTCGTTAGTAGTTGGCATTTAATGGAAGCCATAAACGGCGATCTTGCTATAGGGGCTTTCATTCCAGTAATCCAAGCTCAGCCAGAGGAAATTCCACTTCTCTGCGGCCACTGCTGGCGGGTATTATTCCGTTCTGTGGAGTATCCGATTTTGAAGAGAAGATATTGCTTACTAGTTACCGCTGTATTGCTGATTATTGGTGTTAGATAGGCTTCTTTGGGGTGATGCCGAATGTGATGATCAAGAACCAAAGTGGAATATAGGTAGACTCGGCAGTTGTTCAGCTTCCAAGCAATAGACTTAGGTTTGGTGCTGTAGCACCAGATGAGTCCCGGACAATTTACCGGTCATTGAGCAAAATAATGGAAGCTACAAATACACAATTGCTTTGAACTCTGGTGTGGATTTGTCTGGGGAATATGGTTACTTCACTGCGAGTGAGTTTTTCACCAACTTCGTAATTGTTGTTGGGGGGGCAAACGATGTGTCCTGTTCAAGCTGAGCGGCATTACAATCAAATGAACCAGGCATTCGTTGCTACGGTCCTTACGGTGGCAGGTGCGATAAAGCTCTGGAGCCGCTGCACTTGCCCATTATATAGACATTATGCTTCATCATAATTGGAACTAATTTTTATGCTCTTTAAGGGATCGTGTAAATGTCACCGTTGGCATATTGAAGTTCAGTTAGCAAAGCCGCTCGAAGCTTTGAATCCGCGCATTTGCGATTGCAGTTATTGCCAAGCCAATCCTTACCCAATTATAAGTGACCCAACTATGTCTACGGTTTTCATTGGCGATGGAATTTCAACTAATCAAAATGGAGATCAGCTAGCAGTTTTCTACCATTGCAAAGGTTGTAATCAACTGCTAGCCGTAGGCTGCAATATAAATAACCAGCTTCGTGGAGCAGTAAATCTCAACTTATTGAAAGGTGTAGATCAACTTGGCGACCCTATTCAAGTTCAGCCGAGGCTATTGAGCGCTGATCAAAAGCTAGAACGCTGGGGTAAGTTGTGGGGTTTCCTTAGTGGGCTATAAAAACATAACACGTCTAAGTTTTCAGACACTTCGTCCCGCAGCTCAAGACGTTAAGCGCTAAGGTGATCACTTGCTAGTAACCGTTGCTAGATTCTCATTTCCATATGAAGCGCAGATTGCAAAAGCACGACTTGAGTCTGAAGGAATACACGCTTTCATTGCAGATGAGCACACAGTCAATATGCAGTGGCTATATTCTAATGCTATGGGTGGAGTCAGGCTTCAAGTGTCGGAAAGAGACCTTGATGAAGCCAATAAAATACTAAATCAAGACCGTTCCATTCTTGTAGACCAAGAATTAGGGCATGATGAAGAAAGAGTATGCGAGTCCTGCTCATCACGAAATGTCGAGCCGTTTACCAAGGGGAAAAAGCCCGCATTTTTGGTTTTCCTACTTTTGGGGATGCCTTTATTTTTCTATCAACATGGAGTTAAGTGCAAGGACTGCGGCCACTTCCAAAAGCTTGATAATCAGCGATCATAAAATAATGACCCATTAATGTTGAACACGACGTCAATGCCCCGCCCCATACTCTTTGTTAAAAGCCTATTGATTTGAATATGTGTTTTAGACTAAACAAATAAGGTATATCCATTCGGCCAAGCCGCTGATTTAGACATTGGCTGCCTCATTTACAATCACCGCGAACAAGACAACATCATTTTAAACACCCTGATCGTTCTTATATGGCCGATCATCTGAAAAAATAAGGAATTAAATGGACGTGATTGCCAGCCCTATCCGCAATATCCAAAGTGAGTCGTAAAGTATGGCAAGGATACCGAGGGCTATGGAATTGAAAACCTATGACTGTCAGTTCTAGTTTACGGTAGATAGGCTTATTCGGGGCACACATCTGAAATCTAAGATGTCTTGAGTAAAAGGCAATTACTCTGGTATCAACGATTTAATAGCGATCTCTGATAAATGTGCTCATCGTAAATGACCGGTGAGTATCGCTAGGATTAATACCCCCAATGTATTTAATTTAAAGGACGTATTAAGACTGTTAAGCGTAAATGCCAATCCCAAGAAGCAAAAGTGAGACCCACTTTGATTAGCTGGATAGATAATGCAACCACCACAGCAACATTACACTGACTTGTTTAACCCTCTCGGCATAGATTTCACTTATGTAGGTATCAGCCTACATAAGTAAACTCAATATAGCCTTATTAGGCTTTTCAGCTTAACTCATTATATGAATTGAAAACGTTGAAGTAGACTTAGTCATCACAGACTAATTCATAAGCTTAGTACAAATTAGCAAAGTCAACTTGTTTTCTAGGTTATAGATATTGTTATGTTGCATATCAAATTATATGGCTTTGGCTTAAGTTAGAATATCTAACATATAGAGAAAATCATTATGTGTTTTTCAGCCACGGCATCGTTCGGATCAGCAGCTCTGCTTATTGTCGGTGGTGCTTTGTGTACAACACATGCTATAAAAAATGATAAAACCTATTTATTACTCGCAGTTACCCCTCTCTTGTTTGCGTTACAGCAAGCGAGTGAAGGGATGGTTTGGATTGGGTACAACGAAAATTTTATTTCACTAACGACAAAAGCTTCTATTTTGTATCTGTTTTTTGCTTTCTTTTTCTGGCTTACTTGGATACCTCTTGTAGCCTATATGCTTGAAACAAAAAAATGGAAAAGAAATTTTTATATCATATTAATTATTATAGGATTTATTTTTGGCTTATATCTCTGGGTGCCTATTCTATTGGAAACAGGACCAAGACACATAATAAAAACAAGTGTATGTGGACATAGTTTATGTTATGAGTTATCCGAAGATGGTTTACTACCCGTCACAGTTCGAGAAAGCATTTATGCTTTACTAGGTGTTTTATTCTTGTTATCGAGCAATCATCTATTTAGAAAATTTTGGGCACTTGTCATGCTACTCGGTGTTATCACTTACTTTACTCAGAGTGAAACATGGGTATCAACCTGGTGTTTCTTTGCTGCGATATCAACGTTATGGATTTATTTCCTATTAATAAATGATTTTAAAGCAAAGATGAAAAAACAAGCTTCATGATCGCAGTATATTAGTATGTATAGATTGGCACTCTAAAGATGAGCAATAGAAAATTCGTAAAAACAGACAACAAATAATTTCCGGTCGAAGAAGCATTAGCGCTACTAATAGAATTGGGGGTATTTAATACTCAAATAAACATGCAAAAATCGGATTTTAGTCGTGACACGTCCAGAAATTCTGTTACGTCCTAGTCATTGGAGATCCCCGTTTAGTTAGTTCAACATGAATGACCGGAGAGTACCGACTAGAATAAATCCCCCAATTTAGTGGAAGCATCATCACTCTAGCATTCAACCAGTAACCCTTAACCCAAGGCTTATATAGGTGACCAATTTTGATAAGTGGAATAAAGAACAGCAACTATCCAATTAGTATTACACTGGGCTTGGCCCTATCGAAATAGGCTTTACGTCTGTAAGCATCAATATCCAAAGGCAAACTAAATGTATCTTTGCGAATTTTATAGACTTAACTCATAAGGTGAATTGAAAACGTTAAAGTAGACCTAGTCATCACAGACTAATTCATAAGCTTAGTACAAAATAGCAAAATCAACTGATTTTCTACGCTAAGGATATTGTTATGTTGCATATCAAATTATATGGCTTTGGCTTAAGTTAGAATATCTTACATATAGAGAAAATCATTATGTGTTTTTCAGCCACGGCATCGTTCGGATCAGCGGCTCTGCTTATTGTCGGTGGTGCCTTGTGTACAACACATGCTATGAAAAATGATAAAACCTATTTATTACTCGCAGTTACCCCCCTCCTTTTTGCGTTACAGCAAGCAAGTGAAGGGCTAGTATGGATTGGATACAATGAAAATTTAGTGTCACTGACGGCAGCGTCTTCTATTTTTTACTTATTTTTTGCTCTATTTTTTTGGCTTGTCTGGATACCAATCGTTGCCTTTAGTCTTGAGACAAAAAAATGGAAAAGAATTTTCTTTATTACATTAATAATCATAGGTTTTATTTTTGGCTTATATCTTTGGGTACCGATCCTATTAGAAACAGGGCCAAGACACTTGATAAAAACGAGTGTATGCGGACATAGTTTATGCTATATCACATCCGATTACAGCTTGTTCGCCATTACAGCCGGACATATTATTTATTCCATGCTTGGCCTTTTGTTTTTATTATCGAGCAATAGAATTTTCAGGAAGTTTTGGGCGCTTGTCATGACACTAGGTGTTATCGTCTATTTCACTCAACGCGAAACATGGGTATCAACCTGGTGCTTCTTTGCTGCGATATCGACCTTATGGATTTACTTTCTATTAATAAATTATTATAAAGCAAAAATAGAAAAACAACCCTCATAATTGGGGCAACGAAGTTAGGCGTTAACAGGCAGTACTAAGCACATTAATTGTGGATTCCCACAGATTGAGACTGTTGCCATTCAGGCCTTCATCTAAAATGAATATTCGATTTATGTCTTTTAGGCTTTTTATTACTTTTATACCTGTTGTTTTTTTAATAAGTCGACCCAGTAGAAAACCATAACAAATATTTCCTTTACCAGTTACCGAAGGCGAGAATCAATTTACTCGCCCACGAAGAGCGCCTTAAATATTTAAACCTAGGAAAAACTAAACAAGCGAAATTCTACCTTTATTTATTCGACTGAAAAAGCATACTCTTATCAAAAAAAGAAACCGTTTCTTAAAGAACTCTTAGCGCGTTGCAGATAATGCACCCTTAGGTGTCACCGGATGATGATCTCAAAAACTACCGTCACCCGGAGATGGACAAAGAATACCGACACACCTTACTTGTACAAATTGGTGCTCAGATACCGATAGGACTAAAAAACGGGCAGATAGCATTGAGGATCCTATCATTTTTATGTGTTAAGGGGCTGCTATTGAGCACCCCCTATGGAGCATTATTACCAATGATAATTGATTTATTGCTAGTTACATGGAAAATAAGATTTGAGACTAAGAATAGTTATTCAGCTTAGTCCATTGTGCTGTATCATTAATGGAATATTGCGAGTTAAAACACTTCAAAATATTCCAACAAGTATAGCTAGATGATATCATCTAGCCTCACCTGAAATTATTATCTAGTGAAGCCCCGGGAATAAAAGATTTTTCAAGGCCTGATTTTTATAATTTCGCTACGCAACCATTGAAATAGTATAGGAAAAACATGTCCATCCTTAGAAGCCTCTTGGCAACAGCAGCCCTTTTACTTCCACTTTTGGGCAATGCTGCATTTACTGAAGCTCATAAGATAGAAGATCTGAAAGCTCAAACCAATGGTGTATATGTAAAATTAAGCGGATTTGAAAATGATCCCAGTATTAGTAATTTGGATTGCACCAATAACAAGACATTTGTAATGTTAGAAACTTCTGAGAACTATGAAGGGAGGTTGTCATTCCTACTTTCTGCATACATGGCAGATAAATCAATACAAATAAGTTACTACGATTGCCAAGGATCATACTTAAATTTGAGCTCTGTGATTTTTAAATAACTCACATCATGTAGCGGGTATGCCGGTAGCTTGTGGCTACTGGCCTCGCGCCACCCATCATGAAAATCTACAATAGGCAATCTCCTACCTGTAAGGAGTTTTACCCAATAACCATATAACAAACTCAATTCTATTTTTCAATAAAATCATCTCCAAGCGTGAAATACCTATCCCTTTTATTTGTCTAATGTAAATAACTTTTAATGCTGGCCAATACATTGGTGCTTAGGTTCGAGTAAATTACACTTTACCTTGTTATCGATTGAGCTTCAATAATGGAAAGAAATTAGAACAAATAAGCTCAACCATCCTAAACACCATGAATAATTCCAAGAATTAGTGACAAAAATTCCTGGCGGTAAAGCAATATACTAGACCATAATTGGTCAACAAACGTTAGCGGAAGTTCGGTTAGCCCCTTCAAATAATTTTCGCTTCAAATTTTCCTCATATAAAAAGAAGATTGCGCTCTTCATATCGACCTCAGTATTGATGAACGACCAGCGAAGATATCCCTCCCTGAAGCATTCAATGTATGTGATGTACTGTTATCTTCACTCGAAATCTATCACAGTCCAGTACACGCACCAAATACTGAGGCTAATGGTATAATCGGGATTAGGCTCGCTTAAACACTGCTGCACAACTAAAAGTATGCATCACTCTGGACTGGCTATCGGTCAGTTTGGTGATAGCTATGATCAGGAACTAGACCCAGTAGCTGCCCAAATTGTTTACAGGCCAAACTACTGGAAAACCCGTGCATCCCATACTCACTATTGAAGACCTGCCGTGCCGCTAAGGTGAGCAGGTAGTTATCGAATCAGTCTTCTTTGCTTTACAGGCGGGGAAATTGCCTTTTTGTGGGCCCCAGCGGTTGTGGCAAGACAACGCTGCTACACGCATCGCTGGATTTCAACCAGTCGCAGCGGGGAATATCCAGCTATCCGGGGAAGTGATTTCCTCTCGTGGAAAACAGATTCCCACAGAGAATTGGAAAATTGGGATGGTATTTCAGGACTACGCCCTCTTCTCACACCTCACCGTTGAACAGAATATTGCCTTCGGTATCCAGTCACTGCCAAAAGCAAGCAAAATCCGAGATGTTTGAATACAATGAGATTTTCTATCTTAGGGTTCGTAGGTGTTCTATATTAAGCTATGAAAGTCCAGTAGGATATGAACGCAAAGGCGCATAGTCAAAGTTTCCACTTTTTGTGGGCAAGACCATCTTATGCGACGGCCTTCTCTGCACCAAATATACACCTTTCCTTTCGGCAATATTCACCCACAAAAATAATGTTTTATTAGAAATTTTTTCCAATCATTCTAATGTAAATCGTTAATAGCACAGTAAAGCCTTAGGGAGACTGTAAAGCCACATCAAATTCCAGCACTCAACTACCCCTCTCATTTTGAACTAACACGGTGCTGATCACACCTGCGGGGAGGTTGGACGCTTGCGCAAGACCACAAACCAGCTTTCTGGACGCCTATCATATTTAGCAACAGAGAAAATCTCTGGGGAATTTGTTATTTGACTTATGGGGCATGAATTATTCACTCTTAATACGTGAAAATATGGAAGTTTGAGGGGAAAGTCTTTAGAATCCGCGAGCCCGCGCCATTTGTAACTTAATTGCCGCAATGCTATGGCCATTTTAAAATTTATCACTAACGTACAAATTTTGTATATTTTACCCTCCCCCAACACGGAGAGTTTAAAAGTACAACAAAACAATGACGGAGGCTAAAGCGGGTCAAGTTAGTCACTAGATAAATGTTATAACATTAATCAAAATATACTATGAGAGTTTAAAGTGAAACTAAAAATCACATCGATTTTTTTAGCAATTATTATGCTGGGCGGATGTACTAGAACTCTGGTAGCCACATACGAGCCAGGTGTTAACCTAGAACACAACGGTATCTCTGGCACAAAGTTAGCTGTTTATCAATTTGAGGATTCACGCTCTTGGATTGATAAAAATGATGAAAAATCAAAGAGCTTTATAGGCAAGCAAGGTGCTTGGAAGTTTGGCCTAAAGTATGAAGGCATTGAGTACCAGCCAGTTGCCCAAATACTGCAAGATGTTTTTATTAAAGATTTTAAGATGGTGGGGGTTGACGCCTTTAAAGGTGAGGGATCAACCTCTCCTTCTTATTCTTTAAAAGGTAAAATATTAAATTTTGAGTTTGAAAATGAAACTGGACTAGTGACAGTAACAAGCAGAAGACATGTTTCACTAGTTTTGACTCTGTCTGACAAAGAAGGCCGAGTTATATTGGCAAATGAGTTATTCAATGAAGTCAGCAGAGAAAATGAAGGAATGGGTGTTTTGCACTCTACGAATGTCGATAAACTAATGAAAGAAGCTCTTAAAGAAGTAGTAGTTAGTGTGATCAATCGTACAAATACTGAATTGGCTCACGTCGGACTGGAAGCTATGAGTGTCAGTCTTAATGACGTAGATATAACCCCATTTTTAGACTCTATGTACTATGCCGGAATAAACCTAAGTCAATAGGGTCATTCAAATCCCTAAGTGCCGAATGGTCGGCACTTAGGGTATTATTAATTGGAACTGTCTTTCTTTATCCTCGCTGAAATCGATAAGAAAACAATGTAAAAATCAGTGTGTTCAAAACTTCCCCCTCATCTTAAGCCAAGGTAATCACCTATCAAAATAAGTGCGGGTACAAACATTTATTTCCTAACTGCTCAAATGGCAGGCGCTAACAGCTTATCAGATTACTCGATTTCCGCCTGTAATAGCTTCGGTAAATCAGGCCACATTTATGAGCATTGCCCTAGATAAAGAGCTATCAAAGTTATATTCAATATATGTATAATGGCTGTTAGTTCTGGTTAACCCTAGATATATTTACGAAAAATTTTTTTGATTATATCTTGCTTCACCACACTATTAAATTTTGTTTCTGGCGACTCTACGCTTTGTGTTACCTGTTTATGGATCCCATCTTCAGCTTTGCCTCTAAAAATTGCTTGAAGTGTCGAGAATGCAAACTATTGGAAAACTCGTGCATCCCATACTCACTATTGAAGACTTGCAGTGCCGCTACGGTGAGCAGGTAGTTATCGAATCGGTTTCCTTTGCTTTACAAGCGGGAGAAATTGCCTGTTTGTTGGGCCCTAGCGGCTGCGGTAAGACAACTCTGCTACATGCCATTGCCGGCTTCCAGCCAATCGCTGAGGGGAATATTCAGCTATCTGGAGAAGTAATCTCTTCTCCTGAATTACAGATTCCCGCAGAACAACGGAATATTGGGGTGGTATTTCAGGACTACGCCCTCTTCCCACACCTTACCGTTGAACAGAATATTGCCTTCGGTATCCAGTCAATGCCGAAAAGCAAGCGGCAATCCCGCACCCAGTCTTTGCTAAAGTTAGTGCGCTTGGAAGGTTTCGGGCAACAGTACCCACACCAGCTCTCTGGGGGTCAGCAGCAGCGTGTCGCTCTGGCTCGGGCACTGGCACCGCGCCCCAAGCTGTTACTCCTGGATGAACCCTTCTCCAACCTGGATACCGAGTTGCGCCGCAGTCTCGCCGCCGAAGTCCGCCATATACTGCGCGAAGAGAAGATCCCTGCAATTATTGTTACCCACGACCGCCATGAGGCTTTTATTGCCGGAGATAAGCTGGGAGTACTCAGCCAAGGCCAATTACAGCAGTGGGACAGCCCTCAAGACACTTATCAAACACCTAGAAACTTGGCAGTTGCAAGGATTGTTAGTGAAGGGAATATCATTTCCGGTACTGTTGTGGGCAATGGCCTGATCAGTACCCCTCTAGGGGAAGTGAAGGTGCCGACAGCCGCATACGAAAGTGGAGATCAGCTCGAACTGTTTGTGCGCAGTGAGGATATTGCCGCAGGCGAACATCCCGGTGCTGTGATGGCTCAGGTTGTGGAAAAGAATTTTCTCGGCAACCAGGTGAGCTATCGCTTTCAGCTAGCCGCAGGGGAAACTGTCGAGGCCGCTTTGAATGCAGATGTTCAAGCGGCTCCCGGTGATAAACTTCCCCTGCACCTTTCCTCTGCTCTGGTGTTTGACCAGGCCCGATAAAAGCTATCAGGACAGGGCGGGCGCTTCTGAGTCCGCCACGGCTGTGCGCTCCTCACCTCTGCGCCAACCAATGGAACGGCTTAGTAAAATCACCGGTATCAACCCCACCAGGACAATCAATAAAGCCCCCAGGGCCGAGCGTTCCAGCATCTCATCGGAAGCGAACTGGTAAACATAAGTCGCCAGGGTGTCAAAGCCGAAGGGGCGCAGTAGCAAAGTCGCCGGCAGTTCTTTCATACAATCCACAAAGACCACCAAGCCCCCCGTTAGTAGGCCTGTACGCACCAAAGGTAGATGTACAGCCCACAGGGTTTGCCAGCTATTGCGCCCCAGGGAGCGGGCAGCGCGATCCATTGAAGGGGTTACTTTCTCCAGGCTGGATTCTATGGCCCCTGTGGACACTGCCAGGAAGCGCACTGTGTAGGCAAAAATAATGGCGAAAATACTGCCGCTTAACAGCAGCCCTATGGAGATATCAAAGTGTTCACGTAAAAAACCATCCACCGCATTATCAAAAGCGGCCAGGGGAATCAGGACACCAATCGCCAGTACTGCCCCGGGCATTGCATAACCCAGCTTGGAAAAGCCGACCAAGACCCGTACGGATCTTTTGGGTTGCAGTCGCTTACCGTAAGCCAACAGCAGGCCCAGCAGTACAGAGACCAGTGCCGCTGCGATTGACAGTAACAAGCTATTGCTGGCGATCTGTATAAAATCTTCGCTCCAATAACTGGAGAAGTTGCTGAGTGCGTAACTTCCCAGAACCAGCAGGGGAATAATAAAACCGGCCACCAACAGTAACCCGCAGAACAACAGGGCCACACCGGATCGCCAGCCGCGCAATACATAGCGTTCACGCTGGGAATTTGGCGATTGTACAAAATGCTTTTGTCTCGCCCGCCCCATTCGCTCCAGCGTAATTAACAGAACAACAAAAATCAGGGTACTACAGGCAATTTGTGCCGCGCCTCCTAAATTACCGTGGCTCAACCAGGTATCGTAAATCCCGACACTCAAGGTGCGTACGGCAAAGAAGTCCACGGTGCCGAAATCATTCAGGGTTTCCATCAACACCAGTGATAAACCCACCGCAATTGCCGGGCGTGCCATTGGCAGGGATACGCGCAAGAAGCTCTGCCAAGGCGTACAGCCCAATGACCGGCTCGCGGCACGTATACTGCCGCACTGCTCGATAAAGGCTGCTCGCGCGAGCATATAGACATAAGGGAAGAGCACCAGTGACAGCATGGCAATCGCCCCACCCATGCTACGGATCTCCGGGAACCAGTAATCCCTGGCTGTCTGCCAGCCAAACCAGGCGCGCAGGGACTTTTGCACAGGGCCCGCATATTCCAGCAAGTCCGTGTAAACGTAGGCAATCACATAGGCGGGAACAGCAAACGGCAATAACAGCCCCCACTCAAACAAACGACGCCCGGGGAACTGGCACATGCTCACCAGCCAGGCACTGCCCACGCCTGTTATCAGTGTTACCAAACCGACACCGCCAGCCAGAATCAATGTGGAGGACACATAGTGAAACAACACCGTGTCCACCAGGTGCGGCCAGATATTTTCTTCAGGGAAAAATGCCAACCAAAAAATGGATAGCACTGGCAGAGCTACCAGTAGGGAGATAGTAGCTACCAATAGCAGCCAGCGGGAAGCTGATAAGTTTGCTCGGTTTAGCATGGATTAAGGAATCAAAAGCTCATTATAAAAGAACGGCCCTGGTCTCTCGACAGGGCCGTTCGAATAAGGCTGAGATAGTGCTGTCAATTTACTCGGCAGCAATTCCCATTCAGTTAACCATTCTAAAAGTCAAAGCGTACTTCATCAACCATACGGGAAGCCGCTGGAACGTAGGAACCGATCTCCGTGAGACTCAGATCGTCTTCTTTAAACTCACCCATATACTCCTTAATCAACTCAGAGCGGGCAGTGCCAGGGCGTACCGGGAACTCAAAGTTTTTCTCAGCGTAAGAGTATTGAGCATCGGCGCCGCTGAGGAATTCCAGCAGCTTAACGGCATTTTCACGGTTGGGGGCATGCTTGGTCAGCGCCGCACCGGAAATAAACATATGGGTACCGCGATCTTTCTGGTTAGGGAAGACCAGATTTACAGACTTGGCCCAATCCACCTGCTCCGGCTGCTCCTTATTGGTAATCATTTTACCGAAGTAGTAGCTGTTACCCAGGGAAAGGTCGCAGACACCTTCGCTAATCGCTTTAACCTGAGCGCGGTCATTACCCTGGGGCTTACGCGCCAGATTCGCTTTCACACCTTGCAGCCACTCTTTGGTTTCTGCTTCACCGTGATGGGCGATCATGGAGGCGATCAGGGACAGGGTGTAGGGATGCTTGCCGCTACGAGTACAGATTCGGCCCTTCCACTTAGGGTCTACCAACTCTTCGTAGCGAGTAATTTCACCGGGCTTAACGCGGTCTTTGGAGGCGTAGATCAAACGCGCCCGGGTGGTCAGGCCGAACCAGTTGCCGGCCTTATCACGAAATTGTGATGGGATATTGTCTTCCAGAATTTCACTGCTTACCGGTTGGGTCAGCTGCTTATTAAGCAGATCCATCAGGCTGCTGGTATTGGAAGTCAGGACCAGGTCAGCGGGGCTATTGCGCCCTTCCCTTTGCAAACGCTCGTTCAAGCCTTTGCTGGCGTAGACCACTTTGGCCTCAATACCGGTTTTTTCGGTGAACTCCTTTAAGATCGGCTCTATAAGGAAAGGCTGTCGGTAGGAGTAGATATTTACCTGCTCGGCCGCACTGGCACCCACAGCACCCAACAAGCCGGCTACAGCCAGCACTTTTTGAAATAGAGCTCTGGTAGACATTATCGTAGATCACCCTTGGATTAAACGAGAAACATTCTCATTTGATTTAATGGCAATGTCAATAAAAATACATATGACCTAAGGCGATAAGGCAAAGTCGTCAATTTCCTCCTATGCTTAGGCTTGATACCGCCACCCATAGAGGTCCTATGTACCGCTTTGGCCCTTTAATAGCACTGATCTTTGTCCTCTGCAGCTGTGGGGGCCCGAAGGACTCCAAGTCACCTGCAACCCCTCCTGCAGATGAGTCGGCTACCAGCGCCATGAAGGAGCCCATTGCCCCACCGGGCAATGGAGCGGAAGCGGAAAAGAAAGCTGCAGCTATATGCACCCCGGAATGGTTTGCCTGGGTTCAACAGCAAGTGCTTGCCCAGCAAAATGGCGATATGGCGAAACTATACCCATCCGGCATGCCAACTACCGGTAGTGAGGAGTGGTTCACAGCCATCACCCGGCTCAGCGGAGCCAATACCAACGGTCTCAAACCCGGAGGAATGGAGTGGTGCGAGGCTATCCAGAAGCATCTTGCCGAGGGCAGTCCACAAAACCCGTTATAAGTGTCTGGAGACCAAACGCAGACGCATCAGTTTTTATTTTACAGTTTGGAAATACCGATCGCTCGGTTAAGGGAAGATTTGATTCATAGGATACTGCGATTTAGCAAATAGACAGCGAGGTAATAGCACCATGCAGCCTATCAGCAAGTTGTTGCTGGCCTTTATCGCCGCAACAGCACTACCCTATGCACTCGCCAAAGAAAAGCCCCCACCCGGAGCTATGGCCCTTTCCACCGTATTGACCAAATTGGAACAGCAGGGCTACACCCCAATTGTTGAGGTCGATCTGGACAAGGGTAAGTGGAAGATTGAAGCCTATAAGGGTGACCAGAAGTACGACTTGCACGTAGACCCCAACTCTGCGGAAGTTTTGTCGGAAAAACCGGACAACGATTAAGGATTAGCGTCCTCATTCCGAGCTATCCTGCCAGGGCCGGCTGCCAAAGCCGGCCCTAACCTATTCTGCTTGAACATTGCGATGTAATCCGCGCCATAAATTGCGATGGCAAAACAAACTTGGCCATACCCCAGATAAAATTTGTTATCCGATCATCAAAGGAATTTACCGGATTGGTCAATCACTCCGATTCAATTTCGTTTAGTCTTTCTGAGATCAACGCCACAGGATAATAAAATGACAACACAAACCCTGACCCGGCAGGATGCAGACAAAGCGGTACTGCAAAACTATCTGGACAAACAGCGCAGCGCCTACCTGGCCGACCCGGCTCCCAGCTATCAGCAACGTGTGCAGGATCTTAAAACCCTTGCCCAACTCCTGCGTGAACAGCAGGAACCCATTATCCAGGCGATCAGTAACGACTACGGCAATCGAGCCCGGGAAGAGATACTGCTCTACGATATCTACCCAGCGCTCTCCGGCATTAAAGAGACTATCAAGCGTTTAAAGAGGTGGATGAAACCCAGAGGGCGCCATACGGATTTTAAATCCTATCCTCTCTCTAAAAATCGTGTGGTCCCACAACCTCTGGGGGTAATTGGCGTCATAGTGCCGTGGAACTTCCCAATAAACTTAAGCTTTTCACCACTGACCAATATTTTCGCCGCAGGCAATCAGGCGATGGTCAAGATGTCCACCAATTCCAAGCACCTTGCAGAATTACTCAGTAAAGTCTGTGAACAATACTTCCCGGAAGAAAAGCTGGTTTTTATTCCTGATGCCGATGAAATAGGCCCAGTATTTTCCAGCCTTAAATTCGATCACTTAATCTTTACTGGCTCCAGTAATACCGGTCGTGCAGTAATGCGCTCCGCCGCAGAAAACCTGACTCCAGTCACATTGGAGCTTGGAGGTAAATCACCGGCAATTGTTGGCCCCGATTACCCGGTTAAGAAAGCCGCCGAGCAACTAATTTACTGGAAGCTGGTAAACGCCGGGCAGATCTGTGTCAACGTGGATTATCTTTTCTTGCCGGAGGAGCATCTCGAAGAGTTTATCGAGCACGCAAAACATTATGTTCAGAAGCGCTACCCCAACTTAGATGGCCAGGATTACACTTCTATTATCGACGACACATCTTACCAGAGAATCTGGGCAACCCTGGATGACGCCAAGGCTAAGGGTGCTAATACCATAGATTTAAGTGCTGGCAAATTGGATAGGGACAATAAACTGCGAAAATTCCCTCCACATATCCTGACCAACGTAAACGGCGAGATGCTGGCAATGCAGCGTGAGATTTTTGGCCCTCTATTGCCGATTATCACTTACTCCAAGCCAGAGGAAGTTATTGATTATATTAATGCTCGCCCCAGACCCCTGGCGATTTACCCTTACACTCACGACAAAACCTTACAAGATTTATATATCAACAAAGTAATGTCTGGGGGCGTGTCGGTAAACAATTGTGTACTGCACGTTGGCCAGCACGATATTCCATTTGGCGGCGTTGGTGAAAGCGGTATGGGTCACTACCATGGCTACGAGGGATTTCTGACCTTCTCTAAACTTCGCCCCATCTTCTATCAGGGCCCAATCGATCTATTAAAATTACTGCGGCCTCCCTATGGCAAACTCTCAACTCGTGTTATCGACTTTATGCTAAAACTTACCCGCTAGTATTTTTATGGCCCGGCTACATCCTGTAGCCGGGCCATCCACTGCTATAATCGCGCTCAGGTCAGATCGAAATCACTACAGCCCGCTGGCACTGCGATAATCCCTAGTCCAAACTAATACTATGGCTTGTTTGCAGTATGGAGCCGTAGATGATTTTTCTTACCGCCATAGCTTTGGTTGGCAATCTCACTAACCCAATCCCCCCCGGCCTCGACCCCAATAAACCCGCCCCCATCTACGACAGCCCCGACCTTTACGGAGCAGAACCTTCGGTCATTGCCTTGGACTTATCCACTATTAAAGCGAAACTGCATGGTCTAGGGTTCAACCCCATCACGCATATCGAATTTGTGGGCGGAAGATGGAAAATCCAGGCGGTCTACGGAGAAGAATTGAGGGCTCTGGAAGTGAATCCGGACAACGGAATAATTATTGCTGACCGACCAGCCAATTAATCGCTGTTTAAATGTTAAAACTAAACCTCTAAGTCCAAACTGGTCACAAAAATTTACAGTGATATGCAAACATTGGTTTTTAACTAAGGGATCGATTCAGTGAATAGAGTCCCGGTATTGCAATGGTGTCATTCCTTTCCAGCCCCGGTAGGCCCGAATAAATGAATTGGGCTCTTTAAATCCCAGCATAAAAGAAATCTCCCCCAGATGAAGGCTGGATTTGGCGAGGTAGTGATCAGCCAAACTTGATCTAACTCCCTGCAATACTGTCTGGAAGGATTGATTTTCCTCCCCCAGTTTCCGCTGCAAAGTCCTTTTACTGATAGCCAAGCGTTCAGACACCGCTTCGACAGAACTCTCACCGGCCGGTAGTAACTCCATCAATACTGAACCTACCCGCTCTCCCATTGTGGCTTCGCTATCCAGATCCTTGAGCTGTTGGCTCAATTTACCTTCAAAGAAATCCCACATAGGGGCATTGGCAGTCAGAAATGGCTTTTGTGCCTCTTGCGCTGAGAAACAAATTCTCACCCGGTCTGACTGCTTAATTGAACAACCAAAAAACTCCCGATAAGGCGTTTGATCTTCAGGCAGCTGCGGTAGTGCCAATTCCAATGGTTGAATTTCCTCCCGGCTTCCCAACCGAGCCAGGCGGATATAGAAAATTAATTCGCTCAGGCCCAAAGCTTCAGGGATATTCCCATCACTTCCATAGCACTCTAAATTGAGCTTGGTGTACTCATCAGTAATATCCAAGTGCAATTCCATGGGGCCGATCAATGGTTTGTATTGCTGTATCCGCAGTAGAGCTTGATTCAGATTTGCACTGCACAAGCTCGCAAATATGGGAGGGTCAAATGACTCAGCCGAAAGGTGCTCCGCCAGTAAAAGTGGTAGTGGCCGATCTTTAGAGGCCCGATCAATACCACACCAAAAACGGAAGTATTCCACCGGAGTGAGTGTCACAGCCTCCCGCTGTAACAGATCCGCAGGTAACCCGGCATAGGCAAGAGCCAGCGCTGTATCGATATTCATATCGTGTAATATCAACTTCCAGCTGGGAGGTACCAGGAATTTCGCTGCACGTTTGATCATTACCGGACCTGCCTGCAATTAAGACTTTTCCATCGTCTGACGGGAAAACTTCAGTACCATTTTACGGGGCAGTAAAGGCATTATCCAATTCAGAAACAACTTGAGCCGTGTCTCATTAAAAGCAACCAGATCTCCCCGCTCCATTGCCTGATAGCCACATCTGGCAACAGACTCAGCCGAACGGGCATTTTTCCAAATATCGACACCCTGAAGATCACCAGCGGCCACAAACCCTGTTGCAACAGCACCGGGGCACAAAGCCGTTACTGTTACACCTGTGCCTTTCAACTCTTCCGCCAGTGCCTGGCTAAATGAAGTTACATAGGCTTTAGTTGCGTAGTAAACCGCCTGTAAAGGGCCGGGAATAAAAGAGGCTGTAGATGAAACATTAAGAATATGCCCACTATTGCGGCCAACCATCCCCTTTAAATACAGGTGGGTGAGATTGGTAAGGGAAACCATATTCACCTGCATCATACCCTGCTCAGCTTCCAAATCCCTTTGATGGAAAAGACCATGACCACCAAAACCCGCATTGTTGATTAGGGTGCCAATCTCCACACCTTCACTTTGGGTTCGCTCAAAAATTCTCTGCGCGGACATGGGGTCAGAAAGGTCTTCGGCAATAACCATTGCCTGGATACCAAACTCCTTCTCCAGCTGCTGTTTGAGTGCTGAAAGCTTCCCTTCAGACCGGGCAATCAGAACCAAGTTGCCACCCTTAGATGCATGTATCCTGGCCAGCTCAAGGCCGATGCCACCAGAGGCCCCAGTAATAAGTGCCGTTTCCATCTATCTGTCTCCCAAGCGTTAATCTTGAAATCAGTATATGATCAGAAGGCGCCAACTAAGAATCCGATGATGCCAAGTGACTATCCAATCGTGACATCATTGATTAGTAGAGTGTCGGTCTTAGAGTCAAATTATTTAAAAGAAAAAGGTTTTACCCCTACTTCCTCTTACCAATAATTAAGGTATTGTCCTCGACGGAGTAGCTGGGAACATCTAGGTCAGCAATGTACCAGGATTGACTCCTACCATTGAGGTCAAAGATCATATACTCCTCCCAACTCTCCCACTCACTCTCAACACACTGTAGCGCCCCAGCCAAGTCCTGCCCCTCAATAGAAACACCCTCTGACAAATACGTAAATTCAGAACATGGGATTATCGAGCGATAGTAATCACGCTCGGCTAGCCTAGGTACACCATCCTCAGAGTTCACTTGAAGCATAAACACTTTTATTTCATGATCTAGTCGGTCCTGAGCTTTAGGTGGCTGCTTTCCATATTTTTCAGGTTCAACTAAAATATCAAGTTGCTGTAGAACTTCATCTCTTGGCTTAACAATAATTAAACGATACCACGACCAATCTAGGGAGATCATGGTATCTTCTCTAATATCATCAAGATCTATATATAAAAAATATTCCCTATCTGTTACTGAGTTTGGAAACAAGGATAAGAAAAATGGAGAACCACCAAGAGCAACACCTGTAATCACAAAAAAACCCATGCAGCCCCACAAAATATTTTTTCGAAGCCCATCCATAGCCAACATCCGTAAGTCCTGCTTTGCAAAAAACTAGAAAGCTAGGTTTGTCGTTCAGTAAAGAACCCAAAAAAATTGCAAGCTAAAGACCTCCCCCCATTAGCAGCCACCAACGCGTGTAGATATAAGAAATCTAGGGGGTGCGGCACAACCGCCTGAAAAGGATTGGCCTTAGAGCGCTGCTAAAGCATAAGCCTTGCGCGAATACTCTTGCATTTGCTTGCGAGCGTTGACACTCAACCCAGAATCGGGGTCCCCCGCTAGGTTGTCGAGAGGTAAAAAGGCATTCAGGCGGGCGGTCATTAAAAAGCGGCGCGCCTGCTGGAGGGGTACTTGCTCAGCCTCGGCGTACCTTTCCGCAAGCTCATCATATTCACCGGCCAGGACTTCTTGAATATATTTAAGCCCTCGCCGGGCTTCTGCTATCAAACTAGTTTCCAGAACTGACACGGTGCTTCCTCTTTGCTGGCTTATCCCAGGCGCTGCTTGGTGTTATCTATGAACATAAGGTCGACCAGCTCGCCATCAATCATTCCTACCTGTGCCGATTCGATTTCCTTAACGTAAGCCTCAATAGATTTTCGGGCGATGCTTAAAGCCTCGGCGCTGGGTGGTTCAAACTGAGCATAGATTTCTTTTACCTTGTTAATATTCTCCTCGCGGCTTAATTCGGAGTCAAAGTAGGTGCCGAGTATGGAGTGAACCAGGGCATTTACTTCTTCTGCGCTGAATTCCGGTTGGCCGCTGCTGCTAGAAAATGGATCAATAAGCACCAGTGCGCCCAGCTCTTCGGGAATTTCTATAAGCTCCCCGGTTTCAATTCGAATCAGCATGGTATTACCTCCAGCTGTTTGGCTAGCTCTCTTTCAAAGACTTTAAACTGTGAGTAGCTGGGAAAATCTTTTGTACTCATTGCCCACCCCATGCCGCCTTCCACTTCGATTCGCGATATATGTTTGAGGCGGTGCTTCACGTGCTTGTGTATATCAATGGCCTTAGCAGTGTATACACGCTTTTTAAACTCTGAGCCGCGCCGCCGTCTTGTGTCTAGGTCATCCGTTAGCAAATAGAATCCAAAGATAGATATCTTGTCGAGATCGGGCAGGATCATTTTGATGGCCGACTGGGCTACAAGCCGCCCCAGGCCGAACGGGTTCACTTTTACCGCTTTGGCTGCGTCGGTGCTGTTGTTTCTATCAGAGAATTTGAGACCGGCAACATATCCATCCACGCCAAAGACAATGTGGTAGCTCACTTCGACGTTAAAGAAGGTACCACTATAGCTCACTACGTCGGTTTTTGATTTGATTAAGCTGCGGGTGCCCGGTCATAGCCTTCTTCCTTGAAATGCTATCGAAAATCCTTATCGATTGGGGCGAAGAATATATTGGGTGTCATGGATTATCAATTCCAGCGGAGCACCTGTAGCCTCTCTGTCTGCCTTGCTGTTATCCACAGAAGTTGGGGACAAAGCTGTGGGCGATTCCGCCAAGCTCCCTTATCACACGCCTTTCTCTGGACTGGCGGATTAATACACACCTTTTCCTCGACTGCCTGCCTCTACAACCTCAAGAGTTGCATATTGACCACAAAAGTGGCTTTTAGGTATAGCCAAGACATCTCACAAGCAGGTACAATTTTCCTATTACTGCCGAATCTACAAAGAAATCATGCGCCAATTGAATTAGGAAATGTGATAAGGGACTAATATGGATGCGATTATTCCTGGAGAAAAGCTGCTTATAAAAATGTGGGACTCCTTTGCTGATAAAGGGTTTCCCGCATTACTGGGGCCTTGGCAGAAAAGGCGCATGGCTAAAGCTACAGCAGACGAAATGCGGATTCTCGCTCAAGCAGAAAAAGAAGTAGCAGACATAAAGGCAGGGGATATTACTGTCCAACTTCCCTCTAGCACCGCACTCCTAGAGCACACCAAAGAAGAAAAAGGCCCACTTGCTCGGATAGAGCCGCCGCTAGACCTCCAAGAAATGACCGCCTCAGTTGCCTCGGCTGAGCTTGCAGATTCCTTTCGCAAAGAAGTTAATGCCACTAAAGCCATTATGGTGGCTGAGAGTATTTTAAGCCGGGATACCCAGGAGCCTTCCGATAAAGATATTGATTCGGATTGGTTACACCGCTGGAGGGATTATGCCGGCAGGGTTTCTGCTGAGCAGCTGCAAGAGCTATGGGGCCGAGTATTGGCTGGTGAGGTTAAGCAGCCTGGCTCTTTCTCAATTAGGGCCTTAGAGTTTCTAAAAGGGTTGTCTAAAAAAGAAGCTGAGCTTATTGAGAGCGTCGCAAAATTTGTTTTCGGAGGGGTAATCCACAGAGATATGAAGGAGCACCTGGAGAAAGGAGGGCTAAAATTCGATCAATTAATCCTCCTCCAAGAGATTGGCATTCTAAGTGGCGTAGACTCCTTAAACCTTAACAGACGCTATCCTTCATCAACCCCGAATAGTTACACTACGGGAATCAGGACAAGCAAAACGGGCTTACTAATTACACATAGAGATGCAAATAAGCTCTTGCGGGTTAACGCTTATCTTATTACTCAACTTGGCCAGGAAATACTTCAGCTTTGTGCGGTTGATGTAGATGAGGACTACATTTTGGCTATTGGTTCTAATATTACCAACCTGGGTTATCGCGTAACCTTTACAAGGTTTAATCAAGAAGGTAGACCTATCAGTAATCAAGAGATCACGACCAACTCTCACTCACACGCGTAAATCCCCGGAGTAAGAGTGCCGCCTAGCTCTCGGCGGCTTGCTCCTTCCTATATTCGGCCTGTATTCGGCACACTTGCGATTTACTGTAACCGGTGGCCCTGACCGTCTCCGCAACACTAAGCCCTTTCTCCTCACGGAAATAGCGCACCAGTTCGTGTCGCTCTCTATCTGCTAGCCTGCCTCATACCCTGCCGCTGTCAGTGCTGTCTCGATTCATAATCCTTGCGCGCCATGGCGGCCTTTAAATCAATCAGCATATTGTTTATAGCTTCCAATACGCCCTCGACTGACTGGTCACAATTAGAGGCCCGCCCGCTATCCAGCGCCAGGTAGGAGGTGGGCACATCAAGACTGACTATTCGCAACTTTTTTGCTTGTATCTGGCTTTTCAATTAAGTCCAGTCATTATTGCTTAAACGGGTTAGGCGGTCGATTTGCTCCACCAGCAGCGCGTCAGTGGGTTAGCTATCGGAAAACAGGCGGTTTAGTTCAGGCCTTTGCAGAATAGCGCCACTTTGATTCTCGACATAATAAGAGGCTACGCGCTGTCCGTAAGGTTCGACAAAGGCGTCTAGGCTATCGCGGGCGCGGTTGGCGCTTTGCTCTTCGGTCGAGGCTCGCAGGTAGGCGCGAATAAATATAATTATCCCTAATAGTCCCGTTTGGGTTGCCCCATTATACGCTGTCTCTTTTGAGTGGTCGCAAGCTGTTTTTATAGTTTGGGTTTGGGTTTGGGTTTGGGTGTACTTAAAAGAATCAATATTTTTTGCCTTGGTGTGACTCAGTGAGCTATACTTAAGGCATAATAAGAACAATAATGGACACATAAGGATATTTAGCGGTTATGGCACGCATTTTTTTGACCGGGGACTTTGCACAAATTGCAGTTGATGAGGGAATGAGCGTAGATTCCCTCAGAGAAGCAGCAGCACGACTTGCACAAGGCTCCCATGACGGTCACATAGGCAAAAATATATACAAACAGAGAGTTCAGGCGAATGGCCGAGGCAAGAGGGGTGGAGCGAGGGCTGTTGTTGCTTTCAGATCCCAAGAGGGAGACAGGGTGTTTTTCCTCTATGGCTACTCTAAAAAGAAGTATGACAATATCAGCAAGGATGCAGTAAGGGGGCTAGAAATAATGGCTGCCGGTCTTATTCGTGCGCCAGACGAAGTGATTGAGGAGCAAGCGAGAAAGGGGAACTTGATTGAGATTAAGGTTCCTGCGGAAGAAACCGCGAAAGATTAACGGATTAACGAAATTTTTTAACTACCGTGGTGCACTGCAACGGTGCGCCGTTATATACGGATAAATGTAACTAGGAGTGGCGCACCGCAAAGGCGCGCTCGAAAGAAAGCGAGAAACAATATGTCCAAGTCACTATTAGAAGTAATGCAGAACACAGCAGAGTGGATGCACGAAGACGATATGTTGGATAAGGCGGAGTTTGAGGAAATAACGAAACTCTGCCGCCCCGATATGGACAAACTACCAATACCAAAAATCGAAAAGTTTTCGGCCCAGGATGTAAAGGCTATTCGCGAACATAACGGCGTTAGTCAACCTGTATTCGCACGTGTATTGAATACTAGCCTTTCATTGGTGCAACAGTGGGAGCGTGGTGCTAGAACCCCAAAAGGGGCTGCCGCGATGCTGCTTCACCTTGTGAAACAGAAAGGAATATCCTGCTTGCTAGATAAAACAGCGTAGAGCGAATGAAGCGAGCAAAGATGAACGATTTAGACTGGCTTCTCAGATACCCACGCGAGGTAGCGGAGCACTACGACAACGGGCTACCCCTGATAGCTGCCTGGAGGAGGTACAAGGGAATAACGTTACCCGAATTCGCTAACAAGCTGAAAGTACCGCGTGAGGTGGCAGCAGCGTTGGAAAACGGTCCTTTGGGGCCCGAACCTAAACAGAAAGTTGCGACAGCATTGGGCCTAAGTATTGAGGCTCTAGAACTTGAAGCACGGAAGCCTAAACATGGCCAACAATGACAAGAACCAGCTAGAGCTATTTATCGCCGGCATTCTCGACGTGGCGCCCAAGGGTGACATGCTGACAATGGAGCACCCTATATCCTCTCTATCCAAGCGCCGGGACACACGCAAGTGGGTATATAAAAATGGCGATAACTGGATAGAGGTAACGCCGAGCGCTGACAGCCGCGCTACCATGCACGACAAAGACGTTCTTATGTATTGCATTGGCCAAGTGGTGGAGGGGATGAACTGAGGCCGCGAAGTTTCGCGCCGTGTGCAGACTGCGGCCTATGACTTTTTCCGGGCAACACGGGGGCAAATCCTACGCAAACTTACATGATGCCTTGGCACGCCTTCGCGGCACCACCTTTAAAACCAACATCACTGGCCGTTGTGATGTATTTGGTCTAATGGATGACGCCGAGATCATAGAGAGCAACATTTGCGAGCGTATGGTCAATATAATTACTCAAAGCACATTTTTACCTCAGAAAACATCACATCCTTCATCAAGGATTTATAAATTTTGTCCCTTTATTAATGCCGTAGCGGTCGCCCTAGCAATAAGTTTCCCCTCTTGAAGAAGCTCTCCTTCCAGAAAGCAGACAGTTCCACCTCGAGATACAACTCTGCCAACACCCTCAACTGGCCCCACTTTAGCTGGGCGAACAAATTGAGTCTTTAGCTCTAGTGTCGGAGCAAACTGACCAATATTCAGTAAAAATACAAGTGCAGGACCCATTACGTCGTCGAGCATTGCACATAGAAACCCACCCTGTATTGTTCCCGCAGGGTTTAAGAATGACTCACTGGCAAAAAATCGGGCTTTGATCTCCATTTTTTCACGTGAATAGCTTATTAACTCAAATCCCAGAGTTTTCGCACACTCAGGTACTGGCAGATCTCCTGACTCTACCATTTCGTAGATGTCCATATTTCCTCACTAAGCCTATTCCATGTTTGCTACTTAAACTTCAATCGAGTTCACCATCGCCTGCCAGTCCTTCTCTACTCGATCCCGCCCTCGACTATTTTGGCCTAAGGCTCCGGTATGGGCCTGACAGCAAACCCTGATACCGGCAATATCGAATGAAGATTGCAGCGCTTCCGCTAAATTTTTACAAGATTTTAGACCAACTGCTTTTCGTATGGCATTAAAGGTTTTCAACCCCAAGCATATAACAATTGTTGGTGCCACCACTTCAATCTGAGGAACTGCAAATTTCTGAGCAACCCAGACCATATCTTTCGCTGGGACATCTGCACTTAAATTCCCATACTTAATTAGTGGAAAAACATTAGTTGCGTAAATATCGCTAAGGGATAAGCCAAAATGCCGCTGCAGCAGATCCTTAAGTCTTTTATTCGTGGGCAACGAGGGAATATGCCCGAGATCTACAGCATCCTGGATAATAGGCCCGGATAACTTATCTACCCCCAGCCAATCCTGTAAAAGAACCATAACAGAAGCGTCGATATTATTAGCGGATTTCGTATAAGGAGAGACATAATCACAATCATAAATTCCATTATGGAAATCACCGATATTCTTATACCCCTCTTTCTTTACTTGCTGCCTTTCCTTTGCCAATGCGGCCAACCTTAACGATTTTTCATATAAAGCCTACACCACAAAGCAATAAAAAATGCTTAATATATTTAAAACCACTAACTTAACAAAAATTGAAGAATTTCAACCTGAAAAAACCATCTCAGAATTCTAACACCAAGCGGATTGAAGAACGTACGGACATAAGGACTTTACCCAACAAATTCTGCCCTCGCCAATTCGCCTCATCTAGAATTTCAACAGAATCAGAACTCCAACCAACGCCCCACACAAGATCATAAGGAGATGCTTCCACCAACGTCTTATCACCGGTATCTATTAATCGCTCTGCCAAATCAATATGCTGAGTAAATTTTAAGTAATTACCGTACCAAACAATACCAATCTTATGAAGGTTCCAAACACTAGAGTTATACCCGACAACATTTCGCCCTAATCGCTGCTGAACCTCTGGGTCAGTTTCTACAAGAATTCTCTCTGAAGTCTTTAAATCACCGAACAATATCGCTTTCTTATACATCATATATTGTTCACAGCAATTAAACTTAACGCCATCTGGATCAGTAATATCTCGCTTAGTCCACTGTCCAAATTGGTGCTTCCAGAAGAAATAGTATTTCTCTGTTTCTCTCATGCTATTTCTTACCATCTGTAAGTCATAATTAATCAGCTGAAAGTAAATCGATCTACCATCGCACTAAAGTTTCTTCCCTATATCTCCCCCTGTAACCCTAACTCCAGCAACCGAGTATTGCTCAACTTCACCAGGAACATCATCGGTTGAGCGCCTAGGGAAGGGCTTTGGCTCTCCCAGAATCAGATTTGAAATCAAGAAATCCAACAACAATACATCATAGCGATTATCAGTCTCTCGATATTGACTCGGATCCCTGTTAACCCGCGTATTTTCTGCAGAGCAACCACTTTCAGTCTCCACCAAGTCAAGTTCATAAATACAAACACCCGTCCAACTTCGACAAAGATAAAAACGCCCATCATGAAAATAGCCGTTCCATTTCTCATCCATGCTTCTCGCAGTCAACCCCTGCTGTAATTGCTTATATTCACCATGAGAAAATTGGCGGTGGTATTCAATCAACTCACTTATCCCAGAGAGCGTCTTGATACTAGAGAACCTATCGCTACCAGTCACTCGCCTACACCCCGAAAGATAAAATTGAAAACTATATTGATAACTAAAAGCAGATCCTAGTAAACCACTTTCCACAAGGCAAAAAAAAGCCCCGCAACTGCGGGGCTTTTAGGTAGACTTAAGGCCGGCTTACATCATGCCGCCCATACCGCCCATGCCACCCATACCGCTCATGTCAGGAGCAGCCGGCTTGTCTTCCGGAATTTCTGCAACCATGGCTTCGGTGGTGATCATCAGGCCAGCGATAGAAGCTGCCGCTTGCAGAGCAGAGCGGGTTACTTTAGCTGGGTCCAGGATACCCATTTCCAGCATATCGCCGTACTCACCAGTAGCAGCGTTGTAACCGAAGTTGCCTTCGCCTTGCTTGATCTTGTCAACAACTACGGAAGCTTCGTCACCAGCGTTGGAAACGATTTGACGCAGAGGCATTTCCATAGCGCGCAGGGCTGCTGCGATGCCGTGGTTCTGGTCTTCGTTGTCGCCAGTTACAGAGATAACCTGGGTAGCGCGAACCAGAGCGGTACCACCGCCAGGTACTACGCCTTCCTCTACTGCGGCGCGGGTAGCGTGCAGCGCGTCTTCAACGCGGGCTTTCTTCTCTTTCATTTCCACTTCAGTAGCGGCGCCTACTTTGATTACCGCAACACCGCCAGCCAGCTTGGCTACGCGCTCTTGCAGCTTCTCTTTGTCGTAGTCGGAAGAGGACTCTTCGATCTGTGCACGGATCTGGCTAACGCGAGCTTCGATGTCTTTAACATTGCCAGCGCCGTCAACGATTACAGTGTTTTCTTTGGACAGGGTTACGCGCTTAGCAGTACCCAGGTGCTCCAGAGTGGTACCTTCCAGCTCCAGGCCAACTTCTTCAGAAATCACGGTGCCACCAGTCAGGATAGCGATGTCCTGCAGCATGGCTTTACGACGGTCGCCGAAACCAGGTGCTTTAACAGCAGCAACTTTAACGATGCCGCGCATGCTGTTAACAACCAGAGTTGCCAGTGCTTCGCCTTCTACGTCTTCAGCGATGATCAGCAGCGGCTTGGAAGCTTTAGCTACTTGCTCCAGCAGGGGCAGCAGGTCGCGGATGTTGGAGATTTTCTTGTCTACCAGCAGGATGAACGGATTGTCCAGCTCGGCAGTCATGTTCTCTTGGTTGGTGATGAAGTAAGGAGACAGGTAGCCGCGGTCGAACTGCATGCCTTCTACTACGTCCAGCTCGTTTTCCAGGCCGGAACCTTCTTCAACAGTAATAACGCCTTCTTTGCCAACTTTTTCCATGGCTTCAGCAATGATGGTACCAACGCTCTCGTCGCTGTTAGCGGAGATAGTACCTACCTGAGCAATAGACTTGGTGTCAGCACAAGGAGTGGACAGGCCAGCAATGTGGTCAACAGCTGCGGTTACCGCTTTGTCGATACCGCGCTTCAGGTCCATTGGGTTGAAGCCAGCGGCTACGGATTTCAGACCTTCGGTTACGATAGCCTGGGCCAGAACGGTAGCGGTGGTGGTGCCGTCACCAGCGGTGTCAGAAGCTTTGGAAGCAACTTCTTTAACCATCTGTGCGCCCATGTTTTCGAACTTGTCGCTCAGCTCGATTTCTTTCGCTACGGAAACACCGTCTTTGGTTACGGTAGGAGCGCCGAAGGACTTGTCCAGAACTACGTTGCGGCCTTTAGGACCCAGGGTAGTTTTTACAGCGTCTGCCAGGATGTTTACGCCTTTCAGCATTTTCTGACGAGCGTCGTCACCAAAAATTACGTCTTTAGCTGCCATGATTCTTATTCCTCAAATTCTTTTTGCGAGTAAAGTTAAAGGCTGGCCTTAGCCTTCCAACACGCCGTAGATGTCACCTTCGCTCATGATGATCAGCTCTTCGCCTTCCACCTTGAGGGTATTGCTGTCGGCATAGCGACCGAAAACAACAGTGTCACCTACCTTCACAGACAGTGCGCGAACGTCGCCATTGTCCAGCTGCTTGCCCTCACCCACGGCTACCACTTCACCTTGGTTCGGCTTTTCTTTGGCAGCGCCTGGCAGCACGATACCGCCAGCTGACATCGCTTCTTCTTCCTTACGGCGTACTACGACGCGGTCGTGTAAAGGACGAATTTTCATGGATAAGTTCTCCATTGAGTCGTTTTAATGGTTTCCAACATGGGCGGCACTGGCCCTTTGGGCCGGTAACCTCACCCCTCTCTGATCCTCAGAGGCGGGGCTTAATTCTCAGTTGAACCCTATCTATGGGCGGGAATAAGGATTTCAACACCATCAGGTGAAAAAACTGCAAAGCAAATTCTCACGATGGGCATTTTGTCCACTTTTTGATCTAATTAAGGCTTGGGACGCTTATCTTCAACGGAGTGTTGATTCTCTCCGGGGCGCTTCTCATCTTTCGAATACTCCCCCTCGATAATGTCATCGCCACGCTTGTGATTTGGCGACTGGTTAAAATTCTGCGGGGGAACCACTTTGACGTGGCGAAGGATAAAACCGAGCAACAGGTTTCTGAGCCCGGGAATCAGGCAAATAAAACCGAAGAAATCAGTGATAAAGCCCGGGGTGAGCAACAGCACACCACCCACCGCGAGGAATATCCCCTCAACCATCTCTTTGGCGGGAATATTTCCAGCCTGCATCTTCTCCTGGGCCCGCATCAGGGTAGAGATTCCCTGGCGGCGAAGCAGTGTCACTCCTACTACTGCGGTCAAAATGACCAGGCCGATCGTTGGCAGGGCGCCAATTTCACTCCCTACGGCAATCAACACCCACATTTCGAGTACAGGTAGGGCTATAAATAGAAGTAATAATGGGCGCATTGCGGAAATTCCTAGTTAACCAGCTTCGCTGAGAGCCGGGACGATCATGGTTTTTTCAATATGCTGTAGTAAATGGAGTGGGGAGGCAAATTATTCAAGGGCGCCTTATTCCACCCCACAGTAACTGGAGAGAGGAAGGATTGAATGGCAAGCGAGCAACAGGATGCTATAGAAGTGCCAGCCATCGGACGCAGTCGCCACTTAGTGGACGATATATTGGCGAAAGCGGACATTCAAATTAACGGGGAAAGGCCCTGGGACCTGCAACTCCATCGGGAAGCAGCCCTTGATGAGGTCATCGCCCGGCACAGCTTGGGCCTGGGTGAGTCCTATATGCGCGGCGATTGGGATGTCCAAGACCTGGATCAATTCTTCCACCGGCTACTCAGTGCTGAAATTCATCACAGCATCAAGAACTGGCGCTACTTTTGGCGCGCCACACGCAGCTATCTGGTGAATCTACAAAGCAAGAACCGCTCGTTTAATGTGGGAGAGCAACACTACGACCTGGGCAACGAATTCTATAGTGCCATGCTCGACAATCGGCTTACGTACAGCTGCGGCTATTGGAAAGAGGCTGAAACCCTCGACCAAGCCCAGGAAGCCAAGCTGGACCTGATTTGCCGCAAGCTGGAATTGAAACCCGGGATGCGCTTGCTGGATATTGGCTGTGGCTGGGGCAGTCTGGTTAGCTATGCCGCGCAAAAGTATCAAGTGGAGTGTGTTGGAATTACGATTTCCCGAGAGCAAAAAGCCTATGTGACAGAGCGCTATGGTGAACTGCCAATTACTGTCCGCCTTCAGGACTATCGAGAACTCAAAGAACCCTTCGACCGCATTGCCAGCGTAGGGATGTTTGAGCATGTCGGCCGCAAGAACTACCGAACATTTATGGAAACAGCAGCGCGCTGTCTGAACAAAGATGGGTTGATGATGTTACATACGATCGGCAACAACCAGCGCACCGCATCTACGGACTTGTGGACAGAAAAATATATATTCCCAGGTGGTGAGCTACCTTCCGTAGGACAGCTGGGCGACGCGACCGATCGCTTGCTAGTGTGCGAAGACCTGCACAACTTTGGATACTACTACGATAAAACCCTGATGGCCTGGCATGAAAACTTTGAGAAAAACTGGCCGCGCTTTGCCGATCGCTACGGCCAGCGCTTCTACAGGATGTGGCGCTACTATCTACTATCTTACGCCGGTGCATTCCGGGGGCGCACACTTCAGCTATGGCAGCTAATGTATTCGAAGTTCCGCGCCGATGGTGTTACGCGTTTGAGTTAAAGTACTATTTGCTGTAGATCCAGAAACTAATTACAGAATCAAAAAAGGGTGAACTCAGTTCACCCTTTTTATGCTGGGAAAGAGGGAAGCTTACAAGCGCGCTCCGCCATCAATATCTATCACTCGACCGGTGACGTAGTCGTTCTCCAGAATAAACGCTACTGTCGAGGCGATCTCATCCTGCTCACCCAACCTGCGCAGGGGCACTTGTTTTACCAGACTCTCAAGAATCTCAGGGCGCATTTGCGCAACCATATCGGTGCCGATAAAGCCCGGGGCAATCCCGGCAACACGCACGCCGTAGCGCGCCAGTTCGCGTGCCCAGGATACCGTCATCGCTGCAACACCCGCTTTACTGGCGGAGTAGTTGGTCTGCCCCATATTGCCCGCACGGGACAAACTGGAGATATTGACCATCACCCCACCCTTGCCGCTTTCCGCCATAATGCCCGCTGCAGCACGGCCACAAAGGAATACACCGGTAAGGTTCACATCGATCACAGACTGCCACTGTGCCAGGGACATGCGATCTGTCACTTTGCCGTCTTTACACTTGAGCAACATGCCATCGCGCATAATGCCGGCGTTATTAACCAGAACCTGGAGTCCGCCAAAGTCTGCTGCGATTTTCGCAAAGCCGGAGTCCACCGCTTCCTCATCGGCAACATTGATCAAGTAGCTGCGAGCCTCTGCACCAAGCTTTTCACAAGCTGCAACGCTGTCTTTCAGGCCTTCCTCATTAACATCGATCAGGGCCAGGCGGGCGCCTCGCGCAGCCAGATACTCGGCCATGGCTCGGCCCAACCCCTGGCCCGCACCGGTAATCGCAACAATACTGTCAGCGATTTGCATATTGAACTCCTCGTCGTCGCTCGTTTTTTAGATTTATCGTTTATGACTGCCTTCGAACCTGCCCTATGCAGGCTCGAGGGGGAATTACCATTCGTAACCGACACCAACGGTCACTTTGGTATCTTCTTTTTCACTTTCCAGGGAGGGCGTATTGTCGTACTGCCACTCGTAACCGATCTCCATCAGCACGCCTTCAACCAGCGGTGTGCGCACACCCAGCTTGGCGTTAGCTTCGTAGTCGTTACTGTGATCAAAGGATTGTAAGGTCTCCTGGTCGAAATAAATTTCCGGCCCAAGGGAAAACTTGTAGCGGTAGTTAAGTGCAATTCGACCGGCGACATAGCGCTCATCCTGGTCTTCACTCAACTCTTCGTCGATAAAACTCTCGTGCAGGCTACTCACACCACCTTCGAGGGAAAAAGTGGTTTTACTGGTATCGTAAAACAGATAACCCATACCGAGACCGAGCGTAGTTCCCAGGTCTAAGTTCTGAGCCTCTTCCCTTTCCAACTCACTGTTAGCCGCGGCAAACCACTTCTCAGCAAAGATCCAGCGGAGATCATAATTGAGCTGGTATTTTTCCAGGTCACCGTCTTCTTCACTCTCCTGATTCTGGTAAACCGCCCCCATCAGGTGGTTAAAATCTCCATGGCGGATATCCAAGTTAATATTGGCATCGAGGTCTTCACGCTCACGGTTTCCGCTCTCGAATACGCCTCCGGCGGTAACATTACCGCTGAATAACACCGGACTGGTGGTAAATGTGCTGTAGGGTTCTGCCCGCTCAATACCGGGGAAGTCGATCAGCCAACCGCGCCCTTCAGCGCAGTACACTTCCCAGCGCTCCTGGCGGTGGCCAGCCAAGGTACAGGGTTCATCCCTGCCGGCAATTTTGATATCGGTATCGACATCCATCGACACAACTTTGGATTTGTCGACTTTAACTTCACCAAAAGTCTCTGACTTCCAAGTGACCTGATCCTTCTCTACCAGCACCAACTCGCCCTGAATACGATCGCCATTTTCCAGGGTCAGCACACCGGCATGGGCCTGGAATGGCACAAGAAACAAGAGAGTTCGAGCAAAGAGCTTGGGAAGTCGTGTCGATAAAACCACTAAGAAACCTTGGACTTTTTAGGTGTATGAACGGTGCAAACAGCCTCAACAATCGCACCATGATGCCATAACTAGAATCATGTGGCACGCCGTCACAGCGGAGGCTTTCGCGCCCTGGGGACTGTGACCTTGCGAGCTGGTAAAGTATCCATAAATGGCGAATAAAAATCTCATTTTCAGGAGATTACAAAGTAAAAAATTGCGCCCAGTTGGCGTAATTCGCCGATATTTAGAGCTTTTTATGGAAAAACAGAACTCCCTGGAAAGAATATGCCAAGCCTTGGCGGCGATCCCCAAAGGGCGGGTTGTCACCTACGGGGACTTGGCTGAGATGGCCGGCTACCCACGCGCTGCGAGACTTGCAGGTCAGACCCTGCGTAAATTACCCCGGGGTACCAAGCTACCCTGGCACCGGGTGATCAACGCCCAGGGGCGCATTTCCCTGCCGGAACCCGGCGCCAGCCGCCAGCGTGAAAGACTGGAAAGAGAGGGGGTCATACTGCTGAAAGGGCGAGTGGATATGGGCAAATACCGCTGGAAACCTTAGCCCCAATCGCATACAGAAAACTACGCTACCTCATCAGCCCCCCAGGGCGCGACCCAAAATAACAGGATCATTCCAGGCACCGCCAGAACGGCACACAGGAGAAAGAAATGTGTCCACCCCATTCCCTCCACCAAATAACCGGTGGAGGCATTGGCGAAGGTGCGCGGGAGCGAGGTCAATGCTGTAAACAAGGCAAATTGAGTGGCGGTGTGCAACTTGCTGGTAGTTCGGGCGATAAATGCAATAAACACCGCTGTCCCCAACCCCACCCCGAGATACTCAAAGGCAATTACTATCGCCAATAGCCAGAGGCTAGGATTGAAATCTGGTGTGCCCACCAGCTCACCATTCACTTCAGACAAAATCATAAACCCGAAAATTGAAACCAGCTGTACTACCCCGAAAATCCATAGGCACTTATTAATCCCGATCTTCACAATTAACAAGCCGCCAAAGAAACCGCCAATTACCGCAGGCCACAGACCGGCATTCTTTGCCACTATGCCGATATCCGTATTGGAATATCCCATATCCAGGTAATAGGGCGTCGCCAGTGCCGTAGCCATGCTATCGCCAAGCTTGTACAAAAACATAAAGGCCAGTACAAGCACCGCCTGTTTTACGCCATTGCGATTAAAGAATTCGACGAAGGGTAAAACTATGGCCTCGCGCAAAGATTTCGGGCGACCTGCTGGATGGTCTGGCTCAGCCACCATCAAGGTCATAAAGACGGCAATCAACATAAAGGCCGCAGTAATCATAAACACCTGGTCCCAGGCCAGGTGATCCGACAGGATCAAGCTGAGGGATCCCGGAATCAAGCCGGAAATACGATAGGCGTTGGCATGGAAGGAATTGCCCAGGCCCAACTCCTGGTCCGGCAGAATCTCTCGTCGAAAAGCATCCAGGACTATATCCTGGCTGGCGCTAAAAAAAGCCACGGCAAAGCAAATTGCAGCAATTGACCAGATATCAAACTGGGGACTGAACATCCCCAGGACGCCAATGGAAATAATCAGTAACAGCTGCATTACCAGCATCCAGCCCCGCCGGCGGCCGAGCATCGGGAATGCGTAGCGCTCCATCAATGGAGACCAGATAAATTTCCACGTATAGGGTAATCCGAGCAATGCAAAAATACCGATAGTGGCCAGATCCACGCCTTCAGTACGCAGCCAAGCGGGCACCAACTGTATCAATACAAAAAGAGGCATCCCCGAAGAGAACCCGGTGCCAATACAAATCAGCATACGCCGATTAAACACCGCCTCCCGGATGGTTTCGTGGGCCATAGTTTGTCGCTTTTATTCGCTGAGCATCGTCTACCAGTGATACCCGACCCGACAGGCAACAGACACACAATCAAACATAAGGGCGAGTCTATGGAGGGGTGGGTTTCACCTTTACAACCACCATAGACACAAGCCGGGCAGAATGCCCGGCGAAGAGTTTTGATATGACATAGGGATTTAGAAAAGAGCTGAATTCAGGATGTACTCTTAGAGAGGAAATAGCATCCCTGTAAACCTTAGGTAGTGCCCGCTCCCGGCTGAACTTCTTCTCCCGGCCAGTCGCGCTGCTCGCGGCGCCAAAAATAAATGGACAGCGCAATGGCTGGAATTCCCATAAGCGCCGCATAAATAAAGAAGTAGGCATAACCCTGAGCATCCACCACTATGCCGGAAAAACCACTGATAAATTTCCCCGGCAAGGTCATCAGGGAGCTGAACAAAGCATATTGAGTGGCGGTATAAGCTTTATTGGCAAGACTGGAGAGAAACGCGATCAGTATCGCATTGGCAATTCCTCCACTGATGTTGTCCGCACTAATTACCAGCGCCAACCAGGCTTTATCGGGACCGATCACAGCGAGCTGGGCAAATAACAGGTTGGTACAGGCGACCATAACCGAACCCAGTATCAGCGGACGCACAACACCGTATCGCACCACTAACAGCCCACCTAGAAAGGAACCGATAATGGTACAGAAGAAGCCAAACAGCTTGCTGATTTCAGCGATTTCCATTTTGGTAAAGCCCAGATCCAAATAGAAGGGATTGGCCATCACCCCCATCGCAATATCACTTAAACGGAAGATGCCGATAAATAGCAACAGAATGATTGCAAAGCGGCCATTGCGCTGAAAAAACTCGATAAAGGGGCAGGCCACGGCGCGAATAAACCACTGCTTCAGACGACCATGCTCCCCCTTGCCCAACAACCGCTGGGCCCACTCGCTTTGCAGCTCATCGGCTTCTTTGTTTACCTTGCTGTGATCGGGCTCGGCAATAATCAGAGTGGTAATCAGGCCCACGCCCATCAATCCAGCCATCGCAAGATAAGCACCGGACCAGCTAAAGATATCCGCAATAAACAGGGCACCCGCTCCGGCTATCAGCATTGCCACCCGATAGCCAAATACATAATTGGCAGCCATAGCGCCCTGATAGTCGTCATCCATGGCCTCAATTCGATAGGCATCAATCGCCACATCTTGAGAGGCCGAACAGAAAGCGACCCACAAGGCCAGCAGGGCCACGTGCATCAGGGAGAGCTGGGGATTTACACTGGCCATACCTATCAGGCCAATCGCTATCCCGATTTGGGATACCAGCATCCAGCCCCGACGTTTGCCCAATTTGTCCGTGAAAAAAGGCAGACGCAGCTGATCGACAATAGGGGCCCAAAGAACCTTGATCGAAAAGGTAATCCCCACCCAGGCAAAAAACCCGATGGCGGTACGGCTGACACCGTAGTCCCGCAGCCAGGCAGTCAAAGTAGAGAAAACCAGCAGTAATGGGAGGCCGGCGGAAAAGCCGAGGAAAAACATGGTGAGTACACGGGGCTTCAAATAAGCGGCCAGCGCTTGCCCCCATGTCATTTGTTTTTGTAAGTTGGTCAAGCGCGGGCCTCCAGAGCCTGAGCCGCCGCAACAGCGATCACCGTGCAGCGGGATTAGATTAATTTATTTACTCAGTGGCCCCACAAAACTTCCAGCTCCGCTTCGGCCAACTTATTGGCATTGATATTGAAGCCAACTTTAGCAGGAGAAGTGTTTTCATCCAGCGGCAGGGATTCCACTTTCAAGGCATAGACACGAAAACGATAGCGATGATCCCCGTGCCCCTTGGGCGGGCAGGCACCACCGTAACCGGAATTACCATAATCATTGCGCCCCTGCACTGCTTCTGGAATCAGGCCGTTTTTCAGGTCACCGGCCCCTTCCGGCAGATTGGTCGTATCCACTGGGATATTAAATACCACCCAGTGCCACCAACCGCTGCCGGTGGGCGCGTCGGGATCGTAAGCGGTAATAGCAAAACTCTTTGTGCCCTCCGGTGCCCCACTCCAGCTCAATTGGGGAGACAGGTTTTCACCGCCGCAGCTGCCATAAACATGAGTCATGGGCATTTTCTTTCCAGCTTGTAAGGAGCTGGATGACAGTGTCAGCTTCTCAGCAATCGCGTTGGTTCCAGTCAGTGACAGCGCAGCAGCACAAAGCAGCCCGGCCAAACCCCGGCCGCCCTTTTTCAATAAATGGCTCATATCCCAGTTCCCCTTTTAGTTTTCTTCACTGGACAGCAGTGGGCCCACTTTGTCCAGATCCATATTTCCGCCGGTCAGAACAACCACGACATTCTTATTGCGAAAGCGCGCGCTGTGCTCAATGATCGCAGCGAGACCCACCGCAGCCGACGGTTCTACCAGCTGTTTGGTTCGCGTCCACAATAGCCGCATCGCATTGACGATACCAGCTTCGCTGACTGTCACAATATCCCGCACCGTGCGCTCAATAACGGCGTAATTTTTGCCGCCCAATGTTGTGCGCAGACCATCGGCGATCGTATCGGGCTGTTGTGTGGTGATATGAACGCCACCGCGCAGTGAACGCTGGGCATCATCCGCTCCGGCGGGTTCCGCACCAATTACCAGGATATCGGGGGCAAGCGCAGCCATAGCCAATCCCACGCCGGACAAAAGCCCACCGCCTCCCACTGGCGCCACAATAACGTCTGGAGCAAAGCCGTGTTCGCGACTCTGCTTGAGCACTTCCATGGCTACAGTGCCCTGCCCTGCAATAATGCGCTTATCGTCATAGGGCGGGACTTCGTGCGCACCGGTTTCCTCAAGTACCTTTGCCAAAGTGGATTCGCGATCAGCCAGGCTGGGGCCCGAAGTCACCACTTTGGCACCATACCCCTCAACCGCCATGCGTTTTGTCTTGGGAGCCGTTTCGGGCATCACCACCGTGCAGGCCAATCCCCGCTGGGCTGCTGCCCAGGCGAGCGCCGCACCGTGATTACCGGACGAATGGGTGGCAACTTCCTCGACCCCGTCCGGGAGCAGCGAAAGCGCATTAGCCGCGCCCCGCGCTTTAAAGGCGCCCACTTTCTGCAAGTGCTCACACTTAAACCACAAATTGGCGCCCGTCAGCTCGTTCAGTTGTCGAGAGCTGAGCAGAGGGGTCTCGTGCACCATACCTGCAATATTTTGTGCGGCACTAAATACATCCTCACTGGCAGGTATCTCGTTGCGATTCAGGGGCATAACACTGTGTATCCTTTTCGACTACATAGGAATAATCCAGCTTATCCACCGCCGATAACATCCAGTGTTCTACGGAGCAGGCACAGGGAAAAACCGTGCCTGTCGATAAGGAATTATTTGCTGAGCATACGCAGGAATTTCATTTTCCTGTCGTTGAAGGGTGCATATCGTATATCGATATCGAGGATATTTCTGCGCCGCATTACGGCCTTGTAATGACTGAAAGTGCGGAAGCCATGCTCTCCATGGTAGGACCCCATACCGCTGGCACCGACGCCTCCAAAAGGCAGGTCCTGGGCCAGCATAAACATCATACAGTCATTCACACAGGCGTTGCCGGAGCTGCAACGGGATAGAATTCGATCCGCCAATGCTTCATCCTGGGTAAATACATACAGGGCCAGGGGCTTCTCTCGCTCATTGACAAACTCCTCCGCTTTGGAGAAATCATCCAGTTCAATAATGGGGAGTATCGGGCCAAAGATCTCCTCCTGCATAACTCCCGCAGAGAGATTGACGTTGCGCATTATGGTGGGCGCCATATAGCAGTCATCCACATCGACTTCACCGCCAAATACCACCTCTCCATCCCCCAGGTAATCCGACAGGCGAAGGGTGTGCTGGCTGTTAATAATCCGCCCATAGTCGGCAGATTCTCGCGGATGCTCCCCATACATTTCCCAGAGCACCCGCTGCAACATGGGGGTGAACCGATCGGCTGTCTGCCGACTACAGAGAACATAATCCGGGGCGATACAAGTCTGCCCCGCGTTGGTAAATTTACCCCAGGCAATTCGCCGTGCAGCCACTTCCAGGTTGGCATCGTCGGCAACAATACAAGGGCTCTTTCCGCCGAGTTCCAGGGTTACCGGAGTCAGGTATTTAGCCGCCGCACTCATTATGATTTTGCCGACCCGGCCACCGCCGGTGTACATAATATGGTCCCAGCGCTGCTCCAGCAGCGCCGTGGTTTCTGCCACACCACCTTCGACACACGCAAAGGCATCGTTGTCGAGATAACGCGGTAATAATTCTGCGATTAACCGGGAGGTTGCTGGCGATAACTCAGAGGGCTTTACCACCGCACAATTGCCGGCGGCAATCGCCGGTACCAGCGGCGATAACAATAATTGCAGCGGATAATTCCAGGCACCGATAATCAGCACTACACCCAGCGGCTCCGGTTGCACATAGCTCTTGGCCGGCTGGGTCATCATCGGCGATTGGACCTTGCGCGGGCGCACCCATTTCTTCAGGGACTTCAGGGTGTGATCGATATCGTTGTAGAGAAATGAAACTTCAGTGAGGTAGCTTTCCTGGGGAGCTTTGCGCAAATCATCGTGAAGGGCTTGGGCAAAATGTGCCTCGTTCTCGGAGATCATCTTGCGCAGCTGAGACAATTGCTTGCGCCGCCAACTCAATTCAGTGGTGCTGCCGCTGCGAAAATAGGTTCGCAAGCCCGCCACTAATGTGGCTGCGTTCCAATCGTTTGCCCTAGCCAGATCTGACAACATTTGCGGTTCCAATACCGAAACTTCCAAACCCTACTTCCTCCAATGAGTATAAGCCGTCGCAGGCAATGACTAGCTTCGCTTTATTGATATGGCAAAGCACCGAAGTCCGGCCGCTGGGGCGCGCAATTTCGTAGGAAGGGGGGGATAAGTCAAGATAGGAAGGAGAGAAAATTTTGAAAATGGCGACAAATTCAACAATCGCCCCAGCAGACAAAAGTAGCTCTGGGGCGATGGTACAGGCATTGTGGGATTATTCAGAGGCTCCTTAGATAAACAGAACCAGAAGGGCCAAACCAGTGATCCACAGTAGCAAGGTTCTGGATAGCAGCGCTTGCAGCCCTTCAATCTCCGCACCACTCTGGCGCTGCATCTGAGACAGATCGGAACCACCACTGCACTCACTGGCGTCAATACCGCCGAGAGCTCCTTCCAGGTAAGCCTCGAGAACCTGATCGGTATGGCTCTCACGACACATCAACACCCGGCGCCAGGCGCGGTAACAGCCGGCAAAGTTACCCACAATGGCAAAGCTCAGCCCCATCACACGGACCGGCAGCCATTCCAACAACCACAACCAACGCGCCGCCGTCGCCTCTTCGGAGGAGCCCCGGGTATTTTCTGCGTACAAAGCACTCAAGCGGAAGAGTACAGCCCCGGGAATACCCAGCAAAATAAACCAGAACAGCACGGCGAAGAGTCTCTCAAAGGCGCAGTAGGCAGCGCCGCGAAATACCTGCTCATGCAGACAAGTGTCATCGGAGGGCGCTTCGTGTAACTCGCGTAAAATGGGCGCTGCCGCTTTGGTGGCACCTTCCAGGTCTCCGCTATACCAGTGGCGCAGGTAGTTTGCGACGATATCGTTGAAGTTGCCGCGACCGAGACAATAGAGCAGCAGTGGCACCCCCAACAGCAGGTAGCCCAGACCACCCGCAGCGCCCTCTGCTAGCGTCATCACAATTGCAGAGATCAATACTGGAACCAGGATAGTAACACCAAGCAACAGACCACTATTGCCATTAATGCTGGGCAATGCCTGTAAATACTGACCCCAGCGACTGAACCAACCATCGCGATGTAACGGAGCCCCTGAGCCCCAGATTTGCACCAGGGCAACGGTGATCAGAACAATTAACAGAGTCATAAATAATCCGAGACTGTTTCAGTTATCAAAATCGTGCTGCGGCTCCTGTTACAGAAACCCTTCCCACTTTTATGGTCCGCTACTGGGTATCAGACGATTTCTTTCAGCTTGTTGAGGTAGCGCTCCCAGTCAAACCCCGGACCCGGGTCCAATTTCCTTCCGGGAGCAATATCCGAATGACTGGCAATTCTATCGATATCAATAGCGGGATAAGCTTGCATAATCGCAGCACTCACCTCGGCAAGTGCGTGATATTGGGAGTCTGTGTAAATATCGGTATCCAAACCTTCCAGCTCAATACCAATGGAAAAATCATTGCAGTTAGTGCGACCTTTAAACTCGGACTTGCCCGCGTGCCAGGCACGCCGATCAAGGGGCACGTATTGGGTTACCAGGCCATCGCGGTCGATCAAAATATGCGCAGACACCTGTAACGCAGCAATATCGGCAAAATAGGGGTGCGCATCGATATCCAACTGCCCCAGAAAAAAGGCATCAATGTAGGGACCGCCATACTGTCCGGGCGGCAAGCTGATGCTGTGAATCACCAATAGATCCACCGCACAGTCTTCCGGGCGGCTATTGCAATGAGGACTCGGAACCCGGCGCGCGCCCGCCAACCAGCCAGACTCCACTTGATATTTCAATCTGCGATCTCCGCTGCAACCTATTGATAGCCCCGGTATCGCCCGGGGCTTCAGCAGTTACCATTCTATGGAAGCGTTGATCGATATGCCAATCTGATCGGAGCAGTATCGCGACATAACTTGCGGAAAACCACTGGCCACTGAGTATCCCTGCTAAATACTCAACGTCCGCTCGTTAAATTCCTGAAAATTAGCGCTGCTCACTGCGCTTCTTGCGCACATTGCCAATTACGGACTGCAGCGCCCGCTCAAACAACATGCCGTCATCCAGCGGCAACAGTTGTGCCGAACGCAGCGCATGGGCCAATTCTAGTCGGGCGAATTCAGCGACTTTGGCGCCATTGCGATTAACGAAGATAAACTGGTCGATATCGCGAATTACCGCCGCCAGACGACAACGGAACTGCTCGTCCTCAGAGCGCTTCAACTCGAACCAACTGCCCTGTGCCAAGCGGAAGGTCATCTGCCAGTGGGGATCATCTTCGTCAAGGGGGGCCAGTCCATCCTGCTCCGGTGCAGCCACCTCTGCTTCAGCAACTGCCTGCTCAAGCTCTTCCATCTGCGGCACGGCCACTTCCTGGGGTTCGGCTTGGACAGCTTCAACAGTAACTTCAGCTGGCTCATCTGGAAGTTGATCTTCGGCAGTGTCTGAAATCACTTCCTGGCTAACCGCGGCTTCTGCAATAACCGCTTCAGTCACTGCAGCTTCATCAACCGTAGCTTCAGTAACATCAGCGGGTCCGGCATCAGCCGCAGTTTCCTGCTCCACAACAGGGACAACAGGCGCAGGCTCAGCAGATTTCGCTGCGCGCACTTCGCGGGCAACCTGCTCTGCCACTTCACGTTCACGCTGCTCAGCCAATTGCTGGGCCAGGGCAAAGCGCTCGCGATAAACTTCTTTGAGGCCGGTGAAAAGGGTACGCGCTTCGAAAGCGTTATAGGAAAGCGCCTCAATTCCCTCGCGCAATCTCTCCTGCAAAACAGGCAGTAAGCTCAATAACTGTTTGCGGGAATCCGGCATTGGGGCCTGCACACTCCACACGAGATCTCTCGCTGTGCGCACGTCGCGGTTCCAGGCGTCGCTCTCTGTACCCTCTTTGACGCAAGTCAGGAACAGCACGTTGTTCCAAACTTTGTTCAACCAATCCTGCACCACCTGTGGCAGATCCCGCTCTGCAACCAAGGCATCCATGACTGCGGCAACCCGTGCGCGGGCAGCTTGGGTTTTAGCCCGACCATCCGCCTCATCGACAACGCGGCGCTCCAACATCTCGGCACGCTTGCGCTCGCGGACGATAAATTCGCGCAGGGATTCCAGTAATACGGCAAAGATATTGATATCCCGATCAAACTCATTAAGCACGCGCTCAACAATTTCGGATATCTCTTTGTACAGGGGATCGGATTCGTAGTTATCCCCTGCCTGCCATCCGGTAGCGGCATCGGCCAACTCGTTCAGCAATTTGCGCGCAGGATGGCCGCCTTTACTGAAAAATGACTTGTCTGCAATGGCTACTTTCAACAGCGGCAGTTGCAGGCGGCCCAGAAGTGATTTGATTTGGGTGGCAAGGCTGCGGTCCTCCAGGATAAAGGAAAACAACATCTCTACCAGCTTGATCACATCGCTATCGACTTTTGCCAGCGAAGCGGCCTGGTTGGAATCCACCAAGCGCTGCTGTAGCAATTCGCCCACATTCAAAAGCTGTACCGCACTTCCACCTTGATAGTGGCTGCCACTTTGCAGCGCGCCCAAGTGGGAAAGCAGATCCCCTGCAGGCATTGGAGTAACACCTGCGGCTGCGGGCACCAATCCTGGGGGGAAGTGCCCCGTAGCTGCGACTCCACCTTGTACTGGCTGGCTGCCAGCTTCTACACCGCCGGCACTACCAGTGGGGGCACTGGCGGCGTGGGGAGCACCGTTGTAGGCCGAGCGCTGCCTGGCTACTCGCTGCTGCTCACGCAGAGATGGCAGTACGCCCTGCTCTACAAGTAATTGGTTACAAAATTCATAGAAGTCCCGCAGCTGCAGCATGACCACCTGCTCGAACTTTTTCAGCAGCGTGAGGCGAGCGCGGATAAAGAGGTCCAGATCCTGAATCGCCTCTACAAAAGCGTCACAGATTACGTCTGGCCCCAGAGGGTTGTTCTTGTCGTACACCTTGACGGAGTAGAGCGTATCGAGCCTCATGCACAGCTCGGTAAGGGGCTCAGCGAAATCGCGCTTGGCATTGGCCACCATGGTATCGGCAGCGACCAACTGCTCTAGGTCATCATTGTGAACCAGCGACAGGTTATCTGAGGCGAAACTGCTTTCCGTCTTTTCTTCCTGGCGGACCTGAAAAGCGCGGGAGACGTTTTGGATAAAGTGCTCGGCAATATTGCGGCGCTCAACGCGCAGCAGGCGCAGTGCCTGGAAAAGCCCATCCTGCTCCTCCTGGCCATGAGCTCGCTCGGCCATTGCAAACAGGGAATCATCCACCTTGCCAAACAGCGCTTTAATCCGCTCCAGCAGCTGTGCCGTCGCTTTGTCCTTCAGCATTGTTACTGCGGCGGGCAGAACAGGGGGCTTACCTGATGCAGAAATATTTCGCGCTCCACTTTTCTCTGAGAGGGAAACTACCTTTCTGGATTCACTCATTTCCAAGAGGTCCTTCGAATGCCGTCCGACTTGTAGCGCTGAGGCCAAAAGCAAAAATTAGTGAATGGAAAAGTGGTCTCCCAAGCGGAAATGGGGGTTCTCTGTTCCCCGTTAACCACATTCCCAAACTGTTGAAATCCCGCCGCGATCATGCGCGAAAAATCTGCCGAAGTTCTTGATTTCACTCAAGTTTTGACCGCGAGAGAACAGCGTTTACCGGCCCTGCTCTGAAACAATTCAGGCTGCGATCAAGCCTAACTCTTCGGTCATTCTACTCGCGTTGTAGGACTGTTTTACACAGTTCTGCGACATATTTGAGACACTTGTCACAGCTATTCGTAGAGCCAACTGCTACTTGCCAATGACGGAGTTCAGCAGTCAAAACCCCAAGTGTTTTGGTAAACTGCGCCGGCGTTAATTTCGAGGTTTCCCAATGCGACCACAAGACACGGCTATTCCCAATATCACTGCCGACCTGCAACGCTCAGTTCAGGTGGCCCTGGAAGAAGATATTGGTAGTGGCGATATCACCGCCCAGCTGATCCCAGAGGACCGCAATGCGCGGGCCCGGGTAATCACCCGCGAAGATTGCACTCTGAGTGGTCGCGCCTGGGTAGAGGCTGTATTCCACGCCCTGGACCCGGAGCTCGTCCTCACCTGGCACTTCGAGGACGGCGACCGTATCAGCGCCAATGCCGTTATTTTTGAGCTGGAAGGCAATGCCCGCGCCATCCTCACCGGCGAGCGGGCCGCACTGAATTTCCTGCAAACCTTGTCCGGTACTGCCACAACCGCTGCGGAGTTCGCCGCGCGAGCTGAAGGCACTGAGGTGAAGATTCTCGACACCCGCAAGACCATTCCCGGTCTGCGCAGCGCACAGAAGTACGCCGTACTTTGCGGTGGCTGCCACAATCACCGCATCGGTCTTTACGACGCCTTCCTGATCAAAGAGAACCATATCTTCGCCGCCGGAGGCATTGAACACGCCGTCGCCCAAGCGCGAGTGATCAAGCCGGAAGCCCTGATTGAAGTCGAAGTGGAAAATATTGAAGAGCTGGAGCAGGCGCTCGCCGTAGGTGTGGACGTGATTATGCTCGACGAATTCAATGATGAAGACACTAGAACGGCCCTGAAACTGGCCAAAGGCAAAGCCAAAATTGAGCTTTCCGGCAGTGTCGACCGGGATCGCATCGCTCAGTTAGCTGAACTGGAAGTGGACTATATCTCTTCTGGTAGCCTGACCAAGCACCTGCGCGCTATCGACCTATCCCTGCGGATCGATCTCTAGCGCCCACAGGACCCATCATCACTGCGCTTAGTGATGGTGATGATGGTGTCCCTGCTCTTCCGTATCTTCTGCGGGAGCTTCCATCCCGCTCATCTGCCCGTGGTTGGCGTGGTCTCCATGCCCACCGTGGCCCATAGCCCCCCAAATGGTCCAGATACCAAACAGCAAAATTGCTGCGGCGAAACCATAGCGAACCCCCGGCTTTCGCACTATGCCACGCACCTGTGCCGCCGCAGCACCAGTAGCCAGCATGGCGGGCACGGTGCCCAAACCAAAAGCAAACATCGCCAGGGCAGACCTCTCGGCACTGCCCTGGGCCAGGGCGAACGTCAGCGCGCTATAAACCAAACCACAAGGCAACCAGCCCCACAGGGAGCCCAGTGCCAATGCCTGCCCCGCAGAGCGAACCGGTAATAATTTGGCCGATAGTGGCTGCACATAGCGCCAAAGGTAGCGGCCCCCTTTTTCAATCCAAGCCAATCCCTGCCAGATACCGCCGATGTACAGCGCCATCAGGATCAACATGATCCCGGCAGCAAATCGCAGCGGAGTTAGTGCCGGCAGTATCGCCGCACCGAGGGCTCCGGCGAGCGCTCCCATCAGCGCATAGCTACCCAGGCGACCCAATTGGTAAGAGCCCAGCTGCACCCAAGCAGTCTTTTTCCCCGGTGTCGCCATACCCAGCGCTCCGGAGATTCCCCCACACATACCGATGCAGTGACTGCTACCCAAAAAACCGATAGCCAGAGCCGCCGCTAAAAAACCCCAGTCCCCCACTTACTTCTCCTGCTTCCTTTCCGCGTCAGATTTATCCTGCTGAACATCATCGTCATCAAACAAAATGCGACGACCTTCCGTTTCCAGATCATCGTACTGTCCGTTATTCACGGCCCAGAAAAAGAGCTTCACCGCAAAGCCAACCAAAATCACCGCAATGGGAATCAGGAAATACAGACTTTCCATCAGTTACACCTCCTCTCTTTCTGTGAGCACGGGATTAAGCTGCGGCGCTCACAGGGTTTTCGTCGACTTCCTGTCCACGGGACAGACGCAACGCATTTAGCACTACGATCAGAGAACTCAGGGACATACCGATTGCCGCAGCCCAGGGCGGCACCAGACCGCAAAATGCCAGCGGCAGGGCAATCACGTTGTAACCCAGAGCCCATGCCAGGTTTTGCCGCACAATTCGGCGGCATTTGTGCGCCAGCTCTATAGCTTTGGGCAGCACTTCCAGATCTCCGTTCAGCAAAATGGCATCGGCGCGGGATTGGGCCAGATCCGCCGCAGACATCATCGCCACAGAGGCATCTGCACCGGAGAGCACTGGCACATCATTGATGCCATCCCCCACCATTAACACCTTCTCACCATCGCTTTGCAGCTGCTTCATATGGCTGAGCTTGTCCTCTGGCGAGGCTCCGGCGCAGTAGTTGCTGATACCCGCTCGCCCTGCCAGCCGCTCAACTTCCGCAGACTGGTCACCACTGAGCAGTTCCACTGAAAGACCTTGCTCAGTCAAACCCTCAACAGCGGTGGTTGCCGAGTCCCGTAACTTATCCCCCAACGCGATCCAGGCAATAGGGCCCAGGGAGTCGCCGAGCAGCAACCACTGCCCCTCCCCTTCGGGCGTGGAAACATCCTCACTGGAGACAAAGCTCGCCTTTCCCAGCCGGTAACTGTCCCCCTCGATCTGCCCTTCCAGGCCGGCTCCGGTATGGACTTTCAGATCACTGGCGATGAGATTGCCACGCCAGGCGCGGAAGGCTCTGGCCAGGGGGTGATTGGTCTGGGATTCCAGGGCAGCGGCAACGTCCTTAACCCGCTGCTCCGTCCAGTTGGCCCGCAGCAAATCAATATGCAGGATTCTCGGTTCACCGCGTGTCAGGGTACCGGTCTTGTCGAATAGCACCCGGCCGATACGCGGCAGCGTTTCCAGTAGGCTGCCTCCAGCCACAAGAAGTCCCAACTGCTGTAAACGCAAGGTGGCGGAAGCCAGGGCAGCAGGGGTTGCCAGCGACAGTGCGCAGGGGCAAGTCACCACCAAAACAGACAGGGACACCCAAAAAGCGCGACTGGGATCGATTTGCCACCAGACAACAAACGCCGCCAGTGCCGCGAATAAAACGACACCGACAAAAATACCCGCAACCCGGTCTGCCAGGGCCACTTGGTTGGGTTTATCTAACTGCGCCCGCTCTACCAGGCGCTCAATAGCGGACAGGCGAGTCGACTGCCCCGCTGCCGTAATTCGAATAGTCAGGGTGGAATCGCCGTTGACACTACCGGCATAAACCGGGCTGCCTGCAGACTTCTGTTGCAGTGCCGATTCACCGCTGAGCAGGGATTCATCCACACCACTAACGCCCTCCAGCACCTCCCCATCGGCGGGGATAGTGTCTCCCGGGCGCAACAAAACTTTATCCCCAGCGACCAATGCGGCCACGGGTACATGGACAATATCGTCCCCTTGGTATTTGGCCGCCGTCATCGGCAGCAACTGGGCCAAACCACCGCTGGCTAAGCCCGCCCGATGGCGGGCGCGCATCTCCACCGTTCGTCCCAACAACAGGAAGAAGGTAAACATGGAGATAGATTCGAAGTACACCTCACCGGTGCCGAATACCGTGGCGTAAAAGCTGGCGACATAGGCCATACCAATCGCCAGGGATACCGGCACATCCATACTCAGGTGTCGGGCGCGCAGACTGCGCAAAGCGGCACTGAAAAATGGGCGCGCGGCGTAGAAAACCACTGGCGTTGCTACCAGCAGGGAAACCCAGCGGAAGTAGCGCTCAAACTCGCCGACGCCCTCTTCCGCTGCAGCACCAAAATACAGAGCGATGGCAAACATCATCACCTGCATGGTGCCGAGTCCGGCGACACCCAGGCGGCGCAGGGCGGCGCGGTGTTCGCTCTGGATCACACTTTCCTGGTTGGCCGCAGTGGCCGGGGCCGGCCGGTAGCCAATCCGTTCCAGTTCGCCAAACAGCTCACTGGGTTTGATCTTGTCGGGATTAAAACCGATCTGGGCACGCTGGGTACTGGCGTTGACAGAGACCTTCTCAATCCCGTCCAACTGCCCCAGGTGCTTTTCTATCAGCCACACACAGGCTGCACAGGTAATACCGCTAATCAACAACGAGGCAATCTTGTTGCCGTTATCCCAATCGTGGACGAACTGCTGCTGCACTTCCGGCAAATCGTATGCCGCCCAGCGGTCCTGGGGTTGAGCTTCCTCCGGCCTGTCGCTCTCCTTCTCCCGGAAGCGATAAAAGCCATCCAGACCACCGGAAACGATAGCGCTGGCTACCGCCTCACAGCCTGGACAACACATATCCCGGGCGGCCCCGTCGATAACCACCGAGTGGTTGCTGCCGGGAGGGACTGGGAGTCCGCAGTGATAACAGGAGGAGGAAGACGAAGTCATTGAGTTACTGCGTTCAGTGGCGCGGCATTGCCGAGATCGAAGTTGATTTCACCTTTCAGGCGCCAGTTGGCGTCCTGATGCGCATCGGGATCGAGTTCCGGCATCAAGCGCAGATACCAACGATTCCCAACGCCTTCAGGCAAGGTGCCCTGGTAGCGGCCCACGGAGAGCTGGGAGAGCTCGATATGCTTGTCGAGGTCAGACTCCACCGGGTGGCTCAATGTGAGCAGTAGGGCTTTGGGGTAGTCGAGGTCGCCATTCAGCTCCACGAAAACCGATTTTTCAGACGGCTGAAACTGGACCAAAGCGGCCAGACCCAGCTCTTTCGCGCGCAAGTCCTGCTCGGCGCTGAAGTGATACATGCGGCTGTCTTTGTAGTAAGTATCACTGACTTTATCGTCAGCAAAGCGCACCGCTATCGAGACTGTAATTGTGGAGACAACCACCACTGTAATCAGTGGGGCCAGTACCATCCACGCCCAAGGTTCCCGGTACCAGGGTTTTGGGGTTGATTCATTCATCGCGTTACCAAAAAGTTACCGTTTGTGCACAAAAGTCGAGCCCGCCTGGGCGGGCCCGTACTTTGCAACGGGATTGGCGTCCCGTCTACTGCTTTGGACCAATAAACACCGTTCGGTGCTTATCAACCAGCTCAGGATTGTCGACTGCCTGGACAACAATCTCGATATCGTGCTTGGTATCCTTCAGCTGGTCTCTGGGAACGCTTACCCGAATGGGGACGGAGAACATCTCTCCAGGCACCAGGTAAATCGTCTTCGGCTTGCGAATGGAGTAATCGTATTCAGGCTTACCTTCCACCTTGATGGTGAATTCGTGGGGAGCCTGGTCCATATTGTTGATTTTTACCGTGTAGACGTTTTGCACCTGCCCCTGGGACTCACGGAACATACGAGCACCGCGGTCGCGAGTGATTTCTGCCTCGATTGGGCTTCGAGTCATCACTTGCTGTGCAAACAGGCCGGTCATCGCAACCAATATCAACGCGTAGCCAAATAGGCGCGGGCGCAGGAAGCGGGTCTTTCCACCCTGCAATTCGTCCTCAGAGGTGAAGCGAATCAAGCCCTGCTCATAGCCCATCTTGTCCATCACGCTGTTACACGCATCGACACAGAGGCCACAGTTGATACATTCGTACTGCATGCCGTCGCGGATATCAATATCCACCGGACACACCTGAACACACCAGTAGCAGTCGATACAGTCGCCCATACCTTCCGCCTTGTAATCCACGCTCTTCTTGCGCGGACCACGGGTCTCACCCCGCTTGGCATCGTAGTAAACCGCCAGCGTATCCTCGTCGTACATCACCGACTGGAAACGGGCATAGGGGCACATGTATTTACACACCTGCTCACGCAGGAAGCCGGCGTTCATATAGGTGGCAAAAGTGAAGAAAGCGACCCAGAAAACACCCTGCGGGTGCGCGTTAAACGTCGCCAGATCCACGACCAGCTCGCGCACACCGTAGAAATAACCCACAAAGGCCAGTGCAGTTGCCAGCGAGATCAACAGCCAGATGGTATGTGTGCCACCCTTGCGCAGAACCTTTTCCAGGTTCCAGGGGGCCTTGTCGAGCTTCATTCGCTTGTTGCGATCGCCTTCACAAACCCTTTCTGCCCAGATAAACATCATGGTCCAGACGGTCTGCGGACAGGTGAAGCCACACCACACCCTGCCCAGTAAAGTGGTGACCGCAAACAGCGCGAAGGCGGCAATGATCAGCAGCCAACCTAGAAGGAAGCCGTCCTGGGGGCCGAAAGTAGTCCAGAAAATATGGAATTGGCGGGTGGGGAGATCAAAGAAGACCGACTGGCGCCCGTCGATATTGATCCAGGGTAGGAAGAAGAAAGCCAGCAGCAAAGGCAGGCCGGTATATTTGCGAACACGGGTGAAAACACCCTTGATATGTCGGATGTAGACTTTGTCTTCCGACTCATACAGCATGCGATAGCGAACTTCGCCATCACCTTCCTGTTCCTCACGGGTTGGAATTAAATCACTCACACAAACCTCACTCTCGCACGGGCACATCTTGTACGTGGGCCAGGTAGCCCCTTATGTTGAGGCTTTTTTCTCCGTCCCTGCAGCGCCCGGAGTCCCTTGATAAAACAAGGCCCAGCAAATGCCGGGCCTCAATAGTTAATTACTGCTTTTCTTCTTCCTGCTGCGACAGGCTGTAGACATAGGCCGCTACGAGGCGGATTTTGTCTTCACGCAGTTTATCTTTTTGCGCGGGCATCATATTTGTACGACCACCGCGAATAGTGTGTTGGATCTGTTCGCGATTGCTACCGTACAGCCAGATGTCGTCGGTCAGGTTCGGCGCACCCAGCATTTGGTTGCCTTTGGCATCCATACCGTGACAAGCCATACACACGGTGTTGAATACCTTCTGACCTTCGGCGGCCATGGCGGTGTCATGCTCCAGGCCGTTCAGGGAGAGAACATACTCTGTCGCATTTCTAACACCTTCTTCACCGATCACCGGACCCTGAGGAGGCATCATGCCCTGACGACCGTTGTACAGGGTTTCCAGGATTTTTTCCGGAGTGCCGCCGTACAGCCAGGCGTTATCAGTCAGGTTCGGGAAGCCGAAGTTACCGCCGGCATCTGCACCGTGACATACCGCACAGTTGTTAGCGAAGATCCGGGAACCCATCTTGAGAGCTTCAGGGCTCTGAGCAATCTGCTCGATCGGCATATTTTCGTACTTACCGAAGGTCTCGTGGAATCTCTCCTGAGCCTTAGCCTGGGAAGCTTCCAATGCACCGACAGAAGTCCAGTTGCCGACACCTTTGAAGTTACCCAGACCCGGGTAAACCACCAGATATCCCGCAGAGAACACCAGGGTGGCGACGAACAACATGAACCACCACTTGGGCAGCGGGTTGTCGTATTCCTCGATGCCATCGTAAACGTGGCCCGTGGTTTTGTTTTCCGGTTCAGCCTGGTCATCCACTGCCACCTTTCGGTTGGCGAACAGCACCCAGGTAATCAACGCCAGATTGGCGAGGGTGAGCACAATTACCCACACACTCCAGAATGTACTCATTACTTATCCTGCCCCTGTTTTCGATTGGCTCCGGGTTTATCCCCGGAATTGGATTCGTCCTGCTGAGCGGCCGACTTGTCCTTGTCGGCTTGTCGCTCTTCATCGGCAAATGGCAAATTGGCATCTTCTTCGAAGCGCTTCTTGCGCTTCGGAGAGAAGGCCCACCAGCAGATAGCCAGAAAAGCCACAGAGCCCAGAACCAGACCGATTTCCCGCAAAGTTTCAATAGTCACGAGTTTCCTTCCTCGCTATTAGCGTTTTTGGGTAACCAGGGTACCCAGCTGTTGCAAGTAAGCGACCAGCGCGTCAATTTCCTTGACCTTGCCACCTTTGAAAGGCTCAGCGGCGTTGGCGATGTCGTCATCGGTGTAGGGCACACCGACGAAGCGCAGCGCTTCCATCTTACGTGCGGTGTATTCGCCAGTTACCACATTGTCGAACAACCAGGGGTAAGCAGGCATGATTGACTCAGGCACAACGCTACGCGGGTTGTACAAGTGCGCGCGCTGCCATTCATCAGAGTAGCGTCCACCTACGCGCGCCAGGTCTGGACCGGTACGCTTGGAGCCCCACAGGAAGGGGTGCTCGTAAATGGATTCCTGAGCCATGGAGTAGTGGCCGTAACGCTCAACTTCCGCACGCAGAGGACGAATCATCTGAGTGTGGCAAACGTGGCAGCCTTCGCGAATGTAGATATCGCGACCTTCCAGCTCCATTGCTGTCAGCGGCTTCTGCCCCGGCAGCGGCGTGTAGTTATCCTTGGTAAAGAACTGCGGAACGATCTCAACCAGGGCGCCGAAACTGATGGCGATAATGGTGAAAAAGATCATCCAGCCGATGTTTTTTTCTACGAGGTCATGATTCTTCACGATCTAAACTCCTATGCCGCAGGCACTGCTCGAACGGTGTTATCGGCTTCGGCATCGTTTACCTTCTCGGTAATCGTGCGGTAAACGTTGTAAGCCATCAGCAGCATACCCACCAGGAACATGGCGCCGCCCAACCAGCGAACTACATAGCCCGGATGGCTGGCTACAACACTCTCTACGAAGCTGTAAGTCAGGGTGCCGTCGGCGTTAAATGCACGCCACATCAAACCCTGGGTAATACCGTTAACCCACATAGCGGCGATATACAGAACAGTACCTACAGTGGCCAGCCAGAAGTGCGCGTTGATCAGCTTGGAGCTGTACATTTCGCGGCGTTTCCACAGAACCGGAACCAGGTGATACAGAGCACCGATAGAGATCATGGCAACCCAGCCCAAAGCGCCGGAGTGTACGTGTCCAACGGTCCAGTCAGTGTTGTGAGACAGAGCGTTTACAGTCTTGATGGACATCATCGGACCTTCGAAGGTAGACATACCGTAGAAGGACAGGGATACCACCAGGAAGCGCAGGGTCGGGTCGGTGCGCAGCTTATGCCATGCGCCGGACAGGGTCATGATGCCGTTGATCATACCGCCCCAGGAAGGTGCCAGCAGAATCAGGGACATAACCATCGCCAGGCTCTGAGCCCAGTCGGGCAGCGCTGAGTAGTGCAAGTGGTGACCACCAGCCCATACGTACAGGGAGATCAGTGCCCAGAAGTGAACGATAGACAGCTGGTAAGAATAAACCGGACGACCAGCTTGCTTAGGTACGAAGTAGTACATGATGCCGAGGAAGGCAGCAGTCAGGAAGAACCCTACTGCGTTGTGGCCATACCACCACTGGATCATTGCGTCCTTAGTGCCCGAATAGATAGAGTAGGACTTGAACGGGCCAACAGGAATCTCCAGGTTATTAACGATATGGAGAACAGCAATAGTTACGATGTAAGCACCGAAGAACCAGTTCGCCACGTAGATGTGAGAAGTCTTACGCTTCATGATGGTGCCGAAGAACACCAGCGCGTAAGCAACCCAAACCAGGGCAATCAGGATATCGATAGGCCACTCGAGCTCAGCGTATTCCTTGGTGGAAGTGAAGCCCATCGGCAGAGTAATTGCCGCGGCGACGATAACGGCCTGCCATCCCCAGAAGGTGAAGGGGATCAGCCAGCCACCCCAAAGGCGGACCTGACAGGTACGCTGTACCACATAGTAAGAAGTGGCAAAGAGAACACTACCACCAAAGGCGAAAATTACCGCATTGGTGTGCAGGGGCCTCAAGCGCCCAAAGTGCGAGAAGGGCTGCCAAAAGTCGTTGAGTTCAGGCCAGGCTAGCTGGGCTGCGATCAATACGCCCATGCCCATACCAAAAATGCCCCAGACCACGGACATGATGGTGAACTGGCGCACGATATTGTAGTCATAGTCCGGCACAGGGCCGGTCTTTGCCACCGTTGTCGTCATGTTTTTACTTCCGTTGCTTTTAAGATTCGGTTCCACTGTGCGGGACTGGCCCACCACAGAAGGTGTGTAACCACAATGTGTGAGGCACTGTGGTTACTATTGGCCGGATAAGGATTTAAGCGCATCCTTGCCCGGTGATTGCTGATCTAAATCAACTAAATCAATTTTCTTCCTTTACCTGCGGCAATGCGCAGACGCAGGGCGTTGAGCTTGATAAAGCCCTCCGCGTCCTTCTGGTCGTAAGCGCCAGCATCGTCTTCGAAAGTAGCGATACGCTCATCGAAGAGGCTGTCCGCAGAGCGACGGCCCACAGCACTCACGCTGCCTTTGTACAGTTTCAGGCGAACTTCGCCGTTAACCACATCCTGGGACTCATCGATCGCAGCCTGCAGCATGCTGCGCTCCGGGGACCACCAGTAACCGTTGTAAACCAGCTCGGCGTAGCGCGGCATCAGGGAATCCTTCATGTGCGCAACTTCGCGATCCAGGGTAATGGACTCAATGGCGCGGTGCGCCTTCATCAAAATGGTGCCGCCCGGTGTTTCGTAGCAGCCGCGGGACTTCATTCCCACGTAGCGGTTTTCCACGATATCCAGACGACCGATACCGTTGGCTCCGCCCAACTTATTCAGCTTCTCAAGCAAAGTAGCAGGGCTTAAGCGCTCACCGTCGATAGAAACGGGATCGCCCTTCTCAAAACCCAAAGTAATGTAGGTGGGTTCTTCCGGAGCCGCCTCGGGGCTCACACTCCAGCGCCACATATCCTCTTCGGCTTCCGCCCAGGGATCTTCGAGGTTGCCGCCCTCGTAAGAGATGTGCAGCAGGTTGGCATCCATGGAGTAAGGGGATTTCTTCTTGCTGGAAGAGAAGTCCACCGGAATATTGTGCTGCTCGCAGTACTGCATCAGCTTTTCGCGGGAGTTCAGGTCCCACTCGCGCCAGGGGGCGATTACCTGGATGCCCGGCTTCAGCGCGTAAGCGCCCAGTTCGAAGCGCACCTGGTCATTACCTTTACCGGTAGCACCGTGGGAAATGGCATCGGCGCCAGTCTCGTTGGCAATCTCAATCAGGCGCTTGGCGATCAGCGGGCGTGCAATAGAGGTACCCAGCAGGTACTCCCCTTCATAAATCGCATTGGCGCGGAACATCGGGAAAACGAAATCGCGCACATACTCTTCGCGCAGATCGTCGATATAAATCTCTTTAACCCCGAGGGCCTCGGCCTTGGCACGGGCCGGTTCCACCTCTTCACCCTGGCCGATATCAGCGGTGAAAGTCACCACTTCACAACCGTAAGTCTCCTGCAACCATCGCACGATTACTGACGTATCCAATCCACCGGAGTATGCCAGTACCACCTTTTCGATTTTGCTCATTGCTGTCCTCTGCTGCCGGAAATACGCCGCCGCGACAAAAACGCGGAGACGGGGAATGCCACTACGCGAAACTAGTGTCGGTCTGGGGGAGTTATTCTTGGAGATATGCCCAGGATCGGTAAATTGCGGGCACAACAATACCCACACTCTTTGTCGGGGCGCGATTGTAGCGCCTAAGCTCGCGATCGACTAGCGCCAAGGCGCGAGTAAGCACAATTGATTGATTTTTAACCTTTTCGTGCATCGCAATTTTGTACAGCTTCGGGTAGCATTCGCGCCGCACAACGACTCACTACGCTAAGAAGCTTTACGGAGTACCATGACGGAGCAAATTACCCTTCGCGCCCCCGACGACTGGCACATTCACCTGCGCGACGGCGCCGCTCTCGGGCGCACCGTGCCCGATGCCGCAAAACAATTCCGCCGCGTGATTGTAATGCCCAACCTGGTACCCCCTGTGACCGATGCCGAAAGTGCAGTGGCTTATAAGGAACGTATCAACGCCAATGTTCCCGCCGACACCAACTTCGAACCCTTGATGGTGATCTACCTCACCGACAAGACCGATGCTGCCGTTATTCGCAAGGCTCATGAAGCGGGTGTTATCGCCGCCAAACTGTACCCAGCGGGCGCAACCACCAACTCCGATTCCGGCGTTACCGATATCGCCAACATCTACCCAGCCCTGGAAGAGATGCAGGCCTGCGGTATGAAGCTGTTGGTACACGGTGAAGTGACCACCAGCGATATCGATATCTTCGACCGCGAGCAGGCTTTCATCGAGAAAACCCTGTCCCGCTTGGTAGATGATTTCCCCACGCTGAAAGTGGTGTTTGAACATATCACCACCGCCCAAGCAGTAGAGTTTGTACAAGGCGCCCGCGAAGGCGTTGCCGCAACCATTACCGCACACCACCTGCTGTACAACCGCAACCATATGCTGGTTGGTGGTATCCAGCCGCATTTTTACTGCCTGCCAATCCTCAAGCGCGGCTACCATCAAAATGCACTGATCGAAGCGGCCACCAGCGGTAACCCGAAGTTTTTCCTCGGCACCGACTCAGCCCCCCACGCCCACCACAAAAAAGAACACTCCTGTGGTTGCGCCGGTTGCTATACCGCCTACTCCGCGATTGAGCTCTACGCCGAAGTATTCGAGCGCGCGGGCAAACTGGACAAGCTGGAAGGCTTTGCCAGTGAGTTCGGTCCCGACTTCTACGAGCTGCCGCGCAACGAGGGCACCATCACCCTGGTCAAGAGCCCCTGGACCCTGCCGGAAAAACTGGATATGGGCGGTGAAAATCTGATTCCTCTCGCAGCCGGTGAAACCTTAAACTGGCAACTTGCGTAATCGGCGAATGCCCCGATTACAGCGCCTGCGGGAAGAGCACTCCCAGCAGGCGCCGCAATTCGAATACAATACCCTGCCCCACCAGCGCCAAATGCTGCTGGCCTGAAGACAAGATTTACAAGGAACCACCGTGACACCCGCCGAAGAACCCACAGGACCAAAAAGCTCTCTCGCCCAGCGATTCCGAGGCTTTCTGCCCGTGGTCATCGACCTTGAAACCGGCGGCTTTAACGCCCGCACCGATGCACTGCTGGAAATTTCTGCGGTTATCCTCGACATGGATGACTCCGGCAACCTCTTCCCGCTGGAGACCCACAGTTTCCACCTGGAGCCTTTTGAGGGCGCCAACGTTGAGCAATCCGCTCTCGACTTTATTGGCATCGACCTGGAATCCCCGGACCGCGACGCCTGGCCGGAAGAAATCGCCATCCCCGAGCTGTTCCGCAAGATTCGCAGCGCCGTGAAAAAGCACAGCTGCACCCGCGCCATCGTGGTTGCCCACAATGCCCACTTCGACCTGGGCTTCGTCAATGCAGCCGTCGAGCGCACCGGCATCAAGCGCAACCCATTCCACCCGTTCTCCTGCTTCGACACCGCTAGCCTCGCCGGCCTCGCCTACGGCCAGACCGTATTAGCCAAAGCTTGCCAGGTTGCTGGAATCGAGTTTGATAACAACTGCGCCCACTCCGCCGAGTACGACGCAGAAAAAACCGCAACCCTGTTTTGCGGCATCGTGAACAAGTGGAAAGAGATGGGCGGTTGGCCGCTGGAAACCGAAGAGACCACAGAAGAAGCCGAATAACGCACTATCTTCCGGGCTGCCTCAAAGCGGCCCGATTTATCCAAAAACGACAAAATTATTCGAAAGCTGTCGACAAAACACCCGCTATGTGCAGAGTCTGGCCACTTGGGTGATTTTTTGTGCAAGCCGTGCTAATATGGCCCGCTTACACATAAAAACCGGATAGCGCCGTGGCCAAGAAACCTTCCTCTTCCTCCAATCGCAAACAAGCCGCTCCCCTCGAGACCAGCGAAAGCATCGAGGAGCAGGTAAAGGCGTTCCTCGCCGGTGGCGGTGAGATCGAGCAGGTGCCCAAAGGGGTAAGCGGCCAGACCAACACTTCCGGCCCCAAGCACATCACCCTCGGCAAAAAGCCCAGAGCCTAACCTCCGCGCAATAAAAAACCCCGACGGCGCTCCGCTGACCAGCAGCAAAGCGCGGCCGGGGCCGCTCGAATATGGCCGCGTCAACGCAGCCACTTCTCATTCACATCAGGGCATTTCTTCCAGTTCCGCACCCTCTTTCACCGGCGGCATCAGGTCTTCTTTGTTGATATTCAAAGCCATCAGCACGTTGGCAGCTACGTAAACAGAGGAGTAAGTACCCACAACCACACCCACGATCAAGGCCAGGGAGAAGTTGTGGATCAATTCGCCACCGAAGAACTGCAACGCCCACAGCACCAGCAAGGTGGTGAAGGACGTCATAAAGGTACGGCCCAAGGTCTGGCTGATTGAGATATTGATAATTTCCTCAGACTCAGCCTTGCGCACCTTGCGGAAGTTCTCGCGGATACGATCCGATACCACAATGGTATCGTTCAGGGAGTAACCGATCACCGCCAATACTGCCGCCAGTACGGTTAAATCGAAGTCCAATCCCATCACCGCAAAGAAGCCCAGCACAATAATCACATCGTGGCCCAGAGCCGCTACCGCGCCGAAAGAGAACTTGTACTGGAAGCGCAGGGCAACGTAGATCATCACCATAAACAGGGCCAGCATCATGCCCAGGCCGCCGTCGTCGCGCAGCTCAGCACCTACCTGCGGTCCCACCATCTCAACACGGCGCAGTTCAACATCGCCCTCACTGCCCTCTCTCAGGAGAGCGACAACCTTGTCACCGATCGGTGTCGTTGTTTCCTGGTCGGTAGCGCTGATCTGGGTTTCCTCCTCGGTCACCTCAGGGGGCAACTTGATCAGCAGATCCTTTTCAGAACCAAAATTCACTACTGTAGCGCCATCGTAGCCAGCAGCATCCAACTGATCGCGCACGTCGCTAATAAAAGGCGTTACCTCGTAGCCCACCTCAACCTGGGTACCACCGGTAAAGTCCAGGCCAAACTTCAGGCCGTTCATTGCCAGTGCGGCGATGGAGGAAAGTACCAGCACCACCGAGACAATCCCGGCGATCTTGCGCCAGCGCATAAAGTCGTAGACGCGCTTGCCCATGTACTCGGTAATTTTGCCGTTATCCACTTTGGTCTCACTCATGACCGTCTCCCTTAAATCCTGAGCTTCTGCACACGGCGACCGCCGTAGAACAAGTTAACAATTGCTCGCGTACCCATGATGGCACTGAACATGGAGGTGAGAATACCGATAGACAGGGTTACCGCGAAGCCCTGTACCGGGCCGGAACCGATGGCATACAGAATCACCGCCACAATCAGGGTGGTGATGTTCGCATCCACAATGGTGCTGTAAGCATTGTCAAAACCGGCGCTGATCGCTGTCTGGGGAGGCATCCCATTCCTGAGCTCCTCCCGTATTCGCGAGAAGATAAGCACGTTGGCATCCACCGCCATACCCACGGTCAATACGATACCGGCGATACCGGGCAGCGTGAGGGTTGCGCCCAGCAGCGACATGACCGCCACCAGCAGGATCAGGTTTACTGCCAGGGCAATGTTCGCAGCCAAACCAAATACGCGATAGGAAATCAGCATACAGATAAGTACCGCGAACAAGCCGTACTCCACCGACTGAATACCCACCTTGATGTTATCCGCACCCAAAGATGGGCCGATCACACGCTCTTCCACAAAGTACATGGGCGCTGCCAGGGCACCGGCACGCAGCAGCAGGGCCAGTTCCTGGGCTTCAGCCGGGCTGTCCAGGCCGGTGGTGCGGAACTGCTTGCCAAGGGCACTCTGTACCGTGGCCAGATTAATAATCTTCTTCTCTTCAGTGCGCTTCTGCACGGTAACTTCGTTACCGTTTTCGTCGATCTCAGTTACCGGCTCAAAGCGAGTCTCGATAAACAGGGTGCCCATACGGCGACCGACATTCTTCCAGGTAGCCCGGTGCATCATCTCGCCGCCACGGGCGTCAAGGGTGATATTTACCTGCGGGAAACCGCTCTCGTCGTAACCGACGCGGGCATTAGTAACGCTGTCACCCTTGATAATAATCTGGCGCTCCAACCAGGCACCACCGTACATCTGCGCCTGACGCTCATCGCGGTACTCGAAGTATTCCTTGTTGGAAACCAGCTCATCCGGGCGAGCTTCCATACGGTATTCGAGGTTGGCAGTCTTACCGATAATACGCTTGGCCTCTGCGGTGTCCTGTACACCGGGCAGCTCCACAACGATACGGTTGCGGCCCTGGCGCTGTACGATCGGCTCAGCAACACCCAGCTCGTTCACCCGATTGCGCAGGGTGGTGAGGTTCTGGGTTACTGCGTAATCTTCCAGCTGCTTGATTTCCTGATCGGTCAGGGTTGCGCGGATCTCCAGGTTTTCACCACTGCCGGACTCGCGCAGCTGAAGCTGCGGGAATTCCTTCCGCAGAGTGGACATCGCCCGGCTGCGCAGCTCATCGTTGCGGAAGCGGGCAATAATCTCACGATCATCCACCAGCTCCACATTGCGGTAACGGGCCTTGGCTTCGCGCAGTTTGCTCTTCACTTCCTGCTCGTAGCTTTCCATGTTGTTCTTGACGATGGTGTTGGTGTCGACTTCCATCAGGAAGTGCACACCACCCGCCAGATCCAAACCGAGCTTCATCGGGCTAGCGCCGATATCTTTCATCCACTGGGGTGTGGTGGAAGCCAGGTTCAGGGCGACAACATAGTTGGTGGTACCAAGCGCTTTTTGAATCGCCTCTTTAGCCGGCAACTGCTCCTCCATGGAGTTCAAGCGGATCAGTACTGACTTGTCCCCAACTTCGCCGCCGAAGTGAGCAATGCCCGCTTCATCCAGGGCTTTTTGTGCATTCTCCAGGACATCGGGGCCGATGGTGAGTGCACTGGATTGCCCGGAAATCTGCACGGCAGGGTCCGGCTTATAGAGATTGGGCGCGGCGTACATCAGGCCAAAGGCCACAACCGCGAGAATCAGAAAGTACTTCCAGATCGGGTAGCGATTCATGCTGTTCTCATTGTTCTAGTGTGACCCCGAGGGCCGGTAAATCTTGGCAATCTGCCTAAGCAATTTGCCTGGATATGCGGGCAGTATACGCAGAATGCAAGGTACACCGCCCCCAATAAAAGTGGGGGCTGATTATACGGGGATCGTGGGAACGGACAAATTACAGGGGTGCCGCAATGAGACGGGCAGCACCCCAGGCAGGGTAAAAGCGACGCCTGATCAGGCCTCTAGCGCTGGAACCTCGCGGCCCAGACCTCGGTAGAACTCGGCGACATAAGCCTCCAATTCATTGGCGGCAATGGCATCGCGCAGCTTTTGCATCAAGCGCTGGTAGTGGCGCAAATTGTGAATCGTATTCAGCTGCGCACCGAGAATTTCACCGCAGCGATCCAGGTGATGCAGGTAAGCGCGGGAGAAATTCTCACAGGTATAGCAATCGCACTCTTCCTCCAAGGGACCCGTATCGTGACGGTGCCTGGCGTTGCGGATTTTCACCACGCCTTCGAAGGTAAACAGGTGGCCGTTGCGCGCATTGCGAGTGGGCATGACGCAGTCGAACATATCCACACCGCGACGCACCGCCTCGACAATATCCTCCGGCTTGCCCACGCCCATCAGGTAGCGCGGCTTATCTTCCGGCATCTTGTGAGCCAGGTGATCCAAGACCTTGATCATCTCATCTTTAGGCTCACCCACAGACAGGCCGCCAATGGCATAGCCATCGAAACCAATCTCGGTCAGGCCGCGCAAGGACACATCGCGCAACTCCGGGTACATACCGCCCTGCACAATACCGAACAGCGCCGACGGGCTATCGCCGTGAGCCTTCTTGGAGCGCTCCGCCCAACGCAGGGACAACTCCATAGATTTGCGAGCTTCGTCAGTGGTGGCCGGATAAGGGGTGCACTCATCGAAGATCATAACGATATCGGAACCCAGGTCCCGCTGAACGCGCATGGACTCTTCCGGGTCCAGAAATACCGGACTGCCATCAATAGGCGAGCGGAAGGAAACCCCCTCTTCCGTAATCTTGCGCAGCTCACCCAGGCTAAACACCTGGAAACCGCCGGAGTCGGTAAGGATCGGACCGGACCATTGAGTAAAGTCGTGCAGGTCGCCGTGGGCTTTAACCACTTCGGTACCCGGACGCAGCATCAGGTGGAAGGTGTTACCCAGAATAATCTGTGCACCGATCCCTTCGATATCCCTCGGCAACATGCCTTTCACGGTGCCGTAAGTGCCCACTGGCATAAACGCCGGGGTTTCCACCACACCGCGAGGGAAACGCAAGCGGCCACGACGGGCCTTGCCATCAGTGGTATCCACTTCAAACTGCATAAAACATTCGCGGCTCACTGGGTATCTCCTTTCGCTGGTGCTACTTCTTCTTTTTTGGCATTGGGATCGCGGGTAATAAACATGGCATCGCCGTAACTAAAGAAGCGATAGCGCTCCTCAACTGCGGCCTTATAAGCGGCCATCGTGTGCTGGTACCCCGCGAAGGCACTCACCAGCATCAATAAGGTGGATTCCGGCAGATGGAAGTTGGTGATCAACTTATCCACAACCAGGAATTCATAACCGGGATAAATAAAGATATCTGTCTCCCCCACCGTGGCCTGTAACTGGCCACTGCGCGCCGCACTTTCCAGCGCGCGTACGCTGGTGGTACCCACCGCAATCACGCTGCCATTGCGAGCGCGGCAAGCAGTTACCGCATCCACCACATCCTGGGAGACATCCAGCACTTCGCTGTGCATCTGGTGCTCATAAATATTGTCCACCCGCACCGGCTGGAAAGTACCAGCGCCCACATGCAGGGTAACGAAGACAACCTCGGCACCTTTATCCCGCAATGCGCCGATCATCTCATCATCAAAGTGCAGCCCCGCCGTCGGCGCGGCCACAGCACCGGCGTTGCGGCCGTATACGGTTTGGTAGCGCTCGCGATCGCTGGCATCGTCTTCACGATCAATATAAGGAGGCAGCGGCATATGGCCGAGGCGGTCCAGAATCGCCAGCACACCTTCTTCTTTAGGGAAGGACAATTCAAACAGTGCATCCTTGCGGCCTGTCACCTCTATACGGGTGCCGTCCTCGAGGACGATGGTGGAACCGGGCTTAGGCGACTTACTGGAGCGCACATGGGCCCAGATATCCGTCTCGTTGAGCACCCGCTCCACCAGGATTTCCAACTTACCGCCGGTCTCCTTCTGCGCGAACAAACGCGCCGGAATCACCCGGGTATCGTTAAAGACTATCAGGTCACCAGCTTGGACCTGATCGAGAATATCTGGGAACTGCCGATGTGCAATGGCCCCGCTAGGCCCATCCAGACACAAAAGACGGCTGCCACGGCGCTCCTCGGTGGGCGCGCGGGCGATCAGCTCATCGGGCAGATGAAAGTCAAAGTCCTGACGCTGCATGGAATCCTGGAAATCTAGAAACTATGGAGAGGTCGCGAAGGTTATAGGAAATTTTAGGAGCTGTTAAGGAGCCTCTGAAAAACTCCGTGATACCTCTGGCATGCAGAGCAGTTCACAATCAAGGCGCGGCTTTGCAGGAATGTCTAGACCTTGCAAGAAGCCGCAACGCCGAGTGTGAATTGCTCTGCAAGCCCCAAAGGGTGGGCCTTGAGGGCTACAGCTGCCACGTTGCAGCTCTTGCAAAGGACTGTGCCATTCGCGGCGAGCTGCGCCTAACATCTGCAGCCCTCAAGACCCACAGAGGCATTACGGAGTTTCTCAGAGGCTCCTCAACTAGGACGACAGAAAATGCGCTAAGTTATTGAAATCACTGGTTGACCCAAGCGAAAGCATTGCTATAATCACGCCCTCTTCGCACCGACCCCAAGGTCGAGCAGCGAAAGTGCCAGAGTGGTGAAATTGGTAGACACAGGGGATTCAAAATCCCCCGCCCTTAAAAGCGTGCCGGTTCGAGTCCGGCCTCTGGTACCATCTCTCAAACCCGCGATAGCGTAGGCTTTCGCGGGTTTTTTATTTCTGCACAGACAACTTTGTCAAAGTCTCGTTTGTTGGTTTGAGCGCTAAGGCGCCAACAAAGAGTCAACGCAAAATCACGTTGACACTTTGCTACCCCGCAAACCTTCCGGCTGCGCAATATCCTTTCACCTCTCTTCGCAACTCTTCAAAGTGTGAAATCAAGTTCTCACCCAATCCCCGCACCAGTTCAGGCCCTGGCCGCCAATCTCATTTCATCAACTAAAAGAACGCCAAAAATCGGCAGGCGTGGGGAGGAGTGATCGCCGGCCATTTTATTGGTATGTTTTTTGATCATGGTAGCCTGGGGGCCTTACAGATCACGGTGTTTGGCGGGAAATTGTTGGCTTAGGTCGCCCCTGGAAAGTTTGAAGAATTTTGAAATGTGGCAGGCTTGTGATTTCAATGTGTTACAGATTTTAAAGCTTCTTTTTGAGATGATAGGATTTGGTCGATACTTATCCGGCAAAAAAAATAGGAGTGGCTGAAATTAAATGGATTTAATTCTGTAACAACCCCCATCATCAAAGAAGTGCTACTTGGCACTAGCAACAGAGGTGGCCACAATGAACGAATGGACAGGCTGGAAACCTTTTCCTGACCCACGTAAGAATGACCTTCTCATCGCTCCTTTCGGGCCAGGTGTTTATGAATTGCGAAATAAAAAAACAGATGAGCTTATCCTGTTCGGCTCGGGTAAAAACTGCGCTTTCCGAATGTCCAGCCTTCTCCCCAAACCCTTTGGCTGCGGCACCAGGAAAAACGCTAAAAAACGTGAATATGTACTGGAGCAACTATTGAATATTGAGTACAAGGTCTTAGCTTGTGACGACATTGAAACCGCGAGAAAACAGGAAAAAAAGTTAAAAGAAGAAAGATCCTATTTATTCCCAACGTAGAACCCTTCATAAAAAATGACCACATATGAAAGGTTAACTCTCAAGCTACCCAAAACACCCTTGCACCAATTAAGCTTGACCTCTATTCAATACTAGAAGCTTAAGTGGTTAAAATAGCGAGGGAGGAATGAGTTGCGCTAATCTTGCATGTGCAAAAAAATAACCGGACCAGTAAAAAGGAAGTTAAGTTATGCGGATTTTTAGAGGGTTTGCCGTGGTTGGGCTGTGTACTGTAACACTTGTTGGATGTGCGGAGGATGTGAAGCAAAGTAAAGCACGAATAGAGGCAAAGAATAATGATTTTAGTACGCTAAAGGCCGACCCAAATAATTTGAGAGTGGCGCATATATCAGAGTTCGATGATGTAAACCACGGGAAACTGGTAAGCTTTTACATAGGAAAAGATGACAATAACGTTTGCGATATTACATTGCCCACCTCCGAGATTCAGTCTGGACTCACTGTGGAATCCAAAAAACGATCATCGCCCCCTGTAGAATATTTTGATGTTTCGTGCCATTGGACTGGTAAGCACTTTGTGCGGTCAATCAATCACAATACTTGGGCAAAGTTCTCGATCACCGAATGGAACAGTGAAACACGCCAGGGAGTTGTGGCACTGGATGTACATCTGGTCACTCCGAAGACGCCACCAAAGGGAGATTATTTAAGCATGACCGGCTCCAATATCCAGGTAACAAGTTCTAACTGGGAGTAACCTACCACTTTCAGGCAAAACTCTCTATCTCCCATAGAAAAACACTAACCATTGCAACCTTATGAAAATAGAAAATATAAATATTAAAGATCTGATAGACCAATTCATACAGGAACAGCATGATGCTCTTCAGAATAACATCAGTGAACAATCCTTATCCCACCAACTAGCAGTAAAATTAGGCCCACATTTCCCAGGCTGGGATGTAGATTGCGAATATGATCGGGAGGGAGATAAAATTAAAAAATTGATGTACGCAATATCTCCAGGGAAGCCGGTAAAGCCATACAAGGTTGTACCTGACATTATTATTCACAGGCGAATGACAACCGATAATCTTTTAGCAATAGAAGTTAAAAAATCCACAAACAAAGAAACAAGCTTCAAAGACAAATCAAAACTAGAAGCTTTCCGTGACCAATTGGGATATCGACACACCTTGTTTGTAAGGTTTGCTACAGGGCAAAAAGAAGTAGGGATAGATGAACTTGACTGGATCTAGCCTCACCCCCTTAAGTAAAAAGAGTTATTTGACATCTAAGTCAAGGTAGCCTCCAGCTATAGAACAAGAGTAAAATCAGAATGGTTATGTTATTACAAAAGGATGAATGCCCTGAGTATGTCTACAAATACTGCACTACCACTACATATAGAGAACATATAAAAAATGGCTCATTCAGGCTGGGAACCCTAGCTGAATATAAACAAGCTTACGAAGAAAAAGGGGCAGAATATGGAGATTATAACGAAGGAAATTGCACAACAATCATTGGAGGAAGAGACATTGATAGTCAGCTAATATCGAATAAGGGTGCTTTAATAGTTGACAGAACTGTCAATGCTTACGTTTTTAGTACTGCGCTCAATTATTCAATAAAGGACCACGAAAAGTGGTACCACAGAAATGGTTGTAATTATGACCTCTGCCTAAAAATACGCGCTAAAGATTTTTTCATAGAACTTGCTGATGCGGCAAGGCTAAAAATTCCCGATAAGCAAGAATACTTACTCGCAAAACCATTTTATAATAATGGGTTTTCTCATTCAGAAATTAGAAGCACCGACCCTTACCTACAAAAGAGTAAGCACCTAGAATGGGAAGGTGAATATAGATTGGTGTTAGCAACTACAGGTCTTAGGGTGGATTCAAAAGACCATATAATCCTAAAATCCAAAAACGCTTTAAACTTCATTGAGGATGAAATAGAAATAGATAAAAAGATTATCAAGCATGGATTTAACCCTGCTATTGCTTGATACTTTCTAGTTTACCTTTTATTTCACTGGTCTCTGTGCTGGCAGATGAATAAGTATCTGCACTCTCGGGCTTTCCACTTTTGCCAGCCCCTGTAGAAACACCTTCGTGCTTATGGTTTGCTAGGTCATCAGCCATAGCAATAACGATTCCCATCAAATCACTTAGAAGCCCAAGCACATTATCTGTATCATTTCCCAACCAAACCTTGCCGCCGTCTTTCACCTTGATGGTTTGGCGAACCTTGGCCACTGATTCGCGAATATTTCCGATCTGTTCTTTTAAATCTCGGCCCGCTGAAATATTAATATCACTGGCTGTTGTAATATTTAGATTATCAAGCGCGGATAAGTTCAGGCCACCAGCAGATAAGAAACGTAAAGCTCCAAGGGCTTCAATTATTTTTACGCCGGCCACCTCTTCCACGGAATGTTCCCGCACTTGTCGGTATTCTCTATCGCAGCTCGCTTTGACTTCTGTAGCCTTTGTAATTCTGCGTAATTAGTTCTCCCGTATATCACCGTGAGTTTCCCGGCTCCATTCTGCACTGGCGTCCACCTTTTTCCGCACAGAGTCGCATTGCTGCCAAATTAAATTTTCACGGTCGAGCGCTGGGATTACTACCCTGTGTGACAGCACCGTGCAAATAAATGATTTATCCGCCATTGCCTGCATAGTACAACGGTAACAGTATGAAAAATGGCAGGCGATAAAGTGAGAAGCCACTACCGCCTCATAATTTATATCGACAAAGAGCGGATAAATAACTAGCCAAGCTATCGATATTTATGTTTACATCACTTAATTAGACTAGCATTTACAACTTAAACAAATAATCTTATAGATGGTAAAAGGCATACTTAATTTAGATCCTTATTTTAAATAAAGATTTGCATCTACAGACTCAATATATGAATAGCAAGAATAAAATCACTTCCGGTGGCTGCTTGTGTGGAGCTGTGCGGTACGAAGTTAAAGGGCCACTACGCAACGTAGTTAACTGTCATTGTAGTATGTGTCAAAAACTACATGGAAGTTTCGGCCCGCATACCAAAGCTCGCAAGGTCAACATTAAAATAACAAAAGATGACGGGCTGGCGTGGTATAAAACATCAGAAGTAGCCCGCAGAGGCTTCTGCCAGCAATGTGGTTCAAGCCTATTCTGGGAACCATTTAATCTCGATGCAACTGGAATTATTGCAGGATCACTGGATGGCCCAACCGGGTTGAAAACTATGGGGCATATTTTCACCGGCGAAAAGTGTGATTTTTACGAAATCGATGACGATCACCCTCAATTCAAGGAATCATCTGATGGGCAGCTAGTCAATGACTACAAATAGGTAGCTACCAGAGATTTGGGGGGCGCTAGTGCTCAAATCACACTAAAGCTCCCTATCAAATCTACGGACACCCAACTTTTCAGGCCCATATGTTATTTAATTCGTATCCCTAGTGGGCACTTAGGGATCTAATTGAGATAAACCCATCCCTTCTAAGATCTTTTAATCTAGAACCTCCACCAAATACAACCAGTAGAATTCCAGCCCCAAGTATTGGCAAATGCCCTATCAACTCATGGATACCGAGAATAGATGCGGTCAAAATGAAAAAACTTAATACCGTAAGAGTTGCCAACCGTGTTGACCACCCCAGCAAGATAACCAAACCAAAGCAAAACTCAGCCATTCCAGCAGAAAAAACGAAGGTCAAATCGGAGAAGGAGTGCCACCCCAGGTTAGACATGAAGTTCCAATGATAATGCTGCAGAAATTCAAGACCCAAGTGAGGATTGAGCCACTTATTGTGAACTGCCAGAGTCATTAGCTGAAGGCCTAGCCCACAACGTAAAGCAAGCAATCCAAGATCTGGCTTTTGATACAATATAAATGCTAGTGAAAGCCCTAAAAATTCAAAGCCGTAATCAATCCAGATTGAGAATGGGTAAGTAGCCATTATTGAGAGCAAAAGCGCGAAGATTAGATACCCGGAGCTTCTTAGGCTGACATCTAAAATTAACACAATACCAATTACCAGCTGAAACTCATTAACAAGACTTTGCGTGGCAGAGAATTCCAGGTTTGGGGCCAGTAATACACCCGAAAAATAATTAAAAACAAAGGTCAACCCAATCAAGGCAGGCGTGATATGCCAAATTTTTTGGCGGCCAATGTCGGACCAGAGGTTGGGAAATTTATTAGATACTCTGTAAACAGCTACTGCTTCAAGCGACTGTAAGGATCTATTCACCATACAGTATAAAAAGCCCCCCAAAAGAACTAACGCATATATCCAATTCCACTCAAACTCAACTGTATTACCATCGTTTTGTACAAACCAGCGTACATGAGACCACGCAGGAGGAGAAACAAAGTAGCCCATAAAAGCTATAACCAGTAGAAAGCTGTAAGACTTCCTCCGTGTAAACATAATTATTACCTCAATGAATACTGCTTTTAGCCTACAAAAACCCATGCAGGCAGATCTTGCACCTGATCATATATAGTTCACGTATTTAGAGTAAATAAGGTAGCGTTCACGTTGCTAGGTACTTAACAAATGTGAAAAAAATAGCATTCTGAGGGAATTCTTTGTCAACCAAAAAAAATCTTGGAGCAAATTCACAAAAAAAGGAAATTGTCGATCTTTGCTAAAGTCGCCTGAAAGTTCTTAATTGAGTTGAGTGGCTTTATCATGGGTTTATTACCCATCACACCAATACCGTAGACAACTGGATAGCCCCTTTATATAAAGAGTTTTCCTCCAAAGCTGTACTAGATACAAATAAGATGCAGTCTATTTAAAATAAAGCTTAAAATACATGATAATTTTAACTATGCGAAATCATACTAGGATAGCTCTATAGTCACTAGAGTTGAGTAATACTTGAGAGAAAGAGATGCTTTTCTCTATTTAACTGGCGAATTATTGACTCAATTAATGATGATCAGCAAGAGTAAGTCACAGACCTTTCTTAGAAAGAAAATCTAAATATCGACCACTATTGCCATTACTTCTCCAGCATTTCTAAAAAGCATCCTTATGCGCTATAAATATAAAGCCCAGAAAAAATGCAAACATAATCAAACCTAGATTTTCAATCTGATGTCAACTTTCTTAGTTGAGATTGTTACATATACTGCAATAGGAAACCATCGCCTTATTGTGTTTTATATAGAAAAAGAGCTATATTAACCTATTAGCAAGTCCACCTCTGCAGGTGAAATAATTTCAAAGCCTACGGTTTGGTCTACAATATCTTCAAGAAGACTCCTCTGTTTTTCACGCAGCTTAGCTGAGCCCCTATATAATTCACCGCTTTTAATTTCATCCCCCCTAATGTAATGGAAACCTACTCATTCCATCCTCAAAGTCATCTTAGATAGAAAAGCTAGCTGTCAAAGTAAGCTCAATGACTTATTCATTCCATTAGCTATTAAGATCTATTTAGCCGATATAAAGCAATTTCTTTAACAAATGATAGTTTTACATGCAGTAGCTCGCTACATCCATCTCCTTCTAGATAGCGAATAGAATGTAAGGGGATGTGACCACCATCACAAATCACAAACACGCAAATTACAGACAATTACAACTGGTAGCTGATTAGTTGGTACAAATTAATCAACAAATACGAATAATTGAAATTCCACTCTGGCACGATTTTTACTCGCACCGAGATTCGAGATCATTTTTTCATTTCTTAGAAAAAGAAACACATATTGGAAAATATTCTACTAATGAAAATTTCGTCAAGATTACATTTACTGTATCTTTTAGGTAAATTAGACACACATTAGAGTGCCACTTAATACAATTCGTTATTACCTTGACAAGGATTAGCCAATGAACAACGTTATCGAGTCCGCAAAAAATATGGGGCTAAAACCATTCGGGCAGGCAAATAGTGGCCGCTCAATAATGGCCAACAATCAACTACATAGTTTATTGGAAGGATATAAACAACTTAGCACGGTACCTAGCAACGAAGGTTATCATGCATTAGCAATTACCAATACTGTAAACAGTTTACGCTCCGGTGCCGTGCCTGTTAATTCTTTCCTAAAAAATGGCAGCTCCACACGTAGATGCATCGTAGCCTCAGGGTTTGAAATTGAATATGAATTAATCAACTACTATGGAGGGCCTCAGACAGATGTAGTAATTGTTGATATAAAAATATCACAACAGACCTCTCAAAATGTTACAAAACCGGCACTCTGGGAAGCAAGTTTTAATTCAGAGAATAATGAGTGGGGAACTTCAGAAAACCCGACTTTTTCTTTGAAAGGGAATACAAAGATGTCTGGCACCTCATCATCACCGATTAAAATTGGAATTAATGGATATTGTAAAGACATAAATCATGCAGCAAAAATGCTCCCCTCACATATAACACGAGGAAATAAACTACAAGAAGAAAAGCTTCAAGAAACTGGATACTTTTTATTTTATACACCTCAAGGAGGTGCAATCAAAAGTGGATGGAACTGTGTCAAAAATCTAGGCAGCAATACGATTACGAAAGAAGATATGAAAGCTGCAAGAATTTTAGCCAAACATATGAAAGAAGCACACGACAGAGATTATGAAGTTGAATTAACTAGTCATCGTGGCGGTTCAAAAATTCTTACTCAAGCCATGAAACTACTAGCCCAAAGCCAGGTAGATCTGGCAGGAAAACAGAAAATATTCCTAAGTGATCATACTTCTAGCCAATATGCGGCCGATGTGGCTCGTCGGAAAATAGGTATGAACACCAAAGAAAGTAAGTGGTATAATTCTACATTAGGAATTGGTCAGCTAGTTGGGGGCAAGAGTTTAGGTGCAGCAAATCTTGCCATCTCCATTAATGAGTTATTCAAGCATACACCACGTGAACAAAGGCCGGGAAAAGTTATCTCTACAATATATGAGGGTTCAAAGTTTTACGGGGCTGTTGGCGGGGCAGTTAAACTCGCTGCAGAATTTGGCCTTACTGTGCCTTTTGCAAAAGCACTCATGTCAGCTGTTGCAGGAGTAGCTATTTCTAGTGTGCCAAGCCTTAATGAAGGCTATCATTCAGGTCCTCTCGACCCTGTAAAAAACTTGGCTAACAAAACCTTCTCAAAATAGAATATAGATATCAATATGATGCTTGGCACTGAAAAAAATCCTAAGGGACCAAATCTAAATAAATTCAGGAAGGTAATAAAGAATATCTCTGGAAGCGAACTTTCCTTTTTTGCTCCACCCCCTGATGATCCATTTTCCTCCAATGACAAATGGGAAGCAGAGCCAGATGAGTTAAAGCTTGAAGATTTAGAAGAATTTAAAGTTCTTTCATCAAGCAGATTATCTGGTGAGACTCAAGAGTGCCAGGATATACGTACTAAAAGAATTTACTCCAATCGCTGGGCCTTTAGGGGTTTACCGATTATTCAGGGGTATTGCGGCCATATTAATTGTTTAATAGATATAAACTATATTGAAGATCTTCCAATCAATGAGAGCTTGTTTAATAAAACAATTTTGGCCCAATCAGCTTACCGAAGATTTAATTTTTCTACTTTACAAGATCTTCATAGCGCAAAAAAAGACGACCTTTTTGATCTGACACAGGAAAAATGGTCTAGCCATTTAGGCCCACTAAATTGCCAATGGGTTAAACAAGGGAATAATGATTGGCTTTATTTTGAAAGCCAACCACTAATCAATACTCCCTTGACAATAAATCTCTTTACCCCAATTGGCCATAAATTTTTTATTAGCTTTCGATTTGTAGTTACACGCTCAGCCAGTGAAGTCAACTGTTCTTATGAGCTCGAAAAACGAATACCGATAACATCTTTTTTAAAGTTTTCAACTAACATTATCAATACACTTAATTTAAATCTATCCGAAAAGGACGCAGCAAACAAGAAAAAAGTTGAAACAAATCTCAACAAAGATTCAATCATTTGCGACAGGCCAATACTATCTATTACAAATCAAGAGGTTGAACATGCAAAACACGTAATGTATGAATGGAGTAAGGTGGGGAATAAAGACACAGTCATTAAAAAAGAAAATTTACGAGAAATTGATGATTTTATTGAAAATCGTATAAAACCCAGACCCCTATCTAATAGTTATCCAATTGGTGCCCCCCTATATATTCACTCTAAATCATCTGGATAATGGACTGTTTTGGTATCACGAAAAACTGGCAACTTCAAGCAATACTCATCTTGAAAGCTGATAAAATTTGATCCCAAATACTGCACACATAAAAAGTTAATTAATTTGAGGGCTAACAACTATTATGTATAGCCCTCAAGTCTTCCTAGAAGGCTATTTTATATAGCCATTACATTTTCCATTAACTCTACAGTAGGAGTACAGACCCCCAAAAAATATGAGTGTTACCACCAGTGAGTTAAATCAAAAATATAAATATATTTTATTAGTCATATTAACTTCCCGAAACACCACTAAAATTACGGCCTTGCAACATTACACATATAACCCAGGCTGCATGCTCCCATTCACTATCGATAGTAATGCTATACCAAGCTGATAAGACACATAAATACACATGCAATGACCTTTCAGGTTAGCTCAATACCAACTTAAAAACTAAAAAACTTTAATTCAATTATTCAAGAGACTCTTCAAATTCCTTTTTGCTCTCTAAATCGTAATAAAGGATATCACTCCAATACAAACCCACCGGAGGCTCACTCTCAACGTTGTCAAATTTATCATTGAACTGGAGCCCATAAAATGGACTTAAAGCAGATTCTGAATTGTTTTCTGCTGCTCTCTTTACAATATCAGCCGATACCTTTGGGTCTTCAGGAAGTGCATCAATAGCTGCTCCAGCTTCACGGCAAGCGATAATTTCAGATTCAACGTAGCCACGCAGGACTGACTCTTCAGAGTCATCCATACAGTCGAGCTCGATAGTCTCAAGCAGTAGATGCCTATCCTTATGCTCTTGAAGGAATTCTAACGTTTCATTTAGCATTGAATCCGGCAGATCCGTAATTTCTTTGCTAATAACTCGCAGAACTTCAACAAATTTCTTTAACCGCTCAAATCCTGCCTCAAAGTCACTACTAATAGCATAAAGTTGAGTTTTATCATCAGGTGAATCGTCCTCAAAGCCATCCGAGACCAATGACGCGCACAGATTGGGATTCCCGGACATTAGTACACGGTAGGTGAAGGGAATACTATATGGCCATTCAGATAAGCCTGAGATAGTCTCGGGGCGGTCTGAATAGGATTTAGGTTGATTACTAAGGCTATAAAGATAAGAACGATTTGCCATTTTGAGGCTCCCTATAAATACTGCCAACGGCACAACTTTATCGCTGTCATGCCTTTTCTGCTTAAGAAAACTAATGGATTGAAACTTCCTGGGCTAAGAAAGTCGAGAGTGAAGTTAACTATGTGTGCTTACCATCCAGTTAGTTGCTAATAACCATCGGTTCATTCGTAAATTGAGTAGATGGATAAGTTAGGTACTGACCGCCAGCGTTCTATTTCTGTTAGAACTAGACTCTACCACTACTGAGCCTGATTATGTACAAAGGGGCTTTATTTTAATGATATTTTTCAGAAATTGATTTTAATCAATTTCAGATTGGAGTTTTTCTAACTGTGCCGTAGCCAGAGCCATTCAACTTTACCCCTGTAAATAGCTCTGGTCACTCGGTAGATTATCAAACCACAACCTGCCTTAACATGAACTTTAAATTACTCACGCTATACATGTAACTATTACTTACTTTTTCTACCCTCTGTCTTCCTTCATTAAGTCTACCTTAGTTACCAGGCTCCTATTACTCGGGACACTCCCTTTCTTCCAATACCCCACCCCTCTTGATTGAGTATTCTGTATAACTTCCGGTCATTATATCGAGAATTTGTAACCAGGAATAAAACAGCGCTTTTTCAGATTTAGCAATTTCTTCTGCCAGTTCCTTTGCGGATTCCTCTGTGGGTGCAGAATCCCTAAAGCTTTTTGCACCACCATTCATTAAATGAACCCGCTCTGCAAAAATTGCGAACCGATTGATTTTTCTTCCCATAATTTTCTCCTTATCCATAAAAACAGCTTAAGCCCTTACACTCCTAAGCTGATACTTCCATCCAATTTATACTTCGCTCAACTCCTCGCATTTGCGCCAGGGTCAGCTCTAACTCCTCGCGTAGATTCATCTCTACTGATACCGAAAAGCTGCGTACGTATTTTGTATAGTTAAGGATACAGATAGCGTACATTGGCCGGTTGTTATAACCCGATCGGTAACGGCAGATCCGGATCGGCTCCCCGTCAATAGTGATACTTCTGGCTCCCATTGCTACCTCCACTCAATATACTGTACATGCATACAGTATACGGTAAGAGGTTCAGGAACTGTCAAGTCACTATTGCCGCCAGTCCAGAGCCCACTCCGCCCATATCGCCCTTCTGCACGCGAAATTACCAGTGTTATCAAGGAGTTTGGTACGAGGGTAATCACCGTTTACGCCATAGCCGCAGATATACACTTCCTGTGTATTGGCAACCCAGTCGTATAAGTGCTGGGACAAGCCATAGACTGTATAAGAAATGATCAGTGATCTATTTTTTGATTAAAAAATGATTAACAAGGCTTAAGGTGAGGGAACACCGGTGAGTAGTACATAGGCTACACCGCTCAACTCAATGCAAGGGAGAAGCAGAGGGGTTGTCGTAGAACAATGTGTATCCTGCTAGCTACCAGGAGTATTTGGGGAATACTTGGGTAGTCAGCCTTTAGGAGGGTTTTGCGGTACCTCTAAGCTCTCTAGGCTTTTAGCCAGCCAGTCTTCATACCAGTTAAGATAGCTACTAGACCAAGGCTGTGGCTCACGGTAACTCTGAGTAACCCATACTTCTCCCCTATGAGCACCGTTAATAACTAACATAAATTCAATACCACAGCCTATTTCTGCAATATCAATGGTGCCTTCTGACATCGGATATTCATCTTCGTCATCCTGGTAGTAGTGCGGAAGACCTTCTACGTTAGCACCATAAGAATGCCCAGCCCCAAAACCAATCTCAAGAAGAAAGGCCCGAAACTCCTGCGGTAAAGAAATGTTGTATTTCTTCTCGATACCGTTAACTTCTTCCTCCGAAAACCGACGGAAGTTATAGTTCCAGCGCTCTGCACCAAAGAGAGAACAATCCTTATCCAAACCACTCAGCCGTTTAAGTTGTTGTTTGATGCCCAGAAGCCGGCTTTCTATATCTTGTGTACTCATACCGTCTATATTTTAAATATTGATAAGTTTCAATACTGTCTAGATTACAACTTTTAACTCAACAGCTGAAGCACCTACTCCACACCCTGCCGCACTGTAACCTAACGAAGAGTGAGATTACTTCAATTTATGCCATTTCTTAAATCTTAATTCGCGATCATAATTACTGCGATTAGAGCCCCACAAATAAAACAGAAAATTAAAAACCACTCTTGAAATAAAGCACCTACTTGTTTACAGAAATTAAAATAGAAGTTTACGATTTATACCAGTGATTCAAGGTATTTTGATTAATTCAATCTCGACCAACTATGGCCCAACAATATTAAACTCTAATAGCAGTTAACATATTTTAAAACCGCAAATACAGCCGAAAATATAGGCGCCGAAATGATCTTATTGGAATTTATTCAGATTGTTTTCAGTAACAAAACTGCGTAAGGTAAGTGAATATTTCTCGATATTTTGTTCGCTGCTAAGCAGTGTTATTTGTGAAAAAGTCGAATTCAAAATACTGAAGAACTTTATAAATTGCCTATTCCCTCAAAGGAGAACGGTAGCGTGACATAAAAGTAAGTAAAAGTCGCTGACCCAAGGTGCTACCAACACCAGGGGCCAGCTAACCAAATTGATACACTCACTATCAAGATGGCTGTATGGATGATACGCTAGAAACCCGCTCGTCTTCAATAAAGTGGAGCACATTCAGTAACTTGAGGCAATTACTCAGGTTCTGGCAGCGTTGTGTCCGTCTTTTCTACTTTTATGCCTACCGTTCCCGTGCCCCACCCCGCATTCACTCTTCAACTTTCTTTCTAAGCTTTCCCATTGCGGAAAGGCTATCCATGGTTTGAGTATCATTAGGGAATAACATATGTTGATTTTGACTCGCCGAATTGGCCAAAACCTCAGAATTGGGGCTAATGTCTCAATCACTGTATTGAACGTTAAAGGCAATCAAGTACAAGTAGGAATAAAAGCCCCCAAATCTTTAGCAGTTCACCGCGAAGAAATTTATAACCGTATCCAGAGGGAACAGAAGATAGGCAAGTAAAATCTGTGAGCGGAAAACCTGGACCAATTATTGGGGGCAGAGTCGAGTAAGCTAAGGGGTTACACTGCCACCAATTATTGGCCTTTCGCTAGAGCGATCATACTTGCCGTCAAGAACCCAATCATCTTGAAACTTTGGGACTATCACGAATTGGAGATACGCCATCTTCGAAGACTATATGTCGTCTTCGAAATTTCTTGTCCTGAAGGTATTCCGGTTGACTAATCCGATCCATTCGAAAATGACGAAAATCATTGCGAGCAGGGTCCCAAGCTACCAGATACCATAAGGGTGGTAAGATCAACATAGCTTGCGGTTCAACAACCCGGCTAGTTACTGCTCCTTTCGCATCACGATATTGGAAGCTCAGGTATAGTCGCTGAAGGAAAGCCGTTTCAAATGTAGGCAGTAGTAAGGGCGACATCTCTCCCACATTAGATACGTCTACCTCCGGTGAAAGCTTACCGATGTACAGGCAATCCATAAACCTGCGTAAGTCACGCACCTTATCAACGGGTAAAGCCTTCTCTATTTTTGCCAGCCCGGCATCCGCAAGATCCGAAAAGGGCAAACTCCCTGCTGCACGCACGGATGCAACGCTAATAAGCAGCGCAAAAATCTCAGCGACCGAGAGCCGAGCTGTCGTTTGAACCGATTGCGGATCAAGTTGCAGGCCGCCCCCAGGGCCAGGTTCAGAACGGATAACAAAGCCCTCATCCCGCAACGAGCAGATATCACGCAGCACTGTGCGCCTGGATGCGCCAACTTCAGCGGCTAAATCGGCAATCGTCAAATTGCCCTTTCGGCGAAGGCTTCGCACTATGGCGTCTTGTCGGAGACGTACATTCATTTTACACAGATATTAATAAATGGTGACAGTTTTTGGCACCATTAGATTCTAGCCTATGCACTCACGATCCAGCAAAGGGATGTTGAAGTTGGAACAACCCTTAAGGATAGAAAGCGGAGCCTGCTGGTAAACAGCAGCTCTCAAGGCCTCCCCAAAAAAGAGGAAGTAAATTGTCTAGAATACCCGATTTCCCCACACCTACTCTTATCTCAGTGAATGGCATAGAGCTGGAGGTCTTTGAAGCGGGCCAACAGAACACAGGAAACCCCGTTGTGCTTTGTCACGGATGGCCGGAACATGCCTTTTCCTGGCGCCACCAAATACCCGCTCTCGCCGCAGCGGGCTACCACGTTATCGTTCCCAATCAGCGAGGCTATGGCAACTCATCCTGCCCAACGGAAGTAACCAGCTATGACATCGAACAATTAACCGACGATCTAGCTGCACTTCTGGATCACTACGGATACCAAGATGCCACCTTCATCGGTCATGATTGGGGTGCAATGGTCGTTTGGGGAATAGCGCTATTACACCCAAACCGCGTAAATAAAATTATAAACCTCGCACTGCCCTATCAAGCCCGAACAGAAAAACCTTGGATCGAGTTTATGGAGGAATTCCTTGGGAGCGATTATTATTTTGTGCACTTCAACAGGCAGCCAGGTGTTGCGGACGCAGTGTTGGACAAGAACGCTTCCCAGTTCCTTCGTAATTTGCTCCGCAAAGACGTACCTCCTACCCCGCCGGAGCCTGGTATGGTAATGATCAATCTCGCGAGAGCAGTATCACCGCTTGGTGCCCCCTTGCTGAATGATAGTGAACTGGCTGTATTCTTTTCCGCATTTGAAAAAACGGGTTTTACAAGTAGCATAAATTGGTATAGAAACCTGGATCGCAATTGGCATATCTTGGCAGATGTAGACCCAGTTATCCAAAAGCCGACCCTCATGATTTACGGCGATCATGATTTGATACCTAGGTCTCCAGATATCAAAGATTTCGTTCCCAATGTAGATGAGGTGAACCTTAATTGCGGCCATTGGATTCAACAGGAAAGACCGGAAGAAACCAATCAAGTGATTTTAAACTGGCTGGAACAACAATCCGCTACTTAGTATCCATTTCTCTAGAAAATTCCCTTTCTGATTATCCACACAGAATCCCGCAAAGAAGGCGTTCACGGTAGGATACCCACTGTAAAGTGGCCATCTGGGGATAGCATGTGCATATAAGCGAGACATGCTACTTCATAAGGCCACTGCTCAACACTATATATCTCGATACAACTCATCAGATACTGATAAATTGGCTTTGCTGCCGAGATGTTCCTCACCGCTAAATTTGGCTGACAATCATCGCTTAAGTATGTAAAACTAGTGGCTTAATGCATCCACCCTGGTGCAGGCAGATCATAACTTCACTGTCAATTTCAGAATTTTATAATAACTGGATTCCCAAATGGAAAAGGTTGCCATATTTGTTGATGTGCAAAATGTTTATTACACATGTCGACAAATCTATAAACGAAACTTTGATTACAACAAGTTTTGGCGGGAGGTGACAGGGGGTAAAAAAGTTGTTAAAGCCATAGCTTACGCCATCGACCGTGGTGATAGAAAACAGTATGAATTTCAAAACATCTTAAGGTCGATTGGTTTCGAAGTGAAATTAAAGCCCTTCACCCAAAGATCCGACGGCTCAGCCAAGGGCGACTGGGATGTGGGCATAACTATTGATGCTATGGAATATTCAAGCTCGGTAGATACAGTGATTTTAGTGTCAGGAGATGGCGACTTTGACATTCTTGCCCACAAGCTCAGGTTAGATAGAGGCAAGAAAGTTGAAGTATATGGTGTTCCGGAATTGACGGCTGGAGCATTAATTAATGCGGCGAGCAAATTCACTCCAATTGAAGATAGGTTATTGCTGTAATAACAGCCAAGGCTACTAACTGGTGTTCAGTGGCCTTAAAGAAATTTCGCTCAAAATAACCATCTAGTCACTTATGTGATTTTAGAACAAATACCTATGCTATTAGTCAACAGACAAGTCTATTATTGGCTTTTATACTATCTAATAACACCTTAGTAAGGCTCAAGGCGTCAACAAATGAAGAACTCATTAGTTATAATTTTGACCCTATTCTCTATGGCTTCTATAGCAAGAGGGGATGTAAATAATTGCCCTAAATTAAATCTCAACATTCCTGAATCTAAAGCCAACCCAGTAATAAAGGTCGCACCACTGCGTCCGATAGGCACTAACAGGAACTTACCCGTATGCGTAGTCGTGTCCTTTAGACTGGTAGAGAAACCGACGTCTGAAGGTGGAGGTCTTGTTCCTGGGGAAATAAAGATCGAAGGTTCATCTGATAAAGCATGGGATACCCCCGTTAAAGTCGCCGTATCAAGATGGCTTTACCTTTCAGAAGGTATCGACTATCGTGGGCGTCAGTATGTGATCTATAAGATTCCCTCACAATCCCCATAGTCAAAAACTAGAAAAGCTAAATGGTACCGTTTAGAGATTTTATGCGTATATTGGTACTCTTGATTACATTTATCCCCGCAGCAGTTTTTGCAGGAGGTATAAATTGTACTAGCGACGGAGACTCAGATCGCTATAAAAATCAGCTCAAAAAATTCAATGCTCAGCTACTATGCGGCCTAAGTCCTGAGTATGTTGCAGGATTTCGTATTGTTTTTGCTCCATCATTCGGACAAGCCAAGATAACAACGGTTTACCAACGCCATGACGGGACACTAGATGTAAATGGTAAATATCCTCTATCGTTATCTCAGTACATGGACATGGTTTCCCAATTTAAGGATCTCAACCTCTTTGAATTAGAAAGTTATGATAGATTAATTGATTTGTACTGTGCCAAGCCTCCAAAATTATCAACGAAAATAGATTCCTCCGAACCTAATAAATGCCCTTTGGGGTTCGATGGGGAGACCGTTTATATTGAGGCTGCCTATGGAGGCCAAAAAAGGACCGTTCAGCGCTGGAATGGACTAAGTGTTGCTCCCGATGTGGAAAGGGACTTTAGTAAAACTGCAAATTTTCTCCTAAATATACTTGACTCTGAAATTAAGGAATAATTTATTTTTATATATACTCAATGAGAACACTCAAGATTCTATTATTTTACTTTAGGGAGTGGAAAGGATTTAGCCTAATAATTCTCCTTCTATTACTGGTGTTACTTCATGTTATTAACCTGGCCAGTAACACCGAGAAGGTTGTAAAGCAAAATGGTACAATCAAATCAAAATTTTATATTGGTCGCTCCAATGCCGCTCACATACCAAAATACCAATATCAAGTAGAGCTGAAGAATCGCAAGGTGATTGATGTGGGCAGCGATATGAACCTACACCCAGGTGATACGGTTTGTATTGCAAGCATCACTTATAAAAATAGCGTAAGAGTCGCCAAATATACCATAGAGACTTCAAACGGCTGCACCGGTGCACAGTAATCGGCGTTGCGTAAGAATCTACTTTTATGTTCCGACTAACTCCACGAGACTCTAGCCGTTGAGCTTTAGGCGTCAGCTCAGAGACCCGCTAATTCCCATGCCTATCAATCCTTATATTAGTTTCTTTACCTTAACCGTATTAATAAACTCAGCATGGTGATAGGTGCGCCTAACTTATTGATATTATATGCTTTTTTATTGGTATTCAGGGTATATGAAGTATTACCCCTGTTACCAAATGCTATGTTTCTAGGGTCGCGTACAATCTACGGAGCCAGAGGGCATCGGCAATGGCTATCAGAATCCTTTCTATCGATGGTGGAGGAATCCGGGGAATCTTGCCTGGCCAGATACTGGTGTCCCTTGAGCACAAGCTAAAGGTGAAATCAGGCAATCCTGACGCCAGGATAGGCGAGTACTTCGACCTGGTGGCCGGAACAAGTACCGGTGCAATATTAGGTGCCGCCTACATCTGCCCTAACAAGCAAGGAAAACCAAAATTTTCTGCCCAGGATGCTGTCAGCCTCTACCTTAAGGAAGGCGAGAAGGTATTTGGCTCAGGCTCATGGCCTTTTCTAGAAAAGTTAAAGTTATTGAAGGAGGAAAAGTACTGTTCCATGGAGTTGGACAGGGTTTTATCGCAATTCTTTGGGAAAATGAAACTTAGTAATCTATTAAAGCCCTGCTGCTTTGTTTCCTATGATATCAAAAAGCGGGAACAAGTCATTTTTAGGCAACATTGTGCCATAGTAAAGAATGAAGACTTTCTGGTTAAAGACCTTCTACTGGGAAGCACCGCGGTACCAACCTATTTTGAGCCAGCACGCATCTTTTCACTACCTCCATCCAACAATAAATATGTCTTAATTGATGGCGGCATGGTAGCCAGTGATCCTGCTTTATGCGCCTACTCCGAAGCCATCAAATTCAGCGGGGTCTCTGGGATGAAGGATATGGTTATTGTATCTCTGGGTACTGGCAGGCAACTTTCAGGATACAAATACAAGGAGGTTAAAGATTGGGGGATACTCAATTGGGCAAGGCCCGCCATTGATATCGCCGTAAATGGAAGCGCGCAAATGGTTCATTACTATATGAAGCAAATTTCTTCTACCGTAGAGAATTCAAATTACTACCGGATACAACCAAAGCTTTACGCTGCTGACTCATCTATGGACAATGCGACACCAGAAAACCTGAAGAAGTTAAAAAAAGCGGGAGAAAGGAATGCAGAGTATTTTGATAAAGAGCTGGAAGAAATAGCTACTATATTAGTCAACAACCAAGGAAGCCATAGGTATCAGTAATGCTACCGATCGGGACCAGCGTTGACTTTATCAAATTACAGCTATAGAAATTCATACTACTTATTAGAGCTTAGGTATTTTTCTCTTACCTGATTAATCATACCTCCTGCTTCCAACACTTCAATTTCGTCCTTAGCCAAATCACTCCGCAAGTTAATACATTCTCCTGATGATTTAATTATTAACTTAATTGAACTGCTTGACTTTATCTGTGCAATTGGATTGTCAATTTCAAGAGCTACCCCCTGTTGAAGAAGATTGTAATCATCAAAATTCTCAAATAGCAATGGCAGCACACCGAAGTTAATAAGATTACGCCGGTGTATACGGGCCATACTTTTTGCAATTATGCACCTCACCCCAAGAAAACGTGAAGATACCGCCGCATGCTCACGGCTGGAGCCTTGTCCATAATTTTCACCACCGACAACAAAACAGTCTCCATTGAGCTTCACTGCCCGATCATAGAATGATTCATCGATTCGTGAGAATGTATAGCGGCTGATGGCGGGGATATTTGAGCGCAGCGGTAAGATTTCTGCTCCAGCAGGTAATATTTCATCAGTGGAAACATTATCCCCTGCTTTCAGCAATAATGGGCCAGTTAAAACTTCCGGTAGCTTTTCGAAATCAGGAAGGGGCTTGATATTTGGCCCTTTGATCAACTCAACTGCTACTGGGATTTCTTGAGGTGGCTGCAATAACGGACGTATATCAGGTAGATATTCCGGCTCATGGAAGCTGGGGTAATCCATATCCAGGTCACGAGGGTCAGTGATCACCCCTCTTAACGCACTGGCAGTGGCCACTTCGGGGCTGCATAAATAGACTTGGTCGTCTGCGGTGCCTGAGCGGCCACGGAAGTTACGTGGGACCGTGCGCAAGCTGATACCGCCACTGGCGGGAGCCTGCCCCATGCCGATACAGCCACCGCACCCAGTTTGATGCAAGCGAGCTCCCGCTTGTAGCAATTTTGTCAGATCTCCACTCCGACTGAGCTCTTCGAGTAACTGACGTGAGGTTGGATTGATGTCAAAGGAAACGTCATCGGCTATTCGGCGACCTGAAACCATGCGCGCAGGTATCGCAAAGTCTCTCAACCCTGGGTTGGCAGAAGAGCCAATATAGCTCTGATAGATAGGACGGCCCTCCACTTCACGGACCGTCACAACTTTGTCTGGGCTTGATGGACAAGCAATTAGCGGCTCGAGATTTGATAAATCGATAGTATCTTCTTCGTCATAACCAGCACCTTCATCGGCCTTCATTTCGACAAAGTCGTTTTCACGATGCTGCTGCTTTAGGAAAGCCCTTACTGCTTCATCGGCAGGAAAGACGCTGGTGGTAGCGCCCATTTCCTGCCCCATATTGGCAATCACATGACGATCCATCGCTGTCAATTTATCCAGGCCGGGGCCGTAATATTCAACAATCTTGTTAACACAGCCCTTAACAGACTGCCGACGTAACATTTCCAGAATGATATTCTTAGCGCTAATCCATGGCGGCAGCTCACCTTCGAGCTTCACACCGAGTATTTTGGGCATTTTCAGTGCAAAAGGGACGCCTGCGATGGCCATTGCTACCTGTAGGCCACCGGCTCCAATCGCCAGCATCCCCATAGAACCCGCTGCACAAGTATGGCTATCGGCGCCAAGTAATGTCTTACCAGGAACATCGAAACAAGCCATCTGTACTGGATGGCTGACACCATTACCGGGCCGCGAAAACCAAATTCCAAATTTACGACAGGCACTTTGCAGGAATATATGATCGTCGGCGTTTTTAAAATCCGTCTGTAACAGGTTATGGTCTACATATTGTGCTGAAAGCTCAGTCTTGATTTGAGACAAACCAAGTGCCTCAAGCTCCAACATAATAAGTGTTCCCGTCCCATCCTGAGCTAGCGTCTGATCGATCTTTATCTCTATTGGGCTGCCAGGCTCCATTGATCCACTCACGAGGTGGCTTTGGATAAGTTTCTGCGCAAGATTCATAGGCATAAAGGGATACCCGGTGAGTGAGCTGGAGCTTTCTAGTATTGATGTAACTAGATCTTGATCATTGTAGCTCTAGCTTCCTCGGCTGAAGCACCGTTATAGCTGCAGGACTATGTAAGCGCCAAGGCTATACCCCCGGACTCTTAGTAGCTCTAACATACGCTAGAGCTACCTGAACCGTTTACTTCCGCAGTTTTGTAATCTCTGACAAATGACTGAGTATATGCAGCTACATACGATCGATAGGAGAGTCATCACTAGAATATAGGGAGTTAATTCAATCCAGAACTTCTATTTAATCAGTCAAAATAAAAAGTGTTCTTTGGAAAGACACAATTTTCAAAGATTGGCTATTGCTTATGGATTCAGCTCACACACAATTATATTAATTTTCTTCTCCACAAGCTGCCCTATATTACTTTCTCCATACTCACTATGCTTCCCGCGGGATACAACTTTAAATCCAGCGTCAGATAATTGGGCACAAATATCACTTTCATCAAACAGCCTGAATCCATATTGAGTGAACGGTAGATTTTGCATAAAAGATTTATCGCCAAAAGCCAGGCATAACTTTCCTTTAGGTGCTAGTACTCTGGAGATCTCTGCAAGATGAGTTTTTAGGGTGTCCCAAAAATATATTGTGTGTACGGCTAGAACCTTATCGAACTGTTTATCGGCAAACGGCAGGCTTTCTGAGCTACCAACTAAAAAATCCATTTGCCCCGACTCTATATATTCAAAATTTAGACCCTTTGCGGTTGCAACCATATCGCTCGACCAATCAATGCCGGTATAGCGGACACAAGATCCCTTACGAATTACGTCGACTGCAAATTTGCCATTGCCCGGACCAATTTCTAGAACAGAATCACCATCTACCACATTGAGAGCTGTTAAAGCGGCAAGATTCGTTGCTTCATTCGCTTTGTTCATTTGCTGCGCGGTTTCTGAAGCCAATGTACCAGATGGTTTTCTAAGCTGCTCAGCAACGAGCTTTGGATCTTTTGACATTACTATTCCTTCAGCGTCAAAAAATAGAGTACTAACCAGATAATTTATTCCTTAAATTAACCAATCACTACCTGGGTAGCCGTTTTGTTTTGAACATAGATATAAAATACAACTTATTCTACACTATCCTATTCCTCAATATCGATTATGTTAGGTAAAAAATAGGCTCAGGCAGAATACCTATTAAGATGTTCTGCCTGAGCATCTTAGCATTTCCTGTAATACAAATTACTTCAATATGAAAATTTGTTTTTTAAGTACCCCTATCCAAAATAGATTGCAAATTAAGCAAACTAGAACTTGCTATCTTTAATTTGGTTAGATTGCACTTATAACGACATTTAAGCATCCTTAGTATGTGCCATGAGCTTGCAAGCAATTATCATAATGACAGTAGCCACAATTGTTGGGGCCACTGTAGGGATAAGTTCTGGATAAGATCCATCAATAAAATAGCCTACTAATCGGCCAAATAGAACCAACATCAATGCAATAAATCCAACCATAATATAGTCCACGTTAGATCTTATCGCTCCAAGAAGAACCATTGCCCAAATTGCGATTGTTGTCCCACCCCAAAGAGAGCGAATACTCGATAGCCCACTCACAGAATCAATAGGTTCGATAAATGTGTGGGTCAGCATGACAGATGGACTGATCATAAGAACCAATCCAGTCCCCATAAAAAATAGCGCTAAGATACCTAAAATACACCGTCCAATAGTTGCCTTCGCCATATACGCAAAACCTCCAATCAATTTGTAATCATTCAATATCATCGAACGAGGTATAGGATATGGATAAATATGACACTATATGGCATATTTTGATAACTATGCGCACATCTACCCTCTCACGAATAGATAGACTTGAAGTTATCACCGCCCGATTAAAGTCGGACGAGCCCATCACGATTGGTGAAATTGCCAAGGAAGTGGGCGTTAGCATTCGGACGCTGAATCGAGATATAGAGGTGTTGAGAAGCCGAGGCTTGCCGATTGAAACGGACGTGGGGCGCGGTGGTGGAATCCGTTTGGACCAGCGCTGGGGCGTTGGTCGTGTCAACTTAAACTATACAGAGGCTGTTGACCTGATGATCAGTTTGGCTATTGCTGAACAGATGAAGTCCCCCCTCTTTATGGCACACCTAAGTAGCATCCGCCACAAAGTAATGGCTTCCTTTTCACCGTCCATGAAAAGTAAAGTGAATGGTATAAAGACACGTATCATCATCGGAAAATCGGCTTCCGAGGTTGTACTCTCAAATTTCTTAACTCCAAAGCGTAAAACTGTCGAGAAACTCCACCAGGCTTTCTTAATGCTTCAACGCATAAAGATCACCTATTGTGACGAAAGCGGAAAAGAAACGCTACGTACTATTGAACCCCACTACCTCTTTCTTAGTTATCCCGTATGGTACATCCTTGCCTGGGATAAGTTCCGTGAGGATATGCGGGTATTTCGTTGTGACAGGATTAGGAAAATTCAGGCTCTGAATGAAGACTTCAAGCTAATTCCACTTATTGAATTTAAAAATAAGAGAGATAAAATACCTCCATCTTGAGGTCATTTTGTTTAAACTTCATCGAAAACTACCTTAGAGCAGTATAAGTAATAAGGCTTATATTTAGCCAAGGGCGATAACAATTAAATTGTATACATTACTATATGTACAGACGGTACAAGCCCAAGAAACCCACAGAGTTGACCTATTAATTTGATCTGTGGCGAGGTACATATTTGCATAGCTCTATAAGTATGGCTAGGATGGCTGCCAACCATTAACTCCATCGCCTAAAACAAAGAAGCCTCTTAATTTAGGTATAGGTACATGAGGATAGCCATTTGAATCCTAGGTCACTTTTCTTTTGGTTCTGCGGCTTATCGGCAATCATTATTCTTGGATTCACACCAAGTTATGTTATGGCTTATCGAAACCTATCCACAATGCATCATATCCATGGAATAGTTTCCCTTCTATGGATTGGAATCATGTGCTTACAGTCTTATTTAATGCTCAAAGGGAGCACATCCCTTCATAAATATTTAGGTTGGCTGTCAGTTGTCGTTGCCACATTATTTATAGGCACTTCATACTGGGCATTTTTCAGCACTATTGAATCAACCTTAGAGAAGAGTGAAATATTTAAACTTGTATATTGGGTAGACTTATTCTTATTACCACTTTTTGTATTCTCTCTGCTATCTGGGTTCCAGTACCGAAAGTCTCCCCAAAAGCATATGCTCTGCATGATGCTGAGCTTGGTAGCTATACTACCGCCGGGACTAGGAAGGCTTATCTACGGTTTATTTCTATTTCCCTTCAATGCTCCTATTAGGTATTTTTACGAGCCTATGATGCTAACCACCATAGGAATACTAATATACTTAGGAATTCGTGAGCAATGGAGATTTGGTCAAATAAAGGTGGCTCTTGGGGTAACGACATGCTCATTTATCACTTCCTATTGGGTAGTCAATATGGGATTTTTTGAGAGTGGCGTAAGGTGGATTTTGAGCACTTAATGCTGACTCCATTTTGTTCCACTAATTATTTATCTCATTAAATATTGGGTTATTAATGGCGACATGCTACTTCTTAATTAGACGGATAATTAGCACGCTATTTCCAAAACTCCATCCTTTCGCATAGCAATAGAAAAGAACAAACCAAAAGAGCAATTACAAAGTTAGTAAGAATAGTCTTGGAACTATTAGGATGGTGATTTACTCTACCTACAGGAACTTTAGCCCAAAGCTATTTATGCGCACTCAAAAAGGAAGCAGAGATGCCAGGCAGTTATCCAAGTAAAATTAAGGAATTACCTCTCTATAATGGTCGCTTTGATGCTTACAAGCTTAAGGCAGAAAACAGTGATGTTCTTTTCGCATCATATCCAGCTGGAACGTTCATTCCACCCCATACTCATGACACAGATAATCATGGCGTTATCACAAAGGGGGAACTAATACTCACCATGAATGGTGCCACCCAACGGATTGGTATTGGACAGTGGTACCATGTACCAGCACATGTAGAACACTCTGCGACATTTGATGTCGAAACCGATGAGATCGAATTTTGGTTTAAAGATAAATAGGATTAAATTTCTACTACAGATCAATTTACATGTATAAAACTATAAATCTTGAAAATTAAGCTATTAAACGGTAGATATCGTTTTGGATAAAGATGTTACTTGGAGACGCGATGATGATCCTAATACTATAGCCACCGGGGATCTTTATCCCGTAAACAGCCCTGAATCATTGGATAAGGGAATAATTTAAAATAACCGGTTAATTTATAGGCAATTACACTAAACAGCCTAGAAATATATGTGGAAATTCATACTTGATTTTATAAATGGTGCTCTTGGTATAAGTTCCATTGAAAGTGGTGAGAGAATACCCCTAGAGGAAGAACGCTTTCCATCCGATGGAATCGTACGCGCACCCTCTTTTGATTCGATTCCGCACAAACAAGAACCTTTGTCCGGCTCAGTCCGCCCAAAAGAACTTGGTGAGGTAGTAGAAGTCATGGTTGGTGTTGATTATCCAATTTACGGTGGACAAACGATACTCGTTGCCGATTTTGGAACTTACACAATTGAGCTGCCCAGCCCTTGCAGTGGAATAATCGAGGAGACTCTTATTAAGCCCGGTAGCTTGATAGGTAGCGAAACGCCTCTATTTAGAATACGTAGACTAATATAAAAGTTAACCAGATATAACAATAAGATTAAAAGCTTCCTAAAACCTAAAGGTCCTACCTAAAAATTTAACCACATTCAGATAGTTATGGAGTCATTTATCGTTCGAGTAAATATTACTCCACCAACCGACTAGCAGAAATACGAATCATTTACCTTTGGAGATACCGATAAGCATCCCCTAACTCCTACACCTCCTCGCATCTCAGAAATTGCCCTGCAATTTTCAAAGGCAAATAGCAAGACTTCAATCTCTCCAAATCCAGTGCACTCAATGTATAGTCCGAGTTCTGAATAATATCTGAAAAAGTATTTTGTGAACGATTCTGGATATTCTAAAAATACACGGCTTTTTTTGTTAAATCATGGTATCAGCCGAACGAGCTTCCCTATATAGTGGCGCCGCCTAACTTTGATTAAAAATAGGTTAGTTGTCATTGTTTTTTGAGATGTGGGAGAGATACCAAAGTGATTAAGAAAATTTTTTCGAAAAGAGATCTCAAGCTTCCAATCATTGGCGGCTTGATAGCGGCAGCAAGCTTACTATCAACAACTGTATCGGCAGCGGCCGAAGTTGATATAAATCAATTACGTCAGCAATCCAAAATTATGTTCGGCACTCTCTCAGAAACTATGCCAGGCAGTGAGAATGACACTCCAGCGATGGTTGAGCTTGGAAGAACACTGTTCATGGACGAACGGCTTTCAGTCAATGATAGCCAGTCCTGTAACAGCTGCCATCAAGTAGGGAACTACAACGGCTCGGGCGTTGACAATGAAGCGACATCACCGGGAGCCTTACCTGGCACCAAGGGTGACCGAAACTCTCCAACGGTCTGGAATTCCGGGTTCCAGGTGGCTCAATTTTGGGATGGTCGCGCAGAGGACCTGAAGGAACAGGCCAAAGGTCCAATTCTAAACCCTGTAGAAATGGGAATGCCTTCAGAAGAGGCTGTTGTGGCAAAGATTTCAAAAATTGCCGAATATCAAGAAAGTTTCAAACACGCCTTTGGTAAAGAGAATGCTATCTCTTACGACAATATTGCTGGGGCCATAGCTGCGTTTGAGCGCACACTGATTACAAATGATCGTTTTGATGATTTTATAAATGGTGATGATCAGGCTATGACAAAAAGCGAGTTAAAGGGCCTGCAAACCTTTATCAACACTGGTTGTTCAGCATGCCACAATGGTGCAACCTTGGGTGGAAACATGTACCAGAAGATGGGGCTGGTCAACCAATATCCACACCAAGAAGATTTAGGTCGTTATAAAGTTACAGGCCTTGAAAACGATAAAATGATGTTTAAAGTTCCAATGTTACGCGACGTAAGTAGAAGTGCTCCTTACTTCCACGACGGGCGTGTAGAAACCATTGAGCAGGCAATTTACGATATGGCTTGGTACCAATTGGGACAGAAATTGAGCACACAACAGGTAAATGATATTGCAACTTTCCTAAACGCTTTAGAACATCAAGCTCATTAAACTATTTCCCACCCTTCGGGGTGGGCATCTTTCGCTCTAATCAATTTTGGCTGAGCTCACGGGTTTCCAGTCACTAGCTCATTGATAACTTGTAACCATTCAACCCTGCGGTTACTTTGTGTATAAGACACAACAGTCAGTAGACTAAACGGTTTCCTGATTACCGACCAACTTATAATTTCTAGCGCTCCATCAATACTTATATCAAGCCCGTAAAATAAAGTCCGAAGGGAAATGTGCAGTCTTCAGCCGCCGACTTGAGAGAGTTCCATTAAATTACTGTTCAATACCTGGGCATTCAGTCATCAGATTACTTTATGTGCTTTTCGCTTTATAGATAGTGAAATTTTCCATAAGGAACTAAGAGAATAGAAATTACGAATTTTTTCTCATTCGAATAAGAACCCCCAATAGTGCTTAATTTCCTATCACAGTCCCAAAGCAAGATAAGAAAACAGCCTTAAGTAACTTTTAAATAACCCAAAGAAATAAAACTAATCTGATTTGCCACACTCACTGTATTAAGAGTTTAGCGTTCAGGAAGATCAATGAAACTTCGGCTAGCGTCAGCCCTCACCATACTAGTTATCATAGCGTTTTTAGGCTTGGTGTACGTCTACAATTATCGACTGACCCAAAGTATTCAGTATGACGCCCACCCTGTTACTAAAGAGTTTATTAAGAGTAATGCTCCCCTTAAAGACAAAGATACTATCAACATCCTTATCATAGATGGCGGTGGAATACGTGGTTTGATACCGCTCTATGTTATTCAACATATTGAAGAGCAGACCGGCAAACCTATTGATGAATTGTTTGATGTTTTTAGTGGAGTATCCACTGGTGCCATTATCGCTACTGGCCTCAATGTGACTCAAGAATCATTTGACGATGATCATCCAGGGATTGAAAACCTTAAATCCCAAAGTGATAAAATTATTGATATTTATAAACAAAATAGTAGATACGTATTCTCCGTACCCTGGTATCACAAATTACTAACCTTTAATGGTTTTATCTCTCCTCGCTTTAGCGGTGAGCGTTTAAGCGAAACCATGGAAAAGCATTACACTGAAAAATTGAAGTTTACGAGTTTGAAGAACTACGTCATCATCCCCTCTCTCAATATTCATATGGGCCAGCTTCAACTATTCAAAAACCGTGGTGAAGCAGTCAGTAAACTACCCACAGACACACTGTATCAACTTGTAACAGCGGCAGCTAGTGCGGAGACTCTATACCCACCTGTCGAGTTCGTAACTACTGGACGGGACATTCATCAGCGCTATTATGCCGACGCTGGTATATATGCAAATAATCCAGCCAGTATTATTTTACGCGAAATTATTAGAGAGTTTCCTGAAAAAAACTACTATGTGCTAATTCTCGGGGCCGGAACGTCTCCACTGAGTACAATGGAAGCTAACTACAGAAACTTAAAAAACTGGGGAAGAATTAATTGGGTGAAAGACCTTATATCTAATGTACAGAGGTCCATGGATGACCAACAAGTATACACTTTGGAAATCGCACAATCCCTTAGCCCTAAAGGGCGAATAAAATATAACTACTTAAATGTAGAGCTTGTTAATCCATATGTTGACCCATTTGACTATAAAGCAAGTAAGAAGCTGAAAGTTCTAGCAGATAGGCTTCTTGAGGAAAATAAAACGGAGGTTGATCAGGTAGTAAACACCCTCAAGGACAAAGGCTAACTATAACGCTGGAGAATACTTCACCTATTCAGTTGAGGTTGCCATTCAGCGTTGCCTTGGATGAAAAGCCATTAATGGATTTGCATGCATGAAAGCCCGAAGATTTGAGTTGAATCACACAGAATACAGATAGTGTGTTCAACTTAGGCAAGGTAAGATCATGCCCATACCTTCTTGGATTGACCATGGATATAGGTCGTTAGCAATGAACACACGCCTTCTTAATCTCGATGTACTACGGGGGCTGGCTGCAACTTTGGTTGTCTGGCAACACAGTAGTGAAGTATTTATCCGCACCCCATCCATCGCCCAGCACGGCTCGGCACTGGCTGAATTTATCAGTCAACTGGATTTTGGCAGGATAGGTGTACTTTGCTTTTTCCTAATATCCGGCTTTGTCATTCCCCACAGTCTTCTTGCATCTAACCGTACTCTCAAGAGCTTTGCTATCCGCCGCTTCTTCCGCTTGTATCCCGCTTACTGGTTATCTCTGACTGCAATTATCGGACTTACATGGTTGCTCGCTGACCGAACATTCTCTGCATCTACTATTCTTGCCAATACCACAATGCTGCAAGGCCTAATGGGGTTTGAAAGTGTTCAGATTCTATATTGGACTCTCACTGTAGAGCTGCTTTTTTACTGTCTCTGCGCACTGATGTTCACCCTTCGACTACTAGGGAATCCCAGATATCTACTCTTAGTGTGCTGGGGGGCACTATCGGTATTTGTCAGCATGCAACTTTTAGGGCAATCATCCACTCCAATTTCCCAGCTTCCCGCCACCACTACTTACCTCCCCTTTGCTATCGCAGTTATGTTCTGCGGAACCCTACTCAGGTATTGCTACGAAACAAGGCGCGGTTATCGTTATATGCTTTGGGGCCTGGTTTCGACTTTCTCGATACCACTACTCGTTATGGCCATGCACCTACTAGGTAAGTCGATCAGCGAAACTCCCCTCCGCTTTGTATCATCTCATTTCATCGCTTTAGCTATCTTTCTCGTTTTTGTATTACTTCCACCAAAGCCAATACGACATTTAGCCGCTCTGGGGACTATCAGTTATTCCATTTACCTGTTTCATTTAATCGTGGTCTTTCTCGTCAGCTGGGCCATAAGCCAACCTTGGGGACAAGAGCTTACAAGTATTTCTCTATCCACGTTGCTTGTGGCAGTTACACTACTTAGCTTCGCTTTGGCGGCAGCCATTTATTGGCTGGTGGAGAGGCCCTGCATGCAATTTGGGCGCTTTTTGAGCGATCGAAATGGCGGGTTAAACAGGTCAGGGGAAATGTTAAGGGGGGGTTAGTGTGGAAAACTATAGGAATAAGTTAAGGGCCTGGAAGCAAAAAAATAGCCGTAGACTTATTAGTCTACGGCTATTTTTAGCAGCCATTATTGAGTGTCTACTGCGCCCACAACAAGCTGATAGCAATAGTCCACATCATAATGCCCACCAGTACATCGAGTACCTGCCAGGTTCTGGGGTTCTTAAATAGCGGCTGCATCATGCTGCCACCCACTGAAAGAAGGGTGAACCACAGCAGGGATGCACTACATGCCCCCAGCACAAAAAACCAGGTTCCATTGCCAGCATACTGCGCCCCTACAGAGCCAATCAGTACAACCGTGTCCACATACGCGTGTGGATTAAGCAGGGTTAAGGCTACCGCGGTAATCAAGGCAGAGCGGCGGGATTTCATCCACTCTTTTTGCTCTCCAAGACCTTTGTTAGTGAAGGCCGAACGGAAAGCCATAGCACCGTAGGAGAACAGGAAAGCAGCACCGAGCCAGGTCAGCCAGATCATCCAGTCGCCACCCGCTTGTGCGAGATTTGCAACCAGGAACACACCAGCTGTAATCAAGGCAATATCCATCAGTACGCATAAAGCCGCGATACTAAAGTGATATTGTCGACGGATACTCTGTGTCAGCAGAAACGCATTCTGCGCTCCGATCGCCATAATCAAACTGATGGTAGTCAAAAAACCTTTTGCGAGCGGCGCCAGCAACAACCCTGAAAACACGATGCCTCCTGTGTTTCATTCTCTAATTTGGAAGTGCCCGCAGGGCTGCGGGCCTGAATAGTGGCGCGAGATTAAGAGTCAAACTAGAATAAGTAAACTTAATTATACTGATCCATCATAAGAAATTCTTATGCTAGACCTAAAGCAACTCCAAGCCTTTGCCTTTGTCGTAGAGGAGCGCAGCTTTGACAAGGCTGCCGCCCTACTCCATGTCAGCCAGTCTGCGATTTCCCAACGAATCAAAGCCTTAGAAAGCCAGGTTGGCCAAGCCCTATTGATACGCTCCAACCCTTTGCGACCCACTGAAGCCGGCCTCAAAGTGTTGGGGTACTACCAGCAAATGCACTTGTTACAGCAAGAGCTTCTCACTGATATCGATCCAGAGGGGGGCAAGACTCGCTATAGCAACCAGAATAAGGTTCGGATCGCACTGAATGCAGATAGCTTGGATACCTGGTTCCTGGCTGCCATCACACCATTGATTCGATCCCAGCAGTTGCTCGTGGATCTAAAGGTCGACGATCAGGACGCTACCCATGAACTGCTGAAGAATGGTGAAGTCATTGGCTGTATCAGTTCAACGACCAGTAACCTCCAAGGCTGCCAATCGGTACTGCTCGGTCATATGGCCTATTACCCGGTATGCACCAAGGCCTTTAAGAAGAGGTTTTTTTCAGACCCGATTAAGGTTGAAGAGCTCCACTACGCTCCCACAGTGGAGTTCAACTATAAGGATCAATTGCAGAGTCGTTACCTTAAACAGTTTTGGGGAGTGGAGACTGGTCAGTACCCATCTCATGAAATCCCCTCTTCAAAGAGCTTCCTCAGTTTCTTAACTCTGGGGCTGGGTTGGGGAATGGCGCCAGATATTCAGATCGCCAGCCTGTTAAAAAGTGGAAAGTTGGTGAAACTCGCTGAAGACCAGTATTTGAAGATTCCTCTTTACTGGCATGTTTGGAACTTAAAATCGAAATTGATTAAAGAGATCACTATCAACCTCACAGAGCATGCTCGAAAAGCTCTAAGTCAGTAGTGCTCAAATACTCAGTGATGGTGCAACTGCCAGTATGGACAGTAGTCCAGCTGCAGTTCGCCATTTTCCAGCTGTTCTAGGATTGAGAGTGCTTGATGATATATTGGTTGATTTTCCTTATGTCGAACATTTAGATTTTTGAAGTCCCGATAGGATTCCTGATAAATTTCTTTCGCATCGCCTCCCAATAAAAAGCTAACTATTTGGTCTCCATGCTTTAACTCATAAGCGAAGTAAGCTCCGTCTAGCTTTTCTTTCTGTACTAATTTCGACGGTTCAGAAATTATACGGCGAGTGTAATAATTTCCAGGCTTATCCACGATACACTGGGAATTTTCCTTGCCACAGTTTCCATTATAACTTTGCTTTAATCGCTCTATACTTTTACCGTAGTCGGGATCGGTCTGCCCATATACAACGCGTGAAACTCCTAAGAAAATCATCATTCCACTACACATCATGCAGGGTTCAAGAGTTGTATAAATACTGACATTGGAATTAGTTAAGTATTTGGTCTGAGGCCCTAAGCATTTTGTCTCAAGACATCTTTGCATTACACGCACTTCAGCGTGCTGGGTCTTATCCTCACAGACTGAAACCGAATTAAGCTGAACCCCCCCAATGTGCTTGGAAATATCATCAAATAAAACCGCACCAATATTATGACCTCTTTTATTTTTATCAGTAGGTCTGACCCAGTCCTGGAATACTATAGAATAAGCCAACAACATCAGTATCTTATCCTGCTCACCCTTAACACTCTCAGCTTTAGCTATTTCCACAAGAGAAAGTTGTGTTAGAGCCAAAAATAACAGGGAGCGAAACAACCCGGTATTTTTACCAAAAATGTTCAGCTTTTTGATACTTAGGAGCCCGATTACAGCCATTTCTCCATTTCACCAATAATAAACCTGACTCTGGCGGGTACAAGTTGAGTGCGCCTAAGCGCCAAATACAGTGTCTCACTAACGGGATTTTCAAGGCTATGTGCCTTAATCAATTTCGGCTTTCGAAATGCACTTACCGCATAGGCGGGTAAAACTGTGAAACCCAATCCCATACTAACGGGCTCCAGGATTAAGCTGATCTGATTGGAAAACCCTTTTTGTTGAAAATCTTCAAGACTTCTAAATTGTGGGAAGTTCGCTCCCAATAATAGACTCGCATGGTGTATACCGTCTGGATGGCCTATGTACCCCAGCGCTAAAAGCGACTCCCAATCAGGGGTTTTCACTTCAGCCGGCGTCACTAGCAATAACCTTTCACTGGCGATCGGCCGACTGTCAATCTCCTCTGCTTGTGGCGGGCTGGTCATTAATCCAATATCAGCACCGTTTTCCGCAATGGCCTTCTCTACATCCAGGTTGGGTGCGAAACGGCAGCTAATCGATAAACCCTGGTGGATTTTCTGCAGGGACAACAACTTGGGGTAGAGCTTCAGCCCCACACTCCCGGGGCACATCACTCGCACATCCCCATGGTGGGGAGGGTCTTCACCAACAATTTGCCCCAGGCTGGAAAGCTTCTGAATAATCCCCTGCCCTTCCCGGTAGAGCCGATCACCAGCATCCGTGAGAGTGAAGTGTTTACCCTGCCTGACTAACAGAGCGACACCTAAGTGCTCCTCTAACTTGCGTATATGCTGACTGACCCCAGACTGAGTCATATGCAAGCGATCCGCCGTACGAGTGAAGTGCCCCTCTTCAGCTAAAGTACAGAAGCTTCTTAACCACACTGGATTTATCATTACGAATGCTACTTAAAAATATTACGAATGATAATTATACGTAATGAATCAGAAGCTGTAACTTAACCGCATTCAACAAAGGAGACAGCTATGAGTAACGCATACCCGAGAACCTTTTCTCATATCGGTATTTCAGTGCCAAACCTTGAAGAAGCTGTGAAGTTTTACACCGAGGTACTCGGTTGGTACCTGATTATGAAGCCCACAGATATCACCGAGGACAAAAGTGCTATCGGTGAAATGTGCACCGACGTATTTGGCCCAAACTGGGGTAGTTTCCGCATTGCTCACTTATCGACAGGGGACCGGATTGGCGTAGAACTATTCCAGTTTAGCAATCAGGAAAACCCAGAAGATAACTTTGAATACTGGAAAACCGGTATCTTTCACTTCTGCGTGCAAGACCCCAACCTGGAAGAACTGGCGGATAAGATTGTAGCGGCCGGTGGTAAAAAACGTATGCCGGAGCCCCGTTATTACTACCCCGGTGAAAAGCCTTATCGCATGATTTATATGGAAGATCCGTTTGGCAACATTCTGGAAATTTACAGCCACAGCTATGAGCTGATCTACAGTGCTGGTGCCTACTAATCTTAAGCACTCAAGAATTCACTCAGCATCACTCTAACGATGCTGAGTGAAATGCCGGCACAGAGTTATTCAGAGGCTCCCTAATTTATTTTGGTATTACTCAATCACTCTGGTCTGCTGTGATGCTGACTACATTACGCAAAACCAACCAGGAAACCACAAAGGCCAAAATTCCACACACCGCAATTACCCCAGCAAGCGACCCTGGTGTTCCATTAAAAACCAAACTGGTTATCAGGATAGCTACAGCCCCGATTGACAACTGCATAGTACCAGCCAGGGCAGAAGCCGTTCCCGCTATAGGGCCATGTCTTTCCATGGAAAGAATAAATGCCGTCGGAAGAACCAAACCAAGAAACATATTACATACGATAAGCATGCATATCAGTAGTACGAGATGATCAAAACCGGCCTCTATCACTAAATACATGGTCACCGAGCTTATTACAAATCCAGTCACACCCCACTTCACCAGCTTCACCATCCCTAAACGGGCACCGAAATTTGCCGAAAATTGACTCGACAAGAAGAAACTAAGCGCATTTAGAGCAAAGGCGAGACTAAATTCGGTTGGAGTCAATCCGTAGTAATTCGTATATAAGAATGAAGCTGCCGCAAAAAAAGCAAGTACACTAGCGAAGCCAAACCCTCCTATACAAGTAAGCCCTATATAGATCGGGTCACGTAGTAATATCGAATAAGACTCAAGCAGCGCACCTATTTTAAATGGTATGCGCTTATTCACTGGTAAGGTTTCGTGAAGGCTTGTAATAGCAAGTATCAGACTTAAAAAAGTAGCAATGGATATCCCCCAAAATATGCTGCGCCAACCAAACGAAATTAATAGCAGACTACCAGCTAATGGCGCCAACATAGGAGAAATTGAAAGGACTAGAATTGCTGTCGTAAGAAGGCGAGTTGCTTGAGTACCCGTATAAGAATCTCGAATTATTGCTCGGGGAATCGACATTACCGAGGCGGCACCCACCCCTTGTAGGAAACGGAAGGCAATCAACCACTCGATAGTGGTTGCCAGGGCACAACAAATAGATGCGAAAGTAAAAACCAGCAAACCAAAATAGAGCGGCGGTTTGCGGCCAAACATATCGGAAGCGGGGCCATAAAAAATCTGACACACCCCGAACGCAATAAAATAAGCCATCAGCGTATAGGACGCGACCTGGGTTGAGGTGTCGAGAGCCTTTGTCATCGCAGGTAATGCAGGCAGATACATATCAATGGCCATAGGACCAACAGAGCTCAAAAGCCCCAGGATCAACGCCATTTTTATAAAGCCTGAGTTCATCCACAGTCCCTATTGAGCCAACTCCACCTTGGCACCTCTACAAGACACCTCTCACAATTGCTAAAAAGGGAGAAGGAAAGAATACACCGCACTTGGGACCTTATGAGGCATGGATGCCGATTAGGAGCTTACAGGGATGTATTCACAGCGTGTCTCGAGTGCGGTGTATTCTTTCCTTCCACAACAGTAGTAAGTTCCCTCATCCTTTTCGGACTGGCAGGTCAAACCTTAACCTTCAATCGTAGCAACTTAATTTAGGACCATAAGATCAGGGGAGTTAATGGCCCATGACGCTTCTATACCGTCTGCAGACGGTATAACTAAAGGTGTTTCAGTCCTGACCTCCAAGCGTCCAGGAGGCTCCTGTGATGCCCGGCTCTTCTTCAGCGCTTCTTGGTGGAAAAGCCCTGTCATTCTAGCAACTGTGGTAGCTCAGGAATTCTTACCTGGCCTGCTGGCTGCGACCAGCCACAAGCCCAAGCGGAACCCGCTTTCCCCACCAACAAGACAACGTCGCCGCCTCCCTTTAAGCTCCAGACGCCCAATTACCCCGCGCGGCCGCCGTCAGCGACCCTATATCGCCAATACTCCCTGTTGGATTATCACTCTGCAACCAAACAGTCATGACGTTGATCTATTACTCAGCGCCGGGAAAATGCAGCGACTGCATATCAACACGATTGGGGGGATTGATGGGCGCTCAGGCATTCCGGAACTGGAAGACAATGAGCATATCGCGAGTAACGTCACCCGGTGGCGCCACTTGTGCGAACTCAAAAGCTCCGAAATTGGATGCTATCTCGCCCACTTGAGAGCAATTCGCCGGGCATACCGCTCCGGCTTGGACCGGGTCTGTATTCTGGAAGATGATGTACAGCTAGAACCCTCATTTGGCCGTGTCTTAGCGGAGTTAGAGCAACTCCCTGAAAATATCGAGATGGTTCGACTGATGGGACTTAAAGTCCGCAAGCGAAAAGTCGCGCAAACCTTGAATGACGGTGTTCATCAGTTAGTGCGGCCAGAGCGGGGGTGGTGTGGGGCACAGGGATATCTGATTAACCGGCGCGGTATGGAGAAAGTCTTAAAATATGCCAGCCGTATTTTCGAACCCATCGACAAGGTATTCGATCACTTCTGGCAATTTGACCTAAAACTGTATGGCGTTGAGCCCCACCTTCTGTGGGAAAACGAACACATCTCCAATATTGTTAAATCCAATATCCACCGCACGAAAGTCGCCCGGTGGCTCTATTGGCTGCACCCTTTCGGAAAACTTTGGCGCAGTGTGGGCAGGCACTTTTATTTAAGGCTCCACTCAAAAGAGTTCTATCCAGCAGAAAAACCCACACAGCGCACAGGGCGTACGGCGCGAATTAAATCTTAAGAACCCTATGATCAATTCTCCCAATAACGCTGCATTTTTAAAAACATAAAAGAAGCGGTCCAGGTAATCATCACCAGTCCCGTAAGGGCTTCAAGGCCAGCAGTAAAACGCAGATGCCCCAGGGGCTCGATATCACCGAAACCCAGTGAGGTATAAGTGGTGAATGAGAAATAGGCGCAGTCCAACAGGCTGCCATTAAAGTTGCCCACCAAAGTACCAAAATAAGGCGAATTCACCATAAAGTAGTAGCAGTAAGCAAACAGCCATATTTCAGCCACGTGGGCGATCAAAGCGCCAAACACCCCCAGGACAATCGCCAGGTTATGCTTGATCGGAATCCAGCGGCCAATCCTGGCAAGGGCACTCAATACTTCGTGGTGAATCAGGACGACGGTGGCGACAACTATTGAATTCACCACGAAAGCAAATGCCAGATCAGCGTCGATCATGAAAGAACTCGCGCACTAAATTGCTTGCCTCTTCCGCCATGACTCCCGACTCCACCGTAATCTTGTGATTGAAAAAGTTGGCCTGTGCCAATTCCAGCTGGCTCTCAACAACACCGGCCCGGGGTTCGGTAGCGCCGTATACCAACCGCCCTACCCGCGCATGTACCATTGCGCCAAAGCACATAGTACAGGGCTCAATCGTCACATATAAAGTGGTGTTTGGCAGGCGGTAGTTTTGTTGTTTATCTGCCGCTTGCCGCAGGGCTACGATTTCCGCATGGGCACTGGGGTCACAATTCCCAATCGGGCGATTACTGCCCTCCCCTATAATTTTTCCATCCTGGACCAAAACTGCACCCACCGGTACTTCACCACGCTCAGCAGCGAGTTGTGCAAGCTCCAGGGCTCGCCGCATAAATCCAAAGTCTCTGGGAGTCGCCATAAAGCTGCTCTATTACCTCTACCTTCTATCAAGTGCCTGTTATTTATGTTTAATAAAACGACGAATAACAAAGTCCGCCTCCAGCTCCAGGCTGTCGCGCTCTTCGAGTTTCTGCCGTTCTTCACGGTTGCCCTTCCAGGCAAAAGGCGTCATAGCGAGAAAATCGGAAATGGCCTGCTTGCCCTTCAATACAAAAGGAAAACAGCAGCGCATATCGACTTCCGGGGTCAACTTCTCTATCACTTTTGGTGCGGGATGTTTACGCGGCTCTTTATAGAGGTACTTCTTTAGTGACCACAAGTGATCGGGGCCAGGGGATACATCTACCAAATGGCCACCGGTTTTGATTACCCGCTCCATTTCATGATCGGGGGCTGGAGCAAAGATCTTCAGCAGATTATCCACCGACTCCGAGACCACCGGCAAATTCACATTGCTGGCAACCACAAACTGAGCGCCACTGTCGCGCTTGGCCGCCATACGCACGCCGGATTTTGAAATGTCGATACCGGAAAGGCCGTGGCCATGCCAGCCAGCGGACTCAAGCTCCCGCAGGTAATACCCCTCACCACAACCGATATCCAGTAAACGGCGGCCGGGCTTGTAAGGCAAGAGTGCCGAGATACTATCAACCAGAGGCCGATAGTAACCGGCGTGAAGAAAGCGCCGCCGCGCGTGAAGCATCTCCGAAGAGTCACCGGGATCTTTGCGGCGCTTGCGATAAACGGGCAACAAATTGACGTAGCCCTCACGCGCGCGATCAAAACTATGTCGATTGGTACAGTGCCAAGTATCTTTTCCTAAAGTTAAGGGGGCAGCACAAAGCGGGCATTGCCAAATCATTCAACTTCCTGAGTGTGTCTATTCTCTTTTACAAACGAGCGCGAAGACCGCTGCATAATCAAATCTGCCGCCTTCTCCGCAATAGCGATCACAGGCGCATTGGTATTGCCACTGATCAGGGTGGGCATTATGGAGGCGTCCACAACCCTCAGTCCATCCACACCGTGTACTTTTAGCTCGCTGTCCACTACAGCCAATTCATCACTCCCCATGCGACAGGTACCTATCGGATGGTAGATGGATTCTGCATGCTGGCGAATATAGTGGATGATTGACTCTCTATCACTCAACTTCTGCTCTGGACGCAAAGACTTTTTCTTGTAGCGACTCAGTTCCTCCTGGGCGAGGATATCCTGTGCCATTTCAAATGCTTCCACCATTACCTGCAGATCCTCGGGCTCACTCAGGTAATTGGGTTCAATTCTGGGCAGTTTGCGTGGATCGGTTGAGTCCAGAGTGATCTCACCGCGACTCTTAGGCCTCAGGGCACAGGCGTGAAGGGAGTAACCGTAGCAGGTGCGCTTATTAAACCCATGTTGGAAAGTCGGAACTGCCGTCATGTGGAACTGGATATCCGGGTTACCCCCCGCCAAGCTGGAACTGGCAAAGCCCCCCGCCTCGGCCACATTGCTGGTTAGGGGCCCTTTATTTAAAAAGATCAGTTCTGGCAGGCGCATTGCGGTGAGAAGCTTCGGCCACAGTGCCTCGGAAAAGCTAACCGCTTCAGAGGCTTCCACTACTTGTATGATATCCAGGTGGTCCTGTAGGTTTTTTCCAACACCGGGAAGGTGCGCTTGCGAAGTCACTCCAGATTTACGGAGTTGGTCCTGATCCCCAATACCAGACAGCATTAATAGCTGTGGCGACTGGATAGCACCGGCACTTAAAATCACTTCCTTGTTCGCCAGGATTTTAGTGCCATCAAGCAATTCGACGCCGGTCGCTTTCTCTCCCCTGAGAATAATCCTCGCCACCTGGCTGTTGGTACGAACATGTAGGTTAGAGCGGCTGGAAACTGGGTGCAGATAAGCTGTAGCCGCAGAGCAGCGGCGTCCGCGCCGTTGGGTTACTTGGTAAAAACCCACGCCATTTTGCTGGCTGCCATTAAAATCATTATTCGGCCGGTGTCCCAGGGACTCAGCTGCGCGTAAAAAAGCATGCCCCGATCGGGTTTTCCACTTTAAATCCGAGACCGACAGAGGGCCGTAGCCACTGTGGTGCGCATCAGTACCCCGTTCATTGCCTTCCGACATTAAGAAGTAAGGCAACAGGCCCTTCCAACCCCAACCGGGATTACCCTCTGCTTCCCAGGCATCGTAGTCATCGCTATTGCCACGGATATAAACCATGGCATTTATAGAGCTACTACCCCCGAGGGTCCTGCCCCTCGGCCAAAACAGTTTCCTGTCATTCAGGTGCTTTTGTGGCGTGGTATGGTGGTGTAGGTTATAGCGAGTTCCCGGTAGCAACTCGCCAATACCCACAGGAATGGAGATCAAGGGGCTCCGGTCTTTAGGACCCGCCTCCAGAAGACAAACTCGATTCTGCTCTTCGGCACTGAGCCGATTTGCTAAAACACAACCGGCGGAGCCGGCACCTACGATCACATAATCAAAAATCATTTGAGTGGACATGGGACCTCAGCACCTTTGTAGCTGGATGGTCCACTGACGGTACACTCAAGCTGTGAATAATGACAGGCTGGAGGTCACCCAAGCATGCCCAATTCCGAATTCAGTGATGATCAGGTACTCACCTGCTGGCATAAGAATGCTCATGAGTGGACTAAAGTAGTAGACAATGCCGCCATTCCCAGCCGCCGACTAGTTACTGATGCTGCCATTGTCAGCACAATCATGGCGTACCAACCTGCGAGCATTTTAGATATCGGTTGCGGTGAAGGCTGGCTCAGTAGAAAACTGGCGGAGCAAGGTATTCGAGTCTGTGGTGTCGATGGCGTTAAAGATTTAGTGGATATTGCCAGCGCTCGAGCAGGCGCCAATGAATCCTACCGGCGATTGCAGTACGAAGAAATTTGCGCCGAAAAACTGGAACAGCAGTTTGAACTTATCGTGTGCAACTTCTCCCTCATCGGAAAGGAATCTGTCGAGCAACTATTCAGCCATGCACGCGAGTTAATACTGCCCGGTGGGTATTTTGTCATCCAAACTCTTCACCCCCATCAAGCCTGCGGTAATGAGCCCTATCGAGATGGATGGCGCCCGGGATCTTGGGAAGGTATTGAGGGAGATTTTGAAGAGGCCGCTCCCTGGTATTTCCGCACCCTGGAAAGTTGGGTCCAGCTATTTCGTGACAACAGCTTTGCCATAGAAGCGATTCACGAACCCAGAGCCGATAGCCAACCAACCCCATCCTCACTGATTATTTGTGGGAGAATTTTGCGGTAGCGCATTTTGGAACTCTTTCCTGGCACCTAAGCCCCGATCCGGTGGAAAGAGGAGCTATTCAAGACAATTTTTTCATCAGCATTGGCACAGAAATACCAAAACAATAATAAAAAAACATTGGCGGGCTCCTGCTCACGCTCGCGACCACTTAGACAAAAATGAAAAAGTATCCATTTCATGCGGCCTCCAAGGAAAGAGATGACTTTTTCGGACTGTCCAGTAAGTGGAGTTGCATCAGCCGCCTAATTAATTCGAAAAAATGCTTTGTTAAGGGTGACCCATAATAAATTCAACGACCGCTTGCGGCCATCGAAATGAGAAGTTGACACCCAGGGGTAAACAGAATGCTACTCTGCAGTTTCCGATTCAGCGCCAATCAACTAGTGCCAAAAACCGTTGGCCTATTTCTTCTGCCCGCGTGCTGCGTCTGTTCTGCCGATGAGTTATTTATCCCGGATTCCCATGAAACCCTGAATATGGAATCCGGCAGTCTGTTTTTCTCCGACAGTGCATTTGCTATGGATAACGAAGCACTGGTCCAGGCCGCCGAGTACTTGCGCACCAATAGTATGAGCAACGTACAGCGACGCCTGAATTACCAGTGGCTGCAGATGCACACCAATCCAGATAAGTTTAAGCCCCTGAAAGGTGGCAAGGCATTATCCAAAATCCTGCGAATGGGTCTAGAAACGTACAAGACACAGAACTCCCGCGCCGCACGTACAGGGTTGCTCAGGTACACCAACAACGAGGGCAAGATTGGCAGCTCGGTGGACTACGGCATCTCTCTGTCCGACGACAAATTCAAGTTCTCTTTTGAGCTGGAGTTTTAGGGAGCCCCTGAACTCAGGCGCGCTACCTCTCCTTCCCCGTTTACAGGTTTGTTAGAATCTCCGCCACTTAAAACCGGCGGAGATAACCGTGAGTAGCTCGAACACCCCCAAATCCTTTCCTGAACTCCCTGTTGCCGGGGTGGGTCCACGCCTGGCCGCACTGCTCTACGACCTGCTGATACTGATGGGCCTACTGGTGGTTTACGGCTTTATCGCGCTGATGGTTGCCTCTACCGTGGTGGGCCTCAACTGCCAGCCCGAGGCAAATGACTACAACCCCTGTGTCAGCGGGCCATTCTTTCAGCTGGGCGCTCTAGCGGTTATCGTAGGGTATTACTTCTGGTCCTGGAGGGCTGCGGGTCAAACTGTGGGGATGCGCGCCTGGCGTCTGTTGCTGGCGAGCCCAAACGGAGCCCAGCTCACTTGGCGCCAGTGCATCCTTCGCGCCATCGTAGCGCCGTTATCTATTGCTTGTTTGGGACTCGGTTACTTCTCTGCCTGGGCCAGATCCGACAAGGCCACGTGGCATGACCTTATCTCCGAATCCGAGGTGCGCGTACTTCCCAAGAAGTCTAAAAAGTAGAAGGCCAGGGGCCCTAACGGGCCCGCTGCAGTAGATACCATCCCGCGCCAAAGCACAGCAATATCGGTAGCAGCACCGCGAGGAAAGGCGGGAAACCAAATACCAGGGAAGATGGCCCCAGCATATCCTGGACAAATTGGAACACCAGGCCAACCACCAATCCGGTAAACACACGCAACCCGGTGGTTACTTCCCGCAGAGGGCCAAAAATAAAGGAAATCGCCACCATCACCAGACTGGCGATAGTGAGAGGCTGCAATACCTTTTTCCAGAACTGCAACCAGTAGCGACTGGAATCCTCACCCTTGCGATCGAGGAATTTGCCGTAAGCCCACAAGCTGCGGGGTGACAAATCCGCTGGTAAAGGCACCACCAGGGCGAATAACTCTGGCGAAATCTCCGCCTTCCATTCGGTCGTAGGTAACGCCTCACTCTCGGTATGCTCACCGGTGAAGATAGTCGTGCGGCTATTCTCCAGTTCCCAGCGCTTGCCGTCAAAATGGCCGCGCTCAGCAAACTCCACCTGCTCCAGTTCTCGATCGGCACCGAAGTGATAGCGGGTAACACCGTACAATTCGCCATCCGGCAGCGCCGCATTGAAATGAACAAACTCGCCGCTGTCTTTCAGCCACAGGCCACTTTCCAGACCGCTCGCCTCCAGCTCACCCAATGCCCGGGCTTTGTCACTCTCGGCAATCACATTGGTCTTGGGAATAACAAATTCCGCCAGGCCCAAGCCCAGTAAAATCAGCAGCATAATGGGCTTCATCACTGCCCAGGTAATCCGGCCGATTGAGACGCCGGCAGACCGCATAACGGTCAGCTCACTGGTACCTGCCAATGAACCCAATCCCACCAGACATCCAACCAGGGCGGAAAAGCCCAGCTGTTCATAAATACGCGCTGGCAATGTCCAACCCACATACTTCAGGGCATCGATAAAGCCGTAATCCTTCTTCAGCTCCCCCAACTGGTCCACTAATGCAAAGACCACAGTGAGGCCAAGAATAATCATCAGCGCGCCACCCACAGCAACAATAACGGTGCGGGCGATATATAAATCGAGCTTACTCACCTGGCGACTCCTTCACACCCTCGGGCAAACGCTTGGGCGGCGCCTTGCGCCAATTTCTTCCCGCTAACAACAGCAAGCCGAGCAGTAAGAATGGCGGGTGAACCAGCCAGATCATTGCCGGATTGGAAATCTTGCCGTCCTCAATCGCCCCCCTGACACCCTGCAGGATTACCAGGTAGGTGATATACAGCAGAATGGCCGGGATCATCCTCGCAAAACGCCCCTGGCGAGGGTTGGTACGGGATAATGGCACTGCGAGTACTGCAACCACCAATACCAATATCGGAAGGCTGAAGCGCCAGTAGAGGTAGGCCCTCTGTTGTGGATCATCGCCTTTAAGGAGATCCAGGGTTGAAGCCGATTCCATCTGGTCCTGCAAGCGGCTGCGCTCGCGAGGCACCTCTAGAATCACCGAGTAACTGTCAAATTTCATCTGGCGATATTCCCGCTCACCGGGAACACCCTCATAGCGAAAACCGTCGCGCAGTACCAAATAGCGCAGGCCTGTCTCAGGATCTATCTCCTGTACACCTTCACGAGCGCGGATGACAATCTGCTGGTCTGCCTCAGTTTCCTCTTCCGCACCACCCAACTCAGCCAGGAACACCCCCAACATGGTGGACTTGTCTTCACTCAGCGCATCGGCGTAATAAACCGCGCGGCCGCCCTGGGAGGACACAAATCTTTTTGGTACCAGGTGATCAAATTCGTTGCGCGCCTTTTCTGCATTTAACAGGCTGGTGGAACGCTCCATACCTGCCGGAGAGAAATACAGGCTCATGGACGCCACCACCAGCGCCAGCATCAGTGCTGGAATCATGGTATAGCCCAGCAAACGCCAATCGCTAAAGCCACAGGCGTGCAGAACCGTCATTTCACTTTCTATATAGAGGCGGCCATAGGAGAGGAGAATCCCCACAAACAGGCCCAGCGGTAATACCAGTTCCAGGAATCCCGGTAAACGGAACCCCATCAGGGAGAACAGGATATTCGCCGAAATATCACCGGCGGCAGCTTCCGCCAGGTATTTCACGAATCGGCCGCTCATCACAATTAACAGCAAAATTGCGCTAACCGCTAGCGTGGCAAACAGCAGCTCGCGGCAGAGATAGCGAAAAATAATCACAGGGCGAACAAATTCCTTGGTGACAGCGGTGTGATGGTGTCTGAATCAAAAACGAGCAAGTTTCCCTCTAGGTACAGCAATCCACAGGCAGGCGGGTTAAACTTGTGCGACGCATTATCACTAAAAATTCTTGCTATGTCTCGGCCTAGAGACATGCAATCTATTGTCAGATTTTAAGGAAAGCGAAAAATGCAGTTCTCCGCCAAGGTTGCAGATATCAGTAAACAACGCAGCGCCTGCTCTATTATTTCAGCAGATGCCAAAAATAACCTCAGCGAAAGTGGAAAAAGCCTGGATAAACTGACCGGGGGAATGATTGCAAAAATCCTCAAGCGCGGGGACTTGGGGGCCAAATCCGGCAGCACCCAGCTGATCAATCTTATCGACGTTCCCAGCGAGCGCGTTCTGGTCGTACGCACCGGTAAAGGCACCATCAGCCAGGCGGAATTCCGCAAGCTGGCAGCCAGCAGTGCCAATGGAGTAAAGAACTTTAAAGAAGCCGCGAGCTACCTCTGCGAAGTAGAGGTTGAAGGTGCGGATAACCGCTGGAAAGCACAGCAAATCGCCATGGCCGCCGGTCTGGCAAGCTATCGCTACACCCTGTCCCGCACCGATGCAAAGCCCCTGCCCCTGGCGAAATTCACCATCCACGCCCCGGAGAAAAAGCAGCTGAAAGCTATTCAAGGCGGCATGGAAGTGGGTGCCGCTCAAGCACTGGGCAGCAATGTCGCCCGTGATTTGGGGGACCTTCCAGGCAATATCTGTACCCCCAACTACCTGGTTGCCCAGGCGAAGGCGCTGGCCAAAAAACATGCAAAGCTCACCACCAGCGTGCTGGACGAAAAGAAAATGAAAGCCCTGGGCATGGGTGCTTTCCTCAGCGTCTCCAAAGGCAGCGACGAGCCCCCCGCGCTGATTGCCATGAACTACAAAGGTGGCAAGGCCAGCGAAAAACCTGTGGTATTGGTCGGTAAAGGCATCACCTTCGATAGCGGCGGCATCAGCATCAAGCCGGGCCAGGCTATGGACGAAATGAAATACGACATGGGCGGTGCTGCCAGTGTCTTCGGCGTGATGAACGCCCTGGTTGAACTGCAGCCTTCTATCAACGTAGTAGGCCTAGTTGCCGCTGCTGAAAATATGCCCAGCGGCCGCGCCAGCAAGCCCGGTGATGTTGTGACTTCCATGTCCGGCAAAACCATCGAAATCCTCAACACCGATGCCGAAGGCCGCCTGGTTCTTTGCGATACGATCACCTACGCAGCCAAGTTCAAGCCCAGCGCAGTGATTGATATCGCCACCCTCACCGGTGCCTGTGTTATCGCCCTGGGCCATCACGCCACCGGTCTCTACGCCAATAACGAAGAACTGGCCAAGAGCCTTCTCCAGGCCGGCGAAACTACTGGCGACCGCGCATGGCAAATGCCGCTGTGGGACGAGTACCAGTCCTCCCTGGATTCCAATTTTGCCGATATCCAAAATATCGGTGGGCGCGAAGCCGGTTCAGTAACCGCTGCCTGCTTCCTGGCGCGTTTTGCCAAAGACTACAAGTGGGCACATATGGATATTGCCGGTAGTGCTTGGAAGTCCGGCGCACAGAAAGGTGCAACCGGCCGTCCGGTTCCCCTACTGGTTGAATATCTACTGGGCAAATAAGTAGCCAAAGCGCACAATAGCCGCCGGCACCATCGGTGCCCGGCGCGCCGGGCGGTCCATTGATTAATGGGCCGCTTTTGTTTTTGGCAGCGTATCAATATGGCCGGGATTATTTGACCAGTATCTGTAATGACTCGCATTGATTTCTATATTCTCTCTTCCGACCAACCGGAACACGCCGATGTTTTTGCCTGCCGCCTGGCTGAGAAAGCCTTCCGCGCGGGTATGCGGGTATTAATCGCGGTGGACGACTCGCAACGGGCGGAGCAGATGGATCAACTGCTGTGGACATTTCGCGAGGACAGTTTTCTGCCCCACGCCCCGCAAACTGAAAACCAACAGGCGCAAATAGAAATTAACAGTGGCGAAGACCCCGCAGATCACCACGGCTTACTGATCAACCTCTGCTCCAAAGTACCCAAGTGGTTTAGCCGCTTTGAACGCTTGGCAGAAGTTGTTATCCAACAACCGGAACCATTAAAACGGTCCCGATTGCGATTTGGTCACTTCCGCGATCGCGGATATCCGTTACAATCCCATAAGATCAATTAGAGCCTCTAACTACGTCCGAGAGTCATGTCCGGCAAAAAAAACAAACACAAGCACCGCGGACAGCAGCGCAAGCAGCCCAGTGAATTTCTGGATGAACTTAATTCACTGCACAACTTGCTTGTCACCGACGAGAACAATGAAGAAATCCCTGTGCTCAGCCAGGTGGCCAAGCAGGGTAATCCTGTAACCCCTGAGCCCCCCACACTTCCCACTATTGCCGACATACCGAAACCCAGTGGAACACCGGCTACCAGTGAGTTCGAAGATATCGACACCTCACTGGAAGATATCGACTTGCCGATTTTATTTTCACCGGTTGAAGAAGAGATGCTGGCCCAGCAATCCCTGTCGCTGGCAGAGTCTGACCTGGCTCTTTTGCGCCCGCTTCAAGAGCTGGCTGTAGAGGATGAGGAACCACAGGCTTCCGCAGAAACCGGGCAAATCGAAGAAGAGCCCGTTGAAGATAAACCGGTTGAAACACCGTTAGAGCAGAATTCCCGGGAAACCAAAGCTGAAGATTTCCCAGAAGCCCAACCGGAGAGACAGCCCGAACCGCAGCCGGAGCCCCGAGCGGAAAACCCGTTCCTGCCAAATCACATTCGCTCCCGCCTCACCGGTGGACGGCCCCTGCCAGTTGAAGAAAATACCCAAGTAACCGAAGCCCCAGTGCCCCCGGAAACAGAAGCTTCAACAACAGTGGCCCCAGCCCCTGAAGCCAAAAAAGAAGTTGAACTTCCAAGCACTGAGGCCCAAGCCGCCGAAGAAGATCCGGCCGCAGACCCTGAGCCCTCCGCCAAAGAGCGCCAGCGCCAGGAATTGATCGAGCAACTCGTCGCCCAGCAGCTGCCCAAACTGGAGCGCCGCCTGCGCGCCCAAATAGAACACGTGGTCGACGAGCTCGGCGTTTGGGATTAAGAGACGGCCTAAGGGAGCCTCTGAATAACTCCCTAAGCTCAAATACCGCCTTTTTCCCACCAGACCCCGGCGGTATAATTGCCGCCTTTTCCGCGCAGCCCGAGCAAGCACCAGACTATCCTGAGCCAAAACGCTGTGCACGCAGTCAGTTAAACACAAGGTTTCCCGCCCGCATGGACAAAACATACCAGCCCAACGCCATCGAACAGCAGTGGTACAAAACCTGGGAGGAGAACGGCTACTTCAAGCCTTCCGGGGATACTGAGGCCAAGCCCTACAGCATTATGATCCCGCCGCCGAACGTCACCGGCAGCCTGCATATGGGCCACGGTTTCCAGGAGTCCATTATGGACGCCCTGATTCGCTACCACCGCATGCAGGGAGACAACACCCTGTGGCAAGTGGGCACCGACCATGCCGGTATCGCCACCCAGATGGTGGTAGAGCGCCTGCTGGGCGCCGAAGGCGTATCCCGCCACGACCTGGGCCGCGACAAGTTTATTGAGAAAGTCTGGGAGTGGAAGGAAGAGTCCGGCGGCACCATTACCCGCCAGCTGCGCCGCCTGGGTGCCAGCCCCGACTGGTCCCGCGAACGCTTCACCATGGACGACGGCTTCTACAAAGCGGTGCAGGAAGTTTTTATCAAACTGTATGAAGACGGCCTGATTTATCGCGGCAAGCGCCTGGTGAACTGGGACCCGAAATTCCACACTGCAATCTCAGACCTCGAAGTTTTAAACGAAGAGAAGCAGGGCCACCTGTGGCACTTCCGCTACCCGCTCTCCGACGGCTCTGGCCACTTGGTGGTCGCCACTACCCGCCCGGAAACCATGCTCGGCGATACCGCCGTAGCCGTACACCCGGAAGACGAGCGCTACCAGCACCTGATTGGCAAGACCATAAAGTTGCCCCTGGCGGATCGCGAAATTCCGATTATTGCCGACGAATACGTCGATCGTGAATTCGGCACCGGCTGTGTAAAAATCACCCCGGCCCACGACTTCAACGACTACGAGATGGGCCAGCGTCACAACCTCGAGATGATCAACATCCTCGATGCCGACGCCCACCTGAACGACGCAGTGCCGGAAAAATACCGCGGCATGGAGCGCTTTGCCGCGCGCACCCAGATTGTCGATGACCTGGACGCCCTCGGCCTGCTGGAAAAAGTAGAGCCCCACACCCTCAAGGTCCCTCACGGAGACCGCTCCGGTGCCGTAATCGAACCCTGGCTCACCGATCAGTGGTACGTAAAAACCCAGCCCCTGGCCGATGAAGCCATCGCCGCTGTTGAAGATGGCCGCGTTGAGTTCGTACCGAAAAACTACGAAAACATGTATTTCTCCTGGATGCGCGATATCCAGGACTGGTGTATCTCCCGCCAGCTGTGGTGGGGCCACCGCATCCCCGCCTGGTACGACAACGACGGCAAAGTCTACGTTGGCCGCAGCGAAGAAGAAGTGCGCGAGAAGCACAACCTGGGCGCCGACATCAGCCTGCGCCAGGACGACGACGTACTCGACACCTGGTTCTCCTCCGGCCTGTGGACCTTCGGCACCCTGGGCTGGCCAGAAGATACCGAAGAACTGAAAGCCTTCCACCCCAGCTCCGTACTGGTCACCGGCTTTGATATTATTTTCTTCTGGGTCGCGCGCATGATGATGCTGACCCTCTACTTCAAGAAAGAAGTACCGTTTAACACCGTGTACGTACACGGCCTGGTGCGCGACAACCACGGCCAGAAGATGTCCAAATCCAAGGGCAACGTGATCGATCCTATCGACTTGATCGACGGTATCGACCTGGAGACCCTGGTAGAGAAGCGCACCTCTGGTCTGATGCAACCGCACCTGCGCGAAAAGATCGAAAAGCAAACTCGCAAAGACTTCCCCGAAGGTTTCTCTGCTTTTGGTACCGATGCCCTGCGCTACACCTACTACTCACTGGCATCCACCGGCCGCGACATCAAGTTTGATGTGGGCCGTATCGAAGGCTTCCGCAATTTCTGTAACAAGATCTGGAATGCCTCCCGCTACGTACTGCAAAACTGCGAAGAGCACGATTGTGGACAGGACGGCAGCACGGATTTTGAACTGACCATCGCCGACCGCTGGATTATTTCCCAACTGCAGCGCACCGAGATTACCGTACGCGAAGCGATGGATACCTACCGCTTCGACCTCGCCTCCCAGGCCCTATACGACTTTATCTGGAGCGAGTACTGCAGCTGGTACCTAGAGCTGTCCAAGCCGGTACTGTGGGATGACAACGCCTCCGACGCAGTGAAGAAAGGCACCCGCCGCACCCTGATCCGCGTACTGGAAACCATTTTGCGTCTGGCCCACCCGCTGATGCCGTTTATCACCGAAGAAATCTGGCAGCGTGTAAAAACCCTCGCCGGTTCCAACGGTGACACCATTATGCTGCAGCAGTACCCGGAAGCCGATAACAGCAAGATCAACGAGGAAGCGGAAGCGGCCGTTGCCTGGTTGAAGCAGGTTATTGAAGGCGTGCGTAATATTCGCGGTGAAATGAATATTTCCCCAGCGAAGAAAATCCCACTGATCCTGCGCGGCGGTTCCAACCGAGACAAAGAACTTCTGGAGCAAGCCCGCAGCCTGCTGATCAAACTGGCGAGCCTCGAAGAAATCACCTGGCTGGAAAGTGGAGAAGCGGCCCCCGCCTCCGCCACTGCCCTGGTAGGCGATATGGAATTGCTGGTACCCATGGCCGGCCTGATCGACGTTAAAGCCGAAAGCGCCCGTCTACAAAAAGAGATTGATAAACTTTCCAAAGAACTCGCACGAGTTGAAGGCAAACTCAACAATCCTAAGTTTGTAGACAAAGCCCCCGAAGCCGTTGTCGCCAAGGAAAAGGACAAGCTCGCGGAAATGAAAGGTGCTCACGAGCGTCTGCAGCAGCAGCTTGAGGAAATCAGCAATCTCTAACGGTTCTGATAATCTGCTCCATTAAAGAGCGGATCTGATTTAAAAAAGGGGGCTCTGCCCCCTTTTCTTTTTTTGATATAAATCAAACTACCCCCTCTTGCCCTTGCCTTTCGATTTTCCAACAACTACAGAACCCGAGTATATGCGCAATGTACCTGTATCGCTTATGGGTTTGTCAGCTCCAAAATCAGCTTTACCGAAGTGGTATTCGACCTAAAGCGCGCTAAAATAGTTTAAGCACCGCTCCATTTTTCTATCCTCCTAAGTACCTGATAAGAAATCAGGATATTTATAAAAAATAACAGTGAGTTACAGAAAGTCTATTCATTGGGGGTAGTGGCCAAAGTAATTATTTTTGAGCTTGGGACAAGAGTTCCGGCTTGTATGTGATTTATTGATCCCTCAAGGTTCTTACGCACTTCTTCGTTAGATTGATTCCAGGGTGGTAATCATGATAATAGTGGTCAGAATGATTACTTTATAAATGTTATGTTTTCCCAGCAATGAGGCCCTGAATGGAAAAAAGTCTAGAAACAATTATCAAAAAGCTAGCAGAAGGAATAGATGACTATAATATCCCGGACTGGATTTCCTTTAGTGCCATATGCAGGGAAATAGACGAAAGCAACTTGCAAACTGTGCTCAACGCTATACCATCGAAATATATCGATGAGTTCCATTCATTCATTACAACTAGCCCGGTCACTAATGATGAATGGAATAATTACACTGTAATCGGTGGTGGAATTAGCTCTGGATCAATGGAAGAAATTGAGCGGAAAAATAGATATAGGGCGGGCGTTGAAATCATCCGTAGGTTTCGCAGTGAATCCACAACATAACAATACAGTGTTGTTCAGCCCTTCGGGGCCGAAAAGCCAAAAGCGTGGCTTCGCCGCTGGCTTCTGCAAACTTTTACGCTATGGTAAGTGAAGTTATGGATCAGATTGAGCTTTCTAAGAAGATAGAAGAGATCCTTTGTCCGTTATTGAAGGATCTTGGTTACGAATATTTTGGAGTAGAAGACATTTCAACCCAGGCAATACCAAAATGGTTAAAAGGAACATTTAAAAACACCTCCGTTGCTAGATCAGTTGAAATTGGATATATCCCTAAAGGAGTAGGCGCAAGAGAAGTATTAAAATGTCATATATCAGATCTAAATTTCAGCCAGAATGATTTCGACTATACATCCACTAATCAAATGTCAGTGCCATCACAAAAAATCTCCGAGTTAGATGAAGATACTAATGGCAGAGTCAGCATTACTTTAAGCGCAATAGCAAAAGAGCTAAAAGAAAACTTTAACGAGGTACTCACAGGCGAGGTGTTTGAAACGGAGAATATGGACTGGCAAGGTTTAAAGTAGTGAGGAGCCATAACAAGCTCTGGCACAATCGCGCACTACGCGCGCCGCTGCTTCGCGGCGCTCCATAATCTCAACCAACGCCCCCCTCCAACACCCTCTCCTTTTGGACACGTCTATAGATTTCCTCACGGTGAACAGGTAGAGATTTGGGGGCACGTATGCCTATCTTTACCTGATTACCCTTAACTTCCAATACCGTAATTGAGACGCTCGCTCCAATCCGTAAATTTTCACCCGTCCGGCGCTTTAAGATCAACATAATTGCTTCCTATGAATACTCAAACCATGCGTAGACCTCCCTTAATGGAAGGATTTGAAAGTAACTTTTAAGGAAGTATTAGGTGGAGCGCGAGAACGGTAGGCATAGAGGTAGAAAAGGCAGACGCAACGCTCCCAGAGCCAGGGGACATGCCCCAAACTGCTGAATGGACTCCACTTTATTGAAGACGAGCGGGTTTCTAGCGTATGATCCATATAGCCATTTTGATAGTTAGAGTATCAACTTGGTTAGCTGGCCCCAGGTGTTAGCGCACCTTGGGTCAGCGCCTTTTACTTACTTTTACGTCACGCTACCGTTCTCCTTTGAGGGAATGGTTTTTAGAAAACTCTTGATTCTCTCGAATCTCTTTGGTCATCGGCCTTTAGAAGGCTGCTCAATGACGACCCAAATACCGATAAATATCCACCGATTTTACGCAGCTTTGACACTAAAACAAACTGAATAAAATCCAATAAGATTATTTCTGTGCCTATATTTTTTATTGCTCACGCTTTGGAAATTTCGGCTGTGCATAAAATTGGCTGTGAAAATTAATCCCCCCAACGGCTCCCACACTGGAATTCAGAAAACAATAGATCATCAATACCGCTGAAATGTCTTCCACATATCTACAGAAAAGATCTATCGATAAACCAAAGTAGTTTGCAGACTTTTAGGATATTACTGCGGGGTTTAGGAGCCTTTGAACAACCCAGTGATGCTTCTACTTACAGAGCGGTCACAATCAGAACGCAGCTTCGCAGGAATGTCTAGCTAGACCGTACAAGCAGTCGCAACACGGGGCATGAATCGTTATGGAAGCCCCGAAGGCGGACCACAGCTGCTGCGTTGCAACACTTGCAAAGGACTACGGCCATTCGCGGTGAACTGCACCTAATATCTGTAGCCTTCAAGATCCGCAGAGATATTACGGAGTTATTCAGAGGTACACTTGATACCTTACCCCCAATTAGACCCAACCTGATAAAGTTCGTGAGTGCTAGCTTAGGGGTTTACGATCATATTGACCGTTATATTGGGGAGCAAGAAGATAGATCTAACAAAAGTCGTTAAATCAATGGGTTAAGGACTAATGTTAAAATTGAGATAGTAGTCAAAGTGATCGCTTTTCCAGTTTGTACACACGTGTCAGATTACTTTAAGTCTACAGTATTAAATAGAAATTTAGGCTGTGGAGTAGAAATTGATTCTGAGATAATAATCATGACAATAGTGGTCAGAATTATTATTACTATATAGCTGCTAAGCAAAATATGTAGAGACTATTTGGATGAATGAAAAAAGAAAACAAATCCTTAGATCAATTTATCGAGATTTGCTACTTTCCGCCGGGTTAGATCCGGATGGCCGATGGTGGGAAGAAGATGAAGTTCAGCACTTTGCAGGCCTAGAAAAACGAGAAGAAATAATCGCTTTCCAATCTATATTTAATGTAACACGAAATCATCTCGCGGAATTGAAAAGTAAGAAAGAAAAAATATCTGTCTTGAGCGATTATTCACAAGCTGCTATTGAATTCGCAAATAGCGGTGCATCATCAATATGTGACGCTTCGGGGTTTGCTGGTTTTGGAGGCAGGCCAATTTGGTTTGCAGCAATTTCACTGATTGAAGATGAATTTAATGCTTCAAATAATTTAGATGAACGTCAAAAATATATAACGGAAGTCTATAGTGCATTTATGTCATCAGAAATTGATTTCAACCCTAGAAATCAGTCGTCATATACTGGCTTGGCGTTAAAGGCTGGGCGCTATGGTTTTGCATCCTTGCTTATAGCTAATGATAAATATGCAAGCTCTTCCCCCGAACCAATCTGGCAATTTGTGATTAATTCTTCTAAGCAACCGAAACGTGTGGATATGCTTTTGAAATTAATGGATAAACTATACGAGCTTGACGAAGAGGTAGATAGGTTGGGCAGTCATTCTGGTCGTTCTGCGTTGATGCAGGCTTCGGCGTATACTGCGATAGAACAAATTAACTGGCTCCTGGAACGCGGCGCAGATATTAATAAGCGTGATATACGAAGTGGAGCTACACCTTTAATGCATGCGCTTAATCGATACTTTGGAGTCAGTGATAATAATACAAGAAAAAGACTTCGAGAAACGATCGACCTTCTAATAAGTCAAGGTGCTGATATTTCAATGTGTGCGTACACAGGTCAGGACTTTGGAGTTTTAATTAGAGATACGAAAGCGCTCAAGCCTGCAGATAAAAAGCACTTCCGAGAGATGTGGAAAACTTATAAGAAGAAAGGTGCAACTAAGAATAAACGTGTTCTTTCTGACGATGAAATATCTCCAGATCTTATAAAGAAAATAAATATGCAGGGAGAGTTTCTGTTACACCCATGGAATGTTCTTCTTGAAACATTCTTTGAAATACTGAAAGCGCATAAAATTAGTAGATTTACAGATGAGGACATCTTTCATTATTTAAACCCTAGTTACCACGGGGTAAATTTAGATGGCACTAGAAAAATTGACCTAGCTTCCATTAATCATTGGTTAACTAGATTCGTTTGTAGCTGTGCCAGATCGAATGTTGAATTGCATTGCTCCTCAGAAGGTGTATACAGTTTTTCTTCAACGGAAGGTCAAGCGCGACTTAGGCTTTTATAAGTATCAATGCCTAAATCGGGTAGCCGGTAGTTTCTAGCTATCGGCCCCCACACACTCATCGTGCGGGTCCGCAATGGACGGTTCCCTATTCGTAATGAATCTCTAACCCACTATAGTTTCGAGTAGCTATTCATTTGAGTTGAGTGTCATGGCAGTGCGCTACCTCAACTTTATCCGACTGGAAACATATCGGTAGGTTAGCCTTGTCTTTTAATGCGTGGATTTTGGGTTCAGGCCTTCACCATGTCAAAGGTCTTAATCTTCGCATTAAGCTACTATGCCGTCGGCTGGCTTCTGCTTAATCACCTTAGTCACCACTGACCGAGGTGCTGCTGTGTTCAACCACTTTTGTCTATCCCCACAATGGTGACTAGCAGGTTGGGCCTACTTATGAGTCACCAGCCACGCTGACAGCTTCACAGCAGCAAGCTAAACAGATATCCAAGGGTAAGAACGTGAACTCTCACTACACAACTACATCATTGACTCTACACGTTAGATCAATCAGCCTCTGTGCCCTTGACCATCTCGCCTCCAGGCTAAGCCTTATATGATGTTTCTGTGCGTCAGCTCGTAGTTTTGCCAGCGGCTTGCTCATAACAAGATCTCACGGCGTTGCAGTTGCCATTCGCTGGTAGTTAGCGTTTAATGGCGCCCATTAAACGGTGATCTTCCTACGCCGGACTTTCACCCCATTAGTCCACACCCATGCCGGGCGTACCAAACGCAGTCGGGCGACACAAAATACGCACGCCTGCTACGGATGTTATGTGTTTTTTGGGTAGAGCCTTTGAAATGAAAAAATTACTTTTAATGGCAGTTGTATTTGTTTTGCTGGGTTGCGCTACAAATAATATAGATATGCAAAAAGAAAAGACAGATTTAACGTTACGTAATTCGTGGAAGCGAATAGATGGCTGGCTATCTGAAAATGCTCCTAAAATACGGGATGCGCTAAACCCTCCTGCTAGTGAAGAAGCTATAACTGAACTGGAAGAAACTATCGGTGAAAAATTGCCTGAGGACTTAAAAGAGCTTTATCGAATCCACAATGGCTTAAATAGGAATGCTGTTGCAAATCTTGTTTATGGTTTACAGTTCTATTCAATTGAAGAAGTCCTACTAGAGTACTCCAGACTAAAAAATATTAAAGATATGAAAGATCTTCCAGCATTAAATTATGCTGATCCAGGGGTAAAGGTAACTTCCGTATCAAGTATGATGCGTATTCCAATAGGAGATGACTCTAGTGGGTGTGGGCTGTTTATAGACTTAGATCCAAATTCAGAAGGTAAGATTGGTCAAATAGTTTTGTATGATCAAGATTATAATATAGCGCTAAACCCAGCTTCATCAATAGAAGAAATGTATTCTGATTTTGCAAATCACTTAGAAGCTGGTAGGTACAAATTATTGGAAGACGCTCTAGTTGATGGTGAACACTGGTTAGACGCAGATGCAGAGCTAGATATTATTAATTGGCACAATTCAAAACGGTGGAAAGATATTCTTGGCAAGCGCTAATACATAAATCGGGTAGCAGGTATTGTCTAGCTATCGGCCCCCACACCACCCATCGTGCAGGTCCGCAATGGGTGGTTCCCTATCCAAAATGAATCTCTATCCAACGATCGTATCGAGCAGATCTTCATTTGAACTGAGTGTCATGGCAGTGCGCTACCTCAACTTTATCCAACTGGAAACATATCGGCAGGCTAGCCCTGCCTTCTAACTCGTGGAATTTGAATTCAGGGCTTCACCATGTCCAAGGTATTAATCTTGGCATTAGGCTACTATGCCGCCGGCTGACTTCTGTTTAATCACCTTGATCATTACTGACCGAGGCGCCGCCGTGTTCCACCACTTTTTTCTATCTCCGCGACGGTGGCTAGCGAGTTGGGCCTACTTATGAATCAGCGGCCACGCTGACAGCTTCAAAGCAAAATAATCTAGGACAGCCAAAGACTGGAGGGTGGTACCGGCAATAGAGCTAGCTCCCTCTCTGGCGGCTCTTTCTCTTTGGTTTACAGGTAAAGGAGAATAAATACTTGGAATTGGCCTTCAGGCTATTGGGATCGCTGTTTTTCGATAAAAGGGCGGTAATCGTACTGTTGAGTACTTGAGGCCGGGGTAGATTAGCAGGGCGCAGCTGAGAGGAGGCGCCGACAGTCGCTTATACCGTGTACCCAGCGTTTATCGAGTTGAGCACAAACCTTTTGTACAACCTCTACCGATCCCACCAAGCCTTTAAAGCGACTTTCAAAGTTCCGGCTTAGATAGAGCCAGTGCTTGGGTGAAATGCCGAGTCGCTCCAAAATAGGAGGTATGTTTTCGGCAATACAACCCCGTTTCCTTGGGTCTAAATGCCGGCCGCTCCAGTCCACTAACTCCAAATAGTGATCCAGCTGGAAAGGAAGCCCTTTCGGCATATTCAAACGCTCACCGCCGACAAACGGAAGTAGATTTTTGGGCTGCTTACCTGAGACTGCCGCACGAATACGCTGTTGAATCGAAGTGTAATCAGACTCTTCAGGTGTCTGGGCAATATTGGCACGGATGGGGTTAAGGTCTACATAGGCCATACAGGCGGCGAGTGCTCTTTCATCCAGTAAAGCCTGAGACTTAAACCTGCCTTCCCAAAAACGGCCGGTACAGCTGTCTTCAGCATTGGCCTGGCGGGCGATGGATTCATTTAAACAGCGCATAAACCAGCTGATATCCATTAGACGCTCCCGCCATAGGGAAACGACCTCTTTTAGCCTGTCTTCCTCAGCGTGATCGAGAGTGTCGCCCTGAAGATAGCGCTGGGCCAAGCTAGAGGCTTTGAAGAGCTGTTGCCAGCGAGTAATTACCTCTGTAAGAGACCACTTGTTAGCCGATTTTGTGTCGATATAGAGCACTATATGGTAGTGATTACTCATTACTGCATAGGCGGCAATATCTAGCGCAAACACCTCGGCTAACTTATGCATACGGCTTTCAATCCATTCGCGCCGATGCTCGTAATCTTTTCCGGGTTCAGTATCTCTGCCACAGAGAAATGCACGCCGTACACAGCGGGAGACACAGTGATAGTACGGTGTTGCATCAAGAGATATCTGGGTGCTTCGCGGTATAGTCATCGGCTGCACGCATGCTTATGCATGTATAAACATACAGTATTTTGTGGAGTTTCAATCTTTTGTCAATAGGGATGGCGGTTTATACTTTCTATTTCGTTGGTGCCCAGGATTAACACCTTAGCCATTACTGACCGAGGCGCTACTATGTCCCACCACTTTTTCCTACCCCCATCTTGGGGGCTAGCGAGTTGGGCCTACTTATGAGTCAGCAGCCACGCTGACAACTTCACAGCAGCAAGCTAAACAGACCTCCCCAGATAAGACCGTGAACTTTCACTACACAACTGCATCATTGACTCTACCCGTTAGATCACCCGGCGTTACAGTTGCCATCCGCTAGTAGTTAGCATTTAATGGGACCCATTAAACGGTGATCTTCCTACAGGGGAATTTCACCCCATTAGTTCACGCCCACGCTGGGCGTACCAAACGCATGTTGTCGGACTGGTTTTCCGCTGCGCTCCAATTCAGCCGCAAATACGGGCGTTAGCTTCTTCTTAGGGTTAGAGTTAAATGAATGAAAAAATACAAAAGCTTGGAATAGATTGCTTAAGAATTTTGTCTTCAGACAAAGAAACAGCAAGCTTTCTAGGTGGTCTACCATTAACTCGAACATCTATTGATTGGCCCAGAAAAAATGATAAGCCCCTAGGTTTCATTGCTCAATTTGACTTAGAAGAAATAAACCCTGAAAAGGTCATAGATTGGCTACCAAGTCATGGACGACTTTTATTTTTTTATGATTTAGAAGAATGGCCTTGGGGTTTTGATCCAAAAGATAGAGGTGGCTGGGCTGTTATATATGAAAGTGGTGACGGTGATTTTCAATCAACAGAACTACCTGATGACTTGAATGAAGATCATGTGGCGCCAGAAATAAAATATGTTATTTCTGAGAGATTCACTAGCTTTCCTGATTCTCAAAGAATTAGCTTTGAGAAATTGGGTTTGTCTGAAGATGAAGAGTACTATGAATTTCTTAATGAGCTTTATGGTGATGAGCCTAGGCATCAAGTTAGCGGCTTTCCGTCCCCAATTCAAAATGACAGCATGGAAGAAGAATGTCAGCTTGTAAGTGGAGGAGTAAACTGCGGCGGCCCCGAAGGCTACAACTCCAAAGAAGCAAAACTATTAAGAGAGCAAGAGAATGATTGGCGGCTCCTATTTCAGTTTGATTCGGATGATGATATTGAAATCATGTGGGGTGATTTAGGTATGCTGTATTTTTGGGTCAAGGAAAGTGAAGCTAGAAATGCTAACTTTTCCAATGCATGGCTAGTTTTACAATGTGGCTAATTTTAGAAGCTAAATCGGGTAGCCGGTAGCTTTTAGCTACCGGCTACCACACCACCCATAGTGCGGGTCCGCAATAGGTGCTTCCCTATTCGTAGTAAATCTCTACTCAACGATTGTATCGAACAGCTGTTCACTTGGGCTGAGCGCCATGACTGTGCGCCACCTCATCTTTATCCCACTGGAAACATTCCGGTAGGTTAGCCCTGTCTTTTAACTCGTGAATTTTTGGTTCAGGCCTTCACCCTGTCCAAGAAATTAATCTTGGCATTTTGCTACTATGCCGCCGGCTGACTTCTGTTTAATCACCTTGGTCATTACTGGCCGGGGCGCTGCCGTGCCCCACCACTTTTTTCTATCCCTGCGATGGTGGCTAGTGGTCTGGGCCTACTTATGAGTCAGCGGCCACGCTGACAGCTTCACAGCAGCAAGCTAAACAGATCTCCCCAGATAAGAACATGAACTTTCACTACACAACTGCATCATTGACTCTACCCGTTAGACCACCCGGCTTCGATGTCCTTAGACATCTCGCTTCCAGTCTAAGCCTTATATTATGTTTCTGTCCGTCAGCTCATAGCTTTACTAGCTGCTTTCTCCCCAAAAAGCCTCGTGGTATTGCAGTTGCTATTCGCTAATAGTTAGCATTTAATGAAGCCCATTAAATGGTGATCTTCCTACAGGAAACTTTCACCCCATTAGTTCACGCCCATGTTGGGCTCATCAAGTAAAGGCACCCGATGTCAAAACCGCTGCTTCGCTCTGGTTTTGCCACAGGTGCTTTAGGCGTTAGAGGTAAGGAGTTTCAAATGAGGGCCATTTTATTAATAACCATTCTTTTTCTTGGTGCTTGCGAAGTATCCACTTCAAAGAATTATACTATTCAAGTTGAGGGAGGCCAGAATCATGAGGAGAACCTCAAGGCCGCCCCTGTCATAGCAAACCTTGTCTGGAATGGCAATTTACATCATCAAATTCAAAAAGAAGTTGTAGAGCTCCAAGATCAAGATTTAAGTAATCTTTTAGGTCTTCGTTCCAAAAATGTGTCTTTTAGTTCTGGTGAAAAAGGCGTTTTTATTCAATGCATATTTAAATCTTCATTCAATGACGAGGTGGGCGATAAAGTAATTGAGATTTGTAGAAAAGAAGTGGAAGCTCAAATTGCTGACCACTTCACTTCCAACAAGTCAAATCATTCGGACGCCACTGTCGCGACGCCCGGTGTTTGAGACGTTATGACTTGACCAATGATACAATTTATTAAAACCAAAGACTTGGATAAATCTGCAAAACTTACTCTTGCCAACATGCAGGAGTACTATGACATGTATGGCGTAGACTGGACTTTATCAGATGTACGCAGTGCAATTGAAAATCTTGAGAATTATGATGTAGTGAATGATGATGGAGTTTTTGGGATTGTTAGACTCTCATTTGAAAACAATCGCTGTCAACTACGAGATATTCAAGTTGTATCTAATCAACAAAACAAAGGGTTAGGCGCTTTAGTTATCTCTAAAGTAACCGAGCTTGCAAGGCAAAAAAATCTAGGGTTCATTGATCTACGAGTATTTAAACGTAGTCCAGCATATAGACTTTATGGTCGCCTAGGGTTTGTCATAGAAAACGAAGATGATAGATTTTACCAAATGACGCTTACAGTCATATAAATCGGGTAGCCGGTGGTTTCTAGCCACCGGCCCCCACACCCGCCATTGTGCAGATCTGCAATGGGCGGTTCCTATCCGTAATCTCTGCCCAACGATAGTGTCGAGCAGCGCTTCACTTGAGTTGAGTGTCATGGCAGTGCGCTACTTCTGAATCAGCGACCACGCTGACAGCTTCACAGCAGCAAGCTAAACAGATCTCCCCAGATAAGAACGTGAACTCTCAATACACAACTGAATCATTGACTCTAGCCGCTAGACCACCCGGCTTCGCTGTCCCTGGCCACCTCGCCTCCAGGCTAAGCCTTATAGGATGTTTCTATTTTCCAGCGCGTAGTTTTGCTAGCCGCTCCCCCCCACAAGACCTCTCAGTATTGCAGTTGCCATTCGCCAGTAGTTAGCATTTAATGGAATCCATTAAATGGTGATCTTCCTACAGAGGGCTTTCATCCCATTAGTCCACGCCAATGCTGGGCGTAGCAAGTAAAGGCACCCGACGTCAAAACCTCCGCCTCGCGCTATACCCGCGTGTGTTGCGAACATTTATCCAGCTTAAACGGAGAATTAATGGAAATCCGCTTTGATCAAATTAACGAAGAGGTGCCAACTGATCCGGGGTATTATGAAATATACACAACTAAAGGCACTCTGTTAAAGGTGGGGATCGCTAAAAACCTTAAGAAAAGACTGATGCAGCATGCTCGCTCAAAACAGAGCGCACTAAAAACTGTACATCGGGCAGATGAATCATGTCCAAAAATCTTTCTTTCCAAAGATATAGAATCAAAACAATCAATATTGGCAAAGCATCTATTCTTCGATTCGAAAATAACAAATGATTATGCAGACAGGGGCTATAATTTAAAAACAGAAGTCGGTAGGTGTTCATTCCTTAATGAATGTTGCCGTTTGAAATTTACAGTTACTGAAAGCCGAGAGGAAGCTAAAATAAATGAGAAAAGATTAGGAGCTAGCGGAAAGTATCGTTATGTTGGGAAAGTTGTCCAGCGGTAAATCACGTAGCCGGTAGTAGCTACCGCCCCCCACATCACCCATCGTATAAGTCCGAAATGGGCGGCTCCCTATCCGTAATGAGTTTCTACCCAACGATAGTGTCGAGCAGCTCTTCATTTGAGTTTAATGTCATAGCAGTGCTCTACCTCAACTTTATATCCGATTGGAAACATATCGGTAAGCTAGCCCTGTCGTTTCACTTGTGGATTTTGGCTTCAGGCCTTCACCATGTCCAAGGTATTAATCTTGGTATTAGGCTTCTACACCACCGGCTGACTTCTGTTTAACCACCCTCGTCATTACTGACCGAGGCACTGCTATGTCCCACCACTTTTTTATCTATCCCCGCGACGGTGACTAGCGGGCTGGGCCTACTTATGAGTCAACGGCCATGCTGGCAGCCTCACAGCAGCAAGCTAAATAGGTCTCCCCAGATAAGAACGTGAACTATCACTACACAACTGCATCATTGACTCTACCCGTTAGATCACCCAGCCTCGGTGACCTTGGCCACCTCGCCTCCAAGCTAAGCCTTCTAGGGTGTTTCTGTTCATCAGCTCGTATTTTGCTAGCGGCCCCCTCCCCACAAGACCTCCCAGTGTTGAAGTTGCCATTCGCCAGTAGTTAGCATTTAATAGAATCCATTAAATGGTGATCTTCCTACAGAGGACTTTCACCCCATTAGTTCACGCCCATGCTGGGCGTACCAAGGCCAGGCACAATCGCCCCTTCTGGGCTGGACCGCCGCTGCTTCAAAGCTCCGGCCTGTGCTGGCGGGCGTTATATGAATACGAGGAATCATCATGGATAAGAAAGATATTGATAGAAAGGATCAACTTGTAAGGGAGATTCTTGCTGATTGGGGTGAAGCACTCTTAGAGGTTGGAAAAGATATTTCAGTACGCGATGTACTAAAGCAGGAGTTAAGGGTTGCAACCCCGACCTTAAGAATATTCATAACAGTTAAGACTTTTGAAGAAAGAGCTGAGTATTATCGCTCTCATGGCAACTACGAGGAGTTAAAAGAGAAGCTAGCAGAGGCAAAAAATACTCTAAAGAAACAAATAGAACTAGGCTCCATTTTTATGAGAAATGGATTTCATTATAAAATTGATGGTGAGACCATCGAAATGAGCTCAGAAAGGCTTAATAATGAAAGCTTAGCCGGGGCTCTTAATAATGTGAAAGCAGAAATGGATAGCCAAACAGAAGATGACCTAAATTCAGAGTTTAGTAGCTTGCTTAAAGGTATCGAAATGTTTGCTGAGGTTTATAATTAATCAATTTTAATAATAGGAATTGTTTTGTCTGAAGAAGCCGGAAAGTTTGTATTAAAAGCACCTAAGGAGCTTTTGGTAAAGCTTGTAGAGCTAAATGGGGAGGACTTAACAGAGGTCCTAAAAGAGCTTTTTTCGTACTCTGGTGTAGAGTCAAAAACATACAAGCGCGAGAGCTATAGATTCGATAAGTCGGAGTTAATAGGCGACTATCTAATCGCAACATATGGACAGGCCTGCTGTGAATGGAGTTACATTGCTAATGCTCTTCTAAAACAAGGTAAAGGTATCGAAGTCTACGCTAGTTGTAATTGCTACGATGAGTGTAGCTACGAATACTACGCATTAGATGAAAAAGGTACAAAAGTGGCATTTTCTTTACCCTTAGAGAATGCAGACGAGATTGTACAAGAAGATGAAGACTTCATTGAGCGAGTATCACAAAAAGCGAAACAGTGGAGCTCCATGATTCCAGAGCAAGTCAAGCAAGGGGCTCCAGAGTTTGATGAAGTACAACTTGATGAGTTCTTAAGTTACTGCGAGTAATCATATAAATCGGGTAACCGGTAGTTTCTAGCTACCGACCCCCACACAACCCATCGTGCGAGTGCGCAATGGGCGGCTCCCTATCCGCAATGAATCTCCACCCAACGATAGAGCCGAGCAGTTCTTCATTTGAGTTGAGTGTCATGGCAGCGCGCAACCTCAACTTTGTCCGACTGGAAACCTATCGGCAGGCTAGCCTTGTCTTTTAATGCGTGGATTTTGGGTTCAGGCCTTCACCATGTCAAAGGTCTTAATCTTCGCATTAAGCTACTATGCCGTCGGCTGACTTCTGCTTAATCACCTTGGTCACTACTGACCGAGGCGCTGCTGCATCCCACCACCTTTGTCTATCCTCGCGACGGTGGCTAGCGAGTTGGGCCTACTTATGAATCAGCGGCCACGCTGACAGCTTCAAAGCAGCAAGCTAAACAGATCTCCCCAGATAAGAATGTGAACTTTCACTACACAACTGCATCATTGACTCTACCCGTTAGATCACCCGGCTTCGATGCCCCTGGCCACCTCGTCTCCAGGCTAAGCCTCATAGGATGTTTCTGTTCGCCTCTTGCTAGCGACCTTCTCCCCCACAAGACCGCACGGTATTGCAGTTGCCATTCGCTAGTAGTTAGCATTTAATGGAACCCATTAAATGGTGACCCTCCTGCAGGGGACTTTCACCCCATCAGTCCACGTCCATGCTGGGCGTGCCAAATTTAGGCAAGCGGACAAATTACAACGCCTTGGATTCCGTAATTTGCCATTGCTAAAGGCGTTATAAGGGGCTAAATCGAGGTCTTATTGAGAGATGTAGCGTAATTGACATTAGCTTAAAGAATCACCCTGACACTCACTGTAGTGCTACGACAAATTTAGCAGACACAATAATTTTTTTATGCAGCCTTTTAATACTCAATTTACCTTATCTAGAGATTATCTAGCCGAATGCTTTGATCAGTCTCTACCCCATGGGAAAAATGTCAAGCCCAATTACCTTCTTCCTACATTATTATTATCTTCTGGTGCGGGATTACTGTTATTTACTGAGCAACCTAAGATCGCAAGTTGCACGTTAATTGCATTAGGCGTGCTGGAACTGATTCACATTCGATATCGACGAGCTTGGTGGCTAGCACGGCAGATGCTTGGGAAAAGTGCCGGTAGTGAAGTGAAATTAACCATAGATAATGACGGAATCCAGACACAGAATCCTTATACGATAACAGCTCTGTCGTGGGCAGATATCGAGCGTATTATTGAAACCGATTTAGGGCTTATTTTGGTGGCTAAATCTGGGGGGCAGCAGTACTTGTCCAAATCCTTATTACCTGCTGAATTAATTAATAAGATAGTTACCAAGATTAAGGGTAAATATTGATTTCAATAAAAATAAAAATTGTGCCTACAATGCAGATAATACAATACATAACATGTTTCCCAAGCGCGACGCCTCTACGAGGCTTCCTCTTCGCAAGGCGTTAAATACGCACAAGGAACACGTAATGCAGTTCATTCGAAGAATACAACGAAATAGAGCGATAAAATCATACTTGCGGAAATTGCCTAGGTTGCAAGCGAAAGATTATGGAAAATCTAAAAGGTATCGTCAAAACAAGTAAGGGCTACGATTGAGAGGTCAGGGCTCTCAATTATTTATACTTGTTACGCTATTTCAATTTTTTGCTCAAAGAAGGAATTTGATGCATATCATCATGAAATTGGTAAGGTTTGGAATTACGGAGCAATGCATGGAGAAATAGGAAATCTTCATTTTTACGGAAATGCAAACTTTAGTAGTAACGATGTTGCATCTGTTGGCTCTGACTTTGGTGGCGGTTCACATGGTATGGATGGCGGCGGCACAGATTGAGGCATTTAAATCGGGTAGCCGATAGTTTCTAGCTACCAGCCCCCACGACCATCCATCATGTGGGTCCGCAATAGGCGGCTCCCTATCCGAAATGAATCTCTGCCCAACGGCAGTACCAAGTAGCTCTTCATTTGATCTAAGCGCCATGGCTGCGCACTACTTTAATTTTATATCCGACTGGTATCATATCGTTAGGCTAGCCCGATCTTTTAACTCGTGGATTTAGGTTCAGGTCTTTACCATGTCCAAAGTATTAATCTTGGCATTTGGCTACTATACCGACCGTCGGCTGACTTCTGTTTAATCACCTCGGTCATTACTGACCGAGCTGCTGCTGGATCTCATCACTTTCATCTATCCCCTCGATGGTCGCTAGTGGGCTGGGCCTATTTATGAGTCAACGGCCACGCTGACATCTTCACAGCAGCAAGCTAAACAGATCTTACCTAAGAAAAGCGTGAACTTCGACTACACAACTGCATCATTTACTCCACCCGTTAGATCACCCGACTTCGGTGTCCTTGGCCACCTCGCATCCAGGCTAAACCTTGTATGATGTTTCTGTTCCTCAACTCATAGTTTTGCTAACGACTTCCTCCCCACAAGACCTCGCGGTGCTACAGTTGCCATTTGCTAGTAGTTAGCATTTAATGGCGCCCATTAAACGGTGATCTTCCTACTGTGAACTTTCACCCCATTGTTCCACGCCCATGCTGGGCGCATCAAAAAAAAGCAAGACGACGCATAAATTCGCGCTTGCTTTAAGCGTTATGTGAATCTTAGATAAATATGAAAAAAGCATTTTTTTTAGTTTTGATAGTTGGTGGAATTTGGAAATTTTACAACCACTCACCTGAGGTATCGTTTGGGCCTGGTGTAATGGCACCTGAGCTACCGCAGCAGGAGAAAATTGACTCTATTTTTGGTTTCAGTTTTGGAAAATACAACATTACAGAAATTGCAGAATTTAGAATTAAAGCAAAAGTACTTTCAAAGAAAAATTATCGTACTGGTCGAGAAGCAGAGCTTTCACCTACTGATTTAGTATTAGGTTGGGGAAATATGTCTGATGAGAGTATCCTAGAAAAAATTAGGATATCACAATCACGTCGATTTTATTGGTGGCGGGTAGACTCATTTCCAATACCTAGAAGAGAAATTGAAACCTATAGTGCTAATATGCACCTCATTCCTGGTGACGATGCTATAGAAGGCCTCATTGATGAAATTCGTAAGGGAGATATTATAGAAATATCAGGGAGTTTGGTAAACGTAAAATCTACCACCGATAATTGGTATTGGGAAAGTTCACAAACTCGTGAAGATACTGGAAAAGGAGCTTGTGAATTAATTTATGTTAAGAAGATTAATATAAATACTATTTAGTTTTGCATGTTTCATCACTTAAATCAGGTAGCCGTCAGTTTCTAGCTATCGGCCCCACAACACCCATCATGCGGGTCCGCAATAAGCGATTCTCTAACTGTAATCTCTATCCAATGATAGTGCCGAGCAGCGCATCATTTGAGCTGAGTGTCATGGCAGTACGCCTTCTCAACTTTATATCCAACTGAAAACATACCGGTAGGCTAGCCCTATCTTTCAACTCAAGATTTAGGTTCAGGCATTCACCTTGGCATAAGGCTACTATGCCGTCGGCTGACTTCTCTTTAACCACCTTCGTCATTACTGACCGAGGCGCTGCTATGCCTCACTACTTTAGTCTACCCCGCGATGGTAGTGAGTCAGCGGCCACGCTGACGACTTCACAGCAGCAAGCTAAACAGATCTCCCCAGATAGGAGCGTGAACTTTCGCTATACACCTACTTCATTTGCTATCCGCAAGTAGTTAGCATTTAATAGAACCCATTATACGGTGATCTTCCTACAGGGGACTTTCACCCCATTAGTTCACGCCCATGCTGGGCGTAATAAATAAAGACACTCGACATCAAAACCGCCGCTTTGGTTTTGATATCGAGCGCCTTAAGCGTTATGCATCCAGAGAGTTCTGATGAAGCCAGTCATCATTAGTTACGATTGTACTGATCATGACCCAATAGATGAGTGGGTACCAGAGGATGCTTACAATGTGGATTTCTGGATGAACTTCACAATTGGCCTAGACATCAAGGGGGGCGACAACTTCCTGGTTCGAGTCGTTACCCCAAACAATCTTCATGGAAAGAACTCAGCAAAACATGCAATTGTTCTCAACGAATACACTTGGGCAATTGTATTAGCTGAAGTTGACGCCATACTTGAGCACTGCCAAGGCATCAGTTGGACTGGTATTAGCGCGCAGTTATCTCAGTATTTTCAATGGGAGTATGACAATTACAAACGTTGAAAATAGGCTTTTTGGTGCAGCGCATAACAACACTCCAGCTACAAACGGCATCTACCTGATGTATATCGCATTGTGCACCGGTTAACTTAGCGTTAAGTACACATACTGATGGATAGAATATTTCAAGACTACGAAGGCGATGTACCCGAGCTGGAAGGCTCCAAATTTACTATCGTGAAGTCGTTAATTGACGATGTTGACAAGGATATTTACCTTCTTTGGCTTTATGATGAGTTATCCGGTTCGTGGTATCGAATATTTATTGATGGACTCTATTGCGGAATTGATAAATATCCTAAAGATCAATCTTGTAATGATGAGGATGACGATATCTCTTGGGCAGATCATTCCGGTTGGTTTAGAGGCAAGCCCCTTTTATCCGCAACTGTAAGCTTCGATGGAAGAACTAATAGTGAAATTACCCTCAGAATGAAGTTTGATAAGGGTAGTTTTAAACTAATATGCAAGTTTGAAGCTGGAAATTCTCGCCTCGAGTTTGCTTAAATCGGGGAATCGGTGTTTCTAGATACCGGCCCCACACCATCTATCATGTGCGCCCGCAACGGGCGGCTCCCTATCTGTAATGAATTTCTACCTAGCGATCACGTAACGTAATCAACGTCTAGCAGATTTTCATTTGAGCTGAGTGTCATGGCAGCGCGCCACCTCAACTTTAACCGACTGGAAACATATCGGTAGACTAGCTCTGTCTTTTAACTCATAGATTTAGGTTCAGGCCTTCATCGTGTCCAAGGTATTAATCTGCACATTTGGCTACTATTCCATTAGCTGACTTCTGTTTAATCACCTTAGCCATTACTGGCCGAGGCGCTACTATGCCCCACCAATTTGTCCTGGCCCCGCCTTAGAAGAGGGCCTACTTGTGAGTCAGCGGCCACGCTGACAGCTTCACAGCAGTGAGCTAAACAGATCTCCCCAGATAATTTCACTACACAACTGCATCATTTAGTCTACCCGTTAGATCAACCTGTTTCGGTGTCCTTTACTATCTCACCTCCAAGCTAAGCTTTGTATGATGATTCTGTAGGTCAGTTCATAGCTTTACAAGCTGCTTCGTCTCCACAAGGCCTCGCTGTATTGCAGTTGCCATTCGTTAGTAGTTAGCATTTAATAGAGCCCATTAAACGGTGACCTTTCCACAGAGGACTTTCACCCCATTAGTTCACGCCTATGCTGGGTGCACTAAGTCAGTTAACTTCGCACTCTAAGCGGCCAAATGCTTACAATCCGCTTCGCTACGTTTCAGCTGCGGGTTATTGACGTACTATGGATAAGTTGGTAATCGAGTAAGAGATGACAATAGAAAAATATCAAGAAGAAAAAGAGATATTACGAAACTTGAATAAACGAGAAAGCCTGTGGGGCATGTTGATAGCCACACTGATTGGAATTTTTCCAACATTAGCAGTCTTTTATGCTGCGCCGGAGTTATTTGTTTCTGTTTTAGGGTGGGTTATTCCAGGAGTAGTCCTCGGAGGTTTTGTTAAGCTGGCAATTAGCGCCCATAGTATTAAGCTTAGGCTTATTCCTGCTGGATTAATATTTCTACTTGGACCGTTGTTGCTACTGGTAACAGGAAATCCATTTACTTTTTTCATCGGTCTAATGAACATGTTTATAGTTATAACAATTACAAGGCCAAGATTATCAAAAGATCAGGAGCGGGCACTTTGGCTTCAACGACAGGGTAAGCTCCAACCATAACATGCAGCTGCAATCTAACCCCCGAAAGTGGAACAGGGCGCAAAATCTAAGGAGAAAAAAATGAGATGTATTTTAATAGCATTGTCACTGGTATTTTTTCTAGCTGGTTGCGCAGCTTCTATCCCAAAGGAAGATCTAGAGAAATCAGCATTTATTAGGGGAGGCTCAACCAATATTTGGTCAATAACAAGCGGCGGCTCAACGGTTTCTTTGACTGCCATTGATGGCCTACCTGCAAATACAAAAAATGGCCCTGTAGCAGTCAGCCCAGGCAAACATACAATTACTATGTCGTGCGCTGGCAATGAAAATGAGTTTGAGCTAACCGTCAAAGCAGGTGAAATATACGAGTATACCTATGGTGTTGGTGGGCCAAAGGGGTGTTTTGGTGGGCTCATCAAGGTTAATTGATCTAAATCCGGTAGCTTCTAGTTACCGGCCCCCACACCACCCATCGTTCGGGTCCGCAATGGGCGGCTCCCTATCTGTACGGGCGAACGATAGTCTCAAACAGCTCTTCAATTGAGTTGAGTATCATGGCAGTGCGATACCTCAACTTTATCCAACTGGAAACATATCGGTACGCTAGCCCTGCCTTTTAGCGCGTGGATTTAGGGTCTAGGCTTGCACCATATCCAAGGTATTAATCTTGGCACTTAGCTACTATGCCGTCGGTTGATTTCTGTTTAATTACCTTGATCATTACTGACCGAGGCGCAGCTGTGTTCCGCCACTTATTTTCTCTCCCCGCGATGTCAACTAACGGGTTGGGCTGACAGCTTCGCAGCAGCAAGTGAAACAGATCCCCCCAGATAGGAGCGTGATCTTTCACTCCACAACTGCATCATTAATTCTACCTGTTAGATCACCTGGCTTCGGTATCCTTGGCCACCTCGCCTCCAAGCTAAGCCTTTTAGGATGTTTCTATTTGTCAGCTGGTAGTTTTGCTAGTGACCTCTTCCCCATAAGACCTCGCGGTGTTGCAGTTGCCATTCGCTAGTAGTTAGCATTTAATGGAATCCACTAAATGGTGATCCTCCTACATGGGACTTTCACCCCACTTAGTCCACGCTCATGCTGGGCGTACCAGGTGGCTGCACTGGATAAATTTTAGCTGTCACTTTTTAAGCGAAATTACACACAAATCGCTATCAAAATTTGCTCGGTGATCGGGCGTTATAATTATAAGGGAGATTCTCATTGATAAAATTTCTAAAATATTTTGCCAGCTTTGTTGTCCTTGGTGGGATCGCATTTATAGTCGCCTACAACCATAATCTATATGTTTGGGAGCAACCAAGTAGAAGCATGTGGATTAGCAATGGTAGCTTATTTGATGGTACTGGTACGTTGCCCATTGAGAACCCTGGAATCCTTGTAGAGGATGGTAAAATTTCTTGTCTGGGAGATACTTGTGAAGTACCAATAGATGCTATTCAAGTTGATGCAGCAGGTAAATCAATTGTACCTGGCCTCATAGAGCTTCACGGTCATTTTTTCAGTGGTAAAGCTGATTCTAGTGAGAGCAGCTTACCTGTAATGATTTGGAATTCGATCCGATTGCAACCAGATGTTAGGCGGAAGCTGATCGAATCAGGTATTACAAGTTATCGTTCCGTCGGCGATCCCAGCTCGGGAATTTATAAGCTAAAAAAATCACTTGACGACCAGGAGGTCGCTGGACCACATATGTTTATTGCAGGGCCTATATTTACTGCTCCTGGTGGACATCCGGTTCAAAGAATACCAAATCGGATGATCGAGCAAATGGTCGTGCAATCCGATGATCCAAAATATGTAAAGGAGAAAATCGCTGCTCTGGTTGAGCAAGGCATTGACGGTATTAAAGCCGTCTATCAGGGCCATACAAATGAACAAGGCGAAATCACGTTACCACGCATCTCAAAGGAAACCTTGCAGGCTATTACAACGGAAGCTCGCAAGCATGGTCTTTGGGTTGCAGTACACACAGGCTCTCCACAAGAAACTAATGAAGCTATTAAAGCTGGAATAACTACCATTGAGCATGGTGTGCGACATGGCAATCTCATTAGCCCAGAAACAATGCAATTAATTGTCAAGCACAATATAGTTTATGTGCCAACTTTAGGTCGAGAACCCAAAGGACACCTGAATATACCGGCCCTACACGAGGCTGGAGTTCAATTTGGTGTTGGCACTGATACACAAGGCAAAATGATTGCTGGTGACAGCTACCACAATGAATTGTCACGCATGGTTGATGCTGGACTACCTGATGCGAAAGCGCTTATAGCCGCCACTAGAAATGGTGCGGAAGCTTTAGGGTTAATTGATCAACTGGGGACTATTGAAGTTGGTAAATCTGCTGATCTACTACTTGTCGATGGTCAGCCTTGGAGTGATATTCGTGACCTTAAAAATATCAAGATGGTCGTTCTATCAGGACGAATTGCGTCGGATAAACGTGAACTGACATCGATTTAAATACCCTGATCCCCCGTTAACGATTTATAAATCGGGTAACCGGTAGTTTTTATCTACCGGTCTCCACACCACCCATCGTGCGGGCCCCAACGGGCGGCTCGCTATCGGTAATGAGTATCTACCCAGCGATCACGCAACGATATCATTTACTCTACCCGTTAGATCATATGGCTTCGGTATCCCTGTCCACCTCGCCTCCAAGCTAAGCCTTCTAGGATATTTCGGTCCGTCAGCTCGTAGTCTTACCAGCGGTTCTTCCCCACGATACCTTACGGTATTGCAGTTGCCATTCGCTAGTAGTTAGCATTTAATGGATCCCATTCAGCAGTGATATTCCTACAGGGGATTGGTCCACGCCCATACTGGGAATACCAAGGCCAAGTAGCACCCCCCTTCGGGAGCTGGACCTCGCTACGCTCGGCCGCTGTTGGCGGCGTTAGATTTTCTGCTCATCGGAGATAGGGAATGTCAACGAGAGAAATCTCCAAATATTATGACTCAACAGAACACAGTGATACTCGAGAAGATTTAATTTTTGCTCTTAGCGAAGTAAAAGGAAGAAAGGTTGCTATTGATTGTGGCTGTGGAGCAGGATCAGATATCGCTTATTTGCGCGGTAAAGATTTCACAGTTCATGCCTTTGATATCGAAAATGAGTCTATATCTAGATGTCGTAAACGATTCAAAGATGATGAGCAAGTTATTCTATCAAAGGATAGTTTTAATACTTTTAACTATCCTGAGTCCTCGCTGGTAGTTGCTGATGCCAGTCTTTTCTTTTGTCCTGAAAAAGATTTTGAGTCAGTTTGGTTGAAAATAACTGACTGTTTGACAGAGGGTGGAATCTTTTGTGGTTCATTCCTAGGGCCGAAAGACACAATGGCTGGGCCTGAGTATGATAAGGAAGCATTTTGGAGTGATACTCTAGTTATGAATGAATCGAAGATAAGAAAATACCTCAGTAACTTTGAGCTATTAAAGTGGACTGAACATGACCTTTCAGGAGAAACTACAGATGGTACACCGCATCATTGGCATATATTCTCCATCGTAGCGAAAAAAAAACCTAAATCGGGTAGCCGGTAGTTTCTAGCCCCCCATGCCACCCATCGTGCGGCTCCGCAATTGGCGGTTCCCTATCCGTAATGAATCTCCGTTTTACTAGCGGCTTCCTCTCCATAAGATCTCACAGTGCTGCAGTTGCCATTCGCTAGTAGTTAGCATTTAATGGAATCCATTGAACGGTAATCTTCCTACAGTGGGCTATAACTCCATTAGTCCATGCCCATGCTAGGTGTTGCTGGACTCAGCATTGTGTGCTTCCTCGTCGCGCCAAGTGTTAAACACACGCAAGATTAGGAGTCCTCTCCGTTTTATCGCGGCTGCTGAACCCGATAATTGATAGAGGAAAGAATAATGGATGATTTAAGAAGCAGGGCTGCGAGAAGATCCAAGACCAAAGCTAAGCCCCATAAGAATAGTGCTAGAATTGAAAAGCCGAGGATTTCTGAGAAAAACTGGAAGTTGATGTATACACGCTCTGAAAAGCTTCGTAGAGCTAAGCAATTAAGGATCGAGTACCCCAAGCGAACTATGCTTCAAATCCTAAATACTGAGCTTCCTGAGAAAGATTAAGATATGCGAAATCTCTTATTCATATGTAGCCGGAATCAGTGGCGTAGTCCTACAGCTGAAGCCATTTGGAGAAAACACCCTGATTTCAACGCTAAATCTGCGGGTACCAGCCCGCGAGCTAAAAAAACAGTCAGCTCAGCGGATGTTCGCTGGGCTGACGTGATATTCGTCATGGAACAAAAGCATAAAAATAGGCTAATAGCAGAATTCTCTAGAATCCTGGATCATAAGCCAGTTCATGTCTTAGATATCCCAGATGAATACAAGTACATGGACTCAGAGTTAGTTCAGGAATTAGAATCGGTTGTTGGGGCATACTTGGAGAGTTAGTGCCGAGGTTCAGTCCTTAACAAGTTTAGGTAAGCTGAAAAATTACTACACCTGCGGTTCCGCAGTTTCCCTCTGCTAAAAACGGTAGGTCCGCAATATCGACAACCTCGTTGAGACATAATAATGAAGAAACTCAAAAACGAAAAAGAGTTAGTGAAAAAGGCTATAGCACTCGGTACTGCATATGGCACCAAGCGAGGAGTTGTCGAGTTCGAAGCTACCGATTCAGCTCACGAGAAACTCGAATATATTTACCGTCTTTTAGTTCACGATAAAGTAATTCAACCGCTTCCAGAAGACAAGATATCACAGAAGGCAATCATGCATAGGTTGGCAATTTGGGCTTCAAAGCACTGAGCGCTCTAATAGGGTTCTCAGCTAAATCAGGTGGCCGCTAGTTTCTAGCGAACCGCCCGATTCATGCCGCCATCAGACAAGATACTTTGCCCATTGATGTATCGGGCTCCATGAGAGGCAAGGAAGACACAGGTCTGCCCGATTTCTTCGAACGTGGCAGTGCGCTGTGCGGGTATGGATCTGCGGGCAAACTCCGACAGGTTTACGTTTTCACAGAAGCCCGGCATTAAATTATTCATGCGAATATTGTATCTTGCATAACGATCACCATAGAGCTTGGCAAAACTGTGTAAAGCGCCACGCAGCATGCTCATCGGATAAGGCGCTCTCGGCTCAACCGTGTTCATTGAAGAAATATTGACGAATGCCCCTCCTCCCTGCTCGATATAAATCGGCGTGACGATACGGGCAAGCTTGACGACATTGAGCACGTACATATCGAGGCTCTCATGCCAGAGATCATCACTTAGCTCGAGTAGGGGGCCGTTGAAATCAGGATCGAACCCTACTGTTTTAATTTCTTCCGGTACCCCGCCACCATGGCCCATATTGCTAACGACGGCGTCGATACGGCCATAGGTTTGCATCGTGTCGTCGACCATTGCTTGCAGATCTGCGGTTTCGAGAACCGAACCCTGCCGCCCTATACCACCTAATTCCTTGGCCAGTTCAACACTGCGGTTGGAAGGGGACATCAACGAGACTTTGTAACCCGCCTTAGCCATTTCGCGGGCGCAGCCGGCACCAATTCCCTGACCAGTTCCAGTCATAATAGCAACTCTTGTTTCGGACATTACGCTATCCTCTAGTGCAAATAATTCATGGGTGGAGATCAATATACGATCTTTAAAAGTGGCAGCAAAAGGATATAATTACATGTACTTATGAGTTTAATTCATACCAAAACACGATCTTTACCATCTTTGGCCGGCTTGCGTGGGTTTGAGGCTGCGGCAAGGCATATGAGTTTTACCGATGCTGCGAAGGAGTTGAGCGTTACGCAAACGGCGATCAGTCACCAAGTGAGAAATCTGGAGTCGAGACTGGGTGTAAAATTGTTCCATCGTGCGGGAAAGTCGATTTCATTGACCGATGCTGGGAAAAAGCTGTTATCCGAAGCCAGTGCATGTTTTGATCGACTCGAAAATACGCTCCACCTCATCAAAGCCGAGAGTCAATCTCCGGTGGTAACCGTGAGCGTAACCCCCAGTTTTGCCAGCAAATGGTTAATACGGCGGTTAGGTAACTTCTGGAGAGCCTACCCTGATATACAGTTGAATGTTCACCATACCCTGGCTCTCGCCAATTTCACTAACGATGGCGTCGATATTTCCATTCGAGCTGGTGATGGAAACTGGCAAGGCTCAGTGACCAGGCTTTCGTTGCCGCTCGATTTAAGCCCGATTTGCCACCCTTCGCTGCTTAACGGCAAAAATCCTTTGAAAGAGCCTTCCGACCTCAAGCATCAAACCTTACTGCATGAAGATAATTTTGACGATTGGGCATCGTGGCTCAAAGCAGCCGGGGTCGACGATGTCGATCCGCGATCAGGTAGCGTCATGAATGATGGTAACTCTCTCGCAATTGCCGTCGAAAACTGCCAGGGCGTTGCACTGGGTCGAATATCTCTAATCGAGGATGACTTAAAATCTGGAAGAATCGTAAAACCATTCGACGTGAGTATTGATTCCAACTTTTCTTATTATCTTGTCTGCCCATACGAAAAACTTGATAGTCCTGGAGTACAGGCTTTTCGTAATTTTATACTCAGCGAGGTAAATCAATCTGGTCAACGCAAGTCAGGAGAGAGATAAGGTATCGCCTAACAACAATCAATTAGCTGGACACGGCAAAGCTTTACCGATAACCCCAAGCGTTAATAGTCTTATGGAAATAATCCATCTACAAGTAAAATATTTTCAGGAAATATTGATCCAGCGGTCTCGTAGCTAATTGATGCAAGGAGTTCTGAAAATAATAATGTTTAAAATCCGCAAAAGCAAAAAGTCATAGTCACGTAACTTGATTAGGCACCAGACTCAGCACTACATGTTTTGCTAGGTGCTAGCAATGCTAAATACACACATTATATACACAAGTGTAAAATGCCGAACGGAGAACACATGAATAAAGTAAGGGATACATGTGATATTGAAGATAAAAAATTTAGCAAATCAGAAATCAAAATACTGAAAATAGAGTTCTAACAATACCCCACCCTAAAGATATCCACAAAGCGATCTTTCGCAATCTAAATATATTGATAATTACTTACCAAAAAAAATACTAAAATTAAAAATAGAGCACCACAAGCTTTAACACTTATTATTACTTAGCTTTGATTTAATAACTACATCATCAGTATTTAGAGAGTCACATATTGGCTCATGATAACCACGGAGCAGCAATGCTTAGATGAGATATTACTGCGATTATACCGTCTACAACACTAATCTATGTCCAACTTTATTGGCAACCCAGGACAACATCGTTAAAATAGGAAAACAAATAAATCATCAGCCTTGGAAGGGTAACAAGAGAAGGGGAAGTATGAAGTGGCTTAAGATAAGCCACTTCTATTACAAAAGGCTAATATCTACTAAAGCGGTAGCGGCATAGGTTTTTCATTCACCTTAAGCTCGCTGTCTTTCAGGCTGACATTTGAGATGTAGCCGTCATTGGTAGACACTAACAAACCTTGCTGTTCAAGAGACGCTAATATGGTCGGCACTTGTTGAGCAGCGATTTGCTCCAGTTGCTCTTCACTCATACCTTGAGTTTGAGGGTTATTTTTCAATTGAGCTTTCATCACTTGTACGGCAATAAATTCAATCACAGCTTTATCGCCACTTAGCTCTCCGTCAACTAAGGTATGTGACAGCCAAAAAGCCGGATCTAGCGGTTGCTCCGGTAACGCACTGATGCCAACTAAGCTAGTATGAAGGTTACTATTAAAGCTGCCTTGTGGGAAAGTACCGCGTAAGCTGGTAATGTTCAGTTGAGGCTCGCCAGCCACTAAAGATAGCAAGTTTTCGCTCATAAACTCCATTGTCTTAGGGGTTGCTTCTTCCGTAGGTAGTTTATTGAGTGAGACGGCAAAGTCCTGATAAGACTTCAAAAATTCCTGGCTTATATTGGTGACCTCAAGCTCAAGGGCCAGGTCTTCACCATGGAATTCAGCTATATCAACCTTTTTAGTTCCATAGGCAACTTGCATATTCCCCAGCTGATTTTCTGGGTTGAGTTCAGTACTGGCCTTTATATATAAATCAGCAATGTCAATATTTTCGTTTTGCTCTCTATCATTAAACTTTACGGCACCAAAGTTAATTGTTGTATCAGAATCATAAAAAACACTTTCAAACATTGCTTCAAGGGAGGAAGGCATGGTCATATCCATAGTCAACCTTTCAACCTTAAAATCCCTTAGCTCGGAAGTAACAGTAAGGCTATCGGCACTCCCCTGGTAAGCTAGTTGCTCATCCTGATATTGCCCTTTTCCTTGAAAACCGCTAAAAGTTAACTGAGCTTTTTGATTCTCAACATCAGTAGTAAATGGCGCAATGCTATCGTTATAGTAATAACCACCTAAGGCATTCATATTACCATGAACCTGGTAAAAAGGAGCTTCCTCAGCCCAAACCAAATGTTCACGCAATTGATCGCCGGCAACTTCTAGCGACCAGCCGAGCCAACCAAAACCAGCATGCTCACCGAAACGGAAGGGGCCATGGGAAGCACTAAAGTCTACTTCTACAGAAAAAGGATCAATTTCAGGGGCACCTGATACATCCGAGAAAGCACTGACATCCATGCTCACCAAAAAGGTGGTCTGGGTTGAAAACCAGGATGAATCCATGCTTTTTACTTCAACCGTGTATGCCGAATTTTCATTCGCGGCAGTGACTATTTCATCAATGGATGACTCTAGTTGAATGCCAACAATTTTCGGCGCAACAACACCTGTAAGCACTGCTGCCGGAAGCAATACTGTTAATACTTTTTTCATTGAGATAAATCCAATTTACAAATGGGATGGAAGACAGGTCTATTATCGACAGAGTTATTTCCAGCATTATCTCATATTTACAGACGACTGTAAGTCAAAATATATACTTTTCTAGTAAAGACTTCAGGCGTAATAGATATCAATTACAAAACAAGCGTACCTATAATGGCAATAAGTAATGCAAGCTCTATGAATTCTATTGCGTGCGTTATCTTGACCGGTGCGCGGTAATGGTGGAAGAAATTTACTAAGCAGTACTTGGAAGATCGTGAATAAAATCTTGGATGAAATTTTGCTCCGTTGAGTAGTCGCCTCCTCTTTGGATATATCGGGAGAAGGTACTGAAAATACATGCGCAACCTTGTTGCATTCTCAACAGTGTTCACAGCTAGAGTGATAGCTATCATTAATCAACTAATGGTAGATACGATACCACCGCCGACATCATCAGCCTGCATCCAAAAATTGTGTATAGATGACAACAGGAAAGAAGAGAGGAACAGTTGGTCGAGAAGACCAGCGGTAGTATGAGTATGCAAAGGGATGAAACCTCAACCTCGGACAGAAGACGAATATCTAGCAAAACAAGTTAGAAACTGCATAAGGAAGTTGATTCTCCAAAAAAGTGCGACGCGTTTCTAAAAGCTGAAAGATTTACATTCATTGCCCACAAATAATGGAACTTTGGTGCCATATATATGTATAGATATTCAATTACACCCTCTCACGTCTTTTACAAACAGCTTAGCCGTGAGGAGAGCATGCGAGACAGAGAAAACCGTCGAATTACAGGGTACCTAACCCCAGTGTAATGGTAGTTATGAAACCCAAAATTTGGTTAGAGCCGAAAGTTAATGATGCACTAATAAACAACAAATGCGTTGAGTTCCATAAGAGTGAGACTGAAACCTTGTGTAAAGCAGTAAGTATCTTTCGTTAACTCTCTTTACTGGGATCTCTTTATAAACTTTCAACCCTAATATAAGAGATCCCAGTAAAGAGAATCAAGTATACCGACTGAGCTAGACTCCTAATGGAAAAGTGATGTGTCCTTCCTTAAGATCAATATGAAAAAATGACCGCATAAGATGAATATAAGCTAGCGTCTACTTTACCGGTGGAGGCTTTATGTAACAGGACGTGCAAAAGGCGTAAGTAATCCTATGAATCGACGCAAGCTATTATCACTAGTTACCACTTTGAGCATCTTAATTGGCTTAGTCTTTGTCGCAACACCATTTTTTGCCTCTATGAACCCAAATAAAGCTGCTAAGAGCAGCTCAAAAATCAGAATAGATTTGTCCGAGATCCCAGAGGCTGGAGCACTAGAAGTCGATTATCAATGGTATAAAGCTCTTGTGGTCAAAAATCCTGAAATGACAGTTTTCGTAGTGCCCTACTCCGATGGGACCTATTGGTTACCAGACCCCACCTGGGAGCGCCCTTTTCTGCCATGTAACAAATTTCTCATTCGAAAAGATGGCTTTTATTGCAAAGATCCCAGCCTCCATGAAGGTTGGCATGAACAAGCTCAATGGGATTCACAGGGGAGCAATAAAGGTACATGGATGCCCGATCTACAAAAGCTAAACTTTAGGATTCAGGGAAAGTATCTAGTACTGAGTCCAGAGTACAACTAATTACCAACAAGTCAATACAGCCGATCGATTAAAGTGTTAGGAAGTAAAAAATAGCCATAATGAAAAATATATTTTTACCTATGGTTCTAATTCTATGCTCCTGCTCTTCAGGTATAGATGAAGACAGTATAAATATAGAAGCAGCGACTGAGTCTTTGGAACGGCTATTATTAAAATGTGCAGAGAAAGGAGAGTATTTTTCTAGTGAAGTAGAACATATTGAGCCAATCGGAAAAAGACATTCCTATTGCGACCAAAGTGGTGCTTATATCAGATATGGTAATGTATTCGTTTCTGAGTACGGTTTGTATATGCCTGCAAAGGGAGTCACTGTTGTAGAATCTGATGGCTCTGACCCCAGCTATAAAAAAATCCATGAATCTGTCTATAGCTACAAAATTCGAGGGTAATATTCCTAACTGACCATGTAAGCGGCATAAGGGTAAACCAGATAAACTAGATTTAAAAGCGGCGGAAACTACTACTTAGTAAAATTTTAACAAGTAGAAAGTTTGCTAAAGTCTTACAAAATAGCGCTCTCTCCAGAATACTAAAAATACTATGCGTATCGTTCTAATTATTTTAGCAATAGCTACTGCTGTCAGTTGCGCAGTTCAGGTACCTTACAAAGGTGACGACAACCTTACCAGAAGCCTGTTAATTCAAACTTGGAGTAGGCCCGGAGAAAATTGGACCTATCAAGAGGGAGGGAAAGGCGAGTTCAATACATATATTGGCCACCCACACTTTCCGCTCACTTATGATTTTATTTGGTCTATAGAAGACTCTGTGCTGTATGTAGAATACGATCAATATTATGAGAAAGAACAAAAAGAATATACGTACAATATCCTTGAGCTACAACAAGCACGCATGGTCCTTGAGCCTTTACACGGAGGGCGTAAGATTGTCCTCACTGTATACAATTTTTAAAAAAAATTGCCAGCAGACCCTGAAAATTTTATTGGAGGCAAGTCGAGGCTAACGAATAGAGACGCCTGACTGTAAATGCAATGTTTAAATTCTTCAGGACACTCACTCGAGCGACAGCTAATACGGCCTGAACCGGTTACCTCATCTTCCAAGGTATCCTGAAGAGTGTCAGGTAAGGCTATTTACCCAGGGATCCGACATTAGCAACCTCCATAAAACTATATTCCTGTTGATTACTCCTCTTGTCAGATCAGTTAACGGAGTAAGCCGACATATTTCTATCCAATACACCGTAACTGGTCATATCTTATTGGCCTCTGACATTGCTCTTTGCGGTGAGGAGATATTATTTCTGACTTCCTCATCAGAAAAATTAAGGCGAGTCAGTCTCGCATTCAAGGTTACAACAACCGCTAAAACGGCTAATAGGACAGTAGCTGGTAAAGCGGTGCTGAGCGCTTGCCCGGCCAGTAGGTGCGATCCCGAAGCCCCGATCAGAGCTATCGAGAAGCCAGCATATCCCCACTGTTTAAGTGTTTTGAACTTTGGTTGAAGAATTGCAATCGCGCCAATCAAATAGGCGGTTCCTAAAATTTTCAACAAATAAAGCGGGTAGCCTAAATCAACCGTTGCCTGAACAATGGCTTCCTGTCCTGTTAGTTTGGCCATGCCTGATATCATCATCAGCACCGCGAACATAGATGAGGCCACGTAAAAGATGACTACCTGTTTTCTCATGAAGGAAACCCTATTTCGTTAAATGACGAGCACAGACTAGGTGTTCTCTTATTGCAGTTATATAGACAAAAAGGCAAACTTCTATTGCATGAATGCAAAGTCAGGGTAATGTCATGGATTGGAACGATTTGAAGGTCGTTATCGCGCTTGCAGAGAAAGGAACCTTAAAGGCGGCTTCTAGGCAGTTGAATGTTAATTCAACCACTGTGTGGAGGCGGATCCAGCAGCTTGAAAGCGAGCTTTCAACGCAGCTATTTATTGTTAGTCGTCGCGGCTACCAACTGACTGAGGCGGGGCGAACTGTTTTGGATAGTGCCAAGCGAATGGAGTCATTGGCCGACGGCATCCTCATTCAAAGTTCTCTGCAACATGAAAAAGTTCAAGGTTTAATTCGTGTTACCGCACCCTCAACAATGGCAACGACCACTTTGCCCGAGTGGGTTAGTGAATTCCGGAGGCCATTCCCCGACGTTGAGTTTGAGATCCTTGAAAGTGAGCAGGCTCTGGATATCGAGCATCGCGATGCGGACATTGCCATTAGGGCAAGTCATACAGCACCGGAAAACCTTATTGCACGTAAAATGAGAGATGTAAACTTAAGCATCTATGCCTCTGAAGACTTTTTGAAGGCTAGAGGGTATAACGCTCCTTTCAAGTTGTCCGAAATTGAACACCTAACAGCTATTGACTACGTGCACTTAGATAACCCAGCAGTGCTCTGGTATCAGAAACGAATTAAACACAACGCTAAATCCATATATTGCAATTCTATCACTACAGCATTGAACGCTGCGCTTAATGATCAAGGAATAGCTTTGCTACCAACTGATGATTCGTATGATCTTGTCGAACTCTATCGATTGGATGCTAAGTACAACTCATCCTTGTGGATTCTGGCTAATAAGGATCTGAGAAACACAGCACGTATCAAGGCTTTTTGGGACTTCTTAATTACTAAAATGGAAAGTTATAAAGTTCAATGACTTGCATATTCCTATGCATGGAACTATCAGGGGGAGATAAAATCCTATGTATGACGATATATTACAACACCAAAGGTTCCTCTATCTCTTCTTCATTCTCTTGTCATCTTATTTTTCCGCCTCAAGTCCAAACCTGACTATGCAATTTACGCTTAATAGGTTTCTGATAATTCCCTGTTTATGCGGGCTTTGATAGACTGGCTATCAAACAATATGTTACAAATCAAGGGCTTCGCTTACCATTGAATATGGGCTTCAATTTCCCGCTAACAAAAAGGAATTCAGTATAAGAATCAGGCAAGAACAACCATACAAAGCCAAGCAAGATCGCAAGAACAAGTATTTGTTGGACCACCACCATTTTGCAGCCATGCTCCATATTGATTGGCGCTTGCTGTACAAGCAAGAATTTGGAATCATCAAGCAATGTCAGGAATACTAGAACTAGAGCGTCTTTTGAGCGAAATGAATCCCGAACTTATTGAAGGTGAATTTGTATTTTGCACTGTTTCAGGCTCATTAGCTCAATATATTGAATGGAACCCACTTGCAAGCTTCAACGAAAAAGAAGGATTAACACTTGTCTTAACAAAGGATATCGCAAGCCGTGAGGGCTTGCAGTTTAAAAATACTTACAAGCAAATAACTTTAACCGTACATTCTAGTTTAGAGGCTGTTGGATTAACAGCCTCTGTTTCTAACAAACTAGCTTCGAAGGGTATTAGTGCAAATGTAATTGCAGCATACTTCCATGACCATATTTTTGTACAATCTGAAAAAGCAAGGGAAGCGTTAATTGCATTGAAAGGAGTCGGCAAAAACGGCTTATAAATGCTCCAACAAGGGCATATACTGGCTGACTACTACGCTGCGTGTCAGATTTTGACTACCTCGTATATGCCTATTAAGCAAGTGTTAAGATTTAGGGTTGAGAAAGTATGGCAAAGGAAATTGAGCGGAAGTTCTTAGTAGATAAAAAGGCTATTGCTTCTTTTACAGGTGGAAAGAGAATCAAACAAGCCTATGTAAGTACGGAGTCCAAAGCTGTAGTCAGAGTTCGCGTAATCGGAGAGCATGCATATCTAACATTGAAAGGTGAAAGTAAAGGAATTACACGGACTGAGTTTGAGTATCCAATACCCTTTGAAGACGCAAATGAAATGATTGCGGAGCTATGTGATGGTCCCATCATAGATAAAACGAGATTCATAGTAGAGCACGAAAAACACACCTGGGAAATAGATATCTTTCATGGAGACAATGACGGCTTGATTGTTGCTGAAGTCGAGATGCAAAGTGAATCTGAAAGTGTAGAGTTGCCGGAGTGGATTGATAAAGAGGTCACTGGAGATCCAAGATATTACAACTCCAATTTATTAGATTTTCCATTTAAAGATTGGGACAAATCATAATTAGAACGTACACAACATTGACACATACTTCGCTGAGCTAATCACAAAATAAATTCTGCATATCCTCGGCTCAGCGAGGCATCATGAGTAAATCACTATGAACCCAGCCATAGAAGAATTAAAAAGATATTTAACCGAGCTAGAATCGGTGAATGACTTTGAGACGATAGAACTTAAAGCTGAGCATATTGGTATTTTAATTCAGGTAAAGTCGGCGATAGGACAGCTTGAACTATGCAAAAAGTATGGTATCAGTGCAGCTTCACTAGTAAGTAGTTTACCCAAAACTGAAAATCCAAATTTTTGCTATTTAGTGGTACATGAAAACGAATCGTCGAACCCTGATAGCTGGGAGGAAGTTATCTTCGAAGGACAGAAAATTCAGTTTAGTGGTGGTGACCTTGTAATTCGCAAGTAATCAACACACAGCAAATCATTGTCGCTAATCAACAAACTGCTTGTATATTACAATTCTTATAGAAGTTAAGCTCTATATACCTACGCCGAAAGCATGCCTAAAAAGAGACTAAAAGTTACTCAGAAGCAAGCGATGACTACCACCACAATAAGAGCAATTTGCTTATTAATTTTGGCTTTAGGAATCACATTCCTCTTTGGCATTATAAAAATCCACAATCCCGATGTAAGCTTTGAAAGCTCAGATGGCCATTGGGGTGACTCTGAAGTTCAGTTTAAGGGGCGAGATTATTCCGTGATAGAAGAAGGGTTCCGTAGGTACAAGCTTCAATGTAACGCAAGCGATGTGTACCTTGTTAGAAATACCGAGAAGAATTGGATAAATGTACTTGCTTGGCCAAACTACCTCACTCATAACAAGTGGAAGCTCCCATACAGAGCCGCAAGTGGAATGCACTATGATGGAATTATTAGGTGCCAAACAAATCAATAACATCACATTCTAATTCCAGTACAGCGTAACCCTAAAATTCCGATCTGCTTTTAATCAGAGGAATAGTTTAATAGCAATAGGACCCTCCTTCATCTTCTGAAAACTGGCGCACATTTTCATTTATTCAGCTGTCGCAAGACATTACATAACCCTACCGAATAAAAAGTATACACATAAGAATTAAACGTTCCTTCGCACCACTGGCGCTATCTCCCGCAACGATTTATAAATCAGACAAGCGAATAGGATTACCGACAACTAAAAAATTTCTCAGAAAAGCAATAATCGTTTTTCAAATTATCTCTTCTTGCGTGAGAGCACCCTCAAAATCAGAATTCTTGATTTGCCCTTTTACTGCAAGACCAGTGATTGATACGGGCTTCGCCCGCAGAAACATGGGAGAGCGAAGTTGAATTACCCGGATCAGTTCACCCCTCAGATTTGGCCATTGATTGTTTATTGCCTGGCCGTATTTGCCCTAATTATCTTAATGCTCAGCCTTTCCTATTTTCTCGGTCAAAAACGCAGAGATCCAGCTACCGATGAGCCCTATGAGTCGGGTATTGTTTCCCAGGGCAATGCGCGCCTGCGCCTATCTGTCGCCTATTACCTTGTTGCCATCCTGTTTATCGTCTTCGACCTTGAGGCGATTTACCTGTTTAGCTGGTCCATCGCATTTTATGAAACTGGCCTGCTCGGGTTTATCGAGGCCACCGTATTTATCGTGATACTGCTGGTGGGGCTTATCTATCTGTGGCGCCTGGGTGCACTTGACTGGGGCGGATACCAGAAGAGTTTGGAGAAACGCCAAAAACCCCGATAACAACAATGAGAATTCATAATGCGCTGGAAGCTGAGCAAAGCCGACGACCTGATTGCCACTGAACGCGGCAATCCTTCTGAAGAAATAAGCACTCAAGATTTAGAAAAAAATATTCTCCTTACCAAACTCGAAGAGCTGGTTTCCTGGGGCCGTTCAAATTCCCTATGGCCATTTAACTTCGGGTTGTCCTGCTGCTATGTAGAAATGGCCACCGCCTTCACCAGCCGCCACGACATCTCCCGCTTTGGCGCTGAGGTCATCCGTGCAACCCCGCGACAAGCGGATTTGATTGTAATTTCAGGTACGGTTTTCCTGAAAATGGCACCAGTGGTACAGCGACTCTACGAGCAAATGATCGAGCCCCGTTGGGTCATCTCCATGGGTTCCTGCGCAAATTCCGGCGGTATGTACGATATCTACAGTGTGGTTCAGGGGGTCGATAAGTTTCTCCCGGTCGATGTTTATGTGCCCGGCTGTCCACCACGCCCAGAGGCCCTACTACAGGGCTTAACCTTGCTGCAAAAGTCGGTGGCTGCGGAGAGACGAACCTTCAGCTGGGTTGTGGATGATCAAGGAACTCACAAGGTTCCAAAGCCCAGTCAGCGTGATCTCCATAGGGAGGAACGTATGAAAGCTGCCATGCTACGTGCGCCCGACAGTGTTTAGGCTTCATGGAATAAGAAAAAAACAACGGAATAGCCAATGACTGGCGTAATTGCGAAAACTGTCCACACAGCAACTCCCTACAGGAAAGCAGCAGAGGCATTTATTCGGGACCTCGACACCGGATATAAGCTTCACTCGTTCTGGTGGCAGCCACACTGTGATGATATGCCCACACTGTGGATCGAGAAACATGCCTTGATCCCTCTTTTGCTCTTTCTCAAGCGGGATATCGCCCAGCCATTTGAAATGCTGTATGACCTGAGTGCTATCGACGAACGGCTGCGGGTCAACCGTGGGGAGGGAACCGAAAAACAGCCTTCCAGCGATTTCACCCTGGTATATCAACTACTTTCATTTACCCGCAATTTATTTATCCGTATCAAGGTGGCTCTTCCCGAGAGTGATCTGAGCGCACCGACTATTACTGCCGTTTGGGAGAATGCCAACTGGTATGAACGGGAAGTGTGGGATCTATTCGGTATCGACTTTCCCGGTCATCCCCATTTACAGAGAATCATGATGCCGCTGACCTGGAAGGGGCATCCACTGCGCAAGGATCACCATGCCCGAGCTACCGAAGTCGACCCATTTAGTCTGTCAGAAGAGAAGGAGCGCAAAGAACAAGACGCCCTGCTGTTCCGGCCGGAAGACTGGGGCATGGCCAGGAGTAATGAAGACTCAGAGTTTATGTTCCTCAACCTGGGCCCGAATCACCCCAGTGTGCACGGGGTATTCCGTGTAGCCCTTCAGCTGGATGGTGAACAGATTATCGATGCAGTGCCAGATATCGGTTACCACCATCGCGGTGCGGAGAAGATGGCCGAGCGCCAGGCCTGGCATACCTATGTGCCCTACACCGACCGTATCGATTACCTCGGCGGTGTCATGAACAACCTGCCCTATGTGATGGCACTGGAACAACTCGCCGGCATTAAGGTCCCTGAACGCGCACAGATGATACGGGTGATGATGTGCGAGTTCTTCCGCATATCCAGCCACCTGGTATTTTTTGGCACCTTTGCCCAGGACGTGGGGCAGATGTCTCCCGTGTTCTATATGTTTATCGATAGGGAAAAACTGTTTGGAATAGTTGAGGCCATTACCGGCGGCAGAATGCACCCGGCATGGTTCCGTATCGGCGGTGTAGCGCAGGACTTACCCCAAGGTTGGGACAAGATGGTGCGGGACTTTCTCGACTATATGCCCGCACGCTTAGCCGATTACGACGGCATGGTAATTAAAAACAAACTCCTGCAACGCCGCACCCGTGGCATTGGTGTCTACGATACGGCGGAGGCGTTTGAGTGGGGGGTTACCGGGCCAGGGCTTCGCGCCACGGGCCTGGATTGGGATCTGCGTAAAAAGCGCCCTTACAGCGGCTATGATCAGTTCGAGTTCGAGATTCCCAGCTACGATGGTGGGGACTGTTTCGACCGCTGCCGGGTCAGGGTGGATGAGATATGGCAGAGCCTGCGGATTATCCGCCAGTGCCTGGAAAATATGCCGGCAGGCCCTTATAAGTCGGACCACCCTTTGACTACCCCTCCGCGAAAGGGGCGCACCATGGAGGATATCGAGACTTTAATTCAGCACTTTGTGAATAACAGCTGGGGACCGGTAATGCCAGCTGGCGAAGTGTGTTATCCCATTGAGGCCACCAAAGGTATCAACAGCTACCAGATCGTTAGTGATGGGGGGACCACCTCATACAGGACCCGAATTCGCACCCCTTCATTCCCACACCTGCAAATGATTCCGTTGATGTCCAACGGACTGTTGATTGCTGACCTTATTGCCATTATTGCCAGCATCGACTTCGTCATGGCGGATGTGGACAGATAACAATAAAAAACTACGGCACGCACAGAGCCGTATAGCAGCGGAGTAGAAAAGTGCACGGAAATACACCCAGCGTTTCAGCCATCGCACACACAGATGGCAGCAGCGCCTCAACGACACCTCCGCAAGTTCTATCTCGGGGGCGACTATGTCCAGCTTATTAGAACCGGAATTGATTGAAGTAATGGAGCAAGGCAATAGCAACTCAGCAGACAACCAGGCGACCTTAACAGTACAAGAAAAAGAGGAAATTGATCAGGAAGCCACCCACTACCACGAGAAAACTTCAGTGGGGCTCGAGGCGTTGCGGATTGTACAGAAACATCGCGGCTGGGTTTCCGATGAGAGCCTCCAGGCAATTTCCAATTATCTGGATATTCCCGTTGCAGAACTTGAGAGCGTCGCCACTTACTTTCAGTTGATTTTCCGCCAACCCGTAGGCAAGGAAGTGATCTACCTGTGCAAAAGCTCCAGCTGCTGGATTATGGGTTGCGATAATTTGCAGAAAAAAATATCTGAGCGCTTAAATATCCAGCCTGGAGAGACCTCCGAAGATGGGATTTTCACCCTGCTGGAAACGCCTTGCCTGGGAGATTGTGACAAAGCCCCAGTCCTTATGCTCGGCGAGGATATGCATCGCCATTTGGATGAGAAAGGTATTGATGAATTAATCGATAAGAAGAAAAAATACCATGCTGACAAATCCACTGACTAAAAATATTTCCAGTGAAAATATTGCCGCCACTATTGAGCAATATGTGGAAAACGACGGCTACCAGGGCTGGCGCAAAGCCATCACCATGGTACCGGACGACATTATTAACGAAGTAAAAGATGCAGGCCTGCGCGGACGCGGTGGAGCGGGGTTTAATACTGGGCTGAAGTGGAGTTTTGTACCTAGGGGTGAAGATTCGCCCAAGCAGAAGTACGTTGTCTGTAACGCCGATGAAATGGAACCCGGCGCCTTCAAAGACCGATTGCTAATGGAGCGAGACCCTCACCTCCTTCTTGAGGGAATGGCTATAGCCGCCTATGCCATTCGCGCCTCTCACGCCTATATTTTTATTCGTGGTGAATACCACCTGGCTGCAAACCGGCTCGAACAGGCAATCGATGAAGCCAAGCAGCAGGGCATGATTGGCGAAAATATTTTCGACAGTGGCTTTAATCTGGAGATCTGCCTGCACCGCAGCGCCGGTAACTATATCTGTGGTGAAGAAACCGCACTGCTAAACGCCCTTGAAGGCAAGCGGGCCATTCCCCGCGCCAAGCCCCCCTTTCCACAGGTCAGCGGGCTTTGGGGCAAACCCACTGTCGTTAACAATGTAGAGACCTTGTGCAACCTCCCCCATTTAATTAGCCACGGCGTGGAGTGGTACAAAAACCTTAGCCGGGGTGACGATGCGGGAAGCAAAATATTTGGTGTTAGCGGCAAGGTTAATAATCCAGGGGCTTGGGAACTCCCAATGGGGACGCCCATTCGCGAAATTATTGAACAACATGCCGGTGGCATGAAAGATGGCCTACAACTGAAGGGCATTCTTCCCGGTGGAGGATCGACCGACTTCCTCGGCCCGGACCACCTCGATCTTCCCATGGATTACGACGTTATCGGCAAGGCCGGCAGCCGTATGGGGACCGGCACGATCACCGTACTCGACGATAAAACCTGCCCCGTAGGCTTGGTACTGAACTTGACCCAGTTCTTCGCGCGGGAATCCTGTGGCTGGTGTACCCCCTGCAGGGATGGCTTGCCCTGGGCCGTCAAAATTCTGGAGAGAATAGAGTCTGGCCAGGGGACTAAAGAAGACTTGGAACTCCTCAGGGAACAGTGCGAGCGTATTGGCCCCGGCAATACTTTTTGCGCCCTGGCTCCCGGTGCCGCCGAGCCGATACAAAGCGCGTTAAAACTTTTTGAACAGGATTTTATCGACCATATTGAAGGCGGTTGTTGCCCCTACCAATAAATTAGCGCGACTAACTTAGTACAACAACCCTGCCCCTGAAAGCATTAATAAAAAGAAAATGGATTTCAAATGCCAACCATCACAATAGACGGTAATAAATACCAGGTTGATGGAGATCAAAACCTGCTCACTGCCTGCCTGTCTCTGGGTTTGAATGTCCCCTATTTTTGCTGGCACCCCGCCATGGGTTCTGTTGGCGCCTGCCGCCAGTGTGCAGTTATCGAGCATAAGGACAGCGAAGATCAACGGGGCCGTTTGATTATGAGCTGTATGACGCCGATAAAAGACGGCGGTATTTACAGTGTCAGTTCGGAAGCTGCGAAAGATTTTCGCGGTTCTGTGATAGAAGACCTGATGACCAACCACCCTCACGATTGCCCGGTTTGTGAGGAGGGCGGCGAGTGCCACTTACAGGATATGACTGAAATGTCCGGTCATACCATGCGCCGCTATCAGGGTACCAAGCGCACCCATCGAAACCAGTATCTCGGCCCCTTTATCAATCACGAAATGAATCGCTGTATTACCTGCTACCGGTGTGTCAGGTTCTATCATGACTATGCCGGCGGCGAGGATTTACAAGCACTGGGTCGCAATCACCAGGTCTTTTTTGGCCGCAATACCGAGGGCATGCTGGAAAATGGTTTTAGTGGGAACCTTGTCGAAGTGTGCCCCACCGGAGTATTTACCGATAAGACTTTCAGCCAGCACTTTGTCCGAAAATGGGATTTACAGACAGCTGCCTCAGTCTGTGAACACTGTGCCGTGGGTTGCAACACCGCGCCTGGAGCGAGGGAATCCGGCAACAACCAAGACCCGATGTTGCGCCGTGTGGTCAACTTATATCACCACGATATCAACGGCTATTTTCTCTGTGATCGGGGGCGCTTTGGATACGAATATGTCAACAGTAAGAGCCGGATAACCCAGGTACTTTCTGCGCGCAAAGATGCCGTGATCAGCTCTACAGCAGAAACTGATGAACGTCTGCACAAAGAGGTTTCCCCCAAGGACGCAGTGTTCTCACTTTCAGAAAAACTCGCATCAGCTCAGAGAGGTGAGCACCGCTTAATCGGCATTGGCTCACCCAGGGCATCGCTGGAAAATAACTTCGCCCTATTAAAGTTTGTAGGATGGGATAACTTCTTCTCTGGCCTCAACCAGCGGGATATGCAGCTACTACACCTTGTCGATAGAATTCAGAGCGATGCCAATATCCACAGCCCGACCATCCCTGAGATAGAAAATTCAGATGTTGTATTGATACTCGGGGAAGATATCTACAACACAGCCCCCAGGGTTGCCCTCGCAGTTCGCCAAGCAGCACGGAGCCGCCAAAAAGAACAAGCTGAATCATTAAGAATACCCTTGTGGCAGGATGCTTCTGTTCGACAATTAGAGGGTGAACCCAGCCCGATTATTTTTATCGGCACTGAACTCAATCAGATCTCAGATATTACCTGTAAAGCGATCTATACCCTGCCGGAACAGGCTGCCCAAATCAGCCAGGCAATTGCCAATAATATTCTGGAGGTTAAAAGCAACAAAACTTCACTGAGTGCAGAGAATCTGGAGGAAGCTGAAAGAATCTCTGCAATATTAACTGCGGCCAAGAACCCAGTGATCATCTCTGGAACCAGCAGCAAAAATATCCACCTTACCCACAGCGCAGCCAAAATCGCCAGTGCACTGGCAGAAAAAAATGGCAAACCTACTTCTCTATACTTGTGTTGTGAAGAGGCTAATAGCTTGGGAGTTATTCAGCTGTTTGAGCCCGAAACCGGTTCCCTTGAGCATCTGATCACTGAACTCAAGAATGACAAAACCAATATCGATAAAACCCTAGTGATTCTGGAGAATGACCTCTCCCTAAGAATCGCGAGTGAAGAGTTAAACAGTCTGTTTGCCAGCGTCGACCATATTATTCTGCTGGACACCCTGCTCAATGAAACCGCCAAACATGCCGACTTAATCTTTCCTGTATCCGCAACGGCCGAATCCCAAGGGACATTTGTTAACAATACCGGTTTGGCTCAGCGATTTTATGCGGTCTATGAAGGCACTGGATATATCCAGGAGAGCTGGCGCTGGCTGGTAGATGCCGCTGGTTTTTGCACAGAACACTCCGAGAGTATCGACACTATTATCAATTGGAATCATTGCCCGGATATCACCGATTCCCTGGCAGAAAGTGTTGCTTCACTCAAGGTCATCAAAGATTTAGGGCCGGATGAAAACTTCCGGATTGAAGGGCTGAAGGTTGCTCGACAGACCGCTCGCTACAGTGGGCGCACGGCTATTCACGCAGAGGAACATGTCTCAGAGGAGCCCCCACACCAAGACCCCGATGCTCCTATGAGCTTTAGCATGGAAGGTGTGCACAATCCGAACCGATCACCGCTGCAAGCCAATATCTGGTCTCCCGGATGGAACTCCAACCAATCGATTTTCAAGTTTCAGCAGGAAGTAGGTGGCGAACGCCGTGGTGGTGCCTCGGGTAAATATATCCAGCGGCGAGAGCAAGCTCTATCGGAGTGGTCCTTGCCCACAGCCTCCGATGGCGATACAGATAGCGATAACCACAGTCTGGCGACACTGCCGATTTACCGAATGTTTGGTTCGGAAGAGCTCAGCAACCGCGCAATGGCCATCGCTACAGTGATCGATAAGCCATTCTTTACTTTAAATCGCGGTGATGCCGAAAGTGCCAACCTCAACCAGGGAGACACAGTGGCGTTAGACACCAATAGCGGTGTTTTCCGGGGCAGTGTGGTTATCTCCGATAGCCAACCTTCGGGCAGCCTGGGTGTGCCCTATGGTCTTCCAGGGCTTGAAACTCTTGCCCCCGTATTACCGGGTGGCGCCAATCTGTTGCCAGTGGAAGAAAGCTCCGCAATCGGGCAAGAGGACTAATTATGAGCACAAATATCTGGATCATATTGCTCAATATTTTCGGCGTATTGATAGTTACTGTGCTGCTAGCAGCCATTTTAACTTGGGGCGAACGCCGCCTATTGGGCTTTTGGCAAGATCGCCCGGGCCCTAACCGGGTAGGGAAATTTGGCACCCTGCAAGTTATTGCAGATATGATCAAGCTGTTCTTTAAGGAAGACTTCACTCCGAAATTTGCAGATATTCCCGTATTTGTACTGGCACCCACTGTAGTTATGGCAACCATGTTGATTGCCTTTGCTGTAGTGCCCATATCGCCCAATATTGGGGTCACCGACCTGAATATCGGTTTACTGTTTGTGCTGGCTATGAGTTCTATTGCAGTCTATAGCGTAATTCTTGGGGGATATGCATCAAATAATAAATATGCTCTGCTCGGTGGGCTAAGGGCTGCCGCTCAAACCGTGTCCTATGAAGTATTTATGGGTTTGAGCCTGATGGGCGTTGTTATGCTCTCAGGCAGTTTCAATCTGCGCGAGATTGTTAATGCCCAGGCAGATGGTTGGTTTATCATCCCTCAATTCCTGGGTTTTATTGTTTTCTTTATTGCCGGTATTGCCGAGAGCCGCAGAACTCCATTTGATCTTCCGGAAGCTGAACATGAGCTGACAGCGGGATTCCATACCGAATACTCCGGTATGAAGTTCGGCATGTTCTTTGTGGGTGAATATCTGGCAGTTATCCTAATTTCAGCGCTAATCACCACACTGTTTCTCGGTGGATGGCACGGCCCCCTACTGCCCCCATTTATCTGGTTTTGCCTGAAGACTGCCATTCTGGTTGGTGTGTTTATTCTTTTAAGGGCGGCGATTCCACGCCCCCGCTACGACCAATTAATGAAATTCGGCTGGAAGGTCATGCTACCTCTGGCCCTTATCAATCTACTGGCTACCGCAGCGGTACTTTTGTGGACTGCCTAGAAAATTAAAATAAGCGTGCGAGGCCAAAGAAATGATTTCAAGCCAGATTCGCAGCATGTGGTTGGTATTTAAACACCTGTTCCGGAAGAACGTTACCGTACAATACCCCGACCAAAAGCCCTACCTGGCTCCCAGATATCGCGGCAGGATAGTGCTCACCCGAGATCCCAACGGTGACGAGCGCTGCGTTGCCTGTAATCTCTGCGCCGTTGCCTGCCCTCCTGATTGTATTTCACTGCAAAAAACAGAAGATCCAGACGGCCGCTGGCGCCCCAAATATTTTCGTATCAATTTTTCCCGCTGCATTATGTGTGGGCTTTGTGAAGATGCCTGCCCAACCTATGCCATCCAGCTAACACCTGACTTTGAGATGTGCGAGTACGATCGGCAAAACATGGTGTACGAAAAGGAAGATCTTCTAATCAGTGGCCCCGGTAAGTATCACGACTACAGCTTTTATCAAATTGCAGGAAAGGCCATCTCAGGAAAGGACAAGGGCGAAGCTCAAAATGAGGCCGAGCCCATTAATGTAAAAAGCCTAAATCTCTGATTTCAATAAGGCTAATAACTAAAAAGAGGTTTTCCCAGTGAATTACATTTTCTACTTAACCGCTGCGGTTGCCATTGTCTCAACCGCCATGGTTATCTTTCACAAGAACGCGGTCCACGCGCTACTATATCTTGTCACTTCACTTTTATCGGTTGCCGTTATTTTCTACCAGTTTGGCGCTCCCCTGGCAGCAGCTTTGGAAGTTATTATTTATGCCGGCGCCATCATGGTATTGATTATTTTTGTCATCATGATGCTCAATCAGGGAGACGCTTCAGTTGCACAGGAGCAAGCCTGGTTACAACCCCACACCTGGATTGGCCCAGCCCTTCTATCAGCCATTTTGTTAATCCAGTTACTTCTGCTGGTTAGTAGTGGGCAAATTCCTTCAGAGCAAACCTATCACTATATCGGGCCCAAACAGGTCGGTATCGCACTTTTTAGCCATTACGTTCTCGCTGTCGAACTCGCTTCAATGCTGCTTTTAGCAGGGCTTGTTGGAGCTTTTCACCTCGCCCGACACAGAAGAACAGTCAAACCGGAGTGAAGCTATGCCTATCGAATCTGCACCTGGTTTGGAGGCTGGCGTGCTGTTGGCCTCCATTCTGTTTTGCTTGGGATTAGCCGGATTACTCATCCGAAGAAATATTATTTTCATGCTGATGTGTATTGAAATCTGCACCAATGCCGCAGCATTAATGTTTGTTGTCGCCGGTGCACACTGGGGCAATGCTGATGGACAGGTGATGTTTGTTTTTGTTGTCACCCTGGCCGCTGCCGAAGTAGCCATTGCACTGGCGCTGGTCTTGCAATTCTATTATCGCAAACACACGGTCGATATTGACCAGCTCAATGGATTGAGGGGTTAATATGAACGGATCACTAGCCTGGATACCATTGCTTCCCTTTCTTGGTTTCCTGACCCTCATCAGCATTCCACTCTTTACACAAAAGGAGCCCTCACAAAAGTTAGTGAGCCTGATTGGGGTGGGCAGTGTGGGAATCGCAGCGATTCTGGTTTTTAACCTCGCACTCTCCACCTTTCTGGGCAACCCGGAATCGGTCGTCACGCTGTCAGTTTGGCAGTGGATGCGAGTATCTGACCTCCAACTCGGCTTCACCTTTCATGTGGACTGGCTAACCCTGGTAATGCTGATGATCATTACCGGAGTGGGCTTCCTTATTCACTTATACTCAGCCGGATATATGCGTGAAGATCCGGATTTCCGCCGCTACTTTTCCTACCTGAATCTATTTGTCTCTGCCATGTTAATTCTTGTAATGGCGGACAACCTGGTACTTCTCTATCTGGGATGGGAAGGCGTTGGTCTTTGTTCCTACTTGCTCATCGGCTTTTGGTATAAGGACCCCGCAAACGGCGCGGCCGCGCAGAAGGCATTTATCGTCACCCGCGTCGGCGATACTGCCATGGCGATCGGCTTGTTCCTGTTGTTCTTTGAGTTCTCAACACTAAATATACCGGAGCTCATCACAGCAGCAGGGAATCCCGGGGTCAATACTCAAATTGTCACTATCGCTATGCTGCTGTTACTGGGTGGCGCTGTGGGTAAGTCAGCTCAGATTCCACTCCAGACCTGGCTTCCCGATGCGATGGCAGGCCCCACTCCCGTCAGCGCCCTTATCCACGCTGCCACCATGGTGACGGCCGGGGTCTACTTGATCGCCCGCATGCACCCGCTTTATCAGCTGTCTGGAACCGCCATGACAGCTGTAGCCATTGTCGGCGCTCTGACTCTATTAATCTCCGGATTCAGTGCTATCGCACAAAGTGATATCAAACGGGTCCTGGCCTATTCAACCATCTCCCAGATTGGATATATGTTCCTGGCCCTGGGTGTGGGTGCCTGGTCAGGAGCCATCTTCCATTTGATGACCCACGCCTTCTTCAAGGCTCTGCTCTTCCTCTCCGCGGGGTCAGTAATCCTCAGCGTACATCACGAGCAGAATATCTTCGCCATGGGCGGCCTCTATCGCAAAATCCCCTTTACCTTTATCTGCTTTACCATCGGTTGCGCCTGCCTGGCAGCACTCCCATTTACATCCGGTTTCTACAGCAAAGATCATATTTTGCTCAGTGCTTATGAATATCATCAAGGAGTAAACCTGCTTTGGCTTGCCGGTCTATTAGGTGCGCTGGTCACAGGGATTTATAGCTTCCGGGTTCTGTTTCTTGCATTTCTGGGCAGTGAGGGCAGCGCTTCCTCACACTGTAAAGACGCCAATAACACGGTGATGATCCTTCCCTTGGGCCTCCTCGCCGTACTTGCCCTATTTGGTGGAATTCTCGCTCCACCTCTCCAGGGAGTCTTTGGCACCCCAACCGATGAACACCACTCCTGGGTCATTGAAGCCATTGCCATTGCTATGCCGCTGATCGGCCTGTTTATCGCTTGGAAAATGTTCCTGTTCGAGAAGAAAGTTGGGGAGCAGCGCTCTCCACTAATGCAGTTTTGGTTTAAGGGATGGGGTTTTGACTGGGTCTATGACCGGGTCTTTGTAAGACCTTTTAAATTTATCACCGCCCTTAACCACAAAGATATTATCGACAGCATCTACAAGGGTACCGCTTCGCTGAGTGCACATCTAAATAACGCCCTCAGCTCTTCACAAAATGGCCAAATACGTTGGTACCTGGCCACCTTTGTAGCCGGATCAATTTTATTCCTAGCCCTGTTGGTGGCTCTATGACATTACTGGCAATAATTATAATTTTATTTGTTGGGGGAATATTAGCCTGGCTGGCAGAGAGACATCTCTATGAGGGTGGACGCTTAATCAGCCTGGTTTCCCTGATAATCGCATCCCTGCTCTTGATCAGCTATTTTCCCCAGGCAGAGTCCACAGCTGTTACAGGTGACAGTCAGTGGTGGGATAGCCTTTTGATATCGTGGATACCCAGGTTTGGGATCAGCTTCCATCTGGCGATTGATGGACTCAGCTTTCTTATGCTGCTACTGACAATGGGGATGGGAATCTTTGGGTTAGTAATGACCTGGAATGATGTCACCTTCCGGCGCGGCTTCTTTTATTTTAACTACCTGTGGACACTGGCCGGTATTGTCGGTGTGTTTACCGCTATCGACCTGTTTTTATTCTTTTTCTTCTGGGAAGTCATGCTGATTCCCATGCTGCTGTTGATTGCAGTTTGGGGCTATGAGGGCAGAGTCTACGCTGCGATAAAGTTCTTTATTTTCACCCAGGCAAGCAGCTTGTTAATGCTGATTGCCATCGTTGCCTTGGCATTTATCCACTATCGGAATAGCGGACAACTGACCTTTAACTATATGGATTTGTTGGGTGCTCAACTGCCTGCAACAGCAGCTTATTGGTTAATGCTCGGATTTTTTATTGCCTTTATCGTCAAGTTGCCAGCGCTGCCCTTCCATACCTGGTTACCTGACGCCCATACCCAGGCCCCTACTGCCGGCAGTATTCTGCTGGCAGCGATTCTATTGAAAACAGGAGCCTATGGTTTATTACGTTTTACACTGCCCTTATTCCCGGAGAGTTCACAAGCTTTTGCACCGGTTGCAATGACCATTGGAGCCATCAGTGTGGTCTACGGCGCATCGCTAGCATTCGCTCAGAAGGATATGAAAAGACTTGTGGCCTATTCCAGTGTGAGCCATATGGGATTTGTTCTATTGGGGCTCTACGCGCTGAATACTATCGCCCTGCAGGGCGCAGTGATGCAAATGATCGCCCACGGTTTGAGTACCGCTGCTCTCTTCGCATTAGTAGGCGCACTACAGCATCGTCTCCATACTCGGGATATGAGCCAGCTCGGCGGTGTCTGGCCTCTTCTGCCAAAGCTATCCGCCGTTGCACTCTTCTTTGCCATTGCCTCGCTGGGACTGCCTGGGCTCGGTAATTTTGTTGCCGAATTCCTGGTGCTTGTTGGTAGCTTTAAAGCTAATCACTGGTTAACGGTTATTGCAGCAATTGGGCTTATTGGAGCAGCACTCTATGCACTATTGATGATGCAGCGTGTCTTCTTTGGCAAGTTTAATGACAAATTGAAACCCGCTACAGAGGGGAAAACTGTCAGTGATCTAAGCCTCAGGGAGATCTCTGCGCTTCTTTCACTGGCGGTGCTTCTCGTGATCTTCGGGCTCCGCCCCCAGCCTATCTTTGATATCGCCGAGCCTACGATTGCCAAATCAATGCAAAAATTTCAGCCCCCCGAAAATGAAGAAGTCGTCATAGAAAAGACAGGGCCGGAAACTTCAGCAAGCTTAGCCTCTCCTACTGCTAAAAGCGCTAATACAGGTACATCTCTATGAGTGCCCAAGAACTATTTTCTATCCTACCGCTTTTACTGATTAGTGCCGGTATTGTAATTTTGCTGCTCCAAGTATCCTTCTGGAGAAATCATGCGGGCGCTCTGGTTACAACTCTTATCACTTTGGTAGCCGCTATCATTGCCTGTTTCTGGGTTGGAGCCACCCTATCGGGCAATAACGGGTCCATTCAAGTGACTGCCCTACTCTCGATTGACTACAACTCATTGTTCTTCTGTCTGCTGATATTAGTTACCGCCATAGCCGTCAGCGTTATGGGATACAACTACTTAAAGCTTCGGTGTGACCTGAATAGAAATCCGGATAGCTATCCAGAAGAGTTTTATATACTACTTTTGCTCGCCATTTTGGGAGCAAGCACCCTGGTATTTGCCAGCCACTTTGCCACCTTTTTCCTCGGTATAGAATTAATTAGCCTCGCACTTTATCCACTGTTGGGATTTGCGGTTACTGGCAATTTGTCCTCAAGCAAAGATCAAGTAAATTCCCTGGAATCTGCCTTTAAATACTTAATCCTTTCAGCACTTTCTACCGCTCTCGGGCTATTCGGTATCGCATTAATTTATGCGGCGTCTGGGGCACTGGACTTTGGCAGTATCGCTACACGGATACAGGATCTTTCACAGACTTCTGCTCTTTTTGCAACCGGCGCCACTCTGCTGGTCATTTCTGTTGCTTTCAAGTTATCACTGGTTCCATTTCATATCTGGACACCCGATGTATTCCAGGGCGCACCTACGCCTACGACGGCGTTGATCGCCACGGTGGGAAAAACAGCCGTAATTGCCTTTCTGTTGCGATTCTTTAATACCTTAAATCTCTACCAGAGCCCTATTCTTATTGACTTACTGACAATCGCCGCCATAGCTAGCATGCTGATAGGAAATTTATTGGCCCTGATGCAAAACAATATCAAAAGGCTGCTGGCCTACTCCTCAATCGGCCATATCGGCTACTTAATTGTGGCGTTTATCATCGGCAATAGCGCGTTTGGTACAGAGGCGGTTATTTATTACATGGTCGCCTATGTCATTACTACACTCGGAGCCTTTGCAATCATTGGCCTAATAGCCGATTCAGTGGAGGCCGCCCAACTAACCCATGGAACAAATGTCAGTGACGTGACCAACAGTGCAGACGATCCTTATCACAGGGACTTTTACCGGGGATTACTCTGGCGTAGTCCATGGCTGGCGAGCTGTCTTGCTCTAATGCTGTTATCTCTGGCTGGAATTCCCTTAACTATTGGGTTTATTGGGAAATTTTACGTCTTTACCGCAGGTGTTGAAGGAAAAATGTGGGCTCTTCTCGCTGGTGTGGTTATTGGTAGTGCATTGGGCCTCTTCTATTACCTTCGTCTTCTACTTACGATGGTACAAAGAGATGCCATTGACACTAGCAGTAACAGCGAAACGTTACAAATTACCACTTCAGGGCAATTTTTAATCGCAACTCTCGCTGCCGTACTGGTTTTTTTCGGAATATTTCCACAGGTCCTTATTAACTGGATAAATGCTATATAAAGTAGAGAGCGAGTGCTGATGTAAAAATATTTTAAAGCCCAGGCAATAGCCTGGTCATCAGAGGGTACTTACTATGAAGACTTTCAAACAAGCATTTGAAGTCATCAAGGATGCTGAAAGATTTCACCTGGAAATGGCAGCTGTTTACGAGACCTTACTGGATAAATCAGAGGACTACCGAACCCAATTGCTATTAAAACACATGCTTGAGCATGAGCAGAGAATGGCGAAAAACCTGCAGAACTACAATGATGTAGCGCAAAATAAGGTGATGAAGACATGGCTGCAATACACCCATGAAGAAAGTGCCAATGACTTTATTCGCCGCCTCAATCTGAGTGATCCACCGACAATTCGTGAAATTAATATTATGGGACGAGAGGTAGATCGCTATTTCTCAGAACTCTATCAGGCGGTGTATGGGGCAATTGAGTCGATGGAGGTGAAAGAGGTGTTTGAAGACCTGAAACAAATACAAGATAAGGAAAGAATTACCTTATCTATGGCCACAAATTCACTGTGGGATATGTAAAAACCCCGCTACTTACAGCGGGATCTAATCGTCACATAATTCTGCAGTCGGCTAACCCGGTATCAAGAAACACCAGGTTAGCCAGCTACAAAATTCCAGCTACAGCTGGGATTACTTAGAACTCATACTGCGCTCTTACGTAGTACAGAGCTCCATTGAATCCCATAGGTGCCGTTTCCGGATATTCCGCTCCAGCAACACCGGACCAGGGGTTTTTATCTGGATAGTTGTTGAATACGTTTTCCGCACCTGCGATCAAGGTCATGGAATCATTGAAGTCATAAGCAGCCTCAATATCCACAGTCCACTCATCACCGGCATCAATGGGCAAGCTGTAATCGTCCAAATGTGCTTCCCAGTAGCTACCGTAGTAGTTAAGTCGCACTAGGCCCCGCCAGCTGTCACCACTATGGGTGACAGATGCATTACCACGCACTTCTGGTAAGCCATCCTCCAGCTGCCTGATACGCATTTCATCCATGGTATCCGTACTGAAATCGGTAACTTCTGTTTCCGTCCAGTTGAAAGCCAGGTTGAAATCTGTCGCATCACCGAGTGGGTAAGTCGCCACCAAGTCGATACCCTGGGTTTGGGTATCGAAGTCATTGGTGTAGAAACGGAAATATTCAAGGGAATCAGCACCACTGATGCCATCCTGAACCAACTGATCCCGCTCTTCATCAGTCAGTTCCTGGTTAGCAGATTGAGTGATTCGATCTGTTACATCGATGAGGAAGTAATCCAGGGTAATATCCCAATCACCTGCGGCAATAATTGTACCGAAAGTGAAACTCTGAGACTCCTCTGGCTGCAGCTGCTTACCGCCTTTCAATACTGCAATGGGGTTGGTTGCCGGAATAGTTCCCCGGTTAGCCAATGCGCCATTGGTGTAAGCCGTAGTGACATTGGTAATGTTGGACTGACCCGGAGTCGGAGCACGGAAACCGGTGCTCAGCGTAGAGCGCAAGGCAATCACATCGTTGATTGTATAGTGGGCTGACAATTTGAAATTGGAAGTATCTCCGAAGTCAGAGAAATCTTCCCAACGCAGTGCCGCACCTAATCGAAGAGCTTCGACGACTTCGAGTTCGAAGTCGGTGTAAAGTGCAATATTATCCCGGTCAAATGTGCCTACAACCTCAGGACCAAAACCAGAGAATCCATTCGAACCAATCAGGAAACCCTGCTCCGCCAGATCACCAACTTGCCAGGAGGCAGTATCACCCTGTTTGACTTCAAACTCTTCTTCACGCCATTCAAAGCCCGTGGCCATGAACAGAGGCATTCCGGCAAGTTCTGTGCTCTTTGTCAAATCAATATTGAAATTGGTTTCAGTTTGAGCATAACCACCAGGGCTAAACTCAGTCGGTGTATCTGGGCCCAAAGTAGCGTTTATCGTATTATAAATATTGAAATCTACTTCGTTATGGCCTCTACTGGCACTTACGTCGTAGCCAATCCCATCGGCAAATTCTCCCCGTATGCCGAAGACCATAGAGTAATCCTCAAGATCTCCACCGAATCTTGGCGTAAACCCTCCAGGGAACATTTCTGTATAAGAAAAACACTCATCGAGATCATGAGCTTCCGACACACTCACGTTCTGGCAATCATTAATACCGTTACTAGGATCTAAGTCACCAATTAGAGGACGGATGAATACTTCATCGTCATCTATAACGCCATTCCCGTTTACGTCTATCTTTTCCTCATATGTAAAAACCCCAGATCGGTTCTCGGGATTTCGGAAATAGAACCCTCCTTCAGTAGAACGACTCGCATAGTTACCAAAGGCATACAGCTCAGCAGTATCATTTAGCTCTATGGCACTGTTAACAAAGAACTTGGTGTCGTCATTAACTTCTGGCTGGCCCCAGATCTGCGCAGGATTGGCAACATAGGTATTGCCATCGGCGATCAACTGGGCTGCATCATCCCGCTGCACACTGCGGCTGGTAGAATCCTGCTCACGATACTCAAGGCTGACATTCACAAAACCAGAGTCTGTCAGAGGCAGGCCAAAATTCGCCGCTATCGTACTCTGATCACCATCACCTTCAGCGGTAGTTGCATACTTGGCTTCAACCGTGCCGCCCTCAGCTGCATCCTTTAACTGAAAGTTGATAACGCCGGCAATCGCATCGGAGCCATATTGGGCTGCGGCACCGTCACGCAGGACCTCAACCTGTTTCAGAGCAATCGCCGGAATTGCAGAGATATCTGGCCCCTGGGCACCATCTGAAACACCACTTCCGAGGAAGGAAATGACGGCAGCGCGATGGCGACGCTTGCCATTTACCAGAACCAGTGTGCTATCGGGTGGCAGTCCACGCAGGTTTGCAGGGCGAACGATTGAGGCAGCATCAGAAATTGGCTTTGCATTAACGTTGTAGGATGGAACAACGTTTCTAAGCAGGTTACTGAGATCTCCATCACCCTGGTTTACAAATTCTTCTCCGGTCACGATATCGATGGGAGCGGAGGAATCTGTAGCGGAACGCCCTTCAACACGGGTACCGATTGTTATCACTTCCTCAAGGAGTGCATCTTCAGCAAAAGTGGGACTGCTTAATGCAGCAATCGAAGCTGCCAGCAGAGAGGGAGCGCCACAGGCCGTAAGCCAGCGCTTCTTTTTTTCATTCATAGGAGAAATACCCTGTTTTAGTTATCTCTTATTTTCTTCCGAGCCAAATCAACCAGCTTTCACTTAAACCAATTTGTGCGTTACAGCAAAAATAAATTGGCTAATTAAGGTAGTGCTCCAGGAGATCAATAAAAATTTTTTACGCACTTGAAAGCTCGCTTATGCAGAGGGAGGTTACCACCAATACATTCACTGCAAGAAGTGTGACAACCAGAGAAAATGCCAGAAAAACTACAATTTGCAAGAGCAAAAAAGGCAATTTAAAAATTAAGAACGACTAAAAATGTAGATACTGACAAAACTGCCAAAAATAAAATAAATCTAATTAAATAATTAAATTAAATTCTATTACAAGAGGAAGCAAAATAGAGCGCACATACACAAGAAGGGTATATCCCAAATAATAACTTCTACAGAGGACAAATGAAACTTATTTGATGACTTGAGGTAAAAAAACAACCTTAGCCTACCGTAATAAACATGATAAATATCATTTCCACAAACAAATACTGTGAAGATATTTTATCTTGTCAGCTCTAACTCACAGACAAACATCCACAGAAAACCCACTTAACAAAAGAGGTTAATACTAAAAAACTAACGAATATGGGACAAGCAAACCTAACAAGAGTAGATTTGTGTTATAAAAAAACCACCCACTGATACACTTCGAAGCTAGTAGAGTGGCTTTAATGGATGTCACAGTGGAGCATCAGTCTAACTTTTGGTTGACAAAGATATCTCTAAGTAAACCTAGCAACACTATTCAACAATCAAGTGCGAACTTTATTGCGGCTTGAGCGTGAATCTCTGTGGAGTTCATCAGGTGAGTAGAGGTATCCTCTTGCGAAAGCAACATGCAAATCTCTGTACACCCTAGGATCACACCTTCGGCACCTCGATTGGATAGCAAATCCACAACACGAATAAATTCCATTTTTGAACTGTTAAGGACTCTCCCCTTACAGAGCTCTTCGTAAATAACCCTGTGGACTATCTCTCTATCGCTGGGCTCCGGAATCAAAACCTCAATCCCATACTTTTCCTGCATATAGCCACGATAGAAATCTTGCTCCATAGTAAAAGCTGTCGCCAACAAGCCGACGGTCTTTATCCCTCTGTTCTTAAGTGCTTCAGCTGTAGCATCACCAATATGTAAAAAAGGTACATCAATAGTCTCGATAATATCTCCAGCTACTTTATGCATAGTATTAGTGCACAATAAAATGCCCTCAGCACCAGCTTTTTCCAGGCATATTGCCGCCTCAACCAATAGATTACTTGCCTGAGCCCAATCACCCTCCATTTGTAACCGTGCAATTTTTTCAAAATCGACGCTATAAAGTAGAATTTCAGCCGAGTGCAGCCCTCCTAACCTTTGAGCAATTCCTTCATTAATCAGGCGATAATAAATTGCTGTACTCTCCCAACTCATTCCACCCAAAAGGCCAATCTTCTTCATCTTTGAGCTCATCTAATATCCCTTAATACATGTTGCAAATACTAACATGAGAGAGTCGAAAGACTGATTGTAAATTGAGGGCATTCAGGAATAGCGACAACTTAATTAAAAGTACCAATTTATATAAAATCGGTACTCACTTATAAATTACATACGGACGAGATTTAATACTTTTCTTATTCTTAGTGAAAGATCAATAATCAGACACTTCTGTAGGATCAACCCGCATACAAGAAGCTATTAAGTTTCTCTTACTGAAGTTGTAACCGGACACGACACTCATCAAGTTTTCCCTTCCCAATAGCCGGTGGGTAATCTCACCAAGAGGCAATCCTTGCCGGTCCAATTCCCGTGCTTCAGTTGCAAGATTTAACAAATAATCATACTTGGCTTGTAAGCGGATTTTTCCTTTTTCTACAATCCCTCTATGAGGACAAAATATAATATCAAAATCATAGGTGAGCACTTTTTTGATACTGTGCATTAAAGTTGGAATACTTTCATCTTTACGCAATAGCTTTAACTTACTAGCTACATACAGATCAGCAGTGAATATCCACCCTCGATCCTGAACCAGATAACAGGTCATGTCTTTGGCATGCCCTGGTGCGGGGATAACAACTACCTTTTCGCCGGAGAACCTTAAATCTTCCGGTAGTGGCGCAGCTTCCGCACGCCCGGCCCTCCCCCAAATCAGCATCTGTATTGGCGGTATCCGAAAACCTCTCTTTAATATCTCTACTGTCGCCTTAGGGGCTCTTGGCTGTATACCAGTAAGCTTATAAATTGCGCCGGCGTTACCACTATGATCTTCGTGGTGATGGGTGAGGACTAATTGCCGAAAAGGTTTATTTTTTACAAACCACTTGACGTATTTCCACTGGTTACTGGGGCCGGCATCGATAATAGTGTCACCCAACCGATATACAATAAACGTTGTATTGATACCAAAGTCGAAACGGCCGACCCTTTGCGCATCCAGATCTTGATAGTCAAAAGAATCAATAACCGACACGCCACTCTCCAGCGCAAGAGACAGACCTTTAAGGAATTATAGAAGTATATCTATAAGGGCTGTCCTCCCCGGCAATTGAGCAATTTTTACGCCAACCATCGCAGGCTCGGGGAAAGAGAGTTTGATATAAGCTTAAATACGACAAAGTGACATTAATGGTGACGAGCTACTTTGTCATTTTTAAACGCAACTGCAAACCCAATTTGGATGTGGCTCCAGTAGTGACCCAGGCAACGCGCCCGTCAGTGTCGACAATCAGCAAGGTTGGCGTCACTTTAACGCCCCATTGGGCACTTAAAACACCATATGGATCATTTAGAGAAGGAAAAGCAAGTTCGTGATTCCGCATATATTCGGTAACCACCTCTTCTGTTCCAGACTGCATCGCAACACCAACAACCTGGTAATCCCGAGACAGGTCAGTCACAGCGGGGGAAACTATCCGGCAATAGGGGCACCAGGTTGCCCAAAAATAAATTAATACTGGACCTTTAGGGTACATTTGCTTTAGATCAATAAGATTTCCCTGCAGCGATTGCCCCTCTAACTGAGGGGCCTGGTTCTCAGGGATATCTCTTTGGTGGAAATAACCCACGGCAGTAACCATTAGTACCACCAAGGTGATAAATATCAACGCCTGAATCAGGTAGCTATAACGAGCTTTTTCCACCCCAAATAAACTCCTTTAGTACTTCACACTACACCCATAAGCCCGCGACGAGGACTTGGGCACAGCCAGTCCCTTCAGTGAAGCATCCAGTGCAGCAGAAACATAATTGTGTGAACTGCCTATAACCGCAGGATTGGCGGAGTCATTATCATCAATGGCTCCAGCATATACGACTTCCCCCTGAGGATTAATGATAAACATATGCGGGGTAGTTTTAGCTCCATAAGCACGCCCCATAACTCCAGAGGTATCCAGTAAGAAGGGTACGCTTGTGCTGAGGTTGTGACTCTGTGCAACTGTCATAGCCTGCTCAGGCTCCAAATAGCCCTGCTTTCCTTTAGCGGAAGAAATTACCGTGAGCCAATTTACTTTCTGTGCTGTATACCTTTTTTGAAGGGACTGCATATTACCACTGCCATAATGTTTCCGGACATAGGGGCAATCTTTATTGAACCATTCAATAACCAACCATTGGCCTGTGTAATCGGAGAGATTGTGAGGTTTTCCAGCAGCATCCACTACTGAGAATTCTGGCGCTTTTTGTCCAGGAACGGCTGCTGCCAACACAACACTCGACAACATCAGGAATAAAAGCAAAATTCCTTTAAGTATCGAATTACTCACGTTGAAAAATAATTTCATAATTAACCATCCTCACTATTAACAGTTAAGTGCTTACTAAACAGTGCTGCAATTAAAGACTCTTGTAGCAGTGGTGGAAGTAACTCTGGTTTTTTCTCTCCTGCAGGATACCATGCATATACAGGTACAGAGTTCCTCCCTAAATCCTGTAAAGCTTGGGTAATTTCAGGGTTATAACGCGTCCAGTCGGCCCGAATTAGAAGCACGTTATTCTTTTTAAATAATGCTTGTACACTTGGGGTATCAAGCACCAGCTTTTTATTTACCTGGCAGGTAATACACCAGGCTGCGGTATAGTCAATAAATACAGGGCGCCCATTATCCAAGGCTTCCGTCAACAGTGCCTTGTCATAACGATGCCAGTCATCCGCCATTTCTGCAGGTTGCTCACCACCCTCCATACGGATTGCCGGTAGAGATATTAGCAAAATAGCAGCGACACAAATCAGGCCCGCTGCTCCCCCCTTTTTGGAAAAATTTTTTACTAGCCAGATTGCAAGAGTAACAACGAGCAACAGGCTTAAACCGGCCAACCAACCAGAGTCCCCAGCTAGGCGCCCTAAAACCCATAGTAGCCATATCACCGTTGCGTAAAGCGGAAATGCCAGAAACTGACGCAACTTCTCCATCCATGGACCTGGAGCTGGCAGATGCCTCAGTATTACAGGACTTGCACACATCAAAATAAATGGCACAGCGAGCCCTAAACCGAGGCATAAGAAGATGAGTAGAGCCTGAAGTGGAGGAATCACCACCGCTGCTCCCAGAGCTGCTCCCATAAATGGACCGGTACAGGGGGCCGCAACAAAGACAGCTAAAACACCGGTGGTAAAGGAGCCACGGCTACTGGAGCTAGCAAGCCCCATTAATCGGTGCCCAAACTCAAAAAAGCCGCTAAAGGATAAGGCCATCAGCCAGAAGAGCATAATTAACCCAATTACCACAACCGGTGACTGAAGTTGAAAACCCCAGCCAACGGCCAACCCTCCCCAGCGTAGCGCCAATAAAGCAAGCCCCAGGGCAAGAAAAGTCACCATAATACCGGCGCTATATAGGAAAGATTCACGCAAACGTTCGGTTGGGCGATTACCACCGTTAATCAGTCCAAATAGCTTGATGGACAGCACCGGGAAAACACAGGGCATCAGATTCAATAGGAGACCGGCAATAAATGCTAACAGAAGTAAAAGCCATATAGAGGTCGCGCTCTTCTCAATTTCCACTTGGGATAAGAGGGGGGCAGAGACTTTCCAGGCCCGGTCCGAGTCTGTAATCACAAAATCGCTGCTTTCAATAATCTCAGAGCCTGGCAGACGCTTGAACTTATAGAGGAGAGTTTCATCTTTGCGCTGAACTTCTGGCTCAGACGCAGAGTACAAGTCACCATTTACGGGGAAAATACTAGGTATTTCATCGCTACGATTCCCACTGAGCTGCAAAGTAATATGCTCACTACCTCGCGCTGAAATGGATACTGGTTGCCACGGGCTCTCACTTTCTCCCCCTGGAAGCCTGTTGGCAAAGTAATTCCTTAACGCCAGATCTGTAGCTGGCCAAGCCGCCTGCTCTGCAACCGGCCGTACAAGGCTCATAGTGGCAAAGCCCGGTATGCAATCCACTTTACAAACCAACCACTCCAGGTCCGCATGCAGGGTAACCTCTTGCGTGCGCTTATCTGGGAGGAGCTGGAACAGGTAGGCAACATTCCCGGAGTACCCCAGGTTAGTAAGATGCTCTACCCGGAGGCGCGTTGGGAATGGCCATTCGATCGGCCCTAATAAAGCACCCTGAGCCTCCATATCAAACCGTGGAGCCGCCCCTGAATCTCCAGCATTACGCCAATACACATGCCATCCAAGATCTACCTCAAAGTAGAATCCAACCGTCTCTCGCATTCCTTGGCGAAATGTATCAGGTGCCAGCCAACGCACCTTGACATGATCACCAGATGCCGTCTCCTGTGCTACAGGGAGACCCGCAACCAACAGTAACGTCAAACAGCAGATGTTGATCAGCGTGGTCTTTATTTTCAATGTGATTCTCCTTCTCGCCTAATCAACTGGTACTTCCCCTTTGGGTCAGATACAAGTTACAACATTGGCCTCCCCCATCACAAAACGAAGTCTCACTATACTCCGATCATACCTAACCTAAAGAAGCGCCCAGAATGCCTGCCTTGCAGATAAGTGACGGCCGTATCCTTACTTATGATGACTATGGTGATCCTAATGGCTGGCCTGTGCTTTTCAATCATGGCTTCTCAGATTCGCGACTAATTCGTAATCCTGATAAGGACCTTACCATATCTCTTGGCGTAAGAATCATCTCTGTAGATCAACCTGGTGTGGGGGGATCATCTCCCCATAGAGGCCGGCGAATGGTTGATTGGGGGTCGGATATCGAAGAACTGGTTAATCGTCTAAATATCGAGACATTTTCGGTAGTCGGCCATTCAGGTGGTGCCCCTCATGCACTTTCTATCGCTAACAAACTTCCCCACAGAGTCTCTAAAATTGCCCTTGCAGCCCCAGTTGCGCCACTGGACTACCCAGGAATGACTGACCTGCTAAAAAACCCGGATATCAGACTTATCGCAAAGATCCATCGTTGGCAATTTCTTACTCGTTGTCTGTGCCGATTAAGTGCATACCAAGCCAATAGTAATATACAAGATTATATTCAGCTCTTTGCAAAGAAAGATGCCTCTGATGCCGCACTGTTTATTCGAGACCCGGCACTTAAGAAAATGTTTGAAGAATCATTTTCTGCCGGAGCAACGCAGCATGGGGAGGGTTTTTTTGAAATGATAATGGCGCTTTGGGATTGGGGGTTTGATCCTCGTGAAATCACCACTTCCACCAAAATATTTTATGGTGATGCCGACGATATAATTGATATTAAAATGCCAAAATATCTCTCAAGTATAATGCCAAATAGCTCAACTCAAAGCTGGCACCAGCTGGGACACTATGCATTTGTTAACAAATACTGCTGGGTTGAGTTGCTCAAGTCAGCTCGCAAGTAAGCCTTGCGAACTTTACGAGCAACGCTTTTATCTAGCCATCAACAGGCAAAGCCTCTACTGCACTTACCGGAACCAGGCTTGAAATAAAATCCTCAGTGGCCACATCCCAGGAATAGGTCCTGGCATGAGTAACACAGTCCGATCGGTCCAATAATAGTGCCTTTTCTATGGCCACTTGCAGATTGCTATCCAACGCTCCAACGGGGGCATCACCAATGATATCTTTCGGACCTGTCACAGGGTAGGCGGCAACGGGCAAACCACAGGCTAAAGACTCAAGATTAACCAGACCAAAAGTGTCAGTTACCGAAGGAAATACAAAAACATCTGCAGCGCTGTAGCATTCAGTTAAGTCCTTACCCTCTTTAATTCCCAGATATACCGCCTGTGGAAACTTCCTCTTTAATTCATTGAGTTGAGGACCATCCCCCACGATAACTTTTGTTCCCGGTAACTCAAGAGATAAAAACTTATCCAGTGATTTTTCCACTGCAACACGCCCTACATTGAGCATGATAGGTCGAGTTAGGCCCTCAAAAAGTTTTGTCTCAACCGGGTGGAATTTTTCTAACTCTACGCCTCTTCGCCAGCGGGTGACACGGGCAATCCCCAAGGTTCGAGCTTCCGCTGCCATACCATCTGTAGTCACCATTGTTTGTGCTGCGGAATTATGAAAGCGACGAAGGAGACCGTGTAACCACTTCAGTGGAACTTTATAGCGAATCGATACATATTCAGAGAGACGGGACAGCCAAGATGTCGTAAAACGCAAATTATTCCGCTTGCAGTAGCCACGAACAGCCCACCCCACAGGACCTTCACTCATAATGTGAATAGCGTCCGGTGAAAAATCCTCAATAATTCGGGCAGCTTTCCCACCAGGAAATACTGCAATTTTCACTTCTTTATAGCCCGGCCAGGGGAAATTAGTAAAATCAGTAGCAGAAACAATTTTTACTTGGTGCCCCCTTGCTATGAGTTCTTTCTCAGTTTTTTCCAGTACTCTGGAAACACCATTTAGTTGCTCCGGATAAGTATCCGTAGCAATCAAAATCTTCATATTTTGCACTCTTCAGCTATAGACATTAAACCTCACCTTCCACAGGCAGCCTTGATTTCATATAAAACCAGGACCATTGAAGTATAAAAAAATCACCACTTCGACACACAAGGGATTTTAGCTTGGTCACATCGATGTGAATATTTTTTGGCAATACCCTCAACTTCAGTGAGAAGATTATCATTCAGAGTTATAGGCTTGAGCCCCATCTCGATAAGCTGGTCATTATTTACCAACAAATCATTTTCTGCTGACTCTTTTCTGGGGTTGTCCAAGTAGGCAATTCCCACCCCTGTCTTGTTGGAGATTAAATTTGCTAGATCCCTGATACGATGCGTCTCTGTCATTTGATTCAGAATTTTGACTCTATCGCCTATCTCTGGAGGATTTTCAATAGCTAACTGAATACATTGACAGGTATCCTGAATATGAATAAATGCCCGCTTCTGGCCGCCAGTGCCATGAACGGTAAGTGGGTAATTAATCGCCGCTTGCATCAGGAATCGATTGAGGACTGTTCCATAATCACCATCATAATCAAATCGATTAATCAGAGATTCATCCCTTTGTGTTTGTCGGGTCTGGGTACCCCAAACGATCCCTTGGTGTAAATCAGTGACACGTACCTGATCGTTCTTGTTATAGAAGGCAAATAACAATTGATCCTGAGCCTTTGTCATATGATAGATAGAACCTGGATTGCTAGGGTAAAGAATCTCCTGTTCACTCAAATACCCTTCAGTCTCTACCTGGATTTTTAAATATCCTTCGGGAATAGTGAGACCAGCTGTTCCATACCCGTATACACCCATAGTACCCAAGTGAATCAAATGTATATCCAATCCGCTTTCTACTATAGCCGCCAGGACATCATTGGTAGCATTCAAGTTATTATCAAGTGTATAACGTCTATGCCGGACAGATTTCATCGAATAGGGTGCGGCACGCTGTTCAGCAAAATGTACAATCGCGTCTGGTTTTTCCTCTTTTAAGAGAGTGACCAATCGCTCAAAATCCTGTCCGAGGTTAATATAAATATGCCTGATGGACATACCGGAAACTTCACGCCATACACGAAGCCGCTCAGACAGGTGCCTGATTGGTGTCAATGAATCAACTTCAAGCTCAATATCAATTTTTCGCCGTGATAAGTTATCAACAATAATAACTTCATAACCCACCTCTGAAAGGTGGAGTGATGTAGGCCAACCACAAAATCCATCACCTCCCAAAATCAATACTTTCCTCACCCTACCCCCTAAAAACTCTTAGGAATTTATACAATTCGAATACACTAATATTTTTATCAGCTTCGAATTAACCTACCTCATTCAAAAGTAGCAGCCACAGTTAAACGAAGCCATACGGGCAAATTTATTCGATTTTTTGTGACATTGTCGTGACAATCCATATCACTATCCATGTTCCTTGTACGCCACAATGAGAAAAAACGAACCACTCGTTAAAAATATCTCTCAGCAGCTTTGTAGTTGATAGTAAGTTGGGGGCTTCCTCGCCTACAGGCGCAATGATAGAACTATCTCATTGTTTCTATATTGAAATATATGGCGACAAAGATCTTTATCGCGCCATTCAAATGAATAGCACGCCAATTTTACTTTAAGCCTAAACACATGGAGCACTCGAACGGAAACACCATTGTTTTAGACCGATCACTCTATCCCTCTATTAGAAAGGAAAATACGCCAAACATGTTTTCAATAAAGCTAAACTTTTTTGACAATTATACGGTTCACATTGGTCGCCCCCCCAAAGCACCTTTCTGTAAGTAAGACAGCGATCAAATACCCTTCATCTCTGTATCTACGCTCACAAGCGCATGCTGAAATTTGATCTGGTATAACGAACTGGCACGCACCGAAGATAAGAAGTGTTTCCATAAACCCTATCTACAAAGGTGACATTAAATTTCCACAAACAGATAAGTTATTAGCCTCCAAGCCATGTGTCACCTAAAGACAATACGAATTCACAATTGGGGAATTCACTCTCAATCGAAAATAATTATAAGTTTTTCAAAATATCCATTGTCTTCAGTAACGTTAATAACCAGCACTTTTTCCTAAATCTAATGTCACAACCACCAGGAATAGGGACTTTCCGTGAAGCAGGAAAGTATGTCACCGAAAGGTAAATATGCAAATACCTACCCTTTCAAAGGAACTTATTTATCAGAAACGGCAACTAAAAAATCCGAAAAACAAAAACATAGCCGCGTACTAGCGCGGTAGGTTATGGGCAAAATCGACACAATCGGGATCGCATTTTAGATCTTTAGGTCAGTTAATCTGAGCTTTAAAATCTGCTATCGCAATACTGTATCTCCCGTGGTCTTGACGCCTGCCATAAGTGGCAGAACAGGCACAGTTCTACCTATAAGAAGCTTGCAAGGATGCTGTTAAACCTTCACTGGATGCACTTTGCGAGATAAAAATGTTATTACCAAGATCTCTATCAATTTTTCCTTGTAGCACAACTGATAATCAGTTTTTTGGGGAATCGTGCTTAAAAGAAAAGTGGTCGAGTGTCTCCGCATCAAGTGCATTTTCGTAGAAGAACTCACCTTACGTCTGCTCAATATCAGTACCCGGAGATATAGCTGATGATACTTAAAAAACACCTGTTGCCTGTCGCTATGGCAATATCGGCTTTAACATTTAATGCCACTCCAGCGCTTGCCGACTTTGGTTCCAAGCACGATAAAAACCGAGTTCCCAAGCACGCAAGAAAAAACCAAAGACAGCAAAGGACCACTCCTTTCGATTTTAGTGAAGTCTTCGATACCGTACAGATATTGCATGCTGGGGCAATTGAAATTCACCTGGGTGGACATTTAGAGCAATCTGATCTCGAATCCATGGATACCTTGGAAGCCTATGTTCACGCTTTTGAGGAGGGCGATGAATTATTCGAGATGAATTACAACGCTCTCGACGGGGTCGGCGTAAATGTAGGCAACGGCAAAAGATTTACCAGCTTCCCAAGGCCCGACCTGAAAGGGCCAAATGCATGGGCAAATGTCTTGCCCCACCGCACGACGGGCCCCAACGGTGACTCCTGTATCAGTTGTCACAACGTACCCGTGGCCGATGGCGGTGGTGGCGTTAACGATAATGTGATTCGCATGGACCCTGAGCGCAAGCAAAGAGGATTTATCGAACGCCAGTCGCCCCACCTGTTCGGAATGGGGGCTGTACAGTTGGTAGCAGAAGAAATGACTACCCAACTGCACACTCTGCGGGATGAGGCTATCAGTGAGAGCTGCTCATCCGGCACCGATACGACTGTCGCACTAACCGCAAAAGGCGTTAGCTTTGGTGAGATCTCCGTCTCCTGTGATGAGGTCAACTACGATAGCGTTGAAGGCCTAGATACTGACCTGGTAGTCAGACCCTTTGAGTGGAAAGGCCTAACCGGATTTGTACGCGCATTCGTTCGTGGCGCGGCACACCAGGAATTGGGCATGCAGGCCACTGAACTGGTCGGTGATGCGGACAGTGACTTTGATTCGATCACTAACGAACTCAGTGTTGGTGACATCACCGCGTTAACTATCTACAACGCAGCGCAACCCCGTCCGGTAACAAAAATCGAGCTTAACAGCGTAATCGACTCCCTAACGGAAGAGGAGCAGGAGACATACGGCCTACCCTTAAGCAATGAGGAAATTACCAGTATCGAAAATGGCGAAGAGCTATTTAGCTCCATTGGCTGTGCCTCTTGCCACTCCCCCGAGATGGAAGTTGCATCGCCGGTATTCTATGAGCCCTCTCAGCACGCTAGCTACCGCGATGAAACTTATCCCGCAGGCGATATAGCCGGCCTACCCAGCCAATCCCTGCAATTTAACTTGCTCACAGAGATCATGGATAACCCTCAGGAGCTTCCTTCTGGACAAACGCTGGGGCAATTTGAGGAATCGGAAAATGGCGGGGCTATAGTCCGCCTATATGGTGACCTTAAGCGTCACGATATGGGAACAGCCATGGCCGAGGAAATTGATGAAGGCAATGTGGGAGCCTCAGTATTCCTTACAGAAAACCTCTGGGGCGTTGGCTCAACACCACCTTACTTACACGATGGCCGCGCTACCACTATGACTGAGGCGATTGTCTATCACGGTGGTGAAGCTGAATCCAGCAAGGAACAGTTTGTTGGGCTGAGTGACACTGAAAAGGCAGACCTGGTCAACTTCCTGGATAACCTGGTGCTCTATCTCGCGGAAGAATAAACGCAAGGTTAACTCCATAAACCTGAAGCGGGGCGGCCACAGGCTCGCCCCGCCTCTCTTTATCCCCTCCCTAATCGGGAATATTTCGCTGGTGCCATTCAGCCAGGGACTCTTCAGGGTAGCTTCCAAACATTTCGTCCCCCTCCCGTATATCTGGCTGCACCCAACTCGGAGCATAATCCAGCATCATGTGGCTACGCACTGGCGGTACTGGCAACTCAGAATCAATCGCAGAAGCGAAGGGGTGTACCAGTTCTGGCCAGCGCGGGTCCCAAATCCATAACGCACTGCCACACTTTGAACAAAAATGTCGCTGTGCCGGACTCTTCCCGCTACTTTCCCGACTTCGAATCCCAGTTTCAGCCTGATAGACACTCAAAAACTCCTCGCCCTCCACTTTCAGGGTTTGGAAGTCTGCCCCCAGATTAATAGCGAAGCCCCCTCCTCCAGCTGTTTTTCTGCATATTGAGCAGTAACAACGGTTGAAGGGATAAGGTTGCCGGGAGTTCAGACTGAACTTAACCGATTGGCAGTGGCAAGATCCTTTGAGTTTCACAGTACTTTTCCAGACTTTTACCTTTCGGTCGGCAGGTGGTCAGAATGACGGTTTTACGAACTGCACAGTTTCTTGTGCCATATTTATCGATGACTGAAATTGCTACACAGATCATAAGTGTATCCGGGCTAAACTGATTCACCATCCACGATGAGACTCAGGGCGTCACACCAATGAATGAACCTATCAGACATGATAAGTGGCAGGCTCAAGAGTACGTAAACGCCTCTGACATGCAGTGGCGCCACGCTATGGAAGCCATACATCGCTGCGATTATCGCCAAGCTGCCACTATTCTTGATGTGGGTTGTGGCGATGGCAAGGTAACCCGCTATTTAGCTGAGCGTATGACAAATGGCAGGATTATCGGTATTGATCTAACCGAGGATATGATTTGTTATGCTAATAAAAATTACGCCAATATACCCAACCTATCCTTCGAGCAAATGAGCGCAGACGAAATCCAGTTCGACTGCAAATTCGACATTATTTTTTCTTTTAGTTGTTTACACTGGGTAGCGGACCAAGCTCAAGTCTGGAATAGTTTTTATAAATATTTAAAAGTTAACGGTAAAGTAGTTTGTGGTTTTCAGGTTGATCATGAAAATTTCTGGGAGACCGTATACGAGGAACAGGAAACAGCTACATGGAAACCCTATTTTGAAAGTTTTTACGATCCTTATAATCACTATACGCTAGAGGAAATGCGGAACTATGCCGAAGAAGCAGGCTTCTACTTACCAAGATTCGATGAAATCTATCATGTGGAAAATTTTCAAACCTGGGAAAAGCTCACTACCTTCTTTCTATCATGGGCTCCCCAGTTCCGTCATCTAGGCCACCCAGAAAGAGAGCAGTTTGCCGACCAGGTAATGAACAAATACTATAAGAAAATCCACCCGGAAATGCGAAAGGATGCTGGGGTAAGAATCAAACGATTTATTATTGAAGCAGAGAAATAGCCTCTATTCAGGCTTTCCTCACAGCACCAACACTCTCACCTGCTGCCGTAGAGAATTTGTATATATTTCTATAAATAATACTGGCACCAACTATTAACCTAATCAGCTCAATTAAGTAGTGAGCGCCTCTTAAAGCTAAGTACGCAACAGATTCTTCTGGGGATACCGCATACACTTTTCTTCCATATCTTCAGCTTTTAAGCTGGCTGCACCCGAAGGCACAGCCAATCAACTTCTACAAATTACTCCCAAGCATCAGCTAACGCTGAACTCCATTCAGCCTGCTGATCCGTATTGAGATTAATAACACCATTTACAGGCGTACCAACACCAGTCATGAACTCTGCAAGCCCGGTAACATTTTGAAATGGCAGCTGAGCACCAGTTTCCACAGCAAATACTTCTATCGCACTTTCGCTCGACTGCCAATTACGTACCTGTATCTTTTCAGTCCCAGCGAGCAGATAGATATCCAAGTGCTCATCATTAATTACCAACCAGAGATCCTCTGGAGCAATTGCCCCCTCAAAAAGTACTACATCTGAGCTACTGCTGCCGTTATCAATAATTACATCTGTACCGTCACCTCGGGCAAATAGATAGCTATCGTCTCCTGGGCCTCCCTCCAGGGAGTCATTACCTTCACCGCCACGAATAGTATCTGCAGCGTTGGAACCTATAACGGTATCGTTGCCTTTCTCAGCACTGATTTCTTCGATGGAGTCCAGTGTTGTGGAGGAGAAATCCAGAGTGTTGTTACCTGTAGTCCCCTGAATTTTATCGACCCCCTCAAGCCCATCAATAAGTTCCACAGTAGCCGTACCGGAGTATGCTGATAAACGAATTAAGTCATCGCCAGTGGAGCCTCGGATCTCATCGGTGCCTTCACCACCGGAGTAACGGTCATATCCCGTGTCACCCGCAGTTAATAAGAAGAGGTCATTTCCCGCTTCACCATAGAGGTTATCACTGCCGTAACCACCTTCTATCGTGTCTGCAGCTACTGAACCATAGATGGTGTCATTGCCATTGCCCGCCTCGATATAAGCAATACCAATCAAAGAGGTATTGCGGAAATCCAGGGTATTGTTGGCAGTGCTACCCACAATACGATTCATCCCCTCTTTTCCATCAATTACCTCGACAGTTGCAGTACCAGAGAAGACGCTAAAGCGAAATTCATCATCTTCATCAGTCCCTTGTAAAGTATCACTACCCTCTCCCCCTTCATAACGGTCATAGCCAGTATCACCGGAGGTTACCTGGAAAATATCATCGCCACCATTACCATAAAGAGAGTCACTGCCAATACCACCAACAATAAGGTCTGACTCTTCAGAGCCCTTTATGGTGTCATTCCCCGCAGCTCCATCAATCAAAGTGATACCTTTTAACTGGGTCACAGTGAAGTCCAGGATATTATTGGCACTGGTACCTAAAACGCGGTTTTCACCTTCATCACCATCAATTTCCTCTAGGACATTAGTTCCAGTAAAGCTATTGAAAATGAAATTATCATCCTGGTCAGTGCCCAGCAATCGGTCTTGTCCTTCACCGCCGTTATAGGTATCCGACCCTGTATCCCCATTGGTAAATACAAAGGTATCGTCACCATCGCCACCAAACAGATAATCACTGCCCAGACCACCAACAATAGTATCCGCAGCAACAGTACCATAGATGGAGTCGTTACCCGCAGCGCCATCAATCTGTGCAATACCGATTAGTTCCGCCTCAGAGAAATCCAAAGTATTATTGGAGCTGGTTCCCACAATTGTGTCGATACCGCCCTGCCCATCAATAACTTCTACAGAAGCATCACCGGCGAAAACACTGAAAATAAATGTATCGTCGGATGCAGAACCTTTTAATGTATCTCGGCCTTCGCCACCTCGATAAGAATCTGAGCCAGTATCACCTTCAGTCACCAGGAAGATATCATCTCCAGCTTCACCATAAAGTGTATCGCTACCGATACCCCCCTCAATAATATCCACTTCACTGGAACCATAAATCACATCATTCCCTGCAGCCCCATCAATCAAACTTATATCGATCAACTCTGTTTCGCGGAAATCCAGGGTGTTGTTAGAGCTGGTGCCCTGAATGGTATTAGAGCCTGCTCCACCATTTATCCGCTCTACCGTAGCGGTCCCACTAAATACAGAGAAAGTGATGGTATCGTCAGAAGAAGTTGCCAGCAGAGTGTCAAAGTCATCTCCACCATCAATACGGTTGGAACCGGTATCTTCGCCACTGAGGACAAAAATATCATCACCGGCATTACCGTATAGATTATCGGAGCCAGCCGATACGACAATTCGATCCGCCTCGGAGCTACCGTAAACCGTATCGTTACCAGCACCTGCATCAATTTCAGAAATATTATTGAGTTCTGCTTCAGAAAAATCCAAGGTGTTGTTGGAAGTTGAACCGACAATTCGGTTGTTGCCCCCTGCACCATCAATAATTTCTACCCTGGCATCACCACTAAAGACACTTAAGCGAACTTCATCATCGCCATCGGTCCCTAGTACCTGGTCACTTCCTTCACCACCTCGATATTGATCAAAGCCAGTATCACCGGCGGTCAGCACAAAGATATCGGCTCCACTATTGCCATAAAGCACATCAGAACCAATTCCCCCTTCAATCACATCCGCAGCTGCCGAACCATAGACGACATCGTTACCTTCAGCAGCATTAATTAGATTGATGGAAAGCAGCTGGGTATCGGTAAAGTTCAGAGTATTGTTGGAGGAACTACCTATAATCTGGTTATTGCCACCATCTCCATCAATCACCTCTACCGTCGCAGTACCAGAAAATACACTAAAGCGGAATTCATCATCACCGGAAGTCCCCAGCAGCCAGTCATCGCCATTACCGCCGGTATAAACATCGAAACCGGTATCTCCACTGGTTAGTAAAAAGCGATCGTCACCGCCTTCACCATAAAGACGGTCACTACCAAGACCACCGACAATTTCATCGGCTACATTAGAACCGTAAAGCGTATCGTTCCCGGCCTCCGCATCCAGACGTGCAATATTGATTAAGCTCACATCGCGGAAATCTAAAGTATTGTTAGATGAAGTGCCTAAAATCCAGTTATTACCTTCAGCACCATCAATCGCCTCTACTCGCGCATCACCACTGAACACACTAAAGCGGAACCAGTCATCGCTATCGCTACCGATAACCTGATCAAAGCCAGTACCACCATTCACACGATCAGAACCGGAATCCAAGCCGCTGATATAAAAAATATCATCGCCAGCATTACCGTACAGGCTATCGCTACCACTGTTACCGATTATCTTATCGCTGGCGGAACTACCATAAATAGTATCGTTACCGCCGAGACCATCAATAAAGTCGATATTCAGCAACTCGGTATTGGAAAAATCCAAGGTGTTATTCGAGGTGGTGCCATAAATTACGTTATAGCCAGCGGCACCATCAATTCGCTCAACCGTATTTTCACCACTGAAGACACTAATCCGGATGCTGTCATCCCCAGTGCCCCCTAATACCTGGTCAAAGCCTTCACCACCATTAAAGCGATCTGCACTGCCATCATTACCCTCTACCAGGAAGATATCGTTACCACCCTCACCATAAAGCGTATCGGCACCACTACCACCGATAATGACATCATCACCGTCACCACCATGAATTGTGTCGTTACCCCCCTTACCATCGATTCGATCGGCGGTATCGGTACCCTGTAATGTGTTATTACTATCGGTACCTTCCAAGGTAGTTTGCGACTCACCGGCAACAATATCCCAGACAAACTTGGAAAAATCCAAGGGTTGCCCTGCGGTATGGCGAATAACTAACAGCTCATTACTGAATGCGCTACCATCAGATCCGATATCGGCAAAAGTTAGAGTTGCACCACTGACAATCGACGCGCTGTAATTTAAATCGGGAGAATCGAGCAAACTTAGACTTGCACTGGCGTCCTCCAAGCCTCCACCCAGATTATCCAAACGTGCCCGATAGCTGGATTCCAGTTCTGCCCCATCATTAACCGGTACCTGGCTTTCCAGGGAATAATCACAAATAAACAGAACCTGCCCAGTTGTTTCATTATCCAGGTTGAGCAGGCTCACACTGTCCAATAACTGGCCGCTGTAGGCATTATCATTACTCTGTACTGGTTGGAATACCAAGCTGTAAGCCATATCCCCATCCACAGAGCAGTCATCCAATCCCACCAGTTGGATCAGCTGCGGAGTCTGCCAATTATCTGCGGTAAACTGGAGATAGTTATTACCAAGAATTGCCGCCTCAGAATCATCAGAGACCCCAAGATTCAAAGTCAAACTGGTATCTGCCGCCAGGGCCTGATCCAGGCTAACCTCAAGCACAGCGATACTAGTACCCGCTTCATCGGTTTCAAGGTCTGTAAGTGCCTGCACCGTAATGTGACTTTCCCGCTCAGGAACTTGAATGGTGCAGCAACCACTGGTTGTTACCGTATTTTCTCCATCGGTAATTTCCAGCTCCAGGCTATAACTACCAGCTAATAAATTAGAAACATCCCAACGGTACTGATCGGAGTCGCCATCCTCATCCTCACCGAAACCATCAGCGATCAGGGTTCTACCGCCACCTTCATACAAGTAATAAAGGGCAATATCTGCATCGCTGTCGGGATCACTGTCCTGCCACTGAATAAGTAATTCAGCTTCGCTGACGGTTATATCACTCGCCGGCAATACCAGGGATATTTGCGGAGCATCGTTAACCCCGTTCTCATTAATAAAGAAAGTATTGGCCGCACTCCAGTCACTAGCCTCCCCCTTGCTGTCCTCAGCCTGAGCACGCCAGTAATAGTGGCTGTTGTCATTGAAATCAAACACGGGGGTCCACTGGGTAGACGCCTGAACCTGGCTTGCCACTAACAGAGTCAAATCCGCATCGGAGTAGACTTCAAAGCGATACTGTACGCTATCGCCATCGGCATCAGTGACTGGGTTAACTTCAAACAGAGGACGCAGGCTCTCTACTACCGCAGCAGAACCAGGATTTTGCAAGCTCGGAGTTGGCGGTGCCGTGTTATCGGTATCTACACTAAAGCTGGCAGTTACCCAACTAGTCTCTACCTCGCCATCGCTGGCTTTAGCGCGCCAGTAATAAGTAATATCCTCTTGCAGACCTTCAGCTATCCAGGATGTCTCCAGCTGCCCTTCTGCAATTGTGCCTGAAACCACTTTGCTATCACTGTCAAAGCTCGCCAGAGTGTCCAACTCAAAGTAGTAAGTAAGCGACTGCCCCTCTGGATCGCTCCCGTTAGTTAAACGTAGCTCTACACCATTATTATCAAGCCAGCTCGATAAGGCACCATTGGGAGACACTACAGCGGGCGCTATAGGCGCATCGTTTAATGTACTAACAAGGAAGGAACCCAAATCACTTTCAGTGCGCAAACCATGCTCATCTTCTACCCAAGCCCGCCAAACATAAGCATTGTCTTCAATTAAGGGATTGGGTACCTGCCAGCTAGTCTGGAAATTACCACCGGGCAGCAGACCGGAAACCTGGGCACTGGGATTATCCAGATCGGACTCATGGAAAAGATCAAAACCATAAGTCAAAGTATCCCGGTCCACATCGAAAGCGTGAGCCACAATCAACTCAGGAAGGATTTCAGCAACAATTCCATCCAACTGGGGTGCATTGATTGCCGGTATAGTGGGAGCATCGTTAACTGTATTGATAAAAAAGCGGCTCGCCTCCCAATTGGATGCGACCGAGACATCTCCGCTTTCGGCATCCACAAGGGTAATTGCACGGGCACGCCAATAATAAAGGCTGTTATCGAGAAATACCTGGCCGGAAACCAAGTCATCAGCACCCACCGCCCATGCCGTAGTATCGACGCTCTCTTCCAAAGTAGCACTGGCTACTTTAATTAACATCGCCTCATCAGCATAGACTTCAAACTCATAAGCAACACTTAAATCCGCCGCATGCTCACCATTGCTGAGGGTAAGTACCGGTAACAATTCCGCAGCACCAGCAAGTACTTCAGCATCAAATACCGGGCTAACCAACTGGGGCGCGCCAGGGGCTACCTCTGGCACAGTGGGGTCACTGCCCACGTCCTCCTCTTCCGCATCGCTGCGGCCGTCTTCATCGTAATCGCCACTACCATCCCGATCCAGGTTACCGAAGTGCTCCATCTCCCAGGCATCATCTAGGCCATCGCCATCCGTATCAGAAGAGGGGTTTATTTTCAGGTTAACCGCACGAGAACTAGAGAGAGCACCATCACTAGCTGCAAAGGAAACAACATAATTGCCAGCCTGACCAACTGCCGGTTCCCAACGAAATATACCCGTACCATCGCCGCCATCGGTGAAAATAGCCCCAGAGGGCAAGCTGCTGCTAGAGAGTTGTGGCACTGTGCCATTGGGATCGGAGGATTGCACCAGGAACCCGACCTGCCCTCCTTCATGACCGGTTCGGTCTAAAATTGCTTGAATCACCGGCGCCTGGGGCAGCGCAGCAGAGTCGGTAAAGTGTAGGGTATAACTATCTGCACCCTCATAGTCAAAGACATTGATAAAGTAATCAAAGTCCACTTTATTAGCCGCACGCTTTTTGGATAACCAGTAATTATTTTTATTTAACTCGCGGCCATCCTCGCCCACAACACGCTGTAATACTTTCTCTCCAGCATAGGGGTCACTGACCTGGATATAACCAAAGCCCTCGCCGGCAGCACCAGTTAAACTACGGGTTCCATCATTTTCAGAACCCAAAGTGTAGGAAAGCGTATCCACCTCCGCACAACTACGACACAGGGCCAGATCAACACCGGTATTTTCACTCTCATACACCGCAAGACTGCTATCAGCGGTATAGGCCAGATAGTCTAGAACGTTATCACGCCCCGGTAAGTCCACCTGTACATCTTTAAGTAACAAGTGTGCATTGGTAGCATCGATCAGCGAGGTCAACTCTCCGCCCAACTCATCAGCGTGGGTAAAGCTGGCCTCAAAGCTAGTGAACTGACCGGACAGAGAGGACTCCATCACCCAGCGCCCAGCCTTCATTCCCTGAGGAGTGATATCACCAAAATTAATCAACAGGCTGGGGCTTTGTGGCTCGTTTTCCACAAAGCTATTAGTAATCGCAAAATCGATCGCCAAGCCTTGTTCGTTATCCACAATTTGGGGCTGGGCAGATTCGATATTGACTGAACGTGCAGTGCCATAACCGTTATTATCGACACGCACGCCAAGGGTATAAGGCTCAGGGGGCTCGATTTCTGTGGTAAAGGCATCATCACCTACAACCTGCTCAGTGAGGAAGTAATCCAAGGTCAATAGAGGTTGGGGTTTTACCACAATAGAATCTGGTGCAACCTGCACCACTTCATCCTTACCCCCGTAAGAATATGACAAAGTAGCGCCGACAAAAAATAGTTCGCCGTTATCAGTTTGCCCAGCAGCATTGGCGGTGGGAACAATCAACCAACGAAATTCCCCGACATTGCCCGCGCTGATCTCTCCATCGGTAACTGTGCCATCCTCTGCCGTAACCAAAGAACCAATATTCTGGGTATCGTCAACACGAATAAAGAACTCGGCATCGCTGGCAGAACTATCGGAGGTTGCAGTGACCTGATTCCCCTCATCATCGGCAAAATCCACCGTGATTGCGATATCCTCAATCGCAAAGGTATCCAGGCTATTGGTAATCCGCATAATGGCTTCAAAGCCCTGACGCTCAAGTGTCAGCTCCTGCAGTATTTCAATACGCACTTCTGCACAGAGCGACTCTTCTTGGGCTACTGCAACCAAGGGTGTAGTAAGAGTACAACACCAAACTGCAGCCCATTTCCCCCAACCTTGTAACATACTCAATATTTCCAGGTATCACCTTAAATTTAAGGTATTTTTATAAAATCAAAAACCCAAGTCGTTTTTATCAGCCTTACTATAAGAGCGAGCATCTTTATTTATTTTAATAGGCACATCATTAGCATCCATACTATCATTAGCATCAGACAACTTATTTACTATATATTCCTTTAACTCCAAAAAATCTGAAGCAAGTATATCTAACTCACCATCCCTAAAGCAGAGAAAACTATATATTTTTATATCACCATGAGAAGTGTGAAGCACTAGAGCGGGATAATGAGCTTTATAGTTAAAACTGTAATCCAGAATATCATCCCATTTACAGCTGGCATCCGAAGTAAAAGGTAGGAAAATACTAGGTACATAAACACCAGCATCATTTGCGATGACTTTACGGTTACGTGGACTTACCATCAAAAAATAGGCAACAGAACCGAAGAAGCACCAGAGTGACAGTACGTTAATGCTTCTTGTTTGATTAAAAGAGTCACCAAGGTACCCAAAACTTCCGAGCACCATTACAAAAGAACCAAGTAAGATAAGCTTTATGTAACCCATTGGGATTTTGTAACTTATTTCCATTTTTAACGAATAAAACCTCAATCCAACACCGAGTACAACCCCATAAAAATCGAGCACCAACAACTATATAATTTCCACCCATCGGAATCTTTGCATCCTCAACTAGATATAGATCCCTAATAGTCAACTCATACCCCAACCTTAAAAATCAACCAGCATAAAGATCAAAAAAATGCAAGAACCTTACAACTACCTTTACACCTCAAGACTCACTACATCTCCAACTTAAAAACCACCCAAAATAATCAAACAATATAAAAACCATAAAAAATAAAAAGTGGAAGACCAATGCATATAAAAAGATAAAAAAATGATAAGAACCCTGGCTCCTCAACCTCTATAGAGGAGCAAGATGGTCGCTCTTTATCGTAATAAACCAACACCTCACCATCAACTGGATAGCTTGACATGATTGTATCAACATCCTCCCGCCAAGCAGAGTGGGCCCTTGCCTCTGAGGTATAATACAGCCCACCAACAAAATACCCATACCCAAAAGAATAATGAGTTTCACCACGACGATGGTAACCTTTAGAAGATGTGATTACTCCTGGGACAGAACTATCTAAATCACAGAATACAGTCTTTACCAAAGGTGAAACAATACCCCAAGCAAATTCAGCAAAAGCTACCATAAGGGTTAACGCCAGGACACAACCGAACCAATTAAATCTTTTTTTTACAGGTAACCCAGGAAGCATATATTACTCGTCCACATTTCCAGAAACTTAAATCAGACAACTATCGGCCTAGTCCTATGTTTTTATTACTTCGCACTTTATCTCTTACACCATCCGCCTATTCATTCACTCACTACACCAATCAAATATCCCGTAATCCCCCATAGAAATTCCATTAAGACGTAGGGATGACGCTTTATTCTTGCAATATTGTCTATTTTTCTCTCTCGTCAATGGACCTCTATTCATATTTTTTTGAAGCTCTCTCAGAGGCTTTGCCATACCTATCTGCCATATTCTTTTCCCCAGACCAGCTAAAGTATCAGCTCAATTAGCAATCCATCCTTTATTAGCCGTACGTTTTTAGACAACCAGTAATATTTTGATTTAACTAGCGACCACCTCTATCAACAACCTGCTAAGTAATGAAGTAATCCAGGGCCAATAAAGATTGGGGCTTTACCACAATAGAATCATGTGCGACCTGCACCACTTCATCCTTGCCCCCGTAGGAATATGACAAGGTAGCACCGACAAAAAATAGTTCGCCGTTATCGGTTTGCTCGGCAGCATTGGCAGTGGGAACAATCAACCAACAAAACTCCCCTACACTGCCCGCGTTGATCTCTCCATCGGTAACTATGCCATCCTCTGCCACAACCAAAGAACCAATATTCTGGGTATCGTCAATACGAATAAAAAACTCTGCATCACTGGCAGAACTGTCGGAGGTTGCAGTGACCTGATTACCCTCATCATCGGCAAAATCCACCGTGATTGCGATATCCTCAATCGCAAAGGTATCCAGGCTATTGGTAATACGCATAATCGCTTCAAAGCCCTGACGCTCAAGTGTCAGCTCCTGCAATATTTCAATACGCACTTCTGCACAGAGCGACTCTTCTTGGGCTACTGCAACCAGTGGTGTAACAAAAATGCAACACCAAAATATTGCCCACTCCCCCCAACTTCGAAACATATTTTATTTCCGCTATATAAACTTTAGAAAATCAACTCCAACCTAAGATTTAGGTCACTTAAAACAGACTCATTTATCGGAGTATAAAAGAAATGCCCAAAGGGAAGCCAAAGCGATCCATCCATTAACATACTACCATCCAATAAGAACACATAATTATACATTGTATTTAATGGATACTGTCTTAAAGATCGAGAAATCACCAGCTATAATCGAATCTCACTTAATGTGTTAAATTCTTTATTAGGACTATTCCGCCCAAAGCATACCTAATCACCAGTAGCTCACTTCACAACCTTCCGGCGAACACCACATCTAACTATTTTTAAAATCTAATCCATAGAGTTTCGTGTAACCTTCTGGACTCCAAAATACCTCACCTTCTTCCATCTGTGGAGAATGAAGACCTATATAGTCAATAAATTTAGAATCAAACCCTACCCCCCCCCTACAGAACTTCCTTAAGTTAGCTTCTAACTCGCCTATATGCTCGTACAAAAATTTAGCATACTCTTCCCGACGGGAAAGACATCCATCCTTTTTAACATCTATAAAAACAGGACGTCCTAAAAGCTCAATGAACATCCCATAGGAATATGTAGAGTCAATAATATATTGACCAAGGACACCGTACTCAAAACTAGGCATTGAAGCTGACCTCACCTCATCTTTGTGTAAGCTTTTATCCATATGAAAAATATCTACCCCAACAAAAAATACCCCTAAAATAAGCAAAGCCACCCAAAACAATCCATCAATTTCTAAAAAGAAATAAAGTGACAGTAAAAAACAAACTACTGACCTTAACATCTTACGTAAATAATTTTTTATCATATGAAAATTACTCCAACCCAGTATCTATAAACAATATAAACCAAGAACTTTCATAAACCCTATTCCCAAAAACTAGCACGCTTGATCCTCTCTTTCTTCTGGGCTGCATTCATCTTGATTTGTCATCTGTTCAGATAACGCTGTTGGTACAGCTCCCAAGGCCCCTAAATAAGTACCGATCAATGACCCTTTGAAGGTATTAAAAAGAATCCCACCATTACTCATTCTCCTATTAAATGATGGAGTTACAGGAACTAAATTCCACCCCGCACTAGTACCATTTTTGGATTGAGGAGTAAACCAATGATGTAATTCATATTTACCTTTATAACCACCAACAGATTTTGACCATTGTTTTTGTACGGTAGGATATTTTCTCGGATCACTAACAAATTTCTTTGCTCCAACATTCATTGCATGTCTTCCAAAGTGAGCCCCTCCAAAAGCTAAGCTAAAGCCCACTCCAGCTAACTGGCCTCCAGCATATGCGCCCGAGCATTTGTTTACTGCTCCATTTGTTCCCATTAAATCTCGTATATTATCTGTTATTCCAAAAGAAAGTGTATCTCCAAACCCTGCAGCACCATCTACCCACGACTGAGGCAAAGGATCACCCCAAGCCCATAAACCATACGGATCAAATGAATTAATAGGATTTGCATAAACATAAATATAGTTATTCAACCCTCCAATTAACCCAACGGGATCTTTGGATATGTATCTTCCGGCCTGAGGATCAAAATATCTAAATAAATTCTGAATCAAATATGATTCCTTATCAAAGTACTGCCCGGGAAATCGTAAGTTGTTATCTACTACTTCAACAGAAATTTCGGCCGAACCAAAAGCTTCATATCTAGCCTCCCAAACCGTGGCACCGGAATTATCAATAATCCGCTGAGGGGTACCTAGATGGTCATTCTGATAATAATAAACCTCACCAGAACTCACACGATGAAACAATGGCTCGGTCATCCATGGCATACCCGGCCTAAAATGATATTCCTTAATTAAATTACCCATGGAATCATATTCAGCAGCCATACCCTCTTCGTTATAAAGAAAGTACGTAGAACTCTCAGCTTGTTTATATATTCGTCTTCCATATGGATTATACTGATACTCACCAACAGTCTGCCCATTCTTTTGAACACTAATTAGGCGCTCTTCAAAATTATAAGAGTAATTCCAGGTGATCCCTCCCTGAAACTTCTGAATGGTATGCCCATTATCATTATATTTCAGGCTGGCACTATTATCGCCCGCAACAGAAGTTAACTGATTATGATTATTGTAACTGCTTTGAGATTGAGTAGCACTATAACTTTCTTCGTCATCAATATCTTTCAAGCTCTCATGTATTATACGATTACCTACTCCATCATATGAAAATTTTTCATCACTCGCATAATTTTCAATTGGATAATCCGCTTCTGTTAAACGATATAAACCGTCATAATTAAAATTGTATTCACCATGCTCTGAAATAATCTTACGAATATTGCTTTCAAGATCATATTGGTAGATTGCTTTAGCCTTATCATTACCTGCGCTATCTAACAGCACTCGCTCCTTAACTCTCAAAAAATCATCATAATTTAGTGTAATTTTATTACCGCCCGGCAATAGTAAAGTCTGTGGAGCTAGCCAATAAAAGTCAGTCCAGACAAGCTGACCCTCACCTGGAATATGTACAGCAGCAAGCTGATTATTACTATTATAGTAGTAAGTATAGGTAAGACCTTCCGGGTTAGTATAGGTCTTCTTTTGACCGTTACTATAATAGCTATAACTATAAGATTTGGAGAAAACAACTGACTCAGCCTGATTCCCCTTACCATAATAATCTACCTTGACTGACATTAGGCGATTCAAACTGTCATAGGTATAAGTTTCACCATGGCGAACGATATCCGCGGTAGCATTGGCAATATCAGTACCCGGATATTGAAGATAGCCAATGTACTGAGCCTTCTCATTATAGTAATAATCTACAATTTTTACCGGCTCTACATTGATCTTGCCAGCAAAGACCTTCAATCTGATAACCCTATTGGCATTATCATAAATAAATGTGCGCTTTTCTTTCTGGGGGCTTAAAAGTTCAGCTAAGTTTCCATTATTATCATAGATATAGACCCTATCTTTATCTATACCCACAAAGTCATGCTTGGTCTCGGATATAATACGATTATTTTTATCGTAGCTATAAAGCGTCTGGCGACTTTCCGAATCTTTAACTTGCAATAGATTATCACGTGCATCATAAAAAAATTCGGTTTTCTTTGCTTCATGATTGATTGGATCTACAATGGCCACTATCCGATTTAAGCTGTCATATTCATACTTCTCTGTATTTTTTAGGGCATCCGTCCCACTACTGAGATTATTATCTAGATCGTATCCAAAAGTCCGTAATTGTTCTAGATTATTAGCACTCCTCTTTCTCTGTTCAATCCGATTACGCTTACCATATACCAACTCTTCCTTATAGGTGGGATAATCTATTAACGACAGTAAATTATCTTGGTAAATATATTTAGTTCTATTCTTCTCTCCGTCGATGATTGCATCTAATTGATTCTGGCTATTGTATTCCAAACTGATGGATATCCCCTCGGGGTCAGCAATGGCGGTAAGACGGTTGCCCTTATCATAATCCAGTCTAAACTGATTACCTGCATCATCAGTAGCCGTAAGCGGCAACCCTGAGGTATTGTTAACTATACTTCTTTGACTTCCACTAGCATCAGTTAACTTCGTTAGGTGTCCAGTAGCATCGTACTCGTACACATAGCCCTGGCCATAGGGATTGAGGTCTGCCAACAGGTTGCCTACTGTATCGTAATTGCGCGTCCAAACATTCTGTCGGCCATCCACAATAGTTGTAGCATTGCCATTACTATCGTAATCTCGATACTCAGTGCTGTGTTCTTCTGGGTCAGTAATCTTAATAACATTACCGTACCCATCATAGTCCCAAGTAGTAGTAGCCAAGGCAGTATTACCTGCTACGGCTTCCCCTGTAGTCTCGGTAATCATCTGGCCATACGCATCATAGGTATAGCGGGTAGTACGCTGTTCAGGGGTGCCCAAGGCTTCAGTAAACGTTATTAAATTACCATTACTATCATATCCATACTCGGTAATAACACCGCGCTCATCCCGCTCTCGGAGTGGTAAGGTTAATTCGGTATTCCAATCGGTAGTGGTATAACTGCCATCGGCAAATTCGGTACGGGTGATATTACGAAAGGTATCGTAATAGTATTTGGTTTCCAGACCACGGGCATCTGTAGTGATACTACTGATTAGCCTAACTGGCTCCATATCAGCAATAGAAAACCTACCAGAACCACCTCTGCTCGCCCCCTTAGAGGAGACTTTGAATTGATCGGCGTAATCAGATGCTGTGTTATCTCCAGAATATTGGTAGGTGATTTCATGCTGCAGCTCCCCACCTATTGTTTTCTTAATCGGCATCCCGGAAGCATCATGCCAAGTTTCAGTTATGACACCGGAGGTTTCCCGTTGAGTTAGTTTGTAGGTCTTATTTCCGCTATCGTAACTATGGGTATAACTAGTACCAACGCCATCGGCATTTACATAGCCATTAATATCACCATCAGAATTGGTGGAGTATCTAGTGACACGTCCATTAGGATCGGTGATGCTGTCTAAAGTAAGCTCATCATTAGCTAGGGTTTTATATTGTATTGTCCAGTCATAACCTCGCATATCTGTAACAGCAATTAACTGTCGATAGTTAAGGTTATCGCTGCTGTCTTCACCGTAGTGGTAAGTTACTACTCGACCCGAATAATCTTCTAACTTTTCAAGTAGGTAAGTGGAGATTCTTTCCCCATCTACGTCGTCAATAATCTCCTTCCAATGATAGGTAATAACAGTATTACCAAGGTGGTCTTTTACGTATTTGACTCGATCCTCTGTATACTCCAGGGTAACACGTACACTATTTCTATCTTGGTAATACTTCAGTTTGCCTGCTTCATAATATGTCAGGTTTCCCTTTCTATCTTTCCAGGTGTAATTCTTGCCATCTTTAGTTAGTGTTAAACGGAGTTGTGCATGGTATTCATCACCCTCAGGTACAGGGCAACCAGAGCCATAGAAGAAATCGTTAGGTCGGTATGATTGACCATTTCGGAATAAAAAATATTCATAGGGCAACTTACAACTCTGCCCCGGGATGATACCAGTGCGCCCCGCCAGTCCGAAGCGCCCGCCACCGCCACCACTTCCCGCTCTAAAACGACCTTTTCCCAGGGTGCGCAAGGCGCCTACACGAATTTCGTTTTCTACTTCCTCTAGCTCTTCCTGCTCCTCACCTTCAAGCTGAGCTTTATATTCATCATAGGTAAGAATTGAATTCCATCTGCTGTTCCACTCCCAGCCATTACGGGTCCAGCGGCGGGTCATACGGATATCCCCCCCCAAGACCTTTACCCGCATATCCTCAAAGTCTTCGCGATTGCCGGAACTCACGGCTCTAGGTGCTGCACTATCACTGCTAATTCCCGGTTTAGCCCAAACCCCAGGTACAGCAAATAAAGTGCATAGTGATAGCCCTAAACAGACTGTACTAATAAACGCTCTATTCTTTTTCCACAAATTTTCCGCTAATCCTTGAGTGGATTTCCCGGTAAAGAACTGCATGATAATTTCCTGGTCTTAAAAGCGGCAAATGCAGAGCATTCACTACAAGTTCAATTCTTTGTTTTTTTAGAGAGACTCCCCTACCTAATATTTAGAGGAGCCAGTACATAATTATTGAGGACTTGTGTTGTCCTTATTACATGGGCCATCACAAGCTGGATCGGGGGCGCAGCGTAAGGTCTCATCACTACTGATTGATGAGTAGCTACCGCCGTAGCCACCACCGCTGCCACTGCCGCCGCCGTAGTAGTATTTGCCACCACCACCACCGCTGCTACCTCCACTACCACAAGAGCCGGAAGAGGCGCTTCCCCAATGGGTGGAAGTGCCACCGGGCACAACCTGCCCATTGGCACACTCGCTCGCATAGCTCACCTGATACTGGTAGCTGTAAGTACCACAACCGGCGCCACTGGCATCCCCCTCTTCTGAAGGATTGAAGTCACGCAGCGCGGTGATCCGGTAAGGGATATAAACTACTTCTCCTGCTTCGAGAATTTCCGGTACATCGGCGAGGAATTCGAAGGAAACCACATCATTACCACTGGGTAGGTTGCTACTCATCGATTCCGCTTTAATCAGGCCGTAGTTAGTGAGACTCAACTCCCCGCTAAATACATCGCCTTTTTGCATATCCGGCAGAGTCACACTGATGGGATCAAGCATAACTACGGCTACGGGGACCTGGGTTTCAAAGGTAGCTTCCAAGGTAATCTCGTAGCGGTCCTCCAGGTTAATTTCATTCACCTGCCATTCCACGCTAACGATTTGATTCATCAGGAAAACATCTTCCGCAACTGTGGCCCCGGGTTTAACCCAGAGTCGACCGGATACACTTTCATGATCAAAGGCAGTGACACGATAGGCATAACGACCTGCAGGCAGATCTTGCAAGAATGCTTCACCGTTGGCATCACTATTGATAGTGCGGGTTTCAGATAGTACCTGCTCGTTTTGCAGCTCGATCCTGGCACCAGTCAAACCTGGGATTAGCGTATTATTTTCATCCAGGGTTGCCGTGTAGATATCACTGATATGGAAGAACGCATTGCCGATTTCCGAGGTCACTACAGCCACAAACAACTGCAAGGTGAAGCTATAACCACCATCCCCTTCAGCTACCAGGCGATATTCATAATTTCCCTGAGGCACAGTATTATCTGGGCTGAATGCGATATTGATATCGCGGCCTTCACCAATTTCCAAATCCCCCAGTGCGGCCGTACCCTCAACTCTTACCCATGTAGGTGCCGGATTACCTTCGCCATCTACTAAACTCAGGGTGGTATTGCGCAGCATATCGAACCCTGTGTTTTTCAACTCGATGGTTTCTGTCGTTGTTCCACCCAAGGCAACACCGCTATCCACATAAGAGGGAGTGAAATTTATAGCCGGGCGGCTCTCCGCCAAGTTGTACTCCAGGGACACATTTTCCAGGGACTGCTCAATACCATTTACTGATGCCAACACCTGAAAATATAGGTAGCCTTGGTCCGGAGCCAGGTTATCGCCAGAGAGCGAAAGATTTATAACTCCTTTCTCCTGCTCCGCCAGCTCAATAACAGCCCCCAAGTCCAGGTGTAAGCCACTGGGAATTTGTATTTGCTCTTCACCCGGTGCAGCCACCGATATCAGACGCACATCACTCAGCGCTGTACTGTGGCCAGCCGTCACTGTAATCGGCATTTCCTGGGTGTAGTTACGTGGAATATTTACGCTCAGTTGCCCAGGCGTTACTGAAGAAGTTAGTACCGCAAACTCACCTTGAACAGGACGAGAGAGGCTGTCCGGATGGATAACGGAGACCTGCCAATTACCGCTTTGTCCCTGCGGATCAAACTGGTAAGAGAAATTACCAGTGGCATCGGTAATGACTGAAGCGCTGCGCTCAAAGCCACGCAATTCCATAACCAAAGACAAAGGCACATTACTCAGAGCAGCGTCACTATCGCGGTCGAGGGCTCGCCCGGTAATAGTGATAACTTCCTCGGTCCCATAAACTTGCTGCGGAGCTACAGTATCCAACTCACCATAGTAAGCAGTTTCCTGAAGTGAAGCCTGGATGCGAGTGCCATTACCTTGAATTGCCACCTGGGTATCTTTTCCAGTGTGGTAACGGAACTGATCAATTTCTAAAGCGATTGTGACATTATCTGGCGCAGCTGCTGGGATAGCCACCTCAATCCAGTCAGAAACAAAAGTCTTACCTGGTTGGACACGTGCCACGGTTTCACCAGTGGCTACCGTAATCACATCACCGGTGAATTGCTGTACCGATTGAAGTGCAAGCAGGTTGCTATCCGTGTCTTCAATTCGTACACGTACTTCATCAGAAGTTACACTGCCGTTGCTGCGTGCCACCAGCACCTCAGTTTCTACTGCCGATGTGTTTTCCAGAGTAAAGCGGACTTTCCCAACACCACCGCGATAGAGAGTGTCGGTTTCCAGATCCAAGCGCAACGCCGCATCCCCAACGAGAACCTGATCGGCAGTATTAATAAATATCGTCTCTCCTGGAAGCGGGGATTGTTCCAGACGCAATTGAATATCACTGAGAGTATCCAACTTGTCGTAACCACCGACAATTATAGGAATTTCTACCAGCCCACCTGCTGCCACACTAAAGGCTACAGACTGGTGCTCGCGGACCGCTCCATTATCATTAACAGTCGCAAAGAGTTTGACACCGCTAATATCGCTACTACCGCGATTTTGTACGCGGAAACGCACCTCATTCATCACACCGCGCTTAATGGCTGACTCACCTTCCTGCGATTCCACCACTTCCACTGAGAGTGCCGGCAATAACAAGCTGTGGCCAATACTTGTAGCTCCCAGACTATCTTCAGCCACTACGGTGTAGCGTCGCTCAGCATTTACACCCTGCTCCGCCGCACTGAAGTCACTATCTACAAAAATCGTAGGATTGCCACTATGGGAAATTAATCCACTGGTGATTTCCTGCAGACTTCCCTCTTCTCCAACATAAACTCGATAGCCAGAAATCGCGCTACCAGTGTGATTCCACTGCAATTGAGGATTGCCATTGGCATCTACCTGAATACTCAAGTCGGAGACCGGTAAAAGACCAAAATTGAGATAAGCCGTCACACTGGGAGCAGATTCATTACCCGCCTCATCCAAGGCGGTAATCACATAGGCATGCTCACTTTCACTGGGTGTATTATCCAAGGCAATGGTATCGGGGATACCCGTTTGCAGGGGACCTACCGATTGCAAAGTTTCCTGAGTAGCATTTTCCCCTTCAGCCAACGCCAATCGATAGAGGTTATAAGTCAGTGTTTCTCCATTTTCGGAGCCACCCTCAATGTCGACACTGGGGGCCTGCCAAGTAGCAACGATACCTGCCCCATTTAACTCCAGTGCCAGCTCCGTTGGCGCTGCTGGTGGAATGCTATCGGCACCGACTTTGACAGGTACGCTCATTGAACTCACTGCGATCTGGTCGTTACTACGGCGTTCACTGGCAATACCGTAATAGTAGTTACCGTCAGTGGGCAGGGTATCCTGAATACTCGTTTCAGAAAGACGCAAAACTTCCGTAAAGTCTGCATCTCCTTCTGCCTTGCGGTACAAAACATAACGAGCACCTTCAACAGAATCCCACTGTAGCGCTACCTCACCACCAGGTAATGCAGTAGCTTGCAAACTCTGCGGAATTTCAAGAGGTGGCAAGTCACCCTGATAAACCTGGAAGTAGTTTGCCACTCGTATTTTATCGCTCTGGTTCTCCAGATCATCCTCTGCCAGGAAACTAAAGCGCAGCGTATCTACAGTGGGATTGCCCTCCTCGTCCTGGCCGGCAGAGGCTGGCAGGGTAAAGCTGCCCACCCACAGTGGCTGTCCTTGAGTAGACTGGGCGTCGCGATTAAGGATAATTCCAGATTCCAACCCAGGCAGCACGGTATTGCCCACCAGTGGTAGTAACTCAGGCATTGCCCCAGCTTTAACTTCATCACTCAGCTGCAATATCACTTCCACTTGCAAGCCATCCTGCTCGTGGACTTTTAAGGGCTCTCCGGGATTTAGTGTAAGAGCAATAACTTCAGGGCCCTCGGCATCAATCAACAGGCTGGTACCCTGTTCAATAACGGTGCCGCGATTACCCACATTATCGTGGGCAGACATTACTGCATAAGCAGTACCTGACATCATGCCTGGCTCGATAATAAAGCTACCGGTATATAGAGTGTCATCGCTGTAGTCTTTGCTGAGTTCTACTGCGACAGGCACACCACCATCTGGCGCCATAGCAAAATAGGGTTGATTGCGTAATGGCTCATCAAATTGCACGGTTACTTCTACCGTACCGGGCCCATGGCGACCACTAGCGCTATCCACCAAGCCGTTTGTCTGGTAGCTCACTTGCAATGCATGGGGGCCTTCACTATCAGCCTTTGCTTCTACCAAACTGGATAGACTGCCCTCAGTAGCCGCTTCATTAACCGCAGTGATAGCATAAAAGTATTCGCCATCCTCTGTCGGTAAGTCACTGTATTTCAATTCGGCTAATAGCTGTGTATTAATCCGTTCTGCTTCAAGTACCGAGGTAAATTCAGCATTGGAACGATAAACGTTATAGCCCGCTATTTGATTATTGCTGTCATAACTGCTTACTGCGTCCCAGGAAAGGGAGATCTGGCCCAGCTCTCGCTCTATCACCGTCACGTTACTTGGCGCGTCGGGGATATCGGTATCCAGGTTAACTTTACGCACATCACTTTGGGCACCATACCCTCCACGACCTGGGTATTCAGCCGCTACCGTAATTGAGTTTTCACCCTCTTGCAGAGAAACATCTATCTGGAAGTTGCCGTAATTATCGACAGTATCAAAATTATCGGTAGGCACACCCTCAAGATAAACCTGAACTTGGGTTTGTTTTTCAGCAGTACCATAAATTGTTACCTGCTCGCTGTTAGTTAACCAGCCTTCGGATGGACTAGTAATTTGCGGGGCAGTAGGTGCAGCCAGGGCCACACTAAATTGATACTGCTCAATTATTACATTTTCCCAAATATCATAAATTTTTACGGTTAACCCATGATCACCATCAGCTAAATTGAGCAGTGCAATATCATGAGTGAAGACATTGGTTATGGCTGTGTACTCTGCCCCTTCCAACTTGCCATCCAAATAGAACTCAACACGAGCAACTCCAGAATCGTCAGTTGCCGTGATTTTAAAATTACCATCCTTCGATAATTCCGGTGCAGCGTTTAGATCCAAAACCTGACCACCCTGCTGGTACTCCGCAACACTAATTACTGGTCCGTCGGTATCTGCTACAGGGGTTACCGCAACCGGTGTCACCAGTTGTTCAGAGCCATTGGAATTATTCACCGACACCACTGCCACATAATAGGTCTTGTCGTTTTCCAAACCAGCCATAGACCAGCTGTGTTCAGTATCAGATTCACTCCCTTTATTGCGCAGTGATTGATAATGCAGCCCCGAAATACTACTGAAAGCATTTTCTTCTACATATACTGCATAATTTTTTAAAAGCGAATATGGGGAAACACTGGACCACTGAAGGTCAATTCGGCTGCTCTTCGCCTCAACAGTAACCGACGCAGGATTAGGTAATAGGGTAGTACCGGAATCGGTAATACCGCTGGAGGTGTTACCATCATTATCGTAAACGTAAACACGTAACGGATATGAAGTAGCCGCACTTAAACCAGTAACTTGATATTGAACCAGCACCTGGGGATCAGCCAAAGACGACAGAGGAATATCATCTACCCGGTCACTCTCAGTAAATACCACACGGTAGCCCGCCAAATCTTCGGCAGAATCAGCCGAAGGATTCCAGCTCAGTATCAAGTTATCTGCACCTGGTGTCACAACTAAATTAGTAATTTCATCTGGTGCAACGGTATCTACCGGTGTCACTGCGATAGAACTTACCGATGGGTTAAATAATCCCTGGGAATCATAAGCCACAACAGCAAAATGCATTGCCATTCCGCGCGGTAATCCCTCCACCCGATACTGTTTAGATCCCTGTACTACTGTCGCTACCGGAGTTTTACCGGCGATATCAGTAAAATTTGCCGCACTCTGATAGATTCGATACTCAGCTATGTCATTGCCATTATCGAACTCGTTATAGTTGCTCCAATCCAGGGTCACCTCAGTACCACTACCATTGGGGTCAATTACCGGGCTTACTACCCCGGGAGGAGTATTATCATAACGAATCTGTGCAACTGATGGATCACTAACATTTCCTGCAGCGTCGCGTACCGTAAATGAAATTTCATTATCCCCTTGCAAAAGAGCAACTTGGGTACTCCAGCTGGTGCTAGATGAGTTAACAACGGTCAGGTTGCCATTCACCAATATCGCACTATCCGCTTCTTTAGTACCGGAAAATACTTGAGCATTAACGGTAGTAACCTGCGGATATGCATCCAATACTGGTGCCACTGGCGGCGTGTAGTCCAGGGTAAAAGTATAAGTACTCTGTGAAGAAGTATTACCTAACTTATCAGCTACTTGAGCGGTGATCTCATAATCACCATCAAGAAATGGTGCTTGGGGAATAAATTGAATCTGACCTTCAAAGAGATCGATGGAACCGGATAGGGATACGCCATTGCGCTTTACCTCTAACCGGCTACTTTCCACGTCTATTCCGCTACCTTCCTCTGTTACAACAAGAGTTATATATGGAGGAGCTATATTATTACTGCCTGTAGGATTGACCCCGGTAATATTCGGAGCCTTACTATCTACATTAAAAATCAGTGACACTGGATCGGATAGATTACCGCTCAGGTCTTTAGCTCTAACTTCAACAGTGGATTGACCCTCAGGTGCATAATATTTGCCACTCCAAGAACCAGTCCCGTTAGCAGCAATCTCAGTCTCACCAATAGTGATTGCAGTATTATCTTCTCTGTTACCTGATAAAGTTACCCAGCGACTATTCGAATTGATCACTATTGGTGAAATAGGTTGGTCAAGAACGATGGCCCGAGGAGAGGTTACATCAAGGGTAATCGTAGCAGTAAAACGGTCATCCTCTGCTTCTTGCTCAACACCATCCTGATCCTGGTCCATGCCTAAACCGTTAGAACCGAAGATATCGGGACCAACAGAAAGGATATAAGCTCCTTCAACCAGGGTCTTTTCAAAATCAACTTGATAGCGAATATCGTCAATAGATGTAATAGCTGTTGCAGCTATAGAATTGTTATCACTATCCAGAAGCTGAATATCGTTGAGATCAAGCGTATCAGTATCAATTCCAATACTAAACTGGACAATGGCACTTGAAATAAGCTCACCGTAATAGCCACTTGGGGTTATTGAGCGAACTCGAGGAGCTACTGTTTTTTGTGCGATATGGACAGTGCCATCTTCGCCGGCAATCCCTGAACTACTTCTGCCGCCACTATCAGCTTTCATTCTTGATGAAAGATCGCCCTCTAAAGACTCATAGTAAGTTGCTACGCGACCTCCTCCGCCAGCACCAGCTACACTCCCATAACCACCATTTGCATAAATATATCCCTGCCCACCAACTATCAGTTCACCAATATCCAGCCATACAGAACCTCCACTACCTCCGCCACGACGGCCATAATTGCCGGTCCCAGACGCATAGATATAGCCATAATGTTGCAACGTATCCGCAATTATTTTAATTGCGCCGCCACCACGAGAATCTGTTCCACTATCATCTTGATAACGCCCTCCCATTCCAAATTCAATTGGCGATATAGCGCTACCGTAAACTGGATTAGTTTCACTGTTAGTATACACACCACCAAGACCTCCATAGCTACCGCCAGACTGATATCCAACGCTATCATTAGGCAAAAATCCTTTCCCAGTGACATCGATATAAGAATTAGAACTGATATAGAAATCAGTTGCACTTAGGGTAATACCTGACGTAAAGGTATCTGAGGCTACCGGAGTAGTAATTTTTGCGCTGTTTTGGAGCGTAATATTCTCGAAACTATAGTCTTGAGAAAGCTCTAAGGTAAAACCATCGACAATTAAACTATTATTAGCAACAGTAAAATCACCTTCCGCCTTTACATATGAGCTGTTATAACCCGAACCAGAAATTAAATTATTTAAATGTGCGTCATCTTCAATAATCACATTGGTATTATACAAACTCAGTGGGATATTCAATTGACCTGAAACTCGATAGGGCTCGTAATAATCAGTGACCCCCCTATTAGTTATTAGCAGCTCACCATTATTAGAGGACAAAGAACGATCGAATAAATATACCGTTCCTGCCCCACCATAGGCTGTTGCCCCTGAATAGTTGGATCCCGCCATGGCTAGAACTCTATCACGAGGAGCAAATCCACTAAGGGAGTCATAATAAATAGCAATACGTCCACCACCCCCGGTGGCTGCATTATACCCTCTGCCTCCCGACGCCTCGATCAATGTACCACTACCACCAATAATCTCTTTGGCTTCGATCCAAATTGATCCACCACTTCCAGCACCAATTAGGTTTGGGTTATATTGGCCATAAGCTAAAATATCCCCATATACTTCAAACCTATTTGATGCCACTAGTTTAATCGCACCGCCACCACGGCTTCCTTCAATCGTTGCATCAACTCCATACCCCCCCACACCAAAATCAACTGGTGCCTCAATCGATCCAAAGATTGGCGCAACAGTGCCTGACGAAGGATCAGTTCCTCCCAATCCACCATAACTACCACCGGACTTCCAATGATCCCCATCAAATGGCAGAAGTCCTTTTGAACTGACATCAATATAAGAATTAGAACTGATATAGAAATCAGTTGCACTTAGAGTAATACCTGACGTAAAGGTATCTGAGGCTACCGTAGTAGTAATTTTTGCGCTATTTTGGAGCGTAATATTCTCGAAACTATAGTCTTGAGAAAGCTCTAAGGTAAAACCATCGACAATTAAACTATTATTGGCAACAGTAAAATCACCTTCCGCCTTTACATATGAGCTGTTATAACCCGAACCAGAAATTAAATTATTTAAATGTGCGTCATCTTCAATAATCACATTGGTATTATACAAACTCAGAGGGATATTCAATTGACCTGAAACTCGATAGGGCTCGTAATAACCAGTGACTCCCCTATTAGTTATTAGCAGCTCACCATTATTAGAGGACAAAGAACGATCGAATAAATATACCGTTCCTGCCCCACCATAGGCTGTTGCCCCTGAATAGTTGGATCCCGCCATGGCTAGAACTCTATCACGAGGAGCAAATCCACTAAGGGAGTCATAATAAATAGCAATACGTCCACCACCCCCGGTGGCTGCATTATACCCTCTGCCTCCCGACGCCTCGATCAATGTACCACTACCACCAATAATCTCTTTGGCTTCGATCCAAATTGATCCACCACTTCCAGCACCAATTAGGTTTGGGTTATATTGGCCATAAGCTAAAATATCCCCATATACTTCAAACCTATTTGATGCCACTAGTTTAATCGCACCGCCACCACGGCTTCCTTCAATCGTTGCATCAACTCCATACCCCCCCACACCAAAATCAACTGGTGCCTCAATCGATCCAAAGATTGGCGCAACAGTGCCTGACGAAGGATCAGTTCCTCCCAATCCACCATAACTACCACCGGACTTCCAATGATCCCCATCAAATGGCAGAAGCCCTTTTGAACTGACATCAATATAAGAATTAGAACTGATATAGAAGTCAGTTGCACTTAGGGTAATACCTGACGTAAAGGTATCTGAGGCTACCGGAGTGGTAATTTTTCCACTATTTTGGACTGTAATACTCCCGAAACTATAACCCTGTGGAAGCTCAAGGGTAAAACCATCGACAATCAAATCATTATTGGCAACAGTAAAATCACCTTCTGCTGTTACATAAGCGTTGTTAAAACTGCTTCCATAAATAGATGAGGCTAAATGTGCCCCCTCTTCAACGATCACCCGTACATCATCAAGATAGAGCGGGATATCTAGTACACCACCTATGCTATACGGGGCATACGAAGTAGAATTTGAAATATTAACAATTTGTAACAATTCATTATCACTGGACAGCGATTTATCATACAAATACACCGTCCCAGCTCCGCCATAAGCTATCGCACCTGCATAGCTACTACCAGTAAATGCTTTAATCTTTGTTTTGGGGTCAAGCCCCGTTAATGTGTCGTAATAGACAGCAATACGACCACCACCTCCAGAGGCTGCAAAATATCCATCACCACCAGACGCATTAATTTCTGTGCCACTTCCACCAATCAGCTCACCGGCTTCAATCCAGATAGATCCACCACTACCACTGCCAACATATCCATTTTTCTCACCTTTGGCATAAATATCGCCATAAACCTCAAATTTATTTGAGGCAATAAGCTTAATTGCTCCGCCCCCACGCGTACTCGTGACCGAGCTATCCGCACCATAGCCTCCCACCCCGAAATCGGTTGGTGCTTTTAAGTTACCAAATTGAGCGTTAGTGGTACCAGATAAAGGATCTTTTCCTCCCAAACCTCCATAGCTCCCTCCTGATTTCCAATGTTCACCATCAAGTGCACCAAGCCCTTTTGAACTGACATCAATATAAGAATTAGAACTAATGTAAAAATCAGTTGCACTTAGGGTAATACCTGATGTAAAGGTATCTGAGGCTACCGGAGTGGTAATTTTTCCACTATTTTGGACTGTAATACTCCCGAAACTATAATCCTGTGGAAGCTCAAAAGTAAAACCATCGACAATCAAATCATTATTGGCAACAGTAAAATCACCTTCTGCTGTTACATAAGCGTTGTTAAAACTGCTTCCATAAATAGATGAGGCTAAATGTGCCCCCTCTTCAACGATCACCCGTACATCATCAAGATAGAGCGGGATATCTAGTACACCACCTATGCTATACGGGGCATACGAAGTAGAATTTGAAATATTAACAATTTGTAACAATTCATTATCACTGGACAGCGATTTATCATACAAATACACCGTCCCAGCTCCGCCATAAGCTGTCGTACTTCCCGAATTATTGCCTGTAAATGCTTTAATTTTTGTTTTGGGATCAAACCCCGTTAACGTATCGTAGTAGATAGCAATACGACCACCGCCTCCAGAGGCTGCATAATATCCATTACCACCGGCCGCACTAATTTCGGTACCACTTCCGCCAATCAGATCACCAGCTTCAATCCAAATAGATCCACCACTACCACTACCAATATTGTGGATTTTTTCACCTTTAGCATAAATATCGCCATAAACCTCAAATTTATTTGAGGCAATAAGCTTAATTGCTCCGCCCCCACGCGTACTCGTGACCGAGCTATCCGCACCATAGCCTCCCACCCCGAAATCGGTTGGTGCTTTTAAGTTACCAAATTGAGCGTTAGTGGTACCAGATAAAGGATCTTTTCCTCCCAAACCTCCATAGCTCCCTCCTGATTTCCAATGTTCACCATCAAGTGCACCAAGCCCTTTTGAACTGACATCAATATAAGAATTAGAACTAATGTAAAAATCAGTTGCACTTAGGGTAATACCTGATGTAAAGGTATCTGAGGCTACCGGAGTGGTAATTTTTCCACTATTTTGGACTGTAATACTCCCGAAACTATAATCCTGTGGAAGCTCAAAAGTAAAACCATCGACAATCAAATCATTATTGGCAACAGTAAAATCACCTTCTGCTGTTACATAAGCGTTGTTAAAACTGCTTCCATAAATAGATGAGGCTAAATGTGCCCCCTCTTCAACGATCACCCGTACATCATCAAGATAGAGCGGGATATCTAGTACACCACCTATGCTATACGGGGCATACGAAGTAGAATTTGAAATATTAACAATTTGTAACAATTCATTATCACTGGACAGCGATTTATCATACAAATACACCGTCCCAGCTCCGCCATAAGCTGTCGTACTTCCCGAATTATTGCCTGTAAATGCTTTAATTTTTGTTTTGGGATCAAACCCCGTTAACGTATCGTAGTAGATAGCAATACGACCACCGCCTCCAGAGGCTGCATAATATCCATTACCACCGGCCGCACTAATTTCGGTACCACTTCCGCCAATCAGATCACCAGCTTCAATCCAAATAGATCCACCACTACCACTACCAATATTGTGGATTTTTTCACCTTTAGCATAAATATCGCCATAAACCTCAAATTTATTTGAGGCAATAAGCTTAATTGCTCCGCCCCCACGCGTACTCGTGACCGAGCTATCCGCACCATAGCCTCCCACCCCGAAATCGGTTGGTGCTTTTAAGTTACCAAATTGAGCGTTAGTGGTACCAGATAAAGGATCTTTTCCTCCCAAACCTCCATAGCTCCCTCCTGATTTCCAATGTTCACCATCAAGTGCACCAAGCCCTTTTGAACTGACATCAATATAAGAATTAGAACTAATGTAAAAATCAGTTGCACTTAGGGTAATACCTGATGTAAAGGTATCTGAGGCTACCGGAGTGGTAATTTTTCCACTATTTTGGACTGTAATACTCCCGAAACTATAATCCTGTGGAAGCTCAAAAGTAAAACCATCGACAATCAAATCATTATTGGCAACAGTAAAATCACCTTCTGCTGTTACATAAGCGTTGTTAAAACTGCTTCCATAAATAGATGAGGCTAAATGTGCCCCCTCTTCAACGATCACCCGTACATCATCAAGATAGAGCGGGATATCTAGTACACCACCTATGCTATACGGGGCATACGAAGTAGAATTTGAAATATTAACAATTTGTAACAATTCATTATCACTGGACAGCGATTTATCATACAAATACACCGTCCCAGCTCCGCCATAAGCTGTCGTACTTCCCGAATTATTACCTGTAAATGCTTTAATTTTTGTTTTGGGATCAAACCCCGTTAACGTATCGTAGTAGACAGCAATACGACCACCGCCTCCAGAGGCTGCATAATATCCATTACCGCCAGATGCATTAATTTCGGTGCCACTTCCGCCAATCAGATCACCAGCTTCAATCCAAATAGATCCACCACTACCACTACCAATTTTGTAGACTGTTTCACCTTTAGCATAAATATCGCCATAAACTTCGAACTTATTTGAGGCAATAAGCTTAATTGCTCCACCTCCACGGGTAGCTATGGAACTGTCTGCACCATAGCCTCCAACACCAAAATCAGCCGGTTTTTTTAGATTACCAAATTGAGAATTTGTAATACCAGATGAAGGATCTTTTCCTCCCAAGCCGCCATAGCTACCACCTGATTTCCAATAACTTCCCTCAAGAGGTTCAAGCCCTCGTCCACTCAAATTGATTTTTGCTAAAGCACCAATAAAAATATCACTTGCACTAATTGATAGAGGCAGGCTTGCATTATTAGCATATTCACTAGTTACAATCCAACCACCTAAAATGTCAAACCTTTCTTTGAAAGAATATCCCCCAGTGAGCGATAATGAATATCCATCAACAATGAAGTTATCAGCAGTTCCTGAAATGTTATCTGTTACGGTAACATAGGAGCTACCATCACCTCTTATTAGGTTGTCATCTGCCTTGAAATCACCAATAACTTCTAAATGAGATTTCTTTAGTAGAACATCAGATTCAATTGATTTAGCTAAAATATATTTTTCTACATTGCTGCCTGAAGAGTAGTTATCTAAAACTAGCAAACCTGCGGAGTAGTTCGGAGTAACCTCTACTTGAGTGGTTCTATATAATTTCAGATTAAGTCGATCAAAGTAGGCATCATTATTACTTCCAGAATAACGCTGGGAATGGAGTATAAGGTCAACTGAGACAGCGCCACTAGGTACTTGAGCAGAAAAATGCTTTTTTTCCCAAATCTTTGCAGCCGTTGTAACTAAACCACTGGCCTGTTCAGAAACTACTTGCCCATTACTATTTAAGAAACGAAAAACGACCTCACCTTTATCATCGGAGCTCCATGAGGATTGTATCCAATCAAGGCCCAACTTAACTTCGCCTCTACCAATCGAGTCAATAAGTGTCTGATCTACAGGAAACGAGATATTCTGGTAAAATTTTGATTCTTCATTATCATTCCCCCCGTAGAGATAGTAGGAACCATCTGAATAGCCTGGTGCAGGCTGTTGACTAGCTACTCTTACACCCGGAGTTCCCTGCTCGGCTGTCCAGTGATCTATTCCTCCATACTCCCCACCACTATTTTTAATGCGCAAACGATAAACTGCGCCATCATGAAGGTAAAGGCTGCCCGGCCCACCTCCAGATTTTCCACTACCGCCTATAGCAGATACTTGATTAATAAAATCAAAATTGACTCCAGGCGAATGATAAATCGCAATTCGTCCTCCACTACCTCCATAAGAGTAGCTAGGATGAGCGGTACCTCCATTGGCACTTATACTCCCAGATCCATCAATATCTTGTACTTCAAGTAATATAGATCCACCAGAGGCCCCTCCATAATAACCTCCCAATGACTGGCCATTAGCATCTATACTTCCATCAAGTAGCAGACTTTGAGCTTGAATCTGTACTGCACCACCACCACGAGTTCCTTCTGCCTCATCCGCCGTATAACTACCTCCACTGCCCAGGCTCTTAGGATTTACATAGTCACCATAAGGCTCTTGACCCCGTCCACCACCATAACTGGCGTGGGCTCCACCACAGCCAGAACAATTTAGCTGTGTCGACAAAGTACCCAGGGCACTCACATCAATTTTTGATCCGCTTTGGATCTCAATATCGCCATTTATTGTTAGCGATAATAACTCTACAGGTGATATCGAATGAGTTAGAGTTGCATTATTCTCCAAAATCAAACTCGAAAATGTATGCGCTCCATCTATGGTTAAAATTGCTCCATCAATTCGTAGATGCTTGCCATCCAACGATTTATCTTCAGGCGTTATCTGGGTATCGCTACTAATTGTAATGGTTTCAATTTCAGTGCTACTGACATTTCCACTACTCTGTAAAGTACTTGTATCAGCTGTATATGCCAACTCTCCCCAAAAAATAGTAGCTAAAATACATACCGCAGATAAATAGCTCTTCACAGTTCCCCCAGGTATTCAGCAACGCATTGAATTAAACATCATTTTGTTTTTAAAATAACAAAATATGAGAAGCTCCATCCGCCTCCCATATAAATCCATTTTTACTTCATCTGCACTGTTAATCGTTTGTCATAAGTCAAGAACCTATGACTATTTTTCAAACGTGAGTACTTATCGAAGTTATAAAATGCAACATAAGAGCCGTAGCCGGCATCCAGAATATTGTTCTGTGGATCAGCAATTTCCCACTGATCATTAGCCTTGTATTCAGCCCAGTTGTGATAATTTTCAGCAAATAGGCGGCCTGAACTATCAATAGTGAATCCCCCAACCATACGGGCCGGAATATTTGAAGATCGAGTTAACGCGACAAAGGCCGACGCGAATTCGGTACAGTCTCCTTGCCGAGCTGTTATTGCGTAGCTCGCTCCTCTGTCTTCGGCAACATAGCCGATATCTCTAATATTGCGATAAAGCCAACTACTAATCTTTTCTGGATTACCATTGAGCTTAGAGGCTAGAGAGACTATTTCTGGTGCTTTTGTTTCAATCCCCGGCTCACTTCCAAGGTAACGTGGGTCTTCCAAAGTAGATGGTTGAGGTTTATCGGCCAGCTTTACTACAGCGGTTATATTGACAACCTGGCTGGAAAAGGGAGCTAGACCAGGCAAATCAAATAACAACGCCTGGTTACCTGACTGGTCTGTTTTTAACTCAAATGGAAAGTTAGCGTTAATAGATTCCGTTTTTTGATAGGAATTTTGCTCTACCGGTGCAAACGCACTGAAAACGGGGTTCGCTATATATCGATTCGACCGATTACCAACTTCAAAACTATAACGTATGGTTTGGGTAGTTTTATATATTGCATCATTTGGTTCAACTTGCTTATATACCCAAAAGCAAGCAAATACTATCGCTCCCAGTAAACAGGCGAGCAGACTAAACTTAACTTGGTACTTCTTATCTTGCACAGCCCGGCATCCCATCCACTCCCGCTCGTTTAGCTGCACCTAATGCACTATTCCTTACGGCATTCTTTAAAGCACTTAATCCACCGGCAATAACGAAAGCCTCACCTTTAAAGCCTAGTTTTAACTTTTTTGCTATACGTTGTTCTTGCCCATCTTCCGCAACAACAAATATTGGCAAGTAGCCATTTAGTGAATAACTAATAAATGCACTGCGTATTCTGGTATTCAGGTCTTCATCTACCTGGTGAGGTACAACTGAGATTCCCATATTTACTAGCTCTTCACCAATACCGTGAGTAGCTGCAAGAGTAACTGCGCCAAAATGACTGAACTCAACCAAATAATCATTCGCAGACACTATGGTGGTCTTCACTTGAGACAACTCTTCGGGTCTCTTGCCAATCAGTACTTTTGGCTTTTCAAAACCTGAACTCACAAGCTCTTGACATAGCTTTGCCAAGGAGTGCCTCTTGTGGGGTTCAGAAAAAACTAGAATGGCCTTGGATTTAAGGAATTTCTTAGTCTTAACTCTAGAAGTGGTAATTGAAAGGATATCTTGGGGTACATTTTGGTCAGGTAACTTTTCAGATACATCAATCAATATAAACTGATCAAGCGTACCAGTTAACTCTTCACTGCGAGCAAAACACAATTCAGATGTGTTTTTAACAACCCCATAAATTCCGGTAAACGACTGACGGTCGGGTAGGGATATGCAACGATGATGATCATCTGCAGCCACTGCTAGTTGACTACCGAAGAAAAATATCAGTAATCCAATCAGCTGGATTCCTAATCTATAACATCCTGTCAAGGTTAATCGCCCGTACTATCCAGCCCCATAAAGCCATAATGAGACTGACTACTCAAATTGGCACGCATGATAATAACTATCTAAAACAGTCGTCAACCTTAATAAAATTTTTTAGTTTTTTATGTGTAGATAGCTTTTTGGCACAAAATTTACTAAACACAAGAATGTCACGAACATTTTTTGTGCTAAAAGTCAAACAGGCATGACAGGCAGCTTAAGCTACCCTGAAACCAGAACTGAATTTAGAGGCGGGACATCTCTAACAAGTTAACCGTCAAACACGAAGCAATCAAATTCCTCTTGCAAAAGTTATAGCCAGTCAAAGCACTGAACAACCCCTCTTTTCCAAGTAAGCGCTGTGTAACCTCTTCAAGGGGAAGTCCCTGCTGTGTCAACTCCTGCGCCTCTCCAGACAGATTAAGCAGGTACTCATATTTTTTATTCAACTGCTGCCAACCATCCTCCACCACACCTCTATGAGGACAGAGGATAACGTCAAATGAATGATCCAGGACCCCTTTTATACTTTTCATTAATGTAGGGACATCTTCATCAATACGCAGGAACTTTAAGTAGTTGGCAATAAATAAATCAGCGCTAAACAGCCAGCCACGCTCAGGCAGTAAATAGCAGGTCATATCCTTTGCATGCCCGGGACTAAATACTGGCACCACTTTTTCTTCACCAATGTGGACCTCCTCTGGAAGAGGTGCCACCTCTGCCCTTCCCGCAGTTCCCCAGAAAAATTTTTGCATTGGGGGAATTCGGAAGCCTTTTTTTAGTATACCAATGGTCAGATCGGGAGCTACTGGCTGCACACCGGTGAGTTTTTGAATGGCGCCAGCATTGCCGCTGTGGTCTTCATGATGATGAGTCAGCAATAACTGCTTCAGGGGTGCACTTTGAATAAACGGCTTGACATACTTCCATTGATTGCTGGGGCCAGTGTCAATTACGGTGCCATTGAGTCGATAAACAACAAAAGTGGTGTTAACACTCATGTTAACTCGGCCGACGCGAATAGCATCTAAGCCTTGATAATTAAAGGTTTCACGTACTGGCATAGCTGTGCCCTTGGATAGCTAGGCGTTATTTTTAGGCGAATGCCGTATCTTGGGGAATTGTATTTCCCATGAAAATGAATGACATATCCTTTCCGAACCCTAGACAGTTACGGAGGAGACACATCCTGACTTACTGCAGAATACCGAAATTAGCTGATCGAGGGTTATTCCAGTGCCACCACTTCTATTCCGGCATCGGTATAACGCCAACGCAAATTGAATTCACACAATTGCATGCCATAAATGCGCTGTGGATCGATCTTTTGGTATGCCGGTCTTGGATCCTGGGATAACACCTGTTCAATTAAACGGGGGAGATCTGTACCCCAGTCATCGCGGTAGGCTTTGGCTTTATTCAGAACTGGCTCGGGGATAGCAACGGGAATTTGCACTGGAGCTGCGTCGGCAAATTCACTTTGCGCATGCGTTAATGCATCCGCATAGGGAACATAGGGTTTAATATCCAATACTGGCGTACCATCGACTAAATCTGCCCCAGCAACTATCAACTCTACTTTAGGAGAGGTGCGCACCTCCAAAAGACGAACTACTGACAGCCCGATATTATTGGGACGAAAAGGCGAGCGAGTGGCGAGGACACCCAGTTTCTTATTGCCGCCCAAACGGGGCGGGCGCACTTTAGCTGACCACTGCCCAGCGGCTTGGTGAAATTGGAACACTACCCAGATATGGCTATTTTGCTCCAGACCAGCAACTGCATCTGGCGTATCCAGGGGAGGTAACAACGCAATACTGGCGCGACTGGCATCCGCCAATAGTGGCTGGCGGGGCACTCCAAACTTTTCACCAAAGCAGGAATACACCCGCGCAATAGGCTCTACAACCATTTAAAATCCAAACACTTTAACAAACTACTTATCAATACCGCCGACACACAGATATTTTATTTCCAGGTAATCCTCAATACCGTACTTTGAGCCCTCGCGCCCCTGCCCGGATTCTTTTACACCGCCAAAGGGTGCCATTTCGTTGGAAATAATACCCTCATTGATACCGACCATACCGTATTCAAGCCCCTCTGCAACACGCCAAATACGACCGATATCCCTGGAGTAAAAATAAGAAGCCAGACCAAATTCCGTATCGTTGGCCATTTTAATGACTTCCTCTTCAGAGGAGAACTTATATAGCGGAGCTACCGGACCGAAGATCTCTTCTTTGAACAAGTGCATTTGATCGGTGGCCCCACCCAATACTACGGGAGAATAAAAGCATTCCCCCATAGTACTGGGACCACCAGCAACTAGAGTTTGCGCGCCTTTTTGCAGCGCATCTTCCACCAGAGATTCCGTTTTCTTCACTGCTTTGGTGGTTATCATAGGACCCATGTCGACACCGCTATCAAAACCACTGCCCATGGAAAGCTGGTTTACCGCGGCGGAAAATTTCTGTGCAAATTCATCGTAAACACCTTCTTGCACGAAAATGCGATTGGCGCATACACAGGTTTGACCGGCATTGCGATATTTACAAACAATTGCGCCCTTAACGGCTTCGCCAATGTCAGCATCATCAAAAACAATAAATGGGGCATTACCGCCCAATTCCATAGAGGTTTTTTTCATGGTTGCTGCACACTGGGCTTGCAGCAATTTTCCGACAGCGGTAGAACCGGTAAAAGTAAATTTCCGCACTAAGGGATTGGCCGTCATTTCTGCGCCAATCTCCGGTGCCTTATCCCCAGCGACAATATTAAAAACACCTGGGGGGATTCCCGCTTCCTCAGCGAGAACTGCGAGTGCCAGTGCGGATAGAGGTGTTTCGGAAGCGGGCTTGGCAATAAATGGACAGCCTGCGGCAATAGCGGGAGCCATTTTGCGTGCGATCATAGCGCTGGGGAAATTCCATGGCGTTACAGAACAGGTCACACCAATCGACTGCTTGATAACCAAGAGCCGTTTATCACTGGAAGGCGGGCTAATAACATCCCCGTAGACGCGCTTGGCTTCTTCCGCAAACCATTCGACATAATTAGCACCATACACAATTTCAGTACGGGCCTCCGTCAGCGGCTTGCCTTGCTCTGCGGTCAAAATAATGGCTAGATCATCGGCGTTAGCAATTATCAGCTCATACCAGCGCCTGAGTATTTTCGCTCTTTCTTTTACCGGAGTATCGCGCCAGGCAGGCCAGGCTTTATCAGCAGCTTCTATAGCACGGCGAGTCTCATCTGCCCCCAAGTTGGCGATACTGGCAACCGCCTTGCCAGTTGCCGGGTCCAACACATCGAAGGTATCGCCAGAATCAGCGTCAATCCACTGGCCATTGATATAGGACTGGTTGCGCAGCAATGCAGGATTCTTCAGCTTCAACATCGTATTCTCCTTGTGGTTTCTTCCCTGGCCCCGTCAAAAACGGGATCACTGGTACGATAGAAATCCCACAATGCCATTCCACTGTGGGTTAAGGCTGTAGAAGCTGGAGTGGTGCGCAAACCGGCAGTATCCCTTGCCGGCTTACAGGTAACCTAAGTTACCGCCTCTTATTTTTTCTTCTTTTTAACAAACTTCATCAGGCGGCGTTTCTTGGCCTTCTGGCGGTCACTCAGCTTGTTCTTTTTGTCCGCGTAGGGGTTAGCGCTGGTGCGGAACTCAATTTTTACCGGAGTACCGTGCAAATCCAGAGCCTTGCGGAAAGTCTTCTCCAGGTAGCGCACATAATGTGCCGGTACCTGCTCAGTCTGGTTACCGTGGATCACAATAACCGGCGGATTTTGTCCACCGGCGTGAGCGTAGCGCAATTTGATACGATGTCCGTGCACCAAAGGTGGTTGGTGCTCACTTACCGCCCACTCCAGAATACGAGTGAGGTGATTAGTGGACAGTTTGTCTGTAGCGCTCTGGTAAGCACCCTCAATGGACTCGTACAGATGCCCAACACCGGTGCCATGCAGTGCAGAAATAAAGTGCACATCAGCAAAGTCCACAAAGCGCAGGCGGCGCTCCAACTCGGCTTTCACATAGTCGCGATGATCCGCTTCCAGCCCATCCCATTTGTTCAGGGCAACTACCAGCGCGCGTCCCGCCTGTACTACGCTGCCCATCAGGTGCATATCCTGGTCCACCAGGCCTTCGCGGGCATCGATCACCAGCACCACCACGTTGGCATCTTCCACCGCCTGCAAGGTTTTGACGATAGAGAACTTCTCCACCGATTCCTTGATATTTTTCCGGCGGCGAATGCCCGCAGTATCGATCAGGGTGTAAGGCTTTTCGTCGCGTTCATAATTGATATAGACGCTATCGCGGGTTGTGCCGGGCTGATCGTAGACAACAACCCGGTCCTCACCCAAGAGGCGGTTAACCAGGGTGGATTTACCCACATTGGGGCGGCCCACAATGGCAATCTTGATTCCGGTCGCTTCCTCGGCTTCCTCTTCAATCTCCTGCTCGGGCAGGTCCTCGATTACCCGCTGCATCAGGGAGCGAACACCGCGTCCGTGGGTAGCAGTCGTCGGGAAAAGCTCACCAATACCCAATTCATAGAAAGGTGCCAGGGCAATATCCGGGTTTACCCCATCAACTTTGTTGGCCACCAGGAAAGTGGGCTTGGAGCGGGTGCGCAAGCGCTCGGCAATCATCTCGTCGGCTGGGGTCAGGCCGGCGCGGCTGTCCACCAAAAAGAGTACGAAGTCTGCTTCTTCGATGGCCTGCATAGATTGTTCGGCCATAGCCGCATCGATGCCTTCTTCGCCACCGGAAATACCACCGGTATCGACCAGTAACAGCTTGCGCCCGTCGATCTCCGCCTCACCGTACTTGCGATCGCGGGTAAGCCCGGCGTAGTTGGCCACCAAAGCGTCGCGAGACTTGGTCAACCGGTTAAAAAGTGTGGATTTGCCCACATTGGGGCGCCCGACCAGGGCAATTACTGGCAGCATACAAATTCTGGTTTTAGCCGTATAAAAAAATACAAAAGCCCGCGCGAGGCGGGCGATTTCAACTTGCCTGCGCAGCAGGCTCCATTTGCGGGCTCTAAGCCCTAAGGCGGACAGCCTGTCCGCCTCTCGTCAGTTGGCTGCGATTATCAGGAATCAGCGAGGCGCAGAGCTGATAACTTGCCGTCATCCGACAGCACAAATATCAGGTCGCCATCAACAAGAATGGGGATGCGAATCGCATCACCGTCCACCTGCTCGCGGCCAATAAATTGTCCGGAATTGGGGTCCAGCACATGCAGGTAGCCTTCCAGATCTCCCACAACGACCACGTCCTGGAAGAAAGCCGGTCCGCTCAATTCGCGGCGCAATAGTTCGTTATTACTCCACTCGATCTGGCCGCTGCCCACATTGTAGGCATAGACGCTACCGGAGGCATCACTGAGGTAGACATGGCCACCACCTACTGCCACTTCGTGGTGGGTAGAGGCATCGCGAGCCCAGAGGCCGCGGCCATTATCTTTGGACAGGGCGACAACACGGCCCTGGTAGCTGGCGGCAAACACCAAATCACCGCGCACTACTGGAGCACCGTCGATATCAACTACCCGTTCCAGCTCCGCAGAGCCCTGGGGAATAGCGACTCGCTGCTCCCAGCGCTGAATGCCATCGCGGGCGTCCAGGGCCAGCAGCTTGCCGTTATCCAGACCGGCAATCACCATACCACCGCTGATAACAGGTGCTGCAGTACCGCGCAGGGTCAGTACTGGCAAATTGGTATTGTGGCTCCACAACTCTTCACCGCTGGTAGCGTCGAGGCCAACCAGCTTGCCATCTACGGTCTGCAGGACAACCACGCCAGCACCGATCGCTGGAGCGGCAACTACTTCGCCGGAGACTTGGTAATTCCATAGTTCAGCGCCGTTTTCGAGATCCAGAGCCACGGCGCGGCCGCGGTAGTCGGAGACTACCGCCATGCCCAGGCCAGTACCCACGCCACCGCTCAGATCTACATCCAGATCTGTCTCCCAGAGCTTGCGTCCGGAGCTGCGATCAAAAGCACTGATTTCACCATCGCTGCTGGCAGCTATCAGGCGACCATCGATAAGGCTCGGCTGCAACATCGCGTAACGCTTTTGGTCGATACCGCCAATATCGGCAGACCAGACCTCTTGCAGGGCAACAGTGGAGTTAATATCCACCAGTTCGACGGGGTCGACATCTTCCTTCTCGTCATTAGAGGCACAGGCGGCCAGGGCCACCGCTAGCGCCACCGCTGCAGTGCGACCCGCAGCGCGATTCAGAAATCCCATTACTCGTCTCCCTCAGATACAGGCTCGGTTTGGTTCTGAGCGTCACTGCTCTCGGTTACCGCCAGGCTTTCAGCCTTCAGGCGCAGAAGTTGGGTGTTGCCCGCTTGCTCTGGCAGAAGCTCTGTCAGTGCTTGCTCGTACGCGGCACGAGCGCCGGCGATGTCACCCTTTTGCTTCAGGATATCACCACGAGTCTCAGAATAAAGGGCCGCGAATGCCGGGGGTATAGTGCCCTCGAGCAATTTCAGGCCTTCATCGGACTCACCGCGGGCCGCCAAAACAGCAGCCAGGCGGCGTTTAGCGAGCAGCTCCAGGCTTGCTTCACTGGTGTTATCGAGTACCCACTGCAGCTGCTGCTCCGCAGCTTCCAGGTCATTGCTCTCCGCTGAAATAGCTGCGAGACGCAGTGCAGCCTGGCTGGCGTAGATACGCTTGGCAAAATCACCTTTCAGCTGCTCGGCCACATTCTTGGCAGTGGTAAGCTGCTTGTTGTCCGGTTGATTGTTGTTGGCGGAGACCGCTTCAACGAAAGTCTGGTACAGGTCAGAGGCCGCTTCAGCCTTGGTGCGCTGATCTCCCTGCCACCACTGATAACCGAAGTAACCGGCCAGGGCCAGCACGACGCCAGTCACAATTCCCTTGCCATTTTCCGCCCACCAGCGTTTCAGCGTTTCTATTTGTTCTTGTTCGGTAAGATGCTCAGCCATTGGGTAATTTGCCTTTCCTGTAGATTACTAACTTTCCCGGCGGGGGCCTCCGCCTCCCTCAGTGTTTCTTTCAGCCTTGCAGCAGTGCTGCCAGCTCTTTCGGTGCCAGCGTTTGCTGTGGTTGGTCAGCGCGAAGGAACTTCACTGTTATCTGACCACTTGCAGCCTCATCTTCGCCGATAATCAGCGCATAATCGGCGCCGCTCTTATCAGCTTTCTTCATCTGGCTTTTAAAACTTCCTCCACCACAGTGCAACTGCAGTCGCAACCAGGGCAGCTCGTCGCGCAATTGCTCGGCGGCTGTCATGGCAGCTGATTGTACATCACCAACGGCAACTAGGTAGGCATCTACCTGTTGCGAAAGGGACTCAGGCAACACTTCTAGGGTTTCCAGCATCAATACAAGACGCTCAACACCCAGGCCAAAACCCACTCCCGGAGTGGCTTTGCCACCCATCTGTTCTACCAGGCCGTCATAGCGGCCACCGGCACACACAGTGCCCTGGGCACCGAGGCTGTCGGTCACCCACTCAAATACGGTTTTTCCGTAGTAGTCGAGACCGCGCACCAACTTGGGATTGATCTCATACTTAACGCCAGCCCCGTCCAAAAGTGCCTTTAACTGACTAAAGTGGGCAGCGGATTCCTCATCGAGGAAGTCCAGTAGACAGGGCGCATCCGCCAGCAGTTCCTGAGTTTGCGCATTTTTACTGTCGAGAATTCGCAGCGGATTGCGCTCCAGGCGGCGCTGGCTGTCCTCATCCAGCTGGTCACGACGCTCACTTAAATAAGTGACCAGCGCATCCCGATAAGCAGCGCGGCTCTCGGCGTTACCCAGGGAATTAAGCTGCAGGGTCACATGTTCGCTGATACCCAGCTGACGCCACAGTCGCGCAGTCATGATCAGGGTTTCTGCATCGATATCCGGCCCTTCAATGCCAAACACCTCGACACCAAACTGGTGGAACTGACGCAGGCGCCCCTTCTGTGGGCGCTCATAGCGGAACATAGGGCCGAAATACCACAGGCGCTGTGGCTGGTTCAGCAAGTTGCTCTGGATTGCTGCACGCACAGTGCCCGCTGTGCCCTCAGGGCGCAGGGTAACGCTGTCACCGCTCTTGTCATCAAAGGTGTACATTTCCTTCTCGACAATATCGGTAGCCTCGCCCACCGCACGGCAAAATAACTGGGTCGACTCCAGGTAGGGAGTGCGAATTTCGGTGTAGCCGTAGCGACTAGTAAGTTCACTCAGTGTGGCTTCCACGTACTGCCATACCGGGGACTGTTCCGGTAGCAGATCGTTCATGCCGCGAATTGCGCGAAGCTGTTTCAACGCTGTTCCTTAATTTTTCACTCAATTAATTGGGGCTTGCGCAGGGAGCTGTTGCCCTCTACGCCTTGGCGATGATATCCGCTTCGCGCTCGGCCTTGGCGGCCGCCTTCTCGCGAATCAAACGCTCTAAATCATCCACCAGATTTTCATTCTTAAACTTGCGGTCTGGCTGCCCATCCACATAGATGGCATGGGTCGGGGTACCACCAGTCAGGCCTACATCGGCCTCTTTCGCTTCGCCGGGGCCGTTGACGATACAGCCAATTACTGCCACATCCAGCGGTGTGGTCACATCTTCCAGGCGCGTCTCCAGCTCATTCATGGTTTTCACCACATCGAAGTTCTGGCGCGAGCAGCTGGGGCAGGCAATAAAGTTAATACCTTTACTGCGCAGACGCAGGCTTTTGAGCAGATCCCAGCCCACTTTGACCTCTTCCACCGGGTCTGCAGCCAGGGAAACCCGCAGGGTGTCCCCGATACCGTCGAGCAGGAGGGCACCGAGACCAATCGCCGACTTCACTGTGCCGGCACGCAAGCCGCCAGCTTCGGTAATACCCAAGTGCAGCGGTTGCTCAATCTGCTGGGCCAGCTTGCGATAGGCAGCCGTGGCCATAAAGATATCGGATGCTTTTACACTGACTTTGAAGTCCTGGAAGTCCAGGCTGTCGAGGATCGATACATGGCGCAGCGCCGACTCTACCAGAGCATCCGGCGTGGGCTCGCCATACTTTTTCTGCAGGTCTTTTTCCAGGGAGCCCGCATTGACACCAATACGAATCGGGATATTCAGATCGCGAGCTTTATCCACTACGGCCCGAATACGCTTCTCTCGGCCAATATTGCCGGGGTTAATACGCAGGCAATCCACCCCCAGGTCTGCGACCCGCAGGGCGATACGGTAATCGAAGTGAATGTCTGCGACCAACGGGACATTCACCTGTTTTTTAATTTCTCCAAACGCCTCTGCGGCATCCATGCTGGGCACAGAAACCCGCACTATATCGGCTCCAGCCTGTTCCAGGCGCTGGATCTGGCCAACAGTAGCTGCTACATCGCAGGTTTCGGTGTTGGTCATACTTTGCACCGAGATCGGGGCATCCCCTCCGACCGGTACATCACCCACCATGATCTGGCGCGACTTGCGGCGGACAATGGGAGATTCAAATTGCATAGGCTGACCTGGTGGTATTACTGATAAAAATCGAGGGGAGATTATAGAGAGATTGGGCGCAAACCTACAGGGTTCGCGCCCAAACGGGGAAGATCATCTTAATCGCCGACAATCAGACGACGAGTGCGGCGGTCGCCAATAGGCTGGCTGTCGATAGTTTCATCGCGGTAAACCACATGGGTTGCACGGGCATTTCCCAACATCAGCTCAAATGGAGCATCTCCATCTAAAGATTTGGCACTGCCAGCAGCTTGGACCCCGGCCAGTAAAATCACACCTTGTGCGTCTTTCACCTCAACCCAGGCATCTTCATCAAAGCGAAGCCGCAAAGCGCCTTTCAGGGCCTGGTCCAATTGGGCTACTTGGGCGGGAACAGGCTCAACCACTTTTTCCACAGAAGCAGCGGGTTTATTCTCCACCGTTTCAGCACTACCAACCTCAAGCTGAACATCAGCAACTCCATTTGATGCTGGTGCAAATGGCTCTGAGCTCAACTCTTCAACTGTGACTTCCTGCCCCTCTACTTCAGTAACCGGATCAGTTACAACTTCACTGGCAACGGGGGCTTCGGCAACCAGGTCCGCAGTATCCTCACCCATGGGCATACCGGGAATATTGACTGGAGTACCGTATTTCCACCAGAAGACACCACCCGCGAGCAACAGGGGAATCAGGGCCAGGGCACCATGTCCGCGCTTGCGCTCAGGGCGAAATGCCTCGGCTTTAGTGGTTCGCCGGGATTCACTGCGCTGTGCTGGCTGCGGCCGATCCCTATCATAGGCTTCCAAAGCCGGCTCAGCAGGAATATTCAACTCGCGACAAATATTGCGGATATAGCCTCGCGTGTAGACAGCTTCTGGCTGCTTTTCGTAATTATCGCTTTCAATCCACTCAACTGTGTTATCAATAATACACAGGCGCTGCGATAACTCCTCTCGGGACAGCCCGGCCGCTTCCCGAGCCGCCAGCAAAAGATTGCCAGCGGAACCCTTAGAAGTTTGCGTATTGGATACGACCTCACCACCTTCGCAGTGTTCGGGACTACTATCCGTCATTACCACTCAACTCCTGATATTTCAGTGTCTCCGCAGAGTACGGGTACAAATTCTTCAAAGCAAGGGCGTAACTCCGCTCCTTGTCACGATTGCCAAACACCTTCTCGATACGAATCCCAAGCCACAGTGATTGGGGTGTCTGGCGATTCTTTTCACTAAATTGATCCAGGTACGCCTTGGATTTTGCATAATCACCGGCGTTAAATTTCAGCTCAGCCATTTCGATCAACGCCAGCGGCAAATCGGAGTTCAGCGCTAACGCCCTGGCATAGGCCCCTTCCGCCTTGTCAGTGAAGCCCAGACGCGCGGCCGTACGACCGTAGTTAACCAAGGCAAAAGATCGACGATTATAGGTGAGGTCTGTAGAGGCGAGTTCGAACTGCTTGAGGGCCTCTTTATAGCGCTCTTGTTTATAGAGAAAAACGCCGTAATTAGTGTGAGCCATGGAAAACCCGTCGCTATAGCGCAAGGCTTTCTTGAAGTGAGATTCCGCAATATTCAGCTCACCATCCGCTTGATAAAGCAGTGCCAGACCGTGATGTGCCAGTGGGTTCTTTTTGCCCAATTCCAAAGCACGATTAAAATGACGGCGGGACTGCTCCCTGCTGTTGGGGTCCCGCAAATAGCGAAGCCCCAACTGAACATGGGTCTCCAATGCCTTATCCAGGTCAACTTCCTTGCGCTCGGGTCCCCCAGAGGTTACACACCCCCCCAGCAGAGTACCGAGCAGCACCAGGAGCGACAGGCTCTTAAATTTCGCGGACACTACATCACCTGTATCTTTATTTTTCACTTATCGGCCCAGCGAGATTGCGCGGGTGTCACCAATACACCAATGAGTGCTAACGCCAATCCCTGGACAAAGCAAGCCCGCAAAACACAGCAAAACCCAACATCGACCACCGGCATCCACTGGCAGTGGTAAAAGTACATATCGGTATTTTGTGTGAGAAATCTGATTCCGCCTCAGCTGGCACTTTCCAAATCCCTATACTGCCGGAAAGCCTTGCCAGTTGCAGCCCTAAAACCCAATCAATTCCATTTAGTGATGACTTTGTCGAGTATTGTCAATCCGCCAGTACCGGTGTACCGGCGGAATAAGTAAAAAGGGCTTAGAAGAGTTAGAGTTGATTACCTTCCTGGTCAACCGCATCCAGCTGCATGCCATCTGGACCAGTGTCCCGCGGCGGAATCAATGACTGGACTGCATTGGAGTCAGTATTTGCCGCATCTGGATCAGTTAGGGTTTCGAGGAACGCTACCAGTAAGTCAACTTCCTCGTCGTCCAAATTCACAGCGCCGTCGCCATTTTCAGCCAACAGTGCTTCAGTCAGTGCCTGGCCATTGGGGGCAACTTTCGCGGCACACTCATCCACCTCTGCAAACTGATCCAAATCGCACATCTCACTGTTGGTGAAATACTGGGAAACAGAGTCGGCTCGACCAGTGTAGTGCTCGACATTTCTTTTCAATGTACCGAACTGACCTGCGTGCCCCCAGGGGCCAGTGAGCGCCACGTTAAGCAACGTTGGCGTGCGGAAGCTACCGCTTCCATTACCACCCAAGTCAGCACCACTACCACTCTCATCTTTACCAACACCAATCTGTGGATAACTGACAGCTCTCAACCCTTGATTAGAGAAAAAGGCTCCTGAGTGGCAATTTGTACACCCTGAATTTCGTGTCATAAAGGTAATTGCCCCTCGCTTTTCATCGTTATTGAGGGCCGCAAGGTCTCCATCAACATAATCAAAGAAGGGGTTATCGATAAAAATTTGCACCGCTTCGTAAGAGGCAATTGCCTCTGCAATTCTGCTGAAGTTAATTGCCGAATCGCCAAATGCTGCGGTAAACATTGCACCCCACGAGTCCTGGGTTAATTTTTCAGCGAGAATATCCTCACGATAATCAGTAAAACCATCATCGCTGGTATCGTCGTAACCGAACTGGGTGATATCCCCCATCTCTGCAGCTTCAGTGACCGGGAAGTGGGCTTGGGCCATCATCAGTGCGAGGGTACCAGTACCCACGGCCGCCTCTGTGTTGCGAGTAACATCCCGGGAGTCTGTCCTGAGCCCTCCATTACCATTGATCGCCACTCGGTTATCCCAGAACAAGCCATTATCCCAAAGGGCTACATTGCAGATAGGCTGGGCATTTCGCGGTACCAGCGGAACTTCATTCTGGCCGTCGGAGCGACCGGGACCGACTAATTCAGCATCAACGGGATCAACACCAACTGGCATAGACAGATCATCACCACCACAACCTATTGCCGGGTGGTGGCAGGAAGAGCAAGATGCATCGCCATCAGCGCTCAGGTTTTTATTGTGAAACAAGCGCATACCCAGCTCTACCATGGCAGGGTCCTGTTCACTTCTGACCCGGGCAGCAAAGGCGCGCATATCTTCCAACTGCTCGGCCATGCCAACGTCATCCAGCACTGCCTGTAGGCAGCTATCGAGACTACCATCAGCAATATTGACCGCTGAACGCGCATTTTGACATTCATCAAAATCGGAAATTCGGCTATCAGAACCGTCTGCATCAGAACCGTTACTGAGGCCGTCATTAGTATTATTTACCAATGTTCTGGCAGTGACGCTGGCGATCTCATCTTCGCTGTCGACATCGCCGGTGGTTACTGAGTAGGTATATTCAGTGTCTGATGAGAGACCTTCATCGACATAGTATCCGCTAGTCGTCTCAGCAATTCGTTCGCTGCCACGATAGATAACATAGGTCGCACCGGTGCTTTCCCAGGAAAGACCGATGCTGGTACCGGAAAATGCGTTGCCGATCAGTTCTGCAGGAATAATTCCCTGACCTGAGCCTGTATCGCCATCGCCATCGCCATCGCCATCGCCATCGCCATCGCCATCGCCATCGCCATCGCCATCGCCATCGCCATTATCATCACCTGAACCAGAATCACCATCACTGCCGGTATCAGAAGTTTCAGTAGGCGTGTCATTGTCACTACTTGAGGAACCACCTCCTCCGCAGCCCACCATCACAAGAAATAGAAGTAGGACCAACAGCTTTACCTGAGCCGTTAGCGATAGTGTGATTTGATTTTTATCAACATTCATAGTTCTTGACCTGCCCGTCAATGACCTTTTCTTATTCCGAGTTCTGGACACTAAATACAGGGCGAAGTGCCAATGCTGACACCAAAGGGTAATTGAATGCTTGCCATTAAATTACAGGGAAAACCTTTAAATTAGTATTTACCAGATGGAATCAGGAATAATTTCGGCCCACTGTGTCCAGCAGCGAAAAATCTCACTGTAATTACAAATTGGATGTTTTCATTTTGAACTACTGTAACGATTCAGAGTAAGAAACTCTGCTAAGGACGTCGCAACAGTACATTGCCAATGTACTCAAAATGATAAATTGAATGACAGATTAATCACACTTGGAACGCTATAGGCAAGAACGGGTTTTAAGCTTTTAACCCGGGCAATACTCTTGTACTTATTAGAACAGCAGTTGCCGGCATTTGCTGGCAACTGCAGAGAAGGAGTATTTCAGTTTAAACTACCCAATCGGCGATGCTGGAGAAAAACAGTTACAGGCTTCTGCCATCCTTGTCGATTGCATCCAACTGCTTCCCATCAGGCCCACCATCTCTGGGAGGAATTAAGAATTGAATCGCATTCGAACTGGTATCGGCAGCATTGGGGTCTGTGAGCGTCCCGAGAAATGTCACTACAAGATCAATTTCATCGGCAGAAAGGCGGTTAACTCCTCCTCCTTCATTTCCATCAATAATGTTCAGGGAATGGGTTAAACCATTTGGAGCCACTTTATTGGCACAACCCTCAACATCCTGAAATTGCACAAGATCACACATTTCACTATTTTCAAAATACCGGGTAATTGAGGCTCCCTGGTCACTGTAGTGCTCAACATTCCTCTTCAGCGTACCGAATTGCCCATTGTGCCCCCAAGGCCCGGTAAGTGCCACGTTGAGCAACGTCGGTGCACGAAAGGCACCAAACCCAAGTGATCCCTCGCCGCCCCAATCAGCCCCATTCCCACTCTCATCGGTGCCTACCCCTATTTGCGGATAGTTCGCAGCCATCAATGCCTCAGATGTGAAAAAGGCCCCCTTGTGGCAAAAAGTGCACCCCGCCTCCTTAGACATAAATGTAATGGCACCACGTTTTTCCTCAGCGCTGAGCGCCTCCAGGTTGCCCCCGGTATATTCAAAAAACGGATTATCGATAAATATTTGCACTGCCTCATATGCAGCTATTGCTTGAGCGATCCGACTGAAATTAATCTCAGAATCACCAAATGCTGAAGTGAATAACGGCGCCCAGGCTTCAACATCCAGGTTTGCGGCTAAAATATCCTCACGATAGGAAGTAAAATTCTCATCAACAGAATCATCGTATCCAAAATCGGTGATGTCACCCATCTCGGGAGGTGCTGTAACAGGGAAGTGGGCTTGAGCCATTAACAGTGCCAGGGAACCAGAGTCCACCGCTGCTCTAGTATTTCGGGTGACGTCCGTTGATTCTGTCCGCAGGGTCCCATTAGTCCCCATAGAAACACGGTTATCCCAGAACAGGCCGCGACTCCAAAGCGAGGTATTGCAAATTGCCTGCGAGTTTCTAGGCACTAGTGGTACTTCGTTAATACCATCCGACCTGCCTGGTCCTAACAAAGCAGTATTCACAGCATTTACCCCAACAGGCATCGATAGATCATCTCCACCGCAACCAATCGCAGGATGATGACAGGAAGAGCAGGAGGTATCTTGGTTAGCACTTAAAGACTTGCTGTGGAACAGGCGCATGCCCAGTTCTACCATGGCCGGATCCTGTTCGCTGCGAACCCGCGCTCCAAAAGCACGTATATCTTCAACAAGGGTCACCATCCGGTTAAGCTCAAGCATTGCCCCTAGGCAGGTGTCCAGATCCTCCTCAAGCAGGTCCAATGCACTAGAAACATTTCTACACTCTGCAAAACTAGATATTTGTTCATTCAGAACATCGTCTTCTGTACCGTTATTCAGGCCAGCATTTGTGTCATCAACTAGTGTCTTGACTGTAACCTGCGAAGTTTCTGATTCGTTTGCAGCATCAACCGTACTGACAGAGTAAACATATTCGGTGTTAACTGAGAGGCCCTGTTCGATATAATAGTTATTGCTGGTTTCCGCAACCTTTTCACCGTTTCGATAGATAAAGTAAGTCTCACCATCTCTTTCCCAGTTAAGACCGATACTGGTTCCCGAGTGGGCATAGCCAATTAGCTCAGCGGGTTCACCGGCTTCTTCAGGCTCAGGATCAGGATCGGTGTCCGTCCCTGAGCCAGAGCCAGAGCCAGAGCCAGAGCCAGAGCCAGAGCCAGAGCCAGAGCCAGAGCCAGAGCCATCATCACCCTGAACGGTATCTGCAGGCGAATTATCCTCACTACCAGATGACCCGGAGCCACAACCAACCAACAACGAAAATAGCGCAAGGAAAAAGAGTCTAAGTAAAATTTTGGGATAGATTTTTTGATCAAACTTCTGAGCACTCATAAGAATCCTAGTGGCCCCTACCATATATTTTTAATAGTTCAGGGGTGACAACGAGACACCAATAGATTTGGTTGACAAAATAAGGAAGAAATGTGAACAGAAGTACGGAGTTAACCCCGGAGGGAGCTACCAGCTCACCAGAATTTCAGGGTAGAGAGTTTTTTCCAGCAACAGCTGACTAAAAACTTCGCAATCCAGACGATGACTTATACCTAGCCCTGATCGCAGGAATTCACTCTCGGATCAACTTCGGCCTGGCTCTGGAAGCAAAGTAAGAATGAAACTGTGGTGAATTTTAAGGCAGAAGGTGGTTGCCTGAATGATGAATGCGAATAAAGGTCGCTAATGAAGAGTTGGCATCTCACCAGTAAGTCAATATTAGTGAGATGCTCAAATAATAAAATGCAGGAATATTAAAGTTCGTTGCCGTCCTGATCCCAGGCATCCAGCTGCATTCCATCGGGTCCACCGTCACGGGGAGGAATCAGGGATTGGGTTGCATTTGAATTTACATTCTCTGCATCCGGGTCAGTGAGCGCCTCAAGAAATGCCGCTAACAGCTTCACTTCATCGCCGTCTATCGGAAGTGCTGCATCACCATCTATCTCCAGAATTGCCTCGGTCAACTCCAGACCATTGGGCGCAACTTTCGCTGCGCAGTCTTCTAGCTCGGCAAACTGATCCAGGTCGCACATTTCACTATCTGCGAAATACCGGGATACCGAATCCGCTTGCCCGGCATAGTGCTCAATATTTCTTTCTAAGGAGCCAAACTGCCCGGCGTGCCCCCAGGGACCAGTAATGCCTGCATTGAGCAGTGTTGGAACACGAAAGCCACCGAGTACTGCCCCTCCCCAATCAGCGCCATCATCCTCTTTTCCGACACCAATTTGAGGATAGTTAACGACCCTCAAACCCTGGTTAGTAAAGAAGGCGCCCGTATGGCAAGCAGTACAACCAGAGCCTGGCGTAAAATAAGTAATTGCTCCCCGCTTCGCATCGTCATCCAGCGCTGTCAGGTCACCGTCGATATAGTCAAAGAAGGGATTATCAATAAAAATATATACCGCTTCATAGGCGGCAATCGCCTGTGCGACCCTACTGTAGTCAATACTGTTGTCCCCATAAGCGGCAGCAAATAAGGGGCCCCAGGACTCCTCATTGAGCTTTGGTATAAGATATTCCTCACGGTAATCAGTAAGGTCATCGTCGCTACTTTCGTCGTAGCCAAATTCAGAAATATCCCCCATCTCGGCAGCATCAGTCACCGGAAAATGGGCTTGGGCCATCATAAGTGCCAAAGTACCGGTACCTACCGCCGCTTCAGTATTATTGGTTACATCCCTGGAATCCGTTCTAAGGCCACCGTCGCTGGTGAAAAGAACGCGATTGTCCCAGAATAATCCGTTATCCCAGAGTGCCACATTACAAATAGGCTGGGCATTGCGTGCAACCAACGGCACTTCATTTTCACCATCGGAGCGCCCTGGGCCGAGCAGATCGGGGTCAATTGCATTAACCCCAATAGACATGGAGAGGTCATCACCAGCACAGCCTATTGTCGGGTGGTGGCAAGAAGAGCAGGCTGTATCACCGTTAGCACTAAGACTTTTACTGTGGAATAACCGCATACCCAACTCAACCATCTCCGGGTCTTGCTCACTTCTAACTCGAGCAGCGAAAGCGCGCATATCCTCCAATTGCTCTGCCATTCCCACTTCATCCAGCACAGCCTGCAAGCAACTGTCGAGACTACTATCGTCAACATCTACGGCTGAGCGCTCATTTTGACATTCATCAAAATCAACAATGCGCTTTTCAATGGCCTCTGCTTCAGTACCATTGCTCAGGCCATCATTTGTGTTATTAACCAGTGTTTTTGCAGTAACACTATTAGTATCACTATCAATACTCCCCACACCGACCCAATAACTATATTCAGTATTAACTGAGAGGACTTCATCCACGTAATGGTTATCTGTAGTTTCTGCGATCAATTCGCCATCGCGATAGATGCTGTAGGTATCTTCAGAATCCTCCCAGGAGAGCCCTATGCTGGTGCCGGAGAAGGGATTTGCAATCAGTTCAGCAACCAAGATCCCCTGCTCTGAATCGGAATTATCATCTGACCCAGTATCACCATCTGAATCACCATCCGAATCGTCACCATCGTCTGAGCCAGAGCTATCCCCAGAGCGGCTATCATTTTCAGTAGTTTCTGTCGATGAATCATCCTCACCGCTAGAGGAACCACCGCCCCCACAGCCCACCATAAATAGAAATAAAGAAATGAACAGCAGCTTATTCAGCGCTACAAGCAATTGGGTTAATTGGTTTTTTTCCGCGTTCATAATGTTCGAACAGTCCCGTCGATAACTTTTCTTTTCCTAAGCCAGGCAACTCAGAGAACTCCATGCACTTCAACTCTCAACACAGCTGTGCAAGCAGTTCTATACATTGTTTTTCCTGAACCTAAGCACGCTGCAACAGCTCCAGGCCAAATGAAAATGACTGGATAGCACGCTATAGCGTCATAATGTTTTGATGGATAGTGGAGATACAGGTGTAGCTACTGCAAAGATCCAGTGCCAGACGGTCTAGTGAAGACACTCTCCCAATGGCCAACTGCTATATTCAAAGTCAAAATGTTGCAGGCAAAATGCAAATTAAAAAAATATGACCGTTTTGACCTAATCCCATACATATATCCAGCGCTCCCTTCCCGGGTAAATTTTCCTCGAGCGTTAAACGTTAGATAAAGCAATTTCGTTGACACGAAAAATAGAATAGAAAGGAACTTTTAGGCTGAACAGAGTTTTTTTTGAGAAGGGGAAAATCGAAGCCAATAGGCTGCCAACAATTTGGCAACCTATACAAAAAATTACCAGCGACTAGTTAACAATACGAACGGGGCGCTCTGCATTGCGGTAGCGCTCGGAGCGGCGGGTACGGTCATTAACACTGCCTGCCAACTGGCCACAGGCCGCATCAATATCATCGCCGCGCGTGGTGCGCACAGTTACGGTATAACCCTTGTCGAGCAAAATCTGCTGGAAACGACGCAGTGCGTTATTGCTCACTCGCTGGTAATCGGACAGCTCAAACGGGTTAAAGGGAATCAGGTTAATTTTCACCGGAATCTCTTTAAGCAGCTCTGCCAATTGCTCAGCGTGCTCCGGACGGTCGTTAACCTCACGCATCAGCGTGTATTCAATGGTCATTTTACGGTGCGTATCCGGCATTTGCTCAATATAGCGCTTGGCGGAATCCAGTAGCACCGCAATAGGGTATTTTTTATTGATCGGCACCAACTCGTTGCGCAATTCATCGTTGGGCGCATGCAGGGAAATCGCCAGGCTCACATCGGTCACATCGGCGAGGCGGTCCAGTGCGGGCACTACACCGGAGGTCGACAGGGTGACGCGGCGCTTGGAAATGCCATAGGCGTTGTCTTCCATCATCAGGTTCATGGAATCAACCACATTGTCGAAATTGAGCAGTGGCTCCCCCATGCCCATCATCACCACATTGGTGACCTTACGCGGTCCTTTCGGATCCAATTGACCGAAAGATTTACAGGCAATCCAGACCTGCCCGATAATTTCTGCCGCCGTTAAATCCCGGTTAAAGCCCTGTTTGCCAGTTGCACAAAAACTGCAATCCAGGGAACAGCCCACCTGGGAGGAGACACACAGGGTGCCGCGATCGCCATCGGGGATATAGACAGTCTCGATAGCATTGCCACCGGAGACTTTAATTAACCATTTCCGTGTGCCATCGGCGGAATCCCACTGATTCAATACTTCCGGGGCACGGACTTCGGCCACTTCCGCCAGCTTTTGACGCAGGGCCTTGCTGACATTGGTCATCTCAGCAAAGTCATCTACCCCGTTCTGGTGAATCCACTTTAAAACCTGAACAGCGCGGAAGCGCTTCTCGCCCAATGATTCAAAAAAGGCGGCCAGCTTTTCTACCGAAAGGCCGAGCAGGTTGGTTTTCTCTGTGGTCATTCATTTCACCTCGGGGGAAGAATTGCACCGGTCCGGACAGACCGGTGCGATTTGTGGCGCGGATTAAGCGCGCGCGCAGATTTCGTCGTCGGCGAAGAAGTAGCTTACTTCGCGAGCAGCGGACTCTGCGGAGTCGGAACCGTGTACAGCGTTGGCGTCAATGCTGTCAGCGAAGTCAGCGCGGATGGTGCCAGCAGCAGCTTCTTTAGGGTTGGTAGCACCCATCAGGTCGCGGTTTGCCAGGATAGCGTTCTCGCCTTCCAGAACCTGTACAACAACTGGACCGGAAGTCATGAAGTCAACCAGGTCTTTGAAGAAAGGACGCTCTTTGTGCTCAGCGTAGAAACCTTCAGCTTTTTCGCGGGACAGTTGAACCATCTTCATGGCAACAATGCTCAGGCCAGCTTTCTCAAAACGGCTCTCGATTTCACCGATTACATTCTTGGCTACTGCGTCCGGCTTGATGATAGAAAGGGTACGCTCCAGGGCCATGGTTATCTCCAAATTGATTTTTTGTAACTTAACTTAGGAACCTCTAAACAACTCTGTAAGCCCCGCAGGGCGGGCCTTCAAGGCTCGCAGAGGTGTTGCGGGATTGTTGCGGAGTTGTTCAGAGGCTCCCTACATAAAGAAAGAGCAACCTACCCAGTTGCTCTTCCCTGATATTCCTTTCATACCCACCGGGGGTACTCAATTTTTGATCACCGCATTTCGCGGCCGGCGGATTATACGGGGTATTGATCGACTTTTGTACTCTCTTGCCAATACTGTCCCCGAAGGCCGGTCACTCCTGCTCTTCGATCCAGGCAGCCTGGATCGCCTCGAGGATTTTCTCTCCGCAGCGATCAGGATCGTCATCAAATCCGGGCAGCGCCATCACCCAGTTGCGCAGGTCGACAAAGTTGACCGTCAGAGGGTCCACATCCTCGTGAGCTTCGCTCAACTCTATGGCAATATCGTGAATATCAGTCCACTTCATGGTTCGGCTTCCTCAGCGTGCAGGTCAGTGCTTTTCCGACACCTGGTTGATGGTGTACTTGGGAATCTCGACCACCAGGTCTTCATCCTCCACAATCGCCTGACAGGACAGGCGAGACTCCGGTTCCAAGCCCCAGGCTTTATCCAGCAGGTCCTCTTCAAGCTCGTCCGGCTCTTCCAGGGAATCGAAGCCCTCGCGCACAATGACGTGGCAAGTGGTACAAGCACAGGCTTTTTCACAAGCGTGCTCAATTTCAATATCGTTGGCCAGGGCCGCGTCGATCACGCTGACACCGCTCTCCGCTTCCACCACTTTGCCCTCGGGGCACATTTCCGGATGGGGTAAAAATACTATCTTCGGCATGGGGTACTGAACCTCTGTGGTCTCAATCCGACGGGGAGAAAGTAACGACTCCCCGGCCGCCGGCAGCGCAGAGTCTGCGCCTGATCATGGTTATTTATCAAATTCATCCAAGCTGTGGCCCTGCATAGCGCGCTTAATGGAGGCATCCATACGCTTTGCAGCAAAAGGCTCAGACAGCTTATTCAAGGCTTCGATACGTCGACGAATTTCCTCTGCGTCGCCGCCGTTATGGGCCAGGCGCAAAGCTTCCATCGCGTGCTCAAGCTCATTTAACTCACCTTCATCCAGCAGCTGGGCACCGTTCTCACGCAGGGCCACCAACATGCTTTCCAGGGTTCTCTCCGCTTCCACCTGAGCTTCGCGCAGGGCGCGCAGGGCGATATCCTCAGCGGCGTGGGTGTAGGACTCCTGCAACATGCGCGCAATATCCTTGTCTTCCAGGCCGTAGGAAGGTTTAACCGTAATATCGGCACTGACGCCACTGCTTTTTTCCATGGCTGTCACCGACAAAAGACCGTCAGCATCCACCTGGAAAGTCACACGGATATGGGCAGCACCGGCCACCATCGGCGGTATACCACGCAATTCAAAGCGCGCCAGTGAGCGACAGTCACTCACCAGCTCCCGCTCGCCCTGCACGACATGGATCGCCATGGCAGTCTGGCCATCTTTAAAAGTGGTGAACTCCTGGGCTTTGGAGACGGGGATGGTCGTGTTGCGATCAATCAGTTTTTCCGCGAGGCCACCCATGGTTTCAATCCCGAGGGAAAGGGGAATAACATCTAACAGCAGCAATTCTTCGCTGGACTTATTGCCCACCAATACATCAGCCTGAATCGCGGCGCCGATTGCTACCACTTGGTCGGGGTCAATTTCCGCATGAGGGGGACGACCAAAATAACCCTCAACCCGCTCCCGCACGCGCAAAGTACGAGTGGAGCCACCCACCAAAACCACTTCCTGCACCTCATCGGCACTGATACCGGCATCGCGCAGGGCGCGCTTGCAGGCGCGTAGGGTTTTGTCGATCAGGGGGTCCAGCAGTGAAGCCATGGTGTCGCGATCGAGTACACCGGACCAGTCGCCGTATTGCACTTCCACCTGCTCGACACTGGACAGGGATTCTTTCGCCGCACAGGCGCTGTCTAACAGGACTCGCTGGGTCGCGGCGTCGAGATCGGTACCCAATCCCACCTGCTCGGCGATCCAAGCGGCAATGGTACGATCGAAATCGTCACCACCGAGGGCGGTATCACCGCCGGTAGACATAACTTCAAATACACCCCGGGACAGGCGCAGAATAGAGATATCGAAGGTGCCACCACCGAGGTCATAGACCGCGATCACACCCTCCTCGCCTTTATCCAGGCCGTAGGCAACAGCCGCTGCTGTGGGCTCGTTGAGCAGGCGCAGGACTTTCAGGCCAGCCAGTTGGGCAGCGTCTTTGGTCGCCTGGCGCTGGGCATCATCGAAGTAGGCCGGCACGGTAATTACCGCACCATCCAGCTCACCGCCCGCTTTACCATAGAGCGCTTCGCGGCCGCGCGCGGCCAGTTTCTTCAGGATTTCTGCCGATACCTGCACCGGGTTTACCGGTCCGGCTGCGGTTTCAATCGACGGCATACCACCACTGCTTTCAGCCAGGCGATAGGGCAACTGCTCACCAAAACTTTTGATATCCGCAACACCCCGCCCCATCAGGCGCTTGATAGAAATCATGGTGTTGTAGGGATCTTCTGCAGCGCGGGCTCGGGCCTCGGTACCCACGGTAATCGCCTCGGCACCGTAGTGCACCGCTGATGGCAGGATCACTTCCCCCAGTTCATCGGCAATGGCCTCTGCCGATCCACTGCGCACGGTCGCTACCAGTGAGTTAGTGGTCCCCAAATCGATACCCACTGCATGCTTGCGCTGGTGGGGAGCCGGGCTCTGGCCCGGTTCAGAAATCTGCAGTAATGCCATTAGTTATCTCTTCTTTAAGCGGGGCGCGATACCGTCAGGCCCTCTCAGTCAGTGCTCTCGCAACTAGTCGTTGAAAAGGTCTTCTTCCAGCTCGTCAATTTGTTTCTCAAGCTTGGCCAGGAACTGAAGCTTGCGCAGAGAGTCCTCTGCCGCGCCCAGATCGCCCCCGTCATAAGTTTCGGCAAAGCGCTGCTCCTCACTGGAGATCAGCTCCCGCGCCTCTGCACTGAGCTCATCCAGCGCAGCTGCCGGATCTGGCTGCTCGCGCACTTCTTCCAGGCGCTCGCGCAACATCATCTGCTGCATCAGAAATTCAGTATCTTTGGTGGTCTGCTCAGGTGGCACATCTACCCCGGCCAACTTGAGTAGGTAGGCGGCGCGCTGTACCGGGTCGCGCAAAACGGTGTGCGCCTCATTGATCTGAGCCGCCATTTTGATGGCCAACAATTGTTCGCCCTCGGAATGGGAAGCGTATTTGTCCGGGTGGAATTCCCGCTGTAATTCCCGGTAGCGGGTCGCCAGGGCACTGCGATCGACCGCGAACGCGGGTTGCAGACCAAAAACTTCGAAATGGTTCAGGTTGGTTGCCATCTGAATATACCTACTGGGGCACAGCCTGGAACGCGGCTGAAGTTGCCGCTTACTGCTGCACGGCCCCCAACTGTCCGAGGAGCCAATAAAAAGGCCGGTATGCGCAACGCACCCGGCCTTGTGGGGCGAGAGCGAATCAGACGTGGAAACTCTCGCCGCAGCCACACTCATTTTTTACATTGGGATTCGAGAAGGTGAAGCCTTCGTTCAGGCCTTCCTTGACGAAATCCAGCTGGGTGCCGTCGAGGTAAACCAGACTCTTGGGGTCCACCACCAACTTAACGCCGTTTTGCTCAAATACCGTATCTTCGGCTTCGAACGAATCGACAAATTCCAGCACATAGGCGAGACCGGAACAGCCGGCCGTTTTGACACCGACACGAATGCCGATTCCCTTGCCTCGCTTGGCCAATTGACTTTGAATGTGGGCCTCAGCGGCCTCGGTCATACTAATAGCCAAAACAACACCTTCGCTATGTTTAGACGCTACATTTGGACGAAAAGTTAACCCGCCGCAGATTCCTTGGCTTCTACAGCGTCTTCGGACTCACCGCGCTTTTCACGGATATCGCGAACCGCAGCCTTGATCGCATCTTCAGCGAGAACCGAGCAGTGGATTTTTACCGGCGGCAGCGCCAGCTCCTCTGCAATGGCAGTGTTCTTGATCTGCTCCGCTTCATCGATCGTCTTGCCTTTCACCCACTCGGTCAGGAGGGAGCTGGAGGCAATGGCGGAACCACAGCCGTAGGTCTTGAACTTGGCGTCTTCGATAACGCCCTCGTCGCTTACCTGAATCTGTAGGCGCATCACGTCACCACAGGCGGGCGCGCCCACCATACCGGTACCTACATTGTCCGCCTTGTCGTCCATACGTCCAACATTGCGGGGGTGCTCGTAGTGGTCAATTACTTTATCGCTATAGGCCATGACTTTTCTCCTAACTCTTGCGCGCGCTTAGTGAGCGGCCCATTCAATCTTGTTCAGGTCTACGCCGTCTTTGTACATATCCCAAAGCGGTGACAATTCACGTAGTTTCTCCACTGCCTTGCGCACTTCTGCGGCAGCGGTGTCGACATCACTCTCGCTGGTAAAACGACCGAAGCTGAAGCGCAGTGAGCTGTGCGCCAATTCGTCGTTAACACCCAGGGCTCGCAGTACGTAGCTGGGCTCCAGGCTCGCAGAGGTACAGGCGGAACCGGAGGAGATCGCCAGGTCGCGCAGCGACATGATCAGGCTCTCACCTTCTACAAACGCAAAGCTCACGTTCAGGTTGCCCGGAATTCGCTGCTCGGCGGAACCGTTGATATGGACCTCTTCCATATCCTTGATCTGATCCCAGAAACGGTCGCGCAGAGAGCGCAGACGCTCGGCTTCCTGAGCCATTTCTTCTTTAGCAATACCAAAGGCTTCGCCCATACCGACAATCTGGTGAGTCGGCAGGGTACCGGAGCGCATACCGCGCTCGTGGCCGCCACCGTGCATCTGGGCTTCCAGACGGACGCGGGGCTTGCGGCGTACGTAAAGGGCACCGATACCTTTGGGGCCGTAAATTTTGTGGCCGGAGAAGGACATCAGGTCAACCTTCATTTCCTGAAGGTCGATCGGCAACTTGCCGGCGCTCTGGGCCGCGTCCACATGGAAAATAACTTTGCGCGAACGACACAGTTCGCCGATTGCAGCGATATCGTTGATCACCCCGATCTCGTTGTTAACGTGCATCAGGCTCACCACAGTGGTGTCCTCGCGCATGGCTTCCTCAACCTGCTCCGGATAGACGATGCCGTCTTCGCGGGGATTCAGGTAGGTCACTTCAAAACCTTCCCGCTCCAGCTGGCGGCAGGTATCCAAAACAGCTTTGTGCTCAATTTTGGAGGTAATGATGTGCTTGCCGCGACTCTGGTAAAAGTGGGCCGCACCCTTGATACCCAGGTTGTCGGACTCGGTGGCACCGCTGGTCCAGACAATTTCGCGCGGATCGGCGTTGATCAGCTCCGCCACTTGGCGTCGGGCATTCTCCACTGCTTCTTCCGCTTTCCAACCAAATAGGTGGGAGCGGGAGGCCGGATTGCCGAAATTGCCTTCCATCGTCAGCTGCTCTGCCATTTTCTTGGCGACGCGTGGGTCAACCGGACAGGTAGCCGAATAGTCCAGATAGATGGGAAGCTTCATAGTCATACCGTTTCCGCTTAGTAAATCTCTAATATCTGTCTGCTGGCCCGTTTGGGCCTCAATCACAGGCCGCCGAGTACAGCGACCCTCTCTTCCGGCGCCTCGCGCATATCTTGCCGACGCGCAACTTCCTGCACCTCAGCTCGGGAAACCAGGTTGGCCAAGCTGATACTGCTGAGGAAGCTATGAATCTGATCGCTCAAGTCTGACCAGAGGTAGTGGGTCAGGCACTGTTCGCCGTTGGCGCAATCCGCATTGCCGCCGCAGCTAGTGGCGTCTACAGATTCATTGACCGCATCAATGATCTGCGCCACAAAAATCTCTTCACCATCCCGCGCCAGGCGATAGCCACCGCCGGGCCCGCGCACACTGGACACCAGCCCAGAATGCCGCAACCGGGAGAACAACTGCTCCAGGTAGGACAGTGATATACCCTGGCGCTTGGATATGTCTGCCAGACTGATCGGTCCGCGATCAGCGTGCAACGCCAGGTCCAGCATGGCAGTCACCGCGTAGCGGCCTTTGGTTGTCAAACGCATATCAGCTCCCAACTGATGTACAGCCCTTTTCCGATCGGGGCGCGAGTATGGAATAACCCACTACTGTAGTCAAGTATATAACCCAGCGGGACACTCGGGTACTCAACTAGTCGGGTCGTCCTTTACCACCAGAGCGATGAATGTGATTCTGGATTGAGGTCAACATACCGCGCAGGATACCCAGCTCCATATCATCGGGGCGCACCCGACTATACAGTCGGCGCAGGCGGGTCATTGTTTGACGGGGGTTATCCGGGTCAATAAAACCCAGTTCACCCAGCGCCTGCTGCAGGTGATCGAAGTACAGCTCCATATCGCTAGCCTTGGCCGGTGGGCGGTCCCAATCGGTGTAATTCACAGGCTCACCTTTTTCTGCTTCCAAGGCCGCCATACGCACTTCGTAGGCAAGTACCTGAACTGCAGTCGCCAGGTTCAGGGAGCTGTATTCCGGGTTGGCAGGAATATGCACATGGTAGTTACAGGCCTGTAACTCTTCGTTGGTAAGCCCTCGATCCTCGCGGCCAAACACCAAAGCAACCGGATGAGACGCGGCCTCCGCGACTGTGCGCTCTCCACACTGGCGCGGGGTCAGCAGGGGCCAAGGGATTCGGCGCTCGCGAGCGCTGGTGGCCACAACAAGACCACAATCAGCCACTGCTTCTTCCAGGGTATCCACCACAACGGCGCTATCGAGCAGCTCCGCTGCCCCGGCTGCACGCCAAACAGCATTGGCTGCAGGAAATTCCCGAGGCGCTACCAGGTACAGCTGACTCAGGCCCATATTCTTGAGCGCGCGCGCCGCACCACCAATATTTCCGGGGTGTGCGCTGTTAACCAAAACCACGCGCACATTGTCGAGCGCGGCAAGTGGAGTCGTGTCTAAAGGTGACTTGGCCATACTGAAAGTAATAAATCGGTGTCATGGGGGCGCGCGAGTGTAGCAAAAACCAATCGGAATCCCTACAATCGCGTCCGTCGCAGTTAACCTGCGGCCTGCTTTTTAACCCCTTTAACCACTTTGTGCGGAATAGTTATGGAACCCATGCTAAATATTGCCCTGCGCGCGGCGCGTAAGGCAGGAGAACTGATCGAACGGGCCTGGGAGCGCGGCGACCTGATGAAATTCGAAGAAAAGACGCGCAACGATTTCGTTACTGAAGTGGATAAGGCCAGCGAACAGGAGATTATCTATCACCTGCGCAAGGCCTACCCCAAGCACAGCATCCGCGCTGAAGAAAGCGGCCTGCAAGAGGGCGCAGAGCCCGATTACGAGTGGATTATCGATCCCCTCGATGGCACCACCAATTTTATCCACGGCGTCCCACAGTTCGCTGTTTCTATCGCCTGTCGCTATCGTGGCCGCATTGAGCACGCAGTCGTACTGGACCCCATCAAACGCGAAGAATTTACCGCAAGTCGCGGTCGCGGCGCGGCCCTGAATGGTCGCCGTATCCGCGTCTCTTCACGCCAGGGCATGCGCGGCTCTCTGATTGGCACCGGCATTCCCTTCAACGGCCTGCCGTTGGATAACATCGACGCCTACCTAGCCGCCCTAAAAGATATCGCTGGGCAAACTGCGGGAATCCGCCGCCCTGGCGCCGCAGCGCTGGATCTTGCCTATGTTGCTGCCGGGCGATTCGATGGCTTCTGGGAGATGTACCTGAACACCTGGGATATCGCAGCGGGCTCCCTGCTGGTCAAAGAAGCCGGCGGCCTGATCAGCGATTTCCGCGGCGGTGAAGACTACCTGGATTCCGGGCACCTGGTCTGTGCAACTCCGAAAGTATTTAAGCCCCTGGTGAAAATCGTGGGCAAACATATGGGGCACATACGCTAAAATCCTGAACGGCACTCCGGCAAATAAGATGCCGGGGTGCTGATTCCAAAAGTGCAACTCACCTCTTCCCCGTCAAACACTCCATCAAAACTCGCGCAAGCTGCGGTCGATCAAAGTTATCCGGCAAAGCGGTTGTCACCCCCGAGGAACACTCTCCTCCCATAACCACCAAACAGGCTTTTTGAGTGACTTGATCCTGCTTGAGGATACTTACCAAATCCCCAACCGGCATTCCCGGTAAGGTATTGTGAGACAACACCACATCCGGTGCTTGGGTACGCGCCATAAATATGGCCTCAACAACATCTGCGGCCACAGAAAGCTGTACTTGCGGCGCCCCCTGCAAAAGTTTTTCCACCCGAGCCACACTTTCAGGGCGGTTATCCACTAGCAGCAATCTACAGTCGGGTAATGTTGACGGGGCATCAACAGAATTTGCAAATGACAGGAAAGACTCCGCTGCATCGACCATTGGGAATTCAACCCAAAATACTGACCCCTGCCCTTCCTGACTGTCAAAATCGATCCGCCCCCCCATCGCCTCCGCCAGACGCTTGGCAATTGCAAGACCGACACCGGTACCCTCGATATGCCCTTTTTCCTCCCCCAGACGGTTAAAGGGCTCAAAAACTTCTTTGCGCTTCTCTACTGCAATCCCCTTGCCGGTATCCAAAATATTCAGTCTCAACCAGCCATCGGCCTGCGGCGTAAAATTAATAATGACACGGCCATTTTCACGATTGTATTTCACCGCGTTGCCCGCCAGGTTCAATACAACTTGCTTATAGCGCACCGGGTCCGCACAAATATAAGCGGACTCCCAGCCGAGAGGCTCAAACATCAAACTGACACGACGGGTTTCAGCCAGGGGCTCAAGTAAACGTTTACATTCTGCAACCAAATCGGCCGGACGAATTAATTCCATCGAGGGGCCCAAACGCCTACTGTCGATTCTGGCCAGCTCCAATACATCGCCGACCAAATGCAATAAATGCTGCCCCGCGCGACGAATTTCTGATAAGCGCTGACGCTGGTCTGCGTTGAGACTCTGATCTAATTCAACAATTTGACTGTAACCTAAAATGGCATTAAGTGGCGTGCGTAATTCATGGCTCAGACTAAATAATAAATCTGCCCGATGCGCATTTTCCTCCCGCTGCAACTCCAGCTCCCGCTCCATTTGCGAAAGTCTTTCCCGGCTGCGGCTGACGTCTTGTAAAACTCCCAACACCCGCACGGGCTGACCGCGACTATTTAATTGGGCCTTGCCGCGGCAGCGAACCCAAACCACACTGCTATCCGAACGCCAGATACGAAATTCCACATCGAGCGGTAACCCCTCGCGTACATGATCCCGCATTGACTGCTCAACCCGAGGGAAGTCCTCCGCTAAAATTCGAGCCTTCCACTGCTCCGCGGCTGAAATACCGATACTGCGTATCGGGCTCACTTCATAACCCAGAATCCCCCAGCAGGCATCATCAAGCACCATTTCATCTGCGCGTAGATCCCACTCCCATAAACCATCGCCAACTCCAGACAGTGTTTGTAAGGGGCGCTCGCCAGGCAGGTTGGATAGGTAGCGCTGGGCCAAAGTTTCAGTGAAGTCAGCGCAACTTCCAATCACAACAAATCCACTGTCATCCTCGAGGTTTATTGCGCGTCCCCGCAATCGTAACCAGCGCAACTGACCGAGACTGTCGTAGGCCCGAAAAGTAGTATCGAAGTGTCCACCTTTGTTAGTAAGACGACGCCGCACAGTGATAATTCGATCCCGCTCATCAGAGTGAACCGAACGCAATTCATCACCCGTCCACAGGGAAGTCAAAGAGAGTTCTGCAGTTTCTGCAAACAGGAGCCAAATTTCACCTTGAGCACGCTGGGCACCGGAATCCGGATGCCACTCCCACAACCCGCAATCTGAATCCAAAAACAAATCTTGCAAACAAGCGGTATGGCGAGGCAGGCGCGATGCATCCAAAGAAGAGAGCTCATCGCTGGTTGCCAACTGGAACACTGCGCTGGACGGATTTGGGGTTAGTGACTCTGACACACAGGGCTCGACTATCGAAATTAGCTCATTAATTACCTGGCTCATGCATCCTTGCCATAAAAGAGAGCCTCTCTCCCGGGGCCGTCAAATTTGGGAACGCCTGGGGAGACCCTAAACTAAAGCATTATGAGCTTTGCGCAAAGTGCGGGCAAAAAAAAGGCCCCGCAATGCGGGGCCGTAATCAGCGATGATGAGAGAAAACGGGAAGTCACCCAGTGTTAATGGTTTGCCATAACCCTAAGAAACTCTCCCGAAATGCGGGTCCTTTGCCCCGCACGTTTACCAATGCAACCCTTATGCCAACTTTCAAAACTGTGTTTTTTAAGGCCTTAGCTCTCATACCCCAGCGCTTCTGTGGAATAGCGAACCAATGCGATCCTTCAGGTAGCCAAAATGCACCAAAACAATGCATTCAAGTGAAAAGCTACGAAGAAAAATTAAAATCTGGCCAAAGGAAATACTTCCACCCCTCCCTCAAAATACCCATGGGCAATCTTCAATAAAGGGGGCCTGCTATGAACGCAACTCCTCTAAGTTCCAGCAACCAGCGAAAACGTTTTTGGATTCCCACAATTTTATTTGCCAGCACAGGTTTGTTAGCACTTACCGCAGTACCGATTTATGGATTTGTCTACGGGTACCACTGGTATCAATGGCTTGCATTTGCCATTTTTGGTGCACTTTGCAGCTTTTCTGTAGCAGCAGGAAATCACAGATTGTGGTCGCACAAAAGCTACGAAGCCCACTGGTCAATTCGACTTTTATTTATTTTATTCAGTGCAGCAGCAATGCAAAACACCACTTTAAATTGGTGTGCAAGCCATAGATACCATCACCAATTTATCGATGATAACAATCGAGACCCCTATTCAGCAGGGCGCGGCTTCTGGTTCTCCCATATCGACTGGATGATGCACGAATATCCCAGCAGTTATCTCGATTACAAAAATGTTAAGGATCTTCAAAGGGACAAGTTGGTAATGTGGCAACACGATAACTATGTCCCCATCATTATCGCCATGAACCTTGGCCTACCCATAATCTTGGGGATCATTACTGGAGACGTTCTCGGTATGGTTTTGCTGGCCGGAGTATTGCGCCTTGTGGTTAATCATCACACGACTTTTATGATTAACTCATTTGGGCATTTATGGGGCCGGCGCCCCTATAAGGGATCAATCAGCGCAAGAGATAACGCTTTCCTCAACCTATTTGTATTTGGCGAGGGTTATCACAATTATCACCACACCTTTCAGATAGATTATCGAAGTGGTATTCGCTGGTTCCAGTATGACCCTACCAAATGGTTGATCAAATCATTGAGCCTTGTTGGACTCACCTATAATTTAAGGGTTGCTCCACCTATTCAGATCCAAAAAGTAAAGGTAGAGCAGCTTTTCAAACAAGCCAGGGAGAAAATTGAAAAGATTAAAGATAAAGAGAGCTGGCAAGAGATTCTGGAAAGTGAGGCTCGTGGATTCGCCAAGTTATTGAAGAACTGGAAATCCCTTCAATTTTTACGCCATGGAGAAAAACATGGTCAGCCACCCAGTGAGTGGGAACTCACTTCGATCCAAACGAAAATCCAAGAACTTGAATATGGACTCAAAATGCAAGGAAAGCGGCTAAAAACTCTAATTGAAAAAATTCGACCAACCGAAGGGGCGACCACCCCCTAACCAGGCAATAAGTATTGCTTTGCAAGATAATAAAATCGATAAACTATTAGCGGACTTTCCTAGTCGCTGGCAAATTTGCGCATAGAAAATGCCACCCGTTCATCCACATTTTTCCTGAACATTTCTTCATCAAATTTTTCGATAAAGCTCAAACGCTCACGCAAGCCAACACCGTTGGCAATCTGGATTGCCAATCCCGGGCGCGCATTAGCCTCCAATAAGAGGGGGCCACGTTCACGATCCAGGACAATGTCACAGCCTAAATAACCCAGCCCAGTCATTTCGTAACAGCTTGCCGCCAAGCGGACCAACTCGTACCAACCTGGTACCTGCAATGCATCGAAAGGCACTTCAGTATCCGGGTGCTGGTCAATTCGCAACCCGCGCATTACCGCATGGCAACTTTTGCCCGTGGCCAGGTCGATACCAACACCTACAGCGCCCTGGTGCAAATTAGCTTTACCATCTGAAGCGTGGGTTGAGCAGCGCAGCATGGCCATCACCGGATAACCGCGAAAAACAATAACCCGCACATCAGGCACACCCTCAACAGAGTAGCGATCGAAGACCGGGTCGAAGTCCACCAGGGCCTCCACCATCACCCTGTCGGGTTTGCCACCGAGACTGTAGAGGCCACTGTGAATATTGCTCACGTGCCGCAAGATATCCAGTGCATCAATTTCAGCACCGGATATCTTTTTATATTTGTCACCATTGCGACCGGCAATAACGAGAATACCTTTACCACCCGAGCCCCGTGCCGGCTTGATAACAAACTGCCACAGAGGGTCAATCACCTCCATAACTCGCTTGCGGCTGGCAGGGCTTTCAAATGCCTCGATCAACTCGGGCACAGGAATTCCCGCTTTTTTAGCCGCGCGCTTAGTGTTTAGCTTGTCGTCGACGATGGGATATTTTTTGCGGTCGTTATAGCGCGCAATATAGTCAATATTACGCGCGTTCATCCCTAACACCCCCATGCGGCGCAGGGTCAGCGGAGATACCACTCCGCCGCGAACTTTATTGAAGATATGCTTAACTGAAAACTGCAGCATAACGCCCCCTAGCGAACCAGCGGACGGAAACGCATCAACTCACTGAGTCGATATCCGGTGTAGTTGCCCACCACCAGAATAAAGGCCAGCAATACCAACAGTAACTCGGGGAAGTTGAACGTCCAATGCTCAATATAGCGGTTGGTCATTACCCACCAAGCCAGTATCGCCACTAACAAACTACCCCCGGACTGCACCACCACCTCGTAGGGGCCATCCTCCTCCCACACAATCGACATACGCTCGATAGTCCAGGCAAGGATAATCATCGGGAAGAATGTCACTGTAAGAGCCTGCTCAATGCCCAGCTTATAGCTGACCACACTGATTGCCCCCATTATTATCACCACCGTCACCACGACGGCGGCGATCCTCGACACCAATAGCAAATTGAGCCTACTGAGATAGAACCTCACCCAAAGGCCGAGGATCAGGATCAAAGTAAAAATGGCTAAACCGGTAATCAACTGCGTTTCGATAAAGGCAATTGCCAGCAGTACCGGCATAAAGGTACCGGAGGTGCGCAGGCCCACAAATACACGCAGCAGCACCACCACCAGGGCCCCTACAGGGACCAGCAGGATCAGCTTGAAAATACTCTGCTGCTCAATGGGCAAACTGTAGATCGAGAAATCCACCAGCGCATCTTTCTCATCCTTGGTGCTGCGCATAGAGACATCGCGAGCGGGGACATCATTGGCAATCACAGAGAAGGTCACTTGGGAGTTACGACCGCCCTCAAGATCCAAAAGACTCTTGCCACCGCGCTGCCAAATAAAGAAATTTTCCGGCACACCAGGCTCGCCACTGCTGGGTTCAAACACGATCCAACGCTTGCCATCATAGACCTCAAGCAGATCTTCTGGAGATAGTCGACGTCGATCATCCTCCAGGTAGAGGCCGCGAATACGGTGGGCGGGGATATCGGCTGTCGCCAGTACAAGCAAAGCGACATCTACAAAAGAGCGGTCGGCGTAATGGCGGAAGATCAGGTTGCGATCCTGATTTTCATCGTCATTCAGTTCGAATAGTAACTGGGTAGTTAGAGATTCCACATCGGAAGAGCGCTCACGGGCCTGCTCAACCAGGGAGTAAATCGCCAAGCGTACCGCTTCTTGCTCACGGGCCCCCAGGAAGGGTTTTTGTATCTCAGTGCTCAGATCCAGAGGCTGCGCCAGCGCAGCACCGGGACGCTGGTAGACATCCAGCTGATAGAAGAGAGATTGGGGGCCTCTTGCGGCCCGGCGAGACCAAATGGCCCGATAGGCATCATCTTCTCTCGCGATATAGAAACCAAAACCGGAGGAACTGAAGGTCTCCCCCAGTATTTCCATATTGCGCTGTTCGCGCGGGAGGGTCAGTGCGGCCTTTACCGGACCGCCATCGGCATCGAAACCCACTTTTGCTTCGATAGTCCACACGGTGCGGTACTCACCCGGCAACAGCGGAAAACCCAACTCAAGGTTTTTATAGGCGGTCAGGCCTGCTCCTACCAATGCGAGTAACGCCGCAATTACATAAACTTGGACACGCGGCGACATTCGCCATTCCCCGTAACTCTGAGGTCCCAATTAGGAACCCAATTGGATAACTGGCCTATTTAACCCCGTCTATTTGGGGTTGGCCCTGGACATTGCGCCGGCTCACATCGACAACAGCGGCATCTTTGAGGAAGTTGCGTCCCAGCAGCATCAATAAATCAGAGCCGCCCTCATCGGTCAGGTTAACTTCGACCTGGTGGGTTATACGCCCAACAGTCAGGTTAAGCTCCACTACCGGCCTGCGCTGATTATCAAAGCCCAGGCGCTCCACTCGAACATGGCGTTTTATCGGCAGCTCTACCGAGACCGGGTCCATTTTGCTCGACTGAACAATCTGGAACCTAATCCAGTCCCTGCCATCCCGCTCGAACGGAGTCAGCTTCCTGACCCGCAGTGTGGAAGTGGGTGAACCTGTATCGACAACGGATTCCAGAATCAGGCCGGGAGGCTCTATGGCCACTTCTTCTACCGATCCCAAAACCAACTTGTCTTTGGCAACGGGCACTTCGACTACTTTTTCTACAGTTCGTTCGATTACCCGCTCAACAACCTTCACTTCCGGTTCCGCACAAATCACTTCCGCAGGCTCTGGGCACTGCATCGCAGAATCTGGTGATTCTACCGGTGGTGCAACTTCCGCTGGTTGAGCGGCCCTGTCCCGCCCCGGATACATCAGTGACTCACAACCGGCGAGCACCGAAAGCGTCAACATTAACCACAGAAGGGAAAATCTCTGCATACCGACCAATTACCTCAAGCCCCATTAGCAATGCCATTCGGACCGCTACAAACGCGCGGTGTTCGCTTATCTGACGGAGAAATTGCTCCCCGCCTCAGGCAAAAGGTCGATATTAGCTCATGAGCGCGGCCACTGCACAGCGATGTCCGCCGAGTCGCGGGACTCAACACTAACAATGTGACATGCCGCCCAGAGTGATTGGGAGCACCGGGCTCAGGGAGTCAGAAGCCGGTTAGCCCTGCTGCAGGCGCTGATCGATAGTCTCCAAAATAGCCAGCAGTGCCGCAGCATCATCCCGCCCCTTGAAGAACTCTTCGGCAACCGGAGCAATACCACACTGGCCCGGTAGGGGCATCTCCCCTTCAATCAGGACCTGCATACGCGGCAAAAAAATAAATTGAAGCCACTGGGGCAAGGTCAAAGTATCCACACAAAATGGCTCGGTGCTGGCCAGGGCTTCTGCGGGTGGCGCATTATCCTGCCAAACCTGCAGGCTGCGCAGTTCAGATTCAAGGAACAGGAGCTGATCAGCGATTTCAGAATAAATAGGTTGCATAACTCATAGAACCTTCACATTTACAGCCGTGATAATACGCAATAGCCACCTGCCCAATCTGAGTAACAGCGCAAATACGACTAAAGATTTTCTAAATTTTTCGATTAAAGGGCGGCAGTGAATTGAGTATTGCCTGACCATAGCGACGGGTAACCACCCGGCGATCCAGCAAAGTGACTGTGCCGCTGTCCCCTTCTGCCCGCAGTAAGCGCCCGCAGGCCTGCACCAATTTTAGGGCTGCATCCGGCACTGTGATTTGCATAAACGGATTGCCGCCCTTAGCTTCAATCCACTCCGCCAGCGCCGCCTCAATCGGATCATCGGGCACCGCGAAAGGCAGTTTCGCAATAACCACGTGGCGGCAGTAGTCACCAGGCAAGTCCAATCCCTCGGCAAAACTTGCAAGCCCGAACAGGATACTGCTGCCACCGCCATCGATAATCTCACGGTGGCTATCCAGCAACTGCTGGCGGGATTGCTGCCCCTGCATCAGAATTCGGTTGCGCCAGGTACCAGGGAGCGCCTCGTAAACCGTCTCCATCTGGCGCCGGGAGGAAAACAGCACCAGAGCGCCACCCTCCCCTTTCAACAGGTCTGGCAACGCATCGATAATGGCGTCTGTGTGTTGCTCTGCATTGCCCGCATCTACAGCTTCCGGGGGCACTTGCAGTGTTGCACGGGAAAAATCGAAAAGGACTCGGCACCACCTGATAGCTGGCATTGTCTGGAGTACCGGCACGCATTTGCAAACGATCAAATTTCCCCAAAGCTGTGAGTGTGGCCGAAGTCAGTACCGCGCCGTAACAGCGGCGCCACAAGCTGTACTCCAGGGTTTTGCCTGCGAGTATCGGTGAGCTGCAAACCTCAAAATCTGTGGAGCCGCCCCAGTCCACCAGGGTGACCCAGCGCGCCTGGGGCAATGCGCCATCAGCATCGGCACGGGCGTAATTCGCCCACAACAGAAGATTGGCCTCAGCGCGCCCATGCCAACTGCCCAACTGGGGGTACCAGCGCTCCAGATCTGCCAGGGGTACCGGCGAGTGGCCGTCCTCCATCATGCGTTGGGCGGCCTGCAACATCTTGCTGAGCAGGCTTTCCAACTCATCAAAGTCTTCCCGCAGCTTTTCCGCCAGCTGCGACATGGAATCGGGGATTACCCCACCTTCAAAGCGATGGCGGATGGTATTGCCCCGCTCATCTTCAAATTCACACAGCTCTTCAATCAGCGGCCACATCTGCTCCAACCCCTGCTTGGCAGAGGTGAGAACCGCCGGCAGCTGCTCGCCGCAGCGGTCGATCTGGGCGCCGTCACCAATCTCACCCAGCATCTGCCCCAGGGCCTTATTGGTTTGATCCAACCAACCGGTGGAAGCCCCGACGCGACTGTGGTGAGAGAAATGATTGAGAGCCTTTTCCGGTAGATGGTGGGCTTCATCAAGTACATAGATAGTCTCTTCCGGAGGCGGAAGAATTGCGCCACCACCCAGGGCCAGGTCCGCCAGCAACAGGTCGTGGTTGGCAACGATCACCTGTGTCTTGCCCAGGCTCTCTCGCGCTCGGAAGAAGCTGCAATTGGTGACATGAGGGCAGCGGCGGCCACTGCACTGGCGGTGGTCAGTGGTAACCCGACTCCAATCATCCGTCTCGATCGTATCCGACCAGTTATCCCGATCGCCATCCCAGGTACCCGATGTCAGGCTATCCGTCATCTTCTGGTAGAGAGCGACACTCTCCGCTTCCACCTGCGGGAGTTCATCTTCATAGAGACCAAGGGAAAGGCCGGTGCCGGAGGCAGAAAAGCTGGACAAGAGTTGATCCAACTTGGATAGGCAGAGATAGCGGCCACGGCCCTTCGCCAGGGCAAACTCAAATTTGAGCCCACTGTGACGAGCAACTTCTGGCAGGTCTTTGTGGATAATCTGTTCCTGCAGGGCCACAGTGGCGGTGGATATCACCAGGGTCTTGTCCTGGGCCTGGGCCAGGGGAATAGAGGCGAGAAGGTAAGCAACGGTTTTACCGGTACCCGTACCCGCTTCAACTACACAGATATGCTCGCCATCAGTCTTGTCGCTATCGCGCTCACCACTGGCATTCTGGGTGATGGAACCCAGTGAGCGGGCAATGGCGGCTACCATCAGCTTCTGCCCATAGCGGGCTTTCAGCCCTCGACCGGACAGGAATTGGCTATAGGCGCCCTGAATGGCGCTTTTGTGTTTTTCGTTGAGCACGGGGGTGAGGTCTATTCGCTAAGTGGCTGGCGCAGGGGGCGCTATTATCCACTAAGCGCCCTCTCCCCACCAGCTTCTGAACTCAGCGGGCCTTACTCATAGGCGAGGCGAGATACCACGGGATTGGCGTAGGCCTGAATAGCCTTGTCGCGCCAGCGCTCATCGACCCGAGCCATGCGCGCTTCAAACTTCTCCCGCTCTTCTTTATGTGCAGCGGGGTCCCAGGCTTTAGCCGGATATCCCACCGGTAATTGCGGAACCTCACCGTAAACCATCTCGTAGGCAATCATATTGGATGGATGCAATGTGTAGTTGCCGATAACTTGGCGATCTATTTCTTCAGCGAGGCTGTTTACATCGTTAAAATCACCTTCAATCGGCGTGCCGAAGGCGGCATGTACACGGCCTTTGTGACCGACAATGCCCTTACCAATCGAGGCCAAGTCCTCGTTTTTACCCTTCTTGTATTCTTCCTTGTGCTCGGTAACGTAAATTTCCTTGGCCTTCTGTGCATCACAGGGGTCCCATTCGTAGGAAATAGACACCGGAACAATATGCAACTTGCGCCAAAAATCGGCAAAGGGCGTTTCCCGGTCCTTAGTCATGGCGAACATGGCGCAGAGTGCTGGATTGGTGCGATCCAGGCCATCTTTGGCGCGCCCGGAACGCTGTGCGATCCACACATGCTCGTTATCGTTGACGATGGAGTGATAGATGTAATTGGACAACTGGGTTGCTGCCTGCAGCTTTTCCCGACGACTGCCCGAGCTGCGCACCACGGTGAAGCACTTGTTCAACTTCATCAGGTCGCTGGCAAACTGCTTGCTGAGCAGGTTGTCTCCAATCGCAATGCGGGAGGTCTCATGCCCTTCGCGGAACATCGCCTGAATCATCAACGCCGGGTCCATAGCGATGTCGCGGTGATTGCTGACAAACAGGCAGGCGCGATCCCTGGGCAGGGTGTCCAGACCAGAAATGCTCAGGCCGGAGGTGGTGCGCTTGATCACCTTCTCCATATATTTGCCGACAATCTCTTGAAGATCCCGCACATTGCGAACATTGCGGAGTTCAAAGCGCAGAAACTGACGTACCAACCAGGCGACGGCGCCCTCCAGCTGAGCCAGTTTGGGGACAAGGAAATGCGCCGCTGCGTGGGACATTTCCGGGTCGGCAATTAGCCTTTTGATAACCTCGCGCACTTCATCATCGCGATAGGGGCGCATATCCTCGAATTGAGAGGGGTCTAACTCACTTGCTCTCATGAAATACTACCTGTCGGGCCTGCCTCAGACGGCCCGCACTTATTTATTTTGCGGCTGGATCAGCCGGGACTACTGGGCGCAGAACATACCGGAAGCGTCGACGAACTGCCAGCACTGGACCCGACCAGATAGTTGACCCCAGTGATAAATCCGGTTTCGACGACCAAGTCAACGCCAAAATACAGCGATGCTGCGATGATACAAAGTGGACTTCACCGCCCCAAGCTATGAGAATAAGGCTATTAACCGCCGCCGACGGCAAAACAACGATAACGAATACGGCGCTAGCCACGCAGTCAAGCAGGAGTTCACCTTGTCTCAATCCAACCCCAGCTCAGAGCCGCGCGCTCCCAGCTTAACGGACGCCCTGATCCCTCTCGGGATTCTCGTCGCCCTGTTGTCACTATCCGTATATTTCTACGGTGCAGACTCCTCCTACGGTCCCAATCAAATAGCGCTACTGCTCTGTGCCTGCGTTGTGGCCCTAATGGGGATGAAGAACGGACACAGCTGGAACGACATGGAAGGTGGGATGCTCCATGGCATTGGCCTGGTATTTGGCGCTATTCTGATCCTGCTGTCTGTAGGTGCACTTATCGGTAGCTGGATCCTGGCCGGCACAGTGCCTTCAATGATCTATTACGGCGTGCAGATTCTATCGCCACAGTGGTTCTACGCCGCCAGCTGTATTATTTGTGCCGTAGTAGGACTGAGTATTGGCTCCAGCTGGACCACAGCGGGCACCTTAGGTGTGGCACTGATGGGAATTGCCGGCGCTCTGGGCCTATCCCTTGAGGTCACTGCCGGAGCCGTAATCTCTGGCGCCTACTTCGGCGATAAGATGTCTCCGCTATCTGACACTACCAACGTGGCCGCAGCGGTAACATCCAATGATCTGTTCCAGCATATTCGCCATATGATGTCCACAGCGATCCCGGCCTTCGCGATCGCCCTGGCGGTTTTCGCTTTCCTGGGTTTTACCTCTGAAGCCAGTTCTGCCTCCGCAACTGATATCGAATCATTGCTCACCGCGCTTAGCAGTGAGTTCAAAATTTCCCTGGTTAGCCTGCTGCCTTTGATCTTGTTGCTAGCAATGGCTTGGCGCAAAGTCCCCGCTTTCCCAACATTGATCATCGGCTCCCTGGTTGGCTGTGCCATCGCACTGATTTTCGAACCGGAAGCCGCCCGTCGACTCGGTGGTGGTGAAGGTGCTTTAGCTCCCCTGAAGGGCGCTTGGTACAGTCTGTTCGACGGCTATAAGTCCACTTCCACCAACGAGAACGTGGCTGCATTGCTGTCCAAAGGTGGTATGAGCAGCATGCTCAACACCGTATGGCTGATCACCTCCGCCATGGCCTTCGGCGGCGCTATGGAGCGGGCCGGATTCCTACAGGTCATCGTCCAGGGAGTTTTGTCACTGGTTAAAACAGTGGGCGGCCTGGTAACTGCCACCGTCTTCACCTGCTTTGGAATGAATCTGGCCGCAGGCGATCAGTACATGGCGATTATTATTCCGGGCCGTATGTTCCGCGAAGCCTTCAAGGAAAAGGGCCTACACGGGCTTAACTTGTCTCGTACCCTCGAGGATTCCGGCACCATCACCTCTGTGCTGATTCCCTGGAATACTTGTGGTGCCTTTATGGCGGCAACGCTGGGTATTGCTACCTGGGAGTATTTACCTTTTGCCCTATTCAATATTATCTGCCCTCTGTTGGCGATCGCCTATGGCTGGCTGCACTTTAAACAGAAGCCCATTTCTGTAGCGGCTACGGCATCTTAAGGAAATAGACAAAACCCCTATGAGTGAAAGCGGTACCCTAAGCGCCCTGATCGAGCAGGCTGACTTCAAATTGCGCTGGTTCGATCTGGGCCGGCGCTTGCAGTCGGTTTCGAAATCCACTGCGGCATCCTTCGAAGCAGGTCTGGCTCCCTGGCCACACCCATACTTGCGCCAGGCCTGGACGGGCCTGCTGCTGCAACCAGCCGAAGGCGGTGAACCCATCGTCTGGTTCCTGCGCTTTCCGCTGGACGAGCAGGGCAAGCTGCAACTTCAAGCCCGAGATGGATTACTTCGCGCTCTGGCACAGGAACTCAAGCAGGGACCCGCTTCTGAATCTGCTGCGCAGCTGGACCAGCTGCTGCAGCAAAGTGGCTTGCTGTTTACCCCATCAACTGAGCGGCAGGCAGCATTTCACTCCCAAACAGCGCTTCTGCTGGGCCGCCAGCCCAGCGAACATTACGAGCCTGTCCTGCGCTATTTTGGCGACCCGGAAAATCACCGCTGGGACAACCTTGCGCTGCAAGGGATTGCCGACTTGGCCGTGCGCTGGGAAAAAGAAAGCACTTTGCTAATGCGCCAGATTGGAAAAGTCGCGGCTCCGGTTTTTATTAACATTTGCCATTGCCTGGAAAACCAGCCGGTCGACCACCGTCTTGCAGCAGCCATTATTGAGCAAGCAGAGCAAGAACTGACCGCAAACACGCCGGATATCTCGGTGGCCGCTGCTGCTATCAGGGGTATCTCTCACTCACCAGCCACAGGATTGCGACAGGCATTTATACAGTCACTTTTGGCTGAAGATGCCAGCAACCGGAATAAAGAAGTCCTGGCCGCAATAGGCAGTCGCTGCGTCCAAGATTTGGAAGGACAAGAATTGGCCGCACAGTGGGTTGGCAAGCTGGCCGATGCCGCTGACCAGCAGACTTTTAACTTACTGCTTTCCGATTTAATGTTCATTCCGAAAGTGCGAATCGCCCTATTGAGTGCTCTCCGTGACCCGGCAAGAAAAGAAAGTCTCGCAGTAGCCTTTGGCAATTTTTTGCACGGACCCAAACCGACACACTGAAGGCCTAAAGATAACGCCTCAGCTGGTGCTCCCTCACCCATTAAAGCTACTTTCACGAGTAAGAATTTTTAACAGAAAAAACTCTTACTCGTGAAACCATTTTCTTTGCATCGCAAAAAAACTCCCCAATCCATCAAGCGGCATTGTCAGCCACAATAATAATTCTTAGAGTCTGCCTCAAAACTGGCGCGATCAGTTTCAGCGCGTAGATTAAACAACCGAAATTCACCATAAAAAACGGTCAGCACAAATCACATTTTTTAAAAAACCCCTTATTTAAGTAGTTTTTTAAAATAAATTGGCGCACCTCTTTTCATAACTTGATCATTGACAGACATTTAAACCCAACGCCTATTACACTCAAATAGGCGGTACCTTTGTAGAACAGATTTTACAAAGCTGACCAACAGGTGACGTTTTATTGGCTATGCTAATGGCTAACATCAACGGAAAGGAGTTAGGGGATGAATTTCACTCCAGCCAAGTACTTAATTGGAATTATCAGTGCACTGGTTCTTGCAGGTTGCTGTAGCCCTCCGGCACCTCCAGCTTACTGCCCACCCGGCGCTGAACAAATTCCTCTATCCATGGCTTGTCCTGCAGATGCCGACTGCTGGATGGCTTCCGACAGAGTGCGCTGCATGAAGGTGGTCAAGTAAAATCTTTTTCTTGCCCGACAGCGTGGTGATTCATACTAAATGAAGTTTTGACCAAATCACCGCTGACAGACACCCGATTTACAAAGCCTTATTTAGTATGGATCACCACAAAATGCCGCTCTAACGAGCGGCATTTGTCTTTCCCCACACAGTTCCTTATCTCGAAACATTCCCTGTAATAGACTGTGATGCCCGCGGCGCTGGCCCGGCAAAGAAAATGCCGTTAGCATTGCCGCCCAGAAATAATAAATAAAATTTGATTTGTGTACGTTTTAGCCAAGTGGCAATAAAAAGGCTCAGAAGAGAACAAACCGAATACCATGACTAGTGAAACCCTGGCTTTAAGCCGTGTAGCGGCAATCTCACGGTTGAAGTCCCATTTTGACCAACATAAGTGGTCCTTGAGAGAGCTGTTTGCAACGGATCCCCAAAGGACAGATAAGTTCAGCTCAGACGCAGCCGGAATCTATCTGGATTACAGTAAGAACCACTTGCGTGAAGACACCCTTAAGTTGCTGTTGGAATATGCAGAAGAGCAGGGTCTGAACAACCAAATTACTGCGCTAGTGAACGGGGCCATTGTCAACAATACCGAACACCGCCCTGCCCTGCACACCGCACTGCGATTTCAGGGGCAACCGAAAACTGAACAAGAGCGGGCGGTAAAAGATTGCCGCGAGCAAATGAAACAGTTTGCCGAATCGGTGCACAACCATAGCTGGCGCAGCTTCTCAGATAAGCCGATCCGCCATATCGTGAATATCGGTATCGGTGGTTCCGACCTGGGTCCACGCGTGGCGGTAGAGGCCCTCAGTCCTTGGCACAAGGACTCTATCGATGTGCACTTTGTAGCAAATATCGATGGCGCAGACCTTAGCGACACCTTGGCTGGTATCGATGCGGAAGAAACCCTTTTTGTAATTGCTTCCAAGTCCTTTTCCACCTTGGAAACCCGTGAAAATGCGCTGTCCGCACGCCGTTGGATGTTATCTGCCGGTTGCGATGAGTCGCAGTTGGCCAAACACTTTGTTGCAGTGAGCAGTAATATTACTGCTGCTCAGGATTTCGGAATTGCTCCTGAAAACATTTTCCCAATGTGGGATTGGGTGGGTGGTCGCTACTCACTCTGGTCTGCTATCGGCCTGCCTATTGTTCTCGCTTGTGGCTATGAAGTTTTTGAACAGCTTCTGCAAGGCGCCAATGCAATGGACCAGCACTTCGCCACTACTCCATTGGAATCCAATCTACCCGTACTGATGGCGTTGACCCACTTCTGGTACCGCCAGTGCTGGCATACGACCAGCCACGTCGTACTGCCCTACGCGCAGCGCCTGGCCCGATTCCCCGCCTGGTTACAGCAGCTGGATATGGAGAGCCTGGGTAAAAGTGTCGACAAGGACGGGCAGGCGCTGGGCTACCCCAGTGGCAGCGTTATCTGGGGCAGTGAGGGTACGAATGGCCAACACTCTTTCCACCAATTATTGCACCAGGGAACCGACCTTATTCCAGCAGACTTTATCGCAGTCAAGGAACCGACGTCTAAACTCCTCGAACAGCACCGCTGGCTGCAGGCCTGTTGTATTAGCCAGAGCCAGGCGCTACTGCGAGGCAAAAGCCTGCATGAGGCCCGCCAGGAACTGGAAGAAGCTGGTCACACTCATCGTGAGGCCCACGCCCTAGCCCCACATAAAGTAATCCCTGGTAATCGCTCCAGCAACACCCTGATCCTGGAAAAGTTAGATCCTTTCCACCTGGGCTCGCTCCTGGCACTGTACGAGCACAAGGTCTACGTTGGCGGCTGCCTGCTGGGGATCAACCCCTTTGATCAGTGGGGCGTCGAACTTGGTAAGCAGTTGAGTTCAAAAATCCATAAGGCTGCCAAGGGTGAAATTCCTCAGGATGACTGGGATAGTTCAACCCGCAGCCTGATGAAAAAGCTGCTCTAAACTCTACAAAAAAGGCCGCACTAATTAGTGCGGCCTTTTTTGATCTTTGTTAAGGACATCGTTAACTGGATGCAGAGCCCCGCTTCAGCATTGGCTCAATTAGATCCAGTGGCAACGGAAATACAATTGTAGAGCTGTTATTTGCGCCGGCAATATCAATCATGGTTTGCATATAGCGCAAAGTAATCGCGTTGGCATTTTTCGATAATTGATTCGCTGCCTCAGTCAGCTTTAAAGCCGCCTGCGCCTCCCCCTCTGCGTGTATAACTTTAGCCCGCCGCGCGCGCTCCGCCTCTGCCTGCTGTGCGATAGCCCGCACCATACTTTCATCAAGATCGATATGCTTAATCTCTACATTAGTAACTTTTACACCCCAGGCATCTGTTTGCTCATCGAGTATTTTTTGGATATCTACATTTAGCTTGTCTCGCTCACATAACATCTCATCCAGCTCGTGCTTACCCAGTACCGAACGCAATGTAGTTTGCGCTAACTGGCTTACAGCCTCGTGATAAAATTCCACATTAATAATTGCAGACTGTGGATTAATTACCCGGTAATAAACCACTGCGTTGACTTTTACTGAGACATTATCCCTGCTGATAACATCCTGGGTGGGTACGTCCATCACCACAGTGCGCAGATCCACGCGCTCCATAGTTTGAACAATGGGAATGATTATAATCAGTCCTGGCCCTTTCACTGTTTGGAAACGCCCCAGGAAAAATACCACTGCGCGCTCATACTCCCGCAAAATACGAATGGCATACATCAGTAGCAGTATGAGTGCGACTACCAGTATCCCAAAAAAATAACTGAGCATCATTGGACTCTCCTTAATCCCACCTTAACTGTTGAGCGCTGTCATTAGCTCAATTGATTGCCCTACCTATTCCACCTCTACCCGTAAAACCATGCCGTGTTGGGCCACTACTCTAACTTTCTGACCCACCTTCAGAGGCTGGTTACAGGTCGCCTGCCAAATCTCTCCATCGAGATGCACCAAGATCTCTGCGTCCTTAACTTCGCTTACCACCGCAGAGCGACCCACAAAAGCCTGGTCTGCCGGGACTTTCGGCTGGCGTAAACTGCGTCCAACAGCGGTCAACAACATCAATAAAAAAACACCACTTACACCGGCAATAGCCCCAATCAGCTGTTTGGAAACCTGCATTCCCGGCACATCACTATCAATAAGCATTACAGAGCCAATCACCAATGCAACAATTCCGCCGATCCCCAGGGCACCAAAACTCGGCATGAAAACCTCTGCCACAATCAGCAATGCGCCAACAATAATTAATGCAAGACCAGCGTAATTAATCGGTAAAACTTGCAAGGCATAAAATGCCAGAAGCAGGCAGATAACACCAACAATCCCGGGAACAAAAGCACCGGGGCTATAACCCTCAAAAATAAGCCCATAAATACCCACCAATAACAAAATATAGGCCACTTGAGGATTGGTAATCAGGGCCAGTAATTCATTGCGCCAATCCGGCTCGTAACTTTCACTTTGCAACTCGGCAATATTTTCCGGAATCGTATAATCACCGGTATCGAGTAATACTTTTCGACCGGCAACCTGGCGCAATAAATCGTCATCATTATCCGCAACAATATCGATAACATTCATTTTTAACGCTTCCGGAGCTGTCAGGGTCGCTGCTTCGCGTACAGCTTTTTCCGCCCAGTCTGCATTGCGCCCATGGCGCTGTGCCAACCCTCGGATAAACGCGACAGAGTCATTAACGACTTTGCGCTCCATGGCCGTTCCCGCAAGCGGTTTTTCTTTTTCTTCATCCTCTCCGTCTTCCGCCTTTTCTTTTTTCTCTTCCTCCTGCTTTCCTCCCGGCATAGGTGTGCCCTGAGGTCCGCCAATCTGCACTGGCGTAGCCGCTCCCAAGGTGGTAGCAGGAGCCATAGCGGCGATCTGGCTGGCATAGAGAATATAAGTTCCCGCACTGGCAGCGCGCGCGCCGGAGGGGTAAACGTAGGTGGCAATAGGGATAGGAGACGCAAGGATATGTTGGATGATATCCCGCGAAGCCGCATCCAACCCCCCAGGGGTATCCAGATGCAGAATCACCAACTCTGCGCCCTGGTCCACAGCCTCCTGCGTAGCCCGCTTGAAATAATCAGTCGTCGCGGGACCTATGGCCCCATCAATTTTGAGTATGGCTACATGGGGAAAGGGCTCTTCCTGGGCGGCACTTTTGTACACAAAAAGGCTGAGCAGCAGCGCCAGGAAAACCAGGCTGCGAAAGAACAAAATGGGCGAAATCTGCTTCGACATGCATCCATCCCTGATGCGACATCTGGCTCAACGCCAATATTTGGATATTGAGTGCCACAGCGAAAAAGCAAAATCACTTTAGCATTCACGACACCCTAAACCGGAAACAAAAAACCCCGGCTAATTCCATCAGATTAACAGAATTAGCCGGGGCCTTGTTTATTTCCACCGGGATTTACGCCCAGTTGAGTAGTTTTATACCCGATTGCGTCGGCTATACCAGTTCACATCGCGGGAATATTTATCTACCTGATTCTCAACACCCAGCAACATGGCAAACAGAGCCATACGCACCAGCAAGCCATTGTCGGTCTGGCGGAAAATCGCCAAGCTCGGATGTTCATTCAGGTCGGTATCCAGTTCGTTCGCCTCTGCCCGTGAATCCCGTGGCAGGGGGTGCATAATTACCGTGTTAGGCTCTGCGTGGCGGGTAAAAATAGCCTTATTCAGGCGGAAGCGCCCACGGTAGCGGTTGGCCTCTTCCTGAGAGGCGAAACGCTCTTCCTGGATACGGGTGGAGTAAACAATATCCACATGGGAGATAGAGGATTCAAGCTGATCGGTAACCGTCACCTCGTGCCCCGCCCCGCGCAGCATCTCCACAATCATTTCCGGCATCGCCAGTTCCGGTGGAGAAACCAGGGTAATCTGCACCTTGCCAAACAAACACAGCAGTTTGCACAGGGAGTGCACCGTGCGGCCGTGCTTGAGGTCGCCGATCATGGCGATACGAAAATCATCCAGGGTGCGACCGTGCGCAGCCAGTTCCTTGCGAATGGTGTAGAGGTCCAACAGTGCCTGGGTGGGGTGTTCATTGGCGCCGTCGCCGCCATTGACCACCGGCACACGACTCGCTTCAGCAAACTCAGCCACCGACCCTTCTTTTGGGTGGCGCATACAAATCACGTCGCTATAGCCCGATAGCACTCGGGCGGTGTCGTAAAGGGATTCGCCCTTTGCCATAGCGCTGGCAGTAATTCCTACCGTTTCACGTACAGTACCGCCCAACAGATTAAAGGCGGCTCCAAAACTCAGGCGAGTACGGGTGCTCGGCTCCATAAACATATTGCCGAGAATCGCCCCTTCCAATACTCGCGTTACCTTTTCACGCTGCGCATAGGGGGTCATGGCGTCAGCTACATCAAATACACGCTCTATGTCGGCGCGCTCAAATTGGCTGACCGACAGAATATTGGCTCCGATAAAGTCCATGGTTACTCCAGTGGTTGCGCCTTGTGGGCGCCGGGTATTCGCGAGCGGCATTCTACTCGGGCACCAGGAAAGAGCCCAGAGGAAGAACGGCCGCTGACGTGATTCGACACATTAGGCGAGTAAGCTATCGCCCCAGTTCTCCAGCTCTGTAATCAGGGAGATGCGCTCCGGGTGCTGAACCCGCAGCTCAGACAGCTGGCGGAAGTAATCTTCCAGGGTGATTGAGGCCCCGGCAGTAGCGTCAGTTAAGCGCTGGAAACACCAGATCTGCCAGCGCTGGTGCTCTTCCTCAGACAGGGTCTCGGGGAAATTGCGCGCCCGCATACGGAATAGCAGCTCGGGTAGGCGCTTATCGGTGAAAGGCACTTCACCCGCCAAAGCTTCCGGACCTCGGGCCGCCAGTCCACGGTGCAGTTCACGGCAGATATCGCGGTCAGAGTCGCTGAGGAATCCACCATAAAGGTCCGCTTCCACATCTCTCTCAGGGAATTCCCGATCCAGGAATACGTTGTGCAGCTTTTCTGTCAAATCGATATCTTTGAGCTTCTGCCAGTTCGCCTCACAGGTTGTGCGATCGATACCCAGCTCTGCGGCGCGCTTGTCATCCAGCATATTTGCGGGCGCCAATACCGGGCACTTGTTCAAATGCACCAGTTTCAGCCCTACCGGCAACTCGCCCTCACCCAGCTTGTCGCGAGAGGTGTATAGGCGCTCTCGCAGAGTGTCTGCATCCAGGCTGAGTAACGGCTCGGGGTCCATCGCCAGGTTGGCAACAATAACCGCATTGCGATTAACCGGGTGACTGGCCAAGGGCATCACATAGGTCAAGTGACCATGATTAGCAGAGACCTTGCCGGAAATATGCAATAGCGGACGACGCTCGCGCATATCGATCATCTTGGCGGCCTCTTGCTTGCGGCGCAGGCGGAACACATAGTCGTACAGCTTTGGTTGCTGTTTGCGGATCAGCCTCGCCATATCAATGGTGGCGTGCACATCTGACAGCGCATCGTGGGCGCCCTCATGGGAGATCCCATTGGCAGCGGTCAATTCTTCCAGGCGGAAGGACGGCGCACCGTCCTCACGGGTGGGCCACTGGATTCCCTCTGGGCGCAGGGCGTAGGTGAGGCGCACCATGTCAATAATGTCCCAACGGCTGTTGCCGGAGCGCCATTCCCGTTCATAGGGATCGAGCAGATTGCGATAAAGGGTGTAGCGAGTTACCTCGTCATCAAAACGCAAACTGTTGTAGCCCACCCCACAGGTGCCCGGCGCACCCAGTTCGGCGAGGATGCGCTGGATAAACTCTATTTCCGGCACTCCATTGGCCAGGGCTTTCTGCGGGCTAATGCCAGTCACCAGGCTCGCCATCGGCTGTGGCAGGCAATCCACTGAAGGGCGACAGTAAATCATCAATGGCTCGCCGACGATATTCAGTTCTTCGTCGGTCCTGATACCGGCAAACTGCGCCGGCTTGTCGGCACCCGGGTCTGTACCCCAGGTTTCATAATCGTGCCAATAAAGTGTGGTAGAACTCACGGTACCTCCATAATTTGGCGGCATCATACCACCGAGAACCTCCTCGTCTGGACACCCAAGTCGAGATTTCGAGCACTCCGGACCAACTCCTTTGCCAACGCTGGTTGCAAAGCCGCCACCGCCCATTAAAATTCGGCGTTTCCACGAATTTAAAACAGCACTTCACTCTATGAATATTCGCCAGCTCCTCACCGACAAATTCCAGGCCGCCATGCTCGCCGCCGGTATCCCCGAAGAATGCGGCCCGATTGTGGCACCTGCGAAGAAAGCCGGATTTGGCGACTACCAGGCCAATGGCGCTATGGGCGCTGCCAAGCGTATGGGCACCAACCCGCGCGAGCTGGCTGGCAAGATCCTTGAGCAGCTGGATAAGGGCGATATGATCGAAAAGGTCGAGATCGCAGGCCCCGGTTTCTTGAATATTCACTTGAGCGAACAGTGGCTGAGCCAGCAGCTATTGGCCGCCCAAGGCGACAAGCGCCTGAATATCGCCTCGGTTGAAGAGCCCAAGACCGTAGTCATCGACTATTCCCATCCCAACCTGGCCAAGGAAATGCACGTAGGCCACCTGCGCACCACCATTATCGGTGATGCCCTGGCACGACTGTTGGAGTTCCAAGGTCACAAAGTAGTTCGCCAAAATCATATGGGCGACTGGGGCACCCAATTCGGCATGTTGCTGGCACACCTTTCCGACAAGCTGGCAGACAGTGATGCAGAAGTGGCACTGGCCGATCTGGAAGTCTTCTACCGCGAAGCCAAGGTTCGCTTTGATGACGAAGAAGGCTTTGCCGATCGCGCCCGTGAATACGTTGTAAAACTGCAAGGCGGAGATGAGCAGTGCCTGAAACTGTGGAAGCAGTTTATTGATATCTCTATCAGCCACTGCGAAGAAATCTACTCCAAGCTGAATGTCACCCTCAAACAGGAAGACGTTTACGCTGAAAGCCAGTACAACGATGATCTGCCGGTGCTGGTAAAAGAGCTCTTGGATAATGGAATCGCTGTTGAAGACCAGGGCGCGATCGTTGTTTTCCTGGAAGAGATGGCCGATAAGGAAGGCAACCCCAGCCCGATGATTATCCAGAAGAAAGGCGGCGGCTACCTGTATGCCACCACCGACCTTGCCGCTATCCGCTACCGTGCCAACCAACTCAGTGCCGACCGTATCCTATATGTTGTTGATGCTCGCCAGTCCCTGCACCTACAGCAGGCCTTTGTCGCCTCACGCAAAGCGAGCTTCCTGCCGGAGTCGGTTTCTCTTGAGCATTGCGCTTTTGGCACCATGATGGGCGACGACGGTAAACCATTTAAGACCCGCACCGGCGGCACCGTAAAACTGGCAGCCCTCCTGGATGAAGCAGTAGAGCGTGCAGAGAAACTGGTGGCTGAGAAAAACCCGGAGCTGGATGCAAAAACCTGTGCAGAAATTGCGCGCAAGGTGGGCATCGGTGCGGTGAAATATGCGGACCTAAGCAAGACCCGCACTAACGATTATATCTTCAGCTGGGAATCCATGCTGAGCTTTGAGGGCAATACCGCCCCCTACCTACAGTATGCTTACACCCGCGTACGCAGTATTTTCCGTAAAGCCGGTATTGAGCCGAGCGAGCTCAAGGGCGATATCCAACTGGAAAGCCCACAGGAACGCGCCCTGGCAATTAAACTAAGCCAATTTGGCGAAGTACTGGACCAGGTAGCCAAAGATACCTTCCCGCACGTACTCTGCACCTACTTGTACGAACTGGCCAGCGCCTATATGAGCTTCTACGAAGCCTGCCCAGTATTGAAAGAAGGCGTAAGTGAACAGCAGAAGCACAGCCGCCTGCAATTATGTAATCTAGTGGCCAGCACTATCGCTACTGGCCTCGATCTGCTTGGCATTGAAGTGATGGAGCAGATGTAAATTGCTTCAGCCCGGTATCACCTTCTGTAACTTTTCAGATAGGCAAACCGGGCAGCATCCGGGTAGGCCGCCTTCAGTTGTGGCCTACCCAACCATCCTGCGCCATCTTTTATCCCACTCAGGCCACACGTTTCCCGCCAGCCTGACAAAAGGAAATCACCCGTGAAAATACTGATTACCGGCGCCTCCGGCCTATTGGGGCGCAGTGTATTTAAACAGCTTTCCAGCAATCCGATTTTTTCTGTTACCGGAACCGCCTTTTCCCGCGCGGGAGAAAATTTAATTCGCCTGGACTTGTCCGATAGCGAAGCGGTGAAGACCTGCCTGCAACAGGTTAATCCCGATATTGTCATTCACTGCGCCGCCGAGCGCTGGCCTGATCGCTGCGCCGACAGCCCCGACACCGCCTGGCAGCTCAATGTCAGCAGCACGGAATTCCTGGCGAAATACTGTAACGAAAATGATACACAATTAGTGTATATCAGCACCGACTATGTTTTTGATGGCAGCACTCCGCCCTACAAAGCTGATGACAATCCCAACCCGGTTAACTTCTATGGCCGCAGTAAATTGGCAGGGGAAGAGGCCGTACTGAATAACGGAAACCACTGGGTATTGAGGTTGCCCTGGTTATTCGGGCCCGTTGCCTATCTGGAGGAATCCGGTATCACCGCCCTACTGGATACTTTGCGCGAGCAAAAGCCAGTCACGTTGGATCACTGGGCTATTCGTTTTCCCACCAGTGTTGAGGAAGTGGCTGAAGTATTGGAGCAATGCCTGCTAAAAATCCGTAGTGGCATCAATTTTGAAGGCATTTACCAGTGGAGTGGCGATACGGCCTGCACACGCTACGAGCTCGCACACATTATCGCCAAGGCTTGTAACCTGAATACTGCACACCTGAGCGCTGATAGTGAACCCAATTTCACAGTGACACGCCCTTACAATTGCCAGTTGGATAAATCAAAACTGACAGATATGGGGATTAACAGTAGCGAACCCCTGGAGCAACAGCTATTACGAAATTTAAAGCCATTTATTGAAGGCTGATTTAAATAGCTTTCAGACAAAGCGCTACAGGGAAGTATCGCTGCCGGCCATGTTCCGGCTCACACCTGTGTAATACCGTTAACTCATACAACAAATGGTGCTACAAGGTGGCAATCGAGTAGATCAGGGAAGAGCTATTGGATTGCCGAGTAAAACCACTCGAATATTTAGGGAAGGATAAATGAAATTAAAACACTGGTTCTCTGCAGGAGCTCTGGTACTGGGCAGCCTAACTACATTGGCTTCTTGCAACGCGGATAGCGGACCTCACAGCAAGAAACCACACCAGGCCATCAAGACTGAAAACGCCCAACCCATTATCTGGATTGGCGACTTCAATAACTTTGATGATGCCGTAGCACTGATGCTAATCGCCAAAGACCCACGCTATACCCTGGAGCTGGCTGTCGTTGAGGACTCTTTCAATACCGTAGCGCACGGGGCCAACACTGTTTACAACATCCTCGAATGGCTGGGAAATAACGATACCCAGGTTATTCGCGGAGCCTATTTTGCCACAGAAGAAGTCGCCTACGGCGCAAACGGCAAAGCTTCAGTATCTCCGGTAAATGACGATAAGGCCGTTCTCGGCAGAGAAGACTATCAACTACCCAACTCCTCCGATTTCTCCACCGGTACCTGGAACCTGGAGCGCCGCAACGCCATGGGTATCAACCTCTACGGCCAGTATGTACCCGGCCCCTGGCGTGACAACGGCTCCACCTTGTATGGAACTGACCACCTAATCCCGCGCGCAAAACAGGAGCACTACCGCTACCAAGGTAACAATGGTGTCTCCTTCAATTTTGAGCTGGCCGAAGACATTATCCTGGAAACGATGGATAACCTGGAGCAACGCCCAGTAGTTTTCAATACCGGCAAACTCACCACCCTGGCCCGGGTACTTGGCAAAGCCAACGAAGAGCAGCTGGCTAAAATTGACCGCGTTATTATGATGGGTGGTGGCTTTGAGAATTATGAGCCGTTTACCCAGAATCACGAAGCAGCCTGCTTTGGCGATAAATCTAGAAATCTGGGCGGCAATATTTTCTCCCACCCCAGCTTCGGCTGTGACAGCGACTTCAGTACCCATCAGGAATTCAATATTCTGCTCGATCCACTGAGCGCACAATGGGCCTTCGACGCCCTGAGTGAAAATAATATTGAAACCTATCTGGTTCCGACCAACTCAACCGATATGGCCAAAGTACAAGGCAGCACCATCGAAGCCCTCGCAGAGCGCCGCGCAACTCCGGAAGCCTGCTACACCTCCCAACTCCTCAGTTCCATTCGTGAATTTGAGGGTGGGGATTTCCAAGGTAATGGTGACTTCGCCATGGATGCCGTTATTCGCCTGTGGGACATTGTTGCTGCCTTGGTACTGTTGGAGCCTGAAACTTTAGATATGGATTTGGTACCCGGATTTATCGAAGTAGACCAGTTAAATGCCGGACTGGCTGACAGTATGACTCCTTATGATCCCATCACCTTCGACCCAACTGTGGGGAAAACCACCCTTGCTGAAAATGGCGAGGGCTTGCCAGTATATGTGGTTATGGGTATCAACCACGATGCCGCCCGTACTGCGATGATTGAGCGCCTGCGTGATCGTTTTAATGCGGCGCGGAAGGGAGCTAAGTGTCGAGCTAAACAGCGTTAACAAAGAGATTGTTAGTGCATAGGAACCTTTTGACTACTCTGTATTGCTCTTGTGGACTTTTCAGAGGGTTCCTAAACCTATCAAAGCGTCTATAGCCAACCTGTTCCACTTTCGAGGCCATCTAAACTCTCAGATGACACCTTTCGTCAAATCCACTCCATCCTGTGTAGAACAAAATCGTCCCAGCCAAAATATCACAGGATTTAACCCACTTTTTGAGCCCAAATTTAGCAGTTTCCTCGCTCAAATCCCGCAGATTGCCCCTACTCGCCCCGGTTGCTAAGATGCGCGCCTGCCGCTATGGCCCGGCTTCCCCTTTGGTTTCGTATTGCGACACTGGGGCTGCCTGCAAACCGATTTTCCCAAGCGTTACCCTCGCCTATCCGCAACGCGGAGGCCCGAGGCTTTCCACAGGAAAAGCGGTACTGAGGCCAGGTGCTATTTTTAACCGCGAGCGCACCGCGACGACTCCCTGCGACTACAGGAACGAAGTTTATGACCCAACCATCGCTGCAGCAGTTGGAACAACACGACGCCTTTATCCATCGCCATATCGGCCCCGATGCCAAACAGGTAGAGGCCATGCTGGAAACCCTCGGAGTTGCCAGCCTCGAAGAGCTGATCGAGAAAACCGTGCCCGAAGCCATTCGCAAGACCGATGAGCTGGATCTGGCCGACGCGATCAATGAAGTTGAGGCCCTCGCAGAGCTGAAAGATATCGCGGCGCGCAACAAGATCTACCGTACCTTTATTGGTATGGGTTACCACGACACCATGACCCCCAATGTGATCCTGCGCAACGTGCTGGAGAATCCGGGTTGGTACACCGCCTATACCCCTTACCAACCGGAAATTGCCCAGGGCCGCCTGGAAGGCCTGCTGAACTTCCAGCAGATGATTATGGACCTCACCGGTATGGAATTGGCCAACGCCTCCATGCTGGATGAAGGTACCGCAGCAGCTGAAGCCATGGCCATGTGTAAGCGCCAGGTCAAACGCAACAAATCCAACGCCTACTTTGTAGACCAGGACTGCCACCCGCAAACCATCGCCGTAGTTAAGACCCGCGCCGAGCACTTCGGCTTCGAAGTAGTTGTAGGCGATGTGGAAAAAGATATCCCCGCCGAGCTGTTCGGTGCCCTGCTGCAATACCCCGGCAGCACCGGCCGCGTACGTGACCTAACTGACATTATTGCCAAAGTACACGAAGCCAACGCCCTGGTAACCGTGGCCGCTGATCTGATGAGCCTGGTAGCCCTCCGAGCACCGGGTGATATGGGCGCAGACGTGGTTGTTGGCTGTAACCAACGCTTCGGCATCCCCATGGGCTACGGTGGTCCCCACGCCGGTTTCTTCGCCTTCCGCGAAGCTTACAAACGCTCCGCACCGGGTCGTATTATCGGTGTTTCCGTCGACAGCAAAGGCAAGCGTGCCCTGCGCATGGCTATGCAGACCCGCGAACAACATATTCGCCGCGAGAAAGCCAACTCCAACATCTGTACTTCCCAGGTGCTGTTGGCGGTAATGAGCGCTTTCTATGCGATTTACCACGGCCCTGAAGGCCTGAAAACCATCGCTGCCCGCATCCAGCGCCTGGCAGATATTCTCGCTTCCGCCCTGCAGCAGGAAGGCTTCAATCTGGCCCACGATAGCTGGTTCGATACCCTGAATGTCACCGTTGGCGCCAAGCAGGAAGAGATTTACCAGCGCGCCCTGGCCGCTGAGATCAACCTGCGTAAAATTGGTGAGGACGCCCTGGGTGTGAGCCTGAGTGAGACCGCCACCCTGCAAGATGTGTCCGACCTGATCAATGCCTTTATCGGCACCGAACACAGCATCGATCTGCATACTCTGGACAGCGAAATTGCCAGCAAGGGCTCTCTGGGTGTACCCGCCTCCCTGGTGCGCGATACTGAATTCCTAACTCACCCGGTGTTCAACACTTACCACTCCGAGACCGAGATGCTGCGCTATCTCAAGTCTCTGGAAGCCAAGGATATCGCCCTGAATCACTCTATGATTCCCCTGGGCTCCTGCACCATGAAGCTGAACGCCACTGCGGAGATGATCCCGGTCACTTGGCCCGAGTTCGGCAAGCTGCACCCCTTCGCACCAGTAGATCAAGCGGAAGGCTACGCGGAAATGTTCCGCCAGCTACAGCAAATGCTGTCCGCCTGCACCGGTTACGATGCGGTGAGCCTGCAGCCCAACGCCGGTTCCCAGGGTGAATACGCAGGCCTGGTTGCTATCAAGAAGTACTTCGAAGCGAAGGGCGAAACCCAACGCGACATCTGCCTGATTCCCGCCTCTGCCCACGGCACCAACCCGGCTTCCGCCATGATGGTGAGCATGAAAGTGGTAGTGGTTGCCTGTGATGATAAAGGCAATGTGGATATCGAAGACCTGAAAGCCAAAATCGAAGAGCACGGCGACCGCGTTGCCGCACTGATGGTCACCTACCCGTCCACCCACGGGGTGTTCGAGGAGGGTATCCGCGAAGTTTGCGATCTGGTTCACCAGGCTGGCGGCCAGGTTTATATCGATGGTGCCAACATGAACGCCCTGATTGGCGTCGCAGCTCCGGGCCAGTTCGGTGGTGACGTATCCCACCTGAACCTGCACAAAACTTTCTGTATTCCTCACGGTGGCGGCGGCCCCGGCATGGGCCCGATCGCTGTTGGCGAACACCTGAAGCCCTACCTGGCGGCCCACCCGGTGACTGAAGTACCGGAAACCAATCTGGATAACGGCACCATCTCCGCTGCTCCCTGGGGCTCCGCCAGCATCCTGCCGATCAGTTGGATGTATATCCGTATGATGGGTAAGCAGGGTATGAAGCAGGCTACCGAGATGGCGATCCTGAACGCCAATTACGTAGCCAAGAAACTGGGTGAATACTACTCCCTGCTCTACACCGGCACCAATGGCTTTGTTGCCCACGAGTGCTTGGTTGACCTGCGCCCACTCAAGGAAGCCAGCGGCATCACTGAAGAGGATATCGCCAAGCGTCTGATGGACTTTGGCTTCCACTCCCCCACTATGTCCTTCCCGGTAGCCGGCACCCTGATGATCGAGCCTACCGAAAGCGAATCCAAGGGTGAACTGGATCGCTTTATCGAAGCAATGGCAACAATTCGCCAGGAAGTGGAAGATGTCACCAGCGGAAAATACACCCCAGAGGACAATCCGCTGCACAACGCCCCTCACACTCTCGAAGACGTGATGAGCGAAGGGTGGACCCACAGCTACTCCCGCGATATCGCTGCGCGCCCAGCGGCGTGGTTAAAAGAGCACAAGGTGTGGCCCGCTGCTAACCGTATCGACAACGTATACGGCGACCGCAACCTGATCTGCTCCTGCCCTCCGATTGAGAGCTACGCAGAGTAAAATCAGACACTCTCAGGAAGGATTAAAAGCGGGCTTTATGCCCGCTTTTTCGTTTTTATTAGGCCTATTTAACCTTCGCACCACCCGCAAAGCTTTCCCCTTTTCATCTCAATCAATGGTAAGGAACACCCAATGAAAAGCGGCAAACAAAGAAGAACCGAAATTAAGCAAGCTCGAAGAAAAAGAATAGAGAAGTTAAATAGAGGCAAGATCCTTGATCAGTTCAGTGGCCCCATTCCCGACTGGGCCATTGCGGTAGATAGGGCAGCAATTGTGCACCACTCTTACTACATTGACACTCTTCTCTACTACTTGGATCGAGAATTTCAATGTAAAGATTGTGGCTCAGATGAAGTATGGACGGCAAAGCAACAAAAATGGTGGTATGAAATCGCCAAGGGAGACTTTGAGACCTCTACGATTCGTTGTCGTCCCTGTAGGAAAAAGAAAAACCAAGCGAAAGCAGAACAGAAAGGTCATATGGAAGCAATGGCAAAGAAAAAGCCACACCCCAATGAGGCCTTCTTTAAAAAGGGCTTTATTTAGGAATAGTATAGGTGCATCCGGTAAGAACCAGAAATCACTCCTTAGGAACCGAGTATAAGGATTGTATTTCGGAGTGTTTACTACCCACTCCGAAATAGATTTACTAAAGAAAATTAACTAAATCATAACTATCAATATTTTTGAACTACTTAAGGCAATTAGGAAGCGCTGAAGTACCTGGCCATATTGTAGAAAGGTAACTGCTAGAATCTTTAGTTACATTAAATATCATAGTGCCGCCACCCAGGTTATTATTTTCATTACAGGAAGCTAATGCACTTGCAGCGGAAGCGCCATTCAACACAGTAGAAGCGCCAACACCCAATTTGGATCTATCGACCCCCAAGTTTAAGTACTTCTGAACTCGTGAAGTGCAGCTTGAGCCCAACCAATAGCTCATCTCCCAGCCATAAGTTAGTTGATCGCCCAGTTTCTTGCCATTCCATTCAGCCTGAAAAGCATCGGTATCACTCCAGAGTGCTTTGGAAATGATTTTATTCGGCATTTTCTCTCGCAATGCACTAGTCACTTTTACCAGGGAATCAGAATAGGTTTGGCTGCACTGTGAGTACTCATCATCAATATCAATACCATCCAGACCATAATGATCCACTGCATCTTTCAACTGCTGAGCAAAGTCATCAGCAGATTGCTCATCGGCAAAACAAGACCAACCTGCATTTTGGTGATTTCCGAGAACACTGAGCACCACTTTCGTACCCCTGTCTTGCAAGTCTTGTACTGTACTCAAATTGTTATTGAGCAAGTCTGACACTTGGTCATTAAAATGCAGTACAGCTTTCTGACCATCGTAATTAATATTTGCCGCGAAGATCACAGCTATATCAAACAACTGGCTGCCATCGCTCTCTGTAAAGCAGCCTGCATTGCCCAGGTTATTACTATTAACTTCTACGTAAGCAACTTTAGGCGCTGACACACTTTCCTGAGGAGTATCAGATTTACACAGAGTTGAGCCCAGCTCACGGATTTCATTCTTACGTGAACCACACCCATACCCGCTGCCATCCATGGAGGCATTATCGGCAAGATTTGCAATTTCCCAGTTCCCCAGGACGGAACACAGCTCATCCTTATAGATTTGAGCCTCAAGATAGGTGACCGGGCTTGCATCAGATGCACAGCTGCTTCCACTAACAACATGAGGCGCTGAAGGTTCGGATTTACATAATGTCATGGATAATTGGCGACTTTCATTACTCGTCAATTGGCAATTATTTCCCAGATGTTCTATTGAAGACCCTTCTGATAAACCAACCAAATCACCATCATTGAGAAGATCACAAAATTCATTAGGATAATTAAGCGCTTCAGAATAGCTTACTGTTGTAGTATCCGAGGGACAGTCATCCGAATTGACCACTTCAATATCTGCGTATGCACCAGTCTGAAATAGAATGGTGGCACAAGCAGCCTGCATTGCTCTACGTGTCGATTGTTTCATGTTTATACTCATTTTTTATTATGTAGTTATGTGAATTCTATAATCTAATATCGATAGTCAAAAAAAATGGTGTAGAGCTTACACTCTACACCCAATACTACGATCAACGAGGTATTAGAATTTATAGTTTGCACCAATATATAGTCGGCGCCCAGAGTAATTATAATAAGTCATTCTGTTTTCCTGCTTCCAGAACCCCTCTGCCTTTTCCTCCGTTAAATTAATGATAGATGCCGTGAAATTTAGGTTTTCATTGAAGGTAAAGCTGGCATTAAGATCAAGCTGCCCATAAGCTTTATCGTATAAATTATACCCTTGGTGAAGTCCCCCAGCTCGATCATCTTTCCAGTTATAAGATGCTCGCACACTGTACAAATCATTTTCATAATAACCGGAAAGGTTGTACTGGTGCTTAGCCGTTCCAGGAATTTCTGCCTCCGTTTCTTCACCATTAACAAACACCCCTGAAGTACTGGTGTCGGTGTAGGTATAATTTGCCATTACACCAAAACCACTTTCGAACGCGTGTTGTGCAAACAGCTCAACGCCTCTTGAAGTTGCCTCAGCACCACCCGTTTTTGTGGTCATATCCACTTCGATGAGACCATTGCAGCAACTGTGCTCACGTAATACAACTTCAGTTGTGGTTATAGGAAGGTTGCTGATATCCTTACTAAATAATGTTGCCCCAAGTGCGGAAGCATCAAAGTAATACCATTCAATTCCCAGGTCGAATTGATTGGAGAGCATCGCTTCTAGCCCAGTATTTGCTGAAGTGCCAGTCCCACGGCCGGTCCAAGAATCCGGCGAGTTAATATTTACAGGGGGGCCATAAGACTCAGCCTGCCCCAAATCAGCATAACTAACTCGAGACATGGTTTTTGCTGCAGCAAATCGTATTACAAGGTCATCAGTTAGATCCCAGGCAATATTCAAACTTGGCAGGAAGTTTTCACTATCAGCACTTCGGTTATTTGCATTGGTGATATCTGTCTCTTGACCAATGATGTCATCGTACGTCGAGGTAGTTAAGTCGGTATTAACATAGCGGACACCAAAGTTACCCCGGAAGGCTTCCCATTCAAAATCGGCCTGTGCGTAAAGTGAAAATATTTTCTCCTCGATGGTATAGGTACCGGATAAGACAGGAACTACAGTCCGGGTGAAATTATCACTAACGTAGGCTTTAAGCGCATCTATATTAAAAGGCAGATAGTTAATAGCCCCGGTATCGCCTGCGCTATTATCGATTACGCTGCCGCCAAGTAAGATTGAAGTGTCTGGATGAAAATCCGGGTTGTGGAACCATTCGGTACCCGACAACCACCCACGATAACCACCGTTATCCGAAATACCGTCATCCCACAGGAAAGTATCTCTTAGGGACTTAGCTTCATGATCCCGATATTTAGTACCAACATAGATTTTGTTAACTATTCCCCAATTGGTATCAAATCCCAGATCAAGCTGATAATAATCTTCCCTATCCCGATTTTGGGTAGCGTCAGAACTAAACCAGTCATAGTATGGATAGGCCTCCTGATCCGAGGTGAGATCTGTAGAGATTTCGTAGCTAGGTTCCCCGTCGGCAATAGACCACAGCCAACTATTTACGGAACCATAACGTGCATCCATATTTGCCATGATTCTTTCGGAGACACCTCCTTTTGCAGAGCTGCGCCCAATATTCACTGCTGCTGTGTAAGAGTCACCTTCATACAGAATTTCGAGGTCGAATGTATGAGATTCTGATTCACCGTAGCTATCCTGCCCGGTCAATTGCGGAGACATTAAACCTCGCTCTACCTCAACACCACCATTGACATCAGCATCGCCCCAGTTATCAGCATTTAGCAAGCCGTTATCACCGTTGCCATAGGTAACTACGGTATCCCCTTCCAGCTCAACGCCAAAGTAGGGGTTATGGTTATCATTCCATTCAGCTAAGGTGAGATTCTGACTACGGGTATCGTACCCTAACTGGGAACCGAAATAGTTCAGAGAAAATTCCAAGCGCTCAGTTGGCCGCCATTGAGTGGTAATTTGATAACCATCCCTGGCCCTATCCTGCTCATGATTGCCAATACCCATAGCTCTGGGCGCCCAAACATTGTTGTAAACTTCACCAGTTTCCTGGTCAACAATCGCCGGACGCTCAGCACCTTCAACTGTATCTGAATGGAATCGCCAATGGCTCGCGTAGTTTTCAATTGAGGTTACGGTTCTGTCCTGCTTGGTATAGCCAGCCAGGATACCAAAGGTTTCACTCTCATTTTTCCAGGAGTAAAAAGCACTATATTGAGGTTCCCACTGCTCATTAGTATCTGAGTAAGTAGTTTCAGTAGTTATAACACCCTCACCAGAATCCATTTCCAGAGGCTTACGACTGTGTAGAATAACCGTTCCGCCAATTCCTCCTTCATCAATTCTAGCTTCCGGGCTTTTGTAAACTTCTACTTTGCTAATCATGTTGGATGGCAGCAAAGTGTAATTAAAGCTTCGAGATGGCGCTTCTCCATCAGAGGTTGCAATGTAGTTTCCATTTAATTGAGTCAAAGTCCACTCGGCACTGGTGCCACGAATACTGACTCGACTACCCTCTCCACCACTGCGTGTAATTGTAATCCCTGGCACGCGCTGAAGAGAGTCTGCAACATTCTTATCCGGGAACTTGCCCACATCCTCGGCGGTTATCGCGTCTACAATAGCATTAGAATCCCGCTTAATTTCCAGGTTTCTGGTATTACTCTCAAGAATTCCGATTACCTCAATATGATCCATCGGTTTGTCTTTCTCAGAAATATCATCAGCAATCGCCACGCTACTAATGGCTAATGAAATAGCTGAGACTAGCGATTTCTGCTTAATCTCCCGACTCCAGATTTTGAGAGTGGTTTGTCTATTATTCTTGACTGTTTTCATAGTATCCCAACTTTCTTTTCTTATAAGTTTTTTAAAAGAGCCCCTCTCCAAATTGGAGAGGGGCGAGAAACCGTCAGGGGACCCTAAACCCCGTAATGACAGTCCACTTGTTGAGCACTAAAACCCTAAGAAAAAAACGGGATAGGGGGGTAATAGAAACTGAGACAGGAATAGAACAAAATCGGCGTTTGGAATTTTGGAGGACACTAAGGGAAAGGTAATAGAAGGTATGAAAGGCCAAAATTCGATTATGGATTTACAGGATACTCAACAAATAGATAAACTATTTTTAAAGAGAAGAAAGCCAGCACCAAACCATTTCAACAAAAAAATTCTATTGATTATCCATCTCTAAGTAGTTCAGGAATGGCCTATCGCATTCAAAGTTGAGACTGAACTTCTTCTCTATAAATAGCGGGAAGCTGCCCAAACATGGTCTTGAAATGCCTACTGAAGTAACTGTGAGATGGAAACCCGACACGGTATGCGATTTCAGAAATTGGCCGCTGAGTGTCCACCAGCATACGACGGGAGTTCTCTAACCTAACCTCCCTGACAAACTGCATTGGAGTTTTCTCCAAATACTTTTTAAATCGCCTCTCAAGGGCGCTAACAGACAAACTGGCTACCTCTGCTAGCTGTTCGACAGTAATCGGCTGACTGTAATTATTTTTAATATATTCAACAGGCTTTTTCAGCTTATCCATTCTGGAGAGCGTTTTGACCGTCTCATTAAGATCGCGAGCTACGCCATAGGTACCAATAATTTTTCCAGTGGAATTCTTTAGTGGGCGCTTGGATGTCGTAAACCAAACCAACTCCCCACTTTTCCCTATATTTAACTCCAGTCGATCTGTAATCGTTTCACCCTCCATCACTCTTTGGTCATCACGCATATAGTTTTTTGCGAGATAAGAGGGGGAAAAATCCATATCAGAGCGGCCCACAACCTGATTAAGGGACCTGCATCCCACATGCTCAATAAACTCTCGGTTACAATGTACTACGTAACCAGAATCATCTTTCACCCAAAAAATAATATCTGATATTAAATCAAAAACCGCAATAATCTGCTGGGTAGACACCATTTCCAATATTGATTCAGACTTCATTATTATTATCTGCAATAGCTGGTAAAGAGCCCCTGTCTTTTTACATCGGCTTGAATTACTGCACAGGTCTAGCAAGCAGAAAAGACACTAAAAAGCGCCTTCTCGGCACTCTCCCCGCACCTCACCCCCATCTGCAGAAATAACCCGTTCAATTTCAAAATAGCCACGCTCACAGAAACCGGTTTCCAACATCTTTTGCTCGAGAGCCCAATCTAAATAACGCTCTACTCGGTCACTTGAACGGCCTCCCAAACCGATAGTATCCCGCTGCATTCGACGTTGAGAACTAGGCTGGTTTGAAACTGGGGGAGGAAGATCCTGCCGATCCTTCTCAAGAGTAAATGTAAAACGCTTAGCTCCGTTTTGAGCAATCTTAGTTACAAACAACTCTTTCATTCCGGGAATCGGCTTGTTACTGGAACAGGCACTGAGAAAAATAGGTAACGCTAGGCCAGCGGCAATAAATAAGCGGGCCTGAAGACTGCTAATATTTTTATTATTCACTCAAAATCCTCTCTAAACACTAACCTGCTTTACTACATCGAGCGCAAAGTTAGTATTGTTTACTGCGTTTCTATTTAAATACCACTGTTTTATTTCCGTGTATAAACACTCGCTCCTGCAAAACTAGTTGCAGAGCTCGAGTCAAAACCAATTTTTCAACATCCCTACCTGCATCCGCCATGGTTTCTGCAGAATAGGCATGATCCACATGTATTACATCCTGTTCAATGATCGGCCCTTCATCCAGATCATCGGTAACAAAGTGCGCTGTGGCTCCAATAATTTTTACTCCACGCTCGTAGGCCTGCTGATAGGGCTTGGCTCCGATAAATGCGGGCAGGAAAGAATGGTGGATGTTGATAATGCGTCCACTATAGCGAGCAACAAAATCAGGGGTCAGCACGCGCATATACTTGGCCAGCACCAGATAATCCGGGTTGTACTCATCCACTAAGGTGGCCACTTGCTGCTCGTGAGCTCCGCGCTCCATCCCCTCTGCAGAAATACAGTGGAAAGGAATATCAAACTTCTGTACCAGCCCCTCCAGATCCGGGTGATTGCCGATAACAGCCGCGATCTCCACATCCATAGCGCCGGAATAGCACTTCATCAGGATATCCCCCAGGCAGTGGGGCTCGCGGGTAACCATCAGCACCAGGCGTTTCTTCCGCTCTATGGATACCAAGCGACGCTCTGCGCCCTGGGGCAGTGTCATATCCAGATCTTCCAGGAAGGTGGCATCGTTAAAGATACCCTCCAGGGCAGTGCGCATAAAGAAGCGCCCCTCAACCCGATCCACGAACTCATCATTCTTGATGATGTTCAGCTGGTGCTTGTAGCAAATATTGGTAATCTTTGCGATCAGCCCCTTATCATCGGGGCAGTCGGTCAGCAGTATCTTCTTTTCCATGGTCAAATTTCAGGCCAAATATCCAGAGTCCAGACTATACACTATGCCGACTTTACGATTCAGCGATCCATTCCGGGGAGAACATGGATAAAAACCTTTACGCCGATCATATGGCCACCCTGTGCCGCCGCTACGACGAAATCCTCGAGCAGAGCGGGTTTGATACCCTCAACGTATTCAGTGGCGCTCCCAGGGTGCAGTTCCTGGACGATAACTATTACCCGTTTAAGGTGAATCCCCACTTTAAGGCACTGGTTCCCATTACCGACAACCCCCACAGCTGGGTTATCTATCAGCGCGGACAAAAGCCAAAGCTTTTGTTCTACCGCCCAGTAGACTTTTGGCACTATGTACCGCCGGCACCCCAGACCTTCTGGAGCGATTTCTACGATATCGAGCTACTGAGCAAGCCGGCCGATGCCCAGGCGTTCCTGAGCCCAGAGAATGCCGCTTTTATCGGTGAGAGCGACAAGCTGCAAGGCTGGTCACTGGGGGAGGAAAATCCGGAGCTTCTGATCAACCGCTTGCACTGGGCCCGCGCTTATAAAACGCCTTATGAGGTCGCCTGCCTGCGTGAAGCGAACCGTATTGCGGTCAATGGGCACCGCGCCGCCGAACAGGCTTTCCGCAGTGGCGCCAGTGAATTTGAAATCAATCAGGCCTACCTGGGCGCTGCTGGCCAGGGCGAGAACCGTATGCCTTACGGCAACATTGTTGCCTTGAATGAACACGCCGCAATCCTGCACTACACCCACCTGTCTACTGAGCGCCTGCCTGAGCCGCAGCTGAAAAGCTTCCTGATCGATGCGGGTGCTGACTGCAATGGCTACTGCTCTGATATCACTCGCACCTACGCCTATGCCGATAATGAGTTCGCAGAGCTGGTAGCGGCTATGGATGAAAAGCAGTTGCAGCTGGTAGACGGCCTCAAACCTGGCCTGCCTTACCCGGAACTACATCGCCAGTGCCACTTAAACGTGGGAGAGCTGCTGGCCCAATTTGGCATAATCAAAACCTCTGCCGAGAATGCCGTGGAATCCGGCTTAACTCGCCCCTTCCTGCCACACGGCCTGGGTCACTTCCTCGGCCTCCAGGTACACGATGTCGGCGGTCACCAGGCCGGCCCCGATGGAGGCACGACACCCCCACCAGCCGAGTACCCGTTCCTGCGTACCAGCCGAACAATCGAGGAAAACCAGGTATTTACCATCGAACCTGGACTCTACTTTATCGATAGCCTATTGGGAGAGCTAAAAGACTCAGACCTCGCTGCCGAGGTTAACTGGGATAAGGTCGACAGCTTCCGCCCCTACGGCGGCGTGCGTATTGAAGACAATATTGTCGTACACGCAACCGGCAACGAAAACCTTTCTCGCACCCCTTAGTTCATAGACTAAAGCAATATTGTGAGAGTGCTTACAAGTAAGCGCTCTCGCAATACCTTTACCTTACTCCGAAAGTTAAAACATTAAAGAACGCCCTACCGCTCCCGCTTTTCCTCTCGCCGCTTGCGCCCCTAAGCTGCTTGCCCCCTCACCGAAAAAAAGCCAAAGTCCATCACCGGTATTACAACAAGAAAAGGGACGGTTCATGAGAAAAAAAACACTGGCAACGCTTATCGCAGCCACAGTTCTAGCCGCAGCCAATAGCGCTTATGCAAAATCAATCGAGTATATTTTTTACGATAAAGAGGGCATTGCTGGCTCTGAAGTTATTCACCAGGATGGAACAAAGGTATCTGGTGAATTAAAGCTCGGCTGGAATAACCGCCGCCTAAACCTCAAGGAGAGCTTCACTATCGGTGAGGCGGCAATGCCCGAGCAATTATCCATTGAAGGGATCAGCCCATTTGGTGCTCCAGTCAGCGAAGAATTTTCCCTGGAAAATGGTGTCGCTCGCTGGAAAGGTTCCGATGAACATGGCAGCGCAAAAACTTCCGAAGCCCAATTTTATATTCCCAAGAACAGCACCCTTGCCGTACAGGCGCAATTGGTGAAAGCACTGATTGCCGATGCAGATCAAAATATTGATTTACTGCCGCAAGGAAAAGCACGCCTCCATAAGCTTGATAAAGTGACCCTGCAACAAGGCGAGAAAAAGAAAACGGTCCACCTTTACGGCGTAAGCGGCCTGGGCTTTACCCCAGATCTCGCCTGGTATGATGACAATGGGGATTTATTTGCCTCCGACGAAGGGGGATGGTTCGCCATCCTGCGCAAAGGCTGGGATAAATCTCACCTCGAAGAACTGAAAACTCGGCAAGTCGCAGCCGCAGACCAGTACCTGCAAAGTATTGCCAAGAAACATACCCACACATCAACCCAACCCATCCTGATCAGCAACGTCAACCTGGTTGATGTTGAATCTGGCAAACTGCAGAGAAAGCACCATGTGCTGATCAAAGATGGAAAGATCGCAAAAATCAGTAAAAAACCGATCAAAGCCAACGGGGCAACCACCATTGATGCCCGTAACCATACGCTGATCCCCGGCCTCTGGGATATGCACGCCCACTTATCCCCTACCGATGGTGTTCTGAATATGGCCGCTGGCATTGTCAATGTTCGCGACATCGGTAATACCCATGAAAGTATCATGCGTATTGAAGGGATGTTTGAGTCAGAGCAAATCATTGGCGGCGACCTTTTCCGTGCGGGCTTTATGGACCGGGAAAGCGAAAATGCCATGCGAATGGGCAAGACTGCGGACAGCCTGGAAGAAGCCAAGGATATTGTCGAGTGGTATGCCGATCGCGGCTATCAGCAAATTAAAACTTACAGCTCGATGGAGCCAGAGTGGATCGCTCCCTTAGCCAAGCATATCCACGAAAATGGTATGCGTTTGTCCGGTCATATTCCTGCATTTATGACCGCTGAAGAAGCAGTGGACGCGGGCTTTGATGAAATTCAGCATATCAATATGCTGTTCCTGAATTTTATGGGCAAGATAGATACCCGTAAAAGACTTCGCTTTACAGAAATCGGGGAACACGCTCACGAGCTGGATCTGGATAGCAAAGAAGTGGCTGCTTTCCTGGATAAGCTAGCCAAGAAAGGCACTGTCGTAGACGCAACCACCACCGTATTCAGCTCGATGTTACTGCGCCAGCCGGGCAAAGTAGATCCTGAATTTGCCGATATTACCGACCACCTTCCAGTGAATATCCAGCGCGCTTTTGTTGGGGCCGAACTGAATGTGAAGCCGGAACACCGGGATGACTACGACCTTTCAGCGGAAGCCCTACTGGCCATGATGCTCAAGCTACACGAGCACAAGGTCACTATGGTCGCGGGCTCCGATGGCATCCCCGGATTTACCCTGTTACGCGAACTCGAACTCTATGCCAAAGCAGGTATTCCCAATATTGATGTACTGCGCACGGCTACACTGGTACCGGCGCAGGTTATGGGGGCCGACGAGTACACTGGCAGTATTGCAGTGGGAAAAAATGCAGACCTGGTTTTACTGGAGGGAAATCCCCTTGAGGATATTACCGCGCTGCGTCGCACTGCACTGGTACTCGAGGGGCAGAATATGTATCGCCCGGATGAGCTTTACACAGCCTTGGGTATTAAACCTTTCCACCCTTCAGTGCCATTTGAATTAAATAACACTACTACAGTAGCCACCAAGTCCGACTAAGCGAAAAAAACAGAAGCGGAAAAAACAGAAAAGAAAAAACCGGCGATCCAAATGATTGCCGGTTTTTTCATTTATAAATTAACTAGGCCAGTTCTGTGCGCACAGTGCGCGCCGCTTCTACCATATTCAGCAAGGATGAACCCACTTCGGCCCAGTTACGGGTTTTAAGGCCACAGTCTGGATTTACCCAAAGTCTCTCAACCGGCACCACCTGTGCAATTTTCTTAAGTCGCTCTACCAACTCCCCCCTTTCCGGCACATTGGGTGAGTGAATATCGTAAATGCCAGGTCCAATTTCATTGGGGTAACCACCGGCCTTGTCGGCAAACGCGCTGAGTAGGCGCAAATCGGAGCGAGCTGATTCAATAGTAATTACATCCGCATCAAGGGAAACAATGGCATCCATAATTGCATTGAAATTGCTATAACACATATGAGTGTGGATCTGGGTTTCCGCTTTTACTTCGCTACAGGTGTAGCGGAAACACCCTACCGCCCAGGCAAAATAATCCTGGTGCTCAGACTCTCGAAGGGGAACTCCCTCACGCAAAGCCGGTTCATCAATCTGGATAATCCCGATACCGGCCGCCTCAAGATCCAGCACCTCCTCCCGCAATGCCTTGGCAATTTGCAGACAGCTCTCACTGCGGTGGATGTCCTCCCTCGGGAAGGACCAGTTGAGAATTGTGACCGGGCCGGTGAGCATACCTTTTACCGGCTTATTAGTAAGGCTCTGGGCATAGCTGCTCCACTCTACTGTCATAGCGTTAGGTCGGGAGATATCACCAAAAATAATCGGGGGTTTCACACAGCGAGAGCCATAACTTTGCACCCAGCCATTACCGGTGTGTACAAAACCATCCAGTTGCTCCCCGAAATATTCCACCATATCGTTGCGCTCAGCCTCACCATGCACCAGTACATCCAGACCGAGTATTTCCTGACGACGGATAGCTTCGGCAATTTCAGCGCGTAGATGTTCTAAATAATCCGCTTCAGAAATTTCGCTATTGCGGTACTTGCGGCGCACACCGCGCAAAAGATCCGTCTGTGGGAATGAGCCTATTGTGGTGGTGGGCAGCAGTGGTAATTTCCAACGCTTGGCCTGTACTAAAGAGCGATCCTGAAAGCACTGTTGACGCCAGGTATCCAGTAATTGATCAGCAATGGAGCCCTCGGCTACACCACTCTCTCCACCTGAGACAGAGATCTCTGTGTCCTCATTGAGCAGCTGCTGTAATTGAGCCAATTCCTGAAGTTTCTGGCGGCTGTAAGCAAGCTTCTGTTTTTGCTCACTGGGCAGCTTGATCTCCGTTTCCAGATCCACAGGGCTATGAAGTAGGGAGCAACTGGCTGATAGCCACAGGCGATCTCCCAACTGTTTCGCCAAAGGCTGCAAAGTGCCCTGCCAGCGGTTGAGGTCTGCTCGCCACACATTTCGCCCATTAATCACACCCGCAGACAGAACCTTGTTCTTACCTGCCAGCTGGGCCGCAGCTTCAAGTTCTTCAGGTGCGCGTACACAGTCAATATGTACCCCGGACACCGGGAGGGAAAATACCAGCTCCAAATTCTCGCGCAAAGGTGAGAAATAGGTAGCCAGCAGTGTATTCACCCCCGGGGCTACTGCCGCAATCTGCTGGTAGGTGCTATCAAAAGCCCCACGCCATTCATCCGGCAGATCCAGGCCTAGTATGGGTTCATCCAACTGCACCCATTCAACTCCGAGGTCAGCGAGCTGAGACAGCAACTCGGCATAGCAAGGCAGGAGTTTTGGCACTAAATCCAGAGGGCTATCCACACCTCGCCCCAGCCACAGGTAAGTGAGTGGTCCGATAACCACCGGCTTGGCTTTGTAGCCCAGGGATTGGGCTTCCCGCACCTCGTCAAGTAACCACTCACTATCCAGGGAGAAGGCCTGATCATTGGAGAGTTCAGGGACCAAGTAGTGATAGTTGGTATCAAACCACTTGGTCATGGCACTGGCCGCTACCGGCTGTCCCGATGGAGCGCGACCACGGGCCAAGCGGAAATACTGGTCCAGCTTGTTGTCTGCTGCTCCTTCTTTAAATCGCTGACCGACCACACCAAACATCAGGGAGTGATTCAGAACCTGGTCGTACCAGGCGAAATCTCCCACAGCCACACGGCTCAAACCGGCCTCACTTTCGGCCTGCCAGTTACCACGGCGTATCTCTGTGCCCACTTGCAGCAACTGCTGCTGGGGTATATCACCGCGCCAATAGGCTTCTTGCGCTTTCTTTAATTCGCGATTGGCTCCGATACGCGGATAGCCGAGGATATGTGTTTGCACCATGGCCGCCTTCCCAAGCTCTTTCCTGTGAGGGGAACAAAGTTGCCCCATTGAAAAATACCCCGCAGCTGCGATCTCGGTAACGGTCGCATTAGCGAGAGTCCTGACTTGATTGTGTGCGCACAGTACTGTTCAATCAATTTCATATTTTTTGCAAATAACATGAATAATTTTAATGATGATTGAATTGCGCCATTTGCGTGCGCTGAGTGTTTTGCGTGAGACAGGCAGCCTGGTACGCGCAGCGGAGCTCCTTCACCTGACCCAGTCGGCTCTTTCGCACTTATTTCGCGAAATGGAGGACCGGCTCGGCCAAGAACTGTTTATACGCAAATCCAGGCCTCTGCGATTTACCAGTGCCGGTCTGAGACTGCTGCAATTGGCGGACGACATACTGCCCCAGGTAGCTATAGCACAGCGGGACCTGTCCCGGCTGGCATCTGGGCAAGCGGGCAGGCTCAATATCGCTATCGAGTGCCACAGCTGCTACCAGTGGCTGATGCCCGCACTGAATACCTTCCGGGACAGCTGGCCAGAAGTGGAACTGGACCTGTGCAGCGGCTTCCACTTCGCTCCCCTGCCCGCACTGGTGCGCGGCGATCTGGACCTGGTTGTCACTTCTAATCCAGACCCGGACCTCAAAGGCTTACACTACGAGCCGCTGTTCAGCTTTGAAATGTGCCTTGCCATAAGCCGCAAACACCCACTGGCGCAGGAGAGCAAGCGGCGCTGGGTAGAACCGCAGGAATTGGCTGGTGAAGTCCAGATTACCTATCCGGTTGAGCGCGAGCGGCTGGATATATTCCAGCACTTTCTCGATCCAGCCGGAATAGAGCCAGCGGGTGTTCGAACCGCAGAACTCACCGTGATGATGGTTCAGTTAGTAGCCAGCGGCCGAGGGGTTTGCGCCCTCCCCAATTGGGCGCTGCACGAGTACCTGCAAAAGGGATTTGTTTCCCAACTCCAGCTGGGTAAAGAGGGCCTTTGGAGCACCCTCTACGCGGCAGTGCGGGAAGATATGCTCGAGCAACCTTATCTCACAGACTTTCTCAAAACCGCACGGGATACCAGCTTTGCCAATCTGCAGGGTGTGAGAGCGGCCAAAACCAGCCCCAGTGTGGCAGAACCTGCCTAACCACTTACAAAAGTTAACTGGGCGGCTTAAGCCTTTGCGGAAATAATGACTCACTCAACCTCAGCACAATTATCAAACAAACTGAATATTTTCAGATCAAACAAATCAATGGTTTGGCCTGGCCGGAGAGGCCGGTAAAATCACACAAATAACGATGGAGCCTCTGAACAACTCCGTGATACCTCTGGCTTACAGAGCGGTTCACAATCAAGACGCGGCTTCGCAGGAATGTCCAGACCTTGCAAGAAGTCGCAACGCAGAGTGTGAATCGCTCTGCAAGCCCCGAAGGGCGGGCCTTGAAAGCCGCATCTGCCGCATAGCAGCGTCTGCAAAGGACTGTGACCATTCGCACTGAGCTGCGTCTAACACCTGCGGCCTTCAAGACCCGCAGAGGCATCACGGAGTTATTCAGAGGCTCCTTATATACGGCAGTGGCCTGTACCCGGCCAAATGCCTGGACTTTGTAGGAGACCCTCTATGTCAAACCCGGTTGAACGTTGGAACTCAGTGAGTAAAGGACTGCACTGGCTTTTTGTAATCCTACTGCTCTCTGTGTGGGGAGCGGTTGAACTGCATGAGTTTTACGAACGCGGCGACCCCATGCGCGGCTGGTTTATGCAGCTGCACTTCTCCCTGGGAGTCGGTGTCCTGATGCTTCTGGCCCTTCGCCTCTACTGGCGTGCACGTCACAAACGCCCACAGATTGAAGGCAAGAAGTGGCAGAAGGCACTGTCCAGCCTGACCCATGGTGGACTCTACCTGTTGATTCTGGCTATGCCGGTATCCGGCATTGTGATGCGCCAGCTGTTTGGGCGCGATACCGAATTTTTTGGGCTGTTTGCCATTCCCAACCTGTTCGCCAAAAACCCGGATCTGGGCAAGCAAATCGCTTTCCTGCACAAAGATGTAATGTGGCCCGCCCTGCTCATACTGGTTGGACTGCATATCGCCGCCGCCTTGTGGCACCACTTTATCGCCCGCGATAACACACTCACCCGTATGCTGCCGCAGCGCTAATTCAAAACAGGGAAGAAATAGAAGAAGGGAAACTGAATGGGAGAGCGCAGACCTGCGCTCTCCCGGAATAAACCTGCTAAAACAAGTACGACTTAATCGTCGTTATTGCTGCGTTTGGCTTTGGGCTTACCTTTCGGCTTGAACTTAGGCTTACCCCTGGGTTTCCCTTTCGACTTGACCGCCGCTTCATCGAAGCGAGTGATCTTCATCGGCTTACCGGCAACACGCACCTTCTTCAGGTGTTGGAACACTTCTTTCGGCATTCCCTGGGGCAGATCTACTGTGGTGAAATCATTGTAGATTTCGATACGGCCGATGTAGGAGCTGTCCAGATCCACTTCATTGGCAATAGCGCCAACAATGCTGCCAGGGCGCACGCCCTGCTCGCGGCCAACCTCGATACGGAAACGATCCAGACCCTCATCGGGCGGCGGCAGCTTGCGATCTTTCTCGAAGCTTTCCTTTTTGCGACGGCGACCACCATCAAAGTCATCGTCACGCTCACGACGCTCTTTACGTGGCTTCTGCTCTTTCTCTTGAATCAACAGAGGCTGGTCACCCTGGGCCATTGCAGCCAGTGCGGCGGCAACATCCAGTGGATCAACCTCATTCTGCGCCAGGAATTCCTCAACCAGCTGGCGATAGGGCGCCAGGTCAGTTTGGCCTTCCAGCGTTGCAGTGATGCGCTCGCGGAAACGCTGCATACGGGCACTATTGACCGCATCAGCACTGGGCAATTCCAGCTTCTCGATCGGTTTCTTGGTCGCTTTTTCGATGACCCGCAGCATGCGGCGCTCGCGGGGCGCCACAAACAAAATCGCATCGCCTTCGCGACCGGCGCGGCCGGTACGGCCAATACGGTGGATATAAGCTTCGGTATCGTAGGGGATATCGTAGTTAATCACGTGACTGATACGTTTTACATCCAGTCCGCGAGCTGCCACATCGGTGGCCACAACAATATCCAGCTTTCCTTTCTTCAGCTTATCGATAACCGCTTCACGCAGATTCTGTGCCATATCGCCATTCAGGGCAGAGCTGGCAAAGCCCCGAGCAGCCAGCTTATCAGCCAGCTCTACAGTACTATTTTTAGTACGCACGAAGATAATCGTGGCATCCACCGGCTCCGCTTCCAGGATACGGGTCAGAGCATCCATCTTGTGCAGGCCGCCAACCGGCCAATAGCGCTGGCGAATAGTTTCCGCAGTCTCTGTTTTGACCCGGATCTTTACTTCGACCGGCTCATTCAGGTGCTCCCGCGCAATCCGGGCGATCTCTTTCGGCATCGTGGCGGAAAACAACGCAATCTGGCGCTCTTCAGGAATCTGCTCCAGTACCCACTGCACATCATCGATAAAACCCATGCGCAGCATTTCATCCGCCTCATCCAGCACCAGGGTGCGCAGATTGGACAGATCTAAAGAGCCGCGACGCATATGGTCCATCACCCGCCCGGGGGTACCTACCACCAGCTGGACACCACGCTTCAACTGCTGTATCTGGCCGCGGTAGTCAGCGCCACCGTAGATAGGCGCAACGTGGAAACCTTTCAACTTGGCCGCATAAGACTGGCAGGCTTCAGCCACCTGAATAGCCAGTTCGCGGGTCGGTGCCAGCACCAATGCCTGGGGGCGGCGGTCTTTCAGGTCCAGCTGGGAGAGTAGCGGCAGCGCAAAGGCTGCGGTCTTGCCAGTGCCGGTCTGGGCCTGGCCTAGCACATCCCGCCCGTCCAGCAGGGACGGAATAGTTTGTGCCTGGATCGGGGAGGGAGTCTCATAGCCGAGCTTTTCGATGGCGCTGAGAATTTCAGACGGCAGACCCAACTGGTCGAAGCCGGCCGCTTTAGGGGTATCGGTCATTTCGGAATTCACTTGAAGCCAAAGTCCCTATCGCGGGACCGGAGCGGTGGGTAAAAGGCCGCGCAGTCTAACAGGTTAGACGATCCAGATCAGCCTGTTTTTTAGGCAAGTTGATTAGCATGTATCTCCGCCGACAGATAGGATATCAATATTGGGTAGATAAAAAGAAAAGCGTCATTGATCTAGAAGTAAAAAGAGTACAGCGCTCCTTAGACCAGATCCACCTCAGTTTCAGGCTGCCGCCTTCGCTCCGTTGCACGGGCCTCCGTCAAGCGCCTGCAAACTCCATCGATTGTAGCGGCAATATGGCGGGAGAAGCTGCCATCCACTTGAGTCTTGTCATAGAGATAAGCCCGAAATTGCTGGAAGAACTCCGGGTCTACCGGGTCGGGTTGACTCCAAAAGCTGGAGAGCCCCCCTTGATGAGTCAGCCCCGGTAAGTCATACAGTGATCTTCCAAGTACTTGAGTTGGCACCTCGTGGAAGAGTGCAGATATGCCCACTGTACTGTTGATTGTTACAACCCCTAGGGTGTGATCGAGCAAAGTTGGCAGGTGCAGGTCATGACAGTAGATAACCCTGCCGGTAATCTGGTAACGAGTTTCCAGCTCTCGTATCAGCTTTTGATAGTGACAAAACCCACGATCCATCGGGTGGTGCTTTATTACCATCATCGAACCCTTTGGAGCATTTTGTGCAAACGACTGCAACACTACCTCTATCGCATTTTCGATAGAAACCAAATCAGAGTGCTTTCGCAGTTGAAAATCATCGCGGGTTTGAAGTGGAAAAAGAAAGTACCGGCCGCTGAGCTCACCCGTCAAACGGGCCGTAAGTCCCCGCTCCATCAGTTTATACAGGCCTTTTCGATAGAAACTCCTGATCCAGCAAACACCTTCACCTAGCCAGCTGAGACTTCGGTGGTGCCGATAGTGGGGAAAGTCCGATTGGGAAACCCGCATCGCAAGATAATAGGCCATTGCAAAACGCGCTCGCCTAAAAAAAGTTTGCCCAACAGATTTAACCGGCTTTCGCTCTCTGGCTAGATAACTATTAATTGCTTCTCGAGACCAGTCCGTACGCGAATGAGCGTTAACCCCGCCAAATTCAAGAGTGATAAAATCCGGGCGCAAATACCCCTCTTCAAATACACCAAAAGCGATCCCCTTGGACTCGCAGATGGATTTTGCAATGGTATGCAGGCGGCGGCAGTCCCCATAGCAAATAACAGTATCTACATTATTTTTAGATAGATAATCTGAGAAGAAGGCACTCCAATCACTTTCTCCCCCGGTGAAATCCACCTGAAAATCAGCCCAAGCAAAGTAGCGATCCCCGCCATTAAAGTTGATCTTATGAGTAATGACTCCGCTCTGTGACAAGCGCCTTGCCAATTGGGCAAAGAATGGGCCATGAGGTCCTTGTAAAAATACTGCCACAGACATGTATTGGCTTTTCCTTGAGCTAAGGTCACTGGATACGTTGATACGAGGCGATGAATAAAAAAGAAATGACTATGAAATTAGGCTAACTTCACAGTTATTATATTGAACTGCTTTTTACATCTATGCGAACCATCTAACAACATAGAACTTGGATATTAGAGTCGCTACTATCAGGGCAGAAACTTCTGTAAATTTGGCAGCAAAAACTGCCCTACTATGGTTTCTTACTTCAAGGATCTTCCCATCAATCAAACTGTATAGTCTAAAAATGCCGACACACAATTTGTATTTGGTACAAACCATAAAGTCAATTTATCTAAAAGTACAACCACTCAGCCCACCAAGAAATTAACATCTGGCGACACATGAGAGGAAGTTAGCCCTGTAGCAACCCGAATAAATTCCAGCTCCATTTAATCCCACATCTTATACCAGGAAAAAATAGGTGTCAGTACAATTGGTACTATAATCACCGAAGTGTAATCGAGCGTAATAGAGTAAGAATGGCTTTCAGCCAGAAAACCTTGAAACCAGTTCCTGAATACTTAACGCAGAAGGGGGAAACATAAAAGTTAGCAAAGTAGAAGTTTGAAACTATATTCCCCGAGGTCTAAAAATTTAAACCAACGCATTAAAAGAAATTGAATAGACAGCCTTATACTGAATTACGGATACAATATTTCAATATCTCATAAATATTCTTCGGTACAAGGAGAAGAGTTTAAAAACTACTCCTTTTTTATTTCCCAAAGAGCGTGCCTTCCCAAGTAGCTCAACGGTAGTTTCTGCGTTGACAAATTCAGCCGTTTTGGGATCTACATAGACAGGGTATAACAGCAAAGTAGCCGCAATCATCTGATTTAAAGTTAAATTGCGCTGCCTTCTCGATAAAAAATCTCTTAACTCACCCGTGGGGATTTCTCTATTTTCAATAAGCGTATCCCTTGTGAGCCCCCAGCCAGCATAAAAGGGTAACCCATAAGTAACCACCTGCTTGCCTCTTAGTAGAGCCTCAAAACCACTCAGGGAGCTCATGGTGTGGATTTCATCAGCGACTTTAATAGCAGAAACTATATCACCCTGTTCAAGCAAAGTGTCATAAAGGGAATCAGAACTCTCTTGCAAAGTACCTAGGCGAGCACCACAAACTACGTCAGGGTGTGGTTTATAAATAATATGAGCATCGGGGTTATTCAGCCTGACGCGTTCAAGAAGAGCCAAGTTACTTTTTATTACTGGGGAGCCATTAGCTATCGAGGCATCGCTTTCTACCTGCCCGGGAACTAAAATAATTTTTTTACCATAGGAAAAATCAAAATTAACTGTAGGTTTATCTTCTACAACATTGTATTTGCTAATCCCTCTATCGATCAATTTGTCTCGTAACTTTCTAGCTCTATCTAGAAGAGGATCAGGAAAACTACAGGTATTTAACAGAGTCTCCAAATCGCTGGGCTGCCTGGCGTCAAAGTAAATACCACGACTATCTAGAACCAGTGAATTCGGAACGACCAGATCGGCACCCAAACCAACGGAACGCAAAAAACCGTCTTCAACCCTCCAGACATTTAAGTCAGATTTCTTAGCCTCATCAAGCAAATCATCTGTAATCCGACTTGCCCATACCAGAATATTGGTTCCTGCCCTTGCATCTGCTATCTTTGCAGAAGAAAATTTAATCCTTCCCTTTCCACCGACAAAACCTGGAATAAAACTCCTTTTCCAGTGAGAAAATCCTACTCCGATCCAGTCGCCATCGAAGCGGCTCCATTGCCTGCGTTGTTCAGCAATTAATGCTACAGTGTCTTCAAAGTTACAGCGATTGCCAGTATACGGATTAATATACCGGGAGTATTTTAGGTACGCAGCACAAAAAACCTGAAGCAACGTTCGCTTCACACTGCGGCGACCACAGTTTTGCCTATCTCGAGTTAAACCCCACCCCGCATAAAAAGGCATTCCAAAGCAATGGACCTCCTTACCTGCAACCAGCGCCTCAAAACCCAGCTGGCTGCTGACCACATAAACCTTTTCGACTCGATCCAGGATTGACCAGGGAGAAATATCCTCCGAGATAATCCTACAACCCCTCAGTTCAGCCAGTTCCTTTAGATAGCCACGCTTTTTCCCTGCGATAACATCAGGATGTATCTTTACAAGAATTTCAGCATCAGGATTTTCATTAATTGCGGACTCAAGCATTTGAGAGAAATGCTGCTCAGAAGCCAACCCACCTTTAACGGAGATATCCCCAAATGTTTGATCGACCACTAAAATGGTCTTTTGCCCAGGCAAAATTTCCAGTGATATATCAGTCGATTGGTTATATTTCGACAGTCGGCTCTCTCGTATAAGCTTTAAGCCTTTTTCTGCACGAACAAGTTCATCCGGCGAGAAATTAGCCTCACTGATTAATATTTCCAGGTCACTTGGCCGGGAGGCGTCGTAATAAATACCTGTCGAGTCAACAACCAAACTATGCGGTTCAGCGCCATTTACGCCAAGGCCGAGTGAACGTAAAAACCCATCTTCTATAGCGATATAAGGCAAACTCAAATGAGTGGCAAGGCGCTGTGCTTTAAGGGCGCTTTTTTTTAACCCCCAGCCCGCCATCATGGAAATTGATCTACCCGGCTTGAGAGCTACATAGTGACACTCAGCTTCCAGGAAGTTATCAAGGTTAGATAAACGCCGAAGCCCGAGTGAGCAGTGTCCAATTACAGGCATTTCCTTGCCTCGAGAGAAAGTGCATCCCGAAGGCTATGATCGTTGGCAAGATCCAATATTCCCTCAACCCAAGCTGAGGGTTCCATTGGCAGCAACAGACCATTTTCCCCATGCCGCACTACGGAACCATATATGTCCCCTTGAGCAAAGATACCTGCGGCACCAGCCTGGGTAATATCAAAAAATTTTGTATGCGACCTGGCGCGATTAAACGGCAAATCGAGCAAAGGTGCCAAACCAATTGATCGCCCTCGCCCTCGAAGCATCGACACGTAGGTAGGCCACTTCATCGGGTGCAGTATCTGCACCCGTGGCATTCCTCGAAAGAGCCGATTGACACACTGATCTCCAATTATCTCAAAATTGAGAATTGGACTGCGGCTGAGGACTTCCCCTATCACCGGCCGCAGCCACTGAACATCCTCAAGGTGAGACGCAGATCCGTGGTAAAACACGGTCAAAGGCTGCTCCTGCTCACAACTCAAGGGAGCAGGCTGCAGTAACTCTGGAGACCAACTTTGATACTTTTCCGCAAGGTAGGGGGCCGATACCAATAGTTGTGCGCCGATAGATCTCAGCCACCTCTGCTTAGACCAACTAAGCCGTAATATTTTTGCTTGATATCGAAGTGGCATGCTGGAAAAGGCATACCAATCAAATAAATCATCGTCGATAAAGAGGTAGATTCTCTGAAACTGACCTCTGTTTTTATCAATAAATGACTTCCAACTCCGAGGGATGTAGCGAACAAAGATTAAGGATTTTCCATTAATATCCTGTTCAATTGGGGAGCTGGACCAAGTTATACACCGGAAGTTGATTCCCCTCTCATACAAATATGGCCGAATAAAATAGTCCGTTGATGGATTTGCACCCTCTTCAATGACTAAACAGCTTTCTGTGGGAATCAAGTCAAGTGCCAAACTACTACCCCTCTAGCGGAAACACGATTGGAATCAAAATCAAAACTGTTATCGAATAAGCAATAGTCAGGGGCAGTCCAGCTCTGAGGAAGTCGCGTAAATGATATCCTCCCAAGTTTTGCACAATCAGGTTGGTCTGGTAGCCAAATGGGGTAAGAAAGCTGGCACTAGCTCCATAAGCTACCGCCATTACAAAGGGCATCCAGCTAACCCCAAAGCTCTCAGCCAAGCTCCATGCAAGAGGAAATGTCAAGGCCGCGGCAGCATTATTGGTCATGAGTTCTGTTAAAAGTAATGCGAGTAAAAAGATACCGACCAATCCCGTTATAGGCCCCCAGCCATTGATAAGACTTCTCAACCCCTCTGCCAGCGCATCCGCCAATCCACTTCCCGCGAAGGCCTCCGCAAGTACTAAAGCGCTAGCAATAATTAACCAAATTTGAAAAGGAAAACGCCGCTGTAATTCTGTAGTAGATACAATACCAAGAGCAATCATACCGCCAAGCAACACGACAAGGCCTTTTAGTAGGGAAAAGTAACCGAGAGCCGCTCCCACTACAACTGTTGCAAAACCTAAGCCTAATATCCAGTTATCTCTTTTTGATAAGTCACGTCGCACCTCCGTCCCACTAATCACATAAAAGTTCTTGTCAATATTTAAGTGGTGGCGGAAGTCTGGGCCTACAGCCAATAAAAGGGCATCTCCTGCACGCAACTCAATTTCACCGAGCTTACCTGATAGCCGGTCACCGCCTCTGCGCATAGCAACCACTGCCGCATCAAAACGAGTGCGAAAGTTACAGCTTTTTAAGGACTGTCCTAGAATACTGGAGCTAGGAGTAACTACCACCTCGGTTAGATTTAAATCTAACTTCTCATCTGCGAGAGCAAACAACCGCAAACCTTCTATATCTTGCAAGCGGCCAAGATCACGAACGTCACCAGTAAAAATCAGTTTATCCCCACAGCGAATCACTTCCGAAGGCCCAACCGGGCTAATTACCTGATTACCTCGCACTATCTCAATTAGATAAAAGGTTTCCAATCGTCGCAAATTGTTCTGCTCAACACTTTTCCCACCTAGAGGAGAGTTCCTTACAACCTCTGCTTCCAACAGATATTCATCTACAGGCTCCTCAGCAATACGGCCCTCAGGGAGTAATCGGTTACACAGCAATAGAACTATGAGTCCGACTAAGGTTGCAGCCAACCCTATTGGCATAAAGGCAAAAAATTCAAGGCTAGGTGCCCCCCGGTCTAGAACAAAACTATTGACAATTAGATTCGTGGAAGTACCAATTAGAGTAAGAGTACCCCCAAGAATCGCTGCATAGGAAAGTGGTAATAACAACTTTGCCGCAGGTAAGCGTCGCTGCCCTTTAACACTAGAAGCGAGAGCTGCTACTACCGCAGTATTGTTTAGGAAGGCAGAACTCAAGGCAGTAGCAGCAGAGAGACGCAATAAGCTAACTTTTAAAGATCCCTGCATCAATCCTTCCGAAATAGCTCTCAACCACCGGGCTTTTTCAAGCCCTAGTGAGACTAAAATCAATGCAACTAATGTCACCAATCCAGGGTTAACCGCTTTCTGCAGCACGATTTCTGCCGGTACTAGTCCAGTCAAAAAGCAAGCACCAGCAGCTGAAGCAAAGATCAATGAGGGGCGATAGCGGGTAAGAATCAATGACACAATAACAAGAACAAAGATTCCAGCGACAAAAAATTGAGAAAGAGTCATAAAATGATAAGCCACTTTAATTATCGGTAGCTAAAATTAGTATTACTTATGCACCAATGGTGAATGCCGATCATGCCAAATCCACCGAAACTATGCTTCCCGCAGTCATTCCCTATGAACGCTGACTCAAGTAACCCCTGAATAAATCCATGATATCCTAGGTCTTCAAGGGCCGAAGGTATCTTGCGGAGTGATTCAGAGGCTGTCTAGCGATAACATTAAGAAAATACCCCCATATCCTAATAGGGGGAAGCAGTCAACGCTTCGAACTAATTCTGGACAACTTCATCCACGGTTTTGAGTTTGCTCAAACTGACATCAGAGAAAAATCCTCATGAACCAGTGTCAAGTTCGGATTATAGGCGGGATCGGTGTCTAATAAGCGCCCCCAACGACTGCGTAAATAGTCGGCCTCCCTTTTCGCCCGTCGTCGCTTCGCTAATGTATCGTCCGCACCACGGGATGCGGATTCATGATGGTAGAGCTCTGCAAAGGGTGTCCAAAGGTTCCTGTAACCTGCCTCACGTACCTTCAGACATAGATCTACATCATTGAACGCTACTGCGAGGTGCTTTTCATCCAAGCCTCCGACCTGTTCAAAGATGGATTTTCTTACTAATAAGCAAGCCCCAGTAACGGCAGATAAGTTTTGAACCAGTTGTAGGCGTGAAAAATAACCATACTCGCTGCGGTGGAAATATTTGTGAGCATGCCCCGCTACACCGCCAATACCCAAAATTACCCCACCGTGCTGGATCGTATCGTTCGGGTAGTACAGTTTTGCACCTACACAACCAATCTCGGGCCTACAAGCTTGGCTAACCATTTCCCTTAACCAATCCCCATTAATAGGTTCGATGTCATTATTAATAAGTCCGAGAATATCCCCTTTTGCTAATTTCGCCCCAAAATTATTGATTGAGGAGTAGTTAAATGAATGATTCCAATGATGCACACTGACTCTCGAATTACGACTGATTTCGCGAAAATACTGTAATGTCTTTTTACAGCGACTCTGGTTATCCAGAATGAGAAGCTCGAAATTAGAGTATTCGGTCTTTGATAGAATCGCATCAACACAAGGTTTGAGGATATCGTAGCCGTCACGAGTAGGCACTAATAGACTGACCAATGGCTCGGACGCCGGCAGGGCCCAGCGAACTCGATAAGAGTTTGGAACAATTCCCAGCTCGGTTTTTGCATCTTGCCCAGTGCGCTGCAAATAACCACCAAGTGCACGCAATCCTGCCTCAGTAGCATACGCCTTATTAGCTCCATCCTGTGCAGTAGAACCCGTGACCGCACGCCAGTGGTACAGAATCTCCGGGATATGAACTACATTCTCACTATCGAGTGTTGGCAAGCAACGAAGTAAAAGGTCGTGATCTTGGCTGCCCTCAGTCCCCACCCTAAAACCACCAACATCCCTAACTAATTCCGTCTTTAAGACCGTCATGTGGCAAACATAGTTTTGCGACAGCAGTAAGTCTGGATTCCAGCTGGGTTTGAAATGAGGAGCAAAGCGCTCTCCCACCTCGTCAATCTTATCCTCATCGCTATAAACTAAAAGCGCCTTCGGGTTCTCTAGAAGAAAGTCCGAAATCCGCTGCAAAGCATTTGGGGCCAAGGTATCATCGTGGTCAAGAAAGGTTACAAACTCTCCCTCTACCAGCTCCAGAGCACTATTACTAGCCGCTGCTATATGTCCATTTTTCTCTCTGAGCTTCACTTGAACTCGGGAGTCCAACGCCTGGTAGCTTAGAAGGCATTCTTTGACTTTGTGGTCAGATGATGCATCATCTGCAATACAGAGTTGCCAGTGCTGATATGTCTGGGCTAACACTGACTCAATACAGGCTTTTAGTTGGGAAATATTAGAGTTATAAGTCGGTAGCAGCACTGATATTAGTACCGCTTCCTTCGTGGAACTATCTGTCGCTTTAAGTGAGGGAAACTTCCTACTCCTCTCTACCTTATCAATCCACCGCCGATAGTCCCTGTCATGCCTCCTACGGACAAATGTTTCTCCATAACGATCCAAAGCATATTGATATCTACTAACCCCTTGTGTTTTGGCTTTACATTTGAGGTTTGCAAGTACCCCCAATTTCCCCAACCCCCTAAATTCGGGGTGCATAGTCGATAAGCGTCGTGCAAGACGATCACGTGCAAACCAAGACGCGAGACGAACGATACGAAAGTGATCCACGGAAAAACAACCACGATCATCTATGGGAAACAGCTCCAGCTGGGTCACTTTTTGCGGAAAATAAACTATTCGCTTAACAACCCGTCCAGTGCGTAGAGGCAGGGAAATTCTCTCCCAACTGCCCTCCAGGCTGCTGCCCATATAGGCTAAAAGCGACGCATCCACCCCGCCTCCATCATAGGCTACCTGAAGCTCTAGCATGTACCAACCGGGCAGGAAGCTACGTTCTGAAACTTGAAATTGAGGACTCTCGGTGAGCGACAGCCACTGATAGCCCTCATCTTTAGGGCTAGCTGGCTCAATAGCAGCTTTAACCCTTAAGTAAGAAACAAGGTCCACCCGGAATATGGACTTGATAAGATTAAGCACAGCACACTTCATATAGGATTGTTGTAATAATGGAGCTATACCTGCCCCTGAACCGTCCATGGAGAGTGTACCAGTGGCTGCCCTGTATTTGCGACCACGCAATCGACCTTATCACCTGCTTTTAGCTTTGAGATGTCGAACGAAAAACCTACAAATCCCGCTCGCCCAACACCTAGAGCTCGCAGCCACGGGCGATCTTGGTTAGCAGTAGTCTCACCTATAACTTCACCACCTGCTATGGCTTGCAGAACAGCAGATTCTTCTTCATTCTCACTGATCGCCCACCCAAATAAGCGCCCATTCTCCTCGTGCATCAATGCACCGGAAACAAATTTCTTTTTACATTCAAATAATTTCAACCGCCAATCAAACTGATCGCAGATTTCGTCATAAAGAGAGATATCCTTGGCGTTCAAGCGGTATAAATCTTCTTTTTGACCAGCAGGTATCTCGTATAGCTCCTTTAGACTTCTTCGGGCAGTATTATCCACCCTCCTAGGTATCTCAATATTATATTTTTCATTTAATAACGATATAGAAAGATCATACTCTTCAGTTAAACCGATAAACCCTATAGCCGCCCAAGGAAGTTGCCCCAGTATTCGATACTGACGATTAACATTGTGAGGCGTTTGGTAAAACTCCTCAAAGGTTTTCTCATATTGGTAATTTCTTACCATATGATTATACTCAGAAATCAATCTCTGCAACGGCTCTCTTACGAAAGAGACCATTCGAAAAGTTCCAAAGAGAGGCGCATAAGATGCCGCGTGGAAATGTCCAGAAAAAAACCGATAACCTTGTTTTTCAAAAGCTTTTTTAAACTTCCACTTATCTTGCTCTTCCATCACCCAACGCTTTACGATTGCGCTAGTTTCAGTGGACTTTGGGCCATAATCTCTGCACACTCTCTCCCGCCCGAAAAAGCTATCAGCTCCAACTCGAAAGCTAGTGCCTGCAGTTTTAGGGATATGAACAAAAACAATAGGATCCACAACAGCCACCCTTAATTTCAATAACTATAACTTTTGGCAGATAAAAAACTAAAAATAATCCCACTAAACGTAAAATTCAGTCACATCCAAAAATATCTCGAGTATAAACTTTACTGGCAACATCAGACAGCTCCGAAACCATACGATTGGCCACGATTACATCGGAAATCCGCATAAACTCCTCAATATCACTGACAACTCGAGAATTAAAGAACTGTCGTTCATTAAACTCTGGCTCGTATACAACCACCTCTACGCCCTTCGCCTTAATTCGTTTCATGACACCCTGAACTGATGAGGACCGAAAGTTATCCGAACCAGACTTCATGATAAGTCTATAGATTCCAACTACCTTAGGTTCTTTCTGTAAAATCGAATCTGCCACAAAATCTTTACGAGTGGTATTCGCATCTACGATAGCTGAAATTAAATTATTTGGAACATCCTTATAATTAGCCAACAGTTGCTTAGTGTCTTTGGGTAAGCAATATCCACCATATCCAAAAGAAGGATTGTTATAGTGCATCCCTATACGTGGATCAAGGCCTACACCTTCAATAATTTGACGTACCTCTAAGTCATGAGTATGAGCGTAAGTATCAAGTTCATTAAAATAAGCAACTCGCATAGCCAAATAGGTATTAGCAAATAACTTTATTGCTTCAGCTTCAGTCGAATCGGTAAAAAGAACTGGAATCTCTTCGCTTTCTGCACCTTGCACAAGCAACTGGGCAAATCTTTTAGCTCTTTCAGACCTCTCTCCCACAACAACACGCGAGGGATATAGATTGTCGTACAGCGCTCTACCTTCACGTAAAAACTCTGGAGAAAAAATAATATTTTCGCACTCCAGCTGCTTTCTTATTCGTTTAGTAAAACCCACAGGTACGGTTGACTTAATTACTATTATTGCAGACGGATTCATTGATATCACTTCTCGAATAACCGAATCCACAGAGCTTGTATTGAAATAATTACTCTGAGGGTCGTAGTCGGTGGGTGTAGCGATTATCACAAACTCTGCACTACTATATGCATACTCTTTGTCAAGTGTAGCGGTGAGATTCAAGCTTCTCCCCTGTAGAAACTCCTCTATTTCCTTATCGTGGACAGGCGACAACTTATCATTAATCAAATCAATTTTTCTAGCGTCTATATCTACGGCAACTACTTCATTATGTTGAGCGAGCAGGATTGCATTTGACAACCCAACATAACCTGTACCAGCCACGGCAATTTTTGTCGGACCTATCTTTTTTTTATACGAATTCTTCATTTTTTGGAACCTGATGCCTCCCCTGAAGGCAAACCATATAATTCACTAACCTAGACAGCAATCTATATTTCAATCAAATCATTTATGCGATTCTTAAGCAAAGCTAAAAACTCATCCGAAAAAGAAAAATCATCTTTATTCATAAACTTATCTCGATTATAAAAATAGTCATCACTATGCCTGGACCCTCGCAATGCTTCAGTAGTAGCGGCAGCTCCTCCACGCTTCTGCTTTTTCTCAAAAAACTCTTGCTTTGACTTCAATATATAATGATTTAAAAAAACATTATCAGCCACAATTCGTTTCGATTTTCCAGAGTAAGTCTCATCAGGCTCCATCAAAGAAAAGTCAGAATAAACATAATTTCCTGAAAAAATTTTGGCCATATGCGGAGAGACAAATTCATTAACCGTACCAACCCTGACAATACTCTTATACCACTTTCTTCCATCGTAATTCGGGAGGCAGCATTTAGTAAATCTCTCCAAAACAGGCTCAAATGAGTTGTCTTTAATACCAGCTGAACCAAAAACTAGCTGATTAATAGCTAACGCTGAAATATCTCTCGGGACATTGCTTAAAAATTCTCTTACTAGCCCCTGAGTTATAAAAAGAAACTCATCAATATCAAAGAAAGCGATAAAATCAAATGAATCTTTATAGCGTTCTAAGCAATCTTTATAGGCGCTAAGTTGAGGAGAAACACCGTCTTTTGTTTTCCATAAGATGTGATCAACATGCCCACCTACCTGAAGCCTTTGCAGCATCTCTGTCGTACCATCGGTACTTTCATTGTCGTATACGATTATCGTATCAAAGCCAATTAGTTGATGGTAAGCAACCCACTCCTTTAAATATTGCTTTTCATCTTTAGCAATAGCACATAAAGCTACTTTCATTACAACCCCCTCTATACTGAAACTACTAACTCAGGGCCAAATCAATCAGGTAGCAAACTGCCATTTGCCACCTCAATTGCTAGCTTTTAATATGAAATTGAAAATACTCATAACGCCCTAGGCAAACCGATATTGCACAACGCTATAAGTTTAATTAACCCCGTAGTCAAACAACTCGAGAGCATCTGCCATTTCTTCTTCGAAAATCTGTATTACTTTATTCGGTAGTTCACGCTTCCACTTATCCTGAGACTCCTGAATACTGCCACTCGTCATATGGAAACTATACTTATCAGTATCGGCAATAACTTTCATACTATCTAATTTCACATTCAAAAATTGGCTTAATTGATCAGCAACTTCCTGCAAATTAGCCACAAGATCTTCAAATCTAATTACAATTATATTATTATGACCTGCTCGGAATTTATTGACAGATTTCAGGTAACTCCTCCGGCTGTCAATCATTCGACGAGCAAAAGTTTCCAGCGTATCGTCCTCTCTCCAGCCAAACCCATTAAAGCCTCGCTTCTTATTAAAAGAAACTATTGATGCAAGTTCACCTCTTGGGTCACGAGTTACAAAAATATTATTAACCGCTGGTAAACTATTATTGATATAGGGTGCTAAATCAAGAGCAACTTTTTCAGCATAAAACTTATATTTACTCTTCTGCGTTTCATGAATTTCTTGTGTGAATTGGTTCCACAAGGCATATAGCATTCTTTTTTGGTGTCTTTCCCTGTCCAGGATACCGTCAAATCCATAAGGCATAGGCCCCATTAAATTCTGAGCAGAATCCAAAACATCACCATCTTTATATGAAAATTCCCTTTCCCCTCCGCAATCTTTTAAAGGAAGTCTAGATAACCTTGAAAAATACGTCAAAAATCTTGATTCAAAAGGATAATCATTAGGAACGAAAATATCTTCTGAGCTTTTCAATAGCTGCATAAGAAGAGTTGTTCCCGTACGCCCAAAAGCACGAACTAGTATTGGAGATAACATAAAAATTCCTCAACTAAAAAGCCACTAATTTTTCTGAAAACAATGGCCTGTTTACTTAATACTCTTAACCCTACTAAAGGCTCGATTGGCTACTGATAGCCAGGAAATTTTTCACCCGCTAAGTAGACTGATTCTTTAAACTAAAAAATTTTTCCATTAAAAATTTCTTGCGTCTTTTATCCCTATTCCTTCATCTTATTATGCAAAAGTAGGCACTTTGAGTCAGCCATTCTCTAGCACTTTTGCAACTTCTTCAAGATACTCGCCCTGCAGCTTAGATTTAGCATTTCTATCAAAACAATAATTTAAAGACTCAACCTGAATACTATGTATTTCCTTTAATTGAACATCGTAATTTTTTCGAGTCACACTCCCCGAGTGCCTACGATGTGTATTTAGCGCTTCAGAAACCACCTTGGCTTTAGAGTCAGCCTCAGACAATAAGTTTACGTATATATACCAGTCGCCGGCAACCTTGAAATCAAGGATATTCTCGAGGTTACTTTCAAGACAATTTACAAAGCTAGTGGTATCAAACAACATGGAGCTTACATTCATAAATTGGTTTTTAATGGACAACACTTGATCAATTACTGTTGTGCCATCGTATATTCCAGGCCTATCTAATATGTCAATAAACTCTTGATCATAGTAATAGCGATAATCATCCGCTAAATGTTTATCCTTTTCATCAATTTGCTTCGAATCCGTATAAGCAAGCGTGAAATTGGTCGGTCCTTCAAGGATTTTTTGCAAAAACAAGTTATCCGCAGAATCATCGGCTTCAGCAACCCACAAATACTTCGCTCTCGCTAAGTCAGCGCCTTTTTTCCACTGCTTGAATACCGATCCTGAGTTTTTCTTATTAACTACAAGATTAATTTTACGATTTCTACGTTTTGCATACGCCTCGATAACAGACACACTATTATCTGGAGACTTATCATCTAAAACATTAATTTCAAATACAGGATAAGACTGATCAAAGATTGATCTCAGGCGTTCTTCTATATGATCTTCATAGTTGTAATTAGGAACAGCTACACTGACACGCTTGATAGCTGGATCTAAGTACTCGACTAAAGAATAAACGTACTCATCCCATTTAAACCGACTGGTAGCAGCCGCACCTCTTAGCTTAGCTTTCTCATCACTATCCGTTGCTATTTGGCGGATTATCGATTCTGCCATGGCACCAATATTTGCCATAGGCACGACTTCTCCATTGGCCTTGTCTTCAAGTAGCTCTGTAAAACCGCCGCCACCCTCAAAACCAATTACGGGCGTGCCTAAAGCAAGAGACTCCATAACCACAGAGGGGAAGGGGTCTTCTCGCGATGTCATAGCAAATGCATCGGCAGCCAATAGATAACTGGAAATCTCATTAGTGAAAGGAATATTGTGGAAATTACTCTTGAGCAATTCGCTTCCCAAATCCTCAGAAAGCCAGTGCTTAAGAGAGGGCTCGATATCACCAATCCAAATAAAGTGGTAATTGGAATGCTGCTCCACTACAAGTTTCGCTACATTCACAAAGATATCAAACCCCTTTCTCAAGTCAGCATACCCAACATTAACTATCAATTTAGCATTTTTAGATATACCCAACTCTTTTCTAATCTTTCTGTAAGCGCTTGAGTCGTTAACTAGATCCTGATATATACCTTGAGGGTGAATTACTAACTTATTTTCTTTTACTGAGTCAACACAAGAAACAAAAGAATCTTTCACTGCTTCGGCTGCGAAAACCACCCTTTGTGCGTGATTCGCGATATCTTGTGCAGCTTTCTCTAACTTATACTCTTGAACAAGGTTCTTGAGTTCATGGATCAATGAAATAAAATTAATATCATGACCTGCCAAGATTGGAGCAACTTTGCCAGATACAGTAGTATTACAAATTGCTTTGTTAAGCCCAGATTCTTCCTTTAGCTTTCTAACGACACTGTCAAAAACTTCAAGGCTGCCATGGCATACATAAGTCTCACCGACTTTCTCATACTCAGCGACTAGTGGACCGCCGTCTAACAACACCAGCCGAACATCAATTCCAAATTGCTGTTTTAGCGTCTTGAATATATTCAAAGTCAGCAGCTGGGCACCGTGTTTATAAGCATCATGCCCAACCAGTATTAAAGAGTACTTTCCCTGAATAACGGTTTGCTCGTGCAAGGCACGATAAGTAGAATTTAAATAGGCGCTTCCCCAATACTGATCCGGCTCAAGGTGCGCCCCTTCCGCCCACTCATTCCAGGCGTTAATAGCTACAAATTTATGTTTACCTTGAATAGGGTTTTCTTTAGCAAACTTTACGACGCCTTTTAACCATCTCTCATACTTTTCTGGTGTTGCACCTACGAACCCCATTCCCTTTTTAGGTTTTCGAGCTTCATTATCCCACATAGGGGTAACAGCTTTGATTACATCGTAATCAAAAGAATAGTCATTCAGAGACTTTGTAGACATTTCCTCATAGCTCGGATAATGTCCAACAAACTCAGGATCTTTTAGCCCTAAACTTTGCGCAACAGATGGAAGTCCCTCCGCCACTTTATGTGGGGGAAATTCAATTGCACCATCCAATCCGTATTCTCTGGGATCTAGATCACCAAATGCCTGAGCCATGTAAATAAGAGGCTCAATATTGTGGTTATCCCTAAATAGCCGTCTCCACAAAGCAATCTTCTCTGACGCTTTGGGAATAATACCGGGACGGTAAATAAAGAATAATGGACGTCCGTCAATGGAAATATATCGAGAGTCTGTAAAGTGGCGTGCTATATCCGCAACGAACGCAACATCATCTTCATCTCTATAGTCTTGCGCGATTAGAACATCATTGTCAAAACCATCCCAAGTTCTTGTCCAGTTCTCATTTGCCCACATTAAGCAAAATGGCAGCTCAATATCCGTATTTTCTAATAAAAGATTGACAGGGCCATCCATCAAGCGGCGACCATTAAACCAGTAATGATAAAAACAAAATCCCTCAAGTCCCGCATCTCGGGCCATTTTAGCCTGTGCCACCAAGGTGTCTTTCACTCGCAGGTCATAGAAACCCAAGTCGCGCGGTAGGTGTGGCTGATAATGCCCATTAAATCTACTCCGCGCACGAGTCACATTAGTCCATTCAGTAAACCCCTGCCCCCACCATTCATTGTTTTCCTCAAACGGATGGAATTGCGGCAAATAGTAGGCTAACGCTTTTACCTCTGGATCTACTTGTCTTGTGCCATACTTGAAAACTTCAAAACCAGGACCCGCTTTTAAGAACTCCTCATCAGCACTATTAATTAAAGCTTGACCGGAATCTGAAGTTGTCGCTCCAGGAGCGGGCGCTAAGGTTTTCAGCTCGCTGTGCTTTCCAACAGAAAGGTAATGATAATAAGCATGCTCAGAAACATTACCACCTAAATGATTATCTATATAGAATCCAGTATCGAAGCTGGCACTTGGATTACGGCGCTCCGCACAACCTTGTAAAAGAAAGTGTTTATAGGGGTCTAGTCCTGCCTCTTCGATATCCTGATATTGCTGTAAATAATAGGCTGGATCAAAGAATGGTGTAGGGGCACAAGTCGGCTGTTTTGCATTCTCTAAATAGTGCTTTAACGCAGACTCCTCTTTAGATAATGAACTTGCACTTCTATAAAACTCTGGATCAAATGCCAGCGATGGTTGACGCCCCTCTGCCTCTCCACTTTTAATATAGTGCTCTAAGGGTTCAATCCCTGCATCCAATACATCAGGATATGCTGATAAATACCAAGCCGGGTCAAACAAATAATTGGGTGTGCGCCCTTCTTTGTATCCATTGAAGTAATAGTGCTCCAAGGGATTCATCCCTGATTCAGCAACATCTGGATTCGTCTCTAGGTACCAATCGTGATCAAATAAGCCTGAAAAATAAATTACTTCGATACCGCTCTTATTCAATGAATTAGAATCCTTTCCAAACAACTTCTTTACTACTGATTTCATTACTATTAGTTCCTTTTTAGCAGTTCTTGCCACCAAACCGGATTGTTCAAATACCATTCAATTGTTTTTTGTATGCCTGTTTCAAAGCTCTCATGTGGCTGATAACCTAACTCTTTATTTGATTTGGTAGGGTCAATAGCGTAACGGCGATCATGCCCTGCACGGTCTTCTACAAACGAAATTAATTTCTCAGAATTGCCAGCAATTGCGCTTTTAGCTTGCGGGTATTGTGCTGCTAGACTCGACTGCTTCGCAAACTGCTCATTCATCAACTTACAAACTAGTTTTACGATATCAATGTTTGCCCATTCATTAATGCCACCGATGTTGTAACATTCGCCTATATTTCCTTGGCGGATTACTTTATCGATACCGCTTGCATGATCTTCGACATATAACCAGTCACGTATTTGCTGGCCATCACCATAAATAGGAAGTGGAAGATCGCGAAGTATATTGGTAATTACCAGTGGTATTAATTTCTCAGGAAAGTGGAAAGGCCCGTAATTATTTGAACAATTACTAGTGGTGACCTCAAGGCCATAGGTATGGTGGTAGGCTCTCACTAAGTGATCAGAAGCAGCTTTACTTGCGGAGTAAGGGCTATTTGGGGCATACGGCGTGGATTCACTAAATGCCGGATCATCTGCTTCTAACGTACCATACACTTCATCAGTAGAAACATGATGGAAGCGATGAGTATCTCTATTTAAGCCTTCATCTAGCCACACTCTTTTAACTGCTTTTAACAAACTATAGGTGCCGATAATATTTGTCTGAATAAATGCATCTGGCCCACTAATTGATCGATCCACATGACTTTCAGCCGCAAAGTGCACTAAGGTATCAATTCGGTGTTCACGGAGTAGAGTTTCTACCAACGCTGTATCGCATATATCGCCTTGGTAAAACTTATAATTCGGGTGATCCTTAACTAGATCCAGATTGGCAAGATTTCCTGCGTATGTGAGTGCATCTAAGACTATCACTGTATCCTGTGGGTAATTTTTTATCCAGTAATGGACAAAATTAGCACCAATAAATCCAGCACCACCGGTAACCAGTAATTTTTTCATATCAAGATCGCTATCAGTCACAATTTTCAAATAAAGCCCTAATACCTAATAGGCAAATTGGACAATTAATGTTGTTGTTTCTTTTCAGAAAGAGCCAATCTAAGTGACTCACGCCAATGCCGAGGTTCAATATCTAATTCAGTAATCAATCGGGTTTTATCTAAGACACTATAAGATGGTCTCTTCGCGGGAGTGGGATATTCATGTGTAGCTATTGCTTTAAGTTCTAATTGTTTATCCTGCGGAAGTACACCTAAAGCCTTACCATCTTCATAAATAGCTACGGCAAAATCATACCAACTAGCTACCCCGAGGTCGGTACAATGGTATATACCACTCACGCTAGGCTTTTGGGCAAGTATGATTAAGATCTCCGCCAAGGTTCCTGTCCAGGTTGGTGTGCCAACCTGATCTGCAACGACACTTAGTTGATCTCTATCTGCCATTAACCGAAGCATAGTATTCATAAAATTATTCCCGTGGGATGCGTAAACCCACGCGGTACGTACAATTATCGCTTGTGGAAGAATTTTAAAAATGGCAGTTTCTGCTTCAGCTTTACTAGCGCCATATACACCGACAGGATTAACTTTATCTGATGTTAGGTATGGAGTTGATTTTTCACCATCAAACACGAAGTCTGTTGAAATCTGAACAAGGCGAATATTTAAGCTTTTACATACTTCTGCAAGATTTTCGGTACCTTGCTTATTAATTGCAAAAGCAACATCTCCTTCCTGCTCAGCTTTATCAACAGCGGTATAGGCAGCAGCATTTATGACAACGTCTGGCTTAACTTCTCCAATCACAGCCTGGACAACTTGTTTGTTGGAGATATCCAGCTCTTCGCGCCCCATCGCCACCATCTCAATATCGACAGGACATAGCTTTTGAAGCTCACGTCCAAGTTGACCGTTTTTACCCGTTATTAAGATTTTAAAAGTTGCCATTTTATACAGACCAAGAATAGTTTGACGGTGCATCTAACGTGCCGCCAGGTTTTTAACAAAATAGGAAGATTGATCTTTAAAGAGGAGCTAATCTCGGAGTCAGTGAAACCAGCGTATACTCTCTATGCGAAATATACCGTATCCTTAAAAGAACTACCGTTGCGATCTTTTTCCGAAAGTTGAGGCTGTATACCTTCAACAATGGGCCAGTCAATATTCAGATCTGGATCATTCCACAGTAGCGACTTCTCATATTCCGGAGCATAGTAGTCTGTACATTTGTATACAAATTCAGCACTTTCACTTGTTACATAGAAGCCATGTGCAAATCCTTCAGGAACCCATAACTGGCGATTGTTCTCAGCTGACAGATACACACCAACCCATTGTCCAAAAGTTGGCGAACTTCTTCGTAAATCTACTGCAACATCATAAACTTCGCCACGTACTACCCTGACTAACTTACCTTGGGTCCGCTCAGTCTGATAATGCAATCCTCGTAAAATTCCTCGAGAAGACTTACTGTGATTGTCTTGGACAAACGCACGATGTGCACACTTACCATTAAAAATGTCATCACGAAATGACTCATAGAAGAAGCCACGTTCATCACCAAACACTTTTGGTTCTACAATTTTTACGTCAGGAATTTTTGTTTCAATAATATTCATACTAATTAAGAATTTAACCGTGGCGCAGGCAAGCAATCTAGCTACTGCAGCTCTAAAGAAGAGGATAGAGGCTGAGCCGCTCATCCCTGAACGACTTCTAATTAAAGGCTTTAGAAAAAGGTCAATTTTTCCCTATAGGCTTTTATAACCCAGAGGCATAGCGACGTGTGTTGAGAGATGAGGTTTCACCATTCTCAACTAAAATTTGCATCAAATATTTCCCATAACCACTTTTCATTAAGGGTTGAACTTGCGCTTCTAGCTCTTCTGCACTGATAAACCCTTTACGATATGCAACTTCTTCGGGGCAGGCTATTTTTTGGCCTTGTCGACGCTCGATTGTTTGAACAAAGTGAGCGGCATCTAGCAAATTATCATGCGTACCAGTATCCAACCAGGCGCTACCACGTCCAAGGCGCTCTACATCTAACTTATTCTGGGCAAGATATACCTTATTGATATCTGTGATTTCCAGCTCACCGCGTGCACTCGGCTGTACTTCTCGGGCAATGTCGCACACTTGCTTATCATAAAAATAAAGGCCAGTGACGGCGTGATTAGATTTAGGGTTTTCAGGTTTTTCCTCTAAACTTACAGCTCGGCCACAGGTATCGAACTCAACAACTCCATATGCTCGTGGGTCTGCGACGCGATAGCCAAATACGGTAGCTCCTGCCTCTCTCGCATCAGCTTGATGCAAAATTTGACTGAAGTTGTGCGCATAAAAAATATTATCACCTAACACAAGCGCGCTATTGTGATTACCTACATGCTCGCGCCCAATTAAAAATGCTTGAGCTAAGCCATCAGGAGATGGTTGCACTGCATAGGAAATATTAACCCCCCATTGTGCACCATCTTCGAGCAAACGCTGATATAAAGATTGCTCTTCTGGTGTCGTAATAATAAGGATATCTCTAATACCCGCCAACATTAAAGTCGTCAACGGATAATATATCATTGGCTTATCATAAACAGCCATCAACTGCTTCCCGACACCCTTTGTTAAGGGATATAAGCGTGTACCAGAACCTCCAGCCAAGATAATTCCCTTCCGATCAGAAGACCCCTTCACAGTTTTTCCCCCAACATTGAATTAATATTCATTTATTAATCACATCAAACAATAAGAGCTGATGTAAAAATACAGGACTTACAGACTTTACAATCCAGGAAAGTTATCAAACTTTAGGATGACAAATTCGGAGTGAATAATTACATACAACACATAAAATCGGTATGGTATAAGACTTACAGCTTATAACAGCCTGTAAGGAAACCAACCATACCGATTTATATCGTGCAATATGGGAGCCAATCTTAAAAAAGTTTACAACCTTTTAGTACCAAGTTAGAAAGATAGAACTGCAGCAGTTCCAACAGCTATACGGTAGAGTATTTCTGTTACATCTTTGGTTACTTGTAATTCACTGGAATGGATTTTTGGCATAATCATAATTTCATCTCCGGGGCGTAATCTATCCCCCAGACGATTATCAAAATCACCATCTTCTATACGATTAATCGTCCCATCGAGATGTAGAATCACCAATTCTTTGCGGTTTGCATTATTGGCAAATCCGCCGGCTAACTCTATATAGTCTTCCAGAGTGCGCTTCTTACTAAAGACTAGAGAAGTTGGGAAAATTACTTCTCCCACGATCGACACAGTTGATGATTTCAAAGGCACAATAAGCTCATCACCATCTTCAAGCAGCATTTCTGCAGCGTTTGGATTATTCGCAATAACAACCTGGCCTCTGGGTTCAGCCTTCCGCGCTTGTTCGATAAAGTTCTGAATCATCATGGCGTTATCTTTTTGCGCAGATTTTTCCAGGTCAGTATTGGGCTGGCGAGTTAGAACTTCCATCTGAAGCGCATCTAAAGAACGATCAAGAGCGGCCCGCTGCCGATCAGCGACACTCTTCCTGTACAGCTGTATAGAGTTTCTATCTGCATTATCGCGAAAACTCAATTGACTCAGTAACTCATCAAGAGTAGCGCCATAGGGCAGTACATAAGTTGCAGGCCCATCCAACTCACCCGATACCCTGATTGAGATAGACTCAATATCGTTATCCCGTACCAACTCTATATGCGCTCCCGGATAGAGGCGTGTGGTCATGGCATTTGCAAGGGGCATATAGTCAGCTTGTTGAAGACCGTCAATTACCTGAGTAATTCGTGCAAAATTCGCCTGAGGGTCAGGTTTTGTTACGAGGAGCATCTCGCCCAGCTGGGTGTAGGGCCCAGTAAATTCCATCTGTGCGGCTTGCTGCACCGCTCCTTCAACTGTCACCGAACCATTGCGGGCAGCAACGACTACAACATCGCCATTGCGAAGTTGTAAAGCAGGCATAATTCCATCTACCAGGAAGCTATACAGGTTTACCTTTTGTATTTCCTCTCCCTGACGCATTACTCTGATATCAACAAAGCTGCCACTTTGCTCATCGATACCTCCAGCACTATCTAAATAGTAAAGGATCGAGTCTGAGCTAAAACCGTTATACAGACCAGGGTTCTTCACAAAACCCGTTACAAAGACTTTAACTGGCTGGCTCGCCTCCAAGTTCGCATAAGCTTGCACATTATTCTTGAATACTCGCTTTACATGACGCAGTACAAAGTCATTCAATGCGCCATTCTTTACTCCAGCAACATGGACTGGGCCAACCTCGGGGACAAAAATATTACCTTTCGGATCTACCGGTAATGTCGCACTGAAACTATAGGCACCCCAGAGCTGTAGATTAACCTGGTCACCAATCGATATTCTATAGTCGGGATTAAATCCACTAAATGGTTGATCTTTAAACGCGCCCTGAAACAGTGACTCCCCAAAAACGGGTATACCTGTCTTAGGGATCTCTGTTGAGGAAACCTCATCAATTAATTGAGTTTCCAATGCTCCAGCCTGAATACTGGATAGTGATACCAACAACCCTACACCAAAACTAAAGCGCTTTATTTTTTCAGTAATCATTTGCTTGTTCTTTGTAAATTGATATTTACTCTGTCAGCCATATCAAAAATTCACCGACACTATTCTGTCTTGAAGCCTTTTGTCTGGCGCTACATCCTATGATCCCGAATAGTCACAACTAGCATCTTTCCTATTCCATAAAGCATTAGCAGAATAATTCCCAAGCTGACCAGGTTATAAAGCTTGTGTGGATACTCTGCTTCTTCTGCTAACGATGGCTGGGTTACCACCATCAAGTGCTTAAGTTTACCTGACGCTTCCATACGAGCAGTTTCCAATGCTTTTAAAGAAGCTGCATAGGCATCGGTTGCAAATTGCAAATCTAGTTCAAGATTCTGGAAATGAGCACCAAGAAAATTAAGCCGCTGCTCTCCTTCCTCTTCCCCTATGCCCACTAGGCGCACCTTTTCTATCTCAATTTGGTTCTCTAACGCATCGATGTCGGCCTGCATGGAGATTACTTGTGATGAATCAGCATTCAGATAAGATTTTGCCGCAGTCAGGTTAGCTCGTTGCTCAGCCAATCGCGCCTCTAACCCTTGAATAATGGTACTGATACCTTTTGTAAGTTCTTCTGGACTTACAACTTTATGACTATTCTGGAAGTCAAGAATTTCTTGCTTAGTACTGCGCAACTTAGCTTGTGCTAAATCAACTTCATTCTTCACAAAAGCCACTTGCTTATCTGCGAGCTGATTGCTGATCTCGTTAACAAAATCTTCTGACTTTTGGATAACTGTCTCAATCAATCTTTTAGCAAAAGTCGGATCAAATGCTTGCACTTCTATCGTAATAATACCGGTGGCCTCATTATGGGTAACACCGATGTGATCACGATAGTATTGCAGGTAGTCCTCTTGGGTAGCATCTAAAGCCAAGCGCGAAAAGATATCATGGCTAGTACTTCTGTAATAATCAGCCAACTGTAACGTGTCATCCAAATACAGGGCCATATCTAATGACTGGATATAGTTTACTACTAAAAACGCATCCTGGTTATCTGCTGACATCCCTGGAATCAAAAAACCTAATGCGGGTGACGCAGCTTGTGAGGAAACGCTATCTTTTACGATCAACTGGGTATTGCTTACATAACGCTCAGAAACCCAAAATAGGTAATATCCGGACATTAGGATAAGAGGGAGTATGACTAACAGGCCGACACCTCTAGAGTGATAGAGTTTTTTGAATAGCTTTCCTTGCCCTTCATTCCCATTATTGCCGGTCAATTTGGTAAATAGTTTTCTCGTTTTATACAGAAAACTACTCGCCCTCCCTCCTACTAGTTCAAGATCTTTTTTTTGCTCTTCAACGACTGGTTTTTTGGCTTCCATAATCGACTCTTATGCACTCACTGCCGGCTTGGCTGCACCACTTTCGGATTGCGGTTTTTTCACTTGTTTTTCGCCCTTGTATAAATCAATAGCCTCATCTACGGTATCAAAAATCCTGAGGCCATTTGAATCAAGGTAAATTCCTACATCACAGTTTTTCTTAAGCATCCCCATTGCATGGGCAACGATAATAAAAGAAGAGTTCTTACGTTTTTCGGCAATAACTTCTTCACATTTCTTTTTAAAGTGAGCATCACCAACAGACATCACTTCATCGACTAAATAGATATCAAAATCTACGCCGATACTTAAACCAAAGGCCAAACGCGAGCGCATACCTGACGAATAACTCTTTACGGGTGCGTCAAAGTAATTGCCAATCTCGGCAAAATCCTGAACCCTATCCATCAGCTTTCGCTGTGTCGCTCCCCAGATACCGTGGATACCGCAAATAAAAGCAACATTTTCACGGCCAGTCATACTGCCTTGGAATCCTCCAGACAATCCCATGGGCCAGGAAATTCTCTGATCCGTGACTACCCGCCCATAATCTGGATAATCAATACCACCCATGATTCGTAGTAGAGTTGTTTTCCCTGCGCCATTACGCCCCAGGATGCCAATATTTTTCCCCTCAGGAAAACTTGCACTTACATCCTTAAACAGAACCTTTCTTCCATGAGGAGTCCGAAAAGATTTGGTTAGTTTTTCTAGTCTAATCATTGGCTTCTTACCAAATCCCGCCAATTCGCCCGGTAACACAACAGACCAAAAGCCAACATCGAAATTGAGGCGCCCATTAAGTACTGCAGGCTGCCAAACATTCCATGGTAGTTTTTGAATAGCCCCTCACGAGTCAACTCAATCACATGCAGTATTGGATTCCACGCGAGGTAAACATGGTACTCTTGAGGAACTTGCTCCAATGAAAAGAATACCCCAGACATAAAATACAAAGGTCGTATTAGCATTGGTGATAGCTTTGCAAGTTCAGGGAGCTTTACCCCAACAACACAGAGGGCCAGGCTCAATCCCAAGCAAAAGCAGAAAAAAAATATATTTACTACCACTAGGAGTAAAAAATTATTGAATGGGCTTGTGACGCCAAACCAGGCAAACACAATCATTAAGGTAATAATTGTTGCTAGATAGATAGAAAATTCTAAGAGAACTCGTGTAAGTACAGCATCAAAAGGCCTTAACTGGCGGTAATTGAAGAGCCCTCGATTCGATTCCACTGCTGCCAGCCCCTTTTGAAAACAGTGCGTAAAAAATAGGAATGGGGCAATTCCTCCTAGCATAAATAACGGAGTTGGAACACCTGGATAGAATGCATCCTTCAGAAAACTAAAGACTGCAACCAAGACCATAATATGTATTACTGGTTCGAGAAGCATCCAGGCATATCCCAGTCGCCACTTGCCAAAGCGAGTTTTCATCTCGCGCACTAGCAATGCGTAAATTACATCACGCTGAATTTGCCAGAAGGAGCGTTGAACTGATGGATGCATAGCGATTACTTTCTTGGCAATCTGTGAACCAGTCGTTACCCAATCTTGGGGTAGAACTGAGACAATTAATTCAAATAATATCGGGGCATTCTTGAAGCCAAAATGCCTTCGCTTGTTGGGTCGGCTCTATCGAGATACGACTCCACCACTCTGGGTCGCCAAGCTTAGTTCGAGCTCAAGGCACCGCAAAATGGACGCGGAATCCTATCGCAGTGTCTCTTCTTCGTCATTTTTTAATTAATTACGTGCCATTACGTTCGTCCCAACAGTCTAGCTCAAAGCTATCTATAGTGGATGATACGCCCTACTAGATGATCGCCAATGATGATTATCAATTTCTCTATGAATAAGCAGGCGACATTTCCAGAATACATATTAGTCGCGGACAACAATGCTATCACTCACGCATTTTGCGAATGTGAATACACAATCATTAACTGGGAGAAACAGACGCAAACAGACATCAATAGAGCACTTAATGCCATATCCGGCCTAATTGCTGAGATCCTGTACTGATTAAGATATAACCAGCTCCGAGTCTCTGATACATAACCCTTTCAAGATTTACCCAATATTTCTGAGCAAAATCCACGCCAAGATAACTTTTAAAAGGGAACTTAAGGTGTTAAGGAAGAGGCTATTCTATCTAAGTAGAAACTCCCAACACTTTGCCCCAGATTTAATAGTCAAATTTGGCACATCTGTACAACATGATCTTACTGCTCTCCATCTAACTCGCTGTAGGTTAATGAGAAGAAGTAATTGGGAGTGGCCAGAAAGTTTAACCGCCCAGTATTGTTGTGGTCAACTCCAAGCGGACACTTCTTTAAGCACATTTCTCAAATTCGATAGGGGCTAGGTCTCCCAGTGTTGTATGTATTCTTCGTGAGTTGTAATAAGCAATATAGGCTCTTACATCTGCTACCGCATCCTCCCTTGTCGGATAAAGGTTTCCCGTTACCCACTCCCGCTTCAGGCTGCTGAAGAAACGTTCAGTCGGTGCGTTGTCCCAACAATTTCCCTTACGGCTCATTGAACACACCATCCCATGCTGACTCAATAACGTTTGGTAGGTATGGCTGGCATACTGACTGCCACGATCAGAGTGATGCAGGAGACCTTTTGGGGGCGAACGCAAATTGACAGCCATTATCAACGCACGAGTTACCAGGGCCGTTTCCATCTTCCGATCTAGATGCCAACCAATAATCCGGCGCGAATAGAGATCAATCACTACCGCCAAGTACAACCAGCCCTGCGAAGTCCAAATATATGTAATATCAGTCGTCCAAACTTGATTTTTAGCACTCGGTGAGAACTCCCTATTCAGAAGGTTCTCTGCGACCGGCAGGTGATGTTTACTGTCTGTCGTCAGTGTAAATCGCTTCTTGCGCTTTACTGCCAAGCCTAGCTTTTTCATGAGCTTGCGGACTCGATAGCGCCCAACTTCAAAGCCTTCTTTACGTAACAGCTTCATTAACCGACGACTTCCCAGGCTCTGTCTAGATTCTGCAAATAGGGCCTTCAAACGATGGCATAGTTGCCATGTTTGAGCATCTATTGAGCTATTACCACGGCAACACCAATCGTAATAACCAGACTTACTTACCTGCATTACCCGGCAGAGCACCCTAACAGGAAAGCTGCCTTGCTGTTTTTCAATAAAGCTGTACTTTATTTCATTTCTTTCGCAAAGAAGGCGCTGGCCTTTTTTAGGATTTCTTTCTCCATCCGCAACTGCTTATTTTCACATCGTAATCGCTCTAATTCTGCACGCTCACCTACATCCAACCTCACACCGTCTTCTTCCTGCTTCAGTTCCTTTATCCAGCGTCGCAGGTTATTGGCTGTTGTTCCTACAGCCTCTGCTGCTTTAGAATTTGAATACCCTTGCTCAGAGACTAGCGCTACGGCGTCTTTCTTAAATTCCGGCTTGAAATGCCGACGTGTACCTTTTGTTGTCATACTTCACCTCGCTTGGTAGTTTTACCATCTTAGCGAAGTGTCCGGAAGGATTAGACCACTACAATCATTTTCAGCTTTATCGTAAATACCAAAGCAAAAGAACAAGGGCATACTGTAGAATATAACCCCCAAAAATAACAGCGTACCTAAGACTGCCCATAGTAGTTTTACTTTCAGGTGATTTATAGTTCTCTCCTCAATTACATATTTTCTGCTGCCTCATTTTGTCTATTTGTTCAATTATGCTCAATCTAGGCCAATATGCTCCAAAGAGTTGTGCAATCGAAAAACTATCATCCTTCTTAATTTTTTGTTTAAGTATCAATCAGAAACTCTAACTCTGGTGAGGATTTTGTCGGTACAACTTGCGTCACTTCATAAGCAGCCAATTCCTCACGATAGAATGGATCTTGTTTTAGTACCTGATCTAACGCAGACCGACTATCTATGGTCACCAGGATTACCCCACCTGTGCGAGGCTCCTTACGGCCGGAAAGCTGGAAATATCCTAGCTCGTAGTACTTATTCAAAAAATCAATGTGCTCTGAAATAAACTTTTCCACCTCCTCAAGGGGTTTTATATAGGTAAGGGATACTATGAACATGTTGATCAACCTCTACTTGCAATTCAAAATATCAAAAGTAGAGATCGTAGATTTATCTTCCATCCAATCTCTTATTAACGTAGATTGCCAATCTACAACTCTCGACTTCATTAGAGGAGCATTATACCTACAGGCAATCTGCAAATAAGGACAAAGAGCTCGGTATTGATGCCTAATAAGTAAGGACCTTTCCAGATAGCATTACCTCAAGTGCAAAATCCAAATAAGGATTCAATAAGGCCCCAAATTAATGAAGAATAGATTAACAGTTGTCTATTTGCTTTTTGGTTAAAAGCCAGTTTTCACGATAGTAAATACTTGCATCATAGTGGAACATTAAAGTCTTCGGATCCAAATAATAGGGAAAACCACTATTGCTGAATATAATAAAGTCATATCTTGCTAAGGCATGTTCTTGAAAAGAATAATACTGACCATACTCAAACTTATTGCAGGTATCGCTGTGAATCTTTAGTAACCTATCAATAAATATAGCTTCTCTATTATATTTATTCATATGTTCCACTAATTGTGCCCTAGCATCCAAAAAACTGGAAATAACAAAACCAAGCACAAATGCACACAAAATTACTATGTACTTTTTGATAGATAACTTTATTCGCTGATATCCATCTGACATCTGGTGATCCTTAACAGTTAAATTAGTCGTATAAATCAGCTTGATTGTAATTTTATGGTGCAAATATGGACTTTATTTTAGCTACTCTATGAGTCAGTGAATCGTCAGCATACGTTGTGCATGCTGGCACAAATCAGCCGGAGCATTCAGCGATTAATAAACTCAGGATTATACGAATGAGTATTATCGACAAAGAATCATAACAGCTTCACCTCTTGCTCCACCAATACCTCCCCCTACAACTTTCCACCCCTTGGGTACTTTTACAGTTTTCTCTGGAACTTCCCCTTTGTTTAATGACCTTCCAGATACTTGCCACAAAGTAGCAGCAAAGCATTCACTTAGCTGCTCATCTGATTGCTCTTTGCTCTCCTCAGGATCAGCTTCAGCAAAAGCGTTTAAAGCCCCAAGAGAAACTACTAATCCAAGTAGTCCAGAGAATAAGATACTATGCTTTTTCATTGACTTCCTTTTAGAACTAGCTCTTAAACTTCTTATTTATCCTTTACGATAGGAACATATGGCCGACTAAGAAGTCAATAAATACACCTTCTTTTATTTTAGATTGAGCCACTTTTCTCTATCTGACCAGTCGAAAGATTTCTAAAGTGGAGAATAGATATTGAGAACTAATTTTTATCTTTCTAATGATTCTACAAATAACCATCGAAATAGTGACCGAAGAAAGTTTCCAAGTAGCTCATACGTAGCAAAGGCTACACGTAAAGTACCGTTTCATAATACCCGAAGCGTAATATCAGGAATTTGGTCTAATAGATAAAAGTGCATAATATCTCTTGTAGGCACCCTCAAATCACAAGTAAGCATACCCTAATAAGTATTCACCCCAACATCAAAAAATCTAGGCGATCTGAAAACCGTATAATTTAGTTGGTATTAGAGGACTGTCATATTTAGCTTTTTTTGAGTTCGCGAATCATAGATGTCGCGATACGCTAAATAAGAGGTTCGCTTAAAGAACTTCTTGTAAGTTTCCCACCTTCATTAGTAAAAAATACAGTCCTATAAAGCATTTGAGCATTTTTCATGCAGTAAGCAAAATCTGGTTGTGGCATCATATTCAACAACGTAAATTAATTTTCAGCCTATGGAGACGATGTAATGTGTAAAAAGTTATCCATTAAAACTGGCCTTACCATCCTAGCGTCCGCAATTACTTTGATGGGATGTACAAGTGCCCAGGAAAAAGAAGCGATGCAGAATATAGTATTTTCTAACGCTGAGGCTATAGAAGGATGCGTACTAGTAGAAGAAGTAACATGCAAAACGATCAGGGTTAACCAGGGAGATGTTTGTACTCCTTGGTTACAAAAAAGGGCTGTGCGAAGAGGCGGAACCCATGTGGTTAAGGCTTCTTCAATGGCGCAATTTGGCGATATCTATATGCCTAACGGAGTATCGGCAGGTAAGGCTGTAACAGGCACGCATATCCCAGCGAAAATCTATAACTGTAGTGCTGCTAGCGAATAAGCGCTAACATCCCCAGGGAGCAAGCCACATTATCACTTGCTCCCCGGCAGTATTCTTTAATATTCCGCTCAACTCAAGCTATAACTTCTTGCTTACCCCAATTTTAAGCTACTCCTTGAAAAAAAGCCCTAAAGAAGAGAAAACTTCTAGAATTTGTCTTTTTCTTCGCCACTAGATAATTGCAGCAATCTTAATGAAATATAGATTGTATGACTTATCATACAACGGTTATCGACTCACTAAGACACCGCGATCCAGGTCTCTGCTTCCCCATCGATTACAGCGATCAACTGATTGTTACTGAATGGAGCTAATTCCAGCTCATCTGAATATTTAGAAATAACAAGTTCAGCAGCATCCTTAAACGGTTGGTTTCCATAGTGAGGTAAGGGATAGAAGTGCACAAGATTTAACCCTTCATAAGACTCTAGATTCTTCGCTGCATCGGGGTTATCCATCTCCCGAATATACGCGATATTCGGCGAGAGGATTACAGTACCTGCCGACTCACCTATATAGGGCTTACCCAGCCTAATCTGCTCCAACAAGATTTTGTCTGCCCCACTTCGCCTAAGCTCTTGAAGTAGGAAATAGGTGTTACCACCAGTTACATAGATATACTCATTGTTTTGCAGTTTATCTTTAATCTCATCCACTGAAGCCTTAGACACTTCCAATTCATCTACAATAAGACCTAACTGCTCCAGCTCCTTCTTGGCATCTTCCACATAAAAAGTGATCTCTTCGGGAATGCTTGCAGTAGGGATGAATGTAACCCTCTTACCTTCAAGCCGCTTATCAAAACTCGCGATCGCGCTCGCGACCTCAGCAAAATACGAAGTCAAGAATAGCTTGGCCATATATTTTAATCCTTTAAAGTACTTAATTAATCAATTACTTGATATCGATATAGTTTACTCGAGATGTGAACAGGTCAATAAAGATGTATCACATTATCCGATTATGTATGGAGGGCCCAATATTATTTTTTTATTATCTCGCAACAAAATCATCAATTACCGATTCCACCTTGAAAGTGGCCAACTTTGTCACTAAATCCAATAATAAATGGCGAAGCTTCTCCCCCCTGATTTTTACAGGAATGTTTATATCAGGCTGGTTTGACTATGAATTTCAACAATATTTATAAGCAGCTAAAGCCAAGTTTAAAGTATGATCTAAGTGGAACTAACAGGTAACCAAAATCACTTCTTTATCATTCACTATCTTGGCATCTCTCATAGAACCAGAAGCATAAGCAAGCAAAATCTGTAAGAACCATATTACATAAAGATTCGGCAGCTTAACTTTTGTACCACTTACCTAATAGTAGGAGCCAATTAGCATACGCAAAATGGAGGGGGAGATAAGTCGCTCCAGAGGCTGCGGCTTTTACTGCCCTTGTTTATGATGCATTTTTCGTACACGATCTTTCGGAGTGAGCACTCTTGCTCCCGAATCTACCTGAATCCCACCAGTGATATCTAACCATTTAGCAAAAAACGAATATATTTTGGTATAGCCTTCCCAGCCTTTAAAGTAGCCGAAAATCGCAGCCACGATATAAACCACAAACAAAGTACAAAAGAATATGGCTTCACGGTCAGGAAAAAACAGCTCTTCCATACCCTCTTTGGGGTTTACCCCCCGGGCGAACCCCATAATTAAAATCACATTAGAAAAAGCAGAAGAGTTACCGGGATACAGCCTAGCATTATCCCTCGAGCAATTTTCTCCGGTTTTGTTGGCTGATACATGTATTGCACCGATGATTAAAATCGATTGACTGGAAGGCAAGGCGTGATAGGAATTTTAGGCAAAAAAAAAGGGCCTAAAAGACCCTTTTTATTTTTGCGAGTTCTGGATAAGAGATTTTCCATCTCTTCTCGCACCCCTTGATAGATAAGGGAAATTTGGTGGAGCTAAGCGGGATCGAACCGCTGACCTCAACACTGCCAGTCTTCCGCACACAAAAATGTAACTTATTGATTTATAAGGATAAGTTACACTTTTTAGCTCAAGCTTTCAGCCATGATACACCTATGAAGTCTTAGATGCCAAGCAAGGTCTTCTGAAGTAGTCTCAGGTAGCTATTCTTGGCAGGTCCTCCCACTGCGTTGTATAAGCTGGAGACCGATGCTCTTGCCGCATCTTCCACTTCTTGTTGATACCTTCAGCCCCCAGAAACAAGGTACCCCGGCCAAACCGCTGATTGATCTGATCGATGGCCTGCATGGTCTCGCCTGATCGTATTGGCTGACTTCCTGCGGGTATGATGTGAGGCAGTGTGTATTACTTTAGCGGAGCTGTACAGGGTAAAGAACCTGCACCGCTTTGCACAGATTCCTTTTCCCCTTTTATTGCGCGGCTCAATTCGCAACTACCAGAGAGTTTTCGCAAGCATATTCATCGGGTAATCGAGAGTAGCTATAAACTCTGGAAGGGCTTGCATAACATTAAAATCAGCCGTTCAGTTAGCGGTGACGGCTGTATGGTCTTGTTATGTTTTACTTAGTACAAGCCGATCTAGATTTTCCATATCATCGACGACGGTGCATTCTGATATGGATTTAACTGTCACATTTAAACTTGCAGCATAAGCACTCAAAGCCATTGATAAAGTTGCTTTTGAGGTATCATCAGTCAAAGCAAATGCATAATCCCACCAGCTATTTGTGGCACAACTAGGCTTTGTTGTAGGTCTGGGATCTGTTGCCAGATACACCATTCCATCATCAACAGAAATCTTAACTATCTCTCCAGCAACATCTGCAAGTGAAATTGTAGAAGCCATCATCATCGTACAAAACAATACTTTCTTCATAATCTATCTTATTACCTAACTTCGTATAAAACCTTACTTTGCCGCTGCCGAAATGAAGCTGCTTTGTGCTAACGTAGCGTATAGCATAAAGCGCGCGAAGTGCAATATTTTGGATCCAGCAACTTATTATAAATTCCAATGATGATAATTAAAAAATTGAACCAATAGCCTCAAGCACGCTCTTAACGGCACCAACCAAACCTTCTACGAAGGCTTCCAAAACACCAGTTAAAACCTCAACGATACCCACGGTAGACTCGGAAATGATGGTCGGTAATACAAGGCCAGCTATTGCGGATATAGCAATAGCTGAAGAAACCAATTCAACTCCATAGACTATGCTGTAGCAAATAACAGCAACTATCGATAGTGAGCAAATAGATTGAACAATCCTCACCGGTTTCGATTTTTCTTTTGATTCACTATTCATTACTTGACCCTATTTATAACGCCTTAAGCAGCGCGCGGCCATAGGCCGCCCGCTGCCTTTACTTTTCATGATTAAGGTTTTAGAACTAGTGACATAACTTTTGCATTACCTTCACTATCACAGCCATTTAACCATACGTCTACTGATTTACCCGCAGTAAAACCGGTCAAAGCCATTGACACCATAGACTTAAATTGTGGTGTATCTGAGCACGCAAGATCGACGACTTGAGTATTGGAGCAGTTATCAGGGTTTTTGTGTGGATCTTTAAATGTAATCTCGAAGCCTTTATCACCACTACACTCCCGCTGCTGAAGCATCGTAATTTCTCCTACACCCGACCAGCCTGACGCGTAAAGGTTTAATGGCACCAAACCTAAAATTATTGCAAACTTTTTCATTCTGTATCCATTTTCAATATCATAACACCTTGCTCAACCTCCACCGGAATGGAGTCGCTTTGTGCTAGCGTAGCGTACAGCACAAAGCGGGCGGCGTGTAGATGGTCGGATGCAACAATTTATTAGGTTCTTGGCTGGTTAGGTAAAATCAGTGCGAATACGGCACCTCCGCCAATACCTGCAATAACAGTAGCTACAATCCACTCAGTTTCTCTAGTAACTATGCACAGGGCCAACATTGGTATACTCGCCATAATCCCTGCACCAACAAACCATACTCTATTAATTTTCTTAAGCTTAAATAAGAAATACAAAACCGGAAACCCAACTACTGAAAAATATATACCCGAAAAAAGCCCAACCAGTAACCAAAATATCAAGATCCCTTTTATGTAACTCATTGACAACTGTATACCATCTAAATGAAGCACAGTAATATAAACAACCGTCACAAATAGCCAGCTTAAAAATACACTAACCTTCAGTCGCATATTCAACACCTAATGCCAACCACACGTGCCGAAGTGAACTTTGCTGCTTTTCAAGCAAAGTTCACGGAGGTCATCGTGCTGGTTTTTGCCAGGCAACTTTTCCACCATGCTTGAGAACAGATTTCCTTATAAATTCCATAGCCTCATCATCAATGGAAGCAAGAGGTACTGATGTATAATTACCCCGGTTAATTAAAAGGATGATAAAATCTTTATGCTGGTGAAGTGAAGAAATCTGACCCCATGGTATTTTTGCGAAACCTAGTGGTGAACTAAAGCTAATACCGGATTCAGATAAACCAAATATAGTTTCTCCGTTTCTCAGCTCGTTGGCCGTTTTTTTAGCATGCTTTAAGTGGCCAATAAATAATGAAATCATTATTGCGCCAACAATAAATACACCGCCGCCCGCCAAGCCTAATCTCCAAGAGTAATTCTCATTATATACTTGAATACCAGAATATATCGATAAGCCAACAAAAACGATTGGGAATGCTGGCCCAATTAGTTGTTTTATATAGCAAATAGCAGCTGACTGCAGTAAATCCGGAGAATATTTTAGAACGTAATCTCGATTCATACCTATGCCTAACGATCAAATAAGGAGCGCGCCAGTGATCACCTTAATTTGCTTATTAAGGATTGATGGTAAACCACTTACCTTTAACCTTTTTTAATTTCGGTTGCCCATTTTTATTAAAACGATCCAGCGCTTATGTAACTTCTTTAACGGCCATTTCAAGGGTTACAATTGAAATTCTAATTTCTGCCTTCCTTGACTCAAATACTTGAATATCCTCAGCCGCAATCTCACCCTTTCCTAACTCTCCGAACCTAACATATGAAACCGTTCCCTGAAAATAGTATGTTTCTAGATCAGAATCATCGAATATTTGTTTGCCAACAAATACCAGTGGTCTTAATGCTGGCATTGTCAAAATTGGGTCCGCATACATAATTCGATAATATGTTGCACCTACCTCTAATTTCATTTTCACCCTTAACGCCGCAATAACTGGTTTGGGTAAAGGGGCGGCTTTTTTGCGACAGCGAAAAAGATGACGCCTTACCCAAATCCATGTTCATTGCTTTGTTATGTGAAATGCACACCAATGCTTACATAGTATTTTTAAGGCTACATACAGAAAACAGATCATGATATTTAATTTATAACTTTTATGGCGCCCATTAAACAACCCCAATTACTACCAGAATCGTCTGCATAAATTTTTACTCTTTTTCCTGCCATTTGCGCAGATAGCGCTGTCGACAATAACATTGAAACTCCTTCCGGGGATTGAGTCAGGCCTCCAGCGGACTTCCCTAAATAAACATTACCTGTCTTATTCACTTCTCCATCATCACACAGGTCATCAGCAGTAGATATATAGAATGATCCATCTTGCAGAACTGTAATATCGGTGATAGACGTTTCTACACCGCCATTATCCCAAGCAGCAACTGCATTCATGGACACTATTGCTGACATTACTGCGGATACGAAACAACTTGATCTTCTCATAAAATCTCCTAAATGTTTTTGTGACTATCTGTATAACATGGGGTAAATAAATCATTGGATACAATGACATAACAGCGTATTCAAAAGCAGCTGCAATATATCACCCACCACTATATCCACAAACTTCCTTCTACCACGATATGAAAAGTCTTTGAGTAACATTAACTTATCGACAGTTGGTACAAATGTACACAAGTGGATATATTGCAGCTGCACTATATCTAGACATTTTGGGCGCTATATATCTTTTTGGAAACCCCTTAAAAGTCAGGAAGTTAAGACTTTTTTTCCTGTTCATAGATGAAGATGCTCTTGATCCCAGATATACAAAGCAGGCTAGGTGGCTTGGTTATCCCAGTAAATATTATTTAAAACTGCCAGCATCTGCCCCACCACCCCTGCTAAATCCGTGCCGGTATCTCCAGTAATCTGCGGCAATGTCGCCGGGCGGTTGGCTATCTGCCAGCCGCTACTGCCGTTGATATATAACAAGCCGTCCGCCTGATTCAGCGCGACCTTGGCCGGGAAGAATTGCCAGTAGCCGGGGGCGGCCACATAGCGGGCCAGCTGGCCGTTTTGGTTTGCCCACTCATTGCTACCGGTGGCAACTAGGTAGCGGTCGCCATCACTGGGGGAGCCGGGGGGATCGTTTTGGATCCCCAGCACTTCAATCTGTAACAGCGCGTCGATGGTGTCCAGGGCTTGGTTGAGGCTAGCGGCTGGGTCCAGGGTGCCCTCTGCGGCGTAGGGTATGGCGTTGTTGGGTGTGTTGCTCATGGTCCTTTAATCCTGTTTATACCGTGATTTCCGCAGCCGGGCCGGTGCCGGTAATGCTGTTTATTTGGGCCACTTGGATGGTGGCGGTTCCCGGGTCGGGGATAGTCAGGCTAGTGGCGTTGGTGTCAGTGCTATCGCCGTTCACCGTTACCCGGTAGCCGGTAAAGAACTGGCTTTGATCGTAGGCGGCGCGGCCGCCTAAGCGCCCCACCCCAACCCATTCAATGGTGAGCTGGCCGCCGCTGCGGTAGGCGCGCAGGCTGGTGGGGGCTGACTCACTATGGGAGGCGCCAGTGTAGGTGCCGTCGGTGGTGGTCTCTTCGCCGCTGCCGCTACTGGTGGCGCGGAAGGTGAGTGTCTGGTCCAGGTTGTAGCGCTCGGAGGGGATATAGTTCAGCGTGTTGCGATCCAGCAGGACAAAGCGCGTCCCCGCTGAGTGCTGAGTTATTTCGGTTCCCAGGCGCCCGCGCAGCAGGTAGCCAATTTCCCAGACGCCGGGGCTGATCTCGTCGGCCTCGCCAAAGCTCACTATTTCATTACCGATCAGCGCTCGGTTCTGCCGGTTAAGTAGCTGTGCCAGGGTGCGATATTCGAGCGCGTCGCCGTCGTCGTAGAGTTGGATTTGCACTCGGTTGTGGCTGTCGGGGATCTCGCGCTTGTGGGTGCCAAGTGCAGTGACCAGCTCACCCATTACCGCCTCAACGTCGGTGGTATCGGACTCGCTATAGTTTTCTCCACCATCTAAAGAGAGCGCGACAGTGGCACCGCTCCAGGCGCTGTTGCTGCCGGCGATAGCGATGTAATAGCCCAGCTGGGTATCGTCGCCGCTGGACAGTATTGGCGCGTCGATAAATTCGATGTAGGTGGCGCCGGCCACTAGCGGCACTGGGTCCGGTGTGGCCATGGGGGCCACGCCTAGGGCCTGACTTTGGTAGGCGCTTTTGCGGTCGTGGATCAGTTTGTATTTTTGCTCGCCTCTATCAATATTCACCTCATCGATGCGAAGGCGGTCGCCAAGATAGAGCACCACGTCGCCAGCGGTGAGCCCCAGGTAACTGCGCGGCAAAGTAATTTCACCATCACCGCGCTGCTCCTCGATCATCACCTTATGCATAATCACCGCGATCTGCGCGGCCTGATCGGTTTCCAGCACCACGGGGGTTTCAATACTTTTTTCCCCTTCACCGCGAGTGTCGATACTGCGGTCTGAGGTTTGTTTACAGGTATCGATACCGCCGACAGAATCGTAATAATTCAGGTTTAATACCTGAACGATTTCCTCGGGGGAGCGACGAGTTTTTTCGTCGTCGCTATCGCCGATTAAATCGTTCTCATCGATTTCCATTACCGGTTCACCGCCGCGCGGGACAAAAGTGACCGTGCTGCTGCGATTGACCGGATCAAAAAAATACACCTGGGCCAGCTCTTGGATATGCTCAAATGCCGGAGATTCGTTGGTGATCTGCATCCCCTGCACATAACCCTCCAACAGAGTGGTGTCGAATTTATCGAAGGGCACACCGGCGCGCTCGCAGATCTCGGCCACGACGGCGTAGAGGGGATAAGCAGAAGACATAGAAAGCCTAGGGTTTTAATAAAAATTGCAGGCGGAATTTTCGATTCATGCCGACTTTAATTAAGCCGTCACTGTTAACGTTTTCCTGCAGTAAATATTCGGTTTGGTAGCGGTCGCGCTGCTGGCGGTAACAGAGGTCGCCACCGCTGAGATAAGCAAAAATTACATCGCTGACTGAGGACTGCAGCGGCCTTGTATCATCCAGAGTCAGACGCGGGGTCACTATGCCGGGCCAGGTGGTAGTGGTGAGGGAGCCAATACTGGAATCAAACCAGTAGAGCTTGGCCGTACCGCTTTCCACATAGGCGATCACCGGGTACATGTTCTGGTCAAAGGCCAGGCTTACTTCGGTAATATCGGTGCCGGTAATAATTGTGTACGCGTCAACCTCTCGCGCATCCAGCACAATTTCCGTACCGTCATTTAAAATGCGCGCCCGCCAGATTTGATAATCCAGCCCCTCTGAGGGATCTTGAATGGCAATACCACCCATCTCGTAATCGGTAATATCTCGCGCGGGCAGTGCAGCACCACCGATAAAGGGAGCACCAACCACCGCAGAGGACAGCTGCCGATCCGGGATCATATCGAGGCCCTACCCCAGGTGTGGCCGATAGTCAGAGAGAGGGTTTTGGTGGAGGTTTTATTGATGGCATCGCCGCTACCCTGAGCAGAGAATTCGAGCTGCCAACGGCCCCAGCCCTGCTGCAACAAAACACTGCGTATACCGTTCGAAAAGTTACCCTCATCCAAACCAAATTTAATGGTTTTGTATTGGGTGTAGCTATTGTCTACATAGTCTTCTATGGTCGGCGCGGAGGTACCGTCATAGCTGCCACTGGGCACGCCGGTGTAATCGCCAATATTGCCATCATAGCCCCGATAGCTATTGCTATTAGTGCCACTTGAGGCTGAGGTTAGATCTAAACTCCAGCCGCTATAACTGCCACCGTAACTGCCCACATCGGCCGCGCGCATAGTGACATCGTAGGTAATGCCATCCAGTGTGATGGTGTCAGCTGCATCGGTTGTGGGGGGATAAAGGCGCAACTCATAAGTGACCTGTAAATACTCGTCGCTGAGTTTGGTGATGGAGGTGGGATTGCCATCGGTATCGAGAATCAGTGCACGGGAAAATAAATCCGAGGTATCACTACCCCACCCCATGCCCACCTCAGAAATATTGCCGGTGCCCGTACCCGGTGCAAACTCAATCACCACCCGGCGCCACACGTAGGGCGTATCCCCATTCACGGCGCCGGTGTCAGTGTCCACATCGTCATCGCTGACAGCCAGCCGGCTATCTAGATTCGACTGCCCGCTGTTAGGGGTCGAATTGCCGCTACCAATATGGCAGTACCCCATCATATGGCGCAGAGCGTGCGAAGTATTGTGGCCTAAAAATTCCAGCCCCTGATCTAAAATCAGATTATTAAACCAGTCCGCTGCGACTCGGTGAGAGCCCGGCACGATCGCGCCCTTGGCATCTTTCTTAAACGCGACAAGACGAAAGCGGCCCGCCATTTGTCCAGTTGTTTTCATTGCATCTCTCCTGAAATTGGGGCGCAAGTTGCGGTAAGTCCTTCCACTTCTGCGCGGTCATATTCAATTAACACTTCGCTCATAGTGCCACCGCCCAGCATGCACTCGCTCGTAAGCCCCTCGGGATCTGTACTGCTGGTCTTCAGCAGGGTGCGCATCTCGCCAGCATTTAATGAACAGCTGGCCGCAAGCCCCTCAGGGGCGCTGCTGTGAGTGTTCAACAGGTTGCGCAACTCACCACCCTCAATGGTGCAGCCACTGGTCATGGCGTCTTCGGTGGTGTGCTCGAAATAGTTAATAAAGTCGAGGTGCTTGGTGTGGCAGCTGCTGGCCAGGGTTTCCGTAATTTCCACGGCGTAGGGCCGGCTGGTGACTACGGTTCCCTCAGCCCGCTCCACCTCAAACGCATACTGCGGAATGGCACCGCCGGTGCTGGTGAGGTTTTCGTTATCGATCACCATGTAACAGGTGCCTCGATAGGCATGTACCTCACTGATCCCAAACGCCGCTTGCATTACTGCGCTGGGCATCTGGTCCCAGTCGCCGAGGAAGAATTCGGCAATTTGCAAAAACGCGTAGTTATTCACTATTTGGGTGGTGTCGGTGCTATCGCGGTCGTACACCAATTCGTTGTTGCGCCAGACTCGAGAGATACCGGTGATAGGCCCCTCGCAAATTCTTATGGCGTAGGTGCGGTAGACCTCTTCATTTTCGACTTCCGTCGAGCCGCCGCCCTTGCCGGATTTTTGTTTTTCTTTTTTCTTAACAATCTTGGGCGCGGTGGTGGCGATAATATTGCCGACAACCGGCAGCACCTTGCCGAATATAATCGGGCGCGGTACGCCGGCCTTGGAGGTCTGCACTTTGATATCGTCAAAGGTGCGCCCCTTAATCGTTGTGGTGCCGTAAATTAAGTTACCCATGGGGAATACACCTCCACTAATAGGCGGCGCCAGCGCTTATCTAAAATATGTTCGCGGCAGTCCTGATCGGCGTGGGCATGGATTAGAGAGAATCCACCATGCGGGTAATCCCCTAAAAAACCTACATGGCTGGGGTCGGTTTTTTGCGGCGATTTAAATACTGCAATATCCCCCGGTTGCCACAAAGGTTCCGCGACCGGGTTGCCGAAACGCCGCTGCATTTTTTGCCGCAGGCCATCTTTCCAGGGCTCGCGGCCGTAGTGCTTTTCATCTTCGATATCGACACCGGCGGCGCGCAGACTGAGCACGATCATGCCCACACAATCTACCGCCCAGTCTGTGCGGCCTCGATGGCGCCAGCGCACGCCCTTAGCCACCAGGCCCCGCGCGTGGGCCAGTGTCGCTTGTCTTTGTGGGTTCATATTATTCCTGATGGCTGCTCACGCCAGGCCAGTCGCTGCCGCCGCCGGCACTACCGGATACACCGGCACCGGGCGTGTCTGAGGCTTGGCCGATAGGGATTAGATTCTCGCCTTTAAAATCCAGCTCATTGCCGTGGTATTTACAGGTGGAAAACTGCTTGTCGCAGTCTTCGCGAATTTCCAACTCATCACCGGGTTGCACGGCAAACGGCAGGGGTTCGATCTGGGTTATCTGGCCGCTGGCAGTGTCCACTGCCTCGATCTGATACAGGCGCGCGGAGACGTTATCACCGGATTTCCAGCGCACCCGCCAGCGATTGGCAGCCGTGGAAAGCGTGGCAATATCATCCACCAGATAGGTGACTTTGGGTTCGTCACTATTAACGGCGGTGACCGTAGCCGATTGCCACAGGGCCTCCGCATTCACACCGCACCCGGTTTGCGAATTGGCATCCGTGCCGAATATGGCCCGGCAGGTGATGGAATCCACATGGCCGACAGACTGGCGCAGCCGCATCATGTAGCTCAGCAGTTCAGGGATAAATACCGTATTGCGAACCGTCTTTACTTCGCCAATATCACCGCCGTCCAGCTCGATAGCGCCCATGGATAAATCGCGGTAATTAACTTCGTACATCACCCACTCTGCATTATCCAGCTCACCGCGCTCGGCCATATCAACAGTGATGCCGGGCACGTCGGTGGAGTACAGGGAATAGCCCTCGGCATTGTCCACATCAAACGACGTGTCACTGGCAATCACACTAGGGTCAAAGCCGTTCTGGGCGTAGTAGGTAATCCCGTTGTATTCGACATTACGGTCCAGCGTGGTTGCACCAAATACGCGGCCATCGGTGAGGGTGATTTTTAATAGGCGGCAAGTGGTGGTGACGCCGCTGTCGTAGTGGGCTTGCAGTGCGCCGGGGATGTATCTCACAAGCGAATCTCCAGCAGCTCGACACTCCCACTACACACCGGTTGGCCCCTATGGCGGTTTTCAATGCCGAAGCTAACATCATCCTCAAAGCGCACCGGTACATCGAACTCACCTTGCCAGGTAATCTCTGCACCATTGGCCGCATTGAGCTCCACTTGGCCCGTGGTGTAATCAATCGCAGCGGCCACCTCTTGGCCATCGACAAAAATTTTTACCGTGCCACTCACGGGTTTATAAATTTCGCGCTGATAAGACAACGAGCCAAACACATAGCTTTTTATCAGCTGGTAAGTTTCGGTACTGCCGCTGCCGTAACCGATCACCTCACCGTCTGCAAAAAAATCACTGGCGTCCTTAAAGCGAAATCCCACCAGGGCACCGGCACAGGCGTGGTGCGCGGCAACGACAATTTGGTGATCTTCATAATCCAGGTTTTTGAAGATCACCGAGTACTGGCCCAGCGGGCGCTCCCACTCCGCATTGCGGCGCTCTACCCCGTTGCGCAATTCACGAATATCCGTTTTGTAGCGGTGGCCATATTCGGAGCCATAGGCCACACGCTCCAGCAATCGACTTTCATTAAACATTAAGAGCCGAGCCTCCTGCGGTTAATACGTTGCTGGCGGGTACTCTCGCGAGCTAATTGTTTTGTAGTGCGATTATCCAACTTGCCGGAAACGCTAATATTCTGGGTGAAGGGTGCAGCTCCACCAGAGCTTCCACCACGACCACCGCCGTGCATATCCGCTTGAATCATGGCCAGGGTGCGATCCAGTTTTGCACTGGTTTCTGAGGTGGTGACCCGCTCGCCTTTTTCCAGCAGCCAGGTGCCGGTTTCAGGTACCGCATCAAGGCCGTCATGAGCCATGCCGGTAAGCTTTGCCGCAGCCAGGCCACCGGTGACATACACGGCACCGGCCGCTGCTGCACCCAGTACCGGGCCCACATAGGGAATAGAGGCCATCGCGTTGTATGCACCCATGGCCGCATCATTGGTATTGGCAATAATGCTGGTTAGTGCGTTGCGTTTTTTCTCATCCAGCAGGGTACTGCCGATGGCCAGCGCCGCGCGCATATAGGCCGCCTCTTCGCCCTCCATACCGGAGTAATATTCCGAGGCCACCGACATCAACAGGTTGTAGCCTTCCAGCTGCTGCTGTCGGCGCAGGTCTTCATTGGCTTGGGTAATTTCGGTGAGCTTTTCTTCATACTGCTGGCGAATGGCCAGCTCCTCCTCATCCCAGGTGGCATTGAGGTCGGCGCGCTCGCTGCGGAATTGCTCCAGCATATCGAGCTGAGTGGAATACCAGTCTTCCAACTCGGTGCGCGCGGATTCGATATCGGAGCCATTATCGAGGCCACCGAGTGCGGGGGAGTCTTCTGTGGCGGCGTCGGTGATACGGCCTAGGGTCTGCTGGCGCTGTTCGTCGGTGATATCTTTTACTGCTTCGAGAATATCCAGGCGCTCGCGCAGTAAATCCAGATTGCGCTCTTCATCAGTTTGCAGGTCTGAAACCAGTGAATTAAAAGCCTGCTGCGCGCGCAGCATTCGCTCGCGCTGCTCCGCCTCTTTTTCTAGTTCGCCTTCGATATCCCCCAGCACACCCGAGAAGGTTTCCCAGGGGTCGCCGATGGCTGCCAGTTCCTTTAAGTCAGCTTCCACCTCGGCAATCGCTTGCTGAAAGTCATCACCGAGCAGCGGCCCCTCAATGACGATCTCTGATTGAGTTTTAGCATTAGTTTTCGAATAGGCATCAATCGCGGATTCCAGGCGTGCTAATTCCGCTTTTAATTCCTCATCGTTCCAATATTCCACCACGCCTTTAGGACCAAAAAAGCGCAAGCGCTGGCCGAGGTCAGCGCTGTCGAGTACATCGCGAATGCGCTGCGCATCCCGCTCCAATCGCACAATATCGTCGGCATGAATACCCACGGTAATAGCCGCAAATTCCTCGGCCAGATCTTGGACGGTGTGCACCGCATCGGTGACCACCTTGGCCACCACAGTAAACCCTTGGATTAATCCGCTAGTGAGGGCAGTTGCCGCTTGTATGGTGGCTGGATCTTGCAGCAGTTCGGTCAGATCTTTAATCGCCGGCAGCGAACCGGTAACGACTTCTTTTTCAAACCCGTCGAACGCGCCTTTGAGTTTATCCAGATTCTTGCGAACTTCTCCCAGCTGCTGCAGATCCAGATCCGACAGCACCGCACCCACGTCCTCGGCCTCATCCCCCAGCCGGCCAAGCTCCTTGCCGTTGTTGCGCAGCAGCGGCAGCAACAAGGTGGCATCACTGGCAATGGCCTCCATATAGAAGGTCATTTCGCTCTGGGATAAATTGGCTTTTTCCAGGCTGCTAACATAAAGCCCCAGCGCATCACGGCCCGACAAATTGCGAAACTCTTCGGCAGTGACTCCCACTTGCGGGGCGATATTTTCAAAGAAGTCCGCCATCGGCCCGGCGCCGGTCTGCAAAAAATCACCGACCTTATCCGAGGTATCTTTGAGAATATCCGCAACCTTATCCTGCTCAACGCCGTAGCGCTGCGCAGCGTAGGACATACGCTGGAATTCCAAGGTGCTGGTGTTGGCCACCGCAGATAGGTTTTCAATCTCAGCAGATTGCTCAATCACCCGCGAGGTCATTACCGCTAGTGCGCCAGCCGAGGCGGCAGTAACCGCAGCAAACGACTTGCCAACGGCAGCGACATTTTTCTTAACCTGCTGTTTCCACTTTTCAGTGCCGCGCTCAGCTTTATCCAGCCCCTTCTGAAATCCTCCTACTTTGGCGATCAGGTCCAGCGTTAATGTGCCCAGGTTTTTATTAGACATAGCGATCCACCGCCCCTTAGTGCCAGGTCTTCATCGCTTGTTCCAGCGAGATTTCCGGCTCCTTCTCATGGGGCATAAAGTCTGTGATTTTTGCGGGGGCGCCTTTGCCGCGATGGGCATTGGCGTAGAGGGTGGCAAGTAATGCCGTGGATCGCTCAATACGCATTCCCGGGTGCAGGGAGCCGCGCAGCTCACGATATTTCGCCCAGCTTTGTACTTCTTGATAGCTCAGCCGCCGCTGGGCCTCTTCGATGGTGCAACCGCCGATGCCGTTTAGCACCAGCTCGTGCCAGAGTTCCTCTAGCTCGCTGAGCTTTTCGCCTTTCCCAGATTATTGACCGCACCGATTTCCATCAGCAACGCCTGCGTTAAATCCGCATTGAGCGGGCCGCGATCTGGATCTGCCTCGCCGGTAATATCCTTCGCCGTAAATACCGGCTTGCCCTCGGCATCGACAACACAGGCGGCAATACGCCCGGCAATCACATCGCCCTCACCGCGCATTGCCGCCACATCATTGACCGCGCTGTAATAGGAGAGACGGCGGATATAAACCGTTGCCTTGATCTCCTCATCACCCTGCTTCCAGGTAATGGAACGCTTTACTGGCGCACCGGAAAAGCTGCCCTGCTGCTGCAGGGCTTCAATCGATAATTCCATGGGTTACCCCTTAGGTTATATTTTTGGGCGTCCAGGCAGAACCGCCGCTGCGCTGGATCGACATTTCACCGCTGACCAAAGTGTTCAGCTGGAAATCAAAGGGGAAGTCAGCAACATAGCCTTCAAAGGTGAACCAAGTGCGCGTGGTGGGCAGTGTCCACTCGCCGGTGGTTACGGTGGGTGCTTCAGTGCCATCACTCCAGCCCACCGCCCACTTGATGCTATCCACCGTGTCATCCTGGGACAGTTCATGCAGGCGCTTATGCACCGCGTTCTGCGGGTTTATTTTGAGCCCTACCGACGCCTGCCCCGGTGTACGCAGGCCGCGCTTGAACTTTTTATTCACGTCCTCCAGGGAAGTGTCATCCAGCTGGTCGGCGGGACTGCCGCCGGGATTAAATGAGGTTACCCCGGTGATCACCTTCACGGTATCACCAGAACCTGCCGGGTCGATAAAATAGATATTCGTGCCCTGAGCTAATTGGGACATAGGGAATCTCCAGTCGCTTTAGTAAAAATTAAAGTCCGACGCGGGAGTGCGTCATTCAGTGGAATATTGAGCGCTGTAAGTCAGGCGCACTTCGCCCAGAGGGTGGTCTTGATCCAGGGCGAAATCGGTTTGTGATAGGGAGAAGATTTCACAGGCACCGCCCAGGGTTCGATCCTGCAGGACACTCTCAACATCCTCAGTGGCCTGATCCAGCAGCTCATAGATATCCCCTCGGCTATGCACCACCACCGCTACCACAAGATCCAGCTGGCGAGTGGTGCCAGAGAACTCTTGCTGTGTTTGTTCCGTGGCAAAGCCGACGAGGATTGCCGGCAGCTTTTCTCGCTCGATGCCTTCGGTGGTTCCGACTGAGGGGAAGTTATAGCTGGATAGGGTTTGCAGCTTGCTTAAAACGGCATCGCGGATGGTGATGCGTTGGGTCATTGGGGATTGCTCCAGGAATTTCGGGCATAAAAAAACCCGCTGGTGCGGGTTTCGGTGTCTATTTGCGGCGCAAAGAACGCTACAAATCAATGTACAATTTTAAAATCTAACACCCACATCAACTGCCGGAGGCTACAGGCTCCTCTTGTGCAGATTTTTGCACAAAATGTGACAGTGGCCGGAGGTCAGATTGTATGTACTTGTTAGGTGCTTGTTTGATTAAGAACCTGTTTTGTTAAGTATTTTTCTGCACTAAGTAGATTATTATAAATTTTATCTACTGCGCTATTTGCTGTTCCTGGGACTTCAGGCCCAGTAATATCAAATTGGTGTTGACTGGCTAATGCAATAGCATTACTTAATAAGTCCTTTGGAGTCTCATCCAATATCGCACCATGTTTTGATAAGAATCTTTCGAGTGAATCGATAATAGACTTGAAATTGTGTGCTATCTCATCACATGCCTCATACCAGTCCATATCTGGGTGTGAAAGAGGCGGTAAAAACTGCCTGACTAAAGCGACTAATTCTGATGCTGCTTCGTATTGTTTCTCGAATATAAACTCAGACTTTTTGAGTTTTATTTTGTAACTCTCTGAATCTTTTAGTAATGAAGACTTGATTGACTCGAGCTCTTTAGAATACTGAGCTTTCTCTTTCTCCATAAGTCGATTTGCCCAGACTTTTCCTAACCAGTTCGACATTCCAAATATAATGGCAGCACCACCTCCTAAAGTGCCTAAAATGGCTGCTGATATTCCTAAAACTTCAGATAACTCCATTACTTCTCCTTGCACCTAACGCCGCCGGCAGGGGCAGCTTAACTTGTGCGCGTTTTGCGCGAAAATGGGAGCGTAGCGACCCGCGCAAAAGGTGCACAAGGTAAGCTGTCCCGCGGAGGGCCGAAGGCCCGGAGCAAATTGCCCGGCCTTGTTAACTGAGGTCCTCGTATTGCGCAATGTGCCCTGCTCCAAACTCGCTCAAATTGGCCAAGTAAACATCTAAGGACGAGCAAATTTTTGAGAGACGGCCAAATGGATAGCGCTGATCTGACCATATACTTCCAGCTTCAGGTCCGCTAAATACGTAAACATGATACCCCTCGCAGCCTGTATTACAGATGCGAATAGCGCCGCTCAAGATTCCTTCACTTGTAGTAGAGCGCCCATCGAATGCGCCTAAGACTTCAGCTGTATCAACTTCTTCAATCTCGTATGGCTGAAACCACTCTTCTTGTGGTGAGAGTTTGTAATCTCCAACCATTTTTGGATCATTGAGCGCTTGAAACAGGCTTTTAGGAATACTTTCTTTCCACATATTCAGTTAACGCCCAGCACACGGGCGGCCGAAATGAAGCGAAGCGCAATGTAGGCCGTCCTGCCCGGCGTCTTTTACCGGGCTTGCGTGCTGCTGTTTGTTAGGTGTTTTACTCATGCCTAGCCCTACCAATGAGTTTTAAATCTTCACTAATGCCGGTAAACATATAATTACCAACCGGAGCATAGTTTGGGTCACTATGAGCTAAAGGGTTTTTCCCAAGCCATTCAATTACAATTGAATCAGATTTTAAAATTTTATCTTTTTTTACCCACGACTTAAAAGAGGCCTCAAGTTCAAGATGCTTATAGGTATCACCTAGCATAACTACTCTCGCTTTTTCTCGGCCATCTGGCATATCTAATTCTACGATATCCCCGAGCCGAACATCTTGATTGTCACGATACTCCATCCGTACACCTAACGCCCCCGTTAAGGAGCAAATAGTGGTTGGCTAAAATTTAGAGCGAAGCGACAAAAGCCAACCAGTATTTGTCTGCTTGAACGGCTTGTTAGGTAATGGGCGAATTCGAGCAATTATTTTTCCACAACCACATACAGGCACCAAGACAAAAGCCTAAAAAGAGTGTTTGCAGCTGAAGTGCAACAGGGTCATTGATAATTTGCATTGAATAATAGGCTGCTGAATTAATAACAACGTCGCTTATCATTATTAGCAAGGTTAGAGTAATGCCGTGTTTTCTACGTTTTAACAATAAATAAACGGCTAAAAAATCAATGATACCAAGCGATGACCAATACAAGTTTACCCAAGTAGGTGCAAACTTATATGGTAGAAAACCAAAGTGTAAATTATCAAAAATATGAGTGACACCACCGATAATAAGGCATAGTGAAATGATTGCGATGCAAATTCTTTCCATGAAATGTAGATGTTCCAGTTGTTACCTAACATTTATATAGTGCTCATCATGACCACTATTATTTTGACTACTATTTCTGATACAAATTTACGCCAACACGCCATCTTCTTCCACTAAATCAATAGATTACGATCATTTGGCACTACCGGCCCATCTAGAAAAATGATCAACTTGACCACTATCCCCATTTTTAACCGTCCCTTTAACCCACTGATTTTAAAGCATTTATTCGTGATTTTGAGCAACTCAAAAAAATAGCAGTCACAACGATCATAAATCCTGTGCTGAACTACCCGCTGGGGCTACCCATCCACCAACCCCCGCCAAACCACCCCATCATCCGCCAGCCGCTTGCGCACCGTGTACTCCACACCACCTAGCGTAATCACCGCATCAGGGTTATAAGCCCCCACCTCACTCACCAGAAGGCTCAGCTCAATACGCGCTACCCGCAAACGATCATCCTCCTCAAACTCGTCAATCTCCTGATCCTTTATCACCCGGCAATCAATAGGCTCAGCACCGCTACCATCGGTATAGGTAGCGGCTTTGCCCCATTTGCGGAACGCGCGCTCTGCGGCTCTCTGGTCCAGGTCCATGAATCACCTAGGCCTTAACGGTGCCCGGTACGCCGGTAAACTTGACGGCAAAACTGGTAACGCCATTCCCGGCGGCCTCTGCGGCGAAGGCGGTGGAGCCGGTGATATCGCCAGTGGCTGCAGTGGCTGCGTTACTATCGAATGAGCTGGAGGCAACCACCCAGGTGAGGGTTTCGCCCTGATTGATCTCTGCGGCGGATACCTTGGGCACGGTGAATACGCCATCAATGGCGATCACGCCGGAGGCGCCCACGGCGATATCATCCATCGCCACACCCAGGACGGCACCTGCGATTACCACCTGGCCGGAAGTAATCACTGCGCTGGTGTTGTTGGTGAAATCGAGCATGCGCCCATCTTGTACAAAATTCGTAGCCATAATCTTTCTCTCAGTGGGTAAAGCGGTAGAAATAAAAAAGGCCGCGCGATGCGGCCTTATTCAAAAAAATCGATTATAAATTTAGTTAATAAGCTGCGTATAAATTAACTCACAGTTAGAGGTATTCTCTTCAACTCTGAACTTCAAGGACTTTTGAGCAATAGAAGCTGACAAAAGCATTGAATAAATCTCAGAGTGTAGCCCGTTACCTTTTGTCAAAGTAATATATCTACCCCCTACTAGGGTGCAATTCAACGATGACATATCAGCGTCAAGCTCAATATAAATATCACTCGAATCACCTTGTGGATAAAGAACCGTGATATTTCCTGAACAAGTGTTAGCACCACAAGATCCAGCGAGCGCAAAATTTGAAAATAGGAATAATAAAAGAAAGATTGGTAATTTCTTCATAGTCTCCTCAGACCAATATTAACTTTAATAACTAGAACTAGGGCACCAATTTGTTAGGCTTTTGGTGTCTTAACCATTCCCTTAGTATCCCAGGCTTTGGCTGCGGCATCCAGGCGGACTTTGAGTTCGACCCCATCAACACTCCAACCATTTTGCTCCTCTAACACCGGGGCCTGCTGACCATCCAGATAGAGCACTTCGATGGTGTCGTGCACTACCGGGTCGGCATTGAGGTACCAGCCGTTATGGCCACTGAGGCGCGCATCAGAGAGCACTTCGGCAATATTGCGTACGCTGTTCGGTGTGGTGTTGTTTTTGGTGGAGGCGCCCACTTCGAATTCGGATTCCAGGGCCACTCTTGCACTGCCCTCATCGGCAATATCACAGAGCAGGAACTTGGGCCGGATATTGAGCACTGCGCTGCCATCCTTTTGATTACCCATCAATACCCGTGCGGCATCGATGCTGGCGGTGTTGATACCGGCGGTGCTGGCCAAGTTGCCATGATCCGCATGGAATAGCGTTTTGCCATCTGCCATTTCGGGATTATTGAGCAGGATGCTGAACACCAGATCCCCCACGGTGCGCACGGCGGCGAGGCCCATCTTTTGCGGGATTCGGGTGAATGCGCCCAGGTCGTCATTGATAATGGCCTGGCGGTTAATGGAGAAGAGTTCCCCGTAAGTGGCCAGTGCGGCGGTTTCGGCGCGTTCGCCGATACTCACATATTTAAATTCTGCCCCCGGTGCCACTTGGCGCAGTGAGGGGAAGCTGCCCAGGTCTGTGCGGGTGGTGAGTTTAAAGTCACTGAGGTTGCCGACACTGGTAAAGCGCGGGAAGATCTCTTGTGCTTCTTCATAGCCCTTCAGCATGGATTTATTGGCGATATTGCCGAGTACCGTTGCGAAGTCACCGGAGCTATGGGTAAAGGCTGCGGCAACCACACCCATTCTATCCAGTCCGGACAAACTTTGGCCGTGGGCCTGCATGAGGATGCGGGCAATCTCCATCATGGTGTAGCCGCTGAGCTCATTACCCTCAGTGCGTTTTTCACCGAGGGCACGTACAGCAATGGCATTTTCGGCATCGGCTTTTAAGCGCTTAATGCCCTCACCTTCCTGCACCACCAGGCTGTAGCTTTGCACGGGGGTTGGGGTTTGACTGCCGAGGGCTGTGAGCAGTTTGTCTTTGGCTTTATCGGCGGTGCAGTCCATATCATTGAGACATTCCTGCATCACAACACTGTGCGCTTCGAAGCCTTTAAATACGGCCGTGATAGCGTCTTTGCGCTTTTTCTCATCAGCGGCAAATTGTGCTCTGGCATCGGCGGCAATTTGCGCTTTCATTTCTGGGGTAACCTCGGGCGCAGCGGTTGCAGCTGGCGTGGTGGAGGTAGTTTTAGGCATGGCTTGCGCTTCCTTGGTTTGGGTTTGGGTTGGATTGCCTGCAACCGCAGACGGGAATCTAAATTCTGTGGGCCCCTGCATGACCAATGCGTTAATGGCTTGAGGGGTGTTTTTAAATTGATTTAAGTGATCAGCACTGAAGCTGGCAGCCATCTCGATGGCTGCGGTGGTATCGGTAGCGAAGCCGGCCTCTACCGCTTCTGTGCCGGTATACCAAGTCTCGTCATCCATCACTTGGCTGATGTCCTCATCCGACATTCCGGTGCGGGAGGAATACAGGCTTTTCATGGTGGCTTTGACTTTGGCCAGCAGGCTCTTGGTTTTTTCCAGGGCGCGCTCGTCACCGCGAACACCGGCACTGGGGTTGTGCACCATGTAATAGGCGTTCTCGGCAATATGGACCGTGTCCCCGGCCAGGGCGATCACACTGCCCATACTGGCTGCGATGCCTTCAATCCAGGTTTCCACTTCGGCTTTGTGATCTTTGAGCAGGTTGTAGATGGCGGTACCGTCGAACACATCACCGCCGGGGCAATTGATGTGTAGATTGATCTTGCTGATATCGCCGAGCGCTTTCAGGTCTCGAGCAAAGTCTTTTGCCGTCATATCCCAGTAGCCGATGTAGTCATACAAATAAATATCGGCTTCACTGGTATTGGCGGCAGCGGTCATGCTGTACCAGGATTTATTCGGCATGGCTGCCTCCTATTCAGATTCAGTTTCTTGCGCGGGTACGGCTTCGCGTTTGGTTGGGGTAGTAATGTCGTTTTGTTTGAGCTTCCGCTGCCAGGCAGCAGTTTGCTTAATTACATCGTCCGGCTTTTTGCCACGGCGGCGGATGGTCTGCTGTGGGCTGGCCAGTACATTTTCCAGCAGGGTTTCATCCGCGCTGGCTTCATGGACCGGGTTAATCCAGGGCATCACCGGGGTAATAAAATCGACGTGCATTAATGTGGATGGATCAACATCACTCGGCACTTTGAAGGCATCCGCCAGTAAACCCATTTGCACCCAACGGCGGGTGGCCGGCTCTACAATTTCCTCACAGAATTCCAAGCTGAGAGTTTCGTAATTGGCCCACTGCTCCACCAGTTCCTGGCGTTGCGCGCTATAAGTACCGTTGTAGTTTTTGCTGATACTGCTAAAACTGGCCATGGTGCCGGCAGCAGTCATCCGGTGCATGGTTTCTAAAAATGGCGTTAGCAGACCACTGGGGCGATTGCTTTGAATGGTGCCGACTGATTCCCCTGGGCGGAGATCGTCATAGATGGCACCGGCGCGGATATTGAGAGTGCGGTTTCCTTCATCATCCCAAGAAGAATCATGCTCATAAGTATCAGGGCTGCCCTTTTGGATAAAGCCCACCATGGCTGAGGCAATCTTGGCGGCAACGCGTTCGTTTTCTTCATAGTCTTTAATATCAGTAAGGCGATTCATTACCGCTGCAAAAATGGAAGCCCCACGGGTTTGGTGCAGCCTGCGCACAAATTTCAGGTGCTCGATATTTTCCGCACTGTGAAGCCTGCGCTTCATACGCCAGTTAAATGAGGCTCCGGGGTGTTCGTCGTACAACCAAAACCCTGACGGCTCACCCCAGGCGGATTTTTGAATACCTTGCACAATGCGCTTGCTGGGGTCGTTGTAATCCACCGGCAGGAAATCCGGCTCCAGGCATTCGATGGTGTAAGGCACGGGGGTGCGGTGTTTTAACCCTGGCACTGTGCCCTGCAAGTGCCGCATTAAAGTTTCACCGTCGCGCAGCCAGGTATTGCACAAAAGCCGCTGGGCTTTGCCCCAGCTAAATTGCCGGGTGCATTCCGGGCGCCGCGCCCATTCCTTGTGGGCATCATTCATTTGGCTGGCGAGACCGTCATGGATATCGCCATCCCAGGTTTTGGGCTGGAATTCCACATCGATGCCGCGTGGGCCGACGATGTTGTTGACCAGGGTGGTGAGAATGCCAAAGGCAAAATCGTGGTTTTGCTCCAGGTGCCGGGCTTGGCCGCGCAGGGTTTCCACACTGCCTTCCAGCACCAGATCACCGCTGCGGTTATCACCGGGGTTTTTGCGCAGGCGACTGGGGCGCGCGGCTTCATAGGCGGCGGCGATCTCCAGGGCACGCCGAGCTTGTACACGGCGCAAGGCAGCCTCGGGTGCAAAAAACCCGATGACAGAATCTAATTTATTCATTAGCAAAAATTCGCGTAGGCGGGCCCAGGGCGTTTGCCGGCGGCCTTTAAGGTTTCAGCAGTTGCGCGGCGCTCCCACTCCTGACGACCCGCGCGGATTTCCTGCAGGTTCTCGGCGGTAAATTGGCGGCCGTTAATGACCGTGGTTTTTCCGGCGAGCACGTCTATCTCGGCCTCGATATAGAGGTCGACCATCTCTTGTGCAGTTTTCGACATTTAACTATCCAGTAGAGAGCCGGCTGGCTGCGCGGGCTGCCTTGGTTTTTTAACGATGGGCTGTTCGGTAGTTTGTTGAGGTTCGCTAAATAGCGTGCGCTGGCCCAGGCGCGATTCGATGGTGGACCATTTTTTCTCGTTGTATTTGTGCATGCCCATGGCGTGGGCGGCGTGCAGGGCGTAGACCTCGGTATCGGTGCCTTCATTGGGCCGGCCTGGGCGTGGCTGCCAGGTTTCCCGGCCTTTATTTTTCTTGCTGGGGGCTTTGACTTCAGCAGTCACCTGCTCCCAGTAATCCTGCCGCACATGCTTGCAGCTGTGCATATAGGCACTGGTGCCGAGAAGCCGCTTGGCCATCAGGTCTTTGGCTTTATGGGTGCCAACCATATATACCTTTACCCCAAAGCGGTCTGCCTTGGTGCGGCGCTTGGGGTTGTTAAAATCCACCTGCCGGGGCTGGTTAAAGATTTCCTTGGTGCCGAAGTCTTTACTGTCGCCCTTGATGGCCATCACCAGCACACCGCGATATTTTTTATCGCGAGTTCGCACCCAGTGATAAACCGCATTGCTGGTGCCACCATCGCCGGAATCGATACTCACTGCCGCTGCGCGAATTTCGCCGAAGCGCTCGTGCTCAAAACTTTGGAACACCAGCTTATCCAGAGCTGACCAGCAATCATCTTTTTTATCGGCGGTATCGCCATCGATCTCGCCCCAGTACATCTGCCAGGATTCTTCATTGCGGCCAAAGGCGCGAATGGTGATTGCGAGTCGGTCGTGCTGTACGTCTATGCCCACCGTTACCAGCAGACCACCGGCAGGGCACACTAATTCCGGGTAATCCTCGGCAGCCTCTTGCAGCTTTTCATGGTCCAGCAAGCGGCTGGCGGCGTACTGGTAGGGCCGGCCCAGTTTGTTGTTCTGAAAAACAATGCGGGCGGATTCATCTCCGCTTTTCGCCTCGTGTTCCGCTTCGAGAAAATCCCGCACTACATCGGCAAGGCCGGTGCCGGGGATACACACATAAAGCTCCGATAGCTCCATAAAGGTTTCTATCGGTTCGATTTCGTCCTCAGAATAATCCTCGCCGCATTGAGTTTTTACCCAGCCGGCAAAGTCATCGCCATTTTCCAGAGCGGTTTTACAGCTCTGCAAAATATTGGCCTGACGGCGGTAGTCATCCCATTCGCTGCCACAGTGCGGGCAGCCATACACTGCGCTTTCTGGCTGGTACAAGCCGAATACCGGGTGCGGTGTGCCGCCCTCTTTCTCTAACCAGCTGACGTTTTCCCAATCCAGTACATGCGACTCGCCACAGTCGTGACAGGTCACCGGCAGCACCCGCATGGTGCCAAGCTTGGTGTAGTGCTCCACCTGGGAGAGATCCGCAACCGCAGGTGTACCGCCAATAATTAATTTCTTATTGCGCATCCGCTTGAGGCGTTCGCGCAAGTGGCGAATGGAGTCGCCCTGATCACCGACGTCTTTGTTGGTATCGTCAGGCTCCTCTACATAGCCCCGGCGAGCTGATGTGGATTTCACATTGGAAATAGAGTTGGAGCCAATGGTGCGTACTTCACCACCGGGAAATTTCTTTCGCGTTGAACGGCTGCCGCCTTTGCGGCTAGTGGTGACATCGATCACCCGGTTCACTGCTGGTGAGCCTTCGATAATCGGCACCAGCTTTTCATCCATAAACAGCCGGCCTTTTTCATCCTTGGGGAACAGCATCAGGATGCGGGCGGGCTCAGTAGCGGCGACTTTGCAGATATCGGTAGCCAGCAGAACCGTCCAGCCGATCTGCGCGGCCTTTTGCATCACCACCATCCACGACACAGGATTATCCAGCGCGTGCATCACACCCCAGAAATAAGGCACATAATCGTTGCGGTAATAGCCCGCGTTATCACTATCCTCCGACGGCAGTTTGATATTTTCCGGCAACCACTCAATCAGCGGGACTTTAGGCTGCGGTATCCAGGTCTCCCGCACCTCCTTCACCAGCCTCTTCAGATTTAATCTCGTAACTGCCAATAGCTTTGAGGGCAGCGTCAATGTTTGGCTGTAGGGGTTCTCGATCGACGGTAATGGCATGCTGACTTTCGATAGCAATAAAGATGCTTTCTACCGCTCCTAAAAATTCATTCTTGCCAATGGTGGACCACTCCACCATCGCCTTGCGTACAGACTCAATATCGAGGATTAGCTGATCGTCCTTATACAGCTCGCGCATTTTCATCTGCGCATTCACCTCAGACTCAATCGCCTGGGCCATATCGCGGCGGCTGCGAGCATCGCTAACCTGGCGGCCAGCGGCTTCTGTTCTTAGACGCTCGCAATATTCCTGAAGCCAAACCCGATAACTGGCACCTTCAGTGAAGACCCCTGCTTTAAAGTGCTTTGCAATCGCCGGCTGCGAAGCGCCAACCAAGCGAGCCAAACCAGACTGAGTGGCCTGATCATCCAGTGATAGGTTGTCAGCCAAGGTATAACCCCCTAGGAAATTTCAGATAGCTGTTAAAAACACGGGCCCGAATTGCTCGTGGGCTGGGTCGCTCAGGAGGACCCACCAATGCCAGTCCATGGCTTAGCTGTCGCAATTGCACGATCCATTGCCTTATCAAGTTCTAATGGCAGATGCCTACGGGCAATACCCTCTGCAATACCAGCAAAAGGAAAGCGCTGGCGGTAGTTCGGCCTGCCTTTAAGGAAAATAAGAATGGGTTTAGCGGTTGGGTTACGCTTACCACCAGCCCTCTTCCACACCCCATACCACTGCTTATTCCGCTTCCCGTTAACTTTTCCGACAAAATATTTAGACTTGGTGCTCTGCACACCATCAGCTCCACTCTTTTTAGCGCCGGAGTTAGCACGCAGCTCTGCCAAAATCCTTTTGTAAATCCCAACCGAAATGTTGCCATGCTTATTTAACTTGGCTTCCTTCCCATGCACTACATACATCCCCCTAGGTAAGAGGCCCGCATGGCGTAGCGCTCGCTCAAAGCGTTTGTCAGCCCGGTTCTCATCAATCACCGAGGGCTCTAGATACTCACTAGGCGCTGTGCCATTGGGAGCCTGATCACGAATAAAGACTTTCGCCACACCTGAGCGCTTAGTGGCTTTCTTCACCAGTACAGAGTTCAGGGTTAGGTTCGCCGGATTGGCAAAGATGCGTCCAATGGCTGCGCGCTCCTCCCCCCGAATACGAAACGCCACATTGTTCAGCGCAACCGAACTGGCATAGGGCAGCTGCTTTTTAATTTCAGCAGTCGCCCGTTCAAACTTTGAAGTATCCAGCTTTACACTAACGTCCATCGTCCCCGCCCTGCTGCTCCTGCAGCTTCAAACGTTTATGGTTGTAATACCAATTCACAATGAACCCACCCAAAGCAATCAAGAAACCACCTACCGCCAATAACTCCTGCGCTGCATATCCACCGACTACCGCTGTACCCGCAGCAACCGTTGTAGTTGCACTGGCGACCTTTTGAACCATGGCTTCCCTCGCTGCCTCTTGAGCTACAGTGTTCACCGCTTAACTTCACTCACCCACGACTTCACGAAATAGAAGCCGATGATGATGCTGTAAGGCTGCACAACCACATCAACCAGCAGGCCCTTTAGGTCCGCCACAAAAGGCGCCTTGAAAGCCATGGCCGCCGCAATAAATAAAACCAACAACGCCCAAACCAATGTCACCAGAAAGGCTATTAATCTTCGCGCCCGGTTTTGCGGCTGCGTGGCTTCCAGGTATTTGAGATACCAACGGGATTTTTCCTCATTGGTAAACCACACCGCATCCACAGTATTTACAGTGGCATCCAGCACTTTGCCTGCCGACTCGGGGCCAGCAAATAAACTCTTAACTCCAGACAAAATACCCATCACGGATACTCCGGCACATAGTGCGTAATTGTCAGATTAAAGTTAGGTGGCAACATATCTCGCAATTGTCCCATTGCCTTGCGTGACTGCATCACCCACCAGCCACCCGGAGCCACACCAGAACCAACACCAATGCAGCCTTGAACATCAGAGGAATAATTAGCCGTGTGGATTAATATTTTTGAACGCCCAGGAACCTCCCGCAGTTCCCACACATTGGGGTATCGCTGTGAGCTATACGCCTCACAAGAATAAATACCCTCGGGGATACAACTCTCAAACGGGCGGTTACCCAACCAAGGACGCTCAACCGTATAAAACACACAGTCGCGCACTCTCAGTCGCCCCAATGTGGCATCTGGCCCATAGGCGAATCGCGTTAATTCAAACATGAGGTTTTAGCTCCCGGAGTTCGGGCACAAAAAAACCGGCTCAAGGGCCGGTTTATGGGGGGTGTTCTGTTCGCCGAATCACAAAACTCGGCAGCGTTGCAGATATTAGGGTGTACACGTGTACACTGTCAACAGCCTTCCACTGAATTAAAAACCAGTTATGCAGCATCTCGCGCCAAATAAAATGCCTCAACAGTTCCCTCAATCACTCGGCACATGTTTATTACCCAGCTTTTGCTTTGCCCTAGCTTTTTACACACATCAGGCATTTCCCACCGGTAATAATATCTCAACCAAAAAACCAACCCCTCCAACTCCGCTTTCTCCTTGTCCCGGCGTCGAGTAATTGTATTCAGATAGGCCAGCACCACCGCATCCATCCTGTCTGCCCTATCCCAATTGATTAATGCGGGTATCACCTGCCCCTCACAAACCATCCCCTTGTGAAATGCCGCCATACGAGGCCAGGACACAGAATCCCCTGCCCTCTCAGGATATGCCCTAGCCCATTCCCACAATAGCTCACGAATACCTAGTTCTGACATTACGAATACCCTCTCCCCGACCAACTAACTTACCAACCGCGCCCTATCACGCAGCCTGCTGAAAACTATCGAAATGCTCCTGAAAAACCTTTCTCGCCACATGCAGATTATCCCGATGGAAAGTCCCCAAATAATCCTCATGCACCTGCTGAATTTTATTTTGAGTCACCACCGTATGGGCAAACACCAAATCCACTTGGCGAGGGTTATCCGTACGAAATACCGCTAAGGGTCTACTCGCAACGGTAGTCATAATTCGCTCTTTGGCTTCTGTCAGAGTCACAACGGTCATAGCATCGCTCCTTGAAAATCCGTATTTACCAGCCAGTGTCTGTCAGCATTTCACCGATTGGCCGGTCCCGTGTTCGCTGCTGGGGCGCTATTCGCTGCGGTGGAATAAACTTTTCGCGCCTCACCCAGTTGCGCCACACCGCCAACCAATCACGCCGTACTCCCTGCTTGCCCGACTGAGATTTCCAGTAATCACCAAAGCTGGCCGCAATGTCGTAGATCTGGTGCATCACCTCTGGCCGCGTCTTGGCCGCCTCATCGTAAAATTCTTGGGTTAACTGCCAATCATCGGGAAGGCGGGTACCACGCTTCGATGGCGGGGCGGGTTCCTGACGGACAGCAAGGGCACCACCCTGACCGCTCTCTCTCTGGTTATTTTCTAGAGTGGTTACTTTCTTAGTATCTTTACTTTCTTGTGTCGGCAAATCCGGATACGGTAAACCCGTATCTGGTAAATCCGTATCCGGTAAATCCGTATCCGGTAAATCCGTATCCGGTAAATCCGTATCCGGTAAATCCGTATCCGGTAAATCCGTATCCGGTAAATCCGTATCCGGGTTTTCAGGAAGTGGATCAGCATTTCGCGGCATATCCGAGATTTCATAGTCCGTACCGACTATTTTTCCCCGCTCACCACGCCGAGTAATTCTCTTGCAATAACCAGCATCGATTAACTCACCCAGCAGCTTGTAGATCTTATCCCTGCCCTCCTGAGCCTCTTTGGCCAGTGCCGAGGGGGAGACTTCCCAATGATCCGGCTTCGACAACAAATGCAGCAACAAGCCGCCAGCAGCGAATGAAATACGGCGATCACATACAACGGAATTTGAAACCACCAAGTAATTTGAAGACGGTCGAGCGCTTCGACGAATCATGCAGCAGCCCCCCTATAAACAAATGAATGGGTCATATTGTTTTTACCTATCCTTGAAAAAAACACCGGACAGCCCCGGCCGCCTCACCACTACCCAGGTGACGGGCACTCGCGGTATGCTGTAAGCGCCAACAAACAGTCATACAAGGAGTAGTTATGTCTTCACTAAGTAATCAATCGATCCAAATCCCTTGCCCGGAGTGCGGCCGCAAACACTCGCAGCGTATCTCCCGGCTCAACAACCAGACAAAGATTAGATGTACTTGTGGGGCGAGCATCAAAGTGGATGCTTCGAACTTCAAAAAGGAGATCGCCGGAGTTGATAAGGCAGTGAAGGATCTTCAGCGGAGTTTCAATAAAACTTTCAAATTCTAGAAAAGCTTCCTTAATATCTTGCAGGCAATCCAGAGCAGGACTTGGGTCTACCTGCAAGGTTATAACTTGGCTCCTCACCATCCTTCCCTCTCCTGTACAAATTCCCATATACCGCAGTGAATTAATCCCGCCCATTATTCATCGCAAAATGGCAGGACAATAAAATGGGGAATCGAAAAATGATTGTTATTCTGGTTTCAGAAACTAATTCGCAAGGCCTCAACTTGCCTGCCGAACTTCTGGCATGGCTTGCTGATCAGCAGCTTCAAACAACCGAGCCAGTTTCGGGCAAAGATCCACAGCCCGAACCACCCCTCCTGCCACCAGCTCCGCGCGCAGAGCCAATTCTGCCGACGCACCATGATTTCCATTTAGTAGGTTACTTATGGTGGGCTGACTGATACGCAGGGCCTTGGCTGCCGCTTTCTGGCTTCCAAAGTGCTTAATCAGTTTTCTGACAGCTTCTTCAACCGGATCTTTTCTATTCATGCCCGCAGAATATCGGTCTGCCTATACTGGCGTCAACCGGTAATCCGATTTTGAGTGATATAGGCCGCCCTATAACATACAAATCAACTAAAAAACCTTACGGAACTCATCAGTGACCGACCTAAAGGACAGGCTCAAAGAGGCCCGCAAACACGCAGGTAAGACACAAAAGCAAGTTGTTGAAGCCGTAGGCATCTCTCAACCTTCGTACTCCGATCTTGAGCGCGGAAAGTCCTACGGTACGCGCTATACCACCCAAATAGCCGAATACCTTGGCGTTAACGCTTTGTGGCTCGCTACGGGTAAAGGCCCCATGCGAAAACCTCTCATCAATGAGGTTCGGCACAAAAATCTGGAATCACTTGTAGGAGAGCACGGGCTGGAAGAACTAAAGCAAAAGCTTCCTGACGTTGAGAGCCACATTCACTTCGCCATTACTGAAAACCGAGCCATCAATAGCAGGGTGGCCAGAGCGATAGAGAGCGGCTTAGGGCTGCCTATTGGGGTCCTGGATTACGACAAGACAACAGAAGAAACGGGCAGCAATGTAATACCAGGCCCACGTATACAAGGGCGCGTACCCTTGATCAGCTGGGTTCAAGCCGGGGCTTTTTGCGAGTCGATTGACCTGTTTGAACCGGGCGATGCTGAAGACTGGATACCGTGTCCCTCTAACCACTCTGATCGCACTTTCGCTTTACGTGTTCAAGGCGACAGTATGACCAGCCCCTACCCAGGTCAAAAGAGCTACCCAGAGGGAACTATTGTTTTTGTGGACCCCGATAAACCGTTGATCAATGGTTGCAGGGTCATTGCAAAATTAAACGGTGAAGCCACTTTTAAAACCTACGCCGAAGATATGGGGCATATCTATTTACGCCCAATCAACCCAACCTACGCACCGATGGATATCACCGGCAAGAACGTATCCTTTTGCGGTGTAATCATTGGCTCTTACAGCCCCGAATAGCTCTGATCTAAGAGCAGGATTTTCGGAGGGTTAAACAAGCACATTCGTCAAAACAAAAAACCTAAACACACAACTGCACATTTAAGAAAAGGAAGACTTTATGAGTGAATCGCCGGAAGCAAATACGGTAGATACGAGCAAGCATGAAGATAAGGAGTTCGATGTAATTGCTTACTCAGGGATGGTAAGCCGAAGCGGCTACGATCAGCTGTGCGACCATCTTAGAGATTATAAATCTTCAACGGCAACTAAAGCTTATCTTATCCCTCTCACTGTAGGTGGAGACCCTGACGCAGGCTATCGAATAGCAAGAGCAATTGGCCACCTCTACCCAGATGACGTTAGAGCCCTGATACCCGACGTATGCAAAAGCGCCGGCACATTAATGTGTATTGGCGCCAACGAGCTAGTCATCTGCGATAAGGGAGAACTTGGCCCGCTTGATATTCAACTATCAAAGAAAGATGAGATTTTTGAGCTTGCCTCAGGATTAGACATCAGCCAAGCTATCGCGGCCATCCAAAGCGCCTCCATGGTGACATTCAGACACCTTCTTTTCGAGCTAAAACTTGAAGGAGGACTTGGTACAAAATTAGCAGCTGAACTGGCATCTAACTTAACATCTGGATTATTTGCACCAATCGCAGCACAAATAGACCCCATTAGACTAGGCGAACATCAGCGCGCAATGAATATTGCAGACGCATATGGGCAACGCCTAAATAGAAAATTTTCCAATACTACCGACGAACAAATACGCCAACTTTTGAGCGCCTACCCAACGCACGGCTTTGTAATTGACAGGAAAGAGGCCGCTGAGCTATTTTCAAGGGTAAGAGAGCCATCAAAAGAAGAAGCTCTCATAGGCGAAGTAGCCAGAAGAGCAATGCTTTCAAGCGGCACCTCCCCTGAAAGTTACGACCCAAAGGTTAGGGTCTTTAAGCTTGAAGAAATATTAAGACATATGAACGCCCAAGAGGTTAAAGACGAGGGCTATGAGGATGAAAATGAGGGACCAAATGATGAATCCGCTGCAAAACCAGCTTCAGGAGATCCTGAATCAAATGAAGCCAGTAAACTTACTGAGGGAGCAGATACGTAAGGATCAATCAAAAATATTCGAAGAGCAAATAAAAGCGCTCAACACCCCACGTAAGCCAACACGCGCAGAGTAGCCACACAAAAAAGCCCGCAAAAGCGGGCTTCTTCTTATCCGATACAGCATCTAGAAAAGTATCTTCTCCGCCATATCAGCCTCAATCACACCAAGGGACACACAAGTCAACGTAATATCCTGCGTAGCCGCTCCTGGCTTGTACTCACCCTGGATATTTGAGCGAATAATCACTTCCCGATCATTTACAACAACATTAAAGGCCACTTCTGTTTTGGTCCGATTATCTTTCAGATAATCGATGCCCATAGTAGTACCACAGCTGGCCTGTTCCGGTGTGAGCTTCCAGTTCTTCAGTGAAGTAGAGATATAACCAGACTCTGGGTCAGAGGACTGGATCTGAAACCCTTCCAAAAGCAAAGCCCGCTCAGCCTGCTTCAGAATCTCAGATTTGCTCGATAAGTGTTCCGTAGCGAACGGCTCATTCTTAACCTCTGGCGCCTCATAGGTCATCGCACATCCCCCGAGACCCACCACCAAAGCCGCTGCCACTCCATAACCTAGCGTTTTCATTGTTGTTTTCCTCCATGGATAAACGCACTCCGAGCATATCAACCGCCAACCTGAATTCAACCTCATACAAAAATATAGGAATACCTATTGTTTTAGAGAACCGGTTTATCTATATTTATCATCAACACCACGGATAGGGCACCCAACATGGACACCGCCACAAGCCACCTAATACCCCTGGCACCACGCCAAGCGGAAGCGCTAGCACATCGCGCCCGAGGGCTCTCAAACCGGGAAACCGCCCAAGCTATGCAGTGCTCCGTCACCAACGTCAGCAACCTGCTCGCGGAGTGCTTCTACAAACTGCACGCCCGCAACAGCACCGACGCCGTGGCCAAGGCGATAAAACACGGATTAATCCAGTTCGTCCTGATCGCCACGATTGTCAGCGGAATTGGCGCAGAGCAAGAACAGCTACGCACCCGATTCCAACGCCGCCTCACCTCACAAACCATCCGAAACAACCGGGAGGGAATCGCATGACCGCCACCGTGTTTGTACACCCCACGGCGATGAGTAAAAACAATATCGACCGCCTCAAACGCCGCATCGATATTGCCAACGCCGTCCACAAAATTGGCACCCGCCTAGTGCAGCCAAAACCCACCACCGCAAAGCCAGTAAATAACAACTGGCCACCGTTTGGAGGTGATGCCGCATGAACCAGAACAACCCAGCCCACAGCGTGGAAACCCTGCTCACCGTCGCCAATGGAAATTCTGGAGCCAGCAAAGTTGCCGCACTGGTTTTGCTTTCCGCCTGGAATAGCTACGACTTTTCAGTCCCCGTAGCAGACCTTGCGTTACTGGATGGCGACAACTTCCAACACGCAATCAACGTGATGAATCTGCGCTACCACGGCAGATCACCTGAAAACGTCATTGCGGATGGTGAGAAAAAATTCCACACCCTCTACCGCGACTGGAACCACCTGGAAACCCAGAGGAAGGAAGCCGCGTGAACACCAAAGAATTTTCCCCACCGGACTACAGCGCCCCCGCCTTTCTTGAAAAAGGCGCCCAGCATATGCGCGACCGTGCAGAGCAGCGCGATAGCGAAGGCGGCGAGCGCTCAATGACCAAAACCGTATCAGCATTTAATGCCCTATACGGAACCGCCCTCACCGAAGAGCAAGGCTGGATGTTTATGGTCCTGCTCAAACAGTCCCGCGCAAGCAGTGGTGTATTTGTAGCGGACGATTACGAAGACGGCGCCGCCTATTTCGGCCTAGCCGGCGAAGCCGCCGCAAAGGTCAGAGCAGCCTGATGAACGAGTTCGGCCGAATCTTAGAGCTGTACGAAGAGCTGGCGGCCAAGGTGAAGCTGCAAGAATTTGAAATAAAAAGCATGCGCGAACAAGTCGCCACACTTTCCGAAGCCATCCAAGGCCAAGCCCCACAACAAGAAGATCAGGAGGCAGCGTAATGCAAGTCACGATCCCAGATAGAAAAGCACAAGAAAAAAATTGGGGAACTACAGCAAGCCAAATTCCATTGAAAACTATGGAGATAAGTGACAACTGCCCGAAGTGTGGTGGCCCGCGAGGAATCCCGTATAGACATAACTTTTATGAAGATGGTGAAACTTACTCAGTAAGCAAGTGGGACAACCCTTGTGGCCATATCGATAAATACAGAGATGTAATTAATCAGGAGGCAGCGTGAACAAAGAAAAACTGTACACCATCACCCAGGCCGCCCGAATGCTGGGAATGGGTAGAAACAACCTACTAAAGCTGCTGCGTAAAAACGGCTTTTTATACAGCCACGAACCTATGCGCAACTCCCCCACAAAGTGGGCCCTAGAGCAGAAATTGCTTCATCAAAAAACAGGTGAGTTTTTCAAAGGGCCGGTAAAAGTCCAACACATCACCGCACTAGTTACACCGAAAGGTATGGCCTGGATTCGCGATATCGTCGAAACACAGACTACACCTAAAGCCAGTTAAAAAATTTACCCGCGCCTCAGGCGCATCAGTCAGCTGTAACCGTTAGGGCTGCCGGTACGGAGCCCAATTTTAAAAAACTTGGAGCATCCCATGAGCACAAACGTAACCCAGGTATTTGCCGATTTGGACGGCGGAGTATTTATAGAAAAACTAGCCCACATCCTCAGCGATGTTGCCGGCGCAGTTACCGATCACGAGAAAAAGGGTGAGGTCAGTATCAATCTGAAATTATCCAAAATCCAAAACAGTGATCAGGTTCAGATCGAGCACACCTTGAAATTCAAAAAGCCGACCATGCGCGGCTCCATTATCCAAGACGACGCCACATCCACTCCGATGTACGTCGGCACCAAAGGCGCCCTCAGCTTCTACCCCGAAAAACAGCCACCGCTGTTCGATAAAGACAGCAACGGCAACGTGGCCAAGCTTCAAACCAACGGCTAACAAAAGCCATAACAACCTAACCCAGCAACCCAAAAAGAAAATAAGGATTTATCTATGACCATGGACCAAAGTGCAGTAAAGGAAATCAAGGAGTCACAAACCACTGCCGAACTGGCTGCAGTGATTGACCGGGCCGAGCTTTCCACTCCAGCAATAGCCGCTCCGGTGGATTTCCAGATGATCAACCTGGAAAAATATCTGCAGGGCCGCACGCGCTATCGCGGAGAGATGGAAACTGCCTCCCTCGAAGACTTTGAAAAATACTGTATGGATTTCGGCAATAAGAGTGCCAAGTGCTTTGTCGACCCGGAGAGCATGACCGCAAAAACCATTTTCAACTTGGGAACCACCCAAGAACCCGGCCACGCCGACTTCACAGCAAAATTGCGCTTAATTAAAACCGCTGAATTTAAAGCCCTACTACAGCTTAATGGTGATCGGTGTACGCAAAAAAGCATGGCGGAATTCATGGAGGATTACGCAGAAAATATAATCTGCTATTCCGCCGATGGTGAAGCGATCCCAACCAGCAAAGCCATTGCCGCCGTACGCCGACTCACTATCGAATCCTCCCGCAAAGAGGACCACGCCGTTGATGACTTTAAATCTAGCCGCAGCGCCTTGGAAAATATCGAAGCCCGTAGCGAAGAGGTTCTACCGGCAGGCTTTAAATTTGAATGTACCCCCTACAACGGCCTGGAATCCCGCAGCTTTGACCTGCGCTTATCCATCCTTACTGGCGGAGAGGCCCCATGCCTTACCGCCCGTATTAAGCGCCTAGAAGCAATACAGGAAGCCATGGGACGAGAACTACAGATGCACCTCAGCTCAGTGCTAGTTCAGTCCCAAATGGAAACTTACATAGGCGGATTCGCCGCGTAATTACGAGCTGACACACAGCCATAACCGGGCCGCAGGTACTGGGCCCAAATACAGGACCAACATTCCCGTGAAAAAATATATCCCCATAAAAAGATTCGCACTATTTACCGGCACCTACGACTTAATGATGGGTGGCATCAAAGATTTTAAGCGCTCTTATGCTACCGAAGAAGAAGCCTACCAAGAGGTAGAGCGCATTGCCCAAACCGACCCATTCACACACTGGGCTCAGATCTTCGACAAGAAAACCGACACCGCAAAAATTTATCGTATCGACGCTAAAAAAATCACCGAGGACAAATCCTCAGATTGCCCTCACCCAGAACCGAACGCCGCCTGACCCACAGCCAATAACTTTCTAAGCCCGCCCAGTGCGGGCTAAGTGGGTAGAAAATAGCAACGAATAAAACCCAATGGCTAATCGTAAACAGAAAAAAGGGAGAGCCGCGTGAAGCTCTGGCAACCCCTCACCGGTATCGCCGCCCTAATCTTCTGCGGCACCAGCCTAGCGTTTACTGTGCAGCTGTGGATATCCATGCCCGCAGGTCTCGGTGGGCAGGTGGTGGCCGGTGCTACTGCGGTGGCGCTGGAGCTGTGCAAGTTCAGCTTCGCCCCTCTCGGCCTTTGGTTGCGCAGCCAGGGCCAGGCCAGTGGCTATGCCCTACTCTGCCTCTGGCCCCTGCTGGTAGTAATCAGCATTGTTGCAACGGTCGGATTTCTCGCCACCCACAGCGACGAACAGCAACAGCGCAGCACCCGTAACAGCCAGGAATACCAAGCGTTGCAACAGCAGCTAAACAGTTTGCAACAGCAGATCAACACCCTAAACGGCCTGATCAACACCGATGCCAACAACGGCTACCGCCAACGCGCCATTAATACCGCCGCACAGTTATCCACAATGGAGGCTGAGCGCACGCAGCTCATAGAAAAGCTATCCACAATCGAACAAACACCCAGCACGCATAGCGCTTTCAATAGCTTGGCGGGCACTCTGAACACAGACCCGGCAAAGGTTCAGCATATCGGCTTCCTCGCCCTAGCGATCATCACAGACATAGTGGGATTGGTTGCGTTGCTAGCGTTTAACGCCGCCGTAACAGTTGCGAAACGCGCCACTGCACCGTTGCAACAGCCTGAAACGGTGGAAACACAACCGTTACACACCGCCCACTTGAATGAAGAACAACTGCAACTCGCCCAGCGAATCCGCGCCGGAGAGTTCGGCCACAAGCCCGTCATGCGCAACATCATCAACGATATGCGCCTTCGACACGGAACCGTTAAACCCGTTTTCGACGCCCTGCAACAGGCGGGCGCACTGAATAAAAATGGCCGGGGATACTTCCTCGCGAGTCAGGGAGGGCTGCCCAATGGGTAAGCTGGTTAAAGGGGTCACATGGGCCAAAGAGCAATTCGAAAAAGGCTCCCGCCCTGGAAAAGAGAAAATCTTGGAGTGGATAGAGGCCGAGCATATCCCCGGCCAGATCATCGCCGGGGAGCCTTATGTGGATGCCGACAGGTTCGCCATACGCGACCACACCGGCAAAACCCCAGCACAAAACACCTCCGCCAACGATGGCCAGCCCAGAAGCGGGATGGACCTGTTAGCAGGCTGAGAACAGATTAAGCAGTAGGCGAGCAAGGAAATGGCCAGACCTAAGAAGATCCGTATGTGGGGTGATACACCGCTACCGGACAACCTTTATCCAGACGCGCGCAAACGTGAAAACTACTGGCGATATTGCTTACCTGACGGGCGCTATCGGGTTTTCTCTGCATCATTAGATGATGCGCTACGGATGGCAGAAGAAGCCAATGCCATGCGCGGTGAGAAGGTCCAGCGCAAACCGACAAAAGCTCCTGATAGAGCAAGCTTCGCTTTCCATGCTATACGCTATATCGAATGGCGGGTTGAGAATGACTCACAATTACCCAGCAAGGCCAGCTGGCGAAATCGGTGTAACGCTCTGAAACGCTTTGGCGAAGACTTCGAAGCAATCTCCATACATAAAGCCAAATTGGCTGACCTGCGCAAATGGTGGGAATCCCTCACCTATCATCAGCAGCACGCACGCCGCGCGGAGTTTAATAAATTCTTTAATTACCTGATGGCTGAAGGCTTGTGCAAATTGGAAAGCAACCCCTTCACCACAGCCGACGATCGCCCGCGCCTGCTGGAAAAGGGAAAGCCCATTAAAAAGCGCCAACGCTTAACCCTGGAAGCTTACTGGACCATCTATGAAAAGGCCGGGGAATTAGGCTATGAAGCTCTTCAGATCGCTATGGGTATCAGTATGCTAACTACCATGCGTCGCGCCGATATCTGTGAGCTGAACTTTGATAAACACCTGCAAGGCGACCACCTACGAAAAACGATTAATAAATCTGAAGCGCAACGAGATAGCCTCGCCGCCAGCCACTTAAGTTTTAATTTAAAAACCCACCAACAACTTGGCAAACTTTTAAACCGCGCAAGAGAAATCAGCCTAAGAAATTACCGCTGCCCGAATATACTGAGCCACACACCTAAGCAACGGCGAACGGGAAAAATTAAAGAGCATGTTTGCCAGGTAATACCAGACCGATTGAGTGATATGTTTACAGAGGTTCGCAACGCTACCGGGCTCTATATCGGATTACCAAAAGATCAAACCCCACCCAGCTTCCACGAAGTACGCAGTCTGGCCTCAGATCGGTTTAAGCGTATGGGATATGACGTGAAGTCAGTGCAGCTACTAATGGCTCATACTGATGAGCGGGTTACTCAGTCTTATCAAGCTGGGCATGGTATTGATTATGAGGAGATTAGTATCTATTTGGATGAGCAGGCTATAGGTCGAGAATTTTAGAAAAATGATAACTTTCAAATAAAAAAGAACCAACAAGCCCTCAACAATTTAAATAGCGCCCCCCTCAAAACGAAGAATAATGAAAAGCCCAATAAGAAAGCGTTAATTTTGACTCCACAAATTAACCTACACCAACTCAAAAAAGATTGAAATATTTCTGCTCTTGCTCGGGCAATTCAAAACCACTCATTTTAAAATGTCTCACCGGCCGAATATTTTCACCGACTAACGTCTTTTTATTATATACAATCTCAGCTTCAAGCCGCTTTATTGTAGCGCTGAACCTCTTAAAAATATCAAGAGTTTTTTGTTGATCACCCTTTCCTTCATAAATCAACTCCTTGATATTTTTAGTTACCTCCTTATTAACTTGATACATTTCTCTGTACGCACTAATTAGAGCAGGAAAGAAAAGCCTTACATACATCAAGATTTTTTTATTATGATCGTGAAGATACAATTTAACTACATGCTCAGGATCATCTAAATACGTACGATCTCCATTCACAATAGTTGTAATTCTCCCTATTCTAGTCGTATGCTCATTAGCAAGCTCATTCAAAACGAGATAAAGCTCTTCCAATTTCGTAGTTTTTAACTCAACAGAATTTCTTCTAGCTAGAAAATACTGTGATAAGAAAAAAACAAGTATAGCTACAAGTGCAGCTATAATAGCGGGCAACAGCCTTGAACCAAGTAATTCTTCCATTTCCACTTCTAAGCTCCTACACCATAAACATCTTAATGCTATTATCTTTATAGTTAGCTATACCACTAGTCATGCTAAAATCCATCTAATTACGGCTGCCGTAATCGCTGCACTCGCTGTAATTATTGCAGGTCCGACCACTTGCCATCGATACTTTTGATTGACTTGCCTGTCGTGCAATTCGATTGCCATATCCATAAGCTTATTAACAATTCCAGGCTCAAGTACGGGGCGACTTTCTTCCCCACTAGCTAACGTTTTAGGCGGAAGAGCATATCTTGAAACGAGAGCCACAAGCATTTTTTTATCGACCTTTTGGCGAACACGAAATAGCTCGGGATGAGAGGTTGCCAAGACCACCCACGATTTCGCTGACTCAGGCTTTCTTTGAAGGTCCTCTCCCAAACCTTCCTCGCTTCTACTCGTATATTTATGATATGCAAGGACTTGTATTAAAGATAAAACCTCACCCAGTCGAGCATCCTTCAAATAATCGGATTTTTTACTGCCCACCTAATCATCCTTGAATAATCAATCAAACAATCAATTCACGAGCAACTCAGCTACGAGAACTATTCTGGCTTTTATATAACCTTAAGAATCCCCTACAAGTCAAAGAGATAACCCTAAAATGCAAGACAGAAGGAATCACCTTGCTCCTTAGTAGTGACACAGCTTCAATTCCATACATATAGAGAACTTAACTCATGCAGGAAAACAAACTATTGAAAGGGGACAATTGAATCGAGAAAACTGAGACAAAAAAAAGGGCCTGAAGGCCCTTTTTTCTTTATTGCGAGTTTTTGTTCACGTTTTTGTCCAGTTTTTGTTCACTGGATAAGAGGCCGTGAACCTCTTCTCGCAACCCCTTGAAAGACAAGGGAAATTTGGTGGAGCTAAGCGGGATCGAACCGCTGACCTCAACACTGCCAGTGTTGCGCTCTCCCAGCTGAGCTATAGCCCCAAATTTTGTTGCTTGACGTTTCCGTCGAAAGCGGGGCGCATTTTAGCAAGGTTTAGGCGCCTGTCAACAGAAAAAATAACTTTTTAATCAATTAGTTAGCTGCTGACACCATAGGCCCCCGGAGGCTGCCGCTTCCAGGGGCTCACCAACGCGAATCAGCCTTACTTGAGTCCAGCGTACTCTTTTTCCCAGCGCTTCAGCACCTTCTTCCCGGCACCGCCCAATACGTCGATCGCCTGGCGCAGGCGGGCGCGGCTGAGGTCGGGGCCCAGGAGCACCATGGCTTCCATCACGGAGAAGGACGCAGTGGTGCCGCTGATGGCGACAAACAGTGGGGCGTTAAAGTCTTTCAGCTTGATTTCCATGGCCGTGGACAGGGCTTTCACTGCCTGGAAGATACTGTCCTTGTCCCAAGCGCGCAGGGCTTCCAAGCGCCACAGGGCAAATTGAAGCAGCTTCTTCTGGTCATCCAGAGGCAGCTTGTTACCGCTGAAGCTGTCTTCGGTCAGGGGCAATTTGCCAGAGGCGAGGAAGCTAACTAGCGGGGCAAAGTCACCGAAGGTTTCCATGCGCTCTTTCGCCTGGGGCAGAACCTTGAGCAGGTTGTCGCGGTTAAACATCCACTCGGTGAGGCGATCGGCGAGTTGCTCGTTTTCCAGTTCACGAATCCACAGGCCGTTCAACCAGGACAGTTTCTCTACATCAAATACCGGGCCACCCAGGGAAACACGCTTAATATCGAAGTGCTCCAGCATCTCTTCAAGGGAGAACTTCTCGCGCTCATCCGGCATGGACCAACCCATACGGCCGAGGTAGTTAAGCAGTGCTTCGGGCATAAAGCCGGCGCGCTGGTAATACAGGATAGAGGTGGGGTTCTTGCGCTTGGACAACTTGGTCTTGTCCGGGTTGCGCAACAGCGGCAGGTGGCAGAGCACCGGCATTTCCCAACCGAAGTATTCGTACAACAGTTTGTGCTTAGGTGCGGAGTTGATCCACTCCTCACCGCGAAGAACATGGGTGATCTCCATCAGGTGATCATCCACCACGTTCGCCAAGTGGTAAGTGGGCATACCATCGGACTTGAGCAGAATTTGTGCGTCTACCTGGGCCCAATCAATTTCAATAGTACCGCGCAGCAGATCTTCCACCACACAAGTACCGCTCTCAGGCACATTCATACGCACTACATAAGGTGCTCCGGCAGCGCGACGCCTTTCAACTTCCTCTTCCGGCAGAGCCAGGTCACTGGGCTTCAGTGAAGTACGCCCCGCTTCGCGCAATCCTTCACGGAGTTGCTCCAGTTCTTCCGCCGTACGGTAGCAGTGGAAGGCGTGCCCTTTTTGTACCAGCTCATCGCAGTAAGTTTTGTAGATATCACCGCGCTCACTCTGGCGATAGGGGCCGTGAGGGCCGCCGACATCCGGTCCTTCCTGCCAATCCAGCCCGAGCCAGCGCAGGCTGTCGAGAATGGCTTTCTCCGATTCCGGGGTACTGCGCTGCTGGTCGGTGTCTTCAATGCGCAATACAAACTGGCCGCCTTGAGCGCGGGCAAAACACTGGTTGAAGAGGGCAATATAGGCTGTACCAACGTGGGGATCACCGGTTGGAGACGGTGCGATTCGGGTTCTTACGGTCATGATAAACCTGATTGATAAATGGAGGACTCGTTAAACCGCAGGATTATAGCGCTGGCCAGCCTCTTGGCACAGGCGGGGTTTTCTCCTCAATAAGAATATTTACGCGCCATAACTTCATTATTGTGAGCTAATGACGTGACATACATCACGAAAAAAGTATTATTGCCGCCATAAAGAAGGAATGGCTTGACTAACGTATTACCCCAAATTTTGCAGGGGTTTCCGCGAGCAGCTTCTCCCTAAGAACGATAAATTAATCGCTCAGGATGGCATACCATGCAAAAAAATGTAGTTCGCACACTGTTTTCTGCTATTGCAGCAGGTACTCTTTTCAGCATTTCTGCCGCTTCAATGGCCGCTACTGATAGTGCAAGCAGTGATATCACCCTCTCTTTCACACCCACCATTGAGATCACTCGTGTAGACAACCTCACGATTACCGATCCCACTTTGGGTACCGATGCCGTAGGCACCGAAGATTTCTGTGTGGGCGGCCTCGGGTTCTCCACCTACAGCATTACTTTCGACAGTAATGACGGTGAGAATGACACGGAATTTACCCTGACCGACGGCACCAACAACGTGCCCTACAGTGTTGGTTTTGATAACAGCACCTCCGGTACTTTTACTACTGTTATCGAGGGCGATGCGCTGACAGGCCAAACCCGGAATATCGCTTCCTGCGGCTCCAGCGATAACGCGCGCTTCCAAATCACTGTGGCCAACAGCGCTTGGGAAACTGCAACTGTGCTAAATGGCACCACCTATACCGATACCCTGCTGATCACTGTCGCCTCCGAGTAACAGTAAAGAGTGGCTGGCCCTGCCAGCCATAGCTCAATATGGCAGGACGTCATCTGGGGCGCCTTACACTGGCTTTGTGTCTGGTGCAAGCCTCCTGCCCCGATATCCTTGCAGCGACCGCAGCGACTTTCCTTCTGGAAACCTCTGCTCCTGAAGGGTTTGATGATCTCACCGAACCCCAGCAACTCGTGGTGGATCTCTACTACGGCGGCCGGGAAATTGGTGCTGCGCAAGTCACAATAGATCCGCGCTTTGTTCGATTTGACTCCCCGTCTGAGGTACTCGAACTGTTGCCCGAGGTTCGCGATACCGAGCGGATTCTCTCCATCCTCGAACGACCGCAAATAAGAAACAGTCACCATGTATGCCGCTCAAACCGGCAGATTGGCTGTGGCTACTTAATGCCATCGGAGTTTGCCGTTATTTACGATGAGCAGCTCTACCGGCTGGATCTTTTTTTCTCACAAGAGCTGTTGCCGCAACAAGCGGCAATCAATGATCCTTATTTGCCGGAAGCGAGTTCTGACTTCTCTATCGTACAAAACCTGAGCGGTTCCTGGAGTGGGGTTGAAAGTGATTGGGGCCCGGACAGCTATAGCGCTGCATTAAATGGCAACACCATAGTGAGCTTTGGTGAGAGCGCTCTGCATTCACAATGGTCTGCGGCCTCAGAGCAGGACAGCCGGATCCATAGCCTGTATTGGAGTCGGGATTTTCGGGGGCAAGCCTATTCGGCCGGCCTTTTACAACCCCAAGGGGGCTTTGGCTATTTCCGGCCCCAGGAAGCGATCTATGGCGTAGAGCTACGCACTTCCCAGCGCACCCGAACCGATATCAGTTATCAACAGGGAGCGCCGGTTGAAATTAATATGCCGGTGCGCGGTAGAGTCGAGGTATATCGGGATGAACGACTTATCCACACCGAACTACTGGAGGCCGGCAACCGCCTGTTAAACACCTCTACCCTACCCCACGGCGCCTACGATATTGAGGTGCGCACCTACGATGAAGCGGGGCGGGTATTGAGCCGGCATCTCGAATTCTTTGCCAAGGATTCGCTACTGCCGGCCCCCGGTGAGTGGTTTTGGAGCTTGCAGGCAGGCTTGCCCACCCGCAGTTTTTGGGGCGACACTCTGCCGGACCACTACGACGATGGAATTATTACGGCCTCTATCGCACGCCGTTTAACGACCGGATTGGGTCTTTTTGTTTCTGGTGCCGCAACCGAGGAGCAGCAATTGTTGGAAGTCGGCGGTCGCTGGATTGGCGAAGGCGTTGAAGTCTCCCCAAGCTTGGTGACATCCGGTGATGGACGCAGTGGATACCGATTGCAGGCATTACTTAAAATGCCCTACGGGACTTTTAGTGCAGTAAAAACCGAGCTGGATGCCAATAAAACGCCGTTCAATAACGATAAATATACATTGCTGCCGGGCAGCTATTCCCAAACAAGTCTGAGTTTGCGCACAGCAATATTGGGCGGACAGCTATCCCTAAGATTCAGCGAGCGGGACCAAAACCAACTCCCCGGCAGTATCGACAACGGCGATTCACTGAGCAGTGCCCAGAAGTTAAAAACCCTGGAGTTCCGCCACCCCATTTTTAAGAGCACCCGCTGGCTCGGCAACGCCACTCTGTCCCACAGTGATGCAGACGGCGATCAATACACCAGTCTGGAATTCCAGTTCCGAATGCGCTCCAAACACTGGCAACACACCGCTAATCTCTATAGCGACAACAGCGAACAAAGCACTAGCAGCGAGCGATTTGCACTACAAAGCCGCTGGTATGACCGGGATTTATGGGCAGCTGAATTTGAACAGCAGCTTTCTGTGGAAGCATCCCCTGAAGCCAATTACCTGGAGGCCCGTACGCATTTAGCGGGACATCACGGATATTTGAATACTGCAGTTGGGCTTTACGATGATGATAAAGGCCGTGCGATCAACTACCTCGGAGGATTCAGCACCAACCTGATTGCCACAAAAAATTCCCTCAATTGGGGCGGTGAGCAAAATCTCCAGAGCGCGGTTATCGTAAATATCGAAGGCAGTGAAGATAAAGATTTTGAAGTTTTGGTTAATGGCAGCCGCCGTGGATACGCCAAAGGCGGCACAACGTCAGTGATTAATTTACCGGCTTATCGCAGTTACGACCTTTCCCTCCGGCCCCTGGAAGAGGGCTTTTTCGATTACCGGGAAACCTCCGAAACCATTACCCTGTATCCGGGCAATGTAGGCGCCAGCAGTTACCAGATACTGCCACAAATCCTGATACTGGGCCGATTAACCAGCCTTGGCCAGGGGCTGGCAAATACAGAAATAATCATTGGCGAACACTCAGCGCAAACTGACCAATACGGCGTTTTCCAAATGGAATTCCACGGTGAACATAACACCATCCTAAATACAGAAGTTCGCTGGGGAAATTGTAAAGCCTCAATCGAGGCCACTTCATCAGGTGATAGCTGGCTCAACCTGGGAACCATAGAAGAGTCAGAGGCCAACTGCCAGACTGGGCAAATAGCAGAGGTAAGCCGTGTCCATAACTAAGAAGCTACACAAACTTGGCCTGGCCTCTGCGCTGTTGATTCCGCTATTTAATATACCAGTACAAGCCCAGGTAAATTGCTCCAGCAATAACGATTTGCGAGTTTGTGGCTTGGAAGATTCACACACTATTGATTACGAATCAGAACCTAAAGAAATTCAGTTTACTACCCGAAGCCTGCTGGGAAGCTGGACCCTGCGCTACGATGTAGAAGTGAGTCCGCTCAGTGGATCTACTTTCGCACTATTTGCGGACAGTGGTGAACAGCTGGATATTGATATTTCATTTCGAGCCAATAACGGCACCACGGAAACACTCAGTCCAGGAACTCAGTCCGCTACTTTTGCCGGCACCAGCGACGATGCAGATACTTATTTAGTGATCGAGCTGGACAGCAGCCAAATACCCTCTTCCAGCCGCTACTCCGCCAGCTTTGAAATGACACTGAATAATTATTTTATTATTTGGACTGCCGGCACCGAAACAGTTCAGTTTGACATTGTGCTGGACGTAGAGCCAAACATCGCCATTCGCAATCTGGGTGATATTGACCTCAGCAACAGTGGTACCCTGTTTGGACAGGCCATTGAGGGCAGTGAGGACTTTTGTGTTGGCGGTATAGGATTTAGCGGTTACACAGTAAACCTGTCCAGCGCCAATGGCAGCACCGGGGGATCAGGCAGCAGTGCCTATGAATTGGGGGGAAACAGTGAACAAATCCCCTACAGCGTAGCCTTCTCAGACAATCTGGCTGCAACTTCAGGCATTTCCCCGGATAGCCTGGGCGATATCTCCGGCAGCTTTAGCCGAACTTCGGATGAAAACTGCCTTTCTGATAATGCGCGAATTTATATTTCTATTGCGCCCTCAGACTGGGAAAACGCGGGCGAACCTCTCTACACCGATGTACTCACAGTAACGGTGAGCAGCCAGTGAGCTAAATACAAAATAATCCTTTAATCCGCCCTGCTTGCTATAGACAAGCAACCAATTCTAATTAGCCACTAAGAGGAAAACGAACCCGCTCACTCTGCTGCCCTCGCAGTAAAACTTCCAGCTCGCCGCCAACGGGTTTACCCGTTACTTCGATACTGGTGCCAGCGTATAACCGACCGGTGGCCTCAAGTTTTTCACACTCCTCTTCAGTCACACAATGACGTACTTCCACGACTTCTACATTAATATTGCCACTATTCGTGAGTCGGTAATTATCCCCTTCAGCCACTAGATCAATTTTATAAGCTCCACCTTTTGGCTGCACAAATACCAACGCTTGATAAGCCACAAGGATTTTTAGTGCCGTTCTGTCACTCTTGATATCACCTACAACGGGTTTAAAAGTCACCCGGTAGACTTTTTCCTCTTCAAGATCTCTATCTAAGGCCATTAAGCGAAAGCGCTTTCTCTCTCCGGGGGCCAGGACAGCTCTTGCGGGGCTGATAAGGAGTTTAAATTCATCGGGATTTATCACCCTGACTCGACTCTCATTATCATGGCCGGGGTTATCCACACGGAATATTTCAGTTTGGATATATAGCGTCTCATTATCTGGGTTGCTGACGAGAACATCATCCCGGGCGCTGGGAGTATCTTCCAGGTAAAGGACAATTTTATCCACAGACATAGCTGCCATTACTGGCTGGACGACAAAGAGTAGCAGTGAAAGCAGTACTTTTTTCATAAAGAGCGGGTAGTTTTAGAACTTCTTATAGTAAGCGCAATATCGGGCTGTTTTATCCACAAGTCAAATCGGAACCTAATGAGCCTCCCTTAAATCAACATCACCAGCCCCGCTAGTAAATAAGAGGCAATACTGATTTGCCCTACACCGCCTGAAAAGTAAAACACTGCCAACGTAATAGATCATCCTGACGGGACATACCGCTAGCTAACTCAGTGGCGCGCTATCCATATGGGCAGTGTGCAATCGATTCAGCATCATCACTATGTAAAAACCCCAGCCCTCCATTGATAGCCCTCTGGTCCCATATTTCCTCCCCGTGAACCTTGCAACAGCGGTGGCACCGTCTATTTTTCCTGTATGACCCGGCTCCAGCCAGGGTCCGGTTCATCTCTGGGCAAAGGCCAAATTACGCCCAATTCCAGACGACAATAACACCCGCTTTTCGGACCAGATTCACATGTTAATTGCTCATCGCGGCGACAAGACCCGCCAACCAGAGAATACGATTGCCGCTTTCGAGGCGGCCCATAATCTGGGGGCCTGCGCTATTCAGTGCGATATCCGCTTCAGCGCCGACGGCACCCCCTGGTGCTTCCACGAGGATAGCCTGCACATCCCCGGCAATGACCAGTCCCAGGTCTTCCACTCCCTTAGGGACTCACAGTTACACCACCAGTCGATCAATCGCTTTATCGAGCTGGTGGACTGGGCCAGCTGCCATCGCCACCTGGATTGGTTTATCGGTATCTCACCTGCCAATATCGCCGCCACTGGATTTGTCACCGCCGTTAAAAAGTTAATGGAGCTGATGCGCACCGAGAATGAGTCATTCGCTCTACTCACCGCAGACTGCCGCAGCCTCAGAGCCGCCCGCAATATGGGCTGGCATCGGGTTGCCCTTGAGATCAATAGTGTCTCCCGGTGCCTATCTGCCGACATTGTTACTTTGGCGCCAGAATATCTACTAATTCGCGACAGCCAGGTTGAATGTGACGAGTTGCCCCCAGGCCCCTGGCAATGGGTTGTCTATGAAATCAATTCGACAGAAGAGGCAGTACTCTGGCGCAAGCGCGGTGCTCACCATATTCTCACCGGCAACTTGCCGCTGCTGATGCGCTCCCGGGAAGCGAGTGATGTCTACGGATTTTGATGTCCTGGTAGTCGGTGCAGGTATACAGGGGGCGGGAGCCGCCGAGGCCCTGGCCACCAATCACTATTCCGTGGTGATACTCGAACAGCTGGGAATCGCCGCCGCCACCTCCTCTCGTTCTTCCAAGCTTATTCACGGCGGCTTGCGTTATCTGGAGAGCGGCCAGTTCCGTTTGGTCTACGAGTGCCTGCGGGAGAGAAAGTGGCTACTGGACAACAAGCCCGAACTCGTGAGAATGGTCCCTTTTTATATCCCTATCTACCAGCACAGCAGGAGACCGGCCTGGCTGGTACGCTTGGGGTTGAGCCTATATAGCCTTCTGTCTGGACTGAGTAACACCGATTCATACTTTCGCAGAATACCCAAATCCCAGTGGGACAGCCTTCCAGGCCTGAATAGGGAGGGCCTAAAAGAGGTCTTCCGCTATAACGATGCGCAGACCGATGACGCAGCCCTTACCCGGGACGTAGTTGCCTCAGCGGTTGCCCATGGGGCGCAGATTATCTGTCCCGGTAGCCTAGTAGGTGCAGAAGTCACTGGGGATGGGGTCCGCGTTGACTATGTTGCTAATGGCAAGCTCAGCACGTTGCGCACCCGGGCGCTCATAAATTGCAGTGGCCCCTGGGTAGCCAACACGAATGCGCGCTGTTCACCGCCAGTGGACCTGCCCCCTATCGACCTGGTCGCAGGTACCCATATTTTATTGCCCCTCTCTCTTGGCGATAAAATCTACTATGTGGAGGCCGATGATGGCCGTGCGATTTTCGTGATGCCCTGGCAGGATAAAACACTGGTTGGAACTACAGAACGCCCCTATTTTGGCGATCCTCGGGATGTCACCCCCACACTAGGAGAAGAGAGTTACCTTCTGCAGACCGTACAGAAATATTTCTCTCAAGCCCGGGAGCTCAATGGAGAAGATATTTGCGAGAGTTATTCCGGACTACGGGTACTTCCGGAAATGGAAAAGAGTCCTTTTGCGCGCTCCCGGGAAACCATTATTTGCTGTGATGATAACAAGAAGCCTAGAATTCTAGCGGTGGCAGGCGGTAAGCTAACCAGCTATCGTGCCACTGCACGTAAATTACTAAATAAACTTGAACCCACTTTATGTGTGGAACCACCCACCCCACCCAATACCCAACATTCCGAAACCGCAAAAAACTCTTCTGAACGCGAGAGAAATATCTAAAATTTCTTCCTCGCAATAGCCCCCATTTACTTTGGGAGCCAGAAAATGGGGAGAAAGAAAAACCTCCTACCCCCGAATTTTGCTATTAACCTTCATCCACATTGGAATTCATTACTGCTAAACACTGACTTCCCGGACCTGAACAAGGTCCCTGCAATACATAAGTGGCACGCTTATCACATCCTGAAACCCCATAAGTTCTGTATCCCAGTTGCTGGATCGTTATTGAGCCCGCATCACAGTTCAGATCAAAAGGCGCCCTTTTAGATACAGTTTCTTTCATTAATGAAGCGCATCCACCCAAAACCAGTACCACAGCTCCCACACTGATTAATTTAAACTTCATACTAAACTCCTTTTATAAATTTTGTTGAGCTTGGCCAAAAAGTCAGAAGTGCACTGCCATCAAAGAAAAGACTGCACTCAAAATAATCGGCTCAGTATTAAGGACGGAGCAATTCTATCTTTCATCACAGAAATCTGTCAGCAGAAGAACATTGTGTTCACTCACTATTTATTTTGCTGATGTAGATAATTCAAATTACCAGCAAGTACAAACTGAATAAAACCTGATCTCTCTTTACCTTGCATATATCAGCCATCAAGGATCGAGTAAGAAGCTCCTGGTATATGAACCCGTTCCAGCTTTGACATCCACCGCAGATCTCTCACACTATTAGTTACACAAGCAACCGATAGGATAAGAGCACCCCTTATAAAGCCCGCCAACCATTATTCGAGTTCCACCTTGCTGTTCCGCAAGCACTCACTCCAGGAAAGGTGCCCGAAGTTTCACAATAAAGCCGCACATCACCATAGGCATCCCATATAATGGCGGCTACTCTGTTTTTATTAGTGTTTTACTCCGCAGTTTATGTCCGAATTTAATACCCACCGTTTCTGCACTGCACCACTTCTCGATTGGAGCGACCGCCATTGCCGCTATATGTGGCGCCTATTGAGCAAGCATGCACGCCTGTATTCGGAAATGGTGACCACCGGGGCAATACTACATGGTGACCAACAGCGACATTTGCAATTTGATGCAGCTGAACAACCTGTCGCCCTGCAGTTGGGGGGCAGTGACCCTCAAGAACTGGCTGAATGCGCCCGTATCGCCGAGGAATGGGGCTATAGCGAAATCAACCTTAACTGTGGTTGCCCCAGTGACCGAGTTCAGTCCGGGCGTTTTGGCGCCTGCCTTATGGCGGAACCGGATGTGGTAGCCGCAGGACTCACTGCCATGCGGGAAGCGGTATCTATTCCGGTTACCGTCAAGCACCGTATCGGCATCGACGATATGGAAGACTACCCAGGCCTGACCCGCTTCGTGGAGGCCCAGGCCAATGCCGGTGTGGATACCTTTATCGTCCATGCGCGCAAAGCGTGGCTAAAGGGGCTAAGCCCCAAGGAAAACCGTGAAATTCCTCCGCTCAATTACGACATGGTTTACCAGTTGAAGAAGGATTACCCCCAGCTGCAAATTGTTATTAATGGGGGGATCAATTCAATTGAGGAATGCCAGCAACATTTAAGCCACGTGGATGGTGTTATGCTGGGGCGCGCGGCTTACCAAACCCCGACAATCCTGGCCCAGGTGGACAGCCAATTATTTGGCGGTGAGACCGGCCCGGATGCCATCCAGGTGGTAGAGCAGATGCTGCCCTATATCGAGCAGGAAATGCAGCGCGGACAGCGCTTGAATCATATCACCCGGCATATGCTCGGGTTATTCCAGGGGCTTCCTGGTGCTCGACGCTTCCGCCGCCATTTGAGCGAAAATGCCCACAAGCCGGGGGCGGGTCCCGAGGTGCTTGAACAGGCATTGGCCCAGGTCACCCAAGCCGCTTAGACCGCTTTCAATATGTAGACCAGTGAATAATTAAGGGAGGAACCATGAACAAGTTGGAGCAACTCAAACAGCGCAGCCAGGTTGTAGCAGATACAGGAGATATTGAAGCAATTCGCCGATATTGTCCTCAAGATGCCACAACCAACCCCTCCCTACTGTTTAAGGCCGCCCAGCTCCCTCAGTACGACAACCATATCGCCGAGGCACTTCAGTGGGCCGAAAGCCACCAGGGTGGCTCGAACGCGGAAAATATTGCGCGCCTGGCCGCCATCAAACTGGCTGTCAGCATCGGCACGGAAATCTTGCAGTTGGTGCCCGGAGTGGTGTCCACCGAGGTCGATGCTCGCCTCTCCTTTGATACCCGCGCTACTATTGATTACGCACGCCACCTGATCGCCCTCTACGAACGCGCAGGTATTGCCAAAGATCGGGTATTGATCAAGATAGCGTCGACCTGGGAAGGCATTGCTGCCGCATCAGTACTGGAGCGCGAGGGAATCCACTGCAACCTGACCTTGTTGTTCAGTCAATCCCAGGCGATTGCCTGTGCCGAAGCCGGGGTGACCCTGATCTCCCCCTTCGTCGGTCGAATCCTCGATTGGCATATCGCCAACAGCGGCCGCGAGTCATTCCCTGCGGAAGAGGACCCGGGCGTAATCTCGGTGCGCAATATCTATGAGTACTACAAGTCCCGAGACTACAAAACCATTGTGATGGGCGCCAGCTTCCGCAATACCGGGGAGATTGAGGCTCTGGCTGGATGCGATCGACTGACAATCAGCCCTCAGCTGTTACAGGCCCTGGAGGACAGTGAGGCACCTCTCGCTGCTGGCCTGCCACCGGTATCCGCAACCAAGTCCCGGCCGACACAGGATCTGGCTGAAGCCGAATTCCGCTTTCAATTGAATAGCGATGCCATGGCCACTGAAAAGCTTGCCGATGGCATCCGGAACTTTGTGAAGGATCAGGAACGTTTAGAGCTATTGTTACAGAACCGAGTAAAGGGACAGCAGGAAATTCATGCTGCAACAAATCCGTAAACTGTTTGAGCAGATAGGAAATAGCGTTGATGTTGAAGCACGTGATGAAAAAGACGTGCGGATGATCAGCGCTGCGCTGTTAGTCGAGGTCGCCACTGTCGATCAAAAGCTCGATGAGTGTGAGCGTGAAACGCTCACACAGCTCTTATGCCAGCACTACTCTCTCGATCAGACTAGTGCCACAGAAATAGTCAGTGAAGCTATTGCCCAACGGGACAGAGCTACATCCCTGTTCGAGTTTACCCAGGCGGTGAATGAACAGTTCAGCGAGAGAGATAAATACCTGCTGATTTTGCAGATGTGGCAGGTAGCTTTTTCAGATGATGTTATCGAGGCTTTCGAGGAGCACCTGATTCGCAGGGTGGCAGAGCTAATTTATCTGCCACACGGACTCTTCACCAAGGCTCGCGCCGAAGCGAGGGATATGAAGCGTTGCTAAGAAAGGGAGATTTCCAGAACTGGGGATTAGGAGAGAATAAGCGCTAGTGATAATGCGCCGAAGATTTGGCAACCGGGGAGCATTCTCGCTCGAGGGTATGTACCAAGTCGCGAAAAGTCTCGGCGTTTTGCTCGTTCATGCTCATCAATACCCGGTGAGCTTCCAGCACCTTTTCCCGCGCAGCACATTCGTCGGGGCTATTACATACCAACGGCGTGGTGGGTACGCTCATATCGTGGACCGTGTCGCTGATTTCAACCAACGAATCAAAGCCCATAGCGTCCAATAGATGGCGGATACCTTTACCCGCAGAGAATACCAGCGGCTTTTCACAGCCCCGCTCCAGAGCGCGAATAGCAATCTTCGCCATCAGGCCGAGAGTCGTACTATCGACACCTTCTGCACCACCGAGATCAAATGCCACTCCGGCAAAGTCACCCCGTGCAAACATGTTGTCGATAAAGCTATCAAATGAGGTACAAAGGTTGAGACGAACATCACCTACTAACTTGATGACGTAGATGCCCTGGTGGGCCCCAACCATAATTTGCCCGGACTGCATAACAACCCCTGGCTCACCCGAATACACCTTTTGATAGAAGTGCAGGCGGATGGCAAAAGTTCACTGGTAGAGAACACAATAGCATTTGACGTTTTTGGCGCCTAGTGCAATTTTGTGCATAAAGTGGGCGGAGCTTACTCCTGACTATGCAGACTGACAAGTGCGATAAAGCACAAAATTCGACTTCATAGTCGAAGACTATCGATAGAAGTTTTAGGCATTACTGGCGGCCTAAAGTAAGAATCGTAATATCGTCCGGAAGGGCACCAAAAGTATCCATTTTTAGAGACTGACAGAGTCTGTCGAGTTCTCCCCCACTCTCTGAAATAGCCTGCAAAAGCTGGGCCTCTTTATCGAGCAGATCACCCTGTAATAATTCAAGTACACCGTCTGAACAAGCGACCAGGCGCCAAGCGGGCGGCAGCTCAGCACGCATCACTTGCCAATCACCCCGTTCAAAAATACCCAGGGGACGCCCTTTTCCCGGCAACCAGTCTGCACCCGCCTCACTAACCAGAGCCGGCATAGGTATTTGCCCGGCGACGGCATAGTGCAATTGCTGAGCACTACTATCCACAACCCCGACAAACATACTGGCGTGCTTGCCCAATTTTGTGGATAACAACTCGCCATTGACCAAATTAAGGACATCCAACAAGTCATCACTGAGGGAGTCCAGCTGGGCAAATAAGGGGCGCTCCCGCAAGCGATGCATAATGCTGTGCTTAATCAGGGCAGTAACCAGCGCAGAAGAGACACCATGGCCTGACACATCGACCAGGTAAAAGGCTACAAAGCGCTCACCGAACAAGCCGTAATCAACAAAATCACCGCTCAGGTACAGGGAGGGAACCAGCCGGTAGGATGCTTCCACACCGCTGGGGTAGTGATAGGGGGTACGGGGAAGTAAATGCTGTTGCAGTAAACGGCCAGCTTCCTGGTCCCTGCGCAGCAGCTCCACATGATCCCGCAGTTCACTGTTGCGACGCTCCAAGGTCACTTTATATTCGCGATTCTGCTTCGCCAGGTTTTCTTCACCGCTGATACGGCAGATCATGCGATCAATAGCCGCCGCTTCTTCCAGGGGTTTAACCAGGTAGTCTCTGGCTCCAAGGCGCATCGCTTGGAGTACATCATCGGCAGCACTGTCTGAGGCAATAATTACCGCAGCCACTTCTGGGGCAATACGCTTTATCCGCCGCAACACTTCCAGCCCACTCATATCCGGCAAATAGCGATCAATCAATACGATATGGAAAGCACCGGGGCTGAACTGGCCGATGCCATCTTCCCCGTTGTTGGCAACACTTACCTGGAAGCCAAAACGCGAAAGCGCCCCTCGCAAAAAATTGCGGGAGCGCTCATCGTTGGTAAGCACCAGGCTACTGGGGCCGGCCATATAAAGGCTCTAAAAAGTTATCTGCCCTAGGTGACAAATCAGTAGTCGGAAGCCTCTTCCACTTCACCCTGATCAATTGCCTCTGCGGCCTCTTCTTCGGTTTGAACATCCATTTCACCATCGACGATCAAATAGTCGCGGCGCTGCAGGTAAGCATCCCGCAAGAGTACATAGCGATCACCATGCAACAGGGACTCCGCTTGCAGCAGGCTGGCACGGCTCTGAATGATATCTGTACCCTTCAATGCATATTTGGTCGCGTCGTCATTTACATAGGTCAAGGGGTTAGTGTAGTAATCCACCACTCTGGCAGGAGTATCCCGTACAGTGGACGGACCCAGTAGCGGCAAAACCAGGTAGGGGCCAGAAGGCACCCCCCAAACAGCCAAAGTCTGGCCAAAGTCCTCGCCATCACCCTGCTCGAGACCCATGTGCTGGGCAACATCCAGAATACCGACAATACCTACCGTGGAATTCACCAGGAAACGACCCGCGTCATTGCCCGCTTGGCCCCATTTACCCTGCAGAACATCATTAAAAGTATTGGTAACTTCGCGCAGATTGTCGAAAAAGTTGCTGACACCGTGCTGCACGAAAATCGGGGTAATTTGGCGATAGCTGACAGCGGCGGGCTTCAACACATAGCGATCTGCACCATCGTTGAAGGAGAATATGGCCCGATTAAAACCTTCCCAGGGGTCGCGAAGTGATAAATCTTCGCCCTCGGCACCACCAAATTCATCGGCAGGATCAAAGCCGTACTCATCCTCGAGAGACAGGCCCCCGTCATCGGCACTGGCATCCTCTGCTCCGCTGGTATCTACCGCAGCCGGGTTTTGAGCTGCACCACCAAACGGATCTTGTTGCGCTAGCGCCCCTACTGGAGTAACAGCTATCAGAGTTGCCATTAACCAGGGCGATAAAGTTTTGCTTCCAAGCACAACCCTGCTCCTCTTATATCAAACTAGTGAGACCAAGGATTCTAACGCCCTAGTAATTCGTAAGCTACCCTCGGCAGCATAGCAGCTGGGATTTGCCAAAGATAAAGGAGTTTCAGGCAATCACAGGCTAAGCCTTTAAACCGGCAATAACCCCTTTATTCAGTAGTTTTTCTAATAAATCGGCACCAAAATCAAATAAGGAGTCACGACTAATATTGGGTAATTCCTGAGCCATCTGTTCCAATATTTGTAAGCCGGTGTAATCGCCCGCAGAGACCAACTGCAACAATCTGGCGGTGACGGCATTGATCTCCATAAAATTCACTTTGTCGGAACGATCCCGGTAAACGAAAAGGAACGTCGATACCTCCGGCGGCTCTTGGGGCTGAAAATCCGGCCCCAACCGATGCACTGGGTAGCGGTAGCTGAGGCTCCAAACGAGGGGGGAAACTACAGGAACTTGCTGTAAAACATCCCCCTCTATCGCCAGCCCTTCCGGTAATTCCACATCACTGACATCTAAAGCCAACTCTACCCACTCGTAGTGGGCAAGCTCCAACAGGAACGGAGGATCTTGTGGTTGTTCTCCCCGTTCGCTCTGTAAATATGAGAGAAACTCTTCACTGATCTGCAAAAAATACGGGCTAACGGATGTGTGTTTATGGACAAAATCACGCACCATTTGATGCCAGTCTTCGTCGCTATAAAGACTGCGCAATACCGGGAATCCACTGGCAACAAAGGACTCAATATTGCTGTAAATCAAATCTCGATAAATAGCGATACGCCGGTCCTCAATTTCTACCGGCGGCGCAACTTGATCCGGTGCGCGCAAATGGGCAGCAAAGTCCCGCTGCACACTTTTGAATGTCTCGGGTTTATCGACGACTGAGGACATAATTCTCTTCCACCTGGTGACTGGCCTGAATGGTTTTAATATGTCCTACTTCTTCAAGTAATTTGGGAATCGGCGGAATATTAAAATCCCGCTCAAGTAGCGTCGGCATCACACCGTGAATATCGTAGGCGCGATCGAGTAGTTCCCACACAGGATCAATAACCGGTGCACCATGGGTGTCCACCTTTAAATCCTCTGCCTCATCATAGTGCCCGGCAATATGTACGTAGCGAATTCTTTCAGTAGGTAGTGCAGATAGAAAGTCCAGCGCATCGTAGCGATGGTTAATCGAGTTTACATAAATATTGTTCACGTCCAGAAGCAAATCACAATCGGCCTCTTCCAGCACCGCATTTAAAAAAGCCAGTTCAGTCATCTCCTGGCCCGGCGCCGCATAGTAGGAGACATTCTCCATTGCAATCCGTTCTTCCAGTGCGTCCTGGACCATACGGATTCGCTCGGCAACATACATCACCGCTTCTTGCGTAAAGGGAATGGGCAACAAATCGTACAGATGGCCGTGATCTGAGCAATAACTCAAGTGCTCACTATAACCGCGAATATTGTGTTGCTTGATAAATTTTTTAATGGCTGCAACCAATTCCATATCCAATGGTTCTGGTGCACCAATCGAGAGAGATAAACCGTGAAGTAAAAAGGGAAAACGCTCTGTATATTCCTTGAACCAGCGCCCATAGCGACCGCCAACACCAATCCAATTCTCAGGTGCTACCTCCAGAAAATCTACGGTATCTGTATCAAGGTTTTCACCCATCATTGAGCGGCGCAATCCAAACCCAGCGCCTTCTACGGAAAACTCGCGCAACACTTTCAGGTCTCACTTTTTTCAGCGACAAATAAAAAACAGGGTGGATCGCTAAAGCGTATCCACCCTCTTTGAGTACAGCGAAAAATTACCCGCCACACTTACCTTCGCCGCACTTACCTTCTTTTTTCTTGCCTTCGCCGCACTTACCTTCGCCGCACTTGCCTTCTTTTTTCTTACCTTCGCCGCACTTGCCTTCGCCGCACTTACCCTCTTTCTTTTTATCATCACCATCGTGATCAGCCAGCGCCACGTTGTAGCCTGAGCTCAGGTCTGCTGCGGCAAAGGGGTTAGCATTGCTGTTGGCAGCAGATACATTCATAGCGGCAGTGGCGATAAACGCTGCGCCAACTGCGGCGGCTACAGGGGAAAGGTGCTTCTTGTTCATAGTGAATCTCCTAACTAGGTGTCCTTAGCAATAAAAAGTACAAGAGACTTTTTTCCACTCCGCAGAAGTATAATGCTGCGAAACAAAAATCAGTCATTGAATAGAACCCGCCACAAAATAACCGGTATCAAGGGGTCATTCTGGGCTCCAGGCCTGCTTTCAGTACTTCTGTCGGGCTCTCCATCAAATTCTTACACTTGATCAAAATTTTTTTTGTGATCTCTTTTCCATAGAGAAAATCAACCAAGCAAACCTTTCCCATCAATTTCTGCCCATGACTTGCTTAAGCGCTTGGATGACACCGGCATCAGGGTTTTTAGAGTCTGCGCGAATAAGGAAACACGAAATTCCTCCAACATCCAGCGAAACTCACGCAATTCTGCCTCTGCAGAGAGTTCTCTGGGTGAATATTTCTCCACTTGCGCCAAGTAAGGCTCCGCCGCCTTCTGGTATTCAACTTGCAGTTTTCGGTCACGGTTAGGGTCGAGAGCAGCCTTTTCCAAGCGCATTGCGATCGCCTTTAGATAGCGGCCGTACTGGCGCAGCCATGACAGCGGAGTATCAAACAGGCATCCTCGGTAGAAGAGCCCAGCCAGTTGCTGCTGGATATCCCCCACCGCCATTGCGACCGCCAGGTTTTTCTGCTGCTTGATTTGTTTGCGCAGTGGCACCAGCTGAGCCAGGGCCTTGACCAACAGATCACCAATCTCCTGGGCCACCCCCACCAAGTCACCGTCATTTTTCAAAGCGGCCAGGAATTCAGCTTCGGTGCGCGGTAACTCCTCTTTGGGCCAGAAAACCTCGCGCACGGCTGCCATCAAAATGTCGTCAGCTACCTCCTCACGGCGCCCCAGATCTGCTGCAGAAAGCCCCAGCTCCTTGCCACGCAGCAGCTCTTTGCGCAGATACTTCACCTTCTCCGGCAAGTGCAGCAGAGCCAAACGGCAAATACCGGCGCGAGTAAGCCTGCGAGCCTCGCTGGGGTTATCCAGTAGCTTCAGGGAGACACTGTCTTTTCCTTCAACCAGCGCGGGGTAAGCCCGCACCTTGAGCCCGCCCTGGTTGAGGGTATGGGTCTCTGGAAGATCACCGAAGTCCCAGCGGGAAATACCCTCCCGCTCAAAACTGTCGCCAGCCGTTGCCAGCCCCTGCTGTACCCTATCCCGGTAGCGCGCCTGCAATAGGGCCAAATCCCGATCTTGATCCAGCAATTTACCGGCTTCTTCCATCACCTGGATATTGAAACGGTAATAATCTTCCAGGGCCTGTTCCGCAGACTCCCATACCTCATCTGGCAGCTGCTGCGCTGTCTGGCGCTTCAGCTCCAGAGCCAACGACTGCCACAATGGGGTATTGTCTGCACGCAGTCGAGGCAAAGCCTTATCTATCGCAGCCGGCACTGGCACAAAATATTTACGCCACTGCTTGGGCAGGGCTTTTACCAGAGCGATGCACTTGTCCCGCAAGATGCCCGGCACCAACCAGGAGAGGCGAGCTGCCGGCACCTGGTGCAGTGCTGCAACCGGCACCTGTATACTGACGCCATCATCCACACTGCCAGGCTCAAAGTGATAGCTGAGCGGATAGACAATACCGCCCGCCTGCAACTCATTAGGGAATTGGGCCTCTCCCACATGATCGGCACTCTGCTGCATCAATAAGTCGCGGGGAATAAACAGCAGCTGTGTATCGCTGGATTCCGCTTTCTTGCGCCAGTGCTCAAATCCAGCCAGGTTGACGATATCCGCTGGGATACGCTCATCGAAGAAGCGGTACACCACTTCATCATCCACCAAAATATCCCGACGACGGGATTTGGCTTCCAGCTCTTCCAGGGACTTCAACAGGTCGAGATAGTGCTTATAAAATCGCCCCTTACCGCGATAGCGTTGCTCCACCAGCGCCTGGCGAATAAACACTTCCCGAGAAGTTTGCGGGTCCAGTTTGCCGTAGGGAATTCGGCGTTTTTCCACTAGCACCAAACCGTAAAGGGAGACCTTCTCAAAGGCCATCACCTGCCCGGAGCGAGCGTCAAAATGGGGTTCAAAATAATTGCGCTTAACCAGATGCTGCGCAGCGGCCAATATCCACTCGGGTTCGACCTTGGCTACGGTATGGGCGAACAGGCGGCTGGTCTCCAGTAACTGGGCAGACACCACCCAACGGGGAGGTTTTTTAAATTGACCAGAGCCTGGGAAAATATGGAAACGACGATTGCGGCAGCCGTTAAACTCCTTGTTTTCATCCCGCGCGCCAATATTGCCCAGCAATCCCACCACGATGGCCCGGTGTATCGCTTCGTATTCCGCCGGCTCTTTGTTTTCTTTAACTTCGAGATCGCGACAGGCCACACGCAGCTGGTGGTGGATATCTCTCCACTCGCGCATACGCAGCCAGGACAGGAAGTTTTTCTGGCACCACTTGCGCAACTGATTTTGACTCAGTTCCTGACGCTGGACTTCAAAGGCATCCCACAGCTGAACGAAGGATAAAAAATCCGATTGTTCATGTTGCCACTGGCGATGCTTTTCATCCGCAGCCTGGCGTTTTTCTGCCGGGCGCTCGCGCGGGTCCTGCACGGCCAGAGCGGCGACAATAATCAAGAGTTCCCGCGCACTGCCATTCTCTGCCCCCGCCAATAACATGCGGCTCAGGCGCGGGTCTAAAGGCAACCTTGACAGGGATCGCCCCAATTTAGTGACCCGACCCTGCTCATCTACCGCCTGTAATTCCTGCAGCAATTTATAGCCGTCATTAATCAGTCGTGGGTCCGGCGGATCGACAAATGGAAACTCGCGGATATCACCGATACGCAACTGCAACATTTGCAGAATGACTGCGGCCAGATTCGTGCGCAGAATTTCCGCATCGGTAAATTCCGGGCGCTGCTCAAAATCCCGCTCTTCATACAAGCGCACACAAACACCGGCGCTGACACGGCCACAGCGACCGGCACGCTGGTTGGCGCTGGCCTGGGAAACCGGCTCTATAGGCAGCCGCTGAATTTTACTGCGGTAGCTGTAGCGGCTCACTCGTGCAGTACCCGGGTCGATCACATAACGGATACCGGGCACCGTAATAGAGGTCTCCGCCACATTGGTAGCGAGTACGATGCGGCGACCTTTATGGCCGTGGAAAACTTTGGCTTGCTCCGCAAGGCTCAAGCGGGCATACAAGGGCAGCACTTCCAATTGCGCTATCTGTGCATCGCGCAAAGCCTTGGCGCACTCGCGGATTTCCCGCTCGCCGCTCATAAATACCAGGATATCCCCACCGCGCCGACTGCTGGACTTTTCCTCGTGCAGCAACTCCTCCACAGCAGTGACCACCTGCTCGTTGAGATCTGCATCCGTATCCGCTGCGGGGCGATAGTGTACTTCCACCGGGTAGGTACGACCCGAAACCTCAATAATCGGCGCATCGTCAAAGTGCCGGGAAAATTTTTCCAGGTCGATGGTGGCCGAGGTAATTATCAGTTTCAGGTCAGGGCGCTTGGGCAGTATGGTTTTCAAATAGCCCAACAGAAAATCAATATTTAGGCTGCGCTCATGGGCCTCATCGATAATCAGCGTATCGTATTTATTTAACAGGGGATCGCGCTGAATTTCAGCCAGCAGGATACCGTCTGTCATCAGCTTGACGTGGGTATGCTCGGTGCTGTGGTCGGTAAAGCGCACCTGGTAACCGACGGACTCTCCCAGGGGCTGCCCCAGCTCTTCAGCAATTCGATTGGCTACAGTGCGCGCGGCAATCCTGCGCGGCTGGGTGTGGCCGATCTGACCGTAAATTCCCCGGCCCAGTGACAGGCAAATTTTTGGCAACTGAGTGGTTTTACCAGAACCGGTTTCACCGGCAATCACTACAACCTGATTTTTCTCGATCTGCTCGGCGATTTCCTCCCGCCGCGCTACCACTGGCAAAGACTCCGGCCACTGCACTTCCGGCAACTTGCGCCGGCGCTCCTCCACCAGGGTCTCAGACGCTTGGAGCTGCTGCTCCAATTGGGCCAACATGCGATCTACCGGCTTGCCCTCTTTCTGGCGCCGGCGCACATTTTTGACAGTCCTGCGCAACCCATAGCGGTCACGCCCCATGGTCGCGGAGATTCGGGCCTGCAGCGCCCCCAGTACTTTTTCTGCTTCGGTGTGACTCATAATTCGTACAGCAATGGCAAACGCGGGATTATACCCCCTGAGCACCGCAGGGCTATCAAACCTTATTGTGGCGCTCATCTATACTGGTGCGAATAGCACTTCTTCTGAGGGGCACGGCCTTTACTGCTGGTGCAATTCCTCAGGGTCATACCTTGCGAGCAGTACTATGCAAGAGATCAAGCCCAAGCCCCCCGCCAGCGCAGGCCAACTATTTGGCCACCCCAAGGGACTCTTCCTGTTGTTTGGTACTGAGATGTGGGAACGTCTCAGCTACTACGGCATGCGTGGTATTTTTGTCTTCTACCTGACCTCTACAGCGACTGCCGCAGTCTTCGGCTGGGAACAACTGACCGATACCGAATTGCAATCCAAAGCCCTCAGCTACCTGGGCTGGTATGCAATGCTGGTCTACCTGACCCCCATTATCGGCGGTTGGATGGCGGATAATCGCTGGGGCCAGCGCCGCTGTATTATGTTCGGCGGCACCTTGATGATGCTGGGGCAGTTCGCCCTGGGATTCCCCCACGGTTGGCTGCCAAATGGCAGCCAAATTTATATGTTGTGGATCGGGTTGGCATTGCTGATTATCGGCAACGGTTTCTTCAAGCCAAATATCTCTACCATGGTCGGGGACCTTTACGAGGAAGGTGACCACCGCCGGGATACCGCCTTTACCATTTTTTATATGGGCATCAACCTGGGCTCTATCCTCGGTTACCTACTGGTGGGCTGGATTGGGGAAAAGGTGGATTACCAGCTGGCCTTTATCGTCGCTGGCCTTGGCATGTTAGCCGGCCTAATCCTGCAGATGACCCAAGCCAAGCGCTACCTGGGAGAAATCGGTGTAGAACCTTCTGCGCACCTGGAACTGAAAGACAAGAAAGATGAGGACGTCGATAAGCGCCGCCCGTTGACTCAGGAAGAGCGCGACCGCATCAAAGTTATTTTGGTGCTGGGTGTGTTTATCGTGATTTTTTGGGCCGGCTTTGAGCAGGCTGCCGGCTCAATGAACTTATTCGCCAAATATCGAACCGACCTGAATGTACTGGGGTGGGAAATTCCCGCCAGTTGGCTGCAGATGGTAAACCCTCTGTTTATTATTATCCTCGCGCCAATTATGGCCAGTATCTGGGTAGGCATGGGGGATCGGGAACCTAGCTCACCGGCCAAATTCAGTTTGGGGCTGGTTTTTCTCGGCGTGGGTTTCTTATCCATGTGCGGTGCCGCCCTGCAAATTGGCGATTCAGAGACCATTAAAGCGAGTATTTGGTGGCTGGTATTTGCCTATATTTTCCACACCATTGGCGAACTTTGCCTATCGCCAATTGGGCTCTCTGTCGTAACTAAATTATCTCCGCTGCGCTATTTATCCCTGATGATGGGGCTTTGGTTTGCCTTTATTGGTATTGCCAACAAAGGAGCCGCAGAGATCGGTAAACTCGTCGGTGTATCCGGTCCACTCGCAACCTTTGGCGGAGTAGCCCTGGCCGCTATTATTGCCGGAATTATCCTGTACTTTATTCGCGAGAAACTGGTGGACTGGATGCACGGTGCAGAAGAGGTTCATGTAAAGGTGGGCGAAACCACCAAGGAGGAACTGAGCATCACCGCCGATCACGACGGTGTACCGCCGAAGCATTTTAGCGGTAATGACAAATAAGGGAGCCAACCCATAAAAGGCGTATTTTGCGAGCACGGACCTCGCTCTTTAACGTTATCAGATTCCGGACCGCTAACAGGCGTACGTTTAGCGGTCAAAGATCTCTTTCAATTGAAAGGGGAGAAAAATACGGCAGGCAGCCCCGAGTGGTTCAATACTCACCCTCCTGCCAATAAAACCGCACTTAGCTTGCAGAAATTACTGGAGGCCGGCTCAACCTTTACTGGGTTTACTCACCTTGATGAACTCGCCTACAGCATGCAGGGGAGTAATTTACACTACGGTTCTGCCGACAACCCTAAACTGCCCGGCTATTTTTGTGGGGGTTCCTCTATGGGATCGGCCGCCGCCGTGGCCTCAGGAACAGCCGATATTGGCTTAGGCACCGACACCGGCGGATCGGTGAGGGTACCTGCAAGCTATTGTGGTTTATTCGGCATTCGAACCAGTCACTCACTTATTCCTACCGACGGTGTTATCGGTTTAGCACCCTGCTTTGATACTGTCGGTTGGTTTAGTCAAACTCCTTCATTACTTGTAGACGTCGGCAAAATTCTAATCCCGTCACAGCATTTATCCGCAAATAAAGTAACCCGCCTGGTTACTTGCCCCGAGATCAGTCAACTGGCAGATACGCCTATTCAATCAGCAATCCAGGAATTTATTCCTACATTAAATAATCAATTTTCTATCTGCGAGATTAAACACCTGTCTGACATTGAATTACTGGGCGAGCTGGCGGATGTATTCAGAATTTTGCAGGGCCGCGCCATCGCCAATACTCACGGAGACTGGTTGCGAAAATACCGGCCGGTATTTTCAGAGGACATAGCCACAAGAATTACTATGGCCCTATCAATTACCGATGATGAGATATCCTGGGCCAACGAAAAACGACAACAGTGGTGCAAGTTGATGGAAACATTACTACCGGACAACAGTAGCGTTTTACTAGTACCAACCACCCCCACAACCGCAATTAAGAAAGGGACCGATAGTGAATCCAGAAAATTACAAACAAATCGCCAGCGACTATTGGGTTTAACCGCTATTGCAGGGCTTTGGGGCACCCCCCAGTGTCATCTGCCGTTGTTTTCTATCGTAGAAAATGAGATTAATACTGGGGGAAAAGAGATAGAGAAACCCAGTGGCTTCTCATTGATAATGACTCCACGAAGCGATTTTTCGCTTCTCTCTCTAGTTGAGCAACTAACGAAATCCCACGAATAGCAGGTAGCACCTAAGGTGCTACCTGAAAAAGCGATCAGCTTTTTAACGCCCTTTAACCAAATAAGCGATGGCTCGATCCAATCCCTCCAGGGTCATCGGATACATATGCCCGTCCACCAGTCTCTGGGTCATACCGATACTGGGAGTATATTGCCAGTACTCCTCTCCTACAGGGTTCAACCAGATCAGGTTACTGTAGGTATCGGTAACACGCTCCATCCAGGCCGCACCGGGCTCCTCATTCATATGTTCGACACTGCCGAAACGACTGGTAATTTCGTAGGGCGCCATAGACGCATCGCCGACAAAAATTACTTTGTAGTCCTTGCCATAGGTGCGCAGTATTTCCAGCAGCGAGGTATTTTCGCTATAGCGCCGCTGGTTGTCTTTCCACACATGCTCGTAAACAAAATTGTGGAAATAAAAATATTCGAGATGCTTGAACTCAGAACGACAGGCGGAGAACAGTTCTTCACAGACGCGCACATAGGGGTCCATAGAGCCCCCTACATCGAAAAAGATCAGCACCTTAATTGCATTATGTCGCTCCGGCACCATTTGAATATCCAGTAACCCTGCGTTGCGTGCAGTAGAGGAAATGGTGTTATCCAGATCCAGTTCCTCTGCGGCACCGGTGCGGGCAAATTTGCGCAGCTTGCGCAGAGCCACCTGGATATTGCGGGTGCCCAGACTGATACTGTCATCCAGATTTTTAAACTGGCGCTTCTCCCACACTTTTGACGCCGAGCGATTGCGCCCCTTACCACCCACACGGATACCGCCGGGATGATAACCACTATTGCCAAACGGGCTGGTGCCGCCAGTACCAATCCAGCGATTACCACCGCTGTGACGCTTCTTCTGCTCCTCTAGACGCTTTTTAAATTCCTCCAGTAGTTTTTCCAAGCCACCGAGGCTTTGCACCTGGGCCTTTTCCTCTTCGGTCAGCTGCTTCATAAATTCTGCACGCAGCCAGTCCTCGGGAATCATTTGCTCGACAATGTCGTCGAGGGTCTCAAGGTCCTTAAAATAGGCGTCGAAAGCGCGATCAAATTTATCGAAGTGCTTCTCATCCTTGACGAGGCAAACGCGGGCAAGGAAGTAAAATTCCTCAAGGTCGGCAAATACCAGGCGCTGCTGTAATGCCTCAAGCAGGGCCAGCAGTTCGGTGATGGTTACCGGTAATTTATAGCGGCGTAAATTCTGGAAAAAGCCAATCAGCATAATAATTCGCAGTCAGCACAGAGAAAAAATAACACCCGGTTAAACCGGGCCGAAATCACCGAGGACAATTTCAGCCCTCGGTGACATTAACCAACACAGTTTAGCGATTATCGCGACGGGCCATAAACGCCAGGCGCTCCAGCATATGGACATCCTGCTCGTTTTTCAGCAGGGCACCGTAGAGCGGCGGAATGGCATTGCTGCTATCGCTGTTTTTCAGGATCTCCTCGGGAATATCATCAGCCATCAACAGCTTGAGCCAATCGATCAGTTCGGAGGTCGAAGGCTTTTTCTTCAGGCCTGGAACCTCGCGCAGCTGGAAGAAAATATCCATTGCCTCGGCCACCAGCTGCCCTTTGATCCCTGGGTAGTGCACATCGACAATTTTGCACATGGTGTCACGATCGGGGAAGCTGATGTAATGGAAAAAGCAACGGCGTAAAAAGGCGTCCGGCAATTCTTTCTCATTATTGGAAGTGATAATTACGATGGGGCGCTGCTTGGCCTTGATGGTTTCGCCAGTCTCATAGACAAAGAACTCCATACGATCCAGCTCAACCAGCAGGTCGTTGGGGAATTCGATATCCGCTTTATCGATTTCATCGATCAGCAGCACCACGCGCTCTTCTGCCGCAAAGGCCTCCCAAAGCTTACCGCGCTTAATGTAGTTGCCAATATCGTGAACCTTATCCACCCCCAGTTGGGAGTCCCGCAGGCGGGATACCGCGTCGTACTCGTACAGGCCCTGCTGGGCTTTGGTGGTGGATTTAATATGCCACTGAATCAGCTTTAGTCCGAGGCTCTCTGCTACCTGCTCGGCGAGCAGTGTTTTGCCGGTGCCGGGCTCACCCTTGATCAATAGTGGGCGCTGCAGGGTAACGGCCGCATTCACCGCCATCTGCAAGTCGTCGGTCGCTACATAGCTTTCGGTACCGGTAAACTTCATAACTGCTCCAATCCTGTCGTCGAGGCTAACTATCTCTTTTAGCGAATGATAATTGAACAACAGGTTGGGGGCGAGGCGGTAACGCTCAATTTGGATGACCAGCTTGCGCTGGAGGAATTTGCCAGTCCCGCAGGGCGAGCCTTGAAAGTACGCGTGGGCTTACCGAAGCAGCCTAGGCCATCTGGGTACTGCGGCGGTGTACAACCTGGCGACCTTTGCCGGTGATATACCAGCGGATGCCCAGGTGACTGTGAATTTTCCCGACCATCTCCAGCACCAGCAAGCTATTCAAGGCGCGGGCTATAGAATTGGTTTCCATACCGCTGTCCTGCACCATGCCGGAAAGAGACCGAAATACACACTCCCCGGTATTTAACAAATGCAGCACCTGTAGGGCATTGTCATCCAATTTACGGATCTGATTGAAATCGATGGTCGGCCCCTGCTCGGGATCGCCCTCAATTTCATGCTCCAATAGGGGCATCATTTCCAACTGCATGGTGCGCAGCTCCTGCTCCATATTCTCTACTCGGGCGCGGGCAATACTGGCGTCGCGCAACTGGCGCCGCGCGGCGTTAAACACGAACATACGGGACGCAATTGCAGCGAGCAGGCAGTAACCGGTAAAAATCAATAAACGCGAGGGGTCACCCTGGATTTCTATCAACAAGTCACTCTGGGTGAATTTAAGGAATATCGGCACCATCAAGGCGCCACACAGCCCCATAATCAGGCAACGTGCGAGCCCCGCTGGATCTTCTTCGGTAAACAGCATTTGATAGTAATTGACCAACCCACCCAAAATGCCCGAAACCAGCATTACTGCAGTCAATATAAGCAGGTGATCGAGCATCAGTATTCCTCAGCCATTCGGCTCTCACTGCCAATCCGGGCAAGTGGGTATTGAACTGAATATTTCACTCTATTCACGACTGCCCTTGCCCTCTTCCCCTATTAGGTGCGAGGTATTTCCCACATGCTGGATACAGCCGCCTCTTGTTGTTACTGGATACCTGGCAGAAAAGTGACACGGCTTTTACATTGTTTTGCATTGCGCCACAGCGGGAACCAGCTTAATAGATATAGCAGCTGTCATTGACTGGGGTTGCCGGTCTAAAGGGTTTTAGCGCCTTTGATACGAGCAACCGAGTGAAGGCCTGGATATAGGCGTCGAGGAGGGACGATGGCTGCGCAAGTGAATTAAAGTGCAACAAAAAATACTGGGGGAATGGCTACCCTGCCCTCAGGCATGACAGCCATATCTTGGGTTATTGTTCGTTAAAGTAGGGATCTTCATCAAAGCGACGACGCCTGTCCCGGCGAAACCTCATCAGCAAGCTGACAATCCCCCAAACAACCATGATCGCCAGGGCTCCACCCGAAGCGAATATCAAATTGGTAGTGACCTCTGGCGCCGCTCCATTTTCTTCAAACAGCGTTTGATAAACAAATAGCGGCAACACCGGCACAGCAACTGACTCCGCTACAGAGGTCTTTGCCGGCGCCAGCAACACCGCCGCAGCCACTAACAGTAGAGTCTGGCGTACCCAACTCCAGCGCCAATTGCGCATAAACCACCAGCCCGCCAACAGCATAACCAGTGTTGAAGCGGCGTATACCATCCAGGCAAATTGGAAATCTTCTGTCATTCTCTCACTCTACTTTCTGGCACACCGATTTAATATCGGGCATATATGCCAGGGTCCTTTACATCGTCACTCGCTCGGAACCGGCATATTTACGCCGCTTCGCAGACAAGCACTGCCAGCCATAAATCGATCCGAAGAATGATTTAATTATGCGCAATATTCAAAGGCGTTCAAAGGTCGCAGTTCCCGTTTGCGATCAACCTTGTTCAACCCAAGAGACAATATGATCCTCCATATCGTCTGAATGAACCGACTCTTCACTGACAACGCGCCCACGCACCGATATCCCCGCCCGATGTACGGATTCCGGGTCCCCCGACACCAATGGGTGCCAGTCTGCAAGAGGGCGCCCTTCCGCAAGACTGCGGTATGCGCAGGTGAGCGGCAACCAATCGAATTCGGCAATATCCTCTATACGCAACTGAATGCATCCTGGGACATGGGCTTTGCGCTGGCTGTACTCACTGCACTGGCAGGAATGGGTATCCAACAGGCGGCAGGCCACATTAGTGAGGTAGACCTCACCCGTATCCTCATCCTCCAAGCTGTGCAGGCAGCAGCGACCACAACCGTCACAAAGCTGCTCCCACTCGGATCGACTCATTTGCTCCAGCGTTTTCCGCCGCCAAAAAGGCTCCTGTGCCATTTAGCTCGACTCAGCGTTGCAACTTGCTGTTCTTCAGCGCGATTTCACTCATTTCGGAATCGGCTATTGGCGGCATCTGTAAGTAATAGCCGCGAGTGAGCACCTCTTTGAGCAACTTGTCCGCCTCTGCACGGGCCAGCTTTTTGTCCGGCGTCACCAACATCGTAGTGACGTGCTGCGGCTTGCCGAAAAGCTCTAGTAGATTTTTGGGAACCCTCGTAGTGCCTTCGCGCTTATCCACGTACAGATACATTTCGTCTTTATTTGGACTGCGATAAATATCGCATAAAACTTTCACTTCAATTCCTCTTTACGCAATTGTTTCAGAGCTTCGAGCAAAGGATGGCCAATCACATCGGCCCGCCACCCTCTGAGCCGCCCCTCTAACTCGGGTAGACGGGCCTGGACCAAGGCTTCCAGCTCTTTTTTGCGAATTAATATTTCGGCAGGCAACCCGGCCCGCTCGGCAATAGACACCATCTCAAGCCGCAGTTGCTTGAGGATCTCTCCCTGCTGCCGGTTGAGGGGCTGCTGCATTCGCGCAGGTGGATCGCTTCTCTCGCAGGCTTGGGCAACGATTTTTAACAGGGCCTCGCCATGCTCACGCAGAGCTCGCCCTTCCATACCCAGTTGGCTCAAGGCACCTCTATGCCGAGGCAACTGTTGGGCCAGGCCGAGACAGATATTCTCTTTCAACAAGTGATTGCGCGGCATATTCAGCGCCCTGGCCTGCTTTTCGCGCCAGGCACACACATCCTGTAGCACTGCCAGTTGTTTACTGCGCAGGCGCCAGGCACCTTTCACTTTTTGGTAGTAAATCTCAGGTGGGCTCGGGTTTCGAGCCGTGACCACCAATGATGCACAGTCTTCCTGCAACCACTCCAGGCGCCCCTTCGCATTGAGGTCCTTTACCAGTACGCCGTAGAGTACCGGCAACCAAGCGACATCGAGGGCGGCATAGGTTTTTTGTGCATCGCTGAGAGGTCTCTGCAGCCAGTCCGAGCGGGTTTCACTCTTGGGCAACTCTATATGCAGTAGCTGGTTAACTGTCGCCGCATAACCCAAGCCTGCTCCCATACCACAGATTGCAGCGGCAATTTGGGTATCAAAAATGGGCTCGGGAATCACGCCTAGCAAGCGCTCCAGGGTTTCCAGGTCCTCACTACAACTGTGCATGATTTTAGTGACAGCGGTATCGAGCAAGAGGTCGCGAAGCGGCTGTAACTCCTCAATCGCCAAATTGTCGATCAGGTAGCAGTGTTTTCCATCACCTACCTGGACCAGGGCCGGCTGGGGATAAAAAGTACGACTGCGCATGAACTCGGTATCCAGGGCTACCGCACTCTGCTTGCGCCATTCTGCACACAACTCTACCAGCTGCTCGTAACTGTCAACCCAGCGTGGAGTGGTATCTATTTCTGTCATCGATATCACTCAACTGCCGGAAAAAAATGCGGTTCGACTATTAAAGGCGTGGGCGAGAGTGCCGCCATCGATATATTCCAATTCTCCGCCGATGGGCACACCGTGGGCAATCCGGCTCACCGTCACCCCCTGGGCACGAGCTCTCTCCGCGATGTACTGCGCGGTAGCTTCACCTTCTACCGTAGGGTTAGTGGCGACAATAAGTTCGCGCAACTGCTCAGTAGCGAGTCTCTGCTCCAGCAAGTCGATCCCCAGGTCCCCCGGGCCAATGCCATCAATGGGCGAGAGATGCCCATGCAGGACAAAGTAGCGACCGTGGTAATTACCGGCCTGCTCAATAGCCAGAACATCAGCGGGCGTCTCAACCACGCAAAGTGAGTCCTGCTCGCGCCGGCTATTGCAACACAATGAGCAAACGGGCTCCTCTGTCAGGGTGCGACACTGCCCACAGCGCCCCACTTGTTCCACCGCTCGCGCCAAACTCTGGGCCAGCAGGGAGGCAGCTTCCCGGTCTTTTTCCAATAGGTACATCGCCATGCGCTGCGCGGACTTGGGGCCCACACTGGGCAGACAGCGGAGCGCGCGGATCAGCTCTTCAATCAGGGGACTAAACATACAAACTCAAAACCAGTGGATGGCCACTTCTTAAAAGGGGAACTTAAAGCCTTCAGGCAAATTGATACCTGAAGTCAGGTCTCCCATCCCCTGCTTTTGCAGTTCCTGTGTTTTTTCCTCTACACGACGCACAGCGTCGTTGACCGCAGCGGCCAGCAGGTCTTCCAGCATTTCCTTCTCTTCGGTCATCAGGGAGGGATCAATTTCCACAGATACCACATCGTGGCGACCATTCATCGTCACCTTGACCATACCCGCCCCAGACTCACCGCAGATGCGAAGCTCAGTCAGGTCCTGCTGCATCTTCTGCATTTTTTCCTGCATATCGGCCTGCATTTTCTGGGCCTGCTGCATCAAATCGCCCAAACCTTTCATAGGTAACCTCTATCTTGTGCATGTGGCCCCGGAATAAACCGGGCCCTAATTGTCATTAATCTTCTACTACTAGTGATTCTACGGAGCCCGGCACCAGTTCCGCACTCAATTCTGCCTGTAATTCTTGAACCAGTGGGTCAGCGACCAGTGCATCCTGGGCAGCTTCTAGCCGCGCTTGGCGGGTAGCTGCGACTAATCGGGCGGGGGTACTCCCATGTACCTGCCCTACTTGTATCTGCGCTACCACAGGCTGTTGGAAGAAGTCAGCCAGAGAGTCCCCCAGACGCCGCTGGTGAACTTCGTCGTAGAGGCTGCTGTAAGATTCATCCAGGGTGAACGAGAGTATATTGTCCTGCCTGCCCACCATCTCCAAGTGCTGGGCAATAGAGTGCAAAATACCGGTAATACCCAGCTGTCCATACATTACCGGCCAACTGCCAGGCGTTAATGCTTCCAAACGCCCTTTTGGCACTTCCTGACTGCGGCTTTCTACCGGAGCCTCCCGCGAGGTATTCACCGTATTTTGTGGTACTGGTTGCTGTGGTGCCGGCGCCGACTCCACTTCCGCAACTCGCTGGCGAAGCTCGGCCAGGACATCTTTACGCTGGGGACGCTCTTCTGCCACTCCCTGGACAGGAGGCGGGCTTGTAATTTGCTCCGGCTGAGCCTCCGTCGCTGGCTCACTGATCATTTCAGTTGGGGCTGCAGGCTCTACCTCCCTTTGCTCTGCCTGATTCTGCAACGGCTGCAGGCCCTGCACTGCCTGCGGGGGAGCCACATCAACCTTTGTAACAGCCTGCGGCTGTGCCGCTTCAGGCTTTTTTGCCGGACTGACCTCCGGTACTTCTGGCGCTACAGTGGCCTGTGGCTGTAGCGCATCTAGAGCTGGTGCTGGTGAAACGGATTCGGAAGCCGATGGCAGTGGAGAACGGGGAATATCCGCAACTCCCTGAGGACGGAAGGCCAGCATCCGCAGTAGAGCCATTTCAAAGCCACTGCGCTGATCCGGGGCCAAGGGCAAGTCACGCCGGGCCAGCAGGGCCATCTGGTAATACAGCTGCACATTTTCCGGGGCGATACGCCCAGCTAAATTTCTCAGTCGCTCACCATCACCCAGGGAATTATCGATAGATTGCGGCAACACCTGAGCCACTGCGATACGGTGCAGGTTATCGGCGAGTTCTGCCAGCGCAGCACTGTAATCAGGGGCCTGCTGAGACAACTCAGCAACTGTGGCAAATAAAGCCTGTGCGTCCTCTTCAGACAAGGCTTGCAGCAGCTTCCACACCAAACCGGTATCGATACTGCCCAGCATACCGCGCACTTCTGCCTCGGTAATTTGCCCCCCACCAAATGCGATGGCCTGGTCAGTAAGACTCATCCCATCTCGCATACTGCCATCTGCGGCGCGACCGAGATGCCACAGGGCCCCTTCTTCAAACGGAACCTGTTCCTGCTCCAACACAAACTTCAAGTGCCCCACAACCCGCTCGGGGCTCATATTCTTCAGTTTGAACTGGAGACAGCGGGACAGCACGGTAACCGGCAACTTCTGCGGATCAGTCGTTGCCAGTAGAAACTTCACATGGGGAGGCGGTTCTTCGAGGGTTTTTAACAGCGCGTTAAACGAGCTGTTCGACAACATATGGACTTCATCGATCAGGTAAACCTTGAAGCGGCCCCGGGTCGGTGCGTACTGCACGTTCTCAAGCAGTTCACGAGTATCTTCGACCTTGGTACGCGAGGCTGCATCCACTTCGATCAAGTCGACAAAACGGCCATCAGCAATCTCATTGCAAGTGTGGCACTGGCCACAGGGTTCAGAACTGACTCCCTCTTCACAATTCAGACACTTGGCCAGGATTCGTGCAATCGTGGTTTTACCCACACCACGGGTACCGGCAAAGAGGTAGGCGTGATGCAAGCGACCATTATCCAGGGCGTTGATCAACGCCTGGAGAACATGCTCCTGTCCCACCATCTCGCGAAACAGCTTCGGCCGCCACTTCCGTGCCAGTACTTGATAACTCATTCAATCTCCGGTGCTCGACACACCTCTGCAAGGTCTTATTGTCTGCGCATGTGGCGCGGCCGCCATTATACCGGCATCCATCGCCAGGCATAGAGAATCGAAGAGTGTGACCAGTCAAGTTCTATCGTACCTCTCGTAGCGAAACCAATGCTTGTGATATAACTGTGCGCCAGCTCGCACTAAGAACAATCAGTCCATAACTACAGCGAGCAGGGTACGGGGATCACGATCAGTAATGAATAAGGCCAGGAAGACGCTTCTTGAAAGGCTGTTTACCGAGCACGGACAGGCCTTGGTACGCTTTGTCTCTCGCATTGTAAAAAGCCCTGACGATGCCGAGGATATCGCCCAACACGCCTATCTACGCCTGCAAAAACTCAGCGATGAGAAGGAACTTGAGAATCCACGGGCCTACCTCTACCAGATTGCCAATAACCTTGCTGTGGACCAGCTGCGCCGAGGCAAGCTTCATGTAGAGTATGTGAGCCAGCAGATCCCCATGGAGGGTGAACCCTACACCGACGACCACGCGGACCACCAGTCACCAGAAAGATTACTGGCAGCCCGTCAGCAGTTGCAGTCGATATACGAAACCATGGACAAACTGCCCCTTAAGTGTCGCCAGGCCTTTCTATTGCACAGGACCCGGGGCCTCTCCTATAGCGAGATAGCTAAGGAGATGAATATCTCCGTGAGTAGTGTGGAAAAGTATATTTTGCAGGCTTTGAAAGCGTGTCGTAAGAAGGTAACTCCTGAAAGGTGACCTTCAGTCAGTTGCGCCACTTGTGACATATATCCTTAAAATAACGATAAAAAAATGAACTACCAGTATTCACACCTTAACAACAACTCCACAAAATTATTTGAGGGGGGAAGCTGTTCAGTCGTCTCAGCTTCGAAGGACCCAATTGAGTAAACCTAAATACTCTACATACAACAGAACATTTTACTGCAATTCAGTAAAAACTCGTTGGAATGACATTTTTATTCGACGGTATGCGCGGTAGAGGTCGCACAAATCCAGAAACTTTGAGTAATATGCCGCCCTGAATATCAAAGTACTAAAGTAACACTTCGTAAACCCAAGATGCTAGAGCAACCATGATGACTAACCCTAAGCAAACAATAAGTGAAGAAAGCCTTGACCAGGCTTGCGCTTGGGTTGCTCGTTTGCGCTCTGACTCGATTACATCTAGCGACCGTCACCAGTTCAAGAAGTGGATTTCCCAAGAAGAGAATCAGCTGGCTTTTGCCGAAATCACTGAACTCTGGGGAGACCTGGGTGCCTTATCTCACCTACCGGTAGATACATTGTTCCCAGAAAGCATCCCCACTCCGCAAAATAGAACTGCGATTTGCTCAGTATCCACCGATAACGCACAGGGGCAACAAAGCTCAAAGCAATGGACATTGCCGCAGTGGCTTATAGGCGGCGGTCTAGCAACCTGCGGAGCAATAGTTGCCCTGTGGGTTGGATATCAGGGTATGGGCGGCGAACTCAAGGCTCAAATATATGCGACTGAACGCGGACAAATACAGACAATAAACCTGTCCGATGGCTCAGAAGTAAAGCTGAACTCCAATAGTGAACTGCGGGTGATCTATAACCGCAATGAGCGCCGCACTGAGTTAGTTCGAGGTGAAGCCTTCTTCGAAGTGGCAAGGCAAACTTCTCGCCCCTTTACTGTTACTGCCGGCAGCGCCAATATCCGCGTATTGGGAACCGAATTTAACGTTGAACTCAACCCACAGAGCACAAGAGTGTCTGTAACTGAGGGCACAGTCTCAGTCAGCGAAACCGATAGCGCTCCCGGCTTGGAGCCTGAATCAGTACAATTGGTCAAGAACGAGAAAGTCAGCGTTTCTGAAAGAGGACTCAGCCCAATTGGTCAAACATCACCGGAAGAAGCTACCGACTGGACGAAAGGACTGCTAGTCTTTGAAAAAACCCCACTTAAGGACGCTTTAACCGAGTTAAACCGCTATTTAGCTGTTCCAGTTGCCGCTTCCCCCCAAGTAGAGGACAAATTGGTTTCAGGAACCTTTGAGATCTCCGACCCGGATAGCACCTTGAAAGCAATCGCTACTGCGCTCGATTTACATGAAGACCACAGCGACTCCAACCTGACTATCTTGTCTCCCGCACATAACTAGGTTATAACCGTCGATACGGCGGTTATATATTACACAAGCAAAATAAGCCCGCCCAAAAACTAAGAAAAATTATCAATTTGCTGCATTTTGACATGCTGCATGTATTTGAATGGGCACCTCATTGACACTTAGGTACTGGATAACAATATCCCTTGTGTTAGCGCTTTGCTCCCCTAGCGCTACCTACGCCCTATGCCCTGAATCGGGAATCGAAATCCCCAAAGGGAGCCTCTCTCAAGCCCTGATATCACTGGGCCAACAGTGTAAAATATCACTGCTGGTTAGAGCCTCATCAGCTGCAAAATTTCAAGTTAACAGGCAGACACTACTTAGCCCCGACGGCCAATTTGAGCCCGCTCTAAAGCAACTACTAGAAGGAGTGCCGCTATCCTTCAAAAAAGTAGGCCCATCATCAGTAGCAGTTATTGAATCACCCCAGACTAATACTCGCCCGCAAATAGCAACAGGTATTTTACAAACTGAAGAAGTAACGGTTACGGGTCAGAGCCTAACGGGAAGTCACTTGCGCCACTTCCAATCAGAAGGATACCTACCAGTAGACCGCCTTTCGCGAGACCAGCTGGAAATGACCGGCGCTCAGACTATTGCCGATTTGCTAAAGTTTTTACCTGCTATTTCCGGCAACTCCACAAGTACTTCAGTTAGCCAGGAGAGCGATGGTACTGCAGCAGTCTCCCTGCGCGGCCTACCAGCCAACAGCACTCTTGTTCTCCTCAATGGGAGGCGAATCATCAGCGATGGGTTTAATGGGGAAGCAACCGACTTAAACACTATCCCTCTAGCCCTTGTTGAAAGAGTCGAGATTCTAAAAGATGGAGCTTCGGCTGTTTATGGCTCCGATGCTATCGCAGGAGTTGTGAATATTATCCTGCAAACTGACTTTGAAGGGCTCTCAGTGAAGAGCTATTACGGACAAGCTTCACAAGGTGATCGACAGAGTGAATCCCACCACTTAACCTGGGGATGGAGGGGGGACCGGTCTCACTTAATGTTAAACTTGGCCCAAAATCGCCAGGGAAAAGTAATGAGCCGGGACCGAGATCTCTCCAGCTCAGCGGATAGTCGCGCAATTGGGGGGACCGACCAGAGATCATCTGCCATCCCAGATGGCTTTATTGCCCTCGAGAGAAATGAGGTGTTAACCAACCTCTCCCCCGGAACCTATCAGAGCTGGTCGCCGGAAGAGAAATTTAACTACAGCGACTACACCTCAGCAATTACCCCCACCCAAAGTGACTCAATATACATAGCCGGCAACCTGGATATCGGCGAAAGCACGCAAGCTTTTTCTGAAATTATGGGAGTCCGATCCAGCGGAGTATCAACCTCTGCTCCGACCCCTGTATTTACACGCTTTGACAACGGGGACCTAACGATAGCGGCTGATAATATTTACAATACTTTTAACGAAGAAATTTACGATGTCCGCAGACGCGTTATTGAGCTTGGCCCAAGGACACAAAATAACCGAACAAATACCTGGAGATTTAATACCGGAATAAAAGGCTTCTGGAATGAATGGCAATGGGAACTGGGTGCCTCAATCCACAGAACTTCTAAGAAAGAAACACTAAACAATGTAATAGATCCCTTTGCGCTCTCCCTGGGACTAAAAGGACCAGATGCCTGCAATACCACGACTTCCTGTGTAGCTGTAAACCTTCTTGGCCCCAGCGGCAGTATTGATGCGGAACAACTAGAGTTCATTCGCGGTAAAAGTGTAACCACTAGCAACTCCCGAATGACATCTTTCACATTCATAACTGACGGCATTATTAAAAAGATATCGGCAGGAAATATTCTTGCAGCAGCAGGAATTGAGTTCAGACGGGAAAGTGTAAGCCTTCACTCCAATGATAATTTCGGAATGTCCTTTATAGGTGGGCACGCCCCTGGATCTACAGAAGGAACCCGGCTTGTCAAAGAAGCTTTTGCTGAGGTGTCCATCCCGCTAGTTTCAGACAAGCTATGGCTGGATGGTGCCATTAGAAGCTCCCACTACGACGACTTTGGGGATACTAGCAACCCCAAACTGGCTCTAAGATGGAAACCAGCCCCCTCCCTTCTTGTACGAAGCAGCTATACCACTGGGTTCAGAGCCCCAACTCTTACAGACATGAATCAACAGGGCTACCAAACACAAGAATTTCTATTCGACCCCTGCACCAGCACAAATGCAAGTGACCTTCCTGGCTGCCAATATCAATCAGATAGCTCGCGGATACAATATTTAACTGAATTTAGCGGTAATCCAGATCTAGCACCGGAAACATCCCGCACAATTTCTCTCGGAGTGACATGGGAACCTCTCAAGCTTCCCGACTTTACCGCTAAACTTGACCTTTATGACATCGACGAAGACCAAGTGATCGGCACCAACCCCCAATTTTTATTGGATCAGAATGCCTACTACAACCTTTATACGGACTTAGTCATACGCGATCAGAGTGGCGATATCACCAAAATATACGCCTCTCGTATAAATCAAGGAAGCCGCGAGATTCGCGGATATGACGCCGCTTTTCGTTATCACTTCCAGCTAGACGGTGATAAGGAGCTGCACTTGGCTTTAAACATCAGCAGAATGCTTCACTACCTCAATCAGGCCTCACCTAATTCAACCAAAGAAGATCTATCTGGCACCTTCACAGATATTTCAGCTGGCGGCCCAGGATCATTGCCAAAATGGAAAGCCAACGCTGGAGCCTACTTTAAAAAAGGCCCTTGGAATGCCGGTTATACCGTCCACTATGTAGACAGCCTTAAAGAAACGTTTACCACCCTGGATGGCACTAGCGAAAACCGTAATATCAGTGACTGGTCATCACACGACATTCAGATTGCCTACACCCCGAGCTCTCGACTGAGATTTGCGTTCGGTATCAATAATTTACTTGATCGCTCACCCCCTTTTGCTTCAACCGCAGAGAGCAATAACCACGACCACCTGACATATGACCTTACAGGTCGATTCTTTTACGGAAGCTTTTCCCTAAGCCTCTAAGTTACACCCCTCTACTCAAACTTCCTCTGCCTCCCCTTTTACCGCTCTCTGACAGACCAAAAATAAAACAAAAAGATCGATGGGCGAGCACATGCTGACCTACCAAACCTGACAATACGCAGTATCAGAAAAAAACACGATTCTTTTGAGGGGTTCCCTCCGCCAAACGTTAATAGGTGTGTTGGGAGGGAAGTAGCCACTTGGGGGTAGCTACTTCCAGCAATCGTCATTAATGACAACAGACTATAAATCCAACGATCAAGAGAGGATTGACAATGAAAAAGAACCTCCTGTCCGCAGCCGTAAAAGGAGCCCTGGGCTTCACCGCTGCCGCAATTATGGTTCCTGCAATGCCTGCTTTCGCTCAACAAGATGCGGAAATGGTTGAAGAAGTTATCGTTACCGGCTCTCGTATCAAGCGCCAAGACCTTGAATCTGTTACTCCATTAACCTCTATTGGGGCAGAAGAGTTCAAGATTTCCGGTAACCTCAATATTGAGCAGAAACTCGCTGAACTACCTCAGACTCGGCCCAGCTTTGGTCCCAGCTCTAACAACCCTGGGGACGGTACTGCCCAGGTAGACCTTCGCGGCCTCGGAAGCTATCGTACAGTAGTTCTTGTCAACGGCCGCCGCTATATTCCCTCTACTCAAGAAGGTATCGTTGACCTGAACACCATTCCCAGCACCCTGATCCGGAGTGTTGATGTAATTACTGGTGGTGCTTCTGCGGTATACGGCTCCGATGCTCTTGCCGGTGTAGTTAACTTCCAGTTAGTAGACGATTTCGAAGGGGTTCAGCTTACCAGCCTCTATGATGTTACAGAGGACGGTGATGGCACCAAGCGCAATATCGATCTGACTATCGGCGGTAACTTTGCCGATGGACGCGGTAATGCTACCGTTTATGCATCCTGGACTGACCGTGACCCCGTTTTCCAAGCTGATCGCGGTTTCAGTACTAACACTTGGGGCGAAGCAGACACTGACGGTGACGGCTTCAACGATAGCCTGTCCACCTCTGGCTCCAGTGGTGTTCCTGGCACAAACGTATTTAATACTGGCACAACCTTTGAGCCAGATGGCACCTCTCGCGCTTTCCAAGACCCAGAAGATCGCTTTAACTACGCTCCAGATAACTACTTGCAGCTGCCACAAGAGCGCTTCCTGATTAGTGCGTTTACGCATTACGACCTGAATGATAAAGTCACCGCTTATGGTGAAATGGCGTTCTCACACAACCAAGTTCCACAAGAACTGGCCCCCACCCCTGCATTTACTACAGTTTCAGTAAATCCAAATACGCCCTTCTTCGATGAGGCTTACCAAGAAACTCTTAGAAACCTGAATGTTGCAAATGGCAACAATGCAGATGACCCGGTTGATCTTTTCATCGGACGTCGAATGGTTGAAAACGGTTCTCGCGAATCGATAGATACTCGCGACGCTTTCCGTATCGTGACCGGCTTCCGTGGCGACATCAATGATGACTGGTCTTTTGATACTTACTACAGCTACTCCAATCTCGATCAGACCAATCGTCAAAACAACGACGTTGCGGCCTCCAGATTCAAACAAGCAATCCTTGTCACAGATGACGGTACAGCATGTCAAGATACTTCCAATGACTGTGTACCGTTAAATATTTGGGGCGCAGGCAATATCAGTGACGAAGCGATTAACTTCATCACAGTCGATGCCACAAACATTACCAGCATCACACAAGAAGTTATCTCTGCAAGCGTATCCGGCCTTCTGGGTACTGTTCCCTCTGCAGATGAAGCTATCGGTGTAGTGTTTGGTTTAGAGCACCGCGATGATGAGTCTAGCTTCCACCCTGACAGCTACCTCGCTACAGGCGACGTTTTGGGCTTTAATGCCGGACAGCAAACCATTGGTGGCTACACCGCAATGGAAGCTTTTGCCGAAGTAAACGTACCGCTGGTTTCAGGCAAGCCTGGAGTTGAGAGCCTAGCTCTGTGGGGTGCATACCGCTATTCCGATTACTCGAATATTGGTGGAGTTAATTCTTTCGCTACTGCTTTGAACTACGCTCCAATTGAAATGGTTAAGTTCCGCGCAGGTTTCCAGCAGTCTGTTCGCGCTCCAAATGTCTACGAGCTTTACCTAGGTGAGTCCGCTGGCTTCCCGCCCGCTAGTGATCCATGTGCTGTAGGCGGCTCAGGGGATACCGATACCTGTAACGCGACTATGCCTGATGGCGTAACTGCAGGTAGCTTTACTCAAGCGAACACCCAGATTGAAGGTGTTTTCGGCGGCAATGAAGAGCTTCAAGAAGAGACCTCAACTACGATCACATTCGGTGCAGTAATTGAGCCGATGGATGGCCTCGATATCGCTATCGACTACTACGATATTGAAATCGAAGATGCGATCGACGTATACGGCGGTGGTGTAAATAACATCCTGGATCTCTGCTACAACCAATTCCAAGATGCTAGCTCACCATACTGCCAAGCAATTAACCGCCGCAGCGACGGTAACGTTGACTACGTAGAAGCGTTTAATGCAAATATCGGCCTGATTGAGACCAGAGGTGTTGACCTCAACATCAACTACGGTACCGATCTGGACTTCGGCTTTGATGGGGCCTCCTACCTGAGCGTCACCTTCAACAGCACCTACCTGCTCCAATACGACGTAACTCCCGTTGCTGAATTCCCAAGTGTTGTGAATGAGTGTGCCGGCTATTACGGAAACACCTGTGAGGCACCCAGAGGCGAATTCAACTGGAATACACGTGTTAGCTGGCAGAGTGGTCCTCTAACCTTGTCCGCCTTGGTTCGTTATCTTGATGGAACCAAAGATGACCAGCTGATGACCATTAGTGGCCCACGCACCATCGAAGTTACCGACGACAACATCGAAGATCTGATGGATGCGGGCTCTGCTTTCACCAACATCGCTGTTGGAGACACTGTCACCAACCCATTCGATGAGCGCAACCAACTGGTTGTAGACTCTATTGATGATGAGTTTTACCTTGACCTCAGCGCCGGCTGGGCAGTCAATGAAAACTTTGACATCAACTTTGGTATTAAGAATGTTCTCAATACTGAACCCACCACTTTGGGGGATTCTGCTGAGCAAGCTAATACCTATCCATCTACTTATGACTTGTTAGGTCCGCGCTACTTCCTGAGTGCAAGCTATCGTTTTGAGTAGAACTAAGTTGATTGTCATTTGACACAAAGAAACGGCGAGCATTGCTCGCCGTTTCTTTAATTAGAAAACGTCTATGAAGAGAAATTTAACGCTTCAACAAGTCCTGGCAAGCCTTGGAAAAATGGTGGAGTCTGGACATGCTCAGAACGCGCTACCTGCAATCCAAAAACTGAATCAGCAGTTCCCGAGCGAGCCGAATGTATTACACCTCTCCGCTCTTGCGTTAGACGCAGTTGACAGTAAAAGAGAAGCTAAAGATTTCTTTGAAAAATCACTTAAAGCAAAAAATGACCAACCGCCGGTCCATAATAATTTTGCCAACTTTCTAAAGGCGCAAAAGCAGATAGATCTTGCAAGGTACCATTACAAGCAAGCTATTCATTACAATCCGAAATTTACAGCCGCATGGCGGAATTTGGCAATACTTGAGTTTGAATCAAACAACCTAACTCTAGCCTATGAACATGCCTTAAAGGCCGCAAGCTTCACTCCTAACTCTCCTACTTCACTAACCCTCCTTGGAAATATCTGCAGAAAAAACAGCCAATTTCAAGATGCCTTGGGTTTCTTTCAAAAAACAAGGGCTCAAGATGCAAAGAATTTGAAGGCTACTTATGGATTAGCCATAACTTATTCTGACCTTGAGGAGCCTGAGAAAGCGCTAGCTTTGCTTGAAGAAGTTCTTAGCTTGGCGCCTGAGATGAGCAAAGCACTTTATGCCAAAGCACTTGCCGAACTAAACCTTGGCTACCATAAAACAGCCATAGAAACACTTGAGAAACTTATTACTACGGAACCTCTTCATACCGAGGCGCACAAAACCCTGAATGAAGCATATTGGCAGCTTGGCAATAAAGGGCTATTTTGCGAAAGCTATCGCAAGTTATCACAATCCCAAAAAGATCATCGAGAAATCACCATTGCTCATATTGAAAGCTTAATCGCAGCAGGGTTAATTAAAGAGGCACAAAGCATACTTGAGTCACGGCCGGATATTGACACAAGCTTCGAACTTCTATTTCTCAGAGGCAAGATTGCCGAAGAAGAAGGAGAATTAAAACTTGCCTTGAAATTCTATGAAACTGTTTTTTCAATGCAACCTGACCTCAGCATAACAAAGCAGTACTTAATAACGCTTGTTAGAAACTATGAATTCGAAGTGGCTGATAAACTTGTTAAGCAGGCTTTAAAACAAGCCCCAAATGACCAACTACTTTGGGCTATTCAAGGGACGTGCTGGAAAATGAAGGGAAATGAGCGCTACCAATGGCTCACTCAAAATAGTAGCTATATTCAAGAGTATGTAATACCAACCCCAAATGGGTATTCCAGCCTTAACGAGTTCCTTCTGGAGTTAAAAGCAAATCTATTAGACATGCACAAACTAAAGGAGCGCCCCCTTTTTCAATCGGTACGCTCTGGAGTTCAAACACCTGGCAGACTGCTTCACAAAAATCATCCTGTAATATGCTCCTTAAAGGAAAGCCTTAAAGAAGTCATTAGCGATTACATATCAAACTCACCTGAAGATGAGAAACACCCATTTTTGGGAAGAACGTCATCAAACTTTAAATTTTCTGGCTCATGGTCCGTAATGCTAAAAGGTGGTGGACACCATGTTAGCCATGTGCACCCCCAAGGCTGGATTAGCTCCGCTTTTTATGTGGAATTACCACCACCAGAAAATGAAGGAGCTCCAACAAATCCAGGTGACATCTTTTTCGGGAAGTCTCCATATGAACTCGGAGAGAGAGATTTTGTGGAAAAGCAAATAAGCCCCTCTAAAGGATCACTAGTTTTATTTCCTTCATACACTTGGCACGGAACAATCCCCCTACCAGAAGAATCCACGCATCTGAGAGTAACCACGCCGTTTGATGTAATCCCTAGCAATTAATAATTAACGGTGAACGCATTACGCCATTTCCCCTCGTCTTAACCAGCCAGTAATTGAATAGCGGCTCTCAGGCGCAAATGGAGCGACATATGAAACTGAATGTTTCTGAGGGACTTTAAATACGTTAACAGCATTAAATGTTGGCACCAGCCCCCTGATTGCCCCTCCATCCTTCCCATAAAAATGCAAAACTCCGCCCCAGTCTAAATTCCAGTTTGGGGTTAAATTAATAACATATGCTGCAACTCTATTCTTCCCGGAAACACCATCATCATGCTCCTTTAGAAAATGCCCACGGTCAAAACATGTCGCTTGAACGTCGGCGAAAGCAATACTATTGTCCCCAACAACTGAGCGCATTAAGGATAAAAATGACTTGCTGTTAACTAACTGAAAAATAGACATAAACCGCCTATCCTGACCACTGCCGCGACTACAAAAATCAAATATAGGGATGCTCTTGTAAAGGTATTGAAACTCTGCCCCAGCCTGAGACCACACGATATCGTTCAACATACCTTTCTGATCAGTACTCCAACCACAATAATCAGAAAAGCTAATATCCGTATGAACACCAAGCTTATTGAAAGACAGGTTCCATTCTTTCTGCTCCCTCAAAAAAGAAAAAATATCACTAGCCGACTGACCATGAAGAAAATTAGGTACCTGTACAACTGATGACCTTAAGAACTCCTCCCGCAGCCTATCAACATCGAGATCAGATGATATACAATACATTACAACTCCCAGTAAGCATCGATCAGAAGAGATGCCTATAAGACAATTAAATTTCACTCAAGGTCGGCAATTTAAAACACCTAGGGAAGTATACCGAGATAAATCTGTCATATGAAGCATCACACTCCACCCAAAAGCCCCAAACCCTCTCAGAGGGAGACCTCTATTGCCTCAATTGAACTTGATCTAAAACAGAAAAATTATACTTCTGCACATACACAACTTCTTAATCTGCCAACCTCGACCCCCTCCAGGCAAATTCAAAAATTGTTGATGCTTGCCTTTACGTCAAGGCAGCTAAAAAAGAGGTCCGAAGCACTTAGCCAGCTAAAGGAAGCTGAAGCTACAAACGGTATCACAACAGCTGATCTCAAATTTATAGCAACAGAATATGTAGCCCTAGAAAAATACCATTATGCAGTCTCAGCAATTGAGAGAATTGAACCAATGGATGGGCAAACATTCCATTTACTCGGTCTTTCTCACTTTAAGTTAGGGAATATAGGGAAAGCTTTTCCAATCTATAAAAAATTATTTTCTCATTTACAGAACAATCTGGCTATTGCCCGCGAGCTATCATTGGTCGCAGCGGAGTTCCGGGATTATGAAACCGCCATCACTGCATACTCTAGATATATACAGTTAGTATCGCCCTCAGCCTCCGACCATTTAAAGTATGCAGATCTTTTACTAATGGCAAGAAAAACTGAAGAAAGCCAAGTCCAGCTCGAGAAAGCAATAAGTATGGGGGAAACATCCGCTCAGGCTGATCTATTGAAGGCCAAAATAAAAAGGCTAAATGGGAACTATAGCGACTCAATTAAGTATGCAACACTAGCCACTTCAAAGAACCCCAAACTCAGCGCTGGATGGCAAATTATTGCTGAACTCACCTCTCCAAGTGACATTAGCCAAGCTCTAGCAAACAAACTAAATTCGGCTATTGAATCTCTATTAGAACCATCGATCGATGCGGAAATATGTAACTTTGCACTTTCAGAAATCTATATAAAACAGAACAAATACCAAAAATCCTACAAGCAAATTGGAATAGCCAACAAAATCAAGCTTGAACTACTAAAAAGAGCAAATAACACCTACGACTCTCAAAAAACTGAAGAATTGTTCTCGAAAATAATAGAGACATACAGCCTATCATCGCATGCGCACAACAGGAGCTCCAACCAAAACAGCCCTATATTTATAGTGGGAATGCCAAGATCAGGAACAACTTTAATAAATAAAATTATAGAAAATTCCAATAGCGTTTACAGTCTCGGAGAAAGTGAAGAAATGCCTAGAACGGTATCCCAGCTGCAATTGAAATTTCAGGGGAAAGCCTATGAGAACGTTCACAAATTAAGCTCTACCGACTGGAACCAGCTTGCTGAGCATTACATGAAACTCGAAACGGAAGCAGAAAAAGACACTGTGGACAAAATGCCCAGCAACCTACTAAACGTTGGATTGATTTTATCTTTATTCCCCAATGCCCGTATTATTCAAGTAGCCAGAAATCCTTTCGATGTATGCATGTCAATTCTTTCAAAGCCCTTTCCCGAAGGGCATACATATGCGTGCAAAGCAGAAGATGTCGCTCACTATTACTACCAATCAATGAGACTAATGCAATTTTGGGGAAAAACCTTCCCAAAGAGTATTTTCAACCTAAATTTTGATGAATTTCTATCCGCACAAAAAGAAACAGCCCAAAAACTATACTCCTTTTTAGGCCTTAGATGGAGCGACAACATACTGTCCTTGAGGGGAAAATCTAACAATTTTACGTTTAGCGAGCTGCAAGTACGAAAACCTATAGATCCTTCAGAAGCCAAGAAATGGGTCCGATTTTCTGAAGTTGCCGAAGACCTCCTCGCAGCCTTAAACAACGAATCAAAAAGAGCCCCAAGGCATCAAACATCTAATACGGGAAGTTGAGATATGCAATATACAATTAATCGTGAACTTGACTCCCTTTACTGGAGCAATGAGTTTAATCAAGACCTGAGCTGCCGAGTTACAAACTTATTAAGTAACGATTCAGCCCACACTTTGAAAAAAGAAATCTTAAAATATGCGAGTTTTAAGCAGGCACATATTTCCAATGGGAAATACTCTGAGATATCAAAAGATGAATTTGCACAGTTAGACATTAATGATCGCCGCACACTAGTACAAAACGTACATAAGTTAGCTAGCGATGGGGTTGGCTTTTGGTATGGAAGGCAAGAGTTGAGTCAGAGCTCAACCCCTCATCTAGCCAATATCTACAGCTGGCTTTCTAGCGAAGAGATGATAAAGAATATTAGGACTATTACAGGAATTTCATCGTTAGCATACCCAAGCGCCCAAATAACAGCTTTTGCTCCTGGGGATTTTTTAACTCGCCATAGAGACGATGTTTCAGCAGAAAAAAGAAGAGTGGCTTTTGTTTATAACTTATCCGAAAGTTGGCACCCTGACTGGGGGGGACTCCTTCAGTTTTACAAAGAGGATGGCACTCCCACTAAGTCCTGGTCTCCCACTTACAACAGCCTTTGCTTATTCCATGTCAAACATATTCATTCGGTGACTTGTGTTGCTCCATTTGCACCCAAGTTACGACTCGCTATAAGCGGCTGGTTTCACGACAAATAAATCATACCAATTTCTTACGATTGCACTTACTGCCTGTGAAAACTCCTCGCAGGCAAGCAACTCAAAGCTGCATACGGTGCACACCTTCCCCCAAACACCTCCAGCTTGATACCCACCTCACTACATTAACTATTCCTCTCACCTTTATTTCTGGAAGAAATTTCCACTACTCCCCAGGCAAATCCCCAGCCTCAGCGCTAAAAATTTTTATATTAATAAAAGACTCGGCTACGCAATAAATTAACGGCATAAACCTGTAAATAGGACAAAAAACCTAAAAAAATACTGTTTAACCCAATATCAGCCAATCCTAATCTATCTTCTAGGCCAAATTATTGGGTGCATGAAATGTCACAATAGTTCCATAATAAGCAAATATGCATTAAAGTCACTCATGTCACTTAAAGCTTTTTATCGAATAAAGCCTAATAAGCACCTTAAGTATAAGAAGGTTCCACTATGATCAAGACCAAATTGAGCATCGCCATCGCTGCTCTGGGCACCATCGCCAGCACTGGCGCTTTTGCTCAGGAATCTGCTGATGTTGGCGCAGAGGTAGAAGAAGTAATTGTTACTGGCTCGCGCATTGCTCGTGACCCACTGTCCACTACCGGACCAATCACCCTGGTTGATTCCGAAGCGATTCAACGCTCTGGTGTAGGCACTATTGATGAGCTGCTGAACCAACTTCCTTCTATGGGCACCACCGGCATCAATGCAAATGACAACAACGGCGGTGCTGGTCTTTCATTTGTAGATCTTCGCAACCTAGGTTCTGCACGTACCCTGGTTCTCGTTAACGGTCGTCGCTTCGTATCGTCCAGCTCTGGCGTAGCCTCTGCAGTAGATATGAACAATATCCCTGTAGACATGATCGACCGCATTGAAGTACTGACCGACGGTGCGTCTGCTGTATACGGTTCCGACGCGGTTGCAGGCGTAATTAACGTAGTCCTGAAAGACTCTTTCGACGGCGTTCGTATAAATGCTCGTGCGGGAGCAACCGAAGCTGGCGGTGGTGAGAATGGCGAACTTTCTATCACTTTTGGTAAAGAGTTCGACCGTGGCCAGTTTATCGCTAACGTAACTCACAGTAAGCGCGACGAAATCGCTTATAGCGACCGCGACTGGGCAGGCCTGCAAAGCTCAATGTCTCCCACCGGTAATATCTTTACCAACTACGGCTCCTTTAGCGTTGCTGACGACGGTGTCACTTTAGGTGATTACTCCAGCTATGATATCGGCCAGTATATGTGGCTTTCCGGGTCCATGGAGCGCACCAGCTTCACCGGTAGCGGCTCATACTCCATTACTGACGACATTGAGTTTTACGGGGAAGGTTCGTACACCCTGAAAACTACCAATCAGCAGCTTGCTGCTCAGCCCATGTACGCTGGCAATGGCCTCAACCTGACCGCTGACCACCTCTCTGATGAAGTTCAAGAGCAATTGGCAGAAGCATGGCAGGTAGCTGAAGATGCTTACCAGATTGAACTCGCAGCTTACAATGCCGCTGTTGCAGAGTGGGAAGCACAAGGTAGCCCTGAGGATCTTGAGCCTACAGCACCAACTGCAACCCATGGGGATAGCTGGTCAGACGGCCTGTCTGATGTTCGCCTGCGCCCTGTCGCCGGTGGAACCCGTGACTCCGAACAGAAAACTGAAACCTACCGTATCCTCGGCGGCTTGCGTGGAGATCTCGCAAATGGTTGGGGCTGGGACGCTTTCGTAAGCTACGGTAAAAACGAAGGTGAAAACACTGTCGGAAACTCCATCAGCAAAACAATGCTGCAGGAAATTCTGGATGGGGAAAGTGGAATTGCTGATGAGGATATTCAGTTCCTCGGCGGCATGAGCGATGAAGTTATCGACTACATCAGCTATACCGATCGCGAAGACAACGAGTACGACATGCTCAATGTCGGTGCGAGCTTGACGGGAGATATCGAGCCGGTTCAATTCCAGGGCGGTGCCTTAGGATTTGCTGCTGGTCTTGAATATCGAAAAGAATCTGGCGAATTTAACCCCAGTGAAGAGACTCAATCCGGTTCTACGTTCAGCAACCAGCAAGATGCAACATCTGGTGATTTCGCTGTAACTGAGGTTTTTGCCGAGTTTAACCTGCCTATCCTGGCTGGCTTAAAGTATGCGGATGAGCTGTCTGTTGACGCCGCTGTTCGTTATTCCGACTACGACACATTTGGCGGCCAAGCGACTTACAAGCTCGGTGCAGTCTATGCGCCGACTGAAAACCTGCGCTTCCGCACCAGCTTGTCTACTGCATTCCGTGCTCCAGGTATTTATGAGCTCTACAGCGGTTCTTCACAGAGCTACGAGTATCTCATCGACCCATGTGACACTAGCAGCAACAACTCTGCTGGCCAGGGCGCAAACTGCGATATGGTAAGCGCGGGCTTCACCCAAGCCGGCTCCCAGGTACCGACAAACATCGGTGGTAACGAAGATCTTCAGCCTGAAGAATCAACAAGTTTCACCGCTGGTATTGTTTGGACTCCTAGCTTTGTTGAAGACCTGTCCATTACCCTGGACTACTTCGATATCCAAATCAAAGACGCCATCACAGATGCCGACACCCAGCAGATTTTGGATGATTGCTACAGGGACGGTATCAGCTCTGCCTGTGAGCTTGTTAGCCGTGGTACCAGTGGGCAAATTAACTACCTGGAAGGCTCTCTGCTGAATATTGGCGAAATTAATACCAGTGGTATTGATATCGACGTAGTTCAAAACCTTTACTACGATGCTGGTAAGCTGGCTCTGCGCGCTCAAGCGACCCACCTGCTTGAGTATGAGGAGTACAACACCCAGACTGACCAAACTACTGACTATGTAGACTACATAGGCACTACTGGCGACGCATACACCAAATGGCGCGGGCTGGCCAGTGCAACCTGGTATGCCGACAGCTGGGACTTTGGAGCAGACATTCAGTATATCGGTGATGGCCATAGCCCCTATATGGATATGCCTTCACACACCTACCTGAACTTGAAAGCAGGTTGGGATGTTAACGATTCCATGCGTCTTACTGCAGGCATCGACAACGTCACCGATCGCGAACCGTCTACTACCTCTGGTAGCGACTGGAATGGTACTTACGACTTCCAAGGCCGCTACGCCTGGGCTGGTGTTAGCTACCAGTTCTAAGTACTAACTTTCTAAGTCAAATCGATAAGGGCGCCATTTGGCGCCCTTATTTTTTCTAGTGAAGTATTCGCAAATAAAGTTACGACTGCTCTTACACCAACTACTCCCCAGCGCCCATTAAAAACTCTAACTTATTCATATATCTATTTTTAACGGATAAATTATTTACCAGTGAAAATGCCTCCGTAAAGCTCTCCCTGGAAGACGCCACATCCCCAAGCTGGTATCGAGCTAATCCCAACAAAAAATGAAACCGGTGATCACTGCTATCGGCTCTTATAGCCCTTCGAAGACGCTTTTCAGCCAGCTTAAACTTGCCATTTTCATACGCTTCCCGCGCCCGATAGTAAATGTAATAAGGGTTTCTCTCACGGTGATAGCGAACCCTATCTGCGTAGCCATCAGCCAGCACTTCCCTACCTGTGCTACGGTACAAACGCTCTAAATTACTATTCGCAACAAGGTTTCCCTTTTGCAGGTTTAACGCCTGTAAATAACTCTGTTCAGCTTCGTCAAGATGGTTAAAGTGGCTGTAGAAAGCTCCTAGGTTTGACCATAGGTCCGCCCTATTCGGGTGTAACTGAATAGCTTTGCGCAGGTACAAAAAAGCTTGCCTCTCTTCTCCCTCGAGCATCAACTCAACCCCCCGATTGCTATAATAGAGCGCAAAAGCAACTCTATCCTCGAGCTTTTGCTGCTTGTAGATAGGGTCATAAGCAGCCAAGTTGAAGTCAATCACCCGCCGGCCCCGCGCATGCTCAGACACCATGTTCACATGGCGGTAGACAACGAAGATTTCGGCCTCATCCTGGTTCCAAACTGGAGGTACATCTACCTCATTAAAATAAGCTTGGGCACCCAATTGTCTAGCCATAGCTACCATCAATAAAGTAAATGTCAGGCAATTGCCACGCTTTCGGTGATAAGCCTCTATTGCGGGAAGGGTGCTATCGGCATCGTATTCAAATTGCATATCTCCCTGACGGAAGGCGCTAAGCAGCCCCTTTAACCGCACATCGGGAGCTGAGCCGGGAGAAATCGTACTGAGGTAAGATTCTATATCGTTATCAAGATCTAATAATTCCTCACTCGGTAGCTCAACTTTCTCAACTGGCCGGCCAAAAACCGCTTTGCCACTTAAGACAAGATCGCTATCTGCAATTTCCACATGGCGGCTTGGAGACTGGGAGCAACCAGTGGCCAGTAGCACTAGAGTAAGTCCGAATAGAAGCTTCACAGTTATTTCCCCTCAAAAACAGGACCACAACAGAATTTAACTCTAATTTACAGACTCACAAAGTACCCTGTTGCCATTTTTATGAATAACCTCACAACAGTTCGCCTGTTAAATAGACAGCTGGTAAACTTTCCAAGTTACGCAGGAGGTAGGCTCTACAAACATTTGGGCCTTTGAACTGGCTGGAAACATCCAGTCCAAACCCGGATCGGTCCCTACCTCTTTAAACAAGAGCAATACAGGAAAAAAATAGTACTCTGACACACGGATGAATTACCTGGCTAGCCAAAGGGCTCTGAAATTTCAGCTCCCTGGCCAGGCTGCCTTCCTAATATGCAACAGCATATTGCATTAGAGCTATAACAACTGGAATTTCAGCTTATGTCGTCAAATATAGACCAAAATGACGCCGGCTTTTTTGGCCACCCCAAAGGGCTCTCAACACTTTTCTTCACAGAAATGTGGGAGCGGATGAGTTATTACGGTATGCGAGCCCTGCTTGTGCTGTTTATGACAGCCAGCCTTCAGGAAGAGGGCTTAGCCTTTACCGTTGCAGCAGCCGGAGCTATTTATGGGCTCTACACTGGCGCCGTGTACTTCCTCGGCCTCCCCGGTGGCTGGATTGCAGACCGCCTACTAGGAGGACAACGCACCATATGGTACGGCGGCATCATCATTATGTGTGGCCATATTGTGCTCGCTATCCCAACCAGTTGGAGCTTCTTTATAGGCTTGATCCTTGTTGCTACCGGCACCGGCCTGCTCAAGCCCAATATCAGTGCAGCAGTTGGACACCTGTACCAACCAGATGATGTTCGCCGTGACAGTGGATACGCACTGTACTATATGGGCATCAACATGGGCTCAATCATCGGTTATGCCGTCTGCGGGTACTTCGGTGAAAATGTCGGTTGGCATTGGGGCTTTGGTGCCGCTGCTGTGGGGATGGCTATTGGCCTGATCCAGTATCGCCGCACTATCCACAATCTGGGGGACGCAAGCCTCAACCCCGAGAACCCACTTTCGCCAGAAAAGGCAAAACTGGCTTGGCGCATAATCGGTGCTATCGTAGTCGGTGTTGCAGTGATTACCGGCTTGGTAATGAATGGCACTATTACCATCAACCCGGTAGAAATAGCCAAGTACGTAGCTGTAGCCTTCACCCTGACTTTCCTTGCCTACTTTGGCTTTATCTACTTTGGCGGCCAGCTGAGCGGGTCAGAGAAAAAGAAAATGTGGGCGCTATTCCTAGTCTGTGTAGCCTCTACCTTTTTCTGGTCGGGCTTCGAGCAAGCGGGCTCCTCACTGAACCTATTCGGCCGCGACTACACGGATCGCCTGATTGGCAGCTTTGAAATGCCAACCTCCTGGCTACAAAGCTTTAACTCCATCTTTATCATTACCCTGTCCCCCTTCTTTGCCGCGCTGTGGATTAACCTAGGCAAACGCATGATCACCCCATCTTATGGGCTGAAATGTGCACTTGGCCTGATCATCATGGCCAGTGGCTTCCTGGTAATGTTCTTTGCCGCTCAATACGCAGCAGCGGGCCTGAAAGTTGCTCCTTACTGGCTGGTAGCCACTTACTTCCTGCACACTGTCGGTGAACTCTGCCTGAGCCCGGTGGCCCTGAGTGCAGTAAGTAAACTTTCTCCTCGCCGCTTTGCTGGCCAGATGATGGGTGTCTTTGTTCTGACTTACTCTATCGGCAACCTCTTTGCCGGTCTTCTGTCAGGTAACTTTGATCCGAACAATGTTGCTGAGATGCCAAACCTGTTCCTGCAAATCAGCTTGTTCACAATCGGAGTGGGTATCATCCTGGCACTGATCAGTCTCAAGTCCAAGTACTGGGAAACTGACTCAGAAGCACCCCAGAATACTGCGACAGCTGAAGGCTCTACTAAAACGGCCTAATACTTAGCTGTTTTCCAAAAAAAGGCCACTGCTATGCAGTGGCCTTTTTATTTTCCCTCGCCTAAAGCAAGCCTTGTAACAGACCGGCATTCAGCCAGATAAAGCGCGCCCCAATAATAAACAGCAAAACGGCAAAGCAATACTTAAGCATTTTGGGAGAAAGGCGATGGGCAAGATTGGCACCAAAGCGGGCAAAAAACGTGCTGGTGATAACGATTCCAAAAAATGCAGGCCAGTACACATAGCCGCTACTCCATTCTGGTAGAAGCTGATTGTCCCAGCCCTGGAAGCCAAAGCTCAGTGCACCCGCAACCGCAATGGGAAGACCGCAAGCCGCCGACGTAGCAACCGCACGTTGCATCTTCACTCGGCAGCGGGATAAAAATGGAACGGTTAGTGAGCCCCCTCCGATACCAAAAATTGCGGATACCCAGCCTATAACTCCCCCAGCAGATAGCAATAAGGATGACCTTGGCAAGTTCCCAGCCCCCTCTGTTAATTGATCATGCCGGGCACCACTAAGCCACATCCTAACCGCAATCACGATCGCAAAGACGCCGATCAGCAGCTGCAGCCAAGCACCGGGGAGTAATTCAGCAGTGGCACCACCGGCCCAGGAGCCGATTAAAATGCCTGGAGCCATAATCCCAAAGATCTTCCAGTCCACCGCCCTTTTCTTGTTGTGGGCGCGCACTGAACTGATTGAAGTAACAATGATTGTTGCTAGGGAGGTACCCACAGCCATGTGGGTGAGGATTTCAGGGGATATCCCCATAGCGGTGTAAACAAAAACCAAGGCAGGGACAATGATCAGGCCACCACCTACGCCAAATAGTCCGGCAATAGTTCCAGCAGCGGCACCGACCAACAAATAAACCAGTAGTATTTCCATAGCCCACCCCGTTTAAATACGACAAACAATTTTGTCGCATTTAAACAGATATAAGCTGGGGATAGATAGCGACCTTAACTTCGGCTTTCCACTGTAAGCCAGTCAAACCCTTCCTGCTGACAGGCAAAAATACAGCTCTCCACTGTTTCGGTAACCTCTGCCAGGGCCTCCTTTGCCAGGGCAAGGCTGTTATTTTTTTCACTGATATGAGCTACAACCAGGTGCTGTAGCTGCTCATAGCCAACGCGCTGTAGAAAGCCAGCAGCCTGCTGATTACTCAAGTGGCCATAGGCTCCTCCAACGCGCCGCTTCAACGAAGGTGGATAGGGCCCTTGAGCGAGCATCAGAGGGTCGTGGTTTGCCTCTAGAACCAAGGCATCACAATCACCGAAATGCGCTTCAACATGAGGAGTAATAGTCCCCAGGTCCGTCAACAAGCCCAGACTGCTGCCGCGACAGCGAAACACAAACTGCGCCGCCTCACGGGCATCGTGGGGAACCGCGACCGGGGTTACTTCAATATCAGCGACAACAAAAGGCTGATGCCCCTCAATTAAGTGCAGCTCCGGTAACTTGCCAATATCACGCGCCTTAAAAGTACCGGGCGTCAGGTAGACAGGCAGGCCATATCTGCGCGCAAGTGGACCTACACCAGAGAGGTGATCACTGTGTTCGTGGGTAACCACAATCGCAGAGATATCAGCGGGAGACATACCGAGCCGCGCCATACGGCGTTCGGTTTCCTTGATGGTAAAACCGCAGTCAACCAAAAGAAAGTGGTCGCCACTGGCGACCACTGTTCCATTGCCTTTACTGCCGCTTCCCAAAGAGGCGAAGCGCAGGCCCATTAAATAAGGTTCTGCTGGATAGATTGAAGCAGCTGGGAAGCTTCATTCTTTGAAAGCGGCTGTCCGCGAGTATCGCGCACGCGCACTTCAATCTCATCGTCATTGCCACGAATAACAATCAGATAACCGGGATAAGCCTCGCTTGTAGCGGTTCCTACTCCCAGGCCTTTGATTTCCTTGAAGAGAGCAGGTTCAGCCCCCTCAGTCATATCAATTCCAGCCAAGATCTGCTGTAGGCTTACCTGATCAGCGCTCTCTGCCAGCTCATCTTCATCGCTCTTGCTACCCCAGGAGAACCAGCCTCCGTCGCCATCTTCCTCATCAGAAGCAAGTGCACGGTCTTCATCGTAGGTGACGTAAAAAAGTCCAATATCGGAATCTTCACGGTGCAGGCGATAAGCACCAGAATTCACAGCATGAGCGACAGTAGCCCAGGCCCGATCCATTTCGAGCCCCATTGCAATATAGGGCTCGTGACCAGCAGGCTCCCTCAACTGGACCTTAAGTGAGCTGCTACCAATTGCCTGGGCAACCAAAGACGCTGTAGCAGCAGCTGTTTCTGACGCTAGTGCCGTGGACATTTCATCAATCATCCACCCTTCACGCTCAGGGCTCGAAGAGCGATCAGGCCAATTAACGCTACCGCCAACCGGGGCTGCAGAAGGCACAGACAAGTGGCGTACATGAATCTCTGTCGTATCGGGTTGCACACCGGTTTCTACCTGCAAGCGATACTTATCTTTAGTGTCAGGGCTCTCTTTAAAGGCCATCCAAGCAGTTTCCATCACACCCGCATTGGCATCTGACATTTCTATGTTCAAGCCTGAGCTGCGAAGGAATTGGTGCAACTGGGGCCACACCTCTTCAGGAGGCTGGGAAACCAGCACCCAGCGATTTCCGCCGAGCTTTTGAATCTTTACTCTCTCCAGACCCGCATTCACTGAAAGTGCTTGAGGACGCGGCACTTCAAAATTTCCCTGGGCCAGCTGCTCCCCTGCAATCTGGGGGATCTCATAGAGTTCCTCCTGGTGCTTGGTATTAACACCTTCAGGTATCCGCAGAGGCATCAGGCTATCGGCATGCTGGTAATCATTACTGCGATCGCGGAAATAGCCATCGTTGCCGAACACACCGCACCCTGCCAGCGTAATACTGGAGATAAAGAGCCCGGCTCCAACGGTCAATTTTTTCATTAAAGCTATCCTGGTTAATTCTCAGTTCGCGGGTTTAGAGTACACCGGCACTGCGCAGAGCTTCGCGCACTGTTCCGTGGTGCTCAGGGGATAAACTCGTCAGAGGCAGGCGTATTCCACCGTCGACACGACCCATCTCCAGGAGAGCCCATTTCACCGGTATCGGGTTGGACTCCAAAAACAGCACTTTGTGCAATATTTGTATTCGCTGGTCAATTGTCCGTGCAGTCACCGCATCACCGGCCAGCGCCGCTTCACACATTTGGGCCACTGCTGCGGGGGCCACATTAGCGGTTACACTAATATTTCCATGACCACCCAGTAACATTAGTTCAACCGCGGTACTATCGTCGCCAGAGTAAACGGCAAACCCTTCGGGCAGAGTATCTATTAAAACCTTAGCCCGCTCCAGATCACCAGTCGCCTCCTTAATGCCTACGATATTGCCGACCAACGCCAGGCGCTGTACCGTTTCTGGCAGCATATCTACTGCTGTGCGGCCGGGAACATTGTAGAGAATTTGGGGAATGGAGACAGCTTTGGCCACCGCACGATAGTGCTGGTAGAGGCCTTCTTGGGTGGGCTTATTGTAATAAGGTGTAACCAGTAGGCAGGCATCTGCACCACATCGGGCGGCATTCTCTGTAAGGTCAATCGCTTCAGAAGTAGAGTTTGCGCCAGTTCCAGCAATCACTGGCACTCGACCAGCCACTTGGTCCACAACACGTCGAATAACCTCAATATGCTCATTGAAGTCCAAGGTTGCAGATTCACCGGTAGTCCCCACAGCAACCAGTGCTCGGGTCCCCTGCTCGATATGCCACTCAACGAGGTTGTGCAGACTGTCCCAATCCGGGCTTCCGTCTGCGTACATTGGGGTGGCCAGGGCCACCATACTACCGGTTAACATCCTCACTCCTTATTTTTTGCACTCCACCCGGAATACCACCGCCAGAGTCAGTTCAGTATGTTACTTAGGCCAGGGTATCTGCGCCAGTGCGACTAGCTCGCCACTCTTTTGCGTTTCTTTTTCTTTTTGCGTACCCCGTGATACACATTTTCTGCCCCTTCAGGACGGGTCTTAAAACGGCGATGCACCCACATGTATTGTTCTGGGGCTTCGCGAATACGCGCTTCGATAAACTGGTTCACCAAAATGGCATCTTGCAGCTCATCTCCCGAAGGGATCTGATCAATAGGATCGTAAATCTTCAAACGGTAACCTGAGCCATCATCCAGTCGTGTCACCACATAGGGCACCACTTTGGCCTTGCCTACCCTGGCGAACCGTGAGGTTCCCGTAACAGTCGCCGCCGGAACATCGAAGAAAGGAGCAAAGATCCCCTGCTTAATCCCGTAATCCTGATCCGGAGCATACCAGACCGCACGCCCGCGCTGCAGGGCTCGCAATACCCCGCGCACATCTTTACGCTGATAAACACTGCCACTCTCAGTATGGCGCTCTCGCCCTTTGCGCTGCATGTAGTCATAAACCGGATTTTTGTGCGGCCGATACATGCCATCGAGAGTAATACTCATCCCCATCATGGCGGCGCCGATTTCCAGGGTAGTGAAATGCATGGCCATCAGGAGAACGCCCTGGCCTTGAGCCTGGATGGCCTGCAGGGCTTCCAGGCCTTCAAAGGTAAAGCGTTTTCGTAACCATGCGGCAGAGCGAAACCAGGCCATGCCGGTTTCCATCAACGCGATTCCACTGGACTCAAAATTACGCCTAAGAAGTTCAGCTCGCTCATCTTCCCCCAGCTCGGGGAAACACAGCGCGAGATTGCGTTCAGCAATCGTGCGCCGGCTGGTAGCTACTCTTAACATTAGGCGGCCAAACGCACGACCCATGGCCAACTGCCAGCGATAGGGCAGTTGCGCGATCAAAAACCATAGTGCAAAAAGCAGCCAGGTCAGCCAGTAGCGAGGATGCAGCAGCGCCGCGCGAAATCGGGGTTTTTCCATCAGATCTATATCAGGGTGTGGCGCCGAGGCGCAACCTAAGTCGGTTGAAAACGACGTAGTATACCCTATGCGAGGAGAGCGGGAACTGCGTAACAACCACAGGAGGTCAGTGCCTTAATAGGGTGTCCAACTCATCCACTGCGACACACCAATCCGAATCATCCAAGATGGCATTCTCCAGGAACTCTCGTTGCCCATCGCTCCAAAAGGAGGCGGAGGAAAGCTTCTCGTGACGGTGCAAATAGTGCGTGACCAGAAATTCATGGATCTGTGCATCTTCAGACGCCAGCCCCAACTGGGAAAACAGGTCCTTCAGTGTGTGATGTCCAGTAGTTTCCATAACGATTACCGCTATCTATTCTGGCAGCCAGATTTTCATGGCGACTACCCCAATTATAGTTGGGCAGCCCCTGATTCATTCCGCATTATTCCTGCGGGGCTTTCAGAGGCATCACAGGCTTTCATCAATAGAAATCAGGCTCTGCCCTTTTAGGGCGCCGGGTTGGGATTCCCCTGGTGTATAGCCTCGATAGCCGCTAATTGCTCACCATCTAAGGTAATTTCAACGCTGGAAATATTGGAACGCAATTGCTCGATAGTTGTGGCGCCAATGATATTTGAAGTGACAAATGGCTGCTGATTCACGAATGCCAGTGCCATCTGCGCAGGGTCCAGACCAAACTCCCGGGCCAAATCCACATAGGCCTGGGTCGCAGCCAGGGTTCGCTCTCCAGCGTAGCGCTGAAAGCGATCATAGCGGGTAAGTCGCGCACCCTCAGGCTTCCTTCCCCCCAGATACTTACCCGAAAGAACCCCAAATGCGAGGGGGGAGTACGCCAATAGGCCACACCTCTCGCGAATAGCAATTTCAGCGCAGCCAACTTCAAAAGCCCTGTTTAAAAGACTGTAGGGGTTCTGAATCGATACAATCCTTGGCTTCCCGTAGGCAATTGACTGCTGCAGGTACTCAAACATACCCCAGGGGGTCTCATTGGAAACACCGATATGACGAACCTTGCCTTGCTCAACCAACTCCTCAAGTGCGCCCAATGTTTCAGCTATAGACACACCATCGTCGCTGCCGTGGGTATAGTCCAGGCGCCCGAAGAAATTAGTTTGCCTTTCAGGCCAGTGGACCTGGTAGAGGTCGATATAGTCAGTGCGCAACCGTTTTAAGGAATCATCACAAGCCTGCAAAATCTGCTCTCGGTTCAGACGGGGACCCGAGCGAATATGGCCGACACCAGAATTGGCGGCACTGCGGCCCGCCACTTTAGTTGCGACAACAACCTGGTGCCTGCCTCCTCGCGCAGCCAACCAGTTGCCGATATATTCCTCGGTTCGGCCCTGTGTTTCTGGCCGTGGCGGTACGGGATACATTTCCGCACAATCAATAAAGTTAACCCCCTGAGATATTGCATAGTCGAGCTGCTCAGCGGATTCAGCTTCATTATTTTGTTCACCATAAGTCATGGTGCCCAGGCAGATCTGGCTGACCTTAAGGTTGGTGGTGCCGAGTTGGCGATACTCCATTGAAAAGCCCCCATAAACCGAAAAACCGGATTATGCAGCTTTGCTAGGAAGAGTTGTAGGAGTGCGTTACGGAAGGGGAAACGGGACTCCCAAATGGAGTCCCGCATAAAATCAGTCGAATTTGGTATCTACCATGGGTGAGGTGTCTGCATCGTAATCAATGCCATTAACACCAAATCCAAACAGCTTGAGGAAGTCCGCCTGATAGCCCTTGAAGTCAGTCAAGTCAAACAGGTTCTCAGCAGTTACCTCTGGCCAGAGCTTTTCGATCTTCGCCTGAGTCTCAGGGCGCAGCTCTTTCTCGTCCATACGTAAACGGTTCACATTATCGAGACGTGGAGTATCGGTATAGAGCCCCTCAGTGTAGAGGCGGTATAGCTGTTCGATACAGCCCTCATGAGTCCCCTCTTCTTTCATGATTTTGTACGCAAGAGAGATATAGAGTGGCATCACCGGAATAGCAGAGCTGGATTGGGTAACCAGCGCCTTCAAAACGGCAACGTTAGCCGCAGCCTTACCGTTATCGGTGATCGCTTTTGCCGCGCGATCAAGATCTTCTTTAGCTTTACCGATAGTCGCGTGACCATAAATCGGCCAGGTCAACTTTTCACCGATATAGGTATAAGCCACAGTTTTGCAGTTATCAGCCAATACCCCGGCATCACCGAGGGCCTGCATCCACAGTTCCCAGTCTTCACCACCCATAACCTTGACGGTATTTGCGATCTCTTCGTCGCTCGCCGGCTCCAAAGTAATATCGGAGATCTCCAGCTTGTCAGTGTTCAGATTCTTGGCAGTGTAAGATTTGTTAATGGGCTTGAGGACAGAGCTATACAGCTCACCGCTTTTCGGATCTGTGCGACGCGGGGATGCCAAGCTGTAAACCACGAGATCAACCTGACCGAGGTCTTCTTTGATCATCTCTACAGTCTGGGCTTTCACCTCATCAGAAAAAGCATCGCCATTGATACTCTTTGCGTAAAGCCCCGCTTTGTGGGCCTCCTGCTCAAAAGCTGCGGAATTGTAATAACCCGCAGAAGCCGTGCGCTTTTCAGTAGGCGGCTTCTCGAAGAACACACCAAGGGTGCTTGCGCCGCAACCAAAAGCAGCTGTAATTCGTGATGCCAGGCCGTAGCCTGTGGAGGCACCTATCACCAGCACCTTTTTGGGCCCATTTTCGACCGCTGGCTGGGACTGAATATACTCAATCTGCTCGCGTACGTTAGCAGCGCAGCCCTGCGGGTGGGCATTGGTACAAATAAAACCGCGTACTTTCGGCTGGATGATCATCCTTACAGTCTCTCCCTTCGTCTTTTGGGAATCGTTGTTACCTGATTACAGATACGCTGGTGGCGCTCCGGAGAACTATCAACCCAAGGTCGTGAGTGCGACGCCTGGGTCAGGTTCGTGGGCCATTCTAATCTCTGTCGCCGAGGAGTCCCATAGCGGTATTTCCCACAATCGATAGATGACGTCCAAAATATCTACTATCCCGGCCAAAGCGCCACATCTTGTTCAAAACCCAAACAGGAAATCGATATTTCCTGACTTTCCTGCACATAAACGGGGCTACAGTGATTAATGTCGCGCCAAGCCGGTGCCACAAAAGGGCTAATTGACATATTTCCACAGGAAAATTCATCAACTGCGCTTTTTCTGGCTTGGCACGCTGTATGCAGTCTCACCAGTGAAGGAAGCTTTTCGCTGTCATACAGCAAGCCAGGGATGGCTCTAGCGTTGTTCAACCTGTAGTAAGTTAGGAAGGTCAGAGTGAAATACTATTCGCGACACTGTGTGAAACCCGGAGACCTCAATCCCGCCCAGCGCCTGTTTGGCGGACAGCTACTGTCCTGGATTGATGAGGAAGCGGCAATCTTTGCCGGCTGCCAGATGGGTACTCCAATGCTGGTCACCAAACTGATGTCGGAAATTGACTTCGTCAGCTCCGCTTGCTGCGGTGATGTGGTGGAGTTTGGATTCGAAGTGGTTGGTATCGGCCAAACCTCTCTCACAGTCCATTGTGAGGTTCGCAACAAACAGTCACAGCAGCTGATTGTGCAAGTAGACCAAATTGTTTTTGTCGCGCTGGACGCACATGGCAAGCCCACCCCTCACGCAAAGGCCGGCATGTCCCTGGAACAGGCCCGAATTGTTACTCAACAAGAGCGGGAGGTTCGCGAACGCAGAATTGCCAGCTGACTCTACCCCGGAGCAATAACGCTCTAGAGCAGTGAACCGGTGGCGGTATACTGACGCTTTGCACTAACCGCCATCGACTATGTTTGAACTGCGATTTCACACCCCCAAACCCTGGGCTCAAGTGGTGCTCGCCGACTTTGATCGATTCCTGCAAGACCATGCTGCCGCAGAGAAAAAGGCCTCCGGCATGGCGGTATCCATGTTCTCTCACTATCCCGACAAGCCCGTTTCAGTGGAAGCCATGATCAACCTGGCACTGGAAGAAATGAACCACTTCCGCCAGGTTATCAAGATTATGCATGATCGAGGGATCTACCAGGCACCGGATGTGAAAGACCCGTATATCAACACCCTGCGCCAACTGATTCGCCGGGGGCCCGATGAATACTTGATGGACCGCCTGCTCACCGCAGCGATTATCGAAGCGCGGGGGTGTGAGCGCTTTGGACTGGTGGCTGAAGCTCTGCCAGCTGGCCCCCTGAAGACCTTCTACCAGGTCATCACCGATAGTGAAGCTCGCCACCACGAACTATTTGTCGAACTCGCGCTGGAGTACTTTCCCCGCGAAAAAGTGGAAGCGAGGCTATCTGAATTACTCGACGAGGAAGCCGCGATTACCGCCGCACTCCCACACCGCGCGGCATTGCATTAGCGGACCGTAATTCAACGCAATTCCTATTCCCCTCCAATGGTGTATCCTGGCGCCAATCTCTAGCCCGACGTAGAGGCGCCAAACATATGCAGACTTTCCTTCGCCAACACTGGTTCCATCTGTTCTTATTGACCACATTTGCCATTACCTGGGCCTGGTCTGCCTGGAACCCCCTGCACCCCGATGACTGGTTGCTGGAGAATTATCTGGTATTTGCCGCTCTACCGATCATTTTGATCAGTGCACGGAGTTTTCCCTTATCGAATATCTCCTATACATTGATCACCATCTTCATGTGCCTTCATGTGATCGGCTCTCACTACACCTATGCCGAAACTCCTTTTGGCTACACCTTGCAGGAATGGCTGGGCTCCGATCGCAATATGTACGACCGCCTGGTGCATTTCAGCTTTGGCCTTCTCCTGGCCTATCCGGTGCGAGAGGTTCTTGTGCGCCTGGCTCAGCTGCGTGGATTCTGGGCCTATTTCTTCCCGGTAGACGTGACTTTTGCGCTCTCATCAATCTACGAAATCATTGAGTGGCAAGCGGCAAAAGCTGTCTCTCCAGAATTGGGCGCAGCCTTCCTCGGCTCTCAAGGAGATATTTGGGATGCGCAGAAAGACATGCTGCTAGCGGGGCTCGGCTCTATCACCACCATGCTGGTGGTACTCGCCCTGAACCTGTGGTTGAACTCCAACGCCTGGAGTGAGATTCGCAACAGCCTTAAGGCCCCCCCGGGTGACAGCGCCCTGGGAGAAACTCGATTGCGCCACTGGTGGAGTAATCGACGCGGCTAGAGTCCAGCCCTATTTGGACAGTGCATGATTTAGCGGTAAACGGGTTGTCTGCTTCATCGTCTCCATTACAAAACTGGAGCTGACATCAAACAGGTCGGCCTTGATCAGTTCCTTATAGAGACGATCGTAGCCAGGCATATCGGTGACTACCGCTTTGATCAGATAGTCCAAATCTCCACTCATACGATGGACCTCAAGAATTTCAGCCACCCCCTGTACCAGTTCGCTAAAACGGGCGGCCCACTGATCGTTGTGCTGGTTGGTACGAATTGAGATATAAACCGTCAGCGGCAAGTTCAGTTTTTGCTGATCGAGGAGGGTAACCCTGTCGCAAATCACCCCCTCATTCTCAAGACGCTGAATGCGGCGCCAACATGCCGACTTGGACATCCCAACCCGCTCGGCAATATCCCCCACTGACAGGGTCGCATCAGCCTGCAACAGCTCGAGTATTGGCCTATCCAGTTTGCTTAATCCTTCAGTCATCACTCAGTCCCCGCCTCGCCCAATCACACAAAATGACGCTTTATGGCACAGTTTTACGATTTAAACCTTATTATCGGCACAGTCATTCATAAATTACATAATAAAAGATACAAGTAGAGACATTGTTTCAAGCATTCGGGACTAAAGTGAGCCCCACAAAACAGGGGAAAGGAAATCATGACAGACCTGATAAAGCACATCCGCGACTCGGTAATCGGCGATATGCAAGCAATCGTGACGCCGTTTGGAAAACGTCCTCTGGTGTACGCCGATTACACAGCTTCCGGTCGTGCACTGACATTTATCGAAGAGACTATCCGCCAGCAGGTACTGCCCTTCTATGCCAATACCCACAGCGAGAGTTCCTATACCGGTGCCCATACCACCGCGCTACGAGAGCAAGCCCGTGAAGAAATTCGTCAGGCAGTCAACGCCAGCGATAACCATAAAGTGATTTTTTGTGGTTCTGGTGCAACAGCGGCGATCAACAAATTGATCGATATTCTCAACTTGCGCCTGCCCGCAGACCTGGATAGGCAACACCAGCTCTTAAGTAGAATTCCCGAACATGATCGCCCGGTTATTTTTATCGGCCCATACGAGCACCACTCCAATGAACTCCCCTGGCGAGAGAGCATTGCCGATTTGATCGCTATTCCACTGGATCAAAGTGGCAAACTTGACCTTGAAGTACTGGAATCAGAACTGCGTGCCCATGCCCATAGACCATTTAAAATCGGCAGTTTTTCTGCGGCCTCTAACGTAACCGGAATCAAAACAGATGTAGAGGCAGTGACTGCACTCCTTAAAAAACACGGAGCTTTATCATTTTGGGACTACGCCGCCGCAGCACCCTATGTGCAAATTAATATGCAAGGGCCTGCAACGCCGGATAGCCACTACCAAAAGGATGCCGTGTTTATCTCCCCGCACAAATTTATCGGAGGACCTGGCACCCCAGGTATTCTGGTTGTACACGAAGATCTGCTGAAAAATTCGGTACCTGCCACACCGGGAGGAGGTACCGTCCTTTATGTCACGCCGGAAGATCACCGCTATCTGGAAGACGCCGAGCGCAGTGAAGAGGGCGGCACTCCAGCCATTATCGAGTCGATCAGGGCCGGTATGGTTTTCAAACTTCAACAGACGGTGGGCGCAAAAGAGATTGGTCGACGCGAAGCCCAATTTTTACAGCGGGCACTGCAACGCTGGTCGGAGGAAGAGGCCATTGAGATACTCGGCAATACTGACTCTGCGCGACTATCCATCATCTCCCTGCAAATTAAATGGAACAATAAGGACCTTCACTACGGTTTTGTGGTGGCATTGCTCAATGACCTATTTGGTATTCAGGTTCGCGGAGGCTGCTCCTGTGCCGGTCCCTATGGGCACGCTTTATTGGGCATCGATATGGACCATAGTAAATCCCTGGAAGAACAAATCCTGCAAGGTTACAAGGTACTGAGGCCCGGTTGGATAAGACTCAATTTTAACTATTTTATCAGCGAGGAGGTCTTCGAATACTTATTGGAGGCAGTGGCCCTGGTCGCTAAATACGGCTGGAGATTGTTGCCGTTTTACCGTTTTGACCCACTCACCGGCGTATGGAGATATCAGGATAAGAAAATGAGGACATCGCTTGATATTTCTCAGCTGACATTTACTGAGAAAGACACGCAACAAGAGCAGGAAAACCGTTGCAACTTAGATCTTAAGAGCTATTTAATGATGGGAGAAAAAGAGCTTCGCAAAGTTGGTCGCGAAGCCCATTTCTACGATTTAAGACTACCCGATGAGGCAGAACCCCTACGCTGGTTTGCCAGCACCCGGGAAGCGGCACTGGCACTTTAAGTGGGAAGCGAAGGGGCTTCTACCGCAACAGCAACAGAGGCTGGCGGGCTTTCAACAACATTTTTACAGTGATGCTTCCCATCAGAAGGTCGTGCAGGCGGTTGTGACTGAAAGCTCCCATCACAGTTAGGTCAATCTGGTGCTCGGTTTGATAGGCCACCAAAGCTTCAACGGTATTGCCGGTGAGATTACTGGCAGTGCAAGTGAGCCCTGCAGAATCCAGTTTGGCCGAGGCTTCAGCCAACAAATTCTCCGCAGTTTCAGCGGGCCCTACATAGACAAGGTGACAGGAGAGTTCGCGAAATAATGGGCTCTCTGCAACCATCGCCAATGCCTTGCACGAGGCCTCACTGCCATCGTAGGCAAGCATCACCCTGCTGGGCTCTGTGAAGTCCCGATTGACCACCAGAATCGGCTTGTGCAGTGAGCGCACCACTGTCTCCAGGTGAGAGCCAAGTCCACGCTCAGAATCCCCGTGCTCTTCACCGCGAATTCCCAATACCAGCGCGCGAATGGAGTCTTCCATTTCCACCACTGATTCTGTCAGGCTGTCGTGACGCTGGCAGGCTTTGATATTTTGCACACCGGCATCTTCCGCGCGGCTACGGGCGGCCTGTAGCATCAGCTTGCCCTGCTGCACCATTAACTGCGCCCGCTGCCGCTCCAGCGCAGTTAACTCTTCCAGCAACTCCTCCTGACTTCCCAGGCCAATACTGCCGGTAAAATCGGTTACCGCAGGGACACTGCTTCTTTCGATGTTGTGCAACAGCTTCAGCGGTGCTTGCAGGCTCCTGGCCAGCCAGGCCGAGTAATCACACACAGCTCCAGTGTAATGAGAGCCATCGATACAAGAGAGTATCAATGGCGCCTTGCCGCCATTACCTGTGTTCTCATTGTTATTTTCGCTGTTGCTTACGGCCATCAATGTCCTCCAAGAACCCGCTCAATTTCCTCGGGCTTATCGTGTACACCAAAACGGTCGACGATCGTTTCACTGGCCTCATTCAGTCCTACCAGCTCAACTTGTGCTCCCTCGCGGCGGAACTTAAGCACCACCTTATCCAGCGCATTAACCCCGGAAACATCCCAGAAATGCGCGCGGTTAAGGTCGATCACCACCGTATCCACCACCTCTTTGAAATCAAATGAAGCGGTAAACTTATCGGCTGAATTGAAAAATACCTGCCCAATGACCTTGTAAGTGCGGCGACTCTGCTTTTCATCCAGGGAGCTGCTCACATACATAAAGTGACTGACTTTGTTGGCAAAGAAGAGCGATGCCAACAGCACACCGACAAATACACCATAGGCCAGGTTGTGAGTCCACACTACCACAACCACAGTGGCCAGCATGACCAAATTTGTAGAAAGTGGGTAGTGCTTCAGGTTGCGGATGGAGCCCCAGTCAAAGGTGCCGATAGAGACCATAATCATGACTGCCACCAGCGCCGCCATGGGGATCACAGCAACCCAGTCACTGATAAACACTACCAGTGTCAGCAGACCGATACCGGCCACCAGAGTGGAAAGACGGCCGCGGCCACCGGATTTCACATTAATAACAGACTGGCCGATCATCGCACAGCCAGCCATACCACCCAGGGTACCCGCAGCAATATTGGCAATACCCTGACCTTTACACTCGCGGTTCTTGTCACTGGTAGTATCGGTCAGGTCGTCGACAATCGTCGCCGTCATCAGGGATTCGAGCAAGCCCACAACGGCCAGACCTGCGGAGTAGGGAAAGATAATCTGCAGGGTTTCAAAGTTAAGCGGAACTTCTGGCCAGAGGAAAACAGGCAGAGTATCCGGCAGCTCACCCATATCGCCGACAGTGCGAATATCCAATCCCATCGTCACCGCCACTGCGGTGAGGAGCAGAATACACACCAGCGGTGATGGCACAGCCTTGCCAATCACGGGGATATAAGGGAACAGGTAAATAATCCCCAGACCCGCCGCCGTCATTGCATAGACTTCCCAGGTGCCGCCGATCAATTCCGGCATTTGTGCCAGGAATATCAATATTGCCAGGGCATTGACGAACCCTGTCACCACAGCCCGGGAGACAAAACTCATTAAGCTCCCCAGCTTCAGGTAACCCGCAATAATCTGCAGTACCCCCGTCAATAAGGTTGCCGCAAGCAGATATTGCAACCCGTGTTCTTTCACCAGGGTCACCATCAGCAGAGCCATGGCCCCGGTGGCAGCGGAGATCATTCCCGGGCGACCGCCGACAAATGCAATCACAACGGCGATACAGAAAGAGGCGTAGAGGCCGACTCTGGGGTCAACGCCCGCGATAATCGAGAAAGCGATGGCTTCGGGTATCAAAGCCAGGGCCACTACCAGGCCGGCGAGAACATCCCGACGTATGTTGCCGAACCAGTCGGCTTTGGTCGATGAGAGCAGCGAAGGAAACATAGGAGACAGCTAATTAAATTGAGATTGATCAAAAAAAGGCCGCGCACTCTACCATAAACGGCAGCAACCCCGCATGGCGTAGCCTCCCTCTCACCACTTTTCCTCTGACAAATATCAGAACTGTCCACTGCCGTACGACCGTGGACAAAGCGGACACCGGACACTTTTTGCGGACACCATCAAGAAAACCAAAAACTACAAAATTTCAAAAAATTCCTTTTATTTCAACAGGTTAAATAAAACTTAATTGTTGGCATGCTTATTGCGATACCCCTCCTAACAAGCAGATTCTTAACTCTGAATCCAAATTTCTAAAAGCCTGCATCCAAATAGCAATGACAGGCAAAACAGTAAGAGAAACGGAAAGCCGCAATGATTAGAGATACTTCCGGACAAGATACCAAGATAGAAGCCGTGCCGGTTTGGAAGAACAAAAAGGTCGTCAAAGCCTCGGTATTTGCCGGTTTGACAGTGGCATTCCTGACCTGGGGTATCAACTCCTGGCACAGCAATAGCTCTGTCGACAGCACCCTCTCCCTGTCTCAAGTCAATATCGCCCAGGTCCAGCGAGGAGACCTGGTGCGGGATCTGGTGGTTCAGGGCCAAGTGGTCGCCGCAAACAGCCCCACGCTTTTCAGCCCAGCCCAGGGCATTGTGAAGTTTGCAGTGAAAGCTGGGGATACCGTTGACGAAGGGCAATTGCTGGCCACCGTCGACAGCCCGGAACTATCCAATCAGCTGGCCCAGGAAAACGCCCAACTCAACCAGCTGACGGTGAACCTGCAGCGCCAAAAAATCCAGGCCAAACGCCAGCATATGGAAAACCAGCAAAAGGCCGACCTAGCCAAAGTCAACCTCACCGCTGCCAAACGAGAATTGAGACGTGCAGAGCTGTCTATGGAAAAGCAAATTATCTCGCGGCTGGATTTTGAAAAAACCAAGGACGATATGGCCCGTGCCCAGCTGGAGTACGAACAAGCTGTACAAAATGCGGGACTGGAAAAAGAATCACTGACCTTTGAAACCCAAAACCTGGAACTCCAGGTCTCACAACAACGCCTTCAGGTAGAAGAAACTGAGCGCCGTGTACGCGAGCTGAACATTATCTCACCGGTCAACGGCACCGTCGGTAGCTTAGCTGTGGCGCAGCGCAGCGCAGTGGGCGCCAATGCGCCTCTTATTACAGTTGTCGATCTCACCAGTTTTGAACTCGAGGCCAAAGTGCCGGAAAACTATGCCGACGACCTGGGTATCAGCATGGCCGTGGTAATCAAGCTCGGTGGAAAAGAATTACCAGGGGAAATTACTGCAATCTCCCCCGAGGTCATAAACGGCCAGGTGGTCGCACGGGTTCGTTTCACTGAGAGTCAGCCGAAAAAGCTTCGACAAAATCTCCGCCTCACCGCCCGCATACTGCTGGAAAATCGCAATAACGTACTGTTGGTCAAACGCGGTGGCTTCCTCGATCAAAGCGGTGGCAACCATGCCTTTCGTTTGAACAGCGAACAACAGGCAGAGCGAGTTTCCATCCAGATAGGCGCCTTTGGCTTAAAACAGGTAGAGATTATCTCAGGCCTACAAGAGGGAGACAGAATCATTATCTCCTCTTCCGAGGAACTCGAAAATGCCCAGCTAATTGCGCTGACAGATTAACCCCGAATTCAAATTGGAGCTCGGTATAGCTCCCTAGTAAATCAATCAATAATTTAAAGTTAAAGAAAAAGGGAATATTGCAATGTTGAAAATGAACAATATCCGTAAAAGTTTCCGTACCGATACTATCGAAACTCATGCGCTGCGCGATTTCAGCCTTGAAGTTAAGGAGGGTGAGTTTGTTTCTGTAACCGGCCCCAGTGGCTCCGGTAAAACCACCTTTCTCAATATTGCCGGCCTACTGGAAACGCCCACCAGTGGAGAGTACCTGCTCGACGGTGAGAATGTCAGTAATCTCAATGACCGCCAGCGCTCACACCTGCGCAACGAAAAAATAGGCTTTATTTTCCAGGGGTTTAACCTGATTCCCGACCTAACCTTATTCGACAATATCGACGTTCCCCTGCGCTATCGTGGTTTCAATGCAAAAGAACGTCGCAAGCGTATTGAAAAAGTGCTCGAGCAGGTAGGCCTTTCTGCACGTGCTAAACACCTGCCGGCACAGCTCTCCGGTGGACAGCAGCAACGTATCGCTATCGCCCGCGCTTTAGCTGGCGAACCCCGTTTTCTGCTTGCAGATGAGCCCACCGGTAACCTCGACTCCTTAATGGCCCGCCAGGTAATGGAGCTACTGGAGTTTATTAACGAGTGGGGAACCACCATCGTAATGGTTACCCACGATCCAGAACTCGCACGCCGTGCCCACCGCAACATCCAGATTGTAGATGGACAGGTTTGCGATTTACGTGCGGTCCCCGAGCAGCCTGCTGCCGTTACTGCTTAAGGAGACTGCATCATGTTTGGATACTATATTTCCCTGGCCCTACGAAGTTTGCGCGGAACCCCAATTTTAAGCAGCTTAATGGTTGCCGCTATTGCAGTCGGTGTCGGCGCCTCTATGACGGTGCTGACCCTGAACTACACTATGTCCCAGAATGCTTTAAAGCACAAAGACGACGTTCTCTTTGCCGTACAGCTAGACAGTTGGGATGTTAATAAAGCTTACAAAAGTAAGAATGAAATACCCTGGCAGCTGACCTATCGGGACGCCGAAGCGTTATTGCGCTCAGATATTCCCACCCGCCAAGTTGCCATGCATCGCTACGGTTTTACCGTTGAGATTGAAAACTCTGCTATTAGACCTTTTGAATCACATACCCGGGTAACTACCCGAGACTTTTTCGCTTTGTTCGATGTGCCCTTTATTTATGGCGGCACCTGGGAGGAGTCTGCTGATAGCTCTCCTACTCAAGTAGTTGTGCTTTCCAAGCCGACAAATGACAAGCTTTTCTCTGGTCAAAATAGCGTTGGAAAGACAATAAAACTCAACGACGAACCCTATACGGTAGTGGGCGTTATCGACACTTGGGAGCCCTCACCAAAGGTATATGATGTCAACAACAGCCCGTTTGATACAGTAGAAGAGTTATTCATACCCTTTGGCTTACACCGCAAGTTGGAAATTCACAGCTGGGGCAACACCAATGGCTGGGACAATGCCGATCCGCAGGGATATGAAGAGTTTATACAGAGTGAATATCTCTGGGTTCAATACTGGGTTGAACTTACAACTAGCGAACAAAAAGCACAGTACGAAAATTTTCTTCACGCTTATATTCAGCAAGAGAAAGCTCAAGGACGTTTCGAGCGACCACTAAAGTTTGCCTTGAGTAAGCCATCTGAGTGGTTGGTTCTCAATGAGGTACTCAGCGATGACAACCGCATTCTTGGGTGGGTTTCTTTGGCGTTTCTCTTGGTATGTATTATCAATGCCGTTGCATTATTGTTGGCAAAATTTCTACGCAAAGCACCAGAAGCTGGTGTACGTCGCGCCTTGGGAGCAAGTAGAAGTGCGATTTTCACCCAGCACTTAATTGAAAGCGCAACCATAGGAATCATCGGCGGAGTAGCAGGTATTTTTCTCGCCATACTCGGCCTTAGCGGCATTCGCTACCTGGCCATGGGCCAAATCGACACACTCCCAACTATGGATTGGGTCATGATGGTTGCGGCTATTGGCCTGGCTATTGTCGCAAGCCTATTGGCAGGTTTCTATCCAGCATTGAAGATCAGTCAAACCAACCCTTCTATCTACCTGAAAACCCAGTAAGGCCTGACCATGCTTGAATTAAAACCGATGCTGTCCGCCCTCTGGCGCAACAAAGTTTCTGCACTGCTGATTGCCCTTCAGCTTGGCTTAACCCTGGCAATTATCAGCAACACAGCAATAATAATCCAAGATAGAGTAGAAAAGATAAACCGGCCCACAGGAATCGATGTCGACAACATTATTACTATTGGATTCATGGCAATACCAAAAGACTACGACACAATTGGGGCGGTACGAGCCGATTTGGGGATTCTCCGTCAACTTCCAAATGTTGTCGATGCTTCGATCACTCAACAAATCCCTCTATCGCAATCAGGATCGTCTTCGGTATATCACAATAAAGCCAATCAGGAAATCGGCGGAGAAGGAGCCAACTACTATCAAGTTGATCCACACTTTATTAACACCCTCAATTTAAATTTAGTCGCAGGTCGTAACTTTACCGAAGCCGATATGCAGGCCAGCAACTCTCACGAGGCTACAAAAAAACCTGTTGTCATTATCACCCAGCAACTTGCTGACAAGTTCTACCCCAATCAGGATCCTATAGGGCGGCCAATTTTCTCCGGTGGTAGCTCTGAACCGATGGAAATAGTCGGAGTTGTAGAGCGGCATCTGGGAGCCTGGGTTGGATGGTCCAAAGCTGGCAATGTGATGTTTTACCCAGAAATAAAAAATAGGCGTTATGCAAAATATATAGTGCGTACTGAACCAGGCAAACGCGATGAAGTAATGAAGGTGTTAGCTGACAAGCTTTCTGAACGAGACCCTCAGCGAGTAATCTCTGTCGAACCACTCTCCAAGTATGTCAAGCGCAGCTATGCTATCGACAATATGATGGTTAAAGTACTTTCTATTGTTGCAGCCATGTTGAGCTTTATTGTAGCTCTTGGCATTGTAGGTCTAACCATTTTCTGGATTAATCAAAGGGCCAAGCAGATTGGTGTTAGACGTGCATTAGGCGCTACCCGTACCAATATCAGCCGGTATTTCCTTATAGAGAATGGAATGATAGCGAGCCTGGGTATCGCAGTGGGAAGTGCAGCGGCACTGATTGCCAATCAATATATGGTTCGCGATTACTCACAGCCTACTTTAACAATTGTACCTCTAGTTATTTGTGCGCTACTGGTTCTCTTAGTCAGCCTTGTAGCTGCACTTGCTCCAGCACTACGAGCAGCCAATATATCGCCGGCGACAGCCACCCGAAGTATTTAAACAACAACCTTTAGGGGGTGAGCTAATTGCTCACTCCCAAGATAACGTAAAAGTTTTCCTCATTCATTTTCATGGTTTATCTGCCACATTCGGTCGACATACTCCCCAGTAAAAAAACAATAGGGACATTGATCTTGTTTAAAAAAATATCTTCTTTCTTTTTTATGGGGCTAACCTTTCTAAGTCCCACCTCACAAGCTGAAAAACATCCGGTTATTGCTGGTCCAATAGCAACTGAAAAACTTGTACAACAAATTACTAGAGCCGACCAACGCTTATTTGATGCATTATTCAATAATTGTGATCTAAGAGAAGCACAAAACCTGGTGACCGATGACTTTGAAATGTACCATGACAAGTGGGGTCAAACAGCAAAGTCTGGAGAAGAGTTTGTCAAGGCCATTACCAATATGTGTAAACAGCGTGAAAATGGAAGTGGTATTCGTGCACGTCGTGAATTGGTAATCGAGAGCACTAAAATCTACCCAGTCAACCATTATGGCGCTATTCAATCTGGCACCCATCGATTTTACGGCATCAATGACGACAAATCTGAAGTCTTACGGGAAATTTCTCAGTTCACTCATCTCTGGAAACAGGTAGATGGAGAGTGGCAGCTAGCTAGGGTGCTCAGCTTCGACCATAAACCTGCCGAGCAACATATCGGCCACTAGCTCTTCCAGATCTATTTGTGGCAGGGAAAACCTGCCACAAGCATTCCCCCTCGCCATCAACACATTGCATAATAGGCGCCTTAATAGCGTGTCTTAGAAACTATGGACAAAGTACTTATTATTGATGACAACAGCAGTATCGTTTCCGCCCTGGAGATCCTGTTGTCCCTGCATGACTTGCAGCCACTTTGTGCGATTACTCCTCAAGCCGGACTACAACTGCTACGAGAGAACAGCGATGTCAGCCTGGTTATCCAGGATATGAACTTCACCGCTGATACAACCTCTGGACAAGAGGGAAAAGAACTCTTCTTTGCGATTCGGGAAATAAATCCGGACCTTCCGATTATCCTGCTAACCGCTTGGACTCAACTGGAAATGGCCGTCGAGTTAGTCAGAGCTGGTGCTGCTGATTACCTGGGTAAGCCCTGGGATGATAATAAACTAATATCCACAATAAACAATTTATTGGAGCTGGGAGAATTACAAAAGCGCCAGCAGGCATCCCAGCAACAAGCTTTGAATGCTCGCAGCCAATTACGGGAGGACTTTTTACTACAAGGCATAATTTACCGCAGCGATAAAATGCAAAAGCTGTTGGAGATGGCCACTCAAGTAGCGAAATCTGAAGTTCCCATCCTGATCACAGGGCCAAATGGGGCCGGCAAAGAGAAGATTGCTGAAGTTGTCCAGGCAAACTCTTCATCTAGAGAAGGGCCTTTTATTAAAGTTAATGTGGGTGCACTGCCAGAAGATCTGATGGAAGCAGAGCTGTTCGGAGCCGAACCTGGAGCCTATACCGGCGCCGGCAATCGGGCACGGGAGGGCAGGTTTGAAGCCGCCAATGGCGGCACCCTATTTCTCGATGAGATTGGCGAGCTGTCACCCAGTGGCCAGGTGAAACTACTGCGCGTACTACAAACCGGGGAATTCCAGCGTTTAGGCAGCAGCCAAACCCGCAAAACCAAAGTTCGGGTAATCAGTGCTACCAATAGAGATCTCCACAAGGCTATCGAGGAAGGCAAGTTTCGCCAGGATTTATTTTATCGACTCAATGTTATAGAGCTGCGCCTTCCGCCACTGCATGAGCGCCCTGAGGACATCGCCCCCCTCGCAATGAGCTTCCTCGCAGAAAGTAGCAACTCCAAAAAACTATCTCCTCAAGCATTAAATGCCCTTACTCGCTATCATTGGCCCGGCAATGTACGGGAGCTGCAAAATGTTATGCAGCGAGCGGCCGTCCTAAGTCAGGAGGATACTATCGATGAAGCCGTCCTGGCACTTCCTGAGCAAATGACAACCGATAAAGTGGAAGTGAGTTTTGAGCCCAGCCGCGAGTTGCTACAAGAGACACTATCCAACTGCAATGGCATTATTGCCCAGGCTGCGCGAGAACTCGGCATGAGCCGCCAAGCACTATACCGCCGCCTGGAAAAACACGGTATACCCTATTGATGTCGAAATATTTTTCACTTGAAGGCCGCCTTATTGCAACAGCGGCCATTCCCTTAGTCGCCGGTATTACCATATCCTGGCTCGGTACTCGGGCTGGTTTTAGCCCATCACTCGCCTGGTCAGCGGGACTTATCATTTCATTGCCGTTATTAATTGTACTGGTTCGCCTTATAATTGCCCCCCTAACTAGCACCCTGAAATCATTACAAAACGGCCTGCTAAATTTCCGTGACGGCGATTTCTCAATCTCCCTAGTACATCCCAAGGATAGTGAACTCCGACAAATAACAATTCTCTATAACGAGATAGGGGAACACTTACGCAAGGAACGTGCCCATATTTATCAACGGGAACTCCTTTTGGATACGGTTATCCAAACATCACCCCAAGCTCTTCTACTGGTGGATCAAAACGATCGTATTATTTATTCAAACAGTAGTGCCAAGCAACTTCTTAACAATGGAAGGCCAATACAAGGACTACTATTACAGAAGCTTTTATCCAAGAGTCCCAAAGAAATTGCCAGCGCCATTAACAGTTGGAAGAATGGACTGTTTAATTATGCCGACATCAATGGTCCCCACTCCATGCATATCGGAAACAGTACTTTTGTTTTAAACACACAAAAACACCGACTAATCGTTTTACGCGAAATGACCCGTGAGCTAACTCGTGCAGAAGTAGAAGTTTGGAAAAAAGTTATCCGTTTGATCAGCCATGAGCTGAATAACTCTCTAGCCCCAATTTCATCACTCGCGCATTCTGGAAAAATGCTGGTAACAAAACCTGGAAAAGAACAGGCCTTGGAGAAGGTTTTCGATATTATTGCAGACCGCTGTAAACACCTGACAGAGTTCACTCAGGGATACGCCTCTTTTGCCAAACTTCCCGCTCCAAGCTGTGAGACTATTAGCTGGCAGGAGCTAGTCAATCGCATAATGCCAATTCAAGCTTTTTCCCTTAAGGGAAGCCTGCCAGATGAACCCGGCTACTTTGACCCCATCCAAATAGAGCAAGCCCTACTAAATCTAATTAAGAATTCACGAGAAGCTGGTAGCGACAGCAAAGATATTGAACTTGAAGTTAGCACCGACAGTTTTGGACAGAAGCTAGTACTTTCCGACCGAGGCTGCGGGATGAGTGAGAAAGTACTTGAGCAGGCACTACTCCCCTTCTTCTCAACAAAAGAGCAAGGCGTAGGCTTGGGATTAGCTCTATGTAGAGAAATCATTGATGCGCATGATGGACATATTCAGCTTTTAAACCGCCCTAATGGAGGCTTACAGATTTGCCTTTGGATGCCCTGGAAAACCAAAACACATAAGTGAGCAACACCTTACATTATCAACCCCCTGTTATTGATAAACTAATGAGTTTTTACTTTTAAAAAACACTATAAAATCACGTAAAAGTAATACTAAGGTGTAAAATTACTCCGCCCCCCACAAAAATATTGCGGCCAACTCCTACAAAAACGTCATTCCTTTGTAGCTGACAATAAAAAAACCAAGCTACCAAAGTTCGAAATCTGGCTACTATAAAAAATTCTATTTGGGTCAGGTTTCGATACTAGCTTTAATTTATCTCGAAACGCACAAGAAGGGACTATGTTAAAAATAAATAGTTTGCTCTCCGCCAGCACACTTGCACTGAGCCTGATGGCAGCCAATGCCCAGGCGATTAATTCACATCAAAAAGGTGGTGATCAAGTTGACTTGGTCATTGCCAATGAAGCCAAATTAATTGATATGCTCAAGCGCTCTGGGCGCATCAGCCAAGATGCCTCTATTGCAGAAGCTGAACGTACTTTAAGAACTTACTTAAAAGAGCGGGCCACCCATAGCATTAATGGGGCTCAAGATCTTTCCAGCGATACCGTAACGATGATGCGCGATGCCCGTGGAAAACATCACCCCCGGCTTAAAAGGGGCAAAGGTTCCCTTCACCGCAACCATGGCAGCCGCCACCCTAGAAACATTCAACTAGAGAGCTACGACGGTGAAGCCCAAACTGCACGGGTTCTCGCTATTTTGATGGAGTTCCCCGATTTTCCCCATAACAGCATCGAGCCCGGGGAAAGTGATATGTACTACGCGGATTACGCCGCTGAACATTACGCTGACTTACTTTTCTCCCAAAACGGCTTTGAAGGCCCCAGTGGGGAAAACATGCTATCCATGCAACAGTTTTACTGGCAGCAATCCGGTAACAGCTACTCTGTTGAAGGCTCTGTAGCAGGTTGGTATATGGCCAGCCAACCAGCAGCTTTTTACGGCAATAACACTGATGGTGATGCTCGCTCCCTAATTCGTGAGGCCCTGGAAGCTGCAGCTGCCGACCCCACAGTAAACCTGTCAGATTTTGATATTGAAGACCGTTACGACTTGGATGGTGATGGCGATTTTTGGGAAGCAGATGGTTTGGTAGACCACATCATGATCTTCCACTCCTCGGTTGGTGAAGAAGCAGGTGGCGGGCAACTGGGTGAAGACGCCATTTGGTCTCACCGCTGGAACCTTGGCGGAGTCTATTCACTTGAAGGAACTACTGCGGAGGTAGATTACTGGGGCGGCACTATGGCTGCTTATGATTACACCATTCAGCCGGCGGACGCCGCTGCAGGGGTTGTCAGCCATGAATACGGCCATGACCTGGGCTTGCCCGATGAATACGATACCGATGGTAGCGGTCGCGGTGAACCCGTCTCCTCCTGGTCCATTATGTCCAGTGGTAGCTGGGCCGGTATTATTCCGGGTTCAGAGCCCACCGGCTTCTCTGCCTATGCCAAGGAATACCTGCAACACAACCATGGTGGGAACTGGCTTCATGGTGAAACTATTGCACTAGATGAAATTCCTCGCCGCGGTATCGAGTTGCTACTCGATGAAGCGGTTAATAAGGGGACCAATAACGATGCAGTCCGAATTGACCTACCAGCAAAACAAGAAATAGTTACCGAACCCAGCAGTGGGGAATACGCCTACTTCAGCGGTAGCGGCAACAACCTGCAAAACTCTATGACAATATCTGTTGATCTGAGCAATGCAGAAACAGCAAGCCTCTCTTTCAAAGCTTGGTACGACATTGAGCTGGATTGGGATTACGCCGCGATCATGGTAGATTCCGGTGATGGCTTTGTCTCCATTCCTGGTTCAGTAACTACAGATACCAACCCCAACGGCACCAACCCAGGTAATGGTATTACTGGTAGCTCCGAGGGCTGGATTGACGTTGCATTCGATCTAAGCGCTTACGCCGGGCAAGAAATTAGCCTTTCACTTGCCTATATTACTGATGGCGCTGTAGCGAATTCAGGTCTTTTTGCCGATGACATCAGCATCGAAATTGATGACACAACATTCCTTTTCGATGATGCTGAAACTGATGGCAACTTTAGCCTTGCAGGCTTTAGCCGAAACCCAGGCTATCTCGAGCACGATCACTACTACTTACTCGAATGGCGTACGCATCGCGGCGTTGATGCCGGATTGGCACATGTCAATGTAGCCGGCGAGATGCTCACTTTCACAGAAGGCCTCTTGGTTTGGTACGTAGATTCCAGCTACGATAATAACTGGGTTGGCGTACACCCAGGAAACGGCTTCCTCGGAGTTGTTGATGCCGACCAAAATGTATTGAGATGGAGTGATGATTCCGTTGCCAGTACCCGCTATCAGGTTCACGATGCCACATTTAACATCGAAAGAGCCGACGACATGGTTCTGGATTTACTCGAGGACTACGGCATACTCTTAAGTGACACTCACAACCGCCGCTACCCATTGTTTAATGACACCCGGAGCTATAGCAGCGAAGAAATACCAGATGCCGGCCGCGCTATCACACCTTACGGCTTAAAGGTTCGGGTCGTATCTCGCAGCGGAGATAAATCTGTAGCTAAAATACGCGTAACCAAGTAAAAGAAGTAAAAACAGACGGCGCCGTTATGGCGCCGCCTCCAATTTAACAAATAGAATAAAATTACCGCTTAAAACAAAGCCTTTAATTTGAGCAAAACTCTCTTCGCCAGCTAACCTGAATGCCAGAAACTTTTTTTCATCATTCAGGCGTTCATTTATGGAAAAGCCTCTAGACAACTCCCGTCGCCACTTTCTTAAGCTTTCAGGAACATCGCTACTTTTAATTCCTGCCACATTTATTGCAGCGCCCTCGGCACAGGCACAAATCAAAGCGCAAAAAGACAAAGTAAATTACCAGGATACTCCCAAGGATGGGAAAAAATGCGTGGACTGCCAGCTTTTTGAGCCCCCCAATGCCTGCCTGGTTGTGGAGGGCGATATCAGTCCCGAGGGATGGTGCAGCCTGTTTGTTTTGAAGCAGGGCAACCCAGTTTCAAATTAAGCTGGGACCCGCTGTTCACCGCGCAATTTAATCACATCGGCTCGGGGCGGAAGACCAAACATGCGGCTGTATTCACGACTGAAATGAGAGGGACTCTCATAGCCAACCCTATAGCTGGCGGAAGCCGCTTCCAGCCCCTCGGTCAACATCAGGCGTCGCGCCTCATGTAAGCGCAGCTTTTTCTGGAACTGCAACGGGGACATGCGGGTGATCTGCTTGAAGCTGTGATAGAGGGACGACTCACTCATATTGGCCTGGCCGGCCAAGTCGCTAATACGCAGCGGCTCTGAGAAACGGTCCTTGAGTACCTCAATCACCCGCGATACGCGGTTTGCCTGGCTATCAGCCATGGCGAATTTGCGCATCTTTGCGCCAATCTCCCCCATTAAAGCACGATAGATAATTTCACGCCGCGCGAGAGGAGCCAATATGGGTACATCTCTGGGGCTATCCAGCAGAGAGACTAGTCGGTTAAGCGCATCCAACATGCCGTAGTCCATTTTGGTCAGGCACAGCCCACAGCTAACTTCCGGGCAGTCGTACCCCGCCTCAATTCCAGGAGCCTTATCCCCCAACTCCAGAACCAGATCTGCAACTTCTTGTGGGTCAATCGTTATCTTCACCCCAAGAAATGGTGTTTCCTGGGTTGCATCTTCAACCCGCCCAAGGATAGGCAAATGTACAGAGGTCGCCAGGTAGCTGAGTGACATATAGGTGATCTCCCTATCTCCAAGCTCCAAGGTCTTGCGACCCTGAATAATAAAGCTCAGGGATGGGGTATACACCGTTGCCGCACAGGCCCCGGACTCGTTACAACGGATCAAAGACAGGCCGCCCAGTGCCGTTTCATTTAACCCCTGCTCAGGGGCCTGCCGCATCAGCGAGGCAATCAGTTTCTGCCGTAGAGACTCCATATCTACGGCAGCAGACTTGAATTCCGCTCTGTTCTCAATGCTCATACTCTCCCCTTGCGCCCGTATCAATTCCACGACTCAAAATGAAGTGGCCCACAGTATACGGAGTTTTAGGCAATCTCCGTGCAAGTTTGCAGGATTGGGCAATCACTGTGCAGTAATAGGTAACCATAACCAATTAATAGCCCTACAGTTACTAGAATATCTTAATCACCTTTTGCGATAACTAGTTATATATCCAGTTTTTTGCACATCTATCATAATGTGATCCCTCTAAACCAAAAGCACCCCTTAAGTAGAAATAGGCAATCAATTAACAGTTCCCGGATACCGCAGCTATACAGACCACCGCTAGAGTTACGCCCTTACTGGGAGAAGCACCCAACAGCCCTTCCCCCTCGGTAGCAAAGGGAGTACACGCGTAATGGTAAGAAAATTAACGACGGTTTTATTCGGCGTATCCGCACTGGTACTCGCCGGTTGCAATAGTGGTGAACCAAGCGGTCATCAGCCTCCCCCCCCTGCAGTGGAGGTCGCTCAGGTAACTTCAGGAGCAACGACCTTGTGGCGTAGCTTTACCGGCCGTGTGGCAGCCCCGGAAACCGTTGAACTGCGCCCACGGGTTAGCGGTTATATCGATAAGGTTTCGTTTGCCGAGGGAACTCTGGTGAAGCAGGGTGATGTCCTGTTCACCATTGACCCCCGCCCTTACCAGGCCCGCGAACGCGCCGCCCGCGCAGACCTGGCTCGGGTTCGCAGCGATCTTTCCTATAGCGAGAAGCAAGCCGGCCGAGCAAAACAGCTACTCAACAGCAAAGCCATCTCACGCGAAGAATACGATCGGCGGATCGCTTCGCGAGATTCAGCTCGAGCAGCCCTCAGCGCCGCCGAGGCAGCACTGGACAATGCCCAACTGGACCTTCAATACACGGAAGTTAAAGCGCCAATTAGTGGCCGAGTAAGCCGCGCCCTGGTTACTCAAGGCAACCTCGCCAATGCCGACAGCACCCTGCTGACAACGCTGGTCTCTGTCGACCCCATGTATGTATATTTCGAAAGCGATGAGCAGACTTTTGCTAAGGGCCGCGACTTACTTAATAGCGGACAAAAACCTGCTGTGCGCGTAGGCCTCGCCGGTGAGCAAGGCTATCCACACAATGGGGAGTTGGACTTTATTGATAACCGCCTGAACAGCCATACCGGCACTATTCAGTTCCGCGCTGTGGTTAGCAACAGGGACGGCTTTTTTAGACCGGGCCAATTTGCCCGGGTAGAAATGCCGATTGAAGAGGTTTCACAGGCAGTTTTAATCAATAGCAAAGCGGTTCTTACCGATCAGGACCGTCGCTATGTCTACATCGTCAACGACAGCAATATCACCGAAAAGCGCCCTGTAGTCGCTGGTCCACGCCAAGGTGACCTGGTGGTTATCCGCAGCGGCCTGGAGCCCGGCGAGAAAATTGTGGTAAATGGCCTGCAAAAGATTTTCTTCCCAGGCATGCCCGTCGCACCGGAAATGGTGGCCATGCAGGTGCAGGTAAAGGCGACCCAAGTCGCCGGCCACTAAACAAAGAGCAAGGGGCTTGCCGAGGTGAGCCCATACATTCAGCTAATCCTATCAATGGAATCCGAGCGGCTGACTAAGTCGCTCTCGGAGTAGCAGTATATGAATTTTTCCCGTTTCTTTGTCGACAGACCGATTTTTGCATCCGTGTTGTCGATCATTATTTTCGTTGTGGGCCTGATCAGTATTCCCTCACTGCCGGTCAGCGAATACCCCGAGGTTGTGCCACCCAGCGTGCAAGTAAGTGCCCGCTACCCTGGCGCCAACCCCAAGACGATTTCGGAAACTGTTGCCACGCCGCTGGAGGAAGCGATTAACGGCGTGGAGAATATGATCTACATGAAGTCAGTGGCTGGCAGTGACGGCACCCTGACCCTGGACGTTACTTTTGAGCTGGGCACCGACCCGGACCAAGCCCAGGTACAGGTACAAAACCGCGTGTCCCAGGCCCTGCCGCGCCTGCCCGAAGATGTGCGCCTACAGGGGGTTACCACCCAGAAGCAGTCACCAAACCTGATGATGGCGGTACACCTGATTTCACCGGACGACAGCCTCGACGCTACCTATATTCGCAACTACGCCGTGCTGCATATCCGCGATGAGCTATCGCGCATACCCGGCGTGGGCCTCGCCGCCGTATTCGGTTCCGGTGACTATGCCATGCGCTTGTGGGTGGACCCGCAGAAAGCCGCCGCAGTCGGAGTTACTGCCGCCGATATTGTCAGCGCCGTACGCGAGCAGAACGTGCAGGTTTCCGCCGGCCAGATCGGCGCCTCGCCGATGCCCAACGGCTCCGACTTCCTGATTTCCATTAACGCCAAAGGCCGCCTGGAAAGCGAAGAGGAGTTTGGTGATGTTGTACTCAAGACCGGCAATAATGGCGAGATCACCCGCCTGAGAGATGTGGCCCGTGTAGAGCTGGCCTCTTCCCAGGACTCCCTGCGCGCCCTACTTAACGGCCGCCAGGCTGTCGCCATCCCTATTTTCCAATCCCCCGGCTCAAACTCACTGGAGGTTTCTGCGGCGGTACGGGAGAAAATGGCTGAACTGGATGACCAGTTCCCGGAAGGCCTCAAGTGGGAAGTCGCATACGACCCCACGGTTTTTGTGAGCACCTCCATCAGTTCAGTGATCAAGACCCTACTGGAAGCCGTACTGCTCGTGGTTCTGGTAGTTATCCTGTTCCTGCAAACCTGGCGCGCTTCACTGATCCCGCTGCTGGCCGTGCCGGTATCTATTGTCGGCACCTTTGCAGTGCTGTTGATGCTGGGCTTCTCAATCAACACCCTGACCCTGTTCGCTATGGTGCTGGCCATCGGTATCGTGGTCGATGACGCCATTGTGGTGGTGGAAAACGTCGAGCGGAATATCGAGGAGGGACTAACGCCTTTAGCCGCTGCCCACCAGGCCATGCGCGAGGTGAGTGGTCCGATTGTCGCGATCAGCCTGGTGCTCTGTGCAGTATTTGTGCCCATGGCATTTCTGGATGGTATCACCGGCCAGTTCTACCGCCAGTTCGCTACCACCATTGCTATCGCCACCATAATCTCCGCGATCAACTCTCTGACTCTATCTCCGGCTCTGGCGGCGACCCTACTGAAGCCCCACGGCGCCAAACAAGATTTGCCAGCGCGTATTATTGAGCGTTTGTTCGGCTGGATATTCCGCCCGTTCAATCGCTTCTTCCAGCGCAACTCCGAGCGTTACCAGCGGATCGTGGGTGGCAGCCTCAAGCGTCGAGGTATCGTGTTTGGGGTTTACCTGATATTGCTCGGCAGTACTTTCGCCCTGTTCCAACAGGTACCCGGCGGCTTTATTCCGGTTCAGGATAAAACTTACCTGGTGGGCAGTATCCGCCTGCCGGAAGGTGCCTCCCTGGACCGCACCGAGGAAGTTGCTCGCCGCGTAAGTGAATTGGCCCTGGAAACAGAAGGTGTTGCCAACGCCGCGGCCTTTGTCGGCTTCAATGCGCTGCAAAGAACCAACACCCCTAACGTGGGCACCGTATTTATCCTGTTCGACGATTTCGATGAGCGCGAGCGCAGTGCCCAGGAAATTGCTGCGGAGCTAAATGGCAAGATCTCACAGATCAAGGAAGGCTTTGCCATGACCTTTATGCCGCCGCCCATCTTCGGCCTGGGTGCCGGCTCCGGCTACTCCCTCTATGTTCAGGACCGTCGCGGTGCCGGCTACGGTGAACTGCAAAACGCCACCAATATGTTGGCTGGTGCCCTGAGCCAAGCCAGTGGCCTTAGCTACCCCTTCAGCTCCTACCAGGCCAATGTGCCGCAGATGGATGCGGAAGTGGATCGACTACAGGCCAAGGCTCAAGGTGTGCGCATGGACGACTTGTTCGGCACCCTGCAGCTCTACTTCGGTTCTATGTATATCAACGACTTCAACCTTTTCGGCCGCACCTACCAGGTCGTTGCCCAGGCTGATGCACCCTTCCGCGATGAAGTGCAGGATCTCGATAATCTCTACACCCGCAATATGAATGGGGAGATGGTGCCCATCAGCACCATGGTGACCCTGCGCCAGAGTTACGGACCCGACCCGGTAATCCGCTACAACGGCTATCCGGCAGCCGACCTGATGGGGCAGTCCGATCCCAGCATGCTGTCCTCTTCCGAGGCACTGGCAGCGGTTGAGCAGGTTGCCAGCCAAGCCCTGCCTCCGGGCATGCAAATCCAGTGGACCGACCTCAGCTTCCAGCAGGTCAACCAGGGCAATGCCGCTATGGTGGTTTTCCCTCTCGCAGTACTACTGGTATTCCTGGTGCTGGCCGCCCTCTATGAAAGCTGGGTAATGCCACTGGCGGTGATCCTGATCGTGCCCATGTGTCTGCTGGCTGCACTATTCGGTGTCTGGGCTACTGGCGGCGACAACAATGTATTTGTTCAAGTCGGGCTGGTTGTACTGATGGGGCTCGCTTGTAAGAACGCTATTTTAATCGTGGAATTTGCTCGCGAACTGGAAATGGAAGGCAAAGGTACTGTCGAGGCTGCACTGGAAGCCTGCCGCCTGCGTCTGCGCCCTATCATTATGACTTCAGTCGCCTTTATTGCCGGTGTTGTTCCACTGGTATTGGCCGGCGGCGCTGGCGCTGAAGTGCGCAATGCCATGGGCATTACCGTATTTACCGGCATGATCGGTGTAACCCTGTTTGGCCTGTTCCTCACTCCAGTATTTTATGTTGCCCTGCGCAAGATTGCCGGCGGCAAACTATCAGCTGCCCGCACTACAGATAGCCAGGAGAGTAACTTACCTCTGGAGCAAGTAGCTAACACTTAACCCCGCTTAGCCCGAGCGCATAAATGCTATGCGCCCGGGCTTTTTTCTATTTGCGCGTTTCCTTTTTCCAGCGGGCTCTCGGAAATAAAATTACATAAACCCGAATCAATAACCCCATGGGAACACAAAAAATAATAACGATCACCCCCAGAAGGGCTCGCATATAGTCACTGCCCTCTTCGTGTTTCTCAGCGCGATCCCACAGATAAGACTGGTAACAGTGATCCGGCCCATCTATTGGCATCAAGGTGTAATTAATCACCCGCTCCAAAAATCTCCAATAGTGGCGAAAACGGGTTTCCGTCACTCTGGAAAAATACCCACAGCGTGCCGATATTGTTGCATCGGGATTACCACCGGCAATAGCATTTCCTAGCTGATCCACTGCGACAATTACATTTCGCATCCAGCTTCTATTGGCACCCCTCATTATTAAACCTGTTTAAATCGGCATCCCAAAATAAAACGATCCAGTCTTAATTTTTACTCCACTTAGGAAAAAACAATGGAGTCAAAATAAACTACGTGCCCCCATACCACCATTTCGCACCGGCTCAAAAAGCGGCACTAGCGGAAAATTACTTGGTCAGTAGAAACTGTAACTCAACTCAAACGGTGAGTAAGGTCCTTCACACCAATCACCGGTGTCCAGTTGATAGCAGTGCACACCCTCGGCAATGCAGTTATCGAGACTTCCCATATAGGGATCACCGGCCAGGCAAAAACGCGGGAATGCAGTAAGTTCATCCGGTGGCACCGGAGTGGTTTTGTAGGTGTAGTAAGTTGCCGTGCCGGTTAAGTCATAACCGAAACCGTCAGCCACGCAGCCCGCCAGGGACTGCGCTACAAGAATAAGAAAAAAAACAACGCTAATTTTCATAGGAAATACAACGCCTTCCACCGGAAATGTCAAAACAACGGGCACTGGGTGGACAAATAGAACCCGGCGCCAGCTCCTCAGAATCCCCCGGGCAGCTTGCTGGAGACGCAGGCGCATCTGGCACATGGGAGGAATGAGAAGAGTGAGAAGAGGGATAACCCCGGTATTCCGCATGGCGGGGAATTGGCGGGCTTACGGGATAAACCACTTGATTGCGCGTATCGGGAGTTCCACAACCCTCAAGGAATACACCCATCGACAAGGCAGAAATAAATATCGCAAACTTTTGCATGGTAGCGCTCCGTATCAGCACCGCGCGGACAGAGTCCACGCACTTTTAGATCCGGCTATTTCGCAACAGCTCCACACTAGGCTCAGCTACAGTCGTTAGTAAACCCGCAATATAGGGAAAAACCAGGCCATGGAGTCCTGCAAGCTATCTACGCAATCCACCGCCTCGCATTCGCTTTTGGCGGTAAGGGGTTGTGGGTATTTTGTGTGGTTACTGCCGACTTCCACAAAGCTGGCGCTTTGTCCGGCAGCCTCTGCCTCATAAAAGAAAGGGTCTTCACCCTCCACTTCGTCCGCAGGCAAAAACAAGCAGCCCTGCATCGCAAATACCGCCACAAGCGGCAACGCGAATTTCCTTGTAGGTCCCATAATCCGACACCTCAAATTTTCAGTGCTGCGATGATAGTAGCCTCTCTGTGAGTCTAGCTGCCGAGGCATTAGCAGCCAGCAACCCAGAATCGATTTGCGCGTAAATCATCTTATTGATGTTTTTTGCGGCGAATATTTCATTTCCACTTAAAGGCTAACTTACTTATATGGAATGTAGGGAGCCTCTAAATAACTCCGTAATGCCTCTGCGGGTCTTGAAGGCTGCAGATGTTAGGCGCAGCTCGCCGCGAATGGCCCTAGCCCTTTGCAAGAGCTGCAACGCAGCAGATGCGGCCTTCAAGGCCCGCCCTTTGGGGCTTACAGAGCGATTCACACTCCGCGTTGCGACTTCTTGAAAGGTCTAGACATTCCTGCGAAGCCGCGCCTTGATTGTGAACCGCTCTGCATGCCAGAGGCATCACGGAGTTATTTAGAGGCTCCTTAGTCCTGACTATAAAAAAAGCGGCCGATTGGCCGCTTTTTTTTACTGACTTTAACTCGCTGGTAATTACAGCAACAGTCTGCGCACATCTGCCAGCACGCTGACCAAGTAAGTCATAAAGCGTCCGGCATCTCCGCCATTTACTGCGCGGTGATCGTAGGAAAGCGCCAAGGGCAACATTTGGCGAGGCTCAAAGTCCTTGCCGTTCCACACCGGCTTCATCGCCAGCTTGGAAACACCGAGGATACCAACTTCCGGAGAATTGACGATCGGGGTAAATCCGGTGCCGCCGATAGCCCCCAAACTGGAAATGGTAAAGCAGGCGCCCTGCATCTCGTTGGGCTTCAGCTTGCCATCGCGGGCTTTCAGAGCCATTTCAGTGGCCTCTGCCGCCAGCTCGTACAGGCCTTTCTTATCCACATCGCGGATAACCGGCACCATTAAACCTTTGGGTGTATCTACTGCCATACCCACATGCACATAGTCCTTGCGCACAATGTGCTCGCCATCGTTGTGCAGGGACACATTAAAGTTGGGCTCTGCACGCAGGGCCGCAGCTACCGCTTTCAGCAGGAAAGGCACTGGAGTGAGCTTCACTCCGCGCTTCTCCGCCTCGGCCTTCATGGACTTGCGGAAGGTTTCCAGCTCTGTGATATCCGCATCGTCAAACTGGGTGACGTGAGGCACATTGAGCCAGTTGCGCGACATGTTGGCTGCGGTAATCTTGTGGATCTTGCTCATCGGCTCCACATTCACCGGGCCAAACTGGCTGAAGTCGATATCCGGCATCTTGGCGATACCGATTCCACCGCCGACACCAACCCCGCCGCTTTCAGCTTTCTTCACCTGCTCACGGATGTAATTATGCAGATCGTCCTTGGATACCCGGTTGCGCGGGCCGGTAGGCTTCACCTTATTCAAGGTAACACCCAACTCGCGGGCCAGTTTGCGCACGGCGGGGCCGGCGTAAACCTGGGCTGCTGCGGTGAGGTTGCGCTCCAGCTGATAGTCTTTCTGCGGCACTGCCGGGGGCTCAACAGACGCAGATGCCTGCAGTGGCGCGCTCTCGGCAGGCGCTGTTGCTGCAGGGGCTGCAGCTGGAGCCGCAGGCTCGGCGGCGCCTGCAGCAACTACTTTCAATACGCCCAGGGTGTCACCCGTGGAAACCTTATCGCCTTCTTTTACCGCGATAGAAACTACGGTACCGGCGCTGGGGGAAGGCACATCCATAGAGGCTTTATCGCCTTCCACCACAATCAGGGAGTCGCCCTCTTCGACCGCATCACCGGGCTGCACACTGATCTCAATCACATCAACTGCATCGGCACCGCCCAGATCCGGGATCTGGATCGTTTCCTCTTTCGGCTCGCCGCTCGGCGCTGCCACAGGGGCTTCAGCCACAGGCTCCGCAACGGGTGCAGCTTCTTGCTTGGCAGGGGCCGCAGCGGGCTCCTCTGCCGGCGCTTCCGCCACATCGGTTTCTATCTCCCCAATCACATCGCCTTCGGAGACTTTATCGCCCTCTTTCACGCTGATGCTGAGGATTTTGCCAGCCACTGGGGCTGGCACATCCATGGAGGCTTTATCGCCCTCCACCACAATCAGTGAATCCTCTTGCGCGACGGTATCGCCGACAGCAACAGAAATTTCAATCACATCCACCTGATCGGCACCACCGAGATCAGGCACTTTAATGACTTGTTTTGCCATAGGAGTTCTGCCTTCTCTTAGCTGATGCGCGGGTTAACTTTTTCGGCGTCGATATTGAGCTTCACGATTGCTTCCGCAACCTCTTTCGCATCAATAACGCCCTGCTTGGCCAAGCCGTTCAGTGCGGCAATTACCACGTAGTTGCGATCCACTTCGAAGAAGCGACGCAGCTGCTCGCGGCTGTCACTGCGGCCGAAACCATCGGTACCCAGGGTGGTCAGTTCACCGTCGATAAATTCGCGCAGTGGCTCCACATAGGAACGGATGTAATCGGTAGAGGCGATAACCGGGGAGGTATTGCCTTCGAACTGCTCAGTGATCCAGGCTTTGCGCGGTTCGGCTTCCGGGTGCAGCATATTCCAGCGCGCCACATCCTGGCCTTCACGGGCCGATTCCACAGCGGAGGTGAGGCTCCAGACATCGGAGGTCACACCGAACTGGTCGGCGAGGATATCCGCCGCTGCCAGTACTTCGCGCAAAATAGTACCGCCACCAATCAGCTGTACATGTTTCTTCGCCGCTTTGCCCTTGGCCCCTTTCTTGACATTGGACTGCAGCTTGTAGATACCGCGAATAATGCCCTCTTCCACGCCCTGAGGCATTTCCGGCTGCAGGTAGTTTTCGTTCTCGATAGTGATGTAGTAGAAGAGGTTCTTCTGCTCTTCGTACATCTCTTTCAAGCCGCGCTGCATAACCACCGCCAGCTCATAACCGTAAGCCGGATCGTAGCTGCGGCAGTTGGGGATAGTGGAGGACAGTACGTGGCTGTGGCCATCCTGGTGCTGCAGACCCTCACCGTTCAAGGTGGTACGGCCAGCAGTGGCACCGATCAGGAAGCCTCGCGCCTGCATATCGCCAGCGGCCCAGGCCAGGTCGCCGATACGCTGGAAACCGAACATGGAGTAGTAGATATAGAAAGGCACCATCGGCACGCCGTGGTTGCTGTAAGCCGTGGCCAACGCCATCCAGGTGGACATGGCACCGGCTTCGTTGATGCCCTCTTCCAGCACCTGGCCTTTCTTATCTTCCTTGTAATACATGATCTGGCCGTGATCCACCGGGGTGTAGCGCTGCCCCTGGGAGGAATAGATACCCAGCTGGCGGAACAGACCTTCCATACCAAAGGTACGGGCTTCATCGGGAACGATCGGCGCGATGTTCTTGCCGATATTCTTGTCTTTCACCAAGGCCGCGATAGCGCGGACAAATGCCATGGTGGTGGAGATTTCGCGCTCACCGGAGCCTTTGGTCAGTGCGCTGAAGGCATCGAGACCGGGAACTTCCAGTTTCGGGCACTCAACCGGGCGACGGGGAACCGGACCACCCAGGGCCTTGCGGCGCTCCGCCATATATTTCATTTCCGGGCTGTCCGGAGATGGGCGGTAGTAAGGGACCTCCTCCAGCTCTTTATCGGTGAGCGGAATGGCAAAGCGATCGCGGAAACGCTTGAGGGAATCCAGGTCCAGCTTCTTCACAGAATGGGTATCCATCGCCGCTTCACCGGCGGAGCCTAAGCCGTAACCTTTAACGGTCTGGGCCAGGATCACGGTGGGCTGGCCTTTGTGGGCCATCGCCGCTGCGTAAGCTGCGTATACCTTGTAAGGATCGTGGCCGCCACGATTAAGCTTCATAATCTCATCGTCGGACATATCCTTAACCAGCTCCAGCAACTCCGGGTATTTGCCGAAGAAGTGCTCACGGGTATAAGCGCCGCCGTTGGCCTTGAAGTTCTGCATCTCGCCATCGACCACTTCGTCCATGACTTTCTGCAACAGGCCTTTGTCATCTTTCTCCAGCAGCGGATCCCAAAGGCGGCCCCAGAGTACTTTGACAACATTCCAACCGGCACCTCGGAATACGCCTTCCAGCTCCTGCACGATCTTGCCGTTGCCGCGTACCGGGCCGTCCAGACGCTGCAGGTTACAGTTAACCACGAACACCAGATTTTCCAGTTGCTCGCGGCCGGCCAGGGAAATTGCGCCCAGGGTTTCCGGCTCGTCACACTCACCGTCACCAAGGAAAGCCCACACTTTGCGATCGCCGCGCGGGGACAGGCCGCGGGCAGACAGGTAGCGCATAATGTGCGCCTGGTAAATCGCCTGGATCGGCCCCAATCCCATGGAGACCGTGGGGAACTGCCAGTACTCTGGCATCAGCCAGGGGTGCGGGTAAGAGGACAGGCCATTGCCGTTCACTTCGCGACGGAAGTTGTCCAGCTGCTCTTCATCGAAGCGCCCTTCCAGGTAGGAACGGGCATAAATACCCGGTGCGCTGTGGCCCTGGAAGAAAATCAGGTCGCCACGCTCCTCCCCCTCATTGCCACGGAAGAAGTAGTTAAAGCCCACATCGTAGAGTGTCGCCGCAGAGGAGAAACTGGAAATATGGCCACCGAGGCCATCGTCATTCTGGTTGGCACGTACCACCATCGCCAGGGCATTCCAGCGAATCAGGGAGCGAATGCGGCGCTCCATAAATAAGTCGCCAGGCATACGCTTTTCCGCATTGGGCGGAATGGAGTTGCGATAGGGAGTGGTGATTGCTGCAGGCAATTGTACGCCTACATCGGTAGCGCGGTCAGACAGCTGCTTCAGGAGGAAGGCTGCGCGTTCTTTGCCGCTATAGCGGATAACCGCTTGCAGCGCGTCCAGCCACTCCTGCGTTTCGAGGTTATCGGTATCTTCGTGCATCAAGTGCTCCTCGGCGAATTAGGCGACGTCGAGTCGGTCTATTTCTCAAAAATCGGTACGCGGGCAAACTACAGCGCGAGCAAAAAAAAGCTTCCTTTTTTTCTTGGTTCCGCCAATTCACCAACTTTGTTGGCGTAAATGCAAAGTTTGTGAATCTTTACTCGAATATGACGGTGAGGAAAGCGGCGCAATTGATTGCCGCAAGTGCCTAGTTTGACTGTGATTATTTGTTCCGGGGCCCGCGCAGACTGGCGGACAAAACCCCATCCCCGGTTGTTAGCGGAGGGAATTGTAGTATTACTACAAAAAATTTTCCAGATAGGACGGTTAGTAACAAATAAAACAAAAGAGCAAAACAATTATTTGCCGTTTGGCCGTTTCACCGGAACATTTAGTGGAATTTTTGAGAAAATGAACTACAAAATCGAGTCTCAAACAAAGACATCAGTCACAGCTGAACCAGCTCCCCACCGGGTTGATATTCAGCGTAGACCAAGTAGCGCAGCGGGCCACCAGCCGCCAGGGCATTAAAGGGGTAACAAGTCACCAGCAATAAACCCCGCTCGGCAAAGATCGGTAAACGCTCTCTCTCACTATCCACAATTCGCATTTCCGCAACCCGATAAGTATGCCAGCGTCCGCGTTTATCCTGCAGGTAAATGGAGGTACCCCGCCTGACACGCTCTAATCCCGCAAAGTGAGTATCCCGGTGTGCGGCAATAACCGTGGTGCGAGGCTCACCAGGGTTGCCGGACCCAGCTAAGAGACCAGGGCCGAAAGCCAACGCCTGACCACTACCGCCGCTGAGAACAATTAATGGCGACTGCCCTTCCAACTTTAACTTGGCCACTGGCCAGGTGTCCGCCCAGGGCCAGGGCTTTTGCAGAGCCCCGCCCTGTAGCTGTTCTTCCCAAGCACTATTAATCAACACTTGAGCCAATTCTGCCTTGGCCAGGAGCCAGCTGGCGGAACCCAGCTGCCACAATCCCGTTCCCAAGCAAAGCATAAAGAGCAGTGAGCGAGCCACGCTTACACACCTCCCCGCTGCAGAGGATTAGCGCCGCTGGGTTGACGGGGGTCCGGTAAAACCCTGCGCAGGAAGGAGCGCAGGGCTCGGGTCAAGTTGCTGCGCAAGGCCCGACCGCGCTGGAAGATCGCCGCAAACATCAACAATACCGCCGCTGCCAATAACTGCCCGTAGAGACCTGTAGCAGTTTGCGGATAGGCCTGGCGCTGTAGCACTTGCCCTTTAGCTACCATATTGGTGACCGAGCTGCGAGATAACTTCTCTTCAGCGCTGCGTACAACTTTCTCTTCGACTGCAACAAAACTGGTGTAGGGGCTGGCAAGTTGATGGCTCAGGGCAGTCTGCAAAATCTGTTTGCGCAGAGCCAGGCCCGCATCCGACTGCTCTCCAGACTGGAGCTGCCGGTCCCGTAGAGAATCTATCTTGCTGCGCGCCCAGACACTGCCGATGCCTGAAGTATCGCTACCACTCTCTACTTTCAGAGCGAGTTTGCGCACAAACTGTTTACCCGCCATTCGACCCCGCAGCTGGATATCTCCCTGCAAGAGATCACCCTGCACCTTGGCCACCAACTGCATAGGCTCACCGTTATAGAGATCCGGGATACGCTTGGGGTAGGCATCCGCGACGACTCCCTGGGGCCAACTGAGTTGCAGGTCTGTAGCCATAGGATTTTCCAATTTGGCGAACAGAGCCTGCATACGCTCGCGAACTTCGGAAATATCGCCAATCGTGACGAAAGTACCGCGTCCAAACTGAGCGGCTTTGCGCATAAAGTGGCTATTGGGCGCCGAACCAATACCCACAGTAAACAACCGGGCGTTATGCAAGGACTGGCTAATTAACTCGAACAGGGCCCGCTCATTGCCCACCGCACCATCTGTAATAAATACGACTTGCTGAACGGTACTGGTGTCGTCCTGCATTTGCTGACCGAGTGCCATTCGCAAGGCCGGCGCCATTTCTGTACCTCCCTCGGCATTCAGGTTTTCGATTTCCTGACGCGCACGGCGGATATTCTCCGCGCTCGCGGCTATCGGGCGCAGGAAAAATGCGCGGGTTGTACTGTTAAATTCAATAACGTTAAAGCGATCATTGCTGTGCAGGCGAGACAGTGCCAGGGTAAGACTCTCCTTTGCCTGACGAATAGAATTGCCAGACATGGAGCCGGAAGTATCGATCACATAAATCACTTCCCTCGGTAAACGCTGCGCAGAGGTACCGTCGCTGGGTGGCAGCAGCATGACCTGCAGATAAGCACCAGCCTGCTCTTCTACCCCCTCTTGCGCTGTGATTTTCTCGCTAAACAATGCCGCCCGCGGCATAGCAGAAGCGCGCGGCTGCCAATTCAATAAGAAATCCCGATCCATTGCAGCTGTTTCATCTCGCAACTGAATCCGATAGCGACCGTCACCTCGGTTATCAATATCAATCTGGTGATAGGGGCTATCGATTTTTGCTAGCGGCAGTCCGCCATGCAGATCCACCTCGATAGAAATATTATGACTACCCAGTGCCTCTAGCTCCTGCGCTGGCTGCATAAACGGAGTTATCGACGCAGCACCCGGCACTTGATTAGTGGGCAGTGCCCAGCCACTACTCTCTGCCACCAACTCCTGCTGATCGCCGTTCAATGCCTGGGAGGGTATTGGCTTGCCAGGGATATAGCGTGGGGTCAATGTCGTGGGCATGCGCAGTGAAAAAACGCCACCGTCATAATTCACTGGCTGCAAAAAGCGGATATTAATTTGCACCATCTCATCGGGGGCAATATTGGCCACTTTATTAGTGAACAGATTTGGGCGCTGCTGCTCTAGAAGAGCTGCACGCTTACCCGCCGCACGAGCAGCCTTATAAATCTTGGAGGCCTCTTTCCGCTCGCGCACCTTACCGACAATGCGGCGCTCGCCCACCTGAATTTCAAGCCCCGCCACCGCAGCTTGCTCAGGCAGTGGTAATGCGTACACCGCTTCCTGCCAGCCGTCGGTAGTATTCTTGAATTGCTGCTGAAGCTCTACTTCCGCTACCAGACCCCGCACGGAAATACTGACCTGACTTTTCAGGTGCACCGCTGGAATATACTTTCCGGACTCATTGCCAGTAAAAAGTAAGTCCCCGCCCTTTACATCGTCCAGAGTAACTGCCTCGGTGAACTCCTGCTGGATCGCATCACTCACAGAGGGAAGCTCCTGAGCATTGACCTCTGCCCCGATTGCCGCAATGACAACTGCCAATACCACCACAACAAATAACAACCAGCGCCCTACACCACCAGTTTTCTGGCGGCGACGATAGTATTCCTCTGTCGACAACATCAGATCGTCTTTATGGAACCGCTGCCCGAATAACATCACCCTGTTCACTCACTTACCTCCACTTTTAAATTGGATGTTGAAGTCATTAAACAGAGGGAAGCGGGCGAAAGACGGCAGGAATACGAGCACAAAACAGGAGGAATTGTGGCGAATTATGGCAGGCATAAAAAAACCGGCGAAAACGCCGGTTTTTTACAGTTCGATCCAGATTAGTCGACCAGACCGTAATCCTTGCGGAGAACTTCAAGCAATTCCTCTTTGGGATTATCAGATATCTCAAGTTTCGTACCAATAATCTTCTCAGCAATACCAATATAAGTATTAGAGAGATCCATCAGCATAGATTCTGGCAGCTCGTTATCACGAGCCAAAGCCGAGCGCTCATCCATGCGATCTTTGTTCAACAGGATATCGGTATCGGGGAAGTAGTTGAGCAGCGCCTGGCGAAAACCCTCTTTGGATTTCTCCACAACCTTGCCCGCGCGGTACTGTTCGCCATCCCAGATACGGGAGGAGTCCGGAGTACCTACTTCGTCCATATAGATCAGCTTTTCTTCACCATTGGCATCGGTGACATAGCCGAATTCAAACTTGGTATCGACAAAGACCTGGTCGAGCTTTTCCAACTCTGCGGAAATCAAATCGAAACCTTCTTTCAGCAACTTCTCGTACAGGTCGATATCGCCTGCATTGCGGAAGCCGAAGGCTTCGAAATTATCTTCGATATTCTTGCGGGTGACATTGACATCGTCCGCTTCCGGTACACCGGGGATACCCTTGAGAATACCTTTACTGGAGGGGGTAATGAGTAATTCAGGCAGCTTCTGGTCTTTTTGCAAGCCATCAGCAATCTCGATACCGCAGAACTCCCGCTCACCCATCTCATAGGAACGCCACATGGAGCCGGTGATGTACTGACGAGCGATCGCCTCGATCATAACCGGGCGCGCCTTCTGTACGATCCACACCAGCGGGTGCGGGATATCCAGAATGTGGCTATCGGCGAGGCCTTGCTCTTTAAACAGCTTGAACCAGTGGTTGGAAATAGCATTTAGTGCTGCGCCCTTGCCTGGTATGCCGCGCATACCGCCTTCGCCAGTCCAGATACAGTCGAACGCGGAGATACGGTCGGAAATCACCATTACCGCAAGTGGGGTGTCAGGAGAAACCGGGTAGCCCTTCTCCTCAATCAGGCGGCGGCTGTCTTCTTCGCTCAGCCAGTATACGGAACGGACCTTGCCACTGTGGATAGGCTTGTCGGTGCGGATCGGCAGGTCATTATTGACCGCTAGAACTTTGTCAGCCAGGCTCATGGGCTCTCACCTATTTGAAGGGATCAAATAAAAGAAAGCGCGGCATTCTAGCAAATGCCGCGGCCTACAGACAAAGAAAGATATCGGGCAATTACTCCGAGCTACGCCGGGCCTCCCATTCTACCTGGTGCTCATGGGTAGGCCAGGCACTCATAATGGCCTTGAGCAAGGTCGCCAGGGGAATTGCAAAGAAGACGCCCCAGAAACCCCAGATGCCGCCAAAGAACAGCACCGCGAGGATAATGGCAACCGGGTGCAGGTTAACTGCCTCGGAGAACAGCAGTGGTACCAGTACGTTGCCATCGAGCAGTTGGATAATGCCGTAAGTCATCATCAGGTAGAGAAATTCATTACTCCACCCCCACTGGAAAAGCCCAATAGCCGCAACGGGGATAGTGACAACCGCTGCGCCGATATAAGGAATCAACACACTGAAACCCACGGCGACTGCCAGCAACAGGGCGTAGTTCACCCCCAGTAGCAGAAAGGCGGCATAACTGACAGCAGCCACAATGCCAATTTCTATCACCTTACCGCGCACATAATTGGCCACCTGATCATTCATCTCATGCCAAATCTGGTGGAGCATGGGCCGCTCTTTGGGCAGGAAAGAGGTGCACCAGCGGATCAGCTGTTCCGCATCCTTAAGGAAGAAGAACACCAGGATCGGCACCACTACAACGTAAATCAGCAAGCCGGCAAAAATGGGTAGGTTGGTAAGGGAGAAGGCCAGCAGTGTCTGCCCCAGGCCGCCCAATTCGCTGCCAAGGGTATTGAAGATTTCATCGATCTGCCCGGCTGAAATTAAACGAGGGTAGCGCTCAGGAAGTAACAATAAAAGCTCCTGCCCGCGCTGCACCATATTGGGCAACTCTGCCCCAAGCCGCACCAACTGACGCCAGATAATGGGCAGCACCACAAATAACAGAGCCACAATAGTACCCACCAACACCAAGCAAGACAGGGTAACCGCCAGCCAGTGTGGCACACGCCAAGACTTCAGCTTTTGCACCATACCCTGCATCAGGAAGGCGATCACCAGCGCGGTGAATACCGGGGCTAGCACAGCTCCCAGAGTCGCCAGGACCACCAGGGCCAGGGTCAATATTAAAACCAGAAGCACCACTTCTTCCTGACTGAAGTAGCGGTTCACCCAGCCTTTTACAATCGATAACATAGACTCTCGGGATTTATCTTTATTCATTTGCCAGCGTACAGCCAATATTGAAAGGTATTATTACGTCGCTCAGCGCGGAGCAGGGACCGGCCACTTAAAGATGCAAAACTGTGGAAGTCTCGCCAGGACCCTTCATCAGTGGCCAGCACACAAAGCAGCGTTCCCTCTGGGTATTCCCGCAATGCCCGGCGCATGGCCAGTAACGGTTGTGGGCAGGGCAGATTTCTTGCATCCACAATAGTGGCCGCGTCCCAGTTCGGTATCTGGGTATCGGGCTGATTGGTAGAAGAAGTTACTGACATTGCCTTTTTAGTCACAAACCAGAATTGCCGGGGATTATAGCGCGAACCAGACGCCATAACCCGCGCAGGCTTTACGCTTTTTAACTTTCCGCCTGGCGCAAGTGTGAACCTTTTATGGTCCACTAAGTCCAATCCTCGACAGTCCAACGGGGTAGCGTATAGAGTTGGACTATAGATCCTTCATGGACAGACCGAGCAGTAATCAAGATGACTGATTCCAAAAACAGCCTGCTTCACCGAACGCGCCCCCCAGCTATCCTCCATCGACTTCGCGCAGGACTGCGAAGCCTGGGTATGGGCTTGTTACTCGGCGCAGTCCCGTTTGCTGCCATCGCGGACAGCGATGAAATCCGCCTCCCCGAACTGGGCGATAGGACCAGCGGGGTCGTCTCCCACACCCAGGAAAAAGAACTGGGGCAAATGTGGCTGCGTATTTTTCGCAGTCAGGTTCGCACCTCCAGTGATGCCCTGATCCAGCAATTTGTCGAGGGCATGGTCAAGGAATTGGCCGAGTACAGCCCACTGGAAGACAAAGAAATTGATGTTGTTGTAGTAAACAACAAAACCATGAACGCCTTTGCAGTCCCCGGTGGAGTCATGGGGGTCCATACCGGCCTGTTTCTGTTTGCAGAGCGTGAAGACCAGTTTGCATCGGTAGTTGCCCACGAATTGGGCCACCTCAGCCAGCGGCACTACGCCCGCTCCCTGGAAGCACAGCGTAACAGCACAATTCCTACTCTGGCCGGTATGCTCGGTGCCCTGGTTCTGGCGGCTACCGCCGGTGGCGAAGCCGGGATCGCGGCCATGAGTGTGACCCAGGCTGCAGCCCTGGACAACCAGCTGCGATTCAGCCGCAAGAATGAGCAAGAGGCAGATAGGGTCGGTATCGATACCCTGGCCAAATCCGGTCGCGATCCAGAGGCCGCCGGTGAAATGTTCGAGCAAATGCTCAAGGCCACACGTTACTACCAGCGCCCGCCAGAATTTCTCCTGACCCACCCCGTTACAGAAAAGCGTATTGCCGATGCCAAGTTGCGCGCTCAGCGTATGGAAAAAGTGGCTCCCAGCGAGGATCTGGATTATCACCTGATGCGCGCCCGAGTGCGGCTCGCCACAGAACCAACGCCGCAGCAAGCAGTAAAACGCTTTAGCGCGGAGCTGAATGGTATTAATGACAATGAGGATGCCGCCCGTTACGGCCTCGCCCTGGCCCAAGTAGCCGCAGGCAGGCCCGATTCAGCGCTGGACACCCTGCAGCCCCTGTTAGACAAGACCCCCTCAAAAGCAGCCTATGTGCTGGCCCGAGCGGATATCGATCTGTTGCGAGAAGACTACAGCAGTGCCACCAAGCGCCTGCAGTGGGCCCTCGATCGCAACCCGGGAGACCACGCCTTAATCATGGGCCTCGCCAATGCCCACTTTAAAGCGGGCAACTACCTGGCTGCAGAGCGCCTGCTGGCTAAATATAGCCGTACGCGGAAGAAAGACCCGGCAGTTTGGTACCTATTGGCGGAGACCCACGGACTGGCCGGAGATATTGTTGGCGTGCACGAAGCCCGGGCTGAGTATTACATTCTCAACGGCATATTCGACAAGGCTATTCAGCACCTGCGCCATGGAATTCGCATGTCAAAAGACGATTACCAGGTCAATGCCATCCTGGAACAGCGCCTCAAAGATGTGTTGAAAATGCAGGAAAGAATCGAGGAGCTGTAACTCCCCCCAACGAAAAAGAGCGGCCAGTGGCCGCTCTTTTTGTTTACTCACCGCTACTCCCTCGAGAGCTAACCTTTGCGGAAATCCAACATCCGCTGCAGCGGAATCATCGCCTTGCGCCCCAGTTCCGGGTCCACAAAGATCTCGTTATCCCCGCGCTCCAGTACTCCACAGAGGTTCTCCAGAGAGTTCATCGCCATCCAGGGGCAATTAGCACAGCTGCGGCAAGTGGCTCCAGCGCCGGCGGTTGGCGCCACCATTAGCTCTTTGTCTGGGCACTCCTGCTGCATCTTGTAGAAAATGCCCTGGTCGGTAGCCACAATAAAGCGCTTCTCTGGGCGGGTCTTGGCAGCATTAATAATCTGCGAGGTAGAACCCACAACGTCGGCCAGGGCTACCACAGAGGCGGGAGATTCAGGATGCACTAGAACCACAGCATCCGGATAGAGGGCCTTTAAGTCCTCAACCCCCTTGGCCTTAAACTCTTCATGCACAATACAGGAACCGTCCCATAACAGTACGTCTGCGCCGGTTTCCCGCTGGACATAGCCGCCGAGGTGCTTGTCAGGTGCCCAAAGGATTTTTTCGCCATTGGCATCCAGGTGATCCACTACATCCAGCGCAATACTCGAAGTCACCACCCAGTCCGCCCTGGCTTTTACCGCAGCAGAAGTATTGGCGTAAACCACCACCGTGCGGTCCGGGTGCTGATCGCAAAAGTCAGAGAATTCTTGCGGGGGACAGCCGAGATCCAGGGAGCAGGTTGCCTCAAGGGTCGGCATCAGTACTTTCTTGTTCGGGGTAAGGATCTTGGCGGTCTCACCCATAAACTTTACCCCGGCCACTACCAGAGTATCGGCGGAGTGCTGAGCGCCAAAACGGGCCATTTCCAATGAGTCAGAAACGCAGCCGCCGGTTTCCTCCGCGAGGGCCTGAATCAAAGGGTCGGTATAGTAGTGTGCGACCAATACTGCATTCTGTTCTTTCAACAAGCGCTTAATGCGCTCGCGCCATTCTTGCAGCTCTTCTTCGCTATATTGAGACATTACCGGCTCCGCCAGGTGCGCTTGCACCAAAGAGCGAGAATCTACCTTGTCTGCGGCAATGGACTTATGAGTCATGACTAACTTCCAGTCGCGGAAAAGCGCGCATTATAGCGCAATGAAACGACACCACCACGCACCCTTTCGACAGCAATTTTAGCTTGGCGTTACAGGCAAAATATGCCGAGGGAATTCAGCCTGTTCGCTCTAGAAGATGCGCATTTCAACAATAGGACCTCTATGGAGATATTGGATACAGTGATAGTCGGGGCAGGCATATTGGGGCTTGCCTGCGCCTACCAGATGAGCCGGGCTGGCCACAAAGTGAATGTGCTGGAACAACACAATGCCATTGGAACCGAAACCAGCGCTCGCAGTAGTGAGGTCATTCACGCAGGCCTCTACTATCCAACGGACAGCTTGAAAGCCCGCGCCTGTGTAAACGGTAAATCCATACTGTATCAATTCTGCCAAGAATACGCGGTGCCCCATAAGCAGCTCGGCAAACTGGTAGTCGCCACCGATAAAGCACAGCTTGCGCAATTGAGAGATCTCAAAAATCAGGGGGATACTAATAACGCTGGCGGACTTCGATTACTAAGCGCCTCTGAAGCCCGATCTTTGGAGCCGGAATTACAATGTGCCGGTGCCATTTACTCTCCGACAACCGGCATTATCGATAGCCACAGCCTGATGCTAGCCCTTGAGGGTGCCATGGAAGCCAGGGGAGGAGAAATTATACTTGCGAGCAAAGTTGCGCGAATTGAAATATCCAGCGGAACTTGCCAACTCGTGATGGAGGATGGCTACAAACTGAAAACCTGCAATCTAATTGTGGCCGCAGGCCTCCACACAAGCTCGCTAGTGGGGACGATAAATAGCGAAGTTATAAAACGAGAAATTCCCACCACGTATTTTGCTAAGGGCAGTTACTTTACCCAGTCAAGTAAGGTGCCTTTTTCACACTTAATTTACCCTCTACCTGAAAGTGCCGGTCTGGGTATTCACCTCACTCTGGATTTGGCCGGAGGAGCGCGCTTCGGTCCAGATGTGGAATGGGTCGAGTCCATTAACTACCAAGTGGATCCGAGTAAACTAAATACATTTTATGACAACATCCGTCGCTACTGGCCTGGAATATCAAAGAATACTTTACGGCCTGGCTATGCGGGCATTCGCTCCAAAATTGTACGCAGGGGCCACCCCGCTGGTGATTTCCAGATTTATCACAAAAGCCTATCGGATAAATCTCAGTTAGTGGCATTTTTTGGAATTGAATCCCCCGGACTGACCTCTTCACTATACCTCGGAGAAGTAATCGTAAAAATGATTTTCTAATTATTTACCCACTGGAAGAGAAATTCTGTTTAACTCAAACAATCACAACGAAAGCAGAAAGAATACGCTATTGAAGTGATAAAGTAGAAATAGTATTTATCTACCAATCACCTACATCAGGTTCAATATAAACCCCAGGGTATTCTTTCCCCTTAGCTTTTACGGTCCGAATTACTGAATAATCATACCCATATTCCCCGTACCCAGCTGTGTTGCCAGTGCGGTTTGGAAATCATTCACTTGAGTGGTGGTATGAGTATTTAAAGTACCTGTTTGAGAGGTGGTACTGGCGCTACTGAAAACCCCAGCTTGGCTGACATCAACCGTATTCATATTTCCATCTTGGGTAATGGTGATATTGGATGATGTGACATCCGTTTGTAATACCATCAGAAAATTTGATGTACCAGTTTGCAAAGTAGTCACACTACTCAGGTCAACCAATGTATCTTGCTCAACATCAGCGGTATTATCCGTTCCCGATTGGGTGATATCAATCACACTATTACTAATAAGGCCGTCTTGTTCCGCAGTCACCATATTAGTGGAACCACCTTGATCCACCGCTATCGTACTCAATGAAATAGGTCCATCTATTTGCATCAACTGGGCGTTATTATTGTCTCCGATTTGAGTCACTGTTGCTGTTGTAAAGTCTAAAAAATTACTCTGATTAATATCTACTTCATTCATACTTCCGCTTTGTATAACAGTCGCAACTGTTGAGGAAATATCCCCCTCTTGATCCACACCGATGGAGTTATTATCTCCAGATTGACTTACAGTGATAAAACTCAGGGAAACCTGATCTTCTTGATCTACAAACAATCCATTGTCAGTACCATCTTGGGTGACACTAGCAGAACTACCTGTAACCCCATTTTCCTGATCTACATCCGCCTGATTGCTTATACCTGATTGAACTATGCTTGCAGTAGTCGAATTAACAGCCGAAACTTGGATTATATCGCCATCATTTGAGGATCCCAGCTGTGTAATAGTCGCAGTGGATGAAGTGATATTGCTAAACTGATCGACATCCAAAACATTATCATCGCCAACTTGATTGACAATAATGGTACTGCCCGAAATCACTGTTGACTGTTGTGCATCTGCATCGTTCATATCTCCATTTTGACTACCACTAATAGAACTGTTATCAACGATATCTTCCTGCTCCAATTCGGTTACATTTGAGGAGCCTATCTGGATTGATGTTACAATACTCAAGCTAATCTGGTTATCCTGCCTGGACTCAAATTCATTATCAGTTCCCGACTGGGTCGCAACCACAGAGCTATTATCCACGATATCTCCTTGTGGAACTTCCGCATCATTCATATCTCCCATCTGAGTAATTAGTACCAAGCTCTGGGTAACTCCCTGCTCCTGACTGAGATCTGTACTGTTAGAATTACCAAATTGGTTGGTCGTTAAACTTGAAGATTCAACCGTATTTTCCTGTGTGGACTCAGCCTGATTCAGATCTCCCTGCTGATTAATCGTATTATTAGCAGCATTAATATTCATCTCCTGCGTCGATGTCGCTTCATTGTTATCACCAACTTGTATATGGGCAATCAAACTATTGATCGTATTGTCCAGTTGCATCGCGTTCGAAATATTTCCCGCCCCCTCCTGGATAACCACAATCTGGTTATCCATAACAGTAGGATCTACCTGGCTTGAGGCAGCCATATTGAGGGAGCCTTGTTGGGCGACCTCCGTGACATTATTGTCAGCAGCTGCTCCACAGTGAGCTACTGCCAACACCGCAGCAGCCAATGGCTTCATAAATCTCATCGAAAGTCCCTTTCAAAGACAAACTGAATCCAAGAACTTGAGCCATAGCCAATATTCTTGGAAAATAAATACTTCTACCTGAAACCCACCACAGCTACTGAATAATATTTCCCTGGTTACCGGTTCCGACCTGAGAAGCCATAGCCACCTGCCCATCATTTGTTTGTGTCGTGACATGAATATTGGAAGAACCTATCTGGGAGACAGTGGCCAATCCAGTACTTAGTCCCAACTGAGAGACTTCTACATAATTCATATCACCACTCTGGAAGGTGGTAATAGAGGAGAAAAGAGCAAAGCCCTGCCCTACCAATGCCTCGTTGAGAGTTCCATCTTGCTCGACGCTGATAAAGCTTGACTCAGTTAGGTCCCCCTGAAATAACTCGGCACTATTTTCACTCCCAAGTTGATTAATTAGCCCAGTGCTATTAAGCGCAAAATCCTCATGGATTGCTTGTGCAAAGTTCATTGTCCCAGTCTGAGTAACAGCAACAGTTCCCTGTATCCCCCCAACATCCACCTGGGCAGCAATACCCTCATTATTTGAACCGGACTGGATAACAGAGGCACTACCTGCAACAACAAAGTCATCCTGAACCACCCAACCCAAGTTGCCATCGCCAGATTGACTAATTAGAGCCGTACTTTCTGAGACTTCTGCAATTTGCTCCAGAATCGCCTCATTCATCAAACCCGATTGCTCCACCGTGCCCATATTCAAATCTGTAAGTGCTCCCTGTAAAACAGACACTTGATGTGAGTCTCCGGTTTGGGTTATTGAAACGGTATTGTTGGTGCTGGTGGGATTAGACTGATCTACTGTTGCCAGATGTCCGTTGCCGTCCTGGTCAATATCAGTCGTATTATTGCCGCCCATAGAGTGACCACTGACAGCAAATGCAGCTATTGCCGAAACTAAAGTCCAAATTTTCATTTAAACGATCCCTTGCATATAAATCGCACCCCATGCATCAAACAGGGGTGCAGTAAAACTGCCCAAATCACAATCTAAAAGCTATTTGAAGATTTGAGTTAAATGTCAAAACCAGATAGAAGAAAATTAACAGGAGAAACAAGTAAATTGTCTTGAAAGCTACCACCTGAATCTCAAGTATCAGATTAAGCAAAAGACTGGAACTCCGAAGCCGTATAGTATCTATCAGTATTCATACTAAAATTACGAAGCCCCAGTCAAACTTATTGAAAAATAAATCCGTTATTTAAAGTGCCGTTTTGTGTTGCAATCGCCGTCTGAGAGTCGAGTGTTTGCTCCGTCACATGTTGGTTCATATCTCCCACTTGAGTAGTAGTCGCATTGCTGAGCGCGTTTCCCATCTGAGAAATGGATAACACATTGCTGACACCATTTTGCAGTGAAGTTGCCGTTACTGGTTCTGCAGCAATTTGTATAAGCATTGCTTCATTCGACTCCCCAATTTGAGTGAGGGTTGCGACGGAAAAAGCAGTACCACCCGCCTGCTGAGTGAGCCCCATATTCATGGTACCAGACTGGCTTACACTACCTACACTGGAGCTGACTGCTGCTTGCTGAACTCCACCACCGAAGTTTCCATTACCCACCTGATTCACATTGACAGTGCTTCCTCTAACATTGTCTTGCTGCAGCGACCCACCAAAGTTGCCATCACCAATCTGTGTAATTGAAACTGTACTGGCGATAACTCCATTTTCCTGATCAGAGTCAATTTCATTCATATTTCCGGATTGGAGAACATTAATCGTGGAAGAAGAAACTATCATTATTTGTTCACCCACAAATAGATTTTGATTGCCAACTTGATCAACGAAAATAGAACTAAATTCCACGTCACTCTGCTGACCAATTTGAGCCATATTATCGTTGCCAATTTGATTCAGGGTGATAGCACTTCCCAAAACATCAAATACCTGGCCCATTATTATCGCATCATTCATGTCGCCAGTTTGGGTCACTGCAATACTGGAAGCCTCTGTGTCAGTCTGGGTAATGGTCATAAAATTCATCTGGCCAGACTGATTCAGCTCTTGAGTGGAACCTAATGACTCAAACTGCTCCGCAGCCACCTCATTAGCATCACCAAGCTGATTTATTTCGATCGAGCTGGCCTCAGTGATAAATTGCTGGAAAGACTCGGCCATATTGCCATCACCCTCTTGGTAGTGGATCATGGTATTACTCACCGCATCTCCCGACTGTGTCGATGATGAAAAATTTCCATCACCAATTTGAGTCACATCAATCAGGTTATTTATGGCCGTAGGGTCAACCTGGTTGGCATTAGCCGTATTACCAATTCCCTGCTGATCAACCAGTGTCGTATTATTGCTAGCTACAACACCTCCACTCAAAGTCGCTAATATCGTTACCATCAAAGGCTTTAGTTTATTCACAATTTAATCCTTTACCTGCTATCTGTACTTTTCTTAGGGCTATACAAAGAAGGCTCATAGGTGTCTTCGATACCTAAATACATGTCAACATTCAAAACCGCACACCCTTATATGCAGGACACCAGAATAAAGCAGGCGCTTGGCGGAATTACTTACACTAAGTAAAGTTTCTCAGTATAAATTACATGCACTGGCACAAGGTCACTTGCGATAATGAACGACTGAATATTTAGAAACTATTCTCAAATCGCTGATCATGGGCCGACCAACTACTGGGTAAGAGTTAACGATAAGCGGCGATACAGCTATAAGAAGGAAGTGGGGAAAAACTAGGAACAAAGTTTGGGATTAAATTTCTGTGCCACACAGATCAGAACCTAGCAGCACAGAAATCAAAGAACTGACTGCTACTGTAAAATTGTGCCGGTATTACTTACTCCAGACTGTGTCGCTATTGCCGTCTCGGCGGTACCCGCTTGAGAGGTAACATGCATATTCAATGTACCCGTTTGGGATATTGTGGCAACACCCGTAGTGATATTGTTCTGATCAATATTTACATCATTGGAGTCGCCGGTTTGCAACACTGTAGCTCTGGTAAAGAAGGCATTTCCTTGATCCAGCGTAGACATATTCATATCACCAAACTGGTCGACAATCATAGTTGAATTTTCAACCGTAAACACCTGTTCCAGGAGCGCCATATTGTCATTAGCCATTTGCAACAGCTCCATCACAAGAAAGCTAACCGAACCTAGCTGATCCAGGGCTGCGACATTTCCTATGCCATCCTGAGCACCAACTATCAAACTTGAGCTGACGCCTAAGTTTTGATTAACGTCCATTTGATTCATTTGGCCAATTTGTGTGGCCAGCAAAGTAGAATCGACCGTCTGCTGCTATAGAGAAAAACTCGGGCCGACAATTAGAAATATCTCTTACAAAAACCAACTCCTTTACCTACACAGATCGAACCGCACTACTTAGGGAGCCTCTGAATAACTCCGTGATACCTCTGGCATGCATAGCGGTTCACAATCAAGGCGCGGCTTCGCAGGAATGTCTAGACCTTTCAAGAGGTCGCAACGCGGAGTGTGAATCGCTCTGCAAGCCCCGAAGGGCGGGCCTTGAAGGCCACAGCTGCTGCGTTGCAGCTCTTGCAAAGGGCTACGCTATTCGCGGCGAGCTGCGCCTAACATCTGCAACCTTCAAGACCCGCAGAGGCATTACGGAGTTATTCAGAGGCTCCTTAGAAACTAAATCCGCAACATCAAGGTAAGCAGTATCCACCATAATTGGTGGCACGAAATGCTTGAGGAGGTAGCAACGCCAAAGACTGCATCCTTATTTCTCTGAAACTAGATTCATAGCATTAACTGGCTTCAAATTCCTACCAATGCGTCAGAAGACAAGTCGATGGCTCATTCAATACTACAAATATAGTCTAAGCCATCCATGGGAATAAAGTACCCAATAACTAGGTATAAAGTTTTACAAAGAATAGAAGTGGCAGGTTTAGTGCATTCAGGGAAGAACCAAGAAAACCAGACATTGAGAACTATAAGAAAGGAATTTTTGGTCGCACTTGGCTTCATACCTTGAGCAACCGATTAAAAGTCGAGATATAAAGCTTATACTAGCCTTGTTTTGGAGATATCTCACTAAACCAACCATAACTTTGCATAACGACTCACCACTCTATCCAAAACAGGTTCGACAAGCCTCTATTTACTGCCACTAAAACTCGACTCCTCCAATATCAATTAGTATGGAAATATTTTGTCTGCCAAGAACAATATACGAATGTGGAATTGGGTAACCAGCCACCAAAAATCATCCAGCAGAATCATGCCAAACCTATCAGCAGATTTTTTACTAGAGATCGAGGTTGCCAACGGCAATGGTATTTTTACCATAGAAAGCAACTCCCAGCCCTTGATAACTCTCAATAAGTAGAGCAGAATGCGCCTCAAATTATCACTTCGCAAGTACCAGCTTTGTCAATCTGCTACTTTACCAAAACCAAACAATCACGAGGCGCACGAAACCTACTGCCTCGTATAGCGTTGTTTTTATTTTTGGTACAAGCGTTGATTCCCACTGGGTACATGCCAGCCTCGATCGCTACTGATGGTACAGCTATCAAACTCTGTCCTAGTGGCGTCTCACCAGAAGTAATGGCGATTATTCATCAGGGACATAATCAAAAGCCATTAAGCAGCGGTACAAAGAGCGAGCAGAATCACCACTCCCATCATCAACATATACACCATGAGATGGCGAGTATGTCAGCCGATAAAGTTGCTGAAAGTACAGATCATGATCACCATGCCGAAGGTAATTGGCAGCTGGACTGCAAGTTTGGTATTGCAAAGCCAAATTCCGAAGTAACATTTTTATCTACCCCTTATCTATCTAGCCTGTCAAAAACACGCTATATCCAGCAGCGACACTTGGCTGAGGAAGTAATCGCCAGCCTACATCGCAAACAGCAGCAGCGCGCTCCTCCCTTCTTCACCTCTTTGTCCACAATTTAAGTCTTTGCTCTTCACTTTTTGGGCTCGTTTACGCCTGCCCAAATCATGAAGCCAGTAAGGCATTCGATATAAGCAAATCAGCTTGCTCGTAGATACTACCAATCTAGTATCAGAGCACCTGTGCCTGCCGCTATATCGTCTGCGTTACAGCATCTAATTTATTTTATCGGCACGCTACATAGCGTTCCGACAGGATACCTATACATGAAAATTACTCGAAAGCTGCTCATCTCCTTAGCACTTATTGCTATCAGTAGCGCGCCTCAAGCTAAAGGCCAAGATCATCAATCCCAGTCAATTGAGGAGGTTGTAGTTACAGCTGATATCGATAATTCACTATCTGCACACTCTGCAAGTGAAGCAATTCATAACCTTCAGCGTGTTCCAGGGGGAGTTGACTTGGTTCGTGCCGAAGACTATTTAGTTGAGTTTACGCAGAGTATTGGTGACGCGCTGAAGTTCACACCCGGCGTTTACGCAGACACTTCAGCGCAGCGTGACAATCGAATTTCTATTCGGGGATCCGCTGCGAATGCTACTTATGAACGCCGAGGAATTACTGTATTGCGTGATGGAGTACCGATTTCACGTGCCAGTGGCAGCACCGAGTATCAAGAAATAGATCCACTATCTATTGACTATATCGAGATCTATAAAGGATCAAACGGCCTTCGTTATGGTGCAGCTTCACTGGGAGGTGCAATCAATGTGGTAACACCGACGGGAGCTACGTCAAAAGCTGGAAGTAATATAAGGTTGGAAAGCGGGTCATTCGATACATACCGAACCAGTATTAACACTAAAGGAAGAAATGACGCTTTTGATTATTACGGTGCGGTAACCAAACTAAATAGCAGTGGATTTAGAGAACATTCCGAAGTCGACAGTATTTATAGCTTTGGTAATGTTGGCTACAAATTTAGTGACAACTTAGAAACTCGCTTTTTCCTAACCGCATTGCAAGACAATTTTGAGCTGGCTGGCTCTTTGACACACGACCAAGCACTAAGCAATCCTGACATGTCGCCAGAATCAAATATTGAACGCGACATGGATCGAAACCTTGATGTATTTCGCTTATCAAATCGAACAGTTTTTGCACTGGATTCGCTCACTATTGAAGCCGGGGCTTGGCTAGCAACAAGATATTTGGATCACGCTATAACACCATATGCCGGCATCATTGAGCAAAGCGGAATGGAGTTTGGTATATCTACTGATATTACTGGTGATTTCCAACTGGATATCACTGATATTTCCTGGGTTATAGGTATAACCCATGCTGAAAGTAACAATGAGTCAGAACTGTTTGCGTACTCTGAGGGCCCTTTTAGCCCAACACCAACTGCCGAGAAGGGGGATTTATCAAGTAAAGATGATCGGAATGCGACGAATACTGTCATCTATGGACAGCTAGACTTTTCCCTAAGCGAGTCACTTAACCTAATCGCAGGAGCTCAATATATTAGTAGCGTCAGAGAAAACAAAAATATCTTTAACTCTGACCCCGCTCAGGATACGGGTGGACCGGAAGATGACACCGGTAAGTTGAGCTTCGAAAAATTCAATGGGCGTCTTGGTGTTATTTATACCCTACAAGATGAAAATCAGCTATACGCTAATGTGAGTGAAGGTTATGAGCCACCAGGAATAACTGATCTAACTTCGGGTGGAGCGGATCCATTTACAATTCTTGATGCACAAGAGTCATTGACTTTTGAGGTTGGCTCTCGCGGGCAGAAAGGTATTGTAAGCTGGGACGCATCTATTTATCACAGTGAAATTAGCAACGAATTTGTAGACGTTGGGCAGTCCGGGTTTAGCGGCGAAACAACAAGTACAGAAAACGCAAGAGGTAACACACTACACAAAGGTGTCGAGCTTGGTCTCGATATACAAATAAATAAGAATATTCTCTGGCGGAACATCTATAACTATAACGACTTTTGCTTTGATAATGATCCGGATAGAGGGGATAACAAGTTACCTGGAATACCTCAATCAATCTACGCCAGCGAATTGAAATACTCGAGCAATGGCAGGTGGTATGCAGGCATTAACTTGCGACATATTGCCAACGGAGCCTACGTTGACTACGCCAACACTGAAAGAACTGCGGGATATGAATTAATTGGCATTATTGCCGGTATCTCGATAAACGAAGCGATCGACTTATTTGCATCTGCGGAAAACCTAACCGACGAAAAATATATCTCAAATGTGTCAACAGTATCAGATCTTAGTATGGCTTCCAGTAATTCAGTTTTTACTCCAGGTCAAGGTCGCGCCTTCTATGTTGGTGTCAGCACTAACTTTTAATAGCCCCTCACAGTAGGAAATACATAAGCGAGGTAGCTTGATGAAACTGCAATTCATTAGATGGCACAGATTCCTAACCTGGATAGCTTTTTTTGGTGTTGTAACTTGGTCTTTGTCTGGAATATTCCATCCAATAATGGCTTGGTTTGGTCCGCAAGCCAAAAATACAATGCCACCCACGTTTCAAGCCAATGCAGAGACCTTATATAAACTTGAAAAAATTGTTGACAAGCTGCCTATTGAAAGGGTGGCTATCGCTAAAGTTGTTCCTTCAAGTGAGGGTAATCTACTGCAGATTACAGAAGCTGATAACAGTCCAAGGCGTTATTTCAACCTTGAAACTGGAAGTGAGTTGTTTGATCATGATATAGCACAAGCAAAGTGGCTCACATCTCATTACTTGGACTTACCACAAGAAAATATTATTGATGTTAAATTCAAGGAGAGCTTTAGCACTGATTACCCGCGAGTTAATCGCCTGCTGCCAGTTTATGAGGTGACCATTGCCGCCGACGATAATTTACTCAAAGCTTTTATCTACACCGAAACAGGTGCCTTAGCTGCTTTAAACAATAGTTTTAAAGCCAAAACTCAACTATTTTTCAGAGCGCTACATACCTGGAGCTGGCTAGATACTACCGGCCATGGGCGTGTGCTCACTGTTGCACTATTTATGTTGACGCTTGTAGTGATAGCTTCAACGGGACTCTATCTGATTTTTGCACTCCCCAGCCGCAAAATTCCGAAGTCTAATCGACGCTGGCATCGCCGCCTCGGCTACCTACTTTGGCTGCCATTACTTGGCTGGTCAGCAAGCGGGTTTTATCATTTATTACAGGCAGAATACATACAACCCATTTCAGGCTTGCGACTGCTTGAACCTGTGCAACTGGAAAGCTTTGCAGTTGCGGAAAGCGAGATGGCTCAGTGGCGGCATAGCATAGGGAGTAGCATTCCTAAGAAAGCGCATTTAAATGCTATTTCGCTCAATCAGTCCATCGATAAAAAACCACTTTATCGACTTGGAATTAGCGTTCCGATTGAAGAGTCAATGTCCAATTACCAACAGCGTAAAGCACGCTTTGGCGGACTGCCTCTGGAAAGATCATCAGCTTTAATCAACGCTCAAACAGGGGAGAAAGAGTCGGTTAAGGATCAGGACTTGGCCAAAGAACTAGCTCTACAATTCATCCAATCTAATAGCAATACAATCGACAATAGTAAAATTGATGAAATCAAGCTGGTTACACACTTTGGCCCAAACTATGACTTCCGCAATAAACGATTACCAGTTTGGCAGGTCGACTTGAACGACCCAGCCGGTAGCAGGTATTTTGTTGACCCAGTAACAGGTATTTTAGTTGACCAAAATCGAAAGATTGACCGATTGGAATCACTTTCATTTTCACTGCTTCACAAGTGGAATTTTTTACGCCCATTAATAGGAGCTGAAAAGCGTGACATATTGATTGTAATTACATTACTCGCCTTAATTGCAATGTCCTGCTTTGGATTGGCTATTTATTTAGCACGCAGAAAGCCAAGAGCTAGGAGGGTTGGTTCCAGCCTACCCCCACAGGAAGCGTCTGGCTACATTAAAGCCTCGAATTAGAACTAGCCTTTTTCTCAGGCAAAACTCTCGGTCAAGAGCAGCCCCTGCGCCCAGGATCTACCCTTGACTGAGAGACTTATAGGGCAGAATAACCCAAAGGCCATACACGCCCACTTTTAAGCTCAAGTGTTAACCACAATTATCGATAAAGGTGTTTTTACTGTCTCGAACTGACTTTTTATCTTAGCTAAAAGTTTCCACAGCAGCTTATCTTCCTCATGCAACCTTGACACCAACGAGCACTAAATCGTGTTCATTGCCGACCTGGCGAGACTCTCTAACTCGGCAAAAGCCGCCGCCAAGACCAACATAAGGCCTTCTAAAGTAAATAGCGGCTATTAAGCCCAGGGTTAAGCACACACAACTTAAAGCACACCCTGGCGAGCACATCTGCGCAGTCGGCGAGCCTTTAAGATACGGAAAACTCTGATATATCACCATACAAGTAATATCCACCATTCAGAATCGAAAATGAAAGGAGCTGATTAACACAGCAAATAAGCACGGTAATAGAAAGTCTGAAACTAGCCCACGTGTACGATGGTAATACAGAGAAACTGGCTAATTGATAGTGGGGAAAAAGGAGAGATGGTGGGTCGTGCTGGATTCGAACCAGCGACCAATTGGTTAAAAGCCAACTGCTCTACCAACTGAGCTAACGACCCCCAGGATGGTTGGACTAACTTGGTAATGGTCCAACTTGGGTTGTTTTTACCTTCGCGCAGAAGTGTAAAAACTGGGTGGGCTGCCTTGGGCATCCCTGTCGAAAATGGTGGGTCGTGCTGGATTCGAACCAGCGACCAATTGGTTAAAAGCCAACTGCTCTACCGACTGAGCTAACGACCCTTTTCGATGCCTCGTTGTGAGGAGCTGCGTATCTTACGGATCTATTCCGAAAAGACAATACCTAACTCGAAAAAAAATCTAACAAATTTAAGGAGTTAGGTATTTGTTCAAAAAATTGGCGCCAACGGCCAATTAAGGTGCGTAGACCGTGGGGTCCTCCAGGCCGGCCTCGGTGAAGCCGGCAGCCCTCAGGCGGCAACTGTCGCAGCGACGGCAGGCAGCCCCATCTGGCAAGGCTTGGTAGCAGGACACAGTTAAACTGTAGTCCACCCCTAAGCGGGTTCCTTCGGTAACAATATCCGCCTTGCTCATGTCCATCAGCGGCGCACGTATAGACAGCTTATTGCCCTCGACACCGGCCCTGGTAGCCAGGTTGGCCATCTTCTCGTAGGCCTCAATATATTCTGGGCGGCAATCCGGATAGCCGGAGTAGTCCACGGCGTTCACACCCACGAAAATATCCTGGGCACCCAGCACCTCAGCCCAACCCAGGGCAATAGACAGGAATACCGTGTTTCGCGCCGGCACATAGGTCACCGGAATACCGGAGGTTTCCTCTTCGGGTACTTCAATAGAGTCATCGGTCAACGCCGATCCGCCGATTGAGCGCAGGTCGAGCTTAACCACCTTGTGCTCAACGGCCCCCAAGTCCTTCGCCACCTTTTGCGCAGCCAATAGTTCTGCCTCGTGACGCTGACCATAATCGAAGCCCAGGGCATAACACTCGTAGCCCTCAGCGCGAGCCATGGCCAGTACGGTGGCTGAGTCCAGGCCACCGGATAGCAAGATTACTGCTTTCTTTGCTGTCATTTTTTCCTCTTTTCTTGATGTGGCGCAGCGGCGCTTTAAACCCCTGGGATGTCGCCCCACAACAGCTTGTGCATTTGCATCTGCATACGCACCGGTAACCCATCTTCCAGTATCCATTCAGCTAGCTGGCGCGGCTGCAGCTGCTCGTAACTGGGGGAGAAAAGCACCTCCCCAACCCGCTCAGGTATGCGGTACTGATCCAGGGTAAATCGAGCCCAGTCGTAATCCCCGCGATCACAGATCACAAACTTGATCTGGTCCTGGCGAGTGAGTACTTGCATATTCTCCATACGGTTGCGGTGCTGCTCCCCAGAAGCCGGCGTTTTCAGGTCGACCACTCTCGACACCCGCTCATCCACTTTATCCACAGGCATAGCGCCACTGGTCTCGAGGGACACCGCATAGCCCGCATCGCAAAGCGCCTTCATCAGTGGGAAACAATTGGGCTGGGCCAGGGGTTCACCACCGGTAACACACACATGGCGAGCAGGATGGCTTTGCACCTGCTGCAAAATCTGCTCCAGCGTCATGCGCTCGCCGCCGTAAAAGGCGTACTCGGAGTCGCAATAGGTACAGCGCAATGGGCAGCCCGTCAGGCGCACAAACACCGTAGGAAGGCCACTCTCTCGCGCCTCTCCCTGAAGGGAGTAGAAAATTTCACTGATTCTGAGTGATTCTTTGGAAAGATCGGTCATACACACCCAACACAAAAACGCCCGAGTGGCACATGCCACCCGGGCGCGGGATCATAGGCTTTTTCTGCTCAAAAAACCAGCGATGGCAGTCAGTAGCGACTGAAGGCTACTGGAAGTTCTCCTGCAGATACTTCTTCGCCAGATTCGACGCTCTGGCGTCACTGGCTGCCACCTGCTCCAGCAGGTTGCGGGCTTTTTGCTGGTCGCCCAGCTGGTGATAAACAGTACCCAGCTTGTAGCGGCCATCCCAGACTTTACTGGAATTCGGGTAACCGTCGAGGAGGGCTACGAACCACTCCCGAGCCTCTTCCAGGTTGCCTTGAACCAGTGCAATCTCACCCAGCCAGTAATTCGCATTCGGGGCGTACTGACCATTGGGGAAGTCCTGCAACAGGCTTTTGAACTCTTCACTGGCGCCGCCGTAATCGCCATTGCGGGCCAAGCCAAAGCTGGCCTGGTAGCGGTCGCGCTCGCTCTTGCCGTCTTTCGGGCCCTGGGGTTTAGGCGGCATTGCTGAGCCCCCCTGCCCTTGCACGGACGAAGCACCGCCTTCAGCGGTAGACGGCGGCTGAGCCGCTGGCTCTGTACCACTCAGGCGCGCAATACGCCGGTCCAGATCCATATAATCTTCGGTGCGCTGCTGCTTGAGACGCTTGATCTCATGGCGCAACTCTTCAACTGTGCCACGCAACTCCCGCACTTCCTGCTGCAAAACCTGCATTTGATAGTAGGCTTCGGCCTGGGGGTTGCCCTGGGCTCGGGGTGGTGACATACCGGCGCGGGCGAGCTGTGTCGGAGCACTGCTTTCCACTTCATCGGTATAAGTAATGGTCGACTGGTCCTGGCTTTTAGAAGACAGGTCTACAATCGGGGCCTGGGAAAATACCGGCGATGCCGCAGTCATTACTGCTGCGGCGATCGCTAGTTTTCTAATCGTTAAAGCCATTGGCATCCATTTTTACGATTAGTTAATAACAACGCGACGGTTCATCGCACGGGCAGATTCGTTAGAACCCATTTGAGCCGGACGCTCTTCACCGTAGCTGATTACTTCCAGGTTAGCTGCGTCTACGCCTTGCAGTACCAAAAAGTCGCGAACGGCATTGGCACGACGCTCACCCAGAGCCAGGTTGTACTCGCGAGTACCCAGTTCGTCAGCGTGGCCTTCCAGGCGAACAGAACCGGCAGCAGCGCGCATACGGTCAGCGTGACGGATCAGCAGCTCACGGGTTTCAGGCTTCAGCAGGGACTGGTCGAAATCGAAGTAAACTACGTTTTCCAGAGGTGCAACTGTCTCGGTTGGCGTGGTATCAAAATCTGTGGTTTCAACCGCAGTTTGATCTGCCTGGTCCAGGGTCTCCTGGCTGCCTTCGGTGGTGTCAGTGCTGCTACAACCAGCCATAACTGCCAATACACAGGCTAACCCAAGGCCTGTTTTTACTGATTTCAACATAAGCTACTCCGCTTTATATATAGTGTTATCGAAAATCCTGAAAGATTTCTACTTGCTCTAATTCACACCCTTCGCTTAAGCGCGTCGGGCACCCCCGCCTTATTCAAAGTACGGCGACCAGGCCGGTTCACGGACATCACCCCTCTGAGAGGGCAGGTTGTACTTCACCCCGGCATCCAGCGACACCGCTGCCAGAATACCTTTATCCCCACGTTTGGTAGCGTACATCAACATGGCCCCATTCGGCGCGATACTAGGGGATTCGTCCAGCGTAGTCTCCGTAAGGACACGCACTCTGCCCGAGTTGATATCCATCGTAGCGATGGTAAATACGCCCCTATTACGATGCACCATCACCAGTGTCTTTCCATCGGGAGAAACACGGGGCCGCGCATTGTAATCGCCATCGAAGGTTAAGCGGTCGACTTGACCAGTGGCAAGAGTCAATTGGTAAATTTGTGGCTTCCCTCCCCTATCGGAGGTGAAAACCAGTGATTTACCATCTGGCATCCAGTTCGGCTCGGTATCAATGGAGAAGTGCCTTGTCATTCTTGTCAGCTTATTACTGACCAGATCCAGCACGTAGATCTCCGGGTTGCCGTCCTTGGAGAGCACCATCGCCAGTTTGGTTCCATCCGGGGACCAGGTCGGCGAGCTGTTGATGCCCTTGAAGTTAGTTAATTGCTTGCGCGCACCCGTGCGCAGGTTCTCGCGGAAAATTGCCGGGCGCCCGGTTTCAAAGGAGACGTAGGCGAGCTCCTGGCCATTGGGGGACCACATGGGAGACATCACCGGCGCGCTAAAACGGCGGATTTGCTTGGCGCGAGCACCATCGATATCGGCACGCATCAGCAGATAGCTGGGCTTGCCGCCACGGGTCTCTTCCTGCACATACACCATTTCGGTGGAGAAGGCACCACGAATACCGGTGACGGCTTCAAAAATTTCATCGGCGGCGCGGTGGGCGATATCCCGCAGCTGGGTCTGGCCGCCGCGCACTTGCTTGGTAAACACCTTGTGCTGCCCAAACACATTGACCAGATCAAAAGTGAGTAGGTAACCAGTGGCCTGAGGCTCAATGCGGCCGGTCACTATGTATTCGGTGCCGAGGATACGCCAGTCGCGGAATACCACGTCTTCCGGGGCCTTGGGGAAAGACAGCATGTCCTCCTTGGGCACAGGGGAGAAAAGGCCACTGCGGCGCAAGTCTGCGGAAATAATCCCGGAAACATCTTCCGCCAGTACCCCGCCACCAGACCAGCTGAATGGAGATACGGCGATCGGCGTGGGGTCATCGATACCACTGGTAATATCCACCACCAGCTGGGCTCGAACTCCCAGGCTTACCGAGGCGACTGCAAAAATAACAATTGTTTTCAATAAGCTCTTGATCATTGGCGCAGATCTTCGGGTCTAAAGTTAACTATAGTTGTACGGACTTCCCGCTCAAATATCACCGGTTCCTCTCTGGCCAACTCGGCTACTTCGGGAAAAACTTCCACCTTTTTAATGGCGGTGAGTACGGAGCGATCGTAAGCCGCATTTCCGCTACTCTCGATGATATTAGCTGCCACCACCCGGCCGGTGGGGACAAAGTTTATTTTTACCGTGGTTAGCATACCGTTACGGGCGCTGGGTGGACGACTCCATACACCTGCAATATGTCGATTGATCGCATCACTAACCGAAGCTAAAGCCTGTTCCGCCTCGGGGGCATCTAGCAGGTCCTCTTCATCCTGAAGTGCCTCGTCAAAGGAACTCTGGCGCTCTTGGGCTAGCTTCTCCTTCAGCTCTTTTTCTTTGCGCGCCTTCTCTTGCTGCTCTTTCTCGCGACGGGCCTTCTCTGCCTGTGCCTTGCGATCAGCTTCGACTTTCGCTTTGCGTTTCTTTTCCGCCTCGAGCTTTTTCTTCTGCTCCAGGGCTGCGCGGCGCTTACGTTCGACCTCAGCCTTGCGTTTTTGCTCCGCCTCGCGCTCAGCACGCTGTTTTATTTTATCGACCTTTTTCGGCAGTTTCTTCTTCGGTGTTGCCGCTTCAATCGTCACCAGCTTGGCCTGCACAAACTTTGGCATCGGTTTGCGCTCAGGCATACTGCTGGCTTCCCAGCCGTAGGTCATGGCAGCTATCAACGCCCCGTGTAACACGAGGCTGATAATGATCGCCAATGCATAAAAGCCTTTATTCACCGGCACCCTACCCCTGAGGTGGCTCTGTCACCAGGCCGACGCTGGGCGCTCCCGCCTGCTGCAGTTCGGTCATGGCATTGACGATCAGGCCGTAGCGGGCCTCGGTGTCACCCCACACCAAAACCGGGGTTCCCGGCTTTTGGCGCAATACCTTAGCGACCGTTTGTTTAATCTCTGCGAGCGGCTTGGCGCTCTTCTCGTCAGTCCCCAGATTTAGGTAATAGGTGCCATCGGAGCGCACAGAAATAATCAGCGGCTCCTCATCGGTTTCCTCCATCGGCGCCGAGGGCGCGTTTGGAAGGTCGACTTTGACCCCCTGCATCAACAATGGTGCCGTGACCATAAAGACAATTAGCAGCACCAGCATTACGTCAATGTAGGGCACCACATTGATCTCGGAGACCAGCTTCTTTTTGGTTCCCTTGCGAAACACACTCATAGGGTTCGCCTATTCACTACTCAGCCGGAATGCACTTTGCGGTGCAGGATAGAGGAAAACTCCTCGGCGAAAGTTTCGTAGCTGGACAACAGCGACTCCGCTTTGGCGGAATAACGGTTAAAAGCCATCACCGCAGGAATTGCTGCAAACAGGCCCATAGCCGTAGCCACCAACGCTTCACTGATACCAGGTGCGACCGTAGCAATAGTGGCCTGGTGCATAGTGGCGAGACCACGGAAGGAATTCATAATCCCCCACACGGTGCCAAACAGACCGATATAGGGACTGACAGAGCCTACGGTTGCCAGGAACGGCAGGTTCATTTCCACCTTTTCCTGCTCCCGGGACATAGCCACACGCATGGCCCGCTCAGTGCCTTCCATCACCGCTTCAGGGCCGCTGCTGCCCTGTTGGCGCAGACGGGTAAACTCGGTAAAACCGGCGCGGAAAAGGGACTCAACACCATCCGTCTTGCCTTTTTCCGCTCGTTCGTTACCTTCGCGGAAGAGTTTGTTCAGGTCGGCACCGGACCAAAAGCGGCGTTCGAAATTGTTCAGGGAGCGCTTGGCCTGGGACAGGTAAAGCCCGCGCTGGATAATCATCACCCAGGACACCACAGAGGCCAGTAACAGCAGCAGCATTACTAACTGTACCAACAGGCTGGCGTTCTGGATTAGCCCCCAAAGAGAAAGTTGTTCACCGGCGTTCATCTTCTTAAATAACTGCCTTTAATGCTGAATAAATAGGTTCCGGCAGGGCACAGGGCCTGCGGCTGTCGTCAGCGACACAAGCAACTTTGACCACACCTTCGCAAATTAGCTCATCGCCGCGCCAGATTTTTTGCTCAAAAGTCACTGCGGCCCGCCCCAGTTTGCCAATCGAGGCCGTAGCGCGCAATGCATCATCAAGAAGTGCGGACTTTCGATACTGGATCTCGGCGGAGTGCACCACCAGTAACAGACCCTGTTCTGGCATCGCCGGCTTATCATACCCGAGGGAGCGCAGCAGTTCTGTGCGCGCGCGCTCCATATACTTCAAATAATTGACGTAATAAACGATACCACCTGCGTCGGTATCCTCGATATAAACCCGCAGCGGAATACTGAAAACTTCCTTCACCCCATCCTCTCTCTACTTATTATCGGGCTTCGGCAGGCCGAAGTGCTCGTAGGCCAGGCCGGTCGCCACTCGCCCTCGCGGTGTACGGGCGATATAACCCTGCTGAATCAAGTAGGGCTCTAACACATCTTCCAGGGTATCCCGCTCTTCACTGACTGCTGCAGCGAGACTGTCCACCCCCACCGGTCCACCATCGAACTTCTCGATCATGGCCAATAGCATACGGCGATCCAGCTGGTCGAAACCACGGGAATCCACATTGAGCATATTAAGAGCGGCATCGGCAATGCCGGAATCCACGGCACCATCACCTTTAACTTCGGCGTAATCACGCACGCGGCGCAGCAGGCGGTTGGCTATTCGGGGGGTACCCCGAGCGCGACGAGCAACTTCGAGAGCACCACCTTCATCCATCTCCACTCCCATCAGGCCAGCGGAGCGACGGACAATACTGGTGAGATCCTCAACGTTATAGAACTCAAGCCGCTGGACGATGCCGAAGCGATCCCGCAGTGGCGAGGTAAGCAGGCCTGCCCTTGTGGTGGCGCCCACCAATGTGAAGGGTGGCAGGTCGAGCTTAATCGAACGCGCCGCAGGTCCTTCGCCGATCATAATATCCAGCTGGTAATCTTCCATCGCCGGATACAGTACCTCTTCTACATGGGGGCTGAGGCGGTGAATCTCATCGATAAAAAGCACATCCCCCGGCTCCAGGTTAGTCATCAACGCAGCCAGATCGCCAGCCTTCTCCAGTACCGGGCCCGAGGTGGTCTTAATGGCCACTCCCATTTCGGCGGCGATGATATTTGCCAGGGTGGTTTTACCCAGCCCCGGCGGGCCGAATACCAGGGTGTGATCCAGGGCCTCTTTGCGCAGCTTGGCAGCCTGAATAAAGATCTCCATTTGCTCCCGCACCACTGGCTGACCCACATAATCATCCAGGGTTTTGGGGCGCACGGCGCGGTCGTACTGCTCTTCCTGGCCCGAGGGGCCCACGGGCTCCGGTGCCACCAAACGGTCGGCTTCGATCATTGCAACAACTCCAGGGCCTCAGATTAAGCGGGGGCCATTCCCTTAAGGGCCAGGCGAATCAAAGTCGCACTATCGGCATCCGGCTGCTCCTTGCTGGCGCGGGCCACCATTTTACTGGCTTCAGTGGGCTTGTAACCCAGAGCCGCCAGGGCGCTCTCCGCTTCACCGGTGTGATCCACCTTGGGCTCGGCAGCAGCGGCCATCAGGGGGATATCGTTGGCGTCGCCAAAATCCGGGGGCAATTTATCCCGCAGCTCCACGATCAGGCGCTCAGCAGTCTTTTTACCGACGCCGGGGACTTTGACCAGCGCCGCTACATTATCCTCCGACACACAGCGGGCCAGGGCAGCGCCGTCCAGCCCGGATAAAATAGCCAGGGCCATCTTGGGACCCACTCCACTCACCTTGATCAGGGTGCGAAACAATTTGCGGTCCCCATCGCGAATAAAGCCATACAACTGCTGGGCCGTTTCGGACACTGCCAAATGGGTGTGCAACTGTACCGGCTGCCCCAATGCGGGCAGCTCAAAAATCGTGGTCATGGGTGCGAGCACTTCATAGCCCACCCCTTGTACATCCACCAACAACAGGGGCGGCTGCACTGCGGCCAGGGTACCGCTCAATCTTCCAATCATGTGTTATTCCAGGTTTATATTGTCTGCGCCCTTTATGGGGCCAATTCTACCAGCCGATCACACGCTCAGGCGGCCACGACGAAAACGACTGCGCGCACCGCCAGCGGTAAATACCAGGGTTTGTTCGGTATGCATATGACACAGAGCTACGGCAAGTGCATCGGCGGCATCCTCCTGCGGTGATGCAGGTAGGGACAGCAGGGTTTTCACCATATGCTGGACCTGCAATTTATCCGCTCCACCGTTACCGACCACTGCCTGCTTCACTTTGCGAGCTTCATATTCGGCTACTGCCAGACCGCTATTTGTCCCTGCCACAATAGCTGCCCCCCGGGCCTGCCCCAATTTCAGGGCGGAGCCGGCGCTCTTGGACATAAAAACATTTTCAATTGCCATCTGAGCAGGCTGGTATTGCTGCGCGATCTGGCTCACTGCATCAAATATCAGTTTGAGGCGCTCAGGCAGGGGACCTTCGGGAATACGAATCACCCCGCTGGCCACATAGCGAGCCTTGCCCCGCTCCACATCGATAATTCCATAGCCCGTTTTTCGCGAGCCGGGGTCAATACCCAGGATTCGGGTCAAAAGGCAGCTCCCCAAATATCTGTATGTTTATATAGTGGTGGGAGTGTCCCAAGGTGAACAGGAAGCGTCAAGGGAGGGGGAGTAAGAAGGGCTTGAAAAGATAAAAAACCAGAGGCGGGACAGTAGCCGCCTCCAGTTACGGAACCGGCTTTAGCCCAGCTCCTCCATCACCTCTGCCGGAATATCCGCATTGGTGTAAACGTTTTGCACATCATCCAAGTCTTCCAGCATCTCGATCAGAGCGAGTACTTTTTCAGCACCGTCTTTATCCAGCGGAATCGTGGTGGACGGAATCATGGCAATTTCGGCACTGTCCGGGGTAAAACCGGCTGCAACCAGGGCGTCCTTAACCGTCAGGTAGTCCTGGAATTCAGTGGTAACTTCAACACTGCCGTCATCGTTGGATTCGATATCCTCAGCCCCGGCTTCGAGAGCTGCGTCCATCAACGCATCTTCATCCACTCCGGTCTCATAGAACATCTGACCTTTGCGGGTAAACAGGTAGCTTACGGAGCCGTCGGTGCCCAGGTTGCCACCGCGCTTGGTGAAGGCGTGACGCACTTCAGCCACGGTGCGGTTGCGGTTGTCAGTCAGGCACTCCACCAAGACCGCTACACCACCAACGCCGTAGCCCTCGTAAACTACGGCTTCGTAGTTTTCACCATCCGCATTGCCAGCACCACGGGCGATAGCTTTGTCGATGGTATCGCGCTTCATATTGGCGCCCAAAGCCTTATCGATAGTGGCGCGCAGCGCCGGGTTATCGTCCGGGTTTGGACCCGATTTGGCGGCTACCGTCAACTCGCGAATGATCTTGGTAAAGACCTTGCCCCGCTTGGCATCCTGAGCTGCTTTGCGGTGCTTAATATTGGCCCATTTACTATGTCCGGCCATTTTCCGTCTCTCTTCAGTCAGTGCGTAGGATGGGCCAAAGAGCGAAGCGAATCGCCCATCACTACGATTGGATAGGCCCGCTTCGCTCGGCCCATCGGGGAAAAATCAGCTGATTTTCTCTTCTTTTTGTCGCAGGCGAATACTCAGCTCACGCAGTTGTTTCGCATCTACAGCACCCGGGGCATCTGTCATCACACAGGCGGCGCTCTGGGTTTTCGGGAAAGCGATAACATCGCGAATTGAGTCACTGCCGGTCATCAACATCACCAGACGATCCAGGCCAAAGGCCAGGCCACCATGGGGCGGCGCACCGTATTTGAGTGCATCCAGCAGGAAGCCAAACTTCTCGCGCTGCTCTTCAGCATCGATACCCAGGATGCGGAATACCGCTTCCTGCATCAATTGGTCGTGGATACGAACAGAACCACCGCCCAGCTCGGTGCCATTGAGCACCATATCGTAAGCGCGGGAAAGTGCTTCGAGCGGATTCTTTTCCAACTCTTCCGGGGTACAGGAAGGCGCAGTGAAGGGGTGGTGCAACGCAGTCAGGCTGCCGTCGTCATTTTCTTCAAACATTGGGAAGGCGACAACCCACAAAGGCGCCCACTCGCTGGTGTACAGATCCAGGTCTTCACCCAGCTTGCAGCGCAATGCACCCAGAGCTTCGGAGACAATCTTGGCCTTGTCCGAGCCGAAGAAAAGAACATCACCGTCTTCCGCTTGCAGGCGATCAAGAATGGCTGCACGGGTTTCAAGCGGCAGGAATTTAACGATTGGCGACTGCAGACCATTTTCCAGGTCAGAGCGATCGTTAACCTTGATGTACGCCAGGCCCTTGGCGCCATAAATACCAACAAATTTGCCGTAATCGTCCAGCTGCTTGCGGGTCAGTTTCTTACAACCGCCAGGTACTTTAATCGCGGCAACACGTCCCTTCGGATCATTGGCCGGCCCGGAGAATACCTTGAAGTCCACCTCGGTCATCAGGTCCTTGATCTCCACCATCTCCAGCGGAATACGCAGGTCCGGCTTGTCGGAACCGTAGCGCAGCATCGCTTGGTAGTGGGTCATACGCGGGAATTCACCCAGATCAACACCCTTAAGCTCTTTAAACAGCTTGCGAACCATGTTCTCGGTGATCGACATGATTTCCTCTTCGTCGAGGAAGGAGGTCTCAATATCGATCTGGGTAAATTCAGGCTGGCGATCAGCGCGCAAATCCTCATCGCGGAAACACTTAGCGATTTGGTAGTAGCGATCGAAACCGGAAACCATCAGCAACTGCTTAAACAGCTGTGGTGACTGTGGCAGGGCGAAGAACTTGCCCTCGTGAGTGCGGCTCGGCACCAGATAATCCCGGGCACCTTCTGGGGTGGCGCGGGTCAGGATTGGGGTCTCGATATCGAGGAAGCCGTGCTCATCCAGGTAATTGCGGATTGCGGTAGTCAGCTTGGAACGGAAATACAGGTTGTTCTGCATTTCGTTGCGGCGCAGATCCAGATAGCGGTATTTCAAGCGGATATCTTCACCCACCTCGGTGTGCTCATCCAGCTGGAAAGGCACTGTCTCAGCAGTATTGAGGATCTCCAGCTCTGTGCCGTAAACCTCAACTTCGCCGGTCACCATATTGGGATTCACGGCCTCTGGGGCACGGGCGCGCACACGACCTGTCACTTTAAGCACATATTCGCTGCGCACGCGATCGGCCATCTCGAAGTGTTCGGCCGCATCGGGGTCGAACACCACCTGTACAATTCCCTCGCGGTCGCGCAGGTCGATAAAAATCACTCCGCCGTGATCGCGGCGGCGGTCGACCCAGCCACAGAGGGTTACTACGCGGTCAATGTCCGCAGAACGAAGGACGCCACAGTAATCGCTGCGCATGGATGAAAATTCCCGTTATCGATAGGTGAAAAGATTAGTTAGAGGGTACACCGCACGGACAGCCCCGCACAGCTCGCCTAGGCCGTCTTTGCCGCCGCTGTGCCAGACTTGTCGCTTTTGGCCTTACCACTGTTGGCAGAGTCACCGCCAGCGAGGTTTTTCTTGCTACCAGTTTTAAAATCAGTCTCATACCAACCAGCGCCCTTCAGGCGAAATCCAGCCGCTGAGATTTTCTTGCGCAGCTCGGCCTTCTCGCAAGCTGGGCAGTCTTTGAGCGGGTCATCGCTCATCCGCTGCAAAGCTTCCATTTCATGGCCGCAGGCATTGCACTGGTATTCATATATCGGCATTACACAGTACCTGGTGCTTAAAAAAAGGGGGAGAGAGTATACATGAGGCCTACAGAGGTAAGAAGCTGCACGGGTCTTTTCCCTGGGTAAAGCGTCCCATAAAGGCGACGTGAGGCTAAAAAATGTAAAAAAAGCACTATTTTTCTAGTATTTCTTCGTGCGGCCGAACAAAAACTATATATACTTCCCCCATCACCCGCTGAGACACCCGTAACGGATGCAGCGCAGCGGGAGAAAAAACACACTTTTACCGGATATATACCGAACAACAAAGAAGGAAGTAAGCCATGGCTGTCTCCAAGAAAGCTGCTACTAAAAAGGCCCCGGCAAAGAAAGCTGCGGCCAAAGCTGCACCGGCCAAGAAAGTAAAAGCAATCAAGGAAAAGTACACTAAGACTCAAGTACTTAATCAGATTGCAGAAAGCACTGAGCTGTCCCGCAAGCAGGTTCAATCTGTTCTGGACGAGCTGAACGATATCATCGAAGGCCACATCAAGAAGCGCGCAGTTGGCGAATTCACCCTGCCGGGCCTGATGAAAATCACCACCGTGAAAAAGCCAGCTAAGAAAGCTCGCAAGGGTATCAACCCGTTCACCGGTGAAGAGACTACCTTCAAGGCGAAGCCTGCCAGCATCCAGGTTAAAGTTCGCCCACTGAAGAAGCTGAAAGAAATGGCAGAGAACTAATACACTCTGTAAAGCCTCAGCTTAAAAACCCCGCTTATGCGGGGTTTTTTATTCACTCCCATTCCAAGCCAGTGCCCAGGCACCTGCTAAATAGATACCCCGGTATAGCAAAAGGCAATCCGCTTTGAGGCAATACTGCCCCCAGGCAATATTTATTGCCCAGCGAATAGCGTAAAATAGCCAGCTTACCCGTAATAGAATCCATATAATTCCTATGCGCGCATCTCGTTATCTCATCGCAACCCAAAAAGAAACTCCCAACGACGCAGTGGTGATCAGCCATCAGCTGATGCTGCGTGCCGGCATGATCCGCCGTCTGTCTTCAGGTCTCTACACCTGGCTGCCCACCGGGTTGCGGGTGTTGCGCAAGGTCGAGCGTATTGTTCGCGAAGAGATGGACCGCGCTGGCTCCCTGGAAGTACTGATGCCGGTCGTGCAGCCGGCAGAGCTTTGGGAAGAGTCCGGCCGCTGGCAGCAGTACGGCCCCGAACTCCTGCGCATCAAGGATCGCCACAACAATGACTTCTGCCTGGGCCCGACCCACGAGGAAGTCATCACCGACCTGATCCGCGGTGAAATCAATAGCTATAAGCAGTTGCCCGCCAATTTCTACCAGGTGCAGACTAAATTCCGCGATGAAATCCGTCCGCGCTTTGGCGTAATGCGCGCGCGCGAATTCACCATGAAGGATGCCTACTCCTTCCACGTGAACGAGGACTCCCTGCAGGAAACCTACGATATTATGCACGGCGCATACTGCCAGATTTTTGAGCGCATTGGCCTGGACTACCGTCCGGTGCTGGCAGACACCGGTTCAATCGGTGGTTCCAGCTCTCACGAATTCCACGTGCTGGCGCAGAGCGGCGAAGACGATATCGCCTTCTCCACAGAATCCCGCTACGCCGCCAATGTCGAATTGGCAGAAGCGGTTGCCCCAGCTGGCGAGCGCCCTGCTCCGTCGCAGGAAATGCAGGAAGTTCATACGCCGAACCAAAAAACCATCGCCGATGTCAGCGAGTTTTTGAAAAGTGATCCCGCCCACTCAGTAAAAACCCTGATTGTTCTGGGCGAGTGCGAAGAGGGTGAAACCGCTCCATTAATTGCCCTGGTACTGCGTGGCGATCACGAGCTGAACGAATTAAAAGCAGAGAAGCTGGCTGGAATCGCCAGCCCTATTCAGTTCGCCTCGGAAGAGCGCATCGCCGAAGAACTCAGTTGCAACATTGGCTCCCTGGGCCCGGTGGGCATAAAGATCGAGACTGTTGTGGATCGCTCTGCAGCGCACCTGGCAGACTTTATCTGCGGCGCCAATCGCGATGACTACCACTTAACCGGTGTGAACTGGGGTCGCGATGTGGAGTTGGGCCGCGTCGAAGACCTGCGCAATGTAGTGGCAGGCGACGCCAGTCCCGATGGCCAGGGCACCCTGGAAATCAAACGGGGCATCGAGGTCGGCCACATTTTCCAGTTAGGCGACAAATACAGCCGCGCTATGAATGCCACAGTACTGGATGAAAACGGTAAAGAGCAGGTTATGTCCATGGGCTGCTATGGCATCGGCGTTTCCCGTATCGTTGCTGCGGCCATTGAGCAGAACCACGACGACTCAGGGATTATCTGGCCCACTGCGATTGCACCTTTCCAGCTGGCGATTGTGCCAATCAATATGCACAAGAGCGATGTGGTAAGGGAAAAGTGCGAGCACCTGTATGAGTCCCTGCGCAGCAAGGGTATTGATGTATTGCTGATGGACGAAGCCAAAGCGCGACTGGGTGCTATGCTCGCCGATGTGGAGCTGATCGGTATTCCCCACCGCATTGTTATCGGCGATCGCGGCCTGGAAAAAGGTGTGGTGGAATATAAAGGTCGCGGAGATGCGGAAAGCCAGGAGTTTGCCGTATCCCAGCTCGAAGAAGTGTTATTGGAAAAATTTAATCAATAATTGTCGAGCCGCCCGGTCTGCCCCCAAGCAGGCCGGGACCTCTTACGGCAAAAGTGCTTTTTATCGGCGGCGTCACAAAATCACGCTGCCCATTTTGCCGGGCTTTTCGTAGAATCACCCCATGATAAAAAAAGCCACCGCCCTCTTGTTGCTCTGCCTTACCTGCTGTGCCGCCCAGGCTCAAAGCAGTAGAGCCGAGATCGACCCGGAGTTGCGCCTCGCCCTGCAGGACGCAGTTACCCAGGCCGACAGCTTTGTGGACCGCTTCGATGCGGAAGTGTGGCTAATGTCTAAATCCCAGCCTCTGTCCCGCTATATCAAAGATCCCAAGCGGCGGATGCACGTACTGAAAGCAGTCCACCGGGAGGCAACTCGGGCCGGGCTGCGCCCGGAAATTGTATTGGCGGTTATCCAGATTGAGAGTGCTTTTGACCCCTATGCGATATCCCGCGTTGGCGCTCTGGGTATGATGCAGGTAATGCCATTCTGGAAAAATGAAATCGGTCGACCCGACGATAACCTGATCGATATGGACACCAATCTAAGGTACGGATGTACCATTCTTAAACACTACATCAAGAAAGCCAAAGGCAATCTAGCCAACGCCCTCGCCTATTACAATGGTAGCTACGGCCGCCATACTTATAGCAGCAAGGTCCTGGATGCCTGGGCCGAGCGCTGGAGATAAACGATGACCGCCGGCTACTTATTTTTCTCCGGCGGTGCATGCGCTCTTCTTTTATTGGCGGCAACCAAGGTTGCTATACATCACTACCGGCTTGTTGCCGGGCGCTGCTTACTGGCCCTGCTGATAGCCGTGATCTGCTATTTACTCTGGCCCATCCTGCCACAACTGAGTGGACCTACTGCGCTCTTGCTTAACCTGCCAATTACTCTGATTCCCGCAATTTTTTGGCTGTTTACTCACCTGTTATGCCGCGAGGAAGAGCCTTTTCCCCTGTGGGGCTGGATTCCGATTGGTATTACCCTGGTCATCGGCATAGTCGCCTACCACGCACCATTGCCATTGACGTCAGATCAGCAATCCCCACTATTTACCCTTTCGCAGCTACTCAAACTCGGTTTAATCAGCCTCGGCCTACTGACACTACAACGACAGTTTCATCTGGACTTGGTCGCAGAGCGCCGACGCCTGCGCACAACCCTACTTATCGCCGTCGGCGCCTATATGCTGGTAGTAATTGGCGCAGAATCTATCTTTGCTTACCGCCCGCTTCCCAACGGTGTACCGACACTGCACGCACTATTTGCCAGCCTGTTGTCACTGGTTGCCTGCCTATGGTTGCTGGCCCTTTCCCCCAGCGCTCTGGGAGAATCCCTGCCGCGCCCGAAGAGGAGCGAGCCAGAGGAGGAAGAACAGCCTTTAGCTCCGCCACCTGAACTGGATGAACAACAGCAAACCCAGCTGCAAAAATTACAGGAACATATGCACAACGGTGGTTATCGCCATACCGGACTCACCATCAGGGAGCTCGCGGAGCAGTTGGATATTCGCGAACATGTGCTTCGTGTGCTGATTAATCGCCATCTGGGTTATCGCAATTTTAACGAATACCTAAATCAGTTTCGTATTGATGAAGCCAGCAACCGGTTGGCAGATCCGGAACAGGCCCATTTGCCAGTACTCACCATTGCTCTGGACATCGGCTATCGCTCCTTGAGCCCATTTAACGCTGCTTTCAAGCGCCGTCACAGCCAAACCCCCACTGAGTACCGCCGGGAAAAGCTGCCCGCCTGAATCTCCTCTCCTGAAAGAATCCGTCAGCATTTTTTCATATTCCGTAAGCCCGCAAAGTAAAAGGCTCCCAGACTGGGAGCGCGGTGAAAGCGATTTTCCCGCTGCGTGCCCGGCTCACCGAGACCCGATTTAACACCGGTGAGTCTCCCTTCAATAGAAGAATAATGATGGTGAGAATATGGATTTTTTAGTCGACATATCCCAGGACGGAGCCAAACATTTCCAGTTGAGTTTATTTCGCTATGTGCTGGCCGCTTCAGTAATGAGTATTTTGGCCGGCTGGCTGTTTCGCACCTGGATGAACCGGCGCCGTATCCAAAAGCGTCGTGCCGAGTGGAAAGATATTCGGCGGGAGGTGAGTTATTCACTATTAACGGTGTGTATCTTTACCCTGGTAGGGATTATTACCACCATGATGCACGATCTGGGACTGACCAAATTTTACTGGCAGTGGAGCGATTATCCACTCTGGTGGAGTATTGCCAGCCTGCCAGTAGTGATTTTGATCCACGACGCTTATTTTTACTGGACCCACCGAGGTATGCACCATCCCAAGGTGTTTAAACACTTCCACCGCCTACACCATCAGTCCAGAACACCCACGCCCTGGACGGCATACAGTTTTTCCGTAGGTGAAGCGGTCCTGATGGGCGCTTTCTCTCCCCTGATAGCCCTGATACTGCCACTTAATCCAACTATTTGGTTCACCTTTTTATTTATCAGCATCTTCCGCAACGCCATGCTGCACACTGGCCGCGAGTTCCACCCCCGCAGCTGGGTCGACGGCCCTATGGACAGGCTCACAACCACGACTCACCACGACTTGCACCACCAGCGCTTCCAGGGTAACTACGGCTTTTACTTCACTTGGTGGGATCGCTGGATGGGCACAGAATTTAAGGACTACAAGCAAGTCTTCCGGCAAGCAGTGGATGGGCAATTACACGGGGGAGAAAAAGAGGTGGAAATAGACAACAGCGCAGCAGAAGGCGCAAAAGCTCACGCTTAACCCACTCAAATCACTTAAATGGGCGCCGGGGTTCTCCCGGCTCCTTTCTACTAGCCGTAACAACCGTGTTAATGGCCATGCTGCAAAGGCAACCAGCGGGATTCTCGGTAACAGTAAAGTCCCCAGATCACAAAGACGACTTCGATAGCAAAAAGCACTAAATTGCGCTGATCAAAACCACTGATAAATAACATTCCGTAGAGGCGCCCAAGAGCGAAGCCGATATAGGCGATAGACATCGCAGCGTAAGCAACCCTGCGGTGCGGGCGCATAGCCAAAGCCACCAGTAGAATCACCGCAATGGCCAACATAAACCCGCCATAAGTGGCCATAAACTCGGGCATGGCTTCGGGGGTATCAAATGAAAAATCCACTTCATTCGCAAGGCTCTGCGGTTTAAACAGGGCCCAGAGGCCAATAGAAGCAAAAACCAATAGATTGAGTGTCAAATAGACTCTTCCCAAATATTTCAATCGATTCTCCCCTCTAATTTCTGTTACTCACCCCTACACAAGGGGAACACCGCTTTGGAGTACTGTCACAGTATATATGAGCCACACCCCGCCATACGCCGGAACAATTCACCAATTTGGTACAAAGCGATGGATTTATCAATATTTTCTTACTGGCAAACTGAGAATGTCTTTCCATAATTAGAATCCACAGCGCAACTCCGACCCACTCCAAAATAAGGGCCGCGCTTTTGAATACCACTACCTTCCTCAAGTCATTGGCGAAAGAGCCCCTGCTGTATTTTATTGCGATCGCCCTAATCCTATTGGGATTGGGAGAAATCCTGGAACTGCCTGCACAAGAGATTGTTATCAGCGAGGGGCGCGTCGAACATCTACGTTCGGTGTTTGAGCGCAAGTGGCACAGGTACCCCACTGATAGCGAGCTGGAGCAACTTATTGAGAATTACCTAAGAGAGGAAATACTTTACAGGGAAGCGCTTGCCCTGGGATTAGCCGAGAACGATACGGTAATCCGCCGCCGCCTACGAATGAAAATGGAACTTACGGCGCGTAATTTCGCTGACACTCAAGACCCAGGCGATCGCGTATTGGAGAAATTCCTTCAAGGTCAGGCTGATAAATACTGGGTTCCCCCCACCCTATCTTTCCAACAACGATTTTTCTCAGTGGATCTGGCCTCATCAGATTCACGTGATTTTAACGACTTACTCATGCAGCTAAACAGCGGTCAGGCTTCACCAATCATTGGAGACTCAACCCTACTGCCAGCTGCTTTTATCGACACTTCAGAGCCACGAATAGACAGGCAATTTGGGCTGGGATTTTCCGCTCAATTGTCCAAGTTGCCTATTGGCAAGTGGAGTGGTCCAGTCCGCTCGACCTTCGGCGATCACTTGGTCCTCCTTGAGGAAATCAAGTCCACCCAGCTACCGGCATTGGCTGAAATACGCAGCCGCGTACTAAATGATTGGCAATCCCAGGCGCAAAAGAAGATTCTGCAGGAGCAGTATCTCCAGTATCGTAAAAACTACGAGGTCACTGTCCACAAGCCGGATAACTTCTCAGCCGAGGTTGCCGTCAAGTGATGCACATCCGGCCACTCCTGTTCATTCTGCTCCTCAGCTTTACCCCAATACTATCTTCCCACGAACTGCGCCCGGCTTACCTGGGCATCACTCAAGTTGATGCACAATTATTTAAAGTACTTTGGCGATTGCCCGCACAAGGCGATCTTCGCCTCGCTCTGAATGTCCATTTGAACCAAGCTGCCTCTCCCCTAAGCCAACCCAGAGCGCAAATAAGTAAGGGCTACTACACAAAGCACTGGACCATCCATCACCCCAGGGAGCTACAACAGCTGTCGATTCATATCGATGGCCTACAGAGCACTATGACCGATGCGCTAGTGCGGATCTCCTGGTTGGATGGGCGTGAGCAAGTTATCCGACTGACACCAGACCAGCCAGAATGGACCCTTGACCAACCCACTAGCGAGTTCCAAGTCGCCCAAACTTACTTTGTGCTGGGCGTTGAACATATTCTTCTCGGTGTCGATCACTTGCTGTTCGTTTTGGCTCTGATCTTACTCAAACAAAGCCTTCGCCAGCTGATCGGCACTATCACTGCTTTCACTATCGCCCACAGTATTACCTTGGCAGCTGCCGTACTGGGTTATATCCATCTGCCGTCGGCGCCAGTGGAGGCGATTATCGCCCTCAGTATTTTACTGGCAGCCAGAGAAGCTGTACGCCAGGGGCATGGTGTTTTCAGTTTGACCAGTCGCTACCCTTGGGCAATTGCCTTTGCTTTTGGACTTTTACACGGTTTGGGTTTTGCCGGTGTACTGGGGGAAATTGGGCTTCCCCAGGGGGCTATTCCCCAGGCATTACTGACTTTTAATTTCGGTGTGGAAGTGGGGCAATTAATATTTATCACTGCTGTTCTTACAGCAATCAACTTGTATCAAAAGCTCCTTAAACTCTGGCTAGGGTATGCCATTCGGAACCGCGAACAATACTCTTTCGGGGAGGGTGGAGGTATCGGAATACCAGTCGCTACGGTGGTCGCGTATACGCTGGGGGGCATTGCCTGCTACTGGGTGATTGAGCGCAGCCTGCTTATTGTTTTCCCATAACAGAGAACATTAACCGGCGCCCTGCAAATCACGGGCACCGGTTAATTTAAGGCTCAGTCCTGAAACAAGAGTTCCAGTGGGTAGCCGGTAAAAGGCTTGGTTTTCTCAATCACCAAATGAGAAGTCATACGGGAAATCGCCGCCTCTTCATTGGCCAACAACTGCTCTGAGACTCGATTAAAATCTGCCGCGTCCGGGCAGACGAAATGCAGCATATAGTCGAACTCACCAGACATCTTCACACAGGAAACAATCTGTGGAATATCGCTAATAATGCGGCGAAAGTTCTCACTGGTACGGGCATCCTGCCGCTTAAGCGCAACGTTTACATAAAACTCTGCATGCCGAACTTTATCCAGGTTTATCTCGGCAAAGAACTCGCGGATATAGCGCTCACTGGTCAGGCGTTTAACCCGGGCCAGGCAGGCACTTTCCGATAATCCAATTTTTTCACTCAAATTCAGGTTACTTGTACGTGCGTTTGATTGCAGGGCCTGCAAAATACGCAAATTATGCCGGTCAATTTTCACGGAGCTATTTTCTTTTGAATCTGAAAGGGGGCAAGGATAGCGGTATTCGCCGGTGGCATAAACATTACAGCCACCGGCATGGGAAACTTGTCATCACTTCAAAGGCGAATTTGGCGACAACCAGCCTCCCGGCAAAGGCCTAACCGGCCTGGCGGTTACCACTGGTGACGAACTGTTCAATGCGATCCAAGGCCCGCGACAACTCGGCCTCATCAGCCGCCAGGGTGAGGCGAACATGATTCACTGAACTGCTACCAAAGGGCGCGCCAGGCAGTACCGAGACCCGCTCAGCATCCAAAAGAGCTTCAGCGAAGGTTTGCCCGGAGCTGGATACCTTGGAGACATCCACCATTACAAACATCCCAGCCTCAGGGCTGTAGCAACTCAAGCCTGGTATCTGGCCAATCCTCTCAACAATCAGGTCTCGACGCTGCTGATAGGCATCCCGCATCTGCTTGACGAAGTAGCTATCAAACTCCAGGGCAAAGGCTGCAGCCTCCTGGATGAACTGAGGGCATCCAAAAATTGTCGCCCCTGCAAAAGCAATCAAACGATCTACCAGGGGACCACGAGCCACTGCCCACCCCAGGCGCCAGCCACTCATGGCGTGGGATTTGGACAAGCCATCAACCACAACAATATTATCCAGCGACTCCGCTGCCGTACGCAGAGAGGTGTGGCGGCGGGCAAAGGTGATCATTGAATAAACTTCATCACACACCAGCCAAATATTGCGCTCGCGGCAGTATGCCGCCAACTCGCGCAATTGTTCAGGGGTAGCCATCGCGCCAGTCGGGTTTACCGGCGTATTGATCATAACGACCTTGGTCTGCTCACTGATGGAGGCCTTGATAGCGTCAACATCAAAAGCGAAATTGGTCTCCGCCGGGCAAGTCACTCGCTTTACGGAGAGGCGCAAGGCATCACAAATGGGGACATAGCCGATATACATCGGCTCGGGAATTACTATCTCCTCACCGGGGTTTAGCAGGCAGGCAAGTACTGCGTAGATAGCGTTGGTTCCACCGGGGAAAACAACAACATCATCCGGATTACAGGGGTGGGGAGAGACCTTGCTCTCGATATCCGCGATAGCCCTGCGCAACATTGGCTCCCCGGCCGCAGGGGAATAGTGGGTGCGCCCCACTCCCAGGCGAGCGCGGGCAAAGTCGAGGATCGGCTCGGGGGTGTCAAAGTTGGGATCACCTACACAGAGAAAGATGACATCCTCCCCTTTATTGGCGAGATCGTGAGCCCGGTCACTCACAGCCCAAACATTGGCGTCCTCACCATTCAAAGCCTCACTTTGCAAGCTGAACCTGGGGGTAAAATTTGTCACGTTTTTCACTATTTAGCAGCCATTTATAGGGGCTAAGGTAACAACCATCTGGGTAATCGGTGCCGCTATATGACCGTCAATTTCGCATTAGAGGGAGCTTTTCTCAGGTATTCCCGCAGATAATGCGGGGGCCAGTGTGTTCGCGCGGATCGCGACTAGAAATAGATTTTTAGTCTCAGTTACTCAGGTCGATCCTGGCGCCCCAGAGAGAGCGAGTAATGAGTAAAACTCAAGCAAGGTATCACCCCATCCCACTGCAATTGAACACTATTAACCGGAGCCAGGAAAATCCCAGGGCTATGGACAAAGCTTCATTGCGATGTTCTTTTTTGACATCCCGTCCGCGCCCCATGCCCCTTTCACCTGGCTCGCAGCAATCTCCCTCAAGTTTTCGCTGTATTTAGATTAACTTTAATCTTCAAAGATGGAGGGCAAGCTCCAATCCCGGTATAGGTGCGAAACTGGCCCCTTAGCGCCTCTGGATATGCTTAATGTTAACCAGCTTTGGGCTTCCGAGACTATCTATTACGACTTGATTGCGTGTTATCGTTAACACCTGAAAACCAATAAGTAAATATAAATCATGGATAAGATGAAACAATTACTAACCTAACTTTTGCTCTCCTGTTCACTTACGGCAATCGGCGCTGAAATTTCTCAGGAAAGGAAGTTGGAGCTTGTTAATTCTATCGAGAAAAAGATTGCCTCCAACTATGTCTTGCAAGAAAACCTGGAAGCTATTCACTCTTCATTAGATAAAGTTGCAGAATCAGAGGCATTCAGACAAGCCACTGATACAGAGTCAGTGGCTGGAATTATTAAATCCGATTTAACAAATCATGATAAACACTTTGGTGTAAGCTGGGATGATCCAGAATCTCCCCAACAGCAGCCGAAACACGATGATTGGTTTAGTAAGCTCAGTAGAAAAAATTCTGGATTTACCCGAGTCGAAGTTTTAGAGGGTAACATCGGCTATATTGATTTCTGGGGGTTTGACCATGTTAACGAGGAGTCCCAAGGTCGAGTGGCTGCAGCTATAGTGTTAATCCAAGATACTAGCGCTATTATTTTTGACCTGAGAAAGAATAGTGGTGGCAATGGCTTTATGGGCGGCCTTATCAGCGGTTACCTTTTTGATAAACCCACCCACCTCAATAGCATCCACTGGAAGCCAGCGGGCAATATTACAGAGATTTGGAGTCAGGAAAAGGTTCAGGGTAAAAAGGTAGCAAGCTACCCCGGTATATATATTAACCAGTAGCGATACCTTCTCAGCAGCAGAGGCCTTTGCGTACTATTTAAAGCACCTGGACCGTGCAACCATTATTGGAGAGGCTACCAAAGGTGGGGCAAATCCCTGGCAGTACTTCTCCCTTGAGAATGGCTTTACAATAGCAATCCCTATCGCCAAGGCAGTTAATCCGATTACCAAAACTAACTGGGAGGGGACTGGTGTAAAACCAGATATCGAGACATCTCGGGAGAAAGCACTTTCAACAGCCTATAGACTCGCTTTACAAGAGGCCAAAATCTCTACTGCACACCCGGAACATTTAAAAGAAATCCAGCAAAAGCTACAAGATCTCGTTAGCCTTTAAATTACCTCACCCTCCTTACAATAAGTATTCAGTCTATTAAATCAGGAGGGAGGCCTAGTCATTAGCCTCCCTTCCCAGATTAATTTAATATCTTACAAAAAAAACGGCGTTTAAAAATTTTGAAGAACAGTCATTCACATTAAAATTCTAATGTAAACCTCATCTTATTCGTATTATGAGGCAAGTCAGATGTTTCAGTTTACCCAAATTCGTAGACATATCCCTGAGGATCTTGAGGACAGCTTTGCTCGACTCCCTCCAGATGAATATTTAAAATCCCAATATTCATATCGTTATCGAACATATTGCTCAGGATTATATCGTGGCAACTCAATCGAATGGAACTCTAGTACCACTTTCATGCAAAGTAAAACGATTAACAAATACCTCGGGGATATAGAGCGTCACTACCCCGCACTGGAACCAAGTGCTAAAATATTTTCGCAGAGCATTGTAAGGCACCTAGTATCCAGCCAATATATACCGGCAAACGAGTATCAGGTCGGATGCCACCAGATAAGAGTTCGTGCTACAGATGAATTCAACGCTTATCCCACCCCTGAAGGTTTTCACCAAGATGGGTTTGACTATGTAGCGATTAATTGTATTAATAGGAATAATGTCAATGGAGGCGAGTCATTCATCAGCAGCTTGGATGAAAATGAAATTATATTTCATGGCACACTAACCCCAGGAAAAGCTTTAGTTTTGAACGACAGGTCACTCAAACACTACGTAAGCCCCATCACCCCTCTTTTTCCAGGGGAGGCTGTTAGAGATGTTGTGGTAATTACATTACACAGCAATACAATCAATATATAAAAATATGAAGTTTACCCAATCTAGATCACAGGGAATTATTTTTAGATCCAAAAGACTGGCCATCCAAATCAGTCTACCTTTATCTCTATACCTAACACTAGCTTATATATTTAAAGCCCCCCAAGAAACGGAAGTCCTAGAAATATATCTAGTAGGATTATGCTTAATCCCAGTGCTGACCACACTCTGGCTATTAACATTTAACTCAGGAAAAGGAAAGGTAGACGAGTATAGCCTTGAGTTCACGGATAGTCACATCATTTATAGATCACTCTATGGCAATATAATCATTCCAATGTCAGATAAACTTTCAATTAAAACACACGGCAAACCACCTAACTCCATTTCCATAACGGGACACAACCACTCAGCCCATGTTGATTTAAACCTATTTTCATCACAACAGAGAAAGGAAATTCTTAAACAATGTCATTTTCTAAAAAATAACTGTCAAGATTAACCTTAGATACCACCACCTTCACTGTCTAGAGCCATAACTGCATAAACTCATTAAGGCTCACACTTCTCAATTACAAGAAGTTGATTTTTATCATACAATCTGGAGTTAGCTCTCAGATGGTTAGCATACCCTATCAATTCACCTAGAGCATTAACAAAAACCCTTTTGACTTTTAGATTTACATTTTTATAGTCATCAACAGATTGGAAAGCCCCACTTTCAAAATCAACAAAAGCTCTCTTTAAGTCTGAACTTGAAATACTCTGGGCCATTCGTACCCCTGAGAGAGTTACAATATAGGTACCTTCATCATACTGGCCAATATATAGGGAGCTACATTTAATGGCCCCATTCTCTATATCGTAAAACCCCTCCTCCATATCTAAAAACTGTTTGTAATCACCAAGAATTACTTTAACCTCATTACAAATATTTTGTTCTATTAGAGACAATAAATCTAATTCTTTCTTATCAACCCCTTGTGTAACAAGCCCATACTCAATTACTGAGCAAAACTTCACAACCTCTTCTTTATGGATTAAAGACAGCTCTCCATCATCCCCCACTTGAATAGAAAAGGAGAAACTAAACTGATTTAGAAAATCCACTTTCGACAGGAGATGGGAGTTTCCTTGAAACGAGGCTAACCAGGTGCCAAATGCATTAGGATACTCAACCAAGTAGATACCCGGTTCCACTTCTGCCAAATCAAGTATATAGCTACTATCGATTGGCTGCCGCCCTGAAGGAGAGCCTGACTTCATTTTAAATACGTCTTTTCTTCGTACTTCAAATTTTTGTGAAAACACTCAAATAAAATCTCTTATTAACTTAATATCCGCATCAAGATGCTTGCAAGACCATATAGTAAACCACGAGATAGCGTAGACATTTACCCGTGGCAACCAATAACAAAAACCAAACCAAGCGAATTCTTAGAATACCAGCCATTACAGTAAGGGGATCACCAATAATAGGCACCCAGGAAAAAAACAGGGAGAATACTCCATATTTTTTAAATCTCTGTTCAGCCTTTACAAATTCCTCTTCAGACATTCTCAACCATTTCTTGATCACGCCCAAGCTGGCCCAGTAGCCTAATGCATAATTGAGAAGAGAGCCCGCTACATTCCCAGTAGTGGCGACTATTATCAGGGCCCAAGGGGAGAGCCCCTGGAGCAATAGACCAGTCATTACAATTTCTGAGCTTAGCGGCAGAATGGTCGCTGCCAGGAATGCTGATACGAAAAGCCCCAAAAATCCAAACTCAAGAAAGTACCCCATAATGACGACTCACGCCCAGCTAAACTCGGCATTCCTTCTATCTATACTTATAATTGCGCCACTATAATCGAAAAAAGGGGGACATCCCAACAACCCGCCTCGTCAGTGATAGCGATACTAGCCACAAGCCTCTACTTTTTATATTCACCCTTGTTAACACACTTTAGAATTCATAACCTTACCCAGACTTACTTAGGCCCAAGTACAGACCCGCTCATCCGAAGTAGAAATCAGTGTCCACCCCATAATCCTCCAGCCACCTTCCAGTTTTGCTATCGACAAGATATTGCAGGTAGCTTTCCTATTCCTTTCCTTTGATTTGGATCGCTGAAAAACAACAAGCGATGTTGCTGAGCCATCTTCTGAAACATAAATTTTCTCTATATATAATCCGGAAAATGGATATGTCTCTAGATCCATAGTTTTACGCAACTGGCCGATAATTACTGGGATTAAATCGGGATGATTAGACAACCCCGGCTGCTCACCGATAAAAAATAAAGGGGATTGAGCAAAGTACTTCTTTAAACTACTCGGCGGAGATGAACTATTAAATGTGCTGTAAAAATTTTTAATAAGATCAGATACTTCACTGCGCGAGCTTGCATACATCTCAGATGAAAAAACAATAAATACGACAACCAACAGCGCCATAGCAATTTTCATGGTTACCGCTTCCTATTTTGAGTAACTCTGCAATTAGAGGGGACTGACTAAAGGTTGAAGTATAGTTATGCTATTAATTCGCATGGACTAAAGAAGGGAATCTGACAATCACCAGACGGAGTTATCCTGTGCCAGAGGTAATAGTGGAGAGAAGTATTTACTGTCCTTATTGTGGTGAAATTATAAAAATACTGGTTGATTCATCAGTTTTGCCTCAACAGTACACTGAGGACTGCCAAGTTTGCTGTAGGCCTATCGTTTTCTCTGTGGAACTCGATTTAAATGGCGAGCTATCTATCGTGGCTCATACTGAGGATGAAACGTTCTAAATCGCATTGTCGCACTCAAATTCACTTCAAATTGGCAAAAACTTCAATCGCTCGCTTCCGTCCAGCCCCCACATCGCAAATCACTTGAGGATAGCCTTGAGTCGGCGGTGGATCGTGTATGGCTTTGTCGCTCAGCTCCTTTAGCTCAGGTATAAACTTGCGGATAAAATCTCCATTGGGATCAAAACGTTGCGACTGACTATAAGGATTAAATACACGAAAATAGGGTGCAGCATCAGTACCCGTGGAGGCAGTCCACTGCCAGCCCCCATTGTTGGAAGCAAAGTCTGCATCAATTAAGCGCTGCATAAAGTAGCGCTCACCCCAGCGCCAATCTATCAGCATATTTTTACTGAGAAATGAAGCTACTATCATACGCAATCGATTATGCATCCAGGCAGTCTCATTTAACTGTCGCATCGCTGCATCAACTATCGGAACCCCAGTCTCCCCCAAAGTCCAACGCTCAAACTGATCCTTATTGTAGGACCAGGGGATTTGGTCAGTTTCCTGCTTGAATGGCCTCCCTTTACTCAGACGGGGAAAGTCCACCAACAAATGGGTATAAAACTCCCGCCAGATTAATTCGCTAATCCAACAGGCCGCCCCATCATCTCCACCCAGCCAACGCCCCTCATTCATATCCAACGCCATTGCTATACATTGGCGAATCGAAACAGCACCACTATTTAGGTAGGGGGATAAGCAGGAGGTACTATCAAGTGCTGGAAAGTCTCTCTCTGCCTGATAAGCAGATATTTTTCCACCGAACTTCTTGAGCCGTTTCAGTGCCGCCTTTTCTCCTGCTTGCCAACCTTTAATCAGGCCTGCATCGTCGATCTTATCTATCGAGTATGTCGACAGTTGCGTTGGAATCTTTTGGCTCAATTTCTGCCCTTCAGATAAAGAAAGCCACTTTGGCCAATGTGCTTCATTTTCCCGGGTAGAAATTTTCCGAGGCTTAGGCAAGGTTTTTACTTCACTATCGGCACACAATTGAATCAGTGCACGCTTGAAGGGGGTAAACACCTTGTAGGGTTCCCCTCCGCCGGTTCTTACTGCTCCCGGTGGAAGCAGGGTGCGGTCACTATAGAATTGAACCTGAACCCCCTCATTTGTCAGTAAATCTTTTACTGCATTATCACGGCGCAACTCATTGAGTGGATATTCAGCATTCGCATAGAGTGCATTGATATTCAGGCGCTCAACTATTTGCTGAAGAACCCCTGGAACCTGAGCAAAAGTAGGAACTTCAACGAAGTACAGCGGTATATTGCGCTCCTCTAATCCATCTTGTAATTCACGCAAACAGGCGATACGAAAAGTCACCAGCGGATTGCCTTCATCCTGGCTCTGCCAGGTATCCGGACAGGCAATAAATACAGCAGCCACCTCCTTACATTGCACACTGGCTTGGTAAAGTGCTGAATTATCATTGAGGCGTAAGTCACTGCGTAGCCATACCAGGCCACGCGGCAAAGTCACTGGGCGACTCATAGCTTTAAAGACTCCCGCAATTGTGTAACTGCACTCTCTGTATTTCCGGCAAGTACTTTTGTTAAAGGGAGTCGGTTCAGTTCAGTCAAAGCCAAACGCTGCACCTCAATAAAATCACCCGCAAGCCACAGAGGATCAGTCATCCCCTGAACAGCACTTGGTAGCTCACGTTCAAGAATATTTTTCGGCATAGCCTTGTGGCTATAGCAAAGCACTCCCTGAGCACCCAGTTTTTTGACTGTACTTCCCAGCTCCAATAATCTCGCAGGATAAGCCAGGGTAACGACCTCTATTCCTGCGGCAAGGAGTACCGCAATAAACATCTGTATAAATGCCTGTTGGCCCTGAAAGCCAATTTCCAGTAAAAGAATACGGGGCTTCGCCTGGGACTTGTCTTTGTCCAGGTTTTTCCTGGCCATACCATTAGTCAGAAGTAGCTGTTCATTTAACAGAGGCCAGAAAAATGTCTGCGCTCCATGGGCTTCAGGTAGGCGAAATCGCTCAAGCCGCACATGCAAAGGTTTCAGCCAATGCTCCAACAGCAAAGCTGCAGGGAATGAGGAAAACCACTGATCGAGACGGCGGCGCAGCTGGGGTTCTGCAAAGTCTCTGAGAAGACTGGAGGTTTCATCCAGCATCGCCTGCCAATTGTTTTTTCCATCGCCTGCAGTCGCTGGCACCCCTAAATTGTCCTGCTCTCGCGCCAACAGGTCTCGCACTTGACCAATGGAAACGCCCCTGGCTAGGCATTGCAGGACCTTTTCAATCTGCTCGACTTCCTCTTCACTATAAAGTCGATGCCCTTTGCTGGTGCGCATGGGTTTTAGTAAACCATAGCGGCGCTCCCAGGCCCGTAAGGTCACGGGATGCACCCCTGTCCTCCGAGCTATCTCACGAATCGGAAAATAGTTTTTTTCAACAACTTCTGGGTCGGACATGACGCTCATTATCGAAATTCACACAAACCCAACTCTGCCGGCTCGGCAGCGAGTAAGACCTGACTGTGGATAAAGTGGTGTGGGCTTCTCGGCAAGTAATGACGGAGCATAGTAAGCACCGCCGAAATCGGTTTATGCCCTTGCCGGTACTCCTCGATAAGCTGGGCTAATTCAGCCCGCTCTTCCCGGCTTAAATAGCCCTTTAAATGCCCCTGGCTGTGCATCAGTGCATTGGTTCGATCCTTGCGCGATGCATGTTGGGAGAGAATATCCATAATCCGCCCACGAATTTCATAAGCGAACTCTTCGGGGGTCACCGCACGAGAGTTGGAAACAAACTGACCCAAGGCACGGGTCAGAGGCTGGCTATGGGCTAGCAAGAGGTACTTATAAGCGGTGTAAAACTCAATAACTTTAGCGGGTCGAGGATCCGGCGATACATAGCGATGCCAGGCATCGTAAGCAAATACTCGGGTTAAAAAGTTCTCGCGAATATCGCTGGCATTCAGTCGCCCTACTTCCTCCATAGGGAGGTGGGGGAAATTCTCTCTCACACGCGCAGCAAATAGACCTGCCGAATGCGCCAGTACACCGCGACCATCTTCTTTGTAATGGGGGGTAGTACGCACACCGCAGCTGGGAGACTTTTGCATCAGGATAAAACCGCGCAACTGCTCAACCTCCGGGCTTATCTCATCTGCGTAAGCCTCAAGATCCTCTGTCACATCGATATTGGTGTCATCGCGCCCAACTGCACGCAGGCGATCACTGACAATCAGGTGAATTGGTGGGCGGGGCACTCCCAAGCCTATTGCCACTTCCGGGCAGTAAGCTTGCAGATCAAAGCAATTACCCAGCAGCTGAGTGCAGACTTTGCTGTGCTTATGGCTACCGTTATATCGAACTGGATCACCCACGGCACAGCGGCTGATACCAACGGGAATCTTATGCGGCAGGAATTGAATATTCATAGTCACAAAGTGTGCAGGTAATGGCCTACCTTTTTTATAGCCTGTCACTAAAACTTATACAAGATCTGCTCTTGTATAAGTTTTTGGAAGTCTCTTGCAAGGTAACCGTGGCTTGCGCAAATACAAACCAAAGCTACAATGCAAAGCCGCGTTCATTCCGAGTTTTAGCGCTGCGCGCACTCTTATCGCCAGTCCCCGGTCTGCGATGCGGCCCATACCTCCCGGAAAGTACGGATTAGCTCATGATTCCAGCATTGCGCGAAGTCGACGAGGTTCAGGCGCTCTATTTGCAGTTCTTGCAGGAACTGAAGGACGCAGGTTTCCGTGGCGATACCACCCCCAGTTATGCCAGCCGCACGGTCCTGGCTACCGATAATTCGATATACCAGGTCCTCCCCCAGGCCGTTGTTTATCCCCGCGACAGTCGTGACTTGCAGCTGCTCGCCGAGCTGGCTGACAGGGAGGAGTTTCACTCGGTAGTGCTATCCCCCCGTGGCGGTGGTACCGGTACAAACGGCCAGTCCCTGACCGATGGACTGGTTGTAGATATCTCCCGCCATATGAACCAGATCCTCGAAATCAATGTTGAGAAGCGCTGGGTCCGGGTACAGGCCGGTGTGGTCAAAGATCAACTGAATGCAGCACTCAAACCCCACGGCCTCTTTTTTGCTCCGGAGCTTTCCACCAGTAACCGAGCCACCATTGGCGGCATGATCAATACCGATGCCTCAGGCCAGGGTTCATGTGTCTACGGCAAAACCCGCGATCACGTGCTGGAGTTACACACCGTATTATTGGGCGGTGAGATTTGGCACTCGGCCCCGATCGACGATGAGGAGCTGGCACAAGTTAGTGTCGGGGATAAACGCTCTGCACAGGTTCACCAAGTCTGTGATTCTATCGCGCGTACAAAAGCAGAGTTAATCACAGCAAAGTTTCCCAAGCTCAACCGCTGCCTCACCGGCTACGACCTGGCTCATATTCGCGACGACAAAGGCTTTAACCTCAATAGTGTTCTCTGTGGCTCAGAGGGAACCCTGGGTTTTATCGCCGAGGCAAAACTCAACCTGTTGCCAATTCCCAAATGTGTCGCTCTGGTCAATTTAAAGTACGACCATTTTCAAGAGGCGCTACGCGACGCCAAAGACCTGATGCTGGCCGGTCCCATGTCTATCGAGACAGTGGACAGCAAAGTGTTGCAGCTGGCGATGGAAGATATCGTCTGGCACAGCGTCAGTGAATTTTTCCCAGCGGATGATCGCCCGGTCAAGGGCATTAATTTAGTCGAGTACGCCGCCGATAGCGAAGAGGAATTGGAGCAGGCACTAGCCCAATTTACTGCTCATATTGATGAAGCTATTGGCCAGGCAGGTAAAAGTTTCGGTTATTCCATTGCCCGAGGCCACGCCGAGGTCAATCGAATCTGGGCCATGCGCAAACGGGCCGTGGGCTTACTGGGAAATGCCCAGGGAGAAAAACGCCCAATTCCCTTTGTCGAGGACACGGCAGTACCACCGGAAAACCTGGCGGATTTTATCGCTGAGTTCCGCGCGGTATTGGATGAGGCCAATCTCGACTACGGTATGTTTGGCCATGTCGATGCGGGCGTGCTGCACGTGCGTCCGGCAATTGATATGAAAGATCCCCAGCAAGCCGCACAAATTCGTCCGATCACCGATCAGGTGGTCGCCCTCACACAGAAATATAAGGGCCTTTTGTGGGGGGAGCATGGGAAAGGTGTCAGGTCTGAATACGCACCGGAATTTTTTGGCGAGCTCTACCCTGAGCTGCAAAAAATCAAAGCCACCTTCGATCCTCGCAACCAACTCAATCCGGGGAAAATAGCTACCCCAAATGATGACAGCCAGCTGCTGAAAATTGACGAGGTATCCACCCGAGGCGAGCGGGACCGGCAAATTCCCGCCCAGGTCTGGGAGGGCTATGAAGAAGGTGTGCACTGCAACGGCAACGGTGCTTGCTTTAACTGGAACCCCGACGATGCCATGTGCCCTTCCTACAAGGCCACTCGCAACCGTATTCATTCTCCCAAGGGGCGCGCCTCTTTAATGCGCGAATGGCTGCGATTGCTCAGCGAAAAAAATGTCGATGCAGTCTCCAGTGCCCAGCGCCTGCGGGAGCGCTCCTTTTTCGTCGGACTCCCCAAGCGCATAATCAATTCCCTGGCAAAGACCCGTGGCGAGTACGATTTCAATCACGAAGTTAACGAGGCGATGCAAGGCTGCCTGGCCTGTAAATCCTGTGTAGGGCAGTGCCCGATAAAAGTGGATGTGCCGGAGTTTCGCAGCAAATTCCTTGAACTCTACTACAGCCGCTATTTGCGTCCGCTAAAAGATTACGCCGTCGGTGGGCTGGAATTCCTGATACCACACCTGGCCAAGCTACCTCAGTTATACAACTGGCCACTAAAACTCAAGCCAGTTTCCTTTCTGATGGAGCGCCTGTTCGGCATGGTGGACAGCCCACTGTTATCGGAAAAAACCTTGAAAGCGACTATGGCGGAGCTGGGTGTGCCTGTCGCCAGTGCCGCCTGCCTGGAGTCCCTGGGTCCGGCACAGCGCAGTCGCGCAGTGGTGATAGTACAGGATGCTTTTACCAGTTACTTTGATGCCCAAGTGGTTGCCGACATCGTGCGCTTGCTAAAGCAGCTCGATTTTGTCCCCATGCTGGCGCCCTACCGCGCCAACGGTAAACCTCTCCATGTGCACGGTTTCCTGCGCCAGTTCCAGAGGGTCGCTGAATTAAACAGCCAGATGCTAAACGACCTCGCCGCCAGCGGTATTCCCCTTGTGGGCATCGACCCCTCAATGACCCTGACTTATCGCTCCGAGTATAAAAAGCTGATGGGCGATGAGGCCCCCAAGGTCCAGTTGTTGCAGGAATGGCTGGCTTCCCAGCGGGAGCACCTGGAACAACAGCGCCACCGCATAGAGCCCGCCAGCTTCCAGCTTCTGCCCCATTGCAGTGAACAAACCAATGCCACCGCCTCAGTAAAAGACTGGCACAATGTTTTCACAGCCCTGGGCCTGGAACTCGCTACCGAGAGCCTCGGCTGCTGCGGTATGGCCGGTACCTATGGCCACGAAGCAGATCACAAAGAGACCTCACGAGTCATTTTCCAGCAATCCTGGGCGCCCCGATTGAACAGTAGCGAAAACCAGTTGGCCACCGGCTATTCCTGTCGTTGCCAGGCCAATCGCTTTGCAGGCATATCCTTGCGCCATCCGCTACAGGGGCTACTGGCACAACTGGATAAATAGGCATTTACTGACGTAAGGGGCCCATATCTCCGGGTCTCTTACCGTCCACCCAAAGTAGCCTGCGGGAAGTGCCTATGCACAAACATCTCTCAAACCTGCTCATGCTGTTTTATGCACTGCTTGGCATCGCCGTATTGCTAGCAGCAATATCCATAAGCTCAAACTCCGGGAAACAACAATTAGGGCACCATCTATCCCAGGCCCAACACTCCCTGGCATTGGTTACTGAGGCTGAAACCTACGCCCGCACGGGCAACTACGCCGACGCACTGCCACTTTACGAAAAGGCCATCTCCTCGCTGTCCGACTATCCGGATCAACAACAGGCCCTGCGCTACCGCTACGGCATTGTGCTCAATGCATTTAGCGCCCAAGCGCGACCTGACCTCTACCCCCTTGCCCGCGCACAGTTCGAATCGGTCCTCAATTACCTGGATGAGGGCGCGGTGCTACCGCAGTCCACCGCGAGAGTGCGGTCGGCCATGGCACACACTTACCATCAGCAAGCAGCAACGGAGAAGGAGCACACTCAGCGAGCTCATCTTTTACGCTCGGCTTACCTTCTATATAAGAGTGCAATCCAAGGCCTGCGCGAACAGGCGGAATGGCAGAACCTTGCCATCACCTATTTCAACCTGGGGCAAGTCTGTGAATGGCAGGGAAACCTGGAGGAAGCCATCATCTGGTTGGAAAAAACGGTGAAGCTGGACATGCAGCACAAGCTGCCGGACCTCCAGGAAGACAGTGACTACTTATCCGCATTGCGCAGCCAGGTGGAACCGATACTGGAAAACCCCGAAACCGCGCTGTAAGTACTGGGGATTCCCTGCACTTTTTAATGTGACGCACCGGTTTTTCCGCTAAAACCTGCTGTTTTTTGTCATATCAGCAATATATGGAGAATAAGTCACAAATAATTTATAAGGAATTTTTTACTGTTCCAGTCATGCTAAGCAATGCCCTCTACCACTCCTAGCACGACTCTTTAGAATGACATCGCTGTCACGCAATTTTTCTCTTTTGAAACCATTTACCAAGGAGCTGGGTTCTATCCGGCCATTTCCTTCTGTACAAAATATATACATCGCAATTTTATTGTTCTTTATATCTGAAAATTAAGCCATTTTTTTATTTTCTGTAAATAACCCGCCAATTCATACGGCTTTTTCTCGCTTTGCAGGAAAAAGTTGATACCTCAGGAATCGCCGGTAATATAGCCAGCGTTGATTAAATATTGATCAACGATTTCCAAACAAACTTGGAAATTTCACAAGCAGCCCTTGGCTTGTGACCATTTATGACCTGGAGGTAATGGGACATGATGAAACAGACTCTGCGAAATACTGCCTTTTTTATTGCTGCCTTACTCGCTATCGGTGTAAGCGTTAATGCCTCAGCAGCACTTAAGAAAACCATGATTGTTGACGCAACTGCTTACAACTCTGTACCCGGACAAACTGACAGTGATCCCTGGGTAGCAGCTTGGAACAACCGCCTGCGCCCCGGTGACAAAATTATCGCCGTATCCCGTGACCTGGAAAAACACGGTCTGACTAACGGCGCCAAAGTTAAAATTGAAGGTCTGCCTGGCACCTATACCGTGCGCGACCGTATGAACAAGCGTTTTACTAACCGAATCGATGTTTGGATGGAGAAAGACATTAAGAAAGCCCGCGCCTGGGGCAAGAAAAAACTGAAGATTGTTTTTGAACCCGTAAAGTAATTAGACCTAATTTCAACAGAGCTTGTGACCCCGCCCTCCAGCGGGGTTTTTTTATTGTTAACAGAATTTATATCTAATCCAGCAAAAAGCAATCAGGGTTCCATCTCCATTAAAAACCCTTCTAGCTCTATACAATTTGAATTTCCGATATAAAACAGGCTCGGCTGCTGGTTCTCGGTATAGCGATGTTTTAATCCATCCTCGCCAATTAATATTAAGTATTCTGATTTTACCCAGCGCTCACCCTCCCTGTATTCCGTTAGCCATAAAAGCGATGGCTGCCCCTCGTGACAGAGCCCATAAAACATACGGGTTTTTTCCACCAGTTTCTTGGTCATGTAATCTAGATAACGGCCGGGATAGGTATAGCGATCAGCCTCAATACCAATTTTCTCTGGGTTTATCCCCATATCGGCGCGGCCAACTCTCTGTATATAAATTGCCAGGTTCTCGTCGCAATCGAGACAATGGCGCCCGGCAACGATGGCATAGCCACTCAATTCGGAGATAAGTCGGGCTTCTTTCAGGTCAGTGGTGAGCAGCTGTCGATTGGAAAGGCGGATGCTCTCTGCGGATACCAGTGGACTTAATACAGTCACCAGCAGAATAAGGTAGCGCAGGTTCATGGGGAGGGTAACCGCAGGTTAGGTAGTACCGCCGGAGACCTGGATTCCACCATTGTCTCGCGGCGGCACTGTGATTGGGTGTGCTGTTACACAGTCGCGATTCCCTTCTCACATTAACCATAGCAGTTTGAACAAGTGTCAGCCGACTTTTGCCACAACTCCCGCTGGGAATTGCCAGTCAGCCGATTCATTCTGAAGAGGGCTTACCAGCTGCCATCGGCTTCCTGAACTGGCCCAACAAAGGTAGCGATCCCCTCCTCTTTAAGAGCATCGAGCGCTTCATCCAGCGCTTCCCGCTCAGTCTCAAACGCGTCTTCCCAAACGGTTGAGTTGTTGTGTTCATCGACGATTTCAAGCAGCCAGCCGCCCTCACCATCTTCATAAATATCGATCTGGACGGAAACCTCGCCCTCCCGATAGATCTGGCTCAACTCCGACTCTTTCGGTGCAAACTCTTCGCCCATGGGATTCGCCTCGCTGTGACCTTGAAATTTCGGCCAGAACTTTGACAACTTGCGGCCCGACGGTCAACTACAAATCCCTTTTCTTGCAGATGCGGACCGCCTGCTTACTGTACGACAAGCTCCTTTTTTTGCGATAAAATGCGCGGCGATTTTTTCTGCTCCGGATTTGCGATCCGGCCCGCAACTGAGGAAGTACCATGAACCAATTTGTTGTCTGTGCACTGTATAAGTTCGTTACCCTTGAGAACTTTGAAACGCTTCGCGCCCCACTGCTGGAGGTGATGCAAGAAAACAGTGTTCGCGGCACCCTGCTGTTGGCCCAAGAGGGCATCAATGGCACTGTAGCCGGCTCCCGCGAAGGTATCGACGCGGTATTAGCCCATTTGAAGTCAGACGAGCGCCTCGCCAACCTGGACTACAAAGAGTCCATCACCCAGGCAATGCCCTTCCTGCGCAGCAAAGTGAAGCTAAAGAAAGAAATTGTCACCATGGGTATAGAGGGCATTGATCCACTGCGCACCGTCGGCACCTATGTCAAACCCAAAGACTGGAATGCCCTGATCAGCGACCCAGAGGTTGTTGTCGTGGACACCCGCAATGACTATGAATTCCAGGTTGGTACTTTCAAGAATTCCATCAACCCAGAAACTGAGACTTTCCGCGAGTTCCCGCAGTACGTAAAAGAGAATATGGACCCGGCCAAGCACAAGAAGGTCGCCATGTTCTGCACCGGCGGTATCCGCTGCGAGAAGTCCACAGCCTATATGAAAGAGCAGGGCTTTGAAGAGGTATATCACCTCCACGGCGGTATTTTGAAATACCTGGAAGAAGTCCCAGCAGAAGAATCCCTGTGGGAAGGCGAGTGCTTTGTTTTCGATGAGCGGGTGACAGTCAACCACAACCTGGAACGCGGCAAATACGATCAATGCAATGCATGCCGCATGCCCATCACTGAGGAAGACCAGCAATCTCCCCTGTTCGAGCAGGGCGTAAGCTGCCCGCACTGCCACGACAAGGTGCCTGAAGCTGACCGAGCCCGTTTCCGCGAGCGCGAAAAGCAAATTCAGCTAGCCAAACAGCGCGGTGAAGTACACATTGGCCAGGACGCCCGCGCGCAAACCGTCTCCCGCCGCGAGCAAAAGAGGGAGGAGCGCCGCCGCCAGGCTGAAGCCCAACAGGCGCGCAACCAGCAGGCCTAACTCCTCCCCTAGAGAGCAAGAGGCTGAGGTACGACCTTTATCTGGGCTAGCCAGGCCTCTGCCTCGGCCTCCACAACGAACTCCCTAGAACTGAGCCTGCACAGGCAGGAGCCATGGCTGGGCAGCGGGCAGGTCCAGCGCCCTCGCGGATGTAACACCGCGATAAATGCCCGTCGCAGCACAGGGTTCTCAGCAATAAAGTGAATAAACTTCTTGTGTTCCTCCAGTGTGGTTTTGCTGCGCGCATAACGCAGGTCAAGTAGTACACGTAGGGGTTTTCGGTGGCGATACTTTTCCACCAGTAGTGCAATGGCTTCTATTTTGTCCTTATACCCCACCGGACCAAAAAAAAGCACACGCGCTATTCCACCCGCCGGCCGATAGCTAATATGAAAATTCATTGATAACAGCACCCGTGCGCTTGTCTTTTTTATTTTTATCGACTACAGCTTCCGCAATGCCTCTTTTTATTGTCTTACCTGTACTGAAAACGCGAAATAAGGCAGACTTTTTTCTCGTACACTCCTGATATTTACTTCTACCTCAACGGCAATCCAACATCCGTATAAAGGGTTTGACGTTTGTCGGCGAAAATACTGCACCTGTAAACCCGTTTTAATACCCTCAGCCCCAACTACATTTAATAAGCGACAAAAAACCTGCAAATACTGCCACCTAAAAATCATAAGCGGTCTATATCGCAAAAAAATATCGGCTTTATGATTTTTAAAACAATAAGTAACTAGTACGATCAAAATACCCCTGTTTTTTACCAGGTAATTCTGTGAAATATTTTGAAACTTCTAATTTACCCAGGGCGCGACAGAAGTGGGCTATCGCTAAAAGAAAATCTGTACCATAAAACAAGGAACAAACTAGTACGGCTTACTTCAATGAGGGACACCGGGCTGCATCAATATAGAAATATTGGAGCCCGGTAAAAACAGAAAAACAAAGAAAATTATTTCTTTGTGATCAATATCGCGAATGGGTTCAACTTATTTCGATTTCCGGCATATCGCTGTCATCACTGCTGTTTAACCAGATCTGGGCAGCAGCCTTGCGGGCAATTTCGCAATAAAAACCAGCAATTTCACTATCTGGATCGGAAATAACACTGGGCTGTCCGCTATCCACATCGGCGCGGATTTTCTGTGCCAGCGGAAGCTCTCCCAGTAAATGGGTATCGTACTCTGCAGCGATTCGCTCACCGCCACCGGTACCGAAAATTGGCTCGCTGTGACCACACTTGGAACAAGTATGCAGCGCCATATTTTCCACAATACCCAGCACAGGTACCGATACCTTGCGGAACATCTCCACGCCCTTAATGGCATCTTTTAGTGCCAGGTCTTGAGGGGTAGTTACAATTACCGCACCGGCCAATGTAGTTTTCTGTGCCAGCGTCAATTGAATATCCCCGGTACCCGGGGGCATATCCACAACCAGGTAATCAAGCCCATCCCGACTTTCCCCCCACAGGGTTTGACTGAGAATCTGGTTGAGCGCGCCGCTGGCCATAGGCCCGCGCCATACCGCTGGGGTCTCCTCGGTCATCAGGTACCCCAGAGACATTGTCTCTATTCCGTGAGCCTCTACCGGCACAAAGAATTTCTGTTCTTTCACATGCGGGCGCTGGTCTTCAGTTCCCAGCATGGTGGGCAGGCTCGGGCCGTAGATATCAGCATCCAACAAACCAACCCGGGCACCTTCCGCCGCCAGGGCCAGGGCCAGATTGACCGCAGTCGTGGACTTGCCAACCCCGCCTTTGCCCGACGCCACAGCAACAATGTTTTTTACCTTCGCCAGAGTTTCCGGCGTCCCGGAAGTCGGCGTAGCGGGAATATCGCTGAACAGCTCAAACTGCAACTTGGAGCCTTTGAGGGGCCCGGCTTTCAACAGCGGCTGACAGCTCTCCTCCACCCGCTGGTGCCAATCTGCCTCCTGGCTCGCACACGGATATCCCAGGGTAATCCCGGCGAAAACAGTTTCGTCCTCATACCCAACTTCAATTTCTGCGTCCAAATCATCCAGCGGCAAGCCACTGGCAGGATCATGCAACTGGCCGAGGCACTCCGCCAGTCGCTCCAGTTCAGCCTGAACTTCCTGTGACAGCTCGTCATGATCGTGATGATGATCGCTCACGGTATCTCCCTCTCAGCGCTTCTAGATTGGCTCGCATTGTGTCGGATGACGCGGCCTAACACCAGCCACAGCAGCCAAACAAGGATTCACATAAGCCAGCTTGATCCCTCCACGACATAGTGCAAATCTGCTATATTCCGCGGTCTTTTGACGATCTTCGGCCCACTCTCCGTGAGTCCCTGGCCGCAACCCCACAGCGATGGAAAAACCGATGTCCGATACGCGCAACATTCTCGTCACCAGCGCACTGCCCTATGCCAATGGCTCCCTACATCTGGGCCATGTGCTCGAATATATCCAAACCGATATTTGGGCCCGCTTCCAGCGTGCGCGCGGTAATAACTGCCTGTATATCTGTGCCGACGATGCTCACGGCACTGCAATTATGCTGAAGGCTGAACAACTGGGCCTGACCCCGGAACAGCATATCGCCAATATGCAGGCAGAACACGAGCGCGACTTCGCCGACTTCCTAATTGGTGTGGACAACTATCACTCCACCCATTCAGAGGAAAACCGCGAGCTGTCGGCAATGATCTACCGCCGCCTCAGCGAAAACGGCCACATCGCATCGCGCACTATTACCCAGGCTTTCGATCCAGAGAAACAGCTTTTCCTGGCAGATCGCTATATCAAGGGAACCTGCCCCCGCTGCAGCACGCCCGACCAGTATGGTGATAACTGTGAAGCCTGTGGCGCCACCTACAGCCCTACCGAACTGATCGATCCGGTATCAGCAATCTCCGGCGCCACTCCGGTAGAAAAGGAGTCCGAGCACTTCTTCTTTACCCTCCCCGCATTCACCGAATACCTGCGCGAGTGGACCCGCTCCGGCACTCTCCAGGATGAAGTGGCCAACAAGCTGGCCGAATGGCTGGAAGAGGGCCTGCAAGAGTGGGATATTTCCCGCGACGCCCCTTACTTCGGTTTCGAAATTCCCGATGCGCCGGGCAAATATTTCTACGTGTGGCTCGACGCTCCCATTGGCTATATGGCCAGTCTCAAAAACTACTGCGACAGCAAAGGGCTGGACTGGCAGGAGTACTGGAAAAAAGACAGCGACGCCGAGGTCTACCACTTTATCGGCAAGGATATCGTCAACTTCCACGCACTCTTTTGGCCTGCCATGCTGGACTCGGCGGACTTCCGCACCCCCAACAAAGTTTGCGTACACGGCTTCCTTACCGTAAACGGCAAGAAAATGTCCAAGTCCCGTGGCACCTTTATCAATGCCCGCAACTACCTGGATCACTTGAGCCCTGAGTATTTGCGCTACTACTTCGCCGCCAAACTGACCGGTGGCGTCGATGACCTGGATTTGAACCTGGATGACTTTATCGCCAAGGTGAACTCTGACCTGGTGGGTAAAGTAGTCAATATCGCCTCTCGCACCGCCAAGTTTGTCAGCAAGTCCGGTGGCAAGCTGGCCGGCGAACTGGCCGACGAACAATTGTGGAACCAATTTGTAGAAGCGGCTCCACGAATTGCTGAGTATTACGAGCAGCGAGAATACGCCCGCGCCATGCGCGACATTATGGCTCTGGCCGACGCCGCCAACGCCTGGATCGCCGACAAGGCTCCCTGGTCCCTGGCCAAGCAGGAGGGCACCGAAGCTGAGGTTCTGGCTATTTGCTCCCAGGGTGTGAATATGTTCCGCGCCCTGATCACCTGGCTCGCCCCGGTATTGCCCAACACTGCACAAAAAGCGGCGGAGTTCCTCAACAGTGAGCTGGATTGGAACAGCGCAACCAAACCGCTGACAGATCACGAAATCAAGAAGTTCAAGCCGCTGCTGCAACGGGTGGAGAAAACCCAGGTAGATGCGGTTATGGATGCGGCTGCGGAATCCCTGGCCCAGCTACAAGCGGAAACCAAAGCTGCTACCGGCCCTCTGGCGGAGGACCCCATTGCTGAGGAAATCCAGTTTGATGACTTCGCCAAAGTAGACTTGAGGATCGCCCTGATCGCCAAAGCTGAGCATGTTGAAGGCGCCGGTAAACTGCTGCGCTTAACCCTGGACCTGGGCGGCGAAACCCGCCAGGTATTTGCCGGTATTAAAAGCGCCTACGCCCCTGAAGACCTGGAAGGTAAGCACACCGTTATGGTCGCTAACCTGGCGCCGCGTAAAATGCGCTTTGGTGTCAGTGAGGGTATGGTTCTGGCAGCAGGTCCCGGAGGTAAGGACCTGTGGATACTGGAGCCCCACGAGGGCGCCAAACCCGGTATGCGCGTAATGTAATTTCCCTGCGCTAACGCAGGGAAACTGCAATCAAGCCGGCACACACCAGCCCCACTCCCAGCAGCTGGGGCCTGTGTGCCGGCTCCTTGAGTAACCAGACCGCCAAACCCACGCCCAGGGGAATACTCAACTGCCTTAGGGCGACTACATAACTCACATTTTCAGTCATTGTCATCGCCAGCAGTACCAGGCCATAAGTCGCTCCCATCATGGCACCGGTCAGAGCCCCGACCTTCAAATCCCGAAAACTTTGGATCAATGGCGCAGTGCCACTCTGACCCAAGCACCCCAGAAGCAGCCATACACCACAGGCGAGAAACTGCATCCCCAAATAGCCGTAGGCCAAAACAAGCGCAGGGATAGTGCCTCCCGCAGCATCCCCCAGGTAAATCAGCGCCCCTTTATCTGCCAGTGAATAGCCCACAGTGCCAATGGCTGCTACCAGCGCCCAGGCGCAGTCCGCGCGCCAATAAGCTCTCCAGTGCCACTCGCGGAAATACACCAGCGGTACCAGCAGGCAGCCAATTGTCACCAACAGCATTCCCACCCAGGCGAGTGGAGGCAACGATTGCCCCAACAATACCGTTGCCAGTGCAACCAGCAATACCGGCAATGCTCGGGCAACGGGATAGACCAATCCCATATTGGCTCGCTGGTAGGCGAGGGATAAGCCCCCCATATAAATCATTTGAAAAAAACCACTACCGATAAGGAGGATCCAAAAACCTCGCGGGAGTGAATCAACCTGATATAGCAACCAAAAATTTAGCGGTAAAAGAAAAATTCCAACACTGAGAGTCGCGATACAAAAAAAGGCGGGAGTTGGTGTGCGGGACTTCCCCAGTAAATTCCAACCCGCGTGTAGAAATGCAGAAATTAAAACAAGACTGGCAGCGGTAAACGATATTCCCATAGAGGCCCTCTTCAATTGCGACAGAAAGGCCCCGACAAACCAACCGTAGCCACGAATATGCGCAGTTAAGGCCGCTGGCCAGCAAAGTTTTGCATTCCCTCTTCACTGCCGTAGCATGTCCACCACACTGCAAATCTATCGAGGAGATGTCATGCGCGGCGTATTTCTGGACACTTTGACAATGAAGCTTGAGGAGCTGGATACCTCGGCCCTAACAAATAGTCTAGACCAGTGGGACTTCTATGAAACGACTCCCGCCGAAAAAGTCGCGGAGCGAATCGCCGAGGCCGAGGTGGTAATAACCAATAAAGTCATAATAAGCCGCACATTATTGGAGCAGGCCAGCAAATTAAAAATGATTTGTGTTTGTGCAACCGGTACAAATAACATCGATCTCGCCGCCGCACAGGAATTAAATATTCCGGTGTACAACGTTAAAGGTTATGCGGGGGCTTCTGTACCACAGCACACTCTTGCCCTGATCCTGGCTCTTGCTTCCAAGTGGCACCGCTATCACAACGATGTTTTTGCCGGACGCTGGAGCCAATCTACAATTTTTTGCCTGCTCGATCACCCAGTGGTTGAACTCGCAGGAAAAACACTCGGTATCATTGGCTTTGGTGCCCTCGGGCAGAAGGTGGCAAAACTGGGGGAAGCCCTGGACATGCGGGTACTGGTGGCTGAATCATTTAGCGGCACACCCGCTGAAGGCAGGACGCCACTGCAACAATTGTGTGCAGAGTCCGATGTCATCAGTCTGCACTGCCCGCTCACAGAAGAAACCGATCAGCTGGTAGACGAGCAATTCATCGCCGCGATGAAACCCGGCGCACTCCTGGTCAATACGGCTCGGGGCGGGCTGGTAAATGAACAGGCACTGGCGGATGCTTTGCGCAGTGGACACCTTGGGGGGGCGGCGCTGGATGTCCTCAGCCAGGAGCCCCCACCCGCCAGTCACCCACTATTGGACAGAGATATCCCCAATTTGATTATCACCCCCCACAACGCCTGGATCAGCCGTGAATCACGCCAGCGCCTACTCAACGGGGTCGTAGAGAATATTGAAACCTGGAAAAGTGAGAGTACCAGCCATCCATAAACAACTCGCTTTTATCTAACCCAAGCCATCTCAGGCATCTGCCGGTCCGAGGACTAATCCCCTCTGTGAACTCAGGCCGGCTTTTGCCGTTTGAAACTACGACCGGGCCCGAACAGCTGCCAGCCATAGTCCAAGATCAGTAGCAGAGACAGGGACTTTTTCCTGCAAAAATCGCGTGAAAAAAACCCCTTTTTCAAGTGGGAATTACCACGCGGGACTATAGACTTCCTCGGCAATTAAACCCCGAGAGGAGAAACCTGATGGCAACCGCAAGATCTCCACATACGAACTCCAGTAGGGAGAAGCTGCAACAGGCCTATAATCTTGCTGGAGAGGCCGCTTCACAAGCTGCTGGCAGCTTGAAAGAGAGGGCCCGGACCTCTGTAGAGTCCCAGAGACAACGTGCCACCGATGTAATGGAAAAAGCGGAGTCCTCACTTCGGGAGCGCCCCATTCTCGCTGTTGGCTGTGCATTTGTTGTTGGCTGGGCAATTGCGAAGCTCTTTAAGTAACGCTTCTCTCTTTTTTTCGACTGGTAAGGACACCCCCTGATGGGCAATGAAAAAAAGTCCCAAGCGTCTGGCGAGAATGCCGATTCCGCTGCGCAGGAGCGCAGCCCGGGTCAGTCTTCACCTTCTCCCTCAGGGAAAGACTCTGATGGAGAAGGTGAAAATAGCCTTGAAGCTACCCTTGCTCGCGCCGAAGCAACACTGACCCTACTGACTGCCTGGTTGGCTAATATTCAAAAGCTATTCCAGTTGGAGTTGGATAGAACGATTGCAGCCGGCAAGCGTATTGTTGCCCTGCAACTGATGTTACTGCCTCTAAGTGCGGCCCTCATCGTCAGTCTCTGTGGAGGCGTTGGGCTGATTGCCTACTATTTTTCCCAGTCTATTTATTTGGCATTTCTGGTATTTATTCTTATCCAGGTCGCTATTTTGGCGGGAGCTATCGTTTATCAAAAGAAGCTGGTGCCCCTACTGGGTTTTGAAGAGACCAAGCGACAAGTTAAAGAGGCTTTAAACGATGTCACTGAAGTCTTTAAATAAACAGATCGAACAATGCAGCCGGGATACGGAGCGACAGCGGCTCAGTGTATTGGCAATCGTAAATCAGCAACAGCAAGATGTTCAGCAGCGTTTACAGGGAATTCCCCTGCCATTGGTTTTAGGCCTCGCTTTAATCGCCGGCTTCGCGGCGGAAAAATTATGGCAATTGCCCCGCACCTCACAGGTGGTTCAGTTTATGCTGTCTATGAGGGCTTTTTAGCCGACGCTACTCTTTATATAAATATTAATTCAACGGCCACTTCTAAAAAGAGGGGCACCGGAAAATAACCTTAGAAAATAGATACTGGCACATCCTTGTGCCAGCCTTACCTATTAATACCCTGTATTAATCAACATCCTTATCGGTCACTTTATCTTGGGTGTTATTGTCAAAATCACCGGCGCTGTGGCGCTCATGTAGTTGTTCGCTGGGCTCACCCCAGGTTCGATTGACCATTCGTCCGCGCTTTACTGCTGGCCGCTCTGCAATTTCCCCCACCCAACGGTTGAGATTTTTATAACTCTGGGCATCGAGAAATTCCGCCGCACTATAAGCTTCATTGCGCACCAGAGCCCCATACCAGGGCCAGATCGCAATATCGGCGATGGTATAAGTCCTTCCCGCCACATACGGATGCTTCGCCAGCTGTTGGTCCAATACGTCCAACTGGCGCTTTACTTCCATAGCAAATCGGTTGATCGGGTATTCATATTTTTCCGGTGCATAGGCATAAAAGTGTCCAAAGCCTCCTCCCAGGTAAGGAGCCGAGCCCATCTGCCAGAAGAGCCAATTCAATGCCTCAGTGCGCTGCTCGGGTGTATGGGGCAAGAGGACATTAAACTTTTCCGCCAGGTAAAGCAGTATGGAGCCACTCTCAAATACCCGGATTGGTGGCGTAGTGCTGTGATCCACTAAGACCGGGATCTTGGAATTTGGGTTTGCCTCAACAAAACCACTGCCAAACTGCTCTCCTTCAGTGATACGGACTAAATGGGCATCGTATTCTGCTCCCTCAAACCCGAGTTCCAATAACTCCTCTAACATCACCGTCGCCTTAACCCCGTTCGGCGTGGCCAAAGAATAGAGCTGCATCGGGTGCTGCCCCTGCGGCAGCGCTTTATCATGGGTCGCACCCGCTACCGGCCGATTGATACTGGCAAAAGCGCCCCCGCTTTCCTTATCCCACTGCCAAACCTTGGGGGGAGTGTAGGTTTCGTTCGACATTAAACTGCTCCAACTGAATTTAAGGTTGCTCTCAAGCAAAAACACGCATGCCGAGTCAATATACTGTATTGCCTCTACCCCACGCTTAACACCAAGTACCAAACTGGGTTACCCATCTTGTACCTATCGTTTCAAATTGGCAAAGGTACTGCAAATAGTATCCACAAAGGCCTCCACCTTTATTCCAAGTGGAGGCCTTTTGATCCAGAGTGTCCCTTTGTCGGCCCTTTTCCCCTGCCACCCTCCTCACGAGTTGAAGCCCCCAAGCGACTCAACCATAATAGCCGCCCTGCGCGGCATTCGACGGTGCTCACAAGGAAGGTGCTAGTCTCACCTTAACCCTGCCGACGCCATTGCCGCTGTTCGCGCCACTCCGCCCTCGGGCTTTAACCGGACCTGTTATGACCGAATTTGCCGTCATTCTGCTCAGCACCATCTTGGTCAATAATTATGTGTTAGTGCAGTTTCTCGGCCTGTGCCCGTTTATGGGAGTTTCCAATAAACTGGAGACCGCTGTGGGTATGGCCGGCGCTACCACCTTTGTACTTACTTTGGCCTCTATTTGTTCATACCTGGTCAACACCTATCTGTTGGCCCCCTTTGGTATTGAAGATCTTCGCACCATCTCATTTATTCTGGTGATTGCTGTTGTCGTACAGTTCACACAGATGTTTATCCAGAAGACCAGCCCCTTGATGTACAAGGTGCTAGGCGTTTTTCTACCGCTGATCACTACCAACTGTGCCGTGTTGGGTGTCGCTCTACAGAACACTATGAAAGCGCACACTTTTATACAGTCCACTCTTTACGGATTTGGCGCAGCAGTGGGTTTCTCCCTGGTGTTAATCTTGTTTTCCTCGATGCGCGAGCGCCTCTTTGCCGCCGATGTCCCGCTGCCATTTCGCGGCGCCGCAATCGGTATGGTCACTGCCGGACTGATGTCGCTGGCATTTATGGGCTTTAGCGGTCTGGTATAGGATTTCGAAATGCTGGACTGGATTTCACAAATTTCTTCTCCCCTACTGGTGCTCGGTGGCATGGCATTGGTATTCGGTGCCCTGCTGGGTTTCGCCGCCGTTCGCTTCCGGGTGGAGGGTGACCCCCTTGTTGAGCAGGTCGATGCCCTGTTGCCACAGACTCAATGTGGCCAGTGTGGCTACCCCGGCTGTCGCCCCTACGCAGAAGCGATAGTGCACGGCGATACCATCAACAAGTGCCCCCCCGGCGGGCAGGCCACTATCAATGAGTTGGCCAATCTGCTGGATGTAGAGCCCATGCCGTTGGACGCCGAGCACGGCGTTGAAGATGTAAAAAAAGTGGCATTTATCCGCGAGGCAGAGTGCATCGGTTGTACAAAATGTATTCAGGCCTGTCCGGTAGATGCCATTGCCGGCGCCGCCAAATATATGCACACGGTGATCACCGATGAGTGCACAGGGTGTGACCTTTGTGTCGAACCCTGCCCCGTTGACTGTATCGATATGGTTCCCCAGGAAACCGCTTTACAGGATTGGCATCCACACAAGCCCAGCGATAGCTCGGTGCTGATTGCCAGCGATCGCCGCACTATTCAAGAACACACCGGGGGAGGCGCGGTTTGAACCCCGTAGATAGCAAGACCAAACAAAGAGAGGCCGTTCAGGAGAGACGCGCAGCCCGCGAGGCACAACTGATTGCCAGTGAAAAAGCGCGCGAGCTACGCCCCAACGACTTCCCCGGCGGAGTGCACCCTCCCGAGAACAAACACCAGAGTACCGGTGAGCCTATAGGAGTGATCCCCCTCGCCGAGGACTTGATCGTACCACTGCTACAGCACTCCGGCACCACCGCCATACCGCTGGTGAACCTCGGTGATAAGGTATTAAAGGGGCAAAAGATTGCCGAAGCCGACGGTTTCATTAGCTGTCCAGTGCATGCTCCCAGCTCCGGCAGGGTTATGGCCATTGAACCCTATCCAGTGCCCCACCCTTCGGGTCTGCTGGAGGACTGCATTGTCATTCGCACAGACGGCGACGATGCCTGGTGCGATCTCACCCCCTGCGAAGATTACCTTCAGGTTTCACCGATAGAGCTTCTGGACAAGATCCGCGACTGCGGTATTGCCGGCATGGGCGGTGCAGGGTTTCCAACCGCTGTGAAGCTAGACCCTCACGGCGGCGCCGAAATTGATACTTTGATTATCAATGGCACAGAGTGTGAACCCTATATCACTGCCGACGATATGCTAATGCGGGAGCGTGCCGACGAAATTATCGCCGGCGTGGAAATTCTTGCCCATATCCTCGATCAGCCCGAACGAGTATTAATTGGTATTGAAGACAATAAGCCCAAAGCTATCCGCGCGATGCGCAAAGCCGTTGAAGGCACCCGTTTCGATATCGTGGTATTCCCCACAAAGTATCCGTCCGGCGGCGAAAAACAGCTGATCCAAATCCTTACCGGCCGAGAAGTGCCCAACAAAGGGCTACCGGCCAATGTGGGGATTGTATGCCAAAATGTCGGCACTGCTCGCGCGGTATATCGCGCGATTCGGATTGGCGAACCCCTGATCAGCCGAGTGACGACTGTTGTCGGCAAAGCGCTGGAGCAGCAGCGCAATATCGATGTACCTATCGGTACTCCCATAGAACATATCCTCAAATATCACGGTGTCCATCGGGGCCTGATGCAAAAAGTGATCATCGGCGGTCCGATGATGGGTTATACGATTGACGATCAACGCGCCCCAGTCGTAAAAACCACCAACTGCCTGCTGGTACCGACCCGTGAGGAGCTACCGCCAGCACCGGTGGCCCAAGCTTGTATTCGCTGCGGTTTTTGCGCAGAGGCATGCCCGGCTTCCCTGCTACCGCAACAACTCTATTGGTATGCCCGCGCCGACGAACGGGAGAAGCTACAGGCCTATAACCTGTTTGACTGTATCGAGTGCGGTGCCTGCTCTTACGTCTGCCCCAGTACGATTCCCCTGGTTCAGTACTACCGCGCTGCCAAAGGTGCAATTCGCACTGCTGAAGCGGAAAAAGAAAAGTCCGATCGCGCACGCGATCGTTTCGAATTCCGCAAGTTGCGCCTTGAAAAAGCTGAAAAAGAGAAAGAAGCGAAACGCGAAGCCCGGCGCAAAGCCGCTGAACAAGCTCGCCAGCAAAGGGAACAAAACCCTGAATCTCCGACTGCCAAAGCTGAGAAGCAGGAAGCAGATGTTGTTGCCGCCGCCCTGGCGCGAGTTAAGTCCCGCCAGGAGGACCCCAAGCAGCTTTTAGCCCGCGCCCAGCGTACTTTCTCCAGTGCCGAGAGCCGGGTGGAACGCATACGCAATAAACTGGAAGCTGCCGATGAGAGCCAGCGCGACCAATTGGCAGCGCAACTCAAAGCTGCTGAAGTTAAATTGCAGGAAGCACAACACAAGTTGACCCTTGCCGAACGACGCGCCGATAGGGATACCACCCGGGAGCCCAACCAGGAAGAAACCAATGCAGCTGTGCGGGCAATTACCAGAGCCCGTGCCTCCGCTGAGGCGCGGGCCCAGATGAGTGACGCCGACAGACTTGCTGCAGATATCGAAGCACTGCGCAAGCGCGTCGCCAAAGCTGAGACTCGCCTGCAAAAGGCTCGGGATGAAGATGATGCCAATCTGGGCGCATTCGAAAGTGCCCTGGAGAAGCTACAAAAGAAACTGGAAGACAAAATGCGCGAACAACAAGCAGCACAGGACGGAAAGCAATAATGTCTCTGATGCGCGCCACCTCCCCTCACGCCCGTTCCGGCAATGACACCACCAAAGTCATGCTACAAGTCGCCGCGGCCACCATACCCGGTGTGCTGGCGATGGTGATTTATTTCGGTATCGGGGTGCTGATCAATATTGCCCTGTGCACAATCACAGCGCTTCTGTGTGAAGCAGCGGTAATGAGATTACGCGGCAGGCCGGCAGCATTCTATCTGCGGGATTGCAGTGCTTTTGTAACTGCACTGCTGCTCGGTATCGCGCTTCCAGCCTACTGTGCCTGGTGGCTGCCGATAGTGGGCACTGCGGTGGCAATTGTCCTGGCCAAGCATCTTTATGGCGGCATGGGCTACAACCCATTTAACCCCGCAATGGTGGGCTATGTTGTCCTGCTGATTAGTTTCCCGGTAGATATGACCCGCTGGGTGGGAGCTGCAGAGGTTATCGGCGGGACACCCAGCCTGGAAGAAGCCTTCTCTCTGGTAATCGGTAGCTACAATGTCGATGGTTTTACCCGCGCTACACCACTGGAAATCGTGCGGTTAAATGAGTCAGTGCTTCTCTCCCAGCTCTATGAAATGGAGCCGGTCCTCAATAAAGGCACATTTGCTGGAGTCGGTTGGGAAACCGTCAGCTTCGGATTCCTGTTAGGTGGGCTGTTCTTATTATTTCGCGGCATTATTACCTGGCATGCACCGGTTGCCATGCTCGCCACCCTCACTCTGATTTCCCTGTTTTTCTACGACAGCGGCAGTTCCTTGTCAGAGGGATCTCCCGTACTGCATTTATTTTCTGGGGCCACCATGTTTGGGGCCTTCTTTATTATTACCGACCCTGTCAGCGGTGCCACCAGTAACCGGGGCCGCCTGATTTTTGGGGCCGGTGTGGGGCTGCTCACTTATGTAATCCGGGCCTGGGGCACTTACCCCGATGCGGTGGCTTTTGCTGTATTGCTGATGAACTTTGCAACACCAACCATTGATAACTACACGCTTCCACGGACCTATGGGCACAAGGGCTCCCGCCGCGCTACCGACCTGGAGGAGAGCTGATGCTTAAACAGTCAATGGCCTCCAATGCCGCCGTTCTCACTCTTATCGCCCTGGTCACTGCAGGTACACTCGCAGTGACCCAAATTACGACTAAAGAACCGATTGAGAGAGCTATCCGGGAAGCTTCGGCGAAAGCACTACTGGAAATTATCCCATTGGAACGCCACAGTAATGACATGTTGGTAGACACCTATCCAATTCCAAAACCTTACTGGAATCAGCTAGGCCTGCAACAAGGTGGAGATATCAATCTCGCGCGGGAAGAGGACCGAAAAGTCTCTGCGGTCATTGTGCCCGCAGTCACACCGGATGGATATTCCGGCCCGATAAAAATACTCGTTGGTGTGAATCGAGATGGCACTATTGCTGGCGTCAGGGTAACAAGCCACACAGAAACTCCGGGGCTGGGCGATAAAGTCGAGCTGAAAAAAAGTAACTGGGTGCTCCAGTTTGACGGCCTGTCACTAAAAAATCCGCCCTCAGCCGATTGGAAAGTACAAAAGGATGGCGGTGTTTTTGATGAATTTACTGGCGCAACAATTACTCCTCGCGCTGTCGTCAATGAAGTACACCAGGTGCTTGAGTTTGTAGCCCAGCACCACGAACAAATATTTAATGCGCCAATGTCCAAGCGAGCAGTAGAGATTGAGAACTCTGAAATCGACTCGGAACAAGTACCTGCGGCGGTTGAGGAGCAGAACTGATGGCAACTCCCGGCTACACAGAAATCGCCCAAAATGGGCTGTGGAAAAATAACCCCGCCCTGGTGCAATTGCTTGGCCTCTGTCCCCTGCTAGCGGTCACCGGTTCCGTAGTGAACGGCATCGGCCTCGGCTTGGCCACTACCGGAGTTCTCACCTGCTCAAACCTTGCGGTCTCCCTGATCCGACGACAAATTCCGGATACTGTCCGTTTACCAGCCTCCGTTATGATCATCGCCACCTTCGTTACCTGCGTTGAGCTATTGATGAAGGCTTATACCTACGAGCTTTACTTGGTACTAGGTATTTTTATCCCGCTAATCGTAACCAACTGCGCGATCCTCGGGCGAGCAGATGCTTTTGCCAGTAAAAACCCCGTGCTTCCGTCCCTGGCAGATGGATTTATGATGGGTATAGGTTTCACTGCAGTACTCATCGCCATTGGCGCAGTCAGAGAAATTCTTGGCCAAGGCACGCTATTTTCAGATATGGACTTGTTATTTGGTTCAATGGCAAAAGATTGGGGTATTTCAATTTTTGGCAGTGACTATCCAGGCGTTCTTGTTGCCGTGCTTCCTCCCGGTGCATTCCTTGTCGCCGGCTTATTGATCGCAGCAAAAAACGCCATTGATATCGGTATTGAGAGACATAAAAGCCAGAAAGTTAAGATCATTCCAGGCTCAAAGCGCGTACGTGTTACCGGAAAAATCTCTTAAGATAAGCAGCAGCTAACCAATTTAATTCTGCAATTGAATGGCTATTTATCCTGCCAATCGATTGCAGAACTTAATTTTTTCACCAAAAGCCAAAATGTGAACCCCCTCACTAATCTGTATCTTGCGGATTTTTCATCTTTCACTTTTTCAGTATGATGAGATACATCATCAAATCCCCACTTTTTTACATTAATTGCGCTGTACCAGTGCAATATTCGTGTAATCGAATGTAATAGCATTATTCCCTTTTTTTAATTTTGTTTGGCTAGAATGGCACGGCCGACCAGCTTCACCTTGCTATCGGCGCCAACGCAATAAGACAGGGATAATGCTATGACTGTAGACACTGGAAAGTCTGAATTGGTCTACCACGGCCGCCGGGCCCAACGCGCAGATAGCCGTCTGCGGCGCAAGGCGATTCTAGAGGCCACCCTGAGACTGATCGTTAAAGAAGGTATCCGCGGCATCAGGCACCGTGCAGTCGCCCGCGAAGCTAACGTTCCTCTCGCGGCTACTACTTATTATTTCAAAGACCTGAATGACCTGATCAGCGATTCATTTACTTATTTTGTTGAGCAGGGACTCGAGGCTACACGCCAACTGCATGAAGAGAGTTTTAGTGCGGCACGGAATTTATCCGCACAAGAGCGGGCGTCACATAGCAGTCGTAAACTGCTGATTCAACAATTGACCCGTTTTATTCTTACTCATGTCCGCACCCAGGCTGAAGACCGGGATCGCAGATTGGTTGAACTGGCATTCCGCAATGAAGCGCTTCGCAATGAGCAGCTGACCCGCGCAGTGCGGATGGCCAATCACGCCAGAGAGTCAATGATTAAGGAATTCTTCCAATTACTGGGTCTAGCGGATTCTGAAGCGGCTGCACAAATTGCTCACGGTACGATCCTGAACCTTGAGTATGAAATTTTGAGTGGTGCTATTGCAATCGACTCACCGCTGTTGGAACGCACCGTCACCTTGATGATCAACGGATTAATTCCAGCGGCAACAGTTGTTGCTGAAACTGCAGCATACGGCTGAATCTTTCTGAATTACTCGTCTCCAGGAAACGGGTATGGAGTTGTCCCCTCCATACCCAATTCCTCTTCATATAGCTCTTTCCAGATAGCTTCCAATAAAGATTAAGTGCAGCTTCCCGGTAGGGAACTTACCCACTGCTTTAGTAATTCAACGCCCTCTGTATGCACCATGCTTCTACCTAATTCAGGCATCATGGCCCCAGGCGCGGTAGACTCTACACGAAAATTCAAAATAGAATTTTCAGGCTCTCCCGGTACTATTGCAAATAAATGCCCCCCACTGCCTGTACCCGCAGCAATAGGCGGTTTACATAGCCCAAGTTTGCGCCAATCAGTTTCGCCATGATGCAACATAAGCCCTGAGGTGTCTGCCGGCCCAGTGGGATTGTGGCAGTGGCCACAATTAATATCCAAATAAGCCCTGGCGCGGTCTTCCAGCGACACAGTTGCATCGTAAATATTGGCATTTCTCGGCAAACTTTTCAGATCAGGCAGCCCACGTAAATAGCCAGCCTTCTGCCAAAACAGCAATTGATTCTCTACTCCGCTACCATAGGGATAGTCTTTATTCAGATGTCGAGCTTTAGGGCCGAGAGGAGAAATGGCTTTTTCAGTAAACTTTTCTGCATGGCAACCAGCACATTGATTGGCGTCAGGTACTACATAACTAAGGTTTTCCTGCTGTCCGTTCAGGCTAACCAACTGAAAATTTTTCACATCACCAGCAATCTCAAGAGTTGCCTCAGTCTGCTCTTTATTCCAGACATAGGGCAGCGCCTGCCAATTTTCCTGCCTGCGGATTAAAAGCCGCGTCTCAACGAGACGGACTCGATTTAAATCAAGTGCCTGCCCAAAGCGCCCCTCAACATAATCCGCAGAAAAGTCATCGGTACGGCGAACTACACCACTACTCTCCTGTGGATAGTAAAATGTCTTGCTTAAGATAGTTCCGACAGGGTAATTAAACTGTTCTTCTCCGTAGGCTGCAAAAGCCCCCTCAGGCAGCCAGACGGTCCTGAACTTATGAGCATAATCGGTAAATAACCCCGTATTCAAATCATAGGGTAATGCTCTTTCTGCAGGAAAGAGCACACCTTTCTCCATCCTCAGTAAATTCCATGCACTGAGTTTTTCGGGCACCTCTTCTGCTGGGAATAAATGAACATCCTTTTTGTATGATTCACACCCCGCAAGGCCAATCAATAATATAAGGCTCCAAATAGAGTAGACAAGCTTCCTACTTATTTGATTATTATTCTTCATTAGTTACCTCTATCACTGCCAAATGGTCTTCATTTTCTAGCTTTGAATCAAAGTCTAAAACTACTTTGGCAAGCTTTTCCAAATGACACTGATGAGGTGCTATATCCGTGGATATATTCTTATACTCATTTCCAAAATCTATGTTGAGAATTCCTGCAGGTTCGTTATCAATACATAACTTTAATGCCTCAGGTATTTGACCATCCACCAGTTTACTTTGATCAACAACCCCATCCCAAAGAATATCCGGCAATGTACCTGAGATTCCAAACATAGCTAGCTTCAGAGCTTTTAACTTAAGATGATCTGGCGATGTACCACCCCCAGAAAAGTTATTGGCATAGATATAGATCCCCTCTGGGTATGGGTCAAAATCAGCCTGCGTAGACTTATCACTATAGTATCCAGCCGTAAAATAGCTGCTGATCAATATGTTAGCGGTATCATTATCAGAAATATCATTTTCAAAAATCTCCACCCGATCATTCGAGTTAATAACCACCCCAGATCCTGCTGGCACGGCAGCAACCGGCGTGCCCTCATGACCAAAATTTCCAGTATTATTATTCTTTATCTGGTTATTGTAGATACGTGTACTGTGCCCTGGCTGCGGAAGATTAGGCATATTAAAAACAAGAATTCCCCCAGTGTTATTCACAGCAATATTGTTGTAAACATCTGCACCGATCGTATTCTCTACCTCAATACCCGCCACATTAAATTCTGCACGGCTATTGCGAACAATAACATTCCGCGACTGACCGACATAAATTCCGGCATCTGAAGCACCAATAGCTACCACACCATCGATTAAAGTATTTTCAGTCTGTACAGGATAAATACCATAGGCACCATTTTGGGTAGACGGGCCATTGGTCCATTCAACACGAACATCCCTGATGATAATGTTTTTGCCCTCATTAATTTTCAGGGCATCGCCTATGGTATCCTCAATAGCCAACCCCTCAATAATAAAGTTACTGGCATTAACTAATATCCCCTCAGCACCCTGAATTTGCCCCTCAAAGGAGAGGACAGATTTATCCATGCCAGCTCCACGTAGCGTTACCCCATCAATATTCAGGGATAAACTACGATTAATATGGAATTTACCCTCAGGAATAGTAATAACATCCCCGGTCTTTGCAGATATCAGTTTTTTTAATAGTTGCTTTTGAAAATTAACCTTACTGGAACTGTCCTCAACTCTGGATTCAGGCCGTTCAGAACATCCAACGGATACTATTAAAGCCAGAATTACTCCCATATACGCTAAAGTCTTCATAGCCACACCTTTTATATAAATTATTGTCAATTGAGCTACTCAAACCTCAAATTGGTACTCATGTACCAATTTAAAGGTGAAAACAGGACTAAATACACACTTTGATACTATCCAACCAACACCTCGTTATCAAGGCGCTATTATTAATACAGAAGACAACCCTAGAAATTCATTTAAGCGCCATACTCCCAAAAACAAAAACCACTTATTGAAATCAAGATGGCCAGCACTTCAATTAAAAAATGTCAGTTTTTGTATTTTCTTATTTACGTATTCTGCTCACTTGACGCTGCTGCCGAAATGATAGCGATACAGATCACTGCTCCTAATGGATCAAACCTCTACACAGAACAACCTATCGATAAAAGTGCAGATATCAAAGGAAGCGAGCCTATCTATATCAAAATATCATCAACTCAATATCAAGCAATAAAGTGCAAAGGCCCGTGGGGCGCTACAAAGTACAAAAAATGGATGACGGAGGGGCCTGGTTTCAAGCTCTACCAAAGTGATAAGCAGCTGCTCATTCAGGTTGTTGAACACCGAGTAATTAGCGCTGACATGTCCATTAACTCCATGAGCATACATTGCATGGACGCAGAACCTAAACAAGTTATTAAATCAATAGCGGAGATAGTTATCGAAAGATCAATAAATTCAGAAGAAATACTAGAGTTTGATAATGGGTATAAATTATCTTACCAGTACTCAATTACAAAAGGAAAGCCGTAAGTTTAGTCATTCAGGAAACTATTCATGCCAGCATAAACTTTTGCGCACTCCCCTTTCACCAAGTCTTCAAGAATCAAAAATGGATGAATCATATCGGAAAAGTGAACATTTTCAGATCTAACACCCACCTCTTCCACTTTCCGGTAGTAAATATCCCCAGTATCCCGGTGCGGGCAAAACTCTACGGTAAAAACCAAGGTTTCAGGAAGAGCTGCCGTAAAATCCATAAAAAGAGGGGATGCTTTTTTTCTACACTGCCCCTCAGCAAAATATTGCCCCAAGTACCAAATTGATTTTCGTGCCTCTAAAAAATAGCCTACCGCATTCTCTTCATGGGACCGTAAATGCATGGTGTAATCGAGAACCGGATAAATTAAAACCTGCTTTTTAATCTTAACGCTGTAGTCAAATTGAGCCAGGTGAGACATTGTGGCGGCCAGAGCGCCACCTGCAGAATCCCCAGCGACAGACAAACTCTGTTGATAATATAGGCCCAATCTATCCAGTGCCGCCCAAACCCCAATAACTGCAGCATAGCAATCTGTTACTGCGCTCGGATAGCGATTCTCAGGGGCCAACCGGTACTCAGGCGCAACAACAATATGTCGAGTCTCCCGGGCAATCTTTCTGCAAATCGGGTCAAATGAATAAACGTTTCCAGCTACATGACCACCGCCATGAAAATAGACAAGAACAGGTAGAACCTCATCGGGATAGGGGACAAAGACTCTTACTGGTACATCGTATCCAGAGGCATAGATAATGCCATCTCGTACCGAGGCAACATCTGGAATATCGGTCACATACTTATCTATAAACTTTGTGGTCGATTCCCGAACATTGATGGGGTTGAACTCAAAGCCCTTCGAGTAGAGCTCTTTCATAGAGCTGTTGAATTCTTCAAGAAACCCCGAAAGGCGGTCATTTACTTTACGCATTGTCGTTACAGCCAGGATAGAAGAGACTTCGCCGTACCCGTGAATATGAGCCATTCACCGGGTACGACGTCGATAGCTTGTATCCCCACCACAACAACAGCCCTAAATCTCCTGGCGAAAATGCCTGAAACGACATTTCATCTAGTGATAGCTAGGAGCCCAAACTACTCAAGAGGAGTAAAAGACCGGTGCGGATACATAGCTCCAGAATAGAACTGTAGCAACCATAACAATGACTGCCATGACGAGTGACACCGTAATAATTGCACTGGCAAAAAGGAAGCCACGCTCTTCAGAAACACCCATCACTATAGGAATTCCCAAATAAAGCAGATAGACGGCGTAAGCAACCGCCAGAGTTGCGAGCAGTATGTCCAGCCACAACACAGGGTAAATCCCTGCAATACCCACAATAAAAATAGGCGTGGCAGTGAAACCCGCTACAACAACGCCTTTAAGGGGGTGAGTTTCAGCTCCGTAAGTCTTTGCCATCCAATGGATAAAATAACCAATAGCAGTAACAGCCAAAACCATTGTGCAATAAAATACGGCGACCAATTCCAAAGCACTTTGTCCCGTAATTCTCACCGGGGCACCAGTGCCAATCGTCCAGCCAACTTGTGTCGTGCCAAAATACCAAGCAGCTGCAGGAAGTAATGCCAGAACGATGACATAAGGAACCTGTCTACGCAGATTACGTTCAGAGAGACTGCCAATAAGCTGCCACTGTCTACGTGGTTGCAGCATAAGGCCAAGCATATGGGTCAACATCTCGTTATCCTCGACTGTGCAAGGAACTATAAGCGAGACCTATTAGCTCAAATTGATCTTGGAACTGCTTGTCAAAATGAGGTGTACCGCAATCAGGCCAATCTCAAGCTCCAATTTATTTCTTATTTAACCCCTTCACTTTTAGGTGTTAAGGTCGCACAAGTCAACAAACTCAATTAAATTGGCGGGAATGTTTACGCGAGCGTTTCGCTTGGAAACAAGTAAATAGAAAATACTGCTACAAAAAAACCCGCGAAGGATAAAGCAGGATTTATGGTGGGGAAAAGCGGGTTACTAGACCCAGGCAGCCTTGGAAACTGCCCGGGTACGAAGATTTAGTACTTAAACTACAGGCTCAACAGAGTGCATCCACCCGTAAGCATCCTCAGAACGCCCCTCCTGAATATCCAGCAGTGCTTGTCGCAAACGCTCTGCAACAGGACCTGGGGCATCGGCTAGTTCGTACTCCCTATCGCCATCACCGATTACGCTGATAGGACTGATTATTGCAGCAGTACCACAAGCAAAAGCTTCGCTACAGTCTCCAGAAGCTACCTGCTCTAACAGTTCATCAATGGGGATCGCCCGCTCAACAACCTTGTACCCCAATCCCTCCGCAAGCTGGATCAGAGAATATCGGGTAATGCCTTCGAGAATTGAGCCGTTCAACGCTGGGGTATATATAGCGCCATCAATGACCGCAAAAAAATTCATCCCTGACAGCTCATCGATACTCTGCCGGTTAGAGGGGCTCAACCAAAGCGACTGATCATAACCTCGCTCTTTAAGGCGGCCGATACTAAGTAGAGAACTGGCATAATTTCCGCCAACTTTAGCATCCCCAGTTCCCCCTACTGCAGCTCGAGCATCTTCTCTCTCAACCCACAAACGCATATTGCCGGAATGGTAGGCTTCCGAGGGACTAGCTATTACATAAAATTCATAGGCATTACTGGCTGAAACCGTTAGGTCCGGCTGGGTTCCCATTAGGAAAGGACGCAGGTACAGGGACTCACCGCTGTTGCTCGGGAGCAGGCCAGCGCAGTAAGCAGTCACAACACGAACGCCATCCAGGAACAGGGACTCAGGAACCGGAGGCATACATAAGCGCTTAGCTGAATATGCCATTCGTGCAGCATTCATTTCGGGCCTGAACAGTGCAGCTCCCCCCTCGGAAGTTCGATAGGCCTTCATTCCTTCAAAGCATGACTGCGCGTAGTGAAGTACCTTAGCAGCAGGGTCGACGGTCAGAGGCGCATAGGGGATCAACTCTCCACTACTCCAGCAACCATCCTGCCAAATGGCGCGAAACATTACTGGGGCCATGGCGGTTCCAAAGCCCAGCTTCTCGGGTGCTTCATAGCCCCGAAGGCTTACCGCGATCTCTGGATCGATATAGATACTCACTGAGCTCTCCTCTGAATTCGAATCAGCTGATTATGGCGCTTGTTACGCTGCAATCCAAATAGATCAACCTCTGATACAGCAACAGCAGTAATCTAACCCCAAATTCAGCATACTTGTTAGGACGATGATCCACCTATTTAGCTTCCGCCATCCTGATGTGGCACCAGCGCCAACCAAGCCACTCGCTACACTTCGCTGCCAAGTCGCGATATCGGACGTAATCAACAAATTTTTGGCATCTACTTACAGTCCCTCACCCCTAATTTGCACTCCCAACTGCTAAACCAAAAGGGTGGTCACAGGCATGCTGGCGCAATGGGCATTAAGTGGCTGAAGTACCCGCCGCAGCTTCCTTCTTGGCACATAGTGCTAGCTATACTGACTAATACGCGGCCAGGCAGGCATTTATAAGCATCCAGTCGCGCCGTCACTGTGAGCTTGAGGATACCCCCTCAATGCGCTCAGGGTCGAGAGAACCACATTCAGGAGAGAACTTCCGCCGTATTCGCTGTTGCAGTGGGCGAGCGGAAATAAGACCCGAAAACTGACAGGTGCAGGTTCCAACCTCAGCTGTTTGGTATTCGGTGAAGCCAAATATGAAACGGAAGTGGTTCAATCGTGACACAGATAGATACCAGCAATTCCTTTGCTATCGGCTTGATGTTTACAGCCACAGCACTGCTGTGTAATGGCGCCCTGGCCGACGATGGCGCACCTGTGGCAGTCCAAACTAATGCACCTCCAAAAGCCTTTATTGAAGCCGCCTCGAAACCACTCAAGAAAACACCTCGACAGCTAAGGCCCTCCGAGGCTGTAGAAAATTACCGTGAACGTATAGAGGAGCTCGAAGCCCAATATGGTGCTTATGGCGCCGGTATTGATGAACAGCTTTTGGGGCTGGCCACCGCATTACAGAAAGCTGGCGATCATGAGCAGGCTGTCACTGAATTTCGTCGTGCAATGCTGATTAGCAGAGTCAATGAGGGGCTCTATTCCCTAAGCCAAATCCCTATGATCAAGCGCTTGATCGAGAGTCAAATAGCGCTCAATCAGTGGGAAGAAGCTAACGACAACCAGCAGTACCTCTACTGGCTCTACCAGAAAAATTACGGCGAAAAAGACCCCCGTATGCTGCCAGTAATCAACAACTTGAGTCGTTGGCATTTACAGGCTTATGTGGAGGAAAAAGGGGACACGCTATTTGAGCATCTAATTAGTGCAACCAATCTTTACAGTTTGGCGGTAGATATTATTACAAAAAACTTTGGCTCCACCGACCTTCGCCTTGTTGATGCCCTGCGCGGATTAAAAGCAACTAACTATTATCTGGCCACCTATAAGGGTGAACCCAACTCTCCAGTTTTTGTTAACGCCAGCTTTGGTGGTAGTGGCCCCGACTCACATCAGCGAACCAAATTAGATCACTACCGGATGAAGAGTTTTAACACCGGGAAAAAAGCCATTACCCGTATCGTTGATGTCTACCAAAGAAACCCCAAGTCCCCCCCGGCAGCCTCAGCCAAAGCCAAAGTTGAACTCGGCGACTGGTACATGATGTTTAACAAGTGGCACTCCGCACGCCAAACCTACGGCGAGGCCTACAAGGCACTTTGGGATAACGGTGCCTCTAACGATGAAATTGAGGACATATTTGGACGGCCTGTGGCTTTACCCGCGCTCCCCGTTTTGGAGTCGGACAGCAAAGCCCTAGCCAATTCCCGGATTACGGTCTCCTATGATGTCACGGCTTTTGGCAAGGCGAGGAATATAAAAATACTCAGGGCTTACCCTTCAGATAAAGTGAAGATCCGCTCAAAAGTTAGAAACATTCTAAAACGCGCCAAATTCAGACCAAGGTTTGAAGATGGAGAGGCGGTGGAAACCCGCGGAATTGTGCAACGCTTTATATTCGACTGAGAAACCTATCACCACTGACACCAGCTCGATGTGGAATCTACGCAAATAATCAAATAACAACTATTTTTAAAGTTCCACATTGAGCATTTGCTAGTACCGGAAAAACACTTCATGTGTCTCACGCGGTCACACCGGCAAACAGTCTAGGAGAGAAAGAGATGACACCTCGAGCAGCGGTAGAAAAAATTCACCGCCACAGCTGTTTGTCAAATGTACTGGTACCAATTGCTTTGGCGGCGATCTTAACCGGTGGGTGCAAGAGCCAACAAACTCAGTCACAGCCACCAGCAATGCCATCTTTACCATCTTCCAGTTCATCTTCCAGTTCTGCATCGCAATCACAATCGCAATCGCAATCTAGTAGCAGCAGTAGTTCGCAAAGATCTGGCCAATCAACGGCTTCAAGCAGTGGGCAGCCTAGTAGCAGCTCTTCCAGCCAGCCCAGTGCGAATATGCCTACAGCAAGATCAGAACAGAGCCAGTCCTCCAGTAGTGGAAGTAGCGGATCAGAGTCGAGGGATCAAAGTTCACCTGGGGATCAAATGCCGGACCCAAACGGTTCAAATGATCCATCGTCACCAATTTATACGGATCCCGAACAAACCAGCCAAAATGGAGAGAAACCTACTGATCCTTCGTCTGGTGAAGATGGAACGCCTCCCGAAGAAATTGATTTTTCTGAGGAGGAGCAATCATCCTCGTCTTCCAGCGCATCATCTAGTAGTAGCTCAGCTTCTAGCAGCAGCTCATCCAGTAGTAGCTCAGCGGCCAGCGGCGCGCCTGCCAGCAGTTCAGCTTCTGGGCAACCCGGCGGTGGTTCGCCACGTTCCGGAAGTGCCCCCAATGAAGCTCCCACTTCATCGGCAGATCGCGTTGCAGAACTTGAGGGCCAGTTTGAATCCACTATGGTCAGCTATGACGGCATGATTTTGCGGGAGCGTGACTTTGTAAGAAACAGACCGGGGTCAGCCTCCGATGAAAATAAAGAAGAGGCGATGGATGAGGCACCACCAGCAGGGGAATCCCTAGAAGACTTAATTCAATCTGCAGAAGCCGAAATTCCACCTCCCCCCAATGCAGGCCCAACATCAGGTAACGGCCCCAAAAATAATAACTCCAGTGGACAAATAACCGGTCCCGGACTGCCCGCCTCTGGACGTAAAGGTGATTTTAATCACGGTGGTTCACAGGCAGTTGTGCCTGCCGATATACCCAGTGGTACAGATGATGACGTCGTAGCTCGACAGATTCGTGAAGCTGCCACACGCGAGACTGACCCCGAATTGCGCGAAAAGCTTTGGGAAGAGTATCGCAAGTATAAAAGTGCAACGCAGTAGTCTTGGAGAACGCCGATATGTCGACCAACCAAAAAACCCGACCGGTTAAGTATCAGTTCATAACAAGAGTCGCAGCATTTTTACTAACTCTTGTTGTTATCAATGGTTGTACCACTACCGAAGTCAGAACTACCGCATTTACTCCGCTAACAATCGAAGATAACAATGTTCCCGAAGAGAGACTGCTGGATGTCGGCGTTATTCAATTCAATCCAGGTCTCGATACAGCACAAGCAGATGAAGATGAGCTTGTTTTTCCCGAGCTTCGTCAAGCTGAATCCCGCTATATGGCTGTCACCCTTGCCGATTCATTGCAGTCCAGCCTGGGGTGGGGAGCTGTAAGGGTTATTCCATCGAGCCGCACCAATATTGATGTGACCGTATCCGGGCGTATTTTGCAATCTGATGGAGAAAAGCTGACGGTGGAAATCACCGTATCCGATTCCCGGGGGCAGTTGTGGTTTACCAAGCAGTATTCAGAGAACGCATCCCACTATGCCTACGACCGAAAGCACCCTACTGAAGGAGATGCTTTTCAGGGAATCTATAACCGTATTGCTAACGATATGCTGAATTACCGACAAAAGCTTTCAAATCAGCAAATCGTAGAGCTGCGCACAATTTCTGAGATGCGGTTTGCACGGGATTTTTCTCCCCAGGCATTCAATCGCTATTTAACTCAAAGTGCTGAGGGTGTCTATTTTTTAAGTGCTTTACCCGCAGAGAATGACCCCATGTTACAGAGGGTAAGAAAAATACGGGAAAGAGATTATCTGTTTGTCGACACTCTGCAGGAGTACTACGGCACCTTCGCCAAAAGTATGGAAGTTCCCTATCAGGAATGGCGAGCCCGCAGCTATGAAGAAGTAAGGGAGATGCGAGAGTTAAAGCGCAAAGCCCGCAATCACACAATTATGGGAGCAGCAGCCATTATTGGAGGTATTGCAGCTGCTGGCGCTGGTACTGGAAGCGCCCAGGCAGCTGGGCAGGTTGGGATCGGTGCCGGGGGCTATCTTGTTAAAAGTGCATTTGACCGAAAATCCGATGCCAAGATGCATTTGGAAGCTCTGCAAGAATTAGGAGACTCCATCGAGGCAGAGGTAGAACCGCAAATTGTTGAGCTGGAAGATCGCACTATTACCCTCACAGGTACTGTAGAAAATCAGTATCGGCAATGGCGGGAAATTCTAAAGGAAATCTATGAAGCCGAAACTGGCGCAGTCAGTAACAGCATTTAAATCACGTTAGAGGTACCCAAAAAGCACGCTAATCATTGTGATTAGTTATTACTGAATACCCAACATCTTCACTGGGTCATTGAATAACACGGCGGAATCACTATGCAGCACCGCGATAACTCCAAGGAAGATACAGTTCATATAGAGCCCGCAGAATTCACATTCGGCGGAGAGGAAAGCTCTAAATCCCCTAAGTCAACGACTGCCAACGCTATTCATCAACGGGAGCAAAGGTCCTACTGGCCCGCCGTTCTTGGGGTGATAATGGTAAGCGCACTGGTCGGTGTATTTTGGGGGCTTCCTCAAGTTGTAAAACCACCAAAGCGTTCAGCCGATACAATTGTCTCCGTACAGCCTGGAAACAGCGCAGCTGTAGAGAGCAACCAAAAATCTCCTTATAGCGATGCAGAAATAATGCAGCAGCGCAGGGAGGTTCAAAAGGTTCTCCAGGAAATTCTTGAAATCAAAGAAGAGCTCAAAGATCGAAAGGTAGAAGTATGGGCTTTTGAAGAATTCTACTCTGCTGAAGACCTGGCTCTAAAAGCTGATGAAATTTATCGCAAACGCAATTTTATGGCAGCGCTCGAAAAATACCGGGAATCACTCCAGGCATTAGAGTACCTGAAAGATAGTATTCCCGAGCGCATTGAGACGCATATTAGTGAAGGTAATCGAGCTCTGAGTCAGGGAGATAAGGATTCCGCCAGCGATGCTTTCAAGATGGTATTAACCATATCCAATAACCATCCCAGAGGCCTTAAGGGTATTGAGCGAGCCGACAAACTCCCCCTCGCTTGGTGGTACTTAACTCAAGGAACAAAGGCATTTAAACAGGCCAAATTGGATTTGGCTCAGGAACAGCTCAAGAAATCTCTCGCGATCGACTCAGAAACAGCCGATGCTCAGGATCTATTAGCAAAGGTTGAGGGTGCAATTACAGAAAGGGATTATCAAAGCGCGATGTCATCTGGCTACGGTGCAATTGCCGAAGAAAAATTTGAATCGGCAAAATCCTATTTTCATCGAGCAAAGAACTTAAAGCCAACAGCAAAAGCCCCCGATATCGGCTTAGCACAAGCACAAAATGAAGCTGACAGAGTGCAGATAGAAAAACTCCTCCAACAAGCCCGCATGGAAGAAACCAAGGAAGAATGGCACAGAGCCCTAAAAAGTTATACAGATCTGGTCAAGAAGGACTCTAGCCTGGTGGACGCAATAACAGGCAAGGCTAGAGCTGCTGCCAGAGCAAAGCTGGATGACCAGTTAAAAGACTTAATTCAAGATCCATTAACCCTTGGCGAAGGTAAAAGGAACTATTTTGCCCGACAAGTACTAACAGACGCTCGCAAACTCAATACTAAAACCCCAAGGCTGCAAAGACAAATTGAAGACCTTGAAAATGCCCTGACACAAGCCCTGATCCCCTTACCGGTTAAATTCAAGTCGGATCGAACCACCAGTGTCACCATTTACCATGTAGGGAAATTAGGTAATTTTGACCAGAGGGAAATCGCGCTGAAACCTGGGCGCTATATCGCCATTGGTACCAGAGAAGGTTACCGGGACGTTCGCCAAGAGTTTGTTGTAAAACCAGGTAAGCCCACAACGGAAGTTGTTATCCAATGTGCCGAAAGGATAAACGGTGCCAATAATAGTTAAATGAGAGAACCCAGACAGCAGCATAAACTCTAAAAATAAGATTTTCCGTAATGAGCTGCGATGACAACAGACACTTCGTTGAGCTGAGCGAAACGAGGTGTTCTGTGACAAACACCCTATAAATCCCCATGCAGATTACGCCAGCAAGCTAAGCTTTCTGCAGATAGAAAATTGTGTACCCACCTTTGGTCAGGCTGACTGAGCATAAAGCGATGCGTGCCAAACCAATGCCATTGCGAAAAATCTATAAGTACCAGCAATAGGGAAACATAAATGACAGTGAAGGAAGCAGTACCTGTCCAGGATGAAAAGCCGCCAGTTCAGGAACAAAGCCTGATTGAGCCAGTTGGATTCACCCCGGTACAAATAAAATCTACCCGCGTGCGACTCTTTCTTTCTAAGCGAGCATTGATTGTCGCAGGTTGCCTTTTACTCGCTATTTTTGCACTCAGCTATCTGATTATGGCGCGGTCATTAATCTTTGATACCAACCCGGTTGATGCCCGCATCAAGGTCAGTGGGTTCGCCATCCCTCTGGGCGATGGCCATTTGGTTTTACCTGGTAATTATCAATTCACGATCAGTGCCGACGGCTACTTACCCCAGAGCGGCGAAGTCGAAGTAAAACGTGACGGACACAGTCGCCACTCTGTTTCCCTGGAAAAACTTCCAGGCCACCTACAGGTTAAAACAACGCCCCCTGTACCAGTAAAAATCCTTATTAATGGACGGGAAGTACCCAATAGAAATGGTCTTGTGGAAGCGATCAACGCAGGTCCTATGCGTGTGACTGTCCTATCAGACCGGTACTTGCCGTTCACCCGTGAAATCAATGTTGAGGGGCTAGACAATACCCACACACTGGAGGCCGCGCTTCGACCGGCCTGGGCCAATATCACCGTCAGCAGCAACCCTCCCGGGGCCACGGTCACGGTTGAAGGAAAAGTTCTCGGCAGAACACCACTGACCACCGAATTAGTTCAGGGCGACAGAACCGTGTCCATTTCACTGCCGGAACATAAAACTGTCGATATTCCTGTCGCTGTTACAGCCGGTGTCGATCAAACGCTAGCAACCGTCAGCCTGGGACCCGCTGATGGACTTTTACGCGTTGTTACCACCCCAGAGGGAGCGGGAGTGACAGTCAACGGAGAGTTTCGCGGTCATACCCCACTGGAACTGGAATTGGCCTCCGGCCACAGGCATAGACTTCGCTTCTTCAAGGATGGCTACGCCTCTATTGAGCACACTGTTGACCTCGGTGCTGGCACACAGCGTGACCTGAATATAAACCTAAATGCTGTGTACGGCAGGGTACACGTCAGTAGCGTCCCTCCAGATGCGGAAGTTTACATTGATGGTCAATACGCCGGGAACAGTGGACAAACTTTTAACCTACCAGCTCGCAGCCATAACATTGTCGTACGCAAACAGGGCTACCAGGAATTTGACACTCGTGTCATTCCCAGCACCAAACTGGAGCAAACTGTCAGAGCGGTACTGCTTACATCCGAACAAGCGCGCTGGAGAGAAACCCCCTCAACTTTGCGTCACGCAGCTGGCGGCACCATGAAGCTCATGCGCCCCAACGCCGTATTTACCATGGGATCATCCCGACGAGAACAGGGGCGGCGGGCAAATGAGGTTATGCGTCAAGTATCTCTAAATCGGCCTTTCTATATTGGGACCACTGAAGTTACCAACCGGGAATATCGGCGTTTCAAGCGCCTACACACCTCAAGCCATGTAAATGGTGTCAGTCTCGACAATGACAATCTGCCAGTTGTAAATGTCAGTTGGGTAGAGGCAGTGCTATTTTGCAATTGGCTCAGTGAAAGAGACGGTCTCACACCGGTCTATTTGACGGAAGCCGGACGTGTTGTGGGCTTTGATGGCGCAGCCAACGGTTATCGTTTACCGACTGAAGCCGAATGGGCCTGGGTTGCACGATACGATCAAGGCACCATGAAAAAATTCCCTTGGGGAAATGAGCTACCAATAAAGAACAATTCCGGAAACTACGCAGATACTACTGCCACAAAACTAGTTCCTGCAGTCCTTCGCACCTACAGTGATCGTTACGCAGCTACCTCACCGGTAGGTAGCTACAGTCCTAATGCTTTTGGTATTTATGACTTAGGTGGAAATGTCTCTGAATGGATTCACGATCTATACACGATAGGGACCGGGTTATCCCGACGTATCGAAGAAAACCCTGTCGGTCCGGAGGATGGGGACTTCCATGTAATCCGTGGTTCCAGTTGGCGTCATTCGGGTTTGACTGAATTACGCCTCTCCTACCGTGATTACGGAGAGTCCGCTCGTAATGATATTGGCTTCCGCCTTGCCCGCTGGGTGAATTAGGAGACTAGTGTGAAATTTTTATTACTTACCTTACTGCTTCTATTTATCAACTTCGCGTACGCAGAAGATGAAAACAAGCCGGAAGAGAACCAACAAACAGCGGCAGTAATTCCAAAGAAAGAAGCACCAATAACTAGGAATAAAAGTAATTCAGATGACTATAAGGCCTCGGAAGAAATCTCCGAAGACTTATCGGTTTCCTTTCCCGTAGATATATAGAAATAGCCTCTAGCGAGTATCGCCATGAAATTTAAATCATCAGATTTTGTCTTCCAGGTCTTTGCTCTTCTGGGGTCTATTATTTTGGTCCACGCGATTTATGTCGCCATTATTCGCCCTAATGCAGATGCGCTAATTGAGGAGCAACTGGCGAGGGAGGCCGCTGGGGAAACCTACGTTCAACAACGCTCTATCTACATTGTGATGCGCGACTATGAGCAAGAGGCCTGCTTTGTTCTGATGTTGTGGGCAATGGCCATTATGGGACTAAAGGCACAGAGAAGCATTCGCGAACGAAAATTACTGGACAAAGCTCTACTTAATATCAGCGAGGGAACTCCTATTCTTCCCGAGGATACCCGTGATTTATCCCGCCCGATACAAGCCCTTCCTGAAGAGGAACGACGATATTTAGTTCCCAGGGCACTACTCACCGCCCTGCAGAGATTCGGTTCTACCAAGAATGTCGCCGCCGTTTCCAACTCTGTAAAAGAGGTTTGCGAAACTGAGGGAGACAGACTCGACTCTGAACTGGCAATGGTTCGCTATATTACCTGGGCTATTCCATCTATCGGATTTATTGGCACGGTACGAGGTATCGGCGAAGCATTATCACAGGCGCATCGAGCCGTAGAGGGGGATATAGCTGGCGTGACGGTAAGTCTGGGGGTCGCGTTTAACTCTACCTTTATCGCCCTGGTAATTAGTATCGTCATTATGTTTTTCACTCACCAGCTACAACTCATGCAGGAGCGCCTGGTGTTGGATACACAAAGTTACTGTGACAACCGCTTACTGCGTTTTCTGAAAATCAGCTAGCGGTTTTACCTGAATAAGTCGTAGCGAGGAATAAACCCATGGGACAAGGCGTCCTGGAAATAAATGACTGCGGATTACGTGTATTTTCAAATACTAACGAGGTACTGGAAAGTCCTGGAATTGCAGTTATTGAACACAATAAAATTCATATTGGTACCTCAGCTCAAATGCGTGCCAGGAGCCATCCGACTCAGGTTAACAACCAGTTTTGGAGAAGACTGAGCCTCGAGTCGCTAAAGTCAGAAAATCAACGCTGCCGCCATCATGCCGACTTGGTCTACTGCCACCTTCAGGAAATAGCGGAGCACTGTGACCTTCCCGATGAAATTGTTCTCGCTGTTCCCGGCAATTTTACCCACGAACAACTGGCCTTACTTCTGGGAGTTATTAAAGTCAGCGATATCAATATCGTAGGCATTGTTGATGCAGCAACCGCGTGCCTGGGTAATTTGGCTCCTGCAGGAATCCAACTGCATATCGACCTACAACTCCACCAGACACTGGTAACAAAGATTGCTGTGGATAAGCAAGCCACGGTGAAAACGGTAGAAACTGTTGCCGACGCAGGACTACACAACTTCCAGGAATCCTGGGCTCGCGTATTTACCGATGCATTTATTATGCAGTGCCGATTTGACCCTCTCCATTCAGCTGAATCAGAACAGCAACTCTATGATTTGATGCCCCAGTGGACTGATCGAGCGATGCGTCACGGAGAAGTTCTAGCTGAACTTGATGATCGAACAGCAAAGATCAGCCTGCGGCAGCTTCAAGATGCAACAACCCCTCTCCTTTCTCGTATACGGGCAATGATTGAAAACCTGGAGGAAAGTCAAAGTGTGAGTTTTATCTCCCATCGCTGGGCTGATATCCCAGGGGGAATTCAATTGGCCCAACGTGTACATCTTCTCTCAAGAGACTCCATTGCACATGCCATAAATCATCGCTGGAAAGAATTACGCAGTGATAGCAGTACATTGAAACTGATCAACTCTGTCACTGCCCTCCCCCCCAACGAGGTCAAGGTGCATGTAGAGAAATCCTCAGAAACCGTAGCGACACATTTACTTTTTGGCCACAAGGCACTGGCCGCCCAGGAACCTCTATTCGTTTTCTGGCATGACGAGAAATTTCAAGTCACCCCAACACCACCGGAGCACCCTGCCGCAACAGTCACAAATCATGCCGGCAGACTTGCTTTGCGGGTGGATGCTGGAATTCAGCTCACACTCAATGGAAAAGAGATTGAGTCACCCGTTAATCTCAACGCCGGCGATACAATTGGAGTTGCAGATTATCAAGATGTGATAACTGCAATTAGCGTGGAGCGATATGGGGCGTAAAAAGCGTCGTTTTTCCACATTTAGCCTGTCCTTCCTCGATATCATGTCCTGTGGTTTTGGGGCAGTAGCGTTAATTTTTCTTATTATCAAACACGGCTCCGATCACCAAGTTGAAGTAGAGACTGAAGATCTCACTGCCGAGGTGAACCTTCTGGAAGAGGAGGTGGAGTTTGGACAGGAACACTTAGTTCAAGCTAGAAATACTCTGGATGTCGTTAGTGATGAACTGGTTGAGGCTCAAGGGCTTGCCAGGCGCATTTTGGAGCAAATAAAGGAAACCAAAGGCAATATTGCTGAAATCGATAGTATCGATGAAGAAGAGGATATCAAGAGGCTACAAGATAAACTCAAAAAACTGGAGCAGGCGAAAAAGAACCTTGAAGAAGAAAATAAAAAGCTGGGAAATAACGTTCGCAAGTTTGTCGGTGATGGGGACCGTCAATATCTCACCGGTCTGCGCCTAGGCGGCAATCGTATCCTGATTCTATTGGATTCATCGGCGTCCATGCTCGGCGACGAGCTTATTAAAATAATACGCGCCCGTAACATGTCTTCACCGGTAAAACGCAAAACTGAAAAATGGCGCAGGGCCGTCAGCACAGTCTCCTGGCTTACTGCTCAGTTTCCCAGGGATAGCCAATACCAGATCTATACTTTTAATACCTCTTTTCGTGCCGCAATCGCCGGTACAGAAGATCGCTGGCTCAATGTGGATGACCGCGACCAGTTGGACCAGGCTATCAAGGGACTAGATGAAGTAGTGCCGGAAAATGGTACCAGTCTAGAGAGAGTATTTAACGCCATTAACGCTATGACGCCACTGCCCGACAACATTATTCTCATTACCGATGGGTTACCGACCCAAGGGATGAGTGCGCCCAGAAAACCCACTATTTCGGGTAGAGACAGGCGCAGTCTATTCAAGCGCGCGGTCAAAGTGCTCCCCAAGAATATCCCCATCAATGTCATTCTTGCCCCTATGGAGGGGGACCCATTTGCGGCTAGTGAATTTTGGAAGCTGGCGATGCAAAGCAAAGGCTCTTTCCTTGCACCTTCGAGGGACTGGCCATGATAGGAGCACAAAAAAAACGTCGCCAGGAGGAGTTCAGCATTTCCTTCCTGGATGTTATCTGCTGTGGATTTGGCGCAATTGTTTTGCTGCTGATGATCGCCAAGACTGCAGAACCGATTGTATTAGAAGAAGCTGAAGTAGACCTCGAAGGGCAGGTATTGGAACTACAGCAACAGCTGGCAGAAATCCGTGGTGAGACCACAGTTATCAACCGGGACCTAAATTCCAAGCGAGAACAAATCGATATCGAGCGCAAGAGAATTGCCAACCTGCGCGGTGAATTGGAAGCACTTCAAGCGGAATTTGCCAGTAAAACCGAAGGGCAAAGTGAGGATGGCAAACTCAAAGGTGAGCTGACCATTGCACTACAATCCATCACTGATGAAATGCGTCGCCTACTGGGCGAGAACTACCAGCGTAAAAACAATGTTATTGGCGGAATTCCTGTCGACAGCGAATACATTCTCTTCATTATCGACACCTCCGGCAGTATGTTTAATTACGGCTGGGACCGAATGATGGCGGAGATGGTCAATACTCTAGACCTTTATCCCAATGTTAAAGGTATCCAGGTCATGAATGATATGGGGGACTATATGTTCTTCAATTATCGAAACAAGTGGATACCTGATACCCCAGGACGCCGCCAAGCGATACTAAAGCGGTTGAAGTCCTGGAATCCTTTTAGTAACTCCAGCCCTGTTGAAGGTATCCAGAAAGCGGTCCGCAGCTTTTATGATCCCAGTAAGAAAATCAGTATTTATGTGCTTGGCGATGAATTCACCGGAAAATCAATCCGCAGGGTTATGTTAGCTGTCGAACGGGTAAATGCTAAGCACGGTGAGGGAAAACGAAATATCAGAATCCATGCCGTAGGATTCCCTGTACAGTTCTCTCGCCCTCCACACCTACAAACCACAGGACTGCGCTTTGCGGCCCTTATGCGCGAACTCACCTATCGAAATGGCGGCACTTTCGTGGGGTTGAATGACTTTCGCTAGTTAAATGATTCAAGGAGGAACATATGAGGTATAGGTCGACTTCCTTTGGACACCTAAAGGTACTTATTCTTGTAAGTTTCTTCCTGGGTGCTTGCAGTCATACAGTACAGGTGGATGGCAATTACCCAGCCCCAATAGGCGATCAATTGCCAATAACTGTAGGCTTCTACCTCAGTGAGGACTTTAAAAGTTTCACTTATAAAGAAGACAGTGAAGATCGTGAAGAATGGAATATAAGCACAGGCAGAGCACAAAAAAATCTGTTTGAAACAGTATTGGGTTCCATGTTTACCGATACCGTATCTCTATCCAGTTATCCACAAGAAGTCCCCGCCAATGTCGAACTGGTGATAGTTCCAGAAGTGCGAGAGCTGCAGTTCACAATGCCCAGAGAGACAAGGGTCAATATTTTTGAGGTATGGATTAAATACAACATGACCGCATTTGACCCCAGTGGCGGACAGGTTGCTAACTGGGTAATAACCGCTTACGGAAAAACCCCTACCGCATTTTTACAGTCCCAGGAACAGGCATTAACTCAGGCGATAAATATCGCCCTGCGCGATGCCGGAGCAAATCTCTATACCGGGTTTGGGAAAGTTCCTGAACTACAGGCCTTTCTCTCAGGGAAACGCCGATCGCTATCACTGAGAGAAATCAAGGTGAAAGCCAAAAAGGCTGAATAAGAGGAGTAAATCGTGTTCAAGCCACTTCTAGTTGCAGCGATAATCTTTATTAGCGGTTGTACCACTGTCGTAATTGATGAGTATCGGCGCTCCGACGGTGAGCTTGCCGAAGGAGATTCCGTCGTCATCCTGGGCCGCCGTCACTCCAGTGAATATGAAACAGAGCCTGATTTAATTGCCTGTGTTGGTAGAGAACTACACAACCCTGAGTTAGGTGTAAACATTATTCCAGAGCAAGACTTTGTCGATCTTATGTACCCCTGGTTTGAACCCAGGACAGCACCTATGCATGTTCGCTCCCTAGATCGCCTGATGGAAAATGAAAGTGTGCGTGAGCGAATGGAAACCTATGGAGTGAAGTACATCGTCTGGATTGATGGTTCGACAGAGACCACAGCCAGTGCCGGGTCTATCAGCTGTACCATCAGTACCGGCGGTGCAGGGTGCTTTGGCTTTGGGACTTGGGATAAAGAATCTGACTACGAAGCGGCAGTATGGGATTTCAGGGACCGCGAACTGTCTGGGAAACTTAGTGCAGATGCCAAAGGAACTTCCTATATGCCCGCAATCGTGGTTCCAATACCACTAATCGCCAGGGTCCAGAATAATGCCTGTAAAGGAATGGCGCTGCAGCTCCAACAATTCTTGATGCCAGCAGTAACACCCAGTTCATAAAAATTAAGACGCTACGGGAGGCCAGGGGTAATGAAATTCATCGAGCGTGTTTTTGCCAGCGCTATCCTAATACTCAGTGCAGGCTGTGCATTTAACCCTGCCACCAATAAGCCTGACCTGGTTCTAATGTCAGAGGACAAGGAAATCTCTATCGGTAAAGAGATGCATGAAAAACTGATAGAGAGTACTCCAATCTATAAAGACCCAGTCCTAACCGCTTATGTCAATCATGTCGGCCAAAAAGTTGCCGCCGCCAGTGACAGACCGGATATCAAGTACCAATTTACGATCATCGACAGCCAGGATATCAACGCATTTGCCCTTCCCGGTGGGTATATCTACATCAACCGAGGCCTTCTAACTTACCTGCACTCAGAAGCTGAAATGGCCGCTGTACTAGCTCACGAGATTGGCCATATCACCGCCCGTCATGCGGTAAGGCAAAAAACAGCTGCGACCGGAGCCAGCGTTGTATCAGTACTGTCAGTTTTGGTTACCGGTAGTGGTGTAGTCGGAGATGTTGCAAATTTATATAGCACCGCTGCTGTGAAGGGCTACGGCCGCGAGATGGAACTGGAAGCGGATCGCTTCGGCGCCCAGTATATGTTCAACGCTGGTTATGATCCCCAGGCCATGATCAATGTTATTGGGCTATTAAAGGATCAGGAGACATTTGCCCGACGCCGTGCCCGTATTGAGGGCAAGAAACCGCAAACTTACCATGGTGTTTTTGCATCTCACCCGAGAAATGACCTTCGCCTACAGGAAGTTGTAAACGCTGCGGGCCAGCTCCCCGAAGATAACAAAGAAACCAAAGTAGAATACTATCGGGAAAAAACAGATGGCCTTGTATATGGACAAAACACACAGCAGTCCACTAAAAATCGCTACAATCACAAGCGGCTGGGTTTCTCCCTTCTATTTCCCGATGGCTGGTTGGTAGAAAATCAACGTTCAGCCATTGTCGGCTCTGCACCTGATAAAAGTGCACAAATTACCATTACAGTGACCCAACGTGATGGCAACCAGCCCGCTGATATGGCTCTGCGTTCAGAGTTCGATCTACGACAACTGGAAAAAGGGGAGAAACTCAATCAATATCGACTTGAAGGCCATACCGGAAAAATTCCACCGCTTGAAAAAGAGGATGCAGATCCAGACAGAATTGCGGTAATTTTTTATGGTAGCAGACAATTTGTACTGCAGGGAAAAGTCACAAATGATGAAGACTCAGATCCAGAAGCTATTGATAAATATGACAATTTATTCCTGACTAGCATTAGAAGCTTCAGGCCGCTACGACAAACTGACATTGTAGAAGAGAAGGACATCAAACGCTTGCGCTACGTCCAGGCCAATGAAAAAACCACCTTTGCCTCCCTGGCAAAACATATGGAAATCGGCGAATATGCAGAGGAGCAATTACGCCTGTTAAATGGTTATTATCCCCGAGGAGAACCCAAGCCCGGAGAATGGATAAAGATCGTTCAATAATTTTATTAGAATCAGCCCCTAATCCTTTTTCTATCATCCTCCAAAATTTTGGAGGGTTAGTGTCTATCTGAAAATAAAAGATAATAATAAGGAGTAAGTGATGAACGGCATGATGATGCAATCCCAGCTCATCCTCACCGGTATTATGAAGCATGCTCTAAGCAACTCACCGGATAGTGAGATTGTTTCAGTTACCTTGGATAACCCCGATTTTCGTTATAGCTATCAACAAGCTTTTGAGCGAGTCTCGCAATTGGCAAATGCACTACAAAAGCTTGGAGCCAATGATGGAGATCGAATTGGTACTCTTGCCTGGAACGATCACCGGCATTTTGAACTCTACTACGCAACTTCTTGCAGCGGGCTCGTTTGCCATACCATTAACCCCCGGCTTTTCCCTGAGCAAATATCTTACATTATTGAGCATGCCGCAGATCGATGGCTGTTTATTGATCCACTATTTATGCCCCTAATCGAATCCATGGCAGAATATCTAGATTCGATTGAAGGCATCATTGTGCTAACTGATAAAGCACATATGCCCACCACAAGCCTGAGCAATGTTTACTGCTATGAAACATTGATTGCAGCAGAGCCCACTGAGTTTCAATGGCCGGAATTAGAGGAAGAGAGTGCAGCAGCACTCTGTTATACATCAGGAACAACAGGCAATCCCAAAGGGGTGCTTTATTCCCATCGCTCTCTGATGCTGCATACCTACGGCGTATTGATGCCAGATGTCTTTGCGATTAGAAGGGACGAAGCCATATTGCCTGTTGTCCCCATGTTTCACGTCAACGCCTGGTCAATACCCTATGCGGCACCGGCTGTTGGAGCAAAACTCGTGTTACCTGGCCCCAAAATGGGGTGTGGAGAAACGCTCAGTCAATTAATTCAAAAGGAAGCAGTTACTATCGCTGCCGGCGTTCCAACCGTTTGGCTCGCCCTACTCAAATACCTGCGGGAAAGTGAAGAGACCCTACCCAGCTTGAATCGAGTAGTCGTGGGTGGATCGGCTTGCCCCTGGAGTATTATGGAGGAATTCGAGCAAAAGCATGGGGTATATACCCATCACGCCTGGGGCATGACTGAGATGAGTCCACTGGGAACCTACAATGCCCGCATACCTGAGAACCTCTCTAAAGACGAAGCACAGGCCCTCAGGCTCAAGCAGGGCCGAGCGGGCTTTGGGGTCGAGATGCGTATTGTAGACCCAGAGGGAAATACCTTGGCACAAGACGGGCTGGCTTTTGGAGCCCTACAAGTGCGTGGTCCCTGGGTCTGTGAGCGCTACTACCAATCCAAAGAGTCAGCACTTACCGAAGACGGCTGGTTTGATACTGGCGACGTTGCCACGATCGATACTGACGGCTACCTGACAATCACTGATCGCACTAAGGATGTTATCAAGTCCGGCGGCGAGTGGATTTCCTCTATTGAGCTGGAGAATTTTGCTATGACACAGGCGGGAGTAGCCGAAGCCGCTGTTATTGGGGTTGCCCATGAAAAGTGGGCTGAGCGGCCTCTCCTGATCATTGTTCCCGCTGAAGGCAAAACACTAAAAACTGAGGAGATTCTGGCATCCTTTAAAGGGCATTTTGCCAACTGGTGGATTCCCGATGACTGTGTCATTGCCAAGGAAATCCCCCATACGGCTACAGGCAAAGTCAGCAAAAAAGACCTTCGGGAAATCTATGCCGACTATCTATGGTCTCACGAAGCCACTGTGTGAAGGGGATTAAGACGCTTTTGGCAGGCATCATCGCGGCATAGCAAAGCGTTGCACTGTAATAACGCAATTTTACCTGCCTCAAGTCTTGATTAAATTTTGACGGCGCTGAAATAGCGCCGTTTTAGAATGCTTAACTTCCTGCTAATACCTAAACCAGCGGTCCAAGACGATACACCAATTTATAATCAAGCCCTTTATAGAGTGCTACTACTTACCCTCTATTCCACCGGTTCCTCTGTAGGCGACAATCTTTGCTTGCTGACTATTAACCCTCATCGATTCATGGTTTCCGAGCTGACTGGATATCGGTTTACCTTCTATTGACTTACCTAGGCGCACTAGCCATCCAGAATTGTCTAGAATTATCTTGAGTAGAAGTATCTGACTGTGGATATCCTGGAATATCTCAGTCCATATGAGAGGGAATAGGGAATTTACACTTCCTTGCGTTGGATGGCACTGGCTTACAATCTAGCCATTATCATACTCCTCACAGCAACGGCATTTACTCATTAACGAGGAAGTCACAATGAAGAAATTATTCAGTTTGGTAATCGCTGCAATAATTGCCATTTCTGCAAATACCCTAGCTTGGGCAGATAATGACCATGCCGCACAACTTGCGGAGCGTTTAGAGGCAACTAAAGCCAAGCTTAACCTCTCTGATGAGCAGGTAGAAAAAGTAAAGCCAATCCTGGAATCAGCCAATGAACAGCGCCGCCAAGTACTTGCAAAATACGGCGTTAACATAGAAAGTCCCTCTGGCGCTATCCAAAAGATGAGCTTTCGTGAGAAGCGCCAGTTAGGTAAAGAAATGGCCGCTATCAGAAAATCTACGCTCAGTGAAATGTCCACCGTATTGACGGATCAACAATTAGCAGAGTTCAAAAAACTTCAAGAAGAAAATCGAGCAGCCTTCAAAGCCAAGCTTCAAGAGAGAAAAAATTAGAGTCTCCAGGGTTCGTAATGCCTATCAGATAGACGAAGCCGCGCTGAATAGCTCTGCGAAAGCCTCGCCCCAACGGGGCTCTCGTATTCAGTTATATCCCTGTCATATTTCTCTGCTAGAAAGTGCCCCACAATTCATCACGGGCCTTTATCACATGTTAAAAAACATTCTATCAGTAGTGTTGATTGGCTTTTCTATAGCCGCAACACTAACCTGCGCGGATAACTTTGATCAGAGAAATAAACAAACTATTGTGGTAGCTCATAGAGGTGCCTCAGCCTACCTACCTGAACACACCCTCGAATCCAAAGCGCTGGCTTACGGTATGCGTCCAGACTATATCGAGCAAGATTTGGTACTCAGCAAAGATGATCACTTGATCGTAATGCACGATATTTATCTAGATAGCGTAACTAATGTCGCCAACGTTTTTCCCCAGCGCGCTCGCGATGATGGTCACTTTTACACTATCGATTTTACCCTGACCGAACTTAAACAGCTTCAGGTATCAGAGCCCTTCATAGATAGTGAGGATGGACTTCAAGCAAAATATCCCGAGAGATTTCCAATATGGAAATCTAGCTTTAAGCTGTCCACCTTTGAGGAAGAACTGGAATTAATTCAGGGGCTTAACCGATCTCTGGGCTACGATATTGGCATCTACCCGGAGATTAAAAAACCCTACTTCCATCACTGGGAAGGAAAAGATATTGCCTCTATTGCTTTGCAATCACTCAAGAAATACGGCTATACCGATCGCGATCACAAAGTTTTCTTCCAGTGCTTTGACGCAGAAGAGCTCCAGCGAGTTAAATTTGAATTGATGCCCTCCATGGGGATGGATCTATCATTAGTTCAATTGATCGCCGCCACCGACTGGGGGGAAAAATTGGTCGAAGTGAATGGAGAAATTGAAAAGTACAATTATGACTGGATGCTGCAACAGGGGGGCTTGCGGAAAATCGCCACCTACGCAGATGGGATTGGCCCCTGGTATCCTATGTTAATGGAAGTAACGGATGGCCAACCAAGAGCTAACAGTGTTGTCCGCCGGGCACACCGCAGACAGCTAGAAGTTCACCCCTACACCTTCCGCGCCGATACAGGCAAGGTTCCCGAAGAATTTGAAAGCTTCGAGGACTTCCTGCATTTCGCTGTATATCAGCTGCGAATTGACGGTCTCTTTACCGACCACCCCGACAGAGCCGTTAATTATCTTTCCCGGGGACATAGGGATCGTTAAAAAATGAAATCAAAAAAAGGCCGCATAGTGCGGCCTTTTTTACTTAATCAAACTTGGAGAAGTCCGCTGGTCTCTTCTCCATAAAGGCCATAGCAGCCTCTTTAAACTCATCAGATGCGAGGCGCTCCTTAAAGTAACGGCCTTCGTCTTGAATAAACTCTAACCCTTTCTCTTGAGTTGCTCTGCGCAAAAGCTGCTTAGTTAAACGCAGGGCGGCCGGAGCTTTCCTCGCTAACTCAGCTGCGGCTTCACGTGCTCGAACTATGGCCTGTTCTGGCGCCACTGCGGCATTACAGATACCAATCTCAACGGCTTCCTGAGCACTAAAACGCTTGCTCAACAATAACAGTTCAGAAGCTTTGGCATGGCCGGCGATCCTGGGCAACAAGTAGCTGGAGCCATACTCTGGACACAGCCCCAGGTCCACAAACGGCATCTGGAACATGGCGTCGTCTCCAGCAAAAGACAGGTCGCAATGCAACAGCATGGTCGTACCAATACCTACTGCAGGGCCATTAACAGCTGCAACTACCGGCTTGGGGAAGTGGTAAAGAGCACTCATAAACTGGAAAACCGGAGACTCCTCCCCTTCGGCAGAGCCGCCCAGGAAATCTGTCAGGTCGTTACCACTGGTGAAGATGCCCTCAGCACCGGTAATAATCGCGACGCGAACATCCGGGTTTGTAGCTGCGCTATTCAATAACCCTGCCATCGCGGTATACATGGCCATAGTCAGGGCATTTTTGCGCCCGGGTCGATTAATCGTAATCTCGAGGATGCGGTCCTTAAGCTGAGCCTGAATTTCAGCGCATTCGCTTTGCATATTGTTCTCCGGGGTAAGAAGTAGATTGGGCTACTCTCAGTAGCCTAATTATGGAACCCCAACGGAAGCCACTTTTAATCCGCTGTAGGCCATCTATTTAGGAGATTCATATTAACCGCTACTCCCAGAGGTTCGAGTTCCTAATCAACCACTTTCGTTGACGGGATTAACCCGGTCACCAGTGACCGGGCCCTCTAGATAACCAGCAATAGTAATCAAACTTTATTGGCTGAATCCCGGCGCAGAGGTTGGCACATGCAATGAACGCCACCGCCCCCCGGAGTAATCATTGAAATATCCGGGTCGATAACTTCCAGGCCATGTGCGCGACACTTCTCCGCCAGTCCGGTATTGGCCTTAGGTAGCATCACTCGATCGTTCCCCAGGGCAACGACATTCACTCCAAGTTCCAATACCTGCGGGAAGGGAATATCGATAATCTCTATATTTCGGCTTTTAAACCACTGCACCAGCTCCGGCTCAACAGCATCAACACAAATTGCTGCCAGCTTTTCCGCAAGCATGGCTACCATCACATCAATATGCAGGAAGAACGGATCGAACTGGTAGCCTTTAACTTCCCAGCCCTCTTTTTCCACCCAACTTTTCATCTGCTCAAATCCCTGCGGGCTGGTGCGCTCGCCAGAGTAGCCACACAGAATAACGCCGGGCTCTAACACCATAAAATCACCGCCCTCCAGAGAGCCTGCGGTGATAATGTCGTAAATAGGGATATCCAGCTCTGCATATTTCTTCACTATGGGCGCCCACTCACCACGGCGCCAAGGGCTGAACATCTGTGTCACGATAGGCCCCCAAGGGGTCATTACCGAAGAATCGCGACCGTAAATTTGGTAGGGCAATGTGCTGTCTGCTGGAATTAGGTGCGTATTCACTCCTGCGTGGCGGTAAGCATCGAGCATCTCTCCATGCTGTGCCACTGCCACCTTGTGATCAAACTTCATTCCGAGGCGCTCAGCACGTCGTGCGCTCGCGTTACCAGTGCGCCAACTGAAGTTATCCACAGGCCCAATTAAAACATCCCGCAGTACACCGTATTCCGAATCCATCCCCCACTCACTCAGGGGTGCCGTACCGCCGTTATCCTGACGGTGCTTCAAAGTAAAATTACTCATTCGCCTAAATTCCAACTTGTTATCAACTATGCCAAAACAAAGACAGTGCAACGCCGACAGTTGACAGAAGCACTTGTTTTACTGCTACTTAAGCCTGCTCCGCACTGTTTAGCATTGCGTGAAGCAACACATTACAACCCGCCTCAAGATGATCCGGCTCCGCCGATTCTGCTTCATTGTGCGACAGCCCTCCTTCACAGGGCACAAAGATCATAGAGACAGGGGCGACTCGGGAAACATATACGGAATCGTGCCCAGCACCTGAAACCATCTTGCGATTGCTATATCCCAAGGTCTGCACAGCACTGCTAACCGAATCAATGCAATGCTTATCAAAGGCGACGGGAGGTGAGTACCACTCTTCACGAATATCGACTCTGGTACCTGTCTCTTCCTGTACTCTTTCAGCCGCCTTATACAAGGCTTTATGCAGATGGTTTAACCCTTCAGGTAACGGGTGACGGAGGTCCAGTGCCAGCACAACCTCTTCAGGAACTGTATTTCGGCTGCCCGGCGCCGCCCTTAAATCCCCACAGGTCATACGCGCATCTTCTGAATACTCCCGGACTTCGCGATACATGCGCTCGCACAGAATGGACATTGCCTGGACCGGATCGCGGCGGTCCTCCATCGGAGTTGGACCCGCATGGCAAGGCGTTCCGTAAAAAGTTACGTCATACCAGCGAATACCCTGTACACCGGTGACAACACCAATTACCTGATCCTGTTTTTCGAGGATCGGGCCCTGCTCGATATGCGCTTCAAATGAAGCTTTAATAGCCCTCGGCTGAGCGGGCTCAGTACCGAGATAGCCGATCCGCTCCAACTCTTCACCGATGGTGATACCCGATTTATCCGCGCGGCTGTGCCCATACTCCAAGCTAAATTCACCAGCCCAAACTCCGGAGCCCACCATTGCAGGAGAGAAGCGCGCACCCTCCTCATTAGTCCATACAACCACCTCTAATGGGGCCTTGGTCCTGATACCTTGATCCTCTAGAGTGCGCAGAACTTCCAGGCCGGCAAGTACGCCATATACACCGTCAAATTTGCCACCCGTGGGCTGGGTATCCAAATGAGAACCAGTCACTACCGCAGGCAAGCTGTTATCTGCTCCCGGTCGGCGGGCAAAAATGTTGCCCATCTGGTCCACTCTGACCTCACAGCCTATATCTCGGCACCAGCGCACGAAAAGGTCGCGCCCTTCACGGTCTTCATCTGTCAGGGCTTGTCGATTGCATCCGCCCGCTGGGGTCGCGCCTATCTCAGCAATTTCCATCAGGCTATCCCAAAGGCGAGAGCCATTGACACGTAGGTTTTGCGCTGGGTTTTCCATTCAAAGAGCTCCGGGCTTTATAATGGGTCCAATATAAATCACTTTGCCGTAATTTTTGTTTTGATCCACACCGGCTAAAGAGAGCATTATTTTGTAACTGGTCAAAACACACTCAGGAAGCAGCTGACTATGACAATAACTTATAGCTCTTACCTAAAAGTAGACGAGCTTTTGCAGTGCCAAAAACCCCTTTCCGATGGTCCCGAGCACGACGAACTACTTTTCATTACTATTCATCAAAGCTACGAGCTCTGGTTCAAGCAAATGTTGCATGAACTGGATTTCCTGGTGCGACTGTTCAACGCAGGTGAACGCAATCGCGCATTGCATACACTTAAACGTGTCGACACGATTTATCGTACTTTGATTCAACAGGTCGATATCCTGGAAACCCTAACCCCACTGGAGTTTATGTCTTTCCGCGATCGACTATCCACGGCTAGTGGTTTTCAGTCGTACCAGTTTCGCGAGTTGGAATTTCTTTACGGAGCCAAGGACCCGAAAAAACTGGAAAACTATACCCCTGGCTCAGAGCACTACCAGCGCTTGATGAAGCGCCTTGAGGCGCCGACCCTTTGGGATGCTTTCCTAAACTTTTTGGTTCACGAAGGGCATAAGGTACCCGCTAATGAGCTTGAAAGGGATTTTAGCCAAGTTGCAGAGCCTTCTTCAGCCGTCCAGAAAATACTGATCGATATCTATCGCAATGATCCACTGGTAAGTGAAATCTGTGAGGCTTTGGTGGACATCGATACTTCGTTACAACAGTGGCGTTACCGACATGTAAAAATGGTCGAGCGAACAATTGGCAGGAAAATGGGGACTGGTGGATCGAGCGGAGTAGGTTATTTACAGGGAACCCTATTTAGACCGGTTTTCCCCGACCTCTGGGCAATTCGTTCAGAATTCTGATATCGGATTTCATTTGAGGGGGTACTTAAGTACCCCCCCAATTTGTGACCAGTTCAAAACCATAATTCACAAATGAAAAAAGCCAGCAATATGCTGGCTTTTTAAGCGCGGGTAACTCACCGGGAACTTAGTCCTCGTAAGGTACCAGGGAGACCTGAATACCCAGGCTCACTTCCTTCGCGGCATCCGCAATCTGTACGTAAGTATCCGCACTAGACTTGTTGTGTGCACGCACAATCACCATTGCCTGCGGGTTCTCCGCATACATCTGGGCGATACGGGCCCGTACAGCACGGCTGTCAATACGGCTGCCATCCGCCATGGTGATTTCATCATTTGCGCTAACCATCAACAGAATATTCTGCTTGGTAGGATCTGGCTCAGCATTGCTGGTCTCATTCGGATCAGGCACATTCACATCCAGCGCCTTCTCTTTAACAAATGAAGCAGTCACGATAAAGAAGATCAACATGATAAACACAACGTCCAACATGGGCGTCAGGTCGATATCTGCCTTTTCTTCTTCTACGGCCTTTCCGCGTCGTCTACTCATAAAACACCGTGCAATTTTCAAATATCAGGGGTGCCGGATTGACCGGTCTAATCTGGTGGGCAAGATTGCCGCGATTTCGCAAGCATTGCAAGTGCGAGCGATAACAGAGATAAATAAACTTTAAAAATCAATAAGTTACAGAATCGAGCCGACAGAAAAGATCAAATTTTAAGCAAAAATTCCGACTAACGTCCTGCTAGATAGCTGTGATAGTCAGGCACCTCATGCTCGAAGGATTGGTCCATCAATGGTGACTGTACCACCATATCTGCACTGCTCTGGTTGCAAGCCACTGGGATATTCCACGCTGCAGCAATACGCAGTAGTGCCTTGACGTCTGGGTCATGGGGCATGGGCTCAAAGGGGTCCCAGAAGAATATCAGTAAATCCACCTGCCCCTCGCTAATCCTCGCTCCGAGCTGCTGATCACCTCCCAGAGGGCCACTTAAGAGCTTTTCGACACTTAAACCCGTCGCATCTTCAATTTTTCCACCAGTAGTCCCCGTAGCCAATAACTGGTGTTGTTTGAGCAAATTGTGATGTCTGAGACACCACTGAATCATGGCATCTTTACGGTTGTCATGGGCTACCAGAGCCACTCGCTTTGTCGCCGGCAGTGCTTTAGCAATAAATTCCATTTGAACCTCAATATCAAGAGTCTCTTCTATAGTATCTCAAATAAGCACCGACAGATTTGATTTTCCCGTAGGTTTAGTCCCTGTTATCGCAACCCAACTCCTTTATAAAGACTTCCAAAATTACTACAAAACGATTCATTAGATTCGAAGAAGTAATGTGGATTAATTCAAAGACCTCTTTATTCATTGTTATCTAGAGTAAGATCCCCCTGAACACAGCCCCCCTCGCTATAATGCAACAGCAAGAAACCGGACCTTTATAAGGAGTAAGTATGAGCGTAGGAGCCTGGGAGCCACAGGTAAGTGGCCCACAAAATGAAACCAGTGAAGAATTCAACCGGGAGCAGTTGCTCAGACTTATCGAAATTGCAGAGTCAGATAAACCTTTTACAGAATCAGTAGGAGCGTTTGAAAAAGTACCCTCCACACTTATTCGCCTTCCCTTCCAACACTGGATTGAAGAGAGCGAACATTGGAACAGTGCCCAGCTATGGCAACTGATCCGCTTCTTTACTTTGGCAGAAATGAATCTGCCAGGCTGGGACGCCGGCGCTGAGTCTGCAGTAATTCCCCTCGCCAAAGTACTCAAGCAACGCTCGACGCCATTAACAAAAGAACAACTGTTATGGATTCGCCAGAATTCCAACAATCGTTATTTGCCCTACGGGCCACTATAAAGCTACACGATTGACTCCATATCACCCCAGTGACAGAGATATTCTGTTACTGGGTCAGTCCTCTCCCTCTCCCATTGCAAAACTCATAAGGTTGCCTTTGGTAAGAGCAGCCACTCCAAAGCAGAAGCATTGCCCATAAAAATATCATTAAGATTGTTGATCAACGCACGGATAATCAGGACTGCATTCAAATAGCTTCTGGTATTACTTGCCTCTGAATAACTGCCCTCTACTTCTTTTATGACGAGCAGGGATGTCACGTGATAGCAAAACAAATGACTGGAGACCAAGCGCTCGCTTTCTCGGTAATTAAAAAGACCTCGACTGAAGAGCACAAACTAATACAGTTCCGTCCCATTATATACATGGTTATAACTAGATTTATCACTGGTTTACTTTCCGCCATGTAAAAGTAAACCTCGCAGCAGTAATGGCAGATCCCGGCAGCCAAGGCCCCAAATACCCCAACCGGTTGGTACTTATATACGGGGCACTAGATCCCGTACATGAGTGTGAGTTCTCCCCCAGTTTTTAATTCCTTACTAAATACCAGGGTACGGCAATAGGACTCAAGCTGTCTCTGACATCTTGACACTTGCCAACTTTCCGCAATTTGAATATCACACTTCAATACGCAAGGTTACACAACCAGCTATGGAGGTTGCCCGCTAATTGACGCAGGCAAAAGCTCGCAGTTAAGTTTTGTTAATCCGGCTCTCTGTTAATTGATGAACAGAAACTATCTGCCACCATCAAAATCCAACTATAAAAGCCAAAACAACTAAACCAACAGGTTCATAAAGCTTACAAAATTACTCAACTATTTAACGCCACTGATACTGACTTGATACAAAGAATATTGAAGTTAAAGAATCACCAGTAATGAGTGCTTTCAAGTTCCCAAAAAGATCAAAAACACAGTTCAAACGGCCCCCAATTGAAAAATATGTAAAAAAAAGCCATTTTTTTTACATTAAATAGAAAAAAACCATCTAAAGGACTTGCAATTAGGTATACAAATAAGCTGCAATTAGCGCCGCTAGCTTGGGGGGACTCACTATCAATTGTTTTCTGCCGAAAACATGCATCTTGGACGGTGCCTAATTCCGTTAAAGATGGCTGAGAATAATTGATAGGAATGCCCCCACTTACTAAAACAATTCATTTTGCAGGGATATTTAAATGGCTACTAAAAAAGCTGCTCAAGTCGCTACCAGCGACATCGCAAAAATGGAAGCGGAGCTACGCTCCCTTACCGCTAAACTGGAAACTGCCCGCCTTAAGCAGGAAAAAGACCTGACTGTCAAAGCCGAGAAATTGGCAAACAGTGCCAAGAAGGCTGCCGCTAAAGCAAAAACTACTCAAGATAAAGTAGCGACTGTTAGAGCTAAGAAAAAGACTGCTGCTCAACAGCAACAGTTGAAAAAAGCACGTGAAGCCGCCGCTGCAGCTAAAACTGCTGCAACTGAAGCCAAAACTGCCGCAACTGAAGCCAAAGATGCATTGGCTGAGATCAAAGCCGCCAACAAGCTGGCTTCTCAGGTAGCTAAGATCGTCGCTAAAGAAGAAGCTGCTGTAGCTAAGAAACTGGCTGCTGCTGAAAAGAAAAAAGCCGCTGCCGAAGCGAAGAAAACTGCTGCTGCCGCTAAAAAAGCCGCTGCTGCTGACAAGAAGAAAGCCACTGCAGCTAAGAAAAAGCCCGGCCGCCCAGCTAAAACTGAAGAAGCCAAGAAGAAGCCTGGTCGTCCCGCTAAGACCGAAGAAGCTAAGAAAAAGCCTGGCCGTCCCAAAAAAGACGCCACTGAAGCCAAAAAGAAGCCCGGTCGCCCTGCAAAAACTGAAGCCGCTAAGAAAAAGCCCGGCCGCCCCAAAAAAGCAGAGACCGCAGCCGCCGCAGCAACTGATGCTGCTCCTGTAAAACGCGGTCGTGGCCGCCCACCTAAGGCAGAATCCGCACAAAAGAAGCCCGGTCGCCCAGCAAAAGCGGAAGCCGCTAAGAAAAAGCCAGGGCGCCCCAAAAAAGCAGAAGCCGCAGCAGCAACTGAAGCTGCTCCTGTAAAGCGCGGTCGCGGTCGTCCGCCCAAGGCTAAGTAAGCCAGCGCTTAAGCAAAACTGATTTATTCAGTTAGTTTAAACCCTGGCCTCGCCAGGGTTTAAACCGACCTTACTGCATCCGCAAGCCCTTCACCTGATGGTCCTCCCCCAATTCAATAACACAATCTGCCCAGCCCGGCATATCCTCTAGTAAGCTCCGCGTCACTCTTTCGTAGTGTTGTACAAACTGAACAATTTGTTGATCTGTCATCCCCATTCCGGAGCGAACCCTGAGTTTATGCTCCTGTAACTTACGCCACTCAATGATACATTCCATACTCGGCGCTTTGAGCATCACCCATACATCGATAAGCGAAAAAAGATCTCGATAAGAATCTTCCAACTGTTGATTAACATAACTTCGCCATTCGCCAGTACTATCTTCCCTGCACTCCAGTTCATTGAGCGGTCCTTCATGCCCTTCTGAAGGCCTGGCCCCTAGGCACCATCCTTCGAAGATAACAACATCAACTTGCCCCTTGAATACGGGCCACAAGTGCTCAGGGATCCGATCATCACGTCCTTTATCAAACCTAGGTAATGCGATAGCGGAATCAGTATTGGCTGTACACAGGGCCTTGAGCGTGCTGATCCCCAAGCCGATATCATGGGTTCCCGGCACACCACGAGTTTCGAGTAAAGGGTGTACCTGTATAGCCAGCCTGCGGCGCTGCTCCAGCGTTAAATAGATATCATCCAGAGACAAAACACAGCAGCGATAGCCCATCGCCTGGTAAATACATTGCCACACATCTGCCAGGGTCGACTTGCCGGTACCCTGCCCCCCGCTAACCCCAATTATTAATGGATTACTGCGCTTATGACGAGTCAGTACCCAAACTCCTAGGGGAAGAAAAAGTTGTTCGAGTACCTGGAGGAAATCGCATGGTAATTGATGCTCACGCAACAGCTCCTTGAAAGGCCCCGATAAACTCTCCTTAAGCTGTCCACTACGCTCTAAAATTTCATTCGGCCATTTAGCCTTATTCATAAATTCCCCGCTATAAAAACGGGGGCCTAAGCCCCCGAATTTTGTGATCACTAAGTATGATTACAGTACTTATATAGCCGTCACTAACTCGTTACCGACTCAATAGCCCCCTCTGGATTACCCCTCTTCTTGGAGCGGCCCGGTAGTACTAACATAATGGGTGTAACCAATAACGTCAGCAAAGTGGAAAAGGTAAGCCCGTAAACAATTGCACTGGCTAGCTTCACCCAAAAAGAGGCTATCACTCCATCGACAACAATATTGCGTCCGACCATATCCACACTGACGCCTAGCGCCAGGGGCAACAACCCGAGGATAGTTGTTGCCGTTGTCAAAAAGACCGGTCTCAGCCTCTGTGTCGATGCCTTTACTGCTGCTTCCGTTGGTGTGAGGCTCGGCTCATTCTTACGCACGAAGTTATAAGTATCTATCAGTACAATATTATTGTTCACCACGATTCCAGCCAGCGCCACAATACCCACTCCAGTCATAATCACACTGAAGGTGCTTTGTGTTATTAGCAGACCAAACATCACTCCCAAAGTGGACATAATCACAGATGAAAGTACTAATAAAGACTGATAGAAGCTGTTGAACTGTGTTACTAACAGGATAAACATTAAAAACAGGGCCAGGAGGAAGGCTATACCTAGGAATTTAAAAGACTCATTCTGCTCCTCATCCGCCCCACGGAATAGCAGCTCAACCCGGTTATCCACCGGATTGCTCTGCAACCACTTCCTTATTTCCTTCACTTTGTCATCCGGCAGAATCCCCTCTTGCGCATCAGCCTTAATTTGCATGCGAGTAATTCCGTCGATTCGCTCAATCTTATCGACCTTGGGCATGGCTTCCGTGTGTACGAAACTGCTAATCGGAACAGTACCCTGCACGGTATTAACTTTTAGCTGATCGAGCGCGGCTATGCCTCTGGCACTTCTGGGGTACCTGATACGTATATCTACTTCTTCATCCGTATCATCGGGTCGATATTCTGCAACCCGGACGCCATTGGTAACCAACTGCACCGCCCTGCCAACTTCAGTGAGATCGGCACCATATAGGGCAGCCTTGGCTCGATCGACTTTCACTTCCCACTCGATGCCAGGTAGTGGCGCGGTGTTTACAATATCTCGCAACCCGCCAATTTCCTCCATTGCACGGTGTAGTCGCCAGGTTTCCAGCAGTAGCTGCTCATAGTTCTGACTGCGCAACTCCAGAACAATATCCTTGCCTACCGGCGGTCCTCCCTCCATTACATTTGCGGTTACTTTAATTCCGGCAAAATCTGAAGTGCGGGAACGGATATCGGCAAAAATGTCGCGGCTCCGTCGCTCGCGTTCCTCTGCGGGATAAAGCTCCACTAACATATTGGCGATTTGATCTGGGGAACGATCAGAATTTCCAGAAATTCCGCCAGAACCAATTGTAGTGTGAGCTATTCGAACCTCAGGCACACTAAGCACGGCTCTTTCCACTTGCACCACCAGGGCTTTTTTCTCCTCCATGGACAAATTGCCCTGGGCCCTGATTTCTACATTGCCGTATTGCTCTTCTGTATCCGTGAAAAATTCAACACCCGCACCAAAATTGACAAAGCCAATAAAGATGGCAACCAGAATGGCAATAGTGGTTAAGAACCCACTCAATGGGCGCTGCAGAACCTTCTCAAGAATACGCGCATACCAGCCGGTAATTCCAGGCAGGGCTCGAGGTAAGCCATCCTCTAACTGGCTCAGGTAGTTACGAGTAGAGGCATCCATCGCGCTTTTGCCAAACAGTGAACCCAGCACAGGAGCAAAAAAAAGGGCGTACAAGAGTGACCCCGCCAATACTGCAAATACTGTAACGGGCAGGTAACGCATGAAGTCTCCCACCACTCCAGGCCACAGCATAATCGGCAAAAATGCTGCAAGGGTAGTCGCCGTTGAGGCAACTACCGGCCAGAACATCCGACTGACTGATGCAATATAGGACTCCCTTGCTGACAAGCCTTCAGCCATTTTCCGATCGGCAAACTCGGTAATCACAATGGAGCCATCAATTAACATACCGAGAGCCAGCAACATTCCGAACATCACCATAAAGTTAAACGAATAACCCAGATACCAGGTGATGATGGAACCAAACAGCAAAGAGAAGGGCACTCCCAGTCCCACCAGAATTCCCGAGCGAAAGCCGAGCGCAGCAACGACAATAATCATTACCAATAGCATCGCGGTCAGGATGTTTCCCTGCATCTCACTGACCATATCCCGCGCAAAATCAGATTGGTCAAAAACAAACTCAACCGTAATTCCCTGCGGCAAAACACCAAATTCAGCCTGAACAACTTCCCGGACTCGATCCGCGACATCGACAGAGCTGGCATCGTTGCGCTTTTCAACATTAATAGCGAGCCCCGGACGGCCATTGATACTGGTGTAGCTCACTGCATCCTTGAAGGTTCTGCGAATATCTGTAACAGCACCCAAGGTCACAACTCCATCGCGTGACTTCTTGAGCGGAATTTCATAAACATCCTGGGCGGTCTCTATCAACCCAGGGACTTTCACTGAAAAACGGCCCCGATTGGTTTCCAACTCCCCTGCAGGAATTAACAGATTGTTCCCCAATACCGCGTTGATTAACTCCGCACTGGTGATTTGATAGTGCTCCAGTCGCACCGGATCAATCACTGCCTCAACGACCTCCTCCCTATTACCGTGGAGATCTGCACCGAGCACCTCAGGGATACTCTCTATCTTCCGCTTAAGCAATTCAGCCGAGCGCAGTAAAACCCGTTCATTCACTTGCTCACCGGATAGGGTAACGACAATGGTGGGGAAAGGTTGAGCGGATACTTCCTCCACGGTGGGCTCATCGGCATCCCGGGGCAGCTCAGCCCTGGCCCGCTCTACAGCATTGCGAATATCATCGACGGCATCATCTACACCAATGGCAGAGTCAAATTCAATCACGATATATGCAAGGGATTCCCGGGCGACAGCAATCACCTCGACAACCCCTTCTACCGCACGAATTTCCTTCTCCAGAGGGCGGACCAACAGGCGTACACCATCCTCTGGGGAAATTCCCTCATGAGTGACCTGTACAATTACAAATGGGGGGTTCACCTCAGGGCTTGATTCAATTGTCATCGCTGCGCGAGCAACTATGCCAATTAAAACAATCAGCAGCATCAGGCATATTGTGCTGCGATTTCTTTGAATAGCGCTTTCCAACATCTTCATCGCGAATCCCCCTCGGGAATCACTGAAGTTTCGGATACCGGAGTCACCTCAGCGGAATCTACTGGGGAAGCTTCCTTCGCTTGGTTCTCCCGGGAAAACTCTTCCCCAGTTTTCAGTATTTCTGCACGAACCAAATCTCCCGTAGTAACATATTCTTGTCCCACAGTAATCAGAGTGACTGTGTCAGGCAGTCCAGAAACCCAGACGCCGCCATCACCATCCCCAACCAATGAAACATTGATAAATTGCACTCGGTTTTTATCATTGAGAGTCCGCACCCCCAATTCACCGCTATCATCCAGCGTGAGTAGAGATGCATTAATATGGTGGGCCGTAATTTCACCGGTCGGGAGGACCAGCTGACCACTCAAGCCTCCGGGAAGTTGATTACCTGGATTATCTACTGCTACCTCCACTCGGTAAGCCCGAGTAATTTCCTGCGCCTGTTGACTGATATAACGAAGGTATCCGTCTACTAACAGTCCTCTTTGTAATTGGGCTCTCGCCGGCCCGCCCTCAACAAGGCTCCCCACTTGATCCTCTGAAACTTCGCCAACAATTAGGATGGGATCCAAGTCAAGAATGGTCGCGCATTCCTCTCCCCGGCGAATAAAATCTCCCAGCTCCACCGCTCGGCTATTCACTACTCCAGCAAATGGTGCACGAATTTGCAGTTTCTCTACCGTCACTTTGGCACGTGTGTACTCCGCCTTGGTTCGGGCAAGCTCAACTTGCTGCTGGGCCATTGCGGTATCCGACTGCAGTCCTTTTTTCTTAAGTTTCTCGGCACCGGCAAAGTCTATTTCTGCTTTGCGTTTTGCCGCTTCAGCTAATGCCAGTTGCTCAATACGATCTTCAGCCTCGATTTCGCAAATGACATCCCCTTGTCTAACTGTCTGCCCTTCCGCAACTGGAAGTGCAGCAATAATGCCATCCAGTTCAGCGCGCAAACGTACATGCCGGTTAGCCTCAGTGCGCCCATTCACTAGTATCTGAGTGGCGTATGGGCTGGACTCAATGATTTGGGCTTGAATTCGCAATTCAGGCTCTGGCTTCTTGGCAGTTACCTCTTTAGATTCTGACTGCTCATCCTCTGCATCGGAGAATAACTGCCCACTCAGCAGCCATAAAATAGCGATCACCGAAACAATAATTGCCATCCGGTAATTGCGCCTTGACCAGATTGATGCCAATACATTCATAACTTACTAAACCTGTTGGGCAATGATGCGCCATCGCAAAAGGGGTCTTAAATCCAATCGAAGGGATCTGCGATAACAACTGAAGCGAAGCGATTTTTACACAATCACAGCGACTTATAAAAAGCTCCGCTGTGTCCTACTCGAATTCTGTCAATAAATACGTGGTTAATGTCGGGCAAATGAAATATACGAGTGATCTACAAATTTAGACTGGAATCAGCAGATAGTCCCCCTTTAAGAAAGGTGTACACATGTGCCAATAAAAATAAGTACAAAAAGGAGGGGGAGCAGTCAGGAGCGAGGAAATAATTCTCTCGCCCTTGGTTTGAACGGGAAAACTCTACGACAGCATAGATTCCAGAAATCCAAGCATGTCGGATTCATCATCAACCAGCTCACCAGAACCAAACTCCGCATTCCAGTCGAGCAGAATTTGAGCCAAAGCTTTCGCCTGTTCCGCTAAGGCAATTAACTCTTCCCGGCTATTTTTTGGTCCCGTATAAAGTTTCAGCTTTCTATGGCTATTCGCCAACTGATGCCCCGGATACTTGGACCTATAGACCTCCAGTTTCCAACGCAATGAATGCACCATATTGCGATAGAAAACCAGTTTTGCCGGCAACTGTAAAAGTGATAAGTCTTCCAGGTCACCAAACAGCGTACAATCAACGCCTAGAACCTGAGTATCCTGGCTATTATTCGCGGCAAATACATCGGCACTGCGGGGCTCCGCCAATAGCATCGACAAATCACCAAATAACTCACCTGGACGTATTACCGCCAAAGGACGCTCATTTCCCGGAGCCTCCTCAGCTGCGGGACTGTTCACCTTCACATGTAACTCACCGCGTAACAAGAAGTAGACCCATTGATCCACATCCCCTGCACGCAGCAGCTGTTCACCCGACTGAAGGCTGACCAACCGGGAGCGCTTTAGCAATACATCGTATTGCCACTCACTCGAGGCACGAATATCCCGAAATAGATGGATGACATTGAGAAGACGATCCACAGCATCCCGTGGATACTCGCTAAGAGGTTTAATTTCCATGCACAATTCAAATTTAGTGAAAACTATTCCATTTTCCTGAAAAGAGTGGCCTAAGCCACTCTGCAAAGTGCCATTCTAAACGATATCGACCTAGCACACCTGTTTCTAAGTGTGACAATCGTTTCCTTACCAACCCTTTAACTTGGGCGAATGAGGACAGTCTGACCTTATCAGGCTTGAACTCCGTTCCAGTTACAGTAGAGTTAGGTGTAGTGAGTAGTACATTGTACTCTCACAAGCTTTGGGCGCGCACTTTTTAATCTGACTTGTGTGCATTGGGGTTGGGGCCCCTGAATTCTTACTTAGCGGAACATTTTGCTCCTGCTACTGAGACACCGTAGAACAATGAAATCGATAAAAATTGTCCTCTCCTTTTGGGTGTTTACATTTGCTCTCACTGCGAAAGCTGCACCACTTTTAAACGGTCTTGCACTAGAAAAACAATTTAATAAAGACATTTATGTCGCTGCAATATACTCGGAAAATCTAACCCGGGATTCCAGCACACTACTCGATAACAATATTCCTCGGCGCTTGGAGGTTCGTGTTATCACCAAAAGTCTGCCGGCACGGCGACTCCGCAATCAATGGATGGAAGCCATTGCGATTAACAACCGCGGAGATACGCTCAGCAGCCAGGCAGAAAACATGGTGACCTTTGCCAATCTGTTTAAGGGGCGCTTTGCTCACGGTGATCAATTGAGTATCGAGTTCGCCGCCGATACCGGCTCGACAACAATCTCCCTCAACAGTATTCGACTTGGAGAGATTGCTGACCCCGACTTCTTCAATACCTTGCTACGAGCCTGGATTGGCTCTGTCCCTCCCTCTACTGACTTTAAAGATGGGTTGCTTTCCGCCGGCCAAGTGTCAGGTAGCCTGGTAACTACATTCGAGTCCCTGGCCCCAACAAGCGAGAGAGTTGCCGAATTACAACTCAAGCAAATAAGCCAGGAAGAGGCCACTGCCGCGGAAGAGGCGCCAACTGAAGCCACTAAACCTAAACCGGCTATTGAAATTGCTGATCTTCCGCCTCCAACTCTGGCCCTAGCCGCAACCGCTCCCGCAGCAGCGGTTGTAACTGAGGCTGATAGTATTCAAGAGGACAGTGAACAGGGACCTCAACCGGAAGGGGGGGCCGTTCCAGCACAAGCTGAGGAAGAGATTGAGCTTATTACGGTACCTCCTGAGGATGGCCCGCTCCTGGCTGCAGATGCCGAAGATATGATGGAAGAGGAGGAAGAGGCTCCCCTGACGGCTGATATGATTCTGGCACGCCAGATCTACCACTCCAGTTTGCTGCGTCACACGTTCCGCTACATTCGCTACCCCAAACGAGCCCAAGAGCGGGGCCATGAAGGCAGTGTACGCCTCAATGTGACTATTGATTCTCAAGGCCAGGTACGAGATATCCAACCGGTACAGGAATCCCGTCATGCCAGCCTTAACCGGGAGGCCCAAGCTGCTGTACGCAGAGCTGGACCCTACCCTGGAGTCCCTGCGCAGCTAGGTACAGATACTTATAACTTTTCTATCCCTATCACTTTCCGCCTGCCAGATTAAATAGCTACTCAACTTGTACCAAAAGCCCCGCGATGCGGGGCTTTTGGTTAAACTCACTCCAACGCAACTTATCCCCGGCTAGGCGCAGCCCTCTTGCCCCAGCTCACCCCCTGCTTTTAGTATGCTCGGCGGATATTCAGCCAAAAGAGCAAAAATGAAAAAGTTACTATTACCACTCGCTATTGCCGGTACCCTGGCGGGAGCCCAGTTCCCTCTGTTTGCTGTCGCTCACGACCACTCCACCGGTAGTAAAGCTACCGCTGAGCAGGTTCAGCTTTCCTCGGGTATCGACCTGGGCGCTATGGATACCAGTGTACGGCCTCAAGACGACTTCTTTGCTTATGTAAACGGCACTTGGCTGAAGAATACTGAAATCCCTGCGGACAAGTCCCGCTGGGGTGGTTTCTCTATTCTAAGAGACCAAAGTACCGAGCAAGTCAAAGCTCTGATTATGGAAGCCAGCCAGGGAGCCAAGAGCGCCGATGCCAAGCAAATTGGAGATCTCTACAACAGCTTTATGGATAAAAAGCTGATCGAGAAAAAAGGGCTCTCCGCGGTTTCCGGCGAACTCGCCAAAGTCGATGCAATTAAAAACCGCAAGGATCTTACCGATTTCTTCGCCTATGCGGATACCGTCGGCTACGATGTACCATTTGGTGGAAGCATCTGGCAGGACCTGAAGCAAGTAGAAAACTACATGACTTTCCTGTGGCAGGCAGGCCTTGGACTCCCTGATCGCGACTACTACTTCGAGGACACTGAGAAGAGTAAGAAACTCCGCGAAGCCTATGTAACCTACCTCGCTGATCTTCAAGGCCTCGCAGGACTTAAAGAGGCTGAAGACTTTTCCAACAAGATCTTCAAACTTGAGGAGAGTTTGGCAAAACACCATCGCAGCCGCGTTGATAACCGGGACCCGGAAAAGTACTACAACAAGAAAACTGTTGCTGAACTTAAAGAGCTAATGCCCGTTGTAGATTGGGACAGCTACCTAGCCAAAGCCCAATTGAAGAAAGCAGATAGTTTTATTGTCGGCCAGCCTGAATACCTGGAAGCGGCCAATGAGATTATTGCCAATACTGAGCTGGCAACCTGGAAGCGCTACCTGAAGGTCAAAGTGCTTAATGCAATGGCGCCCTACATGCATGACGAAATCGCACAACTGCGCTTCGACTTCTACGGCACCACCGTTCACGGTATTGAACAAATGGAACCCCGCTGGAAGCGCGGCGTGCAATTTGTCAATGGTTCTGTAGGCGAGCTGGTCGGTAAGCGCTACGTAGAAAAGCACTTCCCGCCTGAAGCTAAAGAGCGAATGGTTGTACTTGTGGACAATCTGAAGGCCGCCTACCGGGAATCCATCGAATCCCTCGAGTGGATGGGCGAAGATACCAAAAAGCAGGCTCTGTTTAAGCTAAGCAATTTTTCCACCAAAATCGGCTACCCAGACAAGTGGCGTGACTACAGTAACTTGACAGTTAAATCCGATGACCTGATTGGCAACGTTCTGGCAGCTAACTTGTTTGAGTCCTCATACGATCGCAATAAGCTGGGCAAGCCGATTGATCGCGATGAGTGGGGCATGAGCCCACAGACTGTGAATGCTTACTACAACCCAGCCATGAATGAAATCGTATTCCCTGCAGCGATTCTGCAACCACCATTCTTTAATATGAATGCGGATGATGCTGTCAACTACGGCGGTATCGGCGGTGTAATCGGCCACGAGATTGGACACGGGTTCGATGATAAAGGCAGTAAATTTGATGGACGCGGCTATCTCAACAACTGGTGGACCGACTCCGACCGCAACAATTTTGAGCAGCTTACCAGCAAGCTCGTATCCCAGTACAACGCCTACGAGCCGCTTGAGGGTGAACACATCAACGGCGAGCTGACCCTGGGCGAGAATATCGGCGATTTATCAGGCCTGGGAATTGCCTATAAAGCTTATAAAATGTCTCTAGATGGCGAAGAGGCACCTGTTATTGACGGCTTTACCGGCGATCAGAGGGTCTTTATGGGCTGGGCTCAGGTGTGGCGCAGCAAGATGCGCGATAAAGCCCTCAGTGGACGTTTGAAGGTAGATAGTCACTCTCCCGCTGAATATCGTGTGAAAGGCGTACTACCAAATATCGATGCTTTCTACGAAGCATTCGATATTAAGGAAGGCGACGGTATGTACCTGCCTGAAGAGGAAAGGGTAACTGTCTGGTAAACCGGTACCCTCACCTGGCCGCCCACGCGGCCGGGTTTCCCTTCAACCAATTCTACCTCTCCCCCAACAACCCCTAATCTAGCGTACCAATTTACCCTCTATCATGGGGATACCTCCCGTCGGCAGTATGACTTACCATTAGCTCACTTAAATAAGAAGAGAGTTGCCAATGGCTAACCAGTCTCAGTTTCATCTTCTCACTAGCCGCCGCTTTTTGCCGTTCTTCAGCACCCAATTCCTGGGCGCCTTCAATGACAATGTTTATAAAAACGCCCTAATTGTCATGATCGCCTTTCGCCTGGTGGAAAGTGAAGCAAACGCACTAATTAACTTGGCTGCTGGTTTGTTTATTCTTCCCTTTTTCTTATTTTCTGCCTCCGCCGGCCAGATCGCGGACAAATACGACAAGGGGAGGTTAATACGCTGGATTAAGCTAGGAGAGATCGCTATCGGTGCACTGGGTGTTTTCGCCCTTTTTAGCGGAAGCAACGCACTCTGTTTAACTGTGCTCTTTCTCTTGGGCATACAGTCCGCCTTTTTTGGCCCGGTGAAGTACGCGATTATCCCTCAACACTTGAAGCGTTCCGAACTGATAGGGGGCAATGCTCTGGTGGAAATGGGGACATTTGTGGCCATTTTAACGGGAACAATTGTCGGTAGCCTACTCGCAGGCCTCACAGGCCATGGGCAACAGGGAATTCTCTACTTAGGCCTGGTAATTATGGGCGCAGCTACCCTGGGATATCTGGCCAGCCGCTCAATCCCCGCAGCGCCAGCCCCCACACCCAATCTCAAAATAAACCCTAACCCCATTACTCAAACCCATAAAATACTCCGTGCCAGCGCGAATACTCCCTCAATTTTCTACTCCATTATTGGAATATCTTGGTTTTGGTTAATGGGGGCGGCCTATCTGACACAAATTCCCAGTTTTACCAAGAATGTCCTAGGTGGCAGTGAATCAGTGGTTACATTACTGCTGTGCAGTTTTACCATTGGTATTGCCATTGGGTCCTTAATCTGCGAGCGCCTCTCCAGTGGATTTATTGAACTTGGCCTGGTGCCTGTTGGTGCTGCTGGACTTACCATAAGTGGTATCGCCCTGGGTATCGTCGGGGGAAACTTTGCAGAACTCCATGAAGCCAGCTTTACCGCATTTCTAAGTACCGATGGTGCATACTCTCTTCTCAGTTGTCTGGTACTACTGGGGATGTTTGGGGGTCTTTACATCGTTCCTCTGTACACCATGATCCAGGATCGATCCGACCCGGCAATTCGTGCACAAATTATCTCCGTAAACAATATTTTGAACGCCCTCTTTATGGTGGCTTCAGCGCTACTTGGAATTCTATTCCTCAATATGCTGGACGCGACCATACCGCAGTTCTTTCTTGTTATTGCCCTTATGAATGCGGCGGTCGCCATTTTTGTGTTCGCCAAAGTGCCAGAATTTGCTATGCGCTTTTTGATCTGGGCCCTTTCCCACACCATGTACCGGGTAAAGCACCAAGGGCTTGAACAGATACCCACAGAGGGACCAGCCCTAATCGCTTGCAATCATGTGAGTTATGTTGACGCACTATTACTCGCCGGCGCTGTCCGCCGTCCTATCCGCTTTATTATGTACAAGCCCATTTATGAAATTCCAATTTTGCACTTCGTCTTCAAAACAGGCAGGGCAATTCCAATTTGCTCCAAGCAGAAAGACCCCAAAGGGTATGAACAGGCTTTTCAAGCCATTGAGGACGGGCTAAAAGATGGAGATCTTCTCTGCATATTCCCCGAAGGTCAGTTGACGAAAGACGGAGAACTACAGCCATTTAAAGCAGGCATAGAAAAAATTCTGGAGAGAACCCCTGTCCCTGTAATCCCTATGGCCCTCCAAGGTCTCTGGGGAAGCTTTTTCAGTCATAAAGGCGGTCATGCCTTCACTACATTGCCCAAGCGTTTTTGGTCGCGGGTGAGCGTCGTTGCCGGCAGGCCTGTCGAAGCAGCCGGTGCCAAGGCAGAGGCTCTATACCGCCAAGTGCTGGGCTTGCGCGGAGAGAAACGCTAGCCTCCCCTTTTTCTTGACCAACAAGGATATGTGCCTACTTCACTGGTAGGCACATAAATTCTTCTCCTCCCTCAGGATGCCAGCCCCTCCTTAAATCATTCCGATCACCTATTCTGATAGCGAGAATAGAAATACATAGCTGCTAAGGGCGGCACAGGGACGAAGGCCTAACCATGGCTCAAAGCAACCAGTTCAAGCTCCTCGCCAGTCGCCGCTTTATGCCACTGTTTCTCTCACTGTTAAGCAGTGTTTTTAATGACAACCTGTTTAAAAACTCCCTGCTAGTCATACTGGCATTTCATTTAGCCAAAGCAGAAGCCAATACACTAATTAATCTCGCCAGTAGCCTTTATGTCATACCGTATTTTCTATTTTCACTCGCCGCTGGACAATTAGCTGACAAGTATGAAAAGGGTCGAGTCATAAGAATTATTAAAGCCGCCGAAATACTAATCGGTATCCTCGGGGCCATTGCGCTACTCACTGATGACCGAGTTTTAAGTTTCATTGTATTGATACTTTTTGCCACCCACACAGCTTTCTTTAGCCCTGTCAGATATGCCATCTTACCTCAGCACCTAAAGCAATCAGAATTGCTTGGAGGAAATGGTTTAGCCCAAGTTGCATCCTTTTCCGGAGTACTCGTTGGAACAATTGTCGGCACCCTCCTAGCCGGTGATGTGGGCCAGGGAAAACCTGGGCTGTTATATCTGAGCTTGGTGATGGTCACTGTCGCCGTACTAGGCTATCTCGCCAGTAGGGCAATCCCTCCGGCTCCTTCCTCAGCCCCCAATTTAAAAATAGATTGGAACCCCATCAGCCAAACGCTGAGAATTATGCGGGAAGTGATTAAAACACCCACCGTTTTTTACGCAATTATTGCAAACTCCTGGTTCTGGTTATTTAGCACGGCATACCTAACCCAGGTTCCCAGCTTTGTAAGAAATGTGCTTGGCGCCAGTGAACCAATAATCACGATTCTACTCTGCTGCCTAACTGTTGGCGTTGCTATAGGCTCACTAATGTGTGAGAGCTTGTCTCGCGGGCGTATTGAACTGGGCTTGGTGGCAGCCGGCGGGCTGGGAATGACGGTGGCGGGACTTTGGTTGGGCATCCTATCGGGAAACTATCAAATGCTCTCCAACGCATCCCTTAGCCAATTTCTACAGAGTGATGGTGGACTGACCATCTTATTTATCACGACTTTTATCGGTGTTGCTGGCGGTATTTTTATCGTACCGCTATACACCATTATTCAGGAAAGAACAGCAGAACAAATTCGAGCGCAGGTTATCTCTGTAAATAATGTCCTTAATGCCGTATTTGTAGTCATTATTTCTTTTTCTATTATTGGGCTACTCGGGCCTGTGGGAATGACAATTCCCCAGGTATTTACCCTGCTGGCCATACTAAATTTCGCTCTTTTAGTACTCCTGCTTTTTCGAATGCCGGAAATGTTATTTGACACCCTTTCTTGGCTTACCTATATCCTGCCCAGGCGCACGAAATACGAGGGGATTGAGCAAATCCCTAGCGAAGGTTCAGCACTTCTAATTGCCCGCTACTCTAACCTGCTAACCCCATTTATTGTTAGCGGGGCAACGCAACGCAAGGTTCGCTTTATCCCCAGCGACGCCATTACTAACAGCCCTAGGCTTCACGCACTTTTACGCAAAAGTGACTATTTCCCCAAAAACTACTATGAAATCGAAGCTTCAGAGCTCAAGAGAAAGCACAATGCGATTCATAAGGCAGAGGCGAACAGGGATCTTCTGTGCATCCTGATTGAAGAAAACAGCAGGAAAGAAATTGCAGAGCTTGTCACGCTGCTCAAGGAAAATTTTCAAAGCGCATCATTGCCACTTATCCCTCTATCGATCCAAGGTTCGTTTAGCTATAAACGAAACCTAAAGACAATAGTACAGGTTGGCAGCCCAATACCGCTTGCAGAAATTTCTCCAGAGCTGCTATCCGATAACCTGAAGGGTGCTGAATAAAGAGGAGCTGGCTATTAAAAATAGGGTACCCACAGAGTTGCGGGTACCCGAAGGCCATTTAGGTCGCTTTAGCGGAACTGGAATCTGAGCGGCCGCCTTTCAGTAGCAACCACAGAGCGACAACCAGTATTGCCCCCTGAACAGCAACACCTTGCCAAGTCGGGTAGATACCCAACCAGTCAAAGCTGAGATTTATCGGCAGCGGGGAAATCGCAATCCACGCCGCTTCTTGCAGCGCCGCGACAGCCTTGCCCGCAAGAACAAATGACAACGCCAACAGTAAATAGGTCGTCATGGAGAAGAACTTGCCTATAGGCAAGCGAGCAGAGAAGCGCACAAAGGCAACGCCCAACACAACCAGCAATATAGCACCGGCAGCGAGGCCACCCCATAGGGCGCTGTACTGACTGGAAGCTGTTTGCACCAATAGGGCCTGGTAGAACAGGATGGTTTCAAAAATTTCGCGGTACACAGCGACAAATGCGAGACCGGCGATGCCCCACAGGGCGCCAGCGCTAAGGCTGCGGTTAATGCTGTTCTGGATATATTGCTGCCACTGATCCGCCTGGGTCTTACTGTGCATCCAGAAACCCACATAGAAGAGCACAACTGCGGCCAGAAGCGCTGCAACCCCTTCCATAACTTCCCGGCTGGCGCCACTGATGGAAACCAAACTCTGTGCGGCAACCCAAGTAACAACACCTGCGACCGCGGCGCTGATCCAACCGAAGTGAACAAATTTCAACGCATCGCGACGACCGGTTTTTACCAGAATCGTTGTCAGTGCAATCACTACCAGTAGCGCCTCGAGACCTTCGCGCAGAAGAATCACCAAGCTGGCAATAAATAGTGCACCCGCAGAGAGAGTTGTCTCCTGCATTAAAGATTCGGCACGCCCCAGTTGCTCAAGAATTACCTGCACCTGAGCCCCGACTTGCTCGGGGTTACTATCGGCATTCAGCTGACTGCGCAGCCCGAGCAGCTCCCGTTCAGTGGCTTTACGCAGATCGGCGTCGAGGGAATCCAGAGAGCTCTCCGCCATCTCAAAACCGTCCAGGTAGGCACTAATAGCCAGGGTGCGAGCGTGATCGTAGTTACCTTCCTGGTAGGCCACCAGGGACTTTTCCAGTTGCGCACGGGCTATATCAATCGGCTGGCTACCGAGGCTTTCCTCACCAACAAAGAAGGGTGTGGGGTCGGCACGCAGGGAAGCAACTGCCGCGCCGGACAGTTCCGGGCGATCACTCTGCAGCACATTGGGGCTGTACATCACGATATCCTGCAAGCTCGGCTCAACGCCTTCGCCCTCCTCCGCTTCACCTTGGAAAGCCAGGCCGCCAACATAAAATGCCAGGGACCAGCGCTGCTGCTCATTCAAGTTTTTGAAGGCGGTCATTGCAGTGCCATCGATACCGTTACTGATAGCATCGTAAAGGCCCAGCAGGGAGCGATTTTCAGCGCGCTCCAACTCGTAGAAGTTTGTCGGCGCCGGCTCCAACTGTGCCGCTAAGGGGCCATCCCCTTTACCCTCGATACCATGGCAGGTAACACACTGCGCCTGGTAGATAGCGCGACTCTCATCCACATTCAGCAATGCAGTGGGCAAAGATAGCGCGGGGGCGATAGACAGTAGCCCCTGACGCAACTTGGCAGTATGTGCTTGCACTTCCTGCACACTGGCCTTGCGAAGAATCGCCGCTTGCAGCGCATCCGCCTCGGTGCGGATCATCGCCGCTTCGGGCGACTCTTGCAGTTGTGCGCCGCGATCGATCAGTACCGAGGCGAACTCCTGCATCTCTGCAAACTCATCATCACTAATGATCTCCCCATCTGCCACCGCTTCCGGATAATCCACACCGATGTACTCTGCCATCTGCATCAGCTGGCGCAATTCCTGCTCTGATAGACCCGAGGCCTGAGCCTGGGCTTGGACGGGTAGAACCGTAATGGCCAGTAGCACCACTAGCAGGCTGGCCAAGTGTAAGGTGAGGCGCATGGAGAATCCTTTACTGTTATTGCAAAAGGGTTTTATCAATCTGGCGCATAATATAATTGGTAATCATTCTCACAATAAAGCCTGCAAAAGGGCTACTCCCAAATAAAGCGGTTGCAAAAAAGATTGTGCACAACTAAATTTAGCAAAATACAAACCATCGAGGCTCTCCCAATGACCGATCTCTACTCAATTCCCGTGCAAACCGCTGATGGGCAAAAGACCACTCTGGCCGATTACAAAGACAAGGTGGTGCTAGTTGTTAACACGGCCAGTAAGTGTGGCTTCACCAAGCAATACGCGGGCCTGGAGGATTTATATAAAAAATACAAAGACCGTGGATTTACCGTCCTGGGCTTTCCTTGCAATCAATTTGGCAAGCAGGAACCCGGTAGCGATGAGGAAATTCAGGAGTTTTGTGAACTTAACTTTGGAGTCAGCTTCCCCGTCTACGCCAAGCTGGACGTCAATGGCGATGAGGCTCACCCGCTGTTTGTGGAGCTCAAGAAACGTGCGCCGGGCCTATTGGGAACCGAGGGTATTAAGTGGAATTTCACGAAGTTCTTGATCGGCAAGAATGGCGAGAATGTTAAACGCTACGCGCCGAAGGATGCACCAGCATCCCTAGAGACAGAAATCGAGCGCATGCTCTGATGGTTATCTGTGATGACGATTCCGGCGAGCTGGCACTGAACCGCCAGCTATGTTTTGCCCTCTACGCCGCATCCCGAGCCATGACCCGCGCCTACCAGCCGATGCTAAAGGAATTGGGGATCACCTATCCGCAATATCTGGTTTTAATGGTTCTGTGGGAGTGGGCCAACACCAAGGCGCCATCGGAAGAAGAGCAGAGCGTCAGTGCACTGGGGCAGAGGCTGATGCTGGATTCCGGCACCTTGACCCCGCTGCTTAAGCGGATGGAGCAAAACGGCCTGGTCAAGCGTCGCCGCAGCAATCAGGATGAACGGATAACCCTGATCACTGTGACAGAGGAAGGCCTTGCCCTTAAACCAAGAGCCAGAGAGTGGGTGACAGCACAGCTGGACAACAGCCGTATCAGCCGCAGCGAGGTAGAGCAACTACACGGAGACTTGTGGCAGTTTCTGCATAAATTGACCGATGCCACCCCTTAATAGCGGACCCCATTGAAACCCTCAGTGGGGCAGCCCTTCAAAAACAGGATATAAACACTAAAAAATAGCCAACAACGAAAACAATATAACAAAATAAGAAAATAGCACGCCAATATTAGGATATACATTGACCTTCCGATTGATTCCGCTTCATAATGCCCTGAATCCGACCTAATGCGGAAACTGTTGTATATGAAGACTCCATTTATCACTCAGCGCCAGTCTTTTCTTGCCCTAGCTTTCTCGCTACGACTGCCCCTGCGCGGCATATAATTTTTCTCCCCCCCACCCCCAACAGAATTCCAAACTTTATTTGAGCGATGCATAGACAGCGGCAAGGCCCCCTGTTTAGCCTCAAAGCAAATAAGGAGAACAAACGAAAATGAGCACTAAAAAAGATAAGTTAGTCATTTTTGATACCACTCTGCGCGATGGCGAGCAGAGTCCTGGCGCCTCTATGACGAGAGAGGAAAAAATTCGCATCGCCCGCATGCTTGAGAGAATGCGTGTCGATGTCATTGAGGCTGGATTCGCGATTGCCAGTCCCGGGGACTTCGAGTCGGTCAAGGCCGTCGCTGAAGCCGTTACCGAATCACGGGTTTGCAGCCTTGCCCGAGCGGTCAATGCCGATATCGTGCGCGCTGGCGAAGCCCTGAAGAATGCCAACGCCTCGCGTATCCACACATTTATTGCCACTTCTCCAATCCATATGAAATACAAGCTGCAAATGGAGCCGGAAGCGGTGTTGCAGCAGGCAGTGAAAGCGGTTCAAACAGCGCGCAACTTTACCGACGATGTGGAATTCTCCCTCGAGGATGGCAGCCGCTCCGAGCCGGAATTTATGTATCGCATCATCGAAGCGGTTATCGCGGCAGGGGCCGGCACTATCAATATTCCCGACACCGTTGGTTACGGGGAACCGGAAGAGTATGGGGCTATGTTCCGCCGTGTTATCGAAAACGTTCCCAACTCCGACAAAGCCATCTTTTCGACCCACTGTCACAACGACCTGGGCCTCGCCGTTGCCAACTCCCTGTCGGCCGTGATGAACGGTGTGCGCCAAGTGGAATGCACCATCAATGGCTTGGGAGAGCGCGCCGGTAATGCCTCCCTGGAAGAAATCGTTATGGCAGTACAAACCCGCCAGGATCTCTACCCGGTAGAAACAGGGCTGGATACCAGCCATATCGTGCCCACTTCGAGAATGGTGTCGTCGATTACCGGCTTCCCGGTACAGCCCAACAAGGCCATTGTCGGCGCTAATGCCTTTGCCCATGAGTCCGGTATTCACCAGGACGGTGTTCTGAAACACCGCGAGACCTACGAAATCATGCGCGCTGAAGATGTGGGCTGGGGTCAAAACCGTCTGGTTCTCGGTAAACACTCCGGCCGGGCTGCCGTCCGCGCCCGCTATGAAGAGCTGGGGGTAGATTTCGCCGATACCGAAGAATTCCAGCAGGTATTTGCCCGCTTTAAAGACCTAGCCGACAAGAAACATGAGATCTTTGACGAAGATCTGCACTCTCTGGTGAGCGGAGGTGAGTCACCGGTGGAGCGATTCCAACTGAGCGACCTGGATGTGCGCACCAAAATCGGCTCAGCCCCACAGGCCTTTGTCAGCCTCACCATTGACGGAGAACTCCGGCAGACCGAAGCCAGCGGTGGCGGCCCCGTAGATGCCACCTTCAAAGCTATTGAACAGCTGGTAAACAGCGGCGCCGACTTAAAACTTTATTCTGTAAATGCGGTCACCCAAGGAACAGACTCCCAAGGGTCCGTCACAGTGCGCCTGGAAAAAGACGGCCGCCTGGTCAACGGCGTTGGCGCAGATACAGATATCCTGATTGCCTCAGCACAAGCCTACATGGATGCGTTAAACTTGCTCGCCAGCAGTGAGAGTAAGAAACAGGGCGTATAAGTGAACGAGCTTCAGCGAGCGGAATATTTATCAGTACTTGGGGTTCCAAGCTATGTACCCCGATTCGTATTGCCGCTCGCACCCGATCCTCTCCAGGCCGAACTGCCTCCCGCCGAAGAGGCTGCTGGGATTCAGCAGCCTCCGGTTGCAAGTGGAATAGCTCAAAACCCACTGCCCCACTCAGCAGATCAGATAATTACCCAGCCGGTGCAGAATCCGGAGCGCAACGCCCGTGTGCTAGATGAAATAAGCGCTCTCACCGACCAGACAAAACGCCCACAAGAGACGGTGTCAGTGACACCGGCTCCTGTTGCCCCCCCCCAGCAAAGTGTTAAACCTTTTGTTTTGAACTGCTGGCGTATTGGGGAGGAACTCCTGGCCGTGGACAGCCACGAGCCCGGTGCAGCGCTTCCCCTGGAAGCCCTGTTCAACAATATTCTCCGCGCCTTGCACTGGCACCAGCTCCCCCGACAACAGGAGCGCCTGCAATGGCCTTTAACAGAAAATCGCTTTGGTCCAGCCGAAGACGCCTCACAGGCTCGGGATACATTCTCCAGCTGGTTAGAGGCCTCTTATTCTCGCATGCCGGTTAAATCCATCTGGCTGATGGGCAGTGAGGCTCAAGATTTTTGCACTCCGACCCCATTGGAAAGCCAGGTTGTCGAATGGCAGAAGGCCCGCTTAATTAGTACGCCCAGCCTCTCACAACTGCTCCGAGCCCCCGAACTAAAACGCCCCCTGTGGAATCTGTTGCGCACTAGTTATCCGACTGAAACCCGCGCAGAATGACCTATTTAAATTACACTGAGCTACAGTTGCGCTCCGCCATTGCCGACGACTGTGCATCTCTGGCCCAGTTGGCAAAAAGTGCCCACAGTCATCCGTGGAGTGAAGCCCAATACCAGCAGAGTCTCAGCGCCGGCCACCACTGCTGGGTCCTGATCCAAGGCGATGACATTATCGCCTGTTGCGTGATCAGTAGCCTGTTTGACCAGGCAGAAATCCTGGACATTGCCGTATCCCCAGCGCGACGCCGACAGGGCCTCGCCGAGGCACTACTAAACAGCGTGAAAACGGAATTGCCCAGCGAAATTGAACGAGTTTTGCTCGAGGTGCGGGTATCCAATCTCGCTGCGCGCTCCCTCTATCGCAAACTGGGTTTCTCTGAAGACGGGATACGCAAAAATTATTACCCCGCGCAAAATGGCATGCGCGAGGACGCTGTACTCATGAGTCTCGCTCTGAATGACACCCAGTCGTAGAATGAGCCCATCGTTCGGAATTCCCGCCTTACCGACAAGGCCTTGAACGGCAGGCAGCCACTCCTGCTCTGTAACACTATTCCCGACTTCCCAACCCCCTCGTTGGATTGACAAGAGTTATACATGTCTCTATCAAAAAGCAGCCCATCACTGCTGGAAGGTTCAGTTTCCAGTCACTTACAGAGACTGGCACTACCCATGGTCTGGGGAATTCTCGCCGCCATGTCCTTTAATATCGCCGATACCTATTTTGTCTCCCAGCTGGGCGATGGCCCCCTGGCGGCGATGAGTTTCACCTTCCCGGTAGTGATGGCCATAAACAGCTTTGCTATCGGTCTCGGCGCAGGTACTTCTTCGGCAGTAGCCCGGGTTTACGGCGCTGGAGATATAAAGAACGTTCGCCGCCTGGTAACTGACGCATCTGTACTGGCACTGCTGATTGCTATTGTGATTACTGCAGTCGGCCTGGCCACCATGCGCCCTCTATTTGAGCTGCTGGGCGCCGGCCCCGATATGCTTCCGCTTATTGCCGATTACATGATCCCCTGGTACCTGGGAACCATCTTTGTCATTGTCCCGACCGTCGCGCTCGCTGCTCTTCGCGCCATTGGTAACAGCGCGGTAACCGGCCGTATTATGGTGGCGGTAGCCCTACTGAACCTGATTCTCGACCCCATTTTGATTTTTGGGCTTTTCGGCTTTCCCCGACTTGAGCTCCAGGGAGCAGCTATCGCTACGATTATCGTGCGCGCCCTGAGCTTTATTGCTGCACTTTACTTCATCATCAAAAAAGAACACCTAATGACAGCCCCACAATGGCGGCTGAGCGGCCTGCTCGAATCCTGGCGCAAAGTGTTGGCTGTCGGGCTTCCCGCTGTGCTCACCAATGTCATTATTCCTGTATCGGGAGGAGTTGTCGTTGCACTCGTTGCCGTGCACGGCGAAGATGCCGTCGCGGGCCTGGGAGTCGCACTCAGAGTAGAACCCCTGGCACTTATTGTGTTTTACGCACTTTCCTCTGTGGTCGGCCCTTTTATGGGACAGAATGCCGGGGCGGAAAAGACCGACCGCCTGCGGGAAACCGTGAGCGTACTGGCAAGGTTCTGCCTGGTATTTGGAGCGGGACTGGCGGTGCTTCTCTACTTTGTTGCAGAACCTATCGTAAGTCTGTTCAGTGATTCCACTGAGGTTCTCGCCGTCGCTGTTGCCTACCTGACCCTGGTACCTCTCAGCTATGCCGGCTACGGCTTTGTGATGTCTGCCAATGCCGCATTCAATGGACTCGGGAAACCGCTGCCTGCAACTGTCATTTCTTTCCTGCGGGTACTGGGCCTATACCTACCCCTGGCCTGGATTGGAAACAGCCTGTGGGGCATGACCGGCCTGTTTGTCGCTACAGCAGCATCCAACCTGATTCTCGGCTTTGTTTCCTGGTGGTGGCTGCGCCGCGATACGCACCAGCGCACAGCAGAGACAACATCCAGCCCCGAGCTGTCAACCAACTGATCGATCTGTGGGCCGAACCACTCCTGATTCGGCCCACATCTATCCACCACCCCCAAAAACACAACAAAAGGAAATCAGTGCCTTAACGGGCAGCGTACACATTACTTCCCATTTTTGCCGATAACTTCAAACTCCTCCAAACCCCGGCAGACAGCAGCATAGCCCGCCTTCTTCTTACTGCGAAACATGGATGGTGATTCGATGAGGCTTCAGGAGATTTCCCCCCTTCAAACCCGCACCCAATTAATCAGCGCACTGACAATACTTCTGGTCTGTGCACCTTTAACAGGGTGCGACAATGACGATTCAGATCCACCCCCATCAGATGACGATACTGGCGATGACAGCAGCCCCTGGGTGCTAAATATCGACGATGAACGGGCGCCTTACATCTACGAAAGCAATAGTAATGAGCAGGTCCTGGTCAATGTACAAAGCATCGAAACTGTCACTGTCGACGGCAGGGAATACACTCAAGTCACAGCATCCGGCATCCCGGATTATGAAATTGAAATCACCACTGCTATCTACGACGAGCTAATCAATCGCCCCAAAGCGAGCACCGACTTTGTCTACGGCAGCCCCACGGTACAAATTGGCGATATCGTGAGTTTTGGTCAGGATATCGGCTTTAGCAGCAATCCACATACCTGCTACGCCGAAGCGGGTTTTGGATTCTGGCCGCCGGGCCCGGTCTGCCCAGAAAATGTTTCCCACAACAGCTATTTTCCAACTGAGCCAGAGGTCTCGGAAGAAGACTGTGAGAGTGGACTCGGACCTCAGGGTTATTGGGTCAACGGAACCTCTATCTACCAGTGGAGCGATGGACAGTCTGTGAATGGCACCTGGCACACTTTGGCACCTGTCGCTGAGATGTACGATGTTGATATTTGTGGTGGACACGCTGCCCGGGGAGACTATCACCACCACTTCTACAGCGATTGCCTGGCAGACTTGGTTGGAGATACTGGAGATAGCCACTCTCCCGTCTACGGGTTCACCGCCGATGGCTATCCCATTTATGGCCCTTGGGAGGCCGAGGGTGTTCTTGCAATAAGTAGTTGGGTCACTAGAGACTATGACGATGCCGACTCTACTAGCGGCTGCGGGATTGCCGGCGAGCGCAGTTGCTTATTGGCAGATGAATACGATTTGTCACAAGGCACAAGTTCACTTGCCGAATCCGGCCCCAGTACCAGCGATACATTTACGTCCCTATCAGGCAACCTTTTTCAAACCACCAGCGGTTTTTTTTACGAAGACTATTACTGGGACTCCAATTTGACCGACCAGGAGGGCACTTATCTGGATCAATACAATGGGCACAGTGACAGCGAGCGGGGTTATCACTACCACCTAACGGTAGAACTGAATGATGAAGGGCAGCTGACCCCATCATTCCCCTATACCTTTGGGCCCCGCTTTTACGGCAAACTCGATGACCAGACAATTGTGAATGTTTGCTCCGATGAAGTCGGCGGAGGTTTTCCCCCTGGCCCACCGCCCATGTAACTAGGCCAGCAGAAAACAGCTTACCTATATCACCTATAAATCATTGATAAAGCCCCACGCCAGCCTGGAACCGGTTAAAGCTTCCAGACTGGCGACTCTCCCAAATACAGTCTCAGAATCCAGGTCTCTGCTTTCAGTAGCTGGCTTCACTAGATACAGCCAGCCAACTACTAGGGAGCCTCTGAATAACTCCGTGATACCTCTGGCATGCAGAGCGGTTCACAATCAAGGCGCGGCTTCGCAGGAATGTCTAGACCTTTCAAGAAGTCGCAACGCGGAGTGTGAATCGCTCTGCAAGCCCCGAAGGGCGGGCCTTGAAGGCCACAGCTGCTGCGTTGCAGCTCTTGCCAAGGGCTACGGCCATTCGCGGCGAGCTGCGCCTAACATCTGCAGCCTTCAAGACCCGCAGAGGCATTACGGAGTTATTCAGAGGCTCCCTAGACCTTTTAGTCAAAAAAATATCGAAAGAATAATATTTTATTTAAATTAAATACAAAGAAAGTCATTAACGAGATAAGTAATTTTCCAGCAAATAACTTTTTAACTGTTGATACCGAAAGAAAAGCCATCCTTTTGAACTTACGCACAAACTAGGCAGAAATATAGAGCCAATTTAACCCTTTGCAAATTAGGTTAATATTTATCCACATTTTCTCCACTTTTATCCGCTAATTTCTGGACTAACCCCCATCTAGTTCACGGTGTGCTATGAAATTAACGGAAATTTTTGACACGGACCGAAAGTCCATTTTGCCTTATGTAATATCTCTGGTATTACTTTCCGGCGTACTCCAGGCATGCGGTGGAGGCGGCAGCTCTTCATCTGATTCAGATTCGTCATCTGAAGATACTAGCGACAGCGGCTCAGATTCCGGTGACGATAATGGCGATGACGATTCATCAGATGATAGTGACAGCTCAGGCTCGAGCACCGATAGCGGGGTTTGGATTCTAAATACTGATGAGGAGCGCGCACCCTATATCTATGAAAGTAACAGCAATGAACAAGTACTAGTAAATGTTCAGAGCGTTGAATCTGAAACTGTCGACGGTAAAGAATACACTGTTGTATCAGCAACCGGTATTCCAAATTACACTATCGAAATTACACAAACTGTTCTCGATGCACTCCTGGAACGTCCAAAAGCATCCTCTGACTTTTTAACCGGCAGCCCCTATGTCAGCGTTGGTGATATTGTCAGTTTTGGGCAGGACATTGGATATAAAAGTAATTCGTCCTGTGGTGCAGAAGCTGGTTATGGCTTTTGGCCACCGGGGCCTGTCTGTCCTGAAAATGTTTCCCATGTTGGCTATTTTCCCGTTGAACCTGAACCTGCAACTGACAGTTGTGAAACTGGTTTAGGGGTACAGGGCTACTGGGTAAATGGAACCTCTATTTATCAATGGAGTGACGGGATGAGTGTTGATAATACATGGCATACACTCGCCCCCCTAGCTGAAGTCTACGACGTTGATATTTGCGGTGGTCACGCGGCAAACGGTGATTATCACCACCATTTTTACAGTGAATGCCTCGCAGAGATGGTCGGCGATATTGGTGACGACCACTCTCCAATTTATGGCTACACCGCCGACGGCTATGCAATTTATGGCCCTTGGGAAAGTGAGGGTGAATTAGCGGAAAGTAGTTGGGCTGTTCGAGATTACGATGATGCCTCATCCGAAAGTGGCTGTGGTGTCGCCGGCGAGCGCAGCTGCTTATTAATCGATGAATATGATATTTCCCAGGGCGTGGAAACTACTTCTAATACTGGCCCAACTACAAGTGATTCATATACCTCCGCGTCCGGAAATGAATTTGAAACAGCTGCTGGTTTTTTCTACGAAGATTATTATTGGGACGAAGAACTTACAGCTCAAGGTGGAGTCTATTTAGATCAGTACAATGGCCATTCGGATGATGAGCGAGGATACCATTATCATCTTACCGTCACTGTCGATAGCGATGGACAATTAATCCCCGCCTTTCCCTTCACTTTTGGACCGCGCTTTTACGGAAAATTAGATGATCAAACTGTTGTCAGCCGATGCTCAACAACCGTGGGGCGGTAACCAATAAAGATAAATTGAGGTAACTTTCTCGTGAAAATTAACGGGTACTTTCTTGCCGGCTCATTAGCCTGGCTAACTGCAGCCAGTGTTGTGGCTCAACCTAATCCCAACTCTGGGCATAACAACGATCAACGTTCGGTTAGGGAAGTACCTGTTCGCAATAGCAATGGAAGAAACTGGCAAAACAACAATTCTATAAATTCAGAAAACACTAGAAATAACACTGCAGATTCCTCCACCGACTCAAACAGCAATACAGTTGAAGAGGAAAGTCCAACAGATACTACGGTAGATAATCCAACAGAAACAACTACCGACGAAACAAGCAATACATCGAATAATAACGAGGACACTTCTTCGGACGTTAACGAAGAGAATTCCGGCTCCTCAGATAATTCGACAATTTCAGGTAACGAGGAAAGCTCGGTAACAGAGAGCTCTGGTACTACCTGGATTATCAATTCAACTAACGAACGCGCCCCCTATATTTACGAAAGTAACAGTAATCAGCAGGTTCTGGTTAATGTGCAAAGTATTGAATCTGTAACCGTTGCCGGAAAGGAATATACCCGCGTATCTGCTACCGGTATCCCGGACTACCAGATTGAAATAACCCAGGAAATACTAGACGCACTCATCAGCCGTCCAAAAGCCTCTACAGACTTCGTCAATGGCTACCCCTTGGTACAAACTGGTGAGGTTGTTAGCTTCGGCCAGGACATCGGCTATCGCAGTAATTCCAGCTGCGGCTCAGAAGCCGGTTATGGCTTCTGGCCCCCAGGTCCCGTGTGCCCCGAAAACGTCGACCATGTAGGCTATATTCCTGCTGAGCCTGAGGCATCCACTGACAGCTGTGAAACTGGGCTCGGTGTACAGGGTTACTGGGTAAATGGAACCTCAATTTACCAGTGGAGTGACGGACAGTCAGTAAATAACACTTGGCATACCCTGGCTCCCATGGCAGAAGTCTATGACGTAGATATCTGTGGCGGCCATGCAGCTAACGGCGATTACCACCATCACTTTTACAGTAATTGCCTGGCTGAAATTGCCGGGGACACCGCCGATGGACACTCCCCTATCTACGGCTATACCGCCGATGGCTACGCAATTTACGGTCCATGGGAAGACGCAGGTGTGCTAGCTAAAAGCAGCTGGGCAATACGGGATTACGACGATCCCCGTTCAGACACCGGCTGTGGCGTTGCCGGGCAACGCAGCTGTCTGCTAGTCGATGAATATGATATTGATCGCGGCGTATCCAATACAAATAACACCGGCCCCACTACCAGCGGTAGCTACACCTCTCAATCCGGAAACGAATTTGAAACTCCGGCAGGTTTTTTCTACGAGGATTATTACTGGGATGAAGGCCTGACAGCGCGAGGTGGCGAATACTTGGATCAATTCAATGGACACACTGACAGTGAAAGAGGTTATCACTACCACCTGACAGTTACGCAGGATAACAATGGCCAACTAATTCCAGCTTTCCCATTTACCTTCGGCCCGCGCTTTGCCGGCAAACTGGATGACCAAACTATCGTCAATCGCTGCTCAACCACCGTTGGCCGCTAACTCATATTCAAGCTTGGGAGTAAGAGTTAAATGAAAATGCACAGGTTCTTTATCGCTGGGTCTTTGGCCTGGATTGTTTCAGCCTCTATGACCGCGTATGCGGCACAACCAAATCCTCACGCGGGCCACAATGGCGATCAGCATCCGGTGATAGAGATACCTCTGCATGTTGCCGCTCCCAGAATCGAACTGGACATGAGCCGCGACGATATGTCCGGCTATAACCTGCATATTGACTACGATCGGTTTGAGCTGGAATCCCCTCGCTTTGCCAATGACGATTCTGAGCAGTTTCTGGAGGGGCACGCCCACCTTTACATCAATGGGGAAAAAATCCAACGTCTTTATGGCTCAGATTTACATATTCCCGGAAAATTACTAAAACCCGGTTTTAACCAAGTCACCGTGACTCTCAATGCACACGACCACAGCACTTGGAGCCGCGGTGGAAAGCGAATACTGGCAACCTTATTTGTTCACCTCGATAAGAAAGAGCTGGTATTACACCGCTTTTCAACATCACCTATCGGGGGCAACAAACAAATAGCCAAAGTCAGCCGACCTGATAATTAGATTAAGACCTGGAATTTTTCAAAGAGAGAATTGGAGCTAATACCCCAAAAAATATTTAATTAATAGCCGGCCCACTAATTAAAGGCTACTTAGGCTATTTACAATAAAGCAATAAGATATTTTTGCCTGACTCACGGAGTATCGCTTTTGAACGCAGTGCACAAATCTGAAAAAAATTAAGACGATAAAGAGGATATAAAATGTAGCTAGCAGGCCATCCACATTTCATTCACTTTTGTGCGCTAGGTTCGGGGAGCAACTCCTCCATATGCCACGGTGTGATATGAAAATAATTAAAATTTTTGACCGGAATGGCCAGCCTACACTCTCTTATACACTAGCGTTGATAATATCTCTCGGAGTTCTTCAGGGATGCGATAGTGGCTCTTCTTCAGATGAGGATGGCGATGATTCTTCTGAGACCTCCTCTGAAGAGTCAGATTCCAGCACTGATACTGGTGTCTGGATTATGAATACTGATGACGAACGCGCGCCTTACATTTATGAAAGTAACAGCAATGAGCAGGTTCTGGTCAACGTCCAGAGCGTAGCATCAGAAACCGTAGATGGCCGGGAATACACCGTTGTCTCAGCAACCGGTGTTCCCGACTACGAGATTGAAATTACTCAAAGTATTCTAGACGGACTACTTGAACGTCCATTAGCCTCCTCTGATTTCGAAACCGGCAGCCCCACTGTCAGCGTTGGAGATATTGTCAGCTTTGGGCAGGATATTGGCTATACGGGTATTGGCACCTGTGATGTAGATGCCGGCTATGGATTTTGGCCACCAGGGCTCGTTTGCCCAGAGAATGTCTCTCATGTCGGATACATCCCTGTCGAACCCGAGCCCGCAACGGAGGAGTGCACAACGGGGCTCGGCGTACAGGGCTACTGGGTAAATGGCGTCTCTATTTATGATTGGGGTGATGGTCAATCAGTGGATGGCACCTGGCAAACCCTGGCACCGGTTGCTGAGGTCTACGATGTGGATATCTGTGGTGGACACGCCGCAAACGGAGATTACCACCATCACTTTTATAGCAATTGCCTAGCCGATCTTGTTGGCGATATAGGTGACGACCACTCCCCTATCTACGGCTATACCGCCGACGGCTATGCAATCTATGGCCCCTGGCAGAGTGAAGGAGAACTCGCAGAAAGCAGCTGGGCTGTACGAGATTATGACGACCCCAGCTCCGAGAGCGGTTGCGGCGTAGCAGGCGAGAGAAGCTGTCTCTTGGTGGATGAATACGACCTCTCCCAAGGAGTCGAAACAACATCGAATACCGGTCCCACGACAAGTGGCTCTTATACCTCCCTGTCAGGCAATGAGTTCACTACGGCGGCGGGCTTTTTCTACGAGGACTATTACTGGGACGAAGACCTGACTAATGAAGGCGGAGTATATTTGGACCAGCATAACGGTCACTCAGATGACGAAAGGGGATACCATTACCACCTGACTGTCACTGTCGATGATGATGGTGAGCTTGTCCCCGCCTTCCCATATACTTTTGGCCCCCGCTTTTACGGCAAGCTAGATGATCAAACTATTGTCAATGAGTGCTCAACACAGTAGTTCAGCGGTGCACTAACATTGAAGGCCAAGCCACTTTCCTAATACGCCGGAAATCTCCCTGGAGTCGCAGTAAGTGTAAGCTTTGCGGTCCCTTGTTTTTACGGGGACCGACACCCCAGGTAATGGAAGTAACTGGAGCAATAGCACCCGATAGACTAAAAGCACTGGTAACCAGAAGTATTCACAGCAACAGCAGTTTGAATGAAGTATGTTGCCCCATCGCCAAACCTGGGAGTGAGACAATAATGAAAATTCTTCGAGCCGTTCTTATCGGGTCTTTTATCTGGGGAATAACCAACCTTGCTACAGCACAGCCAGACTCACACACGGGCCATAACGGCGACCAACACCCAGTAGTCGAGATCCCTTTACACAATGCTGCACCGCGCATCGAACTGGACATTAGTCGCGATAAAATGTCCGGATATAACCTACATATAGACTACGACCGGTTCGAATTTGAATCCCCTCGCCACGCCAATGATGCCTCAAAGCAATATCTGGAAGGTCATGCCCATCTCTATATCAACGGTAAGAAAATACAGCGAATCTATGGTCCAGACTTACACCTTCCCGACAAGCTGTTTAAATCGGGCTTCAACCAAATTACTGTCACTCTTAACGCCCATGACCACAGTACCTGGAGCCGGGGAGGGAAGAGAATTCTTGCAACTCTATTTATCCGGCTCGATAAGCCCGATCTGATATTGCATCGTTTTTCTACATCTCCAATAAAGCCGGGAGTAAGCACAGGCAAACCGGGATAATAATAGAAGTAACTACCAGTAAGGACTCAATCTCTCCTACCGACTCAGGGCATGGAGGCCCCAAGAACAGCTTTGGATAACCAAGCTAAGCTTATTGGCACTTAGGGAGCCTCTGAATAACTCCGTGATGCCTCTGGCATGCAGAACGGTTCACAATCAAGGCGCGGCTTCGCAGGAATGTCTAGACCTTTCAAGAAGTCGCAACGCGGAGTGTGAATCGCTCTGCAAGCCCCGAAGGGCGGGCCTTGAAGGCCGCATCTGCTGCGTTGCAGCTCTTGCAAAGGGCTAAGGCCATTCGCGGCGAGCTGCGCCTAACATCTGCAGACTTCAAGACCCGCAGAGGTATTACGGAGTTATTCAGAGGCTCCTTAGCTTGGGCTCTTATCGTGAGACTCTCGGAGTGTTAAAAGATTGCCCTGATATTTACAGTAAGTGTAGGCTTGATCTTCTGAGCCGCGTTTCCTCAGTGGAAACAGAGTAAAATGCACCTGAGCTCACTGTGAACACAGGCTACTGAAATCCAAGCTACCGGCTATGTCGTTAAATATTCGCTATAAACTAAGCCTCGCTTTCTTATTGACTACAGCAATTACTGTTGGCGGAATGTTCGTATTCTTTCAGTGGAGCTTTAAGCATGGTTTTATGACCTATATCCAGTCTCAGGAGCTTCGCGAGGTCGGCGATTTAGTAGATGAGTTACAAGAAATCTACGCCAGCGAAGGGAGCTGGCAATCTATCGACGGCAATAGCAGGCGCTGGCAAAGACTCCACAGACGCGTGATGTCCAGTCACTTTGAGGATATGCCACCCCCACATCGTCCACCTCCGGGTACGAGGGGGCCCCGCCGCCCGCCTGAGCCCCCACCTGAACACGCAGTGGGCAAGTCGCTTAATGCCCGCCTGGTCCTGTTGAACAAAGAGAAAAGACCTCTGATAGGTCGTTATTCAGGATCTGAGAACATGGTAATGCAGCCTCTGGTTGTGAACGGAGAAACCGTTGGTTACCTGGCTATCAATCCACTACCCGTGTTAGATGATGATTTGGCCGTAGGGTTTGTTAAAGAGCAATCGCGGACTTTCGCTCTTATCTCTGTTGCCACCTTCATTCTGGCACTAGCCATTGCCATCCCCCTTGCCTGGCAGCTGGTAAGGCCCATCCGTAAGCTGACCGAAGCGACATCCCATCTTACATCCGGCAACTTCAAAACCCGTATTGATATAGAGCAGCGAGATGAGCTGGGCCAATTAAGTGCTGACTTTAATCGGCTCGCCGCAACGCTGGAAGCAAATGAACATGCCCGAAACCGATGGATGGCAGATATTTCGCATGAGCTGCGCACACCTCTCGCAGTATTAAAAGGGCAGATTGAAGCCATTCAAGACGGTATCAGATCAGCCACACCAGAGAACCTGCGCATACTGCACAGCAAAATTCAACAATTGAGCCGCCTGATAGATGATCTCTATGAGTTGTCTCTCTCCGACGCGGGGGCACTAAGTTACTGCAAGTCCGACATCTCCCTGGAGAATATCCTACGAAGTGTTATCGAAGACTTTGAAATTCCATTCGACCAGAAAGGTATTCGCTTAAGCAGTGACCTCCAACTATCGGAAGATAAGTTAGTCTACGCAGATGAAGCACGCCTCAATCAGTTATTTAGCAACCTGTTAACCAACAGCCTGCGCTACACCGATAGTGGGGGACAACTCAAAGTAACTGCGCGCTGTGAAGCCCGAACAGCCATTATCACTTTCGCCGACTCCGCCCCCGGTGTTGCCAGTGCTGATATACCACACCTGTTCGAGCGCCTGTATAGAGCAGATAGTTCACGCAGCCGGGAAACCGGCGGTGCGGGTTTGGGGCTATCAATTTGCCAAAATATTGTTACAGCACACGAGGGTAGCATTTCTGCAACTCCGTCCACTATGGGCGGTCTTGAAATAAGTATTTTTTTACCCCTAAGCCAAAGGATTAAATGGTAGGAAGTTATGAGCGCCAAAATATTAATAGTCGAAGATGAAACCGAACTTGCGCACCTACTACTGGATTATCTTCATGCCGCCGACTATCAAGCCGAGATCATTTCTGATGGTAATCAGGTTGTCCCCAAAGTGGAAACTATGAAACCGGATTTGATCCTTCTCGACCTGATGCTACCTGGGCGGCATGGGATGGAGATTTGCGAAGAGATTCGCCAAAAAGGCAACGACGTTCCAATTATTATAATGACTGCGCAAATTGAGGAACCCGATCGTTTGCGCGGCCTGGAATCCGGTGCCGACGACTATGTTTGTAAACCCTACAGCCCCAGGGAACTCGTCGCACGGGTGAAAGCGGTGTTGCGCCGTCGACCACAAAAGGGCGAAGTCGGAAATGGTGGCATCGAACTAGATAGAAATACCGGGCAACTGCGAATCGGAGGTAAAGACGCCAATCTTACTGCGCTGGAGTTCCACCTATTTGACCTACTTTACAGTGAGCCCGGTCGAATTTTTTCCCGCGAACAAATCATGGACCGTATCTATTCCGATTACCGCGTAATCAGCGACCGAACTATTGATAGCCACATCAAAAAAGTGCGCAAGAAAATATCAGTGCTTATGCCTGAAAAAGAGTTAATTCACTCTGTCTACGGTGCTGGCTATAAGTTTGAGATAAATTAATTATGCCTGGGGGCACGCAGCCCCCAGATTCACACTACAAAGCTTCAGTAGCCAATTTTAACCATTCAGCAGTTTTTTCAGTAACCAGCGGGGTAATCACATCCCGCACCCTCTGGTGGTAACGATTCAGCCATTCCCGTTCAGTCTCAGTGAGTAGTGCCACGTCAATCAAATTACGGTCGATCGGAGCTAACGTAAGTTCTTCAAATTCTAGAAAATCTGGATAATTTTCGCTCTTTTTCACAAACACCAAATTTTCAATACGGATGCCGTACTGCCCTGTGAGATAAAACCCCGGTTCGTTGGAAACGATCATCCCCGGCTGAAGAGCAACACCTGTTACAGCCTTACCTATCCGCTGTGGCCCCTCGTGAACACTTAAGAAACTACCAACACCGTGACCGGTACCATGGGCATAATCCAGCCCTACCTCCCACAGCGAACGGCGTGCAAGCGCATCAATTTGCTCTCCACAAGTCCCCCTGGGGAATCGCAAAGTCGCAATTGCAATATGTCCCTTTAAAACCCGGGTAAAATTTTCTTTTGCCGAAGGCGGGAACTCACCCAGAGCAACAGTTCGGGTAATATCAGTGGTGCCATCTGGATATTGGCCTCCAGAATCGCACAGATATACCCCTTCTGGCTTTATAGCCAAACTGGATTCAGGGCTCACCCGATAGTGCACAATGGCCCCATTCGGACCATAGCCGGAAATTGTCTCAAAACTGTTGCCCTGAAAGCCTTCGCGAGCCTCCCTTTTACTCCGTAAAAGCTTTACTGCGGACAATTCGTCAAAATGGCCTGTCGCAACCTGTTCAGGTATTTCCGCCAGGAATTCACACACCGCAGCACCATCCCTTTCGTGTGCAGCCTGGCTGCCTGCCAGTTCAATCGCATTCTTACAGGCCTTGGCTTCCGTGACCGGGTCACCTTCCAGCATTAGTTCAATATCCAGTGCCCGCAATTGCTGTAAAGTCCAACTGTTGCTAATCAGGGGATCTATCCATATTTTATTGACGTGGCGGCGCTTAATATTTTCAAATAATTCCCCTTTGGCCACGACTAGACTTACATCTTTATCCAAGTGCTCAATCAACGCATCCCCTACAGCGCCCTCCCCCAAATAAAGAGTTGCACTGCCATCCCGATAAAGGACTGCATTGGCCAAGGCCACTGGTAAGTGCGGAATATCCTCTCCACGGATATTAAAAAGCCAAGCACAGCTTTCAGGATTTGGTAGCCATAAAGCATCGGCTCGTTTTTCTGCGAGACGTCGGGCAATCCTCTGCCGTTTCTCTTTGGAATGCTCACCAGTAAAGATGAAGGGGTGTGGGCGCGCAGGCCCACAGGGAGATGCGGGGCGGTCATTCCAGATGGCATCAATCGGGCTCTGTTCCATCGGCTGCAGTTGGATATCCCTTTCAGCCAATCGCTTCTTGATCAAGGCCAATCCCGGCTCCGTGTGCAGTCGCGGGTCATACCCCAGAGACTGACCGGCATCCAGCTGACTACACAGCCACTCAATGATCGCGACTTGACTGAGGCTCATTAACTCAATGGGTTGATCACCAAGTTGTTGCTGCGCCTGCAAGGTATAGCGACCATCAACAAATAATGCCGCTTCTCGACTGCCTACCGCAGCCATTCCTGCGGAACCAGTGAAACCTGTCAGCCAGGGCAGTCGCTCATCTGCCGCAGGAACACTTTCATTTTGGTACTCATCAGCCCGGGGTACCAAGAAAGCATCGACACCCTGCCGCTGCAACTCTTCCCGCAATGCCTGTAAACGCTCCCGGCTCATAACCTCTCCCCTTCAATAACTGAGTTTGCCACTGCACCGCTAAAAGCCCCTCGATGACTGTTGGCCACAACAGAGTACAGTGTTAATCCAAATGGATTTGAGCAAATTGTCCAGGTGTGCCAGTCCCGCTGGCAACTCAGCCCATTGACATGACCCCATTCGCCGAGCTGGTAAACTGACAAGTCTAATTTCGCAGTATACCCCACCCTCGGAGCAACGCCTGCGTGTATAATACGCCCCTATTTTTTTCGAATATCCAGTGATCGAATCTTAAAGTATGGGTCAAAGTTCTTCCCTGGCAGGCTTTGCCGGCCGCCGCACCTTCGCCATTATTTCCCACCCGGACGCCGGTAAAACAACCGTGACCGAAAAGCTTCTTTTGTTCGGGAATGCAATCCAGCAAGCGGGCTCCGTTAAGGGGAAAAAAGGTCCCCACGCACGCTCTGATTGGATGACGATGGAACAGGAACGCGGTATTTCTGTTACCTCTTCCGTTATGCAGTTCCCCTACAAAGAGAGGACTGTAAACCTACTGGATACACCGGGACACGAAGACTTCTCTGAAGATACCTACCGGGTACTCACCGCCGTCGACTCCGCACTGATGGTGATTGACGGGGCCAAAGGTGTGGAAGACCGCACCATCAAGTTGATGAATGTGTGCCGCTTGCGAACAACGCCGATTCTCTCATTTATCAACAAACTCGACCGGGATATTCGCGACCCGATCGAGGTAATGGATGAGATTGAAGAAGTTCTGAATATCCAGGCTGCCCCTATCAATTGGCCTTTGAGTTCAGGAAAAGGTTTCAAGGGGGTCTATAACCTCTACACCGATACCATCCATGTATTCTCCCAGGGTCAGGGCCACAGAATTCCCGATGATATTCAAATTAAGGGTCTGGACTCCGCTGAGGCTGACGCACTACTTGGCGAGTACGCCGAGGATATTCGGGAAGAGATTGAATTGGTTCGTGGAGCCACTCATGAGTTTAACCAGGAAGCTTATCTTGCCGGTGAACTGACCCCGGTATTTTTCGGTACGGCCTTGGGTAACTTTGGCGTAAGGGAAATGCTCGATGGTTTCGTTGAATGGGCGCCCTCACCCCAATCCCGGGAAACCAAAGAGAGAAAAGTAGAGCCCAGCGAAGATAAATTCTCCGGCTTTGTTTTTAAGATCCAAGCGAATATGGACCCCAAACACCGCGATAGAATTGCCTTTATGCGTGTCTGCTCCGGCACCTACAATCGCGGTATGAAAATGAAGCATGTGCGCATTGGCAAGGATGTAAAAATTGCCGATGCGGTGACATTTATGGCTGGCGATCGAACCCACGTAGAAGAGGCCATTGCCGGCGATATTATTGGTTTGCACAACCACGGTACTATCCAGATCGGCGATACCTTTACCGAAGGCGAAGCACTGAAATTTACCGGCATTCCCAATTTCGCCCCGGAGCTATTCCGTCGCATACGTTTAAAAGACCCTCTCAAATTAAAGCAATTACAAAAAGGGCTTCAGCAGCTTTCTGAAGAGGGGTCCACCCAGGTATTTTTCCCGCTGGATAACAACGACATTATCGTGGGCGCAGTTGGTGTACTACAGTTCGAAGTAGTCGCTTACCGATTAAAAGACGAATACAAAGTTGAAGCCATCTACGAAAACGTCAACGTGAACACTGCGCGCTGGGTAGATAGTGAAAGTGCCAAAGAACTAGAGAATTTCAAGCGCAAGGCCAGTACCAACCTGGCACTCGATGGCAGCGGACACCTGACCTACCTGGCACCGACGCGCGTTAATTTACAATTGGCTGAAGAGCGCTATCCGGAAGTTCGCTTTTATGCCACGCGGGAACACTAAAGCAGCAAGGCTAAGTACCTTTGCTGAAACCTTAGTGTGACAGCAGTAAGAAAGAGGCAAATAATGAGTCAGTTTGTAGAAATACCTACTGAAGTACCCAATGAAGTACCTCGGCTGGGCAATCGCATCACCAAAGCTATTGGCAAGTTGATAATCAAGGTGCTCGGCTGGCGAATGGATGGGGAAATCCCTCCAGAAAGAAAAGTCATGGTGGCTTTGGCTCCCCACACATCCAATTGGGATTTTGTGGTTGCCATGCCATTTATTATGGCATTGGGTATTAAAATTTCCTGGCTCATGAAAAAGGAAGCTTTTTTCTTCCCGTTTAAAGGACTATTTATGTGGCTTGGAGGTGTTCCTACCGATAGGCGCGCCGCAGGTAATATCGCTCTACAAGTTGCATCGAGTTACCGGGAAAATGAAAAAATGTGGGTGGGGATTACTCCCGAGGGGACCCGCAAAAAAGTAGGGCGCTGGAAGAACGGTTTTTTAAGGATTTCCTATACCGCTCAAGTTCCTATTTTGCTTGTTGCCTGGGACTTTCCCAATAAGCGTATTTGCATTGACTCCCTGTACCAGCCTATCGGTGATCTGGAACAGGATATGGCAGAGATCCAAAAGCGCTTTAGCAAGTATCAGGGGTATTACCACGATAATGAAAGTACTCTTGAAAAGGGGTAACCAGTCCACTCGTGATACAGTTAAGTAGTGAGCTTTCTACTTATACCTACCTGATACTGACAGTAATCGCCTTTACCGCAGGCTTTGTCAGTGCGATCGCCGGGGGAGGGGGAATAATCACCCTCCCCGCTTTACTCTGGGCCGGCATTCCCCCACTCGATGCTCTCGGTACCAATAAGTTTCAAAGCGTCTTTGGCACCCTATCATCCACCATTAACTTCCTGCAAAAAGGCCAGTTGAATTTACGCCCCCTCTGGCCAGGACTACTTGCTGCAATTATCGGTTCCTGCCTAGGCACCTTAACAGTCGCTTCACTTGGAGAGGCTGGCCTCAATACCTTACTTCCCATCCTGCTCATTGCTATTGCCCTCTACTTTATTCTGTCCCCCCGCATTTCCGACATTGACTCAAAACCCAGAATCAGTAACGTTACTTTTAATCTAGTTGTTGGCGGTGGGCTCGGCTTTTACGGGGGCTTCTTTGGCCCTGGGATGGGGTCTATCTGTGCAGCCGCCTTCGCAGCGCTACTCGGCTACAATATGCGTGCGGCTACGGCATCAACAAAACCTATTGTGCTCGCTACCAATGTGACCTCTATGCTAATTTTTATCGCTGGAGGCCATATTTTTCTATTGCTCGCTATCGCTATGTCTTTTGCCCAGGTTGTAGGAGCTCGTCTCGGCTCCAACCTCGTGATTGCAAGAGGTGCCAGTATTATCAAACCGGTAATCATTATTGCCACCATTGCTGTGGCAATAAAACTATTAGTGGAGGATTGATATCGTGACCTGGCTGGCAACGCTTATTCTTTCTTTCATTGCCTTTGTTATTGTGGTTTGGGTTCTTATGCACCTGCGCAGACCCAGATTTCGAATGGACCGAGGCAGTTTTGTTAAGGGCCTTGAAGATGTAATCACCGGGCAAGCCAGCGATACTGAATGGCGAGCACTCCTCGCCTGCCCAATGCGACACGACCCAAAGCTTGAAGAGATGCGACAACGTTGCCTCAATATTGAAGACAGCGAATATACTGGCGAACCGCCCTACTTATTTACAGAAAAAGGCCTGCGTAAGTTACGTGAAATTCGTGAGCAACTGATCGCGGCCTCATCAAATAACGAGCCAAAAGCTTAAGACTGAAGAGTATTAACAAAGGATAGACCGATGTTGAAACCACTGCTTTCCCTTACCGGGGGACTGATCACTACCATGGCACTGGGAATAGCCCAGGCAGCCCCTCTGTCTCAGGAAGATGTATCTGTGGCGGAAGTATTACGTGACCGGGCACTGGAAAGCTCCGACGCCTACAGTATTGTAGAGTCTTTGACCGTCGAGGTTGGACCACGACGGACAGGCACTGAGGGCGATGAAAGAGCCGTTGCCTGGGCACAAGACAAAATGAAGGCATTTGGCTTTGATCGCGTCTATACCGAGCAAATTGAGGTACCCCGCTGGATTCGTGGCCATGCTCACGCCGAAGTCATATCCCCTTTCCCCCAGCCACTAGTTGTCTCCTCCCTCGGCTATGGCGCCGCCACTCCTGCGGGAGGGTTAACAGCGGAAATTATCGAGTTTCCCGATGTGCAGGCCCTGCTGAAGGCCCCAGCCAGCCAAGTGAAAGGCAAAATTGCTTTTATCAATAAGCGTATGGAGAGAGCGCGCACGGGAGAAGGCTACGGCCCTGCGGCGCAAGGCCGCAAGTTGGGAATGCGCGCTGCCGCTGAAAAAGGGGCTGCTGCCATGCTGTTGCGCTCCGTAGGAACCGACTCAGACCGATTTGCCCACACCGGTATGATGTCGGTTGATGATGTGGAAAACCCAGTTCCTGCACTCGCACTTTCCGCTCCTGATGCAAACCTGCTCGAGGCTATGCTCCAACGCGGCAAGCCAGTCCAGGTAAAACTTGATGTTGAAACTGAGCGACTGAGTGACGGCCCCTCTTTTAATGTCATCGGTGAGATTACTGGCCGTGAGCAACCTGAAGAAGTCATGATTATCGGTGCGCACCTGGATTCCTGGGATGAAGGCACCGGGGCCTTGGACGACGGAGCTGGGGTTGCCATTGTTATGGAAACTGCACGTCTAATTGCTGAGCTGCCACAGCGCCCCCGTCGTACCTTGCGAGTCGTGCTGTTTGGTGCAGAGGAAATCGGATTGGTAGGTGCTAAGCAATATGTTGAGGCACACGTAAAAGAACTGGACAATATTATTGCCGTCTCCGAATCAGACTTTGGAGCAGGGAAAGTCTGGCGTTTCGATACCCGTCTCCCTGAGAGCAAATTTGATATTGCAGATCAAATGATGCAACTCCTCGCCCCCCTGGGTATTGAGCGCGGAAATAATGAATCTTACGGTGGCCCAGATAGCAGTGTGTTTGTTGCGCGCGGTGTACCAGCCTTTGGTCTATACCAGGACGGCACCGACTACTTCGATTATCACCACACACCCAACGATACCCTGGATAAAGTCGACCCTGAGAATCTTCGCCAGAATGTAGCGGCCTGGGTTGTAATGTCTTTCCTGACCACAGAAATGGAAGGAGACTTGGGCCGAGTTCCTACTGCCTCTGAATAAATAAAAGATACAGACGATATTTTTAAAGCCCCACCTGGTGGGGCTTTTTTTATCCCCAAATTTTTCTTCTCTCGAATACTGGCGTACCAATCAGTCGCAGTAATCCACAGATTTATCGCTCATAACACTGTTAATAACTGATGTCCGTTTTATGGCGTCTTTGTTACCAACAGAAACCATGGATAGAGCTGTGTATAACTCCGGGATATCCCCGGCCAGCCCCGTGATTGCTTGGCTCTATTGAAGGCGGGTAAAAAAGCAGCACTTTTTGCGCAGATTTCCACAGCCAGCGGTTACTAACAGAAAGTCTGGATAGAGTTGTGCATAACTTTAATAAACGGGCTGCAGGCCCCGTGGTTACAGGGGATTACTGCAGAGACTAAAAAATCACCGATATTTTTATGGGCTAATTTTAATTTTTGGCGGGAGTGGTATGGGTACTTTTCTGGTTTTTACGCGGGTTATTTTTGTTGGATTATTTTTTGAGTGAGTGCAAAGGCGTTTGGAGAGAAGATCGGTAAAGACCTATTTTTATAGGCTTTTTAGGAGAGTGTCTGTTTAAGGTGCTCAAGTAATTTTAGGTTTTTATTTTTTGTTTACTGACTGATTTTTTAAATAGAAAGTTAAGCATTAAATTTTTTCAGAGTTACTTTTATTTTTTCTATTTAATTTTTGCTAAATATTTTCTGCTTTCTCTTTCTTATTTTTGTCTTTTGTTTTTTTTGTTTTTTTAAATATTTTTTCAGCCATAAAAAAAGGGCCACCCTGTTGGGTGGCCCTTTTCGGATTAGAAGCCTGACGATGACCTACTCTCACATGGGGAAGCCCCACACTACCATCGGCGATGTTGCGTTTCACTTCTGAGTTCGGCAAGGGATCAGGTGGTTCCACAACTCTATGGTCGTCAGGCAAACTGGCTTGGGTTGGCGTTGGTCTTATAAGCAATGTGCTTGGCCTGCCGCGTTATCGCTGTTTGCCTCGGTCATGTTGTTGACCGGCGATAACCCCAAATAAGTCGGTAAAATAATCTGTAGTAATACACCGCAAGCGATCGTATGTCTCTAACTCACAATCCGCTAGCTTAGCTAGTCGTTAGTAACCATCTCTGTTGTATGGTCAAGCCGCACGGGCAATTAGTACTGGTTAGCTCAACGCCTCACAACGCTTCCACACCCAGCCTATCAACGTGGTAGTCTTCCACGGCCCTTCAGGAGGCTCAAGGCCTCAGGGAGATCTTATCTTGAAGGAGGCTTCCCGCTTAGATGCTTTCAGCGGTTATCCCGTCCGAACATAGCTACCCGGCAATGCCACTGGCGTGACAACCGGAACACCAGAGGTTCGTTCACTCCGGTCCTCTCGTACTAGGAGCAACTCTTCTCAAATCTCCAACGCCCACGGCAGATAGGGACCGAACTGTCTCACGACGTTCTAAACCCAGCTCGCGTACCACTTTAAATGGCGAACAGCCATACCCTTGGGACCGGCTTCAGCCCCAGGATGTGATGAGCCGACATCGAGGTGCCAAACACCGCCGTCGATGTGAACTCTTGGGCGGTATCAGCCTGTTATCCCCGGAGTACCTTTTATCCGTTGAGCGATGGCCCTTCCATACAGAACCACCGGATCACTATGACCTACTTTCGTACCTGCTCGACATGTCTGTCTCGCAGTCAAGCGCACTTATACCATTATGCTCATTGCATGATTTCCGACCATGCTGAGTGCACCTTCGTACTCCTCCGTTACTCTTTGGGAGGAGACCGCCCCAGTCAAACTACCCACCATACACTGTCCTCGATCCGGATAACGGACCAGAGTTAGAACCTCAAACATACCAGGGTGGTATTTCAAGGACGGCTCCACAACAACTAGCGTCATTGCTTCAAAGCCTCCCACCTATCCTACACAAATAGGCTCAAAGTTCAGTGCAAAGCTGTAGTAAAGGTTCACGGGGTCTTTCCGTCTAGCCGCGGGTACACTGCATCTTAACAGCGATTTCAATTTCACTGAGTCTCTGGTGGAGACAGCGTGGCCATCGTTACGCCATTCGTGCAGGTCGGAACTTACCCGACAAGGAATTTCGCTACCTTAGGACCGTTATAGTTACGGCCGCCGTTTACCGGGGCTTCGATCAAGAGCTTCGCCGAAGCTAACCCCATCAATTAACCTTCCGGCACCGGGCAGGCGTCACACCCTATACGTCCTCTTACGAGTTTGCAGAGTGCTATGTTTTTAATAAACAGTCGCAGCCACCTGGTCACTTCGACCGGCCTCAGCTTAGGGAGCAAGTCCCA